>CBDHGH010000001.1:0-151649 GCA_965263065.1 Dehalococcoidia bacterium
CTCGAACAATTCGCCGTAGAAGCCCTGCCAAGCCTCCGGCATGGTCGCGACGTTGAGCGCCAGCAGCAGCGACGGCGAACTCGCCGGGTCGTACGTCCGCGTCTGCAGCGCCTGCCGTCGCGCCGTGGCGCGCCCAGTCCACGCGGCGCAGGGGGTCGCCGGCCTGATAGTCGCGCAGGCCGCGCAGCCGGGCGGGATCGTCGAAGAGCGGATCGGCGCCGCGCTCCTCGCCCAGCGGCCGCCGCGCCGGCAGGCCCAGCGGGTCCATCGGCAGCACTGGCGGGTAGACCCAGAGCGTCAGCGCCGTCGGCACGACGCGCTCGCGCGTGAAGAAGCCGAACAGGTCGCCCGCGCGCAGCGCCGTCCGCCCGAAGGCGAAGTACCCGCGATGGTTCAGCGGGATCGTGTAGTCCCAGGTCAGCCGCTCGTACCAGCGCAGCCCCGTCAGGCGGTCCAGGCGGGCCATCTTGGGCGTGCCGATCGGCTCCAGGTTGCGGCCCAGCGGGGCCAGCACTTCCGGCACCTCGGTCCGCAGCGACAGCCAGGGCAGCGGCAGCAGCTTGCGATTGGAGATGCGCATCCGGTAGCGGATCGACTCGCCGACGAAGGCGTGGTCCAGCGACAGATCCTGCGCGACGTCGAGCCGGGTCAGCGCCAGCCGCCCCCAGAGTCGCGCCAGCCAGCCCGCCACGAACACGCCCGACCCGACCAGCGCGATGACGATCTCCCCCGCCGTGATGCCGATCAGCACCACCAGCAGCGAGAGCGGGATCCAGGACTCGCGCAGCATACGGTTCTCGCGCGTCTGCACGAAGCGGCCCGGGTCGGTCGGGCGCTGGCTGCCGGGCGACGCTTTGTCCCCGGGCGACCGCAGGCGGTCCTCCGGTCGCAGGCCCAGCCCTCCGAAAGCGGCCATCTAGGTCTCCACCGGGACGGGCACGCCGCGGATGATCCCCTCCAGCAGGTCGGCGCTCGTGCGGGAGCGCAGGCGGCTCTGCGCGCCCAGCAGCAGCCGGTGCGGCAGCACGACCCGCGCCATCTCCTGGACGTCGTCCGGCAGGACGTAGGCGCGGCCGCGGATCGCGGCCAGCGAGCGGCTCGTGCGCAGCAGGCCCAGCGACGCCCGCGGGCTCGCGCCCAGCTCGAACGAGTCCTCCTCGCGCGTCGCCCGCACCAGATCGACGATGTAGCCGCGCACCCGCTGGTGGACCTGCACCTGCTCCACGGCCCGGCTCAGATCGCGCAGCGCGGCCGCCTCGACGACGGGCGCCAGCGCGTCCAGCGGTTGCGCCCGCTCGAAGCGCGCCAGGATGTCGTCCTCCTCCTCGGCGCTGGGGTAGCCGATGCGCAGGCGCAGCAGGAAGCGATCGAGCTGCGCCTCGGGCAGCGGGAACGTGCCCTCCAGCTCGACCGGGTTCTGCGTCGCGATGACCAGGAAGGGGCGCTGCATGTGCCGCGTCTCCCCGTCGATGGTCACCTGGCGCTCCTCCATCGCTTCCAGCAGCGCCGACTGCGTGCGGGGACTGGCGCGGTTGATCTCGTCGGCCAGCACCAACTGGGCGAGCAGCGGCCCGGGGCGGAACTCGAACGCGCCCGTCGCCTGGTTGTAGACGTTGCTGCCGGTCACGTCGGCGGGCGTCAGGTCGGGCGTGAACTGGATGCGACGGAAGTCCAGCCCCAGCGAGCGCGCCAGCGACTTGGCCAGCATGGTCTTGCCCAGCCCCGGCACGTCATCGAGCAGGATGTGTCCCTCCGACAGCAGGGCCACGATCGTGTGCTCCACGACCGCGTCCTTGCCGACGATCACGCGCCCCACGTTCTCGCGGATGCGCGCCGCCGCCGCCGCGATCCCGGCCACGTCGCCGGACGCCGCGTCTCCCGCCGGCGCCGCCCATGTCGATTCCGTGCCCGTCGCCTCTGCCATGCGGCCTCCGTTCTCGCCACGCCGCCGATCGGCGGGGATCACGCGTCGGGCCAGACTACCAGCCGCGCCGCCCCGCACGCGGCGGCGCGACCGTGGCGGTTCCACACCGACGCCGGCGCGTGCTACTTTTCCGCGACGGAGGTGGGAGTTGGCCGGACGGCTCGATGGCAAGGTGGCGTTGATCACGGGCGGCGCGCGCGGGCAGGGCGCGGCCGAGGCGGCGCTCTTCGCTCAGGAGGGCGCGGCGGTCGTCATCACGGACGTGCTCGACGAGGAGGGGCGCGCCACCGCCGCCGCGATCGACGGCTGCCGCTACCTGCACCAGGACGTGCGCGACGAGGCCCGCTGGGCGGAAGTGGTGGCCGATGTCGTGGCGCAAGAGGGCAGCCTCACGGTGCTGGTCAACAACGCCGGTTTCCTGCTCGCCGCGTCGCTGATGGAGACCAGCCTCGAGGACTACCACCGCGTGATCGACATCAACCAGGTCGGCGTATTCCTGGGCATGCGGGCGGTCGTGCCGGCCATGCGAGCGGCCGTCGGCGGCTCGATCATCAACATCTCCTCGGTCGGCGGCATGATTCCGGCGCCGACCGCGCTCGTCTACGGCGCGAGCAAGTGGGCCGTCCGTGGCATGACCAAGTCCGCCGCCCGCCACCTGGGTCCGGACAACATCCGCGTCAACTCCATCCATCCCGGCGTCATCGACACGGCCATGGTCCACGGCGACCCCGCGCAGGAGGCGAGTTGGCAGCGGATGAACCGGGACATTCCGCTGGGGCGGTCCGGCACGCCGGAGGACGTCGCCTGGCTGGCGCTCTTCCTCGCTTCCGACGAGAGCAGCTACGTCTCCGCCGGCGAATACCTGATCGACGGCGCCCACTTCATGCGCTAGGCGTCCATCCCTGCGACGCCGGCGACGGGCGGCGCGACCGTGGCAGGTCCCCACCGACGCCGGTACGTGCTACTTTTCCGCGACGGAGGTGCGACATGGCCGGACGACTCGATGGCAAGGTGGCGTTGATCACGGGCGGCGCGCGCGGGCAGGGCGCGGCCGAGGCGGCGCTGTTCGCCGAGGAGGGCGCGGCGGTCGTGATCACCGACGTGCTCGACGAGGAGGGCCGCGCCACCGCCGCCGCGATCGACGGCTGCCGCTACCTGCACCAGGACGTGCGCGACGAGGATCGCTGGACGGAAGTGGTGGCCGACATCGTGGCGCAGGAGGGCAGCCTGACGGTGTTGATCAACAACGCCGGCATCTTCCCCGTCCAGTCGCTGATGGAGACCAGCCTGGAGGACTACCGCCGCGTGATCGACATCAACCAACTCGGCGTGTTCCTGGGCATGCGGGCGGTCGTGCCGGCCATGCGAGAGGCCGGCGGCGGCTCGATCATCAACATCTCCTCGGTCGCCGGGATGCTCGCGACGCCCGGGTCGTTCGGCTACGGCGCGAGTAAGTGGGCCGTCCGCGGCATGACCAAGTCCGCCGCCCGCGACCTGGGGCCGGACAACATCCGCGTCAACTCCATCCATCCCGGCATCATCGAGACGCCCATGATCCACAACTTCCCCGCCTACGACGCGGACCCGCAGTCGATCATCCGCGACATCCCGCTGGGGCGGGCGGGCGAGCCGGAGGACATCGCGCGGCTGGCGCTCTTCCTCGCCTCCGACGAGAGCAGCTACGTCTCGGCCGGCGAATACCTGATCGACGGCGCGTTCATGCGCTAGGCGCGTCCCTCAGACGCCGGCGACCTGCGGCGCGACCTCTTCCGCCAGCCAGGTGGGGATGTCGTCGTCGTCGTAGAGGAAGTGTTCCACCTGCACCTCGCGCAGGCCCAACTCGCCCAGCGCGCCCAGCCGCTGCACCAGCTCATCGGTCCCGCCGACGACCGTGCCCTTCGCGGCCGCCTCCGCGCGATAGGCGGCCGGGTCACCGTCGACGCCGTTCAACTCCATCACCCGCGTCGTCACGCGGTCGCGCACGGCCGCAGTCGGCCCCGCGAGTCCGAACATCAACATCGAGGACCGGATCGTCGCCGGGTCGCGGCCCACGGCCGCGCAGTGCCCGGCCAGCACCGACAGCTTGCGCCGGACCTCCTCCGGACGCAGGTTGACGCTGTTCCACTCGACGGCGTGCTCGGCCACCATCCGCAGGATGCGGCGCTCGCCCGCCCCGCCGATCAGGATGGGCGGCGCGGGGTCGGGCTTGGGCAGGCAGTCCGCCTCACGGACGTGGTAGTAGCGACCGTCGTACGTCGTGGGGCCCGGCTGCCACAGCGCCCGGATCAGCTCCAGCGATTCCGCCAGCCGGTCCATGCGCTCGCGCAGCGGCGGGAACGGGATGCCGTAGGCGACGTGCTCGGGCTCGTGCCAGCCCGCCCCCAGCCCCATCACGAAGCGGCCCCCGCTGAGCAGCGAGATTTGCCCCGCCATCCGCGCCACGTCGACCGGCGTGCGGAACGTCATCGGCGTGACCAGCGGCCCGAAGCGCAGCGACGTCGTCTCCTGCGCCGCCATCACGAACGACAGGTACGCCTCCAGCGAGTCGGCGGGCGACCGGATCATGTAGTGGTCGGAGCGGAAGAGGCTGGGGAACTTGAGCCGCTCGGCCAGATGCAGGATGTGCCGCCAGCGCTCCCACGTCAGCCCCCACTGCCCCTCGACCATCAGCCCGATGTCCATCGCGAATCCTGCCTCTCCCGTGCCCGGCGCCCTCGTGCGCCGAATCCTCGACGACCGTCTACCTGATGGTAAGGCCCAGCGGCGGGGCCGGGCTGGAGAGATCGGCCGTCGCGGAGTAGCCTGCGGGCGAAGACGGGAGACGCACATGACCACCGCTGAAGCCCCCACACCCACCGCCGACCCGAACGCATGGCGCAGCGAGACGCCCGGCACGGGCGATTGGCCGCGCACCGCCCGCGCCGGCGATCCCAACAAGTACTTCATCCTGTCGACCGACTCCCACGCGCAGGAGCCGGGCGATCTCTGGGCCGCGCGCATCGAGCCCGAGTACCGCGATCGCATCCCGCGGCAGATCGTCGACGAGGACGGCGTCCGCTGGCAGGTGGCCGAGGGCTTCCGGCCCGTGAAGGTGCGCGACCTGCACCTGGAGGGGGAGGACCAACTCCGCACCGACGCCGGCTACACGATCCCGGAGCGCATCCGCGACCTCGATCAGGACGGCGTCGACGTCGAGTTGATCTTCCCCAACCGCGGCCTCGCCATGTACGCCACGCCCGACCCGCTGCTGGCGCAGGCGCAGTGCCGCGTCTGGAACGACTACGCCCACGAGACCTTCTCCGCCTATCGGGATCGCATGGTGCCCGTGGCGGCGATCAGCCCGGCCGACGTGGCGGGGTCGCTCAAGGAGATCGAGCGCGCCGTCGACATGGGCTTCCGCTGCGTCACGATGCCCAACCGCCCGATCTGGGGGGCGGGCGACGGGTCGGAGTCGAACTACAACCTCAAGGAGTACGAGCCGCTCTGGGACGCCCTGCAGGACGCCGACCTGCCCGTCGCGATCCACATCGCCACGGGCAAGGACCCCCGCGGCGCGCGCGGACGCGGCGGGGCGGTGATCAACTACGCCGTGCACGCCCTGGGGCAGTCGTTGGAGCCGGTGGTGAACATCTGCGCCTCGGGCGCGCTGGAGAAGTACCCCCGCCTCCGCTTCGCGACGATCGAGGCCGGCATCGGCTGGATCGCCTGGGCCTGCACGGCCATGGACGAGGCCTACTTCAAGCACCACATGTACTCGTTCCCCCGCATGCAGAACCTGCCCAGCGAGCACTTCAAGCGCAGCTTCTTCGCCAGCTTCGGCGAGGACCCGCCCGGGCTCGCGCTGGGCCGCCGCTTCGGGCTGATGCAGACCTACATGTGGGCCAACGACTACCCCCACGCCGAAGGCACCTGGCCGCACTCGGCGGCGGCGATCGAGCGCACCATGGGCGACCTCAGCGACGACGAGCGCGCCCAGGTTCTGGGCCTCAACGCCCTGCGCTTCCTGGGTCTGGAGCATGGACCGGACCGCCGCATCGTGAGCGGCTGAGTCGCGCGCGGCGCTGCGGCCTGGACTCCGGCGTCAGGTCGCGCCGGCCGGCGCCTCCGCCTCGGGATCGATGGCGTCCTCCAGCGGGCGGGCGGCGATGTACTCCACCAGGCCCGTCGCCACCGCGACGATCGGCACCGCGATCGCCGCCCCCAGCACGCCCCAGACGATCGCGCCGGTCGTGACGGAGAGAATCACGACCATCGGATGCAGCGACACTTGTCGCCCGACGAGCACCGGCGCGACCACGTTGCCCTCGAACTGCTGCACCGCCAGCACCGCCACGCCGACCAGCACCGCGTCGGTGAATCCCTCCGAGACCAGCGCCACCAGGATCGCCACGATGCCCGCCGCCACGGCCCCCACGATGGGGATGAACGACGCGAAGAAGGTGAGCACGACCAGCGGCAGCACCAGCGGCACGCCGATGATCAGCAATGCGATGCCGATGAACGTGGCGTCACAAAACGCCACCGTGGCGGTGCCCCGGAAGTAGTGCCCCAGGATCGACCAGGCCTGCTGACCGATGAGGCTGATGTCCGTCCGCCGCGACTCCGGGACGAGCCGCAGCCCCCACTGCCACATGTTGCGCCCGTCCTTGAGCGCGAAGAACAGCACCACGACCGCCAGGATCGCCCCGGCCGCGAGTTCGATCGCCACCGACGCGCCGCTGAACACCCCGCCCAGGATTGTGCCGGTGTTGTTGCGCAGGTTGTCGAGCAGGTCGTCGATCGCGCTGTCGACATCCTCCCGGGGGATCTCCAGCCGGTCGACGAGGAAATCGCCGACCTCCTGGACCCCGCCCTCGAAGTCGACGTCGAGGCGGTCGAAGTCCGCGATCACCGTCCCCACGAGGGCGGCCGTGAGCCCCGCGACCACGGTCAGGCCCAGCAGCAGCGCGAGCAGCGCCGCGATCCAGCGCGGCAGCCAGCGCGCCTCCAGCCGATCGACCAGGGGGCTGAGCTGCGTCGCGAGCAGCACCGCCACGAAGCAGGGGATCGCGATGATGCGCAGCTGGGCCACGACGTAGGCGATGACGACGGCTGCCGCCCCCACGATCAGCACCCGCCAAGCGACCGCCGCCGCGAGGCGCAAGGGCTCCGGGACCGTGCTCTCGGGCATGCCGAACTCCCGCCGTTCCGCGCGGCGCTCAGTATCGTGCCCGGCTCCGCCCCTGTCGATTGCCGGCCGGCCGTCTTGCTGTCCACCAGCGCCGCCCCCATACTGGGACGGCAACGCGGGAGGGGGCCGGACAATGGTGGAGGCCGCGTTCGACGGCCTGCGGGTCGTCGATTTCTCCAGCCGGCAGTCCGGGGCCTGGGCCGCGCGGTTGTTCGGCGACATGGGCGCCGACGTCGTCCTCGCGGAGCCGCCCGAGGGCCACGCGCTGCGGCGCGAGCCGCCCTTCCTCGACGACAGTCCGGGCCCCGAACGCTCCCTGCTGCACGCCTACGCCAACTGGAACAAGCGCTCCCGCGTGGTGCAGTGCGACGCCGACGCGGCGGAGCTGGCCGCCGGCGCCGATCTCATCGTCACGACGCAGGTCGCGCCGTGGCCGGGACACATCGCCGCCGCGATCGCGGCGCTGCCCGCCTCCGGCGTCCACCTGTCGATCACCGCGCACGGCCTGCAGGGGCCGCTGGCCGCCGCGCCGGGCAACAACCTCACGGCCTGCGCACGCAGCGGCTGGTCGCACATCACGCGCTACTTCGAGGAGCCCCCGCTGCAGCTCCCCGTGCGATATGCCGGCTACCTGGGGGGCGTGGCCGGGTTCAACGCCGGCGCCGCGGCGCTCTTTCGTCGCGCGCGGGGTGGCGGCGGGCTGCGTGCCGACGTCAGCGAACTCGAGGCCGTCTGCGCCACGACGTCCCCATCGGGCCACTTGGCTCTCTTCAGCGGCAAACCGGAATTCGACTACGGCTTCGGTGGGCCCAAGCATCGCGGGGAGCTCGCGCCACTGCTGCAGGCCGCCGACGGTCTGATGAACCTCGGCGCCGGTGACTGGGCCCGGTTCCCGGACGCGATGCGCTTCCTTGGCCTCCCCGACCTCGCGGACGACCCCGAGTATGCTCCCCTGCTGGGCCGCCACGGGACCAATCAGACGCGACTGCGGCTGCGCTTCGCGGAGGCGATCGCAGGCCGGCCGTGCGACGAACTCCTGCACGGGCTGCTCAAGATGCGCTGCATCGCCGGCGTGATGCACGACATGCCCGCACTGCGCGACGCCGAGCAGCTCAACGCCCGCCGGTACTTCGTGGCGACCGAGGTCGAGGGGCGGAAGGCGCACGCCCCGGGGCACATCGCGCGGATGCCGCAGGCGCCGTGGGCGTTGCGCCGCGCCGCGCCCGGGCTGGGCGAGCACGACGGCGAGATCGGCCCCGGTGTGACCGCGACGGCGTCCAGCACGACGCCGCCGTCCGCTGCGCCGCCCGCCAACCTGCCCTTGGCCGGCGTGCGCGTGCTGGCCTTCACGCATGCCTGGGCCGGCACCTGGGGCACCGAGCAGCTCGCCCTGCTGGGCGCCGACGTCGTCCAGATCGAGGCCCCCACCCGCCCCGACGTCTGGCGGGGCGCCGGGGCGCCCGTCCCCAAGGCGGTGCGGGACCCGGCCGTCCCGCAGCACCGCCTGAACACGAACTCTGGCTACAACACCGTCAACCTGAACAAGCGCTCGCTGACGCTGGACTTGAAGCAGCCCCGCGGGTTGGAGATCTTTTGGGAGTTGCTGCCCAAGTTCGACATCGTCGCCGATAACTTCAGCCCGCACGTGATGGCGAGCTGGGGCATCGACCTGGACACCCTCAACGCCAAGCGTCCCGGCATCATCTGGGCCTCGGTTTCGGGATACGGCGCGACCGGCCCCTTCGCGGAGTACGGCGCCAACGGCGCCACGATCGAGCCCATGGCCGGCCTCGCCTCGATCCACGGCTACGAAGGCGACCCCGGCGCCAACACCGGCGCCGTGCTCCCGGACCCGACCGCGGGGTATTACTTCGCCGCCGCCATCCTCAGCGCCCTCTGCCGGCGCGAGCGCGACGGCGCGCCCACCCGCATCGACGCCGCGATGATGGAAATCGTCGCCCAGCACGTCGGCGATGCGGTGCTGGAGTACGAGGCCAACGGCGTCGTGCGGCGTCCCAGCGGGAACCGGCACCCCCGCCACGCGCCGCACAATTTCTACGCGGCCCAGGACGGCGAGTGGCTGGCGCTGGCGGCCGAGTCGGACGACGCGTTCCGCGCGCTCGCCGCGCACATCGGCCGGCCCGAACTCGCCGCCGACGATCGGTTCGCCACCGAGTCCGCGCGCAAGGCCAACGAAGCCGCCCTGGACGCGATCGTCGGCGCCTGGTGCGCGGGCCAGGACGCCCGCCGCGCCGAGACCGAGCTGGCGGCCGTCGGCGTCTGCGCCGCGCGGGCCGCCCGCGTGAGCGAGTGTTTCGGGGATCCCAGCGCGCAGTTCCTCGAGCGTGGCTACCTGCAGCGCGTCACGCACCCGGAGTCGGGCACGCACTGGATGCCCGTGGGCCCGTGGCGGCTCGGTGGGGCCGCCATCCCCACCCCGACCCCCGCCCCATGCTTCGGCGAGCACTCGCGCGAGGTGCTGGCGCAGGAGCTCGGCCTCGACGACGCGGCCTACGAGGAACTCCTCGCGGCCGGCGTCACCGGCGCGGTCCACGACGACTGAGCGTCGCGGGCCGGCCGGGTCAGCCGACGGCTTCGGCGGCCAGCGGCAGCCGGTAGAAGCGCGCCGCCGTGTCGTGGAACATCGCGACGCGCTCGTCGGCCGAGAAGCCGGCGCTCAGCTTCTTGAACTGGTTCCAGAGCACGCCGTAGCTGCACGACGTCTTATCGACCGGGAAGTTGCTCTCGAACATCGCGCGGGCGGGGCCGAACTGCTCGATCGCGTACTCGTACCAGCGCCGGTTCGTGGCCAGGAGTTCGTCCGACGTCGGCGCGTTGGGACGCTCGTGCCAGCCAAAGCCGTTGACGCGCATCTGCATGCCGCCCAGTTTGACCACGATGTTCGGGTGCGCGGCGATGGCGGCGATCTTCGGCCGCCAAGCCGCGAAGACCTCGTCCGGGTCCGCATCCGCCACGATGGGGCCGCCCAGGTGGTTGAGCACCAACGGCGTGTCGGGGAAGGCGGCCGCCAGGTTGGCCACGTCGGCCAGATCCGTGTGCAGCGTCCACACCTCGAAGGAGAGCCCGTAGCGACGCAGGTGCGCGAATCCGCGCCGGAAGTCGGGGTCGAGCAGCAGGTGCGGGCGGTGCTCCGGCTGCCCCGCGATTGGGTTGTCGTCGGGCCCCGCCGCCCGATGGCGGACGCCGCGAAAGCGCTGCGGGCTGGCCGCGATCAGCGCTTCGAGCACGCCCGGCACGGCGTCGCCCAGCAGCAGGTCGGCCGAGCCCACGATCCCGGCCGCGATGCGCGCCGGCCCCCAGCGGCCGCTGGCGCTCTGCGCCGCGATGCCCTGCACGAACTCCGCTTCGCCCACCGGCTTGAGCGCGTCGGGCCCGTCGCTGCGGTACATCGAGTTGCACTCGATGAAGACGGTCTGCCGCACGTTGTGCGTCGCGGCGTCGGCCACGACCTCCTCGAGCATGTAGCGACTGCCGCCGGCCCGATCCCAGAGATGGTGGTGCGGGTCGACGATCGGTAGGTCGGGGTCGATCGCCGCTTCGACGGTGCGCGCCAGCCAGTCGTCGTTCTTCGCCATCGGGTCCCTCCATCAACATCCGCGCTGTGTCCGTGCCGGGATGCTACTCCAGGCGCGTCCCGCCAGCGGCAACCGGGCGTTAGGCTTCGGACCAAGGGAAGCGAGGAGCCATGCGAGGCGTCGGCGTGATCGAGTTCGGGGGCCCGGAGGCGCTGCAGGTCGTCGACCTGCCCGAGGTGGATGCCGGTCCCGGCGAGGTGCGGATGCGGGTGCACGCCGCGGCCGTGAACCCGACGGACACGTACGTGCGCAACGGCGACCGCGCCGAGGCGTTGCGCCGTGACCCGCCGCCCTACATCCCCGGCATGGACGCCGCCGGCGTCATCGACGAGATCGGGGCGGGCGTCGAGACCGGCCTCGCGGTCGGCGACGCGGTCATGGCGATGGTCGTCCCCAGCGGGAGCCACGGCGCGTACCGGGAGAGCATCGTGCTTGCCGCCGACGCGGTCGCGCGCGCCCCGGCGGGTACCACCCACGCCGAGGCGGCCACCCTGCCGATGAACGGCCTCACGGCGCGGCAGACGCTCGACCAGTTGGCCCTGCGGCCCGGCCAGACCGTGGCCGTCACGGGGGCGGCCGGCTGCTACGGGGGCTACGTCGTGCAGCTGGCGAAGGCGGACGGGCTGCGCGTCATCGGCGACGCCTCGCCGGCCGACACGGCCCTGGTGCGGGACTTAGGCGCGGACATCGTCGTGCCGCGCGGGGACGACATCGCCGCCCAGATCCGCGCCGTCGCCCCGGAGGGCGTCGACGGCCTGGCCGACGGCGCCGTGCAGAACGAACTCGCCGTGGGCGCGGTCCGCGACGGCGGCGCCTTCGCGTCGGTGCGCGGCTGGCGCGGCACCGGCGAGCGCGAGATCGCCTTCCACCGCACGATGGTGACCCGCTACGACCGCCGCGTGGACCTGCTCGACCGGCTGCGGGAGCAGACCGAGGCCGGGCAGATCAGCCTGCGCGTCGCCGCGACCTACGCGCCGGAGCAAGCCTGGGAGGCGCATCGCCGGCTGGAGGCGGGCGGCACGCGCGGTCGCTGCGTGATCGTGTTCTAGCGCCCGGTGACGCGGCCCCGCGGGCGGATGTCACAGCCGGACGACGGTCGTCCCGGTCGTCGCGCCGGCCAGCAGGTCGACGAACGCCTGGGGCGCGGCGTCGAGCCCCCGGAACTCGCTCACGAGCAGCTTGAGCCGGCCGCTGCCGGCCCACTCGCGGATGCGCCCGCGCGCCTCCGCGTAGCGATCCGCGTAGTCGAAGACCAGGAAGCCCTCCATGCGCACCCGGTTGGTGATCAGCAGCCCGGGGATGCCGCGCGGGGCGGGCGCCGGGTTCGCCGTGTTGTACTGGCTGACGACCCCGCAGCAGACGATCCGCCCCCGCAGGTTCATGCGGCGCAGCGCGCTGCCCAGCACCTCGCCGCCGGTGTTGTCGAAGTACACGCCGATGCCGTCCGGCGTCGCCTCCCGGAACGCGGGGCGGAAGCCGGCATCCTTGTAGTTGAGCGCGACGTCGAAGCCCAGGTCGTCGGTCAGCAGCGCGCACTTGGCCGGCGACCCGGCCACGCCGATCACCCGGCAGCCGTGCAGCTTCGCGATCTGACCCACGATGTGCCCCACCGATCCCGCCGCGGCCGAGACGACCACCGTCTCGCCCTCGCGCGGCGCGCCGACGTCGAGCAGGCCGAAGTACGCGGTCAGCCCGTTGATCCCCAGCCCCCCGAGCTGCAGCGCCGGGTCGGTGCCGGGCTCGACCGGCTCCAGGGCGGCCGCGTCGTGGACGGAGTAGTCCTGCCAGCCGGTGCGGCCCGCCACCAGGTCCCCGACGGCGAAGGCCGCGGCGTTCGACGCCTCCACGCGCGCCACCCCCGAGCCGTTCATGACGGCCCCCGCCTGGGCCCGCCCGGCGTACGTCGCGCCCTGCAGTTGGGCGCGCTGCCCGGCTCCGATCGTGATCGCGAGCGTGCGACATAAGACCTGACCGTCGGCGGGCGCGGGAGCGGGACCGGTGCGCAGCCCGAAGTGGCTCGTCTCGAGCGGACCCTCGGGCAGCGACGCGATGGTGATCTGGCGATTGTCGGGCATGGTGTTCCTCGCAACTTCCGGTAGCGCCGCCTCGCCGCCGGCGGGGACGCCGCGCGCACGAGGGGCGACCGCAGGATACGCACTGACGCCCGTAGCGGGCGGCCTAGACTGATGGCGATGCACACATCCGTCGCCATCGCGCCGCCACTGCTGCTCGACATCCCCGCTGGGACGTTCACCATGGGCCGCGCCGACCGTCGCCCCGACGAGCGCCCGCCGCATCGCGTGCGGGTTATGCCGTTCCGGGCCGCCGTCGCGCCCGTCAGCAACGCCGAATACGCGCGCTTCGTGCAGCACGGCGGCCACGAGCCGCCGCCCTTCTGGCGCGACGCCGGCTTCGACGACCCGGCGCAGCCCGTCGTCGGCGTCTCGTGGTTCGACGCCGGCGCCTACTGCGCCTGGCTGGCGCGCGCCTCGGGCCTGCGCCTGCGCCTGCCCAGCGAGGCCGAGCGCGAGTACGCCGCCATCGGTGGACGCCGCGACGCGGCCGGCCCCGTCGATTGGCCCTGGGGCAACGCAGATCCCGGCGAACTGCCCCGGCTCGCGTGCATCGCCGCCGCCGTCGCCCCGCACGTCCCCGGCCCCGACTGCGCCAACGGCTACGGGCTGCGCTGCATGGCCGACAACGTCCACGAGTGGTGTCTGGACGCCTACCAGCGCCGCTACCCCGACCCCCCGGCGGCCAGCGCCCCCGCCATCGACCCGGCCCGCATCGACCCGGCCCGCATCGACCCCGAGCAGCGCCGCGTCAGCCGGGGCGGCTCCTGGCGACACCGGGTCAAGTTCACGCGCGTCGGCGCCCGCTCCAGCCTGCGCCCCGGCTTCCGCTACAACGACTACGGCTTCCGGGTCTACGCGGACGCCGAGTGAGCGGCGCGAGCGGCGCGGACGCGTCGGATCTGGCGCGAGCGACGGCCCGTGTCCATCATGCCCCAGTGAACGCATCCCCGTGACTGCACCCCTGTGAATGGGCCCGCGTGACCCGCCGCCATCAGCCCCCCGCCGCCGGCCGCGTGTGGCCGCAAACCTTGGCGGCCTTCAGCGTCCCGTACTTCCCGCGCCTGCTGTTCTGCGGCATCTTGTGGAATACCTCGCGCTGGATGCATGTCTTCCTCATCTTGTTTCTGACGGCCGAGCTCACCGAGTCCCCCTTGTTGGTGCAGATCGTCGGCGCGTCGCTGTTCGCACCGTTTCTGGTGGGCGGCGTGGTGGGCGGCGTCGTGTCGGACCGCTTCGACCGCCGCCTGCTCGCGATCGCGTACTTCGCCATCCTGATCCCGATCAGCGCCGCCGCCGCCGTCCTGGTGCTGACCGACGGCATGCGCATCTGGATGCTGTGCCCCTTCGCCCTGATCGCCGGCGCCAGCTGGGTGGTCGACCTCACGACGCGCCGCGCCCTCGTCGCCGACATCGTCGGCCCGAAACTCGTCACCAACGCCTTCTCACTCGAGGCCCTTAGCAGCTCGCTGGGCGGCGTCGTCGGCGCGCTCGCCGGCGGTGCGGTCATCAGCCTGATCGGCATGGGCGAGGCCTACGTGGCGAACCTGGTCCTGGTCATCGCCACCGTCGCGGTGCTGATCACGGTCAAATCGCCGGCTCGCAGGCACGTCCTGCGTGTCCCCTGGCGCGAAGACCTGCGGTCGGGCCTCGCCCTGCTGCCCCGCCACCGCGCGCTGGTCAGCATCCTGGGCGTGACGATGGTGATGAACCTCTTCTACTTCTCGCACTTCTCCCTCATCCCGGAGCTCGCCGAGGACCTGCACGTCAGCGCCTTCGCGACGGGGCTGCTGAGCGCCGCCGCCACGATCGGCGCGATGGTCGCCGCGCTGGTCATCGCGTCGCTGCCCCATCCGCGTCGCGGCCCCATCTACGTCTGCGGCGCCCTGTTCGCGCTGGCCTGTCTGCCGATCTTCGCGCTCGCCGACAGCTACCCGCTGGCGCTCGCGGGGCTGATCGTGGGGGGTTGCGGATTGGGGTGCTTCGCGGCGATGCAATTCACGCTCGTCACGTCCGTCGCCGGACCCGACGCGCACGGCCGCGCCCTGGGTCTCATGACCACCGTCATCGGCGTGGCGCCGTTGGGCAGCCTCATGCTGGGGTTGGTCGCGGAGCCGCTGGGGGCCCGGCCCGCCATTGCCGTCAGCGCCGCCGTCGGGTGCCTGCTGATCGTGCTTTGGACGCTGCGCTGGCCCGAATCGATCCGGCTGCGGTAACCGAGCGCCTGGGATAGACTCCCGCAACACGTGTCCCACTCCAGTCAGGATTCCCCGGCGCGCACATGACGAAGTCCTTCGCCCGCGTGGTCGCTGCGCTCGCCCTGCTCGTGGCGCTGGCCGCCCTCACGACGCCCGGCAGCGCCCAGTCGCTGGCGTTCATCCCTACGGCGTCCGCGATCATCGACGGCGTCGCCTACGGCGGCGGCCTGGGCCCGATGGTCGCCGCCGACTTCGACGCGGACGGCGACGACGACCTCCTGCTCGGCGCGCCCGGCGACGACGGCGGCGCCCTCTACGGGCTGCGCGGGCCGGTCTTCTCCGACGGCGAGGCGCCCGACCTGCGCGACGCGCCCGTGCTGGGGCGGGGCGTCGCCGGGCAGGGCTTCGCCGCGGCGCTCGCGGCCGGCGACATCGACGGCGACGGCATCACCGACGCCCTGATCTGGAGCGCCGCCGGGCCCCGTCGCCTCGACGTGCGATTCGGCGGGCCCGCCTTCTTCGATCCGGGCGCGGCCCCCGCCGCGGCGGCGCCATTCATCCGGCTGGGTCCACGCGAGCCTGTGCGCTCGCTGCAGGTTGCCGACCTGGACGGCGACGGCCACGACGACATCATCACCGGCTCGCCCGATGGAGCCGACGGCGGTCCCCGATTCGGCAGCGGGTTCAACGGCATCGCGATTCGCTTCGGCCCGTTCACGGCCGGCCCGGGGACGTCGGGAGTGCTGCGGCCCGCGGCCCGCGCCGAACTCCGGGTCGAGGGCGCGTCGCAGGTCGGCCACGCCCTCATGGCCGCCGACCTCACGGGCGACGGCGTCCCCGATCTCCTCCTCGCCATCCACGACGACGATGACGACCCGCTGCTGATCGCCGTCGCGGGGCCGTTCCTGCGTGAGGACCGCACGCTGGATATCGAGGCCGACACGGACATCCGCTTCACGGTCACCGCCGTCGATCTTGGCGCCGCCATGGCGTTCGGCGATGTGGATCTCGACGGCGCGCCCGACCTGCTGCTCGGCTTCGAGGGCAACCGCCGGGTCTCACTGGTCAGCGGCTTCGCGATCCCGCCCAGCGGCCCCACCCCCCTCCATCGCATCGACCAAGTGCGTCTCAGCGGTCCGCCCGGCGAGGGATTCGGGGCGCACCTCGCCAGCGGCGACTTCGACGCCGATGGCCTGCCCGACCTCGTCGTCGGCGCGCCGGAGCGCGGCGCGCGCGGCGCCGTGGTGTTCCTGGCCGGGTCCGACCGCCGCCCGGAGATCGGCGCCGTCGTGCCCGCCCAAGCGCCGCCCGGCGCGACGCTGCGTATCCGCGGGCACGCGTTGTCGGGCGCCAGCGTCTCGTTCCGCGACGCGGAGGGCGAGCTCCTGACCGCCGATGTCGTGGCCGCCGCCATCGGGGAGATCGAGGTCACCGCGCCGAGCCGCGACCTCGACGCTCCCGTCCTGCTGGACGTGGTCGTCAGCAACGACGCGGGCAAGACCGAGCGCGACGCGGCCTTCACGCTGCTGCCGGCCATGGAGCGCGTCGACTTGCCGTCGGGCTGGAGCCTGCAAGGCTGGACCGCCGACTCCGCCCTCGCCGACGCGAGCGCCACCGAGGGCGAGCCGATCGCGCGGATCTTGGCCTGGGACGCCGGCGCCGCGGCGTGGGCGTCGTACGAGCCCGGCGGGCCGGCAGGGCCGGCGGAGAGCGACCAAGTCCGCCTCGGGCAGGGCCTCTGGCTGCGCGTCGATGATCCGGCCGGAGTTCAATGGCGGCGCCCCAGCTTCGCCGCCGCGCGCGTGCAGGAGCTGCTGACCGGATGGAACCTGGTGATGTGGAGCGGCCCCAGCGGCACGCCCGTCGCCGAGGCGGTGGGTCCGATCGCGGATGCGCTGCGTAGCCTGCACGCCTGGGACGCGGACGCCCAGCGCTTCCGCACCTACGCCCCCGATCGCCCGGCGGACCTCAACGACGCCCGCACGCTCGACAACGGTGAGGCGTTCTGGCTCCTGCTCGACGAGGCCGCGGCCTGGCCGCAGCCCTCCGCGGGCACGCCGCCGGTCGCGCGCAGCGTCGCGCAGGCGCGGGCCGCCGCCGTCTTCCTGAAGCAAGGTGGGCGGGAGGGCACCGGATTCCTGGTGGGGGAGACGCGGATCATCACGGCCGCGCACGTCGTGCAGAACGGCCACACGGTGCAGGTCCACTTCCCCGGCGGCGAGGAGCGCACCGCCCTCGTCGTCGCCGCCGACGGTCCCCTGGACATCGCCGTGCTGGAGGTCTCCGGGGTTCCCGACGGCGTCACCCGGCTCGACTGGGAGACCGCGGCCAGCCCCGAGCCCGCCACCCCCGTCTGGTCGTGGGGCTTCCCCCTGGGCGATGTCTTCGGCTCCGACACGAGCGTCAGCGTGGCGGGCGGCCTGGTCGCCGCGCACCAGCGCAACTTCCGCGACTTCGCCGTCCTGCAGACGGACGCCGCCGTCGTCCCCGGCAGCAGCGGCTCGATGCTGGTCACCGCCGACGGTCGGCTCGTGGGCGTCGTCATCTCGTACATCACGTCGGGCGGCGACGACGTCGAGGGCCTGAACCTCGCCGTCGACCTCGCCGCCAACCGCGACCGCATCCGCGCGCTGGTCGAGCGCTGACCGTCGTCGGGGGTCAGCCCAGCCCCGCCAGGGCGCGGCAGATCGATCGCATCAACTCGACCTCCGCCACACCGATCTCCTCCCGGCCGGAGAAGAAGGCCGACGCCCGGATCACCGCGGCCTCCCCGTCCTCGTCGAAGACCGCCGGCGCGACTTCCAGCACGAGCGTCCTCGGCTCTTGCAGCAGCGCCAGGATCGCCCGCCGGGGGAGCGGCATCGCTCTTAGCGCATCGGCCGCCGCTACCGCCTGCGGCGGGGCGACATCGGAGTGGCCGATCGGGGCCTCCCAGTGGAAGCCCTCCGCCACCCCCAGCCGCCGGAACTCGCGCTGGGCCACGACCCTGCCCTCGACCCCCCAGTCCCCCGCGATCGATTCCGGCCGCCCTTCACGTCGCACCAGGAAGTGGAAGCCGACCGCCGCGGACCGTGGGAAGTGCGCGTCGCCGCCGCCCTCCGACGTCACGCGCACGAAGTCGGGCGGACCGCCCGCGGTGACGCGTACCAAGCCCCGGCCGGTCACGCGATGCCGGAGCCCGGCCGCCCGTTCCGGCGCCTCCCCCTCGACGACGACCGCCGGCAGCCCCGCCTGCGCCAGCGGCGCGAGCAGCCCCTCGGCCAGCGAGGGCGGGCGCGCCGTCGCCCTGCCGAACAGCCGCCGGAAGATCATCGCACGCGGGCCCGTCGCGGGGGCGTCATTCGCCCGCGACCGCGGGCGGCTCGATCTGCATCAGCCGCCCCATTCGATGCTGGAGCGCGTCGGGCACGTCCACCCCCCCGTCCTCGCGCTGGTACGTCTCCAGGATCGCCGCCAGCACCCGCGTCATGCCGAAGCTGCTGCCGTTGAGCGTGTGCACGAACGTCGTCGACGCCTTGCCCTCGGGCCGGTAGCGGGTGTTCGCCCGCCGCGCCTGGAAGTCCAGGCAGTTGCTGATGCTGCTCACCTCCAGCCATTCGGCCGCCCCCGGCGCCCAGACTTCCAGGTCGTACGAGATCGCGGCGCTGAAGCCGATGTCGGCGCTGCAGAGCTGCAACACGCGATAGGTCAGCCCCAGGCTCGCCAGCAGCCCCTCGGCGTGCGCGACCATCTCCTCAAGCGCCGCCGCCGACCCCTCGGGCGTCGTGAACTGGTACATCTCGACCTTCTCGAACTGATGCACGCGCTTGATGCCCCGCACGTCCCGGCCGGCGCTCATCTTCTCGCGGCGGTAGCAGGGCGTGTGCGCCGTGTAGCGCAGCGGCAGCGCCGCCGCGTCGAGGATCTCGTCGCGATGCAAGCTGGTCAGCGGGACCTCCGCCGTGGGGACCAGGTAGAAGTCCTCCTCGGCGTCGCGGTACAGATTGTCGTGGAACTTGGGCAGCTGGCCCGACGCGAACATCGCCTCCGCGCGGACCAGATTGGGCAGGTACCAGGACTCGTAGCCCGCCTCCTCGTTCTGCTCCAAGAGGTGGTTGATCAGCGCCCGCTGCAGCCGCGCCCCCTGGCCCCGCAGCGCGTACATCCGCGACCCCGCCATCGCCGCCGCGCGCTCGATCTCGAGGATGCGCAGCGCCGCGCCGATCTCCCAGTGCGGCTTGGGCGCGAAGCCGAAGGCCCGCGGCAGCCCCACCGTCCGCAGCACCGGGTTGTCGGCCTCGCCGCGCCCGTCGGGCGTGTCCGGATGCAGGCGGTTCGGGAACTGCGCCAGCAGATCGTGCAGCTGCGCGTCGACCGAGCGGCGGCGCTCGTCCAGCGCGTCAATGCGCCCGGCCCCCGCCCGCTGGGCCGCGATCAGCGCGTCGCGCGCCGCCGCGTCGCGGGCCCGGCCGATCGCCTTGCCCGCCTGATTGCGCTCCGCCTTGAGCTGCTCGACCTCCGTCAGGATCGACCGCCGCTCCCCGTCGAGCGCCAGCACTTCGTCCACCTGTGCCGTCGCGCCCCGGCGCGCCAGCATGTCGCGGACCTCGTCCGGCGCCTCGCGGATCCACTGCATCGAAAGCACGTCGATCTCCCCCTAGCCGTCCAGCGTCCGCTCGATCGCCGCCAGCCCCAGCACCCGTACATCTTCGGCGATCTCGACCGCTCGGTCATCGGGCAGGGTGGGCAGCGGGCGGTTCTCACGCAAGGCGCCCGCCGTGACCCAGGTCCAGCCAGCCCGGATCGGCTGGCCGGACGGCGCCGGGCGCGTGAAGTAGACGGAGTCGATGTGCTGGTGCGGCCCGTCGATGGGGTGGTCGGCGATGTCCTCGACCATGATCGTCACCGGGGGCGGCAGTTGCGGCGGCTCGGCGTAGGTGAAGGGCGCTGCCGTTGGCAGCACCTCGACCGTCAGGCCGGTCTCCTCCAGCACCTCCCGATGGACCGCCTCGATCGGATCCTCGTCCGCCTCGATGTGCCCGCCGGGCGGCAGCCACATGGCGTTGCGCGCGTGCCAATGCAGCAGCGTCGCGCCGCGCTCGCAGACGAATGCCGTGACCGTGCAGTGCCGGATCATGGCCCCGCCCCCTCCCGCAGCTCGACCGGGGCGTCCAGCAGCCGGCCGGCGATCGCCCCCAGCAGCGATAGCACATCCCCGAGGGCGACCTCCCCATCCATGGCGACCACGCTGGCCGACCCCGCCAGCCTGCCCACGACGACGAACCCGAATAGCGCCGAGACTGGTCCCTCCGCAGACTCCCCGGTCATCGTCCAGACCAGGCTGGCGTCGCCGGCCTGGAACGGGATCTCCCCCGCCTCGATCAGCGTCACCTCGCCGGCGCCCGGCCCCAGGGCCGTCGCCACCGTGAGTTCGAAGAACGCCTGACCGTTCTCCTCGAGCCATGGTCGCGCGCGCGCCACCACGGCTTGCGCCCGCGCCGCGTCGAGGTAGGCGCTCGTCGACAGCCCCAGCCCCCGCGGCCGGGACTCGCCCGGGCCGATGGCCGCTCCCTCGAAGCGGCGCAGGAACTCTGACAGCCCCCCCTCCTCAGAGACCGCGTACCGCTCCTCGCGCACGACGGCATCGGTGCCCAGATCGGCCGCGTCCAGCGTCAGCGCCGCCAGCGTCTCCTCCGACGCGTACTGCTCCGCCGCCGCCTCCGTCTCCTGCTCCGCCTCGGCGGGCGGCGAGTCGGGCGCGGCCTCGACTGGGGGCGCCGTCGGCGGCGGCGGCGCGGGCGGCGGATCGGGCAGCGCCGCCAATACCTCGGCGCGCGCTCGCGCGGTCCCCAGCGCCGCCGACGCACGCTCGAGCTCCAGCCGCAGCGCCTCGACCTCCCCCTCCCGATCCGCGAGGTCCGCCTCCAGCGCTCCGACTTCGCGCGACAGGTCATCCGCCTCCGACCTGATCAGCCCGGTCGCCCCCTCCGCGGCCCGGGCATCGCGGTCCGCGACGTGGATCTGCTGTCGCACGCCCGCCAGGTCGGCCTCCAGTTCTCGCACGCGGTCGCCGTCGCCGCAGGCCCCGGCCCCGATCGCCGCCAGAGCGAGGAGGAGCAGCCCGGCCCGCCATCGCCTGGTCATTGCGATAGCCCCGGCGCGGTCGCGAGTTTCAGCGCGAATACCTCCAGCAGCCAGGCGACCGCGGCCGCGTCCAAGTCCGATTCCAGCGTCAGGATCGTCACCGTCCCCACGTACGGTCCCACCACGACCAGCGCGTAGGCCGCCGTCGCCGGCCCCAGCGACGTGCCGGCGCTCATCAGCCAGGTCACGCTGGCGTCGCCGATCCGGCCGGGCAGTTCGACGGTCTCCACGGCCGTGGCGCCGGCCAGGGCTAGGCCCGCCGCGCGCGCCGTGAACTCGAAGAACTGCGTCGGGTCGCGGGCCAGGGCGTCGCGCACCGTCTGCGGCGCGCCCAGCGACCCCCCCTGCTCGATGTACGCGGTGGCCGAGGCCGCGAAGCCCAGCAGCGTCGCGGCGCCGAGCCGCGCCTCGCCCGGGTCGAATTGCCACGTGAGCTCCGCGAAGCCGGACTCCGCCTCCGTTCGATAGAGTTCCGCCGCGACCGTCGTCCCGGGGGGCAGATCGGCCGCGCCCAGCACGATCGACGCCAGCAGCTCCCGCGAGGCGAACTCGCCCGCCGCGGGCGCCGCCGCCGTCGCGACGCCGCCCAGCGCCAGGATGCGCGCCTCGGCTGCGTCGAGGTCCTCGCGGGCGGCAGCGATCTGGGCAGCCAGATCCGCCGCCTCGGCATCGCGCGTCGCGGTCGCCTCCTGCAACTGCTGGAGTTCGTTCTGGAGTTGCAGGACCGTGGCCGCTGCCGCCTGCGCGGCGACCTCGGCCGTACGGCGGGCCGCGTGCGCCTGCTCCGCCTCGTCCGCCGTCCCCGCCAGCGCCGCCTGCAACTCGGCGGCGCGATCACCGTCGCCGCCGCCGCAGCCGGCCAGCGCGATCGCCGCCAGCAGGATCGTCGCGACCAGCAGGGCCGGCAGGCCCATCGCCCTACACACGCCGTCGCAGCAACGGGAACAGGATCACGTCCCGGATCGACTCCGAATTCGTCAGCAGCATGACCAAGCGGTCGATGCCCAGCCCCAGCCCGCCCGTCGGCGGCATGCCGTGCTCCAGCGCGACCAGGAAGTCCTCGTCCACCAACTCCGCCTCGTCGTCGCCCGCGCGCGCCAGGGCGACCTGCGTCGCGAAGCGCTCCCGCTGGTCGATGGGGTCGTTCAATTCACTGTAGGCGTTGCCCAGCTCGCGGCCGGCCGCGAAGACCTCGAAGCGCTCCACCAGCGATGGATCATCCGTGCGACGCTTGGCCAGCGGCGAGATCTCCACCGGATAGTCCAGCAGGAACGTGGGCTGGATGAGCTGCGGCTGGACGGTCGCGGAGACCAGCGCGTCGAGCAGCTTGCCCCAGCCCGCGTTGGCCGGGACGGGGATGCGCTTCTCCTCGAGCAGCGCCGTCATCGACGCCACGTCCCGGTAGTCGAAGAAGTCCACGCCGGCGTACTCCTGCAGCGCCGCGCGCATCGTCAGCCGCCGCCAGGGGGGCGCGAACTCCAGCCGCTCCGCGCCGTACTGCACCGATGTCGAGCCCAGCACTTCCTGCGCCACCGTCGCGACGAGGTCCTCCACCATCCGCGCCACGTCCTGGTAGTCGGCGTAGGCCTCGTACGACTCCAGCATCGTGAACTCGGGGTTGTGGCGCGTCGATGTGCCCTCGTTGCGGAAGATGCGCCCCAGCTCGTAGACGCGGTCGAGCCCGCCCACGATGAGCCGCTTGAGATGCAGCTCCAGCGCGATGCGCAGGTAGCGCTCCTCGTCGAGCGCGTTCAGGTGCGTCGCGAAGGGCCGCGCCGCCGCCCCGCCCGCGTCGGATTGGAGCACCGGCGTCTCCACCTCCAAGAACGCCCGCGACTCCATGAAGCGCCGCACCGCCGCCACGATCCGCGAGCGCTGCACCAGCACCGCGCGCGAGTCGTCGTTCGCCTGCAGGTCGAGGTAGCGCTGCCGGTAGCGCGCCTCCACGTCCTGCAAGCCGTGGAACTTCTCCGGCGGCGGCCGCAGCGACTTGGTCAGCAGTCGCAGCTCCGACGCGTCGACCGACACCTCGCCCGACCGCGTGCGAATCAGCGCGCCGGCCGCCTCGATGAAGTCGCCCAGGTCGCAGGATCCGAGCAGCGGCCAGTCGTCGCCCAGCCGGTTGCGGCGACACATGATCTGGATCGTGCCCGAGCCGTCGCGCAGGTCCAGGAACGCCAGCTTGCCCAGGTGCCGCAGATTCGTGATCCGGCCCGCCACCCGCGACGGCGGCGCCTCGTCCGTGGCCTGCGCGGCTTCCGCCGTCTCGAATTGCGCCCGCGCCTCCGCGATGCGCGTCAGCGGTCCGCCGCCGCGGGCGGGGTACGGGTCGATCCCGGCCGCCCGCAGCGCGTCCGCCTTCTCGCGACGCTGCCGGCGCAGGTCGAGCAGGCGCTCGCTGGGCTGGTCGGGCGTGGACCGCCGCTCAGGCATGGGACGCTGCCATGGACGTACCTAGCTCTCCGGCCACGCCCGCCCTAGTCGATCGACTGGATCTCCATCGTGATCGGGCCGGCGGGCGCCGCCACCTCCACGGTTTCGCCGGCGCGGCGGCCCAGCAGCGCCTGCCCGACCGGCGACTCGTCGCTGACGAAGCCGTGCGCCGGGTCTACCTCCACCATCCCCACGATGGTGAAGCGCTGCTGCTTGCGGCCCATCTGCACCGTGACGGTCGCGCCCACGTGCACGATGTCGGAGGCGTGCGCCCCCGCCTCGTCGATCAGCGTCGCGTTGGCCAGGATGTCCTCGATCGCGCGGATGCGCCCTTCGATGAACGCCTGCTCGCTTTTCGCGCCCTCGTATTCGCCGTCGGTCTGCGAGCCGGGGGACTCCTCCAACGTTTCGTGGATCAGCGCCGCCGCCGACGGGCGCTTGTTCATGCGCAGGTCGTCGAGCTCCAGGCGCAGGCGCGCCAGCCCGGCTGCGGTCACGGGCACGGGCTTTCGGGCCGCCATCTCCCGCTCCTCCCAGCGATGCGTCGCTCCCGCCGGCCTGGGACACCGAGGGCGGGTGGCGACGCATCAAGGCGATCGCGCACCGTGAACAGGGCCCCGGTGCATCGCTCCGGTAGATCGAACGCTGATCTGCGCAGACTATACCTGAGGGCCGCCCCTGGGCGCTGTGGCGACTGATAGGCTTCCATATTGCATAACACCGGCGGAACCCCGCGGCGCTCGCCGGCGGGGGCAACCGGCCGGGCGGTCCGCACGTAGCGATGGCAGTATGCGACTCACCCTCCTTGCATCCCTGCTTGCCGGGTTGGTGGCGGGCGTCGTTGGGGCGCTCATCGTCGTGTTCGTCCTGCACGACCACGAGGAGACCGAGCAGGCGGTCGGCGCGCTGCAGGCGCACCTCGATCGCGTGACCACCGCGCAGCTGCTGGCCGCCGAGGCCGCGGCGATCCGCGACGACATCCAGGGCCTGATGGCGGCCATCGCCCCCTCCATCGTCCTGATCACCACCGAGTACGCCGACCCCGACTCCTCCCGCGGCGCGATCGGCACGGGCGTCGTCGTCGATGACCAGGGCCACGTCGTCACCAACGAGCACGTCGTGCGCGACGCCGCCCGCATCGAGTTGAACTTCGCCGACGGCAGCACGCGGCTCGCAACGGTGGTCGGCGACGACGCGCCGTTCACCGACATCGCGGTGCTCCGCACCGATCCGGCCGGCCTCGTCCCGGCGCGCTTCGGCTCCTCGGATGGGCTGCGGGTGGGCGATCCGGTGCTCGCCTTCGGCAACGCGCTGGGCAATGACGCCTCCCTCACGCGCGGCGTCGTCAGCAACCCCACGGCGCGCTTCATCAACTCCGCCGGCGACCGCCAGGACTTCATCCAAACCGACGCCGCCGTGAACCCCGGCAACAGCGGCGGACCGCTGCTCGACCGCGACGGCGCGGTCGTCGGCCTCATCACACAGGTCGTGACCAGCACCCGCGACGGGCAGACCGTCCAGGGGGTCGGCTTCGCGCTGGCGACCGACCGCATCATGCCCATCGCCGCGCGCATCATCCGAGAGGGCGCCGACTTCCCCCGCCCCGACTTCGGCGTCGTGGAACAACGCACGCTGGACGAATTCGTCGCGGACCAGGTGGGGGTGGCCGCGACCGAGGGCGCCCTGCTCGTCGAGTTGTTGCGCTCCAGCGCCTTCGGCGATGCCGGCATCCGCCCGGGCGAGATCATCCTCAGCCTCAACGGCTACCCCGTGACGACCGAGACGCCCTACTTCCACGTCCTGCAGCGATTGGAACCGGGGCGTCCCGTGGACGTTGTCTATCTCGACCGGCAGGGCGAAGAGCAGGTCGTGGAAGTGGTGCCGGCGCGGAGGCGGCGCTGACGGCGCTGCGGTCTTGCGGCCGAAGTCGGTAGGCTGAGCCGACAAGGACAGCATGAGCCACGGCCCTTTCTCCGGCGACGGCCCCTTCGACCGCAGGCGCGGCCGCCGCCGCGACGATCGCGGCGCGCCGCCCCGGCGGCCTCCACCGCCCCCGCCGCCCGAACCGCCCCCGCGGCGCGGGCCGCTGGATGTGGGGTTCGCGCCCCGCGGCGGCAAGGGCGGACGGCGTCGCGGCCCCGACCTCGGGCTGCTGCTCGTCGTCGTCGTGGCGCTGGGCTTGGCCGCCGCGATCGTGGTGCTGTTCCTGCCCCCGCTCGCTCTGCTCGACGACGAGGCCGATCCCGCCGCCGACACCGCCGCCGATGCCGGCGCGCCCGCGGGCCAGCCCGTCGCGCCCGTCGCCGTGCTGACGCCCACGACCGGCGTCAGCGCCGCGCTGCTCGACAGCATCCCGGAGGTGCCCGACAGCCTGCGCCCCGTAAGCCCGATCTACAGCGTCGAGATTCCCTTCACGCTGCTGGGGCCCTACGTCCTCACGCTGCGGCTCAACGCCGAGACCCACGATCAGCGCAACCTGGGCGCCTACACCTTCACCGACGGCGCCTGGCAGCGGCTGGGCCCCGCGCTGCTGACCGCCGACGGCGCCGCCGCCAGCGTGGAGGTGCTCTCGGCGCCCGCGAACGTCGCCATCCTGCGCCGCCTGCAGTTCCGCGACATGGTCACCGGCCGCCTGCCGGCCGGGCAGGAGTTGCATCCCGAGGCCGCGAACACCATCACGATCATCAATCCGATCAGCTTCGTCCCGGCCGGCGACGGCTCCCTGCTGTCGCTGGGGCAGGTCGAGACGCTGCCGCCCGGCATCACGCAGGCCGTCTACCCCGTGGTCCTGGCGCAGCTGGCCGACGCCGACACGATCAACACCGTGCTGGCCTCGGAGCAGCTCCGCCGGCAGCACAAGAACAACATCCTGCTCATGGTGCAGACGGGCCGCTTCGACGGTGTCGACATCGACTACCAGTTCATCGCCGCCCCGCTGCGCGAGGAGTTCACGGAGTTCATCACCGAGCTCGCCGACCAGCTGCACCGCGACGACCGCGGCATCATGGTCAGCGTCCCCCTCCCCACCCGCGACGCCAGCGGCCTCAACCTGGGCGCCTACGACCTGGCCGCGCTGGGCGCCGCCGTCGACCGGATCAAGCTGGTGCCGCCGCGGGACCAGTCGATCTTCCGCGAGTCCCTCGTCGCGGCGCTGCCCGCGGTGCTCAATCGCGTGCCGCGCGAGAAGATCTTGCTCACCGTCTCCCCGCACAGCGTGCAGAAGAGCCTCAGCGGCACGCAGGTGCTGACCCAGCGCGTGGCCCTGGGGCTGGCCTCGCGCCTGGCCGTGCGCGAGACGGGCCCCCTCATCGCGGGGGAGCGCGTGCGGCTCGTGGGCGACAACATCTTCCAGGACGGCGGCGCGAGCGGCATCTTCTGGGACCGCTTCGCCAACATGGTCTCCTACGTCTACCCGGACGCGGCCGGGAACAACGTTACCGTCTGGGTCGAGAACCGCTTCAGCCTGGCCTTCAAGCTGGACCTGATCGAGGAGTTCCGGCTCGGCGGGATCGCCATCGACGATGTCTCCGCCGACCCCGGACATGCCAACATCTGGCCCGTCATCACCCAGTTCCTCGAGTCCGGCACGATCAATCTGGTGCGCCCCAACGAGGAAATGTTCATCCCCGTCTGGGAGGTCGAGGCGGGCGATCTGACCGGCTCCGGCACGGCCGGCTGGGTCGTCTGGAATACGCCCACCGTGCCCGGCGACTATGCGACGCGCCTCATCGTCTCCGACGGCGACGTGCGGGTCGGCAGCCAGATCGATGTCACCCTCGAACCCTGAGCCATGCCGCTGACGCCCGTCGTCCGCCTGACCGGCGGCGATTACAACGGTCGCCGGGTGCGCGGCGCGAGCGGCGGCACGCGCCCCGCCACGGCCCGCCTGCGGCGCTCCATCTTCGACCGGCCCGACGTGCAGGCCGCGCTGCGCGGCCCCGTCTTGGACCTCTACGCGGGGGCGGGCCTGCTGGGCCTCGAGGCGCTCAGCCGCGGCGCGCCCCAGGTCGACTTCGTGGAGCGCGATCGGGCGGCCTGCGCCGTCATCCGGGGCAACCTGGAAAGCCTCGGCTGCGGAGCGCGCGCGCGCCTGCACTGTCGGTCCGCCGAGGCCGCGCTGCCGCGCTTGCCGCCGGGCTACCTGCTCTGCTTCGCGGACCCCCCCTACGCAAGCGACGCGACCGCGGTGCTCCAGGATCTGCTACAGCGGGATCTGCTGCACCCCGACGCGCTCCTGCTCTGGCGGCGCCCCCGCGAGCGTCCCGCGCCCGACCTGCTGGGGCCGGGCCCTGCGGGCGGCGCGGCGCGATCCCTGGTCCGGGTCGACCAGCGTCGCTATGGTGGCGCCGTTCTCGACACATTTATCATCGCCGAGGGCGTCGTCGCCGACGGCCGCCCCGGGCCGCTGGAGGATGGGAGAGGAACGACGCCATGATTACCGCCGTCTACCCCGGAGGGTTCGACCCGGTCACCAACGGCCACCTCGACATCGTCGCCCGCGCCGCCAGCCTCTTCGACAACGTCATCGTCGCGGTCTACCGCCGCGGCGCGCAGGACCTCTTCAGCCAAGAAGAGCGCGTCGCGATGTTCACCGAGGCGATCGCCGGGATGACCAACGTCCGGGTCGAAAGCTTCAGCGGCCTGATCGTCAACTACGCGCGCAGCGTGGGCGCCACGGTGCTCGTCCGCGGCATGCGCGCCGTGACGGACTTCGAGGCCGAACTCGACATGGCGCTGATGAACCAGAAGATGGCCCCGGAGGTCGAGTCGGTCTACCTCATCACGTCGCTCGAGCACCTGTTCATCTCCGCCAGCCGCATCCGCGAGATCGCCGCTCTGGGCCAGTCGGTCAAGGATCTCGTCCCACCCAACGTCGCCCGCGCCTTGGAGGTGCGGTTCGGCCCGCCCTCCGCTGGATAACGCGTCGCCCCGCGCCAAGCGTCCCCGTGGGCGCTACGATGTAGCCGCTGGGTTGGCGGGCCATACCCTCACCGAGCGGAGCTGCCGTCATCGACCTCCTGGAACTGATCGATCGTCTGGAAGAGTCCGTCCTCAGCGGGCGCGGCGCCCGCTTCGGCGGCGGCTGGATCGTGGATCGCGACCAACTGCTGGACGTCGTCGACCGGATGCGCGCGGCCGTGCCGCGGGAGATCGAAGAGGCCCACACCATCCTGCGGGAGCGCCAGGCCGTGCTCAGCAAGGCCGACGAAGAAGCCCTGATCATCACGAATCGGGCCCGGGATGAGGCCGAGCACCGCCTCAACGCCCACGACCTCGTCATCGAAGCCCAGCGCCGTGCCGCCGCCATCATGGAGGAGGCCGCCGGCGAGGCCCGCGAGGCCCGCGCCACCGCCCGCGCCGACGCGGCCGGGATGCGCGGCGAGGCCACGACCCAGGCCGTCGAGCAGGCCCTGGAAGCCGACCGCTATTCCCTGGACATGCTGCGTCGTCTGGAGTCGCAGCTGACCTCGATCGAGTCCAGCGTCCGCGCTGGCATCGACCAGCTCGACCAGAAGATCCAGCGCGAGGAAGAGATCGCCGGGGTGGACGCCCGCGACGCGCGCATCATCGCCGAGCGCGAGCGCCGCAGCCGCTAACCGACGACGAAGTTCACCAGCCGGTCGGGCACGTGCACGACCTTGCGCAGCGTCTTGCCCGCCAGGTGTCGCTGCACGGCTGTCGCCGCCGCCGCCGCGGCTTGCGCCGCATCCGCGTTGAGCCCGGCGGCCGCCTGCACCTGCGCCCGCACTTTGCCGTTGACCTGGACGACCAGCGTCACCGTGTCCGACTCCAGCAGCGCCGCGTCGTAGGACGGCCAAGCCTGCGCGTGCACGGAGCCCTCGCGGCCCAGGCGCTGCCACAGCTCCTCGGTGATGTGTGGCGCCGCCGGGGCCAGGCACAGCACCAGCGCCGTGATCGCCTCGTCCCAGGCCGCCCCATCCACCGGGCCACGGGCGGGCTGCTTCGCGAGGGCGTTGGTGAACTCCATCATCGCGGCCAGCATCGTGTTGAAGCGGAAGGCCGCGATGTCCTCGCTGACCTTGGCGATCATGCCGTGCGTGAGCCGGCGGATGCGCGCCGCGCTGTCGGCGTCGCCGGCCGCGCCCGTCGCCCGGGCCGGCCCCGACAGCGCCAGCGTCCAGACCCGGTTCAGCCAGCGCGAATGTCCCTGGATGCTCGAGTCGTCCCAGTCGCCGCCCCGATCCCAGGGCCCCAGGAACAGCAGGTACAGGCGGACGGCGTCGGCGCCGAGCTTGGCCACCCACTCGTCGGGGTTGACGACGTTGCCCCGGCTCTTCGACATCTTGGCGCCGTCTTTGGTGATCGTGCCCTGGTTGAACAGCCGCGTGAACGGCTCGCCGACGGACACCAGGCCCATGTCGCGGCAGGCCTTCGTGAAGAAGCGCGCGTACAGCAGGTGCATCACGGCGTGCTCCGCGCCGCCCGTGTACTGGTCGATGGGCAGCCACTGCTTGGCCAGCTCGGGCGACAGCGGCGCCTCCGCGTTGTGCGGATCGAGGTAGCGGAAGAAGTACCACGACGAGCACATGAAGGTGTCCATCGTGTCCGTCTCGCGGGTGGCCGCCTCGCCGCAGCGCGGGCAGTCGGCGTGCAGGAACTCCGGCTGCGTCGCCAGGGGCGACTGACCCGTGGGCAGGAACTCCGTGACCTCGGGCAGCAGGACGGGGAGCTGGTCGTCGGGGACCGGCTGCGGCCCGCAGGTGGGGCAGTGAATCACCGGGATCGGCGCGCCCCAGTAGCGCTGCCGGCTGATCAGCCAGTCGCGCAGGCGGTAGTTCACCGACGGCCCGCCCGCCCCCCGATCGGCCAGCGCCGCCGCGATCGCCGCCTGCCCCGCCGCCACCGAGAGCCCGTCGAACGGGCCCGAGTTGACCAGCCTGCCGTCGCCCGTCCAGGCCTCCGACAGCGGTTCGCCGTCCCACGCCGGCCCGGCGATCACGACCGGAATCTCGAGCCCATATTGCTGCGCGAAGGCGAAGTCGCGGCCGTCGTGGGCGGGCACGCCCATGACGGCGCCGTGGCCGTAGCTCAGCAGCACGTAGTCCGCGATCCAGATCGGGATGCGCGCGCCCGTGAAGGGGTGCAGCGCGTACGCGCCCGTCGCGACGCCGGTCTTGGGCCGGTCCGTCGACTGCCGCTCGATCTCCGTCGCCAGGCGCGTGCGGCGCACGTAGTCCTCCACCGCGCCGCGCTGGGCGTCCGTCGTGATCCGCCCCACCAGCGGATGCTCGGGGGCGAGCACCATCGAGGTCGTGCCGAAGACCGTGTCGGCGCGCGTCGTGAAGACCGTGATCCCGTCGCCGCCGTCCACGGGCGATTCCAGCGCGAAGCGGATCTCGGCGCCCTCCGAGCGGCCGATCCAGTGCCGCTGCATCGTGCGGATGCGCTCCGGCCACTCGATCGACGAGAAGTCCAGCAGCTCGTCCGCGTACCGCGTGATGCGGAAGAACCACTGCTCCAGGTCGCGCATCTCCACGATCGACTCGCAGCGCTCGCAGCGGCCCACGGCATCGTCGCCGCGCAGCACCTGCTCGTTGGCGAGCACGGTCTGGCAGCTGGGGCACCAGTTCGCCGGCGCCATCGCCCGGTAGGCCAGGTCGTGCTTCAGCAGCTGCAAGAACAGCCACTGGGTCCAGCGGTAGTACTCGGGATCCGACGTGATGATCTCGCGCGACCAGTCGAAGCTCGCGCCCATCGTCTTGAGTTGGGCGCGCATCCGCTCGACGTTCGCATAGGTCCAGCGGCGGGGGTGCGTGCCGTCGCGGATCGCCGCGTTCTCGGCCGGCAGGCCGAAGGCGTCGAAGCCGATGGGGAAGAGCACGTTGTGGCCGCGCATGCGCTGGTAGCGCGCGACCACGTCCGGCGGCGCGATCGCGAACCAGTGCCCAATGTGCAGGTCCCCGCTCGTGTAGGGGAACATGGTCAGCAGGTAGTACGGGTCGCGCGGGTCGGCGTCGGGCGTCTCGTAGAGCCGATCGGCGGCCCAGCGCTGCTGCCACTTCGGCTCGATCAGGGCGGGGTCGTAGCGGTCCGGCGTCACCGCCGGCATCGAACTCGTCATGGCGCTCCGCTTCCCGGCCGCGCGGGCGGTCGTTGGGGTACGGCGATTATGCGGAGCCTCCGGATCGATGGTCAATGCATCGGCGACGATCCGGCGGTCGCGCCGCGCCCCTGGGCCCCTGCCCGCTGCGCCCCAACGCCGTTAGCCTGATGCGTGGCGCGCCCCGCGGCGGGCGATCTCCAGCGAAGGAAGAACGTCATGACCGAAGCACCCGTCCCGCGTGTGGGCATCGTCATGGGCTCCCAGTCCGACTGGCCCACGATGCAGGCCACCGCCGCCACGCTCGACGCACTCGGCATCGGCTGGGAGGCGCGCGTCCTCTCGGCCCACCGCACCCCCGACGAGACCGCCGAGTGGGCCGGCACGGCGCGGGAGCGCGGCCTGCGCGTGCTCATCGCCGCCGCCGGGGGAGCGGCCGCGCTGCCCGGCGCGGTCGCGGCCAAGAGCACGCTGCCCGTGATCGGCGTGCCGATGGAGGGCTGGGCGCTGCAGGGGCTCGACGCGCTGCTGTCGATGGTCCAGATGCCGCCCGGCATCCCCGTCGGCGTGGTTTCCATCGGCAAGCCCGGCGCGACCAACGCGGCCCTGCTGGCCGCCGCCATCCTCGCCGTCAGCGACGCCGGCGTCGCGCAGGCCCTCGACGACTACCGCGCCAAGCGCGCCCGGCAGATCCTCGACAACCCGGACCCCAGTCAGGCGGGATAGGGCTCAGGCCGGGCGCCGCCGGAAGCGCAGGTAGACCTCGCCGTCGTCGGGGTTCGGGAGCGCCGACACCAAACCGAAGCGCGTAATCGACTCCGGCGTCGACACCCGCGGCCCCTCGACCGGCGTCGGCGCGCCGCCTCCGACGATCACCCCGCTCAGCGTGAGGAAGTACTCGTCCACGAGGTCGTGCTGGAAGAGCCCCCCCAGGATGGTCGGGCCGCCCTCGGCGAGGAGCAGGCCCGCCCCCAACTGCTCGTGCATGTGCCGCACCATCGACGCGACCGCCGTCGCGTCGGGCACGACCACCACCTGCCGCCCCGTCGCCGCGATCGCCCGCCGCCGCTCGGCCGGCGCCGCGTCCGACAGATACACCACCGCGTCGAAGTCGCGCGCCGTGAAGAACGCCCGATCGAGCGGCAACTCCCCCGAGCGACTGAGCACCGCCGCGATCGGCGCCGCCGGCTTGCCCCGCTCGTGGCGCAGCGCCGTCAGCCGCGCCGACCCCACGCGCGACGACGTACCGCTCTTGCGCAGCGTCCCGGCCCCGTTCAGCACGACGTCGGCGTGCAGCCGCAACTCCCGCATCAGGCGCTGGTCCGTCGCGGAGCCCAGCCCGTGCTCGGTTTCGCCCAGCACGACCTTGCCGTCCGCCGACATCACCATGTTCGTGATCACATAGGGACGCCCCGCCCACGCGGGAGCCCCGAAGCGCAGCGACGTATAGTCAGGGTGCATGTCCGCATCCTAGCCAGCCGCCTGCGCCTCGCCCACGGGGGCCGCGCGCGGCCCAGCCGACGCAGGAGGCCCGCCATCGCCGCGCCCGACGACCCCCGCGCCACGCTCGACGCCCTGGGGCGCTATCCCCGCCGCGCCACCCTGCGGGTTCGGGACGGGCAGGGCCAGCGCGTCACACTGCGCCTCACCCAGCCGCCGGATCGCGCCGCCATCGACGACCTCGTCGCGCGGCTGCCCGGCGACGACCTGCTCTTCGCCCGCACCTACCTCACCCAGGACGGTCTCTCGATCGACTGGATCTCCGACGCCGACGCCTTCTGGACGATGGCCGTCGTCGCGGAACGGCGCGGCGCGATCGTCGGCTTCGCGCATCTGCACGTCGATCCGACGCCTCGCGGCCGCAATCACAAGCCCGCCCCGGCCGACATCCAGTTCGTCGTCGCGACGGAGATGCGCGGGCGCGGCCTGGGCGCCGTCCTGGCGAGCGAGTGCCTGTGGATCGCCGAACGGCTGGGCCTGCCGGAGGTCCAGGCGCGCGTGACCAGCGGCCAGCCCGCGGCGCGCATCGTGCTGGAGCGGCTGGGCTTCGTGGCAGCCGCCATGCTGCCCGGCGGCGCGATCACGGCCGGCGGTCGCCCCCGCCACGTGCTCGTCATGCGGCGCAGCGCCCGCGCCCCCGTCTGAGCGACGCTGTCTGAGAAACCCAGCCTGAGGGCCCGCCCCTGCGCGGCGCTCAGTGGAACGGGCGGTCGCCCTTGATCGTCACCCGGATGCCGCTGCGCGTCTCCGGGTGGTAGTCCCAGACGGCCATGTGCTGCGTGCAGCGGTTGTCCCACATCGCGACGGAGTTCGCCTCCCACTGGAAGCGGCACTGGAAGTTCACGTCCTGCACGTGGTCGAACAGGAAGTCGAGGCAGGCCCGGCTCTCGCGCCGCGAGAGCTCGACGATGTGCCGCGTGAAGCCCTCGTTGGCGTACAGCGCCTTGCGACCCGTCACGGGGTGCGTGCGCACCACCGGATGCACCGCGCGCGGCGGCGGCCGCTGCGGCTGGTGATCCCCGTAGTAGCCCGCGTAGTTCGCCACGTGCTGCGCCGTCAGCGGATCGAGGAACGCCTGCATCGCCGGCGACAACGCCTCGTACGCCTCGTACATGTTCGACCAGCAGGTGTCGCCGCCCCGGCTCGGCACCTGCTGCAGGTGCAGGATGCTGCCCATCGGCGGCTCCTCGTCCGCGGAGACGTCCGAGTGCCAGCGCTCGCCGTTGATCCGCTGCGATTCGGCGTCCGCGTGGATGATCATCAGCTCGGGGTTGCCGCCCGCGTACGGCGCGGCCGGGTGGATGTGCAGCTCCCCGAAGCGACGCCCCAGCGCCAGGTGCTGCTCGGGACGCAGCGGCTGATCGCGGAAGAACAGCACCAGGTGATCCATCCAGGCTTGCGTGACCGCCGCGAAGGTCTCGTCGTCCATCTCCTGCGTCAGGTCGACGCCCTCCACGACCGCGCCGATCGTCGGCGTGAGCGGCTCGACCCGGATTCCGGTGTGTGACATGGCGACCTCCTTCGCGCAGCGGCGTTGGTTCGCAGCCTACAACACCGGCATGCGCTGGAGGATACGATACATCCCCGACGGCGATGGCGGGCGCCCCCGCCCGGCGGCGCTCGCCGCGCCGATTGGTCGCGCATCGTCGCTGGGAGGTGATGGGTCATGTCGGCAGGGTGTCGTGGCAGGCTGGGACCGGGATCGGGTTGGCGCCACCTCCGGGGCGGAGCCCCCTGGAGGGCGCTGACGGCGCTCGCGCTCCTGGCGATGCTGTTGCCGGTTGCGTGCCGTGACGCGCCCGAGGCCGGCGTCGTCACGACGCTGCAGACCAACGCCGACGAGTTCGAGTACCGCATCGGCACGCCGGGCGGCACTCTGACCTACGCCACGATCACGGAGCCCCTGACCTTCAACCTGGCCCTCGCGAACGACGCGGGATCGGCCTCCTACCTCGGCTACCTGTTCGAGGGCCTGACCGAGGTCTCGTGGCTGGCGGACGAGGTCGAACCGGCGCTGGCGGAGTCCTGGAAGCACTCGGAGGACGGCCTCACCTGGACGTTCCACCTGCGCCGCGACGTCACCTGGCACGACGGGGCGCCGTTCACGGCGGCCGACGTCGAGTTCACGTTCAACCGGGTCGTCTACAACGACGACGTCGCGAGCAACGACCGCGCGGCCTTCACGTTCCGCTTCCCGGACCCGGAGAGCGGGGAGTGGCGCGAGGCGCCGATGACGGTGACCGTCGTGGACGACTACACGGTGCAGTTCGCGCTGCCCGTGCCCTTCGCCCCCTTCCTGCGCTCGATGGGCCAGCCGATCTACCCGAAGCACGTCTTGGAGGGGGCCGTCGATGGTGGCGCGTTCAACGAGACCTGGGGGCTCGACACCCACCCGTCGGAGATCATCGGGACCGGGCCCTTCACGATCGAGGAGTACGTCCCCGGCACGCGCCTGACGCTGCGCCGCTACGGGAACTATTGGCTGCGCGACGCCGACGGCGCCCGCCTGCCCTACCTCGAGACGGTGCGCTACCGCATCGTGCCGGACTTCGCGGCCGAGCTGGCGGCGTTCCAGTCGGGAGAGACGGACTACCACGGGCTGCTGGGGGAGGAATACGCGGGCCTCGAGCCGCTGCAGGAGGAGGGGAACTTCACGATCTACCGCCGGGGGCCGGCCTTCGGGACCACGTTCCTGGCGTTCAACATGAACCCGGGCCTGAACCCGGAATCGGGCGCGCCCCACCTCGCGCCGGAGAAGCTGGCCTGGTTCGGCAACGTCGACTTCCGCCGGGCGGTGGCCTACACCGTCGACAAGGACGCCATCATCGCGGACGTGCTGCACGGCCAGGGCTACCCGCAGTGGGCGGCGATCAGCCCGGCGGCGGGGGACTTCCACAACCCCGCCGTGCGCCGCTACGAGTACGACCTCGATCGGGCGCGGGAGATCCTCGACGACCTCGGCTGGGTGGACGGCGACGGTGACGGCGTGCGCGAGGATGGCGACGGCAATCCGATCCGCTTCTCACTGGTCACCAACGGCGACAACAGCGTGCGGGAAACGGTCGCGCTCCGCATTCGGGACGGCCTCGCGGCGGTGGGCATCCAGGCGGACTACCGGTCCCTGGAGTTCGGCGACCTGGTGTCGAAGCTGCTGTCCACGTACGACTGGGAGACGCTCGTGATCGGGTTCACGGGGGGCTCGGACCCGTACGGGGGCATCGCCTTCTGGCACAGCAGCGAGGACCTGCATCTGTGGAACCCGAACCAGGCCGAGCCGGCCACGGCGTGGGAGGCGGAGATCGACGACCTCTACGTGCGAGGCAGCCAGGAGCTGGACCGCGAGAAGCGGGTGGAGCTGTATCACCGGGCCCAGGAAGTCGCCGCCGAGAACGTGCCGGTGGTCTACACGACGCTGTCGGAGCGACTGGGCGCCGTGCGCAACGTGTTCGGCAACACGACGCCCACGCTGTATGGGCTGTGGGACGTGCGCTACCTCTATCGGACCGACCAGTAGCCCGCCGACAGGCAGCCGCGAGACAAGGAGAAGCCATGACGCTGAGCACCTACCTGCACTTCAACGGGAACTGCCGTGAGGCGTTCGAGTTGTACCGATCGGTCTTCGGGGGCGAGTTCGAGATGCTGTCCACCTTCGCCGATCTGCCCTCGGACATGGGCATCTCCGAGGACGAGCGCGGCAAGGTCATGCACGTGTCGTTCCTTATCGGCTCGAGCGTGCTCATGGGCAGCGACACCCCCTCGACGTTCGCCCCTGCGCCGGAGATGGGGAACAACTTCTCGATCTCGTACACCTCCCAGAGCCGGGAGGAGACGGACGACCTCTTCGCCAAGATGTCGGAGGGCGGCGTCGTCACCATGCCTCTCGCCGACATGTTCTGGGGATCCTATTTCGGCGCCTGCACCGACAAGTTCGGCATCAACTGGCAGTTCAACTGCGAGCCGCCGACGCCGTAGCCCGCGTCACGCTCGTGGGGGGCGGTTCACGGTCCATCTCGTCTGGGAAGACGCGCCCCTGCCCCGGCCCCCCGGCCTATTCCGCCCGGCGCAGGGCGGCGAGCAGGTTGCGCGGGCTGCCGACGCTCTGGCCCGACAGCAGGATGCCCACGCTAAACACCCGCGCCGCGACCCACGTCATGCCGACGGCCGTCACGGCGACGATCGCCAGGGCCGCGGCGATCTCGCCGTCCGACATATCGCTGCCGGCGCCGCGCCGCACCATGATCAGCGTCGGCGCGAAGAACGGCACGTAGGTGGCGATCTTGAGGATCAGCGCGTCGGGGATGTTCACGATCAGCCCCGTCATCCAGATGGGCAGGCCAACGAGCAGGCTCAGCAGGCCCATCTGCCGCTGCCCCTCGGCGGTGGAGTTCACGACCGTGCCGACGAACATCGAGAAGGCGGAGAAGAGGACGTAGCCGAGGACGAAGCAGAACGCCACGATCACGAGCGAGCTGCCCGAGATCGCCAGTTCGCCCGTGCCCGGGATGCGGTCGAAGATCACCGGCGTGACCAATGCGCCGACCGCGATCCAGACCGCGATGTGCGCCAGCCCGGCCAGCACGACCGCCAGCAGCTTGCCCGCCAGGATCGACAGCGGCGAGGCCGAGGTGATCAGCAGTTCGACCATGCGCGTCTCCTTCTCCTCGGAGACGCTGCGGATGATCGTCCCACCGCCGGTCATGACGGCGACCATGAACAGCGCGGCGAACAACAGCAGGGCCAGTAGCTCCACGAGTCCTTGGGCCACGGACGCGCCCGTCTCTTCGATTCCGCCGGGCGTGTCCGGCACGTCAAACTGCTCGAACCAGCCGGGATCGATGGCGCGCGACAGCTCCGCCGGGATGTCCCGCCCGGCGGTCAAGCGGGCGCGCAGGAAGGCTCGGAACTCGGCCTCCGCCCGCCCGTTGCTGGCCCAGACCGGCCCCCGCTCGCGGGTGGTCCAGTAGTCCTCAATGCGGCCCGATTCGATGTAGTCGGCCGGCAGGACGAACAGTGTGTCGATCCGGCCGCTGCGCACGTCCTCGATCCCCGCCGCCCGGCTGTCGTACCGCCGCGGCGGGGACTCCGGCGCTCCGGTCCCGGGCAGGACGCCGGCCGGATCGACGTAGCCGACCCGCGAGAGCGCCTCGCCGCCCTCCTCGGCGGCCTGCGCGTCGGCAGCCTCGGCGGCCGTCGCCTCCGTCTCCGCCTCGATCAGGTCCACGACCACCGGCGTGAGGGGGATCGCGGCGACCATCAGCCCGACGATCAGCACCGTGAAGAACAGGAACCCCTTGTTGCGGATCTGCCGCCGGAACTCCTCCGCGAAGATGATGCGCAACTCATACGGCGGCCCGGGCACGGGACACCTCCTCCACGAAGATCTCGCTCAACGAGGGCAGCGACAGCTCGAAGCGTTCGATCGCGATGCCGGCATCGATGTACGACCTGAGGATGGCCTCGGGCGTCGCGTCGCCGCCGACCGGGTAGGCGACGGCGCCGCCGGGCAGCGTCTGACCCCTGGCGGCGGACAGGTCGGCGGGCACGCGTTCGGCCTGCACTTCCACCGAGTTCGCGCCGCGCTCGCGCTTCATCTGGGCGAGGTCTCCGAACAGCAGCAAGCGGCCGTCGGAAATGAGCGCGACGCGCTCGCACAACTCTTCGACGTCGGACAGGACGTGCGTGCTGAACATGACGCTGGCGCCCGCGCGTTGGCGCTCCGAGAGCAGCTCCTTCATCAGCTCCACGTTCAGCGGGTCGAGGCCGGAGAACGGCTCGTCGAGGATGATGAGCTCGGGATCGTGGATGATCGCGGCGACGAACTGCACGAGCTGCGTCATGCCGCGCGACAGGCTCTCGACCCGCTTGTCGCGGTGCTCGTACAGGTTGACCCGCGCGAGCAGTTCCAGGGCGCGCGCCTCGGCCGCCGGCCCCGTCATCCCCTTCAGCCGGCCCAGAAAGCGCAGCACCTCCACGACCTTGACCTTCTTGGTCAGGCCGCGCTCCTCGGGCAGGTAGCCGACGCGCTTCAGCACGTCTCGCTCGGGCCGCGACTCCAGGATCCGCACCGACCCCGAATTGGGCCGGATGATGCCCAGGCACATGCGGATCGTCGTCGTCTTGCCGGAGCCGTTCGGCCCCAGGAAGCCGAACATCTCGCCGCGCCGGACGTCGAAGGCGACGTCGTCGACGACGGTGCGGCTGCCGAAGGTCTTGGTCAGCCCATCGATCTTGAGAACGGGTTGCGGCATCGTCTCCATCCGCGGAGGTTGGGCGTGCGGCTTCCGCGGAGCCCAACGCGATCAACGGTGCACGGAGGTGGTGAACTGGTGGAGCTGGGGGGACTCGAACCCCCGGCCTTCTGACTGCCAGTCAGACGCTCTCCCAACTGAGCTACAGCCCCAGACAGCGCGACCATCGTAGGCACGGCCGCCGCGGGGCGGCAATCCACGGCCGCGCCGCCCCCCGGCTTGACGACCGCCTCCGCGGCCCTGCGGTCGGATAGACTGGCGGCGGCCGCGACTTCGCGACCTGAGGATTCGGGATCAGTGAGGACAACGTGATTCCTACCGGGCCAACCCGCCCCAAAGACGAGATCGGCCGCTTGGGCGACGAGATCTACGAGCGCGACATCCGTCGGCAGGTCGAGGCGGACCACGATGGGGAGCTCCTCGCCATCGACGTGGACAGCGGGAACTGGGCCATCGGCGACGATCTTCTCGACGAAGTAGACCGGCTGCGGGCCCAGCATCCCGAGGCGATCAACGTCTACCGAGTCCGGGTCGGGTATCGGGCGGTCGCCAGCCTCGGGGGCGGCGCTCCGCCGCGGTCGGATAGACTGGTCACGCGCGCAATCTCCCCCCTGCGGCCCCAGAGTCAGGAGAGTGTCACGATGCCCAATGCGCCAACCCTTTCATCCGAGGAGACGGCCCGCCGCGGCGACGAGATCTACGAGCGGGACATCCGGCGAGAGGTCGAGGCGGACCACCACGGGGAGGTCGTCGCCATCGACGTGGAGAGCGGCGAGTGGGCCATCGGCGAGAACGTGATCGCCGCGACGGACCGCCTCTGGGAGCGACACCCGGCCGCCATTGACATCTGGTCCCTGCGGGTCGGGCACCGGGCGCTGCACCACTTTGGCGGGCGTCCCGTGCGGAGCGCCGAGTGATCCTGGGCGCGGTGAACGCCGCTTACGAACCCGTCGTCACCCTTGCCCTACAAGACTCATCGGGGCGGACACGTGAGATCGAGGCCGTGGTGGACACTGGCTTCACCGGATTCCTCACCGTGACCCCGGCGCTGGTGACGGAGTTGGGGCTGCGCTACCGCAGCCGGGGTTGGGCGACCCTCGCCGATGGTAGCGAGGTAACTTTTCCTTACTACGATGTCACCGTGCTCTGGGACGGTCAGCGGAGATCCATCGAGGCAGAGGCCGCCGACACCACGCCTCTCGTTGGGATGCGGCTCCTCGACGGCCACAGCCTCTACATGGAGGTCGAGGACGGCGGCCGCGTCGTCATCCAAGCCGCCGAGTGACGCCCGTCTCCGGCCGCCCCGGCGCGACGGGCCGGGAGGCCGCCCGATGACGAATCCCATCTCCCCCGGTAACGCGCCCGAGCCGCCGCTGGCCCTCGCGCGGCTGCGCATCCTCGACCTCTCCCGGCTCGCCCCCGGGCCCTACTGCTCGATGCTGCTGGGCGACATGGGGGCCGACGTGCTGGTGATCGACGATGCGCGCGACGTCGCCCCGGCGCCCGATCAGAGCGTCGACGCTCCGCGCGACGAGACGGCCCTGCGCCGCGCCGCCTCCGACGCCACGCTGCGCCGCAATAAGCGATCGCTGGCCCTCAACCTCAAGACCGACGCCGCCCGCCAGGTCTTCTACCGCCTCGCCGATGAGGCCGACATCGTGCTGGAGGGCTTCCGCCCCGGCGTGGTCAAGCGCTTGGGCGTCGACTACGACACCCTGGCGGCCCGCAACCCGCGCCTGATCTACTGCTCGCTGAGCGGCTACGGGCAGACCGGCCCCTACGCGGCCCACGTCGGCCACGACATCAACTACATCGCGACGACCGGCGCGCTCGCCGCCTCCGGCAGCGAGCCCCCCGGCTCCGACGGCCCCGCCCGCCCCGCCATCCCCCTCAACCTGCTCGCCGACTTCGCCGGCGGCGGCCTGATGGCGGCCTTCGCGATCCTCACGGCCGTCGTCGCGCGGGAGGCGACCGGGCGTGGGCAGTACATCGACGTCGCGATGTCGGACGGCGTGCTGTCGCTGCTGACGGCGCCCATGGCGGCGCACTTCGCCATCGGCACGGACCTCGCGCCGCGCAGCTACGTGCTCAACGGTGGCGCGCCCTACTACGACGTCTACCGCACCGCCGACGATCGCTGGTTCAGCCTGGGCGCCGTCGAGCCGAAGTTCTTCGCCAACTTCTGCGCCGCCGTCGACCGGGAGGACCTGATCCCGCTGCAGAACCAGGACGACCCCGCCACCCGGGCCCGGCTGCACGACGCCCTGAGCGCGATCTTCCGCACCCGGAGCGCCGATGACTGGTTCGCGCTGCTGAACGAGACCGACGTCTGCGCCGCGCCTGTGCTGACGCCCGCGGAGGCCGCCGCTGATCCGCACAACATCGCCCGCGACATGATCCTGCAGGCGCCCGCGCCGGACGGGTCCGGCGGCACGATGCCGCAGATCGGGATCGCCGCCAAGCTCGGCGCGACCCCGGGCCGCGTGCGCGCCCCCGCCCCCGCCCCCGGCCGCGACACCGACGCCGTGCTGCGGGGCCTCGGCCTCGACGCCGCGGCCATCGCCGCGCTGCGCGAGTCGGGCGCCGTCGCCTGACGCCGGCGCGATCAGCCGCCCGCGCCGTCGCCGCCGGCGACTTCGAGGCCCGGCTCGAGCGGCGCGCCGCGTGCGTGTTCCCGCCCCGGTGCCGGCGCGACCGGCTCGCCGCCCAGCGGATGCGCCCGATGCACGCGCAGCCAGATCACCCCCGTGATCAGCGACGACACCCCGATCAGCGCCGCCGCCACCGTGAACGTGGCTGCCAAGTCGATCCGGTCCGCCACCAGCCCCAGCAGCGGCATGATCGGCACCAGCGCGACGCTGTAGACCATCTGATTGAGCGACAGCACCGTCGCGCGCTGGCCCGACGGGATGCGGTGGTTGATGTAGCCGAACAGGAGCGGCCCCGTGAGCGACCCCGCCAGCGGGATCAGCACCAGGAAGGCCAGCGCGGCCGCATGGTCCCACAGCCCCGCCGCCAGGTAGCCGAGCGTCGCCAGGACTCCCACGACGGCCAGCGCCCGCGGCGTCCCGGCCAGGCGCAGCAGCTGGAAGGCCAGTAGCCCGCCCAGCACCGATGCCAGCCACATCGGCACCTGCAACAGCGAGAAATGCCAGCCGATGGCGAAACCGTGGCTCAGCAGGAACGGCTGGATCAGGATGATCATGATCATCGAGCCGGCCATCAGCACGGCCCCCAGCGGCATCAAGGCCAGCACCGCCGGCGTCGCGCGGACGGTCCGGCCCGCCTCGCGGAGCCCCTGCAGGTAGGGCGGCGGCTCCTCACCCGCGTCGCGGTGGGGCGGCTCGTGGAACAGCGCCGTCGTGGCCGCCAGCAGCGCCATCGTGCCGGCGCTCAGGAATATCGTCGTTTGCATCCCCAGCGCGCCGGCCACCGGCCCCCCGGCTAGCGTGGCGACGAGCACGCCCAGGGCGGTCAGCGCGTGGCCCCGCCCCGCGATGCGTTCGAAGTCTCGTTCCCGGCCCAGTTGGCGCAGCGTGTCGTACAGCAGGGCGCCGTCGGCGCCCGAGGTGAACGTCAGCGCGGTCGCCCAGAGCATGTACGAGCCCAAGATGAGCGGGACGGTGTCGGCGAGGCCGAAGGCGAACATGGCGATCGCCGTGGTCACCGCGCCCAGGAACAGCGACACGCGTCGTCCCCAGCGGTCCGCGACGGCGCCCGTCGGCACCTCGGCGAGCGTGGCCATGAGCCAGAAGGGCGACTCGATCAGCGCCACCTGGCCCACGCTGAGACCGCGCTCGAGCAACAGGAAGGCCACGAAGATCGGCAGCAGCAGCCACATCTGCGAGAGCAGCTTGAAGGCGTAGTAGACCCGCAGATTGCGCTCGCAGGCGCGGCGCAATTCGGGCGACGGCGGCGGCAGGGGCGCGCGCGCGGACATGCGGCTCATCCTACGTGCGGCCGTCCCCGGCCCCAATCGCCCGCTCCCGCTATGCTCCCGTCCGACACCCACAGGAGATGCGCGTGGCTCCCCACCCCCTGGACCCCGTCTTCCACCCCCGCTCCGTGGCCGTCGTCGGCGCGTCGAGCCGACCGGGGGCCGTGAGCTTCGTCGATCACCTGATCGAGCAAGGCTGCCCGAACGTGTACCCGGTCAACCCGAGGGGCGGCGTGATCTCGGGCCTGCCCGTCTACCCGACGCTGGACGCCATCCCCGGCCCGGTCGACCACGTCATCTCGTCGATCCCGGCCAACCTCGTCGAACCGATGGTCGAGCAGGCCGGGGCGAAGGGTGTGCGCAGCATCCACTTCTTCACCGCCGGCTTCGCCGAGACCGGCGACGCCGATCGGCTGGCGCTGCAGGAGCGCATCGTGGGCCGCGCCAAGGCGCTGAAGATCCGCATCGTGGGTCCCAACTGCCTGGGCCTCTACGTGCCCGCCAGCGGCCTCACCTTCGCCGGCGGCTGCGCCCAGGAGAGTGGCCCGGTCGCGTTCTGGGCGCAGAGCGGCACCAACGCCAACACCGCCATCTACGACGGACAACTGCGCGGCCTGCGCTTCTCGAAGGTGGTCTCGTTCGGCAACGCCGTCGACGTCAACGCCGCCGAGCTCTGCCGCTACGCCCTGGCCGACCCGGAGACGGAGATCGTGGGCGCCTACATCGAGGGCCTGCCCGACGCGCGCGACCTCTTCCAGGCGCTGCGCGCGCTGGCCGCCGCCAAGCCGGTCGCACTGCTGAAGGGCGGCATGACCCAGGCCGGCGCCCGCTCCACCCGATCACATACCGCCTCCCTGGCCGGCAGCGCCGAGATCTGGCGCGCCGCCGCCGCCCAGGCGAACGTCGTCCTCGTCGGCAGCATGCAGGAATCGATCGACATGCTGGTCGGCTGGCGCTACGGGGCCGTGCCGCGGGGCAACCGCGTGGCGCTGGTGGTCGGGGGTGGCGGGCTCTCGGTCCAGGGCTCCGACGACATCGCCGCCCTGGGCCTCACCCTGCCCGACCTCAGCCCGGCCACCGCCGAGGCCCTGCGCGAGATCACCCCCGTCGCTGGGACCAGCATCCGCAACCCCGTCGACACGCAGGCGCTCTGGCGGGGCACGGATCTCGCCGCCACGCTGGAGGCCGTCGCGGCCGACGACCACCTGGACGCGGTCATCGCCCAGCTCGGTCACGGCTGGGGCGGCTCGATCGACCCCGACTCCGCCCGCCAACGCCAGGAGCGGCTGTTCAGCGAACTGACGAAGGCCACGCCCCGGCTGACCGAGATCGGCAAGCCCGTGTTGTTCGTCATCCCCACGACGCACGACCCCTTCAACGCACGGCTGAACGGCGACCTCATGCAGCGGGTGGTCGCGGCGGGCTACCCGACGTTCGGCAGCATCCCCGCCGCCGCCCGCACCCTGCAGCGGCTCAACACCTGGCGCGCGCGTCGCGAGGCCCGCGTCTGAGCGTCGGGCGGGCGGGCCGGCCCACGTGGCCTGTGCGAACGGGCTACAGGCCCCCCAGCTCGAAGAGGAATGGGGCCGGCGCGAACTGATCGCGGAAGCTCATCAGCTCGCCGAGCACCGTGAGCCAGAGGAAGAACCCCACCACGTTCGCGCCCAGCGCCCGGCCCAGCGAGCTGCCCAGCGCCGTCTGCGTCGCCAGCGTCGTGGACAGCAGCAGCAGCCCCATCGATATCAGGGTCACCTCGAACGCCACGCCCGGCACGAAGATGAACACCGACCAGCCGAACGGGACCGTCGAGAAGGCCAGCGTGCGCACGGTCGCGCGCAGGGCGCGGCTGTCCGTCGGGCGCCCCGAGCGCGCGAAGGCGGTCTGCCCCGTGATCACGGCCACCAGACCGGCCCAAACGAAGAACATCCCCGTCGCCGCCGCCGCGCCGATGAGGACCGACTCGATCACGAAGCCGGTCAGGTCCGGCGTCCCCTCGAGCAGCGCCCAGAACAGCCCGCCCAGCGACGACGCCAGCATGACCGCCGCCACCGTCAGCACCGACGCGAGCGTGGCCCCGTCGTCGTGGTAGACCTCTGACAGCACGTGCGCGTCGAACGTGGCCAGGCGCTGCCAGCGGCGCATCGGCCGGTGGCTGCCCCCTCGGGGGCGCATCCCGCCCGCCGGCCTGCGTCGCATCCCGATGCTCCCGTCGCTGCGCGCTCTCCCAGCCGATCCGCCTCGAACCGGCCCGCCCCGACCCGGCCCGGCGCCACGCTACAGCGGCGCGCCCGCGCGCGCCTACCCGGACGGCTGCGACGGCAGCTCGCGCCGCATGCGGCGAATGCCGCGCGGGAACCGATCGGCCGTGCGGGACGACTTGCGGCAGGTCACGATCGAGAGGCGCACCGGCGCGCCCGTCCACGACACCGCCTCGGCCTCCGGCGGCTCCGCCCCCATCGCGACCGCGATCCGCGCCGCGTCCGGCATCCAGCGCGCCGCGCCGGGCCCCGCGAACACCGCCGCCACGCCACCGACCTGCACCAGCGGCAGCAGCAGTTCCAGGGCCATCGGCAGCTTGGCCAGCGCCCGGCCCATCGCGCAGGCGTAGCGCTCCCGGCCCTCGTTGCCCGCCGCCGCGAACATCTCCCCCCGATCCTCCACCACGCGCACGTTGCCCAGCCCCAGCTCCGCGACGACCGCTCGCAGGTAGGCCGCGCGGCGCTCCCGCCCCTCGATCAGCGTCACCTCGCGGTCGCCGGCCAGAATCGCGATCGGCAGGCCCGGCGCGCCGCCGCCCGCTCCGACCTCCACGATCGGACCCGGCGGGACCGCCGCGGCGATCGCCCGCCAGCCCACCAGCGGCTCGACGATGTGCCGCTGCACCGCCTCGCCCGGATCGCGGATCGTCGTCAGGCCCAGGCGGTCGTTCTCCCGCAGGAGGGTCGCGACGAAGCGCGACAGGCTATCGCGGAGCAGATCCGCGCCGGGCTGGTCGCCGCCGAATGCCGCCGCGTCCAGCGCCGCGTCGACCGCCAGACGCAGGTCCGCGGCCGCCCCCGGACCCGGATCGGCGAGCCGGCCGGCCGGCATCGGCGGCGCGGTTGGGACCGCCGGATCATCGTTCGCGCGCTGCTGCATTGGATTACTCCCCATAACGTCCGTACGATGGTAGGCGCCCACGCACACGAGGGAGACATATGACTGACATGGACAGTGTCGCGCCTGACGCCTCCGGGACGGCCGAGGGGGAACTCATCGAAGCTAGACCCGGCGACGCCGCCGATAGCGCGGTCTTCACGCTCGAACGTGCGGCCTCCGTCTACTTCAGCGCCAACGGCAAGAAGCTCGACCAGCAGCAGCGCGTCGCGGTCACCCGCTTCGTCTCCTGGGCCGGCAGCGACCGGGAGCTGACGAACATCACCGCCCATCAGATGAGCCTCTTCCAGGAGGCGCAGGGCGCGAACGTCGCCGACATGGGCGACCGGCTGCTGCCGGTCAAGGCCTTCCTCGCCTACGCCAAGAAGAAGGCCTGGGTGGGCACCAATCTCGGCGTGCACCTGCGCATCAAGCGCCCCGTGCGGCGGACCCGGGAGATCAACGGCGTGCTCGAGCAGAGCGCCGAGGACATCGTCGAGATGACCGTCGAGGGGTTGGAACTCGCCCGCAACGAACTCGACCGGCTGCGGGCCGAGCGGCCCACCGTCACCAAGCGGCTGGCGGAGGCGATGGCCGACAAGGACTTCCGCGAGAACGCCCCGCTGGACGCCGCCCGCGACGAGCAGGCCATGCTGGAGGCCCGCATCCGCGACCTGGAGCACCAAGTCGCCCACGCCCGCGTCGCCAACGCCTCGTCGGCCGCCAACGATGGCCGCGTGCACCTCGGCAGCAGCGTCAGCGCGACGAACCTTGTAAGCAATAAGACCGTTGAGTACACTCTCGTCGGCCAAAACGAGGTAGACGCGGCGGCTGGCCGGATTTCCATCGCCAGCCCAGTCGGGCGGGCCTTGGTCGGCTCCACGACCGGCGACGAGGTCGAAGTGGACGCCCCCTCCGGCATGATCCGCTTTCGCGTGGGCGAGGTCTCCGGCTAGTCTCTCGGGTGCATCGACCCGCCTGTCGTTCGCGCACAGCGTCGAGCCCCGACCCGTGCGGCCCCGCGCCGCCAGCGGCCGGACGCCCGGCCAAGAGGAGTGTCGGCCCATGACTACCCCCAGCGTCCCCGCGGTCGACTTCACGATTGGCCCCGCCCAGTTGGATTCGGGCCTGCGCGGCTTCCCCGTCGGCACCTGCTGGACCAGCAACGTCGACCCCGAGATCGGGGTCACGTACGTGGGCTATCCGATCGCCGAGCTGGCCTACATGCCGCCGGAGTCGGTGATCTACCTGGTCTTCAACAAGTCCCTGCCCAGCGCCGACGAGGCGCGGGCCTTCGCCGACGACCTCGCCGCCCGAGCCCAGGTCGACCCGATGGTGTTCGACGTCTTGCGCAGCCTGCCCAAGCAGGGCCACCCCATGGATTGGCTGGCCGTCGCGCTGCACCTGCTGGGCATGACCGGCAAGGACGGGGACTACCGCGAGGACGCGCTCAACCTGATCGCCCGCATCCCCGCCGCCCTGGCCGCCGTGTTCCGCATCCGCGAGGGCTGGGGGGACCTGATCGACTCCGACCCGTCGCTGGGCTACGTGGAGAACTTCGTCCACATGCTGGGCGTCCCCGGCGCCGACGAAGCGGCCCTCGCCAAGCTGCTGCGCATCTACTACGTCCTGCACATGGACCACGGCGGCGGCAACCTCTCCACCTTCACCGGCAAGGCCGTCGCCTCCGGCCTGGCCGACATGTATCAATCCATGGTCGGTGCGATGAACGGGCTCGCCGGCCCCCGCCACGGCCTCGCCAACCAGGACTGCTTCGCGATGGCCAAGGAGGTCGACTCGGAGGATCCCGTGGAGGTCGAGGAGCTGATGCGGGCCCGCTTGGCCGACGGCGAGCTGATCTTCGGCTTCGGCCACGCCGTCCTGCGCCGCGAAGACCCCCGCGCCCAGGTAGAATTCGCCGTGGGCGATGAGCTCTACCCCGACGACCATTGGTTCAAGGTCGTCAAGGCCCTGCGCGTCGGCGCGGTGAAGGTGCTCAAGGAGAACCCCAAGATCTCCAACCCCTACCCCAACGTCGACCTCGTCTCCGGCAGCCTGCTGGCGGCCGGCGGGCTGACCAAGCCCGAGTACTACACGACGCTCTTCGGCTGGGCCCGCATCGCCGGCATCGGCGCCCAGATCGTCGATGAACGGCAGGGATTCCGCGACGGCAAGGGCGTCGCCATCTACCGGCCGCGCTTCATTGGCATCGATCAGCCCCCCCGCTCGGTCAACGATTAGCCCCGGGCGACGATTCGCCCCCAGCATTCAGGGTGTGGCCTGCGCTTGTGCCAGAACGCACGAAGGGCGAAACTGTGAAGCGCTCATGAGCGGTCCAGAATCGACCGGGCGCCACGCGCGAATGCGCAACGGCTCGGCGGCAGGGGGCGGACGCACGCATGCCAACGCTGGCGGCTGATCGCAGCAAGCGGGCCGATGTCCTGCAACAACTCGCTGCCGCACGATTCGCCTTCCCATCGCCGGAGCACCCGGACTGGGAAACGGTCGTCAACCACCCCGACCCCCAGATGGGCGTGCAGTTGCGGCGGGGCGGCTGGATCTACCCGGACCTCATCGTCACGGAGGAGCCGGGGCACTTCATCCGCATGCTGGCCATCGTGGTGCTGCGGCACGAAGTCACCGAAGCCGAGGCCATGCAGCGCTGGCTGCCGCTGTCCAAGGCGGGCCCCTGCTACATCTTCGTGTCCGCCGGACAGGCCACCGCCGCCAATCGCCTCTGCCAGTCGCTGGGCATCAAGGTCGCCGGGATTCGCACCTGGCGGCGCACGCCGGCCTTCGGCCTCGAGATCGTCCCGGCCTACAGCGGCCCCGACCTGCTCGTGTCGGTCTTCAGCCTGCTCCCGCCGATGTTGCGCCCGCGCGCCTACCGCCCCGAACGACAGGTCATCGACCGGTCCTACGGGCGTCCCGCCCCCGCCGAGCGCGGGGGCACGCTGCTCCCCGGCCCCGACGCCGCAGCGGCGTCGGGGGACGCGCCCGCGCTCGGCGCCGGCCCCATGCCCGCCGCCCCCGCGGCCGCGCCCCACGCCCCGGCCCACGACGACGGCCTGCCCGAAGGCGTCCACCTGCCGCCGCCCAGCCTCTTCCCCTTCGTGCTCGCCGCTGGCATGATCCTCACGGCGTTCGGGGTGGTCTTCCCAGCGGTGTTGCTGGGCGCCGGCGTCGCGGCCACGGTGTACGGCGTGATTGGCTGGCTGTTGGAAGATGTACGCGACTACGCCCACGGCGGCGGCCAGGACTATCCCCGGCCGCAGACGCCGCCGGCCCCGGCGCACATCCACATGCCGGCGCCCAGTCTGTCGCCGGTGGTCATGGGGCTCGGCCTCGTGCTGACGGCGTTCGGGGTCGTCTTCCCGGCCGAGCTGCTGGGCGCCGGTCTGGTCCTCACCGGGCTCGGCGTGGTTGGCTGGACCACCGAGGAGATCCGTGACTACAACGCCGGCCCGCTCCACGCGCCCGATCATGCGGCCGACCATGCCGCCGACCATGCCGGACCCTGAGACGATGAGGAACCGCATGCCGAAGCCGTCCCCCCACCGAACCCCCCTGCGCCGGCGGGTTGGCGCCGTCCTCGCCCTGGCGGGTGGCTTGCTGCTGCTCAGCGCCGGCGTCGCGGGCGCGCAGGTCTTCCCCCCCGAGGCGGTCAGCGAAGAGGGCGCCGACATCCGCGACCTCTACATCCTGGTCTTCTTCCTCGCCGCCGTGGTCTTCATCGCCGTCGAGGGGGGCATCGTCTGGCTGGCGATCAAGTACCGCCGCCGCAGCGACGAGTTGCCCCCCCAGATCCACGGCAACCGCGGCGTCGAGGTTCTCTGGACCGTGATCCCCACGGTCATCGTCGTGGTGCTCTTCGTGGTCTCCTTCGTCGTCCTGGAGGACATCGAGTCGGCCCCCAAAGCGTCCGAGCCCGTCGAGGTCATCGACGTCACGGGCCAGCAGTGGGCCTGGAGCTTCCACTACTCCGCCCCCCTCGGCGCGATCACCGTCACCGCCGTCTCGGACGCCCCCACCGACACCGAACTGCGCGTCTCCGACGGGACGCAGTTCGAGCCCTTCAAGACCTACCGCATCGACATCGAGCACTTCCGTGTCGATGCGATCGAGGGCAACACGCTGACCGTCGCGCGCGGGGTCAACGGCACCGTCGTGCAGGATCACCCCGCCGCGGCGGAGATCTTCCGCATCACCAACGGCACCGAGCTGTCCCAGGACGACCGTGGCGAACTCACCGACCGCGTCGACCCCAGCAGCGGCGCGATCACCACGGTGAACACGCCCATCGTCACCGTGCCCGTGGGCAAGACGGTGCGCTTCAACATTTCCAGCATGGACGTGATCCACTCCTTCTACGCGCCGCAGTTCCTCTACAAGCTCGACGCCGTTCCCGGCCGCACCCAGGCGCTGTGGCTCAAAGTCACCGACGCCGGTTTCTACCAGGGCCAGTGCGCCGAGTTCTGCGGCCGCGAGCACGCCCGCATGCTCTTCTCGGTGCGCGCCCTGCCGCTCGACGAGTACGAGGCCTGGCTGGCGGCGATCACCGCCCCTCCCGCCCCCGCGGACGACGCCGCCCCCGCGGACGACGCCGGTGACGCCGCGCCCGAGGATGGCGCCGATGATGCCGATGACGCCGCTGACACTGATGACGCCGCTGACACTGATGACGCCGCTGACACTGATGAGGCCGGCGACTCCGGCGACGCTGGGGCGGCGCACATCGGCGCCGGGGCCGACGCCGGCCCGGAGCGCGTGATCAGCGCGGCCGGCAGCCGCATGCAACAGACCACCGTGCCCTGGGAGGGCACGCTCTAGCGGCGCCGCGCCGCGGCGCACGCCATCGGGCGGACACCCCGGCGACGGGGTATTGAACGGGAGAACGCATGGCCACTCTCGCTGGAACCCTCCCCACCGGCTACACCGGGGGACGCGTGCAGGTGCTGCTCGACTGGCTGACCACGGTCGACCACAAGAAGATCGGCATCATGTACGTGGTCGCCGCCGGCGCGTTCGGGCTGGTCGGCGGCGCCCTCTCGCTGGTCGTGCGCACGGAGTTGATCGAGACCGGCGCGATCATGGGCGCCGACACCTACAACCAGATGTTCACGATGCACGCCAGCATCATGCTGTTCTTGTTCATCATGCCGGTGGCGACGGGCTTCGCGAACTATCTCGTGCCGCTGCAGATCGGCGCCCTGGACATGGCCTTCCCGCGCATCAACGCGCTCTCCCTGTGGCTGTTCATGTTCGGCGGCGTGCTGATGCTCAGCGCCTTCGCCTTCGACGGCGGCGCCGCGGCCGCCGGCTGGACGGCCTATCCCCCCATCTCCAGCAACACCGCCGGCAACGCGCAGCCCGCCGGCGTGGGCATGGACCTCTGGCTGGTGGGCGTCATCATCCTGGGCGTCGCCGCCACCGCTGGTGGGCTGAACTTCCTCGTCACGATCTTCAAGATGCGCGCCCCCGGCATGACCATGTTCCGCATGCCGATGTTCACCTGGACCATCCTGGTCACGGCGTTCCTGGTCGTCCTCGCGACGCCGGTCCTGGCCTCCGCGCTGATCCTGCTCTTCGCCGACCGCAACGGCGCCGGCGGCGTCTTCTTCGACCCCGCCACGGGCGGGCAGTCGATCCTCTGGCAGAACCTCTTCTGGTTCTACTCGCATCCCGCCGTCTACGTCATGATCCTGCCGCCCATGGGCATCGTCTCCGAGGTGCTGCCCGTCTTCTCGCGCAAGCCGCTCTTCGGCTACCGGGCCTTCGTCATGGCGACCGTGGGCATTGGCCTGCTGAGCTTCGTCGTCTGGGCGCACCACATGTTCACGACGGGCGGCGTCTTCCTGCCCTTCTTCATGGCCTCCACCTTTCTGATCGGCATCCCCACCGGCGTGAAGATGTTCAACTGGATGGCCACCATGCATAAGGGGTCGATCACCTTCACGACGGCGATGCTGTTCGCCGTCGGCTTCGTGATGCTCTTCCTGATCGGCGGCATCACCGGCGTCTTCCACGCCGCCGTGCCCGTCGACTTCGCCCTGCACGACACCTACTTCGTCGTGGGCCACCTGCACTACGTGCTGGCCACCGGCGCCGCCTTCGGCATCTTCGCCGCCAGCTACTACTGGTTCCCCAAGATGTTCGGCCGCTTCATGAACGAGGGCCTGGGCAAGATTCACTTCTGGAGCATGTTCATCGGCACCAACATGATCTTCTGGCCGCAGCTCATGCTGGGCCTCGACGGCATGCCGCGCCGCATCAACGACTACGCCGACAACCCCGGCTGGGAGATCATGAACCAGATCGCCACCGTGGGCGCGTTCGTCGCCATGCTGGGCGCGGTGCTCTTCCTCTTCAACGTCGTGCACTCGATGTTCTGGGGCGAAGAGTGCACCGAGGATAACCCCTGGGACGCCGGCACCCTGGAGTGGGCGACGACATCGCCGCCGCCGGTCTACAACTTCGACCGCATCCCCCGCGTCCGCTCCGAGCGCCCCGTCTTCGACGAGCGCCACGGCCTGGGCGCCCACGGCCCCTCCGACGGGCCCCACGCCGCGAAGACACCCTCTTAGGAAACGGACACCGCACCGATGGCCTCTCGCACCGCCGCCCGGAAGCCCGTCAATCCCCTCAAGAGCTTCTTCGTGGGCAGCGAGCCCATGACCAACGGGCTCTGGGGCATGGTCTTCTTCATCTTCTCGGAGATCATGTTCTTCTCCGGCCTCATCGCGGCCTATCTCGCCCTGCGCGAGGACGCGCTGGAGTGGGTCCCCCTGATCGACGGCGTCTACGACCACGGCGCCGCGCTCGAAGTCGGCTTCCGGCCGATCTTCTTCACCGTCCTGCTGGTCTCGAGCAGCATCCCCATGCAGGCGGCCGCCTTCGCCATCCGCAAGGGCAACCGCGGCGCGATGAAGGCCGGCATGGTGATCGTGATGCTGATCGGCACGGCCTTCCTGCTCAATCAGGCCGTCGAATGGATCTACGCCGACTTCGCCATCGGTGATGGCCCCTACAGCGCGACCTTCTACCTGCTCACCGGCTTCCACGGCGCGCACGTCCTGGGCGGCCTGCTGTTCATCACCTTCCTCTGGATGCGCTCCCAGCTGGGGCACTTCGACGCGCACCGCAACACCGCCGTCGAGGCGGCCACGATGTACTGGCACTTCGTCGGCGCCGTGTGGATTCTGGTCTTCAGCCTGCTCTTCCTGGCCTGACGCCCGCGCGCGACGCGCGGCGCCCGCCACCGGGTCGCACTGGAATCGGGGCGCCCATGCCCGTGCGCAGGGCTCGTTTGGTCCCCGCCGCCGCGCTCGCGGGGCTGACCGCCGTGCTGGCGCCGGCCGTCGCCGCCGCGCATGACGGCACGATGGCGGAGTCGGGCCAGATCCTGGTGGCCCTCACGGTGTGGGGCCTCGACCCCCTCGGCGTCGTGCTGACCCTGATCCTCGCCGCCGCCTACTGGTGGGGCTACCGACGGCTGCGCGCCGCCGCCGCCGCCGATCCCGCGGCGCCCGGCGCACGCCGCTTCCACTTCTCCCGCTGGCGGCCGGCCGCCTTCGCCGGCGGCATCGTGCTGATGCTGCTCGCCCTCGTCTCCCCCATCGACACGTACTCCGACGACCTCTTCTGGATGCACATGATCCAGCACGTGCTCATCCTCATGGTCATCGCGCCCCTGCTGCTGCTCGGCGCCCCCGCGACGCTCGCCCTGCGGGCCGCCAGCCCGCGCGTGCGGCGGCAATACGTCGTCCCCCTGCTCAACAGCCGCGTGCTCCAGATCCTGCTCTACCCGCCGGTCGCCATCCTCATCCTCGTCGGCGCGATCTGGATCTGGCACATCCCCGCCCTCTACGACGCCGCCATCGGCAGCGAGCTCCTGCACTTCATCGAGCACTCGACGTTCCTGTCCGGCGGCCTGCTCTTCTGGTGGCTGATCATCGGCGTCGACGCCTCCCACCTGCGACCGGGGCACATCGCCCGGGTGGCGATCCTGATCGTCGCGATCCTCCAGAATCTCGCCCTCGGCCTCATCCTTACCAGCCTCGGCGCGGCCGCCTACGAGAGCTACGCCCAGCTCGACGGCCTGCGCGATTGGGGTCCATCCGCGCTCACCGACCAGCGCATCGGCGCCGGCATCATGTGGGTCCCCGGCACGATGATGTTCGCCCTGGCCGTGCTCGTCATCGTCTACTACTGGGCCGAGCACGAGGCCTTCCGCTCCCGCCGCGACGACCTGCTGCGCGACCTCGACGAGCGCGCCGGCCGCCCCGTCTATCCCCAGCCCTCGGATCGGCCCACGCACCGATGAGCCGCCCGCATCCGTTGCCCGCTGCGTTGTTCGCTCCATTGACCGGCGTCCGCCCGCCCGCAACCCTGGCGGCCCGGCAGGAGCGGCCGCGCCGCCGCGGCGCGCCGCGGCTGGGCCGCGACCGGGAAGGGGATCGATGACCGTGGTGCGTCGCTGGCGATCCCTCAGCGGCTATCAGCAGCTGGGCCTCGTCACGATCTGCGGCCTGATCCTGCTGGTCATCCTGGGCGGGACCGTGCGCGTCACCGACTCCGGTCTGGCGTGCCCCGACTGGCCCCTCTGCCATGGCCGGATCATCCCCCAGGGCGACTATCACGTCTGGCTCGAGTGGACGCACCGGCTCGCCGCGAGCGTCTTCGGCTTCGTCATCCTGGCCTTCGTGATCGGGGCGCTGCGGCGTTACCGCGACCGCCGCTGGGTCGTGCTGCCGGCGCTGGCCGGCGTCGTGGCGCTGGGCGTCCAGGTCGTCCTGGGCGGCCTCACCGTGACGGAGAAGCTCGACGCCGGCATCCTCAGCGCGCACCTGGGGACCGCCATGCTGATCGTGCTGCTGATCATGACCGCCTGGCTGGCGACCTTCGTCCCCCAGGCCGACGGCCCGCCCGCGCAGCGGCAGCGGGTCGCCGAGCGCGCGGGGCCGCCCGCCCGTGCGTCGCGGCCCATGGCGCTGCTGGCGGTCGTGACCGCGCTGGGGACGTTCGCCCTGATCGTGCTGGGCGGCTACGTGAGCGGCACCGACGCCGGCTTCTACTGCGGCGGCGATTGGCCGCTCTGTAACGGCGTCGTCCTGCCCGAGGGTCGCAACGCGATCATCCACGTCTCGCATCGTTTCCTGGCCGCCGCCGTCGCGCTGCTCGTGCTGGCCTGCGTCGGGCTGGCCGCCAGCCGGCAACACGCCGCCCCGGGCGTCTTCCGGCTGGCGCTGGCCGTGGGCGGCCTGTTCGCGATCCAGATCGTCCTGGGCGCGGCCGTCATGTGGACCACGCTGGCGGAGTGGTCGCGCGTGCTGCACCTAGTTACCGGATCGGTCACCTGGGGTACGCTCGTCGCGATGACCGCCCTCGCCTGCTACGACGCCGTCCGCCACGATTCCTTGCATCGCGCCCGGCCGCTGCCGGCGCTGCTGTCGCGACGCCCCCAGGTGGGAGAGACCAGACGGTGATCACCCGCTCGGGACGACTCATCATCGCGGCGCGGCCGCGGCCCGCGTCGCCGGCGACGGACGGCCCCGCCCGCCCCGCGACGGACGCGCGCGGCCTCGTCCGGGCCTACATCGCGCTGACCAAGCCCGGCATCATCTGGCTGCTGCTCGTCACGACCGTGCCCGCCATGGTCATGGCCCAGAACGGCTGGCCCGGCCTCGACCTCGTCGCCCTGGTGCTGCTGGGCGGCATCCTCACCGCCGGCGGCGCGAACGCCATCAACCAGTGGTACGACCGCGACATCGACCGCATCATGCCCCGCACCGCCAAGCGGCCAATCCCCAGCGGCGTCGTTCCGCCGACGGCCGCCCTCGTCTGGGGCGCGGCCCTCGTCGTCGCCGGAGGCGTGCAACTGCTGCTCACGGTCAACTGGCTCTCCGCCGTCTGGGCGCTCGCCGCGGTCGGCTTCTACGTCGGCGTCTACACGGTCTGGCTGAAGCGCAGCAGCGTGCAGAACATCGTCATCGGCGGGGCGGCGGGCGCGGTCCCTCCGCTCGTCGGCTGGGCGGCCGTCCGCGGCGACGTCGATGTCGCGCCCGCGATCCTGTTCCTGATCGTCTTCTTCTGGACCCCGCCCCACTTCTGGGCGCTGGCCCTGCGCTACAAGGACGAATACGCCAGCGCGAACGTGCCCATGCTCCCGGTCGTCCGCGGCGAGGCCGCGACCAAGCGGCAGATCCTGATCTACGCCGTCGTGCTGGCCGCCGTCAGCCTGTCGCTGCCGCTCAGCGGCGACGTGTCCTGGATCTACCTGGGCGCGGCCGCGGCGCTGGGCGTGGCCTTCATCGCCCAGGCGGCTCGGGTGTACCTCGATCGCGCCGCCCCCATGCAACTCTTCTTCTTCTCGATCCTCTACCTGCCCCTGCTCTTCCTCGCCGTCATGATCGACGTCTTCGTCCTCTAGCGCCGCCGCCGCCGCTCGCATGGGCCGCGTCATGGGGTCGCGGTGGCCTGGGTGATCGCGGCCTGCAGCTCCGCGTCCGTCGCCAGACGCTCGAAGCGCGCCAGGATGCGCCCGTCGTCCCCAACGACGTACGTCCAGGGCTCGTTCTCCAGCGTCCAGCCGGACTCGCGTTCGCCGTTGGCCGGGGCTCGTTCCGCCACGACCGTGAGCGCCATCGCAGCCGCCAGCCGCTCGGCCTGCGCCAGGGCCCGATCGCAGAGGGCGCTGCCGGAGCAGTCGTCCGACAGCGTCAGCACGACCAGGGCCGGCCGTCCCGCGGCCAGCGCCGCTCGCAGCGACGGCGACTCCGGCGCCTGCTCCCCCACGGCGGGCGAGGCCGTCGTCGCCGCCACGACGAACGGCAGCCGCGCGCTGACCTGCGCCGCGTCGTCGGGCGCGCCCGCGGCGACGGCCCGGACCTCCAGCGCCCACGTCCCCACGATGTCCAGCGGGGCCGCCGCCACGTAGAACGTCTGCGGGCCCACCCCCACGACCTCCAGGGCGGCGTCCGAGCGGAAGCGCAGGCCGCCCTGCACGGGCTCGAAGTAGCGCACCTGGAACGTCGCGCCCGCCGCGAACGACGGCGCTGCGGCGCGGTCCAGCAAGCGCAGCACCACCCGATCGACCCCGACCGCCAGGTCGGTCGACTCGATCACCGGCACGAAGGGCGCATCGGCGTTGGTCAGCACGAAGCGGTCGTCGCCGCCGCCGCCGCAGGCGAGGCCGAGCAACGCGGCGATCGCCGCGATTGCCCCCAGCGCCACGATGACGATCCCGCGAGTCAATCCGCACCGCCTCCGGCGTGCCGGCGCCGCGACCGCTGCGCCGGGCTCAGGTCGCTTTCGGCGCGCGCTTCAGCGCCACCCCGAACAGCAGCGTCGCCAGGCTGCCGAGCACCGCGAAATCGATCCAGGGACCGAAGAAGCCGTCGTTGCCGGCCGCGTAGGCCGACGTCTGCAGCAGGTCCACGGCGTAGGTCAGGGGGTTGATCCAGCCCAGAATCCGCAGCCAGTCCGGCAGATCGTCGAGTGGGAAGAACGCCCCGGAGAGAAACAAGAGCGGGAACAGCACCAGGTTCATCACCAGGTGGAAGCCCTGCATCGAGCGGATGCGGGTCGAGACCGCCAGCGCGAAGCCCGAGAGCAGCAGGTTCAGCGTCAGCACGCCCGCGACCACCAGCCCCACGCCCGCCGCCCAGCCGTACTGCCAGGCGAAGTCGATGCCCGGGATGAGCACCGCGATCACCAGGATCGCCAGCGCTTGCAACGACCCGATCAGCATCGCGGCCAGCGACTTGCCCAGCAGGATCGTGCGCGGGTCGTGCGGCGACGCCAGCAGCGTGCGCAGCAGGCCGCTGGCGCGGTCGCGGTAGAACGACGAGCTGGAGAACGTCGAGGAGAACAGCGCCGTCATCGCGATCATGCCGGGCGCGAGGTAGCTCACGTAGTCGCCGTCGCGGATGATCGCCGACGTCGGCTTCAGCCCGTCCGAGACGCCCGTCCCCAGGATCGCCAGCAGCATCAGCGGCAAGAGCAGCGACGAATACACCTGCGACCGCGAGCGCAGGAAGGCGCGCAGGTCGCGCTCCAGCAGGGCCCCGCAGGCCCGGGCGCCCTCGCGCAGCGCCGCCGCCCGTCCCATGTCGTGTGATGTCGCCCGGGGCGTCGTCGCGGCCGGCGTCGTCACGACGCCCGCCCGTTCGCGCTCGGCGTCGCCTCCGCGGCGCCGCTTTGCGTCCCCAGCGACTCCCCCGCGCGCTGGAAGTACGCGTCCTCCAGCGTCGACTCGTGGATGTGGATGCCCGAGATGCCGCCCGCCGTCCCGTTCGCGCCGGCCAGGGCGAACAGCGCCGGCACGAAGGCCGACGCGTCGTCGACGGTGACGTGCAGCACCGTCCCCGATCCCGCTCGCTCCGCCGTCCGCACCGACCCCACCCCCGCGATGGCCGCCAGCGTCGAGGCGGTGTCCGCCGGGGCCGATGTCCACTCCACCTGCACCGAGTCGCGGCGCAGCTCCCGGCGCAGCTCCGCGGGCGCGCCCAGCGCGATGACGCGGCCGGCCTGCAGGAACGCCACCCGGTCGCAGGCGCGCTCCGCCTCCGACACATCGTTCGTCGCCAGGAGCAGCGCCGTGCCCGCGTCGCGCGCGCCGTCGAGCAGGTCCCACAGGGCCGCGCGGGCGTCCGGGTCGAGCCCCAGCGACGGCTCGTCCAGCAGCAGCAGCGACGGCCCATGCAGCAGCGCCCGCGCCAACTCCAGCCGCCGCCGCAGCCCGCCCGACAGCGTCTCCACGCGGTCCCCCGCCCGCTCCCGCAGCCCCATCCGCGCCAGCAGCTCGTCGATCCGATCGCGCAGCCGGGCCCCGCCCATGCCGAACAGCCGCCCGTGCAGCCGCAGCGTCTCCGAGACCGTCATCAGCGGGTCCAGGCTCGGCTCCTGGAAGACCACCCCCAGCCGCCGTCGCAGCGGCGCCGAGAGCGGTTGCCCCTCAATTCGTACCGATCCGGCCTGTGGCGCCAGGAACCCCGCGACCAACGCCAGGATCGTGCTCTTGCCGCTTCCGTTTGGGCCCAGCAGCCCCACCACCTCGCCCGCCGCGACCGACAGCGACACCCCCGCCACGCCCCGGCTCACCGGGTCGCCCGCCGCCTCCGCCTTCGACGCCGGATGCCGGTACGACACCCCCTGCAGCGTCAGTGCCGGCGTGACCGCGTCAGCCATCGCACCCCTCGCCCCGGCCACGACGGCCGCCTGCGGCCGTGTCCGTCGGGACGCGGCGAGTGTATCCCCGCCCCCAGCGGCGGGCGAGCACGACGACCGATCGCGCCCCGCGCGCCCCGATTGACCCCCCGCCGTGGCCCGGCCTACAGTGAGCGTTGACTTCGTGTCAGAATGACACGAAGTCGGAACCCGGCCGGCCGGCGCGTCCCGCTCCCCTGCGGCGACGCCCCGCCCTCGCCCAGAAGCCTCCCCCATGCGCAGCCTTCGCGTCGCCCTCGCCCAGATCAACCCCACCGTCGGCGACCTCGAGGGCAACGCCGACCGCATCCGCGCCGCCATCCGCGACGCCGAGGCGGCCGCCTGCGATGTCGTCGTGCTGCCGGAGCTGGCCGTCACCGGCTACCCCCCCGAGGATCTCATCCTGCGCCGCTCCTTCGTGACGGAGAACCTCGCCGCCCTCGACCGCATCCAGGAGGCCACCCGCGGCCTGCACGTCACCGCCGTCGTCGGCTTCGTCGACCTCGCCCCCGACGCCTGCAACGCCGCCGCCGTCCTCCACGACGGCCGCCGCGCCGGCGTCTACCACAAGCAGTACCTGCCCAACTACGGCGTCTTCGACGAGAGCCGCTACTTCCGCCCCGGCGCCGAATCGCCCGTCTTCCGGATCGCCGGCGTTCCCGTGGGCGTCTCCATCTGCGAGGACATCTGGTACTCCTCGGGCCCCGTGCAGGCGCAGGCGCTGGCCGGCGCGGAGGTGGTCGTCAACCTCAACGGCTCGCCCTTCCACGCCGGCAAGATGGGCCAGCGACAGCGCATGCTCGCCACCCGCGCCGCCGATAACGCCGTGATCGTCTGCTACTGCAACATGGTGGGCGGCCAGGACGCGCTCATCTTCGACGGCGGCTCCGTCATCTTCGACGCCCGTGGCGAGCGCATCGCCGCCGCCCCGATGTTCGATGAGACGCTGCTCATCGCCGACCTCGATGTCGACGCCGTGGGCCAAGTCCGCCTGCACGACCCGCGCCTGCGTCTGCTCGCGCCCGAGCCCGCGCGGCACGTCCCCGTCTGCGACCCCCGCGCCGGCGCGCGGCCGCCCATCGACCCGCCCGCCAACGATCCCCTGCCCGATGACGCCGCCGCCATCTATCAGGCGCTGGTCCTGGGCACGCGGGACTACGTCCGCAAGACCGGCTTCGAGAAGGTCGTCGTGGCGCTCTCGGGCGGGATCGATTCGACGCTCACCGCCACGATCGCCGCCGACGCGCTGGGCCCCGCGAACGTGACGGCCGTCGCGATGCCGTCGCGCTACTCGTCGGAGGGCTCCATCGCCGACGCGCGCGCCCTCGCCGACAACCTCGGCATCGACCTCCTCACCCTGCCCATCGAGGGGCCCTTCGCCGCCCACCTCGACGTCCTGCACGACGTCTTTGCCGGGCGCGACCCGGACGTGACCGAGGAGAACCTCCAGGCCCGGCTGCGCGGCAACCTGATCATGGCGCTGAGCAACAAGTTCGGCTGGCTGGTGCTCACGACCAGCAACAAGAGCGAGTCGGCCACCGGCTACACGACGCTCTACGGCGACATGACGGGCGGCCTCGCCGTCATCCAGGACGTGCCCAAGACCACCGTCTACCGCCTGGCCCGCTACGTGAACGAGGTCGCCGGCCCGCAGCCCAGCGGCGACGGGCGCATCCCCCGCAGCGTCATCGACAAGCCGCCCAGCGCCGAGCTGCGGCCCGATCAGCGCGACGAAGACTCGCTCATGCCCTACGACCGGCTGGACCCCATCCTGCAGGCCTTCGTCGAGGAGGACCGCACGCTGGACGAGATCGTCGCGCAGGGCTTCGACGCGGCGGACGTGCGTCGCGTCATGACGCTCGTCACCCGCTCCGAGTACAAGCGTCGCCAGGCCGCGCCCGGCCTCAAGATCACCCCGCGCGCCTTCGGCAAGGATCGTCGCTTCCCCATCGCCAACGCCTACCGCGGCTTCTGAGGCCGCGGCCCCCGCCCCGGCCCGACGCCATGAACCTCGATTGGACCCCCCAGCCCGACTGGCGCCCGCGGCTGCTCCGCATCTGCGAGCGGCTGCGCCAGCGCCAGCCCGCCATCCGCGCCTTCCTCGTCACCGGCGACTACGCCTACGGGGTGCAGGCCCCCGACTCGGTCCTCACCTGCATCGCCTTCTTCCCCGACTGGCGGCCCGACTACACCCTGGGCGCGGTGCAGGCGCTCGACGGGCTGCCCGTCGCGCTGGACTGGCCCACGACCGCCTTCCTGGTCGAGGTCGAGCCCGCCCTGCAGGACGACATCCGCGCCCACCGCCTCGCGACCGCCCAGCCCCTGCTCTCGTACGACCCGACGCTCGATGGCGTCCTGCGCGACTTCCGCGACCGCTACTTCGCGCCCGAGGAACGGGCCGCCCGCGTGCGCCGCCTCTGCGATCGAGCCGCCGCGCTGATCGACCCCGCCGGCGACCCCGGCCGCGCCGCCGGCCGTGCTGTCGGGCAGGCCGCCGCCTGGGAAGCCTTCGTCTTCGGAATTGGGCCGGCGCTGTGCCACGTCGTCGACGAACCGCCCGCGCGACGCCGGCTGCTGCCGCGCTTCCGCGCCGCCGCCCGCGCCCGCCGCCGGGCGCCGCTCGGCGGGCAGGCTGCCGCGGCGCTCGGGCTGGAGGGTCGCGACGCCGACGCCGTGCTGCGGCAGGCCGAGACCCTGCGCGACCTGGCGGAAGCGCACATCCGCGCCACCCACGGCGACGCCGTGAGCGGACTGCTGCCGCCCTGGGCCAGCGCGATCGAGAAGGGGCGCCGTTCCGTCGCGCTGCTCCGGCGCGACGATGCCGAAGCGGCCACGTTCGCGGCCGTCGTCACGGGATTGGTGGTCGACCAAGCCGCGGCGGCGGTCTCGGCCGGCTTCCGCGCCACGCCCGGCTACCGCGAGCAGGCGCCGGATCTGTACGGCCACTGCGACCGCGCCGCGCTGCGGCACGTGCTGCACGAGGTCCGCGCAGTCAGCGGGTGACGCCCCGCCGCCGCCATGCGACTGCACGGCCGCGGCCTCAGGGCAGGTAGTTGAGCGCGTCCAGCGACCAGTCGTTGTGATACAGCTCCAGGTGCAGATGCACGCCGGTGCTGTAGCCCGACGTGCCGACCTCGCCAATCGGGTCGCCCGCGGCGAGCACCTGGTCAACGTAGACCCAGGCCGGGCCGTTCAGGTGTCCGTAGATGCTGACCCAGCCGTTGCCGTGGTCGATCTCGACGAAGAAGCCCAGGCCGCAGCACCATTCGCCGCCGACGCGGGTGACCACGCCATCCGCCGCCGCCACGATCGGGCCGCCGTTCTGCGCGATGTCCGTCCCGCGGTGCCGCACGCTGCAGTCCCACGCCCGGCACACGCCGAAGCCGTCCGTCAGGTCGCCGTACGCGGGCCAGACGAAGACCGGCGTCGTGATCGGCACCAGCAGTTCCTGCCCCGAGATCAGCCCGTTCGGGTCGATGACGCCGTTGTTCGGCGTGTCGACCAGCGCCTGCACGGTCGTTCCGAACTGGGCCGCGATCGCCTGCAGGGTGTCGCCGGTCCGCACGTCCACGATCACGCCCTCGCGGTTGGGCACCCGCAGCGCCGTATCTGGCCCGACGTATCCCTCCGACAGGCCCGCGTTGTTGGCGAGCAGCGTGTGGGGCGTCACCCCGGCCGCCGCCGCCACATACTCAAGCGCGTCGCCGAAGTCGGTCACCCACGTCCGCGACACCGTGGGAATCGGGACCGTGCCCGGCACGAACAGGCTCTGGCCCACGCTGATCAGGTTGGGGTTCAACCCGGGGTTGAGCAGCGCCAGCCCGGCGGCGGTCCCGCCGTACTGGAGCGCGATCGCGGTGACCGTGTCGCCGGGCTGCACCGTGTAGGTCAGCTGCGGCGCCGGCCCCGCCCCGACCGTGCCCGGCGGCGGCGGCGGCAGGTCGACCAGCGGAACGACGAGGACCTGGCCGACGTTGATGAAGTTGAGACTGAGGCGTGGGTTGAGCTGCGCCAGCTCGTCGAGGCTGATGCCGTGCAGGTCCGCGATCTCCCCCGCGAAGTCCCCCGCCCGCACGACGTAGGTCGTCAGTTCGGTGTCGGCGCCCAGCGACGGCTGCCCGTCGGACTGACTGGCCGGCGCGCCCGGCACCCGCAGCTCCTGGCCGACGTACACGAAGGCGAGATCGACGCCGGAGTTCGCGCGCTGCAGCACCGCGTAGGGGATCCCGAATCGATCGGCGATGCCGGTGGCCGTGTCACCCGGGACGACTTCGTAGCGGCCGGCCGGCGTGGCCGCACTCGGCGTGCTGCCAACCTCCGGGGCGTCGCCGGCGCTCGGGATGAACAGCGTCTCGCCGATGTAGAGCAGATTGGGGTTCACGTGGGGGTTCAACTGGGCCAGCAGCGACTGGCTCACACCGGCTCGCACCGCCAGACCGCTGAACGTGTCTCCCGAGACGACCGTGTACAGCTCCACGATCTGATCGCCCACGCGTGGCCCGGTGCGCACGGGCTCCCCGCTCGACGAGGGCAGCGGCTCCCCGACCGAGGCTTGCGGGGCGACCGAGGATGTCGTCGGAGTCCGGTCGTCGATGGAGGGGTCGTCGCCGGTCGTATCGACGATGACCAGCACCCGCCCGGCGATCAGGTGGTCCGCCGTGTAGCCCGGGTTCAGGTCCAGGATCGCCGCAGGCGTCGTGAAGTACGTCTCCGCGAGCTGCGACAGCGTGTCGCCCGGCTGGACGAGATGCGTCAGCCGCACGCCGCCGCGCGCGACCGGCGTGCTGGGCGCAGCGGCGGTCGCCGCCGGCGCCGCGGTCGCTGCGGGCTCATCGGCGTCGTCGCCGGCGCCGGGAATGGTCAGTTCGGCGCCCGCCCAAATCAGATGCGCGGACGTGATGTGGGGGTTGGCGTCGAGGATCGCGGCCTGAGTCGTGCCGAACCGCTCGGCGATCGCCGAGAGGGTGTCGCCCGACTGCACGACGTAGACATCGGCATGAATCGTGCCGGGCAACGCCAGCGCCATCAGCGCCACGATGAGAATGGGGACGATCGCTCGCGGGGAGAGGAACATTCGCTGGAATGCCATTCGTGGCCCGCCGGATCCCCGCATCCCGACGGTGCCGAAGCGGCGCCACTGTACGAGGCGACCCCGCGAATCGCCAAGCGCATTCGCTTAGTGCGATCATGCGCGCGTCGCTTCGGATCGCCCCCGCCGGGCGATTCAGGGAACACTCGCGAGCCGCATACCGTCGAAGCCCACTAGAGTAGGAGTGCAATGCCGCACCGGATTCCGTCACGCCCATGGCCGACTCATGAATGACCCCACCGTCAACGATCCCTCCGCGGAGCCGCGCTCGATTGGCGGGTCCGACTCGACCGCCATGCCCGTCTGCCCCTTCGTCGGGCGCCGGAACGATCCCGCCCTCGTGGAGGCGATGCCGGACGGCGAGCACCGCTGCTACAAGCCGCCCAGCCCGCATCGCATCCGCTCCGACATCCAGGGACGCTTCTGCCTGTCCGCCCGCTACCAGCGCTGCCCGGTCTATCGCGGCGTGGTGGCGCACCCGCCCGGCCCCTCGCTCAGCGAGCGCATCTTCGGCGGCGGTCTGCTCGAGCTGATCCGCTCGCCCATGGGGCTGGCGTTCATCTTCTTCGCGATGCTGATCCCCGCCGCCATCGGCGTCTGGTTCGCGGTCCTCGATGACGACGATGAGCCAGCCGACGCGCAATCGGCCGTCGCCGACGCGGACGAGGAAGCCGATGCCGATGCCGAGGCGGAGGCGCCGGTGGCGCCCGCCGACGACGGGGAGGACGATGGGGCGCAGGCGGCGGCGCCGGAGACCCCGCCGGACGAAGCGGAGCAAACGGCCGCCGAGCAGTCGGGCGGCGGGCAGCAGGCCACCGCGCAGGCGACCGCCGAGGAGCAGAGCGCCGAGGACCAAAGCGCCGGCGATCAGGCCGCCGACGCGCCGGCCGCCGAGGAGCAGGCCGACGCGCCGGAGCAGCCGGCGGCGGAGCCCGACCCCGATCTGACCCCGCGTGAGCGGCTCTTCAACTGGACCGACCTGGTCGAGCACGTCGTCGAGTCGGGCGACAGCCTGGGCGCGATCGCGGCCGTCTACGGCACGACCGTCGAGGCGCTCGCCGTCTTCAACGGCATCGCCGACGTCAACAGCATCACGATCGGGCAGGTCATCGCCGTGCCCGTCGGGTTCACGGAAGACGTGGGCTTCGAGTCGGCGGCGCCGGCCGCTGTCGCGGACGAGGAAGCGCCGCCCGCGGCGGAGGACGACGGCGCCGACGACACCGGCGACGCCGGCGAGACCGACGAGACCGATGAGACCGGCGACACCGGCGAGACCGACGACACCGCCGACGACACCACCGACGACACCGGCGACGCCGAGCCCGAGCCCGAGTCGGACGCGGTGCCGACCGCGACCGACTCGCTGCTGGCCTGGACCGACGTCATCGAGTGGGTGGTCGAACCCGGCGACACGCTGTTCCTGATCTCCCAGGAGTTCGTGACCACGGTCGACGCGATCGCCGCGCTGAACGGCATCGACCCCGCCGTCCCGATCCTGATCGGGCAGGTGCTGCGCGTGCCCCAGGGCTTCCTGGAATCGCTCGAGTAGCCGTCGCCGCGCCGTCGCTGCGATGTCGCCGCGGCCGGCCGGCTGCGGCCTTACCCCACGACGCGCCGCGAGAACTTCCACTCCCCGCCGGCCCTGACGAGCGTGTCGTTGTACTTCGCGCGCAGCAGGCTTTCGCCGCTCTCGCCCCGAATCAGGTTCAGGTAGCAGCGGTGCGTCGCCTGGTCCCCGTCCCCGTCGATGACGTGGTTGTTCGTCCAGTGCTCCGTCCCGGCCATGTGCTCTTGGAAGTCGCGCACGAACGTGGCCAGCGCCGCCGCGCCGATGACCTCGCCCCGTCCCCCGTCGAACACGCCGTCCGGTGTGAAGGTCGCCGCCCAGCGCTCGCCGTCGGCCTCGTCGATCGCGAAGTTGTAGCGCGCCGCCAGATCCAGAATCTCCAGCCGGTCCGCCGTCGAGAGTGCCATTGTTTCCTCCTCTGTCTCGCGTAGCCGCCCCGCGCAGGATAGCGCCCGTTGCGGCTCCCACCAGCGGCAGCGCCGCGGCCCGATACACTGAAGATCCATGGCGGGGCGATCCATACCGGCCCCCACGCCCGGAGGAACGCCCGTGACCACCGACGCCCCCTCGCACCGCACCGTGGCGCAGTTCTTCAACGACCGCTTCTCCATCGACGAGGCGGTCATGGAGAGCCTGCTGGGCGCGGCGCTCGCCCGCGGCGGCGACTTCGCCGAGCTCTTCTTCGAACACAAGCGCTCCGGCGCGATCAGCTTTGAGGACCAGCGCGTCAAGTCGTCGCAGGCGGCGCTCTCCCAGGGGGTGGGCATCCGCGTCGTGCGCGGCGAGGCGATCGGCTACGCCTACACCGAGGACCTCTCGCTCGACGCCATGCGCCGCGCCGCCGCCGCCGCCGCGCAGATCAGTCACGGCGACGGCGCCCCCGGCCCGATCGACGTCACCGCCCGCGACTACGACGCCGATCGCTACGCCGTGCCCGCCCCCGTCGGCGCCGCCCCCCTGGCCGGCAAGGTCGAGCTGATCCGCCGCGCCGACGAGGCCGCGCGCCGCTACCACCCCTCGATCGCGCGCGTGGACGTGAGCTTCAGCGACGAGGACAAGCGCGTGATGGTCGCCACCAGCGACGGCGTCCTGGTCGCGGACTTCCAGCCGCTCGTGCGCTTCAACGTCGGCTGCCTCTCCGAGCGCGACGGCCAGCGGCGGACGGCCCGCTGGGGCGGCGGCGGCCGGCTGGGCATGGAGTACTTCGAGGCCCACACCCCGGCCGCGCTGGCCGAGGAGGCGGCCCGCCAGGCCGTCCTCCAGCAGGACGCCCGCGACGCGCCCGCCGGCGCCTTCCCCGTCGTGCTGGCCGCCGGCGACTCCGGCATCCTGCTGCACGAGGCCGTGGGCCACGGCCTGGAGGCCGACTTCAACCGCAAGAAGACGAGCAACTACACCGACCGCGTGGGCAAGCCCGTCGCCTCGGAGTTGGTCACCGTGATCGACGACGCCACGATCCACCACAGCCGCGGCTCCATCAACATCGACGACGAGGGCAACCCGGCCCGCAGCAACCTGCTCATCGAGAACGGCGTGCTGGCGTCGTACATGCAGGACCGGATCAGCGCCCGCCACTACGCGGTCGATCCCAGCGGCAACGGCCGCCGGCAGTCGTTCCGCCACTACCCCATGCCGCGCATGACCAACACCTACATGACCGCCGGCGAGTCGGCCCCGGAGGACCTGATCCGGCGGGTCGACTTCGGCGTGTACTGCAAGGCCTTCTCGGGCGGCCAGGTCAACATCAGCAACGGCGACTTCGTCTTCTCCGTCACCGAGGGCTACCTGATCGAGCAGGGACGCATCACCGCGCCCATCCGCGACGTCAACCTGATCGGCAACGGCCCCGACGTGCTCTCGAAGGTCAGCGGCGTGGGCCACGACTTCGCGCTCAGCGACGGGCGCTGGACGTGCGGCAAGGACGGCCAGGCGGTGCCGGTGGGCGTGGGCATCCCCACCGTCCTGATCGACGCGGTCACGGTGGGCGGCACGCAGGTCCCGGGCGGGATGCGCGCATGACCCCGGCCGCCGGCCGCGGCGCCGCCCCCGATGTGGCCCCTCGCGATGGGGCGGCCCGCGATGGCCCACCGCGCTCCCCGGGGCCGTTGGAGGTCGCGCAGCGTGTCGTCGAGAAGGCCCGCGCCGCCGCGAGCGGCGCGCCCGGCCGCTTCCAGTGCGACGCGGTGGCGGTGGCCTCGCGCGACTCCTCCGTCACCGTGCGGCTGCAGCAGGTCGAGACGGTGCAGGAGGCGGCGTCGCGCGCCGTGGGGCTGCGCGTGATCGTCGACGGGCGCCAGGCGGTCGTGTCCAGCGCCGACATCTCCGACGACGCGCTCGATCAGATCGTCGCCGACGCCCTGGAGCTGGCTACCATCTCCGAACCCGACGCGCACGCCGGCCTGCCCGACCCCGCCGATCAGACGACCGCCCGTGATGAGCTCCAGCTCTACGACGAGGCCATCGAGGGGATCGCCGGGCAGGAGCGCATCGACCGCGCGCTGGCCTGCGAGCAGGCCGCCCTCGACGCCGACCCCCGCATCAACAACAGCGGCGGCGCCAGCTTCAGCACCCGCGTCGCCGAGGTCGCGCTGGCCGACAGCAACGGCTTCGCCGGCAGCTACCTGGGAACCTCGGCCTCGCTCGGCGTCGAGGTCATGGCCGCCGAGCCCGATGGCCGGCTGCGCAACGACCATTGGTTCAGCGTCGAGCGGCAGCTGCACCGGCTCGACGACGCGGACGCCGTGGGCCGCGAGGCGGCGGCGCGCGCCCTGCGCCAGCTCGGCGCCCGCAAGGCCGCGACCACCGTCGTGCCGGTCGTCTGGGAGCCGCGCATGGCCGCCGGCTTCCTGCGCAGCATCGCCAACGCGGCCGACGGCGAGGCGCTCTACCGTCGCAGCACGTTCCTCGCCGGGCGCGAGGGCGACGCCGTCGCCTCGCCGCTCGTGACCGTCGACGACGACCCGCGCCTGCCGGCCCGCCTCGGCTCGCGCCCCTTCGACGGCGAAGGCATCGCCACGCGCCGCAACGTCCTGCTGCGCGACGGCGTCTTCCAGACGTTCCTCTTCGACACCTACAACGCCCGCCGCCTCGGCCGCGCGAGCACCGGCTCCGCCGTCCGCGACGTCGGCGGCCTGCCCGGCATCGGCGCGGGCAACCTGATCATGCATCCCGGCGATGGGACGCCCGAGCAGATCATCGGCGGGGTGGACGACGGCCTCTACCTGACGAGCCTGATGGGCTTCGGCATCAACATGACCACGGGCGACTTCTCCCGCGGCGCCGCCGGCCTCTGGATCCGCGACGGCGAATTGGCCGAGGCGGTCAGCGAGATCAACGTCTCGGGCAACCTGCTCGACATGCTGGCGTCGATCGACGCGGTGGGGTCCGACCTGCAGTGGTTCGGCAGCGCCGCCGCGCCCACCCTGCGCATGTCGCGGCTGACCGTCAGCGGCAGCTAGCGCCGGCGGGAACCTCACTCCGGTACTCCGCTTCACACTCTCCCCCTCCGATCCCCCCGCTCCATTGCTCGGCAATGGAGCGGGGGTTCGGGGGCGAGGTTCCCCCGCGCGATCGCACGCCGGAACCCCACGAGTGACACAGGGGGGGTTCCAACAGCGCCTGAATCCGAAAAATTCGGTGGATAACCCCATAATTTCCTTCTTATTTGACATAACGGGGGGGGGGGGTGCACTCTTATAATGTGCGATACTGTGCGTGCTCACGCACCGAGCGATCCCACAACGGGACAGCCGGGGACCAGAAGGGAACATGTGATGAGCCGCCGGAACTATTGGACGACCCTGCGACAGCGGAAGATCTCACGCCGCACCATGTTGGGAGCCAGCGCGAAGGCTGGGGTTGGAGCAGCCGGCCTCGCCTTGGTCGGCTGCGGCGACGACGACGGGCCCGACGCCGGCGCCGTGGCGGCCGAACGGGCCGCCGCGGCCGCGGAAGAGGCCGCCGCCGCGGCGGTCGCCGCCGGGGATGCGCGCGCCGCCGAATCCGCCGCCGCCGCCGCCGTCGCGGCCGAGGCGGCAGACGCCGCAGGCGAGGCCTCCGCCGCTGCGGCCGACGCGGCAGACGCCGCGGGCGAGGCCTCCGCCGCCGCCTCGCAGGCGGCCAGCGCCGCCGATGCCGCCGCCGCCCTGGCCGCCGAAGCGGCCGAGTCGGAGGACGCCGGCAACGCGGCCGCCGCCGCGGAAGCCGCCGCCGCAGCGGCCGCCCAGGCCGCCGACGCCGCTGGCGCTGCCGGCGACGCCGCTGCCGCGGCCGTCGCGGACGCCGCCGCCGAGGCGGCCGAGGCCGCCGCCCAGGCCGCCCGCGATGTCGCCGCGGCCGTCGAAGCCGGCACCGCCACCGCCGAGGCCGCCCAGGCCGCCATCGACAACGCCGCCGAGGCCGCGGCCGCCGCCGCCGCCGCGGCCGGGGAGGCGTCCGCCGCCGCCGGGCAGGCCGCCGCCGCCGCCGGGCAGGCCGCCGCCACGGCCCAGGAGACCGCCGAAGCCGCGGCCGAGACCGCCGCCGCCGCCGTCGCCGCCGCCCAGGAGGCCGCGGACGCCGCCCAGGAGGCCGCCGAGAGCGCGGCCATGGCGGCGGAAGAGGACGAGCCGGCCCCGGCCACCGGCCCGCAGCATGGAGGTACCCTCAACTCCCCCGGGTTGGACGGCGGCATCTTCGACCCGGCCATCGCCAACCACGGCGGCACCGACAGCATCGTGTTCCCGATCTACGACCACATCAACTACCTCGATGACGGCGGGACGCTCACCGCCGCGATGGCGGAGCTGCCCGAGGTCATCGATGAGCTCAACTTCATCTACGCCATCAAGCCGAACGTGCACTGGCAGGACAAGGCGCCGCTGAACGGCCGGCAGTTCGTCGCCGAAGATGCCGTCTTCGGACTTGAACGCTTCGGTCAGGACAACCCCGAGTTCATCTGGAGAGACCGCTACGCCACCGTCGACCAGTTCGAGGCGGTCAACGACCTCACCCTGCACATCACCGCGAAAGAGCCGTTCGCGCCGCTGCTCACCGCAGTCGCCGAGATCCAGGCGCTGATGGTCTCGCGCGACGCGGTCGAGGCCTTCGGCGACGACGGCATCGCCAGCGACGTTGAGGCCGCCATCGGCACCGGCGGCATGCAGCATGTCTCCCGTGAGGCCGACGTCCTCAGCGTGCTGGAACGCAACCCCAACTACTTCCGCGAAGGGCTCCCCTACTTCGACGGGTTCCGGGCGAACTGGAATCTCGACGCGGCGTATCGGGCCGCACAGTACGTCGCCGGCGAGGCCGACTTCCTCCATGTTCCGTGGTTGGGCTTCCCGGCAGAGAACGAGGCCGTGCGGGCCCAGGTCGGCGAGGAGAACCTCGTCGAAGTGCCCATGCAAGCGACCTGGAAAGTGTCGACATACATCCACACCAAGGTCGAGCCCTACACCGACCCGCGCGTGCGCCTCGCCCTGCATCTCGCCACCAACCGGGAACAACTCCACGCGGTGTCCCAAGGCTTCCTGTCGATCGGCGGGCCGATCGCCCACGCGAGCGGGCCATACGCGTGGACCGTCGATGAGCTCCGCGAGTTGCCCGGCTATCGCTCCGGCGACCTGCGCGAGCAGGACCTGGCCGAGGGCCGGCGGCTGCTCGACGCCAGCGGCTACGACCCGGCGAGCGTGCCGCCGATGAGCGTCAGTGACCTAGAAACCCCACGCGCTGAGGTGCTGCAGCAGAACTTTGCCGAAATCGGCTTCGACGTCGATCTCGAGGAGATTCCCGACACCGAGGCCCTCACTAGGCGTGATGGGGGTCAGTTCACCATCCACACCCAGGGCGTCGGGGGCGCGTTCGACCCCGACGCCCTCTACAACAGCCACCACACCACCGGCGGGCAGAACTTCGGTGAGTTCTCGGACCCCGAGATCGACGCGCTGCTGGAGCAGGGACGCACCACCCTCGGTACCGAGAACCGGGTGCCGATCTACGACGAGATCCAGACCAAGCTGCTCGAAGAGCACAATCCCCAGATCTACTTTGCTTGGGGCCAGCCGGTCGTCGGACACCGTCCCTGGGTCAAGGGCTACGGCCCGACCAACAGCAGCACCGCCGCCACCCAGCGGCTGTACCGGTCGTGGTTCGAGGGCAAGCCCGGCGTCTAGCGGGGCGGACCTCACCCCCTGCGTGGGAACCTCACCCCCTAACCCCCTCTCCATTGCAGAGCAATGGAGAGGGGGGACCGGAAGGGGGAAGGGCGGTTCGCGAACCGCCCCTACGAGATCTCGCTCCCTCGCCATGACGACGTAACGTACGGACGCCAACCTCCAGCGCTGCGGTCGGTCACCGGTGACGCAGTCCAGAACAGGACGACTTATGACTGATTTTCAAGCCATCGCCGCGGCGCTCGATGAACGGGGCTTCTGCGTGATCCCGGACTTCCTGAGCCGTGAGGAGATCGACTTCCTCGTGGAAGAGTTCGATGTCTGCCCGGACTACTCCCCCGCGCCGCGAACCAAGCATGCGGCGCGGCACCTTGGCGATCGGCCGGTTGCCGGTCAAGCGGGAGCGCTGCGTTCTACCGCAATGGGACGCAAAGAAACCTTCCAAGGCATCCGTCCGCGGATGGAAGCGTTCGCGCAGGGCGTCACCGGCGCCCAGGCCGCGCTCTATCAAATCCTCTATCTCCAGACGCCGATCACCAATCTTCCCGTGCATCAGGATCACGATCACTTCTTCCTGACGGAGTTCAATCCGACGCATCTCAATTTCTGGATTCCGCTGGTCAAGCCGTCGCGTACCGAGGCGGGACTGCGCCTGATTCCCTGGGATCGGCTTGGCGAACAGTCGCCGCGACTCTTGAACCTCTGTCGGCGCTCGGGCGCGAGTTATCTGCACCCGCTGCGTGACGGGGGGACGGTGTACCTGTCCGACTGGAGCGGGGTCCACTGGGTCGACGAGGACCTCGAAATCGACGAGGTCCTGGAGACACCAGAGGTGGGCCCCGGCGACCTGCTGCTGCTGAGCCTCAACACCATCCACACGACGCAGACGACCGACGATCGGCGCCTCGCGGTGTCGTTGCGCACGTGCGATCCGGAGACGCCAATCGACTGGCATCGGGTGGCCGGCAATCCCACGCCGGCAATGATGCGCCAGCTCGCAAATGCGAGTCCGTTGAATCTCCCGGTGTTTCAACACATCCAGGAAAACGACTTCGGCTCCACGCTGGGGGACATCGTGCCGACCCTGACCGGCGAGCGGGACTAGCCGAACCGGGGGTGGAGTCGCGCCATCGCCAGCATCGCGATGGTGGTCGCCTTCAACTTCGTCGGGCATGGCTTCCGCGCCGCCCTCGATCCGCGCCTGCGCAACGTCCGTTAGCGGCGGCGCGCCGTGCTGGCGCCGTGCTGGCGCCGTCGGCCGGTCCCTACTCGAACTCCACCGTCGCGGAGCCGCGGGTCGTGCGATCGCCGGTGGGGTTGTGGATTTCCAGCTCCACATCGACGAGCTTCGCCCCGTCCTGCTCGTACTTCTTCGTCACGGCGCCGCTGAGCGTCATGGGCACGTCCTGCACGTCGGGCCGGCGGTGCGACACCTGCACGCGCCGCAGCCTCCAGCCGCCCGTGCCCAGCCAGTGGTCCACGTACTGCATGAAGTAGGCCTGCTTGACCGCGCCGGGGATGATCGGCCCGGGCAGGCCCATGTTCCTGGCCGCCTCGGGATCGACGAACTGCGGGCCCCACAGCCAGCCCGCGCCGATGAACTGCAGGACCTTGAGCCGCGTCGGCATCCGCTCGTAGGCCGGGAGCGCGTCGCCCACGGTGATCGCGTCGTAGGTGATCGTCGGCATGGTTACTCTCCTGTGTGTCGGCCCCGGAAGTAGGCCATCGTGTGGCGCACGCGGGCCACTTCCTGCCCGATCTGTTCGTTCCCCGGCCGCCCCTCGAGGCGGCGGTAGCTCCAGTCGATGTGGATGAAGAGCGAGTGCCCCACGCGCCCGCCGATGCGCTCCTGCAGCCCGGCGATGCGCTGCGCGATGTGCAGGCGGTCGTCCAAGTGCAGCGGGGTGACGATGTGCAACTCCTCGGCGGCGATCAGCGTCTTCCAGGGGTCGATGCCGGGCGTCTCGATGCGCTGGGGGCGCGTGATGCTGTAGATCGCCCAGGGCGGCAGATCGTAGCCGCGGTCGTTCGACGCCAGGGCGGCCTCGAGGGCCGCGTCGCGCACCTCGAAGACGTCGGCCATGCGACGCACCAGTTCCGCCTCCACCCGCGCACGGCTGGGCTCCATCTCCCGCCCCACGGCCGCGGCCAGCTCGGGCGGGATCAGGCTCTCCTCATCGGGCGGCGTCGGCGGCGCGTCCGCGTCCAGGATCGCGGTGCCCGCGTCGATGCGCTGGCCTGCGGCCTCACGCCTGGCATGGTCACTCACCGGAATGCCTGCCCTTGAAATGCGCGCGCGTGCGGCGCGTCCGCGCCACGACCTCGCCGTGCTGGTTCGTGTACGACCACTCGTGGTGGACGAACAGCGAGTGTCCCACGCGCCCGCCGATGCGCTCCTGGACATCGGCCAGCCGCTGCACGACGGTCAGCCGGTCGCCGATCCGGATCGGGCCCAGGATGGTGAACTCGTCGGCCGCTTGCAGGCCGCGCAGCGGGGCGTCGGGCACGCGGTCCGGTCGCAGCCGGCCGTAGTGCGTCAGAATCGCCCAGGGCGGGACCTCCGCGCCGATCTCGTTGCGCTCCAGGGCGTCGCGCAGGCCGGGGTCGTCGACCTCCAGCGCCTCCGCCAGCCGCCGCACGAGGTCGGCGTCGATCTCGATCATGAAGCGCCCGGCCTCCCGCCCGATCGCCGCCTGCATCGCGGGCGTGATCATGCTGGCGTCGCCGGCGTTCTCGGTGGTCGCTGCGCCAGTCACGGCCGCCTCCTGCGCGCGCTCACGCGCCCGAGTGCTTCTGCTTGAAGTAGGCCACGGTGCGCCGCGTCGTCGCGACGTCGACCCCGTGCTGGTTGCTGAAGGTCCATTCGTGGTCGACGAACAGGGAGTGCCCCACGCGCCCTCCGATGCGCTCGTTCATGCCCGCGATGCGCGACACGACCGTCAGTTCATCGCCCACGTGGATGGGCGCCAGCAGCGTCAACTCGTCGGCCGCCATCAGGCCGCGCGGGGGTGCGTCGGGCAGGTCCGGCTGCCGGTAGCGCCCGAAGTGCACGAATAGCGCCCAGCCCGGCGCCTCCGGCGTGGCGTCGTCGCTCTCCAGCGCGGCGAGCAAGGCCGGGTCGGGCTCGTCGAGCGCCTCCGCCATCCGCCGCACGAGTTCGCGCGTGATCGTCAGCGTCACCGGGTCGCCCTCGCGACCGATCGCCGCCTCCATGGCGGGCGTGATCATGCTCTCGTCGTCGGCGTCGGTCTCGTCTGCGTGGTTGCTCATCGGTCTCCCTGCGTGGTGGCTGCCAGCACTGGCCCCCTGCACTGGCCCCCAGCACTCGCAGAGAGACTAGCGGCCCCCGGCGCAGTGCTCCATCGACCGCCGTCCGCGACGGCTAGTCGGGGATCACCAGCCCCGATGGACGCCGTCGTCCCGGGCCGGCGCGCTCGATCATCTCCTGGCGGATAAACGGGTTGGCCTGCCGCTCGAACGCGATGGTCGTCTCCTGCATGTGGCCGGGCAGCACGCGGGTCTCGTCGGGCAGCGCCAGCAGCCGATCGACGATGCTCGACATCTCCTGCTCGTAGCTGCCGCCCGGCATGTCGGTGCGGCCGATGCTGCCGCGGAACAGCGTGTCGCCGCTGAACAGCACCTGGTCGGTGTAGTAGCAGACGCTGCCCGCCGTGTGGCCCGGCGTGTGGATTGCGTGCAGGCCAATGCCGTCGACCTGCACCTGCTCGCCGTCCTCCACGAAGTGGTCCGGCTCGGGCACCGGGTCGGCCTCGAGCCCGAAGCGCCGCGCGTGCTCGACCGCCGCGCGCGACAGCTCCAGGTCGTCGCGGTGCAGCAGGAACTTCGCGCCCGTCTTGGCCTGAATGCCGCGCACCCCCAGGATGTGGTCGAGGTGCGCGTGTGAGTTCGCGATCAGCGTGATCCGCACGCCCATCTCGTCGGCCATGTGCAGGATCTCGTCGGCCTCCTCGCCCGGGTCGATGCAGATCGCCTCGCGCGTGCGGCGGTTGCCGATCACCCAGCAATTCTCCTGGAAGATGCCCACCAGCATCCCGCGCACCTCGATCTCGGTGACCTGCGGGTCGTCGCCGGGGGCGTCGTGTCGCGGCGGGGCGGTGTCGTCGCTCATACCGGGTCCTCTCCGTCGCCGCGCAGGATGCGGTCGATCTCGTCCAGCGCGTCGCTGCTGCGCAGCGGGCCGGTCGTCTCGCTCACGGCGGGCGCCGCGGCCTCGCCGGGCGGGCCGAAGGCCGACTCGAGCTTGCGCACATACTCCTGCATCTCGCTGTTGTCCTTCAGCGCCTCCGCGACCTGCGCCTCGTAGCGCCGCGCGCGACGGTCGAGGTCCGTGAGGTCGAGGTCGAGGGCGTAGATCTCGGCCAGTTTGCTGAGCAGCGCCTGCGTCGCCCGGGGGTTCTGACCGCCGCTCACGTAGTGCGGCACGCTGGCCCACAGACTGATATGCGCGATGTCGCGCTGCCGGCAGACCTCGCTGATCGCGCCCACGATGCCCGTGGGCCCCTGATACGACGACGGATCGAAGCCCAGCTCGACCATGCGCTCCACGGGATGGGCGCCGCCGGTCAGCGGGACCGGGCGCGTGTGCGGGGTGTCGCCCAGCAGCCCCCCAATCGTGACGATCTCGACCACGCCCAGCTCCGACGCCACCTCGGCCACGTGCGCCGAAAACGCCTTCCAGCGCAGATGCGGCTCGGTGCCCAGGCCCAGCAGAAAGTCGCGATCCGTGCCCTTGAAGCGGGCGGGCGTGAAGTCGGTCAGCGGCCAGCGAATCTCGCGCGTCTGGCCATCGCGCAGGCGCACGTGCGGCCGCTCCTCGGTGAAGACGAAGAAGCCATCCGGGTCGATCTCCGCCACGCGCTCGGTCCGCGCCCGGCGGCGCAGATAGCGGATCACCCCCGAGGCCGACTCGGCCGCGTCGTTCCAGCCCTTGAAGGCGATCACCATCACGGGGTCGCGGAGCTGCGGGCGGTAGTGGAAGCGAAGCGCGCTCATGGCCCCAGGATAGACCCTCCGCCGGGCCGCGCCCGCGCCGGCTCGCGATTGGCCCCGATCAGAAGTCCGTGACCATCTCCGCGGGCAGGTGGCGCACGTCGTTGAGGCGATGCATGGCGGTGTGCTGCGGCGCGCCCTGCGGATGCCGCCCCAGCGGCCAGCGCTCGACCTCGGTGATCGACGCGTTGTGGATCTCGACGTCCGCCAGCCAGTCGTCGTGCGGCGTCTGCCCGTAGGCCCAGCGCATCGCCGCCGCGATCGTGCCCCCGTGCGTGAACACCGCGACCGTCGCGGTCGCGCCGTCGGCCGCCGCCAGCCCGCGCTCCACGATCTCCGACAGCGCCGCCGACACCCGCGCCTGGAAGCCCGCCAGCGTCTCGCCCTGCGGCGAGTGGCGGTGCTGCGGCTGCCAGAGTCGCAGGTAGCGCTGCTCGTCGACAATCTCCGCGATCGAGATTTCCGATTCGTCGCCCATCTGAATCTCGGCCAGGCGGTCGTCGAGCTCGATGGCTCGGCCGAGCTGTTCGGCGCTGGCCGTGGCGGTCTGATGCGCCCGCGCGAAGGGGCTGCTCACGATGCGGGTCACGCCGCCTCCGGCGAGCCCGGCGGCGATGTGCGACGCCTGCGCCCGGCCGAGCGCTGTGAGCGGCGCCGAGGAGCCGTAGACGACGCCCGGTCCACCGGCCTGCCCGTGGCGAATCAGCAGCAGTCGCACCGACGGCCGAGCGTCCGGCATGGCCGCGGTCGCCGCTAGGCCGGGACGGCGATCGGCGCCGCCTCGCGCCAGCCGTCGATCGCCTGGCCGTAGTACCGGCCCAGGATCAGCATGGCCAGCTTCTGCTTCGCGGGGCCGATGCCCGGCACGGTCCCGATCCGCTTCATCACCGTCGCCGCGTCGGGCTGGTCTTTCCAGATGTTCTCCGCCGTGCCCCCGAAGTCCTCGACGACGACGCGGCAGGCCGCCTGCACGCGCTTGCCCATGCTGCCCGGGAAGCGATGAATCGCCGGCGACTCGCGCATCACGGCGAGGAAGTCCTCCTCGGGCATGGCGGCGATCGTGCCGATGTCCAGGTGGCCGAGGCGCTGCTTGAGTACGTGCGGCCCCGCGAACGCCTTCTGCATGGGGATCTGCTGATCCAGCACCAAGCCGATCAAGAGCGCGTTCGGGTCGTGCCCCAGGAGCGCGTTGGCGTCCTCGTTGGCGGTGAACGGCGGGACCGGTGCGCCCGCCGCGGTGAAGACCGGTGCGATGTCCAAGTACTTGTTCGGGTCGCCCACGCCGCGCTCCTCCGCTCGCTGCCTGCCGGGGTGGTCGCCGATGCTATCACGACCCTCGCCCCCGCTCAGCGGGCGGGGAAGGTGAACACCACCGACTCCGACGACGGCGTCCCCGGCAGCGGCTCCTCGCCCTGGATCAGCACGATCGCGAAGCCCCGCAGGACGGCGTTCGGTTGCGGCTCGATCTGCATGATCGCGGCGCCGCCGGCGGGGGTCTGGAACACCCGGTCCGGCAGCGTCGTGCCATCGTCCAGGATGCGGAAGAGCTGATACGACGTGCCCGCGGGCGACGGCGCCATGCCCCGGAACAGCAGGCTGACGGGCACGCCCTCGAAGTCCGTTACGAAGACCCAGCCGCCCGGTTCCTCGGAGACCCGCGTCTGCAGCGGCAGCCAGCGCCCGTCGGGGATCGGCTCCGGCTCGGTCAGCCACAGCAGGCCGACGGCCAGCGCGATCACGGCGAAGAGGGCCGCCAGGGTCTGCGGCAGGCGACGGCGCCACCAGACCATCGAGCGGCGCGCCTGCGCCAGCACCTGTTCGCGGCTGCGACGCTGCCGCGCGGCGGTCATGATCCGCCCCTCCAGCGCGATCGACGGTTGCGCGCCCTCGTCGCCCACCAGGGACAGCGCCGTCGCCGTCTCCATCAGCTCCTGGAGCTCCGCGCGTCCCTCCCCCCAGGCCACGACCGTCTCGCGGACGGCGTCCGCCTCCTCGGGCAGCAGGGCGCCCAGCGCGTACGCCGCGAACAGATCGCGCGCTTCATCCCGGCTCAGCTTCAGCGTCATCGCCGGCCCGGCCGTTCCCGGCGCCGCGGCCCGCGGGTCGCGCCGCCCGTCTCCCGGCCCGCGGGCCCGTCGAGGTTGGCGCGCAGCCGGTGCAGCGCCGCCCGCATGCGCGATGTCACCGCCGCCTCCGGGATCGTCAGCGCCTGCGCGATCTCGCGATGCGTCAGCCCCTCGAAGTAGGCGAGCGTGAGCACCTCGCCCTGCGCGCCGGGCAGGCGCAGGAACGCCTCCCGCACGACGCGGTCGTCGCGCGCGCCCGACTCGACGCCCGCCACGGGCGCCAGCCAGCGCGCCACGTCGCGCACGGTGTCGCCGCGCAGCCGTGACTCCTTGCCGCGCAATCGGGCGACGCACAACTCGCGCACGATCTGCCCCAGCCAGGTCGGCAGGTCGGCCTTGCCCGGGTGCAGGCGGCTGGCGTCGCGCCAGACGTGCAGGAAGGTCTCGCGCAGCACCTCCTCCGCCGCGTCCTCGCGGCCCAGCATGCGCACGGCCAGCGCGAAGGCCGGCCCGCGATGGGCGCGATAGATCTCGCGCAGCGCCTCGTCGTCGCCGTCCGCGACCCGCTGCAGCAACGCCCACGACTTGTGGCGCGCGACGAGGGCGTCGCCCGTCCGGGGCGAACCCCCCGCCCGCGCGGCCCAGGCATCCGGCGCATCCGACGGACCCGGCACGCGACCCCTCTCTCCCCCGCGCCCCGCGATCGACCTCATCCCGGAGGCCTGCCACGGGGCGGCGTGCGGCGGCCGGCGACGATCCCGTCGCGCCCCCTCATCGACGAATCGTGGGGGAGCGGTGGGGCCTAAGGCAAGCGGCTCGCCAGCCGCCGCGCTGCGTCCTACAGTAGTGAGGTGGCGGTGGTCTGAGAGCAGTGCGTGTCGGAGAGGCAACCCCCGCAGCCGATGTTCGGCATGGATGCTGGTCCCGGATCGCGCGCCCGCTGGCTGCTGCTGGCGGTCGTCGTCTGCGTTGGCGCCGCGGGCGCGGCGCTGTACTTCCACGAGAGCGCCGTCGCCCCCGCCCCCACTGAGCCCGTCGTCGCTGATCCCGCCCCCGCCGCCTCCGCCGATGCCGTCGCGGCGGCCACCGCCGCCGGCCCGGAGGACGTCGTCACGCCCGCCGAATCGGCGCCGGATGCCGCGCCCGCCGACGACGCTGGCACTGCTCGCGGCACCGCCGGCGGCATTGCCGCCGACACCGATGCCGCATCGGCCGAGACGACCGGCGAGACCGCCCAGGCCACCGCCGCCGATGCCGACGGCGCCCCGGACGACACCACGCCCGAGGCAGAATCGGCGCCGGCCGGCGATGGGGCCACCGACGGCGACGATGCGCCGCCGCCCTCCGTCGCCGTCCAGCCGGAGCCGGAGCCGGAACCCGAGCCCCCCGCCCCCATCCCGCCGAGCGTCTCGGTGACGCCGCACGCGGTCCGGCAAGGGCAAGCCACCCTCGTCGTGCTGGCCGGCGACGTCGACGCGGACGACGTCTGGGTCTCGATCGATGATTACAGCGGCCAGATGGTCTTCGAGGAGGGCGTGGGCTGGGTGGGGTTCGTGCCCGTCGAGCGGCTCGCCCGGCCGCGCCTCTTCCACGTCGTCGTGGACACGTCCAACAACGGGATCTATGCGAGGACCTACCTGAGTGAGCTCTTGGTGGAGGCGGAAGTGGCCGTGATCGACGAGATCACGCTGGACGCCGAAAACGCCGCCCTGCTCACGCCCGAGATGGTCGCGATCGACAACCACACCCGCTACGAGCAGTACAAGGCCGTCAGCGGGCCGCGGCTGTGGTCGGGCCCGTGGGGACTGCCGCTCGTGGGGGTGGACAGCGGCGCCTTCGGCGTGCTGCGCTCCTACAACGGCGGCCCCGCGACGGACTGGCATCACGGGCACGACATCAGCGCGGACGCGGGCGCCGTCATCCGCGCGCCGGCGCGCGGCCGCGTGGTCTTCGCGAGCGACCTGCCGGTGCACGGCTCGGGCGTGATCCTGGACCACGGGGCGGGCGTCTACAGCGGCTACTGGCACATGTCCGAGATCCAGGCCGAGTTGGGCCAGATGGTGAATCCGGGCGACCCGCTGGGTCTGGTGGGGACGACCGGCGTCACGACGGGGCCGCACCTGCACTGGGAGGTCATCGTGCAGGGCACCGACGTGGACCCGATTCAGTGGACCGAGACGACGTTCACGTCGTAGCGCCGTGGTCGGCGGGCGCCCGGTACACTGGCGGCTCATGCCGGCGCCCACCGATGCCGACCCCAACTGCTCCCTCGCCGCCCTGGGCCTGACGGCCGGCGCGGCGATCCTCCGTGACGGCCCCGACGCCCTCGTCGTGCACGACACGACGGCCGCGCGCGTCCTGCACCTGCCCAAGCACGACGCGGCCGTCGCCGCCCACGCCCGCCGGGCGCAGATCCTCCCGTACCTGCGCGGGTATCTGTCGCCTGCGATCCCCCTGCCGGAGCCGCGGTCTCTGGGGGGCGTCGGGCCGGGGCTGGTCGGGGCGGCCTGGCTTCCGGGCCTGCCATTCAGCGCCGGCCTGATCACCGAGCCCAACGAGGCGCGGTTGGCCGGGTCGCTGGGCCGCTTCCTGGCCGAGCTGCACGCCTACCCCGCCGAGCGCGCGCAGGCGCTGGGCGCGCCCGGCCCGCGCGACTGGCGCGCCAGCGTCGAGGGGCTGCGCGATCGCAGCCTGCGAGCGCTGCGACCACATCTCGGCACCACCGAGACGGCCCGCCTGCGACGCTGGTGGCGGACCTGCGCCGGCGACGCCGCCGGGGACTTCGGCCCCGCCCCCAGGCACGGCAATCTCGCCCCCGAGCACCTACTGCTCGACGACGAGGCGCGCGACCTGCACGCCGTGCTGGGCTGGAGCCGCCTCACGGTCGCCGATCCGGCCTTGGACCTCGCCGCCGTCGCGCCGCACTACGGGGCCGGCTTCGCCTGGCTGGTCATGGAGGCCTACCGAGGCGCGGGCGGCGCCGTCGATGCCGACTTCCTGCGGCGTGTACGCCTGCAGACGTCGCTGGCGCCCATCCTGGCCTGGGATCGATCGCGTGCGCCGGGCCAGCCGCCCCCGGCCGACGCCACCCGGGCGCTCGCCGAGCGGCTGCGCGCCGGACCCGTGCTCGCCGGCTAGTACCCCACGACGGGCAGCCCCTGCGCGGTGCGCAGACTCAAGACCTGGCCCAGGTGCACATTTCCGTGCGCCAGCACGCCCTGCCCGATGAGCTGGATCATGGATTGCCGGCGGTCCGGCCCCAGGCGGATCGAGGCGCGCAGCGCCAGCCCGTCGACGGTCTCCAGGAACGGCCGCACGCGCTCCGTCAGGTCGTTGGCGTACTGCACGAGGTCGGCCGCGCCGGGCACCCGCAGCGCATACGCCTCGCGCGGGTCCATGCCCGTCCCCTGCGCGGCCTTGGGCAGCCCCCAGCGCACGTTCAGCGCCTGCTGCAGCCAGACCGTCGTCTTGCGGCCCTGGCAGAGGTAGTTGATCACGTTGTCCTCCGTGCGCAGCACGTGCCAGGCCAGGAAGCCGATGTGGTTCGCATCCGCGTTGGGGCGGTACGCGAGCTGCTCATCGGTCAGGTCCGACAGCGCCGCGACGTAGCGGTTGTTCAAGTCCGTCACGAAGTGCGCGAGGAAGTCGTTGATGTTTGCGGGCATCCGTCGTGCGACTCCAGGCCCTGCGCCCGCGCGTCCGGGTCGTGCGAGCGGGGGGCAGGGTATGCCGCAAGAGCCGCGCCTGTACAGCCCGCGCGGCGGGATGGCCTCAGTCGACCGCCGCCGGGGGCGTCTCGGCCGGCGGTGCTGCCGGGAAGACGACGACCGGCCCCTCGACCCGGAGCCGCACCGTATCGCCCACGGCGTGGGTCGCGTCGAAGTCGAGGCGGGCGTGCACGCGCGCGCCGCTGGCGAGGCGCAGCGCGATCACCTGATCGTGCCCGTAGTAGGTGTGCTCGGTGACCACGGCGCTGACCCAGCCCTCGTCGTCCCCGGCTGCGGCGGCGGTCGCCGCGGCGCCCACCCGCAGCGTCTCGGGCCGCAGCATCGCTTCCACGGCGCCCCCCGGCCCGCCCCCGCCGATCGTCGCGACGCCGCCCAACTCCGTCGTCACGACGCCGCCGGCCAGGCGGCCGGGCAGGAAGTCGGCGTCGCCGACGAACGCCGCCACCGCGCGCGTCGCCGGGCGCCGGTAGATCTCCGACGGCGTGCCCACTTGCGCCACGCGCCCCTCCCACATCACCGCCACGCGATCGGCGAGGCTGAACGCCTCCTCCTGGTCGTGCGTCACGAAGACCGCCGCGGCGCCCGCCCGCTTGAGGATCGCGCGGACCTCGGCCCGCACCGCGGCCCGCAGGCGGGTGTCGAGGTTCGAGAAGGGCTCGTCCAGCAGAATCAGGTCGGGCCGCGGGGCCAGCGCGCGCGCCAGCGCCACGCGCTGCGCCTCGCCGCCCGACAGCTCGTGCGGGTAGCGGTCCGCCATCTCCGCCAGCGAGACGAGCGCCAGCGCCTCCCGCACGCGCGCGTCGGCCGGCGCGGGGGCAAAGGGCACGTAGCGCCGTGTCAGGCGCGTCAGCGTCGCCCTGAGGCCGCTGGCGGCGTCCCGGGGGGCCTGCCTGGGGGTGTCGAGGCCGTACTGCACGTTCGCGCCCACCGTCAGGTGCGGGAACAGCGCGTAGTCCTGGAAGACCATGCCCACGCGCCGCGCCTCCGGCGGCAGCGACAGCCGCTCGCCGACGACGGCGTGGCCGCCGATCCGCACGACGCCGGCGTCGGCCCGCTCGAACCCCGCGATCAGGCGCAGCGTCGTCGTCTTGCCACAGCCGCTGGGCCCCAGCAGCGCCAGGATCTCGCCCGGCCGGACGTCGAGGCTCACGTCGCGCACGGCCGCCACGTCGCCGAAGGATTTGCGCAGGCCCGCGCAATCGAGCGCGGCGATGACGGGCAGGGCGTCGGTTGCGGTGGCGGCGTCAGTCACGCAGGCCTCGCTCGCGGATCAGGATCAGCGCCATGGGCAGCGCCGCCACACCGATCAATAGCAGGCCCGGGGCCGCGGCGCGGGCGAAGAAGGCCTCGTCGGCGTGCGCCCAGACCTGGGTGGCGAGGGTGTCGAACTCGATCGGGGCCAGCAGCAGGGTCGCCGGGAGCTCCTTCATCGTCGTCAGGAAGACGAGCGCGAAGCCGCTCACCATGCCCGGCACGATCAGCGGCAGCGTCACCGTCGCCAGCACCGATCCCCGGGTCCGGCCCAGGCCCCGCGCGGCCTCCTCGATGCTCGGCCGGACGCGCACCAGCGAGGCCCGCAGCGGCCCGATCGACTGCGGCAGGAACAGCACCAGGTAGGCGAAGATCAGCACCGGCCAACTCTGGTAGAGGCCCGGCACGACGTTGAGCGCGAAGAACACCACCGACAGCGCCACGACGATCCCCGGCAGCGCGAAGCCCACGTAGCTCACCCGCTCGACCAGCCCCGCCAGCGGCCCGCGCTTGCGCACCGCCACGATCGCGACCGGCAGCGCCGCCGCCACGGCGATGCCCGCCGCCAGCGCCGACACGGACAGCGAGTGCCACGCCCCGGACCACAGACCGCGGATCGGTTCGTCGTGCTGCAGGCCGCGGATCAGCCAGTCCAGCAGCACGATGATCGGCGTGGCCAGGGCGGCCAGCGTCAGCAGGGCCAGGAATGCCAGCGCCGGCCAGCGCCAGCGGCCCAGCTGGATGCGGCGCGGCCGGCGCGACGCCCCGCCGCCGGTGTAGTAGCGCCCGCGCGAGCGCGTGACCGCTTCCACGACCAGGATCAGCCCCACCAGGGCCACGAGTTCGAGGCCCAGGACGGCCGCCGCCGAGCGATCGAAGCTGCTCTGCATCTGCACGAAGATCGCCCGCGTGAACGTGTCGAAGCGCAGGATCGAGACGGCGCCGAAGTCGCTCACGACGTACAGCGCCACCAGCAACGACCCCGCCGCCAGCGGCACCCGCAGTTGGGGCACGACCACCCGGTGGAACGTCCGCCAGGCGCCCACGCCGAGCGCCCGCGAGGCCTCCTCCATTGAGGGGTCCACGCTGCGCAGCCCGGCGAGCAGGGTCAGCAGCAGGTAGGGGTAGCTGAACAGCGTCAGCGCGAGGAATGCGCCCTCGAAGCCGGTGATCTGCGGCACGCTGTCCACGCCCAGCGGTCCCAGGAAGCGCTGCAGCGTGCCCCGCGGCCCCGTCGCGGCCAGGTAGGCGAGCGCGCCGACGAACGACGGGAAGACGAGCGGCAACACCGACAACACCGCCCAGACGCGGCGCAGGGGGAGGTCGGTGCGCACGACCAGCCAAGCGGTCGGCAGCGCGATCAGGATCGACGCCCCGGTGACGCTGGCGGCCAGCAGGACCGTGTTGCGCAGCAGGCGCCAGGTGGGGCCGCGGAGCAGGTCGTGCCAAGCGTCGCTGTCGGCGCCGGCGGCCCGCACGACCAGGTAGATCAGCGGGATCGTCATCGCCCCGGCGACGGCGAGCGCCGCGATCCACACGATCGACGCCGCTCCCCGCGGGGCGCGCGTCGAAAGGGGGCGCGGGATGGCGGCGATCAGGGACACGGCGAATCCGCCCACGGGCGTGCGCCGACGGGCGCCGGCCTCCCGATGTTAATCGGTGCTAAGACCTGTGGGTAGCTGCGCTAAGTACACCCGGAAGCGGCCCCTCGGCGGTGGGACCGACCGGCACGCGACGGCGATGGACACGGGGGCGATGGACACGGGGACGATGGACACGGGGACGATGGATACGGCGGCGAGGGACGGGGCGGCTACCAGGACGACTTGCGAATCCCCGGCAGCAGGCCCTCCGCCGCCATCTCGCGGAACGTGATCCGCGAGAGCCCGAACTTGCGCATGTACCCGCGCGACCGCCCGGTGACCTCGCAGCGGCTCTTGAGCCGGCTGGGGCTGCTGTTGCGCGGCAGCTTCTGTAGCGCCACCTGCGCGTCCCAGCGCGCCTGCGGATCGTCCATCGACTCGCGCAACTGCGTCTTGAGGGCGGCGCGCCGGTCCTTGTACTGCTCGTGCATCTCGCGCCGCTTCTTGTCGCGTGCGAGCTGGCTCTTCTTCGCCATGAGTGCTCCGTCGGCCCGGCGCACATCGCGGCGGGCGCCCGATCAGGTTACGGGGCTGGGTCGGGCCGGGGCAAGCGACGGGGTCGCATCGCCGCCGACGGCCGACTACGTGGCCGACTGCGAGTTCCCGCCGCGCTTCTTGATCGTGCGGCCCTGCTTCGCCTCCAGCCGGCCGATGGCGCGGCCCTTGCTGAGGTCGGGATCCGCGACCAGCCCGTAAATCTCGCGGCCTTCGTGGTCCTTGGGGAGGTGCTCGGTGATCGGAAGACCTTCCGGATCGCAGAAGAGCAGTCAATGGCAGTACTTCCACTTCTGCATCTCCTCGCAGGGGCAGATCCAGAAGTTCGAGTCGTCCACTTCCTTCTGCTTGTCCTCGTAGAAGTTGCAGGGACAGAGCGGCTTACCCAGGTCGTCGATGTGCTTGGCCAGCCCGATCACCAGGAACTCGGTGATCTCCTCCTGGGGGTGCAGGTACGAGCCGCTCTTGTCCGCGAACTTGCGCGCGAACTTCCACATCTTGGCGAGGTTCTTCTCCGACGCCTGCATGCGGTCGGTGTCGGTGACGTCGTCCACGGGCTGCAGCGGAGCGGCGGGGTCGGCGGGCGGCTCGGTGGTCATGGCGTGGTCACGATTCGCTCCCGCGCGTGCGGCGCAGGTACTCCTCGAGGTCCTCGATCAGCCCCTCCGCGGAGGGGAGTTCGGCCGGCGGCGTCGCGGCCGGCGTCTCCCGCACCGACGCCTCGAGTTGCTTGACGTAGGCCCGCAGATCGTCGTTCTCCTCCATCGCCGCCTGGACCCGTTCGTCGAAGCGGCGCTCCTCGCGCCGTAGGCGCTCGTAGTCCACCTCGAGGCCGCTAATCCCCTCAAGGCGCTCCAGCAGCGCGCGCGCCCCGAGCGGGTTGGCGATGCCCGGCAGGTAGTGCGGCACCGCGGCCCAGAGGCTGACGCCGTCGACGGCATGACGGCGGCAGGCGTCGTGGAACACGCCCACGATGCCCGTGGGGCCCTCGTAGCGCGACGGGTGCATGTCGAAGCGCTGCGCCAGCTCCGGCGAGTTCGCCGAGCCGCTGACGCTGACGGGTTGCGTGTGCGGCACCCCGGCCGCCACGGCGCCCAGCGTCACGACGAGGCGCACGTGCATGGCGGCGATCAACGCGTGGACGCCGTCCATGTAGCGCTTCCAGCGGAAGTTCGGCTCGATCCCCACCGCCAGGATCAGGTCATGATCGCGGGCGGGCAGCGGCACGGCGTAGAAGTCCGTGCTGGGCCAAATGATCTCCCGCACGCCCTGCCGGTAGCGGGCCAGCGGACGCGCCTCGGTGAAGTCGTAGAACTCTTCCGGGTCGATGCTGGCGAAAGGCTCCGCGCTCAGCGTCGCGGCGAGGTAGCGCGCCGCCGTCGACGCCGATTCCCCGGCGTCGTTCCAGCCCGCCCAGGCGATCACCAAGTGGGGATCGCGCAGCGGCGGCTCGGACTCGAACTGCAGCTCAGGCTCGTCCACCATCGTGGCAGTGTAGCGGCCGGGCGGTTGCATGCTGCGACCGCTCGCCGCTGCCCAAGGCTTGCCGTTGACACAGCGGCCGTGTTCCCCTGGCGACATGTCCGCCTCCGCGCTGCGCCCCACCGCCGACGCCGCCCACGCCGATTGGGCGCGCCGCGTCGCCGCCAACCGCGAGCAGGCCGAGCGCCTGCGCGAGGAGGCCCCCGGCGACGACTTCTACGCGCCCGTCGCGCCGTCCTTCCGGGCCGACCCCGCGCGTCGCGACGATCCGACGCTCAACGCGCTGCTCGACTTGGCGCGGCCCGGCGACACCTGGCTCGACGTCGGCGCCGGCGGGGGCCGATTCAGCCTCGCGATCGCGCGCGCCGTCCGGCGCCTCATCGCGGTGGAGCCGAGCGCGAGCATGCGCGCCGTCTTCGCGCAGACGATCGCCGGCTTCCGCGACGACGCGGGCGGCCCGATCGAGAACACGGAGCTGCGCGCGGAGCGCTGGCCGCCCGCCTCGCCGGACGCGTACGCGGCCGATGTCGCGCTCATCTCGCACGTGGGCTACGACATCGAGGCGATCGGCCCGTTCCTGGACGCGCTGGAGGCGGCGGCCTCGCGCATCTGCGCGGCCGTGCTGATGGACCCACCGCCGCTGTCGGCGTTCTCCGCGCTGTGGCCCGCGGTGCACGGCGAGCCCCAGGCCGAGCTGCCCGGCCTGGGGGATCTGCTGGCCCTGCTGCTGGCCCGCGGCGCCCTGCCCGAGATGCGCCTCGTCACGACGCACGTCTGGCGCTTCGACTCGCCCGCGGAGGCCGAGGCGGTCGCGCTGCGGCGGCTCTGGCTGTCGCCGCACGGCGCCAAGGCGGCGCGTCTGCGCGACGCCCTGTCGGGCACGCTCGTGCGCGATGCGGACGGCGTGCGGCTGCCGCGGCACAGCCGCGTGGGCCTCGTGACGTGGACGCCGCCCGGCGTCGCCGGGAGCGGCTAGCGCGTCCCGTCCAGCGCTCGCAGGAAGACGCCGCGATAGCCGTCGCTCTGCCGCATGGCCTCTTCCCATTGGGCGTCCGAGACCGACGCGCGCAGGGCGAGCATCTGCTGGGTGTCGTCACCGACCGGCCAGCGCGCGGGCAGCGGCTGCTCCAGCTCCACGATGTCGGCCAGCGCCACCGCGACCGCCCGCGAGCCGGGCCGCGTCGCGGCGCGCTCCCGGAACGCGGCCAGGGCCTCGTCGACCACGGCCTGCATGCAGCTCCTCCGCTCGCGTACGACCTGCGTCACGTCCAGCGACGTGGTCTGCCAGTCCGACGCGTACATCCCGGGCTCCAGGATCGTGACCTGGACGCCGGACGCCCGGACCTCGTACCGCAGCGCCTCCGACATCGCCTCGACGGCGTGCTTGGAGGCCGAGTAGAGGCCGATCATGGGCCCGGAGATGCGCCCGGCCAGCGACGACACGTTGACGACCTTGCCGTGGCCGCGCGCCCGCATGCCCGGCAGGGCCGCCCGCACGACCCGGATCTGCCCGACGACGTTCGTGTCGAGCTGGCGCAGCACCTCGTCGTCCTGGAGTTCCTCGACGGGGCCGTAGAGGCCGTAGCCGGCGTTGTTGAACACGGCGTCGATGCGGCCGTACGTGCGCTCGCCCAGGGCCACGGCCGCATCGACGCTGGCGCGGTCCGTGACGTCGCACGACGTCACCGTGATGCGGTCGCTCCGAGCGCCCGCGCCGGCCAGCAGGCCGGGGCCGTCGCGGTCCGGGTTGCGCATCGTCGCGACGACGCGATGGCCGCGCTGCACGAGCTCCAGCGTCGCCGCCTCGCCGAAGCCGCGCGACGCGCCCGTGACGAACACCACCTGATCCTGCAACACCATGTCGGACCCTCCTTCCGGCCGTAGACCGGCTGGCTGTCGAGCGGGCCGTGAATGCGAAGGGGGCGAGCCCCGCGGCCCGCCCCCTGTCGTCTGATCGCGGATCAGACGTTAGACCTTGAGCGCGTCGGCCACGTCCGCCAGGCCCAGCGACTCCAGCTTGGCGCGGCTCGGCGTGCAGTTGTCGGCGTCCCAGTCACAGGCGCTGAGGAAGTCGGTCTCCATCAACTCCACGTCGACCTGGACGTCCTTCAGCGGGCCCACCGTCTGCGCGGTGCCCTCGTTGCCGGTGAGGCGGCCGGGGACGTAGCGCGCCCGCGGGTTGTTGCCCTCCCGGACCTCGAAGGCCATGCGCAGGTTCGCGATGCGCTCGCCCGCCTGCTGCAACTCGTCGCCGGTGATCTCCCAGCCGGTGACCTTGTTGATCCACTCCGGGAAGCGATCCGTGGGGGCGGCCATCATGATGAACTGGCACATGCCCGTCGCGTTCACGACGTGCATGTACTCGCTGGCGCCCTTGTGGTGCTCGCCGCGGTTGGCGTAGTCCTGGAAGTCCTTCGGCGCGCGCGGGTATTTCGGCCCGCCGAAGCGGCTGTTGCCCTCATACTGCGTGTGCCGGGCGGGCGTCGGGTCCAGCTTGTACGTCGTGTGGAACTCCGGCTGCAGCTTGGGGTCGTGCATCGGCAGTTCCTGGCCGCCGATGTGGATCGCGTAGGCTTCGCTGCCGTTGCCGATCTTCTCCGCGGCGACCTTGACGCCGTCGGCCAGCAGGTCGCCGAAGCCCTCGCGCTTGCCCATCTTGTGCAGCAGCGCCATGGCGGCTTCCGCGCCGCCCCAGCGCAACTCCAGGCCGTCCGTGTCCTCCGTCGTGAGGATCCCGTTCTCGAAGCACTCAATCGCGAACGAGATCGTGCAGCCCGCGCCGATCGTGTCCAGCCCGTACTCGTTGCAGACGTGGTTGGCGTGGATCAGGAAGTCCAGGTCGTTGATCAGGTTCATCGTCCCGAACGACGCCATGGTCTCGTACTCCGGGCGGTGCGTGAGCCGCGGGTACGGGTACTCGGGGTTGGCCGACTCCACGCTCTCGGCGCCGCAGGCCAGCGGGCAGTGCCAGCAGGCGTAGTGGCGCACCATCTTCTCGTTGACGACGGGGCCCTGCAGGCCGTCCACGTCGCTGAAGACCTCAATGCCCACGCCGCCCCAGTTGCGCACCGGCGAGTCGCCGCTGAGCGCCGAGCCCGCCGTGATGCCGGTCGTGCCGACGCTGCGGAAGAAGTCCCGCAGCGGCGCCGCGAAGTTGTTCATCGAGTCCTTCATCAGGCCCCGCGCTTCCTTGTCGTGCTGCTGGATCATCTGCCGCGTCGACTTGACGACGACGGCCTTGACCCGCTTCGAGCCCATCACGGCGCCCACGCCCGAGCGCGCCGCCAGGCGGCCGTGCTCGTTGCAGATGCCCGCCAGGTACGAGAGGTTCTCGCCCGACTGCCCGATCAGCGCCACGGAGGTCTTCTTGCCGTACGCCTCCTTGAACTTCTTCTCGGCGCTGATCGCGTCCATGCCCCAATAGTCCGACGCGTCGTGGAGGCTGACCTCGTCGTCGTCGATCAGGATGTAGACCGGGTTGTCCGACGCGCCGTAGAGCAGGATGCCGTCCCAGCCAGCGAACTTCAGGTAGGGGCCGAAGTCGCCGCCGCAGTTGGCGTCGCCCCAGCCGCCGGTTGAGGGGCTCTTGCAGACCGCCTGGAAGCGGTTGCCGAAGATCGGCGTGCCGGTCATCACGCCGGGCATCAGGCCCAGGACGTTGTCGGGGCCCATTGGGTCGGCCCCCTGCGGGATGCGGTCGAAGAGCAGACGCGCGCCCAGGCCGTAGCCGCCCAGGTAGTCCTTGTACATCTGCTCGGGGATGTCCTCGGGCGTGATCTCCCCGTTGCTGAGGTTCACGTTGAGGATCTTGCCGTTATAGGCCAGTTCTTCGGGCATCAGTTTTTCCGGCATGGGCGACGGTCCTTTCTGCCGGCCGCAGCCGGCGCTGCACGGTCCGCCCTCGGGACGGCCCCGTGTTGTGGGTCTGGGTTCCGCGATTATCGCCTGCCGACCGCCTACCGCTCAATATGCCCGGCCGGGCATAACGGTCCGTCGCCTTGCAGGAGGACCACGCCGCGACATAATACGCGGCACTCAGTCGTCCTGCGCGAGTGCCCCCAGCAGCTCCAGCGTGCGCCTCCGGTCGCGCGCGGCGCGCGCCTCCGTCCCGGCGCTGCCCGTGTCGACGATGTCCGCCAGCAGCTCGCCGACGCCGAAGCGCGGCAGCCCGCGCACCCGGTCCGCGACCGCGTTCTCGTCGCCGGAGATGATGATCGCGTCCGCCATGGCGTCGGTGAAGACGTCGCCGGCCGCATCCGGCAAGCCGGCGTCGAGCATCATGCGCTCGTAGAACGGCAGGCGCTGGTAGTTGCCGAACTGCTTCGCGGCGGCGGCCCGGACCGCCGCCCGGTCGTCGGAGACGACCACCGGCACGTGCGCGACGATCGGCGGCGCGGGGCGTCCCGCCGCCGCCGCCCCCGCGGCGACGGCCGGCGCGGCCTGATCGCGCAGGAAGGGCAGCGGCGACATCCAGGAGATCGCGCCGTCGCTGATCTCCCCGGCGAGCCGGTAGGCCCGCGGCCGCAGCGTCGCGATCAGGATCGGCACGGGCGCGGGCGCGTCGATCCGGGCCCGCGCGGTCAGCTGCTCCCCGGCGACGTTCACCGCCCCCTCGTGCAGCAGGGCGCGCAGGATGCCCACGTACTCTCGCAGGTGCGCCAGCGGGCGCTCGAACCCGAGCCCGAACATCCCCTCGATGACCGGCCGATGGCTCGGCCCGATCCCCAGGCGCAGCCGCCCCGGCGCGAGTTGCTCGAGCGCCAGCGCCTGCGACGCCATGACCAGCGGATGCCGCGGGTAGGTCGGTACGATGCTCGTCCCGAAGCCGATCGACGTCTCCGCCGCCGCCCGCCCGAAGACCACGAACGGGTCCGGCGCCGCGCCGCCCACGGTGCTCCACACCATGTCCAGCCCGGCCGCGTCGGCGGCGAGCGTGCGGTCCAGCATCCCCCTGGCCTCGCGGAAGCCCAGGTGCACTCCAATCGGCAGATTGCGCATTGTGGTCTCACTTTCGTCTGCGGGCCGGGCCCGCTGCCTCGGCTCGCTAGCCGCTGTCGAAGCCCGACGTTAGGGGCCGGTCGGAGCGTTGTCCGGCGGCGCCGTTGGGGCCGAAGTCGTTGACGGCGCGCGCGAGTTGATCGGGCGCTGGCGCCGCCGGCGCCTGGAAGGGCTGCCCCGGCCCCGAGTCGACATACAGGGTCTGCGTGGGGAAGGCGAACTCGACCCGCAGCCGCTGCGCCAGCCGCACGATGTCCAGGTTGAGGACGTGCCGCACCCGCATCTCCTCGTTCCAGTCGCGCGCGCCGATGAAGCAGTACAGCATCACGTCGAGCGTGGAGGGGCCGAACTCCTTGAACTCGACGATGTAGAAGTCCGTGCGCATGCCCGGGTTGGCCCGGATGATCGCCCGCACGCCCTCCACGAAGGCCTGCATCTGCTCGGGCGTCGTGGCGTAGGAGAGCCCCAGCGTCGTCGAGTAGCGCCGCCAGCGACGCGCGCCCATGTTGTCGACGTTGGTGTCGGTGAAGGTGTAGTTGGGCACCGTCACGACGGAGTTGTGGAACGTGCGCACGCGGGTGGAGCGCAGCCCCACCTCCTCCACGGTCCCCTCCACGCCGCCGACGACGATCCAGTCGCCGACCTGGAAGGGCTTGTCGGCGAAGACCGTGACCCCGCCAAAGAAGTTCTTGACCGTGTCCTGCGCGGCCAGCGCCACCCCCAGCCCCAGCAGGCCGAAGCCCGCGATCAGGGAGGCCACGTTCACGCCCAGATTGGACAGGATGAACAGCCCGCCCAGCGCGAGCATCCCGACGCGCAGGCTGGTGCGGATGATCGGCACCAGTTGGTCGTCCATCTTGGTCGCGGTCAGTGCGGCGCGCTTATTTAGCACCTCGCTGAAGATGTCGATGCCGCGGAGGCCTAGCAGCACCATCGCCGCCGCGCCGATCAGCGATCCGATCTGGAGGACCACGTCCTCGATGTGGGCCTCGAAGTCGAGCACCGGGAAGCCGGCCAGGATCACGGCCGCGACGCCCAGCCAGAGGATCGGCAGGCTCAGCCGTCGCCGTTCGTGGTCCCAGAACTCCCGCTTCCCGGCGTCCGCGATGCGGCGTCGCAGCACGATGCCGAGCCCGCGCGTCAGGGCCAGCTGCCAGAGCACGACGACCCCGAGCAGCACGCCGAGGCCGATGTACTGCCCCATCTCGATGCCCAGGAACGTGTTCTGCAGCCAGGACGCGAGCACGGGCCAACCGCCCGAAGCGAGATCCATCTCCGCGCGTCCTCCCGCCGGCCGCCGGCCCGGTCAGCGCAAGCGTAGGGCGAATCGGTGCACCCGCCAAGGCGGGTGCGCAATTCCACGCGCCATGACGATGGTTTCGTCGCCCACGAGCCGGTCCGGGCCGGCCGGTCGCGCGCTCTCCAGCTCCCCGAGGCCCGGCGCCGGCAACTCGCGGCTCACGGCGTGGTGGGTCTGGGTCGTCAGCCGTCCACCAACGGTTCCAGCTTGTCGAGCAATCGCTCCACGTCGCTCAGGCCGATTCTGACATGCTTATCGGCGAGCCAGTTCTCGTAGAAGTTGACGTGCAGGTTGCCTGCGGCCTGGAACAGGGTGTATATGCCGCTGTCGCCCGTCTCATCCACCAGCCTGTCGACAGCCACGAAGAGGTCACGATGTCGGCTGTGTCGCCAGCCGCGCGCCTCAGAGATGGCCTTGATCATCTGCGCGGCGGCGCCCCAGCCCTTCTCGGAGGCCTGGCGGACGTCGCCCCGCTCCAACTCATCAAGGCCCTGCGCCAGCAACTCGCGGCTCGCGGCGTGGTAGGCCTGTGTCGTCATCCGTCCACGAGCGGTTCCAGCTTGTCGAGCAGCCGCCCGACGGACGCCAAGCCCAGCCTCACACCCTGACCCTCATACCAGTCCTCGTGGAAGTTCATCTCCAGGCCGCCCGCGACATTGATCAGGGTGTATATCTCGCGGTCGCCCGTCTCATCCACGAGCCTGGTGACAGCCGCGTAGAGGTCGCGATGGCTGTCGTGTGGCCAGCCGCGCGCCTCGGCGATCGCCTTGACCATCTGCGCGGCGGCGTCCCAGCCCGTCCCGGAGGCCAGGCGGGCGTCGCCCTGCTCCAGCTCCCCGAGGCCCTGCGCCAGTAACTCGCGGCTCGCGGTGTGATACGCCTGTGTCGTCATTGTCAGTCCGCTCCAGGGGTCCCGATCGAGGCGCGCTGGCACGCCTCGCTGCCGGTCGATCATAGCCGAAGCGGGAGCAGCGCAACGACGGCGGAGCGGCATCGCGACGCCGGACGGGCTCCGCGCTAAGGGATGGTCTGAACAACCGGCGCCGCGGCCGGGGCGCCCCTGATCCGACAGCGACGCGCAGTTGGCCCCGCCACGACGGTGCGCGGCGCCCGCCGGCTCCTCAGTGCACGCCCGTTTCCTGGCCCGCCCAGAAGGGCTTGCGCAGTTCCGTCTTGAGGATCTTGCCGGGCCCCGATTTCGGCAGCGGCTCCGAGCGGAACTCCACCGACTTGGGGCACTTGTAGCCCGCGATCTTGCCGTGGCAGAACGACACCAGGTCCGCCTCCGTCGCCGTCTGGCCGGGGCGCAGCATGACGACGGCGTGCACGGCCTCGCCCCACTGCTCGCTGGGGACGCCGATCACGGCCGCCTCCAGGACGGCCGGGTGGTCGTACAGCGCGTTCTCGACCTCGGTCGTGTAGACGTTCTCGCCGCCGCTGATGATCATGTCCTTGGCCCGGTCGACGATGTACACGAAGCCGTCCGCGTCCATCCGCGCGACGTCGCCGGTGTGCATCCAGCCGCCGCGCAGGGCCTCCGCGGTCTCCCCGGGGCGCTTCCAGTAGCCCCGCATGACGTTTGGCCCGCGCACGGCGATCTCGCCCACGCCGTCCGGCGGCACGTCGCGGCCCTCTCCGTCGACGACGCGCAGCCGCACGCCCATCACCTCGCGCCCGCACGACGCCAGCCGCTCGATGCCGGCCGGCGTCTCGTAGTCGAGCCACTCCAGGCGCTGCGCGGTGAGCAGCGGCGCCGTCTCGGTCATGCCGTAGGCCTGGCAGAGCACCGGCCCGAAGATGTCGCGGGCGGCCTGGATGCGGTCCACGGCCATCGGCGAGGCGCCGAACAGGACCAGGCGCAACGACGAGACGTCGTAGTCGCGGACCCGCGGATGATTGACCACGAAGTTGATCATCGTGGGGACGAGGATGGTCGCCGTCACGCCCTCCGTCTGCACCGCGTCGAGGAAGCCGTCCGGCGTGAAGCCCGGCACGCAGACCTGCGTCGCGCCCGCCATCGTCACGACGTAGCAGGCCCAGGCGTCGGCGAGGTGGAAGAGCGGCGCGACGTGCAGCCAGACATCGTCCTCGTGGAAGGCGAACGTCATCTGCGCGTGCTCCGCGTTGGAGACGACGTTGCGCTGCGTCAGCATCACGCCCTTGGGCCGGCCCGTCGTGCCGCCCGTGTAGCACAGGTTGATGAGGTCGTCCTCGGCCCAGTCGCGGGCGGCCGCCGCGACGGGCGCGCTGCTCTCGATCAGCGACTCGTAGGTGTGGTCGCCGGCGGGCGCGGCGTCGTCCAGCACGATGACGTGGGTCAGGCCGGGGACCGCGTCGCGGAACTCCGACAGCAGCGGCAGGTATTCCGGCCCCACCAGCAGGGCCCGGATGTCGCCGTCGCGGAGGATGAACGCCAGCTCCTCGGCCGCCAGGCGGATGTTGAGCGGCGCCAGCGGCATGCCCGCGAAGTGCGCCGCGAAGTACGTCTCGTAGTAGCGGTGCGAGTTGTTGGCCAGGATCGCGATGTGCGACCCGGCCGGCAGCCCCAGTCCCAGCAGCCCGGCCGCGAGGCGACGGATGCGCTGCCCCACCTCGCGGTAGGTGTAGCGCGTCGCGCCATCGACCACGGCCGGGCGGTCGCCGTACAGCGCCTCCGCGCGCTCCAGGATGTCGCCCACGAGCACCGACTGCATGACGCGCCCCTTCCCGCTCCGCTGTCGCGGTTCCGGTCCGTGTCTCCGCGATCCGCGCTTAGCCGGCCGTCGGGTCGTGGCTGAAGCCGGTCGACTTGTGGCGGCCGTCGCAGAACGGCTTGCTCTCCGACTGCCCGCAGCGGCACAGCGCGATCCGGCTGCCCTGCGGCAGTTCGATCTCGCCGCCGCTGGCGTCCGTCAGTTGCAGCCCGCTCGCCTCCAGCAGGTAGGGCCCGTTGGTGTTGACTCTGATCTCCGGCATCCGCTCCTCCATCCACCCGGAGCCGCCGCCGAGCGTCCTGCACTCGGTCGCCCGCCCCGGTGTCGTGGCGAGAGCATATCGCCCTGACCCGACCGGCGGCGCGCGACCGTCAGCCTCGCGACCGTCAGCCGCCGTCCGCATCGACGGCCGGCAGCCCGGCCAGGCGGCGGGCCTCGGCCAGTAGCGCCTCGAGATCCGCGATCTCGCCCTCCAGGGTCAGGTGGTCGTCGTCCCGGCCCACGACGTACCAGCGCACGTTGCCCATCGTCTCGACGCGCCGCACGGCGGCCACGTCCTCCCAGGCCAGCGCCTGCCGCGCCTCGCCCTGGTGCAGCGCCTCGATGCGCTCCGGGCCCAGCACGATCAGCGTCGGCGTGCGCTGCCAGGTCAGCGCCACCAGGGGCAGCATTACGCCCGTCACGACGAGGAAGAACAGCCCGATCCCCAGCAGCTCGCTCGCGCCGGCGATCGGCCAGGCGATCAGCGCCAGCAGCGACGCCAGCGCCGGGAAGACGAAGGTCGCGTTGTTGTACCAGCCGCCCTCGTAGCTGTGGGCGCGCAGCGCGCCGGGGCGCGCGTCCAGCGCTGCGGCGTCGCGGGGGCGCAGCCGTCCGGCGACGATCGGGCCCGATCGCGACGCCGGGCCCGTGTCGCGCGCTGGCTCCGGCATGGGGGCTCCGGCATGGGCGCCCGGACGGGGGCGCTTAGACGCGCTCGAGGATGCTCGGCGCGGAGCTGATCCCGCAGACGGCGGGGCTCTCCTCGACGTTGAGCGCCTTGACGACGCCGTCCTCCACGAACATCGCGAAGCGGCGCGTGCGGAAGCCCATCCCGACGACGCTCAGGTCGACGCCCAGGTCGAGCGCGCGCGTCACGTCGCCGTTGCCGTCGGCGAGCATCGTGATGTGCGCCGCGCCGTGCGCGTCGTTCCAGGCGCCGAGCACCGAGATGTCGTTGGTCGACATGCAGATCACGGCGTCGATGCCCTTGGCCGTCAGCGCCGCCTCGTTCCCGGCGAAGCTGGGCAGGTGCTGGTTCGTGCAGGTGCCGGTGAACGCGCCCGGGACGCCGAAGACGATCGCCTTCTTGCCCGCGACGAGGTCGGCCAGCGTCGTGGGCTCCGGCTTGCCGTCTTGCATCGTCCTCCCGGACGCATCGGCGGGGATCGTGGCTCCTTCAGCGATCGGCATTGGGGATCCTTTCGGGTCTCACGCGACACGGGCGCGCGAGCGGCTGGGGGGCTGGTGGATGCCGACGGGCGCCGCGCCGACGGCGGATGCGGTCGTGCGTCAGGCCCGTCGCCGACAGCATAGCCCCGGCGGGCGGACGTGCACGGCCCCACGAACGGCGAGCCGGCGGCGCGGGCCGGACGTAGGATCCGCTGATGGACCTCGGCGAACTGGTACTGCTGGCGGATCGCGTCGGGATCGTGGCCTTCGCGATCGCGGGCGTCTCGGTGGGCGTGGCGCGGCGCATGGACGTCTTCGGGCTGCTGGCTATCGGCCTCACGACGGCCATCGGCGGCGGCGCCCTGCGCGACGTGCTCCTCGGCGAGATGCCCCGCGCCCTGACGCGCAGCGACTACCTGCTGTTCGCGGTCGGCGCGGCGGCGCTGGCCATCGGCGCGGCGTGGCTGGGCTGGCGCTGGCCCAACCGCCTGCTGGCCCTGGCCGACGCCGTCGGCACGGGCGCCTTCGCCGTCGCCGGCGCCTTGCTCGCGCGCGACGCCGGGCTGGCCTGGCCGGCTGCGGTCGTGCTGGCGATCCTGACGGCGACCGGCGGCACGGTGCTGCGCGACATCCTCGCGAACCGCATCCCGATGGCGTTCCGCACCGATCTCAACGCGACCGCCGCCGGCGTCGGGGGCATCGTCGCGTTCTTCGTCGCCAGCGAGGACGAGGCCCTGGCGGCGGCCGTGGGCGCGGGCCTGACGGCGTCGCTCAGCCTGGTGGGCTACGCCGGGCTGGGCCGGCTGCCGCGCATGCGCCCGGGCGCGCCTCCGCCCGCGTGACGTCGCTCCGCCGCCGTCCGATCCGGCTAGCCGCCGAAGAAGTACGTGGTGCCGTACTTCTCGCCGATCTCCACGATCCGCTCTGGATGCGCGCCCAGTTCCCGAAACAGTCCCTCGATCCCGGCCGGCGCGAACCAGAACAGCAACTCGGCGTCCACATCGCCGTCGTTGTGGAAGCGATGCCTCAGCCCCTTGGGGACGTTCACGAACGACCCGGCGCCAACGGTCACTAGGTCCGCTCCCACCAGGAAGGCCAGCTCCCCGCGGATGACGTAGAACGCCTCCTCCTCGCGTGTGTGCACGTGGGCGGGTGGTCCGCCACCGGGCGGCACGATGGCATGGGTAAGGAAGTACCCGTTGTCGGTTTCGGCGCCGGTCGCGAGCGTCGCGTAAATGTCGCCGCCCGCCGCCGTAGGGACTGCATCGCGATCTTCGGGCCGCATGATGAGGGCCTGACGTTGGGGGGTGGGCATCGCGGGGTCTCCCTGTCTCCGTGCTGCAAGCCGTGGCGCGTTGCGCCCGGCGGTCGGTTGCGTCCTACGCCCGCATGCGACGCACGGCCAGCACGCCGCCCATGCCCGCCAGCGCGCTGATCGCGAAGATCAGCGAGAGCACCGGCAGCCTGCTGCCGCCGCCGGCCAGGCCGCCGCTCCCCGTGACCGGCATGCGGAGGCTCTCGGCGTCGGCGGCGGCGGCGGGGGCATCGTCGGTGTTATCAGCGGGGGCGTCGTCCTCAGTGGCGTCATCGGAGGCGGTGTCATCCGACGTGGCGTCATCGGCGCCATCCGCCGGGGCGTCCTCCCCGGACGGCGAACTGAGGTCGAGCCCGACCTCCTCGAAGGCCGCGGCGCGCACCTCGAACGATGCGCTCGGCAGCGAGTCGTTGATCGTGAAGACCACGCTGCTCGCGTCGGCCGGCTCGATCTGCAGCGTCCAGACGCCGTCCGCGATCGTGTCGGCCTCGATGGCGACGCCGTCCTGATTCCAAGCGGTGACCACGGCGCCGTCCGGCGCGGGCGCCCCGTCGAGCAGCGCGCCGCTGCCGGTGGGCTCCGATCCGAAGAACTGGTGCGGCGTCGAGGGCGGCGTCTGGGCGACGGCGCTCGTCGCGAGGGCCAGCGCGACCGCGACCGCGCTCAGCATCGTCAGCACGGCCCGGAGAGACAGCTTGGTCATGATGGGGGGATCCCCTGCTCACACGCCACGCCCACCTCGCCGGCCCCTCGCGGGGCCCTGGAGTCGATACTGTGCGCGAGCGATGGCCGGGGAGCAATGCGCGGCGGCCCGTGTTTACGGCGTCTTTACCGGTCGCGCGGTCGTCCCGCCCGTACATGATCGGGCTATCGGGCGCCGGCCGTCGGATGGGAGCGCCCGGCGGGGTCGAGCGGGGGGGCCGGCACGCCCTCCTCATCCGATCAGATCGACAGGGGGTACCATCGCTCCGACGCGCGACCCCGCCCTTGATGAGCGGGCCGTGCCTGCGGTACCCGCGATCACCGATGACCTCCTGGGGGGTTGGCAATGTCAGCAGTCGTCATCGAGAACCCGGTCCTGAATTCGCCGTTCGGCGAACCGCGCAGGCACTTCGGCTTCGACGATCAGGGGATCACCAGCGACATCATCGAGGGCCGGCGGCGCAGTTCCTACTTCGTGCCCGTGCCGGCCTCGAAGCGGAGCAGCGGGCAGCTTGCGCTCGCCGCGGAGTGGACGCAGGACCGCCTGGAGGAGAACGACTTCGTCAACCGCGTGCGCGCGCGCGTCGTGCGCTGGCGGAATGGCGACTACGTGGGCGTGACGCGCACCACCCGCCGCCTGCTCGAGTACTGGCAATCGCCGGATCGCGAGCGCAAGTTCTTCTTCTGCCAGATCGAGGCCGCCGAGACCGCGATCTACCTGGCGGAGTCCGCCGGCCGCACCGGCGATCAATGGATCGAGAACGAACTCCGCAAGTACGCCGATGAATGGAACGAGGGCCTCTACCGCATCGCCTTCAAGATGGCGACGGGCTCGGGCAAGACGGTGCTGATGGCGATGCTGATCGCGTGGCAGGCGTTGAACAAGCGCGCCGCCCCCCGCGACAACCGCTTCACCGACGCCTTCCTCGTGGTGACGCCCGGCATCACGATCCGCGACCGCCTGCGCGTGCTGCTGCCGAGCGATCCGGGGAACTACTACGCGGAGCGCGACATCGTGCCGCCCGATCTCGTTGAGCGGCTCGGGCAGGCGAAGATCCACGTCGTCAACTTCCACAAGTTCCTGCCGCGCAAGACGAGCGACGCCGGAAAACTGCACCAGCAAATCATGGAGGCCGGCGGGACATCCGTGGGCGTCGGGCACGTCGAGACCGAGGCGCAGGTGGTGAGGCGCCTGCGTCGCGACCTCGGCCTCGGGACGAAGCGGCAGATCATCGTCTTCAACGACGAGGCGCACCACTGCTACCGGGGGCGCGCGGCGGCCAAGAAGGAACGGCTGACCGCCGACGAGCGCCGCGAGGCCAAGGAGCGCAGCAAGCAAGCCCATATCTGGCTCAGCGGCCTGCAGTGGGTGCAGCGCGAACTCGGCATCAAGGTCGTCTACGACCTCTCGGCGACGCCGTTCTTCCTGCGCGGCTCCGGCTACGACGAAGGCACGCTGTTCCCCTGGGTGGTGTCGGATTTCTCGCTGATCGACGCGATCGAGAGCGGCATCGTGAAGGTGCCGCGCGTGCCCGTCAGCGATGATGCGGGAACCTCGGAACAGCCGGTCTACCGCAACCTCTGGATCCAGATCCGCGACGAACTCCCGAAGCAAGGGCGCAAGACCGGCGCCGTCGCCGGCAAGCCGAACTTGCCCCCCGCACTGGAAGCGGCGTTGCTCCAGCTCTACGGCAACTACAAGCGCGCCTACGAGCGCTGGCAGGGGGACGCCGCCGCCCGCGAGCACGGGTCGCCGCCCGTCTTCATCATCGTCTGCAACAACACCAACGTCTCGAAGCTGGTCTACGACTTCGTGGGCGGATGGGAACAGCAGAGCCCGGATGGCGGGGAGCCGTACGTCCGCGACGGCGCCCTGGCGCTGTTCAGCAACGCGACCGACGGCCGCCGCAACCCCCGGCCCAACACGATCCTGATCGACAGCGCCGAGCTGGAGTCCGGCGACCAGATGAGCGCCGCCTTCAAGCGCATCGCCCGCAGCGAGATCGACGAGTTCAAGCGCGACTACCGTCACCGCTACCCGGGCCGCGACAGCGCGGATATCGCGGACGAGGACCTGCTGCGCGAAGTCATGAACACCGTCGGCAAGCCGGGGCGCCTCGGCGAACGCATCCGCTGCGTCGTCTCCGTCTCGATGCTGACCGAAGGCTGGGACGCGAACAGCGTCACGCACGTCCTCGGCGTCCGCGCCTTCGGCACGCAACTGCTCTGCGAGCAGGTGGTCGGGCGCGCGCTGCGCCGCCGCAGCTACGAGCCGAACGCCGACGGGCTGTTCGACCCCGAGTACGCCGAGGTCTACGGCGTGCCGTTCTCGTTCATCCCCGCGTCCGGCGCGGCGACCGGCGTCGTTCAGGGTCCGCAGCCGACGCGCGTCCGCGCCCTGCCGGATCGCGCCCAGGCCGAGATCGTGTTCCCCAACCTCACCGGCTACCGCTACGACTTCGAGCCGCAGCCGCTGACCGCGGAATTCGGCGACGCGTCGCGGCTGACCATCTCCACCCAGGACGTGCCGACCGAGACGACCGTGGCATCGATCCTCGGCGAGGATGACGTGCACACCCTGGTGGATCTGCGGAAGCAGCGCGAGCAGACGATCGCCTTCCACCTGGCGCGGCGCGTGCTGGAACGCCATTTCCGCGACGTCCTCGGGGACCGGCAACTCTGGGCCTTCCCCTCGCTGCTGCGCATCTCGGGGCAGTGGCTGCGCGAGTGCGTCGAGTTGAAGGACAACGTTTACCCCCAACTGCTGCTCGTCGGCCGGCTCGGCGATCGCGCCGCCGAGCGCATCTTCAGCTCGATCGTCCGTTCCGGGCCGGGCGCCGAGCAACTCAAGCCGATCGTCAACCACTACAACCCGCGCGCCTCCTCGCGCTTCGTCGACCTGCAGACGACGCGCCCGGTGATGGTCACGAACGCGGCGAAGTGCCACGTCTCGCACGTCGTCGCCGACACCGGCAGCTGGGAGCAGAAGGCCGCCGAGACCCTCGAGACGATGCCGGAGGTCCTGCACTACGTGAAGAACCACGGCTGCGAGTTCCGCATCCCCTACACGTACGGCGGCGCCGAGCGCTGGTACTACCCCGACTTCGTCGCCCATCTCGACGACGGGCGCGGGCCCGGCGACCTGCTCCACCTCGTGCTGGAGGTCAGCGGGCGCGACCTGCCCGAGAAGCAGGCGAAGACGGACGCGGCGCGCACGCACTGGACGCCCGCCGTCAACAACCACGGCGGCTGGGGACGCTGGGCCTTCTTCGAGGCGCGCGACCCCTGGAACATGCGCACCGAACTGCGCGCCTGGCTGGCGGAGCGCAATGACCGTGGGCGGACTGGACGGCCGCAGGCAGCGGCGGGAGGCTGACGATGGCGCGACGGAGCGGCCCGAAGCGGCGCACAGACGTCGAAGCGATCCAGCACGGGGACACGCGCACGAACATCCCCACCGAGGAACTGCGCGAGTTCATCCCCGACGAGGACGAGGACGTCCGCGACTTCGTGCGCTGGCCGCGCGACCCCGCGCTCGACCCGCAACTCGTCTGGCAGGGCAAGGACGCGCTCGATGGCGAGGACCTCGTTGTGCCGGTCGTGCCCGTCTACATCCAGGAGAAGATCCGGCCGCGGGCGATCATCGAAGATCTGCGGCGCAACGGCCAGCGCGAGGACGCGCAACTGGACTTCTTCGCCGATTTCAACGGCATCGGCAGCCTGGAGCGGAAGCTGGAATTCTACCAGCACGACCAGCACTGGTCGAACCGCATGATCCTCGGCGACTCGCTGCTGGTGATGACCTCGCTGGCGGAGAAGGAGAGCCTGCGCGGCAAGGTCCAGTGCATCTACCTCGACCCGCCCTACGGCATCAAGTTCGGCTCCAACTGGCAGGTCTCGACCCGCAAGCGCGACGTGCGCGACGGCCGCGCCGAGGACACGACGCGCCAGCCCGAGCAGGTGCGCGCCTTCCGCGACACTTGGCAGCTCGGCATCCACTCCTATCTCACCTACCTGCGCGACCGCTTCACGGTCGCCCGCGACCTGCTGGCGGAGACCGGAAGCATCTTCGTCCAGATCGGCGATGAGAACGTCCACCTCGTGCGCGCCGTTCTGGACGAGGTGTTCGGCAGTGAGAATTTCGTAGGCACGATAGTATTCCGGAAGTCAGGGCACTCCGCCTCGAAGTACGTTCCGCAGGTGCACGATTACCTCCTTTGGCATGCCAAGGATCAGAGCTCTCTGAAGTTCAGGAGGCTCTACAAGCCAAAATCAACACTCGATCGCGAATCTGGCCAGTTCAACCTTGCTGAAGACGCGCACTCGTTAGTTGCTCGCCGAGCGACGATGGCCGATCGAGCGTCAACGAAGACAGACAGAGCCACGAGGCTTCTCAGCCACGACAATCTGACATCGGATGGATTTTCCCCGAACTCATCAGGCGGCTTCGTGTTCGAAGGATCGACGTACCGACCGGCTCGTGGGTCTCGGAATGATCGGCACTGGAAGACGGCCCCGGTCGGGCTAACGCGCATGGCGCGGTCTGGGCGCCTCCTGGCGATCGGGCGCACACTAAGGCAGAAGCGCTACCTAGCTGACTTTCCTGTGTCTCCCGTATCGGATCATTGGTCCGACACTGTGGTCAGTGGGTTCGCTGATCCGAAGTCATACGTAGTACAGACGTCTGCGACGGTCATCGAGCGTTGCGTGCTCATGGCGACGGACCCCGGCGACCTCGTGCTCGACCCGACGTGCGGGAGCGGGACGACGGCCTACGTCGCCGAGCAGTGGGGGCGGCGCTGGATCACGATCGACACCTCGCGGGTGGCGCTGACGCTGGCGCGCACGCGGCTGATGGCGGCGCGCTACCCCTACTACCACCTGGCCGACACGCCCGAGGGCCGCGCGCAGGAGGCGAAGGCCAGCGGCCTGCCGGCCGGCGACGGCCCGACCTCGGGCGACATCCGGCAGGGCTTCGTCTACAAGCGCGCGCCGCACATCCAGCTGCGCGACATCGCCAACAACGAGGAGATCGACGTCATCTGGGAGCGCTTCCAGGAGCGCCTCGAGCCGCTGCGCGCGGCGCTCAACGCGGCGCTGGGCGAGGCATGGCAGGAGTGGGAGATCCCCCGCGAGGCCGGCGCGGACTGGCCGGCCCCGGCCGTCGCGGCGCACGGGCAGTGGTGGACGCAGCGCCTCGCCCGCCAGCGCGAGATCGACGAGTCGATTGGCCGCAACTCGGAGAGCGAGATCCTCTACGACCAGCCCTACGAGGACGCGAAGCGGGTGCGCGTGGCGGGCTCGTTCACCGTCGAGAGCCTCTCGCCGCACCGCATGATCGCCGCGGACGAGGACGCGCCCGCCTCGGTGCGTGAGGCGGCCGCGGATCCCGTGCGCCCCGACTTCGCCGCCACGATCATCGAGAACCTCGGCAAGGCGGGCGTGCAGAACACGAAGCGCACCGAGCGGCTCGAATTCGCCCGCCTCGACCCGATCGCCGGCGATCCCTGGATTCACGCCGAGGGCGAGTACGCGGAGCGCGACGGCCGCAAGTGTCGCGTCGCCGTCTCAATCGGCCCCGAGCACGGCACGGTCGGCGCGGAGCAGGTCGAGCGCGCGGCGCGGGCGGCGATCCGCGGCATCGGCTACGACCTGCTCGTGGTCTGCGGCTTCGCCTTCGACGCCCACGCCGGCGAGAAGACGCTGGAGTTCGCCCCGGAATCGAGTGCCGGGAACGACCGGGGCGGCGGCTTCGCCGTCGCCGAGAGCGAGCGCCAGTACGGCAAGCTGCCGGTGATGCTCGCGCGCATGAACCCCGATCTCGCGATGGGGGACGAGCTGCTGAAGAAGACCGGCGCGGGCAACCTCTTCACCGTCTTCGGCGAGCCGGACATCAAGATCGAGGCGACGCCGGACGGCGAGATCGTCGTCGAGATCCGCGGCGTCGATGTCTACGACCCGACCAGCGGCGAAGTGCGCTCCGCGTCCACGGACGAGATCGCCTGCTGGTTTATCGACAGCGCCTACGACGAGCAGAGCTTCTTCGTGCGCCACGCCTACTTCACGGGCGCGGACAAGCCGTACGACCGCCTGCAGCGCGCGCTCCGCGCCGAGATCGACGAGGACGCCTGGGCCTCGCTCTACGTGACGCGCAGCCGCCCCTTCCCCGTGCCCCCGAGCGGCAAGATCGCGGTCAAGGTGATCAACCACTACGGCGACGAAGTGCTGAAGGTCTACGACGTCCAGGCCGGCCGTCCGCGGCGCGACGGCCCCCCAGACTGAGCCCCACCGACGGGCCCCTACAGGATCTGGCTGAGGAAGAGCTTCGTGCGATCCTCGCGGGGGTTCTCGAAGAAGTGCTGCGGGGTGCCCTGCTCGACCAGGGCGCCTTCGTCGAAGAAGAACAGCCGGTCCGCCACCTCCCGCGCGAAGCCCATCTCGTGGGTGACGACGAGCATCGTCATGCCCGACTCGGCCAGCTCGCGCATCACGTCGAGCACTTCCTTGATCATCTCCGGGTCGAGCGCCGAGGTGGGCTCGTCGAACAGCATGATCTTCGGCTGCATGGCCAGCGCCCGGGCGATCGCGACGCGCTGCTGCTGCCCGCCCGACAACTGCGCGGGGAACTTGTCGGCCTGCTCGGGGATGCCCACCCGGTCGAGCAGCTCCATCGCCAACTGGTTCGCCTCGTGCTTGGGCATGTGCCGCACTTTCTGCGGGCCGAGCGTGATGTTGCTCATCACCGAAAGGTGCGGGAAGAGGTTGAACTGCTGGAAGACCATCCCCACTTCCGAGCGGATGGCCTGCATGATGCGGACATCCTCGTTGAGCTCGGTCCCGTCGATCACGATGCGCCCGGCGTCGTGCTCCTCGAGCCGATTGAGGCAGCGGATGAACGTCGATTTGCCCGAGCCGGACGGCCCCAGGATGACGACGATCTCGTGCTCCTTGACGGTCAGCGAGACCTCGTCGAGCGCCTGGAAGTCGCCGAACCACTTCGAGACGCCCTCGGCGATGATGATGTCCGGCGCGCCCACCAGCCGGCCGGCGCGGCCGTTCGCGTCGCTGGTCATGGGCGCGTCCGCGGGCGCCGGGCCTGCGGTGGATTCAGCGGTCGGTTCTGTCGTCATGCGGCACCTCCACAGTGCGATCGTACCCAGTGCGATCCTATCGTTCGCCCACGCCCTGGGCGCGCTCCACCCGCTGCGAGATGCGCGACATCATGAATGCCACGATCCAGAAGATCAGCGCGACGAAGAGGTAGGCCTCGATGCGGTCGGGCGTGAACTGGAACTGCGCGATGGCGGAGTCGGCGTTGCCCTTGAGTTCGCGCAGCGGCAGGATCACGGTCACCAGCGTCGTGTCCTTCCAGATCGAGATGGCTTGGCCGACGATCGGCGGGATGGAATTGCGCAGCGCCTGCGGCAGGATGATCAGCCGCAGCGACTGCGAGCGGTTGAGGCCCACGGAGTGGGCGGCCTCGTACTGGCCGCGCGGCATCGACTGCAGCGCGCCGCGGATGTACTCGGCCATGTAGGCGCCGGTGAAGACCGCGAGCACGACCGCCGCGCGCACGACCAGGTCGCCGCCGACCACGTCATCGAGGATGAACAGCGCGACGAACAGCCAGCCGAGCAACGGCGCGCCGCGGACCACTTCGATGTAGGTGGTGCAGGTCCAGGAGATCGCGCGCATCGACGAGGCGCGCCCGATCGCGAGCGGGATCGCGACGATCAGCCCGCCGACGATGCCCACGGGCGCCAGCACCAGGTTGAGCACGAAGCCGTCGAGCTCGCGCATGCTGGCGCCACCGCCGGCCATCAGGATGAGCAGCACGATCGGCAGCAGCAGGACGAGCAGGCCGCCGACCATGCGGTTCTGCATGCTGCGGCGGGGGCCGAATTCGCGCGGCAAGCGGATCGTCAGGGCGTAGCCCGCGTAGAGCATGCCGATCGCGATGAGGAACCAGAGCGAGGACCAGATCGCCGCGCCGCCGTGGGCCATCAGGAACAGCAGGAACGCCGCGACGACGCCGATGAACAGGTGGTCGCGCTGGCCCAAACCCGACCACGTGCCGTAGGCAAGCCCGACCGCGAACATCACCGTCGCGATGCTGAACCAGAGCCGCCAGGCCTCCTCGTGCGGGAAGGCGCCGGCGAAGAGCAGCCAGCGGTTCGAGGTGATCACGCCCCAGTTCGCGTCGATGAAGATGAACCAGATGATCCCGGCCAGCACCAGCCCCAGGAAAATCGTCGTGACGAGCGTGAGCGCGATCCCGGCGCGCGAGGCGAAGAGGTTGCGGCGCAGCCAGCTGCGGATGCGCACGGAGCGCGGCCGGCGGGCCCGCTCGCGGTGGGGCGGCAGAACGATCTTCCGCATTGGCTGTGCGGGCATGTTGACCATTGGCCCGCCTCCCTAGACGTCGTGCGCGGTCACCCGCGCGTTGAAGAAGTTCATCACGGCCGAGATCGTGAACGAGACGATCATGTAGGTGACGATGATCACGAAGAACATCTCGAGCGCGTGGCCGGCCTTGTTCTGGACGATCGTGGCGACCCGGAACAGGTCGTCGTAGAGCACCGCGTAGGCCAGCGACGAGTTCTTGTTGACGTTGAGGTACTGGTTGGTGACGGACGGGAGCATCTGTCGCAGCGCTTGCGGCAGGATGATCAAGGAGAGCCGCTGGTAGCCGCTGAGGCCCACCGCGCTGGCGGCTTCGGTTTGCCCCCGCGGCAGCGCCTGGATACTGCCGCGCACGATCTCGGCGATGAACGAGCCGGTGTACATCGTCAGGCCCAGCACCAGCGAGGCGAACTCGGGCTTGATCGTCATGCCCTCGCGGTAGGTCAGCGAGATGCCCGTGTCGTCGACGATGGGCCGGTCGATGCTGACCGGCCCCCCCAGCACCAGGAACGAGATCACGGCGCCGGCGGCGAAGATGCCGAAGGCGTAACGGTTGGGATTGAGCGGCCGGCCGCTCTCGCGCTCGCGCTCCTGGCGCTGCCGGCGCACGCGCATCGCGAAGTAGCCCAGCGCCAGCAGCGCGACGACCCACACGGCCACGAACCAATCGGGCGAGCCCCACAGGCCGCCGTTGGGGACGGGCCAGGGAATCGCGATGCCGCGCCCGGAGACGAAGAGGGAGTCGCCGACGTTGATCGCGTTCTCGATCCGCGGGGCGCCCACCAGCAGGATCGCGTACCAGAGCACGACCTGGACCAGCAGCGGGGTGTTGCGGAAGGCCTCGACGAACAGCATCGCCATGCGCGCGACGAGCCAGTTCGGGGAGAGCCGCGCCACCCCGACGACCACGCCGACCACGGTGGCCAGCATGATTCCGACGAGGACGGCGCGGATCGTCGCCCAGACGCCGACGAGGTACATCGTGAGGCGGGAGTTGGTGACGCCGTCGACATCCGTCAGCCACTGGCTGCCGACGGCGAAGCCGGCCGGCTCGCTGAGGAAGCCGAACCCGAAATCGCGCAGCTCCAACGAGGCGAGCACGTAGGCGAGGACGATCGCCGTGACGGCGACGTAGGCGCCCTGCTTGAGCAGATCACGAAAGCCACGCCGATGGATGATCGGGACGTGGACGCTGCCGGTGGGGGCGTGGGTCGACATCGGGGCCAGCCGAATCCGTGACGACTCAGGGCTGCGCGCAGGGGGCGCGCAGCGGGCGCTTCATCTGTGCGCGACAGACTACTCCCGGCATGGGCAGCGGGGCCACCCCCTGGAGGAGGCAGCCCCGCTTGGCGCCGTGTCGTGGCGCCGCCTGCCGCAGGCTGGGCCTAGCGGAAAGGCAGTGCGTACTGGATGCCGCCCGCGCCGGCCGGACAGTCGACCGAGTTGTCGATCGCCAGCGCGTTGAGCGTGCAGGCCCGCGGGATGTTGTCGCCAATGGTGTTGGCGTAGATCTCGCCGTAGTTGCCCACCGCGGCGATCGCGCGCTGGATGAACTGCGCGTTGACGCCGTCGAAGCCGAGCGTGGCCACGGAGCCGCCCTCATAGGAGACGCCGAGCAGGCGCGCGATGTTCGTGTTGGGCGGGTTCGCCGCCATCGAGGCCACGTTGCTCCGGGTGATGCCCAGCTCCTCGGCCGCGATCAGGCCGTGAACGACCCAGTTGACCACGTCTTTCCACTCGCTGTCGTAGTCGCGGACGCCGGGCGCCAGCGGCTCCTTGGAGATGACCTGGCCCAGGATCACGTACTCGTCCCGGTCATCGCGCACCGCGATGCGCGAGGCGAGGTCCGACGAGTCCGCGGTCAGCACGTCGCAGCGTCCGGCGAAGAAGCTCTCCGCGACATCCTGGCTGAGCCCGCCCAGCGGATCGTAGGTCAGCCCGATGTCGGTGAAGTGGTCGGCCACGTTCTGCTCGGTGGTCGTCCCGGACTGCACGCAGATGGCGGCGTCGCCCATGTCGGCCGTCGAGTTGATGCCCGAGTCCTTGCGGACGGCGAACGCTTGACCCGTGTAGAACGTGGTCTGGGCGAAGTCGACGCCCAGCTCGCGGTCCCGCGAGGCGGTGATCGTGGTGGTGCGAATCAGCACGTCGATCTGCTCATCGTTGAGCAACTCGAACCGGGTGGAGGCGTCCGACGCGTCGATGAACTCGACCGCGTCCGCGTCGCCCAGCACTGCCGCCGCGATGGCCTTGCAGAACTCGATGTCGAAGCCCGAGACGCTGCCGTCGGCTTCCTTGAACCCGAACAGCGGCTGCGTCTGCTTGACGCCGCACTTCAACTCGCCACGGTCGACCACGGTCGCCAGCGTGTCGCCGCGGGCGCCCGAGTCGCCGTCGCCGTCGTCGTCGCCGCCGCACGCCCCAAGGGCGAATGCGGCCAGCACGATGGCCAGCGCGAACACGACGAACGCGCGCCCCCGATGGCCCCGGTCCAAGAGATCAAGCATGGGAACCTCCCCAAATCATTCCGGCCCGGTGCGCGCCCCCGTGACCCGCCTGCGGGATGCCGAACGGTGCTCACTGGTCTACCAGTCTTTGGCCGGGGATACAAGAGCGCATTACGTCTCGTGCACCGCGAGATGCCGCGTGTCGCGCCGCAGGAGCCGCCGCGGGGCCGGCGGCGCGACGGCCGGGCGCATCCGGCGGCGGAGATCGGTGGTAGCCCCAACGGGATTCGAACCCGTGCTACCAGCTTGAAAGGCTGGCGTCCTAGGCCTCTAGACGATGGGGCCCCGATGGCGGCTGGACCGCCCGATACAGCCTAGCCTGCGATTCCCCCGCGACACAGACGGCCCGGGCGGCCGCCGGCGCCGGCCCGCGATACACTGCTGTCGGCAGCGGAGGAGCGTCGGCAGCGGAGGAGCGCGCATGCAAGTCGCGGTGCTGGGTCTGGGGCGCTTCGGGCGGCAGCTCTGCCTCACCCTGGCCGAGCTCGGGCACGACGTCCTGGCCGTCGATCAGAACGCCGCGGGCGTCCAGATCCTGGCCGACGACGTCTCCCGCGCCGCCACGGCCGACATCACCGACCTGGACGCGCTGCGCGAACTGGGCGCCGCGCGCATGGACTTCGGCGTCGTGGCGACGGCGGAGCTCGAAGCCAGCGTGCTGGGCACCATGAACCTGCACTCCCTGGGCGTCGGCACGATCTTCGCCAAGGCCAGCAGCGAGCGCCACGCCACCATCCTGCGGCGGATCGGCGCCCACCACGTCGTGCAGCCCGAGGCCGACGGGGGCGAGCGCCTGGCCCATCTGCTGCTCGCGCGGACGGCGCAGGACTACCTCACGCTGACCCCGCAGTACGGCATCGGCGTCTACGCGGCGCCGGAGGGGCTGCAGGCGCGGCGCCTCGACGACGTGGAGCAGATCGGCACGCGCCGCCTGCTGATGGTCGTGCGGGGCGAGGCGGTGCAGCTCAACCCGCTGCGCTCCCAGCTCATCGAGCCCGGCGACCTGCTGGTCTTCGCCGGCACCGATGAGGATCTCGCGCGCGGCCTCTGACCGTCGCGCCCCTGCTGACCGCCGCGCCCCGCTGATCGCCGCGATCCCCGGAGACCGATCGCCAGACACGCCGATCCCCAGACACGACGAGAGGCCCCCATCACTGGGGGCCTCTCGATTGCTGCTTGGTAGCGGGAGCAGGATTCGAACCTGCGACCTTCGGGTTATGAGCCCGACGAGCTACCACTGCTCCATCCCGCAGCGTCGCCCGAATGGTGTGCACGCGACCGTTGCGTTGGTGTCCCAACCACCTGAGAACATCACACTGCTGAGGCCGAAGAGCAGGTCAAGCCCTCGACCATTAGTACGGCTCTGCTGCGCCCGTTGCCGGACTTCCACATGCCGCCTATCTAACGGGTGATCTTCCCGTGGTCTTACCCGGTTTAAACCGGTGGGAGCGCTCATCTTGGAGTGGGCTTCGCGCTTAGATGCTTTCAGCGCTTCTCCTGACCGGACATGGCTACCCAGCGATGGGGGATGGCCCCCCAACTGGTACACCAGCGGTCCGTCCACCCCGGTCCTCTCGTACTAGGGGCAGATCTCCGCAACGCTCCAACGCTCACAGAGGATAGAGACCGAACTGTCTCACGACGTTCTGAACCCAGCTCGCGTGCCGCTTTAATGGGCGAACAGCCCAACCCTTGGGACCAGCTTCAGCCCCAGGATGCGACGAGCCGACATCGAGGTGCCAAACCTCGCCGGCGATGTGAACTCTCGGGCGAGATAAGCCTGTTATCCCCGGGGTAACTTTTATCCGATAAGCCACGGCCCTACCACTCGGAACCGTAGGATCACTTTGGCCGACTTTCGTCCCTGCTCGACGTGTCTGTCTTGCAGTCAAGCTCCCTTATGCCAATACACGTGCCAGGTGATTTCCATCCACCCTAAGGGAACCATTGCGCGCCTCCGTTACATTTTGGGAGGCGACCGCCCCAGTCAAACTGCCCACCAGGCACGGTCCTCTTGCTTGCTCAAGAGTTAGAAGGACATCATGGGAAGGGTGGTATTTCAAGGATGCCTCCCCGGGGCCCGAAAGTCCCGGTTCGCCGGCTCCCACCTATCCTACGCATCGCAGGACGGCCTCCAGTGCCAAGCTACAGTAAAGCTCCACGGGGTCTTTTTGTCCATCTGCGAGAAGGCCGCATCTTCACGGCCACTTCAATTTCGCCGAGCTCCCCGCCGAGACAGTGCCCAGATCGTTACGCCATTCGTGCGGGTCGGAACTTACCCGACAAGGAATTTCGCTACCTTAGGACCGTTATAGTTACGGCCGCCGTTCACTGGGGCTTCGGATTGAAGCGTGAACCTCTCCCCTTAACCTTCCAGCACCGGGCAGGCGTCAGCCCCTATACGTCCGCTTTCGCGTTAGCAGAGACCTGTGTTTTTGTTAAACAGTCGCCTGGGCCTGCTCACTGCGGCCCTCCGCCGCTGCTGAAGTCAATCAGCTACCGCCGAGGGCGCTCCTTCTCCCGAAGTTACGGAGCGATTTTGCCGAGTTCCTTAGCGAGGAATCACTCGTCCACCTGAAGGTACTTACCCCCACCTACCAGTGTCGGTTTGCGGTACGGGCACCATCGTCCCTCGGCGCCGGGGCTTTTCTTGCCAGGATAGGGCCACCAGAGTCGCTTTGACTGACGTCGCCGCTTCCGCCCAGCCCTCCGCTTAACCTGTGGGTTTTCGCCCCACAGACGCCTACGGCTGAGCAACGCACCATGTCCAATCGGCACGCTCCGGCTTCCAACCTGGGTCCCCCCCGCGCCTCAAACGGTCAGATGGTGGGGCCGGAATATGAACCGGCTGTCCATCGCCTACGACGGCTGTCCTCGGCTTAGGCCCGCCTAACCCTACGCGGATTGCCCTTCCGTAGGAACCCTTAGGTATACGGTGGGCGTGGTTCGCACACGCCTTGCGCTACTCATACCGGCATTCTCACTTCCGTCCGCTCCACGGGCCCTCACGGGTCCCGCTTCACTGCTGAACGGAACGCTCCCCTACCACGCGTCCGAAGACGCGTCCACGGTTTCGGTACTCTGCTTGAGCCCCGTTACATTGTCGGCGCCAAACCACTCGACCAGTGAGCTATTACGCACTCTTTCAAGGATGGCTGCTTCTAAGCCAACCTCCTGGTTGTCTGGGCGGTTCAACTTCCTTTTCCACTAAGCAGAGATTTCGGGACCTTAACCGGTGGTCTGGGCTGTTTCCCTTTTGACTATGAAGCTTAGCCCCCATAGTCTCACTGCCGATGCGACGGCCGTGGCATTCGCGGTTTGATTGGGGTTGGTAGGCTGCTCGCCCCCTAGCCCATTCAGAGCCCTACCTCCACGGTCGGTTACATCGACGCTGCCCCTAAAGGCATTTCGGGGAGAACCAGCTATCTCCAGGTTCGCTTGGCATTTCACCTCTATCCACAGCTCATCCTGTCCCTTTGCAACGGAAGTAGGTTCGGGCCTCCACGGGCTGTTACACCCGCTTCACCCTGGCCATGGATAGCTCACCTGGTTTCGGGTCTGCCCCCCGCGACTCTGACGCCCTGTTCAGACTCGCTTTCGCTCCGGCTCCGCCAGAAACCTGGCTTAACCTTGCCACGGAGGGGAACTCGCCGGCTCATTCTTCAATAGGCACGCTGGCAGACGTCCGCAGACGTCCTTCAACTGCTCGAAAGCACACGGTTTCAGGAACTATTTCACTCCCCTTCCGGGGTGCTTTTCACCTTTCCCTCACGGTACTTGTCCGCTATCGGTCACTTCGAGTATTTAGCCTTGGGAGGTGGGCCTCCCTGCTTCCCACGCACTTTCTCGTGCTGCGTGGTACTTCGGATCAGCCAGCGACAGTCCGCCGTCTTTCGCCTACGGGGCTCTCACCCTCTTTGGCGGCCCGTTCCAGGGACCTTCCGCTAGACGGAGGATTGGTAACTGTCTGCTGACGGGTTTGCGTCAGCGGCCGGCGTCCACTACCCCCAGTGCCCATAGGCCATACCACCGTTAAGAACACTGGGTTTGGGCTCCTCCCCGTTCGCTCGCCACTACTAGGGGAATAATTCTCTTTTCCTCGGGGTACTGAGATGTTTCAGTTCCCCCGCTTACCTCCACCGGACCTATGTGTTCAGTCCGGGGTGACGGCGTATGACCGCCGCCGGGTTGCCCCATTCGGGAATCCACGGATCAGCTTGCTGAACAGCTCCCCGTGGCTTATCGCAGCCTAGCCACGCCCTTCATCGGCTCGAAGTGCCAAGGCATCCACCGTGCGCCGTAGTCGCTTGACCTGCTCTACGGTCTCAGCATGTGTGATGTACTTCAGATGGTCAGGACAACGACGCACACCGCGGTTCCCCCGGGGCATCCGCTGCGCCAGGCGCAGCAAATCCACCACGTGGGAGTCCGGCGTGGCGCCGTCATGACCAGTTTTGCCCAGCTTGCGCTGGGCCAATTCGTTGGTCGCTCGTGCACACTATTCGGTTGCGAAGGTGACCCAGACCGACCGGCAACGCGTGGAACACGGGCTCCCGGGCGTCTGGGCAACCCACACAATCTACGCAGGTGGCGGGGGGCTGTCAACGCGGCGCGGTGTCGCCGGGGCGTCGTCCGGCGGCGGCGCGGCCCCCGGCCTCCCAGATGGAGCGCCGCGGCCGGGCGGCTGGGCGGGCGTGCTCAGGCCGGCGCGCTCAGACGGGGCGCCCGGCCCCGGCGTCCTCGCGCATGTGCGCCGGGTCGATGCCCGCCTGCGCGCACCAGCCCAGATAGGCCGCTGGCAGCACCTCGCTGGGCTTGATCTCGCTGCGCCCGCCCCAGAACACCGCCGTGTAGGCCAGCGGGATGCCCGCCTCCTCGAGATGCGCGTCGATCGCCGCCTTGTGCGCCAGCAGCCGCGCCTTGTCGGTCCCGTGCGCCACGCCCATCACGTTGACGTCGTGGAACTCCGGCCCGCCCTCGCGCCAGTAGGCGTGGGTCATGATGTGATGGCGGCCCACCTCGCGCCCCGCGTCAAGCTCCCGGCCGGGCGGCACCGCCCAGTGGAAGAGGGCGTTGTAGCGGGTCACCGGCGGGGCCGCGCCCACCGGCTTGACGTGCTCGAGGAAGGTCGAGAAGCGGCCCACCAGCCCCCGCGCGTCGAGCGACTCCGCCACGCGGCAGAACCGCGACAGCGGCACGCCCGCCGCCGCCGCGCGCGGCGCCCAGACGTCGCCGGACAGCGCCCCCGGCGCGAACTCCTCTTTGAGCCCCTCGACCACGCGCCATTCCTCCGGCGTCAGCGTCGCCACGTTCGTATCGAGCACCCGCCCGGGCTCGGGCGTGCGGGCGCCGGGGGCGATCTCGCGCCGCCGCACGTGGCCGACGCCCAGCGCGAAGAGGCGCTTGGCGGGCATCAGCCGGAAGCGCGTGGCGCCCGTCTGGCGGCACAGGTAGTCGGCGTGCTTGCGCAGCGAGAATCCCTGCGGCGTCTTCAGCGTCGTCCACAGGCGATAGTGCGCGCCGGGGTTGGCCGCGTCCGTCGTGCGCACGACCACGTGCCCCGAGAACGGGTCCTGCTGGAACATGTAGTCGAAGGCGTCGCGCAGCCGATCCTCGGGCACCTCCCAGGCGACGAGCGCGCCGCGCGCCAGGTTCGTGGCCAGCAGCGTCTGCCGCACCCGGCGGATCGTGCCCGCCGTCAGCATCGCCTGGATGCGCTCCAGCACGACGGCCGCCGGGACGCCGCTGCGCCGCGCGATCTCCCCCATGGGGTCGCGCTGGAAGCCCTGCAGCTGGTCCTCCGAGATCGCGAGGATGGCGCGATTCGTGGGGTCGTCGATGTGGCAGGGGACGGTAGTGGTCATGGGGCGGTGCTGGTCATGGGGCCCGGGACTACGAGTAGCGCTCTTCGGCCCAGGGGTCGCCGCGCAGGTGATAGCCGTACATCTCCCAGAAGCCGGGCCGGTCCATGGGCAGGATCTCCATGCCCTGCAGCCACTTGGCGCTCTTCCAGAAGTACAGCGACGGCACCACCCCGCGCACCGGGCCCCCATGCACGGCGGGGATCGGCTCGCCGTCGTGGGAGAAAGCGATCATCGCGTGGTCGTCTTGCGCCAGGTCGTCCAAGCTGACGTTCGTCGTGTAGCCGCCGTACGAGTGGAACATCACCGCCGCGGCCCGCGGCGTGGGCCGCACCTGCCGCAGGATCGTCTCGATCAGGACGCCCTCCCAGTTGTTGTCGAAGCGCGACCAGTGCGTCACGCAGTGGATGTCGTTCGTGCGCTCCTCCGTGCCCAGGGCCTGGAACTGCTCCCAGTTCCACTCCATCTCCTGCTCGACTTCGCCCCACACGCGCAGGCTCCAGTCGCGCAGCTCCACGCGCGGTGTCGCCCCGTAGGTGAGGACCGGCCACTGCTCGGTCAGGCGCTGACCGGGCGGCAGGCGGTTGGGCCCGTCGACGCGGTCCTCGTGCTGCTCGCTGAACAGGGTCGTCACGTGGCGGCTCCGATCCGAGTGCGGACGCCGCCCGCTGGCGGCGCGGCGGCATGTGTCGGCTGCATGGTACGTCGCTCCAGCCTAGTACGCCGCCGCGCGCGGAGCGGACGCACGGCCCGTGTACGCTCGATGTCATGACGACCCAATCCGATGTCTCGCCGGCCCCCGAGCCGGCCCACGAGTCGGCCGACCCGCCCGTCCCGGCCCGGCGCGCGCTCGGCGGCGTCCGGCGGCGCCTCCGCGAGGGGCGCGCCGGGCGCGGTCGCCAGGACGCGATCTTCGCGGCCACGGTGCTCGCCTGGGTCGCCTTCGACCAGATCACCAAGCTGATCGTGCGCGGCGCCCTGGCCGAGGGCGACCACGAGCGGCTGGCGCCGTTCTTCCGCTTCTCGCACTTCGAGAACAGCGGCGGCGCGTTCAACCTCTTCAACGACACCAACAGCCTGCTCGCGGTCTCCGCCCTGATCGCGATCGTCGTGCTCGGCGTCTACTACCTCTTCCCCGTCGTCGACCACTGGGTGGCGCGGCTGGGCCTGGCGCTGATCCTGGGCGGCGCCGTCGGCAACCTGCTCGATCGCGTGTACCAGGGCAGCGTGACCGACTTCATCAACTTCAACGAGTTCCCCGCCTTCAACGTGGCCGACGCCGGCATCAACGTGGGCGTCGGCCTCATCCTCGTCACGCTGGTCGTGCGCGACGCCACGCGATCCGCCCCCCACCGCTGATGCCATTCGATCTACTCCCCCGCGCGATGCCCCCCTCCGAGATCATGGCCGACGGCGACGGTGAGCGGCTGGACGTGTTCGTCGCCCGGCGGCTGCCCCCGCTCTCCCGCACCCACGCGCGGCGCCTCATCAACGAGGGCCTCGTCCTGGTGGAGGGCGGCCTGGAGCGGCCCTCGTACCGCCTGCGCGCCGGCGAGATGGTGCGCGTGCAGGCCGAGCCCGCGACCGCCGTGATGGTCGCGGAGCCCATCGACATCCCCCTCGACGTGCGCTACGAGGACGCCGACCTGATCGTGCTCAACAAGCCCGCCGGCCTCACGGTGCACCCCGCCCCCGGCGAGCGCGAGCCGACGCTCGTCAACGCCCTGCTGGCGCACTGCCCCGACCTGCAGCAGATCGGCGACGCGCTGCGCCCGGGCCTGGTGCACCGCCTCGACAAGGACACCAGCGGCGTCATGATGGTGGCCAAGCACGCGGTCTCGTTGCAGCGCCTGCAGGACCAGATCCGCGCCCGCAGCGTGGAGAAGCGCTACCTGGCCGTCGTCGCCGGAACCCCCGACCCGCTGCAGGGGCGCGTGGAGGCGCCCGTCGGCCGCGACCGCTCCGACCCGCGGCGCATGGCCGTCGTCGAAGGCGGCAAGCCCTCGACCACCGAATACCGCGTCGACGAGCGCTTCACCGACACCTCGCTGCTCGACTGCCACCTGATCACCGGCCGCACGCATCAGATCCGCGTGCACCTGTCGGCGCTGGGCCATCCCATCATCGGCGACTCGGTCTATGGGCATCCCTCGCACCTGATCGACCGGCAGGCCCTGCACGCCCGCCTGCTCGCCTTCGACCACCCCACCAGCGGGGCCCGCATCCGGGTCGACGTCGCCCCCCCGGCCGACATCGACGCCCTGCTCGACGCCCTGCGCGGGCAGGCGCCGGTGCATGGAGCCGGCATCGGCGGTACCGTGGATGCGGCCGCCATGCCGCTCCCCCCGGGGCAGGAGGCGCGTGACAAGCGATGGCGCAAGTCGCGCCATCGCTCCCGGCACATCCGCTAGTCGCACCGTTTCGTCAGGCTGAGCAAGGCTGAGTAAGACAGATGAGTGTTCGCGTCCGCTTCGGTCCCAGCCCCACCGGCGAGCTGCACATGGGCAGCGTGCGCACCGCCCTGTTCGACTGGCTCTTCGCGCGCCATCACGGCGGCGACTTCATCGTCCGCATCGAGGACACCGACCAGGGCCGCGGCGTCGCCGGGGCCGAGGCCCGCATCCTCGAGGGCCTGCGCTGGATGGGCCTGCACTGGGACGAGGGTCCCGACATCGGCGGCCCGTGCGGCCCGTATCGCCAGTCGGAGCGGCTGCCCGGCTATCAGGCGGCGGCGGCCCGCCTGCTGGCCTCTGGTCACGCCTACCGCTGCGTCTGCTCGCCCGAGCGCGTGGTCCGCGTGCGCAAGGAGCAACAGCGGCGCAAGCAGCCGCCCGGCTACGACAGCCGCTGCCGCGACCTGGACGCCGCGCAGATCGACGCCGAGATCGCGGCCAAGGACGGGCGCAGCGTCGTGCGCTTCCGGATGCCCCGCGAGGGCGTCACGGTCGTGCCGGACGCCCTGCGCGGCGGCGTCGCCTTCGAAAACCGCCTCCTGGACGACAACGTCCTGCTCAAGGAGGACGGCTTCCCGACCTATCACCTGGCCTCCGTCGTGGACGATCACGCCATGCGGATCAGCCACGTCTTCCGCGGCGACGAGTGGCTGCCGAGCGCGCCGCGGCACATGCTGCTCTACGAGGCGCTCGGCTTCGAGCCCCCGGTCTTCGTCCACCAGCCGGTCATTCTGGGGCCCGACAAGGGCAAGCTCAGCAAGCGCCACGGGGCGACGTCGGTGCAGGCCTACGCCGAGCAGGGTTACCTCCCGGAGGCGCTGATCAACTTCCTCGCGCTGCTCGGCTGGTCCAAGGACGACCACACGACCAAGATGTCCGTCGCCGAGATCGTCGCGGCGTTCGACATCGACCGCATGGGCGTCACGCCCGCGACCTTCGACCAGGCCCGCCTCGACGCCATGAACGCCGACTTCCTGCGCGATCTCGGCCCCCAGGAGTTCTTCGATCGGGCCACGCCGTTCCTCGAGCGGCTGCTACCCGACGACGTCGCCCGGCCCTTGGATCTGGCCCCGCTGGCGCCGCTCGCGCCGCTGATCCAGGAGCGGGTGAAGCGGCTGCCCGAAGTCGCGGAGTACGTCGATTTCTTCCTGCGCCCCGGCCCGCTCGACTACCCCAACGCGGAGTTGATGGGCAAGGGCTTCCGCGACAACCCCTCGGGGGCGCTGGCGGCCCTCGAGGGCGCGATCGCGGCGCTCAAGGCCGTCGACCCCTGGACGACCGAGGCGATCGAGGCCGCCCTGCGCGCCCTCGCCGATCGGCTGGCGCTGCGGCCGGGCGTGGTCTTCACGCCCGTGCGCGTCGCCATCACGGGCAAGCGCATCGCGCCGCCGCTCTTCGAGACGCTGACCGTGCTCGGCCGCGCCCGGGCCGTCGAGCGGCTCAACGTCGCGGCGGAGCGCCTCGCCCGCCCCGACGACTGAGTGTCGCCGCTGCGCAACGTCCGCAATTGCGAGCCCCGCGACCGCGCCGATAAGATGGAGCCGGCCCCGAAAAGGGAGCCGCACTGGGGATTAGTCTAGCGGTAGGACGACTGACTCTGGATCAGTTAGCGGGGGTTCGAATCCTCCATCCCCAGCCAACCCGAGGCGCATTCGTCTAGCGGCCCAGGACACCGCCCTCTCAAGGCGGAGATCGGGGGTTCGAATCCCCCATGCGCTACCAGCCCTCTCCAGCCCCTCCTCGGAGGGGCTGTCTGCGTCCGACGCCGCCGGCCTTGCGCCGAGACCGTCAAGCGGCTACTGCTGAAGGACAGGGGGCTCACACCAGCACGCGGGCGGGAGAATGGGACGTGAGTTGTGAAGCTGCACGTGGACAAGGAAGCCGACGCGCTCTACTTCCGCCTCGACGACTCCCGCATCGTCGAGTCCGAGGAGGTCTCGCCGGGGGTGGTGCTCGATTACAACCAGGCGAACGAAGTGGTGGGCGTGGCATTGCTCGATCTCTCCAAGCGTTCCCCCAACCTGAACCTCTCGGCGTTCCAGTTCGAGACGGCTTGAGCGGCGGCGCCCTGCGCGTGCGCCAAGAGCCGCTGACTGCCCTCGACTGCTCGGCGCGCCGCTCCGCGCGAGCCCGGTGCGCATCTTGACATCATCCGAACACGGCATCATGATGCCTGTATGAGAACGACGCTGACCCTGGACGACGACATCGCCGCCTCCTTGAAGGAACAGGCGCGACTGCTGGACAAGCCGTTCCGGCAGGTGGTCAACGACGCCCTGCGCCGGGGCATGGCCCCCACCCCCCGGGAGGACCGGCCCCGCTTCCGGATCAAGCCGCTCCATGGCGCCTTCGCCCCCGGGATCGACCTTCTCCGCCTCAATCAACTCAACGACGAGCTCCAGACGGACGACTTCCTGCGACGGCACGCGGAGTGATCGTCCCGGACCTGAATCTGCTTATCTACGCCTACAACGACGAGGCGCCACTGCACTCCCCGGCCCGCCGCTGGTGGGAGGACCTCCTGAATGGGACGGAGCGGGTCGGCGTGCCCTGGGTCGTGACGTCGGGCTTCGTGCGTCTCCTCGCGCAGCGCGCCGTGCGCGCCTACCCCGCGACGCCGGAGCGGGCCGTCGGATTCGTGCAGGACTGGTTCTCCTTCCCCCACGTCACGCCGTTGAACCCCGGCGTCGAGCACCTGACGTTGTTTCGCCGCCTCCTCACCGCCTCCGGGGCTGGGTCGAACCTCGTCACGGACGCGCACATCGCCGCCCTGGCGATCGAGTACCAAGCCGAGGTCCACTCCAACGACACGGACTTCGCCCGCTTCCCTGGCCTGCGCTGGCGCAACCCCCTCTGATCCGAGCCGGCCGTGCCACGTGTCCCGGCGCGGTTTCCCGCCCCCGCGCCCCCCTCTTCCCGGCGGGCATGCGACAATCCCGTCATGACCGCCCGCTCCTCCATCGACGGCCTCGACGATCGCCTCGCGCGGCTGCCCCGCGAGCGCGCGCAGGCGCTGCCCGCGCTGCACCTCCTGCACGACCTCGCCGGCTACCTGGCCCCGGAGGGTCTGGAGCGCATCGGTCGCTGGCTGCAGATCCCCAACTCCGACCTCTACGCCGTCGCCACCTCCTACACGGAGTTCCGCAGCGTCCCGGCCGAGCCGGGCGCCGTGGGCGTCTGTCGTGGCCTGAGCTGCCGGCTGGCCGGCGCCGACGCCCTGCTGGACGACCTGCGCGCCGCTGGCCGGCGCGTGGAGGAGCGCGAGTGCCTGTTCGCCTGCGCCGTCGCGCCCGTGGTCGAAGAGGGGGGTCTGCGCGGGCGGGCGCATGCCGCCCCCGACCCGGCCGCCGGCGCGGAGCGGCGCGTCGACGGTGAGGATGCTGTCGGGGCGCCCCTTGTGGGCGCCCGAGAAGAGAGGGCGACCACGAGGGTCGCCCCGACGGACGCCGAGAATGCTGTCGGGGCGCCCCTTGTGGGCGCCCCGCCCGACCGCTCCTCCCCGCCCCCCCGCCCCCGTCTGCATCTGCGCGGCGGATCGATGGCGCGGGCCGCCGGCGCAGGCCCCGTGCTCGACACGCTGCGCCGGCAGCTGCCGGGCATCGACGTCGTGGAGACCGGCGGCGACGGCGCCGCCTGGGCCGCGCCCGTGCTCGCGCTGCCGCCCGACGGCCGCCCCCACCCCCCCGCCCTGCCCGTCACGGCCGCGACGGCGGCCGACGCCGCCCGCGCCCTGCTCAACGGGCAGCCGGGGGACCCAGCCCTGCGCGAGTTCTTCGGCGGCCAGACGCGACGCCTGCTCGCCCGCGCCGGTCAGATCGATCCCGGCTGCCTGGACGAGGCGCGGGCGGCGGGCGCGTACGTGGGCCTCAAGACGGCGGCCGGCCTCGGCCCGGAGGAGATCGTCGACGTCATCGAGGCGTCGGGGCTGCGCGGTCGCGGCGGGGCGTACTTCCCCGTCCATCTGAAGTGGCGCGCCGCGCGCGACGCCGCCGCGCTGAACGGGACCCCCATCCTCGTGGTCAACGCCGAGGAGGGGGAGCCGGGCGTGTTCAAGGATCGCGGTCTCATGGAGGCCGACCCCCACCGTCTGGTCGAGGGGATGGGCATCGCCGCCCGGGCGATCGGGGCGGCAACGGCCTATCTCTACATCAACGGGCAGGCCGATCGCTCGGCGGCGCGCATGGCCGACGCCCTGTGCCAAGCCGCGGAGGCGGGCATCGTCGGGCCCGAGGCGGGGCTGCGCGTCGAAATCCGGCGCGGCGCGGGCGGCTACGTCTGCGGCGAGGAGACGGTCATCCTGGAGAGCATCGAGGGCCGCCGCGCCGTCCCCCGGCTGCGACCCCCCTTCCCCACCGAGCGCGGCCTCTGGGGCCGCCCCACCGTGATCAACAACGTCGAGACGCTGTGCAACCTGCCCGACCTGTTCCGCTTCGGCGTGGAGTGGTTCCGCGACGCCGGCGCCGATGACGCCCCCGGCACGAAGCTGATCTCGCTCAGCGGCTGCGTCCCGCGCCCCGGCCTGATCGAGGTGCCGATGGGCGCGAGCGTCGCCGACATCCTGCGCATCGGCGGCCTCGCCGATCCGGCGGCGGCGTTGACGGGCGTGGTCGCCGGCGGACCGTCGGGCGGGTTGCTGCCCCCCGATCGCTTCGACGTCGCCATCGGCCCGGGCCTGCTCGACGAGGCCGGCGCGGTTCTCGGCTCCGGGGGCTTCGTCGCCTTCGACGACCGCCTGCCCGTCGCGGAGGTCGTGCAGATCGAGGCCGACTACAACGCGCGCGAATCCTGCGGCAAGTGCACCCCCTGCCGCGAGGGCGGCGAGCGCCTCGCCGACGCGCTGCGACGCCTGCGCGACCCCGCCGCGCAGGCCGCCGCCCGCGCCGACATCGAGGAGTTGATCCCGCTGCTGCGCGACGCCTCGCTCTGCGGCCTCGGCCAGATGGCCCCCGCCCCGGTGACGAGCGCGCTCGCCCACTTCGGACCGGCACTCAGCGAAGCCGCGCTATCGTCGCCTCTGGAGAGTTCGGTATGACCACGCAAGCCGCGATCGCCCTCACCGTCGATGGGCGGCCGATCGCGGTCGGCGCCGGGGCGACGGTGCTCGATGCCGTCCTGGCGGCCGGGGTCGAGCTGCCGCACCTCTGCAAGGACGACGACGGACCCGCGCTCGGCGCCTGCCGCACCTGCCTCGTCGAGATCGACGGCGTGCGGGGATTGCCGGCCTCGTGCTCGCTGCCGGCGTCCGATGGGATGGTCGTGCGCACCGCCTCCGACGACGCCCGCCGCGCCCGCCGCGGCGTCCTGGAACTCACGCTGGGCATGCGCGACGCCTCGGCCGACCCCCCGCCGGGCTCCGATCTGGGGCGCGTCGCGGTCGCGCACGCCGCCGACCCCCGGCGCTGGTCCCCCCGCCTCAACACGACCCGCGACGACAGCAACCCCTTCTACCTCTTCGACGCCGCCGAATGCATCCTCTGTGGCCGCTGCACCTCCGCCTGCCAGGACCTGCAGCACATCGGCGCCATCGGCATCGCCGGGAGCGGCGCGGCGGCCCGCATCGCCGCCTTCAACGACGAGCCGCTGGCCGAGTCGATCTGCACCTCCTGCGGCCAGTGCGTCGCGGCCTGCCCCACCGGCGCCATCCGCTCCAAGCAGGCGCCCGCGCCCGCGCGCACCGTCTCGACCGTCTGCCCGTACTGCGGCGTGGGCTGCGGCATCAAGCTCTCCGCCGACGACCAGGGCCGCATCACCCACGTCGACGACGACCCCGCGAACCGCTCCTCGACCGGGTTGCTGTGCGTCAAGGGGCGCTTCGGCGTCTCCTTCGTCGACCACCCGGATCGCCTCACCACCCCCCTCGTGCGCCGCGCGGGGCGACTCCAGCCCGCCTCCTGGGACGAGGCGCTCGACCTCGTCGCCGACAAGTTCGCCGAGCACCACGGTCGCTTCGGCGCGTTCGCCAGCGCCAAGGCCACGAACGAGGACAACTACTTGATCCAGAAGTTCGCCCGCGTGCTGCTGGGGACGAACAACATCGACCACTGCACGCGGCTCTGCCACTCCCCCTCGGTCGAGGCGATGCTGGCGCAGCTCGGCAGCGGCGCGACGTCGAACTCCTACACCGACTACGAGGACGCCGGCTGCGTGTTCGTCGCCGGCGCCGACCCGTCCTCGAACCACCCGGTGATCGCCAGCCGCATCCGGCGCGCCGTGGACCGGCACGGCGTGCGCCTGATCGTGCTCAACCCCAAGCGCGTCGAACTCTGCGACCACACCGACCTCTGGCTGCGCCCCTATCCCGGCACGGATGTCGCGGTGCTGAACGGGATGGCCCGGCTGATCCTCGACGAGGGCCTCGAGGACGACGCCTTCATCCGCGACCGCACCGAAGACTTCGACGCCTGGCGCGCCGAGTTGCAGCCCTACACGCCCGAGCACGTCGAGGATCTCTCGGGCGTGCCCGCGGATCTGCTGCGCCGCGCCGCCCGGCTCTACGCGCGCCCCGCCCAGAACGGCGGGCCCCCCGGTCGCGACGGCTCCTGCCTGGTCTGGGGCATGGGCATCACGCAGCACACCAACGGCACCGCCAACGCGACGGCGCTGCTCAACCTCGCGCTGCTCACCGGGCAGGTCGGCCGCGTCGGCAACGGCGTCTCGCCGCTGCGCGGGCAGAACAACGTCCAGGGCGCCGGCGACGCCGGCTGCGTGCCCGACGCGCTGCCGGGCTACCAGCGCTACACGCCCGCCAATCTGGCCCGCTTCGAGGAGGTCTGGGGCGGCGCGCTGGCCTCGGCGGAGGGGCTGCGCGCCACCGACATGGTCGAGGCGATCGCGCAGGGCGACATCCGCTGCATGTACATCGTGGGCGAGAATCCGGCGCTCACCGACCCCAACCTGGCCCACGCCACGGACCTGCTCCGCAAGCTCGACTTCCTCGTTGTGCAGGACATCTTCATGCACGAGACGGGCGAGATCGCCGACGTTGTCCTGCCCGCGGCCTCGTTCGCCGAGAAGGAGGGCACCTTCACGAACAGCGAGCGCCGCGTGCAGCGGGTGCGCAAGCTCGTCGACCCCCCCGGCGCCGCGCGGCCCGACTGGGAGATCGTGCAGGACCTGGCCCGGCGCGTCGCGGCGCGCCTCGGGAGCGACGGGCCGCCGCCCGGCCGGCGCGGCTTCGACCACCCCAGCGCCGCCTCGATCTTCGACGAGATGGTGTCGCTGACGCCCGACCTCGCGGGCCTGTCACACGCCCGCCTCGACCGGGAGGGCGGCATCCAGTGGCCCTGCCCCACCCCCAGCCACCCCGGCACCGCGCGCATGTACGCCGACGACTTCCCGCGCGGCCGGGGCAAGTTCGTGCCCGTGCGTCAGACCGCTCCCGCCGATGAGCTGCCCGACGAGCGCTACCCGCTGATCCTCAACACGGGCCGCGTGCTCTACCACTGGCACGGCGGCGTGCTGACGCGCCGCGTGCCGGGGCTGCAGGCGTCGTTCCCGGAGCTGCGCGTCGCGGTCAACCCGGCCGACGCCGCCGCCCTGGAGATCGCCGATGGCGAGGCCGTGCAAGTCCGCAGCCGCCGCGGCCGCCTGGAGGGCGTCGCGTTCCTCACCGAGGACGTCGCGCCGGGGTCGCTGTTCCTGCCCTTCGTGCGGATCAAAGAGTCGGCCGCCAACTGGCTGACCAACGACGCCTACGACGAGGTGGCGCGCATCCCCGAGTTCAAGGTCTGCGCCGTCGCCCTGGAGCGGGCCGGCGACCCCCGCGAGTGGCGCCACGCGGACGGCCCCTCGGGGAAGGCGCGGCGGCGCGGCAAGCGCCGTCAGTACTCGTAGGCGCGACCGACGATCGAGCCCGCGCTAGTCGTCGTCCTCGCCCGACCCGAGACACCGCACGGTGCACGCCGTGATGTACGGCCCGATGATCCGCACCCCCAGCGCCAGGCCGAGCGTCGCCAGGATCCAGGGCCAGTACAGCTCCTGGAAGCCCCACGGATCCGATCCGATCCCGCTCTCGTTGACGCCGTATTCCAGCCACCACTGGAGGTACACATAGACCGCCACCGTCATGTTGAGCGGGCTCAGGATCGGCCCGTCGAAGCCACGTCCGGCGATCCAGCGCGCGACCAGCGCCAGCCCGGTCAGCGCCAGCGCCCAGGTAAACGGCGGCTCGACGAACGACAGCTCCGAGGTCCACATCGCCGTGTGCAGCCAGAAGGCCAGGAACGCGTAGATGACCAGCCACAGATTGAGCGGATGCAGCACGCACGGCGCGACGACCCGCGCCGCGATGGCCGCCCCCATCAGCACCAGGGAGAACGGCCAGAAGATCGGCTCGGCCGCGAAGGTGTCCCCCACCGTCGTGTAGGCGAAGATGCCTTCGGCCGTGAGCAAGAGGACGATCGCGACGACCACGGTCAGGTTCGCGGTCTCGCTCAGGGCGCCGCGCAGCGGGTGTCTCGACAGCAACAACGCAACGATGACGGCCGAGAGCAGTTCCGCGGCCCACCACGCGGATCCCTGCTCCACGCCGGTGAGTTCGGCGGTCGTTTCGAGGATGAAGAGCAGCGCCGCCAGGACCAGCACGAAGCGCCAGCCGGCGTCGGCCCAGGCGCTGCGCAACGTCCCCGCCGGGTCCTTCAGTAGTCCGACCAATTCGTGGTAGCACTGCATGCCAGATCCCCTCTCGATGTTCATCCTGCCCAGTGCCGGGAGACTACTATTTTCGGCCGCGGATTGCGCGTCCCGATCCCGGTCGCGACGCCGCGCCGGACCCCGCCGCTCACCCCACCTCGACCAGCCCCGCCGTCGCGTCCCAGATGACGACCATCGCGACGCCCCGATCGCGGCAGGCCGCCGCGATCGCCCGCGCCCCGGCGATGTCGTGCCGGGCCCGCGTCACCAGCACGCCGAAGCGCGTGCCGGCGGGCACTGCCTTGCGCCCCCCCGCAGCGTGCGACAGCACCGCCCCGATCATCGCGGCCGTCACGGCGTCCCCCTCGGCGGCCCCCGTCAGCGCCGACACCCGCTCGGGCCGATGCACCCAATGACGGCCCAGCGGCTTGCCCAGCGCCTCCACCCCGACGACCGCCAGGACGTGCGTCGCCCGATCGGGGATCACCGGCTCGTGCGAGGCCGGCGCCTTGAACGGCCGTCCCCCCGCTCCGTCCGCCTCGACCCCCACGAACGCCACCCCATCGACGCCGCGGGCCTGCGCCGGCCAGGACGGCTCGACGCCCAGCAGGCGCCCGCGCTCGCCCCGGCCGCCTGCCACGAGCACCGTCGGCAGGCCGCGCCCGCGCACGTCGGCGATGGCGGCCGCGCGTACGAGCGGGTTCGTCGCCAGCACGGTCGGGATCGACTCGCCCGCCTTGGGCACGGTGAACTTGGTCGTCGTCGTCAGCACGCTGATTGAGTCATCGGTCCGGGCCGACGCCCGCTCCGCGGCCAGCGCGAAGAGCAGCGTCGTCTTGCCGCCGCCGCCCACCGTGGCCAGCACGATCCCGTGGGCCGTCTCGGCCCCCGGCCGCGGGAGCCCCAGGGCGTCGTGCAGCGGCGTCGCGGCCATGCGCCCAGCCTAGCCCCCCACCGCCGGCCCTCACCGACTGCTCTGTAGGGCCGCTCTGCGGGGCCCCGGCGTACACTCTCCCCGTGAGCCCTCGCGATACCCCCGTCCCGGAGTTGTTCAGCGGCGTCATCCTGGCGGGCGGATTCGGCACGCGGCTGGGGCGCGACAAGGCGTCGGCGGTGGCGGCCGGACGACCGCTGCTGCACTGGACGGCCGCGGCCCTGGCGACGGTCAGCGACGACATCGTCGTCGTGGCGCGGCCCGGGCAGGAGCTGCCGCCGCCGGTGGGCATGGCCTGGCGCGTCGCCCGCGACGCCCGGCCCGAGGCGGGCCCGCTGGCCGGGATCGAGGCCGGCCTCCGCGTCGCGCGGCACGACCTCGCGATCGTCGTCGCCACCGACATGCCGCTGCTGGTCCCGGCGCTGCTGCGCGCCGTCGCCGCCGCCTGCCGCGATGTCGACGTCGTGATGCCCGTCCGCGACGGGCGGCCGGAGCCGCTGCTCGGCGCCTACCGGCGGGCGGCCGGCGCCGTCGCGACGGCGCTGCTCGACGCCGGCGAGCGCCGCCCACGCGTCCTGCTGGAGCGCCTCCGCAGCCATCGCTTGGACGCCGAGACGCTGCGCGCCTGGGACGCGGAGCTGGCGTCGCTGCGCAATGTCAACACGCCCGCGGATCTGGCGTCGGTGGCGCGCCTGCTGCGCGACCGCCGGCCGCGCGCGACCGCTACGATCAGCCCGAACGCCATCCCCCCGAATGGAGGCCCCCGATGAGTCTGTACCGACGCGTCTTGACCGGTCAGGTCGCCCCCGGACAGCACGGCGAATTCCTCGCCGCCGCGCAAGCCGCGTTCGATTACCAGGCGGCGCGCGGCATTGAGGCCGACTTCGCCATCTGGGACTCGATCAGCGGACCGGCCAGCGAAGTGGAGATCGTCGCGCAGTTCGACTCGATGCAAGAGCTGGAGCAGTTCGAGGAACTCGCCGCGCAGGACCAGACGTTCTCCGATCTGCGCCGGCGCGTGCGGCAGGCGATGGTCTTCGAGTCGGCCAGCGTGCAGATCTTCCGTCGCCTCGGCTGACCCGGGCGCCGCCGCGCGATCAGCGCAGCCCCACGAGTCCCACCTGCTCGACGACTGCCGCCGCCTCCCCGATCACGACGAACACGGCATCGCCCGAGCGGCGCACCCAGGCCGAGGCCCGCGGCCCGTCCGACCGCAGCTCCGTGCCCGCCGCCAGCTCCACGACGGGCGCGCCGGTGCGCGCGGGCAGCCAGCTGCGCAGGGCCGCCACCAGCTCCTCGGCATCCGCGAGCGTGTCCCAGCGCGACTCCCAGACCAGCAGGCTGGCGTCGTCGGGGCCGCGGTAGGCGGTCAGCCGGTCGCCGCCCCAGCCGGCCGCCGCCTGCGTCGCGACGGCGCCGCCGGCTGCCGGGCTCAGCAGGATGCGCAGGATGAACTCGCCCACGGTGTCGGAGCCCAGCGCCTGCCACGACTCGCCCAGCACGCCCGACACGTCGGGCGCGTCCACGTCGATCGGCTGCTCGTCCGCGGCGCGCTTGGCCGGATGCAGCAGTTGCTCCGTCGACGGCGGCAGATCGAGCAGCAGCGCATCGACGCCCGCCTGCCCCTCGTCCCGCAGCACCTGCGCGACCACCCGGACGCCGGTGATGTACGGCGCGGTGAAGATCAGCTGCAGCAGCGGCGGTACCGAGCCGGTCAGCCCCGGCGCGCGGTCGCGGCGCGGCTCCAGTTCCGGCGCCAGGGCGACGGCGAGATCCTCGAACAGCGCTTCCGAGTTGCTCGCGTCCCCCTCGATGATGAAGCGCGCCGCCAGAATCCGGTCCTGGTTGTCGCGGTGCGTGTCGAAGTAGTCGCCGATGTCGAAGTGCTGGTCCTGCAGGACGTGTACGAACTCGTGCGCGATCGTCTCGATATCACCGCGGGCCACGTGGTCGTTGGCGCTGATGATCACGAAGCCCTCGATCTCGGTGTGGTAGAAGCCCAGCGCCAGGCCCACGAAGATGTCGCGGTACAACTCGTCCAGCGACGCCTCGCCGCCGATCAGCCCCAGCAGCTGGAAGATGCGCTCGCGGACGCGGTCGTCCGGCGCGTCGTCGTCCAGGTCGTCGTCGGCCTCGAAGAAGGCGGGCAGGTCGGGGCGGCGCAGCAGGTAGACCGGAACCTCGCGCAGGAGCGCCAGCCCCCGGCGCTCGGCCACGGTCGCCCCGATCAGCGCGATGACCTCGCGGTCGGCAGGGTCCGTCAGCTCGCTCAGAAACGCGAGGCGTGGGTCGGGATCGGCGTCGGCGTCGGTGTCGGCGTCGGCGTCCGTGTCCTCGGCCGCATCGACGACGGCTTGTGCGGGCGTCGGGTCGTCGCCGGCCTCGGCCTCGGCTGACGCCTCGGGCGTGTCGTCCTCGGGCGCCGCGGCGGGTGCCGGCTCCTCCTCGTCCGCCTCCGCGGCCGCCGCGACGGGTTCGTCGTCGGCCGCCGCTGCCTCCTCCGCGACGGGTTCCGCGTCGGCCGCCGCCTCCGCGACGGGCTCCTCCGCCGCGACCGGCGCGGCGTCGGCCGATTGGGCGTCGGCCGATTGAGCGTCCTGCGACGGCGCATCCGCGGATGCGGCGTCCGGCTGCTCGGCCTGCTGCTCGGCCTGCTGCGCGACCGGCGGCGGCGCTGGATCGGCGCGGGCGGGATCGTCGCCGCAGGCGGCGATCAGCAGCGTCAGCAGTAGCAGCAGCCCGACCGCACCCGGCCACGACACTCGTGTCACGATGCGCCTCTCGTCGGCCGGCCGGCCCCACCTATACTCGGCAGCCTACCCATCTCTCGCGCTGGAGTTGCCCATGGTCACCGTCGATCCCGAAGTCGCCGCCGCTTATCGCGAGGCCTGGGAGCGCTGGCAGGCCCAGCTCGCCACCCTGCACGATGTCTTCCTCGACGGCGCCCGCCTCGACCCGCCCCGGATCAAGGGCCTGCTGAACCGCGAGGCGCGCGCCAAGGACGCCTACGACGCGGCCCGGCTGCGGCTGCTGGGCATCCCGGCCGAGTAGCCCGCAAATTGACCCCCTCCCAGGGCGTTCATACACTGGCTCTCCCGCCCAGCCGGGGGGATTCCCTTAGACCGCCTGCCCGCTGGAGGGTCCGACCGTGGACGATTACGGCGTGGACTTGGACGAGATCGCCAAGGTGATCGAGCGTGCCGACGTGCTCGTGGTCCGCTTCCAGGTCGTGCAGCGGCGCATCCTGGTCGACTTCCGCACGTCGGCGGAGGCCGGGCCGCTGGTGCGCGCCGTCGCGCCCGCGGCCAGCGCCGAGGAGCGCTTCCGCAGCCTGAAGGCGCTGCGGCCCTCGCTGCCCCTGCCGGAGCGGATCATGTCCTTCCTCTGGCCGCGCAGCGTGGGCGCGATGGCCGACGCCGGCGTCCTGGACCGGCTTCGCGATCGCTTGGTGCGCATCGACGCCGGCGCGGGCGATGAACTGGACACCGCCTTCGGCGAGCTGCTGGCGGAAGAACATGCGACGCTGGTCGCCGCGATCCGCGGCGGCGAGGGCTTCCAGACGCTCTGGGAGCGCGAGCCCTCCTGAGCCGCGCCCGCGATGCCCGCCGGGCGCCCGCCCGGCCTGAGCCCAGACGGAGAACCATGCCCCACATCATCGACCTGCGCAGCGACACCGTCACACGCCCCACGCCGGCCATGCGCGACGCCATGGCACGGGCCGAGGTGGGCGACGACGTCTACTCGGAGGACCCCACGATCAACGCGCTCGAGGCGGCGGCCGCGGCGCGGATGGGCAAGCAGGCGGCGCTGTACGTGCCCAGCGGCACGATGGCCAACCTCGTCGCGCTGATGACGCACTGCCAGCCCGGCGACGAGGTGTTGCTGGGCGATCAGGCCCACATCGTGCGCGCCGAGGTCGGCGGCGCCGCGCGTCTCGGCGGCCTGCTGCTGACCACCATCCCCAACGCCCCGGACGGCATGCTGGACCCCGAGGCGATCCGCGCGGCGGCGCGCAACGCCAACCTGCATCACCCGCCCACCACGCTGCTGGCCCTCGAGAACACGCAGAACTTCTGCGGCGGCGCCGTCCTCACCCGCGAGCAACTCGAGGCCCAGACGGGCGTCGCGGTTGCGCTGGGCCTGCGCACCCACATCGACGGGGCGCGCATCTTCAACGCCGAGGTCGCGACCGGCACGCCCGTCGCGGACCTCGCCGCCACGTTCGACTCCGCCAGCTTCTGCCTCTCCAAGGGGCTGTCCTGCCCGGTCGGATCGCTGCTCTGCGGCGACGCCGCGTTCATCGCTCGCGCCCGGCGGACGCGCAAGCTGCTGGGCGGCGGCATGCGGCAGGCCGGCGTCCTCGCGGCGGCGGGGCTCGTCGCGCTCGACACGATGATCGACCGCCTCGCCGACGACCACCGCAACGCCCGCCGTCTGGCCGCGGGCCTCGCCGAGCTGGGCTTCGCGATCGACCCGCAGACCGTGCAGAGCAACATCGTCGCGCTGCCGGTGGACGACGCGGCCGCCTGGCGCGACGGCCTGGCCGAGCGCGGCGTGCTCGTCAGCGTGCTGTCGGCCCGGACCGGCCGCCTCGTGACGCACGCCGACGTCTCGGAGTCCGAGATCGACGAGGCGCTGGCCCGCATCGCGCAGGCCGGGCCGGTCCCCGTCTGATGGCGCTCGCCCGTCCGATCGCGTCCACCCGCCGCGCGCTGGCGCTCGCGCTCCTGACCGCGCTCGTGGGCACGCTCGCGGCCGCCTGCGGGAGCGACAGCGGCTTCCCCGACCCCTCGGACCCCGTCGCCGGCACGCCCTGGCCCGACTATGAGCTTTTGCGCTACGACATCACCGATCAGACCGGTGTGCGCCTGGGCAGCGTGGACTTCGAGGTCGAGCGGCAGGGCGACGAGTACCGGCTGCGGGTGCTGTTCTTGCTGCCCGCCACCGCGACGCAGGATGAGATCATCCTGTTCGTCGATGCGCGTTCCCTGCAACCGCTGCGCTACGAACGCCTCGCGACCACGCCCGACGAGCGCGTCGAGGTCAGCGCCAGCTATGGCGTCGACGCCGACGGGCAGCGCTTCGTCGACAGCGTCGTCGTCGACGGCCCAGCCCCCGACGACCGCACGCAGCGGCGGCTGGATCTCGGCGACTTCTCGTTCGACACCGATTCCTCGGCCTGGCTCTGGCGCGCGCTGCCCTTCGCCCTCGACCTGGAGCTGAGCTATCGCAACGTCAACGTCTTCGCGCAGCGCAGCCAACTCGTGGGGCTGCGCGTCCGCGGCCAGGACGAGATCCACACGCCTGTCGGCGACTTCCTCACCTGGCAGCTGGAGATCCGCCCCGGCGCGGAGCGGCAGACCGCCTGGTTCGCCATCGACCCGCCCCACCTGCTGGTGCGCTGGGACCTGGAGCCCCGGCGCTACCTGCTCACGGAGGTCGTGACCGAGCGCCCGCCCGACTGATCCCGCGGCGTTTGTAGGGGCGTCCCTCGTGGGCGCCCACGCGGCGTCGCCGTAGGGGCGTCCCTTGTGGGCGTCCACGCGGCGTCGCCGTAGGGGCGTCCCTTGTGGGCGCCCACAAGGGACGCCCCTACGAGCCCCCCCACAGGCAGCCCGTCCCCGCCCCCCGCGCCGCGTCCTCCAACCGCACGATCGCGTCCCGCAGCTGGCCGTCCCGGCGCCAGGCCAGCGCCAGCCCCTCCGCCACGAGCGTCGCGTCGAGCGAGCGCCCATCCTCCAGGAACGCGTAGCGCAGCAACCGCGTGCGGTCGTCGTTGCGGGGGCCGGGGTGCAGGAGCAGCGTCGCGCCCGGCGGGGCGAGGCGCCGCAGGCGGGCCCGCACCTGCGCCGCACAGCGTTCGTCGCGTTCCGGCGCGTTCAGCCCGTACAGCCGGATCTGCGACTCCCGCCCGGCCAGCCGCACGACGAGCGAGTCCCCGTCGAGCACGTACGCCACGACCGCCGCCTCGGTGGGCACGCGCGCCAGATCGATGCGCAGATCCGCGTCGATCGCCAGCGCCGACGGCGGGAAGGGCGACCCCGGCAGCGGGGTCAGGTCGGGCAGGCCGGTGCGGGCCAGCACGACGGCCAGCACGACAACCGCCAGCAACGTGGGAACCAGGACGCCCCAGCGGCTCCGGGCGGCCCGCCGGCGGCGGGAGGCGCGGCGCACGCGCACACGGTAGCCGCGGCGCCGCCCCCCGCCGGGGACGCGGGGGCGAGCGCCCATCAGGTGAACGGCCCCGTCACGAAGTCCCAGATCGCCTCCAGCGCCTCCACGAAGGTGAAGCTGTCGAGCCACTTGCCCCAGTGCAGCGCGTACTCCTGGAACTCCTTCATCGCCGTCAGCACGGCCAGCCATGCCGCCGTCTCCCAGCGCCGGAAGCCGAATCCGCGACGCCAGTGCGGCAGGCTCGCCACGAAGAGGAACCAGTACTCGAACACGTTCGGGAAGGCCAGCAGGATCGCCCGCTCGCCCGTCAGCTCGAAGGCCAGGAAGCCCAGCAGCCGATAGGCGAACAGCCCGATCGCGATCCGGCGCGCGGGCCCGGTCCAGTGCAGCGCCACCCACAGGAAGGTGAGCTGGTAGACCTGATCGACGATCTTGTCGAACTGCTGGTAGTTGCCCAGCCCCCCCAGGTCGAGCAGGTTCATCCACAGCAGGTCGCTCAGGTCGACGAAGACCGCGATCAACCCGCCGACGAACGCCCAGCGCAGCACCGGTAGCGAGCCCAGCACCCGGATCGTCCCGATGACGACGATCTCCATGACGCCTCCATGCCGCACAGCCTGCGCGGTTCGCGCGAGCACGTCCAGCCGTCGGCTGCCGAGGGCGCCGATCCGGCCGCCCTTCCGGCCGCCCCGGTGGCGCTGCCCGGCGGTCGCCCCTTATAATACCGCCGTCGCGAGTCAATCGGCTGGGCAGCGGCTTCGGACCGTCGCCGGCCAAGTCTGACCAAGGAGGTAGGACGGAATGCGGAAACCCCGAATTTGGTATTTGATGATCGCGCTGCTGCTGGGCCTTGCGCTCACGCTGGCAGCCTGCGGTGGGGATGACGACGATGACGCGCCGGCGGCCGCGGCGCCCGCGGCGGCGGCTGCCGAGCAGGCCGAGCCGGACGACATCAAGATCGTCCTGCAGTGGGTCATCCAGGCCCAGTTCGCGGGCTACTTCGCCGCGCTCGACAACGGGTTCTACGACGACGAGAACCTGAACGTGGAGATTCAGCCCGGCGGCCCGGACATCCTGCCGGTGCAGTTGGTCGCGGCCGGCGGCGCGGAACTCGCCGTGCAGCCGTTCGCGGTGCTGCTCTCCGCGCGCGACCAGGGCATCGACGTCGTGGCCGTCGCGCAGGTCTTCGAGCGCTCCGCCTACCGTCTCGTCTCGTGGACGGACAGCAACATCATGTCGCCCGAGGACTGGGCGGGACTCAAGATCGGCGTCTGGGCGGGCCACGAGATGGTCTCGGCCACGATCAACAAGTTCGGCCTCACCGAGGGCGGGGATGATGACCAGGTGGAGCTCATCGGGCAGGGCTTCGACATGCAGCTGCTGCTCACGCGGCAGGTCGATATGGCCTCCGCCATGATCTACAACGAGTTCGCCCAGCTGATCGAAGCGGGCAACCCGGCCGACGAATTCCGCGTGGTCGACTTCTCCGAGCACGACACCAACACGCTCGAGGATGCGCTCCTCGCTCGCGGCGAGTGGCTGCAGGATGAGGCGAACCAGGACATCATGACACGGTTCCTGCGCGCTTCCGCCCGCGGCTGGGCGCTGTGCGCCGACGACCCCGCGGCGTGCGTCGAGATCGTGCTCAAATACGGCCCCGCGCTGCCCCGGTCGCACCAGACCTGGATGATGAACGAGATCAACAAGCTCATGTGGCCCTCCACCAAGGGCTGGGGCGTGATCGACCGCGAGCAGGCGGCGCGCACGGCCGGCCTGATGCTGGAGTACGAGGTCATCTCCGAGCCCGCCGACCTCGACTCGGCCTACACCAACGAGTTCGTCGAGGCAGCGCTCGAGGGCTTCTCGGACGCGGACCGCTTCCGCAACGACTACACGCCGCTCGAGTTGGACGTCGAGGATCTGATTCCCGACGACAGCTAGCAGCTTGCCGCGGGGGCCGGCGCGCGCCGGCCCCCGCGCGCTGGCCCCCGCGTGATGGCGCGGAAGGAGGCAGTGCGTCCTATGGCCCGTATCGTGCGCGCCGCGCTGATTCAGACCGAAGGCCTCTCCCCCCGGGAGAAGATGGTGGAGCATCAGGTCGGCTTGCTCCGCCGGGCGGCCGAGCAGGGCGCCCAGGTGACCTGCCTGCAGGAGCTGTCGACCGGCCCCTATTTCTGCCAGGAAGAGGACAAACGCTGGTACGACCTGGCCGAGCCCGTCCCCGACGGGCCCACCATCCAGCGCATGCAGGGGGTCGCCCGCGAGACCGGCATGGTGCTCATCGTGCCGGTCTACGAGTCCGACGGGCCCGGCTTCCTCTACAACACCGCCGCCGTGATCGACTCGGACGGCTCCTACCTGGGCAAGTACCGCAAGACGCACATCCCGCATTCAGACAACTTCCTCGAGAAGTACTACTTCCGCCCCGGGAACCTGGGCTACCCGATCTTCGAGACGAGCGTGGGCAAGATCGGCGCCTACATCTGCTACGACCGGCACTTCCCCGAGGGCGCGCGCGCCCTGGGGCTGGCCGGCGCCGAGATGGTCTTCATCCCCTCCGCGACGGCGGGCTTCTCGCGCCCGCTGTGGGACGTCGAACAGCGCTTCCACGCCATCGCCAACGGCTACTTCGTCGGCACGATCAACCGCGTCGGGACGGCGCTGAAGCCGGATGTGCAGTTCTACGGGCACAGCTACTTCTGCGACCCGATGGGCGGGGTGCTGGCCGAGGCCGGCGAGGAAGAGGAGATCGTCGTGGCCGACCTCGACCTCGACCAAGTGGCCGAGGTGCGGGCGAATCTGCCCTTCTACCGCGACCGGCGCCCCGACATGTATGGCGTTCTGACCGCCCCCTAGCGGGGGCTGCACGGGGGAGGCTGCAATGCCGTCGATACTGATCACGGGTGGAACGGTTGTCACCGCGAGCGAGCAGTTCGCGGCGGATGTCTATCTGCGCGATGGCCTGATCGCACAGATCGGGACCGACCTCCGCGTCGAAGCGGATGAGGTGGTCGCGGCCGACGGGCAGTACGTGATCCCGGGCGGGATCGACGTGCACACCCATCTCGGCGAGGCGGTGTTCAACACTCTCACCGCCGACACCTGGGAGTCGGGCACCGTCGCGGCCGCCTTCGGCGGGACGACCACGGTCGTCGATTTCGCGCGGCAGGAGCGCGAGGGCATGTCGCCGCTGCAGGCGATCGAGCGTCGCCGCGGGCAAGCGGCGCCCGGCGCCGTGATCGACTACGGCTTCCACCTGATGGCCACGAACCTCTCCTCGCCGGGCTACATCGAGGAGTTGCGCGCCCTGCCCGGCGAGGGCGTCACCAGCTTCAAGCTGCTGATGGCCTACCCGGGCACGATGATGGTCGACGACCTGACCATCTACCACGCCATGCAGGTCGCGGCGGAGACCGGCGCGCTCGTCACGCTGCACGCCGAGAACGGCCACGTCATCCAGAGCCTGACCGAGCGCTTCGGCGAGGACGGCAACGTCGCCGAGCACATGCACATGCACGCCCACCCGCATCTGGTCGAGGGGGAAGCCGTGCATCGCGGCATCGCCCTGGCGGAGATGGCCGGCGCCGGCGTCTACATCGTGCATCTCTCCAGCCACACCGCCCTGACCGAGGTCGAGGCCGCGAAGGCGCGCGGCCAGGCCGTCTGGGCCGAGACCTGCCCGCAGTACCTCTTCGCCGCCTACGAGGACTACGAGAACGCCGGCTTCGAAGCGGCGAAGTACATCTGCTCGCCCCCGATCCGCGAACGCGCGAACCAGGAGCACCTCTGGCGGGGGCTGGAGACCGGCGCCCTCTCGGTCGTCGCGACCGACCACTGCACCTTCCGCATGCACGACGACCTGGAGGATCTGCCGCCGCAGAAGCCGATGGGCCGGGGCGACTTCCGCCGCATCCCCAACGGCGTGCCCGGCATCGAGAACCGGCTGCACCTGCTCTACGACGGCGGCGTCGTGGCGGGGCGGTTCGACATGTGCCGCTTCGTCGATCTGGTCTCCACGATGCCGGCCAAGCTCTTCGGCCTCTACCCGCGCAAGGGCGGCATCGGCGTGGGCGCCGACGCCGACATCGTGGTCTGGGACCCGGACGCGAACTACACGATCGAGGCCGCCACGCACCACATGCGCGTCGACTACAACCTGTACGAGGGCATGACGGTCCGGGGCCGTCCGACCACGGTGATTTCGCGCGGCGAGATCATCGTCAGCGGCGACGAGTTCCGCGGCGCGCCCGGGCGCGGCCAATACTTGCGACGGACGACGCCCTGGGTGTTGAGCCCGGCGACGGCTGGAAGCGTGTGAGATGACCATCGAACAAGCCACGGCCGGCGTCAGCGCGGCCGAGATTCTCGACCTCTGCCGCACCTACACGCTGTACGAGTGGACCTCGCAGAACGCCGTCGCCCCGATCCCGTTCGTGCGGGCCCGGGGGGTGTACCTGTGGGACGCCGAGGGCAAGCGCTACCTCGACTTCAACTCGCAGGCCATGAACGTCAACATCGGCCACGCCGATCCGCGGGTCGCGCATGCCATCGGCGAGCAACTCGCCGAGTTGCCGTTCATCGTGCCGCAGCACGCCACCGCGGCGCGCGGCCTGCTGGGCCGCGAGCTGGCGCGGATCACGCCGCCGGGATTGAACAAGGCCTTCTTCACCAACGCCGGCGCCGACGCCAACGAGGCGGCGATCCGCATGGCGCGCCTGTATACCGGCCGCCACAAGATCCTGACGCGCTACCGCTCGTACCACGGCGGCACGCAGGGCGTGCTCTACGCCTCCGGCGACCCGCGCCGCTTCGCCGTCGAGGAGGGCATGTCCGGCGTCGTGCGCATCCTCGACCCCTACGCCTACCGAAGCCCGCTGATGGTCGACGACGCCGACCTCACGCCGGCCTACATGCGCTACCTCGAAGAGGTCATCCAGCAGGAGGGCCCCCACACCATCGCGGCCATCCTGCTGGAGCCGATCACGGGGTCCAACGGCATCATCGTGCCGCCCGCCGGTTGGATGCGCGGCGTGCGCGAGCTGTGCGACCTCTACGGCATCCTCCTGATCGCGGACGAGGTGATGAGCGGCTTCGGTCGCACCGGCAAGTGGTTCGCGATCGACCACGAGGGCGTCGCGCCCGACCTGATGAGCATCGCCAAGGGGCTGACCAGCGGCTACGTGCCGCTGGGCGCGGTCATGGTGAGCGACCGCGTCGCCGAGCACTTCGAGACGAACCCGCTCGTCAGCGGGCTGACGTACAACAGCCACGCCGTCGGCTGCGCCGCCGCGCTGGCGACGATCGCCGTCTACGAGGAAGACGGCCTGATCGAGAACGCGGCCCGGCTGGGCGACGTGCTGCAGGCCGAATACGCCGCCATGATGGAGCGCCACCCGTCGATCGGGGAGGCGCGCGGCCGCGGCCTGTTCACCGCGCTGGAGTTCGTCAAGGACCGCGAGACGCGCGCGCCCCTGCTCAGCGCCGAGCCGGAGGTCGCCCAGCGCCTCGGCAGCTTCCTGCGCCAGGAAGGCATCTTCGCCGCCATCCGCGGGGACTGGCTGTTCGGCAACCCGCCGCTCTGCATCACGGAGGACGAACTGCGCTGGGCGCTGTCGGTCGTCGACCGCGCCCTCGACATCACGGACGAAGCCGCCGCGAATTGCCGGTGAGCTGACTCCAGTGAGCCGGCCGAGGCCGCGCGGATCCGCGGGCAGGCCAGAGAAGGGACGAAATCGAGCGTGACCGACTACAACGCGAGTGATCGCTTTCAGCGCGGCATCGATGTGATGGATGACGCCTCCATCGGCTCCGCGGGGCTGGCCGCCATCGCCGCGACCAACGGCCGCATCGGCCCGGAAGTCGCGCGCATGCTCGGCGAGTTCTGCTTCGGCGATGTCTGGACCCACGGGTCGATGGACTACCGCACGAAGCGGATCGTCACCCTGGCGACGATCTCGGCGCTGGGACGCGAGCGGCAGTTGCGCGGGCACATCGCCGGCGCGCTCGACCAGGGATTCACGCGCGAAGAGATCCTGGACATCTTCGTGCACCAGATCGCCTACGGCGGCTTCCCGATGGGACTCTCGGGCATACAGGTCGCGTCGGAGGTCTTCGCGGAACGCGACGCGAAGGCCGCAGCGACATAGGGTCCGCGAAACAGAGGCCGGGGGCCGCCGGGGCTTCACCGTCGCGGCGGACTCTGGATGAGTGTCGGAACGTGATTGAGGGACTGACTGTGGGAACAGGGCCGCGGGGCGCGCAGCGCGCTCACGGAGCAGCCGGGCAGGAGAAGCAACGATGAAGCTTGGACTCATGATGGGCATGGACAACCCCCGGGCCATCGTCCCGCGCGTGCAGCGCGCCGAGGAACTGGGGTTCGAGACGGCCTGGGTCGGCGAGGGCCGGCTGACGCGGGACGCCACGGTCCTGCTGACGATGGCGGGCGCGAATACGACGCGCATCGCCATCGGCAGCGGCATCTACCCCTTCCGCACGCGCAACGTGGGCCTGCTCGCCGTCACCGCCCGGACGCTCGACGACCTGGCGCCCGGCCGTTTCAAGCTGGGCCTGGGCGCCTGGTGGGAGCCCCTCGCGACCCGCACCGGCCTGCACACGCCCAAGCCGCGCAGCGCCATGCGCGAGATCATCCTGGTGCTCAAGGAGCTCCTCAACGGCAACCGGGTGACCTTCCACGGGGAGTACGTCGACGTCGACGACATCAAGTTCGACACCCCCGAAGATGACGACGGCCACGCCTATCCCGTCCCCATCTACATCGGCGCGGTCCGCATGCGGATGATGGAACTGGTCGGGGAGATCGCCGACGGCGCCCTGATGGACTTCCTCGTGCCGCCGGAGTACACCGCGCTGTCGGTGGACCACATCAAGATCGGCGCCGACCGCGCGGGCCGCTCGATGGATGAGATCGATTGCCCGCAGCTGCTCACCGTCTCGGTCAACGACGAGGACCCGCAGGCGGCGATCGACGCCTGCAAGATGTTCCTCACGCAGTACATCGGCCAGCAGCCGCACATCACGGAGAACTGCGGGGCCACGCCCGAGCAGATCGCGGCCGTCAAGAGCGTGATGGGCTGGCCCGCGACGCAGGAGCAGATCCGCGAAGCCACGCAGTTCATCCCGAACGAGCTGGTGCAGGCGGTCTGCCCGTGCGGCACGACCGCCGAAACGATCGCACAGATCGAGGCCTTCATGGCCGCGGGCTGCTCCGAGGCCGTGCTCACTCCGGTGGGCGACGTCGAGGGCAGCATCGAGACGATCGCCCGGGCCGTGCGCCCCATGGGCTAGCCCACACACGCCGAACCGACTCGGCAGACGGGAAAGGGAGCCGGCCGACCGATGAGCGCTCGCGTGACCTCGCAGGCGTCTGATGGGCCTCCCGGGCCCGGCCGCCTCGGCTCCGTCTGGCGGTCCGAGCGGCTCCGCGCGGTGTCGGCCCGGATCGGGCTGATGCTCATCCTGGTTGGACTGTTCCTGGGCGGCTGGGAGCTCCTCAAGTGGGTCACCGAGTCGCCGCGCACCACGCTGCCGCACTTCTACGAGGTCTTCAAGTATCTGTTCGACATCGACTCGCAGGGCAACGTGCAATGGCTCGCCATCGGACGGCAGCTGCAGGTGACGTTCATCGAAGCGATCACGGGGCTGTGCGTCGCGACCGTGGCGGGCTTCGCGGCCGGGACGCTGATGGCGCTGAGCCGCTGGACCGGGCGCGGCATCATGCCGTTCGTGATCGGCGCGCAGACGGTGCCGATCGTCGCGATCGCGCCGGCGCTCGTGATCTGGCTGGGGACGGGCTGGGAGACCAAGGCGCTGATCGCGGGCTTCCTCGCCTTCTTCCCCATCGCCGTGTCGACGGCGCGCGGCATCGGCGACATCTCGCAGGACAGCCTCGACCTGATGGCCTCCTACGGGGCTTCGCCCATGCGCGTGTTCTTCAAGCTCCGCGTGCCCGGCGCGCTGCCCTTGATCTTCACGGGCCTCGAGGTCGCGGCGGCGTTCAGCGTCATCGGGGCCATCGTCGCGGAGCTGCCCGTCGGCTCCCAAGAGGGCATCGGCGTCAAGATCCTGACGTCGCAGCAGTTCTTCAGCCTGCAGCCCGAGTCCCTCTTCGCATCCATCGGCGGCGCATGCCTGCTCGGCGGCGCGATGGTGATCATGGCTCGCACCGTGCAGTTCGTTGTGCTTCGTGGCCACCGCGCCGCGAGCACCAGTTGAGGGGACGAGGCCGTGACGACGACTGACACCGCCGCCGAGGCGCGCCCGAGCGGGGCGCCCATCGCGATCGACTTCCAGCGCATCCGCAAGGAGTTCGGCAGCGGCCGCGACGCGACGCTGGCCGTGGAAGACCTCGACCTCGCGATCAAGCAGCGGGAGTTCGTGTCGCTCATCGGACCGTCCGGCTGCGGCAAGTCGACCCTGCTGCGGCTGGCCGCCGACCTGATCGAGCCGAGCGACGGCGGGGTGCTCGTCAACGGCAAGGAGCCCCGTCAGGCCCGGATGGACCGGGACTACGGCTTCATCTTCCAAGCGCCCACGCTGTTCGACTGGCGCACCGTCTGGAAGAACGTCGCGCTGCCGTTGGAGATCATGCGGATTCCGGGCATGACCAAGGAGAAGAAGCAGGAAGAGATCGAGCGGCTGCTGGGCATGGTGGGCCTCGAGGGCTTCGAGAAGCACCGCCCCTATCAGCTCTCCGGCGGCATGCAGCAGCGCGTCTCGCTGGCGCGCGCGCTCGTCTTCCGCCCGTCCATCCTGCTGATGGATGAGCCGTTCGGCGCGCTGGACGAGATCACCCGCGACCGCATGAACCTCGAGCTGCTGCGCATCTGGACGGAGACGCACACGACGATCCTGTTCGTCACGCACAGCATCCCCGAGGCCGTGCTGCTGTCGGGCCGCGTCGTGGTGATGACCGCCCGGCCGGGTCGCGTGCAGAGCGTGATCCCGATCGATCTGCCCTACCCGCGGACGACGGAGGTTGAGGAATCGCCCCGCTACTTCGAACTCGTGACGGCCGTGCGCGAGGCGCTGGGCAAGGCGATGGGCTGGTGATACGTGGCTACACGAGCTGACCCCGCCGACGGCGATCCCGGTCCCGGACCGGCGCGCTCGTACGACTGGAACCGCCGGGCGGCGGTCGTCGTGCCGCCGCTGCTGGTGTTCGTCGCGACGGTCGGCATGTGGGAAGCCGTCATCGAGATCTTCGAAATCCAGCGCTTCCTGCTGCCGCGCCCCAGCGAGATCGTGGCGCTCTTCTTCGAGGACTTCGGCCGGCTGATCAACCAGGGCCGCAACACGCTCGGCGTGGCCGGCCGCGGCTTGATCCTGGGCGGCGCGATCGGTGTCGGACTGGCGGCCGTGAGCTTCCGCACGCGCTGGCTGGCGGAGGGGCTGGGCATGTACGCCGCGGTGCTGAAGGCCGTCCCGGTCATCTCCCTCGCCCCGCTGACGGTCGTCTGGTTTGGCATCGAAGCCGGGTCGAAGATCGCGACCGTCACGATCGCCACCGCGCCGATCCTCTACACGTTCACGCTGGTCGGCCTGCGGCGCGCCGATCCCAACGCCCAGGAACTGATGCGCTCCTACGCCGCCGGTCGCATCCGCACCTTCTGGAGCCTGCACGTCCCGTACGCGCTGCCGTACTTCTTCTCCGGCCTGAGGATCTCGGTCACGATCGCGATGATCGTGGCCATCATCTCCGAGTACTTCGGGGGCAGCTTCGAGAACCTGGGCGGCTACATCCGCAACGAGGCCAACAACATCCACACGGTCGAGGTCTGGACGGCGATCGTGATGGCCTGCACGCTGGGGATCGGGCTGTACATGAGCGTCGCGCTGATCGACCGCTTCGTCCTGCGCTGGCACTCCTCGAAGCGAGGCGGGTAGCCCCCGGCGCGAGCCCTTAGTACCGCGAGACGTTGATCTCTTCCAGCTTGCCCGTGACCAGGAAGATCGCCCGCTCGCAGATGTTCGTCGCGCGGTCCCCGATGCGCTCCAGATTGTGCGACGCCCAGAGCAAGTGCGTGTAGGCGTCGAACTCCTGCGCGTCGTGCGGCAACCCCGCCAGCTGCTGAATCACGTGCCGGTGAATCCGGTCGTAGATCTCGTCGACCTCGTCATCCAGATCGCAGATCGCACGCGCCGACGACTCATCCCGCTCCAGGAACGACTCGATCGATCCCCGCAGCATCACCTGCACTCGCTGCGCCATCACCCACAGCTCGGGCTCCGTCAGCGCCACGGGGTCGTCGCCCAGGAACTGCGCGATCCGCGCGATGCCCTCCGCGTGGTCCGCCATCCGTTCCAGGTCCGTCACGATCGACAGGATTGATACCGACTCGCGCAGGTCCGACGCCACCGGCGCTTGCGTCGCCATCATCTGCAGGACTTCCTCCTCCAGCGCGTAGCGGTGCTGATTGATCGCCAGGTCGCCGTCGACCACCGCCTGCGCCAGGCGCATGTTCCGCGTGCGCAGCGCCTCCATCGCATCCGAGATCGCCTTGTCCACCCGCGACGACAGCAACCGCACGCCGTCCTCGGCGTGACTCTGGTTCTCGGCAAACAGCGTTCTCGGCACGATCGATCTCCTGCACTGCCGCTGGCTGGCGGCGCTATCCGTAGCGGCCCGTGATGTAGTCCTCTGTCCGTTGGTCCACCGGGTTGGTGAAGATCTCCTGGGTCGGGCCGAATTCGACGAGCCGGCCGGTGCGCTCTTCGCCCGCCAGCAGGAACGCCGTGTAGTTCGACACCCGGGCCGCCTGCTGCATGTTGTGGGTCACCACGATAATCGTGTAGTCCTCCGCCAGCTCGCGCATCAGATCCTCGATCTTCAGCGTCGCCACCGGGTCGAGCGCGCTGGCCGGCTCGTCCATCAGGATGACCTCCGGCTGCACGGCGATCGCCCGCGCGATGCAGAGCCGCTGCTGCTGTCCGCCCGACAGCGCCAGCGCGCTCTTGGCCAGGTCGTCCTTGACCTCGTTCCACAACGCCGCCCGTCGCAACGACTCCTCCACCAGCGCCGGCAGGTCGCCCTTGTAGCCGTTGATTTTCGGCCCGAACGCCACGTTCGCGAAGATCGACTTGGGGAACGGGTTGGGCTTCTGGAACACCATCCCGATGCGCCGCCGGATGCCCACCGAATCCACGCTGGGGCCCAGGAGATCCTGGCCCTCGAACGTGATCGAGCCCTGCATGCGCGCGCTGGGGATGAGATCGTTCATCCGGTTGAAGCAGCGCAGCAGCGTGCTCTTGCCGCAGCCCGACGGCCCGATCAGCGCCGTCACCTTCTGCCGCGGCACGTCGAACGTCACCGAGTCCAGCGCCTGGAAGCTGCCGTAGAACACGGACAACTTGCGCAACTCCAGCGCGATCTCCTCGTCCAGCTCGTGCCGGACGGCGCCGCGCGTGCCCTCGATCTCGTCGAACAGGTCGCTGCTGCGCCGCTCCACCGGCGCCGGTTCGGTGGCTGTCACCAGATCCGGCGCCGCGTCCCGTTCGATCGTCACGATGCCACCCGCTTCCGGCGCCCGTAGTCCGATGTCGACCATAGTATCGCTCTCCTCCGCCTCACCAGCGGACTCGCGTGCGCTGCCGCAGGATGATCGCGGTGCTGTTCATCAACAGCAGCACCAGTAGCAGCAGGATGATGCCGGCCGCGGCGATCAGCTGGAAGTCCTCCTGGGGCCGCGAGACCCAGTTGAAGATCTGGATCGGCAGGATCGTGAAGGAGTCGGTCGGCGACTCGGGGATGAACGCGGTGAACGTCAGCCCGCCGATCACGAGGATCGGCGCCGTCTCCCCGATCGCCCGCGAGAGCGCCAGGATCGTGCCGGTCAGCGTCCCGCCGAAGGCGAACGGCAGCACGCTGCCCCACACCACCTGCCAGCGCGTCGCGCCCAGGGCGTAGGCGCCCTCGCGCATCGACGGCGGCACGGCCCGCAGCGCCTCCTGCGCGCTGACGATGATGATCGGCATCACCAGCAGCGCCATCGTCAGCGCGCCCGCCAGCACCGAGCGCTCCAGCTCCATCGCCCGCACGAAGAGCTGCAGGCCGAGCAGCCCGTAGACGATCGAGGGCACCCCCGCCAGGTTGGCGATGTTGATCTGGATCATCTTCGCGAACCAGTTCTGGCGGGCGTACTCCTCGAGATAGATCGCCGCGCCCACGCCCAGCGGGAACGCGACCGCCGCCGTGATGGCCATCATGTACAGCGTCCCGATCAGCGGCGCGTAGATCCCCGCCCGGGCCGGAATCCGCGACGCGAACGAGGTCAGGAACATCTGATCCAAGAACAGATAGACCAGCCAGGTCGTCACCAGCAGCGCCAGGAAGACCCACGGCAGTCGGCCAAGCGCGCGCAGGCTGCGGAGCGCGATCGTGGCCGGGAACCACCACGCGAGGGCGATCGTCATCAAGAGCCACCACGCAAGGGCGAGGGGCAGCCTCCGTAACGGCCCGCCGCTGGGCAGGGCGCGCAGGCCTCGCGTCTGCAGCAGGCCCTCGGAGCCCACCCCGCGCCGGTCGAGATAGCGGAACAGGAAGACGAGCACGAAGATCAGGCCCAGCGCGTAGCCGGAGTAGCGCGCCGAGATCGACAGCTCCGGCGCCGCGAAGAGGCGCGCCGCCCCGTCGAGCGACACGTCGATGACGAGCGCCGCCAGCATCGCCACGCCCACCACGACGGACAGCACGCACAGCCCGACGAACGCCGCCCCCACCGCCTTGCGCGTCCGCAGACGCGGGCGCCAGAGCGACTCGCCGCTCGCGAGGCCCAAGTCCGCCCGGCTCATTCGTACTGCTCCCGGAAGCGCCCGCGCACATAGCTCGCGATCAGGTTCATCGCCAGCGTCATCACGAACAGCGTCATCGCCACCGCGAACAGGGTTCGCGCCTCAATGCTCCCGGCCGGCGTGTCGCCCAGGCTGACCTGCACGATGAACGCCGTCATCGTCTGGACCGCCTCCAGCGGATTCGCCAGGAAGGTGGGGTTCTGCCCCGCCGCGACCGTCACGATCATCGTCTCGCCGATCGCCCGCGAGGCCGCCAGGATGATCGACGCGATCACGCCCGACAGCGCCGCCGGCAGGATCACCCGCAGCGCCGTCTCCATCCGCGTCGCCCCCATCGCGTAGGAGCCCTCGCGCAGCGACTGCGGCACCGCCGAGAACGCGTCCTCGCTGAGCGACGAGATCATCGGGATGATCATCACCCCCATCACGATCCCGGCGCTCAGCGCGTTGAAGATCGTCGTCCCGGGCAGCAGGTCTTGGATGATCGGCGTGACGAACAGCAGCGCGAAGTAGCCGTAGACCACGGTGGGCACGCCGGCCAGCACCTCGAGCAGCGGCTTGAGCACCGCGTGCAGGCGGGGCGGCGCGTACTCGCTCAGGAAGATCGCCGCCAGCAGGCCCAGCGGGACCGCGACCACCAGCGCGATCGCCCCCACGAGCACCGTGCCCCAGACCAGCGCCCAGATGCCGAATCGCGACTCCAGCTCGCCCGTGTCCGCGTTGAACACCTGGATCAGCGGCGACCACACCGTGTCCCCGAAGAACGTGCCCAGGGGGATCTCGCGGAAGAATTCGATCGTCTGGAAGATGAGCACCGCCACGATGCCCACGGTCACCAGCGCCGACAGCGCCGCCGACAGGAACAGCAGCACGTGTACCACATGGCCCAGCGGCGTCTCGCGACCCGTGCCGCCCCGGCTCGGGTTCAGGTGGTCGCGCCACACTTGCCCGGCGACGCGGCTCAGCCGCGTGCGCTCCGGTGTCGATGGCTGGGCCGACATGGATCTCCTTCGAGCGGCCGCAGTGACCGGCGGGTTCCGGACCGTCGCGAGCGTACGTGGGGCACGCGGGCTCGCGGGTTAAGGTCCGGTTAGCGACGCGCCGTCTGTCCCGCCTGTCCGACCGGAGGCGCGCTACTGGACGAAGATGTCCGACAGCGTCGCCCCGTCGGTCGCGTTCGCCATGAGCGCGCCGGTCGGGGCGCCGTCCGCGACGCGCGCCAGGCTCGCCTCGTAGAGCGCGTCGGGCAGTTGCACGTAGCCCACCGTGGGGTCGTCGACCAGGATGCGGCCGGTCGTCAGCGCCCACTCCAAGAACGCCTCGACCTCGGGCCGCGCTAGCGACGCCACCGTGGCGTAGATGAACAGCGGTCGCGACAGCGGCGCGTAGGCGCCGTTCTCGATCGTCTCGATCGACGGGCCAATGGGCCCGGCGCCGGCGTCGATCGGGACGGCGCGGACGCGGTTCTGGTTGTTGATGAAGTAGGCGAAGCCGAAGTAGCCGATCGCGCCGATTTCGCCGTTGATGCCCTGGACGAGCACGTTGTCGTCCTCGGAGAACTGGCTGTTATCGGTGCGCTGGACGCCCTCTTCGCCGTTCACCTCGTCGCTGAAGTAATCGAACGTGCCGGAGTCGGAGCCGGGCGAGAAGATGGAGATCCTCCTGTCCGGCCAGCCGGGGCGGACATCGGCCCAGGTGACGGCGAAGTCGGCCGGGCCGAAGATCTTGGCCAGCTCCTCCAGGGTCAGGTAGTCGACCCAGTCGTTGTTGACGTTGACGGCGACCGTGAGGCCGTCGAAGGCGACGGGGATCTCGATGAAGGCCACGCCGTTGGCGTCGCAGATCTCCTCCTCGGAGGATTTCATCGCGCGCGAGGCGTTGGCGATGTCGGTCTCGCCGTTGCAGAAGCGCTCGAAGCCGGCGCCGGAGCCGATCGACGCCACGTTGACGTGCACGCCCGAGGTGGCCAGGCCGAACTCCTCGGCCCAGGCCTCGGCGATGGGGAAGACGGTGCTGGAGCCGGCGATCTCGATCGTGCCGCTGAGCGCCGCGTCCGCTTGCTCGTCGCCATCATCACCGCACGCCGCGGCGACGACCGCCAGGGCGGTGATGATGAGCCCCAGCGTCAGCCAGCTGCCCCGGCCAACGAGCCGGCGCAGTGGCGTGCTGGGTCGCGTTCGTTCCAAGCGGACCTCCCACGATGTTGTGTGCGGGTTGACGCCTGGATCGTATGCAGCGACCACGGACGAACGGTTAACAGGCAATTAGGGGCGACCGCGCGGAGCGTTAAATTCCGCGGCGATCACCGGAGCGACTGTGCGATCGGCTTCACTGGCGTCCCGTCACGGCGCCCCGATCACGGCGCCCCGCGCGGCAGCGAGAAGCCGACCGTGGACCCCGCCCCCAGCTGACTGTCGACCCGCACGGTCCCGCCATGGCTCTCCGCGATGTGGCGCACCAGGGCCAGCCCCAGCCCCGTTCCCTCGCCCCGGCGGCGCGCCCAGTCGGCCCGGTAGAAGCGCTGGAAGACGCGCTCGCGGTCCTCGGCCGAGATGCCGATGCCGGTGTCCTCGACCAGCAGCCAGACCGCGCCGCCCCCTGGACGCACCTCCAGCGTCACGCGGCCCCCCGCCGGCGTGAACTTGAGCGCGTTGTGCAGCAGATTCCCCAGCGCCCGCTGGACGAGATCCGCATCCGCCCGCACCGTGATCGACGCCGGCGCGCGCAGCGTCAGCGTCAGGCTCGCGCGGTCGGCCTGCGGTCGGATCCGATCCACCGCGCTTCGCGCCACGACGCAGACGTCCATCGGCAAGAGCTGCGGCTGCGCCAGCCCGGACTCCAGCCGCGCCAGGTCCAGCATCTCCTCCACCAGCTGCGCCATCTTGTCGGTCTCCTGATGGATCATGCGATGGAAGCGACGGCTGTCCGCCTCGTCCACGCCCAGCTCCAGCGTTTCCGCCGCCGCCGCGATCGTCGCCAGGGGCGTGCGCAGCTCGTGCGAGACGTTGGCGACGAACTCCCGGCGCGTCTGCTCGGCCTGCTGCGCGGCGCTGACGTCGTGCATGATCAGCACCGCCTCCCAGGCCCCCCCGGCCTGCAGCGGGCGCGCCGTCGCCTGGTAGTGCCGATCGTCCCGGCGCACCGGCTGCGTCGCCGCGACCGCGTCCGGTCCCAGCGCCTGCGTGACCAGCGCGTGGATCTCGTGGTCGCGCAGCACCGCCAGCAGCGGCCGGCCGATTGCCGCCCGCGCCTCGCCGGACAACACCGAGCTGGCCGCCTCGTTCGCGTAGACGATGGTCGCCGCCCCATCGACGGCGACGACTACGTCGGCCGCCGCGGCCAGCGTCTGGTCG
>CBDHGH010000002.1:0-29751 GCA_965263065.1 Dehalococcoidia bacterium
TCGCCGTGGCCGCGCAGGTCGGGCGCGATCACGTGGTAGTCCTCGCGAAACGCCTGCGCGACCCAGTCCCAGGTGCGGCAGTGGTCGCGGCCGCCGTGCACGAGCAGCAACGGCGGCGCGTCTTCGTTGCCCCAGTCGACGTAGTGCAGGCGCAGGCGCTGCGAGAAGTAGACGTGCGACGTGGGGCCGGGGATGCCGATGCTCATGCCCGCATCCTACCCGCGTCCCCGCCGACGATCCGCGCCGGACGGGCGGGCGCGCTACTCCAGCGTCTCAATGCTGATCTCGAACGTCAGCGCCTGACCGGCGAGTTCGTGGTTGGCGTCGATGGTGACGAAGTCGTCGCTGATCTCGGTGATCACCGCCGGCGGGCCGTCGCCGAGGCGCACCCGCTGCCCGACCAGCATGCCGGGCGGCGTCTGCGCGCGGGGCAGCTGGGTGATCAGCGACTCGTCGCGCTCCCCGTAGGCGAGGGTGGCGGGGATGCGCACGACGATCGTCTGGCCGATGCGCAGGCCGCGCAGCGCCTCCTCGAAGCCGGGGATCACCGCGCCCGTGCCGATCGTGACGGGCAGCAGCCCCCCGTCCGCGTTGGAGTCGAACTCGGATCCGTCGTCGAGCGTGCCGCGGTAGCGCACGCCGACGCTGTCGCCGTCGGTTGCGGGGTCGCCCTGGCCGTCGCCGTCGAGGCTGATGATCTCAACGCCGTTGCGGGTGGTGCCCGCGACGGCGGCGGTGTCGTCAGCCTGCGCTGCGGCGTCGGACTGTTCCGGGGCGGCTTCCGGCTCGGCGGCGGGCGGTTCCGGCTCCGGGGCCGGCGGCTCGTCGTCGCCGCTACAGGCCGCCGCCACGGCGCTCAGGCAGAGCAGCACGACCAGCGTGATCAGCAGCCGCCAAGCGGAGATGCGCATGAGTACCCCCTACCGACACGCCCCGCCGAGTGTACCCGTCGCGTGGCTTGCGACTGCCGCGCGCGGCACAGGCGCGGGGGCCGTCAGTCAGCGGCGGCGGCGCCGTCCGCGGAAACGTCGTCGCCGCCCAGCGGGTGGTCGAAGTTCTCGCGCAGGTAGTTGACCAGATCCCAGCGCTCCTGGTCGCTGAGTTGGACGGCGAAGCCCTGCATCGCCGTGCCCACGATCCCCTCCGTGATCCAGGTGTAGAGCGTGCCGTCGGGGTGGAACGGCACGTGCACGCGGAAGTTGGCCGGCGGCTGCGGCAGCGTGCCCGCCAGGGGGCCGTCGCCGCGGCCGCCCGCGCCGTGACAGGAGGCGCAGTTGGCGGCGAACAGGGTCGCGCCGGCCGCGACCGACTCGGCCGTGCGGGGCACCGGGTTGTCCAGGGTGCGCCCCGGCGCGGCATCGACGCTGAACAGCAGGACGATGGCGAGGGCCATGAAGATCGTGCCGCCGGCCAGGGCGGCATCCGCGGCGCGATCCGCGGCCCGCTCGGGGAGCGCGCGGCGCAGGCTGCCGCGATAGGCGATGCACAGCCCCGCCGCGATCGCGGCCCACAGCGCGCCGACGCCGTCCCAGTCGAACTGGCTGATGGGCAACGCCAGCGCGCCCGGCGGCCCCACGCCGAAGGGCGCCACGGTCAGGTAGCCCGGCTCGACGGTCGTGGTCAGCCCGCCGATGGCGTCGTCACGGCTGGCGCGGCGCAGTTCGACATCGACGTCCCAGTCGCCCGGCAGGCCGAAGAACGCGCCGGTCAGCGTCCAGCGGTCGTCGCCGGTCGGCTCCGCCGGGACGACCAGCGCGCCCACGGCCGGGTCGTCGAGGTAGCGGAAGTGCATCCGCACCTCGGTCACGGGGTCGGTCAGCGGTCCGCCGCCGGCCTCCTCGAGGCCGAGGTCGAAGCGGTTGATGCCCACGAGGTTGGGCTCGATGCGCAGCGTCGCCCGCAGGTCGTCGACGGGGAACGACTGCTCCATGGTGCGCAGCTTCTGCTCGGTCGCGGGCAGTTCGCTGCGCGGCGAGGGGAGCTGCGTGAGGGCGGCGCTCGCCGCCAGGACGACCAGCGCCAATCCGACTTCGAGGCGCATCATCGACCGGAAGCGACGCTCCAGCGCCGATGCGGGGGACGCGCCCGGGCCGGCGTCGCGAGATCGGGGCCGCAGCAGCAGCGCGTTGGCCCCGGCGACGGCGAACAGCAGCGCCAGCACGGCGGACTTGACGAGCATCGCCAGGCCCCAGTCGGTGTCGACGAAGCCCCGCCAGGCGGGCACCTGGACGAACAGGCTGAGCAGCCCCGCGGTCGCCAGCACGGGCGCCGTCCCCGCGGCGATCAGCGAGAAGCGGCGGACGCACTCGATCTGCAGCGCGCGGCGGTCGCGGGGCGATCCCGCGTGACGGTTGCGCCGCAGCGCCCAGATCAGCGCCGCCAGCATGCCGATCCAGAGGACGGCGGCGGCGGCGTGCAGGGCGTCGAACAGCGTGCCCCAGATCCAGCCCTCGTCGATGGCGGCGCCGTGGCTCACGCTGGCGAGGCTGGCGATGACCCCCGCCGCGACGACGACCAGCGCCCGGTTCGCGGGGCGCTGGTCGCGGGCGGGGCCGCGCCTTGCCGCCAGCAGGACCAGCGTCGCGAGCAGCAGCAGCGCCCAGCGCACGAGCAGCCAGACGCCGATACGGGTGTCGAAGAGGATCTCGTCGAGGAAGTGGAGGCCGCCCAGCTTCATCGCGGCGGAGGCGGCGGCGTAGCCGGTCGTGAGGAAGAGCACGACCACGGCCACGCGCGCGACATCGAGCGCGTCCGTCCCGGCCCGCCGGCCGAAGGCGGCCGCCGTGCTCACGCCCTGCGCGTGCAGCCGTCGCGCGGCGGGCCCGCCGACCAGCAGCGCGAACAACGATGTCCCGCCCAGCGCCAAGACCGCCAGGAAGCCCAGCCACTTGACGGCGGCGTCCCAGGCCGCCGAGGGCCCGGCCGTGTCGCCGCTGGGGGTGAAGGCCGTCCCCAGCGGCGCGCTGCCGTCGGGGTTGAGCACCGTGAAGCTGAAGCTGCCGGTCCAGGTGTGGCCATCGACGAGCGAGAGCGTGCGCCAGGCGACGGTGTAGATGCCCGGCGGCAGGCGCGGCACCGGGATGGAGATCGCGGTGGGATCGTAGGCGTCGAAGGCGACCTCGCCGAAGTCCACGCGCCGGCCCTGGGCGTCGAGGATCGAGGCGTCGCTGAAGTCGCGCTGCAGCGGCTCCGACATGAAGAGCCGGACCTCGGTGGGGGATTCGCGCAGCGCGCCGTTGATCGGGGGGTCGGAGCGGACGAGCAGCGCGTGGGCGTGGGCGTGGCCGGGGAGCGCCAATCCCACGAGCGCGATCATCAGCAGAGCCATCAGCAGTGCGACCGCGCCACGCCGGCCGGGCCCCGCCGTCGGACGCAGGCCCCGGCTCACGACGGATCCCGCGCTACGCCCACCCAGTCGTGCGTCCCGTGGAACTCCCCCGGGCCGAGCGTCTGCGTGACGCGCGTCTCGACCTCCACCAGATAGACGCCGAAGCCGCCCCGCAGCAGGATGTGCCGGCCGTCGCTGGACCAGGTGTAGTCGGGCGTGTCCTCCAACACGGTGGTCAGGCGGGTGAGGCCGCTGCCGTCGGGCCGGATGCGCCACAGGTCCTGGACGCCGTTGCCGGCCGTCGCGAGCGGCAGCGCGCCCAGCGGCGCCACGAGGAAGGCCTCCGGCCGCGACGCCACCAGCGGGCCGTCGCCGGAGGCCAGGAACGCGATCCAGGCGCCGTCGGGCGAGAAGCGCGGCAGCCGGAAGAAGGCGAGGTTGTCGGACGTATCGAGCAGGACGCGGGCCGGCCCCGGCGGCTGCCCGCCCGTCGCCAGGCCGGCGACGGCGAGGATGTGGTCGGAGGCGGGGTGGTCCACGAAGGCCAGCATGGCCGCATCCGGCGAGAGGCCCGGATCGGTCGCGTCCGCGCGCAGCAGCTCGACCGACCCGCTGTTGAGGTCGATCAGCTCAATGTCGATGCGATACGCCGCCCCGTCCCCGGTCGCTTCGTTGACCTGGTGGCTGTAGACGAGGCGGCCGGCGTCGAGCCACTGCGGCGACCAGAAGAACTCGCCGGCCCGGCCGTGGCTGCGCACGGGCACATCGATGCCGGCGCCGAGGTCGAGGATGTGGATGTCGCTGCCGATGTCGCCGGCGGCGGCGGGCGCCTGGTCGAAGCGCACGTAGGCGACGCGCGTGCCGTCGGGGGAGAGCGCGGGGCTCGACAGCGAGATGCGCTGCGACCCCGCCAGCAGGAGTTCCGCCGTCGCGCCGCGCTGTAGCCAGAGGTCAACGCCCTTGGTGTAGACCGCGAGGCCGGGGACCCGCAGGTCGGGGCCGTCGCCGGTCGCCTGCGGTGGCTGCGGCGGCTGCCCCTGCTGCGCCTCGTCGCCCTGCTCGCCCTGGTCGGCTTGATCGGCACGCTCGGCCTGCGCGACGGACGGGGCCGGCGCGACGGCGGGGGGATCGTCGCCGGACCCGCCGCAGGCGGCGAGGAGCAGCGCCGCGGCGAGGACAACCGTTGCGGCACGGAGCGGCCAGCGAGTCGCGCGGGGCGTCATCGCGTCCCCCCGCGACCGCGCGCCACGATCAGCCCCACGATCGCCACGAGGCCGACGGCCGCGATCGCGAGCACGGTTGCGTCCAATCCCGATTCCGTCTGCTCGTCGCGCAGGGCGGGCGGGCGCGGGGGTGGCGGCGCATCGGTCGCGGCGGCGTCCGTCTCGTCGCCGGGGTAGGGGACGAGCAATTCGGCGGCGAGCGCACGGTCATCCGCGACCTCTGCCGCGCCGGCGGCACGCGCGACGTAGAACACGAAGCGACCCTTGGCGGCGTCGCCGTCGTCGGCGGAGAGGCTGGTCCACTCGACGCGGTAGCGCCCCTCGGGGAGCTCGACATGGAGGACGGCGAAGGCGTGGAAGCGGTCGTCGTTGTCCAGCGTGAGCTCGCCGCTGGCGATCACGCCGACCTCCGCCGCAGGCGTGTGGGCTTCCGCCAAGGCCGGGTTGATGTCCCTGAGGAGGAAGGTGTTCGCCCCCTGCTGACGGAACAGCTGCTGCGAGAACCAGATGTCGATGCGGCGCGGCGACTGCGTCAGTTCGGCGGCGAAGGCCGGCTCGGAGCGCTCGTAGCTCGCATGGGCGAGCGCCGACGACGGCCCGCCCGGCAGCGGCGCCAGGGCGGCCAGAATCAGCGCCGCCAGCACGGCGACGCCGGTCCAGGCACGCCTTGTAGTCAGCGGCCCGCGCGCCATCGGGGTCTCCCGGCGCTATTCCTCGCCATCGGGATGATCTTCCGCATCGTCCTCGACATGCTCATGCTCGGCGGCGTCGGCGCGCGGCGGCGGCGGGATCGCGTCGCCCGCGAAGTAGGCCGCGACTGCGCCCTCGAACTCGTGGGCGTGGGTGTGCAGAATCCGCACCAGGGGCGCGGCCGCCTCGGCGTCGTTATCGAGCACGGGCCCGCCGGCGTCCAGCAGCGCCGCGCGGAACTGCTCGATATTGGGCCGCAACTCCGCCGGCCAGGCGGCGCTGGCCAGCGCCTGATCAGCGCGCTGCAGGAAGCCGGGGTCGGCGGGGTCGACGCGCCCCTCGGTGTTGATGCGCTCGTCGATCTCGTGGAACCGTGCGGCGGACAGGGCGGGCGCCGAGGCGCGGATCAGCGCCTCCGTCGCGATCGCCCGCGTCTGCGCAAGTTCGGTCCGCAGGGCCGCGAGTTCGCTGCTGAGGTCTGAGGTGGCTTGATCGTCGTCACCGCCGCAGCCGCCCGCGATCAGGGCGATCGTGGCGACGATCAGCGATGTCATCAGCCATCGCTTCATGAATTGGCACTCCGATCTGGTATGCGCCCATCTGGTATGCGCGATGTGGGTGGCGCGATCGGAGGGTCAGCGAGGCGGTCATGCGCACACTTCACGTCGGGGGGCAGTTGCGGGCCGTCGCTGACCTCGGAGCGTCCCTCCGAGTGTCTCTCACACTGACGATATCGAGGCCGGGGAACGGCTTCAATCGGGCGGGCGGCTAGCTGGTCACCGCGCCCCGCTCGGCGCCCGAGACCGCTCGCGCGTACTTGGCGAAGACGCCCCGCGGATAGCGCGCGGGCGGGGCTTCCCAGCCGGCCATGCGCCGCTCCATCTCCGCGTCGGAGATCTCCAGGTCGAGCCGGCGGTTGGGGATGTCGAAGGAGATCGTGTCGCCGTCGCGGACGGCGGCGATGGGCCCGCCGGCGGCGGCTTCCGGCGCGACGTGCCCCGCCATCAGTCCGCGCGTCGCGCCGCTGAAGCGTCCGTCGGTGAGCAGGGCGACGCTCTCGCCGAGGCCGGCGCCGACGAGGGACGCGGTGACGCCCAGCATCTCGCGCATCCCCGGGCCGCCCTTGGGGCCCTCGTTGCGGATCACCACGACGTCGCCGGGGTTGATGGTGTTGCGCGAGACCGCCTCGAAGGCGTCCTCCTCGCGCTCGAAGACTCGCGCCGGCCCGCGGTGGCTCAGGCGCTCGTAGCCGGCCACCTTGATCACGCAGCCCTCCGGCGCGAGCGACCCCCGCAGGATGACCAGCCCGCCGGTCGGCTTGAGGGCCTGGTCGACGGGCAGGATCACGTCCTGGCCGGGCGTCTCCCGCGCCCCCGCCGACTCCTCCGCCAGGGTGCGTCCGGTGACGGTCATGATGTCGCCGTGCAGCTTGCCGGCGTCGATCAGGCGCTTGGCGAGCAGGGGCATGCCGCCGGCGCGGTCCAGGTCCAGCGCCACGTAGCGACCGCCGGGGCGGAGGTTGCCGATCAGCGGGGTGGCCTCGCTGATGCGGTCGAAGTCGTCGATGTCGAGCGGGACGCCGGCCTCGGCGGCGAGCGCCAGCAGGTGCAGCACGACGTTGGTGGACCCACCGGTCGAGGCGGCGCAGACGATACCGTTCTCGAAGGCTTCGCGGGTGAGGATGTCGCGGGGCAGGCGGCCCTCGCGCAGCACCTCCATCACGAGCGCGCCGGCCCGCTCGGCGACGGCCCCCTTGCGGGCGTCGGTCGCGCCGACGGTGGCGCTACCCATCGGCGAGAGGCCGATGAACTCCATGGTGGTGGCCATCGTGTTGGCGGTGTACTGGGCGCCGCAGGCGCCCGCGCCGGGGCAGGCCGCATCCTCGATGGCGGTCAGTTCCTCGGCCGTGATCTTGCCCGACGCCTCCTCTCCCACGCCCTCGAAGACGTCCTGGATGGTGAGGTCGCGGCCCTTATAGCGGCCGGGGGCGATGGAGCCCGAGTAGAGCACCAGGCCGGGCAGATTGAGGCGGGCCAGCGCCATCGCGCCGGCGGGGATGGTCTTGTCGCAGCCGACGATGACGACCAGGGCGTCGAAGGAGTAACCGATGGCGGCCAGCTCGATGGAGTCCGCGATCAGCTCGCGGCTGACGAGGGAGGCCTTCATGCCCTCGGTGCCCATGCTGATGCCGTCGCTGATGGAGATCGTGTTCACCTCCATCGGCGTCCCGCCGGCGGCGCGGATGCCGGCCGAGACGTCGGCCGCGAGCTCGCGGTGACTGAAGTTGCACGGCATCGTGCCGATCCAGGAGTGCGCCACCATGACCAGCGGCTTGCGCAGGTCCTCGCTGGTGAAGCCCACCGACTTGAGCTGCGATCGCGCCGCGGCGCGGCCGGGGCCGTCGACGAGGGTGTGGCTGCGATGGCGGGGGTCGAGGGGCATGATTGGCTCCGCGCTGAGCGCCCCGGTGTAGGGGCGCTGGAATCCGGTTGCTGGGGCCGCTAGCGTAGCCGTGACGCGCGTTCCGCGGGATCCGGCGGCGTGGTCCGGCAGGGTGCGGGGACGGAGGCGCGCTATCGCCGCGATCAAGGCCGTGGGCCTGGTCAAGGAGTACCAGCGCGGCGTGCGGGCGCTCAACGGCATCGACCTGTCGGTCGACGAGGGGGAGATCTTCGGGTTCTTGGGCCAGAACGGCTCGGGCAAGAGCACGACGATCCGCATCCTGACGACGCTGCTCGCCCCAACGGCCGGACGCGTGCGCATCGCCGGGCTCGACATCCGGCGCGAGGCGGGCCGGGTGCGCGAACGGATCGGCGTCGCGCTGCAGGAGGCGGGCCTGGACGACCTGCAATCGGGCGGGGAGTTGCTGCTGCTGCAGGGACACCTGTACGGGATGCGCGGCGCGAGCGTGCGGCGGCGGGTGGCGGAGCTGCTGGAGATCGTCGATCTCGTGGACGACGCCAAGCGACCCATCCGGACGTACTCGGGGGGCATGCGGCGGCGGCTCGACCTGGCGTCGGCGCTGATGCACTCGCCGTCGATCGTGTTCCTCGACGAGCCGACCACCGGGCTGGACCCCATCGCGCGGGAGGCCATCTGGCGCTACATCGAGCGGCTCAACCAGGAGGACGGGGTGACGTTCTTCCTCACAACGCAGTACCTTGAGGAGGCGGATCGGCTGGCGCAGCGCGTCGCGATCCTGGAGGCGGGGGAGATCGTGGCCGAAGGGTCGCCGGCCGAGTTGAAAGCGAAGATCGCGACGGACGTCGTGACGGTGCAGGTCGAGGCGGCGGACCAGGTCGCGCGGACGGCCCAGGTCGTGCGTGGGCTGGCCGGGGTGGAGGACGTACACGTGACGGAGGACCGGGCCGCCGTCTACGTGGCCAACGGCAGCACGGCCGTGGCGCACATCGTGCGGCTGCTGGACGACGCCGAAGTGCCGGTCAGATCGATTACGCTGACGCAGCCAACGCTCGAGGATGTCTTCCTGCGCGCGACGGGCCACCGCCTACAGGTCGATGAGGGCGCCGCCGAGAGGGCGAACTGATGCGCACGGCCCGGGCCACGTACTACCTGATCTGCAGGGCGCTGCGCGAGGCCCTCCGGCAGCCGGAGGTGGAACTGCCGCAGATCCTGATCCCGCTCTTCTTCCTGGCGACGATCATTGGGGCGGCGAACCGGATCGCGCCCGACGCCTTCGGCGTGGGGAACTACACCGGCTTCCAGGTCCCGGTGGCGATGGTGCAGGCCGTCGCCGGCGTGGCGAGCGTGTCGGGCATCGTGATGGTGACCGACATCCAGCGGGGCTACTTCGACAAGCTGCTGCTGACGCCGGTGCCGCGCATCGCGCTGGTGCTGAGCCGGCTGCTGGCGGACGCCGTGCGCTCGATCGTCGTCGCGACGGTGATCCTGCTGGTGGGGCTGGCGATCGGCTCGCCGATGGTGACGGGCGTCGGGGGCGGGATCGTGTTGCTGCTGCTGATGGGGGCGTTTGGGGCGTCGTACTCGGGGCTTGGGCTGGCGATCTCGCTGCGGCTCGGGAACCCGCAGGCGGCGCAGTTGGCCATCCTGCTGTTCTTCCCGCTGCTCTTCCTCTCGACGGCGTTCGCGCCCAAGGAGGTCTTCGAGCCCTGGCTGCGGATCGTGGCGGAGTTCAACCCCGTGACCTACATGCTGGCGGGGATGCGCAGCCTGCTCCTCGAGGGCTGGCACGGCCCCGACATCGGCTACGCCTTCGCGGCGGTGGGCGGCATCGGGGCGGTCACGATCTGCATGTCGATGCTCGCACTACGCTTCCGCGCGCGCTGAGCGGCCGGCCCGCGAGCCGCGTCAGCCGCTCGCGAGGCGGACCAGCATCTTGCCGGTGTTCTCCCCGCGGAACAGGCCCAGGAACGCCTCGACGGCGTTCTCCAGCCCGTCCACGACGGTCTCGCGCACCCGCATGTCGCCCGACGCGACCCAGCCCTTCATGTCGGCCTCGAACTGGGGCAGGCGCTGCAGGTGGTCGGTGACGACGAAGCCCCGCATCTGCAGGCGCTTGGGCACGACCTGGCCGATATTGGCCGGACCCGGCGCGGGCGTGGTGTCGTTGTAGCGCGAGATCGACCCACAGGCGGCGATGCGCCCGAAGTTGTTCATCTGCTCCAAGGCGGCCTCCAGGTGCCGCCCGCCCACGTTGTCGAAGTAGACGTCGACGCCCTCGGGGGCGAGCGCGGCGAGCGCGTCCATGGGGTCCTGGCGCTTGTAGTTGAAGCCGGCGTCGAAGCCGAATTCCTCGGACAGGAGCGCCACTTTGGCGTCGCTGCCGACGCTGCCGATGACGCGGCAGCCGCGGATGCGGGCGAGCTGCCCGGCGACCGAGCCCACCGCCCCCGCGGCGCCGGAGACGAACACGGTCTCGCCGGGCTGCGGGTCGCAGAGGTCGAGCAGGCCGATGTAGGCGGTGAGGCCCGTGCCGCCCAGGACGCTGAGGTAGTGCTGCGGCTGCGGGTAGGCGCCGTCGAGCTGCTCGAGGGCGTCGCCGGGGGCGGCGAAGATCTCGCGCCAGCCGAAGAGGCTGCGCACGAGGTCGCCGGGGGCGAAGCCCGGGTGGCGGGAGTCGAGCACGCGGCCGACGGCGCGGCCGTCGCAGACCGCGTTGAGCCGCCAGGGGGCGGCGTAGCTCTTGGCGTCGCGCATGCGGCCGCGCATGTACGGGTCGACGGACATCCACAGATTGCCGACGACGACGTCACCGTCGCCGGGGTCGGGGTCGGGCGCGCGGACGAGGCCGAAGTCGGACGGCTGGGGGGCGCCCTCGGGGCGGTTGAGGAGGTGGATCTCGCGGGGCATGTGGGACTCCTGGCTGAATCGAGCGGGCCGCCGCTCTGGGCGACGGTCTGGACCGCCAGTATGGACCGTGCGCGGCCACAAAAGGAACGGGGCGGCTTGGGGGAGCCGCCCCGTTCGGGGGTCGCTCGCGGGCGGGCGCGAGCGGAAGTTGTCGGGGTCGATGCGGCCCGCGGCCGCGCAAACGACGCTTACTGGACGCGCGCGGGCTGCGCCTGGAACTGCTCCTCCTCGGTGGAGCCGCTGAGCGCGGTCGTGGAGGACTCGCCGCCGGTGACGGTCAGCAGCACCTCGTCGAAGTAGCCCGTGCCGACCTCGTGCTGGTGCTTGGTGGCGGTGTAGCCCACGGCCTCGGCCTCGAATTCGCGCTCCTGCAGGTCGACGTAGGCGGCCATGCCGTGGTTGGCGTAGTCGCGCGCCAGGTTGTAGCTGCTGAAGTTGAGGCTGTGCCAGCCGGCCAGGGTGATGAACTGGAACTTGTAGCCCAGGGCCGCGATGTCCTCCTGGAAGGTGGCGATGGCCTTGTCGTCGAGGTGGCGCCGCCAGTTGAAGGAGGGCGAGCAGTTGTAGGCCAGCATCTTGCCGGGGTACTTGGCGTGGATGGCGTCGGCGAAGGCCTTGGCCTCGTCGATGTCCGGGGTGCCGGTCTCGCACCAGACGAGGTCGGCGTAGGCGGCGTAGGCGACGCCCCGGGCGATGGCCTGGTCCATGCCGCTCTTGAGGGTGTAGTACCCCTCGGCGGTGCGCCCGCCGGTCAGGAAGGGCTCGTCGTACTCGTCGATGTCGTTGGTCAGCAGCGTCGCGGCGAGGGCGTCGGTGCGGGCGAAGATCAGCGTGGGCACGTCCATGACGTCGGCGGCGAGCCGCGCGGCGTTGAGCGTGCGCACGGCCTGAGAGGTGGGCACCAGCACCTTGCCGCCCATGTGGCCGCACTTTTTCTCGGCGGCGAGTTGGTCTTCGAAGTGCACGCCGGCGGCGCCCGCTTCGATCATCGCCTTGGTCAGCTCGAAGGCGTGCAGCGGGCCACCGAAGCCGGCCTCGCCGTCGGCCACGATGGGCGCGTACCAGTCGATCGCGCTGCCGCCGTCGATGCGGGCGATCTGGTCGGCCCGGGTGAGGGCGTTGTTGATCCGCTTCACGACGGCCGGGACGCTGTTGGCCGGGTAGAGGCTCTGGTCGGGGTAGGTCTGCGCGCCGAGGTTGGCGTCGGCCGCGACCTGCCAGCCGCTGAGGTAGAGCGCCTGCAGCCCGGCGCGCACCATCTGCACGGCCTGGTTGCCGGTGAGCGCGCCGAAGGTCCGCACGAGCGGCTGGCTGTCGAGCTGCTCCCAGAGCCGCTCCGCTCCCCGCCGCGCCAGCGTGTGCTCGATGGTCAGGCTGGGGCGCAGCTTGATGACGTCGGCCGCGCTATAGGTGCGCTGGATTCCCGCCCATCGCGGGTCGGTATCCCAGCGGCGCTGCAACTGCTCCGCGGCGGTGGCGGCCGGTTCGTGGCCGTTGCGGCCTGCGTTCCCCATCGTGAGACCCCTTTGCTCGCTCCTCCGGCGGCTGTTCCATCTCGCCGGACAGATCGAATCTACAACGACCCGGGCGAAGTCGATAGCATATCTCGTGTCAGATAGAAAACTTCTATAGTTGCATCACCGCGCGTGCATCGCGGCGCCGGCGTCAGCAGGCGGCCTCAGCGGGCGGCGGCGGCGGCGTCGAGGGACTGCAGCAGGTCGCGGACGCGGGTCGTGAAGCGCGCGGCGGTCGAGCCGTCCATGGCGCGATGATCGAACGAGAGGCAGAGGTTCATCATCGGGCGGACGGCGATCGCGTCGTCGGCGACGACCACCGGCCGCTTGATGATCGCCTCCGTCGTGAGGATCGCGACCTGCGGCGTGTTGATGATCGGCGCCGTGGCGGTTGTGCCGAAGACGCCGGTGTTGTCGAGCGTGAAGCTGCCGCCGCGGACGTCGTCGAGGGTGAGCCTGCGACTGCGGGCGCGGTCGGCGAGGTCCGCGATGGCCCGCGCCAGCTCGCCGACGCTGAGCCGGCCGGCGTCCTTGACCGAGGGCACGACCAGGCCCTGCGGCGCGTCGACGGCGATGCCCAGGTTGACGGCGCCGCGCTGTACGAGCGCGTCGTCGGACCAGGTGGCGTTGAGGTCGGGGTAGTCGCGCAGGGCGCGGCAGACCGCGTGCGCGATGTAGGGCAGATAGCTGAGGTCAACGCCCTCGCGGGCGCGGAAGGCCGCGCGATCGGCGGCGCGCCGCGCGACGAGGGCGGAGGCGTCGCACTCGACCAGGAGCCAGGCGTGGGGGGCGCTGCGCACGCTCTCGAGCATGTGTTGCGCGATGCGCCGCCGGGTCGGGGAGAGCGTGACGACGGTGTCGCCGTCGTCGGTCGGCGGCGGCGGCGCGACTTCCTGCTGGGCCGCGACGGCCGCGAGCACGTCCTGACGGGTGACGCGACCACCCGCGCCGCTGCCCGTGATGCTGCCAGGGTCGATGCCGTGCTCGGCCGCGAGCCGGGTGACGGCGGGGGAGTGGCGGCGCTTGGGGGCGTCGGCGGGCGCGTTTGCTGACGGCGTTGGCGGCGGGACGGTCTCGCCCTGGGCGCGGAACTCGGCCAGGGGCGTGCCGACGGGCACGGTCTCGCCCTCCGGCACGAGGACGCTGGTCAGCGTGCCCTCGAACGGCGACGGAATCTCGACGGTGACTTTCTCGGTCTCGATCTCGACGATCGGATCGTCCAACACGACCGTCGCGCCGGGCGCGACCAGCCAGCGCAGGACCGTGCCCTCGGTCACGGACTCGCCGAGTTGCGGCATGGTCAGTGTGGCCACGGCGTCCTCCCTGCGGCCGGCTAGTAGGCCGCCAGGCGGCGCGCGGCCTCCGCGATGCGGGCGGCGTCGGGCATGAAGGCCGATTCGAGGTTGGGGTGATAGCCCATGGCGGGCACGTCGGGGCCGGCGACGCGCAGGATGGGGCCGTCGAGGTGGTCGAAGGCGTGCGACGCGACCAGCGCCGCGACCTCGCCGCCGATGCCGCCGGTGAGGTGATCTTCGTGCACGATGACGACCTTCCCGGTGTGGCGGGCGGCGTCGAGGATGGCCTCCCGGTCCAGCGGCGCGATGCTGCGCAGGTCCAGCACGTGGCAGTCGATGCCCTCGCCGGCGAGCGTCTCGGCGGCGGCGAGACACTCGTGCAGCATCAGGCCGTAGGCGATCAGCGTGACGTCGTCGCCGCTGCGCCGCAGCGCGGCCTCGCCGATGGCGACGGCGGGCAGGGGATCGGGCACCTCGCCCTTGATCAGCCGGTAGCTGCGCTTGTGCTCCAGAAAGATGACCGGGTCGGGGTCGGCGACGGCGGCGTGCAGGAGCGCCCGCGCGTCGGCCGGGGTCGCCGGCGCCACGACCTTGAGGCCGGGCACGTGCGCGAACAGCGCCTCGAACGACTGCGAGTGGTAGAGCCCGCCGTGCACGCCGCCGCCCCAGGGCGCGCGAACGACCAGGGGCACGTGCCACTCGCCCTGGCTGCGCCAGCGCATCTTGGCCGCCTCCGAGATCAGCTGGTTGACCGCCGGGAGGATGAAGTCGACGAACTGGATCTCGACGATGGGGCGCAGGCCGGCCACGGCCGCGCCGATGGCGGCGCCGGTGAAGCCCGACTCGGCGAGCGGCGTATCGAAGACGCGCCGGGGGCCGAATTCGTCGAACAGGCCCTCGGTGATGCGGAACACGCCGCCCGCCTCCACGTCCTCGCCCAGCAGGATGACGCGCTCGTCGGCCGCGAGGATATCGCGCAGACCGTCGCGCAGGGCCTCCGCCATCGTCTGTTCGCTCATGGCATCCCGGCTCCGCCGGGTTGCGCGAAGAGGTGGTCGAGCAGGGTGGCCGGGTCCGGGTCGGGAGCGGCCTCGGCGCGCGCCAGGGCGTCACGCACCTCCTGCTCCGCCTCCGCGTCCAGGTCGGCGGCGTGGGCGTCGGTCAGGATGCCGTCGTTGATGAGGTGCGCGCGGAAGCGGTCGACGGGGTCGCGCTTGAGCCAGTGTTCCAGCTCCGCGCGGGTGCGATAGCGGCGGTCGTCGTCGTCGGAGGAGTGGGGCACCGTGCGGTAGGTCTTGAGCTCGAGGATGGCGGGGCCGCCGCCGCGCCGCGTCTCCTCGACGAGCTGGTGCATGTTGCGATAGACGAGCATCACGTCGTTGCCGTCGGTGACGAGGCCCTTCATGCCGTAGGCGGCGGCCCGGTCGGCGACGTTCTCGACCGGCATCTCCTTCTCCTGCACTTCGGTGAGGGCGTAGCCGTTGTTCTCGACGACGAGGATCAGCGGCAGCCGTCGCACGGCCGCGAAGTTCAGGCCCTCGTGGAAGTCACCCTGGGAGGTGGAGCCCTCGCCGATGTAGCAGACGGCGACGGCGTCCTCGCCGCGCAGTTGGGAGGCCCAGGCCAGCCCGGCCGCCATGGGGATCTGCGTGCCGACGGTGGAGGACTGCGAGACGACGCGAAGCTCCTTCGCGCTCCAGTGGGCGGGCATCTGACGGCCGCCGCTGTTGGGATCGGTCGCCTTGGCGAGCACGTTGAGCATGAGCTCCTCGACGGTCATGCCGAGCGTGAGCATGACGCCGATATCGCGGTAGTAGGGCAGCACCCAGTCCTTGCCGGGCACGAGCGCCGCCGCCGTGCCGACCTGGGCGGCCTCTTGCCCCTGCCCGGTGATGACGAAGGGCGCGCGGCCCTGGCGGTTGAGCGCGAACCAACGCTCGGCGACGCGGCGCGAGAGCAGCAGCAGGTACCACATCTCGACGAGGGCCTCGTTGGGCAGGCCGAAGTGGGGGTGCGTCAGACCCGGTTGCGCGGACCGGCGCCGGCGGGCGTCGGCGGGCTGGGCGAGGGGGATGCGGACGCGGGGCGGGCCGGCGTAGCCGTCGTCGGGCGCCATAAGTCCCGTCCCTCCGGCGCTAGAGCCGCATCTTCGGACGCAGCGCCGCCTGGGCGGCCTCGCCGACGACCTCGCTGATGGTGGGATGCGCCTGCACGACGCGCCCCAACTCCCAGAGCGAGGCGTCCATGAAGCCGCCGAGGGCGGCCTGGCCGATCATCTCGGTCGCGCTCGTCCCGACGATCTGGCAGCCCAGCAGGTCGCCGCTCTCCGCCTCGGCGACGACCTTGACGAAGCCGTCGGCGTCGTCGTGGATGAGGGCGCGGGCGTTCGTGCGGAAGCGGGCGCGCCCCGTCTTGACGGCGTGCCCGGCTTCGGTGGCCTGGGCCTCGGTAAGGCCGATCGAGGCCACCTCGGGCGTCGTGTAGACGGCGCGCGGCATCCAGACGGGGTCGGGCGCGGGCGGCGACTGGCCCAGCAGCCGCTCCGCGACGTATCGCCCCTGGGCGGCGGCGACGTGGGCGAGCTGCAGGCCGCCGTTGACGTCGCCGACGGCGTACACGTGCGGGACGTCGGTGCGCATCTCCTCGTCGACGGGGACCGTGCCGCCGTAGGTCGTGACGCCCACCTCGGCGGGGGCGAGCGCCTCCGAGCGGGGCCGCCTGCCGGTGGCGACCAGCACCACGTCGGCGCTGAACGTATGGCGCTCGCCCGCGTGCTCCAGCTCCATGCGGACGCCGTCCGCGTCGATGCGGATGCTGTCGGCGTCGATGGCGGCGCCGGTGCGGACGTCGACGCCGCGCGCCGCCAGTTGCCGGGCGAGCGTGCGCGCCACCTCGGCGTCCTCCTGGGGCAGCAGCTGGGGCAGCAGTTCCAGCAGGACGACGTCGCTGCCGAGGTCGGTCCAGAGGGAGGCGAACTCCGCGCCCACCGCGCCGCCACCCACGATGATCGCGCGGGCGGGCGGCGGCAGGTCGACGGCGTGGTCGGAGGTGATGACGCGGCGGCCGTCGACGGGGAGGAAGGAGAGGCTGGCGGGCCGGGAGCCGGTCGCGATAATCACGTCCTTCGCACGCAGCGCCGTGACGGCCCCGCCGGCGGCGGGGGTGACTTGGACGCTGGTGGGGCCGGTCATGCGGGCGGTTCCATCGACGCGCTCGACTTTGGCGAAGTCCAGCGCCTGCTGCATGCCGCGATGCAGGGCGCCGACGAGCCCGTTCTTGAAGTCGAGGGCGGCGGGCCAGTCGATCTCGGGCTCGGGCAGTCGCACGCCGTGGGCCGGGGCGGCGCGGGCGATGCGAGCGATGGCGGCGGTCTCGAGCAGGGCCTTGGTGGGGATGCAGCCGCGATGCAGGCAGACGCCGCCGACCTTGTCCTGCTCGACGAGGGCGACGCGGCCGCCGTGCTGGGCCATGGTCTGGGCGGCGGTGTAGCCGCCCCAGCCGCCGCCGATCACGAGCAGGTCGAAGTCGGGCATGGGTTCCTCCCGGGCGCTGCGGGGTGATCGTACGGCATGGGGGCGGGCCGGCAGGAGCGGCGAGACGACAGAGGGATCAGACTTCGAGCGCGTCGAGCTGGTCTTCGCCGGGCATGTAGAGGCGTCGGATGGGGGTGGGGCGCATCTCGTACATGTTGGTGCGTTCGGCGGCGTTGAGCACGACGGGCATGAAGTCGGCGCCGCGCAGGTGCCCCAGCCCGCCGGCGGTCACGGAGCGTTCGTCGAAAGCGGCGACGCGGTCGATGCGCACGTTGCCGCCGCGGATGGCGATCGGCGAGGGCTCGCCGCCGTGCTGGTCGTAGAACCGGCCGCGCGGCACGTGCGACCAGACGGAGGGCGTGGTGTGGTCGGTGGTGAGCACGGTGAGGAGGGCGTCGTCGCCGGCCAGATCCTGCCAGTACGCGCCCATCGCGCGATCGAGCGCCTCCAGCTCCTCGACGCACTTGGGCGGGTCGTTGCGGTGCGACGTGGGGTCGGGGTACTTGGTGTGCAGGTGGACGAACTCGTAGCCCTCGGCGAGCAGCGCCGTGGCCCGGCCGAGACGCCGCCGCAGGTCCTCCTCCGGGTCGGGATGCGTCATCGCGACGATGCGGAAGCCGAGTTCGTGCATGAGGCCGTGCACGACTTCCTCGTCGGGCAGGGAGACGGCGCGCATGCCCCATTTGTCGGCGAACGGCTCCAGGCGTGGGACGGGCCCGGCCCACTTGCCGATCAGCGCGTTGATGGGAGCGCCGCCCTCACCGGCGGCTGGGTGGTCGCGCAGCGTGCGATGGGCCCAGGTCAGGTAGTCGTTGAGCGCGGCGGCGGTGGCGTGGGCGGCGGGGTCGGCGGCGGCCTCGTGGCGGGGCTGGGCGCGCAGCACCGGCAGGCCCAGCGCCAGCGGGTCGCTGTCGGTGATGCGAAACGACGCCGGGCCGGAGATGAACAGGATGCCGTCGCCGTCGCCGCTGTAGCGGTAGCGAAAGCGGATCTCGCCGCTGGTGTAGTCGGCGATGGCCTCGGCGAGGGCGGCGCAGGCCTCCTCCCGATCGGTGATGAAGCGCTGGCGCAGTCGCAGCCGCGTGCCCTCGACGTCCGCGCACGCGAAGCGGGCCGACAGCATCACGTCGCCGGGGGGCAGGTCGTAGCCGCGCGCGCGGGCGATCAGCGGTCCGCGATCGGGGAACTGCTCCTCGGGGTAGCCGAAGAGCAGGTGCAGCGCGATGGGGCTGCCCAGCGGATAGCCGGGGCTCTTGGCGTGCAGCGTGCCCGTGACGCCCTCGCGGGCGAGCCGATCGAGGTTGGGCGTGCGGGCGGCCTCGAGCGGCGTCTTGCCGCCCAGCTCGGGCGCGGGCCGATCGCCCAGCCCGTCGAAGATGATCAGCAGGACGCGCAGGCTCACGTCGCACCCGCCTCTCGCGCGGCCGACGCGGCGTCCAGGGCGACGTCCTCCAGGACGCGCGCCACGCCCGCCGGGACGAGCGCGCGCCAGTCCTCGTCCGCGCGCATGCGGCGTCGCACCTCGGTCGCGTCGATCGTCTTGTCGGCCCCGGGCGTCAGCACCTCGACGGCGTACCCGGCGGCGCGCAGCCGGTCGACCTTGGTCTGCTCCCAGTCCGAGAACACGCGCACGAAGTGCACCGCGCCGGCCGGGACGTAGGACGGCCAGCGCTCGGGCGTGTTGACGGGGAAGGGGATGAAGATGACCCGCTCGAAGGGGACGCCGGCCTCGCGCAGGGCGGCGCGAATCATGCGCTGCCGGTCGAAGAAGCTGAAGGGGTTGGCCTCGGCGCGATGGCGATGGTCGGCGCTGGGCTCCCGCGCGATCTGCGAGGGGTCGGGGTTGGTGATGCCGATGATCAGCGTGCGGCAGCGCTCCAGGGCGAGGCGGCAGTAGTCCCAATGTCCGTTGTGGAAGGGCTGGAAACGACCGTGGATCATGCCGAAGCGCGGCAGGGCGGGGGAATCCGCGGCCGGGGGGATGGGGGACACGCGCGTCGTCCCGGCTAGCGCGATCGGGCGATGTAGTGGGCGCTGGAGCCGAAGAAGGTCTCGGCCGACTCCATGACGGTCTCGGACAGCGTGGGGTGGGCGTGGATCGTGAGCTGCAGATCGCGGGCGCGGGCGCCCATCTCGACGGCCAGCGTGCCCTCGGCGATCATTTCGCCCGCGTTGGGCCCGACGATGCCGACGCCCAGCACGCGCTCGCTGCCCTTCTCGATGATCAGCTTCGTGAGCCCCTCGGGGCGGGCCAGCGTGATGGCACGGCCGGAGGCGCGCCAGGGGTAGCGCACGACCTGCACGTGGTCGGCGGGCGCGTCGGCCTCGGTCAGGCCGCACCAGGCGATCTCGGGGTCGGTGAAGACGACGGCCGGGATGGCGGCGGGCTCGAAGACGGCGGGCTCGCCCAGGATCGCCTCCACCGCGACGCGGGCCTCGTGCATCGCCTTGTGCGCCAGCATGGGCTCACCGGCGACGTCGCCGACGGCGAAGATGTTGGGCTCCGCGGTGCGGCGCTGCGCGTCGGTCTCCAGGAAGCCGCGGGCGTCGCTGCGGACCAGCGTCGTCTCCAGCCCGAGGTCGTCCGAGTTGGGCCGCCGCCCGACGGCGACGAGCACCTTGTCGAAGCTGCGCTCGCTCTCGGCGCCGCCGGCGGCGGTGAGATCGACGCGCACGCCGCCCTCGACCTCCGTCATGGCGGTGACGCGGGTGTTGAGCAGGATCTCGTCGAACACGGTCGCGAGGCGCGTGGCGAGCGGCTTCACGAGGTCGCGATCGACGCCGGCCAGCAGGCCCGGCAGCATCTCGACGACGGTGACCTTGGAGCCGAGCGCGGCGTAGACGGTGCCCATCTCCAGCCCGATGTAGCCGCCGCCGATAACCAGCAGCCGCGCGGGAACGTCGGCCAGTTCGAGCGCGCCGGTGGAATCCATCACGCGGGGCGAGTCGAGCGAGAGCGGGCCGGGCCGCACCGGCGAGGAGCCGGTCGCGATGATGGCGTGGTCGAAGCCGACATCGTCGAGGGCGCCGCCGCGGAGCACGCGCAGCGAGCGATTGCCGGCGAAGCGGGCCCGGCCGATCATCGGCGTGACGTTGCGCTGGCCGCGCAGCAGCCCCAGCCCCGAGGTCAGGCGCCGGACGACGCTGTCCTTCCACTCGCGCAGAGCGTCCAGGTCGATCCGCGGCTCACCGAAGTCGAGCCCGAAGGCGCGCGCCTCCCGCGTCTCGGCGATCACGCGCGCGGCGTGCAGCAGTGCCTTCGAGGGGATGCAGCCGCGGTAGGTGCAGGCGCCGCCGGGGTTCTCCTCGCCGTCGATCAGGGTCACATCGAGGCCGCGGAGGGCGGCGTGGAACGCGGCCGGATAGCCGCCGGGCCCGGCGCCGATGACGGCCAGGCGCTTGCCTCCCGCGTCGGATGTGGCGGCCATCTCAGCCCTCCAGCGCCAGCATCAGGGGCTGCCGGGCGGCGTCCGTGATCCAGGTCATGAAGCGGGCGGCGTCGGCGCCGTCCAGCACGCGATGGTCGAAGCTGAAGGAGAGCGGCATATGCAGGCGGGGCTCCCAGGAGCCGCCCGCGTCGCCGGAGCCCTCGACGTAGACGGGAACCGTCTCCGCCCGCCCGATCGCCAGGATGGCGACGTTCGGCCACTGGATGATGGGCGTGAAGTGCCCCGTCCCCAGGCCGCCCAGGTTGGTCACGGTGAAGCTGCTGCCGCGCATCTCTTCGATCGTGAGGTCGTTGTCGCGCGCCTTGGCGCTGACCTCCGTCAGCTCGACGCCGAGCTGAATGATGTTCTTGCGGTCGGCGTCACGGATCACCGGGACTACGAGGCCGCGATCGGTGTCCACGGCGACGCCGATGTGAATGTACTGCTTGAGGACCAACTCCTGGGCCTCCGCGTCGAAGCTGGCGTTCACGCGGGGATGGGCGCGCAGCGCGGAGGCGACAACCTTGAGCAGGATGGCCGTGACCGTCAGGCGGCCGCCGGCGTCGATGGCGGCCTGCTTGTAGCGCTGCCGCATCGTTTCCAGATCCGTGACGTCGGCGGTGTGATGCAGCGTGACGGCCGGGATCTGCTCCCAGGCCAGCGACATGTTGCGCGCCACGGTGCGCCGGAAGCGGCTCAGCGGCTCGCGCTCGATTGGGCCCCAGCGGGAGAAGTCGGGCAGGGGCGGCGGTGGGGCGGGCGCGCCGCTGGGGACGGACGCGGGCGCGCTGCGCTCAGCGCGCGCGAAGCGCTTGACGTCGCCTTCCGCGATGCGCCCGGCGGGACCGCTGCCGGCCACGGCGCGCACATCGACGCCGATCTCGCGGGCAAACTTGCGCACCGAGGGGGACGCGAAGACGGCTCGCTGCGTGAGATCCTCGGGCACGGAAGCAGGCCCCCCAGGGTCGGGGAGAGGCGCGACGGGGGCCGCCGGAGGGGCAGCGGGGGTCGGCGGAGGGGCGGCGGAGGTCGGCGGGGGGACAGCGGAGGTCGGCGGGGGGACAGCGGAGGGCGCCGGAGGGGCGCCGGGGGGCGCCGGAGGGGCGCCGGGGGGCGCGCCTCCCGACTCGGCGCCGGCGCCCTCCAGGACGGTGATCAAGACGGTGCCCGGCATGATCGTCTGGCCCTCGGCGACGTGCAGGCTGGTGATCGTGCCGGCGACGCCCGAAGGCACGTCGAGGGTCGCCTTGTCCGTCTCGATCTCCATCACCGGCTGGTCGACGGTCAGGCTGTCGCCCTCTTTGACGTAGATCTTGAGGATGTCGGCCTCATCGATGCCCTCGCCGAGGTCGGGCAGAGCGAAGTCGCTGGGCATGGTCGCGGCGTCCTCTCTGGCGCGCTCTCTGGCGCGGTCGCTCAGGCGCGGGCTGGGTTGGGGCGCTCGGGGTCGACGCCAAGTTCTTCGATGACGCGCTGCACGAGGGCGGGCTCGACGCGGCCCTCCGTCGCCAGGGCGTGCATCGCCGCGACGGCGACGTGCGCCGCGTCGACCTCGAAGAAGCTGCGCAGCTCCTCGCGCGTGCTGCTGCGGCCGAAGCCGTCCGTGCCGAGCGCCGTGAACGACGCCGGTACCCACTTGCTGACCGTCTCGGGCAGCGACTTGAGGTAGTCGCTGGCGGCGACGACGGGGCGCGGGTCCTCGGCGAGCTGCCGCGTCACGAAGGGGACGCGGGGGGACTCGAGCGGGTGCAGCATGTTCCAGCGCTCCGCGTCCTCGGCGTCGCGGCGCAGTTCCGTGTAGCTGGTGGCCGACCAGACGTCGGCGGCGACGCCGTAGCGCGCCAGCAACTCGACGGCGGCGCTGACCTGGTTGAGGATCGCGCCGCTGCCCAGCAGGTGCACGCGGGGCCCGCCGCCGGCCTCGGCGCGGGAGATGCGGTAGAGGCCCTTGAGGATGCCCTCGCGGACGCCCTCCGCCTCCGGCCCGGACGGCATGGGCGGCTGCGCGTAGTTCTCGTTCTCGGTGGTCAGGTAGTAGAACACGTCCTCGTTCTGCTCGTGCATGCGGCGGATGCCCTCCTGCACGATGACCGCGATCTCATACGCGTAGGCGGGGTCGTAGGCGACCAGATTGGGCACGACCGAGGCCAGCACGTGGCTGTGTCCGTCCTGGTGCTGGAGTCCTTCGCCGTTGAGCGTCGTGCGGCCGGCCGTGGCGCCCACCAGGAAGCCGCGGCAGCGGGAGTCGGCGGCGGCCCAGATCAGGTCGCCCACGCGCTGGAAGCCGAACATCGAGTAGAAGATGAAGAACGGGATCGTGGCGCTCTTGTAGTGGCTGAGGGCCGTGCCGGCGGCCAGGAAGGAGCACAGCGAACCGGCCTCGGTGATGCCCTCCTCGAGGATCTGCCCGTCGCTGGACTCCTTGTAGAAGAGCAGCTGGTGCGAGTCGACGGGGTCGTAGAGCTGCCCGACGGAGGAGTAGATGCCGAACTCGCGGAAGAGGCCCTCCATGCCGAACGTGCGGGCCTCATCGGGGATGATCGGCACGATGCGGTCACCCAGGCGGCTGTCGCGCATGAGCTTGGTGAGGATGCGGACGAAGGCCATCGTGTTCGAGGCCTCGCGCTCGCCGGTGCCGTCGAAGAACTCCTGGAACAGCTCGTCGTCGGGGGCGCGCAGCGGGCTGGGCATCGAGCGACGCTGCGGCACCGGCCCACCCAGGGCCGCGCGACGCTCCTCCAGGTAGTGCATCTCGGCGCTGTCCGGGGCAGGGCGGTAGATGGGGGCGCCCACGACCTCCGCGTCGGTGAGGGGGATGTCGAAGCGATCGCGGAACTGCAGCAGCTCCTGCTCGTTGAGCTGCTTCTGCTGGTGACTGACGTTGCGCCCCTCGCCAGCCTCGCCCTGGCCGTAGCCCTTGATCGTGCGGGCGAGGATGACCGTGGGGCCGCCGCGGTGCTCGACGGCGGCCTTGTAGGCGGCGTAGACCTTGTCGGTGTCGTGGCCGCCCAGGCGCATGCGCCAGAGGTCGTGGTCCGAGATGTGAGCGACCATGCGCTTCAGCCGCTCGTCGACGCCCCAGAAATGCTCGCGGATGTAGGCGCCGCCGGCGACGGAGTACTTCTGGTACTCGCCGTCCACGACCTCGCCCATGCGGCGGACCAGGAGGCCGTCGTGGTCCTTGGCCAGCAGCGGGTCCCACTCGCTGCCCCAGATGACCTTGATGACGTTCCAGCCCACGCCGCGGAAGACGGCCTCAAGTTCTTGGATGATCTGGCCGTTGCCGCGCACGGGTCCGTCGAGGCGCTGCAGGTTGCAGTTGACGACGAAGATCAGGTTGTCGAGCTTCTCGCGCGCCGCCATGGAGATCGCGCCCAGCGACTCCGGCTCGTCGGTCTCGCCGTCGCCCAGGAACGCCCAGACCTTCTGCTCGCCGACGTCGGGGTCCGGCGGGGGCGTCAGGCCGCGGTGCTGCAGGTAGCGCATGAAGCGCGCCTGATAGATGGCCATGATGGGGGCGAGGCCCATGGAGACGGTAGGGAACTGCCAGAAGTCGTCCATCAGCCAGGGGTGCGGGTAGGACGAGAGGCCGCCGCCCGGCGCGAGTTCGCGGCGGAAGGCGTGCACCTGCTGCGGCGTGAGGCGCCGTTCGACCAGCGCCCGCGAGTAGACGCCCGGCGCGGCGTGGCCCTGGAAATAGATCAGGTCGCCGCCGGACGGGTGGTCGGGGCCGCGGAAGAAGTGATTGAACCCCACCTCGAAGAGGGTCGCCAGCGAGGCGTAGGTTGAGATGTGCCCACCGATGCCGTACGACTCCTTGTTGGCCTCGACGACCATGGCCATGGCATTCCAGCGGATGATGCTCTTGATGCGCCGCTCGATGGCGCGGTCGCCCGGGTAGGGGGGCTGCCGGTCGACGGGGATGCTGTTGACGTAGGGCGTCTGCGACGTGACCGGCAGGGGCACACCCGCCTTCTGCGCCTCGATCTGGATCGCCTGCAGCAAGCCGCTCACCCGCTGCGGCCCGCGACGGCGCAGCAAGTCCTGCAAGGAGGCGATCCAGTCGTCGGTCTCCAGCCAGTCCTCGGGGCTGAGCGCCTGGATGGAGCCGTCGCCGGCGGGGCCGGCTGGCATGGTAGTCGTCATCAAGCGGGCTCCACGATCATGGGTCCCCCAACCCGGTCGCAGTCGCAGGGCCCTCGACGGGCCGTGTTCGGTCGCGCGTCCCCCGCACCATCGCCCGCGCGGGACGCCCAGCGGATCGCTGGTCTGCGACAGCCCTAGTCTAGCCCGCGCGGCGGCGAGGGGCCTGCTCCCGCCAGGAGTGCGAAGTGTCGCGTAAGCTGGGCGGGACCAGCGGGTCGCCGCAGCCGGGCGATCGCGGCGCACGGAGTGAGCGCAATGGCAGAGCCGTCAGAGCCCCAGCCCGCCCACGACTCCCCCGGCGCCACGCCGGAAGCCGCCGACCAGGATGCCTCCGACGGCGAAGCGGGGCCGGACATCTCGGAGGCCGACCGCTTCTTCGTCAACGGCAGGGTGATGCCGTTCGAGACGTGGGTCGAGGACGTGATGTCCCCGATCGCGCCGCGGGAACCCGCGGCGGCGGAGCCGCAGCCCGAGCCGGAAGCGCGGGAGATCGTCTGGCTGTCGCGGCGGCCGGTCGAGTGAGCCGGGCCGCGGGTCGGCGGACCTCGCCCGGGCGCCGCCGATGACGCCCTCGACCCTGGTGGGCTGGATCGTCATCGGTGCGGCAGTGCTGACTGCGGCGGGCCTGGCGCTGGTCGTGACGCTGGCGGCGCTGCTGCTCACGGGCGGGCCCAATCTCGCGCCCGTCTGCGGGGACCGCACGCTCGATCTCGCGCCCTCGCCCGACCTCAGCTTCGACACGCGCTGGGACGGCTTCGACAGCTTCCTGGAGACCGGCGTCCCCGACGCGCTGGACCTGGAGGAGGGCGTCGTCACGGCGCGGGCGCGGGCGTTCCTGGAGGCGGAACCCGAGTTCGACGCGATCCACGATGTCGTCATCTGCTTCTTCGGCCCGCCCGATGCGGCCAGCCTCGGCTACGCCGAGGTCCGGGGCCGCGTCGACCTACCCGCCGGGAGCGGCATCGGCGCGACGATCCGCGGCCGCATCGACCTCGGCGGGACGCAGCCGGTGCTCGACCTCACGCGGATGGAGGTGGGCAACCTGCCCGTGTTCCTGACGGCGGGGGTGCAGGAGGAGATCGAGGGCGCCGTGAACGCGGCGCTCGCCGGCGTCGATCTCCAGCATCACTACAACCTGGAGTTCCGGGAAGGCTTCGCGCGCATCATCGGCCAGCCGCGCTAGCGGTGGCGGATCGGCCGACAATGCGGGATAGGCTGCCAGGACATCGCGATGGCGAGCGGCGGGCAGCGGGGGGATGCATCGCGTGCCGACAGCTCGATTCCTGGGACTGACCGCGATCGCCCTGCTGGGCGTGCTAGCGGTCGCCTGTGTCAGCAGGGACGTCCCGGCCGGGGACGCGCCGGAGGCGGTGGACCCGCCGGATGCAGCGGCCGCGGTCGCCAGCGACGAGGTCGCGGCGGCCGACCCGCCCGACGCGGCGACGCCCGCGGCGCCCGCGCCCAGCGCGAGCGAGGAGGAGGACTCGGACGTCGTGGCGGGGGCGGACGCGGACGATCCGGCGTCGGAGGAGGACACCGCTGACGCAGCGCCCGAAGACCCGCCGCCCGAAGACCCGCCGCCCGAGGATGCGCCGGACAACGCCGTCGCCGACGACGCTCCCGAGGAAGTCGTGGAAGCCGAGGCCGATGACACAACCGCCGACGACGAGACCGCCGCCGAAGAGCCCGCGGTCGATGTCGCAGAAGCCGACGACACGCCCGCCGATGACCCAACCGCGGATGTCGCGCCCGCCGTCGACACGCCGGCCGACGACGCGGAGGCAGCCGCCCCCGCCGAAGACGAAGCCGACGCACCGAACCAAACGCCCGCAGCGGTCACCCGCACGTGGGCCGACAGCCTGCCGATGGCGGACAGCCTCGCGATGGCGGAGCCCCCGGAGGTCGTCGTCGAGCCGCGCCGCCCCCTGATCGCGCTCGACGCGGGGCACGGTGGAAACGAGACCGGCGCCTCCGCCTTCGGGGTGGTGGAACGGGAGTCGAATCTCGAGTTCGCCTTTCGCGTGGAGTCGCTGCTGCAGGAGGCGGGATTCGACGTGCTGCTGACGCGGCGCACGCGCGATCGCACCCGTGACATCACCGCGGAGTACCCCGATGCCCCCGACTTCGTGGTCAACCGGCCGGACCTGCAAGCGCGCGTCGACTTGGCCAATGAGGCCGGGGCCGATCTCTTCGTCTCGATCCACTCCAACGGCGCCAACGATGCGCGCGCGTCCGGGGTCGAGGTGTACTGGAACGGCCAGCGACCCCACGCCGCGGCGAACGAGCGGCTGGCGCTGGCGCTCCAGGAGTCGATCTTGGGGTCGCTGCGGAGCATGGCGGGCTATCGGGCCTGGGACCGCGGCATCCGCGAGGACAGCTGCTGGGAGACCTCGCGCTGGACCGGGGAATGCAGCGCCCTCTTCCTGCTGGGCCCATCCACCGAGATCGAGCGGGAGCGGGTGGTCGCTCTCGCGCTGAACCCGGCGGCGCTCGGCTTCGCGCCCGGCCAGGACGTCTTGCGGTCGCGGCCCACGCAGATGCCGGCCGCGCTGCTGGAGTTGCTGTTCATCACGAACGAGTGGGAGGCGGGCGTGCTGAAGAATGAGATCGCACGCCAGGCGATCGCGGTCGGCATCGTGCAGGGCATCGAGCGCTACTTCGCCGAGACCGCCGCTCTCGCCGATGGGGATGCGGACGGGGCGAGCTAGCAGCCGGGCGATTCGCTAGCCTGCGCACACAATCGGATCAGGCGGGCTCCCGGGCGACACCGCGGCCGGGATCGCGGACCGCGTGCTCCGGCGAGGAGGCTCCGATGCCGCGCGACCATCTGTACTACTCGTGTGACTCTCACTTCGTCGAGGCGCCGGAGGTCTTCGCGGGGCTGGAGGCCGACTTCGGGGAGCGCGCGCCGCTGATCGTGCAGGACCCGCCGGGCCGGGAGGGGATCTACGTGCTCTTCCCGCAGTCGCCGGTGTCGGTGCCGGTGGGACGCTTCGGCATCGCGGGCGCGCGGCTGGACCTGCCCGAGACGCAGGAGCGGATGAAGCACGGCTGGGAGCAGATCAATCCCGGCGTGCGCGATCCCGTCGCCCGGCTCGAGGAGCAACGGCAGGACGGCATCGTGGGCGAGGTGATGTACCCCAGCATCAACATGCTGGCCTTCTCGCACCCCGACCGCGAGATGGTGCAGGCGCTCTTCCAGCGGCACAACGACTGGGTCGCCGACTACCAGAGCCACGCCCCCGAGCGCCTGATTGGCGCGGCCTGCCTGCCCCTGCCCGACGTTCCCGAGTCGATCGCGGAGTTGCAGCGCGGCCTGACGAAGGGGCTGCGCGCCTTCGCGATCCCCTGCACCGCCCCGCCGTCGCTGCCCTACAGCGACCCGCACTACGAGCCCTTCTGGTCGGCCGCGGAGGAGGCGGGCGTGCCAGTGACGCTGCACATCTTCTGCGGAGCGGAGTGGGGCATGAGCCTGCCGGCCTACTGGAACCAAGTGTCGGCCTACGCGCTGGCGCTGGCGGGCGTGGCCTGGTCGGCGGAGACGCTGATCACGGGCGGCGTCTTCGCGCGGCACCCGAAGCTGAAGGTGGTCTTCGCGGAGTGGGAGACGGGCTGGGTCGCGCACTGGCTGCAGCGGCTCGACCACGCGGCGTACCGCACGCCCAAGGAATGCTCGCCGGACATGACGGAGCCGCCGTCGTTCTACTTCGGCCGCAACTGTTACGTCACGTTCGAGGACGACGAGATCGGCCTGCGCACGCGCGACCTGATCGGCGTCGATCGGATGATGTGGGGCAACGACTACCCCCACCACGACTCGATCTGGCCGAACAGCATGCCGATCCTCGATCGGATCATGGCGGGAGTCGCCGACGACGAGGAGCAGCGCATGACGTGGGACAACGTCATCGCGCTGTACGGCATCGACGCCGCGAAGCTGCGCGCGTCGCTGGACGACTGAGCCCGGCCCCGCGCGCCCGGCGCTACGCTGGCGACCGAACGATGGGAGCAACGATGACCGCATCCGCGTACGGCGACGCCCCCGCGCCGCCCCTGCCTACCGACCAGGACTGGATCAACACCACCCGCCCGCTGAGCTCGGACGATGTGCGGGGGCGGCTGCTGATCCTGCACTTCTGGACCTACGCCTGAATCAACTGCCTGCATGTGCTTCCGCAGTTGCGGAAGCTCGAACGTCGCTATGCGGACGAACTGGTGGTGGTCTCGGTGCACTCGCCGAAGTTCCCCACGGAGCGGGAGACGCCGGCGCTGCGGCAGGCGGTGCTGCGGCATCGGATCGAGCACCCCGTGCTGAACGACCGCGATTTCATGTACTGGCGCGCGTTCGGGGCGCGGGCCTGGCCCACGATGTACTTCATCGACCCGCGGGGCAACGTGATCGGCCGGCACGAGGGGGAGATCAGCGCCGAGGCCGTGGCGGGGCTGCTCGACGGCTGGATCGCCGACTACCGCCGCGACGGGGCGCTGCTCGGCGCGCCGCTGCCGCTGGAGCGGCCGGCCGACGGGGCGGCGGCGGCGTCATCGCCGATGCTCTCGTTCCCCGGCAAGGTGCACTACGACGCGGAGGGCGACCTGCTGTTCGTCGCCGACGGCAACCACGACCGCATCATCGCGGCGCGCCTGGACGGGACGGTGGAGCAGGTGATCGGCGGCCCGGCGCCCGGCTTCGCCGACGGCGGCCCGGCGGCGGCGCGCTTCGATCAGCCGCAGGGCATGGCCGTGGCCCAGGACGCCGGCGGGCGGGCGCTGTTCGTGGCGGACCTGGAGAACCACGCGATCCGCCGGATCGACCTCGGCACATGGCAGACCACGACCGTCGCGGGCACGGGCGAACAGTCGCGCAGCCAACCGGCGCCGCGCGTCGCCGCGGGCGCGCCGCTCAATTCGCCCTGGGCCTTAGCCGCCGGTGGGGCCGCCGGCGACGACGGCACGCTCTACATCGCGATGGCGGGCTTCCACCAACTCTGGGCGCTGGACCTCGGGGCGGGGACGATCGGCCCCTGGGCGGGGTCGCTACGCGAGGGCATCGAGGACGGGCCGCGCGCGTCGGCGGAGCTGGCGCAGCCCAGCGGTCTGTCGGTGGGGAGCGCGGGCGTCGCGTTCGCCGACAGCGAGTCGAACGCGGTGCGGCTGGCGCAGCCCGGCGACGGCGGGCGCGTCGATACCCTGATCGGCAGCGGCCTGTTCGACTTCGGCGATGCCGACGGCGGCGAGGGCGTCGCGCGATTGCAGCACCCGCTCG
>CBDHGH010000003.1:0-2702507 GCA_965263065.1 Dehalococcoidia bacterium
GGCGCAACTGGTGCCGCTCGCGGCGATCGTGTTCGTGGTCGGCTTCCTGGCGGGCGACGCGGCGCAGATCGTCGACCGCGTGCGCATCGCGGCACTGGCCTTCTTGGCCGTGGCCCTGCTGGCGGTCGCGTTCCGCAACGCGCAGCGGCTGGCGGCCCAGGGCAGCTTCGGCGCCGTCGGCCTCACGTTCGTCTCCACCTTGGGCGCGATGCTGGTGGTGGCGATCGTGTTCATGCTGATCGTCACGTTGCTCGTCGCGGCGGTGGGGGGCAGCGGCATCGCGGAGCCCGTGACCGACGCGCTGGGCTGGCTGCTGCGCATCGTCGCGACGGGGGTGGCGTGGGTCGTGTGGACCCTGCTCTGGCCGTTGCGCCAGCTGGTCGGCTCGGGCGCCCCGCCGCTGCCGCCGCAGGAGATCTGCTTCCTCAACGAGGCGGGCGAGCTGGAGTGCGTGTCGGAACTCGAGCGCGATCTGGACTTGGAACCGAACACGGGCGACGACCCCTTGGGCGCCGTGGTCTTCCGCATCTTCGCCGGCATTGGGCTCGTCCTGGGTCTGACGATCCTGGCGGCGCTGCTCTTCCGGCAGGTCTGGCGACGACGGCGCAGCCCGGACGAGGAGCGGGAGTCGCTCTGGGACGAGGCGGACCCGCTCGGCGACCTGTGGTCCGGGCTGCGGGCGCTGGCGCAGCGGCTGCGTCCGCACGGGCGCGCCGAACAGGAGCCGGGCATCGCCGGGCTGTATCTGGAGATGCTGGCCGACGCGCAGCGCCGGGGGAGCGCGCGGCCGGCGGCGCGCACGCCGCGGCAGTTCGCGCCCACGCTGGAACGGCTCTACCACTCGGCGCTGCCGGGCGAGATCTCGGAGCGCTTCAACGAGCAGCGCTACGCCGGCCGGGAGCCCACGGCGGCGGACGTCGCCCGGCTGCGCCTCGCGTTCGAGACGGTCCGCGACGAGCACCCGGGCTGAGCCCGGCGGTTAGCGCTGGATCAGCTGCAGCCGCGCGCCGTGCGCGTTCTTGGGGCTGACGAACGAGATGCGGTGCTCGTCGCCGGCGGGGTCGGTGACGACGCAGCCCTTGGCGCGCAGATCGGCGACGGCGGCGTCCAGGTCGTCGACGCCGAGGGAGAGGATGAAGAGGCCCTCGCCCTTGCGCTCGATCTGCAGACGCACGGGGTTGCGCGGGTTGTCGTCGATGGGCTGCACCAGTTCGAGCAGGCTGTTCTCCATCGGGAAGAGCGCCGCCTCGAAGCCGCCGGGGCTCTTGTGCCGGTCGCTGAGCGTGAGTCCGTAGGTGTCCTGCCACGTCTCGATGGCGGCGTCGAGGTCGCTGACGGCGAGCACGACGTGATCCACGGTGGTGATGTTGTATCCCATGGTCCTTGGGTCCTTTCGGGTGCGGGTGCGGGCGCGGGTCTGCCAGTTCCAGAGATAACCAGAGATAACCCATGCCGGGCGCTGTGGCTACTGCCGACGACAGTTGGGCGGGGGGCAGCGCGCGGGACCGTTCAGGCGATATCGGGGTCGAAGTCGGTTCCCGCGTCGCCGGCGTCGACGACGGCCTGGTACTCGGCGGTCGAGAGCCCGATCAGTTCCGTGTAGACGTAGGCGTTGTCCTGCCCCAGCGCGACGGGCGGGCGCTCGTGACGCAGCGGCGTGGCGGGGAAGCGATACGGCGGGTTGTTGAACAGGTAGGGGCCCAGGCCGTCCGGCAGCGTCTGCGGCGAGTTGAGTTCGCGGGCACGGACGTGCGGGTCGTCGAAGACGCGTGAGGCCTCCAGGACGGGCGCGGCCGGGACGCCCACGCGCTGCAGCCGGTGGAAGAGGTCGTAGTCGTCCTGGTCGCGGGTCCAGGCGGCGATCTGGACGTCGATCTCGTCCTGGCGGGCGAGCCGCGCCGCGTTCGTGTCGAGCGAGGCGTCGGCCCAGGCAGGCGCGCCCATCTCCGCGCGCAGGGCGCGCCACTCGTCGTCGCTGGTGACGGTAATGGCGATCCAGCGATCGCCGCCGTCGCCGGCGTCGCCCGGCGATCGGCAGGGGTAGAGATTGTGCGGCGCGAAGCCGTAGATGGAGCGGTTGCCGACGGGCGCAGGCGGCGAGCCATTCAACGCCTGATGCATGTAGGCCTGCGCCACCATCGGCGCGGCCGCCTCGGCCTGCGCCATCTCGATGAGCTGTCCCTCGCCGGTCCGGCGCCGATGCCGCAGCGCGGCCATGATCGCGAAGGCCCCCTGCGACCCCGCCATGTGGTCGCCGGCGAAGATGGCGCTGGTCTGCGACGGGTCGCGATCGGGGTAGCCCCGCAGCAGGGTGTGCCCGGTCACGCTCTCCAGATGCGCGCCCAGCGTGCGCGCCTCGCGATAGGGGCCGGTGAGGCCGTAGCCCGGGGCGCGCAGCATGATGATGTCCGGCTTGATGGCGCGCAGCGCGTCGTAGTCGAGGCCCAGCTTCTCGGCCGTCCCGACCGCGTTGTTCTCGACGAAGACGTCGCTCTGCGCGATGAGCGGGCGCAGCAGGGCCTTGCCGCGGTCGCTCGTGAGGTCGATCGTGACGCTCTTCTTGTTGCGATAGAGCTGCACGAAGGTGGGGCAGTAGTTCCAGGGGCGCGGTCCGGGCTCGCTGTTCGGGTAGCCGGTGGCCCAGGCGATGTTGCCGGTCATCATCTCGCGCGGCGGCCGCGCGCGCGGCCCCCGGGTCATGGGCGCGAAGACGTGCACGTTCTCCAGCTTGATCACCTCGGCGCCCAGGTCGGCCAGGATGCAGGTCGCGTAGGTGCCCGCCCAGACGACGCACAGGTCCAGGACGCGGATGCCCTCCAGCGGCCGGGGCGCGGTCACGGCGCGACGGCTCCGCCCGCGACCGCCGCGCCGCCGGCGATCAGCGCCTCGATCTCGGCGGCGGCGAGGCCGGCCTCGGCGAGGACCTCGCGGGTGTGCTGACCGAGCCGGGGCGCGGGCCGCGTGATCGCCCAGGGCGTGGCGCGCATGAGCACGGCGCGGCCGGGCGCCTCGACGCGCCCCAGGTCCGGGTGGTCGAGGGCGGTGAAGAAGTCGCGGCCGCGGAAGTGTTCGTCGGCGTAGAGCTCGTCGACCGTGAACAGCGGCCCGCAGAGCACGCGATGCTCGCGGGCCAGCGCCCAGATGTCGCGTTTCGAGCGCTCCAGGCACCAGGGCAGGAAGTAGGCCTGGAACTCGCCGACCGCGTCCGGGTCGAGCTGGACGCCGGGCGCGTCCCACTTCGGATCCGCGATCCAGGCTGGGTGGCCCAGCATCGCCCGCACGCGATCGAGGTGCTGCGCGGCGCCGACGAACATCACGTAGCCGTCGGCGCAGTGGTAGACGCCACCGAGGATCTGGAAGCCGCCGCCGGGCGTGCGCAGCGACTTGCGCCCGGAGAACTGGTAGCCGATCTCGGCCGCGTGGCGGCGGTCGGTGCCGTTGAACTGGATGTCGGCCAGGGCCAGGTCGACGTGCTGCCCCAGCCCCTGCGTCTCGCTGACCGTCAGCGCGGCCATGGCCGCTGCGGCGGCGCTGGCCCCGCACTGCACCAGCGCCGCGGCGCCGTACATCTTCATCGGCTCCGCGTCGGCGACGCCCATGGAATACATCTCGCCGCACATGCCGTACAGCGTCAGGTCGGTCAGCTTGTAGTCACGGTAGGGGCTGTCCTGCCCGAAGGGCGTCAGCGAGACCAGCGCGATCTCCGGCTTGCGGTCGTGGATGCGATCCCAGCCGACGCCCAGCCGGTCGAGCGCGCCGGGGCGGAAGCTCTCCAGCACGATGTCGGCGCGGTCGACGAGGCGCAGGAACGCCTCCTGCGCCTCGCTCTGTTTGAGGCCCTGCTGCAAGTTGAGCACGACCGAGCGCTTGCCGGTGTTGAAGTAGAAGAACGTGCCGCTCTTCTCGCGGTGCGGCGCGCCGCCCGGGTACGGACCCACGCCGCGGCTGGGATCGCCGCCGGGGCGCTCGACCTTGATCACGTCGGCGCCGGCGTCGGCGAAGAGCTTGCTGGCGTAGGGCCCGGCGATCCACTCGCTGAGGTCCAGGACGGTGACTCCGTCGAGGGGACCGGGCATGGGGCACTCTCCCGCGACGCCCCAGCGACCGGTCCCGGCCGGTCCCGAGGCGCCCTGGCGGGATGCTACCCCATGCCGCCGCCAACAACGTGGAGGCAGGTATCCGTCCCAGCGGCTATTACTAGGGGAGCGTTCTCCGCCGCGCACCACCGGCGACCAGCGGGGCGGGGCCTCGGCCCACTGCGCACACGCACAATGGGCCCGCGCACGATGGAAAGGACCACGCGACCCGTGCCTACCGCGCCCGCAGGCCGCTCCCCGGTCTGGCACCCCTTCACGCAGATGGCGATCTTCGACGCCGAGCCCGCCCTCGTCATCGAGCGGGCGGAGGGCAACCGGCTGATCGCGACGGACGGCCGCGCCTACATCGACGGCGTGGCGTCGCTGTGGTGCAACGTGCACGGGCACGGCCGCCCCGAGATCGTGCGGGCGATCCAGGAGCAGGCGGCGACGCTCCAGCACAGCACGCTGCTGGGCGTCAGTCACCCGCGCGCGATCGAGCTGGCGGAGCGGCTGCCGTCGCTGCTGCCGGCCGGGCTGACGCGCAGCTTCTTCAGCGAGAACGGCGCCAGCGCGGTCGAGGTGGCGCTGAAGATGGCGGTGCAGTTCTGGGCCAACGCCGGCCAATCGGTGCGCCGCCGCATCATCGCGCTGGAGCACGCCTATCACGGCGACACGATCGGCGGGGTCAGCCTGGGCGCGCCCGGCCGCTTCCGCGACCCCTACGGGCCGCTGCTCTTCGAGCCGCTGCGCTTCGACAGCCCCTACGCCTTCGGCATGGCGCCGGGCACGACGCGCGCCGAGGCGACGCAGCGATCGCTCGACTCGCTGCGCGCGCTGCTTGAGCGGCACGCGCACGAGACGGCGGCGGTCATCATCGAGCCGCGGGTGCAGGGCGCCGGCGGCATGATCGTCTCCGGCGAGGGCCACCTGGCCGGCGTGCGCCGCCTGTGCGACGAGTTCGACGTGCTGCTGATCGCGGACGAGGTCGCGACGGGCTTCGGGCGCACCGGCGAGATGTTCGCCTGCGACCTGGAGGCGATCACGCCCGACATCATGACGCTGGGCAAGGGCATCACCGGCGGCTACCTGCCGCTCTCGGCGACGGTCGTGACGGAGCACGTCTACGCCAACTTCTACGACCCCGGCAACCAGCGCACCTTCTACCACGGGCACACCTACGCCGGGAATCCCATCTGCGCGGCGGCGGCGCTGGCCAACTTCGACGTGTTCCAGAGCGAGGATGTGCTGGGCCGCGTGCGAGAGCGGGCGGGGCTGCTGGCGTCGCTGCTGGAGGAGCGCTTCGGCGACCATCCGCAGGTCGGCGAGGTCCGGCAGCAGGGACTGATGGTGGGCATTGAACTGGTGGCCGATCGGGCGTCGCGGACGGCGTTCCCGCCCGCGGAGCGGATCGGCTCGCGCGTCTGCCTGGCGGCCCGCGAGCGCGACGTCGTGCTGCGCCCGCTGGGCGACGTCGTGATCCTGATGCCGCCGCTCTCGATCCAACCCGGCGAACTGGCGCAGATCTGCGAGGCGGTAGCCCATGGGCTCGATGCGATCCCCGACGCGCTCCGCCTGGGCTGAGCCCCTGCGGGCGGAGCTGGCGGCGCTGGAGGCGCGATCGCTGCGGCGCTCCGTGCTCACGCCGGACTCGGGCCAGGACGCGGAGGTCGAGATCGCCGGCCGCCGTTATGTGCACTTCACGTCGAACAACTACCTGGGCCTGGCCACCGACCCACGGCTGAAGGCGGCCGCGCAGGCGTCCGTCGAGCGCTACGGGACCAGCGTCACGGCGTCGCGCCTGCTGGCCGGGTCGACGCCGCAGCACGACGACCTCGAGCGCCGCCTGGCCGCGCTCAACGGCCACGACGCCTGCCTGCTCTTCAGCGCCGGCTACCTGGCCAACCTGGGCGTGATGACCGCCCTGACGGGCCCCGGTACCGAGGTCTTCAGCGACGCCCTCAACCACGCCTCGATCATCGACGGCTGCCGGATGGCGCGGGCGCAGGTGCGGGTCTACCCGCACGGCGACATGGCGGCGCTCGCGACGCTGCTCGCGGCCAGCGACGCGGCCCGCAAGATCGTGGTCTCGGAGACCGTCTTCAGCATGGACGGCGACATCGCGCCGCTGCCGGAGCTGGCCGGCATCGCGCGCCGCCACGAGGCCGCGCTCGTCCTGGACGATGCACACGGCGTTGGGGTGTTCGGCCCCGGCGGGGAGGGGGCGCTGGCGCACTTCGGGCTGGACGGCCGGGACGCGATCGTGGTGGGCACGCTGTCCAAGGCGCTGGGGTCGGTGGGGGGGTTCGTGGCGGCGGAAGGCGACGTCGTGGAGTACCTGCTCAACAAGGCGCGGCCGTTCATCTTCAACACGGCGCTGCCGCCGGCGGCGATCGGCGCCGCGCACGCCGCGCTCGACATCGTGGCGGCGGAGCCGGAGCGGCGCGCCCGCGTGCTGGCGCTGGCCGGCGACCTGCGGGCGCGCCTGCGCGCGCTGGGCTTCGACCCGGGGCCGTCGGCCTCGCCGATCGTGCCGGCGATCGTCGGCACGGCCGAGGCGGCGCTGGCCGTCGAGGCGCGGCTGCGCGCCGGCGGCGTGCTGGCCAAGGCGGTGCGACCGCCCACCGTGCCCGAGGGCACGTCGCGCATCCGCCTCAACGTCATGGCGACGCATAGCGACGCCCACGTCGCCGCGGTCAGCGCGGCCCTGGCGCCGGCGTGAGCGGCGCGCTGTACTTCGTCACCGGCACCGACACGGACGCCGGCAAGACCGTCGCGACGGCCTGGCTGGGCTGGGCGCTGCAGCGCGCCGGGCGGCGCGTGGCGCTGGTCAAGCCCTTCCAGACGGGCGCCGGCGACCCCGCCCGTGAGGGCGACGAGGCCGTGTATCGCGCGGCGCTGGGCGACACCGTCACGCTGCGCACCCTGTCGACGCTGCCCGAGCCGCTCGCCCCGTCGATCGCGGCGCGGCGCGCGGGCGTGACGCTGTCGGTCGGGGAGGCGGTGCGGGCCTGCCGGGAGATCGGCGAGGCGCACGACGTGACGCTCGTCGAGGGGGCCGGCGGCCTGCTCGTCTCGATCACCGACGAGACCGACATGGCCGGCCTGGCGGCGGCGCTGTCGGCGCCGCTGGTGCTGGTCGTGCGGCCGGCGCTCGGCACGCTCAACCACACGCTGCTGAGCGTGGAGGCGGCGGCCCGGCGGGGCCTCGATGTCGCGCTGATCGTGGTCAGCGGCTACGCCTCCTCCGCGACGATCGCGCCGGCCGTCGTGGAGGCCGAGAACCTGCGCTACCTCCAGGAGCGCCTGCCGGCCGTCCCGATGCTCGTCCTGGGCCGGCAGGACCCGGCGTCGGCGGACTTCCCGCGCGCGATGCCGGCCTGGCGCCTGGGCGCGGCCTCGCCGCTGCTGGCGGCGCTCGGGCTGGAGCCGCTGGACCTGCAGGACGAGCTGGCGCGGGCGCGCTGGCCCTGATCGGCGCCCGTGGATCGTGAGCCTGACTGCGGGCAGGCTGTTCGGGATCGCGTTCGAGAGAGCAAGAGGGGAGAGCCGCCGTGCGCCGCATCAGTATCAGTTTGGCCTGGGATCCCGCGCATCTCGACGAGTTCCTGGCGCTGGCCCGCGCCGCCGACGAGGCCGGCGTCGAGACGCTGTGGCTGAGCGAAGGCTTCGGCCACGACGCCTTCTCGGGGCTGGCGCTGCTGGCCCGCGAGACGCACCGCGCGAAGCTGGGGACCAGCGTCGTCAACGTGTACTCGCGCACGCCGGGGGCGCTGGCGCAGCACTTCGCGACGATCGATGAGCTGTCGGGCGGGCGGGTCATCGTGGGGCTGGGCGCGAGCGGCCCGGGCGTGATCGAGCGCTTCCACGGGCTGCCCTTCGACGCCCCGAAGGCGCGCATCCGGGAGACGATCGCGCTGCTGCGCGCCTACTGGTCGAAGCAGCGCTTCGATCACCCGGGCCCGCGCTTCCCCGTTCGGCGGGCGCTGGTGATGGGCGCCCGGCCGGTGCAGCCGTCGCCGCCGATCTTCCTGGCCACGCTGCACCCCGGCATGGTGCGCATGACCGCCGAGGAGTCGGAGGGCTGGCTGCCCAACTGGATCCCCCGCGACCGGCTGGCGACGGAGATCGCCGCGGCGCGGGGCTGGGCGTCGGCCGCGGGACGCGACCCGGCGGCGTTCACGGTGCGCGCGCCGGGCGTCGTGACGGTCGTCGAGGATGCGGGGCGGCTGGCCGAGTCACGCGCACGCTCGGCGTCGATGCTGGCCTTCTTCGCGGCGCGCAACGGACCGCTCTACGCGCGTCAGTTCGTCCGGCAGGGGCTGGGCGAGGAAGTCGCCGCGATACAGCGCGCCTGGCAGGACGAGGGCCCGGCCGCCGCGGCCGGCCTGGCGGCGGCGATCGCGCCCGAGTTCAGCTTCAGCGGCCCGCTCGACGACTGCCTGGCGCGGATCGAGGCGCAGGCGGCGGCCGGCGCCGACCTCCACGATGTGCAGGTGGAGGGCGCGACGGCGTCGCGGCGGACGGAGATCCTGCGCGCCCTGGTCGGGTAGCGCCCCGGCAACGGGTCGGCGCGAGCGCGGTGCGTGCTACGGGTCGCCGTTGAAGGGTGGGTACTCGTCGGTCAGCAGCGAGAGATACGCGTTGACGCGCGTGGACCAGCGCAGGACGTACACGAGGAACCTCGCGAGTCCGTCCGGTCGCTTGCCCGTGATGATGATCACGATCCAGAGCACGATCATCACGATCTGCGCGACGATGCCAATCACGTACAGCGCAATTATGTGCGGGATCGCCAAGAGCAGCCGGAAGAGGGTCGTGAGCCGGTTGCCGCGCTCGCTGACATCGATCTGAAGTCGGACTGGGTACTGTCCCGCTGGTGCGTCCATGCGCCGGCCCTCCCCTGGTGACGTGCCCCGGCGTCGTTCGCGCGCCGGACGCCACGAGGATAGGGCACGGCGCATGGGGCCACCCCGGCCGATGAGGACGCCGTCCGCGCCACTCAGGGGATCAGGCCGCGGTCCTTGAGACTGATGATCGCGTCCCAGTCGCAGCCGATCTCGAGCAGGACCTCCTCGGTGTGCTGGCCGAACTCCGGGGCGGGGCCGCGCAGCGCCCAGGGCGTGCCGTCGAAATCGACGGGTGAGGCGACGACCCGCGTCTCGCCGGCGGGCGTCGGCTGCGACACCCAGGCCCCCGCCTCGGCCATCACCGGGTCGGCGATCACCTCCGCCATCGTCTGCACCGGGGCCCACCAGATGCCCTCGCGGTCGAAGATCGCGGCCCACTCGTCGCGCGTCTTCTCCGCCATCACCGCGCCCATCGCCTCGTCCAGCGGCGCGGCGTTCTCCGCCCGATCGACGAGCGTCTCGAAGCGCGGGTCGTGCTCCCACTCGGGATGCGCGACGGCGCGGCAGAACTGCGGCCAGAAGCGGTCGCCCTGCATCATCAGCAGCTGCATGTAGCCGCCGTCGCGCGTGCGGAACGGGGCGATGAGCAGGTTGGGGTGCTGGTCGCGACCGCGGGGGATGACCTCCGCGCCGGTCAGCGCCGTGCCGATGTCCCAGCCGATGGTGTAGGCGCCGCCGCGCAGCAGCGAGATGCGCACCTGCTGTCCCTCGCCGCTGCGCTCGCGGTGGTAGAGCGCGGCGCTGATGCCGGCGACCGCCTGCATCGCCGTGGTGTGGTCGCCGAGACCGGGGCGAATCCCACCCGGCGCCTCGTCGGGCCCCCCGAGCAGATTGGCGATGCCGGGGCGCGACCAGAACGCTCCCACGTCGAAGGCGGGGCGGTCCGCCTCGCTGGAGTGCAGGCCGTAGCCGGTGACCGACGCGTAGATCAGGCGGGGGTTGCGGGCGCGCAGCGTCTCGTAATCCAGGCCGGCCAGGGCGAGGCCGCCGGGGCGCAGGTTGGTGACGAAGACATCCGCCCCGTCGGCCAGCCGCCCCACGATCGCCGCGCCTTCGTCGCTGCGCCAGTCGATGGCCAGCGCGCGCTTGCCGCGGTTGTCCAGATCGAAGGCGGCGGAGAAGTCGGCGACCTCGGCGAGGGCCCCGCGGAAAGGGTCGGCGTCAAGCCCCTCGACCTTGATCACGTCGGCGCCCCAGTCGGCCAGGACCCCCGTGACGGCGGGGCCCGCCACCCAGACGCCCAACTCGACGACCTTGACGCCGTCCATGATGCCCATCGCCGCACTCCTGCCGTGGGTTCGGGGGCTCAGCCTTCGAAGAAGCGGCGGGGGTTGTCGACGGTGAGCTGCTCGCAGACCGCCGCGCTCACGCCGCGCTCGCGCAGGCCGGGCAGGAAGCGCTTGTGGATGAACTGGATGCCGTCCGGGTTCATCGGACCCCACTCCTTGTCCCGGAACGCCGTGGGCGCCAGGGCGATGCCCAGCGGGTAGTCGTGCGAGAGGATCAACTGGTCCGCGTAACCCCGCTCGATCAGGGCGGCGCAGGTGCCGGCGCGCACGGCGAAGGGCGGGTCGGGCATGGGCAGGCGGTCCAGGCCCACCCAATAGCCCTTGTCCATCAGCCCGGTGAGGTAGTGCATCGAGTCGGTGTCGTCGCTGTGGCCGATGATCACGTGCCGGGGGGCGACGCCCTCCTCCTCGAAGACCTCCGCCTGGCGAAAGCCGATCTCCAGCTTCGCGCCCGCGTGCGTCGTGATCGGGACGCCGGTCGCGAGGTGCGCCCGCGCGACGGCCCGCGCCGCCTTCTCGCCGAAGCGCGAGAGCCGGGGCGTGTCGTCGTTGGCGAGCTTGAGGATGCCCGCCTTGATGGTCGTGCCCTCGATGCCCTGCTCGATCTCCTTGACGAACAGCGCCGTCAGCTCCTCGACGGTGCGGGCGGCCATCGAGCGCGAGGGGTCGAGCCAGTGCCCGGTGCAGGCGATGATGTTCACGCCGCTGCGCTCGGCGACGTCGCGGATCAGGCGGATGTCCCGGCCGAGGTCGATGGTCGTCACGTCCACGAAGGTCCGCAGGCCGCCCGCCTTGGCGTCGGCGAGGATGCCGGCGACGCGCTCGATGTGGGCCTCGCGCCCGCCGAACAACTCCGGCCAGGCCTGCCAGACGCCGGCCGAGCCGGCGGCCACGTGCTCGTGCATCAGCGTGAACCCGAGGTCGGCGCTGTCGATCGGGCCGAGAACGCCGTTGATCGTGGACATGCGTCACATCCCTCCGTGCGCACTGGCGGCGGCGCCCGCGCGCCGGTCCGTGCCCGGGGGGCAGTCTAGCCCTAGCATGCCCCAATGACCGCATCGACCGGGCCGCTGGCGGCGCTGACGTTCGGCGAGGCGCGGGTGACGCCCGTCGTGGAGTTGATCATGCCGACGTCGGTGCGCTGGCTGCTGCCGGAACACCCCGACCCGCGCGCCCTGCGCGACGCCGCCGCGGCGTGGCTGCGCCCGCGCTTCATGAACGAGCGCGGGCACCTGCTGCAGACGATGCAGGCCTTCGTCGTGGAGGCCGACGGGCTGACGGTGGTCGTGGATACGGGCATCGGCAACGACAAGGAGCGCCCGGGCGCCGCCCCGGAGTGGCACCGGCGCTCGGGCCCGTTCCTGGATGACTTCCGGGCGGCCGGCTTCGATCCGGGCGCGGTGGACCTGGTCGTCTGCACGCACATGCACGTCGATCATGTGGGCTGGAACACGCGGCTCATCGACGGGGCCTGGCTGCCGACGTTCGCCAATGCGCGCTACATCTTCGCGCAGCGGGAGTACGACTATTGGCGGGCGGAATCGGGAGGGCCGGGCGCCGCGTCCGAGGCTCCCCCGGAAGGCATCCCGGCGCACGGGGCCGCCTTCGACGACAGCGTGGCGCCGATCGTGGCGGCGGGGCGGGCGGACCTCGTCGACGCGGAGCACCGGCTGTCGGCGTCGCTGCGGCTGACGTCGAGTGCGGGGCACACGCCGGGACACATGACGCTGGAGGTGCGATCGGGGGGCGCGCGGGCGCTGCTGATCGGCGACGCCATGCACAGCCCCGTCCAGTGCGCCGCTCCGGACGCGCGGCCGGCGCTGGACACGCCCGAGTTCGCGCCCGCGGCGCGGCAGCGTCGCCGGGCGATCCTGGAGGACGTGGCCGACACGGAGGCGGTGATCGCCGGATCGCACTTCCCGCCGCCGGGCTTCGGCCGCGTGCTGCGCGACGGTGGGGCCTTCCGCTTCGAGCCGGTGGGGGGCTGACGATGTCCGCCTGGCAGCGGCTGCGCGCGCTCCTGGTCCGGCCCGCGGCGGAGGCCGGACCACAGTCGACGGACTACCTGTGGAACCCGAGCGACGCACGCTCCTTCGACGCCCTGCGCCGCTCCGGGGATTCCCGGCTGGCCGCGCCCCGGCCGCGCCCACGGCCGGCCCGGCCCGCCGCCGTGCATTCGGAGGTCGGCGGGGGGGCGGTCCCGCTGGAGGAGTTGCCGGCGGCCCCGCCCGAACCGTCGCCCTTGCTGCGACGCCGGTCGGTCGTGCTGGGCGGCTCGTTGGTGGTGGGAGCGCTGCTGGCGCTGGTGGTCGGAACGGCGATCGGCGCGTTCGGATCGGGGACGACGGAGGCCGATGTCGAGGCGGCCTTCGAGTCGGGCTTCGCCGACGGGCAAGCGGCCGCCGGGGAAGGGGCGGAGGGCGGCTAGCCGCCTCCGACTCCGGGCAGAAGCTACTCCGTGAAGTAGCCCCCGTCCGGGTGCAGGATCTCGCCGGTGAAGTAGGACGACTCGTCGCAGGCCAGGAAGAGCGCCGCATCCGCGATCTCGCGCGGCTGGCCCAGGCGACCCATCGGCACGTCGGCAAGCAGGGTGCGGTTCAGTTCCTCGTTCTCCTGCACTCCGCGCGTCATGTTCGTCTCGACGTACCCAGGACCGATCGCGTTGACGCGGATTCGCTCCTGGACCAGTTCCAGCGCCGCGACCTTGGTCAGCATCCACACACCGGCCTTGGAGACGGCGTAGGCGGAGTTGCCCGCGGGCGCACGCTTGGCGTAGATCGAGGCGATGTTGATGATCGACCCGCCGCGGCCCTGCTCGATCATCCGCTGCGCCACGGCGCGATCGGTCAGCATGACGCCGGTCAGGTTCACGTCCAGCACCTTCCGCCAGTTGTCCAGCGGCTGCCGCGTGACGTGCCAATCGGCGGGCGATCGTTCCTTGCCGCGATATGCGTCCGGACCGCTCACGTAGCCGCCCCAGGAGATGCCCGCCGCGGCCAGGCAGACGTCCACGCCGCCGAACGCGTCGGCGGCGGCCTGCACCATCGCCTCGCAGTCCGCCTCGCTGGTCGTGTCGGTGCGGATGAAGCGGGCGTCGCGGCCGGCCGCGCGGACCAGCCGCACCGTCTCCTCGCCCTGCGCGGCGTCGAGGTCGGCGACGACGACGTCGGCGCCCTCCTCCGCGAAGCGGACGCAGCAGGCGCGACCGATCCCGTTCGCGCCGCCGGTGACGATGGCGACTTTGTCCTGCAGGCGACCGGCCATGATCTGTCCTCTCTCCGCAGCCCGGGCCGTAGCTCGGGCCGCAGCCCGGGCCGTAGCCCGGGCGATATGCCGCGGCTATGCGGTGATGCGGCCCATCTCGTCGTGCACGCCTTCGAAGATGGCGGCCGTGGGGATGCGGGGGCCGTCCATCGTCAGCCGGCCGGCCTTGATCGCGGCTCGCGCCAAGTCGCTGAGCTCCTTCGCCCGCGCCGGGTCGCCATCCACGACGTAGCGCGCCAACTCCTGGATCGTCGCGTAGGTTCCGACGATGCGGTAGTCGACGTCGTCGGCGGGCCGGCGGTGGAACTCGAAGCCGCCTGGGCCGACGCGGAGGTGGAAGCCGATCGTGCCGCCGGGCGCGAGATGCGCGGGCGCCTCGGTGTACGCCTCCGACATCGAATAGGGCGTGGCGAGCTGCTCGGGCGGGGCCGCCTCCGCGCGGCGGCGCATGGCGCGCTCCAGGGCGTCGATCCAGGCCGGGCTGCCGAACTCGACTGACTGCGGGGTGGGCGCGTCGCTCATCGGTCCTCCTCCCCCGGCTCAATTGGGGCGCTGCGAAGCCGGGGCATGCGCAGTCTAGGGGACGCGGGATCGCGCGTCCGGGGGGAGCGCCCGGCGGGGCAGGCTTCCCAGCGCGGGCCGTCGCTCGTAGCATGGGCGCGCCCGATGGTCCCGCACACGGCCCGAATGCCGGCCGTGGCGCGTCACTGCGGGGAAGGAGTCACGATGACCACTCCAATTCGCGCGCATGTGATCGTGGGCGGCTTCCCGCCGGGGCAGCACGCCGGCCACGACATGGACTACGCCCGGCTGCGCATCCTGCAGGCCCTGCAGGCCAACGAGAACGTCCACGCGACGGTGAGCCCCGACTACACCGACTGCCACCGCTGGATCCGCGACTGCCAACTGCTGGTGACGTACGTCGCGGGCCCCTACGCGGACGACCATCAGGCCGGCGTGATGCGTGACTGGATCGCCGACGGCGGGCGCTGGCTGGCGCTGCACGGCAGCACCGGCGGCAAGGCGGCGCGGCTCAACGGCGAGGGCACGCGCCGCCGGATGGTGAAGGCCTCCTACCACGACGCGCTGGGCGGGTTCTTCATGACCCACCCGCCCATCCGTGAGTTCCAGGTGGACGTGCCCGACCGCGACCACATCCTCACGCACAACCTGCCGGAGTCGTTCCGGATCAAGGACGAGCCCTACATGATCGAGGTCCTGCACCCGGAGACGCGGGTGCTGCTCTCGACGTCGGAGGTGCCGCCGCCGCCGGCGGAGACGCAGGAGCTCTACGGCGGCGACACGTCGCTGCTGCCCGACGGCAAGTCGCGGGCGCTGGGCTTCGTGCGGGAGATCGGCGTGGGCTCGATTGCCTACATCGCGCCGGGCCACTGCCACTCGCCGCTGACGAACATGCAGCCCTCGGTGGACGCCAGCATCTCGCCGGACGAGGTGCCGCCGCTGCGCTTCCGCGGCCCCTGGGAGACCGAGCCCTACGAGACGCTGGTCGGCAACGCGATCGCCTGGGGCACCGGCGTCGAGGGGTAACCGCCGCTCCGACGGATGACGTGTCGCAGCCCGCGCAGGTGATATGGGCGTCCGCTCGCTCAGCCGCCGCCGCGTTGCAGCTTCGCCATCAGCACCGGCTCCAGCGCGGCGATGGCGGCCGCGTCGCCGTCCAGACGGATGTTCAGTTGCGTCAGCGTCAGCGTGCCGCCGGGCAGCCGCACCGGCTCGGCGCTCCAGGAGACCGCGTAGCCGTCGCCGGTCATGCGGGGGGCTGCGTCGCCGTCGTCATCAGCAGCCGCGCCGAGCTCGGCCAAGTACGCGCGCAGCAGCCACTCCGGGACGCCGCGGATGTGCAGCTCGATCCGGCTCACGCCCGCTCACACCGACTCATACGCCACCGGCGATGGGCGGGAAGATGTCGATCTCGGCGCCGGCCGGCACGGGGGCGCTCAGGCCGCCCACGTGGCGCACGTCGCGCCCGTCGAGCATGACCGCGACGTAGGGGCGGACCTCGCCGGCCTCGGAAAGCAGGCGCTCCCGCAGCGCGGGGAAGCGCCCGATCAGATCGTCGATCACGTCGGCGACGGTGGCCGCGTCGCGGTCGGGCAGCGACACGCTGCGGCCCCCGACGATCGGGCGCAGCGTCGCGTAGACGCGAACCTCCACGGCCGCTGCCGGCCGTCGCGCCTCAGGCGATGCTGAGCTCCTGCAGCTTGGCGTCCGGCACCACGCCGTCCTCCCAGCCGCGCGCCTCGTAGTACTCGGCCTTCATCTCGTCCAGCTCGCAGACCGAGTTCGCGGCGGCGCCGGTGCCGGGCTCCTTGAGGAAGCGCTCCGGCAAGGAGTCGTCCTTGCCGTCGAAGCCGGCCAGGTTGTTGAAGCGCCGCTCCAGGTTGTAGATGCGCTCGCCGGTGGTCATGACCTCCTCCTCGCTGAAGGGGATGCCGACGATCGCCTCGTACTGCTGGGCGTACTCCGCGGCGCCCTCGGCGAAGGCGGAGAACTTGCAGAGGTCCAGCGAGTCGCCGAAGGCGTGCAGGTCCTGGAAGATCTTGAGCAGCGCGCCCTTGCCCTCCCAGGCCAGGGGGTCCGTCTTGACGGGGATGCCCAGGATCTCGGAGGCCGGGGTGTAGCCGCGCAGGTGGCAGGCGCCGCGGTTGCTGGTCGCGTAGCCCAGGCCCTCGCCCTTGAGGGCGCGGGGGTCGTAGGCGGCGACGGCCTGGCCCTTGACGGCCATCGCGATCTCGGGGTGGCCGTAGGAGGCGGCGGCCTGCGCCGTGCCCAGGCCCAGGGCGTCGCCCGGGCCCTCGCGCATCGCCATCTGCTCGGCCAGCTTGACCATGCCGGCGCCGTCGCCCCAGCCAAGACCGGGTCCGGGGACGTACCCCTTCTCGCTGGCCTCCATGTACATCGAGATGACGTTGCCGATCTCGATCGCGTCCATGCCGTGGTCGTTGCACTGGTCGATGACCTTGGCGACCACGCCGACGTCGTCGTTGCCGCAGTTGGCCCCCAGCGACCAGGCCGGCTCGTACTCGAAGGACTCCATGCGCAGGCCCTTGTAGGGGCCCTCGGTGATCTCGACTTCCTTCTTGCAGGCCACCGGGCAGGCGTGGCAGGTGGGCTCGCTGACCAGGACCGTCTCGCGGATCGTCTCGCCGCTGAGCTTCTCCGCGCCCTCGAAGGTGGTCGTCTGCGAGTTTCGGGTGCCCATGCCGCCCATCGCGTTGACGACGTTGGTGAGCACGTTCGTGCCGTAGACGGAGAGGCCGCCGGTGTTGGGGCCGGTGACCTCGCTGTCCATGATGGCCTTGAGCGCGACCCGGTGGGCGGCCCGCCACTTCTCGCGGTCCGCGGCCTTGGGCATCGTGCTGCGGTCGCCCTTGACCACGACCGCCTTGAGGTTCTTCATCCCCGCCACGGTGCCGGTGCCGCCGCGCCCGGAGACACGGTCGTCCTCGTTGACGAAGCAGGAGAACAGCACCCCGTTCTCGCCCGCCTGGCCGATCGCCATGACGGAGAGGTTCTTGCCGTAGCGGTCGTTCAGGATCGAGATCGTCTCATGCACGCCCTTGCCCCAGAGGTCGCCGGCCGGCCGCAACTCGACGACGCCGTTCTCGGCGTAGGCGTAGACGGGCTCCGCCGACTTCCCGGTGAAGAGCACCGCATCGAAGCCGGCCCAGCGCAGCCGCGCCGCGCTCCAGCCGCCCATGTGGCTGTCGACGACCGTGCCGGTCAGCGGCGATTTGGTGACGATGGCCAGGCGGCCGCTCATCGTCGCTTCCGTGCCGGTCAGCGGTCCGTTGACCAAGCCCAGCAGGTTGTCGGGGCTGCTGGGGTCGATGGTCGGATCGTTGTCGTAGACGTACTTCACGCCCAGGCCGCGGGCGCCGATGTAGAGCCGCGCGTCCTCCTCGTTGATGCCTTCGTACTCAACGCTGCCGCTCGACAGGTCGATGCGTGCGACGTGGTTCGCGTATCCCCCCAGTGCCATGGTGATCCCCCGTTTCGGCTGCGCAGCCCGCCGGTGCGGTTGCTGCGCCGATAATAGCCTGACTGCGCCTTCCGCGCGCGGGCGCGGCGCCCTGCTTCTCCGATGATCCCGCGATCCGGCCCTGGACGCGTTTCTGGACGCAACCCTAGACGCGGTGGCGATGCGGCCCGAAGGCGGCCTCGTAGAAGGGGGAGACCATGCGCCCGGGCGGCACGATGGCGTCGATGCGGGCGCGATCCTCGTCGCTGATCGTGACGGCGGCGGCGCCCAGGTTGTCCTGCAACTGCTCGACGGTGCGCGGGCCGATGATCGCGCTGGCGACGCCCGGCTGCTGCTCGCACCAGGCCAGCGCGAGCTGCGCCAGCGTGCAGCCCTTGTCGCGCGCGATCGGCGTGAGCGCGTCGACGATGTCGAAGAGGCCGTCCACCCAGCGCGCCTTCTGCTGGGCCCGCAGGCCGCCTTGGCCGAAGCGGCTGTCGGCGGGGGGCGGCTCGCCGCGGGAGTACTTGCCGGTCAGCAGCCCGCCGGCCAGCGGGCTCCAGGGGATCAGGCCGATGCCGTAGGTCTGCGCCATGGGGATCAGCTCCCGCTCGATGCGCCGGTCGAGGATGTTGTAGGGCGGCTGCTCGGTCACGAAGCGATTGAGGCCGTACTCCTTCGACGCCCAGAGCGCCTCGACGACCTGCCAGGCGGCGAAGGTGCTGCTGCCGATGTAGCGCACCTTGCCGGCGGTCACGAGGTCGTCGAGGGCGCGCAGCGTCTCGTCGATGGGGATGCCCGGCCGGGGGCGGTGGATCTGGTAGAGGTCGATGTAGTCGGTGTCCAGCCGGCGCAGGCTGGCCTCGCACTGCTGGATGATGTGCCGGCGGCTGCTGCCCTGCATGTTGGGGTCCTCGGCGTCCATCACGCCGTGCACCTTGGTCGCCACGACGACGCGGTCGCGGGCGCCCAGCGTCTTCAGGGCGACGCCGGTGGCCTCCTCGCTGCGGCCCAGGTTGTAGACGTTGGCCGTGTCGAAGAAGTTGACGCCGCCGTCGAGGGCCTGCGCGACGATCTCGTTCGTCGCCTGCTGATCGGTACGGCCGCCGAACATCATGCAGCCCAGACAGATGCTGCTGACCTGCACGCCGGTGCGACCGAGCGGTCGGAACTCCATGTCGTCTGCCTCCACATCTTCACGGCGATCGACGGTGATTGGCGCCGCCGGACTCGGAGTCTAGTCGCCGGCGCCCGTAGCCGTGCGCTAGCGTCGAGTCACAGGCGACAGGCGCAGGGATCGGAGCAGGCGGCGATGGCGATCGAGACGGCCCAGTTCGGCCGCACCGGCCACGCGAGCAGCCGCGTGCTGTTCGGCGCGGCCGCGCTCGCGCGGGCGGATCAGGCGGCGGCCGACCGCACCATGGAGTTGATCCTGGAGCACGGCGTCAACCACATCGACGTCGCGCGGGGCTACGGCGACGCGGAGCGCCTGCTGGGCCCCTGGATGGAGACGCACCGCGACCGCTTCTTCCTCGCCAGCAAGACGCCCTCGCGCGACTACGCCGGGGCGCTCTCGGACATCCGCGACTCGCTGGCACGGCTGCGCACCGATCAGCTGGACCTGATCCAGCTGCACAGCCTCAACCACCCCGACGAGTGGGAGCAGGCGCTGGGACCCGGCGGGGCGCTGGAAGCGGCCCAGGAGGCGCGCGCGCTGGGCCTGGTGCGCTTCATCGGCGTGACCGGCCACAACTGGACGATCGCGGCGCAGCACTACCGCGCCCTGCAGCGCTTCGACTTCGACTCGGTGCTGCTGCCCTGGAATTGGTTCATGCGCGGCTCGCAGCGCTACGCGGCGGACTTCGAGCGGACGCTGGCGTTGTGCCGCGAGCGCCGCGTGGCGGTGCAGACGATCAAGTCGCTGGCCCGCGGCGCCTGGGCGGCGGGCGGCCAACGCTCCCATTCGACCTGGTACCAGCCGCTCGAGGACCCGGCCGACATCGGCCTGGCGGTGCGCTGGATCCTGGGGCGCCGGGAGGGCGCGTCCGGGCCGTTCCTCAACTCCAGCGGCGACGTGAGCCTGCTGCCGATCCTGCTGGCGGCGGCGGCCGAGGGCGGTCCCAGCCCCAGCGACGACGAGATGCGCGCCATGGCGACCCGCGTGGGCATGACGTCCATCTTCGGGATCTGAAGCCCGGCGGCCGCCGGGGAGCCCGCCGTCCGCCCGGCGCGCGGCTAGCGCTGGCCCGGCGCCATGTAGAACCAGATCCCCTGCTGCGCGCCCTGCCGCTTGACCTCCGCCCGCGCCGCCAGGAGCAGCGCCCCGGCCTCGGTCTTCTCGAAGAACCAGGCTTCGGCGCCGCGCGGGCCCGGCGCGGGCCCGTCGGTCAACTCCAGCGCGGCTTCCTCGTAGTAGGAGCGGATGTCGAGCGACACCGCCACGGTGTTCTTGCCGGGCAGCGGCACCGACTTCCACTCGGCCCCGTCGGCGATCTGCTGCAGGGCGGCCAGCGCCTCCGGCACGCCGTCCGCGTCCAGCGCGCGGCCCACGTTCGTGACGCCGCGGCGGGCCCGGGAGCGGTCGTAGGCGGCGCGAATCCCCCGCGCCTCATCGACGGCGGGCGGCAGGCTGGGGTCGAAGCGCGCCGGCATCGGGCAGCTGATCGGCTGCTCATCGGCGACGATGGTCTCGGGGTGGTCTTCCAGCACCGGGCCGGACTCGCGTTCAAGCAGCGCGAAGGCCCGGCGCAAGACATCGTGCTGGAAGGCGGCGTCGTTCGGCTTGCCCAGCGGGCGTCCGAGCGGGAACTCGCAGTGCAGCACGCGCGGGGGCCGCATCCGCTCCGGCATGGCCCGGATGCCGGTGAGTGCGACCGTCGAGAGGCCGGCGGCCTCGAAGACGTGCGCGAGCGTACAGACCGTACGCGTGCAGAGCGGTCAAACCGGCGTTAGCAGCACGACGTCGACGCCGTCGGCCTTCATCTCGGCGGCGCAGGCCGGACCGCCGTCCAGCCGCACCGTGGCGACGTCGTCGGGCTGGTTGCCGGCGAAGGTGAAGTGCCGCGGCGCTACCGAGCCGATCGTGCCGTCGGCGGCCAGCTCATCGAGCCGGTCCAGCGGATAGACCACGTTGTAGTCGATGGTGAAGCCGGAGCGATCGAAGTTCTGACTCCAGTGCCCCAGGACCAGCGCACGCTGGCTCGCGTCGAGGACGCCGTAGCTGGTCGCAAAGGGGGTGAGGGCCTCGCCGCCCTCCGGGTGCAGCGCGGCCGTCGTCACGACGGCGACGCGCGCCTCGGACAGCGGCGGCGGCGGCGTCCAGGCCGTCTCGGCGAACTCGGGCACGGGCAGCGTCGACACGTGCGCGCGCATCATCGTGTCACCCAGTGGTTTCGCAGGCATGGGGGGCTCCAATCGTGTCGCGCCTGATCGTGACGCGCCTGCCGCCCCGGCGCTCGACGGGCGCGCCGGGGATCCTCAGTGTAGTGCCAGGGCAGCGGCGGGGCTCACTCCAGCGCCCCGCAGGCGGAGAGATCGGCGATCTCCTCGTCGTCCATGCCCAGGATGTCCCGCAGGATCTCGGCCGTGTGCTGACCGATCATGTGGGCCGGGCGCATCTGCAGCGGCGCGTCGGAGAGCCGGAAGGCGTGCGCCAGGGCCCGGTAGGGGCCGATGTCCGGGTGCTCCAGCGTCTGCCAGAAGCCGCGATGGGCGAGCTGCGGATCCCAGTCCATCAACTCCTCGCCGCGGGCCACCTCGCCGGCGGGCACGCCCGCGTCCTGCAGCAGGCGGGTGACCTCGTCGGGGCGACGGCTGCGGGTCCAGGTGCGGATGTGGCGGTCGAGCTCGTCCTCATGCTGCTTGCGCCCGGCGAGCGTGGCGAAGCGGGGATCGTGCGTCCACGGCGGCGAACCGATCACCCGCACGAATGCGCGCCACTCGTCGTCGCTGAAGACGGCGATCGTGCACCAGCGGTCGCCGCTGCACGGGTAGGCCCCGTGCGGCGCGGCGGCCACGTGGCGGTTGCCCAGCCGCCACGGCACGCGGTCGTTGGCGAAGTGGTCGAGCATCAGCGGGGCCGTCAGGGTCACGGCGGCTTCGAACTGCGAGACGTCGTAGTAGCCGCCGCGGCCGGTGCGGCGCTGGTGATCGACCGCGGCCAGCAGCAGCGTCGTGTTGAAGCGCGGCGAGATGAAATCGGTCAGCACGCTGACGTCTTGGGGCGGCTCGTCCGGCTGGCCCGAGAGGTGATGCAAACCGGCCAGCGCGACGAAGTGGGTGCCGCCGCCCTTGACCGCCCGGTGCGGCCCCGTCTCCCCCTGACCGCTGCACGTGAGGACGATGATGTCGGGCTTGATCGCGCGGAGATCCTCGTCGCCGAAGCCCATCCGTTGCATCACGTCGGCGCCGAAGTTGTCGAACACGATGTCGGCCCAGGCCACCAACCGCCGCGCGACCGCCTTGCCCTCCTCGCTGCGCAGGTTCAGCGTGATGCCCAGATGGCTCGTGCGCCGCTGCGCGTGGTCGCCGCCGCGGTTGACCCCGAAGACCCCGTCCTTGTGCGGCCCCACGAGGCGGATCGAGTCGGGCCGGGTGACCGATTCGATCGTGACGACGGTGGCCCCGTAGTCGGCCAGCGGGCGGGTCGTGACCGGGCCCGTCATGAACCAGCCGAAGTCGAGCACCTTGATGCCGGCCAGCGGCTTGGAGTCGGGCGCGACGGGCGGCGGGGCCGTTTCGGCTGCCGCCGGGGCGGAGGATGCGAGGGCGGGCAGGATCTCCGCGTTGTGCTCGCCGATCAGCGGCGCGCGGCGCCGCAGCGTGGGCGGCGCGCCGTGGCCCACGGCCCAGGGGCCCGGATAGGTCAGCTGCTCGCCGAGGTCGTCGTGCTCAAGGGGCTGCCAGAAGTCGCGCGCGAGCAGTTGCGGGCTCACGGCGAGGTCGGCGGCGTTCTGCACCGGGATGATGCCCATCCCGGCTCCCATGCTCCACTCGTAGATCTCCGTCTTGGTGTGGGAGCGGAAGAAGCGCGAGGTGAGGTTGACCACCGCATCGAACACTTCCTGCGTGATCGTGTCGACCGTCAGCAGTTCCCAGTCGATGGCGGTCACCAGCGGGTCTTCGAAGCCCTCCGCGGCCATCCAGGCGAACAGCGGCCCGGTGCGCTCGTTTCCCCGGTTGCCGGACCAGATCACGTTGACGACGTGGCCGTCCTGGCAGGGCCAGGTCCAGGGGAAGTTGAGCGCGAGCGGGCGCTGCCCCATCAGCCGGTTGACGCCCTGCATGTCCCAGGTCGCGAGGATCTGGTAGGTGGACTGCACCACCGAGTCCCGGATCGCCACGTCGACGTGCTGGCCGCGCCCGCTGCGCAACCGCTGGTGCAGCGCCACCATCGCGCCCACCGCCGCGTCGCCGCCGGCCAGCAGGCAGGCCAGCGAGTGGTGGCTGACGTGGTAGGGCGGGCCTTCGGGCGGGCCGCAGATCGACATGTGCCCGCCCAGCGCCCAGGCCACGATGTCGGGGGCCTTGTAGTCGCGGTAGGGGCCGGTCTGCCCGAAGGGGCTGATGGAGACCAGGATGCAGCGCGGGTTGATGCGCCGCAGGGCGTCGAAGCCGAAACCCAGCGCGTCCATGCGGCCCGGCGCGAAGGACTCCACCACGATGTCCGCCGTCGCGGCGAGGGCCGCGAACTGCTCCCTGCCCTCGGGCGCCTCGAGGTCGATCGTGACGCCGCGCTTGTTGGCGTTGAAGGCGAACCAGTAGAGGCTCTTCTCGGGGTCGGGCTCGTCGTGGTAGTAGGGCGCGATGCGGCGGGCGGGGTCGCCGCCCGGCGGCTCGACCTTGATGACGTCCGCGCCGAGATCGGCGAGAATGCGGCCGGTGAGGAAGCCGGACTCATCCGTCAGGTCAAGCACGCGGTAGGGGCTGAGCATGCCGTCGGCCATTGCGGCAGTGTAGCCTTCCGTCGGTCCGCCCGCCCACGAGCCCGGCGCCGGGCGCGGCCGAGGCGTCGGCCCGCTTGCCGAGCGCCCGGCCGAGTGGGAGACTCGGCAGGTCCGCAAGTTGCGACGCACTGGAGCTAGATCGCCATGGAGACGAGCAGCGCCCGCCTGGAGACCCAGACCGTGGATGCCCAGACCGTGGATGCCGTGATCGTGGGGGCCGGCTTCGCCGGCATGTACATGCTGCACCGGCTGCGGGAGGTGGGCCTCACGGCGCGGGTCATCGAAGCCGGCGACGACGTGGGCGGCACCTGGTACTGGAACCGCTACCCCGGCGCGCGCTGCGACGTGGAGAGCCTGGAGTACCAGTACTCGTTCTCCGACGAGCTGCAGCGCGAGTGGAATTGGACCGAGCGCTACGCGCAGCAGCCGGAGATCCTGGAATACGCCTCGCACGTGGCCGATCGCTTCGACCTGCGCCGGGACATCCAGTTCAACACGCGCGTGACCGCGTCCGCCTACGACGACGCCCGGCAGCGCTGGGTCGTCGACACCGACGCCGGCGATCGATTCTCGGCGCAGTTCTGCATTATGGCCACCGGCTGCCTGTCGAAGCCCAAGTGGCCGGAGATCGCGGGGCGGGAGTCGTTCCAGGGCGAGGCGTGCCACACGGCGTTGTGGCCGCACGAGGGCGTCGACCTGCGCGGCAAGCACGTAGGCGTCATCGGCACGGGCTCGACCGCGATCCAGGCGATCCCGCGGATCGCCGAGCAGGCGGCGCACGTGACGGTCTTCCAGCGCACGCCGAATTTCAGCGTGCCCGCGAAGCAGGAGCCGCATGATCCGGCGTACGTCGCGCACTACAAGGACGAGTTCCCGGCGCTGCGGCGGAAGGCGCTGCGCACCCGGGGTGGAATTGTCCGTCGTCCGCCGCCGGAACTCTCCGCCCTGGATGTGGACCCGGAGGAGCGCCGGCGACGCTACGCGGAGTCCTGGGAGGAAGGCGCCGGCGTGCTCTCCGCCTTCACCGATCTGCTCACGAACGAGGACGCCAACGAGACAGCCGCCTCGTTCGTGCGCTCCAAGATCCGGGAGATCGTGGACGATCCGGCGATCGCGGCGGCGCTCTGCCCGACCGACCACCCGTACGGGACGAAGCGCCCCTGCCTCGACACCGACTACTACCAGACCTACAACCGCGACAACGTGCGGCTCGTCGACGTCCGCAAGACCCCGATCGCGACCATCACTCCGGCCGGCCTGCGCACGCTGGACGAAGAAGGCGGCGGCCGGCCGGGCGAGGACTTCCACTTCGACACGCTCATCTTCGCCTGCGGCTTCGACGCGATGACCGGGGCGATCCTGGCCGTCGATATCCGCGGGCGGGAGGGCCGGGCGTTGCGCGAGAAGTGGGCCGCCGGGCCGCGCACCTACCTGGGACTCTCGATCGCGGGCTTCCCCAACCTGTTCACGATCACCGGCCCGGGCAGCCCCTCGGTGCTGGCCAACATGATCGTCTGCATTGAGCAGCACGTGGACTGGATCGCGGACTGCATCGTGCACCTGCGCGAGCGGGAACTGGGCGCCGTGGAGGCGACGCCGGAGGCGGAGGACGCCTGGGTCGATCACGTCAACGAAGTCGCCGACCAGACGCTCTTCCCGCGCGCGAATTCCTGGTACGTCGGGGCCAACGTGCCCGGCAAGCCGCGGGTGTTCACGCCCTACGTCGGCGGCCTCGACGTCTACGTGGAGAAGTGCGACGCGGTCGCCGCCAACGACTACGAGGGCTTCGCGCTCTCCCCGCAGGCGTCCGCCCCGTCACTCGGCCTGATGGCGGGGCCATAGCCGTGGGACCGCTGGCGGGCCTCCGCGTCGTCGAGTTCGCCATCGCGGTCCAGGGGCCGTTCGCCGGCGGCTTCCTGGCCGACATGGGCGCCGACGTGATCAAGGTCGAGCCGCCCGGCGGCGACGCCAACCGCTGGCACACCGGCGTCAACTGGACGCTGCCCGAGGAGACGCCCGGGGCGCAGTTCATGTCGGTCTCGCACGGCAAGCGCTCGATCGCCGTCGATATCCACACCGACATCGGCCGGGACGTCGTCTACCGCCTCGTCGAGGGCGCCGACATCTTCCTGAGCAACATGCGCGAGTCCTCGCTCGAGCGGATCGGGATGGGCTACGAGACGCTCGCGGCGCGCAACGAGCGCCTGGTCTACGCCATCGCCAACGGCTTCGGGCATCGCGGCCCGGACCGCGACAAGCGCATGAGCGACCAGTTCTCGCAGTCGCGCAGCGGCATCGCCCGGGTGACCGGCGAGCCGGGCAGCGCGACGGTGATCCCCGGCACGGTCATCGCCGATACGGGCGGCGCCATTGGGCTGGCGCTGGCCATCATGACCGCGCTGGCGGCGCGCGAGTTGCACGGGGTCGGGCAGAAGGTGCGCACGTCGTCGTACGGGGTGATGATCTGGATGCAGGCCTGGGAGATCAATCACACGTCCGTGACGGGGGCGCGGCTGGAGCGCGACGGCCCGCATCACCCCAACGTGCCCGGCATCGTGGGCCTCTACGACACGGCCGACGGCGGGGCGTTCTGCGTCGGCATCAACGGCAACGAGAGCTGGCGGGAGTTCTGCGAGTTCGGCGGCATCCCGGAGGTCGGCGCGGACCCGCAGTGGGACTCCTACGACAAGCGCTCGCCAACGACGAACTTCGCCCACGCCGAGCACGCCGGGGAGCTGCGGCCACACGTCGCGCGGGCGATGCGCAGTCGCACGACGGCGGAGTGGGAGCAGTTCTTCGACGCCCGCCGCGAGGACATCATGTACCAGCGCGTGTTCGACTACGAGGACGTGCTGGAGGATCCGCAGGCGCTGGAGAACGGCTACATCGTCGAGAAGCAGATCCCGCACGTGGGGACACGCCGGATGACCGGGCACCCCATGCAGTTCAGCAAGACGCCGGCCACGGCGCAGCCCTGGTACTCCGAACTGGGCCAGCACACGGCGGAGATCATGACCGAGCTCGGCTTCTCGGCCGACGACATCACGGCGGTCGAGGCGCAGAAGAATCCGCGGCAGCCGATGTCGCGCAGAGGCCGGGCGCGCATGCGGTAGGCTTCCTCCGGCGCGCCCATGACGCCGCAGCCGCCCTGCTGAGGAGCACCGATGGTCTGGCAGCCCGAGATCGAGGAACTGCAACGCCGCCATGCGCTGGCGGAGGGGATGGGCGGCCCGGAGGGCGTGGCGCGGCAGCACGCGCGCGGCAAGCTGACGATCCGCGAGCGGCTCGCGCTGCTCGTCGACGAGGGTTCGCTCCGGGAGATGGCGAAGTCGCAAGGCGGCGCCACCTACGGCGACGACGGCGCCCTGCTGGACTTCACGCCCATCGGCAGCGTTCGCGGGACCGCGCGGATCAACGGGCGGCGCGTCTACGTCAGTGGGCAGGACTTCACGGTGCGCGGCGGATCCGCCGGCGGAAAGGCCCGCGTCGACGACGGCGGTGTGGATATCGGCCATGGGCATCCCGGCGCCACCGAGTTGCTGCTGCCCACGGTCAACCTGCTCGACGGGGCCGGCGGCAGCGTGCAGGAATACGCGGATCTGAACCGCACCTACATCCCCGACGGCGAGTTTTGGGAGCACCTCTCCAACATCGTCAGCCTGGCCCCGGTCGTCTCGGCCGTGCTGGGGCCGGCGGCGGGGGGCCTCGCCCCCTTCCCGCCGATGAGCCACTTCAGCGTGATCGCGAAGGGGACCGGGCAGGTGTTCCCGGGCGGCCCGCCGGTCGTGAAGGCCGCCCTGGGCATCGACATCGACAAGGAGGATCTGGGCGGCTGGAAGATTCACACCCGGGTCAGCGGCGTCGTCGACAATGCCGCCGAGGACGAGGCGGACGCGATCGCGCAGGTCAAGCGCTTCCTCAGCTACATGCCGGACAACGTGCACAAGATGCCGCCCCGCGTCCGCAGCGGCGACGACCCGGCGCGGCGCGACGAGCGCCTGCTCTCGATCATCCCGCGCGACATTCGCAAGACGTACGACCCGCGCGTGATCATTGAGGGCGTCTTCGACACGGGCTCCTTCTTCGAGATCGCGCCCGACTACGGCGGCTCGCGGATCATCGGGCTGGCCCGCGCCGACGGCTATCCCGTGGGCGTGATGACCAACAACCCCAAACGCCTGGGCGGATCGATGGACGTGGCCGCGGCCGAGAAGTCGACGCGCCTCGTCCAGATCTGCGACACCTTCCACATCCCCATGGTCGTGATCATGGACGAGCCCGGCTTCCTGGTGGGGGTGGAATCGGAGCGGCGGGGCATCGAGCGGGCCGGGGCGCGGCTGGTGCACGCGATCTGCCAGAGCAAGATGCCCTGGATCTCGTTCCTCTCGCGGCGCACCTTCGGGCTGGCCGGGACGCTGCAATACCGCCCGGGGCCGCACCTCTTCCGGCGCTACGCCTGGGTCTCCGGGCGCTGGGGCTCGATGCATATCGAGGGCGGCACCGACGCCGCCTTCCGCCGCGTCATCGCAGCGGCCCCGGACCCGGATGCGAAGCGGGCGGAACTCGAGGACGGCTTCCGTCGCATCGCCTCCCCGTTCCGCACGGCGGAGGCCAGCGGCCTGGACCTGATCGACCCGCGCGACACGCGCGCCATCCTGTGCGACTTCGTGGACATGGCGCAGGGCGTGATCAAGACCCAGCTCGGGCCCACGGCGGGCCCCTCGTTCCGGCCCTGATGAAGCGCTTCGAGGAACTCCAGGTCGTCGAGATCGCGGGCTCGCAAGCGGGGGCGCTGGCCGGCAAGCTGTTCGCCGACTACGGGGCGCGCGTCGTCAAAGTGGAGCCGCCCGGCGGCGACCCGCTGCGCGCCAACGGGGAGCCCTGGGGCGGCATGGGCTCCGAGTTCGCCTTCCTCAACACCAGCAAGCGCTCGGTCGTCCTCGATCTCGACAGCGACGCCGGGCTGCGCCGGCTCGCGCCCCTGATTGAGCGCGCGGACGTCGTCATCGAGGGCGCCGCGCCGGACCCCCTGCAGCCGCGCACGGCGTCGCTCGGCGACGAGCGGCTGGTGCGGGTCTACGTCTCCCCGTTCGGGCTCGGCGAGCCGCCGGGCCCGGGCGGACCCTACGCGCGCTACCGCTCGAACGTCTTCACCGACGACGCCATCGGCGGGCACCTGTGGGTGGGCGGGGATATGGACCGGGAGCCGCTGCAGCGGCGCGGGCTGCACACGCACATGCAGGCCGGGTTGCACGCCTTCGCCGGCGCGATGGCGGCGCTGCTGGCGCGGGAGCGGATCGGACGCGGGCAGTCGGTCGACGTGTCGCACCAGGACGGCATGGCCAGCCTGCACCAGCACACGACCACGATGTGGACCCACGGCGGCCACATCATCGAGCGGGCCGGCAACGGGCAGGCGGGCCCCTGGCACCCGGCCGGCGTCTATCCCTGCCGCGACGGCTACGTCTTCCTGGGCCACTCCACGGGAGTCAAGTTGGTTCCGTTCGTCGAGGTGCTGGGCTACGGCCACCTGTTCGACGACCCGCGCTTCGCGACCGACCCGGCCCGGGCGCAGCACAAGCGGGAGTTCGACGCCGCCCTCACCGAGCGGCTGATGGAACTGACCGTCGACGAGATCACCAATCTCGGCCGGGCGGTGTTCTCGCCGATCGGCCCCGTGCCGACGATGCTCGAGGTGCTGGAGGACGAGCAGTACCAGGCGCGCGACTTCTGGGTCTGCCTGTCCCCGCAGCCGGCGGATGCCCCGGCGCTGCGCTTCCCGCGCGGCCCCTTCTCGATCAACGGCCGGGGCGCCCAACCCACGCTGCCGCCGGCAGGCCCGGACGCGGAGCGCGCGGAAGACATCGTGGCGGGCTGGACGACGCCCGCGCCGCCCACCGGCCGGGAGTCGCTGACGACCGGGCCGCTCGACGGCCTGCGCGTACTCGACCTCACGCGGGTCTGGGCGGGGCCCATCGCGGGGCGCATCCTGGGGGATCTGGGCGCGGACGTGATCCACGTCGAGTCGCCCTGGAATCGCGGCTATCGCGAGCGCGACCCCCTGATGGCGACGCTGGGGCATGTGTTCCCCGACAACGAACCGGGCGAGCGGCCCTGGAACCGCGTCGGCGGCTTCAACAAGCTGGCGCGCAACAAGCGCGGACTGACGCTGAACCTGCAGGACGCCCGCGGGCGCGACCTCTTTGCCGCGCTGGTCGCGCGCAGCGACGTGGTGCTCGAGAACTACAGCCCCCGCGTGATGCCCAAGCTGGGCTTCGACTTCGCCTCGCTGCGGAAGCTGAACCCGCGCATCGTGCACACGGCGATGAACGGCTACGGCGCGTCCGGGCCCGGCCAGAACCGCGTGGCGCTGGGGCCGGTGATCGAGGCGGCGGTGGGGCTGACCGCGATGATGGGCTACGCGGACACGGGGCCGTATCGCTCGGGCGTGGCCTGGGCCGACCCGATCGCGGGGCTCTCCGCAGTGTCTGGCACGCTCGTCGCGCTGTGGCGCCGCGAGGCGTCGGGCGGGGAGCCGCAGCAGGTCGAAACCGCGATGTCGGAGTCGATGGCGGTGGCGGCGGGCGAGGAGTTGCTGGCGGCGCAGGTGCGCGGCGCGAACGCCCCGCGGATCGGCAACCGCCACACCGTCTACGCGCCGCAGGGCGTCTACCGCTGCGCCGGCCACGACCGCTGGCTCGCGATCAGCGTGATGACCGACGCCGAGTGGGTCGCGCTGTGCGACGTGGCGGGCATCGCCGGCGACCTCCGGGATCTGGACGCCGCCGGACGGCGGGCGCGCCACGACGAGATCGACGCCGCGATCGGCGCCTGGACATGCGCGCAGAGTCCGGGCCCGGCGATGGCGCGGCTGCAGGCGCGGGGCGTGATCGCGGCGCAGGTCAGCGACGGCCGCGACCTCGTCGAGGATCCGCACCTGGCCGCGCGCGACTTCTGGGCGGAGTTGGACCATGCCGACGTGGGACCGATGCGCTATCCGGGCAACGCGATCCGCCTGAGCGAGACGCCGGTCACGTATCGCGTCGCGTCGCCGGGGCTGGGGGAACACAACGCCGAGATCCTGCGTCCTCTGGGAGTATCGGACGAGGAGCTGTCGGTGCTGGAGGCCGAGGGCGTGATCGCGCAGACGCCGCCGGAGACGCCGCCCCAGTAGACCGCCGCACTGGACCGCCCCGGCAGGGCCGGAGCCACGTTGTGAGGGATCGCGCGCGGGGATAGGCTCGCGGCGGTGGCGACATCGTTGCCGTAACGAGGGGGGCGCGTGGGGCGGGTACTGATCGTGATCGCCGGCATGATCGCCGTTGGCGGCGCGCTGGCGCTGCTGGGCGGCGCTGGGCCGCTCGCGAGTGACGCGAGCGCCCACTCGGCGCGCCCGCTCGATAGCGACGCAGCGGCCGGGCGCAATCAGGAAGAGCCCGCCCCGGACCCACCCGCCGACCCCGAGTCGGACCCGGCCCAGCCAGAGGACGAACCAGAAGACGAGCCGGAGGACGAGCCCGCCGAGGAGCCATCCGACGACCCCACGGACGAGACCACCGACACCCCCGCCGAGGAGCCCACCGACACCCCCGCCGACGCCCCCACCGAGGAACCCGCCGCGACGCCCGACCCCGCCCCGGCGGCCGACCCCCCGCCCAGGACCGCCATCGACCCGTCGGCCAAGACCTACATCGTGCAGGCCGGGGACTATGTGAAGCTCGTCGCCGACCGGCACGGCGTCACGGTCGGCGACATCGTGCGGCTGAATCCGGAGGTCACGGCGCCGGGCTTCCTCATCCACCCGGGGCAGGTGCTGGTGCTGCGGGGGGATCCCCAGCCGGACGTGGCGGCGGCGCCCGCCCCGCAGGCCGCCGAGGAGCCACCCGCCGCCGAGGCCGCCGCCGAGGCCGCCACGCCTGAGACCGAGGCCGAGGCCGACGAGGCCGACCCCGCGCCGGCGCCGGCCGCAGCCCCGGCTCCGGCCGCGACGGCGCCCGCGCCCACCTCGCAGACCGACCCCGCGCCGGCCCAGGTTGCCCCAGCCAGTGGGCGCAGTGGCCTTGCGGCCGACATCGGTATCGGGGTCGCGGGGCTGGCGACGGGGATCGCGCTGGCGCTCATCGGCCCCTGGCTGCGACGCCTGAAGCGGGGATACTGAGCCGTCGCCGACCGGGCGGCGAACTACCCCCGGCCGAGCAGCGGCATCTTCGTCGCCATGACCGTGATGAAGGGCACGTTGGCGTCGAGCGGGAGCTCCGCCATGTAGACGATCGCCCGCGCGACGTTCTCGACATCCATCGTCGGCTCGACCGCGATCGTGCCGTCGGCCTGCGGCACGCCCCGGCGCATCCCCGCCGTCATCTCCGTCCCCGCGTTGCCGATGTCGATCTGGCCACAGGCGATGTCGTACTTGCGCCCGTCCAGCGCCGTCGACTTGGTGAGCCCGGTGAGCGCGTGCTTGGTCGCGGTGTAGGGCGCGGAGTTCGGCCGCGGCCGGTCGGCCGAGATCGAGCCGTTGTTGATGATCCGTCCGCCGCGCGGGTCCTGCTCCTTCATGATCCGGAACGCCTCCTGCGTGCAGAGGAACGGCCCCGTCAGGTTCACGTCCACGACGCGCTGCCACTGCTTCGGCGTCAGGTCTTCGAGCAGCACCGGCGGCGCGCCGCCGCCCGCGTTGTTGAACAGCAGGTCGAGCCGCCCGTACTCGTCGCGCACCCGCGCGAAGAGCGCCGCCACCGAGTCCGCATCCCGCACGTCCGTCGCGACGGGCAGCGCCCGCGCGGCGGCGTCGCCGGCCTGTTGTTGTGTCTCCTCGAGCCGCTCCGCGCGCCGCCCCGCCAGCACGACCGTCCAGCCCTCGCGCAGCAGCGCCAGCGCCGACGCCCGCCCGATGCCCGACCCCGCCCCCGTCACGACCGCCACCCGAGTCCTCGTCGCATCCGTCATGCCAGCGTCCCTTTCTCTGCCTGCGGCGCCCCGTTCGTCACGCCGTAGGGGCGCGCCCACTCGAGCCCGGCCAGCGTCCCCGCGCGGGGACGGTACTCGCAGCCCACCCAACCGTCGAAGCCCAGCTCATCGATCAGCGCCAGCAGGAACGGATAGTTGATCTCCTGCCGCGCGTCCGGCTCGTGGCGGCCGGGCACGCCGCTGATCTGGAAGTGGCCGATCACGTCGAGCTGCGCGCGGATCGTCTCCGCCAGGCGGCCCTCCATGATCTGCATGTGGTAGATGTCGTACTGCATGCGCACGTTGTCGCGCGCCACCTGGTCGATGATGCGCCGCGCCTGCGCCGAGCGGGTCAGGAAGTAGCCGGGGTTGTCGACCGTGTTGAGCGGCTCCAGCAGGATGCGCACCCCGCGCGATGCGGCCGCGTCGGCCGCCCAGCGCACGTTGGCGACGAACGTCGATTCCGCGGCGGCGGCGTCCGTGCGACCGGCCACGCAGTGCACCTGCGCGCAGTCCAGGGCGGCCGCGTAGTCCAGCGCCGTCGTCATGCCCGCCTGGAAGGCGCGCTCCTCGCCCGGCACGGCGGCCAGCGCGACGGGGGTGTTGATCAGCACCGCCTGCAGGCCGGCGTCGCGCAACCGCTCGGCGAGGCTCGCCGCGGGCTCCCCGTACGGCGCCTGGATCTCGACCGCGCGGAAGCCCGCCGCCGCGGCCAGCGCGAAGCGGTCGAGCAGGGGCGCCTCGCGGAACATCGATGACAGGCTCGTGGCGAGACGTGGCATGACGGCATCCTAGCCGACGGTCGGCGGGAGGGGGGCCGGCGCTTGCCGCATCGCGATCGCCAGGAGACGGGCGCCAGGGTCGGTGAGCAATCCCGGGAGCGCCGACGGTCGTAGATCCCGCGACGGATTGTGCCGTTTGTGCGACAATCTGGCCGCACTTGCCGAGCGTGATCGCAGTCCCGGGCGCACTGCTCGCACTTGCGGAGTGAATGCCATGATCCGACACCGCCTCATCAACTCGACCCGCCGTCACGCCTTCGATTCCCTCGCAGGAGTGCTCGCCGCCGGCCTGGCGCTCGGCGTTGCCGAGTTGGTGGCCGCGCTCACCGGCGCCACGTCACTGATCACCGCAGTCGGCAACGTCGTGGTCGACTACACGCCGGGCGTTCTCGTGAAGTGGGCGATCGACACGTTTGGCACGGCCGACAAGCCCATCCTGCTGGCCTCCATCGTCCTGGTCTCGCTGGGACTCGGGGCCGTGCTCGGCCCTGCCGCCCGTGACCGGCGCTGGGTGGCCGCCGGCGCGTTCGGCGGCTTCGGCCTGGTCGGCGCGATCGCCGGCGCCAGCGACCCGCTCTCGTCCGATCTCGGCTCGTTCGTCACCGCCGCTGCGGCCGCGATCGTCGGCTGGTTGGCCGTGGTCCGGCTGCTCGACGCCGCCACGCTGGAGGCGCCGGCCATCGAGACCGCCACGACGGAGGCCGCCACGGCCGAGCCGGACACCACCCAGGCGGACACGGGCGAGGCCGACACCACCGAGGCCGCCCCCGGGCCGGAAGACGCGGTCGCCGGGCCGCCCGGCGGCAGGCTCGTCGACCGGCGGCGCTTCCTTCGGTTCGCGGGCGCCGCCGTCGGAGGCGCGGCGCTCACCGCCGTGACGGGTCGCCTGCTCCTCGATGCGGGCTCCGACGTCGACGAGCAGCGCGCCGGGATCGTGCTGCCGACCGTCGACGAGTCGGACCCCGACGACTCCGTCGCCGAGGACGATGAGACCACCGAGGCAGCCGAGACCGCCGAGACCGCCGCGGACGCCACTGAGGATGCGGCTACCGAGTCCACCCCAGACGCTGGCGACGCGGAGGCCGCGGCGGAGGCGGAGGCCGCGGCCGCGGAGGAGGCCGCGGCGGCGGCGGCCGCAGAGGCCGCAGCGGAGGCGGAGGCAGCGGCCGCTGCCGAGGCCGCGGCGGAGGCGGAAGCGCAGGCCGCGGCGGCGGAGGAGGCCGCGGCGGCGGCGGAGACCGCGGCGGCGGCGGAGGCGGCAGCGGCGGCGGAGGCGGCGGCGGCGGCGCAGGCCGCAGTCCTGGCCGCCGCGGAGGCCGCGGGGGAGGAGGCGGAGGCAGCGACGGCCGCCGCCGCAGAGGCCACGGCTGCGGCTTCCGCGGCGGCCGCGACCGCCGCGCAGGCCGCAGCGGAGGCGGAGGCTGCGGCCGCGGCCGCCGCGGAAGCCGCAGCGGAGCGGGCAGCGGCGGCCGCAGCCGCCGCGCAGGCCGCGGCGGAGGAGGAGGCGGCAGCGGCCGCGGCCTCCGCCGCCGCCGCTGCGGAGGCCGAGGCGGCGGAGGCGGCAGCCGCGGCAGCAGCGGCGGCAGCGGCCGCGGAGGAAGAGGCCCGGTCGGTCGCGGCCATCGCGATGCCCGTCGAGGGTCAGTCGCCGCTGCTCACCCCGAACGATAAGTTCTACCGGATCGACACGGCGCTCAGCACCCCTCAGGTCGACGTCGACACGTGGACGCTGCGCATCACGGGCATGGTCGACGAACCGTACACGCTGAACTTCCAGCAGCTGCTTGAGATGGTCGAGATCGATGAGTCCGCCACGCTGGCCTGCGTCTCCAATCGGGTCGGCGGCGGGCTCGTGGGCAACGCGATCTGGCTGGGCGTGCCGCTCCCGACGCTGCTTGAGCGCGCCGGCATCCAGGAGGGCGCGGACCAGATCGTCGGCCGCTCCGTCGATGACTTCACCGTCGGCTTCCCCACCGAGGTCGCCCTGGACGGCCGGCCCTCAATGGTCGCGATCGGGATGAACGGCGAGCCGCTCCCCGCGGAGCACGGATTCCCCGCGCGCCTCATCATCCCGGGCCTCTACGGCTACGTCTCCGCCACCAAGTGGCTGCGCGAGATCGAACTCACCACCTTCCGGGACTTCGACGCCTACTGGATCCCGCGCGGCTGGTCGAGGTACGGGCCGATCAAGACCCAGTCACGCATTGATGTGCCGCGCAAGGACAGGACGATCGCGGCGGGCCGGACCGAGATCGCCGGCGTCGCCTGGGGCGGCATCCGCAGCATCGACCGGGTCGAGGTGCAGGTCTCCGACGCCGATGGACCAGAGGGCGAATGGCGCGAGGCGCAGCTCGGCGAGCGGCTCACGCGGTCCAGCTGGCGGCAATGGGCGATCGAATGGGACGCCGCGCCGGGCTCGTACCAGATCGCGGTCCGCGCCACCGACGGCGAGGGGGAGACTCAGACCGTGTTTGTTCGCCCGTCGAAGCCCGACGGCGCCACCGGCTACCACCGCATCGATGTGCGGGTCGAGGACACGTAGCGGCGCCCGCGCGCCGGCATGGCGTCAGAAGGTCTCGGCGTCCGGGCCGAACCACTTCTCGAGCAGCGCGTTCAGCGAGCCGTCCGCCTTCATCTCGGCGATCGCGCGGTCCAGCTTCTCCCGCAACTCGGAGGCGTCCTCGCGGACGCCGACGCCGACCCCGCCGTCGAGCGGCACCTGCGGGCCGACGACCGCCAGCCGGCCGCCGCTCTCCGCGATGCTGTCGCGCGCGAACGCGCCGTCGACCAGCGCCGCATCGGCCTCGCCGTCGAGCACGGCCGCGATGGACTCCGGGGCCGTCTCGTACTCCTGCAGCGTCGCGCCGGCGGCGGAGAGGTGGTCGTGCTGGACGGTGGCCACCTGGACGGCCACGACGCCGTTGGCCGCGGCATCGCCGGCACCGGCCAGCGCCACATAGACCGATGGGCTGGGCGGGATGTACGGCTGCGTGAAGTCGATCAGCGCGTCCCGCTCGTCCGTGATGCTCATCCCGGTCAGAACGGCGTCGAAGTCGCCGTCGACCAGGTTGGGGATGGTGCTATCCCAGTCGTTGGTCATCCAGGTGCACTCGAGATCGGCGCGGCGGCACAACTCGTCGCCCAACTCCCGCTCGAAGCCATCGATCTCGCCGTCGTCGTTGATGAAGTTGTAGGGCGGGTAGGCCCCCTCGGTCGCCAGGCGGATGGGATCGTCGCCGCCGCACGACAGCGACGCAGCGGCCAGCAGGGCCAGCACGGCGCCCCACACGAGCAGTCGGAGCTTGGTCACTTGCACCCACCTTCCGCGATCCGCGCCAGCGCGCCCCGTACGGCCCCGCGGCCGTGCCCGGGTGCCGGCGTCGTCGTCGCGACCCTACAGATTCTCGTCGAAGAAGGCGACGATGCGGCGCCGGTATTCGTCCGCGGCGGCCGTCGCGCCCTCGCCGTGCTCGGCCCCGGGGATCAGCCACAGCGCCTTGGGCTGCCCCGCCGCGGCGAATATGGCCTCGCCGTCGGACGGGGAGATGGTCTCGTCGGCGAGGCCGTGCATCACCAGCAGCGGCGTCGGCGCGAGCGCCGCGACGGCCCGCTCGGGCACGATGTCCCCGGCGTCGATGCCCGTGCGGCGCTCGGCCAGCCACACGGTGATGGGCGCGAACGGGAAGGCCGGCAGGCCGATGAAGTGCGTGAAGCTCTGGCCCACGGCCGAGTCGACGCTGCGGAACGACGCCTCGGTCGCCACGGCCCGCACGTCGTCGCTCGCGGCCGCCGCGAGGATGGCGCTGGCCCCACCCTGCGAGATGCCCAGCAGGCCGATCGACGCGGCGCGCGGACCGAGCCGGGACTTGAGGTGGTCGATCGCGGCCAGGACGTCGTCCTGCTCGTGGTAGCCGAGCGAGACGTAGTCGCCGCCGCTCTCACCGCGGTTGCGGAAGTCGAACAGCAGCACCGTGAAGCCGGCGTCGAGCAGCATGTCGGCGTGCGGCAGCATCTCGCGCCGGTCGCAGCGATAGCCGTGCAGCAGCACGACCGCCGCGTCGCGCGTGCCCACGGCCAGCCAGCCGGCCAGGCGGGTGCCGTCGGCGCTGCGGAACTCGACCGGCTCGACCGCCGCCTCCAGGACCGGGTACTCGGACAGCTCCGACAGGCCGTCGCAGAGGTCGGGGTGGAGAGCCCGCTCGGAGCCGACCCAGGCCACGCCCAGCAACAGCACCGCAGTCAGCACCACGCTGACGCCCAGGTAGACGTTGGCCGCCAGCCGGCGGCGCGGGCGGTCGATGGGTCGCAGCGACCAGTAGACGTACACAAGCGGCGCGGGCACGAACAGCCAGGCCACGAGCAACGCCGCGAACGCGCCGCCGCCCAGTCCCATCACGGCGGCCAGCGCCCCAACGACCGCCAGCAGCAGCCCGATCGCGACTCGGAAGCCGATGCGCGCCATCATCGGGGGATAGCAGCCACGGCGCGGCGCCGCAAATGCCCCGCCCGGCGGTGGGGAACGCCGGCGGCGGGCAAGCGGCCGGCCCCGCTGCCCCCTGATACGGTGTGCGCCAGCCGGGGCCAGGGTCGCCCCCGCATGAGCCCTCGGCTCTTCAGCCAGAACGAGCCGATCCGCCAAGCGACATCTGCACGCAGTCGACCGCTGCCGTCAGCGCGTCATCTTCGAAGCCCAACCCGAAAAACGGGACGTCGGATCCCCAAGTGGAGAAGACCCGGGCGAGGTGGTTCACAGGTTCGATCCGCTGGTGGTCTCCTGCCGTCGCCCACACCGCCACGTCTCCGAGCCCCTCAAAGCCCGGGCCCTCGATCTCCGCGGCGAGGAACCAGACCCTATCCCCTCCACCCCAAGTCGTCTCGTACAAAGTCGGCTCGTCCAAGCGCGCAATGAGCACTCTGTAGAGGTACTCCCCGACGTCGTCCATCTGCTCGTCGTTCATCCGCTCAAGGCCCGGATCCTCGGTCACTGCGGTGGGGAACCAGACTCCATCCCCTCCGTCCCAACTCGTCTCGTTCGAGCGCGCAGTGTGCGCTCCCCGGAGGGACCCCCCGGCGACGGTCAACCGCTGCTCGATCTCGGATACGAAGCCAGGCGCCGGGATCTCGCAGGTCACTGCGCGTTCGAACAAGACGACTGAGGCGCGCCCGTGGTCGTCCCCGCGATCGCCCGCGCACGCCGAGATAGCGAGGACGGAGCACACGCAAAACATCAGCCAGCGATTCGAGGCGAGCACCAGCTTGGTATCCAAGGGGCTGGAAGGCGGGCCTTCCCGATGAGCTCGTCGGTCCGGGGAATGCTAGGCCATTGATTGGGCGGCCTGCAGCATGAACTCCCGAGACGTCCCAGGAGCAAGACTCGGCGAGGCGAGCACGCGCCCGGCCCCGCCGTCCCCTGATACGGTGTGCGCCAGCCGGGGCCTGGGTCGCCCCCACCGACGAGACACCACCCCGGATGCCCACCATGCCACGCTTGCTGCTGGCCGCCCTCGCGATGCTGTCGCTGTACGTGTTCGCCGGATGCCGCGACGCGCCCCCGGCGGCACCGGCGGAGGAGCAGGTCCTGACGCTGCTCTACTGGCAGGCCCCGTCGCTGCCCGGCCCGTACCTGGCCTCGGGCTACAAGGACCAGGACGCCGGCGCGATCACCCTCGAACCGCTGGCCGGCTACGACCCGGACGGCAACCTCGTGCCGCGGCTGGCCGTCGGCATCCCGACGATCGCCAACGGCGGCGTCGCGGCGGCGCGCACCTGCGATGCGGAGTACGACGCACTCTTCGAGCAGCTGGCGCGGACGCCGATCGGACCCGACCGCGACGCGCTCGTCCGGCGCCTCAACGACATCCTGGTGCAGAACTACTACGAGATCCCGCTCGTCGTGCGCGGCTCCGTGTCGGCGCATCTGGACACGCTGCGCGGCGTGCGCATCAACGGCTGGGACAGCGAGCTGTGGAACATCGCCGAGTGGCGTCGCTGACGGCCTGAGCGGCGGCGCGGTTGTGGGGCCAAGGGGTGGCGGCTAGAATCGGCGCGTTGCCCCCAGCACCGTCCAGCATCGACGCGGCATTCAGGAGTCGAACCATGGCCGAGCATGTCCGGGTGGCCCTCCAGACCCAACCGTGGAGGGTCTGCGCCATGGCGTTCGCCCTCGTCGCGATCTTCGCGCTGGCCGCCGCCTGCGGCGGCGACGACGAGCCGGCGCCGCCCGCGGAGCCCGCAGCCGCGGCCGCGCAGGCACAGGCCGACGAGCCCGCCGACCAGGCCGCCGATCAGGCAGACCAGACCGCCGACCAAGCCGACGAGGCCGCCGAGCCCACCGACGAACTCGCCGACGAGCCCGAACCAGCCGAACAAGCCGAACCCGCCGAGCAAGCCGAGCCGGCCCAGGCACCCGGCCCGGTGGACATCGCCGTCGATGGCGTCACCGTCGGCGAGCTCCTGGCGATGCTCAGCACCGCCGAGGTCAGTTGCGTGCAGAACCAGGTGGGGCCCGCCATCAACGCCGCCCTGAACATCTCGGTCACGACCGGCATGGCGAGCGGTCCCATCGCCGCCCCCATCTTCAGCTGCGTCTCGGATGAGACCGCCACACGGGTCGCCGTGGTGCTGATCGTCGCGGACGCCGGCCTCAGCGCCGAGACGGCCGGCTGCATCGGCGGCGTCCTCGCGGCGACCCCGGCCCCGCTCTTCCCGGTGACGGCCGAGGCGGCAGAGGGCATGCTCGCCTGCATGACCGAGGACGAGGCCGGGCGGGCCGAGGCCGTATTCGAGATCGCGCCGGAGGAGGAAGCGGAGCCGGAGGAGCCCGAGGCCGCCGCCGAGCCGGACGAGCCCGAGGCCGCAACGGACATCGCGCCGCCCGGCGGCATCACGGTGGGCGAGATCCTGGCGATGCTCAGCACCGACGAGGTCACCTGCGTGCAGACCCAGGTGGGGCCCGCCATCAACGCCGCCCAGGGCATCATGGTGACGACCGCCATGGCGAGCGGTCCCATCGCGGCGCCGATCTTCGGCTGCGTCTCGCCGGAGAGCGGCGTGCAGGTCGCCCTCGCGCTGATCGCCGCCGAGGTCGGCCTGAGCGCCGAGACGGCCGCCTGCGTCGGCGGCATCCTCGCGGCGAGCCCCGGCCCGATCTTCCCGCTGGCGGTCGAGGCGGCGCAGGAAATGCTCGCCTGCATGACCGACGACGAGGCCGCGCGCGCGCAAGCCGCGCTCGGGGTCGCGGCCGACGGGGAGGCCGCGCCGGAGGAACCCGAGGCCGCAGCGGAAATCGCGGCGCCCGGCGGCCTCACCGTGGGCGAGATCCTGGCGATGCTCAGCCAGTCCGAGGTCGCCTGCGTGCAGGCCCAGGTGGGGCCCGCCCTCAACGCCGCCCAGGGCATCATGGTCACGACCGCCATGGCGAGCGGGCCCATCGCGGCCCCGATCTTCGGCTGCGTCTCGCCCGAGAGCGGCGCGCAGGTCGCCCTGGCGCTGATCGCCGCCGAGATCGGCCTGAGCGCCGAGACGGCTGCCTGCGTCGGCGGCGTCCTCGCCGCGAGCCCCGGCCCGATCTTCCCGCTGGCGACCGAGGTGGCGACGGAGATGCTCGCCTGCATGACCGACGACGAGGCCGCGCGCGCGCAGGCGGTGCTGGGCGGCGGATAGCGGCCCCCCGGGGCCGTCGGGGCGGCCGCTACGGGCGCCGCGGCCGACGCTCCTCGCCGGCGCGGTCGGGAGCGGCGTCGGGGATGCGGTACTCGGACCAGCCCAGGCTCTCGCTGCGAGGCGCGCCGTCCGGCGGCGTGATCGTGCGCAGCGTGCGGACGCGCAGCGGACGGGCGGGCACGGCGGACGCCCGACCGCGCTCGGCATCACCCGGCCCTTCGACGCTGATCGCCACGACCGGCAGATCGGGGACGGACGCCCGGAACGCCGCCGCGACGCGGGCATCATCGACCGCGACGTCGAGCAGGACCGCGAACGGGTACGGGTTGCGGAAGCGCAGGTCGAGCACGCCGTAGAGGATGGTCGCGTCGCGACCCAACTCGTAGTAGCGCGACGCCCCGTAGACATCGGTGGAGTGCGCGTGGCGCTCGACCACGTCGAGCCCGGCGAGCAGGCCGGCGTTGTACAGCACGGTCGAGAGCAGGCAGGTCGAGCCGCCCTCGCCGATGGCGATGCGGCCCTCGACGAGCACGACGCCGGGCAGGTAGCCGCGCCGCGCGCTGGGCCGGCCGGCGCAGCGCCAGAGCGAGAGCACCTGGCCGGGGTCGACCCGGACGCGATGCAGCGCGGCGGCCATCAGTCGCTGGTTGTGGCGCTTGGCGGCGGCGTGTCGCTCCTGGCCGGGGTAGATGACGCACGGCAGCTCGTAGCCGGGGAACCGGTGCGGGAACGCGGCGGGGTCGCCACGGCGGCGCGCGAAGACGACGCGGCGGCGGCGGTCGCGAAGGTTGCGCCGGGCGACGGCCACCTGCGCGCGCAGCCGGTAGGGCAGCCAGCGACGGACGGCGCGGCGCACCCGCATCGGCACGGCGGCGGCGATCATGCGGCGCTGCCCGGCGGCGCGACGCTGCGCATGGGGGCGAAGCGGGGCGACGGATGCACGGAACCCCCGGCGCTCGCCCACGCAGGGGCGAGGTCGTCGTACCGCCAGGTCGATTCCCCGTCTCACTTCACGGTAGGCCCCCCGGCCGAGGATCACAACGGAGGAGAGGGGGGTCGGGGGGGAGCCCGGGGAGCCCGGGGAGCCCGGGGCGGGGTTGGGGGAGGGGGGGTGTCGATCCAAGGGCCAGCCGATCGCGACCCCGGGGCATCAACCTGAGTAGATCTCGTGGAGCACAAATTCCTCCTTGCTCAGAGTGGCCTTCGCAAGCTCTGCAAGATGGACGTGGTGGGTGAAGAAGATCACCTGCGTATCTTTGCTCAAGGTCGCGAGCGCCCGGAGGGTCGCCCTAGCGCGCGCATCGTCGAAGTTCACGAGAAGATCGTCGGCGATGAACGGAAGCGGCGAGGCATCTGCGATGTAGCGCTGAACAAGAGCCAATCGAAGTGAGAGGAAGAGTTGGTCACGCGTGCCGTCGCTCATGCCTGCAACACTGACGCGCTCACCTGAGGGCCGGGCCCCCATCAGGGTCGGATTGTCACTCCGGTCGAAGTCAATCGCGAGTCTTTCGAAGCTGTGCTCCGTGATCGTAGCGAAGAGATCGCTGGCTTCAGCGAGGATAGGCCCCTGCCGTTCCTCACGAACAACATCAATGGCCCGGGCGAGGAGGCCAGCTGCGGCTCGCCGGAGCGCATACTCCTCACCGATATCCCGCAGTTCGGCGCGCGCCCGTTCAAGATCTGCGGCATGAAGCTCCGTGTCGCCACCTGTTTCGATGGCACTCCGGCGATGCTCCAGCTCTGTTCGCTTGCCTCCGAGGTCATGGAACTTCTGGTTGATCTGATCGAGCCGCTCCTGGGCGATCGCGATGCTGGACCGATCATCGTCAGGACTCGACGCAGCGACATCCCGCATCAGGTGGTCAAGGGACAGCCCGTCGCTGACATCGTCAAGTTCGGACCGCAAAGCAGCGATCCCAGTCAGCAGTGTCGTCTGCTCCTGCGCGCGGCTGTGAATGTCGGCGAGATCAGCGTCCGAATCCGCCGAGGCTTCCTGTCGGAGCGCGGCCAGCGCGTGCTTAGCCTCGCTGAGGTCTGCGACTGCGGCGGCCATCTCCCCGGCTACCGGTGTGACTTCGTCGACGAGCGTTTGGCGGCGAGCTGCCGTCGTCTTCATCTCCTGTAGAACGCGAGCGAGTTTGTCATAGACGGCGAGCGCGTCAGTCTCCTGGAGAGCGAGGCCGGATCGCTGTTCGAGAGCGCTGACGGCTGCCGAAAAACGGTCCTCGTCTCGACGCATCGCAGTGAGGCGGCCCCGGCCGCTAGCGAGATCTCGGCATGCGGCATCCAGTTCCTCGAAGAGCTCAAGAACAGCAGCCGTAGCGTCGGGTTTCTGGTCGGATGGTTGTCCCAGCGCTCGCGTCGCTACCGCCCACGCGTCTTGCCACTGATCGATACGCGTTTCGGTAGTCCCCGTGACACGTTGACGTTCGTGATAGTCCGACGCTAACTCGGCTTCGCGCGCTCGAAGGCGTTCACGGCGCCCTGCTAGGTCGCGTTGCTCCTCGATACGCGAGCGTGTTCGCGCGATCAAAGTAGCCAGGGACGCACCCGCCGTCGCAATAGGATCGAGCGTCTCAGCCAGACTGGCCGTGGCGGTGCGTACATTCTCGCCGACGCGCCCCAGCGCGGCGGTCGCCCGGCGCTCCGCTCGGAGAAGGTCTAGCACGCGCTCGCGTTGGACGTTCCAACCGATCATCTCCCGAGGAGAGAGCGGCGTGATACCCGAGGGCCGCCATGCGGCGTCCCACTCCGACTCCAGGCCCGCAAGCACCTCGCGAGTCTGCTGGCCCTTGGCGAGTTGTTCGTCACAGCGCCGACCCGCGCGTTCGCGCCGTTGGCGAAGATTCGCGTCGGCCGCGATGCGCGCCGCTTCCGCCTCCTTACGGTCGGCAAGGTTGTCGGCGGCGGTGAGACTCGCCTCAAATGCTTCGGGGAGCGGGACGCCAGCACTGAACTCGCGGATCTCTGTCTCATCGACGGTTGCTGGCTCGTCGACATAGCGTCCGCGAACCAACAGCCAGCCGGCATCTCGATGTTTCCTGGCAGCGGCGATCGCATCGGGCGTGGGAACATCGCCCGCCGTTTCGAGAACTCTCGCCTCTTCCTCGATACTCGCTAGTTCCTCGCTTGCAGATTCCAATTGTTCACGGACGCGATCGAGTTCCCGCGTCTCGTCGGCGAACAGCTTCTCGAAGCGGGTCAGAGTGTCCGCGACGGGAACTGAGGCGCGACTGAGTGCGGGTGCGGTGTCATTCCAGAGTGGCAACCGCGCGAGCGCTTCTGCGAGTTCTTGTGACGCTTCGCCGCGTGCACCGTCCGCTTCCATTCGCTGCTGCTCAAGGTCGCCTTTGGCAAGGATCGCCGCGAGGCGGGACTCCAAGTCGGTGACGTCTACGAGAGCGGGGAGATTGGTGAGCTCAACGCGCGCGATTTTGAGCGCCTTTTCCACGCGTTGCAGTTCGCTCCGCTCCGCTTCTTCGCGAACCCTGAGTTGTGCGTACTCCGTGATGAGCGTGCGGACTTGCGTGCGTGTCGCTTTCGGCGGCAGCACCGACGCAGCGGCGTCGACCGAGGTCGCGGACAAACCGAGGTCGCCCAACAATTGCGTGACGCGCGCTCGGGCACTGTCGATAGCTTGTTCCCGGCTGGGCGTGTCCTGGCGAGCCGCGACGATGCGACCGCGCAAGTTCGATAGCCCCGCGACATCCTGGTCTAGAGCGAGCACTGTGTCGGAGACCGTCAGCTCAGCGATCTGTGCCTCAAGTTTCTGGCGCCGGTCGTGCAACTGTCGGCAGCGGTATTGTGCGTCAGCCTTCGCACGAAGCGCTTGCCGACCCTGCTCGATCGACTCCTTCCCAATTGCAGGGACGCGACCGAGTGTCTCCACCTGCTGATGCCGGTCCTTCAGTTTCGTGATAATCGGACGAACCCGCAACGTGCGGTTGGCACGTTCGTGAATGCCGCGTTGCTCCTTGATCTCCGCCTCCAGTTCGGCATGCTTCTCCCCCAGGGCGGCGATCTCTCGCTCAAGTGTCTCCCAGTCCGCGGGTGTCACGATGGAATCCCGCAGAGCGGCGAGCGCTTCCTTGCGCCGGTCCTCGGCTCGGTAGAACGGCTTCGACTGCGACCGCCTCGGCGTGAAGAGACTGTTAGCGCGCTCGCGGAAGTCCGCCGAAACCGACAGGCTTGACGTGAGCCCGCTGGCGCTGCCGAAGAGACTGTCCGCAGCGTCACCGTCCGCAGCGAGAAGCGCCTCCCCGCCCGCCCGGAGCCCCTCGTGGTCGAGCCCGAACATCGTCTCGAAAAATCGTCGGTCGATGGGCCCCAACAGGGGCGACAGGGCTGTGTCCGGAAGGGGCTGACCGGCCCCGTCAAGGAGGGTGTTCCTATTGCCTTTCCTACGCTGGAACTTCTGCGAAGTACCGTTCCGATCTTCGATCTCCGCCACCAGCCGCATGTCTGCGTAGTCATGGACAAAGTTGAAGGAGGACCGAGCACCTATGCCGAAGAGAGCATCCTGCAGCCCATGCAGGATCGTCGACTTCCCCGTCTCATTAGGTCCGACGATGATATGGAAGTCGGGCCTGTCCGCGAAACTGAGCGGGAAATCAGTGAAGTGGCCGTAGCGCGCGAGCACGAATGATTGGAATCTCATCGCGCACCATCTTCGGTGGCTAGAGCAGCGATCACTAGGTGACTCGCTCGCGCGAGTAGGTCATCCAGCGATTCGCCATCGCGCAGATCAGCGAGCTCGGGGGCACGCTCATACACGTCCGGCGTGAGCCGTGTGAAGAGAGGATCGAGATCGGCTTGGATCCCGGCGCGCACCGCTGGTGTCGCTGCCAGGAGATCCAGTGCGCGCACTACGTCGCCGAGCGTGTCCTGGCGCCGTCGCAGGAGTTCGAGATCTAGAGCTGGTTGCGTCTGGAGCGCCACCTTCTCGATCCATATGCGCCCAGCAGAAAGATCAAGGCCACGAGCTCGGATTTCGTTGAGCAACTCGTCTGGGTCGCCCAGCAACTGTCCATGCAGCGCCGTGGCCCCCCACAGAGTGATCCGGGTCGCGAGCAAGCGACCATCAGCCCTGTCGAACGCAGAAGTGAGCGCCGCTTCGATGCAGCGGTACAGACCGTCTTCCTCATAGGCACTTGAGACGTCACACTCGATGTGCTCCCAGCGCACCACATCGACCGGTTCGTGCGCCATCGTGATTCGTCCGCCCTGGTCGACTTCAACGATGGTACAGCCCTTGCCTTCCAGACCCGTCTCCCGGATGTGGCGGCCCTGCAAGTTGCCGGGGAACAGGATTGGCGGCGTTCTATGAAGCAACTCACGGCGATGCACATGGCCCAGGGCCCAATAGTCGTAACCCTTGGCGACAAGATTCGGGATAGAGCAGGGGGCGTAGGGAGCATGGCCTTCCCGTCCATCGGCGGAAGTATGGAGCACTCCAATATTGAACATACCCTCAATCGGCGGAGGGTAGGTCGCGGAGAGATCATCAAGAACCGCACGGGTGCCGAAACTCCGTCCATGGATCGCGACATCGATTGCCGTGAGTTGTTGGGTCTCGGCCTTGCGGGTCGAGAATACATGCACGTTGGCGGGTAGCGAGAGCTTCTTGGTGATGACGCTCGCAGCATCGTGATTGCCGAGCGTGATGAACACAGGAACGCCCGCCTCTTCCAGGCGGAGCATCTGCTCGCGGAAGACCAGGCCAGTACGATGGCTCTTCCAATCCCCATCGTATAGGTCGCCAGCAATCACGACGAAATCGACTGCTTGATCGAGAGCAAGGCTGACCATATTGCGAAACGCTTCGCGAGTCGCGTTCCGAATCTCGCTCGTGGGAGCGCCGGGATAGTCAGGAAGACCGGCGAGAGGACTGTCGAGGTGGATGTCAGCGGCGTGAAGAAATTTCATAGAGCGGAGTTCGAATCGGTGACGACGTTCGTTCCTCGTTGGAGAAGCGCTGTGGCGGCGGGAGGGGCGCCCCCTCAGCCCCGACCTACCACTGGACGAACATGGGCATGATGACGTGGATGTAGTTCTCGCTGCCCTCGGGACGGAGGACGCCGGGGTTCGACGGGCCGGTCGATTCCAGGGCCATGCGGCCGCCGCCGAGCACTTGCAGGACGTCCTGCAGGTAGCGCGAGTTGAAGGCGATCTTGGCCTCCTGCCCCTCGACGTCCGCGTCCATCTTGCCTTCGTGGTCGCCCTGCTCCTCGGCGCGCGCGCGGATGGTCAGCGTGCTGGGGCCGTCGTCGGCGCCGCTGACCTCGAGCCGCACGATGCCGCTGCCGTCGCGGGCGAAGACGGCGGCGGTGCGCACCTCGCGCAGGAACTCGCCGGCGTCGAGGATGGCGCGCGTCTGGTACTCGGCGGGGATGAGCTGGTTGTAGGCCGGGAAGGTGCCCTGGATCAGCTGCGCCGTCAGCTCGACATCGGAGAGCCGGAAGAGGGCGGTGCTGCGGGCGCCGTTGATCTCGAGCGCGACGGCCTCCTCGCGGTCGACGAGCAGGCGGCTGAGCTCCTGCAGGGCGCGGGCCGGGACGATGACCTCCACGGTCTCCGCGGGGGCCTCGGCCGTCGTGACGTGGAAGACGGCCAGGCGGAAGCCGTCGGCGGCGGCGAGCGTCAGGCGGTCCTCGGCGATCTTGAGGTGCACGCCGGTCAGCACGGGCCGGCTGTCGTCGCTGGCGGCGGCGAAGACGACGTGCTCGATCGCCTCGCGCAGCGCGCCGGGCTCCAGGCGGATGACCTGGGCGTCGCTGATCGTGGGGATGGGGGGGAAGTCGTCGGCGTCCATGCCGCTGATCGTCGCGTCGTTGCGGGCGCAGACGATCTGGGCCCGCTTCGACCCGGCGGCGACGCTGAGCGTGATCGGCGCGCTGGGCAGCGAGGCGACGAACTCGGTCAGCAGCCGCGAGGGGATCGTGATCGCGCCCTCCTCCTCGACGGTGGCGGTGACCCAGTTCGTGATCGCGATCTCGAGGTTCGTGGCGGAGAGCTTGAGGCGGCCGTCGTCGGTCGCGATGCAGATGTGCGACGTCTGCGGCAATGTGCTGCGTGTCGCCACGGCCCGCGCCACGACGTTCAGCCCGCGCTGGAGGGTTTCTTGTTCGGTAGAGATGCGCACGATATCGTCCAGAATTGATAAGCTACGTACTCAATTGACGCCCTTATTCTATCCGGCTATCTGGACCGAGACGATAGGCGCGGCGTTGTTACGCAAAGCGGACGGAAGATACCGGTGGACAGCCGGTGGATAACAGGGACTACGCGCGTCCCGCGGCCGCGAAACCGGCCTCCGCCAGCTCGATCGTGCGGTCGATGACCGCGTCGTCGTGCGCGAGCGACACGAACATCGCCTCGAACTGCGAGGGCGCAAGGTTGACGCCGCCGGCCAGCGCGGTGTGGAAAAAGCGGCCGAACGCGGCCCCGTCGCAGGAGGCCGCCTCGTCGTAGTGCACGGGCGCCTCGGCGCGGAAGAAGCCGGTCAGGATGGAGCCCACGCGCGAGACCGCGTAGGGCACGCCGGCCGCGGCGGCGGCGCCCTGCAGCCCGTCGGCGAGGCGGGCGGCGCGGGCCTCCAGCGTCGCGTAGACGCCTGGGGCGGCCAGCGCGTCGAGCGTGGCGACGCCGGCCGCCATGGCCAGCGGGTTGCCCGACAGCGTGCCCGCCTGGTAGACGGGTCCGTCGGGCGCGAGGTGGTCCATCAGCGCCGCCGGGCCGCCGATCGCGCCGACGGGCATGCCGCCGCCGATCACCTTGCCCAGGCAGGTGAGGTCGGGCGTGACGCCGTATCGCTCCTGCGCGCCGCCGGGCGCGACGCGGAAGCCGCTGATCACCTCGTCGAAGATGAGCAGCGCGCCGGCGTCGGAGGCGATCTCCCGCAGTCCGGCGAGGAAGCCGTCGGCCGGCGGCACGACGCCCATGTTGGCGGCCACGGGCTCGACGATGATGGCGGCGAGGTCGCCGGCGTGGCGGCCGGCGGCGGCGCGCACGGCGTCGAGGTCGTTGAACGGCACGACGATCGTCTCGGCCGCGTAGGCGGCGGGGACGCCGGCCGTGTCGGGCAGCGCCAGCGTCGCGACGCCCGAGCCGGCCTTGGCCAGCAGGCCGTCGGAATGGCCGTGGTAGCAGCCCGCGAACTTGAGCACCTTGGCCCGGCCCGTGATCCCGCGGGCCAGCCGGATGGCGGTCATCGTCGCTTCGGTGCCGGAGCTGACGAAGCGCACCCGCTCGATCGAGGGCACCGCGCGCGTGATGCGACGGCCCAGCTCGGTCTCCAGCTGCGTGGGCGCGCCGTAGGCTGTGCCGCGCGACGCCGCGTCGGTGATCGCCGCGATGACGGCGGGCGGGGCGTGCCCCAGGATCAGCGGCCCGTAGGCGCAGACGTAGTCGATATAGCGCCGGCCGTCGACGTCGATGAGGTACGGTCCCTCGCCGCGCGCGATCACCGGGGGCCCTCCGCCCACGGCCTTGTAGGCCCGCACGGGGCTGGAGACGCCGCCCGGCAGGACGGCGCGGGCCTCGGCGAAGGCCGCCTGCGAGCGCGGTCCGATGGCCGCTGATTCGCTCATGAGCTGGGGACTCCAATCACGTCGGGCAGGGCGCGGAGGTCGGGGAAGCGCCAGGTGGGCGCGTAATACAAGCGGTTCTCGCGATCGGCGTCGGCGTAGCGGCGCACCCAATACGACGCCATGCCGGCGGCGCGGGCGCCGGTGACGTCGGCCAGGGGGCTGTCGCCGACGTAGAGCACCTCGCCAGCTTCGACGCCGGCCCAGTCGGCGATGGCGTCGAAGAAGGGGCGGCGCGGCTTGTACGAGCACACGCCCTCGGAGGAGATGACGGCGTCGACGAGGCCGCGGATGCCGCACCGATCCAGCGCGGGGTCGAGGTGCGCGTCGTCGGCGTTGCTGGCGACGACGATCTTCAGCCCCTGCGCGCGCGGCGCACCCGTGCACAGCGCGTCGATGACCTCCATGACCTCGGGATAGGGCTGCGCCTGGGCCAGCAGGTCGAAGAGGAAGTCGGTCGCCTCGCGCGCGGGGAGGCCCTCCACGGCGGTCTCGCGGAAGGCGTGCGCGAAGTGCGACGTCCAGGACTCGGCGAAGGGGATGAAGGGCGGCTCCGGCCCGGCCAGCGGGTGGTCGGGGTCGCGGCCGTGCGACTTTCCGAGATCGCGCGCGTGGTCCGTCCAGGCCTTCCAGACGGCCTCGCCGCTGGTGTGCGCGACGCCGTGCTCGCGCAGCAGGCCATCGACGGCGGGCGCGAAGCCGCGCTCGTCGAAGTCGAGCAGCGTGCCGTAGCAGTCGAACGCGACGACGCGGATGTCCTCGGGCCGGGGGTGCGGCGGCGGCGGCGGCAGCCCGTCGGGCAGCGTCGCGGGCGGCAGCGTCGGCAGTGGCGCGGGGCTCACGGGCTCAGCGATTCGCGCAGCCACCGGGCGACCTCCTTGGCGTGATAGCTGATGATCAGGTCGGCGCCGGCGCGGCGGATGCCGGTCAGCGCCTCCAGAGTGACGGCCCGCTCGTCGAGCCAGCCGTTGGCCGCGGCCGCCTTGATCATGGCGTACTCGCCGCTGACGTTGTATGCGACGACCGGCAGATCGGTGCGCTCGCGGGCGGCGCGGATGAGGTCGAGGTAGGCCAGGGCCGGCTTGACCATGACGAGGTCCGCGCCCTCCTCAATGTCGAGGTCGATCTCGCGCATCGCCTCGCGGCCGTTGGCGGGGTCCATCTGGTAGCTGCGCCGGTCGCCGAAGGCGGGGGCCGAGCCGGCGGCCTCGCGGAAGGGGCCGTAGAAGGCCGAGGCGAACTTGGCCGCGTAGGCCAGGATCGGGGTCTCGGCGAGGCCCTCCGCGTCGAGCAGCGTGCGGATGGCGCCGACGCGGCCGTCCATCATGTCGCTGGGCGCGACGATGTCGGCCCCGGCGCGGGCGTGGCTGAGGGCGGTCCGCGCGATCAGCTCCACGCTGGGGTCGTTGAGCACCTCGCCGCCCGGCCCGATCAGGCCGCAGTGGCCGTGGTCGGTGTACTCGCACAGGCAGACGTCGGTGATCACGACGAGGTCGGGGTCGGCGTCCTTCAGGGTGCGGACGGCGCGCTGCACGATGCCGTCGTCGGCGTAGGCCTGGCTGCCCTCGGGATCCTTGCTCGCCGGCAGGCCGAAGAGCAGCACGGCGGGCACGCCCAACTCGCGCAACTCCGCCGCCTGCGCGGGCAGGGCGTCGGTCGAGAGCTGGAACTGCCCCGGCATCGGCGCGATGGGCTCCCGCACGCCGCGCCCCTCGGCGACGAACAGCGGGTAGATGAACTGCGACGCATCCAGCGTCGTCTCTCGCAGCATGCGTCGCAGGGCGGCCGTGCGGCGCAGTCGCCGGGGGCGACGCCGGGGGCCGGGGTCGTCGCGCGGCGGGGCGGATAGCCCCTCAGACATGGGCGGGGGCATGAGCGCGGTCATGATCGGGATCCCTTCCAGCGTGCTCGGTCAGCGCGGCCACCAGCCCCGGGATCGTGTGCTCCCGCGCCACGACGTCGACGCGCAGGCCGGCGTCGGCGGCGGTCTGGGCGGTGATCGGCCCGATGCAGGCGATGGCAGCGTCGCGCAGCAGCTCCGTGCGACCGTCGAGCAGGTCCAGGCAGCCGCGCACGGTCGAGGAGGCCGTGAAGCTGGCGATGTCGATCTCGCCGGCCTCGATCCGCGCCACGACGGCCGGGTCCGGCCTGGCGGGGCGGCGGCTCTCGTACACGGGCAGGTCGTCGACGCGGGCGCCGGCGTCGCGCAGGCGCGACGGCAGCACGTCGCGCGAGCCCGCCGCGCGAGGCAGCAAGACGTGGTCGCCGGCCGCGACCTCCGGCGCCAGCGCGTCGGCCAGCGCCTCGGCGACGAAGCGATCCGGCACGACGTCGGTGCGCAGGCCGTGCGCGGCCAGGGCGTCGACGGTGGCCGGGCCGATCGCGGCCAGCCGCACGCCGCCGAAGGCGCGCGCGTCGAGGCCGGCGGCGTCGAGCGCGCGCCAGAAGGCCGCGACGCCGTTGGCGCTCGTGAAGACGACCCAGTCGTAGTGGCCGGCGGCCAGCCGCGTCGCGGCGGCGACGGCGGGCGCCGGGTCGCGCGGGACGATCTCGATGGCGGGAAACTCGATCGGCTCCGCGCCGGCGTCCCACAGCGCGGACGACAGCTTGCCGGCCTGCGCTCGCGTGCGGGTGACCAGCACCCGCTTGCCGAACAGCGGGCGGTCGTCGTACCAGCGCAGGCGCTCGCGCAGCGCCACGACATCGCCGACGACGATCACCGTCGGCGGTGACAGCGCCGCGGCCTCGGCCGCGTCCGCCAACTCCGCGAGCGGCGCGGCGACGGTGCGCTGCCGGGGCGTTGTCCCCCATTCGATGGCGGCGGCGGGCGTGGCGGGGTCGCGGCCCTCGGCGATGAGCTGCGCCGCGATCTCCGCCAGCGCGCGACGCCCCATCAGGAAGACCAGCGTGTCGACGCCGGTCGCGAGGGCCGCCCAATCGATCCGCGAGGCGGGCTTGCCCGGGGCCTCGTGCCCCGTGACGACGGCGAAGGAGGAGGCCGCGTCGCGATGGGTGATGGGGATGCCGGCGTAGGCCGGCACGGCGATGGCGGACGTGATCCCCGGCACGACGTCGAACTCGACGCCGGCCGCGACCAGGTCGTCGGCCTCCTCGCCGCCGCGGCCGAAGACGAAGGGGTCGCCGCCCTTGAGCCGGACGACGCGCTTGCCCGCGCGGGCCCGATCGACGAGCAGCCGCCCGATCTCCTCCTGGGGGACGGCGTGGTCCGCCGAGGCCTTGCCGACGTAGATGCGTTCGGCGTCGGCGGGGGCCTCGGCGACGAGGGCCGGATGCGCCAGGCGGTCGTAGACGACGACGTCGGCGCGGCGCAGCCGCTCTCGTCCGGCGACGGTGATCAGTCCAGGGTCGCCCGGGCCGGCGCCCACCAAGCTGACCCTGCCGCTCCCCTCGGCGCGCCCGCCCTCGCGGTTCACGACACGGGCTCGGGCAGCAAGTCGCGCGCGCCGCGGGCGAGCAGCCGCTCGCCGGCGCGGCGGCCGACGGCCTCGGGGTCACTCGCGGGGCCCGACTCTTGCACCGCGATCACGCGCCGGCCCGTGATGTCGATGGCGCGCGCCAGCAGCGACACCTCGCCGGCCCGCAGGTGCGCCAGCCCGCCGATCGGCACGGCGCAGCCCGCCCCCAGCGTGCGCAGCAGCGCCCGCTCCGCGCGCAGCGCGACGCCCGTGGGCGGGTGATCGATCTGGGCCACCAAGGCGCGGGCGTAGGCGTCGTCTTCGCGGACCTGCAGCGCGATGACCCCCTGCCCGGGCGCGGGCAGCATTATGTCGATGGGCAGCAACTCCGCGGCGGCCTCCGTCCGGTCGAGCCGCTCCAGCCCCGCCGCCGCCAGGATCAGCGCGTCGTACTGGCCGTCGGCGAGTTTGCGCAGCCGCGTATCGACGTTGCCGCGGATGTCCAGCGGCGCGACATCGGGCCGGGCCGCGAGCAGCTGCGCGACGCGGCGGCGGCTGCCGGTGCCGACCCGCGCGCCCGGCGCCAGCCCGGCCAACGTTGCGCCGACCAGCGCGTCGCGGACGTCGCCGCGCGGCAGCGTGGCCGCGATGGTCGTGCCGGGGAGCAGGTCGCTGGGCATGTCCTTGGCGCTGTGCACGGCGATGTCGATGCGCCCGGCCAGCAGCGCCTCCTCGAGCTGGCGCACGAAGACGCCCTGCCCGCCGATCGCCAGCAGCGACGCCGACGCGTCGCGATCGCCGGTGGTGCGAACGACGAGCGGGGCCGACTCGACGCCGTGGCGGGCCAGCGCCCCCGCGACCGCGTCGGTCTGTCGGCGGGCGAGCGCGCTCCCGCGCGTGCCCAGTCGCAGCGCCGGCACGTCAGTCGTCCTCAACGCCGAAGACGCGTCGCAGGAACTCGGCCGCGGACTCGGTGTCGTCCGCGTCGCGCAGGTAGTGGATCGGATCGTGCAGCAGCTTCTTGACGATGGCGGCGCTCATCTTGTCGAGCTTGTCGCGGCCGGCGGGATCGAGGCGCAGGTCGCGCGCCGTGCGATCGACCTCGGCCGCGCGGACGACGGCCGCCCGCTCGACGATCGCCTTGATGGTCGGGGCGGCGCGGCGGCCCTCCAGCCAGGCGGCGTAGCCGTCGGCGGCGTCGGCGACGATCGTGCGGACGTCCCCGGCCGCCCGCTGGCGGCGCTGCAGGTTGGCCGCCGAGACGCCCTGCAGGTCGTCGAGGTCGAACACGCGCACATCGGCGAACTCGCGGATGCGCGGGTCGACGTCGCGCGGCACGGCCACGTCGATGAAGGTGCGGGGGGCGACGCGGATCGCGCGCGCGCGCTCGACCAGCGGCGGGTCGATGAGGAAGCCGGGGGCGCTGCTCGACGTGATCACGAGGTCCGCGGCCGCGACCGCGTCGGCCAGCTGGGGGAAGGGGACCACCGCGGCGCCCAGGTACTCGGCCAGGCCCTCGGCGCGCTCGCGCGTGCGGCTGGTGACGGTGAGGTGCTGGATGCCGCGGTCGCGCAGGGCGCGGGCCGCCAGCATCCCGGCCGCACCGGCCCCGACGACGAGAGCGCGGCAATAGGGCAGCGCCGGCACGTGCTCCCGCGCGAGGTCGACGGCGGCGCTGCTGACGGAGACGGCGTAGCGCCCGATGGGCGTCTCCGAGCGCGCGCGCTTGCCGGTGCGCAGGGCGTCGTGCAGGAGCCGCGCCAGCGCCGCGTCAAGCGACCGCGCCTCGGCGGCGTCGCTGAGCGCCTCGCGCACCTGCCCCAAGATCTGGCCCTCGCCCAGCACCTGCGAATCGACGCCGGAGGCGACGCTGAACAGGTGCCGCGGGACCTCGGCGCCTTGCAGGCAGTAGTAGGGGGGCAGGTCGCCGGGGAACGACAGCCCCTTGAAGTCGGCGAGTTGCTCCATCAGCTCGCCGGGCGGCGCCTCGCTCGCCCGCTGGCCCGTGTGCACGTAGACCTCGGTGCGGTTGCAGGTGGCGAGCACGACGCCGTTGCCGTAGCGCTCGCGGTATCGCTGCAGCAGCTGCGGGACTTCGTCGCGCTGCAGCGCGACCCGCTCGCGCTCGTCGAGCCTGGCCGTGCGATGGCTGACCCCGGCGGCGATCAACATGCGCCCGATCCCCCTCCGGCCGCCGCGCCCTGAGCGGCGTCCTCAGCAGCGCCCTGCGCGATGTCCTGCGCGACACTCTGATCTATGAAGGCGGCCGGCGGCGGTGCGGCCAGCGGCGCGCCCAGCCGGGCCAGCAGGAGCGCCTTGGCCTGGCCCGTGCGTCGCTGCGCGAGCAGGGCGCGCAGGTTGCCGTCGATCGCGCGCTGCCAGGTCTCCTGGCTGATCTGCGGCAGCAGGCCCCGGGCTTTGAGGTCGGCGCGCACCTCGGCCAGCAATTCGGCGAGCGGCACGAAGTCCTCGCTGAAGTAGTCGCTCAGTTCCTCCCGCACGCGGCGCGCCATGGCCGGGCTGCCGCCGCCGGTGGAGATGGCGATCGTGATCGGGCCCTGGCGCACGACGGAGGGCAGGATGTAGTCGCAGTTGGCGGGGTCGTCGGCGGCGTTAACCCAGATGCCGCGGCGGCGGCCCTCGGCCCGGATGGTGGCGTTGGCGGAGCGGTCGGCGGTGGCGATGAAGACCATCTCGAAGCCGGCCATGTCGCCCTCCGCGTAGGCGCGGGCGATGTGCGTGATGTGGCCGGCGTCGGCCTGCGCCTGCAAGTCCTCGGCCAGCTCCGGGCTGATGACCGTCACGTTCGACGCCTCCGCGCGCAGCAGCACGGTCGTCTTCTCCAGCCCCACGGCGCCGCCGCCGATGACCAGGATCGGCCGCTGCCGCACGTCGACGAAGATCGGGAAGTAGGGCCCCATCAGCTGCCCTCCTCTGCATCGGGCTCGTAGGCCGACGTCAGGCCCACGAGCAGTTGGTCTTCGAGCACGGCGACGCGCTCCCAGAGTCCCGCCGTGGCGTCGGGGCTGAGGCGGCGGTTGACGGCGTAGGCGCGCACGGCCTCGTCCATCCCGCGGCGGAAATAGGCGAAGGCCGCGACGGCGTCGGTCAGCCGCACGCCCTCGCCCTGCAGCACGACGGCGTAGCGGCGGCCCAGCGCCCCGCCCTGCTCCTCCAGCGCGTCGCGGCCGGCGTCGTCGCTCAGGTAGCGCTCGACCAGGCCGACCGTCTGACGGCCCAGCCGCGCGAGCTGCGAGCGGCCGTCCGCGGAGATCCCATCGAGCCAGCCGCGCTGGGCGGCGTCGGCTTCGAGCAGCCGCGCGCGGATGCGGCCCACGGCGTCGCCGTCGAAGGCGGGGCGGTCGACGAGATCCTCGCCAGCGGCGTCGATGATGCGGCGCAACCCGGCCGCGGCGAAGCGCCGATGTCCCCCGGGCGTGCGGAACGTCTGCACGAGGCCGGCGTCGGCCCAGCGCCGCAGCGTCGATTCGTTGACGCCCAGGATGCGGCTGGCCTCGCCGAGGCCGAGCCACTCGGGCTCCGCGCGTCGCTGGCCCTGGAAGGTCGCCATGGGGTTCCCGTTGCCTCGCGTGCCAAGTCCGCCAGCGCGGTCGGCGAATCTCCGCAAACCTGCGCAAAGCTATGCGAACGCGGGGATTCTAGGCATCTCTGGACGTTCGGACAATGGCGCAGGGGACACAGCCGCGCGTCTGGCGTCGCGCGGCGGCTGGACATCATCGGCCTGATGGCCGCCCTGTTCCGCCGGATAGTGGGGCCGCGACTGCGGTACCGGGAACTAGTCGCTTGACGTGCCCTGCGCCATCTCTGGCACCGCGGCACGCAAGAGCGCATCCCGCAAGACTACGCGGAGCACTTGGCGGACGCCGTCATGCTCGATCCCAAACTCATACGCACAGCGTGCGATCTCCTGACGCATGCGCTCATCACGATCGTCGGCCACGTACTTCTGACACCACGCGTCGATCTCGAACGGCTGCAGACCCGTGACCTGCGAGGCCACCACTGCTGCGCGCTCCGTCGCCCATGCGTCCGCCGCCAGGCACTGTGCGATCTTCTCGCCGAAGTCGGTCAGCTTGAGCGGGCTGTCGCCCGCGACCGGCGTGGGCGGGAGACGGGCCAGAATCCCCTTGATGTCGGTGCGAATCTCCTGCAGGACTTCACGGAACGTATCGAGATCCCCATTGACCCGGCCATACCAGCCGCCCGCTTTGAAGATCAGGGCGCCGATCGCGAGTGCTGCGACGATCGCGCTCGGGATGAGCCACGGGAGGGCACTGCTGCTCAACTCCATGACGCCCTCGTCTCTGCTCGCTCACTCCCATCCTGCGGGTGCGCCAAGGGTCATCATCGCGCCACCGCATGTCAAGGGTAGGGGAAATCAGCGGGCGTCGCCTACTGCTCGAAGACGCTCGACACACGCGCGCGGCAATCGGCGAAGCGATCGTGGGTGAACGCGCGCGCGTCCCACTGCGCGGTGTCCCCAGGGCGCAGGAAACTCACGGAATCGATGCTCTGCTCGACCACGACGCCCTGACTGTCGCCGAAGTCCAGCCCGAAGAAGGTGTCGCCAGGAGTCACCTGGCCATCGCGGCGTGGAAGGCGTACACGGCCTCCGCATCCTCGATGGCGAGCGCAACTTCGCGTTCCGAATAGCCCGCGAAGCGCAGGATCTGCGCGGGATCAATCGGACGAGCGCCTCGCCCCGGGTCCTCCCACTCTGGCAGTGCGTGCGTGTGATCGACGATCTGCCAGTCGGTTTCGCTGCGATAGCGCTCGAAGACCCGTTCCAGGATGGTCGTCTCGTACTCCGACAGCGACCCCCAGCCAGGATCAGCCAGGAGAGCCACCGTGCGGACCCCATCGCGCTCGATGTGCTCGTTCCAGTAGGAAGGTTCGCCGTGGAGAGGCTTCTGGATGAGATCGAGGCAGCGGCTGAGCACGGGACCATGCGTCATCGACAGGAAGCGGTCCCCCGTGATGGTGGATGCAATTTCAATCAGCGACTGGCGATCCGCGAGGTAGAGCAGTTTGATCAGCCGAAGGTGCGACATGGGTTCCTGGTGGAGACCGAGCAGGAACCCGGCGGCCTGCGTGGCCTTCCGCTCATCGAAGAAGAACCGCATCCGAATGGTCTGACGGCGCCTGATTCTCGTGAGGGCGGGCATGGCGGGGAGCCTCTCTCTGTCCACTATAGGCCAGTGGCCCACCGCGGCGATCGATGCGCGAGCGGCTGGACACGCCCGCACAGTCGACGCCGCGACCGACTCACCCCTCCCGGATCTGACGCAGGGTGCGGGCGACCTGGATCGCGGCCTGGGCCGCCTCCTCGCCCTTGTTGCCGGCCGAGCCGCCGGCCCGGGCCTCGGCGAGCTCCCGCGTGTGCGTGGCGAGCACCTCGAAGATGCAGGGCACCCCGGTCCGCAGCGACACCTCGCCGATGCCGCGGGCGGTCTCGTCGGCGATGAGCTGGTAGTGGTCCGTCTCGCCGCGGATGATCGCGCCCAGGCAGATCACGGCATTGAAGCGGCCGGTCTCCGCGCAGGTCTGCGCGAGCAGCGGGATCTCGAAGGCGCCGGGCGCCCAGAAGACCTCGACCGCGTCCGGCGCCACGCCCTGCGCGGCCAGCGTGCGCTGCGCGCCGTCGAGCAGGGCGCCCGTGATCGCTTCGTTGAAGCGCGCCACGACGATGGCGAAGCGCAGGCCGCCGGCGTCGTCGGCAGAGGGGCGGGCGGGGCCGGCCATGGTCAGGCGTCCGTGCCCCGGGCGGCGCTGCGCTGGGCCGGCTTCTTGACCACCTTCTTGACCACCTTCTTGACCGCCTTCTTGGCCGGCGGGTCCGCCACGGGCACGGGCTGCGCGACCGGGGCATCGAGCAGGTGCCCCAGCTTGGCCTGCTTGGTGGCCAGGTAGCCGGCGTTGTGGGGGTTGGCGGCGGCGATCACGGGCACCCGCTCCACGATCTCCAGGCCGTAGGCCGAGAGGCCGTGGCGCTTGGCCGGGTTGTTCGTCAGCAGGCGGATCTGGCTGATGCCCAAGTCGCGCAGGATCTGCATGCCGATGCCGTAGTCGCGCCGGTCGGCGGCGAAGCCCAGCGCGACGTTGGCCTCGACCGTGTCCAGGCCCTTGTCCTGCAGGGCGTAGGCGCGCAGCTTGTTGTGCAGCCCAATCCCGCGCCCCTCCTGCTGCATGTAGATGAACGCCCCACGACCCTCCTTGCCGATCAACTCCAACGCGATCTCCATCTGCTCGCCGCAGTCGCAGCGCAGCGAGGAGAACACGTCGCCGGTGACGCACTGCGAGTGCACCCGGACCAGCGACGGCTCCGCGGACGACACGTCGCCCATGACCAGCGCCACGTGCTCCTCGTGCTGGCCGGGCACCTGGTAGCCGATCACGCGGAAGTCGCCGAAGCGGGTGGGCAGCTTGGCCTCGGTGATGCGCTCCACGAGCTGCTCGGTGCGCAGCCGGTAGCGGATGATCTGCCCAACGCTGATCATTTTGACCGAGTGCCGCTTGGCGAAGCGGGTCAGCTCGGGCAGGCGCGCCATCGTGCCGTCGGCCTTCATGATCTCGCAGATGACGGCGCCGGGCAGCAGTCCCGCCAGGCGGCACAGGTCGACGCTGGCCTCGGTCTGGCCGGCGCGGACCAGGACGCCGCCGTCGCGCGCGCGCAGCGGGAACATGTGCCCCGGCGAGACGAGGTCCTCCATCGTGCTGTCGGGGTCGATCAGGACGTGGACGGTGCGGGCGCGGTCGCCGGCCGAGATGCCCGTGCTGACGCCGGCGCGCGCCTCGACGGAGATGGTGAAGGCGGTGCCCAGCGGCGCCGTGTTGCGATCGACCATCATCGGCAGTCCCAGCCGGTCGATGCGCTCGCCGGACAGCGCCGTGCAGATCAGCCCGCGGCCGTGCTTGGCCATGAAGTTGATGTCGTCCGGCGTCGTGAACTGCGCGGGGAGGCAGAGGTCGCCCTCGTTCTCGCGGTCCTCGTCGTCGGTGATGATCACGCTGCGGCCGCGCTGGAACTCGGCGATGGCCTCCTCAACCGTCGCGAACGGGCTCGGCGCCGGGCGCGCGGCGGCGCGCGACTTGCGCGCCTTCTTCGCCGCCGCCGGGCGCGGCGTGCTGCTGGGCGTCGCGCGGGAAGCGCGCTCGGACGCTGGCGCGCGGGACGTGCGCTCGGACACTACGGGGCCTGCCTTCCGTTGAATCGTCAGGGCGGGGTCAGGATGCCGCCCCGATGCCGCGCGCGGCAAGCAACTCATCCACGTAACGGGCGAGGATGTCGGTCTCGATGTTGATCTCGGCCCCGGGGGCGCGCTGCGTGAGGTTGGTATGCTCCTGCGTGTACTGGACGAGCGAGACGGCGAAGCTGGTCGCATCCTTGGCGACGATCGTCAGGCTCGCCCCATCGACGGCGACGGGGCCCTTGACCACCATGTAGCGCAGCAACTCCGGCGGCGTGTCGTAGCGCGCGATGATCGCGTCGGCCTCCGCCGTGAGCGCGCGCAGGGTGCCCGTGCCCTCGACGACGCCGCGCACGATGTGGCCGCTGAGCCGGTCCGCGGCGCGCACCGACCGCTCCAGGTTGACGCGGTCGCCGGCGACGAGGTTGCGCAGGTTGCTGCGCCGGTAGGTCTCGGGCATCACGTTCGCGAAGAACGCGCCGCGGTCCAGCTCGGCGACGGTCAGGTCGACGCCGTTGATGGCGATGCTATCGCCGAGCTGCGCGTCGGCGAGCACCGTCGTCGCCGCGATGCGCAGCGTCCCCGCGCCCGCCTCTTGGACGACGCCGACCTCCTCGATGATGCCGGTGAACACAGGCGGCTCTCCTCGTGCGGCGCTAGTCGCGCCGCGTCGCCTCCGCGCGCGACGCGATCTCCTTGATGAGCAGCACGGCGGTCGTGCCGTCCCCCGTGCCTGCGGACGGCACGACCGCCCGCCGATAGTACCGGTAGCCCCGCGCCGCCCACTCGGCGCGCGTCCAGCCCTGCGCCTCCGTCTGCGGACGCAGGACGGCGAGCGCCCAGCGCCGGCCGGCGCCCGCCGCCGACGCCTCGGCGGTGTCGAGCAGCCGTGCGGCCAGTCCGTGGTCGCGCCAGGCCGGCGCGATCAGCAAGTGATCGAGGCGGGCGCGCAAGTCTGAGGCCGCCGCGCCGGGGTTGTCGAGCGTGGCGCTGACGCCGCCGACTACGGCGTCAGCGTTCAGGGCATCGCCGGCCAGGGCCACCCAAGCGGCGTCGCCGCTGGTGGATGCGGCGGCGGCGAACCCGGCCTGCAGGGCGTCGCGCAGGGCGACATCCTCCGCGAGCGCCGCCACGGGCGCCGCGTCGGCGGGGGTGGCGCGGCGGATCGAGAGCGTCTCCGCGGGGGCGGGCGGGACGGGACGGGCGGTGACGAGCAGGTCCCCGCCCAGGTGATCGACGCGCAGGTCGCGCAGCTGCACGACGTCGGCCATGCGCAGCGCGCCGATCCCGACGACGGCCGCCGCCGCGTCGCCGCCGATCACCATCGGCGCGACCACGGCGCGGACCTCCTGCACGAGGCGGGCGTCGAAGAATGCCCCGTGGACACGGCCGCCGCCCTCGACGATCAGCGAGACGACGCCCTCCTCGCCCAGCCAGTCGAGCAGCGCCTGCAGGTCGACCCGGCCATCGGCGGCGGCCGGGAACTCCACCACGCTCGCGCCCGCCGCTTCGATTGCGGCGCGCCAATCGGCGGGGGCGGCGGGGGTGGAGCAGACCACGGTGCGAGCCACCTCCTGCTCGCCGAGCACCCGCGCGCTCGGCGGGGTGCGTCCGCGACTGTCCAGCACCAGACGCAGCGGCTGCGACATGACCGCCGGGGCCGGGTTCGGACGCGCCGTCAGCTGCGGGTCGTCGAGCAGGATCGTGTCGACGCCCACGAGGATGGCGTCGTGCCGCACGCGCAGCCGGTGCGACCAGGCGCGCGTCTGCGGGCCGCTCACCCAACGCGAGTCGCCGCTGGTCGCGGCGATCTTGCCATCGAGCGAGGCGGCCCACTTGGCGATCACGAAGGGCCGGCCCGTGCGACGGTGCTGGGTGTAAGCGCGGTAGTGCTCCATCGCCGCACGGGCGCCGTCGCCGCCGCGCACGATCAGGCCGGCCTCGCGCAGCCGGGCGATGCCACGCCCGTCGACACGGGCATCCGGGTCCGCGAACGCGACGACGACCTCCCGCAGGCCGGCGGCCAGGATCGCCTCCGTGCAGGGCGGGGTGCGGCCGTGCACCGAGCAGGGCTCCAGGGTCACGTAGAGGGTCGCGCCGCGGGCGGCGTCGCCGGCCTGACGCAGCGCCGCGACTTCGGCGTGGGGGCCGCCGGGCGGCGACGTCGCGCCCTCGCCGACGATGCGGCCGTCGCGCACGATCACGGCGCCCACGGCGGGGTTGGGGCTGGTGGTCCCCAGCACGCCGCGCGCGAGCTCCAGGGCCCGCGCCATGTGGCGCGACACGCCGTCGGCGGTGCTCACCACTCGCCCGCCTCCTCCCAGATGCGGCTCGTCAGGGCGGCGTCCTGGCCCGCGTACTTGTCGCCGGGCGCGGCGCCGTAGGGGCGCTCGGCGGGGGAGCTGAGCGGCTGGAAAGTGAACGCGCAGATGCGCATGCCGGGGTACAGCGCGACGGGCATGACGCCCAGGTTGCCCAGCTCCATCGTCGCGTGGCCGTCCCAGCCGGCGTGAAACAGGCTGGCGGTGCTGTGCACGATGATGCCCAGCCGGGCCAGGCTGCTGCGACCCTCCAGCCGGGCCACCACGTCGGGGCCCAGACGCAGGCGCTCCAACGTCGTGGCGAGGACGAGCTCCTGCGGATGCACGATGAACCGATCGCCGGGCGCGAGATCGACGCGCCGGGTCGCGCCCGTCGCGGTGGCGGGATCGCGCGGGTCGATGCAGGCCTGCTTGTTGCGCTCGAAGATCAGGAAGCGCGAGCCCAGGCGCAGGTCGACGGAGTCGGGACCGATGCGCACGTCCAGCCCGTCGTCGGGGTCCAGCGCGATGCGGCCCGCGCGCAGGGCGGCCCGAATGTCGCGGTCGGAGAGCTGCACGCCAGACCTCCTCCAGTGCGGGCGCCGGACGCGATCCACGGCGCCGGGCCACCCGTGCGACCGATCTTCGCACGCCGGGGCGGGGGAGCGCCTACCCGGGTGGGCGGGGCGGTCGGGGCGCTAAGCCGTCCGGCGTCGCAGCCAGAGCGCCGCGCCGAGTCCCAGCGCGACCAGCACGGCGAGGGCGATCTCCAACGGCCGCATGAAGCCGGGGCGGGATTCGTCGACCAGGACCGCGTCGGGCTCGACGGCGTCGCCGCCGGCGTCCGGGGTACGGCTCGCCGCGACGCCGCTTGCCTCGTCCTCCGCGTCGCCCGCCGATTCGGCGTCGGCGGCGGGGGCGGGGGCGGCGTCGGCGTCGGCGGGAGCCGCGGCCTCGTCATCCGAGGGTTGGCTATCAGCGGCTGTAGCGGTGGCCTCCTCGTCGTCGCGCTCGGCGCGATCGTCGGCGGCGGCGTCATCCGCGTCCGATTCCTCGGCGGCGGCCTCGTCCTCGACGGCCTCCTCCGCGGCCTCATCCTCGATCGGCTCGGCGTCGGCTGGCTCGGACTCCGCGTCCGCGTCGGTCTCCGCGTCGGGCTCTGGTTCTTCAGCGTCGGGCGACTCCTCCTTGGCCGCGGTTTCGTCCGCAGTGTCGTCCGCGGGTTCGTCCGCCGCTGCGTCGGCCTGCGCTGCGTCCGGCTCCTCCGACGCCGCAGCGGGCTCCTCGGCCTGCTCCTCGGCGGCATCCTCGACGGGATCCTCGGCGGCATCCTCAGCAGTATCGTCAGCAGTGTCGTCCGCCCGCGCGGGCGGGGCCGCCTCGGCCTGATCGACCTGCGCCGCTTCCGGCTCGGCTTCGGCCTCCGCCGACGGCTGCGCCTCGGTCGCGGACGCATCCGCCGCCTCGTCACCGGACGGCTCGCCGGCCGCGGGCGCTTCAGCGGCGGAGTCGTCGGCCGAGGGGTCGGGTTCGGCTGCGTCGGCGGCGGGCGGATCCTCCTCGGCGGCGGCCGACTCGTCGGCGGTTGCTTCAACGGAGTCATCGGCGGCGACGGCGGCCTCGTCGGCGGCGACCGGCGCGTCGGCGGCCTCCGCGTCCGCCTCGGCCGACGTGGCCACGGCCTCGACCGCGGCCTCTGCGCTCTCCTCGACCTCGCTCTCCGCCACGGCCGCGACCGCCGTCGCCGGCTCGGCCGCCTCTGCCGCTGCTTCCGCCTCTTCCTCGATGTCCTCTTGCACAACCGCCTCTTCCTCGTCCTCTTCCTCCACGACCGCCGCTTCGGCGGCGGCAGCAGCAGCGGCCTGGGCGGACGCGCGAGCGGCCTCCTCCGACGCCTGCTCCTCGGCAGCTTCGTCGGCGGCGGCCTGATCGGCGGCAGCGGCGGCGGCGGCCTGATCGGCGGCGCGCCGCGCCGCGCGCGCTTCCTCGGCGTCGGCGTCGTCCGCCGCGACCTCTTCCTCAACCGGCTCGGCTTCGTCGTCCGCGGGCTCCGCCGCGGCCTCCTCCTGCACAAGCTCCTCCTCCTCCGCCGCTTCGGGCTCGTCGTCCATCGCGGCGGCCTCGTCATCCGCCGCTTCGGGCTCCTCCTGCGCCGCCGCGGCCTGGGGCTCCGCAGCGGCCTCGGCGGCGGCGGCCGCAGGCGCGGCCTCGGCCGCGGCGGCGGCCTGCGCGGCGGCCTCGTCGGCCCCATCCGACTGCTCGGCGGCGGCCACGACGCTGGCCTCCTCGACGTCCGCCGCGGGCTCATCCGCGACCTCCGCAACCGTGGCACTCTCGGCGGTCGCCGCGCTCCGGGGAGCGCGCAGGGTGGCGCCACCGTCCTGGCCGAGGTCGACGATGACGACGGCGACGAGCGCGGCGGCGGCCAGCACCGACGCGGACGTGGCGAGGCGCGCCGAGAGCAGGCCGCGCCCCATGCCCGCGACGGCGCGCCGCCGGCCGGCGGCGACCGCGTGCACGTCGCGCGGGGCGAGCGTGTAGTCGCGCCGCGGCGCGGGCGCGGGCAGGGCGGCGAGCAGCGCCTTCAACTCGCGCAGGTCGTCGATGTACGCCTGCAGCTCGGTGTCGTCGCGCAGCACGCGCGTGAAGTCATCCACCTCATTGGCGGACAACTGGCCATCGACGAAGGCGGAGGCCTGCGCGTGGCGGTCGGGCTGACGCCGGAAGCGACGGCCGATCACGAGGGACTCCTTCCCGCCGGGGAAGCCGGCGCCCCGTGATCTGCCTGACGCGCGCGCCCGCCGGGCAGTTCCCCCCGTTCGGTCAGAAAGATGCGCAGTCTGGCGCGCCCGCGACTGATCCGCGACTTCACGGTGCCCACGGAACTCCCCATCGCCGTCGCGATCTCGTCGTAGGCCAGCCCGTGCACGTCGGACAGGAGCACGGCCTGGCGCTGCTCGGCCGGCAGCGTCGCGAGGCCCTGCTGGATGACGCCCGCGGTCTCGGCGCCCATGGCGCGGCCCTCGGGCGAGCGTTCGCGGGAGGGGGGCGCGGCGGCGTCCCCCCCGGCCTCGATCATCGAGTCGAGCGAGTCGGAGGGGCGGCGCTTGCGCTTGCGCAGCTCGTCGCGGCACTGGTTGCCGGCGATGCGCAGGATCCAGGCCTGGAAGGAGCCGCCGCGGTAACCGCCGATCCCCCGCCAGGCCGACACGAAGGCATCCTGCGCCGCATCCTCGGCGGCCGGCGGCGAGGAGAGCATGCGCAGGCAGAGCCCGAACACCGGGCGCTGGTAGCGCCCGACGAGGGCGTTGAACGCGCCCAACTCACCCTGCTTCGCGCGCTCGGCGAGTTCGTCGTCGGTGGGGGCGGTGGTGGGGGGCGGGGTCGGCATGGCTGGACGCGTGGACTCCTGGACGGGCGACCGCCGCGCGGCAGCGCGCGCAACCCGCCGATCCCCGCGGCGACGCCGAAGTTTCGTGGATTGTACCAGCGGCCTGCGTCCGCCCTACCGTCGCCGGGACCGCCCGTCGTGCGGCCCCCCTCTTCGATAGCCCCGGTCGATAGCCCGGGCCGATAGCCCGCGTCCCACCCCAGCCCTAGGCTAGATCAGGCGCGGCGATGGGGACAGACGGCGCGGAGAAGCATGCAGCGACTTCGACACGGCCCGCTCCGCGAGGTGCTCGAGACCGTCCTGCTCGCCCTGATCGTGTTCCTGCTGGCGCGCGCCGTCGTGCAGAACTTCCAGGTCGAGGGCTCCAGCATGGCCCCGACGCTGGAGCACTCCAACTTCGTGCTCGTCCACAAGCTCGCCTATGCGAAGCTCAGCGTGGGTCCGTTCGACTTCCTGGTCCCCGGCCGCGACAACGGGGACTTCCTCCTCGGCGGCCCAGAGCGGGGCGACGTGGTGGTCTTCCATTCCCCGTCCGACCCCAGCCGCGACTTCGTGAAGCGGGTCATCGGCCTGCCCGGCGACCGCATCGAGGTCCGCAACGGCGAGGTGCTCGTCAACGGGCAGGGGCTCGAGGAGCGCCAGTACATCCGCTCGGCCCCCACCTATGGGTACCCGCAAGCGGGGCTGCCGTTTGTCGTGCCGCCGAAGCACTATTTCATGCTGGGCGACAACCGCAACGCGAGCCAGGATTCGCACGTCTTCGGGCCGATCCACGAGCGGCTGCTGGTGGGCGCGGTGATCTTCCGCTGGCTGCCGTTGGACTCGATCGGCGGGGGCGGCGGCCGCGACCTGGTCACAACCGGCGGCGGCGCCGTGCCCGATCCCGGCGACGTGCGACCGTCGCCCAGCACCACCGCCGCGCACCTGGAGGCCGAACGATGAGCACCCCGAACGACGGACTCGATCTGCTGCGCCGGGTCGGCGCGCTGCTGAGCGGGCACTTCCGCTACGCCTCCGGGCGCCACGGCGCGCACTACGTCGAGAAGTTCCGCCTGCTGGAAGACCCCGCCGCGACGACCGATCTGTGCAAGCCGCTGGCCGCAGGCCTGCGATCGCACGGCATCGAGTTGGTCGTCGGCCCCACGACGGGCGGCGTGGTCGTGGGCTACGAGATGGCGCGCCAACTGGGCCTGCACGTCTTCATCGCCGAGCGCGCGGACGACGGCGACGCGCGCGCCCTGCTGCGCGGCTTCCGCGTGCGCCCCGGCCAGCGCACGTTGATCGTCGACGATGTGCTCACGACCGGCGGCTCGCTGCGGCAGACGATCGCGGCCGTCGAGCGGGCGGGGGGGCAGCCGGTGGCGGTCGCGGTGCTGATCGATCGCAGCGCCGGGCGCACGGACTTCGGGCTGCCGTTCCTGGCCGGGATGACGCTCGACATCGGGTCGTACGCGCCGGCCGACTGCCCGCAGTGCGCCGCGGGCGAGCCGCTGATCGAGACCTAAGCCGGCGCGCCCGGGGGATGCCTCGCTCGCTCAGACGTAGACCGACAGGTCGGCGGCGTGCACGAAGAATCCCGGCGCGACGCCGGCCGCGTCGGCCAGCACCGACATCAGGACGACGAACAGGCTGAACCCGGCCGCGTTGGCGACGAACACTTCGCGGCGCGTGGCGCTTGGTACGGCCGCCTCGATCGCGGCGTTGCTGGATACGAACCACGCCAGCACGGTCAGCATGCCGACGGCGAAGCCCAGCGCCGGCACGACCATGAGCGCCGCGCCCGCCAGGGGGAAGGCCGCGTAGCCCATGGTGCGGACGAGCCGCGGGCCCGAGGCCTGGCGTCCGAAGACGAACCGCAGCACGAGGTGCGCGCTCAGCACCCACAGCGCCCACAGGGTCAGGCCCGAGATCACGCCCAGCAGCCCCTCGCGCAGCAGGATGCGGCCGGTCGACAAGCCGTCGACCTCGACGATGAGCCATAGCCAGCCGCCCAGCGCCGCCAGCAGCAGCGACGCCAGCACGACCAGTGTCGCCGCCAGGGTCTGACTGGCGTCGTCGCGGACCTCCGAGAAGACCGTGGCGTCGAGCTGCATCATGCGGCGCACGCGCTGCATGATGAGCCGGGGGTCGATGACCTGATCCGAGGACGAGGCGGAGGAGACGCCGGGCAGGCGGCGCGCCGTCGCCAGGAGGGCCGACCGCGCGGCGGGCCGATCGGGCGCGCCGGGATCGACGGAGGCCCGCGGCGGCGTGCCCGGAGAGAGGAACCGGGATCCACCAAGAGAGAGGGTCATGCGATCACTCGGATCCCATCGGCCCACCGGTCACCACGACCCGTGATCAGTATACAACGTGACGGCCCGCTGCGGACCGCCTACGCCGGCGGCGGTCTACCGTGTACCCGCCGGGGCCGGCCCCATCGTCCGGCCCACTTGTGCAGAGGAGCCCCGATGAGCGACGCCAGCATCCCCAGCAAGGACCCCTACGCCCGCACCCGCGTGCCCGTGCTGGACAGTCACATGGTCTGCGTCGACGAGGGTGCCGGCGACAGCATCGTCTTCCTGCACGGCAACCCCACGTCGTCCTACCTGTGGCGCAACATCATTCCGCATTGCATGTCGCTGGGCCGCTGCCTCGCGCCCGACCTGATCGGCATGGGCGAGTCGGGCAAGAACCCCAGCGGGTCGTATCGCTTCGCCGACCACGCGCGCTATCTGGACGCCTGGCTCGACGCCATCGACGTCGGCGACAACGTCACCTTCGTGATCCACGACTGGGGGTCGGCGCTGGGCTTCGACTGGGCGCGCCGGCACCCCGAGCGCGTGAAGGGCATCGTCTTCATGGAGGCGATCGTGCGGCCCGTGACCTGGGACGAGTGGCCCGACGCCGCGCGCCGCATCTTCCAGGGCTTCCGCTCGGAGGCGGGCGAGGAGATGGTGCTGGTGAAGAACGTCTTCGTCGAGCGCGTGCTGCCGGGCAGCGTGCTGCGCGGCCTCAGCGAAGAGGAGATGGCCGTCTATCGCCGGCCGTTCGCGGAGCCGGGCGAGTCGCGGCGCCCGACGCTGACCTGGCCCCGCGAGATCCCGATCGACGGGGAGCCGGCCGACGTGGTCGCCATCGTGCAGGCCTACGCCGACTTCCTGAGCGCCAGTCCGCTGCCCAAGCTCCTGATCGACGCGCAGCCCGGCGCGATCCTCAACGGCGCGCAACTCGAGTTCGCGCGCGGCTGGCCCAACACGACCGAGGTCGCGGTGCCGGGCAGCCACTTCGTGCAGGAGGACTCGCCCGACGCGATCGGCCACGCCATCGCGGACTGGTACGCGACGCTGTAACCCGAGCCGGGCGCCTACTGGCCAGAGAAGGTCGGCGGCCGCTTCTCCAGGAAGGCCTGGATGCCCTCGCGGCCGTCGGCGGTGGCGGCCATGCGCGCGATCGCCAGCGTCTCCAACTCCATCTGCGTCTCCAGCGTCTCCACGAGGCCGCTGTGGAACAGCCGGCGCATCTCGCCGAAGGCGAGCGTGGGGCCGGCGGCGATCTCTTCCGCCGTGGCGGTCGCTTCCGCGAGCAGCTCGGCGTCGGGCACGACCCGCGTCACGATGCCGTACTCCTGCGCCTGCGCGGCGCTCAACATCGGGTTGGTGAGCGTCAGCTCGAGCGCGCGCGGGAGTCCCACCTTGCGCGGCAGGAAGTACGTCGAGGAGCCGTCCGGCGTCAGGCCGGCCTTCGTGTAGGCCATCGTGAAGCGCGCCGATTCCGCCGCGATCACGATGTCGCAGCTGCAGGCCAGGCTCATACCCGCGCCCGCGGCGACGCCGTTGACCGCCGCGATCAGGGGCGCGTCGCCGCGGGTGAACCGCGAGATGGCGGCGTGCAGGTAGGTCGTCACTTCCTTCATGTGCGCGGGCAGAGCGTCGCCCTGGGCCGCGAACGACTTGAGGTCGCCGCCGGCGGAGAAGAAGCGGCCCGAGCCGGTGAGCAGGATGGCGCGCACGTTGCGATCGCTGCTGGTCGCCAGGGAGGCGTGCATCAGGTCGAGGGCCAGCTGGAGGTTGAGCGCGTTGGCGGCCTCGGGCCGGTTGATCGTGATGTGCGCGACGTTATTGCGCAGCTCGTAGGTCAGTGTCTCGTAGTCCACGGCGTGCCCTTCCCGGCTGCCCCGGCGAGCCCGTCTCGCCACGCGGGCGCGGCAATCATCGCCGCCGCGACCGCCGGGGGCAATCCGCGCCGCGCCACCGGCCGGCGCCGGGGGCGGAGATGTCTGCGAAGCCGCGCCGCGCCGGATATGCTCGAAACGAGAACCCGCTGGACCGGCGCCCCGCGCCGGGGCGGGCGCGATTGGGGGCCTCGATGTCGATTGTGCAGCGCTCGCGTGGCTTGCAGCTCTCCCTGCTCGGCGATTCGGCGCGGGAGGTCATCAAGCCCGTCGTGATGCGGGCGCTCCTGCTCAAGGAGCGCGTGCAGTCGGGCGCGACCTACCCGCCGCTCGACGACGGGTTCCAGCAGAACCCGTATCCCGCCTACCGGACGTTGCGGGCCAAGGATCCGGTGCATTGGAGCGAGTTGACCCACGGCTGGGTGATCTCCCGCTTCGAGAACGTGGACGCGATCCTGCGCGACCACAAACGCTTCGGCTCCGACGAGCGCCGGGCCGGCGGCGCCGCCCCGCCCTACGTCCCGCCCTTCCCCGAGGGCCGCAGCCTGCTGGTCATCGACCCGCCCGACCACACGCGGCTGCGGGGGCTGGTGTCGCGGGCGTTCACGCCGCGCGCGATCGCGGACCTGGAGCCGCACATCACGCAGATCGTCGACGAGATGCTGGCGGCCCTGCCGGAGAATGAGCCCTTCGACCTCATGGAGCGGCTGGCGCACCCGCTGCCGATCACGGTCATCGCGGAGATGCTCGGCGTCCCGCCCGAGGACCGGGCGCGCTTCCAGTCCTGGTCCGAGCGCGTGGCGCGCATCCTGGAGCCGACGATCACGCGGGCCGAGATGGACGCCGCCCTCGTGGCCGGCGCGGAGTTGAGCGACTACTTCCGCGTGATCATCGAGCAGCGCCGGGCGGACCCGCGGGACGACCTCATCACCCGCCTGATCACGGCCGAGGAGGAGGGCGACAAGCTCTCGATGGACGAGATGCTGTCGATGCTGCGCCTGCTGCTCGCCGCCGGCAACGAAACGACGACCAACCTGATCGGCAACGGCATGCTGGCCCTGCTGCGGCACCCCGGCCAACTGCGCCTGCTGCAGGAGAAGCCCAGCCTCGTCGAGAGCGCCATCGAGGAACTGCTGCGCTACGACGGGCCGGTGCAGACCGACGGCCGCACGGTCCTGGAGGACATGGAGATCGAGGGCAAGCAGCTCAAGCGCGGCCAGCCCGTGATCCTGCTGATCGGCTCGGCCAACCGCGACGCCCGCATCTACGAGCGCCCGGCCGCGCTCGACATCGCCCGCGAGGGCCCGCCGCACGTCGCCTTCGGCCGCGGCATCCACCACTGCATCGGCGCGCCGCTGGCGCGGATGGAGGGTCGCATCGTGCTGGCGGCCCTGGTCACGCACTTCCGCGAGATCCGGCTCGTCAAGACGACGCCGCGCTTCAAGGACAACGTCGTCCTGCGCGGCCTGCGATCGCTGATGCTGGAGGTCGAGCGCTAGCGAAAGCCCGCCGCCGGCTGGGGCCAGATCACGGCGCTCTCCAGCAGCAGCCAGAGCCCGTCGCCGTGGTTGACGGTGGAGGCGGTATTCAGTCGCGGCGGGCCGTCCGGGCGGTACACGCGGAAGTCCTGCGCGAGCGGGTCGAAGACCCAGACCGCGACCACGGCGGGGCCGAGCGCCCGCGTGATCTCCGCCAGTGCGACGCCGTCGGGGCCGGTCCAGCCGGCCAGGTTGAACCCGGGCGCCAGCGACACCGACCGCTCCCGCCCCAGGCCCGGCATGCGCCAGATCGCCGGCCGCTCCGAGAGCACCCAGAGGCCGACGCCGGCGCGCAGCACGGCCAGCCGGTTCACCGACGCCGGCACGCCCCGGCTGTATCTCAGGTAGCGGCGCTCCGCGGCATCCCAGGCGAACACGCTGCGAACGGCGGGCAGCGCCGCCAGCGCCGACGCGACCGGCGTCTCGTCGCCCGTCCAGGCGATCAGATTCCAGCCGGCCAGCAGCGCCACGTCCCGCGGCGGCGGCGGCGCGGGCGTGAAGCGCTCGGCCGAGCCCCCCGCGAGCGGGTGGTCCCCGCCGGCGATCAGCACCCGGCCGTCGGGCAGGCGGGTGGCGGTGTGGAGGCTGCGCACGACCGCGACGCGCGCCAGGAAGTCGGACTGTCCCCGGCCGCTAGGCAGGTAGAGCTCCGCCGCCGCCTCGGCCAGGGCTGGCGCGCCCAGCCCCCCGACGATGAGCACACCGCCGCCGGACAGCAGCGTGGCGCTGTGCCCGCGGCGGGCCCGGTTGAGCGGCGCGAGGGCGGTGAACGTGTTCGTCGCCGGGTCGTAGATCTCCACCGCGGCCAGGGGCCGGAAGTCGGCCGTCTCGCCGCCGCTGATCAGCACGCGGCCGTCGGGCAGCGCGACGGCGGCGTGCTCCCGGCGCGGCTCGGCCATCGGCCCGGCGGGCGCGAAGGCGCCACCGGCGGGGTCGTAGATCTCGGGGGCCGCGGGCGCGCCGTCGGGGCCCTTGCCGCCGGCGATCAGCACCCGGCCGTCGGGCAGGCGGGTGGCGCTGTGACCGGCCCGGCCCACCGACATCGCGCCGGTCGCGCGGAAGCTGTCGCGGGCGGGGTCGTAGATCTCGGCGCTGGCCAACTCCGACCCCGCGCCGCCTCTGATCCCCCCCGCGATGAGCACGCGGCCGTCGTCCAGCAGGGTGGCGGTGTGCAGCGCGCGTGGCCCCCGCAGCGGGCCGGCCTGCACGAACGTCCCACGCGCGACATCGAACCGCTCCGCCGTCTGGATCGGCTGGTGGGGCTGGCTGTTGCCCCCGGCGATCAGCACCGTGCCGTCGTCGAGCAGCGTGGCCGTGTGGCCGGTGCGGGGCAGGCTCATGGCGCCCGCGTCCCGGAAGACGCCGCCATCCGGCACGAACAACTCGGCGGCCGCCGTGTTCAGCGACTCGCCTTGCAGGGTGCCGCCAGTGATCAGCACGCGCCCATCGGGCAGGGCCGTGGCCTGATGCGAGAAGCGGGCGGTGAGCAGGTCGGGCAGCAGGTCGAACTGCGACGGCGACTGTCCGCCGGCCGGTCGCGTCGGGACCAGCGCCCCCGTCAGCGCCGCTGTCAGCAGCGCGACGCAGAGCAGGACGATCCCGATCAACGCCCGGCGGCCTGATCGGCGGTGGAGCAACATCACGCATCCCGAGCCGGCGACCCTGCTGACCGTACATCGCGCGGGGGCTCTCTTGCCAGCGCGCGGGCCCAGCGAAGGGGGGATCTAGGCGCTCTCCGACAGGAAGCCGGCGACCAACGCCCCGAACCGGCCGGACTGCTCGAGGTGCACGGCGTGACCGGCGTCCGGCACGACCGCCAGCCGTCCGTCCGGCAGCCGCTCCGCCATCGCCGCAGCATGATCACAATACGCGGGGTCGAGCGCGCCGGCGACCAGCAGCGCCGGGCAGCGCAGCCCGCCCAGCGCGTCGAGCACGGGGGGATCGGCGCCGGCGCCGGCCACGCGGAGGCTGGCGGCGAGGCCGGCCGGATCGTTGCGCAGGCGCTGCGCGCGCAGCGCGGCACGGGCCGCGGACGGCAACCGCCGCTGGCTCTCCCAGATCGGTAGCGACTGCCAGTAGTCGACGAAGGCGGGCACGCCCTCCCGCTCGATCCGATCGGCCAGAGCGCGGTCGGCCGTCACCCGGCGCGCCCGCGCCGTCGCGTCGGCGATGCCGGGCGAGGCGCTCACCGCGACCAGCGCCGAGACGCGCTCGGGCGCACACAACGCCAGCCGCAGCGCGACGCGCCCGCCCATCGAGTACCCCAGCAACGCGAACTCCGCGACGCCACGATCGTCCATCGCCTGCAGCAGCGCATCGATGGTGGAGGAGATGTCGGCGGCGACCGGGGCCTCGGGCGACCCAAGCGAGCGCCCGTGGCCGGGCAGGTCGGCCGCCAGCTGACGCACGCCCGGCCAGGCGTCGCGGAAGGGGCGCCATGTATCGGCGGCGCCCGTGAAGCCGTGCAGCAGCAGCAACGGCCGGCCCGCGCCCGACTCCTCGATCTGGAGCCGGATGTGGAGCCGCGAGTCGGGCCGGGCGGCGCTCATGCCAGCGCGTCCCGGACGCGTCGCCACATCGCCTCGTGCAGGGCCGCGTTGGCGGCGCGCTCGGTGGTCACCTCGATCAGTTGCGCGCCGTCGCGGCCCAGGGAGTCGGCCAGCGCCTCGCGGTAGGCCTGCGGCGTGCCGGGGCGCACGTAGTCGAGCCCGTACTGCGCGGCGGCGTGCTCGAAGCGCAGCCCGTGCGGCGTGCCGAATAGCGGCTCGAACTCGGGCACGCGGCGGGCCTGGGGCAGCATCGAGAAGATGCCGCCGCCGTCGTTGTTGAGCACGACGATCGTCGCCGCCAGCCCGAAGCGCCCGGCGGCGAGCAGACCGTTCATGTCGTGGTAGGCCGAGAGGTCGCCCAGGACGAGCGCCAGCGGGCTCTGCGGGCGGGCGGCCGCGATCCCAAGCGCCGTCGACACGACGCCGTCGATGCCGCTGGCGCCGCGGTTGCCGTAGACGTGCAGCGGCGCCGGGCCGGGGCGGAGCACCGTGTCGAGGTCGCGGATCGGCATGCTGTTCCCCGCGACGATCGCGGCGCCGGGCGGCAGCGCGTCGAGCAGATCGCGGATCGCGCCGGGCTCCGTGAGGCCGTCGGCCAGGCCGGCGTCGCGTATGCCAGCGTCAACAGCCTGGGAAGCACGACGCTCGCCCTCCCGCCATGCCGCGAGCCAGGCCGCATCCGCCGCCGGCGGCGCCGCCAGTGCCCCCAGCAAACGACGGCAGACCGCGGTCGGGTCGGCGTCGAGGGAGCGGGTGGCGCGCAGGTCGGGGTCGTTCCAGCGCCCGGGCTCGGCGATCACCACCTGCTCCGCGTCCGCGAGCCCCGCCAGGAACGTGCCCAGCGCCTTTGACGTCGGCGTCCTGCCGACGCGCAGCACGACCTCGGGCCGCAGATCGGGGCCGGCCGGGGCGCGCAGCAACGCGTCGTACCCGGCGATGACGTGGCTGCGATCGTGCGGGCCGCGTCGCAGCTGTGAGAGCGGGTCGGCCAGGATCGGATAGCCCAGCGCGGCGGCGAGGCCGGTGATCGCCTGGACGCTGTCGGGGGCGTGCTGCGGCCCCGCGACGATCAGCCCGCGCCGCCGCTCCCCCACCAGCGACGCCAGCGCCGCGATGTCGCCGGTCGCCGGCTCGACCCGCGGCGGCGGCCCCGTGCGATCGGGCGCGAGCACGGCGGGGGGCGGCAGGTCGGGGATCAGCGGCTCGCGGAAGGGGAGGTTGAGGTGCACCGGCCCGGCGGGCGCGGCCGTCGCGAGGACGGGGGCGCGTCGGCCCCAGTGCCGGGCCGCGCCGGCGGCCGCATCGCCGGGGACGGGCAGGGGCGCCTCGGCGAAGGCCTTGGCGTGGCCGCCGTACAGGCGCAGTTGATCGACGGTCTGATTGGCGCCCACCCCGCGCAGCTCCGGGGGACGGTCGGCGGTCAGGACGACGAGCGGCAGGCCCGCCGTGGCCGCCTCCGCGACGGCCGGCGCGAAGTTGAGCGCGGCGCTGCCCGAGGTGCAGAGCAGCGCGACGGGCGCATGGCTGGCCTGGGCCAGCCCCAGCGCGAAGTAGGCGCAGGAGCGTTCGTCGAGGTGGATCCAGGTGCGCAGGGCGGGATGGCGCTGCACCGCCACCGCGACCGGCGTGGAGCGCGAGCCGGGGCAGAGGCAGACGTCGTGGACGCCCCCGGCGACGAGCCCGTCGGCCAACGCGGCGACGAACAGGCCCAGCGCGCGCTCCGAGGCGTCCGCCGGGGCGCCCTCCCGGGAGTGCGCGGGGTCGTCAGCGGGCGGGGGGCGCATCGCCGCCGATGGCGACGCCCAACGCGTCGCGCACCGCCACCATCTTGAGCCGCGCCTCGCGCCACTCGAGTTCGGGGTCGCTGCCCTGCACGATGCCGCAGCCGGCGTACAGCGCCGCCCGGCGCCCCCGCACCAGGGCCGAGCGCAACGCCACGACGGCGTCCCCCTCGCCACCGCGATCCCCGCGCGACCAGCCCACGGGGCCCGCGTACCAGCCCCGGTCGAAGGGCTCGAGCTCGGCCGCGCGGTCGGCCTCCCGCGGCGTCGCGCCGACGGCCGGCGTCGGGTGCAGCGTGTCGATCAAGTCCAGCAACCCCCGCGGCTCGGCCAGCGTGCCGCAGACCGGCGTGAGGAGGTGCGATAGATCGGGCAGGGTCATCAGCTCGGGCGTCTCTGGAACGTGCAGGCGCCGGCAGATCGGCGACAGCCGCTCGCGCAGCGCCTCGACGACGAAGGCGTGCTCGCGCCGCTCCTTGCCGTCCTGCAGCAGCCAGTTGCCGTCGCCCGCGCCGCGCGACGTGCCGGCCAGCGCGGCCGCGGCGATGCGGTCGCCGCGCAGGCCGACCAACTCCTCCGGCGACGCGCCCAGGAACGTCGAGCCGCCGCGTCGCAGCGCGAAGATGGTGGCGCTGGGGAAGCGGTCGCGCAGGGCGCGCAGCACCCGCGTGACGTCGATGGGGGAGGCGGCTCCGGCGCAGATGCGACGGGCCAGCACCTGCTTGCGCAGCCGGCCCGCGGCGATCGCGCGCAGCACCTCGCGCACGCTGTCGTCCCACCAGCCGTGGCCGGGATCGTCGTGCAGTTGCAGACGGGCGCCGCCCGGCGCGGGCCCGTCCGGAGAGGGGCCGCCGGGGCGGGCGCGGAGGGCGACCTCGGCCAGGGCCGTGGTCGCGGGTACATCCCCCGGCGCGACGAGTTGCAGCTGGACGCTCGTCGCCGACGCGCGGCGCTCCAGCACGACGGACGGGGCGACCCAGGCGCCGCGCGGCCAGTCGCGCCAAACCGAGTCGCCGGGCGGCGCGGCATCCGCGAAGGCGAAGCCCCCGGCCGCGAACGGCGCCACGGGGTGGGCCGGCGTCGGCGCCCCGGGTACGACGACCGCCGCATCGACGGCGTCATCGACGGTCCGGCGCCACCAGCGCGCCGCCTCGGCAAGGCGGTCGGGGCCGGACACTTCGATCGCCGTCGCCGTGCCGAGCGCCAGCAGCCCGAAGTCCTGCGCGGGCTGTTCCCAGTAGAAGGCGTCGCAGCTGGTCGCGGCGAAGGCGTCGAGCAGATCGGGCAGCGGGGCCGACTGCGCCGCCACGACGAGCGCGCCGTCGTGGCGCGCGGCGGCCTCGGACAGTTGCGCGGCCAGTGGCGCGGACAGCGCCGACAGCGCCGACAGCGCCGACAGCGGGGATCGCGTCACGACCGGGGAGGCTGACATACGTCGCTCCGAGTCCCGCCCAAAACCGACTGGCGGGTCGGTTTTCATGGTAGGCAATGGCGGCGGAGGAAGGAAGGGGCCCGGGGTCGTGAGGACGACTTCGGCGCCACACGCCGGTCACCGCAGCGCGGCTTCGAGCTCCAGCGCCCAGGCCAGCAGGCGCTCGTCGTCCCCGGCACGCGCGATCACCTGCACCCCGACCGGCAGCCCGTCGACGGTCCCGGCGGGCAGCGCGATCGCCGGCAGCCCGGCGTGGGTCCAGGGCAGATTCATCCGCGGGGATCCGGTCGCGTCGAGGCCGGCCGGGGCGGGGCCCGGTGCGGCCGGCGCGATCCAGGCGTCGATGCCGGCGGCGGTCATCCGCCGGGTCAACGCGTCGCGGAGTTGGGCGGGGCCCGCGCGCGCCGCCGCCAGCGCGGACGCGCTCACCCGGCAGCCGCGGTCGTAGAGGCCGGCCGAGCCGCCGCGATAGAGTGCGCCCCACTCGGCGAACCAAGCGCGGTGGACAGCGGCGAACTCCGCCGCGATGAGGTCGTCGTGGCGCACGTTGACGGCCTTGATGTCGGCCAGCGCATCGACCTCGGTCACGCGGTACCCGGCCGCCTCCAACCGGCCGATCGCCTCGTCGAACGCCGCCCGGCCCTGCGGCTGCGCCTGCTCCAGGTAGGGCCCCGCGGGCACGCCGAGCAGCGGCCGCCCGGCCTGCCCGGCCGGCGCCCAGCCGTCGAGCAGCGCCTCGGCGGCGAGGGCGGCCCCCGCGACATCCTGGGTGAACGTGCCCACGGTGTCGACGGTGCGCGAGAGCGGGATCACGCCGTCGCTGGGGACGCGCCCGTAGCTCGGCTTGAAGCCCACGATCCCGCAGAACGCCGCCGGTCGCAGCACCGAGCCGATGGTCTGCGTGCCCAGCGCCAGCGGCACGATCCCGGCGGCGACGGCCGCCGCGGAGCCCGAGCTGGAGCCGCCGGGCGTCCGGGCGCGGTCGTGGGGGTTGGCGGTCGCGCCGGCCTCCAGGTAGGCGAATTCGGTCGTCACGGTCTTGCCCAGCGCGATCGCCCCGGCCCGCCGCAGGCGCGCGACCGACGTCGCCTCGGGCATCGCGAAGAGCTCCGTGGGCAGGGCGCTGCCGCCGCGCGTCGGCAGCCCGTCGACGGCGAAGATGTCCTTCACGCCCAGCAGCGCGCCGAAGAGCGGCGGCGGCCCGCTCGCCCGCGAGTCCGACGACCGCGTGCGCAACGCCGCGACCGCGGCGCGGACGCGGGCCGCCCGGCCCGGCTCGGGGACGAGGGCGCGAAGGTCGGGCGCGGTCTCCTCGGCACGCGCCAGGGCGGCCTCGACGTGCTCCCCCAGATCGATCCGGCCGGCGCGCAGGTCGGCGACGGTCTCGGCCAGGGGCAGCGGGCACGCGAGCGACGGCATGCGCGCAGACTACGCCCCGCGCGCATCGGCGAGGAGGGCCGCGACGCCGCCGAGATCATCGACGACGTGCGTGGCCCCCGCCTCGCTCAGCGCGGCGGCGGCGATGCGACCCGCCCGGCCGATGACGGCGCGCGTGCCCGCGGCGCGGCCCGCGCCCATGTCGGCTGGGGAGTCGCCGACGATGACGGCCTCGTCGGGCCGGGCGCCGAGCGTACGCAGCGCGTACAGCAGCGGGTCGGGCGCGGGCTTGCCCCGGCCCGTCGTGTCGAGCCCCACCACGACCTCGAAGCGCCGCGCCCAGCCCAGCGCGGCCACCAGCGCGTTGGCGGAGGCTTCGTACTTGTTCGTCACCACGGCCAGCGGCACGCCGCGCGCGCGCAGCCCGTCGAGCAGCGCCGTCGCCCCGGGCAGCGGCGGCGTCCGCGCCACGAAGCGAGCCAGGTATCGCTCCTGGTAGTCCCGCCCGATCGTCTGCGCCTGCTCGGGTCCGATCGATAGGAGCTGTTGCAGCATGACGACCATCGGCGGCCCGATGTACGGCGCCACCTGCTCCGCCGTGACGTCGTAGCCGTAACGGGCGCAACTCTCCACGACGGCCGCCGCGATCAGCGGATCGGAATCGGCCAGGGTGCCGTCGAGATCGAAGAGCGCAACGCGGACGCCGGGGATCGGGGCGAGCGGGCGACTCGTGGTCACCGGCGCTCAGGCGGGGACGATCAGGCGCCAGTCGCCGGAGCGATCCGACTCGCGCACGGCGCTGAGCAGCCGCCCAGCGACGGAGATGCGCACCTCCAGCGGCGGCAACGGCAGCACGCAGCGGTCGGCGCTGGGCGTCTCGGCCTCGTAGACCGCGGCGGCGATCAAGCGCTCGATGTCGGCCAGATCGTGCCCCAGGGTCGCGGCGGCGTCGGGCAGGGCCAGGGCAGTGGTGGAGGCGGTGGTCGGGGCGGGGTGGGTCGTCATGCGGGCAGTGTACCGTCGTCGTCGTCCGCGGCGAGGTCCGCCGCGAGATCGGCCGCGGCCCGGCGCTCCGCCTCCTGCCGGATCGCCCGCCCGATGACGTAGTAGGACAGCGCGAACAGCCCGATCGTCAGCGGCCAGGTCGCGACGCGGCTCCAGAGCAGGTAGCTGCTCGTGCTCAGGGCGTCGAGCAGGATGACGCGGATCACGGCCGTCACGACGTTCTGCGCCGCCCAGGCCAGGCTGAGCGCGACGAACACCCGGTGTCGCTCCGGGATCCACTCCCGGATACCGGGGAAGATCTCGCGCATCAGGACGCCCATCAGCGGTCGCCCCAACACGATGCTGCCCAGGAACGCGCCGGTCCAGAGCACGTCGCCGATGGCGTCGCTGGCGAAGAACGCCTTGTCGCTGTCGACGATGATGCCCACCGTGGCCGATCCGCCGACGATGACGATGCCGCCCACGGCGAGGTAGCCCACCACCCCGCTGCGGCGCGTTCGCAGGAAGACCAGGATCGCCGCCGCCAATCCGGCCCCGATCGCCCAGCGCGTATCGGCCAGCCGGTCGACGAGCAGGAACGCGACGATCGGCGCCACCGTGAGCCAGAAGCGGTTGTTGATCGAGCTCGTCGCCAGGATGTCGCGCGGGGGCCGGGCCGCCCTGCGACGGCGGCGCGCGCGGGCCCGCGCGGCGGCCTCGTCGGCGGGGGCGCTGGGGGCGCCGGGCAGCGTGCGGCCGGGCTCGGGCTCGGGGGGCATGCCGACAGCCTACGTCGGCGCCCGGCCGGGCACAGGGCGGCGCGCAGGCGGTAGCATCCGCGCATGGTCATCACGCTCGGCCCGGCCGCCGTCACGGCGGCGCTGCTCGGCCTCTTCGTCACCGGGGTGATCGCGTTCACCGGCGACGACGGCGGTCCGCGCCTCATCGCCTGGCTGCCGTTCGTGGGCGCGGTCGCGCTCGTGGCGCGCGACTCCGTCTTCCGCGGCAGCTTCCGCAACCGCCCGCGCGAGCGCATCCCCGGCATCGCCGTGCGCGACGGCGCGATCCGCCTGCACGTCTCGGACTTCGAGCCCATCGCGACGACGCTGGCAATCCTCACGGGCCTGATGGCCGCGGGCGTGATCGGCTTCCACGACGCCAACGGCGGCGGCAGCGCCTGGGCCTGGTCGGCGTTTGCGCTGGCGCTCGCGCTCAGCATCGGCTGGCGCCTGGGTCGCCCGCCGCGCCGTCGCGACCGCGAACGGGACGACCGCGTCGCCGAGTTCTGGGTGGGCACGATGCGCGGCTTCGCCGAGCGCGGCCGGCGCCGGTAGCGACACTCCCCGGCCCGTCGGCTAGACGACCAGCCGCCGCCGCAGGCGCGACCGCGCGCTGGGCGCCAGCGGGTCGTCGTCGTCGAAGGGGGACGTGAAGCGCACGCCCGCCCCGCTCAGGTCGTCGCCGGTCAGATCCTCGCCGTCGGGCCGGACGCCCTCCGTCACCCAGCGCGTGAGGTCGAAGAGGGCGCGCAGCCCCTCCTCCACCTCGCTAAACCGGCAGTGGCCAGCGCGCCGCACGGCGCGCTGCACCAGCAAGTCGCTGTAGCCCGCCGCCTGCACGCGCCGCGCGTACGACCGGTCCAGCGAGAGCGGCGTCCACATGTCGCCGCTGGTCTTGAGCGTGAGCAGGGGCACGCCCAGCGCCCCGCTGGCGACCCCCAGCGCCGGGTCGTCGCGCAGGCCGGGCGGCGGCCGGGAGCGGAGCACCTCGGCGTTGAGCCGGTCGAGGTCGACGCCCGCCTCGGGCGGCGCGCCGTAGACCACGTCCTGCGTGTCGAAGGCCGCGAACGCGCCGTCGTGATCGATAGTCGCACCCGGGGCCGGCGGCGCACCCGCCAGCAGCGCGGGCCAGTAGAGCGTGCCCAGCGCGAAGTTCACCGCCCACTGCTGCGCCAGCCCGTCCCGCACGCCCCAGCGCGGCCCTCCGCTCAGATCCTCCATCAGGGCCGCGAATTGCTCGCCGCGCGGCGTCAAGTGGAGCCCGCGATCATCGACGGAGCCCAGCGCGGCCGCCCAGCCGATCAGCCCCGCCGCGTTGGTCGACGATGGGAGCTCGCCGATCAGCCAGTGGGCGACCATGTGCCAGCTCACGATGTAGTCCACGACCTCCGCGTTCGAGAGCGCGCCGCAGAGCGCCAACGCCCCGTCGATCTCGCCGGGGAACTCCTGCGCCATCAGCTGGGCCGTGCCGCCACCCATCGAGCCGCCCACGCAGTACGTCCACTGCGGCGGCCCCACCGCCGCCGCTGCGATGTCCTTCACCCTGAGCAGGTCATCGACGCCGCGGGCCGGCACGTAGCCGGTGTCGGCGTACGTGCTCGCCGCCCAGCCCGCGCCGAGGGACGTCAGCAACTCCCGGCCCGGCGGGAAGCCGCCGAAGTCGATGTGGGAACTGAAGCCCGTACCGAGGTCGTTGAGCCCGCCGAAGCCGCGCGCCCAGAGCAGCAGCGTGCCGTTCCAGTTCTCGGGGATCTCGATGCGGTAGGCGGCCCCGTCGGCGTAGCCGAAGAACGCGCGCGCGTTCGGCAGCGGCTCGAAGGCGGGATCCTCCAGCGTGCAGTCGGCGCAGACGCGGCCGGGCATCAGCTGGCGGCGGGCCGGGGCGGGCGCGTCGGCCTGCTCCTCCGCCTCCGCCGCGGCCTGCTCCTGCGGGTGTTCCTCCACCTCCTCCGCCGCGGTGTCGCCCACATCCTCTTCGGGCTCGGCCTGGGCCTGCGCGGTGGCCGCCGTCGCCGGCCCGGCGTCCTCCGCCCCGGCGACGGCGCTCTGCTCCGCCTGCTCGGCCGGTGCGGCTTGTGCGGCGGGTGCGGCGGTGGCCTGCTCCTCGGGCGCGTCCTCAGCGGCGGGCGCCGCGGGGGGGTCGGCGTCGTCGCCGCAGCCGACGAGCGCCAGCCCGGTCGCGCCGAGGGCCAGCGCGCCGCCACGGCGCAGCAGCGCCCGGCGACTGAGCCGGTGGGTCGGCGCGGATCCTGGCGACATGACGCGTCCTGCCCGGTCGCGCGGGAAGGTCCGGGGCAGCGATTCCCTGCCGCCACCGCCGCGCCGGCCCATGCTAGTCGCCGTCCCGCCGGACGGGCGTCGCGCGCGCCACGGTCTGGGCCGTCGGGCTCGGTTGTCGCTGCTGGTTGTTGCTGCTGGTTGTTGATAGTGGGGGCCGCCGGTATCGTCCGGGAGGCTCGCCGCGCCTCCGAACGACGCGAAACGCGTGCCCGGCTGAGGAGTCGCTCGGTCATGAAAATCCACGAATACCAGGCCAAAGCCATCCTCGCGGCGAACGGCGTGCCGGTACCGCGCGGTACCGCCATCACGACCGTGGAGGACGCCGCCGCCGCCGCCGCCGATCTGGGCGGCAAGGTCGTCGTCAAGGCGCAGATTCACGCCGGCGGGCGCGGCAAGGGCCGCCTCGTCGCGACGCAGGCGCGGACCGCCGCCATGTACCAGCGACTGGAAGCGCACCCGGCGTCGACGGAGGGCGCCGTCAAGGGTCGCCGCGTGGGCGGCGTGCGGCTGGCCGCCAGCGCCGCCCAGGCCCAAGCCGAAGCGGCGAAGATGCTGGGCAAGTTCCTGGTCACGCATCAGACCGGGCCCGAGGGCAAGCAGGTGCAGCGGCTGCTGATCGAGGAGCAGTCGGCCATCGCCGGCGAGTACTACGCCGCCGTCCTGATCGACAGCGCGCTGGGCACGCCGGTGCTGATCGTCTCGACCGAGGGGGGGCAGGCCATCGAGGAGGTCGCGGCGCGCACCCCGGAGGCGATCATCCGCGTGCCCATCGACCCCGAGGCCGGCTTCCCGCCCTACCGCGGCCGCCAGCTCGCGAAGCAGCTGGGTATGCCCAAGGCGGTCATCTTGCAGGCGGGCAACCTCTTCGCCGGGCTGTACAAGGCGTTCCTCGCGACCGACGCCTCGCTGGCGGAGATCAACCCCTTCGTGGTCACGGAGCAGAACCGCGTGATCGCCGTCGACGCGAAGGTCAGCATCGACGACAACGCCGCCTTCCGGCAGCCGCTCGCCGGCCTGCGCGACAAGTCCGAAGAGAACGCCATGGAGATCATGGCCGAGGAGGCCGGCATCGGCTCCTACATCAAGCTCGATGGGAACATCGGCTGCATGGTCAACGGCGCCGGCTTGGCCATGGCGACGATGGACACGATCATGCTGGCCGGGGGCGAACCGGCCAACTTCCTCGACATCGGCACGGTCAACCGGGTGCAGCTCGTCGTCGATGCGCTGCACATCATCAACCTCGACCCCGACGTGCGGGCGATCCTGATCAACATCTTCGGCGGCATGGCCCGCGTCGACGTCGTAGCCGAGGGGATGGTCGCGGCGGTCAACCAGTACGGCATCACGCATCCCATCGTGGCGCGACTGAACGGCTCCAACGTCGAGGAGGGGCGCCGCATCATCGAGGCGTCGGGCCTCGAGTTCCTGCTGGCCGACGACCTCGGCGCGGCCGCCCGCACGGCGGTCGCGGCCGCCGTCTGACGCCGGCGCACGAGGTGAGTGAGGAATCGCAATGAGCGTGCTCGTCGGCCGGTCCACGCGACTGATGGTGCAGGGGCTGGGCACCGAGGGTCAGAATCAGATCCGGCGCTCGCTGGCCTACGGCACGACCGTCGTCGCGGGCGTGCATCCGTCCTTCCGCGGCGGCGCGGAGTTCGAGGGCTTCCCGGTCTTCGACACCGCCGAGGAGGCGGTCGCCGCGACCCAGCCGGACGTGTGCATCATCTTCGTCCCGGCCCCGGGCGCGGCCGACGCGATCCTGGAGAACGTCGCCGCCGGGGTGCCGCTGATCGTCTGCATCACCGAGGGCGTGCCGGTGCACGACATGGTCCGCGTGCGGGCCGCCGTGGCGCGCGGCAAGAGCCGCCTGATCGGCCCCAACTGTCCGGGCCTGATCACGCCCTCGGCCAAGTGCCGGGTGGGGATCATGCCGCCGGCGGTCTTCAAGCCCGGCCGGGTGGGCGTCGTCTCGCGCTCCGGCACACTGGTCTACGAGGCCGTCGACCAGCTGACGCGGCTGGGCATCGGTCAGTCGAGCTGCGTGGGCGTGGGCGGCGACCCGATCATCGGCACGTCGCAGGCCGAGGCGCTGGAGATGTTCAACCGCGACCAGGCCACCGACGCCGTGGTGCTGATCGGCGAGATCGGCGGCACGGCGGAGCAGGCCTCGGCGGCCTACATCGAGCGCCACATGCAGAAGCCCGTCGTGGCCTTCGTGGCGGGCGCGACGGCACCGCCCAGGCGTCGCATGGGGCACGCCGGCGCGATCATCGAGGGGCGCAGCGGCACCGCCGCGGCCAAGCTGGAGGCCCTGTCGGCCGCGGGCGCGGTGATCAGTCAGAGCCCCGCCGACATCGGCCTGACGATGCAGCGCGTGCTGCGCGATCACGGCCTGCTCCAGGCGTAGGCCCGCGCCTCAGGCCGCGATCACGGGCGGAAACGTTGCGAAGGCTCCTCGAACGTCTGTAGGGTGACTGTTCCGGGGGACCTCCACCCCGCGCCGGAGTACGTCGATGACGGAAACGCTGCGCTTCACGATCCACCCCTCGTCCGAAGAGCTTTCCTTCTCGGGCCTTGAGTCCGCGATCAGCAATGTCCGCCGTCTGGTCCGATCTGTCGACGCGGCCGTCACTCGTGAGGGGCAGGCTTCCCGCAACTGGTACGTGCAGATGATCCGCGCGGAGTCGCCAGCGGTCATCACGGTACGCCCGAGCCTCACACTCGATGCTGCTCGGCAGCAAGAAGCAACGCCAGACGTGATTGTTCGTGGCATCCACACACTCACGACGGATCTGGAGGCCGGAGGGCCGCCGCCCTACTTCGGGGATGAACAGCTTGAGATGCTCCGGCGACTCGGCAGCGTGTTCACGCACGACGTGAAGGAGATCCAGTTCGAGACCGGCGAGCAGTCTGCGCAGGTATGCGGGACGATCCGTGAGCACGTCGATCGAGTTCGCTCGAGAGGATATGTCGAGCATGGATCGGTCGAAGGCGAGCTCGGCGCTGTCGATCTCCACGGGAGACTGCGTACGTTCACGGTCTGGGACGACCTTCACGGGCAGCCGATCCGCTGCAAGTTCGGCGCCGAGCATACGGCGCAGGTCAAAGAACTCCTGAAGGAGAGAGTGTTGGTCGCCGGGAGAATCAGCTACTTCGCCACCGGGCAGGCGCGAGCGATCGATGCGATTTCGGAACTCGTTCCGATTCGGGCGACCGGATCTCCGCCGCTGAACCGGTTTGGCGGGAGCATCCCGGACCTCCTCAATGGGATGACGAGCGAGGAGTACATCGATCGGCTCCGGGGTCAGCGGTGACCGCACCAAACACCGCGCGCGTTTGGTGCTCATGCGTAATCATCAACTACTTGACCGGTGAACCCCGCTCGAAGGCCGCATGTGATCGGATTGTCGAGGCAGCGGCGCGCGGCGATGTAGAGATCTGGGTCTCTGCTCTCGCGCTCGCCGAGGTGGCCCACCTTGGAGCCAGCGACCCGAGCGACGCGGAAGCCATCATCTCTGCGTTCTTCAGCGAAGCCTACGTCAAGGTGATTCAACTCGACCGGCAGGTGGCGCTGGCGGCCCGCCAACTCATCCGTGCGGCACACCAACAGGACCTCTCGATCCGTGGGGCCGACGCAGTCCACGTGGCATCAGCCATCCACCACGGGGTGCCCGTCTTCGAGAGCACCGATCGGACACTCCTCCGCAACCTCGGCCGGTTGGACTATCCAGGCCTGGGAACCCTGGTGGCGAGAGAGCCCGCCTACGAGGGGCCTGCGATGCTCCCTGGGATGCGCGGACCCTAACCCTCAAGCACGACCACAACGGATGCCGCCACAGCGCCATGTCGCCGCGCCTCAGGGCTCGCTGATGAACGGCGACCATTCGGCGCAGCAGCCCGTACCGACGGTGAACAGCTCGCCGCTGGCCGCGTCGATGACGAGCACGCCGATGGACCGATCTTCGCGGCTGATCGAGCTGAAGGCGACGAAGCGCGCGTCGGGCGACCACTGCAGGTCGAAGAACACGACGCTCGGATCCTCCAAGAGCAACCGCGTCTCCTCGCTCCCGATGTCGCTGATGAAGAGGCCGTTCGACCCCTCGGGCGGGCCCAGCGTGACCCAGGCGATCTGGTCGCCCCGCGGCGAGACGGCGATGTCCACGGGTATGCCCGGCAGCGTCAGCCACTCCTGCAGCCCGGGCTCGTCGGGCGTGCCGATGTACAGCTTGTTGGTGTAGAGCGCCCAGAACGCGCCGTTGCTCGACGCCGCGATGAAGTCGAATTCGTCCGGGAAGCCCGTGGAGTACTCGAGCGGCAGGCAGGAGTCCCCCGCGCAGATCTCCGGCGGCGCGTCGATCTCCGGGGCGGGGAAGCGCGCCTCGACGTCGAAGCCCGCCGGGGCGAGCAGCACCAGCCCGCCCGCCTCGCGCGCCAGGATGAGCCGGTTGTCGGGCGACTGCAGGCCGGTGCGGATGGGCGTGCCGCTGAGCGCGCCCGCGAACGGCGCTTGCAGGGTGGGACCGAGCAGGTTGACCAGCGCCGGGGTGGACGGCGCGTCCGGATCGTCGGCCGGGACGACGGCGAACGACAGCACGATGCCGTCGTTGGAGAGCTGCATGTCGTAGAACTCCGGCGCGATGCCCGCGGGCAGGAAGTCGAACAGCAGCTGCCCCTCGGTGGGGGGGTCGGTGGTGAGATCGAGGTAGGTGAGCCGGTCGCGCTGCCCGACCACGATGCCGGCGCGGGTGGGCAGCCAGGCGATGTCCTGCACCGAGCCCTCGAACTGCCGCGTGATGATGAACGCATCGACCTGGAGCGGGTCCACCACGACGACCACGTCGCCGTCCTCGCCGGGGCCGATGAGCGCCAGCGCGTAGCCGGAGGGCGGCGGTCCGACGAGGGCGGGGGACGGCGCCGGCGCGGCGCCGGCGGGTGGCGTCTCGTCATCCGGCTCCGCCTCCGCCGGGGCCGCGGTCTCCGTCTCGGGCTCTGCCTGCGGCTCGTCCGCGCGGGCGCCGGCCGTCAGGTTGTTGACGCCGCCCTCGGCGATGTAGCCCTCCGGATCCTCCACGAAGGCGTAGAGCATGGGCTGCACGAAGCGGCCCCAGATGGAGTCCTGGGCCAGGGTGTTGCCGTGCAGGTCCGTATTCAGAATGTCCAGGCGCGCCGGACCCGTGGCCCGGTCGAAGTAGCGCTGCGAGAAGTCGGGCGCGGACTTGTCGCGGGCGCCGGCGATGAACAGCTTGGGCACGGTGACGCGGTCGTAGTGCTCCAGCGCGTCGAGCCCCTGGAAGCGGTTGGGGCTGGAGATCGCGAAGATCGAGGCGATGTCGTCGCGGTCGGCGGCAACCTGGATCAGGCTGGTGCCGCCCATGCTCGCGCCGCCCGCGTGGATGCGGCGCGCCCCGTTGGCGACGGCGTAGTCGAGCGCCGCCACCCACTCGCGCCAGATGTCCTGCGTGGCTTCGCGCTTCGAGTCGTTCTCCGTGTTGCAGCCGGACTCGCCGTGGCAGCGGAAGTCCCAGATCAGCACCGTGTAGCCGCGCTCCGTGAATCCCTCGACCAGCTGGTCCCAGTCGCGACGGCTGCCGGTGAACTGGTGCCCCAGCAGCACCCACTCCTCGCCGCCGCGGCGCAACTCCGCCTCGATCTCCACGCCGTCGCTCGATTGCCAGGTGAAGATCGTGGCGTCGGGCCGGCGCTCACCCTGCCTAGCGCCGGTGGGGGCGTCGTCAGCGGCGTCGCCGCCGCAGGCCGGCCCGACCAGGAGCAGTGCCGTCAGCAGTGCCAGCAGCAGCGCCGTCAGCAGTGCCGGCAGGAGGCGGCGCGCCGGACATCGACCGCTGGCTCGCGACATCGCGCTCCTCCTCGCGTGGCCGGCCGGCGCGTGGGCCGTGCGCCGGCGGGCGCCGTCAATAGTAGGCCGCCCGCGCTTGTCACTCCGGGCGGCCGTGCATCGCGGCGCGCGGGCACGACTGGTAACATCGCCAGCGGAGGGTTCGCATAGCGGCCTATTGCGCCCGCCTGCTAAGCGGGTTTCGGGGAAACCCGATCGAGGGTTCGAATCCCTCACCCTCCGCCATCCCAACTCTCCCGACCCGCCCGCCGGGTCAGCGCCCGGCGCCGCCCCGCCGAGGCGCCCCGCGGAACGACGATGAAGACCTACCACATCTGGACCGTCGGCTGTCAGGTGAACGTCGCCGACAGCGCCCGCCTGGGGGCCGGCCTGCGACGCCTGGGCTGGCAGGCCACCGACCGCGCGCCCGACGCCGACCTGATCGTCGTCAACACCTGCGCGGTGCGCGCCCACGCCGAGGACCGCGCCGCCGCCAAGCTCGCCAACCTGCGCCCGCTCAAGCGGCGCAACCCCGATCTCAAGATCGCCGTCATGGGCTGCATGGTGGGCCCCAAACACGACGCCCTGCGGACGCGCTTCCCCTACGTCGACGCGTTCGCCCAGCCGCAGCACTTCGACGACGTGATCGGGGTGCTCGATCTGCCGCCGGACGTCCTCGCGGCGTCCGACTTCGGCGGCGAGTTCTGGCCGGCGCTTCTGCCCGACGCCACGGCGGCGGTCACGGCCTACGTGCCCGTTATCGAGGGCTGCGACAAGTTCTGCGCCTACTGCATCGTGCCGCTGCGACGCGGGCGCGAGCGCAGCCGCCCCATCGCCGAGGTGCTGCGCGAGGTCGAGGCGCACGTCGCGCGGGGCGTCCGCGAGGTCACGCTGCTGGGCCAGACCGTCGAGGCCTACGGCAAGGATCAGCCGCCCGTCGACCCGGCGACCGCGCACGCCGACCTCTCCGACCTCATGCGCGCCCTGCACGACATCCCGGGCCTGCATCGCATCCGCGCCCTCACGTCGTACCCGCCCGACATGACCGACCGCATCCTGCACGGCATGGCGGAGCTACCCAAGGTCTGCGAGTCGTTCTCGCTGCCCGTGCAGTCCGGCGACGACGACGTCCTCGCGGCGATGCGCCGCGGCTACCCCACGCGCACCTTCGAGGAGCGCGTCGCCAAGGTGCGGGCGCTGATGCCGGAGGTGGGCATCAGCACGGACGTGATCGTCGGCTTTCCTGGCGAGTCGGAGGCGGCGTTCGGGAACACGCTCGACCTGCTGGAGCGGCTGCGCTTCGACAAGGTGCACGTCGCGGCCTACAGCCCGCGCGCCGGCACCTACGCCGACCGCAAGCAGCCCGACGACGTACCCGACGCGGTCAAGAAGGAGCGTCTGCAGGCCGTCGAGGAGCTACAGCGGCGCATCAGCCTGGAGATCAACGGGGCCTATTGGGGTCGCGACGTGGAGGTGCTCGTCGAGGAGCGCAAGGCGGGCGCGCCGGTCGATGACGCCGCGCTCCCCATCGAGCGGCTGACGGGGCGCACGCGGGGCGCCAAGCTGGTCCACTTCGACGCGCCGGCCGGGCGCATCGCGAGCGGCGCGCTGCTCGACGTGCGGATCACCCACACCGGGGCCTGGTCGTTGCAAGGCGAACTGGCAGCGGCGCCCGCCGGCGATCCGGCGCCGGCACGGGCACGGGCCTTCCCCATGATCGCGGGCCCCACGATTGGGAGTCTGGGCCGCGCGGGGAGCGGGTAGCTCCGTGCCGCGGCCCCGCCGCGATCCGCCACGCCTGGACGTGGCCGTCCTGGTCGTCATCCTGACCGTCGTCGAGGGGGAGTTGCGGGTGCTGCTCATCCAGCGCTCGGCCCCGCCCGACGAAGGCGCCTGGGCGATCCCCGGCGGGGCGTTGATCAGCAACGAGTCGCTGCAGGCCGCCGCGACGCGCAAGCTGGCCGAGGAGACGGGCGTCCGCGACCTCTTCCTGGAACAGCTCTACACCTTCTCCGACCTGGACGACTTCGCGCCCGGCGGGGCCGTCGCGGTGACGTACTTCGCGCTCGTCCGGCACGAGGGCGTGCGCCTCGCCGAGCGCTCCGCCTGGGCGCCCGGCTGGTTCGCGCTCAACGCCCTGCCGGTGCTCGCCTTCCACAACGAGCGCGTGCTCGAGCTGGCCCGCGCGCGGCTGGTCAGCAAGCTCGAATACACCAACGCCGCCTACAGCCTGCTGCCCGAGTTCTTCACGATGAGCGATCTCCAGGAGACCTACGAGTCGATCCTGGGGCGCAAGCTGGACAAGCGAAACTTCCGCCGCCGGATGCTGGCGTCCGACCTGCTGGTGCGGACGCAGCAGACGGCCAAGGCGGGCCGGCACCGCCCGGCGCGCCTCTACCGCTTCGCCAGCCGCACCCCGGTCGAGTTCTGAGGGCGCGTCGCCGGCGCGCCGACAGGGAGCCCCAATGCCCGACGCTTCGACCCCAGCCAAGGCCGTGATCTTCGATGTCGGCGGCGTCCTGGTCCACATGGACTGGCGGGCCTACGACCGCTTCGGCGTCGAGCGCGGGCTGCCCGAGCGCGAGTGGCTGCGCATCCTGCACCAGACGGAGGAGTACGAGGCCTGGCAGACCGGCCGCGGCACCGCGGACGAGTGGCGCGCGTCGATCGTGCGCGAGCTGCGCGCCCACATCGGCGACCGCGCGGAGGCGTTCATTGAGGCCTGGTCGGCGCAGCCGACCCCGCGCCACGAACCGAACATCGAGATGGCGCAGGCCCTGATCGACGCCGGCTACACGGTGGCCGTGCTCAGCAACGCCGGCCCCGACCTGCGCGACCGCATCGACGAGACGCTGGGCCGCCACGTCGCCTGGCACGACATCATCTGCTCGGCGGAGGTCGGCCTGGCGAAGCCCGACCCCGCGATCTACCGGCTCGCGATGGAGCGGCTCTCGCTGCGGCCGGAGCAGTGCTTCTTTATCGACGACATCCGCGCCAACGTCGCCGCGGCGCAGGATGTGGGCTGGATCGCGCACCGCTTCAAGGGCGATTACGCCGCCCTCCAGGCCGACCTGCGCGACCACGGCTACCGCTGGTAACGGGGCCGCGCCGCCCCGATACGCCGCCGCCCCCGCGACTATCCACCGCTGAGTGTGTGTCTGAGTAAGTGTCACCTTGACACTTACTCGACGGGGCGGTCATACTGCCCACGAGGACTTCGTGTCAGAGTGACACGAAGTGGGTCGGCCCCGCACCGCCCGGCCGGCGGCGCGCCCTCTGGATCGGTGTCCCACCATGTCCACACCACGCCTCGGCGGCCCCGCGAAGGTCATCGCCAGCGACTACGTCGCGCCTCGTCTGCCCGAAGACCTGCCCGACGCCTACTGCGAGGGCGACATCGCCACGGTGCCGCTGGTCGAGGAGCCGCATCGCGTCTCCTGGCAGCCGGAGATCCCCGAGCGCTACCTGTCGATGCCGGCCGACGAGCTGGCCGATCGCATCCGCGGCGTGCGCGCCGCCCTCGGCGAGCGGCTGCTCATCCTGGGCCACCACTATCAGCGCGACGACGTGATCCGCTTCACCGACATCCGCGGCGACTCGTTCAAGCTGGCCCGCGAGGCCGCCGACCGACCCGAGGCCGACTACATCCTGTTCTGCGGGGTGCACTTCATGGCCGAGAGCGCCGACATCCTCACCCGGCCCGACCAAGCCGTGATGCTGCCCAACCTCGCCGCCGGCTGCTCCATGGCCGACATGGCCCAGCCCCAGGACGTCTACGCCTCCTGGGACGAACTGACGGCCATCGTCGACGCCGAGCGCACGATTCCGATCACGTACATGAACTCGGCGGCCTCGCTGAAGGCGTTCGTGGGCCGCAACGGCGGCGCCGTCTGCACGTCGTCGAATGCGCCCGCCGTCCTGCGCTGGGCCTTCGAGCGCGGCGACCGCGTGCTCTTCTTCCCCGACCAGCACCTGGGCCGCAACACCGGCAAGCGGCTGGGCATCGACCCGCGCAGCGAGATGGCGCTCTGGAATCCCGCCCGGCCGATGGGCGGGCTCGACGCCGAGCAGATCACCGCCAGCCGCATCCTGCTCTGGCAGGGGCACTGCTCGGTGCACGTGCGCTTCAAGGTCGAGCAGATCGAGCGGGCGCGCGCGCAGCACCCCGGCTGCCACGTCGTGGTGCACCCGGAATGCACCGAGGCCGTCGTCGATGCCGCCGACGCCGACGGCTCCACGGAGTTCATCATCCGCTACGTCAAGGACGGGCCGCCCGGCGTCTACGCCGTGGGCACCGAGATCAACCTCGTGCACCGGCTCAACGCCGAGGTCCAAGCCGAGGGCAAGACGGCCTTCTGCCTCGACCCGGTGGTCTGCCCCTGCGCCACGATGTACCGCATCCACCCCGCCTACCAAGCCTGGGTGCTGGAGGAGTTGATCGCCGGGCGCATCGTCAACCAGATCCGCGTCGACGACGACACCCGCGTCTGGGCGCAGGTCGCCCTGCGCCGCATGCTGGAGATCACCTAGCCCTGCCCCGGCCGCCCCGGCCGACCCGCGGCGCCGACCTGAAGCAACGGCCCATGCACTACGACTACCTGATCCTGGGCTCCGGCATCGCCGGGCTGTACGCCGCGCTGCTGGCCTCGCAGCACGGGCGCACGGCCGTCGTGACCAAGGGCCCCATCGAGGAGTCCAACACGAAGTACGCCCAGGGCGGCATCGCCGCCGCCGTCGGGCCCGGCGACAGCGTCGCCCGGCACCGGCAGGACACGCTGACGGCCGGCGCCGGCCTCTGCGACCCCGAGGCCGTGGACGTGCTCGTGCGCGAGGCGCCCGATCGCATCCGCCGCCTCACCGAGCTCGGCGTCCCCTTCGACAGCGACGAGGGCCGCGTGGCGCTGGGCCGCGAGGGCGCGCACTCGCGCCCCCGCATCCTGCACGCGGGCGGCGACCGCACCGGCGACGCCATCGAGACGGTGATGGTGCGCCGCGTCGGCGAGGCCGGCGTCGATGTGTTCGACCGCCACGCCGCCACGAGCCTGCGCCTCGAAGCGGGCCGCGTGTGCGGCGTCGAAGCGCTGGACCCCGACGGCCGCTCCGTGCTGCTCAACGCCCCCCGCACGATCCTCGCGACCGGCGGCGCGGGGCAGCTGTTCACCCTCACGACGAACCCCGCCGTCGCCACCGGCGACGGCGTCGCCCTGGCCTGGCGCGCGGGCGCGGTCGTGCGGGACATGGAGTTCGTCCAGTTTCACCCCACGGCGCTGCGGCTGCCGGGCGCGGCGACCTTCCTGCTCACCGAGGCGCTGCGCGGCGAGGGCGCCGTGCTGCGCACTCCGGCGACGGCCGGCGGCGGCGGGCGCCGCTTCATGCCCGACTACCACCCCCTGGCCGAGCTCGCCCCGCGCGACGTCGTCGCCCGCGCGATCGCGACGGAGATGCAGCGCGCCGGCGTCGACCACGTCCTACTCGACATCACCCACGCCGACCCCGATTTCGTCGCGACGCGCTTCCCCGGCGTGTACCAGCATTGCCTGCGCTACGAGCTCGACATCACCCGCAGCCCGGCGCCCGTCGCGCCCGCCGCGCATTACTACATGGGCGGCGTCTACACCGACCACTGGGGCCGCACGACGCTGCCCGGGCTCTACGCCTGCGGCGAGGTCGCCAGCACCGGCGTGCACGGGGCCAACCGGCTGGCCAGCAACTCGCTGCTCGAGACGGTCGTCTTCGCGCAGCGCGCCGTCGAGGCCTCGCAGCACGACGCCGCAGCCGCCCCGGCCCCGGCCGGGACCGTGGCGCTCGACCTGCCCGCGGAGACCGCCGCGCCCGATCGGGCCACGCTGCAATCGCTGCTCTGGTCGCACGCGGGCATCGTGCGCGACGCCGACGGCCTGGCCACGGCGGCCGCCGTGATCGACGGCTGGGGCCCGCCCCGGCCCGGCGTCGAGGGCGCGACCCTGGCCAACATGGCGCTGGTCGGTCGCCTGATCGTCGAGGCCGCGCGGCGCCGCACGGACAGCCGCGGCGCGCACTACCGCAGCGACGCCCCCTCGGGCGACGCCGCGTCCGGCGTGGCCGGGGACGGGCACCTCAGCTTCGTCCGCGCGAGCGCCTCATGACGCGGGAGGACGCCGGCCTCTCCCGTCCCGCGCCGCTCGATCGCCTGACGATCCGGGCGCTCGTGCAGGCCGCCCTGCGCGAGGACGCAGCGGAGCAGGACCTGACGAGCAACGCGCTCGTCCCCGTCGATCAGCAGGGGCGCGGCGTCGTGGTCGCCAAGTCGGACGGCGTGATCTGCGGCCTGCAGTTCGCGCTCGAGACGTACTACGCCGTCGAGCCGCGCGTGCGCTGGATGCCCGCCGTCAGCGAGGGACTGCGCGTCGCGGCGGGCTCGACGATCGCGCACGTCGATGGGCCGGTGCACGCGATCCTGCGTGGCGAGCGCGTGGCGCTGAACTACCTCGGGCGGCTGTCCGGCATCGCCACGCAGACGGCCGACTGCGTGCGCGCCGTCGCCGGCAGCGGCGCACGCATCCTCGACACGCGCAAGACGACGCCGGGGTTACGCGTGGCGGAGCGCTACGCCGTCCGCGTCGGCGGCGGCCTCAACCATCGCAACGACCTGCGCTCGGCGATGCTGGTCAAGGACAACCACATCGCGGCCGTGCGGGCGCGCGGCGGCAGCCTGGCCGACGCCGTGCGACTCGCGATGTCGGCGGCGGGCCCGGCCACGGCCATCGAGGTGGAGGTCACCTCCCTGGCCGAACTGCGCGAGGCGATCGACGCGGGCGCGCGGGCCGTCCTGCTCGACAACTTCACCGCGGCCGCGCTCGCGGAGGCGGTCCGGCTGGCGCAAGCCGCCCACGTCACCAGCGAGGCCAGCGGCGGGATCACGCGCGCGACCCTGGGCGCCTACGCCGCCAGCGGCGTCGATTTCATCTCGATGGGGTCGCTCACCCACACGGTCACGCCCATGGACGTCTCGCTGCAGGTCGTGCCGGAGGCGCTGAGCAGCGACCGGCGCGACCCCTCGATCTAACCCCGGCGCGGCCGCTCCAGATCGGCCGAGTCGAGCACCAGCGTCACGGGGCCGTCGTTGACCAGCTCGACGTCCATGTGCGCGCCGAAGCGACCACCCTCGACCGGCACGCCCGCCGTCCGCAGCCCCGCCGCGAAGCGCTCGACCAGCGGCTCGGCGACCTCGGGGCGCGCAGCCCCCAGGAACGAGGGACGCCGCCCCCGCCGCATCTCCGCGATCAGCGTGAACTGGCTGACGACCAGGACGGACCCGCCGACATCGGCGAGGGCGAGGTTGAAGCGGCCATCGGCGTCGTCGAAGATGCGCAGCCCGGCGACCTTCACCGCCATCGCGTCGACGGTGGCGGGCGTGTCGTCGCCGGCGATGCCGGTCAGCGCGAGGAAGCCGGCCCCGATCTCGCCCACGACGGCATCGTCGACCCGCACACAGGCGCGACGCACACGCTGGAGCACGACTCGCATCAGGGTCGCCGGTTCGCGGCGCGCGCCGGACTAGTCGTCCCGCGTCGACTCGGCCCTGGCCGGCTGCTTGGAGTCCGCGCGCTCGGACCCCCCATCTGACCGATCACGGCCCGACTCGCCGGAGCCCGACTCGCCGGAGCCCGGCTCATCGGAGCCCGACTCACCGGAGGAGCGGTCTTCGCCGTCCTTGCCGTGCTGGAGTTCCTCGGCGCCGTCGCGCAAGCTGCGCCGGTTGTCGGTGGAATACCAGCCGGAGCCCTTGAACACGATCGCCGGCGGGGCCGGGATGCGCTGCGACACGGCCCGGCACATGGGACAGCGCTGCCGGGGCTTGGCGTCCCAGCCCTCGCGTTTCTCGTAGGAATGCCGGCACTTCGTGCACTCATAGACGTAACGGGGCAACGTGGGCACTCCGATCGATTCGCGCCTGCCCGCACCATCGGGCAGGTCCGCTGGCGCGGCCCTCGCGTCACGGTCCCTATGTGAATCGCCAGTCAGGGAACGGCGGGGACGCGTCCAGCCTAGCAGCCGGGATCGAGATCAGCCCGGAGCGCCGGCCGCAAGGGCGATCACTGTGCTGACTACTGTATGGGCTGACCAGTGTATCGGCGCGGCTGTCATCGTCCGCCGGTCCGGGCCTATACTACCGCGGTCCTACCACCCGTGGCGCTGGCTCGCGGCATCGGCGTTGATGCTGCGTTCCCCTGGCGGGCAATGACCCGCCGGACCGCGAGCGCCGGAGCAATCGATGTCCCCGCGACGCCGCCCTGGACATCACGCTGGAGCATCATGGCCACCGCGATCACGATGAAGGAGCTGCTGGAAGCCGGGGTCCACTTCGGCCACCAGACGCGCCGCTGGAATCCGAAGATGGCGCCCTTCATCTTCGCACCCCGCAACGGTATTCACATCCTGGACCTGGGGCAGACCGCCGACCGGCTGGAGGAGGCCTACGCCTTCGTCCGCGAGACCGTCGTCGGCGGCGGCGAGGTGCTCTTCGTGGGCACCAAGAAGCAGGCCCAGGATGTCGTGCAGTCGGAGGCGCAGCGGGCGCAGATGCCCTACGTGATCCACCGCTGGCTGGGGGGCACGCTCACCAACTGGCAGACGATCAGCGGGCGCATCGAGCACATGCTGCGGCTGGAGCGCCAGGAAGAGGACGGCGACTGGGACGCCCTGCCGAAGAAGGAGGCGCTGCGCCTGCGCGACCAACTCACGCGGCTGCATCGCTACGTGGGCGGTCTGCGCGACATGGCCCGGCCGCCGGCCGTGGTGTTCATCGTGGATGTGCCCAAGGAGGCCATCGCCGTCAAGGAGGCCCGGCGCCTGGGCATCCCCATCGTCGCCCTCTGCGACACCAACTGCGACCCCACCGGCATCGCCTACCCCATCCCCTCCAACGATGACGCGATCCGCGCCATCCGCCTGATCGCCGGCCGCATCGCCGACGCCGCCGCGGAGGGCCTGGCCGTCCGCGAGAGCCTGCGCGTGGAGGCCCAAGCCCAGCACGATGACGAGGCCACCGCCGCGGCCCCCGCGAGCTAGCGCCCGCCCCGGCATCGCCCCCAGCCGGCCCCGCGCCGGTCGAAAGGAACCCCTGTGACCGTCACTGTGGACGACATCAAGACCCTGCGCGCCGAGACGGGCGCCGGCGTGATGGCCTGTCGCACCGCGCTCAGCGAGGCCGCCGGCGACCTCGAGCGGGCCCGCGCGCTCCTGCGTGAGCGGGGCGTCGCGACCGCCGCCAAGCGGGCCGGCCGCGAGGCCGCCGAGGGCGTGGTCGAGTCCTACCTGCACCGCGGGCGGATTGGCGCGATGCTGGAGTTGAACTGCGAGACGGACTTCGTCGCGCGGACGGACATCTTCAAGGAACTGGCGCACGATATCGCCATGCAGATCGCGTCGATGGACCCCCAGGTCGTCGATGCCGCCGACCTCCCGGCCGACGCCGAGGGCAGCCCGGCGGAGCTGGCCCTGCTCTCGCAGAGCTTCATCAAGGATCCCAGCAAGACCATCCAGAACCTGATCACCGAGGCGGTGGCCAGCACGGGCGAGAAGATCGTCGTGCGACGCTTCGCGCGCTACGAACTGGGCGGCGGATCGTAGGCCACCGGGCAGGGAGGAGGGACGTCACGGGCGAGCGCGTCCTGATCAAAATCAGCGGCGAAGCGCTCCTCGGTGGGCGTCCCTTCGGCATCCACCCCGAAACCCTGCGCGGCATCGCGCGGCAGATCGTCCGCCTGCGCGCGCTCGACTTCGAAGTGGCGCTGGTGGTGGGCGGGGGCAACCTGTTCCGCGGTCGCACGGCCGCCGAGGCGGGCATGGACCGCGCCACCGCCGACTACGCCGGCATGCTCGCGACCGTGATCAACGGCCTCGCCTTGCAGGACGCGCTGGAGCGCGAGGACCTGCAGGTGCGCACGATGTCGGCGATCACCGTGGCGCAGGTGGCGGAGGCCTACATCCGCCGCCGGGCCATTCGCCACCTCGAGAAGGGGCGCGTGGTGCTGTTCGTCGCGGGGACCGGCAACCCCTACGTCACGACCGACACGGCCGCCGCCCTGCGCGGCGTCGAGATCGACGCGGCGCGGCTGCTGATGGCCAAGAACGGCGTCGACGGCGTCTATACGGCGGACCCGGCCCTCGACGCGTCGGCCCAGCGCTACGCCACGATCTCCTATCGCGACGCCATCGCCCAGAACATCGGCGTGGTCATGGACACCGCTGCCTTGTCGCTCTGCGAGGAGAACGACCTGCCCATCCTGGTCTTTGATATCGCGGCGCCGGACGCTATCGTGAAGGCGGTGATGGGCGGCTCCGTTGGTACGCTCGTCGGGCCGGAGGCCACGCGCCTCGCCGGCGCCGCCGAGTAGCCCCCGCGCGGGCGGGCGAAGGACCGCGACATCATGGACGACGACGACCTCACCGCACTCGCCCTGGACGAAGCCCGCTCGCGCATGCGCAAGACGATCGCGTCCCACCAGCGCGACCTCGACGCCGTGCGCACCGGGCGGGCGCAGCCGTCGCTGATCGAGTCGCTGGCGATCGGCTACTACGGCGTGCCGACGCCGCTCAAGCAGCTCGCCACGATCACGGCCCCGGACGCGCGCCTGCTGGTCATCCAACCCTGGGACAAGAACGCCTTCGACCCCATCTCGCGCTCCATTCAGCAGTCGGACCTGGGGCTCAATCCGCAGAGCGACGGCGTCGTCATCCGGCTGGTCATCCCGGAGCTGACGGAGGAACGCCGCAGGCAGCTCGTGCGTCAGGTGGGGCAGAAGAACGAGGCGGCGCGCGTCGCCCTGCGCAACATCCGGCGCGACGCGCAGGTGGAGTTGCGCAAGATGCTCAAGGACAAGGACATCTCGCAGGACGAGGAGCGCCGCGCGCACGACGGGCTCGACAAGCTGACCCACGGCTTCCAGGAGCGGATCGAGCGGGACGGCGCGGTGAAGGAGCGCGAGCTCTTGGAGGTCTGAGCGTGGTTGTCGCCCCGGAGCGCCGGACCGAGAACGTTCCCCGGCACGTCGCTGTGATCATGGACGCCAACGGGCGCTGGGCGGAGACGCGCGGCCTGTCGCGCATGGAGGGCCACGCCGCCGGCACGGAGAACATCCGCGAGATCATCCGCCTGTTCGGCGAGCGCGGCGTGCGCGTGCTCACCCTCTACGCCTTCTCCACGGAGAATTGGCGCCGCCCCCCGGATGAGGTGCGCGGCCTGATGCACATCCTCTCCCGCGTGATCGAGCGCGAACTCGAGCCGCTGCACGAGGCGGGCGTGCAGCTGCGCTACATCGGCCAGTTGGACGTGCTGGAGCCGGTGTTGCGCCGGCAGATTCGGCACGCCGTCGCGCGCACGGCCGCCAACACCGGGATGACCGTCTGCGTGGCGTTCAACTACGGCGGCCGCTCGGAAGTCGTCGACGCGATCCGGCAGATCGTGGCGTCGGGCGTGCCGGCGGCGGAGATCGACGAGGCGCTCGTCTCGCGCCACCTCTACACCGACGGGCTGCCGGACCCCGACCTGATCATCCGCACCGGCGGCCAGCAGCGGCTCTCGAACTTCCTCATCTGGCAGGCCGCCTACGCGGAGTACTTCTTCACGCCCACCTACTGGCCCGACTTCTCGCAGGCCGACGTCGACGAGGCGCTGGAGGCCTACGCCCAGCGGGTGCGCAAGTTCGGCGGCCTCGCGGCACGGCAGGCGCACAGCGCCGACGCGCCCGGCGCGCAGCACGGCTGACGGGGCGACACCGGCGTGCCCACGTGGATGCGACTCCCGAGGACGATTGTGCTGCGCGCCGCGACGAGCGCCGTCGCGCTGCCCGTGGTGATCGTGCTGATCATCGCGGGGGGGCCGGCGATGGCGGCGGCGGTCGCGGCGCTGCTGGCGGTGGCGGTGATCGAGTTCGGCCTGGGCATGCGACTGGACCGCCGCGACCCCGTGCTGTGGCTGGCGCTGGCGGGCGTGGTCGCGATGACCGCCGCCGCGATGACCGATAACGTGCCCCCTCACTGGCCGCTCAGCGCCGCCATCATCGCGATCGTCGCCGCGCCGGTGCTCCAGCAACTCGTCCGCGAGCGCGGCCAGTCCCCCAGCAGCGCCCCCGATCCCGCCCTCTTCGGGGCGCTCTACGGGCGCTCGGCGGCCGGCCTCGTGGCGCTCGTGTATGTCGGCTGGCTGGGCAGCTTCTTCGTCCTGCTGCGAGCGCTGCCGCAGGGGGAGGAGTGGCTGCTGCTCGCCGTCGGGGCGGGCATGGCGACGGATACGGGCGCGTTCGCCGTCGGCAAGCTGCTCGGCCGGCGGCCGCTGGCGCCCCGCATCAGCCCGCGCAAGACCATCGAGGGGGCCATCGGCGGACTGCTGGCGGGCTTCGCGGCGGTGCTGCTGATCAACCTGCTGCCCGACCTGCAGGTCCCGATCTGGAAGATGGCGCTGCTGGGCATCGCGCTGCCGCTGATGGCGACGGCCGGCGACCTGGCCGAGTCGGTGATCAAGCGCGCCCTGGACGTGAAGGACTTCTCGCAGCTCGTTCCGGGGCACGGCGGCGTCCTGGACCGGCTCGACAGTCTGCTCTTCGTCGCGCCGACCGTATACTTCTTCGTGCAATGGATCGTGCTCTAGACGCCCCGCCATCCGCCGCCGCGCGGCCCAACGGCCGGCCCAACGGCCGGCCCATTCGGCTCGCCCTGCTGGGAAGCACCGGCAGCATCGGCCGGCAGACGATCGACGTCATCCAGGCCATGCCGGAGCGCTTCGAGGTGCGCGGGCTCGCCGCCGGTCGCAACCTCGACCTGCTGGCGTCGCAGGCGACGGCGCTGCGCCCGGCCGCGATCTGGGCGGCCGGCGGCCCCAGCGAGCGCCTGCGCGAGATCGCGGCGGCGGCGGGCGCGACGATCAGCACGATGGACGAGATGGCCGCCGACCCACTGCTCGACGTGCTCGTCGTGGGCACGGCGGGCCGGGCCGGCCTGGAGCCCACGCTGACCGCGCTCGATCACGGCCGCGCCGTCGCCCTGGCCAACAAGGAGGTCGTGGTGATGGCGGGCCGCCTCGTGCGCGCCGCCGCCGATCGCGGCGGTGGACAACTGCGCCCCGTCGATTCCGAGCACAGCGCCATCTGGCAATGCCTGTGGGGCGAGGAGGGCAACGAGATCCGTCGTATCCTGTTGACGGCGTCGGGCGGCGCGCTGCGCGATCTGCCGCGCGACGCCCTGGACGATGTCACGCCGGCGCAGGCGCTGCGCCACCCGACCTGGAACATGGGGGCCAAGATCACGATCGACAGCGCCTCACTGGTCAACAAGGGCATGGAGACGATCGAGGCCCGCTGGCTGTTCGACGTCCCCTACGAGCGCGTCGAGGTCGTGCAGCACGCGGAGTCGATCGTGCACTCGCTGGTCGAGATGGGCGACGGCTCCGTCAAGGCGCAGCTCGGCAACCCCGACATGCGCCTGCCCATCCAGTGCGCGCTGACCTACCCCCAGCGCCTGCAGCCGACGGTCGCGCCGCTGGACCTGGCCGCGCTGGGCGCCCTGCACTTCGCCGCGCCCGACCTCGATCGCTACCCGGGCCTGCGTCTCAGCCAAGAGGCCGGCCGCCGCGGCGGGACGTATCCCTGCGTCCTGGCCGCCGCCGACGAGGTGGCGGTGACCGCGTTCCTGGGCGGCCAGATCCGGTTTACGGCCATCCCGGAGGTGATCGACGCGGCCCTCTCGGCGCACGAGGGCGACGACGACCCCGACCTGGAGGCGATCGACGCCGCCGACGCCTGGGCGCGGCGCTTCGCCGCGCAGCACATCCACGCGCGATTGGCCGTCTGATGGGCACTGTCTGATGGGCCCGTCATGATAGGCACTGTGTGATGGTCCTACTGGAAGCCGTTCTCCCCTTCGTCGGCGTGCTGGTGGGGCTGATCCTGGTCCACGAGGCGGGGCACTACGTCACGGCGAAACTGGCCCACGTGCGCGTGGAAGAGTTCGGCGTCGGCTTCCCGCCGCGCCTGCGCGGCAAGCGCATCGGCGAGACGATCTACTCGATCAACTGGCTGCCGCTGGGCGGGTTCGTGCGGCTCACCGGCGAGGAGAGCGCGCGCGTCTTCATCGAGTCGGTGAACCCGCACGGCGCCGCCGCCGGCATCGGTATGCAGGCTCGCGACGTGATCATCGGCGCCGCCGGGGGGCGGGTGCACAACGACGCGGAGTTGGCCGCCGCGCTCACCGGGGCTGCGGAGGCCGGTGCCATCAGGTTCGTGTTCGAGCGTGAGGTCTCCCCCGGCAGCGGCGGCGCCTGGGAGTACTACGCGGGCAACATGCCGATCGGCCCGGCCCGCCCCACGGACGACGCCGACGCCGCCCCAGCAGACGCACCCGCGGACGACGCCGACGCCGCCCCAGCGGACGCCCCCGAGGATGCACGCGCAGCCGAATCCGCGGCCGCATCCGCGGCCGCATCCGCCGCCGCATCCGCCGCCGCATCAGAGACGCCGGCCGCGACGATCGGTCGCATCGCGGGCATGCAAGTGGGCGCCGATCCGCGCTCCTTCGGCTCCCGCTCGCCGCTCACCCGGATCGGCATTCTGGCGGCCGGCTCGCTGGTCAACCTGGCGCTGCCCATCCTGCTGTTCGCGCTCGCCGCGATGATCCCGCAGGACCGCGCCGCCGGGCCGGCCGTGGTGACGTCGGTCGTACGGGGCGGACCGGCCGATCTGGCCGGCTTCGAGGCCGGCGATCGCGTCCTCAGCGTGGACGGCGTGACGACCAAACACCGCGGCGACGTGGGCCTGGAGATCCGCCTCAACGTCAACCGGGACATCGAGGTCGTGCTGGAACGCGACACGATGCAGCCCGGCGCGACGCAACAGCCGGGCGTCGCCAGCCGCGAGGTGCTCGTCACCCGGCTCACGCCGCGCCTGACCCCGCCCGAACTGGTGCACACGGTGCGCGAGGGCGACACCGTGCACGATGTGGCGGAGATCCTGGGGGTCAACGCCAGCCAGGTCCTCGAGGGCGCCGGATTGGGCGGCGGCGTGGACCTGGACGAGGGGCTCGTCCTGGACCTCCCCGGCGAGCGCTACACGGTGCAGAAGGATGACACGGCCTTCTCCGTCGCGCGGGACTTGGGCCTGCGCCAGCAGATGGTCCTGGACGCGGCCGGCATCGACCTGATCCACCTGCAGCCGGGGCTCGAGGTCGTCGTGCCGCAGGGCCCGACGGGCATCACCATCGCCAACGGCAGCTTCAACCTCGTCAGAGAGAGCTCCGGCCCGCTCGCGGCGCTGGCCTTCGGCGTCGAGCGCACGCGCGACGTCTTCATCCTCTCCTACAACGCGGTCCACGGTTGGATCGCCGGCGGCGAGGCGCTGGCCATCAACGGTCCCGTCGGGCTCGCGCAGGGCACCGGCGAGATCGTGCGGCAAGCCGGCTGGCTCCGGCTGATCGAACTCGCGGCGCTGATCAGCCTGAGCCTGGGCATCATGAACCTGCTGCCCATCCCCGGCCTCGACGGCGGGCGCATCGTCTTCGTGCTGCTCGAGATCGTCCGGCGCGGCAAGCGCATCTCGCCCCAGAAGGAGGGGCTGGTGCACCTCGCCGGCTTCGCCCTGCTGATCGCCGCCGCCCTCGTGATCGGCTACTTCGACGTCGTGCGTGTCATCGCGGGCGAGCCGCTCCTGCGCTAGCGGCGCGCCGTCAGTGCCGTCGGTACCGTCAGGGCCGGCTGCGCCCGGCGATGAGCGCGTCCACTTCCAGCTTGAGGCGGTCCAGGATCTCGTCGTAGCTGTAGAAGCCCAGCGCTTCGGGGCCCTTCTTCAAGTTCACCGCCGCGGGACCGCACCACAGGCCCAGGTCGGCGTCGTCGGTTTCGCCGGGCCCGTTCACGCGGCAGCCCATCACCGCGATCGTGATGTCGTGGTCCTGCGCGTACTGCGTCATCGCCTTCACGTCCTGCGCCAGGTCAATGAAGCGCTCGTTCTCCACCCGCGAGCAGGAGGGGCAGCTGATGATGTTCAGCCCCTCGTCGAGACCCGGCGGCACCGAGCGGAAGCGCCCGGCCGCGATGTCGGCCAGGATCGCCCGGCCGACGCTGATCTCCTGACCCTTGTCGTCGAAGGGCACCGTCAGCGAGACGCGGACGGTGTCGCCGATGCCGTCGGCGATGAGCTGCTCGAAAGCGACGCGCGTCTTGACGATGCCGTCGGGCGGCATCCCGGCCTCCGTCACGCCCAGGTGCAGCGGCACGTCGGGCCGCTCCCGCGCGAAGGCGCGATTGACGGCCACGACCTTCTTCCAGTCGGAGTCCTTGAGCGAGACGACGTAGCGCTGGAAGCCCATCCCATCCAGGAGCGCGCAGTGCTCCAGCGCGCTGGCCACGATCGCCTGTTCGTGGTCGCCGTCGTAGCGGGCCATCATGCGCGGGTCGACGGAGCCGCAGTTGACGCCCACCCGCAGCGCGCAGTCGTGGCGCTCGGCCGTCTCGGCGAGGAACGCGACCTTCTGCTCGATCGACTTGTCCTTCTCGTGGTGGTGCAGGTGGCCGGGGTTGTAGCGCATCTTGTCGACGTGCGGGGCGACCTCGGCGGCCAGCCGGTAGTTCTCCTGCAGGTCCACCGAGAGCGTCGCGCCGGTGCGCTCGCGCACGATCGCCAGGGCCTGCACGTCCTTCGAGGAGTCCACCGCGATGCGCACCAGATCCGCCCCGGCGGCGCGGATCAGCTCCACCTGGCGCAGCGTCGCGTCGATGTCCTGCGTGCGCGTCGCGGCCATGGACTGCACCGCGATGGGGGCGTCGCCGCCGATCTGGATGGCGCCGACGCGGACGGCTCGGGTGGGGTTGCGGCGCATCGGGGGTCCTCGCTGTGGAACGATCGTTGGGGCTGAATGGACCCCGCAGGTCGAGTGTACCGCCCGCTGCCGCGATCGGCGCGGAGGCGAGCGGGCCTCGGGAGCGACACGGCGCGCCGTCTACGCTGCCCCCGTGCTCTTCGACGCGATCTTCCTGGTGCTGTTCTTCCTGACGTGGCTGCTGCTGGGCGCGATCCCCTGGCTGGTGGTGGGCGTGCGGCGCAAGGCCGACGGCGCGCTCTGGGCGTTGCCCTTCGCCTTGCTCGGCGGCGCTGGGGGCGGCGTGCTCGTGCCGCTGATCGGGCTGGACGACGGTTGGGGCGTCGGGCTGAGCATGCTGGGGGCGCTGCTGGGCGGCGCGACGCTGACCGGGACGTCGCTGCAGGTCTGGGACGACCACGCCCTGGGGCGTCGCTTCGCACGCTGGGCGACGCCGTCCGCTGGCGAGCAGCCCGCCCCGCCGGTAGATTCGCCTGTAGATTTGGAGAGGCCCCGCCCGGGGGACACCGGCGACTCCGGCACGGAATCGCCCCGCTGAACGGATGCTGCCAGTGGCGACACGGATGAGCGGCCTCTTCGGTCGCACCCTGCGAGAGGCGCCGGCCGAGGCCGAAACCGCCAACCACCAATTGCTGCTGCGCGCGGGCCTGGCCGTGCAGTTGGCGGCAGGGGTCTACTCCTACATGCCGCTGGGCTGGCGCGCCCTGCGCCGGGTGGAAGCCATCATCCGCGACGAGATGGACGCGGCCGGCGCGCAGGAGCTGTTGATGCCGGCCATCCAACCGCTGGAGTTGTGGCAGGAATCGGGCCGCCTGGAGGCGTTCGGCGAGACGATCTTCCGCTTCGCCGACCGGCGCGGGCGCGAGCAGGTGCTGGCTCCCACGCACGAGGAGTCGGTCACGGACCTGTTTCGCAAGACGGTGCAGTCGTACCGCGACCTGCCGCAGCGCGTGTACCAGATCCAGAACAAGTTCCGCGACGAGGCGCGCCCGCGCGGCGGACTGATCCGCGTGCGCCAGTTCCTGATGAAGGACGCCTACAGCTTCGACGCCGACGAGGCCGCGTTCCAGGCCTCCTACGAGGCGATGGATCGGGCCTACGTGAACGTCTGGCGGCGCGTGGGCGTGCCGGCGACGCGCGTGCAGGCGGACTCGGGCGCGATTGGCGGCAAGTCGTCGCACGAGTTCATCTTCCTCACCGAGATCGGCGAAGACACCGTCGCGATCTGCCGGACGTGCGGTTACGCCGCCAATCAAGAGCGCGCCGAGTTCGACCGCGGCGCCCCGGACGGCGACGCGCCCGCCGCCCTGGAGCCCGTCGAGACGCCGGGCGTGACCACCATCGAGGCGCTGACCCGGTTCCTGGGCGTGCCCGCCACGCGCACGGCCAAGGCCGGCATGTTCATGGCCGACGACCGGCCGGTCTTCGCCGTCATCCGCGGCGACCTCGACTTCAACGAACTCAAGCTCGCCAACAGCGTCGGCGCGCACGACATCCGCCCCATGACCGACGAGGAGATCGCCGCCGAGGGCTGGGTGGCGGGCTACGCCTCCCCGGTCGGCATGGAGGACGCGCTGGCGAAGGCGACGGTCGTCGCCGACACCTCCATTCCGGGCGCGCCGAATTTGGCCGCCGGCGGCAATCGCCCCGGCCTGCACCTGCGCAACGTGAACTACGGGCGCGACTGGCGGGCCGCCGTGGTCGCCGACGTGGGGCTCGCCCGCGCCGGCGATCCCTGCCCCAGCGGCTGCGGCGACGGGCTCGAGCTGGCGCGGGGCATCGAGCTGGGGCACATCTTCCGGCTGGGTACGGTGTTCTCGGCGCCGATGGGCGCGCAGTTCAGCGGGGCGGACGGCGAGCAGCACCTGCCGATCATGGGCAGCTACGGCATTGGCGTGGAGCGGCTGCTGGCGGCGGTGATCGAGCAGAACCACGACGCGCACGGCATCGTCTGGCCACCCGCCGTCGCGCCCTACGACATCCATCTCGTGGCCATCGGCTTCAACCGGCCCGAGGTCGCGGCCGCCGTCGCGGAGACCGAGGCGGCGCTCGAGGCGGCCGGCCTCAGCGTGCTGAGCGACGACCGCGACGAGCGCCCCGGCGTGAAGTTCACCGACGCCGACCTGCTGGGCATGCCGGTGCGCCTGACGGTCAGCCCGCGCAACCTGAAGCAGGGCGTCGTGGAAGTGAAGGCGCGCCGCGCCGCGGAGGCCGAGACCACGCCCGCGACGGCGCTCGTGGATCACGTGCGGGCGCTGCTGGCGGCCGCGGCGACGGACGCCGGGTGAGACCTGGGTCACTGGGGCGCGCCCCACGCTTGGCCCCGCTTGCTATACTGCCGACAACACGGATGCGGTAACGCTGAAGGTGGGCACGTGCCCACCTTCTTTCGCAAGAAGCGCCATCGCAGCCTTGACCGGCCCCGGGCACGAGACGGCGCCGGCAACGGCACGGCGCTTGGACAGGGCCCATGAAGACCGACTTCCTGCTCGCGATCACCCAGCTCACCGCCGAGAAGAATCTCGGCGTCGATGTCGTCTTCGAGGCGGTGGAGTCCGCGCTGGCCGCCGCCTACAAGCGCGAGCACGACCTGATCGGCGAGGTGCACGTCAAGATCAACCGCATCGACGGCGACATGCAGGTCTGGTCGGAGCGCGCGATCGTGGAGATCGAAGAGGACATCGCCGACGAGGACGAGCAGATCGACCTGGAAGCGGCGCAGAAGCTGAACCCGGCGGCCACGCTGGGCGCGACGCTGGTCCTGTACCACCAAGTCAGCGAAACGGCGGGGCGCATCGCCGCGCAGACCGCGAAGCAGGTGGTGCTGCAACGCCTGCGCGAGGCGGAGCGGGAGGCCGTCTTCGACGAGTTCTCCGGCCAGGAGGGCGAGGTCGTCTCCGGCGTCATCCAGCGCGTCGAGTCGCGCCAAGTGATCCTGGACCTGGGCCGGGCCGAGGCGGTGCTGCCGGCGTCGGAGCAGGTGCGCATGGAGCACTACCGCTCCGGCCAGCGCTTGCGGGTCTACGTCGTGGAAGTGATGAAGGCCAACAAGGGCCCGCAGGTCGTGGTCTCGCGCACGCACAAGGAACTCATCCGGCGCCTGTTCGAGCTGGAAGTCCCCGAGGTCTTCAAGGGCATGGTGGAGATCAAGGGCATCGCCCGCGAGCCGGGCCATCGCACGAAGATCGCGGTGCACAGCCGCCAAGAGGGGCTCGATCCGGTGGGCGCCTGCGTGGGCATGCGCGGCGTGCGCATCCAGAACATCGTCAACGAGCTGCAGGGCGAGCGCCTCGACGTCATCCAGTGGGACCCCGACCCGCGCAAGTTCGTCGCGCATGCGCTCAGCCCCGCGCAGGTCACCGCCACCCGCATTGACCCCGCGACCAACACGGCCGAGATCGCCGTGCCCGATCAGCAACTCTCGCTGGCGATCGGCAAGGAGGGGCAGAACGCCCGCCTGGCGGCGCGCCTGACCCGCTACCGCATCGACATCAAGGCCCAGTCGCTGGCCGAGCAAGTGTTCGCCGATGACGGCGTGGGGCCCTACGCCCCGCAGCCGGAGCTTGCGCCCGTGCCCACGCCGGCCGCGGCGGTGGCGGCCCCCGGCGCGGTGGAACCCGTCGCCGACGGCGAGTCGGAGCCGCTGGCGGCCGCGCTGGCGGAGCCCGTCACGGAATCGCGCAAGGCGCGCCCCGACCCAGCCAAGCCGGAGACCGCCGACGAGCCCGAGCCGGAGCCGGCCTTCGCCGCCGCGGTGGAGGTCGCGCCCGCGCCGGCCGAGCCCGGCAAGATTCGCTTCGCCGAGGACGTGCTGCGCCGCCGGCCCGACACGGAAGAAAAGAGCAAGCAGAAGAAGCGGCGCCGGCCGCGCTACGTCGAAACCGACGAGGGCCTCGAAGAAGACCCCTACGCGGACTACGAGGACGAGTTCTAGCCCGCTTCCGATCCACCGCGCCGCAGCGCCGGCCCGCGAGGGAGGGACGCTGCCGGGCGGCGGGCGAGGCTCGCAGATCAGGAACGCATGCCACAACGACCCCGCCGCCAGCCGCAACGCAGTTGCGTCGCCTGCCGGCGCACGCGACCCAAGACCGAACTCGTCCGGCTGGCGCTCGACGACGAGGGCAACCTGCGCATCGACGCGCGCGGGCGGGCGCCGGGCCGCGGCGCCTACCTCTGCGCGGACCCCGCCTGCTGGCGCCGGGCCGCCGACGGCCGCATGCTCAGCCGGGCGCTGCGGCGCCAACTGCCTGCCGAGGCCCGGGCGCTGCTCGACGCCGGGCCTCCCCCAGTCACGAACACCGGGGCGGACGCGGGCGCGCGCTACCCTATCGCTGGAAAGATGACGCCATGACGACCGATACCGCCCGAGAGGTGGAGATCCCCCGCACCCTGACGGTGAAGGAACTCGCGGCCCTGCTCGATCGCTCGCCGATCGGTGTGATCAAGGCCCTGATGACCAACGGCGTCATGGCGGAGGTCACCAAGACGATCGACTACGACACGGCGGCCATCGTCGCGGTGGATTTGGGCTTCGAGCCCGTCGAGGGCCTGGCCGATGTCGTCGACGAGCCGGCGGCGGCGGCGCAGCAGGACCGCTTCGCGGAGGAGCCCGACGCCGAGGACACGCTGACCCCGCGCGCGCCGATCGTGGCCGTGCTGGGGCACGTCGACCACGGCAAGACGACGCTACTCGACGCCATCCGCCGGACCAACGTGACCGCGGACGAGGCGGGGGGCATCACGCAGCACATCGGCGCCTACCAAGCGATACCGCGCGGGAAGCCGATCACCTTCCTCGACACGCCGGGGCACGAGGCGTTCACCGCCATGCGCGCGCGGGGGGCGCAGGCGACCGACATCGCCATCCTGGTCGTCGCCGCGAACGACGGTGTCATGCCCCAGACCAAGGAGGCCATCGACCACATTCGCGCGGCCGGCGTGCCGCTGATCGTGGCGCTGAACAAGATCGACGTCGACAACATCAACGTGGCCCGCGTCAAGGCGCAGCTCTCCGACGCCCAGGTGATGATCGAGGAGTACGGCGGCGACATCCCGCTGGTGCCCGTCTCCGCCACGACCAAACAGGGGCTCGATGACCTGCTGGAGACCGTCCTGCTCATGTCGGAGGTGCAGGACTACAAGGCCAACGGGCGGCGCCCCGCGGCCGGCATCGTGCTGGAGGCGGCGCTGGACCGGCGGCAGGGGTCGCGCACCACGCTGCTGGTGCAGCGCGGCACGCTGCGGCAGGGCGACTCGCTGCTCGTCGGCGCGACCTGGGGGCGCGTCAAGGCGATGTTCGACTTCACCGGCGCGCGCGTCCAGATCGCCGGCCCCTCGACGCCGGTGTCGATCCTGGGCGTGCAGGACCTCGCCGCGGCGGGCGACCGCTTCCGCGTGCTCAAGAACGACAAGGCGGCCAAGCGCCTCTACGAGCAGGCCAAGCGGGCGCGGGAGGCCATGGAGGCCCAGCGCCAGCACGCCGCCAGCCTCGATGCGCTGTTCGGCGAGATCAGCCAGGGCGAGGTCAAGGAGCTCAACCTCGTGCTCAAGACCGATGTCGATGGCAGCGTGGAGCCGCTGCGCCAGAGCCTGGAGCGCCTGACCAACGAAGAAGTGCACGTGAAGGTGATCCACGCCTCCCCAGGCGCGATCACCGAATCCGACGTGAACCTGGCGGCTGCGGCGAAGGGCATCGTGCTGGGCTTCCAGGTGGGGACCGAGCCGGGGGCGCGCAAGCTGGCCGCCTCCGAGCGGATCGAGATCCGTCGCTACGAGATCATCTACCAGCTCATCGAACAGGTCGAGGCCGCAGTCAGCGGCATGCTCGAACCGGTCGACGTGGACGTGGTCGATGCCCACGCCGAGGTGCTACAGGTCTTCCCCATCCGCCGGATCGGCAACATCGCCGGGGCGCGCTGCGACGACGGCAGTATTCGCCCCGACCTGGCGGTGCGCGTGTTCCGCGCCGGCAAGGATGTGACGAGCGGCAAGATCCGCAGCCTGCGCCGCTTCCAGCAGGAGGCGCGCGAGGTGCTCGCGGGGCAGGAGTTCGGCGTCGCGGTGGAGGGCTTTGAGGCCTTCGAAATCGGCGACAAACTGGAGTTCTACCACACAGAGCGACAGAGCCGGGTCATCCGCGGGGGTCGCGTGGAGCCCGCCGGACGGGCATCGTAGACGGCATCCCCGGCCGCTGCCGGGCGGGGACGCGGGAGCACAGGCAACATGGCTCGACGCCAGGAACGCGTGAACGATCTCCTGCGGGAGGTCGTCGCCGAGATCATCGCCCGGGAACTCAAGGATCCGCGCCTGCAGGCGGACCTGATCTCCGTGACCGAAGTGACCACCTCCGCCGACTTGCAGCACGCCCGCGTGCTGGTCTCGGTGCTGGGCAGCGAGTCCCAGCGCGACGCCGTCGTCACGGCGCTCAATCACTCGCGCAACTTCGTGCAGCGACAGTTGCGCCCGCACCTGAGCATGAAGTCCATCCCCCAGCTCCAGTTCCAACGTGACGACCGGATCGAAGAGGATCGCCGCATCCTGGACCTGCTCGATCGCATCCGGCGCGACGGGATGCCGGGCCTGGAGCCCGTCCCCGAGACCACAGCGCCGGCCGACACTGGTCCGGCCGACACTGGTCCGGCCGACACTGGCCCGGCCGACACCGGTCCGGCCGACACCGACTCGGCCGGCACTGGCTCGCCAGGCGATGGGCAGGCGGAGGCGTGAGCGATCCCGAATCGCTCGCGGCTGCCCCGGCGCCCCCGAATGCAGCACCGGCGACGGGGCTGTTCCTGGTCGATAAGCCCACCGGCCCCACCTCCCACGACGTCGTGCAGCAGCTGCGGCGCTGGACCGGCATCCGGCGCGTGGGGCACGGCGGCACGCTGGACCCCATAGCCACCGGCCTGCTGCCGATCTTCGTCGGCCGGGGCACGCGGCTGATCGAGTACCTGGGGGAACATCGCAAGCACTACCGCGCGACGATCCGCCTGGGCGTCCGCACCGATACCGACGACGCCGAGGGCGCGGTGGTCTCGGAGGCGCCCGTCCCGCCGCTCTCCGCGGAGCAGATCGAGCAGGCGCTGTCCGCCTTTCGCGGCGCCGTGTCGCAGGTGCCGCCCGCCTTCAGCGCGGTCAAGGTGGGCGGCGTCACGGCGCATCGGGCGGCGCGGCGCGGCGAGCCGGTCGAGCTAGCGGCGCGGGAGGTCACGGTTCACACGCTCACGGTCGAGGATTGGCAGTCGCCCCTGCTGCAGGTGGCGCTGACCGTCAGCACCGGCACCTACGTCCGCGCGATCGCCCGCGACCTCGGGGAGCAGCTGGGCTGCGGCGGCCACGTGATCGAGATGCGCCGCACGGGCATTGGCCCAGTCGATGTCGAGCAGGCGCACAGCCCCGACGAGATCGAGGCCGCCTTCGCCGCCGGCAACGGCTGGGATCTGGCCGCGCCGCTGGTGCGCTTCTTCGAGCACTGGCCGCGGGTCATTCCCAGCGCGGCGCAGCGCGGCAAGCTGCTGAACGGGCAGGCCGTGCCCGTGCCGGTGGTCGGGACGGCGACCGGGCGGGCGACGCACGCGCTGGCCGTCGACCGGCTGGGCGCGCCGATCGCGGTGCTCGTCCCGGAAGCCGGCTGGCCCGAGCGCTGGCGGCCGACGAAGGTCCTAATCGGCCACGGCTAGCGGCGCACGCGCTCAGCCGGGGGCGGCGGACGCGTCGGCGGCCGGCAGGGCGAAGAGCAGCGCCACGACATCCTCCGGCGCTTGCAGCGAGTACACCGTGTTGGCCGGCAGCAGCACGCCCTCGCCCGGCGCGAGCGCCGCGTCGTCGTCGCTGACGCCCACCCGCAACACGCCCCGGATCACGATCAAGGCCGCGGCGCCCGTCGTGCGGCGGTTGAGCATGGTGCGGCCGGCGTCGAGCTGGATGCCTTCAGCCTCAAGCCGGCTCTCCAGCGCATCCGCTCCCCCCAGACTGGCGGCGCGGATGCGATGGAGGGGCATGGCTGCGGCCCGCCTAGGCGGCGCCGTGGTCCTCCAGGAACGTGATGATGTCCTGCACCGTTCGCATCTCCGCGGCGGCGTCCTCGGAGATCTCGAACGGGTCGTCGTCGCTGCTGAACTCTTCCTCGATCGCGATCGTCAGATCGACGACGTCGAGCGAATCGGCGTGCAGGTCGTCCAGCAGATGCGACTCGGCCGTCACCTGGTCGGACGGCACGCGGAGTTGCTCCGCGACGATCGCCAGGACTCGTTGCTCCATCGTGCTCACGTCGGCCACCCCTCCGGGCCCGCTGCGCTGTGCGGGCCGCGTCGAGATTATGAAGCGACGCGCCCGAGTGCAACAACCCCATTCTGCCCGCCGAACCCGAAGCCGTTGACGAGCGCCGCGCGCACGGGCGTGACGCGGCTCTGATTGGGCACGTAGTCCAGATCGCAGGCGGGGTCGGGGCTGTGCAGATTGATCGTTGGGGGGACCTCGCCGTGGTAGATCGCGAGGGCCGTCGCGGCCACGCCCAGCGCCCCCGCCGCGCCCATCAGGTGGCCCGTCATGCTCTTGGGCGAACTCACCAGCAGGCGGGCCGCGTGCGCCCCGAAGACGGTGTGAATCGCGCGCGTCTCGGCCGCGTCGTTGAGCGGCGTGCCGGTGCCGTGGGCGCAGATGTAGTCCACGTCCTGGGGGCGCAGGCCGGCGTCGTCGAGGGCGCGCTGCATCGCCTTGGCGGCGCCGCCGCCGTCGGGCAGGGGCGCGGTGATGTGATGCGCGTCGGCCGTGCGCCCGCCGCCCAGGATCTCCGCGTAGATGCGCGCGCCGCGCGCCCGGGCGTCCTGCAGGGACTCCACCACGCAGACGACGCCGCCCTCGCCGAACACGAAGCCGTCGCGCGATGCGTCGAAGGGGCGCGAGGCGCCGGCCGGGTCGTCGTTGCGGCGCGAGAGCGCGTGCATGTTGGCGAGCCCGGCGATGCCCAGCTCCGAGATGTTCGACTCGGAGCCGCCGACGAAGGCGAGGTCCGCCTCGCCGTACTCGATGATCTGCTTGGCCTCGATGAAGGCGTAGATCGAGCTGGCGCAGGCGGCCGCCGACGTGATCGCGGGCCCCCGCAGGCCCAGCTCGATGGAGACTTGGCAGGAGGCCATGTTGGGGGCCATCATCGGGACGAAGAGCGCGCGCACGCGGCCCGGGCCGCGCCGCTCCAGCGCCTGCGTCTCGGCGGCGATGGTGGTGACGCCGCCGCCGCCGGTATTCACGACGCTGGCCACGCGGTCCCGGTCCAGCGCATCGAGGTCCAGCCCGGCGTCGGCGCGCGCCAGCTGCGCGGCGGCGACGGCCAGCTGCGAGAAGCGCGCCATGCGCGTGGCCGCTTTGGCGGCCATGAACTGCTCGGGCTCGAAGTCCGGCACGTCGGCCGCGATCCGTACCTTCATCCGCGACGCATCGAAGGCCGTGATCGGGCGGACGCCGGATCGGCCCTCGCGCAGGCTCTGCCAGAGCGCGTCGACCCCGATCCCGATCGGCGTGACGGGCCCAATGCCGGTGATCACGAGCCGGCGGGCGTCGGGGTGTCGGGCGTCGGAGCGGGCGGCGGCGGCGGGCAGAGCGTCAGCCCTCCCAGCGGCGGAGCAGGACGGCGGCGTTGTGCCCGCCCAGCCCCACGGAGATCGACATCGCGGCGCGCAGATCCACCTCGCGGGGCGAGTTCGGCACGCAGTCCAGGTCGCAGTCGGGGTCGGGCGTCTCGTAGTTGAGCGTGGGCGGAATGATGCCGGTCGCCAGCGCCTTGGCCGCGACGATCACCTCCAGCGCCGAGCTGGCGGCCATCATGTGCCCCGTGGCGGCCTTGATGGAGCTGACCAGCACGCGGTGCGCGTGCTCGCCGAAGATCTTGCGCACGGCGCTCACATCGACCCGATCGCCCAGCTTCGTGCCGGTGCCGTGGGTGTTCACGTAGCCCACGTCGCTGTAGGGGATGGCAGCCTCGTCGAGGGCCTGGCCCATGGCGTTCAGCAAGCCGCGGCCGCTGGGGTCGGGCGCGGCCATGTCATGGCCGTCGTTGCCGGATCCGGTGCCAACGACCTCGGCATAGATCGTGGCGCCGCGCGCCTGGGCGTGATCCAGGCCCTCGATCAGCAGCGCCGCGCCGCCCTCGCCGGGCACGAAGCCGGCGCGATGCAGATCGAACGGCTTCATGGTCCGGCTGGGCGGGTCGCCCGCCGGCGCCAGCACCCGCATCGACTCGAAGCAGGCGTGGAAGATCGGCTGCTGGACGGCCTCGGCGCCGCCCGCGATTATCGCGTCGGCCTTGCCGGCCTTGATGTAGAGCGCGCCGTCGGCCACGGCGTTGGCGCCGCTGGCGCAGGCGCTGGTGGGCGAGTAGTTGGGCCCGGTCACACCGGCCTGGATCGCGATATGGCCGCTGGCGGCGTCGGCGATGAGGTTGGGCATGCAGAAGGGCGAGATGCGCCGCGGCCCCTTGCTCTTCAGGACTTCGTACCAGCGCAGGAGCGTCGACATGCCGCCGCCGCCGCTGCCGAAGATGACGCCGATGCGGCTGCGATTCTCGTCGGTCACGGTGAGGCCCGCGTCGCGCAGCGCCTCATCGGACGCGACACAGCCGAACTGGACGTTGCGGTCCATGTGCTTCAGCGGTTTGGCGTCCAGGACCGTGTCCGGGTGGAAGTCCTTGACCTCCGCCTGCACGTGGACCTTGAACGGCGTCGGGTCGAAGTGGGTGATGTAGTCGATGCCGGAATCGCCGGCGACCAGGCGGTCCCAGGCGGTCGGCAGGTCGTTGCCGACCGGACACACGGTCCCCATACCCGTGATGACGACTCGACGGGTCACCCGCTCCCTCCCCCGAGCGGTGCGCTGGAGACGCTCCGCGGCGTGAGCATCACTTGGGGATCCCATCGGACAGGTCGGGGAAGTCGCGCCGCCGCAGCCCGGTCTCGTCGTCGGCGACGGGGAAGGTCCAGGAGCGCTTGGAGATGCGACGCACGAGCTTGGACAGGACATCGCCCGGGCCCGCTTCCACGAACAGGTTGACGCCCTGGCCGGCCATCGTCTTGACGGAGTTGCGCCAGTCGACGGGCCTGAGCAGGGCGCTGTTGAGCTCCTCACGGAGCGCGTCGCGGGTGAGCAGGAAGCCGGCGGTGGCGTTGCTGATCACGGGCACCTCGGGGTCGCGCCAGGTCATCGTGTTGACGGCCTGCCGGAACTGCTCTTGGGCCTCTTCCATGAGCGGCGAGTGGGAGGCGATGGAGATCTTCAGTCGCACCACGCGCCGGGCGCCTTCGTCCTCCGCCAGGCGCATCACGCGCTGGAGCGCGCTCTCGTCGCCTGAGACGACGGCGTGGCCGGGGCCGTTGTCGTTCGCGACCACGAGCGTGTCGTCGTCGGTCGCTTCGCCCACGATGGCTTTGAGGACGCGGTCGCGCAGGCCGATGATCGAGGCCATGCCGCCGGGACGCGCGTGGTCGGCGGCCTGCATCGCCCGGCCGCGCTCTTGCACCAACTGCAAGCCGCTCTCGTAGTCCAGCGCGCCGGCGGCGACGCAGGCGGTGACCTGTCCCATGCTGTGCCCGGCCATCGCGATCGGCTCGAAGGGGTGACCGCTGTCCTCCCAGCGCGCGCGCAGCGCGTCGAGCCAGGCAATGCTGGCGACGTAGATCGCGGGCTGCGAGTGCAGCGTGTCGTCGAGATCCTCCGCCGGGCCCTCTTCGACCAGCTTCAGCAGGTCGTAGCCCAAGACCTCGTTGGCCTGTTCGAAGCGGGCGCGGGCCTCGGGGTAGACCTCGAGGATCGCGCCGGCCATGCCCAGCGACTGCGTGCCTTGGCCGGGGAACACGATGCCCACGCCCCGGATCTCGTCGGGGGCTGGCTCGATCGCTGGGGGAGATTTGCTGTCGGAGGTCACGTCGCTACCCATCACACGCCGATCCCGCGGGCCAGGGCGGCCCTCACCGGCTGGAACGATGATACGCGAGCGAGCAAGCGTGTGCCTGCCGGGCGGGAATGTGAGCGGGATTTGTATAGGTGCATCGGGCTCGGCCAATAGCGGGGCGGCTGCACGATCGGGACCGCCCCGCCGATCGGCCGCGGCGCCGGGCCGTCGCCCGGCGCCGCGGCGCGGTCGCTCAGTGGATGAACATGCCGCCATCGACGTGGATCGTCTGGCCGGTGATGTACGCGCCGCCCTCGCCGGCGAGGAAGGCGGCCAGCGGCGCGACGTCGCCGGTGGCGCCCGTCCGGCGCAGGGGCACCTGCTCCGTGACCGCCGCGACCACCTCCTCGCCGAGGTCCGCGGTGATGTCCGTCTCGATGTAGCCGGGCGCGATCAGGTTGACCGTGATGTTGCGGCTGCCGACCTCCTTGGCCAGCGCGCGGGTGAAGCCGCCCAGCCCCGCCTTGGCCGCCGCGTAGTTCGCCTGTCCGGGGTTGCCCATGCTGCCCATCACCGAACCGATGTTGATCACGCGCCCCCAGCGGGCCCGGATCATGCCGCGCAGGCAGGCGCGGCTGACGTGGAATGCGCTCGTGAGGTCGGTCTGCAGGACGATGTCCCAGTCCTCGTCGCTCATGCGCATGACCAGGTTGTCGCGGGTGATGCCGGCGTTGTTGACGACGATCGCCGGCGCGCCCAGCGTCTGTGTAACCTCCGCAACCATCGCCTTCACGTCCGCCGCCCCGGCCGACACGTCGCAGCGCACGATCATGCTGCGCGCGCCGCCCGCCGCCGCGGCCGCGGCGGTCTCGCGCGCCGCCTGATCGCGGTCGCGGTAGTTGATCGCGACATCGGCGCCCTGCGCGGCGAGGGCCAGGGCGATCGCCCGCCCAATCCCGCGAGAGCCGCCCGTGATCAGCGCCACGCGGCCCGCCAGCGGCGCGGCGTCCGCGCCCGGTCGGGGTGCGGTCATCGCGGCGGGCTGCCCTTTGGGGGGCGGCAGTTGGGGGGGCGGCATGGCGGGATACTTCCTGGCGGGCGGTGTAGCGAGAGCGGGTGGCATGGCGCGGCGGCGACGCCGCAGGCGGGAGTCTAGCCCGTGGCGGCCTCGCAGAAGACGTGGGCGCTGAGGCGCGGCCCTACCGCGACGGGGCTGCCCTCCACGTCGAGGATGAAGACGCGGTCGGGTCCGATCTCCTGCACGGTCGCGGCGACGCCGGGGCGCAGGTTCTTGTCGCCGCAGTAGCGCAGCAACTCCGGATCGCCCTCGACCATCTCCGAGATGCGGCGGATCACCAGGCGTTCGCCGGTCGCCGTCGCGGCCAGCAGCCGCCAGCCGGCATCGCCGCCGTCCGGGAAGTTGCCGGGAATCGGCGCGCCGTGGGGGCAGGTCTCCGGGTGGTCCATGAACTCCGAGAGTCGTTCCTGCACGAGATCGCTCATCGCGTGCTCCAGCCGATGCGCCTCGGTGTGCGCCTGCGCCCAGTCGAGCTTGAGCACGTCGGCCAGGAAGCGCTCCGTGAGGCGGTGCCGCCGGCAGATCGAGTCGGCGGCGGCGCGACCGTGGGGGGTCAAAGCGATGCGGTGGTCCTCCAACACGATGACCAGCCCCTGCTTGTTCATCCGGTCCAGGGTCTGCGACACGGAGGCCGGCGTGACTTCCAGCCGCTCCGCCAGGCGCGCGCCGATCACGTCCTGCTGCTCGCTCTGCAGCGAGTCGATCGCCAGCAGATAGTCCTCAAGCGTCGGCGAGATCGTGGCGTCGGGTGCGGTCGTTCGTGCGACGGTCGTCATCGTGGGTCGCAGCCTATCAGGGAGCGGGGTCGTTAACGCGCTTGTAATGTGAACGCCACGTCGGCGTAACCTGCCGGGCGCCCCAACAGTCTGTACTGCGCAACAGGACGCGGCCTGCCGGGGCCGCGCAACTTCATCCATTGGCGCACGCGACCGGCCATCTCGTCGAGCGACGGGACGCCCGGGTGACTGCCGGCCGGCGCGATGCGCCCAGCGAAAGGGACTGCTCGATGATCGATAGCGGCGATACTGCGTGGATCATGATGTCCACGGCGCTCGTACTGCTGATGACGCCGGGGCTCGCCTTCTTCTACGGCGGCCTGGTGCGGGGCAAGAACGCGGCCGCGACCATCATGCAGGCGTTCGTGATGCTGGGCGTCGCGGGGGTCGCCTGGGTGCTGTGGGGCTACAGCCTGGCCTTCGGGCCCGACCTGGGCGGCTTCATCGGCAACCTGGAGTGGTTCGGCCTGCGCAACGTGGGCATGGAGCCGGGCCCCTACTCGGACACCATCCCGCATCTCACGTTCATGTCCTTCCAGATGATGTTCGCCGTGATCACGCCGGCGCTGATCCTGGGCGCGTTCGCGGAGCGCGCGAAGTTCAGCACCTACCTGGTCTTCACGGTGGCCTGGATGACGATCGTCTACGCGCCGCTGGCCCACTGGGTCTGGGGCGGCGGCTGGATTGGGTCGGAGTTGGGCGCGCTCGACTTCGCCGGCGGCACCGTGGTGCACATCAACGCCGGCGCGGCGGCCCTGGCCTGCGCGATCTTCTACGGCAAGCGCCGCGGCGTGGGCCGGGAGACCGTCCCCCACGATGTGACGATGGTCGTGCTGGGCACCGCCTTGCTGTGGTTCGGCTGGTTCGGCTTCAACGCCGGCTCCGCCCTGGCCGCCAACGGGTCAGCGGCCAACGCCTTCGTGACGACCAACACGGCGGCCGCGATGGGCGCCCTGACCTGGATGGCGCTCTCCTGGCGCTACACCGGCAAGGCCTCGATCATCGGGACGGCCACCGGCGCGGTGGCCGGGCTGGTGGCGATCACGCCGGCCGCCGGGTTCATCGGCGAGTGGCCCGCCACCGACGGCTACGGCAACGCCTTGCCGGCCATCATCATTGGGGCCGCCGCCAGCATCGCCGCGTTCTACGCCGTGCGGCTGCGCCACAAGTACGGCCTGGACGACACGCTGGACGTCGTGGCCGTGCACGGTATTTGCGGGATCGTGGGGGCGATGCTGACGGGCGTCTTCGTGGTCTCCGCGATCGGCGGCGTCGAAGGCCTGATCGAGGGCAGCTTCGACCAACTCTGGCGGCAGCTGTTCGCCGTGCTCGCCTCGATCGCCTGGGCCCTCACGGTCACCAGCGCGATTCTCTGGGTGCTGGACCGCACGATGGGATTGCGCGTCACCGAGGATGCGGAGTTGGCCGGCCTCGACCGCTCCGAGCACGAGGAGCCGGCCTATCAGTTCGACGAGCCCGGGATGGGCTCCTACTCCGGCGGGGTCTCGACGGTGGTCAGCGGGCCGGCGCCCGAAGTCGGCCAGGCTCCGAGCATCCGCGCCGACGATGAGGGGATGAGCTCGTGAAGAAGATCGAAGCGATTATCCGGCCCGAACGGCTGGAGCAGGTGAAGGTCGCGCTGACCGAGGCCGGCTACGCCGGGCTGCACGTGGAGGGCGTGACCGGCCGCGGCCGCCAGCGCGGGGTGATCCACTCCGGACGCGGCGGCGAGCAGTACGTCATCGACATGCTGCCCAAGGTGAAGCTGGTGGTGGTCGTGAAGGACGACAAGGTCGACGCGGCCACCAGCCTGATTTTGGAGGCGGCGCGCACCGGCAACATCGGCGACGGCATGCTCTTCGTGAGCGCCGTCGAGGACGCGATCCGGGTCCGCACCGGGGAGCGTGGCGACAGCCTTCTGTAGCGCAGCGGACATCCGTCCGGCACGACGGGGGCGGGCCTTCGGGCTCGCCCCCGTCGAATGTCGGCTAGGCCCGTTCGATGGTCGCGGTGAGGCCCTGCCCGGCCAGGCGGTCGCGGTACAGTTCGGCCCGCTCCAGGGGACAGATGAGCACCTGCGCGACGCCGTGCTCATGCGCCTCCAGCATCGCGGCGACGGCCTCCTGTGGGGCCAACTCCGGCACGCAGGCGAGCAACGCCCACACCACGTGCTCCATCGAGTTGACGTCGTCGTTGTGCAGCAGCAGGCGGTAGGGCGGCAGCGTCACGGCGCGCGCGCCGATCCGGGCCTGCTCGATCGTGCCGGGGTTGGTCTGCGCCGAGGTCATCGCCGCCATTGTTTCACGTACGGCAGGTCTGTGATCCAGAGGGGCGCAGGCGGGCCCGGGAGTGTCGGGATGTGTTGACCGCCCGAAAGTGGCGATCTTAGCCTTCGCACGTCGCGACAGACCCAACCCCGCCGCCTGCTGCGGCCATGCCTGCCCGCGGCCGGCCCGCGCGACGATCGCCGGGACGGCCGGGGGCGTAGTGAAGGGCGCCACGTGCGGCTGACCGTGCTGGGCTCAGGAGCGGCCTGTCCCCCCGCGGGGCAGAACAGTTCCGGCTACCTGGTCGAGACGGACCATGGCGCCGCGGGCGGGCGTCGCATCCTGCTCGACTGCGGGCACGGCGTCGCCTCGGCGCTGCTGGCCGAGCGGCCCGACGCCGACATCGACGACATCTGGGTCACGCACATGCACGCCGACCACTTCGTCGACGTGCTGGCGCTGCGCTTTCGCGTCAGCCGGCTGATGCCGGGGGTACCGGCCGCCGAGCGCCGCATCACGCTGCACCTGCCGCCCGGCGGGCGCGCCCGGCTGGAGGCGCTGCTGGAGTCGGTCGCCTTCCCGGCCGATTTCTGCGACCGCGCGTTCCAGGTGCGGGAGTACGCGCCCGACGAGGTCTACGACGCCGGGGGCGTCCGGGTCCGCACGACCCCGGGCGACCACTACATCCCGAGCTTCGCGATTCGCGTCGAGGCGGACGGCGCCGCGCTCTGCTACTCGGGCGACACGGCCCCGAGCGCGGCGGTCGTGGCGCTGGCCTGCACCGCGGACCTGTTCATCTGCGAGGCGGCCCTCGACCGGCCCGAGGCCGGCGGCATCCGCGGCCACTGCACGCCCGAGGAAGCCGGGCGGATGGCCACGCAGGCGGGAGCGCGCCGGCTGCTGCTGAGCCACTTCTGGTACGGCACCGACACCGAGGCCTTCGGGCAGCGGGCCCGGGCGGCCGGGTCGGTCCCGGTGGATGTCGCCCTGGACGGCTATCGCCGGACGCTCTGAGACGCCGTTGTCACCGCCCAGCGCGGGACTTTTCCTCGATTATTGACAAAAAGCGGCCCGCGGTCGATGCTCGACGTACGGGGCCTGCGCCGCCAAGCGCCGGCCAGGGGAGGGACCAGCGTGACGAGCACGGTTGATCGCCGCGAGTACGTGCTGGACTTCATCGTCGCCCACGGGGGCGCGACGGTCGCCCAGTTGTCGGCGGAACTGGACCTGCCGGACGCGAGCGTGCGCCGCTACCTCGACCAGCTCGCCGGCGCGGCCCTCGTCACGGACCGGCTGGTGCATCAGGCGACGGGGCGGCCCCATCGGCTCTACAGCGCCACCGCCGACGGCGTGCGGGATCGTCGCGACCATTCCGACGCGCTCGCGGCCCGGCTGATCACGCAGATCGCCGGTGAGCGCTCGCGGCTGGAGCGCATCACGGAGGGCCTGGCCGAGCAACTCGCCGCCGACCACCGCGCGCAGGTCCCGGCCGAGGCCCCGCTCGAAGAGCGCGTCGCCAGCACGGTCGAGGCGCTGCGCGGCGAGGGCATCCTCGACGAGTGGGCGCGCACGACGGACGGCTTCGTGATGCACAATCACGGCTGCCCCTATCGCAGCGCCGCCAACAACAACGACTGCGTCTGTGAATCGGACCGGCGGGCGATCGAGAAGCTCGTCGGCGTCAGCGTGGAGCAGGCCGGCAGCCTGGCCCACGGCGACGAGTTCTGTGAGTTCATCGTGACCGCGCCCGCGATCGGGCGCAGCGACCGGAAAGGCAACTGCGCATGAGCGCGTCCCTGTTCGAGATCGACGCTCTGCAGGTGCGGGTGGGCGCCAAGCTCATCGTGAAGGGGCTGTCGCTGCACGTGGGCGCCGGCGAGGTGCACGCCATCATGGGCCCCAACGGCTCCGGCAAGAGCACGCTCGCCAACGCCCTCATGGGCCACCCGCGCTACACCGTGACCGGCGGGGCGGTGCGCTTCCAGGGCCAGGACATCCTGGGGCTCCCGCCCGACGAGCGCGCGCGCAAGGGCCTCTTCCTGGCCTTCCAATACCCCACCGACGTGCCCGGCGTCTCGATGATCAACTTCCTGCGCCGCGCGGTCAGCGCCCGCCGCGGCGCGCAGATCCCGGTGCGCGAGTTCCGCCAGCAGTTGCGCGCCGAACTCGAAGGCCTGCACATGGACGAGTCGTTCGTGCGGCGCTACGTCAACGACGGCTTCTCCGGCGGCGAGAAGAAGCGCGCCGAGATCCTGCAGCTCGGCTTGCTACAGCCCACGATGGCGATCATGGACGAGACCGATTCCGGCCTCGACATCGACGCGCTGCGGGTCGTGTCGGAAGGGATCAACCGCTTCCGCTCGGACGCCAACGGGATCCTGCTGATCACGCACTACCAGCGCCTGCTGAACTACGTGCGGCCCGACGTGGTGCACGTGCTGGTCGACGGGCGCATCGTCAAGTCGGGCGACTTCAGCCTGGCCGAGCAGCTCGAAGCGCAGGGCTACGACCCAATCCTGCAAGAGATCGGGGCCGTCCCCGTCCCGGTCCTGTCCTCCTGACCCCCATGCGAAAGTCTGACCTCGATCGAAAGGCGCAGCCATGACCACCTCCACCGACCTCAAACCGCCAATCAACAGGCCGCCAGTCAAGAAGCCCGACATCGCGAAGGAGGCCTACGAGTTTGGCTTCCACGACACCGACGCCGCGACGCTCAAGCTGCCCAAGGGGCTGAGCAGCGACGTCGTCAACACGATCAGCGACCTCAAGAGCGAGCCCAGCTGGATGCGCGACCTGCGCCTGAAGGCGCTGGAGCACTTCGAGGAGCGGCCCCTGCCCGACTGGGGCGGCGCCGTCGAGGAGATCGACTTCAACGACATCCACTACTTCGTCCGCGCCAGCGACGAGCGTGACGAGGAGAGCTGGGACGACGTCCCGGACTACATCCGCGACACCTACGACAAGCTGGGCATCCCCGAGGCGGAGAAGAACGGGCTGCTGGCCGGCGTCGGCGCGCAGTACGACTCCGAGGTCGTCTACCACAACATCCGCGAGGACCTGGCCAAGCAGGGCGTGCTGTTCATGAGCACGGACCAGGCGCTGCAGGAGCACGAGGATCTGTTCCGCGAGTACTACACGACGATCATCCCGGCCAACGACAACAAGTTCGCCGCGCTCAACACGGCCGTCTGGTCGGGCGGTTCCTTCATCTGGGTGCCGGAGGGCGTGGAAGTCGACATCCCCCTGCAGGCCTACTTCCGCATCAACTCCGAGAGCATGGGCCAGTTCGAGCGCACGCTGATCATCGCCGAGCCGGGCTCGAAGGTGCACTACGTGGAGGGCTGCACGGCGCCCATCTACTCGAGCGACTCGCTGCACAGCGCCGTCGTCGAGATCATCGCCAAGCCCGGGGCGAACGTGCGCTACACCACGATTCAGAACTGGTCGAACAACGTCTACAACCTGGTCACCAAGCGGGCCGCGGCCTACGCCGACGCGCAGATGAGCTGGATCGACGGCAACCTGGGCAGCAAGCTCACGATGAAGTACCCGGCCGTCTACCTGATGGAGCCGGGCGCGCACGGGGAGGTGCTCTCGGTCGCCTTCGCCGGCAAGGGCCAGCACCAGGACGCGGGCGCCAAGATGGTGCACGCGGCCCCCAACACCAGCTCCGTGATCACCAGCAAGAGCCTCGCCATCGACGGCGGGCGCACGTCCTACCGCGGCCTCGTCAAGGTCTACGAGGGCGCGGAGGGTAGCCGCTCGAACGTGCGCTGCGACGCGCTCATGCTGGACGACGCGTCGCGCTCGGACACCTACCCGTACATGGAGATCGACGAGCGCCGCGTGGACATCGCCCACGAGGCCACCGTGTCCAAGGTGGGCGAGGAGCAACTCTTCTACCTGATGGCGCGCGGCATCCCGGAGGCCCAGGCGACCAAGATGATCGTCAACGGCTTCGTGGAGCCCATCATCAAGGAGCTGCCCATGGAGTACGCCGTGGAACTCAACCGCCTCGTGGAACTACAGATGGACGGGTCGATCGGCTAGCCGCCGGCCGGCCACAGCATCAGCCAGCGCATCAGCCAGAGCATCAGAAAGGGCCGAGCAAATGGAACTCATCATCACCGACAGCGCCAGCGAGAAGCTGACAGGCATCGTGTCTCAGCGGCCGGAGCCCGGCTTGGGCGTGCGCCTCTTCGCCCAGGAGGGTGCGGGCGGGGGCTGCGCTTGCAGCAGCGGCCTGCGCTTCGGTATGGCCTTCGACAACGAACAGCACGGCGACGCCCGGGTCAGCGTGGGCAGCCTCGAGTTCCTGGTCGACCCCACGTCGGCGGAGGCGCTCGAGGGCGCGTCCATCGACTGGGTGGAGAACGTGATGAACTCGGGCTTCGCCATCACGGCGCCCAACGCCCCCAAGACCGCCGGCGGCGGCGGCTGTGGCTGCGGCGCCAACGAGGCCCACGGAGCGCCCCAGGCCTCGGCCGGTGGGTGCGGCTGTGGGGGTGGGGGCTGCGGCTGCGGTGGTCACTAGTCCGTCCGGCGCTGGAATCACCCGCCGCGCCGGCAGAGGGGGCATCCGATGGCCTCTCGCAACGCGCCCAAGCCCTATGACGGTCCCACGACCGCCCCGATCGGATATCGGTCCGTGAGCAGCACCCTGGTCGAAAACAGCCCCGCGACGCCGCCGAGCCCGGCGCTCGTCGAAGCCATCTCGGCATTCCTGGATGAGCCGGCTTGGCTGCGCGACCGCCGCCTGGAGGCGCTGCGCGCCTATCAGGTCCTCTCCTGGCCCAGCGGCGAGGAGGAGGAGTGGCGGCGGACGCCCATGGCCGGGGTCGCCCTGGACGGCTACGCGGTGCGCCTGTCCTCCGGCGTCGACACGCCGGTCCGTCTCGCCACACTGGGGCTGGACTCGGGCAACCGCGTGCAGCAGACCGACGGCGTCGTGCAGACGCAGTCGCTGGACGCGTCGCTGGCCGAGCAGGGCGTCATCCTGGCGCCGCTGTCGCAGGCGGCGCGCGAGCACGAGGCGCTGGTGCGGGCGCACCTGCATCGGACCGTGCCAGTCACCGAGAGCCGGTTCACGGCGCTCAGCGCCGCCCTGTGGACGCAGGGGCTGTTCTGCTACGTCCCCAAGGGCGTGCAGGTCGACGTCCCCCTGCGACACCTGATCGGTAAGTCCGTGCGCGCGCCGGGCGCCGCCGCGCAGGGCCTCTTTGGACAGACCTTGCTCGTCGCCGCGGAGGACAGCGCCGTCCGCCTGATCGAGGCCGCCGCCTCCGATGACGCCGCCTCCGATGACGGACCCGCCACGCCGGGCGCCCTCCTGCACCGCACGGTCGAGATCGCGGCCGGCGCCAATAGCGATGTCCGCTACGTGGGCCTGCAGCACTGGGACCACGACGTCAACGCCTTCGTCACGCAGCGCGTGCGCACCGCCCGCGACGCGCGGGTGTTCTCGGCCTCCGTCATCTTCGGCGGCCGGCTCAGCCGCGAGCGCATCGTGCTCGACGCGGCCGAGGCGGGCATCGACGCCGACCTCGTGGGCCTGTTCGTGGGCACCGGCGATCAACACATCGAATACGACACCCGGCAGGACCACACCGCCGTCGGCGGGCGCAGCGACCTGCAGATCAAGGGCGCGCTCGACGATCGGGCGAACGCCGTGCAGTACGGCATCATTGCGATCACGCCGGCGGGGCAGAAGACCTCCGGTCACCAAACGATGCGCAACCTGCTGCTGAGCAGCGGCGCCGGCGCCGACCCGATCCCCGTGCTGGAGATCCAGGCCGACGACGTGAAGTGCTCGCACGCGGCCGCCGTCGGCCCCGTGGACCCGGACCAGATCTTCTACCTGCAAACGCGCGGCATCCCGCCCGAGGAGGCGGAGCGCATGGTCGTGCAGGGCTTCCTCGAGGTCGTGGCGCAGCGCCTGCCGGATGCGGATCTGCGCCGGGCCGTGGAAGACCTGGTGCACGAGAAGCTCGGCGTCGACCCCCAGGACCGTGACGGAGGCGGGCCGTGAGCGACTTCGTCCGCGTCGCGCACGAGGCCGACGTGCCCGCCGGCACGGCGCGCGTGGTCACCGTCGGTGAACGCAGCATCGCGCTGTGCCATGTCGATGGCGACGCCATCTACGCGATCGACAACGTCTGCTCGCACGACGGCGGCCCCCTGGGCGACGGGACGCTGCACGCCGACCGCGTGGAGTGTCCGCGGCACGGCGCCCTCTTCGACGTGCGCAGCGGCGCCGCCAAGACGCTGCCCGCCGTGCGCGGCGTGCGCAGCTATCCCGTGCGCATCGCCGGCGGCGACGTCGAAGTCGCGCTGGACGGGTGAGGCCAATGGTCCAGCAATCGACCCGGCCCGGTATCAGCAGCATCAACATCGAAGCGCTGCGCGCGGACTTCCCCATCCTGCGCCGGCGGGTCAACGGTCATCCGCTGGTGTACCTCGACAACGCCGCCACGACGCAGAAGCCACAGGCCGTGATCGACGCGCTGGTGCGCTACTACAGCACCAGCAACGCCAACATCCACCGCGGCCTGCACACCCTGGCCGAGGAGGCCACCGCCGCCTACGAAGGCGTGCGGCGTCAGACGGCCGGCTTCATCAACGCCGCCTCGCCGCGGGAGGTCATCTTCACGCGCAACACCACGGAGTCGCTGAACCTGCTCGCCTACAGCCTGGGCAGCCGGCTGGGGCCCGGTGACGAGATCCTGCTGAGCGACATGGAGCACCACTCGAACCTGGTGCCCTGGCAGCTCGCGGCCCAGCGCAGCGGCGCGCGGCTGCGCTTCCTGTCGGTGGACGAGGATGGCCGGCTGGACATCGATGAAGCGCGAGCGCTGATCGGGCCCCGCACCCGCATCGTCTCCGTTGTGCACATGTCCAACGTGCTGGGCACGATCAACCCCGTCGCCGCGCTGGCCGAGATGGCCCACGACGCCGGCGCGCTGATGATCGTCGATGGGGCGCAGAGCGTGCCCCACATGCCGGTCGACGTGCAGACGCTCGGCGCCGACTTCCTGGCCTTCTCGGCGCACAAGATGCTGGGGCCCACGGGCGTCGGCGTGCTCTGGGGGCGGCGAGAGCTGCTGCAGGACATGGACCCGTTCCTGGGCGGCGGCGAGATGATCAGCATCGTCGAGCGCGAGGAATCGACCTGGGCGGCGCTGCCGAACAAGTTCGAGGCCGGCACGCCCAACATCGCCGACGTGATCGCCTTCGGCCCCGCGCTCGACTACCTGACGCGCATCGGCATGGAGGCGGTGCGGGCGCACGAGGTCGAGACGATCGCGTACGCGCTCGACCGGCTCAACGCCATGGAGGGCCTGACGGTCTACGGCCCGCCGGACCCGGAGCAGCGCGGCGGCGTCGCGGCATTCAACTACCTGGACATCCATGCCCACGACCTGAGCACGATCCTGGACGGCGCCGGCGTCGCGATCCGCGCCGGGCACCATTGCGCGCAGCCCCTGATGCGCCGCCTGGGCGTGCCCGCCACCGCCCGCGCCAGCTTCTACCTGTACAACCGCCTGGACGAGGTCGACGCGCTGATCGACGCGCTCGCCGGGGCGGCGACCCTGTTTGGGCACGCGCCCGCCACCGCCGCCGCGGCCGGAAGCCGGCGCACCGGTGTCTAGTCGCCCGGCGTCGAACCGGGAGGCCCAGCACAGCGTCGTGTTCGACGATCTGTACCGCGATCTGATCCTGGACCACTATCGCAACCCGCGGAACAAGGGCGCGCTGGACGACGCCGGGGTCGTCGTGGAGGGATTCAACCCCTCCTGCGGCGACGAGGTGAGCGTCGCGCTGCGGCTCGACCCGCCGGGGGATGCCCCGGCCCCGGGGGGCGACGTCCGCGTGCAGCAGATCCGCTTCGGCGGGCAGGGCTGCTCCATCAGTCAGAGTTCCGCCTCCATGCTCACGCAGGAGATCGCGGGCCGCCCGATCGACGACGCGCGGGCGCTGTCCCGCGCCGTGCAGCGGATGCTCACCGACGACGGCTTCGACCCGGACAGTGCCGACGTGGGCGACCTGGAGGCGCTGTCCGGCGTGGCCCGCTTCCCGGTGCGGATCAAGTGCGCGTTGCTCGCCTGGAAGGTGCTCGACGCGGCCCTGAACGAGGTCGCGGGCCCCGACCCGGCGGGTGGCGAGGATGACGACGACATTCAGACCAGAATCACGAGCGCCTGACCGGCGCAGCCAGCAGAACGGAGTCGCAGATGACCGACGAGACCCAGCAGACAACGAGCGCCGCCACGCCGCCCGCCGGTGACGCGGTCGATGAGGAGGTCGTGCGCGGGATGCTCAGGACCGTGTTCGATCCCGAGATCGGGATCAACATCGTGGAATTGGGGCTGGTCTACGAGATCAACCTCGAGGACGTCGCGGGCGAGCCGCGCAAGAAGGCGCGGATCGTGCACACGCTGACGACGCCCGCCTGCCCCGTCGGTCCCATGATCCGGGCGCAGATCGAGCAGGCGGTGTCACGGCTGGAGGGCATCGACTCCGTCGAGACCGAGTTGGTCTTCAGCCCGCCCTGGGATCCCCGCGAGATGTGCTCGGACGAGGCCAAGTTCGAGTTGGGCATCTTCTAGCGACGCCCTCGCGCGCTCAGTCTCCCGCTCAGCCGTCCCCGTAGACGATGAACTCCAGCAGGTTGGCGTCGGGGTCGCGCGTGTAGACGCTCGTGCCCTCGCCGGCCCCGCCCGTGAGTCGCACCGGGCCGTGCACGATGGGAACCGACAGCGCGGCCAGCTTCGCCTCGATCGAGGCAACGGTCCCCTCCCAGACGAAGCAGAAATCGCCGCAGCCGGGCGTCGCCGACGGGCCGCGCAGGTCGAACTCGCCGGACTTCCACAGCGCCGGGCCGTGCATGTTGATCTTGTTCGCTCCGCCGGTCTCCTCAGAACCAAAATGCACCGAGTAGTAGCGCGGGCCGTGGTCCTCCACGCGGAAGCCGAGGTCGGCGTAAAACGCCAGCATGGCGTCGACCCGCTCGATGGGGATCGCGACGTGGTCGAAACCGCGCACGCTCATCGTCAACTCCCGCCGGGCGTTCCCGGTTCGGCCACGATAGCGGGCGCCGGAGCCGCCGCGGGCGTCGTCGCGTCGAGCGGCTCCAGCGCGGGGCAGCCGTTCCAGGCGCCCGCTCCCAGCCCGCCGCTTCAGGGGGACATCCAGCGCACTTGGCGCGCTCGGCAACGCGTCGACACATGATGGCACTAGTGCTACCATTCAAGGGTGGATCAAGCACTCGCCAGGATGCACCGCAATCCCAAGAACGTCCGCTTCGCCGATCTGCGCACTGTCTGCACCCGCTACTTCGGGGAGCCCCGGCGACACGGAAGCCACTTGGTGTACCGCACCCCCTGGCAGGGTGAGCCACGAGTGAACATCCAGCCGCAGAGAGGCATGGCCAAGCCCTACCAGGTGCGCCAGGTTCTGCGGGCGATCGGCAGATTGGAGGAGTTGGAGTGAGCACTGGAGCGGATCTCTACACCTACCGCGTCTTCTGGTCTGAGGAAGATGAGCAGTTCGTGGGACTTTGCGCGGAGTTCTCGTTGCTCAGCCACCTGGACGATACTGCGGACGCGGCCTTCGCCGGCATTCGCGACCTGGTGGCCTTCTGCGTCGCTGATCTCCGCGAGGAGGGCGCACCGCTGCCTGAGCCACTGTCGGCCCGGCGCTACAGCGGCACGCTCACATTGCGCGTGCCGCCGGAGACCCATCGCGCGCTCGCGATGGACGCCGCCGAAGCTGGCGTCAGCATGAATCGCCTGGCCGCCGAACGTCTGGCCCTGCGCCGCTAGACCGTCTGCTCGACGAGGAGACAGGCGCAACGGTGGAGACGCCGCGTCGGCGCGTGCCCGCCTCGGCCTGCGCCTTCCCGCCTGCCAGCATGGCGTCGACCCGTTCGATGGGGATCGCCACGTGGTCGAAGCCGCGCACACCCATCGTCAGCTCCCGCCCGGCGTTCCCGGTTCGGCCACGATAGCGGGCGCCGGAGCCAGCGCGGGCGTCGTCGCGGCGAGGGGCTCCAGCGCGGGGATGACGGGCCGCGGCATCCAACGCGCGACCAGGAACAGCAGGCCGCTCAGCAGCACCGCCGACAGCCACATCACCAGCGCCCAGTCGTACGTGCCGGTGCTGTCGTAGATGGCGCCGCCGACCGTCGGGCTGATCACCATCCCCACGGTCCCCACGACGCCCGCCAGGCCCAGGATCGTCGCGAAGTGCGCGGTCCCAAAGGCGCGCATCAGCAGCAGGGGCTCCAGCATCGGGCCCGCCGCCGAGCCGACGAGATACAAGAGCAGGAACAGCCCGATCCCCAGCCAGGAACCCCCGGTGACGAGCAGTGCGACGAACGAGAGCGTCAGCATCACGCAGACGAACGCGGCCGCGTTCTCGATGACGCGGATGCGGTCCGCCACGATACCGAACCCTACCCGGCCGAAGATCCCCAGCCCTGCGGCGAGCGAGACGAGCGCGGCCGCCATCCCCGGCGACACGCCCACCGACTCGTAGTAGGGCAGCAGGTGCACCATCCAGCCGACCATCCCGAAGAACAGGAAGCCCAGCGCGAAGCTGAGCACCCACATCAGGGGCGTGCGCAGCGCCTGCCGGGGCGTCATGCCCGACAGTCGGGGGGGTCCGCTGGGTACCGGATCACGCGGGCGCGCAGCCCCGTCGACGAACTGCCCCACGGCGCTGGGATGGTCGTGGATGAACTTCCAGCCCAGCGGCAGGAACACGGCGGCCATCAGGACGCCCGAGAAAATCAACGCCCCATCCCAGTCCCAGGCATCGACGACGACGCGCAGCAGGGGCACCATCACCAAGCCGCCCAGCGAGAAGCCCGTGCCCAGCAGGCCCACGGCCAGACCGCGCCGCCGGTCGAACCAGCGCCCGATCAGCGCCTGGAAGGGGATGTAGAAGCACAGGCTGCGCACGACGGCGTTCAGCGAGAGGAAGAGGTACCACTCGAGGGGGCTGCTGGTCGTGGCGATGAGCAGGAACGAGGCGCTGGTCAGCACGGCGCCGAGCAGGGTGACGCGGCGCGGCCCGTAGCGGTCGATGACGCGCCCCACCAGCGGGGCCGTCAGCCCGCTGAGCAGCAGTGACAGCGCGATCCCGAAGGAGACCGTCGCGCGGGACCAGCCGAACTCGTCCTCCACGGGCTGGATGTACAGCCCGAAGGACCAGAACGAGGTGCCGCTGGTGACGGCCATCAAGACGATGCTCGCCGCCACCAGCCACCAGCCGAAATACACGCGCCGGCGGCCCGTCAGAACGGCCTGGGTGGTGCGCAGGGGCCGGATGACTGAAGGGATATGTCTCTCCGTAGACGCAAAGCATATGGGGGCGCTGCCGCGATCACTGTCACGCAGCGGTACCATGCCCCCGATCGGAGCGCATATGGGACCGAGCATGGAAGTCGTCCAAGGCGACATCACCGAGGCCGACGTGGACGCGATCGTCAACGCCGCCAACGACCATCTCTGGATGGGCGGCGGCGTGGCGGGCGCGATCGTGCGGGCGGGCGGCGCCGGCATCGAGGCCGAGGCGATGCGACAGGGGCCGATCCGGCCCGGAGAGGCCGTGATCACCGGGGCCGGGACCCTCCCCACCCGTCACGTCATCCACGCGGCCGTGATGGGGCAGGATCTGCAGACCGACGGCGACAAGATCAGCGAAGCCACGACGGCGGCGCTCGTGCTGGCGGAGGAGCACGCGCTGCGCCACATCGCGTTCCCGGCGCTGGGCACGGGCGTGGGGGGCTTCCCGCTGGAGGAGTGCGCGCGCCTGATGCGCGACGCCGTCAGGCAGCGCGAGGAGTCCTCGATAACCAGCGTCCGCTTCGTGCTCTTCGACGAGGCGGCCTACCTGGCGTTCCGGCGCGTGCTGGGCGTCTGACCGCGTGCCCCCCGAACCGGCATCAGGGGCCAGCTCGACGGTGGGGGCCGGCGCCGTCGTCGTGCGCGAGGGGCGCATCCTGCTCGTCCGGCACGCCTACGGCTGGGCGCTGGGACGCTGGCTGATCCCCAACGGCGCGCTGCACGCCGGCGAGACGCTGGCCGAGGCGGCGCTACGGGAATTGCAGGAAGAGACGGGGCTCAGCGGGCGGGCGGGCGCGATGGTGGCGGTGCGCAGCCTGGCCAGCGCACTCGGCTCCGACACCTTCGTCGCCATCGCCGTCGAGGCGCCCGACGGCGCGCCGCGCCCCGACGGGGCGGAGGTCAGCGCCGCGCGCTTCTTCGATCGCGCGGGCATCGCCGAGCTGGCGGCCGGGGGCCTGATCGTGCGGCTGCATCGGCTGATCGCGGAGCGGGCGCTGCCGGGGCCGTCGCCAGATCCCTACCTGGAGTTGCCGGCCCGCGACCGTGACGGCAACCCCGCCCGTGCCCTGCTCTACCTTCCGGGCTGAGGGCGGCGCCTGACTGCGCCCCGCGACGGGTACACTGCCCCGATGCCCCATTACACGGCCGCAGGCGACGACGGCACGACCACCCTCTACGGGCCCGGTCGCGTGCCCAAGCACCACCAGCAGACCGAGACCTTCGGCGCCGTCGACGAGGCGACGAGCGCGCTGGGCCTGGCGCGGGCGCTGTCGCAAGCCCCTCGCACCGACGCCGTCGCGCGGGCGATGCAGGAGCGGCTGTACCTGATCATGGCCGAGCTCGCCGTCGTCGCGGGGGAGCCGATCCCGGAGGCCTTCGTCACGACCGCCGGACACGTCTCGGCGCTGGAGGAGATCGCGGCGGAGCTGGAGGCGGAGGCGCCCGCCCCGACGCAGTTCGTGCTGCCCGGCGCGACGGCGGCCGCGGGCGCGCTCGACCTGACGCGCAGCATCATCCGACGCGCCGAGCGGGAGGCGTCGCGGCTGCGCGACGGCGGCCACCCGCTGAACCCCGAGGTCCTGCGCTACCTCAATCGCGCCTCCTCCGTGCTCTACGACCTCGCCCGCTACGAGGAGCACCACGCCGGCCGACCGGCGCCCCGCGCCACGCGCCACGGTGTGCAGGACCCCTGAGCATGCCTCCCCCGCTGCTGCTCGCGACGCCCGCGCAGGACATCGCCCTCGTCGATCTGACGGAGACGCCAGCGCTGCGCGTGGTCCGCGAGGCGGGGGTAAGAGACGGCTACGCCTGGCCGACCTGGTCGCCGGACGGCGCGCACGTCCTGGCCAGCCAAGGCTGGCGCGCGGACGACGGGGATCCGCGCCTGGGTCTGGTCTCGCTGGACCTGCGCGACGCCGACGCCGCCGCCGAGGCCGAGCGGCCGTTCAGCAATCCCGAGGGCCATCGCGAACCGATCGCGCCGGGCGTGATGCACTACGCCTACTGGGGCCCCGACGGCCGCCGCGCGATCGTCGTCGCGCGCAGCAAGGGCGGGCTGACCCTCACCCTGCTGACGCGCGCGCCGGCGGCGCCCGCGGACGCGGGCGGCGCCTGGACCGCGCGCACGCTGATCGACGGCGCGCCGATGTTCAGCGCCTGGTCGCCGGACGGACGCACGCTGGCCGTCCACGCGGGATCGCAACTCGTGCTGTTCGATACCGACAGCGACGCCCCGGCGCGCCGCGTGCTGGCCGACCAGCCCCGGTTCCGGGCCCCGGCCTGGAGCCCCGACGGGAGCGCGCTGTACTACGCCGCCCCGGGCAGCGCGGGCCGGGATCTGCTCTGGCGATCGCATCCCGACTCCGGGGCGCGCGACGTCGTGACGCAGGTCGACGGCCTCACGGCGCTGCTGGCGTCGCCGGCCAGCGACGACCTGGCGCTGCTCACGCTCGACCAGGGCGGGCTGGGCGGTCATGACCTGCGCCTCATCGACGCCGCCGATCCGCGGACGCGGTGGGTGGAGCGCGGACACGTCTTCGGCGCGTTCTGGTCGCCCGACGGGACGCGCCTGTTCTACGCCACCCGGGCCGGCATCGACCTCGATTTCACGCTCATGCGCTACGACGTCGCCGCGGGCCGCCATCAGGCGTTGACGCGGTTCCGCGTCAGCCCCGGCTACTCGACCTACTGCGCGTTCTTCGACCAGTACGCGCTGTCGCACGCGCTGATCACGCCCGACGGGCGCTGGCTCAGCATCGGGGGGAACGTGCCCGGGAACGGGGGCGGCACACGGCCCTTCGCGCTCGATCAGGGCTGCTACGTCGTGCCGGCCGACGCCTCGGCGCCGCCGCGCCGCGTGGCCGACGGGGAGATCGGCTTCTTCGCCCCGACTGCGCCCGCGCCGCTCCGGCCAGACGACAGGGCGCCCGGCGACAAGGCGTAGGATGAAGCTGCCGCGTCGCGCATGATCCGCGACGGCGCGGGCCGAGGGGGTCCACCGTGTCGTGCGAAGCCTCCATCGCAGCGCTCGTGCGGGGCGCCGGGCTGCGTCACACGCAGCAGCGCGAGGCGATCGTGGTCGCGCTGCGGCACAGCGGCCGGCACCAGGTGGCCCGCGAGATCCTGGGCCTCGTGCAGGCCGGCCAGCCCGACGTCCACGCCAGCACCGTCTATCGCACGCTGACGCTGCTGCGCGACCGCGGCCTGGTCTCGGAGACCGACCTGGGCACGGGGGAGCTGTCGTATGCCTGGATCGGCGACGACCAGCCCCATCACCATCTCATCTGCCACCACTGCCGCGGCGTGATCGAGTTGGACCACGAATACCTCGCCCCGCTGGAGCGGCGCCTGCAGGACGACCTCGACTTCCAGCCCAGCTTGCAGCACTTCGCCATCTTCGGGCTGTGCGGCGAGTGCCGCCGCAAGGGCATCGGCGCGACGGCCCCCTCGCACGGCTAGGACGGGCCCGAGGCCGCCCCGCCGCGACGCTAGCCGCTGCCGCGCAGGCGCGGGTCGAAGATGTCGCGCAGGGAGTCGCCGAGGAGGTTGAAGCCGAGCACGGCGAGGGTGATGGCGAGGCCGGGGAAGATGCTGAGGTGCGTGTGGTTCCAGAAGTCGCGGGATTCCACGAGCATGCGGCCCCAGGAGGGGTTGGGCGGGGGGACGCCGAGGGCCAGGAAGGAGAGCGCGCCCTCGAACAAGATCGCGGCGCCCAGCAGGGTCGTGACGTAGATCAGCAGCGGCGGGCCGATGTTGGGCAGCACGTGCCGCCAGAGGATGCGGAAGGGCGGCACGCCGATCACCCGGGCGGCTTCGACGTAGCTGGCGCTCATAGTCGCGAGCGTGCTCCCGCGCACGATCCGCACCATGCCCATGGTGAAGATGATCCCCATCCCCAGCGCGATCGATTGCCAGTTGCGTCCCGTCACCTGCGCCAGCAACAGCAGCAGCACGAGGCCGGGGAAGGCCAGCAGCATGTCGAGCACGCGCTGGGACAGGAGATCGAATAATCCCGCCGCGTAGGCCGAGGTCATGCCCCAGAGCAGCGCGATGCCGACCCCGATCGCCATCGCGGTCAGGGCCAGCGAGATCGAGAGCCGGGCGCCCGCGACGACGCGCGCGAAATAATCCCGGCCGAGCGCGTCGGTGCCGAACAAGTACTCGCCGCCGGGGGCGGCCAGGATGTTCGGGGAGAGTTTGGTCGGATCCCCGCTGATCAGCGGGCCGAAGGCGGCGAGACCGATCATTAAGAGCACGATCAACAGCCCGAACGCGCCCAGGGGATGCTGCCGCAGCAGCCGCCGGGCGCGCCGGCGCAGCGGCGGCCGCACCAGGACGCCGTACTCATCGAAGACGGCCGCACCCGGCTCGGCGGCGCTCACTGGAACCGGATCCGGGGATCGAAGACGGCGTAGCTGAGGTCCACGGCCAGGTTGATGAGGACGAAGGCCGTGCCGAAGAACAGCATCCAGAGCTGCACGACCGGCAGGTCGTTCGCGAAGATGGAGTCGACGAGCAGGCGGCCCATGCCCGGCAGCCCGAAGATCTGCTCGACGATCACCGACCCCGCGACGCCGTCGGCGAAGACGAGCCCGATCAGGGTGATCAGGGGGATCATGGCGTTGCGCAGCGCGTGGCGCAGGACCACGACGCGGCCGGAGACGCCCTTGGCCCGGGCGGTGCGCACGTAATCCTGGCGCAGCACTTCCAGCATCTCCGAGCGCGCCAGCCGTCCCAGCACGGCCGCGCCCGACAGCGCCGCGACCGCCGCGGGCACGATCATCTGGAGCAGGTTGGTGCCCGGGTCATCCCAGAGTTGCGCATAGGGGGCGGGCAGCGCGTAGTGCCAGAGCACGAGCGGGATCAGGACGACCAGCGTGGCCAGCCAGAAATTGGGGATGGCGAGGAAGAGCACCGTGATGAAGCGGATGCCGTAGTCGTCGGGCCGGTTGCGGCGCACGGCCGACCAGACCCCCGTTCCAATCCCGATCGGGATGTACAGCAACAGCGTCAGGAAGAGCAGTTCGGCCGTGACGGGCATGCGGCGGGCGAAGGTCTCGCTAATGGACTCCCGCGTCAGCCAGGAGTCGCCGAAATCGCCGGTGAAGACCTGGCCGACCCAGTTCACGTATTGCACGTGGACCGGCTTGTCGAGCCCGAAATGCGCCTCCAGCGCGGCGCGCTGCTCCGGGCTGCCGCCCGCCGAGGCGCCCATGGTGTTGCTCAGGCGCGCGTCGACCACCGATCCCGGCACGAGCCGGACCAGGCCGAAGGCGAAGATCGACAGCAGGATCACCGTGACCGGCAGCAGCAGCAGCCGTCGAATGACGTACGTGCGCATCGGCGTTGGCTCCTCGCGGCCGGGCGGCCAGCGCCCACGGGCCACATGCTAGCACCGCCGCGCCGCGGTCGCGGTCGTAGGGGAGCCCCTTGTGGTCGCCCTGCCGGGCGGAGTCCGGGCGCCCACGAGGGGCGCCCCGACGACGCCGCGGCCACGTTCCCCCTCTCCATCGTCCAGATGGAGAGGGGGACAGGGGGTGAGGTCGGATCGACAGCCCCGCCCCGCCGCGGTCGCGGTAGTCGGGGCGACCCTTGTGGTCGCCCTTGTGGTCGCCCTGCCGGGCGGAGTCCGGGCGCCCACGAGGGGCGCCCCTACCCGCCCGCCTTCCCCTTCCGGTCCCCCCTCTCCATTGCTCCGCAATGGAGAGGGGGTTAGGGGGTGAGGTTCCCACGCAGGGGGTGAGGTCCGCCCCGCTAGACGCCGTAGATGCCGGGCTTGCCCTCGAACCACGACCGGTACCACCGATAGGTGGAGGCGGTTTGCATGTTGGTTGGGCCGTAGCCCTTGAGCCAGGGACGGTGTCCGGCGACCGGCCGGCCCCAAGAATGGTAGATCTGGGGATTGTGCTCTTCGAGCAGCTTGGTCTGGATCTCGTCGTAGATCGGCAGACGGTTCTCGAGACCGAGGGTGGTGCGTCCCTGCTCCAGCAGCGCGTCGATCTCGGGGTCCGAGAACTCGCCGAAGTTGCGCCCGCCGTCGCGGTGGTGGGTGCCGTGGAGGACGTCGGGGTCGAACGCGCCCCCGAGGCCCTGGACGGCCAGGCTGAAATCCCCCGCCGCCCGCCTGGGGTTGTGCTCCACGTCGGGAATCTCCTGGAGTTCGACCTCGAAGCCGATTTCGGCAAAGTTCTGGTGGAGCACCTCAGCGGTTAGGGTTTCAAGGTGGCTGCAGGTCATCGGCGGCACGCTCCCGGGGTCGTAGCCGCTGGCGTCGAGCAGCCGCCGGCCCTCGGCCAGGTCCTCCTCGCGCAGGGCGCCGGAGCGGTAGCCGGGCCGTTGGCGGAGCTCGTCGACGCTCCACGCGTATGGCCCGGCCGCGTGGCAGATCGGCCCGCCGATCTGCAGCAAGCCTCCTCTCGCCGCGAAGTTCTGTTCACGGTCGGCCGCGAGGTGCAGCGCGAGGCGCACGCGCGGGTCGGTGTAGGGCTCGACCTGGGTGTGGAAGAATGTCGAGACCGACCAGATCGCGTTCATGGGCACTTCGATGAGGTTTTCCTCGCCGACCTGGGCCCGCAGGGCCTCGTTCTCTGCCGGATAGCCCAACCACGGCAAAAAGGTGAAGTCGGCCTCGCCGGCGACGTACTGCGCGGCCCGATACGCCCCGTCGGCATTCCAGTTCGCCCGCAGCCCGTCGATGTAGGGGAGCGGGTCGCGGAAGTAGTTGGGGTTGCGTTCCAGCACGGTGAGGACGTCGGGCTCACGGGAGACGTACTGCATACCGCCGGTGCCGATGGCAGCCTCGTTGTCGCTGGCGACGCCGTCGTCGCCGAAGGCCTCGACCGCGTCGCGCGAGATCATCACCATCTGGTTCTCGCCGACGGCGGTGATCAGCGGCGCGAACACCTCTTTCGTCCTAAGGCGCAGGGTGAGCTCGTCGGGGACCTCGAACTGGTCGACGATGGCGAAGCGGTCTCGCCAGATGAACTCGGGGTTGTCCTGGCCGAAGCGCTGGAGTCCGAAGGCGGCGTCCTCGGCGACGAACTGCCGCCCGTTCAGCGGCGCCTTGTCCTGCCAGTGCACGTTCGGCTTGATGTTGTAGACGAACGTGAGCTCGTCGACGACCTCGGGCAGTTCCGCCATCGCGGCGGTGAGCACCCCGCCGTTATCGAGGTAGTTGATGTGGTCGTAGATCGGGAGCCAGGCGCTTTCGAGGCCGCCGTGGTCGGCGATGGCCGGGTCGAGGATGCCGCCGTCGAAACTGAAGACGGAGAGGATGCCTCCATGCTGCGGGCCGGTGGCCGGAGCCTCCTCTTCTTCCGCCGCCATGGCGGCGCTCTCGGCGGCCTCCTGGGCCGCGTCGGCGGCCTCTTGGGCCGCGGCGACGGCGGCGGCAGCGGTCTCGGCCGCGGCCTCGGCGGTCTCCTGGGCCGTGGCGGCGGCCTGCCCGGCGGCGGCGGCGGCCTGCCCGGCGGCGGCGGACGCCTCCCCGGCGGCCGCCGCGGCGGCGGCAGCGGCCTCGGCGGCGTTGTCGATGGCGGCCTGGGCGGCCTCGGCGGTGGCGGTGCCGGCTTCGACGGCCGCGGCGACATCGCGGGCGGCCTGGGCGGCGGCCTCGGCCGCCTCGGCGGCGGCGTCCGCGACGGCCGCGGCAGCGGCGTCGCCGGCAGCGCCAGCGGCGTCGGCGGCCTGGGCGGCCGCTGCGGCGGCGGCTTCCGCGGCGGCGGCCGCGTTGCCGGCGTCCTCCGACTCGGCCGCTTCGGCGGCCAGGGCGGCGGCGGCATCGGCGGCGCTGGCCGCCTGCGAGGCGGCGGCGGAGGCCTCGCCCGCGGCGTCTGCCGCGTCGGCCGCAGCGGCGGAGGCCTCGCCTGCGGCGTCTGCCGCCTCGGCCGCGACGGCGGCGGCGGCGGCGGATTCGGCGGCGCGCGCATCCCCGGCGGCGACCGCCGCGGCGGCGGCCTCTTCCGCGGCCGCGGCGGCCCGTTCGGCCGCCACGGCGCCGGCGTCGGGCCCGTCGTCGTCGCCGCAGCCGACCAGGGCCAGCCCGGCGGCCCCAACGCCCGCTTTGGCGCTGGCTCCCAACATGGTGCGGCGTGAGATCTTCCGCTGTCGCAGGGTCGTCCAATAGTTCCGGCGGCTCATCACATGTTCCCTTCCGGTCCCCGGCTGTCCCGTTGTGGGATCGCTCGGTGCGTGAGCACGCACAGTCTCGCACATTATAAGCGTGCACCCCCTCCCCCGTTATGTCATATAGGAAGGAAATTAATGGATTATCCACCGAATTTTTCGGATTCGGGCGCTGTTGGAACCCCCCCCCTGTGTCACTCGTGGGGTTCCGGCGTGCGATCGCGCGGGGGAACCTCGCCCCGGCGCTGCGGATATGACGGCGCGCGGTCGCGCGCGGGAATCGAGCACGGCAAGATTGTCATGGACCTCGACTTCCGGCCCAGCCTGCAGCACTTCGCCATCTTCGGGCTGTGCGGCGACTGCCGCCGGAGCGTGTAGGATCGCAAGCGCCCGGGCTCATCCAGCCCGCCGGGCAGCGGTCCGGGTCCCACGGAAAGGAATGATCATGCCCCATATCTCCGGCCCCTCCGACGGACCGGTCGCCGTCACGGGCGCATCCGGCTACATCGGGGCGCAAGTCGTCAAGAACCTGATCGATGCCGGCTACACCGTCCGGGGTTGCGTACGCGATGCGACCCGGCAGGACAAGGTCGGCTACCTCGAGGCGATGAATGACCAGGGGCCGGGCAGCGTGGAGGTCTTTTCGCGCGACCTCTTCCAGGCCGGCGATGGCGTCTACGACGACGTGTTCGCGGGCTGCAGCGCCGTCTTCCACGTCGCCGCGGATATCGGCAGCGACCCACGGTACGGGGGGCGCACTCCGCAGCGCACCTTCGACGGCTGTCTGACCGCCACCAAAGGCGTCCTGGACTCGTGCGGCAGGGCGGGAAGCGTCCAACGCGTGGTCTACACGTCGTCCTGCGCCGCGGTCATGGGCTTGGGCCCCGGCGGCCGGTCCGGCGAGGGACACGAGTACGACGACGATGACTGGGCGGGCGCGGGTCCGTACGAGACGATCGAGGAGCGCTGGAGCGTCACCAGCCCGCGCAGCGGGGCGGTCCACAAGCTGTGGACGCTGGAGCGCCAGCCCTACGCGATGGGCAAGGTGGAGGCGGAACAGTACGCCTACAGGTGGGGGGCGGAGACGGGGATCGACGTGGTCACCTGCAATCCCTGCCATGTGCTGGGCCCGCTGATGGGCGAAGCGCACAACACCACCTGGCAGAAGCGCATTTGCGACATGCTGATGGGCGAAGGCGGCCATGAGGGCCGCGACAACATCCTCTGGAACATCGTCGACAACCGCGATATCGCCGAATCGCAACGCTTGATGGCGACGAGCGACGTCGCCGCCAACGGCTCGCGCTACATGCTGGTCGCGACCGACGAGTCGGGTGAACTCACGGTCCAGGAGTTGATCGACACGCTGCGGGAGATGTACCCGGACGTCGATATCGCGGGCGACTACGTGCCGCCGCCAACGCCCGATACGCCGCGCGCCAAGTGCGGCAAGGCGATCCGGGAGCTGGGGCTGCGAACGCACAGCGTCCGTGACACGCTGGCGGCGACGGTGGACTCGTTGATCGACATCGTCGGCGTCGTGCCGAAGATGCGCTAGACGCGCGACGACGTGGCCGGCCGCGATCGATTCCCACGCAGCGATCCCGTAACCTGAAGGCTCCGCCCGGCCCGGCCGGCGCGGCGCTTCGCACGACCAGTCGAGGAGGACTGCGTGGACCTGCCCCTCGTCCTGGCGCAGCCGCGGGAGGCGGTGCTGGCCGAGATGCGCGCCGTCGTGGGGGATCGCTCGCTGCCGATCTATGGCATGGCGCGCTACGCCCTGGGCTGGGTGGAAGCCGACGGCGCGCCGCGCACGGCGGCGGCCGGCAAGGGCATCCGCCCCGCGCTCGCCGTCCTGGCGGGGCAGGCGCTCGATCCCTCCGACGCCGCCCGCCGCCGGGCGCTGGCCGGCGCGGCCGCCATCGAGTTCGTGCACAACTTCAGCCTCGTGCACGACGACATCCAGGACCGCGACGACGAACGCCACCACCGCCCCACCGTCTGGCGGGTGTGGGGCGAGGCGCAGGCCATCAACGCCGGCGATGCGCTGCGGGAGCTGGGGCAGATGGCGCTCTCGCGGGCCGGCGCGGCCGGCGCCGACGCCGCGACGGTGCTGGCCGCGGGCGAGACGCTGAACCGCTGCGCGCTGAACATGATCGAGGGGCAGTACCTGGACCTGGCGTACGAGACGCGGCGCGCGGTCGGCGTCGACGAGTACCTGACGATGGTGGAGCACAAGACCGGCGCCCTGCTGGGCTGCAGCCTGGCGCTCGGCGCGTTGCTGGCCGGCGGCGATCGCGACGTCGCCGCCCGGCTGGAGCACGCGGGCCGCTGTCTGGGATTGGCCTTCCAGATCCGCGACGACGCGCTGGGCATCTGGGGCGACAGCAGCGCCACCGGCAAGTCGTCGGACAGCGACATCCGGCGCCGCAAGAAGTCGTTCCCCATCGTCTACGCGCTGGACGCGGCGGCCGCGGCGTCGCAGGGCGCCGGCGACGACGCCGGCGACGCCCGCGATACACTGGCGCGCGTCTACGTCCGGGACGCCCTCGGCGACGGGGCGCCGGTCGGCGACGCCGACGTGCGCGACGTCATCCGGGCGCTCGACACCCTGGGCGCGCAGGCGGCGGCCGAGCAGGCGGCCGGCGCGCACTACGACGGCTTCCTCGCGGCGCTCGCCGGCTGCGGCCTGCGCGAGCCGGGCCGGGCGGCGCTCGAGGAGGCGGGGCGGTTCATCGTGCGGCGCGAGCACTAGGGAGTCCGCCATGACGAGCAGTCGCGCCGCGACCCGCGTCAACGACCGCCAGCTGTCCGCCGCGATCGACGGCGCGACGCGCTGGCTGCTCGACGACCAGCACGGCGACGGCTACTGGCAGGGCGAGCTCGAAGCCAACGTGTCGATCACGGCGGAGTACCTGCTGCTCACGCACCACCTGGGCATCGCCGACCGGGAGGTGTGGGCGAAGATCGGGCGCTACCTGCGGCATCATCAGCACCCGGAGGGCTATTGGTCGCAGTGGTACGGCGGCCCGGGCGAGCTGAGCACGACCATCGAGGCCTACTTCGCGCTGAAGCTGGCCGGCGAGGACCCCGACGCCCCGCACATGGTGCGCGCGCGCGACTGGGTGCGGGACAACGGCGGCATCGCCCGGGCGCGCGTCTTCACGAAGCTCTGGCTGGCCCTCTTCGACCAGTACGACTGGGACCGCCTGCCCGCCATGCCGCCCTGGCTCGTGCTGCTGCCCCGCTGGTTCCCGTTCAACATCTACGAGTTCGCCTCCTGGGCGCGCGCGACCATCGTGGCGATCACGGTCGTCTTCAGCCTGCGGCCCACGGCCACCGTGCCGGCCGGCGCGGGCGTCCAGGAGTTGTGGTGCGACCCCCGCCAGCGGCGCGACTTCGCGGTCCGCCGGCCGCGCAACCCGCTGAGCTGGGCGTGCTTCTTCTCGGGCCTCGACAGCGTCCTGCGCGTGCTGGAGCGCAACCACGTGCGGCCGCTGCATCATCGCGCGCTGGGCACGGCCGAGCGCTGGCTGCTCGACCGCCAGGAGGCCGACGGCTCCTGGGCCGGCATCCAGCCGCCCTGGGTCTACGCGCTGCTGGCCCTGCGCGCACTGGGCTACCCGCTGGACCACCCCGTCATGCAGCAGGGGCTGGCGGGCTTCCGCAGCTTCACGCGCGAGGAGCGCGTCGCGAGCGAGCCCGCCCCCGACGCGCCGCGCATGCTGTGGACCGAGCCCTGCCTGTCCCCCGTCTGGGACACCTGCCTGGCCGCCATCGCGCTGCGCGACGCCGGCCTCCCGGCCGACCATCCCGCTCTCGTGCGGGCCGGCGAGTGGATGCTGCAGGAGCAGGTCTTCAGCGGCGGCGATTGGCAGGTGAAGAACCCCGACACGGCCCCCGGCGGCTGGGCCTTCGAGTTCGACAACGACGTCTATCCCGACATCGATGACTCGGCGATCGTGCTGATGGCGCTGGACGGCATCGCGCTGCCGGACGACGCGGCCAAGCGTCGCGCGATCGCCACGGGCCTGCGCTGGACGTTGTCGATGCAGTGCGGCGACGGCGGCTGGGGCGCCTTCGACGTCGACAACACCGCCGAGTACCTCACGAAGATCCCCTTCGCCGACTTCGGCGCGACGATCGATCCGCCCACGGCCGATGTCACCGCGCACGTGCTGGAGTTGCTGGGGCGGCTGGGCTACCGGGGGCCGTTCCCGCCGGCCGCGCGCGGGCTGCGCTTCCTCGCCGACCTGCAGGAGCCGGACGGATCGTGGTGGGGGCGCTGGGGCGTGAACTACCTCTACGGGCTGGGCGCCGTGCTGCCCGCGCTGCAGGCGCTGGGCGAGCCGATGTCGCAGCCGGCGGTGCTGAAGGCGGTCGATTGGCTGCGCCGCCATCAGCTGCCCGACGGCGGCTGGGGCGAGGGCTGCGAGACGTACGCGGAGCCGCGCCTGGCCGGCGGCGGCCCCTCGACGCCGTCGCAGACGGCCTGGGCGCTGATGGCGTTGATCGCGGCCGGCGAGGCGGCGGCGGACTCCGTCACGCGGGGCGTCCGCTACCTGCTTGATCGCCAGCGCCCCGACGGCACGTGGGACGAGCCCGAGTTCACCGGCACCGGCTTCTCGACCGACTTCATGATCAACTACCACCTCTACCGGCACTACTTCCCACTCATGGCGCTGGGTCGCTACGCGAAGGCGCTGGCCTCCGCCTGACGCCGGGCCGGGGCGTCGCGCCGGACGGCATCGGGTAAGGTGCCCCTAGCAACCGCCAGACGACCGGCCCGCGGGTGCGGCCCGCGGGCGTGGGGTGGGGGGACGACCGTGATCGCCAGCGCGCGGCCCCCGGATGTCGCGAATCCGATCGAGGCCGGCTTCGACATCGCCGCGACGCCGGAGGCCGCCGCGCGCTGGTGCGAGCGCTACGCCCGCCGCCAGTACGAGAACTTCACGGTCGTCTCACGCTTCCTGCCGGCCTCGCTGCGGCCCGCCATGTTCACCGTCTACGCGTTCTGCCGCTTCACCGACGACCTCGGCGACGAGGCGGCCGGCGACGCCGCGGATCGCGGCGCCGCGCGCCTCGCCCTGCTCGACGAGTGGGAGGCGGAGACGGACCGGGCGTTCGCGGCGGGGGGCGCGGGGCCGCGCCACCCGATCGGCGTCGCGCTGCGCCGGGTCGCGCAGGAGGCGCCGCTCAACCCCGAGGGCTTCCGCCGCCTGATCGAGGCCAACCGCATCGACCAGCGGCAGTCGCGCTACGCCACCTTCGCCGACGTGCTGCACTACTGCGAGCACTCGGCCAACCCGGTCGGCCGGATGGTGCTGGCGCTGTTCGGCTACACCGACGCCGAGCGCCTGCGCCTCTCCGACGCCACCTGCACGGCGCTGCAGCTGGCCAACCACTGGCAGGACGTCGCCCGCGACTACCGCGCCGGCCGCGTCTACCTGCCGCTCGACGACCTGGCGCGCTTCGGCGTCGAGGAGGCGCAGATCCCGGAACAGCGCTGCGACGCCAACTTCCGCGCCCTGATGCGGTTCGAGGTCGACCGCGCGGAGAGCTTCTTCCGCGAGGGGCTGCCGCTGATCGAGATGGTGGATCGGCCGCTGCGCGTCGACCTGCAGCTGTTCAGCGACGGCGGCCGGGCCGTGCTGCGCGCCATCGAGCGGCAGCGCTACGACGTCCTGCGTCGCCGGCCCACGGTGTCCGGCCCGCACAAGGCCTGGCTGGCGCTGCGGGCGCTCTCGCGCCACCGGCTCGGGATCGGCTGAGGCCATGGCCATCGACGCGCCCGGCCCGACCGTCGCCGGCGCCTACGCCGAATGCCGCGCCTTCACCAAGCGCCGGGCGACGAACTTCTACTACGCCTTCGCCTCGCTGCCGCGCGACAAGCGCAACGCGATCTACGCCGCCTACGCCTTCGCCGGCAGCGTCGACGACGCGGTCGACGAGACCGGATCGCGCGACGTCCGCCTGCGGCGGCTCGACGAGGCGCGGGCCATCCTCGCGCAGGCCTACGGCGACCAGCGCCCGGGCCCGGGGGGGCGCCGCGGAACGAGCTGGCTCGCCGTCGCGCTGGGGGACGCCGTGTCGCGGTTCGCGATCCCGCCGGAGCTCTTCCACGACCTGATCGCGGGCATGCAGCAGGATCTCGATCAGCGCCGCTACGAGAGCTACGCCGACCTGCTCGACTACTGCTACCAGGCGGCGTCGGTGATCGGGCTGATCTGCGTCGAGATCTTCGGCTACGACCGCTCGCGCGCCGATCTGGCGCGGGAGGCCGCCATCGACATGGGGCGGGCGCTGCAGCTCACGAACATCCTCCGCGACGTGAAGGAGGACGCCGCGCGGGACCGCATCTACCTCGCCCAGGAGGACCTCAGGCGCCACGGCTACGGCGAAACCGACCTGCTGGAGAGTCGCTACAGCCCGGCGTTCCGCGCCCTCATGGCCGACTACGCGGAGCGCGCCTTCGCGCTCTACGACAGCGGCCAGCGCCTCATCCCGCTGCTCGACGGCCCCCGCAGCCGCATGTGCTGCAACGGCCTGCAGGGCGTCTATCGCGGCATCCTCAGCGAGATCGTGAAGCGCGACTACGACGTCTACAGCGCCCGCGTGAGCCCCTCGAAGGTGGGGCGGGCGCTGCTCCTGTTCCGGCTCTGGATCGGCGGCGCGACGCCGCGGCGGCGTCCCCGTTGAGCCAGCGCGTCGCCGTCGTCGGGGGTGGGCTGGCGGGCCTGACCTGCGCGCTGGACCTGGCCGAGGCGGGGCTGGCCACGACGCTGATCGAGCGGCGCCCCTTCGTCGGCGGCAAGACGTTCTCCTTCACCGACCCCGCGAGCGGCGTCGAACTCGACAACGGGCAGCACGTCTACCTGCGCTGCTGCACGGCCTACCTGGCGCTGATCGACCGGCTGGGCCTGCAGGACGACGTCGACCTGCAGCCGCGGCTGCGCGTGCCCGTCCTGGACCCCGAGACCGGCGCGCTGGGCGCGATCGCCGCGCTGCCCGGTCCGCTGCCGGCGCCGCTGAATCTGGCCTGGTCGCTGCTGCGCTTCCCGCACCTCCGCCGTCGCGAGCGGCTGGCCCTGGGACGCGCGGTGCTGCCCCTGCTGCGCATGCCGGACGACGCGCGCCGGCGCCTGGACGGGCGCAGCTTCGGCGACTGGCTGCGCGCGCATGGGCAGTCGCAGCGGGTCATCGAGCGCTTCTGGGACCTGATCATCCTGCCCACCTGCAACGACACCTCCGACGCCGTCAGCGCCGCGCAGGCCGCCTACGTGCTCAAGACCGGGCTCCTGCAGGACGCGCACGGCGCCGACATCGGCGTGGCGCGGGTGGGGCTGTCGCGGATCGCGGAGGCAGCGCGGGAGCGCTTCGAGTCGGCGGGCGGGCGGACGCGCCTGGGCACGCGCGCCGGCGGCCTCGTCGAGCGGGACGGCCGCGCGGGCGGCGTCGTGCTGGCGGGAAACCCCATCGAGGCCGACGCCGTGGTGCTGGCCCTGCCGCCCAATCAGGCCCAGGCGCTGCTGCCCGGCGTCTGGCACGGCCGGCGCGGCCTCGACGCCCTCGACGCGTTCCGCTACAGCCCGATCGTCAACGTGCACCTGCGCTGGGACCGGCCGCTGCTGCGCGACGACTTCGTGGCCGTCCTCGACCCCGACGTGCAGTACGTCTTCAATCGCACCCGCATCGGCGGCCGGGGCGACACCGAGTCCGACGGCGGTCAGTGGATCACCGTCTCGCTCTCCGGCGCGCACGCCCAAGCCGCTCTGCCCCAGGCCGACGTCGCGGCGACGACCATCGCGGCGCTGCGGCGCGCCTTCCCCGCGCCGCGCGACGCCGCGACCCCGGCGCCGGCCGTGACGCATTGGCGCGTGGTCAAGGAGATGGAGGCGACGTTCCGGCCGGCGCCGGGCGTCGCGGCGCTGCGCCCCGGGCCCGTGACCGGCGTCGAGCGGCTCTTCCTGGCGGGGGCGTGGACGGACACCCAGTGGCCCGCGACGATGGAGTCGGCGGTGCGCAGCGGCCACGCCGCTGCGACGGCCTGCCGCGCCGCGCTCGGCGATGCCGGCGCCTGATCAGCGCAGCGGCCGCATGCCGCGCGCCTCCCGCCAGCCGTTGACGGCGCGCAGCAACCGCGGGTCGCCGACAAGGAAGCGCGACAGCGCCCCGGTGCTCAGGCCCACGCGCTCCGCCGTCTCCGACACGGATCCGCCGACCGCCACGAAGAGGTCCAGCAGCGCCTGGACGCCGGTCCAGTAGTCGCGATGCTTGGGGCCGATGCGGTCGCGGGCCTTGCGACCGGGCACGGGCGGCAGGATCGCCTCCAGCGCGGCGGGCGGCGTGTACCGCTCCAGCCACACCGGCCGGCGATGCTCGAGCGCGATCGTGGCCCGCAGACGCCGCAGCGCCCGCTCGCGGTTGCGCAACTGCGAGCGCTGCTCCGAGGCCTGCGCCACGAGGCCGGTCGGGCCGTGCGTCAGGCGCACGGCCGTGTCGCGCCGGTTGCGATGCTGCCCGCCCGGCCCCGACACGCGCAGCGTCTCGAAACGGCACTGCCGCAGCAGCGCCGCGTCGGGCAGCGAGAGGTAGTCGTCGGCGGGCACGCGTCGATCTTCGCGCATGGGCGCGCCATCCGCGAGACGATGGCGTCCCGCCGCCGCCGCAGTCGTAGGGGCGACCCTTGTGGTCGCCCAACCGGGCGCCCAGCCGGGCAGAGTCCGGGCGCCCACGAGGGGCGCCCCTACGATGCCGCGCCCACGTTCCCCCTCTCCATCCTTCTGGATGGAGAGGGGGACAGGGGGTGAGGTCCTACACCCCGGGCTTGCCCTCGAACCACGACCGGTACAGCGCCTGGGTGGCGGCGGTGCTGCTGTTGGTCGGACCGTAGCCCTTGATCCAGGGACGGTGGCCGACGACTGGCCGGCCCCAACAATAGTAGATCTGGGGATTGTGCTCTTGGACCAGCTTGGTCTGGATTTCATCGTAGATCGGCACCCGGTTCTCGGTGCCGATGGTCGTGCGTCCCAGCTCCAGCAGCGCGTCGATCTCGGGGTCCGAGAACTCGCCCCAAGCCCGCGCGCCGTCGGTGTGGTGGCCGTTGTGGAGGGCGTCGGGGTCGAACGCGCCGCCGAGGCCATCGTGGTGGATGGAGAAGTCCCCTACCTGCTTCCTGGAGTGCGACTCCGCGTTGGCAAGCTCCTCAAGATCGACCTCGAAGCCGATTTCGGCAGCGTTCTGCTGGATCACCTGCGCGTACGCGGTGACTCCGTCCCAGCAGGTCATCGGCGTCACACTGGCTGGGTCGTAGCCGCTGGCGTCGAGCAGCCGCCGGCCCTCGGCCAGATCCTCCTCGCGCAGCGCGCCGGAGCGGTAGCCGGGCAGTTGGCGCAGCTCGTCCGGGGTCCAGGCGTAGACGCCGGCCGCGTGGGTGATCGGCCCGCCGATCTCCAGGAAGCCTTGGGCCACCGCGAGGATTTGTTCCCGGTTGACGGCCAGATGCAGGGCGAGGCGCACGCGCGGGTCGGTGTAGGGCTCGACCTTGGTGTGGATGTGCATCGAGATGCTCCAGCTCGCGTTCATGGGCAGGTCGACGATGTTCTCCTCGCCGACTTGGGCCCGCACGGCCTCGTTCGCTGCTGGGGTGCCGAACCACGGCTCGTCGAGTATGTCCGCCTCGCCGGCGACGTACTGCGCGGCCCGGTACGCCCCGTCGGTATTCCAGTTCGACCGGAACCCGTCGAAGTAGGGGAGCGGGTTGCGGAAGTAGTTGGGGTTGCGTTCGAGCTCGGTGAGCACGCCGGGCTCACGGGAGACATATTGCATGCCGCCGGTACCGACGGCTGCCTCGGGGTTGGTGGCGAGGCCGTCGTTGCCGAAGGCCTCGATCACGTCGCGTGAGATCATCAGCATCTGGATCTCGCCGACCGCGGTGAGCAGCGGCGAGAACACCTCTTTCGTCTTGAGGCGCATGGTGAACTCGTCGGTGACCTCGAACTGGTCGACGCTGGAGAAGCGGTCTCTCCAGATGAACTCGGGGTTGTCCTCGCCGAAGCGGGCGAGTCCGAAGGCGGCGTCCTGGGCGACGAACTGGCGGCCGTTCAGCGGGGGCTTGTCCTGCCAGTACACGTTCGGCTTGATGTTGTAGATGAAGGTGAGGTCATCGACGACCTCGGGCAGTTCCGCCATCGCGGAGGTGAGCACCCCGCCGTTATCGAGGTAGTTGATGTGGTCGTAGATCGGGAGCCAGCTGCTGTCGAAGCCGCCATGGTCGGAGACGGCCGGGTCAAGGATGCCTCCATCCCATGCCGGGAAGTTGAGGACGCCTCCCTGCCGCGGGCCGGTGGCCGGGGCCTCGTCGTCCTCCGCCGCCATGGCCGCACTCTCGGCGGCCTCGCGGGCCGCATCGGCGGCCTCTTGGGCCGCGGCGACGGCGGCCGCGGCGGTCTCGGCCGCGGCTTCGGCGGTCTCCTGGGCGGTGGCGGCGGCCTGCCCGGCGGCGGCGGACGCCTCGCCGGCGGCTTCGGCCGCAGCGGCGGCGGCCGCGGCGGCGTTGTCGATGGCGGCCTGGGCGGCCGCCGCGGTGGCGGTGCCGGCCTCGACCGCCGCAGCCGCGTCGCGGGCGGCCTGGGCGGCGGCCTCGGCGGCCTGCGCGGCGGCGTCCGCGACGGCTGCGGCTGCGGCGTCACCGGCCGCGGATGCGGCGTCGGCAGCGTCGGCGGCGGCCGCGGCGGCGGCCTCCGCGGCGGCGGCCGCGTTGGCGGCGTCCTCCGACTCGGCCGCCTCGGCGGCCAGGGCGGCGGCCGCATCGGCCGCGTCGGCGGCCTGCGAAGCCGCGGCGGCGGCCTCGGATGCGGCGGCCGACGCTTCGGACGCGGCGGCTGACGCCTCACCCGCGGCGCTGGCCGCGGCGCTGGCGTCACCCGCCGCCGCGTCGATCGCCGACGTATCGACCGCGGCCGGCGCGGCGTCATCGTCGTCGTCGCCGCAGCCGACCAAGGCCAGCCCGGCGGCCCCAACCCCAGCCTTGGCGCTGGCTCCCAACATGGTGCGGCGTGAGATCTTCCGCTGTCGCAGGGTGGTCCAATAGTTACGGTCGCTCATCACATGTTCCCTTCTGGTCCCCGGCTGTCCCGTTGTGGGATCGCTCGGTGCGTGAGCGCGCACAGTATGGCACATTATGAGAGCGCATCCCCCCTCCCGTTATGTAATATAGCAAACTTTGATTGATGCATCAATGACATTTATCGGTGCCGGGCGCCGGAACCTCACCCCCGAACCCCCTCTCCATTGCCGAGCAATGGAGAGGGGGGATCAGAGGGAGCGGCGGTGAAGCCGGGGCGGGGGCCGGGCCTAGCGGAACAGATCCATCTCCGCCGGGCGCACGAGCGTCGACGCGTCGTCCTCCGATGGCGGCACATCCAGCCCGCGCACGACGGCGACGGGGACGCGGTCGAGCTTGTTCATCACGGGCTCGGCCGCCGCCGCCAGCTCGTCGGCGATGGCCATGACGGTGACCCGCAGGTCGTAGCCGTGTTCGTCGATCTGTCCCACGTAGGAGCGCAGCGGGGCCATCCCGCTCACGCCGATGGCGACGTTCGTGAGGCCGTCCCGCCAGGGCCGGCCGAAGGTGTCGCTAACGATCAGGCCCACGCCCGGCTGCCCCCGCGCGACCAGGCCGGCGCGGATGCGGCGCGCCGAGGCGCTGGAGTCGATGGGCAGCAACGAGACCACGTCCTGCTCCCCGTCCGGACCGGCGATGTTCGACTGGTCGATGCCGGCGTTGGCGCAGATCCAGCCCTCGCGCGTCTCCGTGATGATCACGCCGCGCTCCATGCGCACGATGCGCGCGGCCTCGCGCAGCACGAGCTCCACCTGGCGGGCGTCCTTGTCCCAGGCGGCGGCCCAGGCGCGGGCGCGATCGCCGGGCTCCACGTCCGCCAGTCGCACCAGCCGGCCCTCCGCCTTGCTGACGATCTTCTGCGTCACGACGAGCACATCGCCGGGCTCGAGCGGCGTCCCCTGGGCGTGCAGCGCGCCGTCGATCAGCGCGGCCAGGTCGTCGCCCGCCTGCACCTCGGGCAGGCCGCGCACGGGGAAGACCCGGTAGCCATCGGGCCCGCTCACGACTCGACGCCCAGCATCCGCACCGCGGCCTGCGTCCGATAGCGACGGTTGATCCCCAGGATCAGCGCGGTGAGGTCTTCGACGAAGCGCGACATCGCCAGCGGGCCGGCGTCGAGGGGGCGCAGGTCGGGGATGCGCGCGGCCAGGCGCATGACGGCGGCCCTCGCCTCGGCGTCGTCGCCGGTGACGAGCACGTCGCCCTGCATCGGCGTGTCGAGCGCCTGCAGCTTCTGGGCGCTGAGGTTGTGGAAGGCGCCGACCACGCGCGCCGCCGGCAGCAGCGCCTGGGCCTGCTGCGTGGCGCTGCCCTCTGGCACGGCGACGGTCCCGGGCAGGCCGCCGGAGAAGCGCAACGGCACCACCGCATCGATCACGATCTTGTCGCCGATCGCGTCACGCAGATCCGTCAGCGTGGCGGCGTGTCCGTCGTAGGGCACGACGACGATGACCAGATCGGCGCCCGCCACGGCCGTCGCGTTGACGTGGCCGGCGACGTCGCAGTCGGGCAGCGCGGCACGGACGTCGCTCGCGGCCTGCTCGGCGCGCTCGGCCCGGCGGGAGCCGATCCGCACCGCCAGGCCGGCCTGCGCCAGCCGCAGCGCGAGACCGCGCCCCTCGGGCCCCGTGCCCCCGATCAAGCCAACGGTCAGCTCGTCAGTCGTCACGTGCGACGCCCTTCCATCCACGGATCGCAGGCCGTACCGGCCGGGTGGAGAATACAGGGGCGGCCGGCGCCTCCCTGTCGCGTGCGGCACGCGCTCCGGTTCCGGCTGGCGGCGGGCTACCGTACCCATGCCGGCCGCGGCCGGCGAGGAGCATCATGGTCGCATCGACGCCGAGCCCCGCCGCGACCGCGCCGCCGGCGGAGGCCGCGCTGCATCTCTCCGGTGTGGGGCTGGACTACGACGACCTGCGCGCCCTCGACGGCATCGACCTCAGCGTGCGGCCGGGGGAGTTCGTCGTCGTCGTGGGGCCCAGCGGCTGCGGCAAGACGTCGCTGCTGCGGATCGCGGCGGGACTGTTGCCGCCCAGCCGGGGCGTCGTGCGCGTCCTGGGCGGCTCCGCGGGCGCGGCGCAGGCCGGCAAGCGGCTGGGCCTCGTCGCGCAGACGCCGGCGCTGCTCCCCTGGCGCGACGTGCGGGCGAACATCGCGCTGCCCCACACCGTCAACCGCGCGGCGAACCGCGGCGCCGCCGAGTCCGATCCCGAGGCGCTGATCCGGTTGGTGGGGCTCGAGGGCTTCGAGCGGGCGCGGCCCCACGAGCTGAGCGGCGGCATGCAGCAGCGCGTCGCGCTGGCCCGCGCGCTGGCCGTCGATCCGGACCTGCTGCTGATGGACGAGCCCTTCGCGGCGCTGGACGAGATCACGCGCGAGCAGATGCGCTACGAGCTGCTCCGCGTCTGGGAGCGCGAACCCACGGCCCGCGCCGCGGCCAAGACGGTGCTGTTCGTGACGCACTCCGTCGCCGAGGCGGTCGCGCTGGCCGATCGGGTGGTCGTGATGAGCCCGCGCCCGGGCCGGATCGTCGCGCAGGTCGCGATCGACCTGCCGCGCCCGCGCCGGCCGTCGGGCGAGCGCACGCCCGCCTTCCTCGACGCCGTCGACCAGATCCGCGCCCTGCTGCGCACTGGGCCGCCCGAACAGGGGCCCGCCGATGAGGCGCCGCCGTGAGCGACCGGGGTCGCCGGCCCACGGCGACCGCGCCGCTGCGCGTCGAGTGGACGCGCTGGGCGCGCGCCGCGCTGCCCTACCTGGCGCCCCCACTCATCGCGGCCGTGCTCGCGGCAGTGGTGTGGGAGGCCTGGGTGGAAGTGAACGACATCAGCCGCTTCGTCCTGCCGCCGCCGTCGTCGGTCGCGAAGGCGCTGGTCGGCGACCTCGGCTTCTTCGCGCAGGAAGGCCTGCGCACCTTCGCGGTGGCGACGGCGGGGCTCGCGGTCGGGGCCGGCGCCGCGATCGTGCTGGCGATCCTGATGGCCCACTCGACGACTCTGGAGCGCGCGCTGCTGCCGATCGCGATCACGGTCAAGGTGACGCCCATCGTCGCGCTCGCGCCGCTGTTCGTGATCTGGTTCGGCTTCAGCTGGGAGCCGAAGGTCGCCATCGCGGCGCTGATCACCTACTTCCCGGTGCTGATCAACGGCATCGTGGGCTTCCGCGACGTCGACCCGGGCGCGCTCGACTTCCTGCGCTCGCTGCACGCCTCCCCGCGCGAGATCTTCCTGCGCCTGCGCTGGCCGTCGGCGCTGCCCTATGTCTTCGCGGCGTTGAAGATCGCCGCCACGCTGAGCCTGATCGGGGCGGTGGTGGCCGAGTTCTTCGCGGCCGGGCAGGGCGGTCTGGGCGCCGTCATCGACGAGGAGAACCGGCTCGTGCGGCTCGACCGGCTGTTCGCGGCGGTCGTCACGCTGGCCGTCATCGGCGTGCTGATGAACGTCGCGCTGTCCCTGGCCGAGCGCCGGCTGCTCTCCTGGCACCGGTCCACCTGGACCACGCCGGGCTGAGTCGCGCCGGCGGGGGCCGGTGGGGCGTCGCTGGGGCCGGAGCCGCGTACGCCCAAGCCGAGTAAAATAGCGGCCGGACGACCAGACGGGTCGGATCGACGCACGCCCCCGCGACGCGGGGCGGAGGGAGCACCCCATGACCGCAGAGCCCACCAGCCCGCCCAGCGCGCGCGGCGCCGACGAGACGAACGCCGAGGGCCGGCTGGCCAGCAAGATCAGGCGCCGCGAGGTCAAGCGGGTCGTCGTCAAGATCACCGGCGTCGCCGAGTTGCTGGAGATCGAGGGGGACGATGTGGACCTCGGCACCGATCTGAAGGTGCGCTACAAACACCACCTCGTGGCGGAGTTCCGCCGCGACGCCGTCGACGGCTGGTGGTTCAAGAGCTTCGTCCTCAACCAGACGGCCCCCTTCGGCGGGGAAGGCACCGCGACCGATGTCGGCGACCTCGCACCGGAGACCAGCGAGTAGCCCGCCCCGGGACGCCTCAGCCCTCGACGATGCGCAGTTGCGAGCGCGGCGTGTCGCGCTCGCAGTCCGGGCAGCGATAGACGAGGGCCACTTCGTGGCCGCAGGTCAGGTCGATCAGGCTGAGGTCGTGCTGCGCCGCCTCGCCCCAGATCAGCAGCGCGCCCACGGCGGCCCCCAGGCCGTGCCCGCGCCGCGTCAGCAGGTATTCGTCGCGGGGAGGCGCATCGCTGTAGCGACGCCGCTCGAGCACGCCGTGACGCTCGAGCCGGCGCAGGCGCTCGGTCAGGATGTTGGGCGCGATGCCCACGACCGACTCGCGCAGCTGGCTGAAGCGGGTGTGCCCGCGCAGCAGGTCGCGCACGACCAGCAGCGACCAGCGATCGCCCACGATATCGAGGGCCGCCCCCAGCGGATCGCGCGCGTGCTCTCCCGGTGACACAGTGCGTTGCATTATACAACCTACCCGGGCGGGCTCGCTGCGTACGATCCGGCGCATGCCGTTACGACACCGATCCCTAGCCCTCCCGCGACACCGCCGACGTGCGTTGGCGGCCACGATCGTCGCGCTCGGGCTGATCACGGCGCTGGTCGTCGCGGCCTGCGGCGGCGGCGCCGCCGACGACGCCGACGACGAGCGGCTCAGCTTCACGTTCATGGCGGGCTTCCGCGCGCAGGCCAACCTGCCGTTCGTCGCGGCGTACGTCGCCGACCAGCAGGGCTTCTTCGACGAGCTGGACCTGGACGTGACCATCCAGCACCCGTCGGGGCAGGGCGAGCACATCCGGCTGCTGCTGAGCGGCGACGTCGATCTCACGACGCAGCCCGCCAGCGAGGTCATCCAGCGCCGCGCCGACCCGGGGGCGCCGCTGGTCGTGGTGGCGCTCTTCGGGCAGTCGGGCGACCTGGGGTACGTCGTCCTGGAGGACAGCGGCATTGCGTCGCCCGCCGACTTCGCGGGACGCACGGTGGGCTTCAAGAGCGTCGTGCAGGCCGAATTCCTGGCGCTGCTCAACGCGAACGGCCTCAGCGCCGACGACGTGGAGCTCGTCGGCGTGGGCTTCAACCCCGTCGTGCTGCCCGAGGGGCAGGTCGACGTCTACCCGGTGTTCCTGAACAACGAGCCCGACATCCTGCAGCGCGTGATGGGGGAATCGATCCGCATCTTCCAGGCCGGCGACGCCGGCGTGCCGACGCTCGGCGTGACCTATGTGGTGACCGAGGACCTGCTGGCCGACGAGACGCGCCGGGAGGCGCTGCGCCGCTTCCTGACCGCCACGATGCGAGGCGTCCAGTTCGCCCTGGCCGACCCGGCGGCCGCGATCGAGGCGACGCGCGCCTTCATTAGCGAGGAGGCCGACCTGCTCCACGAGCGCTTCCTGCTGGAGACCGACCTGGCCAATGCGACGTCGGAACTGACGCGGGCCAACGGCCTGGGCTGGTTCACGGAGGCGCAGTTCCAGGCGCTGCACGACGTCCTGCGGGAGTTCGGCGGCATCGAGCAGGATGTCGAGATCGCGGACATCCTGGACCGCTCCGTGCTCGAATCGACGGACGCGAAGTACCGCAGCCACGGCAACGGCGACTAGCGCCCGTTCCCGCCCCCTCGCCCCTCCGGTCCCCCCCTCTCCAGCGCTTCAGCTGGAGAGGGGGTGAGGGGGTGAGGGGGTGAGGCCGGGCGGAGCGGGGGGAGCGCCGCGGTGCAACCCCGCTAGACGCCGGGCTTGCCCTCGAACCACGACCGGTACCACCGATAGGTGGCGGCGGTGCTGCTGTTGGTCGAGCCGTAGCCCGTGAGCCAGGGCCGGTGTCCGACGACCGGCCGGCCCCAGTTGCAGTAGATCTGGGGATTGAGTTCGAGCAGCTTGGTCTGGACCTCGTCGTAGATCGGCAAACGGTCCTCGGCGGCGAGGGTGGAGCGTCCCTGCTCCAGCAGCGCGTCGAGCCCGGGGTCCGAGAACTCGCCGAAGTTGCGTCCGCCGTCGCTGTGGCTGAGTCCGTAGAGGACGTCGGGGTCGAACGCGCCCCCGAGGCCCTGGTAGGTGAGGGTGAACTCCCCCGCCGCCCGCAGGGTGTTGTTCTCCGAGTCGGGCTGCTCGTGGACTGCGACCTCGAAGCCGATTTCGGCGAAGTTCTGCTGCATCACCTCCGCGTACGCGGTTCCGTAGCCAGCAGCGGCGGTCATCGGCGGCACGCTCGCCGGGTCGTAGCCGCTGGCGTCGAGCAGCCGCCGGCCCTCGGCCAGGTCCTCCTCGCGCTGGGCGCCGGAGCGGTAGCCGGGACGCTGACGGAGTTCGTCGACGGTCCAGGCGTATGCGCCGATCGCGTGGGAGATCGGTCCGCCGATTTCCGTCACGCCTTGAGTCGTCACGAGGAGCTGTTCCCGGTCGGTGGCGAGGTGCAGGGCGGTGCGCACGCGCGGGTCGCCGTAGGGCTCGACCTTGGTGTGGAAGTGGACCGCCGTCCAGTTCCAGGTCGCATTCATGGGCACTTCGACGAGGTTCTCCTCGCCGACTTGGCCCCGCACGGCCTCGTTCTCCGCCGGGAAGCCCAACCACGGCGCAAAGAGGATGTCGGCCTCGCCGGCGACGTACTGCGCGGCCCGGTACGCCCCGTCGAGATTCCAGTTCGCCCGCAGCCCGTTGATGTAGGGGAGCCCTTCGCGGTAGTAGTTGGGGTTGCGTTCAAGCTCGGTGAGCACGTCGGCCTCCCGGGAGACCAGCTGCATGCCGCCGGTGCCGATGGCGGTCGCGGCGTCGCTGGCGATGGCGTCGTCGCCGAAGGCCTCGACCGCGTCGCGCGAGATCATCAGCATCTGGATCTCGCCGACGGCGGTGAGCAGCGGCGCGAACACCTCCCCGAGCGTGAGGCGCAGGGTGAGTTCGTCGGTGACCTCGAACTGGTCGACGCTGGCGAAGCGGTCTCTCCAGATGAACTCGGGGTTGTCCTGGCCGAAGCGCTGGAGTCCGAAGGAAGCGTCCTCGGCGACGAACTGCCGCCCGTTCAGCGGGGCCTTGTCCTGCCAGTGCACGTTCGGCTTGATGTTGTAGACGAAGGTGACGTCATCGACGACCTCGGGCAGCTCCGCCATCGCCGAGGTGAGCACACCGCCCTCATCGAGGTAGTTGAGGTGGTCGTAGACCGGGAAAATGCTGCTGTCGAGGAAGCCGTGGTCGGCGATGGCCGGGTCGAGGATGCCGCCGTCGCCCCCGTGCCAGGTGATGATGCCTCCACGCTGCGGGCCGGTGGCCGGGGCCTCGTCGTCCTCCGCCGCCATGGCGGCGCTCTCGGCGGCCTCCTGGGCCGCGTCGGCGGCCTCTTGGGCCGCGGCGACGGCCGCGGCGGCGGTCTCGGCCGCGGCTTCGGCGGTCTCCTGGGCGGTGGCGGCGGCCGCGCCGGCGGCGGCGGACGCCTCGCCGGCGGCAGCCGCGGCGGCGGCCGCGGCCTCGGCGGCCTCGTCGATGGCGGCCTGGGCGGCCGCCGCGGTGGCGGTGCCGGCCTCGACTGCCGCGGCCGCGTCGCGGGCGGCCTGGGCGGCGGCCTCGGCGGCCTGCGCGGCGGCGTCCGCGACGGCCGCGGCAGCGGCGTCACCGGCCGCGGACGCGGCGTCGGCGGCCTGGGCGGCCGCGGCGGCCGCGGCTTCCGCGGCGGCGGCCGCGTTGGCGGCGTCCTCCGACTCGGCCGCCTCGGCGGCCAAGGCGGCGGCGGCATCGGCGGCGTCGGCGGCCTGCGAAGCCGCGGCGGCGGCCTCGGATGCGGCAGCCGACGCCTCGGATGCGGCGGCCGACGCTTCACCCGCGGCACTGGCCGCGGCGCTCGCGTCACCCGCCGCCGCGTCGATCGCCGACGTATCGACGGCGGCCGGTGCGGCGTCATCGTCGTCGTCGCCGCAGCCGACCAAGGCCAGCCCGGCTGCTCCAACCCCAGCCTTCGCGCTGGCTCCCAACATGGTGCGGCGTGAGATCTTCCGCTGTCGCAGGGTCGTCCAATAGTTCCGGCGGCTCATCACATGTTCCCTTCTGGTCCCCGGCTGTCCCGTTGTGGGATCGCTCGGTGCGTGAGCACGCACAGTCTCGCACATTATGAGCGTGCACCCCCAGCCCCGTTATGTAATATAGAAAGGAACTATGGCTGATTCCATATAATTTATCGGTGCCGGGCGCCGGAACCTCAGCCCCGAACCCCCTCACCCCCGAACCTCCTCATCCATTGCCGAGCAGTGGAGAGGAGGGATCGGAGGGAGAGGGGGTTAGGGGTGAGGTTCCGAACGTCGCGCGGCCGGGAGGCCGCCTCGCCACGTCGCCTAGCATCCGCTATACTGCGATGGAGACCCGCGGAACGCGGTCGCTCCAGGAAGGAGCGCCGGTGCTCAACCCCCGATCAACTCGTGCACACACATGCACACTCGTGCACACTCGTGCACACACATGCACACTCGTGCACACTCGTGCACACTCGTGCGCCCAGGTGACCCCCAGTGACCGCCCCTGACTCCGCCTGCGCGCCCGCGCACCCACAGAAACGCCAGTGATTATCGGCCCTTTCGCGATCGACCCCCAGCCGGGAGGTGGAAAAACTCCGCAGGGCGTGCACGTGTGCTCTCGACCCCCCCTGCCGACCCCCCCCCCCCCATACCCCCTCCGGTCCCCCCTCTCCAGCGCTTCAGCTGGAGAGGGGGGTGAGGGGGTGAGGTTCCGGACGTCGCGCGAGGGGCGGCCTAGCTGACGGCGGCGGCGGTCTTCTGCTTGCCGAACTTCTGCTGTCCCGGCGTGGGCTTGTCGTTCGGGTAGTACTGCTTCTTGAGCAACTCCCGCTCCGGGAAGATGTGCACGGCGTCCCAGCCGCAGGAGTCCTCGCACAGGCGACAGCCGGTGCAGTTCTTCTCGATCACGACGGCCTGCCCGAAGAAGTCGGTCGCGCCGGGGGTGTGGTCGAGCACGAGGGCGTCGAAGGGACAGACGTTGATGCAGATCTCGCAGCCCGACCCGATGCAGCGGTCCGAGACGACGACCGCCTTGGGCCATTCCTTCTTGGGGAACTTGCGGCAGAGGTCGCCCACCTCGTCCAGGATCGCCTCGACCGGGCAGACGGCGCCGCAGGCCCCGCAGTCGATGCAGAGCACCGGGTCGATGTAGTGGATGACGTTGCGCTCGCCGTAGATGGCGTTCGTGGGGCAGCGGTTCACGCAGGCCGTGCAGCCGATGCAGTTCTCGACGATCTCGTAGCTCACGCCGTCTCCCCAACGCTGCGCCGGAGCGCCCTGCCGCTGCGCGCCCGATTCCGGGGCGCGGCCATCAGTATAGAGGGTGGCCCGCCGGCGACAATCGAGGGGCGTCCGGCGGCCCCGTGCGTGACTTATGGGGGAACCGCACGTCCACCTAAGCCGTCAGGTGTTACGATCCGGGTGGTCGGCGGAATCCACCGGGTAATCGTGGCGGAACGTCGGACAACCATGCGCAAACCTCTTCTCTCTCTCACAGGCGGAATTCTGATCTCGGCGCTCCTGCTGACGGGGTGCTTCTGGGGCGGCGACGACGAGGAGGCCGAGCTCCAGGCCGGGGAGGACGTCGCTGCCGGGCAGGCGGCCGAGGCGCCGTCGCAGGAGGCGGCGCCGGCGGCGCCGGCGGCCCAGGCGCAGTCCGCCGCAGCGGCCGCGCCGGCCGACGCCGCGCCGGCCGACACCGAACAAGCCGCCGCGGAGCCGGCGCAAACCGAGCAGCCGGCCCAGGCGCAAACCCAAACGCAAGCCGAGGCCCAAACCCAGACGCAAGCCGAGCAGCCGGCCCCAGCGCAAGACCAGGCAGAAGACCAGGCGCCCGCCCAGCAACCGGCCCAAGAAGCGGCCCAGGAAGCGGCCGCCGAAGAGCAGGCGCAAACCGAGGCGCCGGCCGACCCGCCCGTTGAGGAGGAAACGGCCGACGCTGCAGCCGCCGCTGAAGCCGAGACCGAAGCCGCACCGGAGCCCGCCCTGCCCGCCAACCATCTGGTCTACGGCAGCGAGATCCGGTCCAGCGTCATCACGCCCGACGAGCCCGCGCAGTTCCGCTTCCAGGGCGCCGAGGGCGACCTCGTCCGTATCCGCGTCGATGGGCTCGCCACCATGGATCCCGTCGTGACGCTGCTGGAGCCCAACCGCACGGAGATCCGCACCAACGACGATGAGAGCATCGCCAATCGCGACTCGCTGCTCATCACGACGCTGCCCTCGGAGGGTCTGCAGGTGATCCGCGTGGTCCCCTACGACAGCCTGTCCGGCGGGGAGTTCATCGTCAGCGTGGAACTGTTGCCGGCCGAGGCGACCGACGACTCGAGGATCCTGTCGATCGGTGAGAGCGTGCAGGCCCGGCTCCACCACCCGGGCGATATCGACACGTTTGAGTTCGCCGGCGAGGCCGGCCAGGTCGTGCGCATCCGCGCCGATGGCGAGATCGGCGCCGACACGTTCATCGAGGTGTTCGACCCGGAGGGCGGCTTCCTGGCGATCAACGACGATTCCGGCCACGGGCTCGACGCCGAACTGGCGCTGGAGCTGGCGGTCAGCGGCCGCTACCGCGTCGATGTGTTTCCCGCGGTGGTGGGCCGGCCGGGAGGCGAGCGGCATCGGATCGGCGACTACGTGTTCAGCGTCGTGGTGCTCCCGGAAGCGGTCGAGGCCAGCGGCGCGACGGCGACCGCGCTCGCCGGCCTGGCGCTGACGTATCTCGACGCGGTGCAGACGGGCGACGCGGTCAGCATCTTCGGCCTGGCCGGACCCGAGAAGATCAGCCAGACCGGCTGGAAGAACGCCGAGGATGTGCTCCGCGATCTGTCCGATGAGCAGGATGTCGTCACCGCCGGCGGCCTCGGCGAGGCCCGCGCCCAAGTCGAAGGCGACCGGGCGCGGGTGTACGTCGGGGTCACGGTCCCGGGGACGGACACCGTGCTGACCCTGCGCGTGGATGCGATCAACATCAACGGGCAGTGGCTCGTCGACTTCGTCGAGCGCTTCATTCCCATCGCGAACGACAGCGGGGCGTAGCCGGCCAGCGGGGCGGCAACCGGCACGGCGCGCGGTCAGCCGGCGGCGGGCGCCCGCGCCGCGAGGCCGTCGGCCACGTAGGCCAGCATCGCCGGGATCGCCTGGTGGGCCGAGGCCAGCGCCGTGACCACGAGGTCGGCCCCGTTGACGTTGTCGCCCCCGGCGAACACGCCCGGCTGCGACGTGCGCCCCGCCGCATCGACGACGATCTGCCCCCAGTCGTCCACGACCACGCCCGATTCCGGCCCCAGCAATTCGGGGTCGACGCCGTAGCCCACCGCGACGACGACGGCATCGGCGTCGAGGACGAAGTTGGAGCCCTCGATCGGGGAGGGCCGCCGACGGCCGCTCTCATCGGGCTCGCCCAGCTCCATGCGCACACACTCAATCGCGCACACGGCGCCGTCCTGCCCCAGCAGTTGCACCGGCGTCGTCAGGTATTCGAAGTGGACGCCCTCTTCGCGGGCGTGCCGCCGCTCTTCGAGGCGGCCGGCCATCTCGTTGTCGGTGCGCCGGTAGAGCAGCGTCACGTGTTCCGCGCCCAGTCGGACGGCGGAGCGCACGCAGTCCATCGACGTGTCGCCGCCGCCCACGACGACCACCCGCCGGCCCACATACGGCTTCTGCTGCTGCCCCGCGGGCAGGTCCTCGGGGGGCAGATTGGCGCGCACCAGGAAATCGGTCGCGCTGAAGACGTGGGCCAACTGCTCGCCCGCGAGGCGGAGACGGCGCGCGGCGCCGGCCCCCTGCGCCAGGAAGATGGCGTCGAAGGCGCGCAATGCGTCCCAGCGCACGTCCTGCCCCACGCGCACGCCGGTGCGGAATTCGATGCCGCCTTCGCGCAGGGCGTCGATCTTCTCGTCGACGATGCTCTTGGCCGACTTGAAGTTGGGGATGCCGTAGCGCAGCACGCCGCCCGCGCGCGGCCACGCCTCGAAGACCGTCACAGAGTGTCCCGCCAAGCGCATCTGCTCGGCGACGGCGAGGCCCGCCGGGCCGCTCCCAACGACCGCCACACGCCCACCGCTCTCGAAACGGGGGGCGGGGACCGGGAAGCCGCCCCGCTGGCGGCGGTCCCAATCGGCCATGAAGGACTCCAGCTTGCCGATCGCGACCGGCTTGGCATTCTTGCCCACCACGCAGTGGCCCTCGCAGAGTTGCTCCTGCGGGCAGAGGCGACCGCACAGTTCCGGCATCTCGCTGGTAGCGCGGAAGATGGCGGCGGCCGGGCCAATGCGTCCCAGCTCGAGCTGGGCCAGCGCCCCGGGGATGTCGTTGCCGACCGGGCAGGCCGCGACACAGGGCTCGGCGGGGCACTGAATGCAGCGCTGCGCCTCGAACATGGCCGGCTCCGGCGTGTAGCCGTAGTAGACCTCGTCCCAGTTGTGGACGCGTTCGAAGGCGGGCTGCTTCGTGACGTGGTGCGGGGGGATGCGGAGCCGGGCTCTGCGGTCAATCGGCGGCGCGTCGCGTCGCGGGGGCGTCTTGGGCCTGGGCTTCCGGGCCCGTTGCTCGCCGGCCGAGGGGGCGGTCATGGACGGAGCTCCTCCGTACAGTGAGACGCGTCCAGCCGGGTCACGGCTCCCTTGCGGCTCAGCGATCCGGCGGAGTGGAGCGCTCACGTCCGGGGTCATGCGAGCCCCCGACCGCCTCATCTCCAGCCTACGCGGCTGCTAGCCTCCCTGCGATCGTGGAAACAACAGAGGCCGCCCGTCTGCGCGGACTCGCCGCCGATTTCGCCACCCGCGCGGGCGGCCCGGATGCGGGCGTCGATCTGACGGACTGCGCCCTGCGCGTCGGTCGCATCGCCGACGCGGGCCTGGATGTCGCGGCGGAGATCGGGCAACTCGACGCCCTCGGCCGCGACGCGGAGCCGCTGCTGGCGGACGCCGCGCCGGGCCAACGCGCCGACCGGCTGGCCGCCTTCCTCTTCGCCGACCTCGGCTTCGGCGGCGACCCGGACGACTACTACGACCCGCAGAACTCCTACTTGCACCGCGTCGTGCGACGCCGCCGGGGGCTGCCGATCACGCTCTCGATTCTGCTGATGGAGGTCGGGCGGCGCCTGGGGATCACGATCGAGGGCGTGGGCGCGCCGCAGCACTTCCTCGTCCGCGTCGCCGCCGGCGCGGAGCCGGATGGGGCCTGGCGCTACCTCGACCCGTTCCATGGCGGGCGCGAGGTCGGCGTGGACACGCTGCGTCAGGACGTGGAGCGTCGCCTCGCCAGGGCGCGGGAGGCCGGGGCCACCGGGGCCGGCGCGACGGAGTCGCTGCTTAGCGCGGTCACCAAGCGGCAGATCCTGGCTCGGGTGCTCCAGAATCTCAAGGTCGCGGGCGTGCGGCGGCGCGACTTCGCCACCGCCCTGGGCGCGGCGGAGCATCTCGTCGCGTTGACGCCGTGGGCGATCGGCGAGATTCGCGACCGCGGCCTGATCGCGGCGCAACTGGGTCTCGGCGACGCCGCCCTGAGCGATCTGCGGACGTACCGGGAGCAGGAACCCGCGGCGCCCGACGCTGCGCACGTGGACCAACTCGTCCGGCGACTCGAGCACGGCGCCCCCAGCGACCCACCCGGCTAAGGCGCGAATTCAGCGGCGACCGTCCCGCTGTGCTACCCTGCAATTCGGCTGCAACGGGATCATTTTCGTTTCCCCGTTGGCAGTTCGCGAACTTATCGTCTGGTTATTGGGAGTTGTTCAGCGAGGGACCATCATGACGGCGCCCCAGATGGCGGGTGGTGTGATTCTTGCGCCATTCGAACGGCACACGACCACGAGCCCGTTCCGTTCCATCCAGCGGCAACTCGACTATCGCACCGAAGAGGGCCCCTGGTTCCTCGATATCACCGACGACGTGCGCCGCGTCGTGGATGCGGCGGGCCTCGACTTCGGCCAGGTGACGATCTTCTCCACGCACACGACGGCGGCGATACGGCTGCAAGAGAACGAGCCGCTGCTGATCGAGGACTTCAAGGATCTGCTGCGCAGCATCGCGCCGCCCGACCGCTACTACCGGCACAACGACTTCGACATCCGCACGGTCAACATGCACCCGAACGAGCCCGAGAACGGGCATAGCCACTGCCAGCACCTGTTCCTCAGCACGAGCGAGACGGTGCCCCTGTTCGACGGCTGCCTGCAGTTGGGCGAGTACCAGAGCATCTTCTTGGTGGAACTCGATGGGGCGCGCCGGCGGCGGGTGACGGTCAACATTCTGGGAGCGCGCGCCGAGTAGGCGCCTCCCACGGCGGCGGTCGCGGCCCCTCCCGACCGATCGATCTGCATCCTCCAGCGCGCGGATGGAGCTACCTCGGACCGTCGCGATCTGATCGCAGCGTGGCGGGATCGGTGGGCACGGGCGTGCTGAAGGCGTCGTCGTACAGGGCGGCGACGGCGCGGCGGGCATCGTCGGCGAACTGGGTGTAGCGCCGCACGAGTTCGGCCCCCTCCGGCGTGAGCCGCGAGCCGCCCCCGCCCGGGCCACCGGCCACGCTCTCAACCAGCGGGATGCCCAGGTGGCGTTCGAGATCGCGCACCTTCCCCCAGGCGCGGCGGTAGCTGAGACCCAGGCGCTGCGCCGCAGCCGAGAGCGAGCCCGTCTCCGCGATGGCGCTGAGCAGTCGCGCGCGGTAGTCGCTCATCCCCAGGTGATCGTCGTGCTCGAGCCAGAGCTTGCAGCGCGGTTCCACCGGACCCTCCGTCCGCAATCCTAACCCCCGCGCGTCCATATGCTGCGTCCATATACTGGGTCGAGATGCAGCATCCAGCCGAGACGGGGCCCAATGCACATGGGACGGGACGCGATCCGGGCGCCGGCCGGGACCGCGCAGCCGTGACGGCCGGCCCCGCGCCCAGCGATCGCTTCCGCCTGCCAAGCAGCCAGGCGACCCCGGCCGCGCGACAGATCGCGGCGCGCATCCGGGCGCAGGGGCCCATCAGTTTCGCCGAGTTTATGGCCGCCGCGCTCTACGACCCCGCCCACGGCTACTACCGCTCCGGCCGGCCCACCGTGGGCCGCGATGGGGATTTCCTCACCAGCCCCGAGCTGCATCCGCTGTTCGGCTACGCGATCGCGGCGCTGGCGGCGGCCGACTGGGACGCCCGCGGCCGCCCGGCGGCGTACACGCTGTGCGACATCGGCCCGGGCACGGGCGCGCTCGTCGATGCCGCCTTCGGCTGGGTCGCGGCGCAACGCCCCGACTTCGCCGGCGCGCTACGTGGCGTGCTGGTCGAACCGGACGGCGCGTCGCGCGCGCGTCAGCGCGAGCGGCTGGGCGGCTTCGCCGCGCGGCTGACCTGGCGCGCCGGCATCGACGACCTGGCGCCGCTGCGCGGGCTCGTCGTCGCGAACGAGTTGCTCGACGCCCAACCGGTGCATCGCCTGCGCTGGTCCGGCAGCGGCTGGGAAGAGCTCTTCGTGGGCCTGACCGACGATCGCTTCCACGACGTGCCGGGGCCAGCTTGCGACTCAACGCTGCTGGAGCCGCTGGCGGGCCTGACGCCGCGACCGGGGCAGGTCGTCGAGGTGTGCCCGGGCATCGACGCGCTGGTCGGCGCGATCGCCGCCGCGGTCGATGAGGGGCTGCTGCTGTTCTTCGACTACGGGCATCCGCGCGAGCAGCTCTACGCGCCCTGGCGCGTCCAGGGCACGCTGATGAGCTTCCACCGGCACACGCCCGGCGATGACCCGTATGTCCGCGTGGGCGAACAGGACCTGACCTGCCATGTCGACCTCGACGCGGTAACGACCGCGGCGCGGCGGGCCGGTCTCGTCGCGTATCCCCCGCGCTCGCAAGCGGAATGGTTGGCGGCGATGGGGGCGACGACGCCCTCACCCGTCGCGGAGGCGGGCCGCGGCGCCGACCTCGATGCCCACCTCGAGCGGCGACGCGCGGCGCAGTTGCTGAGCGACCCGGGGGGACTCGGCCGCATCCAGCTGCTGGCCTTCGCGAAGGGCCCCACGCTGGACATCGCCGGCCTGGGGGCGCCCGGCGACGCCGCCAGGCGGTCGCCATGACGCCGCTCGACGCCGGCGCCGCGCTGCCCGACCTCACCCTCGACGGCCCCGATGGGTCCATCCGCCTGCACGACGTCGCCGCGCTGGGGCCGCTCATCATCGCCTTCTACCAAGAGGACGCGACGCCCATCTGCACGGCGCAGTTGTGCGCCTTTCGCGACGACTTCGACCTGATCGGCGAGGCCGGGGCGCGCCTGCTCGCGATCAGCGCCGATGATCGCACTTCCCACGACCGCTTCCAGGCCGCGCAGTCGTTCCCGTTCCCGCTGCTCAGCGACGCCACGCGGGCGGCCGCGCTGGCCTTCGGCGTGCTCGATGAATCCGCGGGGCGCAGCCTGCGGGCGATCTTCGTGAGCGGGCCGGCGCTGACCATCGGGCTGGCGATCCCGCACTACAACCCGGCCAATCCGCACCAGTTCCAGGCCGTCTTCGAGGCGATCGGGCTCGACTGCGGCTAGCGTGGCGGCGATCGTCATGCGCCGCGCTCCCCGGCGACGACGCCTGAGCCGGGCGCGGCGGGCGTAGACTCATCGCGATGACCGCCAACAGCCCAACCCCCGCCGACTCGACGCTTGACGGCGGCGTCTACAACGCCACCGTGCTTGACCACTTCCGCAACCCCCGCAACGCCGGGCTGCTGGCCGACGCCAACGCCGTGGGCGAGGACCGCAACCCCGTGTGCGGCGACCACATGCGCCTGATGCTGCGCATCGAGGAGGGCGTGATCGTGCGGGCGTCGTTCCTGACGCGGGGCTGCGGCGCCGCGATCGCGACCAGTTCCGTCGCCACGGAGATGCTGACCGGGCGGCCCGTGGAGCAGGCGCGGGGGCTCACGCGGCAGGACTTCGTCGCGGCGGTGGGTGGCCTGCCGAAGAGCAAGGTCCACTGCTCGGTCCTGGCGGCGGGCGCGCTCAAGAAGGCCCTCGCCGACTACGGCGGCTGATCGTGCCGCCGCCCGCCCCGCTGGAACTCCCGCCCTGCGCGACGCTGCAGGCGACCGCGCGCCGTCCCGGCCTGCCCACCGCGCTGCGACAGGCGCTCGCGGCATCGTGCGCGGCCGGGGCGGGAGCGTCGCCCCTCGACGATGCGCTGGGCGCTGCTGAGCAGCGCCTCACGGCCACGCTGCTGGCGCTCGACGCGCGGCTGCGCATCGCCGGCGACGCGGTCGCCCTGGATGATCGCCTCACCCTCGACGGGCGCATCCTGCCGCGTCCCGGTGAAGCGCTCGGCGCCATCGTGGTCCCGGTCCCGCGGGGCGTCTCGTGCTACCGCGAGGCCCCGGAACTCGGGCTGGGGCTTGCCGCCGTGGTCAGCCTGACCGGCCCCGCCGACGCCGACGCCGACCGCGCTCGGGTGACGGGCATCCGAGCCGTCTGGTGGGGAGTCGCGCCCGCTCCGCTGATCGCCTATCAGCTTGCCGGTGTGCTCCAGGGCCGCAGTCCAAGCCCGGCCCTGATCGACGTCGCGGCCGAGACCGCCCGCGGCGAGGTGCAACCGGCGGGCGCGGGCATGGAGCTGCAGCCGGCGCGGCTCGACGCCGTCGAGCGGCTCTGTCGCGACGTGCTCGGCACGCTGTTCGCCGTGGAGCGCCCTGCAGGGCGCTGAGGCGTATCCTCGCCCTCCACGCCCCGGGGGCGCGCGAGCGGAAGGGAAGACGCGATGCAGATCGGGCTCTCGGTGACCTCGGCGCACCCCCGCGGCGACGCCTCGACATCGGCGCGCTGGGTGATCGAGCGCGCTGCCGCCACCCGCGCCGCCGGCTTCGCCTCGTTCTCCATCGGTGACCACCACGCCACGCCGCGGCCCTACATGCAGAACGTGCCGATGCTGGCGCGCTGCCTGCCGGAGCTGGGCGAGATGCCGGTCATCCCGCTCTTTCTGCTGCCGCTCTGGCATCCCGTCCTGCTCGCGGAGCAGTTGGGCACGCTGGCCGCCATCGCGACGGGCCCCCTCGACTGCATCCTCGCGATCGGCGACGGCGAGACGCAGTTCGCACCCTTCGGCGTGCCCCTGTCGGAGCGCCGCGATCGCATGGAGGAGGCGGTCCCGCTGTTGCGCCGCCTGCTCACGGAGGAGCACGTCTCGCACGAGGGCCGCTTCTGGCAGCTGTCCGATGTCACGGTCAGCCCCCGGCCCGCCCGGCCGCCGCGGCTGTGGATTGGCGCCAGCGCGCGGGTGGCCGTCCGCCGCGCCGGCCGCATCGGCGACGCCTGGCTGGCCGCCCCGGGCGCGACCAGCGTCCAGCTCCGCGACCAGCTTGCTTGGTACCGCGAAGCGGCCGACACCGAGGACCGCCTCGCCGGGGTCGAGACGTTCCCCGTCCGCCGCGACGTGTACATCGCCGCCAGCGACGCCGAGGCCGCGGCGCTCGCCGGCCCGATCATCGAGCGCGGCTACCGCGGCTTCGACCCCGGCGTGCTGATCGTGGGAGGGCCCGAAACCGCCATCGCCCGCCTGCGCGAGCTGGAGGAGCTGGGCTTCGACCACACCCTGATCCGCTTCCTGCCCGTGGGCCAGGACGCCATCCTGGAGTCGATCGCACGCATCGGCCGCGACGTGATTCCGGCGCTGCGATGAGCGCCAGCGTCGCGGCCATCGTGCTCGCCGCCGGCGAGTCGCGACGCATGGGGCGCGCCAAGGCGCGGTTGGACTGGGGCGGCACGCCCCTGCTGCAACACCAGATCGACGAACTCTGCGGCGCCGGCTGCGATCCGGTGGTCGTCGTGCTCGGCCATGAGGCCGACAGCATCGCCGCGGCGATCCGCTGCGCTGGCGGCTGCCGGGTCGTCCGCAACCGGGAGTACGCCTCGGGACGGGCGTCGTCCCTGCGGGCGGGCGCGGCCGCGCTGCCCGGCGATGTCGCCGCAATCGTGGTTGCCAGCGTCGACACGCCGCTCGATCGCGCCACCGTCCGTGCGCTGATCGACGCCTGGCGGGCGCTGCCGGGGCCCGGCGCGATCGTCGTGCCGCGCCACGGGGGCCGGAACGGCCATCCAAGCCTGTTCGACGGCGCGCTGCTGCCGGAGTTGCGCGCCGTCCAGGAGGCGTCGCAGGGGCTGCGGGCGGTCCGTCGCGCGCACACCAAGACCACGACATTCCTCGACGTCGATGACCCGCTGGTGACCCTGAACCTCAACACGCCGGAGGCGTACGAGTCAGCTAAGGTGCGCCACGGGAGAGGCTGAAATGTCTGTCGATCTCGAGGCGAACGCGATTCAGCTCTCCGGGAACCTCGATCATCCGGGGAACGTCGATTGGTTCGTGCGCCACTGCAAGCGGCTGGTCGATGAGCAGGGATATGCGGATGTCTCGATTCGGATTCGAGATGTCGGCAGTTGCTTGCCCAACGTCGAGGCGCCGATCGCCGCGGTGGTGGACTACTACAAGCAGCGGGGCATCAACTTCCTGATCGACGAGGATCGCTGGTCTCCGATCCACTTCGCCTTCGAGCCCTTCTCACTGAGCGACCCCGACGTGCCGGCAGGCGTTGATCCAATCTCGCGCATCTGGCGATTCACCGAATCCTCGGTGACGCCCATCGCGGACGCGATATCCCGATCGCTCCTTGAACGACTCTCCCTTGAAGAAGGAGTGTTCCGAGCGATCAACTGGTGCCTCTACGAGATCATGGACAACGTGCTCCAGCACGCGGAATCAGAGGTCGGCTTCGTCGAGGCCCAGGTACATCAGGCGTCGAAGCGTGTCGCGATCTGCATCGCCGATGCCGGGGTTGGTTTCAAGCAGTCGTTCCGGAACTCTCGCCATCGCCCAGGAACTGAGTCCGACGCGATCACCCTTTCGGTTCAGGAGAACTTCACTCGCGATTCCCAGGTTGGGGCCGGAAACGGTCTTTGGGGCCTCTACCAAATTGTCACGAAGAATGACGGATTGCTCTCCATTCACTCGGGCCGCGGAACCTTCCGTGTTCAGGGAGCTGAAGCCAGCCATTCGGATGACGAGGGAGGTTGGTGGCTCTCGAACACGCGCAGGGGCGCAGTGGTCGACTTCCAGTTGCCCGTGGACCGGCCAATCGACGTGGCGGACGCTCTAGGCATGGAACCAGTCGACGCAATCATCGAGTCCTTCGAGTCGGAGAGCCACGACAGCCGCATCAGGATCGCGGACGGGCACGGGACCGCGACCCGTCGGTCCGGCGTCGTGGCCAGGAATCTCGTACTCAATCTGCTGCGAGAAACGCACCGGCCGGTCGTGCTGGACTTCGCTGGCGTGGGCATGACCTCGGCGAGCTTCGCCGACGAACTCGTCGGGAAGCTCGCGGGCGAGCTCGGCCCCGTGACGTTCATGGAATCGATTCGGCTGGAGAACATGGACTCTCTGACGCGGAATCTCGTCAACCGATCCATCACCCGCCGCCTCACGGCTGCCACGGAATCGCCCAGCACGCAGCAGACCCCTGATATGCTCTGACGACCGCGCCGCGACTGCGGCGACCCGGACGCGAAGGCGGGGAGACGACATGGCGATCCCACTGCGGCAGGCGGCCCGGGTCGGCGCCTACGTCGCCAAGCAGCGCCTCACCGGGACCGCCCGCTACCCCCTGACGCTGATGCTGGAGCCGCTCTACCGCTGCAATCTCGCCTGCGCGGGCTGCGGCAAGATCCAGCACGCCGACGCGATCCTCAAGGCCAACCTCACGCCGGAGCAGTGCTGGGCGGCGGCCGAGGAGTGCGGCGCGCCCGTCGTCGCGATCCCGGGCGGGGAGCCGTTGCTGCACCCCCAGATCGGCCGCATCGTCGAGGGGCTGATCGAGCGGGGCAAATTCGTCTATCTCTGCACGAACGCGATCTTGCTGCAGCACAAGCTCGACCTCTTCACGCCCAGCCCCTACTTCACGTTCTCGGTGCACATGGACGGGGTGCGCGAGGACCACGACGAGTCCGTCTGCCGCGAGGGCGTCTATGATGTCGCCGTCGACGCGATCCGGCTGGCCAAGTCGCGCGGCTTCCGGGTGACGACGAACAGCACGTTCTTCCTGGGCGCCGAACCGGCGCGGGCGCGGCAGATGTTCGACGAAATGATGGCGCTCGGCGTCGACGGACTGATGATCTCCCCCGGCTACGCCTACGAGAAGGCGCCGGACCAGGATCACTTCCTCCAGCGCGAACAGACCCGGCAGCTCTTCCGCGAGATCCTGCAGGACCCGCCCGATTCGTGGTCGTTCAACCACAGCGAGTTGTTCCTGGACTTCCTCAAGGGCGAGGTCGAGTACGAGTGCACCCCCTGGGGGATGCCGTGCTACTCGGTGCTCGGCTGGCAGCGCCCCTGCTACCTGCTCGACGAGGGCTACGCCGACAGCTTCGAGGACCTGATGGTCGAGACCGAGTGGGACAACTACGGCCCGCAGTCGGGCAATCCCAAGTGCCAGCAGTGCATGGTCCACTCGGGTTTCGAAGCCTCCGCCGTGATCGACGCCTCGACCAATCTCCGGGCGGGGCTGCGCACCTTGCGCAAGGCGTTCGCCTAACTTCCCGCGATGCTGACGATCGTCACGGCGCTGCCCTGGGAGGCGGCCGCCTTCGCCTCGCAACTGCGTGATCGAGGCGGCGCGGCGCCCCTGCGCGTCGTCGTCAGCGGTGCCGGCGAGGCGCGCGCGCAGGCCGCCGCCGCGACCCTGGCGATGCTCGATCCCCCAGCCGGCGGCATCCTCAGCGCCGGCGTCGCCGGCGGGCTCGACCCGGCGCTGCGGCCCGGCGACCTCGTGCTCGCGACGCGCGTCCAGCATGCATACGCGCGGGGTGATCACCGCGGCCCGCCCATCGCCGCGACGGCGGCGCTCCGCGATTGGCTGGCAGGGGCGCTCGTCGCGGCCGGCATCGAGGCGGCGGAGGGCGAGACCTTGTCGCGCGACCAGATCATGCAGGGCGCCGCTGCGAAGGCGGAGGCGCACGGACGGTCGGGGGCGGTGGCGGTGCAGCTGGAGGACTACGTCTGGGCCGAGTACGCCGCGGGGGCCGGTCTGCCCTTCGCCTCCCTGCGGGCCATCTTGGACCCCGCCTCGGCGACCCTGCCGCCCGAGATCCTGGGCTGGGATGCGACCGGGCCGACGGCGCCGACGGTCGCGCGGGCCATCGCCCGGCGGCCGGCGCTGGCCGTCGCGCTGCTGCGCCTGGCCCGGCAGCGCCGCGCCGCGACGCGCGCCCTCGACCAAGCGCTCGAGGCCGTGCTCGCGGCCGTGCTGGCAGGGGGACCAGGGCCGGCGGGACCGCCGGCATGACCGTCGCACTGGTGACGGGGGGGACCGGCTTCATCGGGGCGCACGTCGTGCGAGCCTTGCTCGCGGAGCCCGATGTCGAGGTCCGCACGCTGGTCCGTCCCGCCAGCGACACGCGCAACCTCGATGGTCTGGCCGTGCAGCGTGTGGTCGGCGATCTGACCGACGCGTCCTCCCTGCGGGCCGCCGTGGCCGGGGCCGACGTCGTCTTCCACGTCGCCGCGCGCTACGAGCTGGCCCGCCGCGACCGCGCCCTGACGATGCGCAGCAACGTCGAGGGGACCATCGCGCTGATGCGGGCCGCCCTTGAGGCGGGCGTCGATCGGGTCGTCTACACCTCCTCGACAGCCGCCGTCGGCGCGGCGGGCCGCGACGGCGTCCCGGTCGACGAGTCGCAGTGGCTCCGCCCGGCGGAGGCGGCCGGCCCCTACGAAGCGAGCAAGCTCCAGGCCGAGCGCGCCGTGCACGCGCTGATCGCGGGGGAGGGGCTGCCGGCGGTGGTCGTCAACCCGACCGCCCCCATCGGCCCGCTGGACTGGCGGCCGACGCCCACCGGCCGCCTCATCCGCGACGCCGCGCTGGGCCGCTTGCCCGGCTACATGCGCTCCGCCGGGCTCAACATCGCCGACGTGCGCGACGTCGCGCAGGGGCACGTGCTCGCCTGGCGGCGGGGCCGGGTCGGCGAGCGCTACATCCTGGGGCATCGGGACGGGAACCTGACCATGCGGGAGATCGCCGGGCGCGCCGCGGCGGCGGGCGCGCGCCGACCGCCGTGGTTGCCGGTGCCCTACGCCGTCGCGCTGGCCTGCGCGCATGCCGACGAGCGACTGGTCAGCCGCGTCCGCGGCCGGGCGCCGCGGGCCCCGATCGCCGGCGTGCGCCTCGCCCGGCGGCGGCTGTGGTTCCGATCGGACAAGGCGGTGCGGGAGCTGGGGCTGCCGCAATCCTCGTTGGACGACGCGTTTCGCGACGCCGTCGCGCAGTTTCTGCCGGCGGATTCGGCCCCCCACTGAGTGCCGCGCCTTGACGCCCTCTTTCGCCCGGTGCGAGACTCCCCCCAACCGTTGGCAGGGGCGCGAATCGTCCGGCGAGACCGCGCGAACGCCGTCCCCCCGCCGCGCGCGGTGAGACCGGCGGTGAGAAAGGGGCTGGCCTTTGGCCGACGCCACCCAGCAGCAAATGGATCCGGGGCTGCGCCCGATCGTGGACTACCTGGAACTGCCGACCGACGACCTGGGCGACGCCTACATCAAGGCGCTCGTCAACAAGGACGGCACGGCGGCCTTCCTGTACTCGCCCACGCGCCGGTTCGACAGCAAGACCGGCGACATGGACGAGAACTCGCTGCAGCCCACGCGGCTGGAGAACGAGGGCGAAGTCTGGGTCTACACGATCGTGCACCAGTCCTTCCCGGGCATCCCGACGCCGTTCGTCGGCGCGATCATCGACGTGCCGGTGCAGGGGCACCCCGACCTCAAGGTCGCGGTGCGAGCCAACTTGGCCGAGGTCGAGCCGGAGCCCGAGAAGGTCAAGATGGGCATGCGGGTGCGGCTGCGCGCCCGCGCCGCGCGCAAGGACCGCGAGGGCAACGACGTGGTGATCCCGGAGTACGTGCCCGTCTAGGCTCGCGGACGAAGCGGCCGGCGGCGCACGGGGGCCCGCCTGCTGCTAGACTCGCCGACAAAGCAGGCCCCCAGACACAGGCGACGGTCGCCGCCGAACGCGGCCGGAGGGAAATCGAATGGAAGACGTTTTCGTTGCCGGCGTAGGCATGATCAAGTTCGGGCGCTACCCCGAGGAGACGGTGCCGTCGCTCGGCGCCAAGGCGGTGAAGCTCGCCCTCGACGACGCGGGCGCGCAGCTCCAGGACATCGAGATGATGTCCGCGGGCAATCTGTACCGCACCAACATGGTGGGGCAGGACATCCTCAAGGAGATCGGGATGACCGGGATCCCGGTCTACAACGTCGCCAACGCCTGTGCGACCGGCGCCACGGCGCTGCGCGAGGCGTACTTCGCGGTCGCCTCGGGCGCGTACGACATCGCGCTGGCGGTGGGCGTCGAGCAGATGGGCAAGAAGGGCCTCCTGGGCGGCACCGGCGGCGGTGACCCGGCGTACATCACCGAGGGCGTGATGGGCACCGGCACGATGCCGGGCGTGTTCGGCATGGCGGGCATGGAGCACATGCGCCAGTACGGGACCACGCAGGCCCAGTTCGCGCAGATCTCCGTCAAGAACCACGAGCACGCGATGGGCAACCCGCTCAGCCAGTACCACGTGCGGCTCAGCCTGGAGGACGTGCTCAACTCCCGCACGGTGGCCTACCCCAACACGCTCTACATGTGCTGCCCCACCGGCGACGGCGCCGCCGCTGCCGTCCTGATGAGCAAGGACAAGATCAAGCAGTACACCTCGCAGCCGATCAAGATCGCGGCCTCCGCGCTCACGACCGACCCCTACACGGCGCGCGACCTCACGTTCCCGGACATCAACACGATGACCCGCAACGCGGCCGATCTCGCCTACGAGCAGGCGGGCCTGGGGCCGGAGGACATCAACAGCGTGGAGTTGCACGACTGCTTCGCGACGGCCGAACTGCTGCACTACGAGAACCTGAAGCTCGCCCCGGAGGGCGACGGCGGTCGCTGGGTCGATGAGAAGCTGACCGACCTCTCGGGCCCGCAGGGCGACAAGCGCTGGACGCCGGTCAACACCAGCGGCGGCCTGCTCTCCAAGGGGCACCCCCTGGGCGCGACCGGCGTGGCCAACATCTGCGAGATCACCTGGCAGCTTCGCGGCCAGGGCGGCGACCGCCAGGTGCCGAACTACAAAGCGGGGATGGCGCACGTGATTGGGCTGGGCAGCGCCTGCACGGTGCACATCCTGACGAAGTAGCCCGGCGCGCCAGGCGTCGCGCATGACGGTCCGATTGGAGGGCGCCTCTTCGGGGGCGCCCTCTTTGATGTCAGGCGCCCGCACGAGCCCAGCGATCGGGACCGGCGACTACGGGAGGGAACCCAGATGGCGCGCCTCGTGGTCGTCGCGTTGGGCGGGCCGACACCCGACACGCCGCTGCTGCGCGCCCGCATCGCGGACGCGGCGCTGTTCATCGCCGCCGACGCCGGCGCGGAACGGCTCGCCGCACTCGGCCTGCGCCCGGACCTGCTGACCGGCGACTTCGACTCGCTCAGCGCGCCGCAGCGGGACGCCGCCGTTCGCGCCGGCGCGGAGATCGTCCCCCACCCGGATCCGCAGCAGAACACCGACGGCGCGGTCGCGCTGCGGCTGGCCGTGGAGCGCGGCGCGACCTCGATCGTGGTGCTGGGCGCACACGGCGGCGCGCGCGTGGATCACAGCCTGGGCAACTTCCTGGCCCTCTTCGACTCCGCCCTCGGGTCGCGGCCGGTCACCGCCGTCGACGGCCACAGCGAGGCCACGGCGTTGCAGGCCGGCGGCCGGGCGTCCGTCGCGTTCGACGGCGAGGCGGGGGACTACGTCTCGCTCCTGCCCGTCAGCGAGCAGGTCCGGGTGACCAGCCAGGGACTGCGCTGGCCGCTGGTCGATGCGCAACTGCGGCGAGGCGCGTCGCGCGGGCTGTCGAACGAGCTGATCGGCGCGCAGGGCGGGTATGCCTTATCGGCGGGGGCGGCGCTGGCGGTCCACGTCGTGGGGCGGCCACAATCCGGCTGATTCGCGGGACCGGGCACCGCGCCGGTACACTCGATCCAAGCGCGTACGCCAGATCGCAGAGCAGTGAGCAGGAGTACCAGATGCCAACCTACGAATTCACGTGCCCGAAGTGCACGACCCGCTTCGACCTCAACCGCCCCATGTCGAAAGCGGGCGCGCCAGCCAAGTGCCCCGAGTGCCGGGCGACGGCGACGCGCGTCTGGGGCGCCGCCATCGTCGGTGTGGGCTCGGACTTCGACTTCGACGAGGACATGGACATGAGCGGCATGGACATGGGCGACATGGACATGGGTGGGATGGGCGGCATGCCCGGCATGGGCGGGATGCCCGGCATGGGGGGGATGCCCGGTATGGGGGGGATGCCCGGCATGGGCCACGAGCACGGGCATGACCATGGCCACGACCACGGCCTGCCCATGGATGACGACTTCGGCTTCTGACGACGCCGGAGGGGCCGCGCCGCGGCGGCCGACGGGGGCAGCGGGCAGCGCGGATTGCGCGGGACGCCGGCCCCGCGCAATCGCGTCCGTCGGGCGGCGGGCCCCCGCAGTGGATCCGGCCCGCCGGCGACGCTACTTCTTCGACTCCCAGAACAGGTCCGCGAACTCCTTGGTCTTGGCGCGCAACTCCGCCGCCAGCGCGGCGTCCGAGTTCACCTTGTTCGCGCCCGCGAGCTTGACCAAGTTCCAGACGGTCTCGTGAACCTGGGGGAACTTCTCGAGGTGCGGCGGCTTGAAGTAGTCGCCCCAGATGATCAGCACTTCCCGCTTGAGGAGTTCCGCGTGCTGCTCCTTGACCGTCACGTAGCGGGTAAAGGAGTTGTGCCAGCCGGTGGTGTCATCGTCGGGACCCAGGTCAGCGATCAGGCTGACCATCTTCTCGACGGTCTGCGCCGCGATCTCCGCTGCGTGGGGGTCGTAGATCCCGCAGGGAATGTCGCAGTGCGCGTGGGCCACCCGGCTGGGGCGCAGCCGGCGGCCGATCTCGGTCCAGTCCATCTGCATCGTGTTCCTCCAGAACAGCGTCGCGCGGGGTGCGCCCGGCAAGGCCCGGGCGGGACACTCCCCCGGGCGCGCCCGCTAGTCGAACGTGCGGCATGATACGGGCGAGGGAGCCGTAATGGAAATCCGACCGCCGCGGGGGATCGCCGACCGCGTCCTCACCCTGCTCGCCGTGCTGACCACGCTGGCGCTCCTGCGACTCAGCCGCGCCTACGTCGTGGAGGGCGATTCGATGCGGCCCACGCTGCTGGACGGCGACTACGTGCATGGGCTGCGGATGCCCGGGTGTGCGCGCCGCTGGCTTCTGGGCCCCGATGCGATCGTCGTCGCGCGCCGGCCCGACGCCCCGCAGGTCGCCGTGATCAAGCGCGTGGCGGGGCACGACGCGGCCGGCCTGCGCCTGCTGGGCGATCACGCCGCGCTCAGCACCGACAGCCGCCACTTCGGCCCGGTGGACCCGTCGGCGGTCGAGGCCGTCGTGTGGCTGCGCTACTGGCCCCTGCGGCGGGCGCGGCTGCTCGCCGGCCCGTTCCGGCCGGCGGGCGGCGCCGGCTGGATCGACCACGTCTCCTGACCCGTCGCCGCGCAGCCGCTGGAGGGGCCGAGCGGCGATCCGGGGGCGCCCCGGCCGAGCGTCATTGGGGCGCTTGCATCCGCCCGCACAATGCGGCACACTCGGGTTAGCACTCCCCGCAAGAGAGTGCTAAGTCCACCCAGAATCGCAACACGCAAGGGCTGGAGCGGTCGCTCCACCAACGTAAGGGACCAAGTTATGCCGAAGGAGCTCCTGTTCGACGAAGAGGCGCGCGGTGCGCTGCGCGCGGGTATTGGCGCCCTGGCCGATGCGGTGAAGATCACGCTCGGCCCCAAGGGCCGCAACGTGGTGCTGGCGAAGTCGTTTGGCGCGCCCACCATCACGAACGACGGCGTGACGATCGCCAAGGACATTGAGCTGGAGAACCCGTTCCACAACATCGGCGCGCAATTGGCCAAGGAAGTCGCCTCGCGCACCAACGACATCGCGGGCGACGGCACCACCACCGCCACGGTGCTGGCGCAGTCCATCGTCCAGGAGGGCATGCGCAACGTCGCCGCCGGGGCGAACCCCATGGCGCTCAAGCGCGGCCTGGAAGCCGGCGCCGACGCGATCTCCGGTCACATCCGCAAGAACGCCGTGCGGGTCACCACCCGCGAGCAGATGTCGCAGGTCGCGTCCATCTCCGCCGCCGACCCGACCGTCGGGGAACTCATCGGCGAGGTGATGGAGAAAGTCGGCAAGGACGGCGTCATCACCGTCGAAGAGGGCAAGGGCATCCGCAACGAGGTGGAGTACGTGGACGGGCTGCAGTTCGACCGCGGCTACATCTCGCCCTACTTCGTCACCAACCCGGACCGCATGATCGCGGAGCTCGACGACCCCTACATCCTCATCACCGACAAGAAGATCTCCGCCATCGCCGACGTGCTGCCGTTGCTGGAGAAGGTCATGCGTGTGAGCAAGAACTTCGCCATCGTCGCCGCCGATGTCGATGGCGAAGCGCTGGCCACGCTGGCCGTCAACAAGCTGCGCGGCAACGTCAACGTCGTCGCGATGAAGGCGCCCGGCTTCGGCGACCGGCAGAAGGACAACCTGGGCGACATCGCAGCCCTCACCGGCGGCCAGGTGATCAGCGAGTCCGTCGGCCGCAGCGTCGACTCCGCGGAGCTCAGCGACCTCGGCCGCGCACGGCGGCTGGTCTCGGGCAAGGACGACACCACGATCATTGAGGGGCACGGCGACGCCAAGGCGATCGACGCCCGCATCGCCGAGATCAAGGCCACCATGGGCAGCGCCAAGAGCGACTGGGACCGCGAGAAGGCCCAGGAGCGCCTGGGCAAGCTCTCCAACTCGGTCGCCGTGATCAAGGTCGGCGCGGCCACGGAGGTCGAGCTCAAGGAGCGCAAGCACCGCGTCGAGGACGCCCTCTCGGCGACGCGCGCCGCAGTCGAGGAAGGCATTGTGCCGGGCGGCGGCGTAGCGCTGGTCAACACCATCAGCGCGCTCGAGAAGGTCGAGCTCGAAGGCGACGAGGCCACGGGGCTGCGCATCCTGCGCCGGGCCCTGGAAGAGCCGATGCGCCGCATCGCCATCAACGCCGGCCAGGACGGCTCCGTCGTCGTCCAGGAGGTCAAGTCGAGCCGCAAGAAGAACTTCGGCTACGACGCCGCCGCGGACGAGTTCGGCAACATGATCGACCGGGGCATCATCGACCCGGCCATGGTGACCCGCGCCGCGCTGGAGAACGCCGTCTCGATCGGCGCCATGGTGCTGACCACCAACTGCCTGGTCGTGGAGGCCCCCGCGGACGCCAAGACCCTCGCCGCGGCGCCGATGTACTAGGCGGCATCTACTAGACGGCGCGAACCCCGCTAACGCGGGTTCAGGCACGCATTGGAACGGGTCTCCCTCTGGGAGACCCGTTCTGCGTTCCAGGCTGCGGCCCCAAGTCGCCTCGGCTAGCGACGGCGGCGTGTCCAGCCGCGCCCAGCGCCGACGGCGCTCGCGGGCGCCGGGCCGGGCTCCAGGTGTCGCAGCAGCGGCTCCGTCGCGACGATCAGGGCGGCGAGCGATGCGCCCACCTCGGCGGCCAGCGTCGCGTCGAGCCGGCGCAGGGGCAGCGTGCGGTGCAGGCGGCACCACGACGCCGTCCAGTCCTCCAGTTCGTAGCTGGGGCCCAGGGCGGCGCGGAGCTCGTCGGCGTGGGCGGCCAGCCGCATCGCGACGGCCCGGCTCCACTCCTGCGGGCCCTCCAGGTGCAACCCCAGCTCGATGCGGCCCGTCTTGCGCACCGGCCACACCTCGTAGTGCAGGCGCGGGTCGCCGAAGTGCACCTGTAGGGAGGTGAAGACCACGCGGCTCTGCGGGACGCCCAGCGACTCCGGCAGCGCGGCCAGCGCACGGTCGCGCACGTCGTCCAGGAAGGGGCGCGTCGCGAGGCGGGCCGGGGTGGGGGTCGGTCGTAGCGAGGCTGAGCGCGATACCATGAGCGCAGCCTAGCGACCCCCAGCCCCGCCTGGCATCGCAGCCGTGCGGACCGCCGCCCTCCCCGCAGCTGCGAAGCTGCGCCCGCCCGGAGAACCGACATCGTCAACCACGCGACCGCCGCCACGCTCGACCGACGGGGCACGAAGATCCTCGCCACCCTGGGGCCGGCCACCTCATCCCCCGATGCGATCGCGCGACTCGTGGAGGCGGGCCTGGACGCGGTACGGCTCAACTTCTCGCATGGCGACCACGCCACACTCGCCCCCATCATCGGCCGCGTCCGGGCGGTCCAGCAGGCGACGGGCGAGCCGCTGGCCCTGCTGGGCGATCTGCAGGGCCCCAAGATCCGCGTCGGCGCACTGCCGGAGCCGATGATGCTGCACCGCGACTGGGCCGTGCGCATTCGCCCCCGGGGCGCGCCGGCCGCGGACGCGCCGCTGGCCGCCCTCGCCGTCGACGGCCGCCTGCGCTTGGAGACCGACTACGCCGGCCTGCCTCAGCACGTGCAGCCCGGCCAGCGCATCTACCTCAAGGACGGCCTGATCGACCTCGAAGTGACCGAGGTCGAGGCGGGCGGCGCGGAGCCCCACGTCGACGCGGTGGTGCGCAACGGGGGCCTGCTGACCAGCCGCGCCGGGATGAACATCCCCGGCGTGCGTCTGGACCTGCCCACCCTCAGCGACAAGGACCTCGCCGACCTGCGATTCGCCGTCGAGCAGGGTCTCGACTATCTGGCGCTGTCGTTCGTGCACGACGCGTCCGACCTGCGCGCCGCCCGATCGGCGCTCGACGCGCTCGGCTCGGATATGCACCTGATCGCCAAGATCGAGACCGCCTTCGCGCTGGAGCACCTGCCCGAGATCCTGCAGGCCGCCGATGGCGTCATGGTGGCGCGCGGCGATCTGGGCGTGGAGATCGGCGCCGAGAACGTCCCCATCTGGCAGCGCCGCATCATCGACGCCGCCGCGGACGCCCTGGTGCCCTGCATCGTCGCGACGCAGATGCTGGAGAGCATGGTCTCCAACGCGCGCCCGACTCGCGCCGAGGCCAGCGATGTGGCGAACGCCGTCTGGGACGGCACCGACGCCGTCATGCTCTCGGCGGAGACGGCCGTGGGCGACTACCCGGTGGAGGCCGTCGCGATGATGGACCGCATCATCCGTCGTGCGGAGGAGAGCGGCGACGCCCTGCGCATCGCCAGCCACGACGGCGATTGGTCGCGCGACGCCTCGCGCAGCGTGAGCTGGGCCGTGCGCGCCATCGTGGAGCAGAACGCGGACGTGCGCGCGGTCATCGCCTTCACGATCAGCGGCTACACGGGGCGCCTGATCGCGCAGGACCGCATGCGCGTGCCGGTGATCGTGCTGGCGCCCAATCGCGCCGTCGAGCAGCGCGCGGCGCTGCTCTGGGGCGTACAGCCGGTGCACTGTCCGCCCCCGGCCGACCTCGACGCGATGCTGCACACCGTGGACGCGATCGCGCGCACGCACCTGGGCTGCGAAGATGGGGAGCAGGTCGTGGTCGTTGGCGGCGTGCCGCTCAACATCGGCAAGCCGACCAACTTCCTCAAGCTGCACGCCGTGGGCGAGGAACGCCCCGACGGCGAACCCTGACGCGGGGAGACGGAGCAGGCGCATGGCGGCGGACACGAGCGGCGAGCGGGATGTCCTAGTCTACATGACCTCGTGGTGCGGTGACTGTCGCACGACCCTGCGCTGGCTCGACGCGGCCGGGGTCGCGTACCGCAAGGTCGACATCGACCGCAACGCCGCCGCGGCGCAGCGGGTCATGGACTTGAACGAGGGCCGCCGCTCCGTGCCCACGATCGTCGTGGACGGGGAGCACCGGCTCACGGAACCGTCGGCGTCGGAGCTGGCCACGCTGTTCGGCGCGTAGTCCACGCTGCGGCGCCGGTCGAATGCGCCAGTCAAATGCGTCAGTCGAATGCGGCCTGATGCGGGATGGCGTGGGCGGCGCTGGCCTTGAAGCTGGCGACGACGGGACTGCCCACCTCCAAGGCCAGCGACTCCAGCGACGGCCGGGTCAGCGTCGCGACCATCACGCCCCCACTGCCCAGCGACAGCCGCAGCCGCACCAGCGCGCCGGCCGACTCGATCAGCACGACGCGGGCCGGCAGCCGGTTGCGGGCGCTCGTCGGCGGCCCCGTCCCATCGGGCAGGTCGAGCGTGATCTGCTCGGGCCGCACGCAGACCAGCGCCGACGCCGCCGCCACGTCCTCCACCACGACGTCGACATCGCCACCCGGCACGGCGTAGGTCGCGACGCCCTGCGCCTGCGCCCGCAGCGCACCGGGCCAGACGTTCTCGACGCCGACGAATGCGGCGACCTCGGGATCCGCCGGGGCCGCGAATACGGTCTCCGGCGGCCCCGACTGCCGGAGCGTGCCGGCGATCAGCAGCGCCACTTGGTCGGCGAGGCGCAGCGCCTCGTCGCGGTCGTGGGTGACCAGCACGGTGGTGACATCGGTCTCGTGCACGATGGCGGCGAAATCATCGATCAGGGCCGCGCGGGTCGGCGCATCGAGGGCCGAGAACGGCTCGTCGAGCAGCAGCAGCGACGGCTCCAACGCGAAGGCCCGCGCCAGGCTCACGCGCTGCGCCTCGCCACCCGACAGCTCCCGGGCGTGCCGCTCCGCCAGGCCATCGACGCCGAGCCGTCGCAGCCAGTGCATCGCCCGCGGCCGGCGCTCGCGGCGCGGCACCTTGTGCAGGCCGAGCGCCGTCTCCACGTTGCGGCGCACCGACATGCTGAGCAACAGCGCCTCCTGGAACACGGACGCCGTCCGCCGCCGTGCGCCCAGGGGATCGTCCCACATGGGCGCGCCGTCCAGGTACAGCTCGCCGCGGCGGGGTTTGATCAGCAGCTGCAGGGCCGCCAGGAGCGTGCTCTTGCCCGACCCGTTGGGTCCGATGACCGCCGTCACCTGCCCCCGCGGGGCCGAGAACGCGGACAGCCGCAGCACGACGCGGCCCCCGCGCTCGACTTCGAGATCGCGCACCGTGATCGCGTCGCCCGCGCGCCCGCCCCGGGGGAGGCGATCACGCGCGCCGGCGCGATCAGACGGTGCGGCGTTGTTGCTGGACACCGGTGAAGAATAGGTTGATGCCGTAGGCCAGAACGAGCAGCACGATTCCCAGCGCGATGGCGACTTCGAAGTTGCCGCGGCTCGTTTCCAGCGCCGTCGCCGTGGTCAGGACGCGGGTTTCGCCGGCGATGTTGCCGCCCACCATCAGCGCCGCGCCCACCTCCGAGATCACGGCGCCGAAGCCCGCCATCAGTGCGGCCAGCAGGCCCAGTCGCGCCTCGCGGACGATCAGCCACAGGAATTGGAGCCGGTTCGCGCCCAGCGAGACGATCTGGTCCAGGAGCCGGGGATTGATCTGCTGGATCGACGCCATGGAGAAGCCGATCACGAGCGGCACCGCGATCAGGAACTGCGCCAGCACCATCGCCGAGGGGGTGTAGATCAGCTCCAGCGCGCCCAGCGGGCCGCTGCGCCAGAGGAACAGCGCCACGACGAGCCCCACCACGACCGGCGGCATGCCCATGCCCGTGTTGACCAGCGCCACGACCGGACGCCGGCCCGGGAACGACCGCAGGGCCAGCGCCGCGCCAATCGGCACGCCGACCGCCAGCGACACGATCGTCGCCACGATCGAGATGCCCAGCGTGCGCAGCGTGATCTCGATGATCTCCGCGTCGCCGCTGAGCCACAGTTTGACCGCCTCGCGTAAGCCATCCCACAGGAACTGCATACGGTCCTCTTTCCCTTCGTCCGCGGGCACCTGCGGAACGGCGGCCGCGCCTAGCCGCCGGCGGCGAACTCCGCCGTCGCTTCCGCCTCCGTGCTGCCGGCGGCGGGGATGAACAGCGGCCGTCCGAATTCCTCGGCCCGGAATGCGCCGATCCGCGCTTGCACGTCGTCGCGGGTGATGAAGCTGAGCCACGCGATGGCGGCGTCGGCGTGGATGTCGCCCTTGTCGGGATTGACCCGCATCACGCTGTAGAGATTGATCAGCGACCGATCCCGCTGGACGAGCGGGACGAGGTCGAGATCGTCCCGCAGGGCGAGGAACGTCGCGCGATCGGTGAGCACATAGGCCCGGCGCTGGCTCGCCACCTGTAGCGTGGCCCCCATCCCCTGCCCACTCTCCAGGTACCACTCGCCCAGCGGCTGCACGTCGATCGCCGCCCACAGGGCCCGCTCCCGCTTGTGCGTGCCCGAGTCGTCGCCGCGGGAGAGGAAGATCGCCCGCGCATCCGCGCCGGCGCGCGCGAGCTGCGTCAGCGCGACACCGATGTCGTCCAATCCGGCCAGCCCGGCCGGATCATCGGCCGGACCCGCGATGAGGAAGTCGTTGTAGGCGACGAGCCGCCGGTCGATCACGTCGCCCGCCTCCACCAGCGCCAGCTCCGCCGACGGTGCATGCACGAAGAGCGCGTCGGCGTTGCCGAGCTCGGCCATGCGCAGCGCCGCGCCGGTGCCCACGGCGATGACCTTCACGTTGATGCCGGTCTCCTGCTCGAACACGGGGACGAGTTCGTCGAGCAGGCCGCTGTCATTGACGCTGGTCGTCGTCGCGAGCAGGAGGTCGTCGGGGGCGTCGCTACAGGTCGCGACGACGCCCATCAGCGCCAGACCCACGAGGAGTCCGGCGCCGAGCGCAATCACGCGCGCAGCCGGACCGCGGCTGAGGTATCGATATGCTGAGTGCGACATAGCGGTCGCCATGATCGCACGCGGACGACGGCCGGGCAACCCGTCGCCAGCCGCGGGTCGGGGCTCAGGTCACACCGGCCAGCAGGCCGCCGGCGCTCTCGGGTGGGGCGGGGCCGTCCGGAAAACGCGGGCCGCTCGCCAGTTGGTACCACTCCTCGTGCAGCAGGGCCGCCACGATGCCCGGAGGGAACAGGCTCTCCGCGACGCCGTCGGGCAGTTGTGAGCGGTGCGCCTCGATCGAGGCGCGCTTGATCGCCGCGTCGACGCGGAGCTTCAGGTCGGGCGCGTCGGCATCGACCCCCAGCCGAGGGGCGGCGCCCGGCGCCAGCGCCGCGTCGGCGCCGCCCGTCATGCGCCGCCACTGCGGCTCGAACAGCGCTCGCGGAAACGCCGCCCACAACACCCGCGTCGACCCCGGCGCCCAGGCCAGCGCTTGCATCAGCGCTTCGGTCAGCGCCAAATGGTCCGCGTGCGCGTAGGCCCCGTCCGGGCCCAGGCTCAGCACGACCTGCGGCGACACCTCCTGCAGCACATCGACCAGGGTGGCCTCCAGGCGCCCGGCCGGCAGGTCCGTCAGGCCGCCGTCGGGGAGGTCCAGGAAGCGGGGGGCCGACGCCCCCAGCGCCGCGCACGAGGCCGCCAGCTCCCGCGAGCGCCGCCCCGCCAGATCCGATGGCCGGGCGGGGTGGCCGGGCCGGGCGGAGAAATCGTCGCCGCGCTCGCCGCGGGTGGCGCAGAGGACATGCACGCGCGCCCCGGCCTGCGCCGCGGCGTGCAGCGCGCCCGCCATCGCGTACGACTCATCGTCGGGGTGCGGAATCACGGCGAGCACGCGGTGTGGACGGCTGGGCATGCGTGCAAGATAGTCGGGTCGCGGCGGCAGTGGGCGGCGCGCACCGGCGCCGGGTTCGCCGCTAGGCTCGACGCATGCAGCACGCCGCACAGCACTGGGACGCGATCGTCGTGGGGGGCGGGCCCGCCGGCAGCAGCGCCGCGCGACGGCTGGCGCTGGGCGGCGCGCGCACCCTGCTGCTGGAGAAGCAGCGCCACCCGCGCTACAAGCCCTGCGGCGGCGGCCTGCCCCTGCACGCGCTGGCCGAGATCGAGACGCCCATCGACGACCTGATCGAGGCCCAGGTGCACACGCTGGAGATCAGCCACCCGAACGGGCGTCGCTTCCGGAAGGCGCACGGCCGGCCGTTCGCGAGCCTCGTCATGCGGGACCGCCTCGATGCACGCCTGCTCGACGCGGCCCGCGCAGCCGGCGTGCAGGTGCGCGAGGGCGAGCCCCTGCGACGCCTCTCGTGCGAGGGCGGGGCGCGGGGCGCGGTCGTCGAGACGGAGCTTGGGCGCTACGAGGCGCCGGCGCTGATCGGGGCGGACGGCGCGACCGGGCCCACGGCCCGCGCCGCCGGACTGGACGCCGCCGTGCCGCGCAGCGCGGCCTGGGAGCTGGAGATCGAGGCGCCGCCGGCCGCACTCGAGCACTGGGCGGGCGTCGCCAACATCGACGTCGCCTACCGGCCCTGGGGCTACGGCTGGGTCTTCCCGAAGGCGGGGCGGCTCTCGGTGGGCGTGGTGCTGCCGCCGGGCCGCGGTCGCCGGATTCGCGACCTGACCGACGCCTATACCATGCGGCTGGGGCTGCAGGGCGCGCCGGTGCACATCGCGCGGGGGCACCCGGTGCGCTATCGGCGGGGGACGCAGCAGCCCGTCGGGCGGGGGCCGCTGCTGCTGGCGGGCGACGCCGCCGGCCTGGCCGACGAGTTCACGGCCGAGGGGATTCACTACGCCCTGCGCTCCGGGCGGCTGGCGGCCGAGGCGACGCTCGACGCGCTGGGCGCGGCCGGCGCGACGACCGACGCCGGCGCCCAGTACTTGGCCGCCGTGAACCACGAGATCCAGCCCGAGCTCGACGCCGCGCGCGCCATCTCGCGCATGTACTACTGGTGCGTCAGCACCTGGGCGGCGCTCGCGCTGCGGGTCAGCGAGTGGGTCGACTACTTCTGGCGCGCCTTCTTCCGCGTCATGCGCGGCGAGTCGACGTACGCGCAGGAGCTGTCCCGCTCGGGCCTGGGTCTCACGCGGAGGCTGCTCTGATGGCTCCGGCCCGCACGTTCCTGAGCGCCGCAGACGTCATCGAGCTCCTCGATGCCGAGGCGCCGCTCACGCCCTGGCGGCCGCATCGGGACCCGGTCGCCGAACTGGTCCTCACGCTGCTCTCGCAGAACACCTCCGACCACAACTCGGGCCGCGCCTTCCAGCGTCTGATCGCCCGCTTCGAGAGTTGGGACGCGGTCGTCGCCGCGCCCGTCGGCGCGATCGAGGAGGCGATCCGCGTGGGCGGCCTCGCCAGGACGAAGGCCCCCCGGCTGCAGGCCCTGCTGCACGAGCTGCGTGCGCGCCTGGGCGAGGATTGGGACGCGACGCCGCTCTCGACCATGCCCATCCCCGAGGCCAAGGAGTGGCTGACCAGCCTGCCCGGCATCGGCCCCAAGACGGCCGCCTGCGTGCTGCTCTTCTCGCTGGGCCGCCCTGCCCTGCCCGTCGATACGCACGTGCATCGCGTCTCACAGCGGCTGGGCCTGATCGGCCCCAAGGTCAGCGCCGCCGCCGCCCACGAGGCGCTGGAATCGCAGATGCCGCCTCGTCAGTACTACGACTACCACGTGGGCGTGATCCGGCACGGCCGCCGCGTCTGCAAGGCGCAGCGACCCCGCTGCGACGCCTGCGTCCTGGCCCACGGCTGCCCCAGCGCCGTCACCCTCATCGGGGCGACGGGCAACGGCGCAACGGGCGACACAAAATCGCGATCGTGAGGCGGCCGGGCTCAGCTACGCTTCCGGTATCGCCGCCGGAATGGCGACTGCCCCGGGCTGAACGGCGACCGGCGACTGGCGACTGGCGACTGGCGGGCAGGGCGCCGGGATAGGGAGCGACCGGTGATCCGGGCCGGCATCATCAACGTCACCGGCTATGTGGGAGCAGAACTGGCGCGACTGCTGGGCGAGCACCCGCGTGTCGAGATCGCCGGGGTCACCGGTCGATCTCAGGCCGGCAAGCGCTTGGCCGACGTCTTCCCGCACCTCTGGTCGCTGGACCTGCCGATCGAGGCGTCGCTGGATGCCGACGTGGACGTGGTGCTCTCGGCGCTGCCGCACGCCGCCGCCGCCGAGGCCCTGCGCCCCTTCATCGAGGCGGGCACGCCCGTGATCGATTGCAGCGCCGACTTCCGCCTGCACGACCCCGGGGAGTACACGCGCTGGTACGGCGAGCACCCCACGCCGGACCTCCTGGCGGACGCCGTCTACGGGTTGCCCGAACTGCACCGCGACCAAATCCGGGAGTCAAAGCTGGTGGCCGTGCCGGGCTGCTATCCCACCGCCGCGATCCTGGGGCTCGCGCCCCTGGCGGCGGCGGGCTGGCTCGACGGCGGCGCGATCGTCGACGCCAAGTCCGGGGTCTCCGGCGCGGGCCGGGCGCTGAAACTGACGTCGCACTTCTCCGAGGTCGGTGAGAACCTCAGCGCCTACGGACTCGACGGACACCGGCATCAGCCGGAGATGGTGCAGGAACTCTCGGCCTTGTCGGGCGGCGACGGCGGCGGCCCCGCGATCACCTTCGTCCCGCACCTGATCCCGATGGTGCGCGGCATGCTGGCGACCTGCTACCCGCGCATCGTGGCCGGCGCGCTGCCGCCGTCGCGTGATGCGGCCGTCGCGACGCTCCGCGCCCAATACGACGCCTTCTACGCAGCCCACCCATTCGCGCAGGTCGCCGGCAGCCCGCCCAGCACGAAGCAGACGCTGGGCAGCAACGCCTGCCTGCTCTACCCCACCGTCGACGCCGTCACGGGGCAGGTCACCGTGCTGTCGGCGCTGGACAACCTGGGCAAGGGCGCGGCCGGCGGCGCCGTGCAGTGCCTCAACCTCATGTTCGGCCTCGACGAGCGCGCCGGTCTCAGCGCCGTCGGCGTCTACCCCTAGCCAGACATCGCTAGCCAGGAGCCCGCATGCCCGCGCCGATTCGCCCGCCGATCAACGCCGTCACGACCCCCGCAGGCTACCGCGCGGGGGGCATCGCCTGCGGGATCAAGGCCTCCGGCCAGCCCGACCTGGCGCTGCTCGTCTCCGACCGGCCCGCCGCCGCGGCCGCCGTCTTCACGCGCAGCCAGTCGAAGGCGGAGCCGCTGCTGGTCGACCAGGACCAGCTCCGCGACCCCCACATCCAGGCGGTGATCGTCAACTCCGGCAACGCCAACTGCGCCACCGGCGCGCGGGGCCTCGCCGACGCCCGCACGATGCTCGGCCTAGCCGCGGAGCGGGCCGGCTGCGACGTTGACTTGGCGTTCGTTAGCAGCACCGGCATCATCGGGCACTTCCTGCCCATGGACCGGGTGCTGGCGGGCGCCCGCGAGGCGCCGCTCTCCCCCGAGGGCGGCAGCGACTTCGCGCGCGCGATCATGACCACCGACGGCTTCATGAAGGAGGCCCTGGCGACGTTCGAGGCGGGCGGCGTGACCTGCACACTCGGCGGCTGCGCCAAGGGCGCGGGCATGATTCATCCCAATATGGACGGGCCCAACATGGACGGGCCCACGCCGGGCCGGCACGCCACGATGCTCGCCTACCTCACGACCGACGCCGACATCGAGCCGGGGCTGCTGCAGGACCGGCTGCAATACGCCGTCGACCGCAGCTTCAACATGGTCAGCGTCGATGGGGACACCTCGACGAGCGACACGGTCCTGATCCTGGCCAACGGCGCCGCCGGCGGCGCCCAGTTGACTGCCGCCGACCCGGCCGGTGTGGCCGCGCTCGACGTGGCGCTGCGCGCGGTCTGCGAGTCGCTCGCGACGGACATCGCGCGCGGCGGCGAGGGCGCAACCAAGCTGCTCGCGATCACGGTGCAGGGGGCCGCCGACCGCGACGCCGCGGTCGCCGTGGCCCGCACCGTCTCCGCCTCCGTGCTGCTCAAGGCCGCCCTCAGCAAGGGCGACCCGAACTGGGGCCGCGTCGTCATGGCGACCGGGAATGCGGGCGTCCCCTTCGACCGGGCCGCGCTGCGCGTCTGGCTGGGCGACCGCCTGCTCTACGCGGACGGCGGCAGCACCGGGATCGCGGCGGTGGATGCCGCCGACGCCGTCGCCGGGGACACCGTGAGCATCCGCATCGACCTGGGCCAGGGCGACGGCGAAGCGACCGCCTGGGGCTGCGATCTGACCGAGGAATACGTTCGCTTCAACGCGGACTACGTCACCTGATGGCGGCCGCGGCGCCGGGCAGGCGGGCTTGGCGCGTGCCGTCCCCACCTGCCGTCCCCACCTGCGATCTACAGCGGCCATCTACAGAGGCCGTTGATGCCGTAGGCTTACGCGGATGCTTGGCTCAGACCCTCCCGGCGACGCGAACGGCGCGATCGTGGTCAAGCTGGGCGGCAGCACGCTGGGGGCGCACGACACTTCGCTGTCGGACTGCGTCGCCCTGCACCGCGAGGGCCGCCGGGTCGTTATCGTGCATGGTGGCGGCGCGACGGTCTCCGACTGGTTGCGGCGCCTGGACGTGCCGGCGGAGTGGGTCGATGGATTGCGCAAGACGACGGCGGAGTCGCGCGACGTGGTCGTCGCGGTATTGGCGGGGCTCGTGAATACCACCTTGGTGCAGCAGTTGAACCGGCTCGGGGCCCGGGCCGTCGGCCTCAGCGGGGCCGACGCCGGCATGCTCTGCTCGCCGCCGAGCCCGCGCGGCCTCGGGCTGGTGGGCGAAACGCCGCAGGCGGACCCAGCGCTGTTGCACTCCCTGCTGGCCGCCGGGCTGCTGCCGGTCGTCGCGCCGATCGGGCTGACGCCGGACGCCGCGCAGTTGCTGAACATCAACGCCGACGCCGCGGCGGGCGCGATCGCCGTCGCCCTGCCCGCCGAGCACATCATCTTCCTCAGCGACGTGGAGGGGATCCTGGACGCGAACGGCGCCCTCGCGACCGAGTTGGACGCGGCGCAGGCCGCGGCCTGGCGGGAGAGCGGCGTGATCACGGGCGGCATGCTGCCCAAGGTCGAAGCCTGCGCTCGCGCGGCCCAAGCCGGGGCCACCGCGCGGATCGTCGACGGACGTGCCACCGGAGCGATTCCCGCCGCGCTGGCCGGATCCGGAGGGACGCGCGTCCGATGAGAGCCTTCGCCGCCGGCCGCCGCCTGCCACGTCTTCTCACGGCGCATCCGCCCGAGGCCTGGGGTTGGTGGCGTCGGCGCTCGCTCGGCGCGTGGGCCGGCCGGATCCCCCATCCCGTCCACCGAGCCGGCGGCGGCGACAAGGACGACGACAACGGTCCGCCGGGGACGCCACCACCCTTCGCCGTGCCACCCTCCGAAGAGGGGCGCAGCGGCGCCCTGGGCCCGCCGCCGCCCGTCTTCCGCGACCTGGGCCCGCCCGGCGGCGGGGGGGCGCCGCCACCCCCGCCCTACCGGATCGGGAGCGCTCGCGCCGGGGGCGCACCGAGCAACTTCTGGTCGCGAGCGCTGATCGGGCTCGTGGGGCTGCTGGTGCTGTTCATCATCGCGAACATCGCGGTGAGCCTGTACATCGACCGGCTGTGGTTCGACGAGCTCGGGTATCGCGGCGTCTTCAACACGCGCATCGGCACCCGCATCTGGCTCTTCGGCGCGGCCTTCGGCATCGCAGCGGTGTTCTTGCTGATCAACGTGCTGGCCGCCTGGACGCTGCCACTGCGCAGCCGCAGCGCCGAGGTGAGCCCGTTCCGCGAGGTGCCGCTGGCCGCGGTCAAGCGCACGGCCCGGATCGGCGCCTTCGTGGGGGCGCTGTTCATCGCGATGATCTTCGGCGCGATCGCCTGGCAGGAATGGGCTCTGATCCTGCAGTTCATCGAGGCCGAGCCGTTCGGCATCACGGACCCGGAGTTCGGCCGGGATGTGGGCTTCTACGTCTTCAAGCTCGATGCCCTGCAGTTCATCAGGGGCTGGGGGCTGGGGTTGGGCATCCTGGGGCTGTTCGCCGCGGTCGCGGTCTACGGCTTCCGATTCATGCTGCACGCCGGCGATGGCTCCGCCACGCGGCCCGTCCGCATCCACGCAGCGCTGCTGCTGGCCGGGATCATGGCGCTGGTCATCTGGGGCTACTGGCTGGGGCGGTTCGAGTTGGTGCTGAGCGAGAACGGCACCGTGTTCGGCGCGACCTATACGGACGTCAAGGTCCGCGACACCGCGCTGCTCGTGATGATGGCGGCCGGGGCCGGGGTGGTGCTGGCCGTGCTCAGCTGGCCCTTCCATGGGCGCATCGCGGCGCCTGGGGTGGCGCTGGGCTTCCTGGTCGCCGCCAGCCTGGGCGGGCTGGTCATCTACCCGACGATCGTGCAACGCTTCACCGTCGAGCCGAACGAACTCAACCGCGAGCGCGCGTTCATCGAGCGCAACATCACGATGACCCGGATCGCGTTCGAGCTGGACGGGATCCAGGAGACCTCCTTCCCCGCCGACGAAGTCGTCACCGAGGCAGACGTGCGCAAGGACCAGGCCTCCCTGCGCAACGTGCGCGTGTGGGACCACCGTCCTTTGCTCGACACGATCAACACGATCCAGCGCATCCGCCCGCAGTACCGGTTCCCCGACGTGGACGTGGACCGCTACGAGATGGGCGGGATTAGCCGGCAGGTCTTCCTGGGCGTCCGTGAGCTCTCACAGGGGCAACTCAGCAGCGATCAGGCCGGCTGGGTCAACCGGCGCTTGCAGTTCACGCACGGCTTCGGCGTGGCGGTGAACCCCGTCGACCTGGTGACCGAGGCGGGGCGGCCTTCGTTCTTCGTCTCCAACATCCCGCCCGAGGTCGCCCCCCGGTTGGACCAGGATCTGTTCACGATCACACAGCCGCGCATCTACTTCGGCGAGGACACCGGCGAGTGGGTGGTCGTGAACTCCGACTCGGAGGAGTTCGACTTCCCGCTCACGGCCGGCACCGACGAGGCGGGCTTGGACATCGAATCCCAGGCCCGCAACCGCTACGACGGCAGCGGCGGCATCCCGATCGGCGGCTTTCTGAAGCGGCTCGCCTTCGCCTGGTCCTTCGCCGACACGAATATCCTGATCTCGGGATCGCTCTCCGGCGAGAGCCGCATCCTCTTCCGGCGCAACATCCAGGATCGCGTGGCCGAGATCGCGCCGTTCCTGCACCTCGACGCCGACCCGTACATCGTGATCAGCGATGACGGACGTCTGGTCTGGATTCAAGACGCCTACACCGCGACGAGCCGCTTCCCCTACTCGCAGCCGCACGCGTCCGGCGTGAACTACATCCGCAACTCCGTGAAGGTCGTCATCGACGCCTTCGACGGCAGCGCCGACTTCTACATCGTCGATGAGACCGACCCCATCATCCGGGTCTGGAGCAAGATCTTCCCGGAGTTGTTCCAGCCGGCGTCGGCGTTCCCCGCGGACCTGCGCGAGCACTGGCGCTACCCCCAGGACATGTTCCAGATCCAGGCCGATCAGTACCTCGCGTACCACGTGACCAACCCCACCTCGCTGTTCAACCGGCAGGACACCTGGGCCATCCCCCTGGAAGTGCTGGTGCAGGACCAGACCGTGCCGCTGGAGCCGTACTACGTCACGCTCTCCCTGCCCGACTCGGAGGATCCCGAGTTCCTGCTCATCACGCCGTTCACGCCGCGCGCGACCCAGAACGCCATCGCCTGGATGGCGGGCCGCAGCGACGGCGAGCACTACGGCGAACTGTTCGCATTCACCTTCCCCAGCAACAAGAACGTCAACGGGCCCCAGCAGATCGAGGCGACGATCGGGCAGCAGCCCGACATCCGAGAGGAGATCACGCTGCTCGGCCAGGGCGGTAGCCAGGTGATCCGGGGCAACCTGCTGTTCATCCCCGTGGGTCAGTCGTACCTGTACGTGGAGCCGTTCTACGTCCAGGCCGACGCCTCCGATTTCCCCCAGTTGCAGTTCGTCGTCGTGGTGAACGGCGACCAGATCGCCTTCGCGCGCAGCCTGGAGGAGGCGGCCAGCGCGGCGCTCGGCTTCCCGGCCGGCACGGGCGCGATCCTGGTCAGCGACGACGGCAGCCCGGCGGACGCGGAGGACGGGGCGGACGCGGCGGACGCGCCCGCAGCGCCCGCGGCCGAGGCGGCGCCGGCAGCGCAGGCCGAAGCGCCGACAGTCGACGACGGCCCAATCATCCTCACGAACGCCGACGACCTGCAGATCCTGCTCGACGAGATCAATCGCCTCTTGGACGACTCTCGCGGGCAACTCGGCAGGTTGGAGCAGTTGCGCGACGCGCTCGAAGCCTTGCTGGAGAGCCGCAGCGAGTAGTCCGCGATTGCTGGCGACGATGTCCGGCCGATATCGTTGAGACCCCGACCGGCCGGCGCCCGACCGACCAGTCCCACAGCGCGCGACAAGGACACTGCATATGCCGAGCATCGCCGATCGAGAAGCGGCCGTCTTCATGCGCACGGGCGTGCGCGTTCCCCTCAACCTCGTCCGCGGCGAGGGCGCCCGCGTCTGGGACGAGGACGGCAAGGAGTACCTGGACTTCGTCGCGGGCATCGCGACGGTCAGCCTGGGGCACAGCAGCCCGGTGGTCGTGGAGGCGCTGACGCGGCAGGCGCAGACGCTGATCCACGTCTCCAACATCTTCTACAGCGTGCCCCAGATCGACTTGGCGGAGTTGCTGGTCGAACAGAGCGGGATGAGTCAGGTCTTCTTCTGCAACAGCGGCGCCGAGGCGAATGAGGGTTGCATCAAGCTGGCGCGCAAGTGGGCCGGCCAGCACCGCGAGGGCGCCTACGAGATCATCGTCGCCGACGGCGGCTTCCACGGCCGCACCCTGACAACGATCACGGCCAGCGGCACACCCAAGTACGCCGAGCCCTTCGCGCCGCTGCCGGGGGGCTTCGTGCACGTCCCCTACGACGACATCGCGGCGCTGCGGGCGGCCGTGACGCCGCAGACCGCCGCCATCATGCTGGAACCGCTGCAGGGCGAGGGCGGCGTCAACGTCCCCAGCGACGACTACCTGCCCGCCGTGCGCCGCCTCTGCGACGAAGAAAACGTGGCGCTCATCCTCGACGAGGTGCAGACCGGCATGGGGCGCTGCGGGCGGATGTTCGGCTTCCAGCGCGCGGGCATCACGCCCGACATCATGTCGCTGGCGAAGGGCCTGGGCGGCGGCGTCCCGGTCGCCGCGTTCCTGACCAACGACCGTTGCGCCGCCTTCGAGCCGGGCGACCACGGCACTACCTTCGGCGGACAGCCGCTGACCACCGCCGTCGCGCTGGCTGTCGCGCGCTACATGGTCGACGAGGACCTGCCCGCACAGGTCGAGGCCAAGGGCCAGCGCTTCATGCAGCGACTGCGGTCCCTGGAGGACCGCCACGCCTCGGTGAGCGGCGCCCGCGGCCAGGGGCTGCTGGTCGCGCTGGAACTGTCCGCCGACATCGCCGCCGACGTCGTCGCGGCCTGCCGGGAACGCGGGCTGCTGGCGAACAACGTGCGGCCCAACGCGATCCGCTTCGTGCCGCCGCTGACCGTCAGCGACGCGGAGCTCGATCAGGCGGTGGAGATCATCGAGCAAGCGCTAGAGGCGGTGGCCGGCTAGGCCGCACCGCACGGGCAGTCGCCAAGAATCGAACGACGAGCGTCGGGAGCCGACAGATGCCGAGATCGGATAAGAAGCGGGTCGTGCTGGCCTACAGCGGCGGACTGGACACGTCGGTGGTCACACGCTGGCTGGTCGAGCGGGGGTGGGAGGTCGTCTGTCTCACGGCCGACGTGGGATTCCTGGATCGGGATCCCGGCCTGGAGGAGCGGGCGCTGGCGGCGGGCGCGGAGCGCCTCGTGGTCGCCGACGCCAAGGACACGTTCGCGCGCTCGTTCATCTTCCCGGCGATGATGGCGGGCGCGCTCTACGAGGGCTCCTACCCGCTGGCGACGGCCCTGGCGCGGCCGCTGATCGCCAAGCTGCTCGTCGACGTCGCGCGCGAGGAGGGGGCCACGGCCGTCGCGCACGGCTGCACCGGCAAGGGCAACGACCAGGTCCGCTTCGACGTGTCCACGTCCGCCCTCGCGCCCGACCTGCAGATCCTCGCCCCCGTACGGGAATGGGAGCTGACGACGCGCGCCTCCGAGATCGTGTACGCGCGCGCGCACAAGATCCCCATCAACGTCAGCGAGGAGAAGAGCTACTCCGTCGATGAGAACCTCTGGGGCCGGTCGATCGAGGCCGGGTCGCTGGAAGACCCCTGGAACGAGCCCCAGGAAGACGTCTGGGAGTGGACCACGTCCGTCGACGATGCGCCCGAGGCGCCCGGCTACGTCGAGGTCAGCTTCCGGCAGGGCATCCCCGTGGCGCTCGATGGGGAAGAGCTTGACCCCGTCAGCCTGATCCTGCGCATGCACGCCCTGGCCGGCGCGCACGGCGTGGGTCGCATCGACATGGTGGAGAACCGCCTGGTGGGGATTAAGTCGCGCGAGGTCTACGAGGCGCCGGCCGCGATCGCGCTGCTGGCCGCGCACCGGGGGCTGGAGAGCATCACGCTGGGCAAACAACAACTGCGGCTCAAGCATCGCCTGATGCAGGACTACGCGGACCTGATCTACGACGGCCTGTGGTTCACCGCGCACCACCAGGATCTGGCCTCGTTCACGCGATCGGTCCAGCGCCACGTGACCGGCGACGTGCGCCTGCGCCTGCACAAGGGCCAGGCGACCGTCGTGGGGAGGCGCAGCCCGAGCAGCCTGTACCAGCTCTCGCTCGCCACATATGATGAGGGCGACCTGTACGACGTGTCGGCTGCCCCGGGCTTCATCCACATCTGGGGCCTGCCGGTGCGGGTCCAGGCCGACGTCCAACTGCTGCGGCAGGAGGGCGGTCCGCTCGACATCACAGGCAGCTAACCGACGAAGGATCCGCGCCAGCGCACGATGACTACCTCAGCCGGCGACCTGGAGATCACGTACGAGGGCGAAGCCCCGACCTTCGGTGGCTACGCGTCGGCGGACTTCTTCGTGCAACGCACGAGCGGCCACAGCCTTGAGGTCAACCTGGGCCTCGCCGCCGACGCCCAGGCCGTATTCGAGGCGCGGACGGGCGCGCTCTCGGGCGATGGCGTGCAGGCGGTCCTGCGGGCGCTGGCCGGGCGCGTCTATCGCGACTGCGCCGCAGCCGGGCGCGTGCCGCCGGCGATCCTGCTGCTCCGCGCCGAGGACATCCAGGCCGACGCCGTCGGCGACATCCTCAACGAAGCCGGCCTGTCCTGATCCGGCGCCGGTCGCATTGGCGCCGGCGCGCGGCGACGCATCGATCCTGCGAGGCATGACGGTGAGCGACGGTCCCAGCGACGGCGATCCCGGCCCCGGCGACACGCGCTCCCGCATCTGGGGCGGGCGCTTCGACGGGCAGCCGGACGAATTCGTGCAGCGCTACACCGCCTCCATCAGCACCGACGTGCTGCTCTACCGCCACGACATCGAGGGGTCGCGCGCGCACGCCCGCATGCTGGCCGCGCAGGGCATCATCGCGGCGGCCGACGCGGAGGCCCTGATCCGCGGGCTCGGCCAAGTGGAAACGGAGATCGAGGAGGGCGACTTCGCCCTGCGCAACGATCTGGAGGACATCCACGGGCACGTTGAGGCGCGGCTGGCGGAGATCGTGGGTGCGGACGTCGCCGGGCGCCTGCACACCGCCCGCTCCCGCAACGACCAGGTCGCCCTCGACACGCGCATGTTCGTGCGCGACGCCATCGTGCAGGCGGTGGGGGCGGTGCGTGGCCTGCAGGTCGCGCTGCTCACCCTGGCCGACGCCAACACGGGGGTCGTGATGCCCGGCTACACGCACCTCCAGCGCGCGCAGCCGGTGCTGTTCGCGCATGTGCTGCTCGCCTACTTCGAGATGCTGGACCGCGACGCCGGCCGCTTCGTCGATGCCTTCGAGCGCACGGACGTGATGCCGCTGGGCAGCGCCGCGCTGGCCGGGGCGGCGTACCCCATCGACCGCGAGGCCGTCGCGCGGGAGCTGGGCTTCGCCGCGATCTCGCGCAACAGCATCGACGCGGTCGCGGATCGCGACTTCATCCTGGAGTTCCAGGCCGGGGCGTCGATCTGCATGGTCCACGTCTCGCGCCTGTGCGAGGATCTCGTGCTGTGGAGCAGCGCCGAATTCGGCTTCCTGCGCTTCTCGGACCAATACGCGACCGGCTCGTCGATCATGCCGCAGAAGCGCAACCCCGACGTCGCGGAGCTGGCGCGCGGGAAGACGGGACGCGTCGTGGGGCATCTGATGGGCCTGCTGATGACGCTGAAGGGCCTGCCGCTGGCCTACAACCGCGACCTGCAGGAGGACAAGCCCGGCCTCTTCGACACCGTCGAGACGCTGATCGGCACCCTCGTGGCGCTGCGCGGCGCGGTGCTGACCGCCGAGTGCGACGGCGCACGCACCCGCGCCGCGGTGGAGTCGGACCGCTTCATCCTGGCGACCGACTACGCCGACTACCTGGCCCGCAAGGGGCTGCCCTTCCGCGAGGCGCACCACGTGGTCGGCGCGCTGGTGCGCGCCTGCGAGGCGCGCGGGGGCGGACTGGCCGACCTGGCGCTGGCCGACCTGCAAGCGGCCAGCCCGCTGTTCGAGGCCGACGCCGTGGGTATGACGGTGGAGCAGGCGCTGGCGTCGCGCGACGTGCCGGGCGGCACAGCCCCCCGCCGCGTCGGCGCTGCCCTGGCGGAGGCCCGCAAACGCATCGATGTCGCCGATCGCAGCGAGGCCGGCGGCTAGCGTCGACTCGCGTCGGCTAGTCTGAGGGACCAAGGCCGCGCGGGGCCGTCCCCCGCGGCAGCGGAAGAGCAGCGGCGATGCCCGACGTCCAGATCGTCCCCTCGATTCTCTCGGCCGACCTCAGCCGCCTGGGCAATCAGGTCCGCGAGGCCGAGGCCGCCGGCGCGAACGCCATTCAGATCGACGTGATGGACGGTCACTTCGTCCCGCCCATCAGCTTCGGCCCGTCGATCGTCGCGGCGGTGCGCGCGGTCACCGACCTGCCGCTGGAAGCGCACTTGATGGTGAGCAACCCGGAGGCCCACATCGACGCCTTCATCGAGGCCGGCGCGGGGACGGTCATCGTGCACGTCGAATCGACCCCGCACGTGCACCGCCTGGCGCAGCTGATCCGGGCGAAGGGCGCGCGGGCGGGCGTCACGCTGAACCCCGGCACGCCGCTGACCGCGCTCGAGGCCGTGATCGCCGATGTCGATCAGGTGCAGGTGATGGGCGTCAACCCGGGCTGGGGCGGCCAGCCACTGATCCCGGCGACGCTGGACCGCGTGCGCGCCCTGCGCGCTTGGCTGGACCACATGCAGCTGGGGGCGGAGTTGGAGGTCGATGGCGGCGTCAACGCCTCCACGATCGCGGCCGTGGCCGCAGCGGGCGCGACGATGGTCATCGCCGGTTCGGCGCTGTACAACGAGCGGGAATCCGTCGCCGACGCCATGGCCCGGCTGCGCGCCGCCCTGAACACGGCCGCGCCCGCCTGATACCACCCCGCCGCCGGGCACGAAAAACGGCCTCCCCGTGGAGGCCGCGCGTCCCTCGCTGCCGGCCGGCTCAACCCATCCGCTTGAGCTGCGTCTTGAGGCACTGCGTGCAGATGTTGATGTGCCGCGTCTTGCCGTCGACGCTGACCTTGCGACGCTGCACGTTGGGCTTGAACGTGCGCGACGTGCGCGGCGCCTTGCGCTTCCAGCGGCCGGAGTGCTTGTGGCGGATGTTGCGCCCGAAGACGGTGTGCTTCTCGCAGACCTGACAGAACCCAGCCATCGCACACTCCCCATGTCGTCGTCCTGCGCCCGGAGGCGCGTCGTGTCATCATACTCAGCATGGCCGACCCGCGCGAACCCAGCACCTCAATCCAGGCCACAGATCGGGAGTCGATCGGTGGAGGTGCGTTCGACGGCGCCGACTTTCGGCGCATGCTGGCCGCGGCCAGCGGCTGGCTGGACCAGCACGCGGACGCGATCGACGCGATCAACGTCTTCCCCGTGCCCGACGGCGACACCGGCCGCAACATGGCGCAGACGCTGCGCGCGGCCTGGCAGGCCGTGGAGGCCGAGCCGGGCGACGCCCTGGGCGATGTCGCGCGCGCCGCGGCCGACGGCGCGCTGCTGGGGGCACGGGGCAATTCCGGCGTCATCCTCTCGCAGTGGATGCGCGGCTTGGCGCAGGGCGTCGAAGGCCGGCAGCAGGCGGGCACGGGGCTGCTGGCGGACGCGCTGGCGCGCGCTTCGACTCGCGCCTACGCCGCCATCGAGGAGCCGCGCGAAGGCACGATCCTGTCCGTCGCGCGGGCGGCCGCCGTTTGCGGACCCAACCCGGAGGCCTTCACCCCGCAGGAGGCGCTGCGCGGGGCCGTCGAGCGGGCGGAGGAGGCCGTCGCGCGGACGCCGCAGCAGATGCCGCTGCTGGCCGAGGCGGGCGTCGTCGACTCCGGCGCGCAGGGCTTGGCCGTGGTGCTGGCCGGATTCGAGCGCGGCCTGCGCGACGAGGATCTCCCGCCGCCGTCCGCCGACTTCGGCCAGATCCGCAGCGACTGGCTGCTGGGCGCGTCGCCCAGGACGGAGAGCCGCGGCGGCTTCGGCTTCTGCACGGAGTTCGTGCTCAGCGGCGCCGGGCTCGACCTGGAGCGGCTGCGCGAGGCGCTCGACTCCCTGGGCGACTCGCTGGTCGTCGCGGGGGACGACCGCCTGGCGCGCATCCACGTGCACACCGACACGCCCGAGGCCGCCTTCGACGCCGGCCGCCGCTTCGGCGCCGTCGACCAGTGCACCACGGACGACATGGACGCGCGGCACGCCGAGATCGCCCGTCGCGCCGGCGGGACGGACGCCGGCGCCGCGAGCGTCGCGGTGGCCGCCGTCGCCGTCGCATCCGGCGATGGCTTCGTGCAGTTGTTCCGGGAGCTGGGCGCGGCGATCGTCCCCGGGGGCGCGACGCTGAATCCCAGCGCCGCCGAGATCCTGTCGGCCGCCCGTGCGACCGGGGCCGAGACGGTGCTGGTTCTGCCCAACGACCGCAACGTGATCGCCGCCGCGCGTCAGGCCGCCGAACTCGCGGGCGCGGAAGGACCGGCCCTGCACGTCGTCCCGACGGAGAGCCAGCCCGCCGCCGTCACGGCGCTGTCGGAGTGGGACCGCGCGGCGGCGGGCCCGGACGCGCTGGCGCGCATGACGGAGGCGGCGGCGAGCGTCCTGAGCGGTGGCGTCACCTTTGCCGCCCGCGCGATCGAGCGCCCGATCGCGCTGCGCGAAGGCCAGCCCTTCGCGATGCTCGGTCGTGAGATGGTCGCGGCGGCGGCGACGCCCGAGGACGCCCTCGCGGGGCTGATTCCCCGCATGCTCAATCGCTGGCCCGGCGGGGAGCGCGGACCGGCCGAGTTGCTCACGCTCTATCTCGGAGCGCGCGACGAGGCGGCCGACGCCCCAGCCAGCGACGCGGTCGCCGCATGGCTGGGCGCGCAGGTTCCGGCGCTGGCCGCCGCCGGCGTCGAGGTGGAGGTTGTCATAGGCGGACAGCCGCACTATCCGTTCCTCGTGTCGCTGGAGTAATCTGCGCTCACTCGGGGAGGCGGGCCGTGATGAGCGGACACGCCCCCGCAATTCCACGCCCGGCCGGGCTCGAGCGAAGTTGCCAGGCGCCATGACGGTCCACATCGTCACCGACTCCACCTCCGACCTCGATCCGAGCGTTGTCGAACGCCTCGGCATCGTCCTCGTGCCGCTGAACATCCACTTCGGCGCGGAGGTCTACCGCGACGGCGTGGACATGGGCAAGCAGGAGTTCTACGAGCGCCTGGTGCAGAGCGCCGTGCTGCCCCGCACGTCGCAGCCGACCGTGAGCGACTTCCAAGCCACCTACGAGTCCCTGGCCGGCGACCCGGCCACGGAGGCGATCGTCTCCGTGCACCTGGGCGGCAAGCTCTCGGGCACGATCAACGCCGCACAGACGGCGGCCCGGCTGATGGCCGAGGGCGACGATCCGACGCCTCCCGTGCACGTGGTCGACAGCGACCAGGCGTCGATGGGCCTGGGCTTCGCGGCGATGGCCGCGGCGGAGGCGGTGGCCGACGGCGCCGACGTGGAGGCGATCGTCGCGGCGGCGCAGCGGACGGCGCAGCGCTCCCGCGTGCTGCTGATCGTCGACACGCTGGAGTACTTGCAGAAGGGCGGCCGCATTGGGCGGGCGCGGGCGTTCCTGGGCACGCTGCTGCGCACCAAGCCGGTGCTCGAGCTCGCCGCGGGGGAGATCGAGGGCATCGAGCGCCCGCGCACCCGCCAGAAGGCGGTCGAGCGACTGTTCCAGTTGATCGTGCGGACTCCCGCGCCGCGACGCATCGGCATCCTGTATGGCACGACGCCGGAGGAGGCGGAGTCGCTGGCCGGCCGCGTCCGCGAGGCGCTGCCGGGTGTGCCCGTCAGCGTGCACCGCTGCAGCCCCGTGATCGGCGTGCACACCGGGCCCGCGGCGCTCGGGGCCGCGATCGAGCGCACCCGCTGATGGCGGCCCCGGGCCGCGCCCACCGCGCCCAGCCCAGCGGGGCCCGCCCCCGCCCCAACGACCCCGCGACCACGCTGCGCAAGATCCTCCAGCAAGAGCAGCGCCGCGCCTTCAACGACGGCACCGTGACGGGCGGCCTCGACGCCTTCCTGCGCACCGCACTGCGAGACTCGGGCCCCGACAGCGCCTTGTACGCCGTCGTGGCCGCGCTGCCGCAGCGTGGATATGCGTCGCTCAGCCCGAGTGCGCGGGCCACATGGGCCGGGCGCGCCCTTAGCCGTCTCACGCCCGGTGCGCCCGTCCCGCTGGCGGCTCCGGGGCCGGGCGAGAAGCCCGGCGCCGCGCGTCCCCGGTCTGCGGCGCCGTCGCGATCCCAGGCGCCGGCCGGCCCGGCCGCTCCGCCCCGGCCGCGCGGGGCGCTGCCGCGCCTGGAAGACCCGGTGGGCGTGCTGGGCCGGATCCGAGGCGCGACGCAGGCCAAGCTCGCGACGATCGGCATCGAGACCGTGCACGACCTGCTGTGGCACTTCCCCAGCCGCCACGTCGACTTCCGCAACGTGAAGCCCATCGCGGAGCTGATGGTGGGGGAGACGGCGACGGTGGTGGGGACGATCGTCACGTCGCGCGTGGCGTTCATCGGACGGCGCATGCGCAGCACCGAGGCCACCATCGCCGACGAGAGCGGCCGCATCCGCTGCCTGTGGTTCAACCAGCCCTACCTGGCGAAGCAGCTGCCCGAGGGGGCGCGCGTCGGCATCGCCGGCAAGGTGGGGGCCTACCGCCGGCGCCCGCAGTTCGACTCCCCCGAGTGGGAGCGCCTCGACGAGGGCGAGGCGACGCACGTGGGCCGCTTCGTGCCCATCTACCCGCTCACGCAGGGCCTGCCCGGTCGCACGATGCGCCGGCTGGCGCGGGAGGCCGTCGATCACTACCTGCCGCTGCTGCCGGAATCGCTGCCGCCGGCCGTGATCGCCGAGACCGGCTACCCGCCGGAAGCCGACGCCATTCGCGACCTGCACTTCCCCGAGTCGATGGGCGTCCGCGAGGTCGCCCGCGAGCGACTCGCCTTCCAGGAACTGCTTGCGATTCAGTTGGCCGTCGTGCAGCGCAAGCGCCGCGACCGGGCCCTGGCCGACGCCCCGCTGATCCGGATGTCGGGCGAGTTCCTGCAGCAGTTCGTCGACGCGCTGCCGTTCCAGCTCACCAACGCGCAGATGCGCGCCATCACGCAGTTGCGCCAGGACCTCGCGCGGCCGGAGCCGATGGCCCGGCTGCTGCAAGGCGACGTGGGGTCGGGCAAGACCGTGGTCGCCGCGGTGGCGATGCTGGCCACGGTCGCGCGGGGCTATCAGGCCGTGCTCATGGCCCCGACCGAGATCCTGGCCGAGCAGCACTTCCAGACGTTCGGGCGCATCTTTGGCGGCGGCGAGGAGGGGTCGGTCTTCCACAACTACACGGTCGCGCCGGCGCTGGGACGGCCGGTGCGGATGGCCATCCTGACCGGCAGCACGCCCGCGCGGCGCAAGCGCGAGATCGTGCAGGCCATCCGCGACGGCCAGCTCGACATCGTGGTCGGAACGCACGCGCTGATCGAGGAGGCGGTGTCGTTCGAGAAGCTGGGGCTGGCGGTCGTCGACGAACAGCACCGCTTCGGGGTGCTGCAGCGGGACGCGCTGCGCAACCGTCGCGCGGGGGGCGGCAGCCCGCACTTGCTCGTCATGACCGCGACCCCTATCCCGCGCACCCTGGCGCTGACGATCTACGGCGACTTGGACGTCGCACGGCTGGACGAGTTGCCGCCCGGACGCGAGCGGCCGGAGACGCACTTCGCGGGGCCGGAAGAGCGCGAGGCCGTCTACGACCGCGTGCGGACGGAGGTCGCCGCGGGACGGCAGGTGTTCTTCATCTGCCCGCTGGTGGAGGAGTCGGAGACGGTCGAGGCGAAGTCCGCCGTGCAGGAGTTCGAGCGGCTGCGCACGTCGATCTTCCCGGAGCTCGCCGACCGCATGCGCCTGCTGCACGGCCGCATGAGCAGCAGCGAGAAGGACGCCGCGATGGCCGACTTCCGCGACCAGCGGGCCGACATCATGGTCTCCACGGCGGTGATCGAGGTGGGCATCGACGTGCCCAACGCGACCGTGATGGTCATCGAGGGGGCGGACCGATTCGGGCTCTCGCAGCTGCACCAGTTCCGCGGACGCGTGGGGCGCGGGCGGCACGCGTCGTACTGCTACCTGTTGTCCGACAGCGACGCCGATGCCGCCCGTACCCGCCTCACGCTGCTGGAGAGCACGGCCGACGGCTTCGAGTTGGCGGAGGCGGACCTGCGAATGCGCGGCCCGGGGGAGTACTTCGGGACGCGGCAGTCGGGGCTGCCGGACCTCCGCGTCGCGAAGCTCACCGACCACGCCCTGCTGCTGCAGGCGCGCAACTGGGCCGAGCGGCTGCTGGACATCGATCCCAACCTGCGCGCGCCCGAGCACCAGCCCCTGGCCCGCATGGCCGGGCGGATGTCGATCGACGGCGCAGACGCCGTCCACTGAGCGCGGCCTCCGGCGCCCGCCTGTCCCCCACTCCGGGTCGCCGGTACGATGGTCCCTTGCCGTCGTAGGGCGGCGTGAGGATCGCGATGGCCCATCTCGTTCGGGACGACGTGCGCAGCGCGATCGCGGCGGCGCTCGACGACGCCCAGGCGCGCGGCGCGCTGCCGCGCCTGCCCGGCGCCGAGATCAGCGTCGAGCGCCCCCAGAATCCCGAGCACGGCGACTACGCAAGCAGCGTGGCGCTGCGGCTGGCGGGCACGGTCAAGCGCGCGCCGCTGGAGGTCGCGCGGGCGATCGCGGACTCGCTGCGGACGGGGGCCCTGATCGCCGCGGTGGAGGTCGCGCCGCCCGGCTTCATCAACCTGCGGCTGTCGCCCGACTGGAAGCGCGCGCAGGTCGACGCGGTGCTGGCCGCGCCCGACTCCTGGGGCGCGATCGACCTGGGCGCGGGGCAGACGTTGCAGGTGGAATTCGTCTCGGCCAACCCCACCGGCCCGTTGCAGGTCGGCAACGGCCGGGGCGCGGTGCTGGGCGACGTGCTGGCCAGCGTGCTGCAGGCGGCCGGCTATGACGTCCAGCGCGAGTACTACGTCAACGACGCCGGGGCGCAGGTGCGCATCTTCAGTGAGACGCTCGTGGCGCGCTACCGGCAGCATTTCGGACGCGAGGCCGACCTCCCGCCGGGGGGCTACATGGGGCGCTACATGGTCGACCTGGCGGCGGCGATCGCCGGGGATCGGGGCGAGGAGTTCTTGGACCTCGATCCGGCGGCGGCGACCGATGCCCTCGGCGCGGAGGGCCTGCGCCGAATGCTCGATCAGATCCGCGGCGACCTGGGGCTGCTCGGCGTGGACTTCGACAGCTGGTTCAGCGAGGCATCGCTGCTGGCGCCCCGCGAGGCGCTGGCCGGTCGCTCGACCTACGAGACGGCGATGGCGCACCTGCGCGACGGCGGGCACGTCGTGGAGAAAGAGGGGGCGATCTGGTTCGCCTCCTCCGCCCGTGACGACAAGGACAACGTGATCGTGCGGAGCAGCGGGGAGCCGACCTACTTCGCGACCGACATCGCGTACCACTTCGACAAGTTCGTGCTGCGCGGCTTCGACCGCGTGATCGATGTCTGGGGCGCCGACCACCAGGGCCATGTCGCGCGAACGAAGGCCGCGACGGCGGCCGTCGCCGCGGCGGCCGGCGCCGGGGCCCATGAGGACGGGGGGCGGGGCGCCGATGGGGGCCTGGAAATGCTGCTCTACCAGCTGGTGCACCTGCGCCGGGGGACGGAGCGCGTCCGGATGTCGAAGCGGACCGGCGAGTTGGTCACGCTGCGCGAGTTGCTGGAAGAGGTGGGGCGCGACGTCACGCGCTACTTCATGCTGCAACGCTCCGCCGACGCCCAGATGGACTTCGACTTGGAACTGGCGGTGAGCCAGGACCCGAAGCAAAACCCGGTCTCCTACGTGCAATACGCGCATGCCCGCTGCGCCGGCATCCTGCGCACCGGCGCGGCCGAGGGGCTCGGCCCGACCGGTGACGTGCAAGCCCTGAGCAGCCCCTCGGAGCTGGCCCTGATCGACGCGATGCTGCGGCTGCCGGAGCTGATCGAGCTGATGGCGACTAAGCTGGAGCCGCACCATCTCACCGGCTACGCGCTGGAGTTGGCGCAGGACTTCACGCAGTTCTACGGCGCCTGCCGGGTCGTGGATGCGGCGGAGCCCGAACTCTCCCGGGCGCGGCTGAAGCTGACCCGGGCGGCCCAGATCGTGCTGGCGCGCACGCTGGGGCTGATGGGCGTCGGCGCGCCCGACGAGATGTAGAGGCCAGCCATGAGCCCAACGGTCACGAACCCCGTCCCCATCCCGGACGGGCGCGTCCTGGCGGGCATCCGCGCCACCAGCGACCAACACATCGGCAACTACCTGGGCGCGATCCAGAACTTCGTCGACCTGCAAGCGCGGTTCGAGTGCATCTACTCGATCGTCGACCTGCACTCGCTGACGACGCTCGCGGAGACCGACGAGCTGGCCGGCAACGTGCACGAGACGGCGCTGATCCTGCTGGCGGCGGGGATCGACCCCACACGCTCGATCCTCTACGTCCAGAGCCACGTGCCCGAGATCAGCGAGCTGCACCTGCTGCTGAGCATGGTCGTCCCGAACGGCTGGCTGCTGCGCGTACCAACGTTCAAGGAGAAAGCGCGCGAGCAGCCCGACAACGTCAACTACGGCCTGGTGGGCTACCCGGTGCTGCAGACGGCCGACATCGTGATGTACAAGGCGACGCACGTACCCGTGGGCCAGGACCAGCTGGCCCACCTGGAGTTGGCGCGGGAGATCGTGCGGCGCTTCAACCGCCACTTCGGCGAGACCTTCCCGGAGCCCCGCCCGGAGCTAACCGAGGCGCCGCTGGTCATGGGCCTCGACGGCGCCCGCAAGATGAGCAAGTCGCTCGGCAACCACATCTCGATCGCCGCCGACGACGCGGCCACGGCCAAGCGCGTGCGCAGGGCGGTGACCGATCCGCAGCGCGTGCGTCGCACCGACCCGGGCCGGCCCGAGATCTGCAACGTCTACGCGCTGCACGAATTCTTCGACCCCGAGCAGCGGCCCTGGATCTACGAGCAGTGCACCAGCGCCGGCATCGGCTGCGTGGACTGCAAGGCGCTGCTCGCCAGCGCCATCAACGAGCGCTTCCGCGAGCTGCGCGCGCGCCGGGCCGAACTCGCCGCGACGCCCGAGGCCGTGCACGAGATTCTCGCCGATGGCGCGGCGCGCGCGCGGGCGATCGCGCGGGAGGTGCTGCGCGAGGTCCAGGAGCGCATGGGGCTGCCGCCGGCGCAGGCCGGCCGCTAGGGAACGGCGTCAAGGAACAATCGAGCCGAGCCAGCCGATCGCCAAGCCAATGATCGCCAGGCTGAACAGCCAGCGCTGCCAGACGAGCTTGCGCTCGCTGACGCCGAAGAAGCTCACGCCCATCATGGCCAGTGTGCACACCACGGCGATCGCGGCCGGGGGGCCGACCCACTCGATGCGCAGCCGCTCGAAATTGGCCGAGGCGACCGCCAGCACGATGAAGCCGCCCATGAAGCCCCAGGTCATCGGCACGGCGTAGTCGATCGTCATCCAGTGCATCAAGCTCTGGAAGCCGGGCACGTCATCGCGTTCGTAGTCGGGCAGCTTCATCGCCAGGTGGGCGGTCAGTCCGGCCAGCGCCCCCACCGGCAGCGCCCACCAGAGGTAGCCGTCGAAGCGGCCCACGGCCTCGGCGACCCAGGGCGGCACGAGCGCGAACGCGATCGCGAGCGGCAGCCACGAGAACGGCGTGCGGCGCAGGCGCAGGTTGTAGAGCCCCACGCAGGCCAGCCCTCCCAACATGGGCAGGCAAGCGCGCCAGCCCAGCGAGGCGCTCAGCGCGAGGGCCGCGATCATGCACGCCGCCGCGAACAGGGCGGCCGCGCGCGGGCTGATGAGATCGGCCGACAGCGGCCGCCAGATATGCGCGTCGCGGTCGTGGCGCCGGTCGAGATGGTCGTTCATCGCGGAGGCGGCGGCGATGACGGCGAACATCGCCAGGCCCAGGCGCAGGGCTTCGTGCCAGACGGGCGCGCCGTCGGCCAGGATAACGGCGAATCCGACCACGACGGCGGCGGCGCTGAGCGCCGCGATCGGACGCTGCAGCCGGAACCAGGCCCAGGGCGTGCGCCGCCGCAGGGGCACACGGCGGGGACGCCCAGGCCGGGCTTCCCCGCCGACGGCGGCGGCGGCGTCGGCGCCCGCGGCGCTGGGCGGGGAGGGGGGTGTCGGTGGATCGGCGGGCGGGTTGGACATGTATTGATCGTGACGGACGGCGGGGCTCCTGGCGAGTGGCAGGCGGTGACAACCGGATGAATGACACAGTGGGGGAGGCGAGCGCTAGACTCGCTGTGCTGCAAGCGGACGGGGCGGACGCCTAGACAGGCGTCGCGACGCCGCCAGCCGAGGAGACACCATGGTTCTGCGCATCGTCAAGCAGTATGAGCGGATGGCGAAGTTCCGCTTCGGCACATTCATCGGCATGAAGGGCCCGGGCATCGTCATCATCCTGCCGGTCATCCATCAGGGCGTGCGGGTGGACCTGCGCGAGATCTTCTTCGACGTGCCGCCGCAGCGAAACATCACCCGCGACAACGCCAACGTGGACGTGGACTTCGTGGTGTACATGCGGGTCGAGAATCCGGAGATGACCGTCCTGGAGGTGCAGGACTTCCTGGGCGCGGCGCGACAGCTCGCGACGACGACGCTGCGTGCGGTGATCGGCGACCTGATGCTGGACGACGTGCTCTCGCGCCGGGACGAGATCAACGCCGCCATGCAGATCAAGCTGGACGAAGTCACGAACCGCTGGGGCGTGAAGGTGACGGCCGTCGAGATTCGCGAGATCGAGCCGCCGCCGGCGATCCAGGAGGCGATGACGCGGCAGATGTCGGCGGAGCGAACGCGGCGCGCGCAGATCACCGAGTCGGAGGGCATACGGGACGCGGCGATCAACGTCGCGCAGGGGGAGAAGCAGGCGGTCATCCTGCGCGCGGAGGGGGATCGGCAGTCGGAGATCCTGCGCTCCGAGGGACAGCGGCAGGCGCAGATCCTCGAGGCGGAGGGCTTCGCGCTGGCGCTGACGTCGATCAACGAGGTGGCGCAGACCGCCGACCCCAACACGATGGGCCTGCAGTACCTGGAGACGATGTCGAAGCTGGGCGATGGCCCGAGCACCAAGTGGATCATCCCCATGGAGCTGGCCAGCGTGGCCCGGTCGATCGGGGAGCGGCTGGGTGGGCTGTCGTCGGGCGGAGGGAACGGGTCGTCCTAGACCGCGCCTCGTCACGTTGCGACGGCGTCGGGGCCGCGCGCCGACGCCCGGCCGCTGCGTCACTAGCGCACGTGCCGCAGGCGCGGGTCGAGGGCGTCCCGCAGCCAGTCGCCCATCAGGTTGCCGGTCAGCGAGATCGTCAGCAGGGCCAGCCCCGGCAGCCAGATCGGCCACCAGGCGCGGTTCATGAAGTCGCGGCCCTCCGAGATCATCACCCCCCACGACGGCGTGCCCGCCGGCGCGCCGACGCTGAGGAAACTCAGCGCGGCCTCGGCCAGGATCACCAGCGCGACCTCCAGCGTCATGATGATCACGACGGTGTTGACCACGTTGGGGAACAGGTGCTTGCGCATGATCCATGCCGGCCCCGCCCCGGTCGCCCGCGAGGCCGTGACGAAGTCCCGTTCCTTGAGCGACAGCACGTCGGCGCGCACCAGCCGCGCGTAGGCGGGCCAGGTCCAGATCAGCAGGATGATGATCACGTTGCGCAGGCTGGGTCCCACCAGGGCCGCCAGCAGCACCGCGAAGAGGATCGCCGGCAGCGCCAGTTGCATGTCCACCACGCGCATCAGCAGCTGGCCGGTGAGGCCGCCCACCCAGCCCGCGAACAGCCCCAGCAGCGTCCCGAGCAGCGCCGCGCCCGGCACCACGGCCACGACGACGATCAGCGAGATGCGCGCGCCGTGCAACAGCCGGCTGAAGATGTCCCGCCCCACGTGGTCGGTGCCCAGGACATGGTCCCAGCTGCCCCCGTCGAAGACGGGCGGCTGCAAGCGCGCCGCCAGGTCGAGGAACTCCGGGTCGTGCGTCTCCAGCACGTCCGCCCCCACGCCCGCCACCACCAGCCCCAGCGCGATCGCGGCGGGCAAGGAGATCGCCAGCCAGCGCCGCCAGCGCAGGACGCGCCGCGGGCCCAACTGCACGGCCGCCGCCACGGGGCCCGCCATCAGGCGGCTCCCGATCGGATACGGGGGTCGATCAGCCGGTACGACACGTCCACCAGCAGGTTCGCGACCGTGATCGACGCCGCCAGCACGATGATCGACGCCTGCACGATCGGGAAGTCACTCTGGAGGATCGAGTCGATGATCAGCCGGCCGATCCCCGGCCAGGCGAAGACGATCTCGATGATCACCGAGCCGCCGATCAGCCGGCCTAGCGAGAGCCCCAGCATCGTCACGACCGGCAGCAGCGCGTGCCGCAGGGCGTGCCGCCGGATCACCACCCCCTCGCGCAGCCCCTTGGCCCGCGCCGTGCGAATGAAGTCCGTCTCCATGACCTCGATCATGCCCGACCGGGTCAGGCGCATGATCGCGACCATCTCGAACAGCCCCAGCGCCAGTGCCGGCAGGATCAACGAGCGGAAGCCGTCCTCCGCGCCGCCGGTCGGGAACCAGCCCAACCGCACGGCGAAGAAGAAGATCATCATCAGGCCCAGCCAGAAGCTCGGCGTCGCCTGCCCGATCACCGCCACGAAGCGCGCCAGCCAGTCGAGGACCGTGCCCCGCTTGAGTGCCGCGAGGATCCCCAGCGGCACCGCCAGCACGATCGCGAACACCAGGCCGGCCGCCCCCAGCTTGAGCGTGTTCAGCGCCCGGTCGCCGATCGCGCCGAGCGCCGGTTTGCCCCCGCCCCGGAACGAGGTCCCGAGGTCGCCCTGCGCCAGATCCCGGAGGAACTTGCCGTACTGGACGAGCAGCGGGTCGTTCAACCCCAGGGTCTCCCGCAGGCGCTCGACGTCGATGTCCCGGCGCGACTCGATCGGCAACATGGTCGCCGTGGGATCGCCCACGCTGCGCGACACGAAGAAGACGGTCGTCACGACGAGCAAGACGACGAAGAACGCTTGCAGCAGCCGGATCGCGAAGTAGTGCCAGAACTGCATCAGGTCCCTTGCCGAGCACGCGCCGGCGCCCCCACGGCGCCCGTGTCCACGTCCCCCTCTCCATTGCTCGGCAATGGAGAGGGGGACAGGGGGTGAGGTTCCCGCCCCCGGCGCGGCTACTCGCGCTCGCCGGTCAGGGTCGGCACGATGTCCCCCAGCGTGGAGGCGAAGCCGTTTTCCTGGATGTGTTGAAACACCGGGAGATTCAACGGACTCGCATTTGCGAGCTGGCGCATCATTGCCGGCGTGGGATTGCCGGCCACCCGATGCCAGTCGATTGGCGTCTCCGGATCGCACGTGCGCAACGAAACCGCGAGGCGCCGATCATCGGTCGCCTGCGTCGCGTGGATGGTGTTGAGGCTCAGCAGCAGCAGGTCGCCGGGCCCCACCTCCGGCGTCTCCATGGCCTCCTCGATTTCGAAGTCCTCGTCGACCCAGTGGACCCCGCTCCAGTCGGAGATGTACACCGTCCCCCCGTCACGCAGCGGGCGCAGAAAACTCGCGCCCGAGCGCCGACAGAGGTTCAACAGTCGCGGGGACTTCTCACCAAGCCGATCCCAGGGAATCAGGTGCAGTCCCGCCTCGGTGCGGGACGGCTTGACCAATGGAATCCAGAAATTGAGATGCGTCCGATTGTACTCCGTCAGGAAAAAGTGATCGTGATCCTGATGCACGGGCAGATTGGTGACCGGCGTCTGGAGATAGAGGATTTGATAGAGCGCGGCCTGGGCGCCGGTGAGTCCCTGGGCGAACGCTTCCATCCGCGGACGGATGCGTTGGAAGGTTTCTTTGCGTCCCATTGCGGTAGAACGCAGCGCTCCCGTTTGACCGGCAACTGGCCGATCGCCAAGGTGCCGCGCCGCATGCTTGGTTTTCGTGTAGGGGGCGTAGTCTGGGCATGCATCGAATTCTTCCACGAGGAAGTCGATCTCCTCGCGGCTCAGGAAGTCCGGGATCACGCAGAAGCCCCGTTCCTCGAGCGCGGCGGCGATGGCTTGAAAATCAGTCATGCGTATTCCTGTTCTGGACTGCGTCACCGGTGACCGGCCGCAGCGCTGGAGGTTGGCGTCCGTAGGTCACATCAGTAATGGAGCGGGGGCGAGACACCGTAGGGGCGGTTTGCGAACCGCCCCTCCCCGCGCCCATTCCCCCTCCGGTCCCCCCTCTCCATTGCTCGGCAATGGAGAGGGGGGTTAGGGGGTGAGGTTCCGGCGCAGGGGGTGAGGTTCCGGGACGCCGCGCGTTAGATGTGCCGCTGCACGGCGTAGGTGGTGCCCCCCCAGAGGGTGCCGGTGCGCCCGCCCTTCGGCCAGTTGACGTCACTGCGGGTCAGCACCGCGTCCGGCGCCTCGACGATGAAGACGTAGTACGCCTGACGCGCGTGCTCCAGGAACATCTCCGTGATCAGCTCCGCGCGCCGATCGGGATCGAGCTCGGTGGTCTGCGCGAGGTACAGCTCCTGCAGGGCCGGATCCTGGACCCCCGAGCCGTTGAGCTTCATGAAGTAGGATTCGGGCCCGGCGCAGCAATCCCACATCGATCCGACGTCGCGGACGGGGTTGGCCCAGAACCAGTAGAGGCCCGGCGGGAGGCCGGGGCCGCCCGTCACGTAGGCGTCGGTCAAGTACTCGCCCAGGAGCGTCGACTCTTCGTGCGCGCGGATGCCGACCGCGGTCAGGTCCTGCACCACAGCCAGTACCAGGTCCGCCTCGTACGCGCCGCCCCAGTCGGACGCCCAGTACAGGGGGATGTCGAAGCCGTCCGCATAGCCCGCCTCCGCCAGCAGCTGCCTCGCCCGCTCGGGGTCGTAGTCGTACTGGACGTCCTGCTTCTGCTCCGGGCTGGGGTAGCCAGGGACGCCGCTGAACGCGAAGAGTGGATACGTGCCCTGGCCGAGCAGGAGGTTGTCGATCATGGCTTGGCGGTTGATCGCGTGGTTCGCGGCCTGGCGCACGCGGAGGTCCAAGAACGGGTTCGGGCTGCCGTCTGCCATCGTCTCTGGGAACAGGTTGGGATGGAGGTTCTGGATGGTCCACGGTCCGGCGGGCTGGAACTGCACGCTGAAGTCGGGGTCGTCCAGGTACGGCCTCACGTTATCGGGGCCCAGTTCCGGCACCGTGTCGATCTCACCGGCCTCCAGGCCGGCCAGCCGCGACTGGATCTCGGGCCGCACCACGATCTTCAGGTTCTTGTTGTGGGCGTAGCGCTGCACCACGGTGGCGTGGTCGACCGGGTTGAAGTGGTCCTCGAAGCGCTCGAAGACGAAGTCCGTGTCGTCTTCGTGGCTGACGAAACGGTAGGGACCGGTGCCCATCAGCGCCTGGTCCACCGCGGCGTCGCCGCGCCGCTCCGTGTCCGCTTGCGACATGACGGCGATCTCGCCGACCCCGGTCAGGTTGATGATGAAGAAGCCCGCATCGGGCGCCGGCAACTCGAACGACCAGGTGCGGTCGTCCACGGCCTCGTTCCGGACCCAGTCCCGGGCGCTCCGGCCGGGATTCGCGGGGGCCCAGCCGCCGGTGTGATCGCTCGTCGCGCCGCCCTGGTGGTATTCGGCGAGACCGCCCGCGCGGTCGTAGCTGAACACCATGTCGTGGGCGGTGAGGATCGAGCCGTCGTGGAACGGCGCCGGCCGGACTGACGCCCGAATCGACGTGGCGTCAATCCACTCCGGCGCGGCGAGCGATGGGACCGACTGGCCATCGAGGGGATCCCAATCCAGGGGCGAGCTGAGGACGGCGCCGTGCGCGTAGTGCTGGCCGAAGCTGCCGGCGCGGTGCTGATCCAGGCCCCCCTGGTCGGCCGGGACCACCCCGACGATCGAGGCGTCCAGATCGACCTGGTCGAGCGGCCAGGGGACGGTGAACTCGGCGGTCTCGCCGACGACCCCGGCGACGGCCGCCGCAGCCGCGCTGGCGGCCTCCCCGGCCGCCTCGGCGGCCTCTTGGGCGGCGGCGACGGCGGCGGCGGCGGTCTCGGCCGCGGCTTCGGCGGTCTCCTGAGCCGTGGCGGCGGCCTGCCCGGCGGCGGCGGCGGCCTCCCCGGCGGCGGCGGACGCCTCCCCGGCCGCGGCGGCAGCAGCAGCGGCGGCCGCGGCAGCCTCGTCGATGGCGGCCTGGGCGGCCTCGGCGGTGGCGGTGCCGGCTTCGACGGCCGCGGCGACATCGCGGGCGGCCTGGGCGGCGGCCTCGGCCGCCTCGGCGGCGGCGTCCGCGACGGCCGCGGCAGCGGCGTCGCCGGCAGCGCCAGCGGCGTCGGCGGCCTGGGCGGCCGCTGCGGCGGCGGCTTCCGCGGCGGCGGCCGCGTTGCCGGCGTCCTCCGACTCGGCCGCTTCGGCGGCCAGGGCGGCGGCGGCATCGGCGGCGCTGGCCGCCTGCGAGGCGGCGGCGGAGGCCTCGCCTGCGGCGTCTGCCGCGTCGGCCGCAGCGGCGGAGGCCTCGCCTGCGGCGTCTGCCGCCTCGGCCGCGACGGCGGCGGCGGCGGCGGATTCGGCGGCGCGCGCATCCCCGGCGGCGACCGCCGCGGCGGCGGCCTCTTCCGCGGCCGCGGCGGCCCGTTCGGCCGCCACGGCGCCGGCGTCGGGCCCGTCGTCGTCGCCGCAGCCGACCAGGGCCAGCCCGGCTACGCCAACGCCGGCTTTGGCGCTGGCTCCCAACATGGTGCGGCGCGAGATCTTCCGCTGTCGCAGGGTCGTCCAATGGTTCAGGCGGCTCATCGCAAAGTCCTTTCCGGTTCCCGGCTGTCCCTTTGTGGGACCGCTCGGTGCGTGAGCACGCACAGTCTCGCACATTATAAGAGTGCACCCCCCCCCCCCGTTATGTAAAATATGAAGAATTAGGGTAACCTGCGTGTAAAATCCTTGATGGCCCCATCGACCCGAATTCGGGCGTCGGCGTGGGGCGCTGACCCCGGACTCTCGCCCCCATTCCCCTTCCGGTTCCCCCTCTCCAGCGCTTCAACTGGAGAGGGGGTTAGGGGGTGAGGTCGGGGCGGGCGGGGTCGGTGGGCTGGGACGCCGCGCTACTTGGCGGTGGCGCCGGAGCGCAGGAAGCGACCGATGCGCTCCAGGGCGCGTTCGATGTCGGGGTAGGCGGTGGCGTAGCAGGCGCGCACGTGTCCGGCGCCGGCGGCGCCGAACGCGGAGCCCGGCACGACGGCGACGCGCTGCTCGAGCAGCAGGCGCTCGGCGAAGGTTTCGTCATCGAGGCCGGTCCCCGCCACGCTGGGGAACGCGTAGAAGGCGCCGTGCGGCTCGACGCAGGTCAGGCCGATGCTGTTGAAGCCATCGACCATGAGTCGGCGGCGGCGGTCGTACTCCTCGCGCATGAGGACGACGTGCTCTTCGCCGCTGGTCAGCGCCTCCAGGGCGCCGTACTGGGCCGCGGTCGGGGCGGACATCATGACGTACTGGTGGATCTTCATGACCCCCTCCAGCAAGTGCGCGGGCGCCGCCAGGTAGCCCACGCGCCAGCCGGTCATGGCGTAGTCCTTCGAGAAGCCGCCAAGGGTGATCGTGCGCTCCCGCATGCCGGGCAGGGTGGCGGGCGGGATGTGCTCGACGCCGTAGACGAGGCGGTCGTAGATCTCGTCCGAGACCACCATCAGGTCCCGGTCGACGGCGAACTGCGCGATGCGGGCGAGGGCGGGGGCCGGCATCACGGCGCCGGTGGGGTTGGCCGGGAAGCCCAGCAGCAGGGCGCGGGTCTTATCGGTGACGGCGTCGGCGACGGCCGCCAGGCTGAGCGCGAATCCGTCGGCGGCGACGGTGCGCACCGGGACCGGGACGCCGCCGGCCAGGCTGATCGCGGGGCCATAGGCGACGTAGGAGGGGTCGGGCAGGATGACCTCGTCGCCGGGATCCAGGATGGCGCGCATCGTGATGTCGAGCGCCTCGGAGACGCCACTGGTGATCAGCAGCTCGCGGGCCGGGTCGTAGGAGAGGCCGTAGAGCCGGTCGAGGTGGCGGGCCAGTTGCTCGCGCAGCGCGATCAAGCCGTAGTTCGAGGTGTAGTGCGTGTGGCCCTGTTCGATGGAGCGGATGGCGGCGTCGCGGATCGGCCACGGGGTGACGAAGTCCGGCTCGCCGATGGAGAGCGAGACGACGTCCTCCATCGAGGCCATGATGTCGAAGAAGCGGCGGATGCCGGAGCCCGAGAGGGCGTCCAGGCGGCGCGCGAGGCGGGGCCCGCGACGGGCAGGGGGGGAACAGTCAGCGTTGGCGCCGGCCGGGGAGGGCATCAGAGCACGACCGACTGCCGGTCCTCGCCGGGCCCGGCCTCGAGCATCACGCCGTCCTCCTTGTGGCGGCGCATGATGACGTGGGTGATGATGCTGTCGACGCCGGGCAGCGTCGCCAGCTTCTCGCCGACGAAGTCCGAGACCGCGTGCATGTTCGCCCCTTCGACGATGACGGCGAGGTCGTTCTCGCCGGACATGAGGTAGCAGGTGCGGACGGCGCCGAAACGCGAGACGCGGCCGGCGATGGCCTTGTAGCCCACTCTCTCCTGGGGGTGCACCTTCATCTCGACGAGGGCGTAGACGCGCGCCAGGCCGGCTTCCTCCCAGTTCACCTTGGCGCCGTAGCTCAGGATCAGCTTGCGCGCCTCCGCCTCGGCGATGAGGGCGCGGACTTCCTCCTCGCTGCGACCGGTCTCGGCCGCGATCTCGGTGGGTGTGAGGCGGCCGTCGCGTTGCAGCGCTCGCAGGATCTGCTCCATGGCTCCCTCCACTCGCGGCCGGCCGGCAATCGCCCACGCGCACAGCCGGGCGCAGCGGGCGATCTGCCGTCGCTTGAGGCTCATCGTAGGAGGGAGGGGGCGGCGCAATCTAGCGTGACGTGTGAAATCCCGCGGCGGGGCGTGGGGCGGCTACAGCGACGGGTGGCGGGTATGCCAATCGGTCGACTGTTCGTAGGCGTGGGCGGCGCGGAGCAGGGTCGACTCGTCCCAGTGGTTGGCGATCAGGTGCAGGCCGACGGGCATGCCGCCCTCGCCCACACCGCAGGGGACGGAGATGGCCGGCAGCCCGGCGATGTTGGCGGGGATGGTGAAGACATCGTTGAGGTACATCTGATAGGGGTCGGTGACGGCGCCCTGGTGAAAGGCGACGGTGGGGGCGGTGGGCGTGACGATCAGCTGGCAGCGCTCGAAGATCTGGGCGAACTCGCGACGGATGAGCGTGCGCACACGCTGGGCCTGCTTGTAGTAGGCGTCGTAGTAGCCGGCCGAGAGGGCGTAGGTGCCCAGCATGATGCGGCGCTTGACCTCGTCGCCGAAGCCGCGGCCGCGCGTCTGCTCCATGTTCTCCCACATTGAGGCGCCCTGCGTGTAGGAGTAGCCGTAGGTGACGCCGTCGTAGCGGGCGAGGTTGGCCGAGGCTTCGGACGGGGCCAGCACGTAGTAGACGGCGAGCGCGTGCGCCGCGGAGGGCAGCGACTGCTCCCGGTCGATGGTCGCGCCGAGCCGCTCGAGTTGATCGATGGCGGTCTCGGTCGCTTCCAGGACGCCGTCGTCGGCGCCGGCGAAGAACTCCCGCGGCACGGCGACGCGCAGGCCCTCGACGCCCCGCTCCCAGCCGGCCGAGAAGTCGGGCACGGGCACGTTGGCGGAGGTGGAATCGCAGGGGTCCCAGCCGGCGATCGCCTGGAGCAGCGTCGCGGCGTCCTGCACGTTGCGAGCGAACGGGCCGATCTGGTCGAGGGAGCTGGCGAAGGCGATCAGCCCGTAGCGGCTGACGCGCCCGTAGGTGGGCTTCAACCCCACGCAACCGCAGAATGATCCCGGCTGACGGATGGAGCCGCCCGTATCCGAGCCCAGGGAGGCGATCGCCTCGCCGCCGGCGACGGCGGCCGCGGAGCCGCCGGACGATCCACCCGGCACGCGCCGCAGGTCCCAGGGGTTCGCGGTGGGGAAGAACGCCGAGTGCTCCGTCGAGGAGCCCATCGCGAACTCATCCATGTTGGTCTTGCCCAGCATGACGGCGCCGGCCTGGTGCAATCGCGTCATCACCGTGGCGTCTTCGACGGGGATGAAGTTCTCCAGCATGCGCGATGAGCAGGTGGTGCGGACGCCGTTGGTGACGATCAGATCCTTGATGGCGATGGGGATGCCGGTCAGCGGGCCCGCCTCGTCGCGGGCGAGCGCCTCATCGGCGCGGGCGGCGGCGGCCAGGGCCGCCTCCGGCGTGAGCGTGACGTAGGCCTGGATGCGATCGTCGACGGCGGCGATGCGGTCGAGGTGGGCGCGGGTGAGCTGCGTGGCGGTGAAGGCGCCGTCGCGGAGGCCCTGCGCGGCCTGGGTCAGCGTCAGGTAGGGATCGATGGCGGGCACGCGGCGCTACTCGAGCACCGCGCGGACGCGGAAGAGGTCGTCGCTGCGACTGGGAGCGTTGGCCAGCACCTGCTGGATCGGCCAGGCGGGACGGGGCTCGTCGGCGGCGACCACGTTGAGCAGGTCGGCCCCGTTGTTGGTCGGTTCGACGCCCTCGGTGTCGATGGCCTGGAGCACGTCGCAGTGACCGATGATGCCCGCCAACTCGCCGCGGAACTTCTCGAGTTGCGCGTCCGTCATGCCAAGACGGGCGAGCGCCGCCAAGTGGCGCACTTCCTCGATCGTGAGATCGGCGGGCTGTTCGGCGGCGGGCTTGGCGTCGTGTGTGGGCATGGCGATGGGGGCAGTATATGGGCGGCCTGCGGTCCCCTCCAGCGCGCGCCCGCGGGCGGGGGGCGAGGACGCACCCCGGACCGGCTGCTAGGGTGACTTGCGCGGGGGCACTCCAGAGATGCTGCGTTGGTCGGCGCGGCCGGAGCGATATGTCCGAGCCCGATCGTGACATCGCGAACGACGCGTCGCGCGAGCCGCCGGCCCGGGAAGCCACACGCCGATCGGACGCGCCCCACGACGATGCGCGGTCGTTCGCGCGGGCGCACGGCGCGAACGTCGAGTTGGGCGTGCCCAGCCTGGTCTGGGGACCGGGCCAGGAACGACGCCTGCAGCTCATCCGCGACCGTATCCCGCTGACCGGGCGCCGCGTGCTGGATGTGGGCTGCGGCCTGGGCCAGTACGTGCGTCGCGTCGGGGAGCTGGCGGGGGAGTCGTACGGGATCGACATCGAGGCCGCGCGGGTGCGCGCGGGCGCGCGCAGCACGCCGGGCCTGCTGCTGGGGTCGGCCGGGGCCCTACCGTTCGCGGACGGCTGCTTCGACGTCATCCTGCTGAACGAGGTGATGGAGCACGTCGCCGACGAGCGCACGACCCTGCGCGAGGCCGTGCGCGTGCTGCGGCCGGGCGGGCATCTTGTGATCTACGCGCCCAACCGCGGCTTCCCGTTCGAGACGCACGGGGTGCGCTGGCGCGGGCGCTACCACTTCGGGAACTTCCCACTGGTCAACTACCTGCCGCGCGTCGTCCGCGACCGCCTGGTGCCGCACGCGCGCGTCTACACGGCCCGCGAGCTGCGGGAGTTGTGGCGTGGGCTGCCCCTCCGCGTGATCGAGCACACGGTGGTGTACCCCGGCTTCGACGGGATGCGCTCGCGCAACGAACTCCTGGGCCGGGCGCTGCAGGCCACGCTGCACCGGGCGGAATCGACGCCGCTGCGGGCGTTCGGGCTGAGCCACTTCGTCATTCTTGAGCGCCATGCCGGCGGCGACGGGGGTGCAGCGTCGTGAGCCGGCGACGCCGGGCGGCCGATCCGAGACTGCGGGAGCGCCACGAGATCATCCTGCGGCGGCGCCGGCGGCGCGCGTCGGACGACGGGGGAGGCGCGGCACGGCGCCTGCTGGTGTGGCTCCCGGTGATGGTCGTGGCGCTGGGCCTGCTGACCCTGGGCGGCGCGGCGGCGGCGGCCTGGGGCGTGTACCAGTCGTTCGCCGACGACCTGGTGGAGCCGGACGCGATCGTCGAGACGCAGCGGGCGCTGGGCACGAGCAAGGTGTTCGACGCGGGGGGGCCCGACGGCGGCCGGCTGCTGTTCGAGTTCGCGGACCCGCTGTCGGGACTGCGCAACCCGGTCCGGATCGAGGATGTCTCGACGCATCTCATCAACGCCACCGTGGCGACGGAGGATGCGTCGTTCTTCGAAAACCGGGGCATCAACCTGCGCGGGCTGAGCCGGGCGGCCTGGGAGAATCTGGGCCTGGGCACGGGCAACTTCTTCGGTGGCTCGGGGGGCTCCTCGATCACGCAGCAGTTGGTGAAGAACGTGGTGATCCCGACCGAGGAGCGCAGCGGGCGCACGATCGAGCGGGCGCAGGGCAAGCTCAAGGAGTCGATCCTGGCGATCGAACTCACCGAGCAGTACTCGAAGCTGCAGATCCTGGAGTGGTACCTGAACACGATCTTCTACGGCAATCTGTCGTACGGGATCGGGGCGGCGGCCGAGCGCTATTTCGGCAAGCCCGCGTCGGACCTGGAACTGCACGAGGCGGCGCTGCTGGCGGGGCTACCGCAGGCGCCGGCCAACCTGGACCCCTTCCTGCACCCGGAGGCGGCCAAGGCGCGACAGCGCGCCGTGCTGAACCTGATGGCGCGCAACGGCTACATCACCCTGGCCGAGGCGGAGATCGCCAAACAGCGGCCGCTGAACTTCGCCAGCCGCGCGTTCAACATCGAGGCGCCGCACTTCGTGACGTACGTGGCCGAGGAAGTGCGGCGGCTCTGCGAGCGCGGCCGCATCCCGATCCCCGACACGGTGACGGGCTGCGACGACCTGCTGATCGAGGGCGGGCTGCGCATCACCACGAGCCTCGACATGGACCTGCAGGAGCAGGCCGAGGCGATCCTGCGCGCGGACCTGGCGACGTTCGAGGAGCAGACGGGGGCGCATAACGCCGCCCTGGTCGCGCTGGACCCCGCAACCGGCCACATCCTGGTGATGGTGGGCAGTCGCGACTTCTTCCGCGAGGACATCGACGGGCAGGTCAACCTGGTGACGTCGCCGAACTCGCCGGGCTCATCGATCAAGCCAATCACCTACGCAGCGGCGTTCGTGCTGGACTCGACCACCTGGAACCCCGGCACGGTCATCTGGGACGTGCCACTGGAGTACCACGAAGCGACGGGCGAGACGTTCTCGCCGGAGAACTTCGACGCGGTGTTCCGCGGTCCGGTGACGGCGCGCAGCGCGCTGGCGAACTCGATCAACATCCCCGCCTTCCGGGTGGCCCACAGCATCGGCACCGGCGCGCTGCTGAATTTCGCGCATCGCATCGGGATCACGACGATGGCGAATGTGGCCCAGTACGGGCCGTCGATCACGCTGGGCGGAGGCGACGTGACGTTGCTGGATATGGCGTTCGCCTACAGCGTGTTCGCCAACAACGGCGTCATGCGCGGCCAGCGGACCTCGCTGGGCTTGCCGCCCGACTACCGCGGGCTCGACCCGGTCGCGATCACGCGGATCAGCGACTCGCGCGGGCGCACGCTGTACGAGGTCGGGGAGGCGCAGGCGGTGCGGGTAATGCCCGCCCCGCAGGCCTTCCAGATCACGAGCATCCTGGCGGACAACCAGGCGCGACGCATCTTGTATGGCTTGGAGAGCAACCTGGTGCTGGACCGTCCGGCAGCGGCGAAGACGGGCACGGCCGGGGATCCGGGCCGCAACGACGTGCGGCGCGACTTCTGGACCGTGGGGTATACCCCCACGCTGGTCACCGCCGTGTGGGTGGGCAACGCCGACAACACCCCCATGACGGGCGGCTCCTCGGGGCGGACGGCGGGGCTCATCTGGCACGACTTCATGCTGGCCGCCCACGCGGGCATGCCGGCGCAGGACTTCGTTACGCCGGAAGGGCTCACCACATCGCAGGTGTTCACGCCGAGGCTGCGTGTGCTGGCGCCCGCGGACCGGGACGACGCGTCGCCGCAGGATCCGTGCGGGTCCACGTCGCTGGAGTTGTTCGTCGCCGATGCCGCCGTCCCAGCGCGCGGGAACGGCGTGTGCACCCGCGCCGAGATCGACGTGCGCACATTCGAGTTGGCTCTGCCCGGCACGGAGCAAGAGTGGCGGCGCGAGGATTACTACCTGATCCCGACGCTGCTGCCGCCCGAGGCCCGGATCGGCGGACAGCCGGACCCGGCCATCATCGAGTGGCTACAGGACAACCGCGTGCGCTTCGTGGGGGACGACTCGGTCGAGACGCGGGAGGGCGACCCGGTCGCGCTGGAGCGACCACTGGACGGGGCGGAGTTGGGCCAGGGGTTCGTGCTGGTGCGCGGGCAGGCGGACAGCGCCGAGCTGCAAGCCTGGCGCCTGGAGGTCGCCCCGGGCGACGACCCCGCGGACGGGGACTTCGTCGTCATCATCGAGGGCGAGGATCCCGTGCGCGGGCAGGTCACGCGCTGGGACACGCGTGACCTCGACCCCGGTGACTACGTGCTGCGCTTAGTCCTGGAGGACGACTTCCTGGGCGAGAAGGAGGTCTCGGTGCAGGTTACGATCGAGGAGGACTCGGACGCCGAGGGCGATGAAGACCCCGAGGCCGACCCGGAGGCGGACCCGGCGCCGGACCCAGAGGCCGCGGGCGACGAGGGCGCCGACCGCGCTCCCGACGACTCCGCCGGCGCTGACGGGGAGACCGATTCCTCGCCCGGCGACGGCAACTAGCGCGATTCGGAGGCGGCAATGACGCGGGCCTCAATCCCCGGCGGCGGCTTCGAGATCGCGCAGCGATTCGAACTCGCGCACGATGGCGACGAACGCAGCCAGGGAATCGGCCTCGCCGCGCAGCGCGCGCAACTGCGGGCCGATGGGGCTGCTGCTGGCGGGCGTGTCGCCGTAGACGCCGTTGGCGGCGAAGAACGCCTGGTTGATGCGCCGGAAGTCGCGGCCCAGCCCGGCGAGCCGCACGCGGGTCGCCTCCATCAGCGCCTCGGCGTCTGCGACGCGCCCGTCCGCGAGCAAGGCGTCCACGTCGCGGCGCAGCTCGAACAGCACGGCGTCGCTCCGGCTGCGGTCTGTCGCGGGGAGGGCGCGCGGCTGGACGTCGGGGTGGGCCGCCAGCAGGGCAGCCGCGATCTCGTCGCCGGCGATGTTGGCGACCGTCTCGTTCATGGTGCGCAGCTCGCGGCTGTCGAAGAAGTGGAAGCCGAGCGGATAGAAGAACAGGTAGTTGTGCATCCACTCGTGGGCGATCGTGTTCACGGTCGCGGCATAGGAGCGGGAGTCGTGCACGATCGCCGGGTAGGAGCCGAGGCCGCCGATCGTCTGCACGATCGCCGACCAGCGACCGCCGGCCTCAATGGCGGCCTCGATGCGCTCGACCTCGCGCAGGGGCAGCCCCGGGTCCAGGAGGACGGAGCGGGCGATGCGGATCTCGTCGCGGGGCGAGATGGTGAGCACCCGCGGCGGGCGCGTGAGTTCCACGTCGACAGGGGGCCAAAGCAGGCTGTGATCACCGAAGAGCGGCAGCGGGCGGGAGAACCCGAAGCGGCGCAACTCCGCCCCCACACGATGCTCCAGGATGCGCTCGACGCGGTTCTCGATCGCAGCACGCTCCGCTTCGAGGCGCGCGATGAACGCAGCCGAACGCCCGCCGGCCCGCGCGTCGGCGAGGTCGGCCCGCAGGTCGAAGTAGCGGTGGACCAGGGCGTCGGCGACGGAACCGGACTCGGCACGGCCGCTGATGAACGTGCCCACGTCGCCGAGCCAGTGGCTGAAGGCGGCGCCGACCTCGAAGTCGAGCAGGCTGAAGTGGTGGCCCGACACCGCCTCGTCGGTGATCTCGTCCAGGCTGCCGGCCTGCGCCTGTGCGCCGACACGGGCGTGCATCGAGACGGCGCCCAGCCCGATCACGGCCAGCGCGCCCATGACCAGCACGGCCAGGGCCAGCGCCGGCAGGGCGATCCGGCGACGCGTAGGGGGCCGTGCATGGCGATCGGTGGTCGTGCGTCCCATACCCTGCATACGTCCGAAGTCGTGAACTCGCGCGCGCTCGTGGAGACCGCGCAGGAAGGCCGCTGAGGTGTCACGCAGCATGGCACAGGCGACGGCGCCGGGATCGGCGGGGGTCGGGTGGCGGCCCGCCCGGCTGGAGGCGCGCGCGGTCGCGCTGGCGCTGGACGCCGTCGTCGTGACGGCGATGTCCGCGCCGTTCCTGGCGCTGGGCGGGCTGGTCGTGCTGCTGCAGACCGATTGGCTGGCCGACGACCCCAGCAGCAGCGCGTGGCGGTGGGGCTACCTGACCGCGGGCTTGTGGCTGCCGGCGCTGGTGGCATACCTCGGCGTCGGCGGGATGCGGGGGGCGACGCTGGGCCAGCGCGCGCTGGGCTTGCGGGTGCGGGACCGCGCCGGTCGCGCGCCGGGGCGTGGGCGCGCGGTTGCCCGTGCGCTGGTGCAACTCCTGGCGACCGCGGCGCTGGGACTGGGCCTGCTCGCGGTGCTCGTCGATGGGGAGCGCCGCTCTCTGGCGGACCGCGCGACGGGGACGCGCGTGTGGGAGCGCACGACATGACTCCCGATGAGATCAGCCCTGGGGAGCTCAGCCCGTGGGAGCGGCCGCATCAGCGGTGGCAGACGCCCGGCGAGGAGGGGATCGAGGAAACCGTCGAAGCGATCGCGCCGCCGCCGGCTGAGCCGCTAACCCCGGGGCCGCCGCCAGGGACGCCGCCGCCCATGACGCCGTCGCCCATGGGGCCTGGGCCGGTCGGGCCGGCGTCGCCGGTGCGGCGCGTCCGATCCCGGCCGCCGGGCGCGACGCGGGGGCCCATCACCGGCCCACTCGGCGACGGTCGCCCGGCCGCGCAGGCCCGGGGGCCCATCCCGGCCGGGCGGCTCGACGGGGGGCGCGGTATGCGCGGCGGCCGGGGAGCGCGCGGCTCCTTCCGCGTCGCCGACCAGGAGCATCCCCTGCGGCATGAGCTATCCCGCTGGATGGGCGTGGCCGGGCTGGCACTGGTGACGGGGCTGCTGATCCTGGCCTGGTCGGCGGTGCAACTGACCGAACGGGCACGCGCGACGCAGGTGCTGGCAGAGACGCTGGCCCCGCTGTCCGACATCGACCGGCTGCTGGAGCGCGACTACGAGACGCTACAGGCGACGGCCCAGGAATCGGACGGCACAAGCGTGATCGTGCGCAGCTACCCCCTCGGCGTCGCGATCCCGGCGGCGGAGCTGTCGGAGATGAGCGTGGCGCAGGTCCGCGCGTGGGTGCTGTCGGCGTCGGCGGAGCGCATCTACGACACGGGCATGGGCACGTTCGCGCGCGAGGACGGCGTCCGGGGCAGCTTCTTCTCACCGCGCGGCGTATTCGAGCTCACGGCCGGGCAGTTGACCGCGCGCAATCACACCATCGCGATCATCGTCTCCGTCCTGCTGGCGCTGTTCTTCGTCCCCATGGTGGTGCGGACGTTGTCGGAGGGGAGCGGAGGGGAGCGGGCGCGGAACCTGGGCGCGGGCGTCCTGGTGGGGGGCCTGGGACTGGCCGGCACGCTGCTGATCGGGCGGGCGCTGCTGCGGGGCGTCGTCGGCGCCGACGACGTCTTCGCCGACGCACTGCTGCAGATCGGCTCGGATGTGGCCGGGCTGCCGGTTCGCAACGGGCTGATCTTCGGAGCGCTGGGCGCGGTCGTCCTGACGGGGTCGGTGGCCTTCGAGGCCCTGCTCTGGCGCTGGGCCGGGCACCGGGCGGGGCCGCAGGAGACGTGGTAGGGCTCGTCGGCCGATGCGTCAGACGGACCGCTTGCGCCGCGGGGCGCAGATCGTGACGCGCGGAGCGGCTAGGCTGGCGCGACGCATGATGCACTATCGACGACTGGGCGACACGGGCGTAGTGGTCTCCGAACTCGGGCTGGGCGGGGGCGGGATCGGGCAGGTCTGGGGGCCGACGACGGACGACGACGCCGTCGCAGCGGTCGACGCGGCGCTCGCGGCCGGGGTCAACTTCTTCGACGTCGCGCCGCGCTACGGCGACGGCCGGGCCGAGCGGGTGCTGGGACGCGCGCTCGAGCACCGGCGCGAGGAGGCGCTGGTCGCAAGCAAGGTCTACCTGGGTCCGGAGGCGCTGGACGACATCCCCGGCGCGATCGAGCGGGGGCTGGCGGAGAGTCTGGAGCGGCTGGGCAGCGACCGCTTGGACCTGTTCCAACTGCACAACCACGTCACCGGGGAGCGCGGCGCGATGCGCCAGTCGGTATCGGTGGCAGACGTGCTGGGGGCGGGCGGTGTGGTGGAGACGCTGCAGCGGCTCAAGGCGTCGGGCAGCGTGCGCTTCGTGGGCTTCACCGGACTGGGCGACGCGGAGGCCGTGCGCGCGGTGATCCGCGACGGCGGACTCGACACCGTGCAGGCCTACTACAACCTGTTGAATCGCAGTGCCGCCGAGCCGTTGCCACCGGGGTCGGGGCTGCACGACCACGGACAGATCATCCCCCTGGCGGCCGATCGCGGGATGGGCGTGATCGGGATTCGCAATCTGGCGGGCGGCGTGCTCAGCGACGGTCTGGACCGCGCCGTGGCCGCCGACTCGCTGGTGGGCCGCGACGCGCGCCGCGTCGAGCGGCTGGGGTTCCTGCGCGCGGCGGAGGCTCCGCTGTCACAAGTCGCGACCCGCTTCGCGCTGGCGCACCCGCAGATCGCGACGGTCGTGCCGGGAGTGAAGAGCACGGCCGAGGTCGAGGACTGCGTCGCGGCGACCGGTCTGCCCGCGCTGGACGAGGCGGCGCTGGCCCGCCTGGACGAGGCGGCGGCGGACGACTTCGGCGTCGCGGAGCCGTCGCCCGCGACGATCTAGCCGGCCCGCGCCATGACCGACCACGCCACAGTCGACGACGGCCTGAGCCGCTGCGACTGGGGCGGCGACTGGAACGACCCCCTGATGCTCGCGTACCACGACCGGGAGTGGGGCGTGCCGGTGCACGACGATGGGCGGCTGTTCGAGCTGCTGACGCTGGAGGGGGCGCAGGCCGGGCTGTCGTGGCGGACGGTGCTGCATCGCCGCGAGGGGTACCGCCGGGCGTTCGCGGGCTTCGCGATCGAGGCGGTGGCGGGCTTCACGGCGCCGCACATCGAGCGCCTGCTGCAAGACCCGGGCATCATCCGCAACCGCGCGAAAGTGGAATCGACGGTGGGCAACGCCAAGGCCACGCTGGCGCTCCAGGAAGCCGAAGGCTCGCTCGACGCGTTCTTGTGGGACTTCGTGGGCGGGGCGCCACGGCGCAACCGGTTCGCGGCGTCGCGGGAGTTGCCCGCGCAGACGGCGGAGTCGGCGGCGATGAGCCGGGCGCTGAAGCAGCGCGGCTTCCGCTTCGTCGGCCCCACCATCTGCTACGCGCTGATGCAGGCGGCGGGGCTGGTGGACGACCACCTGGTGTCGTGTTTCCGGCACGCGCCATCGGATTGGGAGGTGGATGGGTAGCCCGGTGCGGACGATCCGGCGGCGATCGTCGCCGGCCCGGCGTCTCAGGACGACGTGGCGGCCGTGAAGACCCGCTCGCCCGCCACCCAGGTCTCGGCGACGGCCGGCGGCGACTCCGCATCCAGCTCGCCACTGAGGACGACGAGGTCGGCGCGCTTGCCGGCGGCGAGGCTGCCGCGCTCGTGCGCCTGCCCACCGACGCGGGCCGCGCCGATGGTGGCGGCCTGCAGCCAGGTCTCATAGTCGAGCGACTGCTCCGCATCGAGGTCGTAGCCGTTGCGACCGCGCCGGGTGACGCCGAAGGCGCAGTCGGCCAGGGGGTGGGCGTCGGTGCAGGGGGCGTCCGAGGAGGCGGCCAGCACCACGCCGGCGTCGTGGAGGCTGCGGAAGGGCGCGAAGTCGAGGTCGTCGAAGACGAAGCCCTCGGCCGCGGCGCCCGCGAACATGTCGACGAAGGCGGGCTGGACCACGGCGTGCGCCCCCGCGGCGGCGATGTCGCGGGCCTGACCAGCGGACAGCACGACGCAGTGCTCGAGGCGCGGCGCCGCGGCGAGATCGACCCCCTGGATCGCCGCCAGCGCGGCCTCGACGCCGAGGCTGCCGTTGGCGTGGATCGCGACGGGCCAGCCGCGCGCGGAGATGTCGCGCACGCCCTCCGCGAGGCCGGGGCTCAGCGTGCCGAGCTCGATGGGCTTGCCGTCGCGGTGGCCGCGCAGGGCCGGCTGCGAGCCGCTATCGGCGAAGAACTTGACCGGACCCAGGCGGAACCACTCGTCGCCGTCGCCGGGGGTCAGGCCGTCGACGAGGCCGGCGTCGGGATTGAGCAACATCGCCGTGGGGTGGGGCAGGGCGAGCACGGAGATGGGCAGCGCGCCCCGCTGGGCGAGCCGGCGGTAGGCGGCGATCGCGCCGGGCGACGCCGCCGCGTCGTGCACGGCGGTGATGCCCTCGGCGAGCAGGGCCCGGGCGCTCTCGGCGATGCGGTCCGGCCAGCCCTCGCGCGCGTAATCGGCGAGGGATTGCGCGTGCGCCTCGCTCCAGGCGGTCTCGATCAGGCGGCCGCTGACCGCGCCCTGCCGGTCGCGCAGGATGTGCCCGCCGGGGGGATCGGGACTGGCGGCGCCGATGCCGAGCGCTTCCAGGCCGGTCGAATCGACCAGGCACTGATGCATCGTCCAGTGGCTAAGCATGATCGGGCGGCCGAGCCGCAGATCGTCGAGGTCCTGCCGGGTGACCTTCGCGCCGGCGGTCGGTCGCCAGTTGAAGCCGCGGATCCAGGCCGCCGCGGGCTCGCGGGCGGCGTGCTCGCCGAGCGCCGCGAAGACATCGTCGGGGGAGCCCGCGTGGGTGAGGTCGGCCCAGCGCGGCTGCAGCGCGGCCACCGAGAGGTGGTGGTGGGCGTCGATCAGGCCGGGGATGAGGTAGCGCCCCCCGAGGTCGACGCGGGTCGCGCCGGGGTGGGCGTCGAGCAGGGTGTGGTCGCCGAGGGCGCTGATGCGATCGCCATCGAGCAGCAGGACGTCGGGCGGCGGGCCGGGCTCCATCGTGCGGATGCGGCCGCCGAAGAATGCAGTGGGGATGGGACTTCCTCTCGGGTCGCCGCTCGCGCGGCCGTTGGTCGCCGGTGCGAGTTTAGCCCCTCCGGGTCAAGAGCCACGCGGCACGCAACACGATCGAAACGTGACCGTCATATGTCGTTCACTCCGGCGTAATTCCGCCGAAACCACCGGACGCCGCCGGATTCATAGGCTCGATTCCGAGATCAAATGGAAAGGAAGGGCCGAATGGCATTTCCACACTCGCTGCGTCGGATGACGCTAGCCCTCGTTATGGGGATCAGCCTGGGTGTGCTGGTTTCCGGGGGGGTGATTTTCGCCCAGACGGGCGATGAAGTCGCGGACAGTATTGCGGACCTGGTCGCGGCGATCGACACGGTTTGGCTGCTCATCGCAGCGTTCTTGGTGTTCTTCATGCAGGCCGGCTTCGGTCTGTTGGAGGCGGGCTTCGTCCGCGTGAAGAACACGTCGAACATCCTGATGAAGAACGCCTTGGACGCCTCGCTGGGCATCCTGGTGTACTGGGCGATCGGCTTCGGGCTGGCCTACGGCAGCGCGGGGGCCTTCGCCGGGTTCGACATGTTCTTCGTCAGCGCGGATAGCGATTTGGGCGCCGGCGCCAGCGCCTTCGGCGTCTTCGGCGACGTGCCGCTGTTCGCCAGCTTCATCTTCCAGTGGGCCTTCGCCGCGACCGCCGCGACGATCGTCTCCGGGGCGATGGCCGAACGCACCAAGTTCGGCGCCTACATCTTCTACACGGTGTTCATCACGGGGATCATCTACCCCATCGTCTCGCACTGGATCTGGGGCGGCGGCTGGCTCTCCGAGCTGGGCGACAACGGCTTCCTCGACTTCGCGGGCTCCACGGTCGTGCACAGCGTCGGCGCCTGGGCCGGGCTGATGGGCGCGATCATCGTCGGCTCGCGGATCGGCAAGTTCTCCGCCGACGGCTCCGCCCGGGCCATCCCCGGGCACAGCATGCCGCTCGCCGCGCTGGGGATGTTCATCCTCTGGTTCGGCTGGTACGGCTTCAACCCGGGCAGCACGCTGGCCCTGAGTAACGGGGGCGCCGGCCTGGCCGCGTTCGTCGCCGTGAATACGACGCTGGCGGCGGGCGCCGGCGCCGTCGCAGCGATGGCGGTCGCCAAGCTGCGCTACGCCAAGGCCGACCTGGGCCTGACGATCAACGGCGCGCTGGCGGGTTTGGTGGCCATCACGGCGGGCTGCGGCTTCGTCGACCCCTACGCGGCCGTGATCATCGGTCTGGTCGGCGGCGGGATCGTGGTCCTCTCGGTGGCCATGATCGACAAGCTCCGCGTCGACGACCCGGTGGGCGCGATTTCCGTCCACGGCGTCGTCGGTGTCTGGGGAACGCTGGCGGTGGGCCTGTTCGCAACGGAGCGGCTGGTGGGTGGCGACACCTACGGCCTGCTCGTTGGCGGCGGCATCCAGCAGTTGGGCGTGCAGATCGTGGGCATCCTGGCCGTCGCCGCCTGGACGATGCTGACGTCCGCGATTCTGTTCCTGGTAATCAAGCACACCGTGGGGTTGCGCGTCAGCGAGGCCGAGGAACTGGCCGGGCTGGACGTGCAGGAACACGGCATCGGCGCCTACCCGGAGTTCGGGACAGTGACGCCGGGCACGGCCGTCGAGCATGGGGTGTCCGGCGACTAGCCGGCGCCCCGTCCGCGCAGGTCGCGCGTAAGAAGGGAGAGCATGGTCATGGAGATGGTTACCGCCATCATTCGGCCGGAACGGCTGAGCTTGGTCCGGCGTGCGCTGGAGGATATCGGCATCGTCAGCATGACGATCACGGAGGTCCGCGGCCGGGGCGCCCAGAAGGGCGTGACGCAGGAGTACCGCGGGCAGCCCGTGTCGGTGGACTACCTGCCGAAGGTGAAACTGGAGATGGTGATCAACACGACACCGCTGGACGCCGTGATCGACGCCATCGTCGAGAACGCCCAGACGGGGCAGATCGGCGACGGCAAGATCTTCGTCACGCCGGTCAACGACGCCGTCCGCGTGCGCACGAAGGAACGGGGACCGGCGGCCGTCTAGACGACGGCCCCGGGTTCCGTGGCCCCGGTGGGGCTGGGGTCGTCGCCCGGGCGACCCCAGCCCGCCGGGTCGTTGCGCGTCTGGGGGACGGCATGAGTGGGCGCACATTCCGTCGCAAGGGATCGAAGAGCGACTTCGCCTTCCCGACGGTCACGATCCACGGCGACGGGACGCGCTTCCGCGCGACGCGGCGGCCCGACCACATCTTGGCGATCGACCTGCGAACGCCGTTCGGGGCGGCACGGGGGAGCGCGGCGTCGGGCTGAAGCCGGCTAGCGGTCCAGGTGGGCGCGCACCTCGGCCCGGGCATCCTGCCGCTGCACGTTGCGTTCCAGCAGGCGATAGAGCTTGTCGGGTGGGAACCCCATGCGTAGCAGGACCTCGCCGCTCTTGGCGAAGTCCTCGTAGCGGGCGATGAGTCCGTCGCGCAACTCGAACAGGCCCACCCCTTCCATCACGATGCGTTTGCCCTCCGTGTCGGGCGTCGCGCCGTCGAAGCTGAACAGCCAGCGCGCGTAGCCGACGCGCCCGTCATCGACCGGGGCGATCATCTGCCATTCGTAGTTGCGGCCGTCGCGGTGGAAGCGCCCCTCCAGCATGTCCGCGATCGCCTCGCGCCCGGTGTGCGGGCCGTAGAAGACATCGTGGTAGACGGCGTCCTCGGTGAAGACGCGGGCGAAGCGCCGGCCGTCGCCCGCTTTGACCGCCGCGCAGAACTCGTCGAGCAGGGCAGGGAACTGCATGGGGCCTCCCGGGCGCTCAGCCTTGGCGATACTTCTCCTGCACATCAGGCGGAATGGGAACCGGCCGCCCGGTCCGCAGGTCGAGCCAGACCCAGTCGTGGCGGAACGTCGCGATGCGGACGCCGGAGGCCCCCGACAGGCACGTGAACTCCTGGCTGAAGCCATGCTCGCCGACCTCGATCGTTTCCACGCCGAGGCGGCAGCCGTCTTGCCAGGGCAGGGGCCGGTGGTAGGTGACGGCGGTCTCGCGCGGCACGGCGAGCACGCCGTCCGGCTTCTGGATACCGCAGTGCGACTCGAAGGCCGCGTACGCGAGCTCCGTCAGCGCGAGCAGCACGCCGGCGTGCACGAAGCCGCTGGCCGCGTAGGTGTCGGTGTGGCGGGTGGGGAAGCTGCATTCGAAGGGCATGGCGGCAGGCTAGCGCGGACCGGCCTCGGATCGCGAGTGCGCCGGCCCGGAGGGCCGTCTACGGGTCAGCGGCGGGTGATGACAGGGGTGTCGGGGGTCAGCCGCGACAACCACGAGCGGTTCCGCGCGACGAGGTCGTAGCCACGCACCAGCGTCCAGCGCAGGAACGGCAGGCGGCGGGCGCCCGCCGCCACGGGACCGCCGCCGGGCAGCAGCGCGAGCAGGCGCACCAGCGAGTCGCCCTGCGAATGCAGGCGGCCGTCGGGATCGCGCAGATGCATGCTGCGATCACGCCGGGCCGGCGTGAGACCATCGAGCCAGCCGACGGCCTGCGGATCCGACCAGGGCACGATGTCGACGCGGCCGGCGCGATCCCAGCGCCCGATCACGTGGGCACAGGCCCGGCAGAAGCGGCAGCCGTCGTCGTAGAGCAGGGCGGGGCGGTTGGACGGCACGCTGGCCACCTCTATTCGACGCGGATGCCGGCGGTCTCAATCGACAGCGGTTCGGAGGGCGTCCCCCGCTGGGAGCCGCGCGCCTCCAGCGCCTTCAGCGTCACCGCACCGTCGACGACTTCGCCGAAGATGGTGTGCTTGCCGTCGAGCCAGGGGGTGGGCACGAAGGTGAGGAAGAACTGGCTGCCGTCGGTGCCCGGGCCGGCATTGGCCATGCTGAGCAGGCCGGGCCGATCGTGCTTGACGGAGGAGCCGAACTCGCCGGCGTAGTTGTAGCCGGGGCCGCCCGTGCCTCTGCCCAGCGGGCAGCCACCCTGCGCCATGAAGTCGGTGATCACCCGGTGGAAGGCCAGGCCGTCGTAGAAACCGAGCCGCGTCAGATAGATCGTGCTGGACACGTGCGCGGGCGCGACATCGGGGCGCAGCTTCACGGTCAGGTCGCCGACGGTGGTCTTGATGTCCCAGAAGTAGGTCAGGGCGGCGTCGAACTCGACGGTCGGCGGCTGCGACAAGCGGGTCCGCCAGTTGACCGCCGCCGTGTCGACCGCCTGCGCCGCAATGAATCCGTCGAGCGCTTCCAATGCAGAATCTGCCACGAATCTCTCCCGCTGTTGCGGCCTGCCCGGCGCAAGCCACCAGGAGTGTATCGGCCCGCGCCGTTTCGTCGCAGGGCCGGGACGGATGCGGGGATACTCCTACCCCTGTCACGGCAGGACTTCGACGCGGACGGGGATTCTCCCTTCGGCCAGCGAGCCGAGCCTCTCGAAGGCGGCGGGCGAGAGGTCGATGTCGTGCACCGGGAACGCGCCCGTGTCCTGTACCACCACGTCGACGAAGCGGGCGCCCCGCCAGACACGCAGGCGCGTACCACAGTCGTACGTCGTGGAGGCGGCGATCGTGGGGTCGCGGGGGTCATAGATGTCGCCGCAGAACATGGGGTTTCCATTGAGGGAATGGTGGTAGAACGTTGCCTCTCCCTCGATGGCGTCGGCGGGCGGGCCATTGCGGTCGGTTCCGCTGTTGCCACCCGGCTGGTAGGGGGTGGTGAACTCGCGGGCGACCCAGCCGGTGAGGCCGCGCACGCTGACCTTGATCCAGTGGCGCCCCGTGATGTCGACGTGGCTGTCTGCCAGCGATTCCACGATCGTCCCGCCCGCGAGGCAGTCGATCGGCTCCGTGCCGGTGATGGTGGGGGCAGGACGCAGGTTGAGGCAGCCGGGCCCCAGAACCTGGAGACGCTCCGGGCCGGAGGTCTCCGAGTCGTCGCCGCCGGCCGCTGGATCGGCGGGGGCGCCCGCTGCCGGATCCCACACGGCGTCGGCGTCCAGCTGGATCCAGAGGGCCTGGGCGGGCGCAACCTCTTCCAGGTCGCTGAACATCGGCAGGCCGGGGCGGTAGGTGAGGTACCGCCGCGCGCCGGGATCCCACCAGAACGCGGCGACGAGGGCGTCGTCCAGACTGGTCATCGCGTCCGAGATCGTCGCGGCGGCGCCCGTCCAGGCGACCAGGTTGAAACCCTCGCGCAGATTCTGCACGAGCGGTGTCCCGTTGGGAGGCCGAGGCAGGACTGCGCCGGGGCCGTCCTTGATGAAGACGAGCAGGCCGTCGCCGGGGACGACCTCCGCGAGGTCATTGATCCGCGCGGGACGACCGGGCGCGAAACGACGGTAGCTCTGCGCACGAGCGTCGAAGGCGAACATCACGCGGACGCGGTCGCCCAGCGCGGCGGCGATCTCGGCAGCGGGCGTGGCGGCGGTCCAACCGATCATGTTCCAGCCCGGCTGGAGCACGAGCAGCGCAGCGCTCTGGTCGCTCGAGGGGCCGTTCTGGGGATCGTCGGCATCGGACTCCGAGCCCGGCGCCGGATTGTCGCCGTTGCTAGACGTAAACCGTGTGCCGGCGTGGGCGTTGGGCTGCTCCGTCTGGGGCAGATCGATGCCCTCCAGGGCCCACGCGCCGATGAGGGGGATGCTGCCGCCGAGCCGGCCGCCCCCCGTGGTGTGATGCACGGCGAGATGGATATGCGGCAGCCCGCCGTTGTTGGCGTGGTAGGCCGGAGCGACGGTCCCCAGATAGGCGCCCACTTGCACGGGCACGCCACGAGCAAGGCTGGGGTCGGGGAAGAGATGGCAGAGCAAGACGGCGAGGTCTGCGCCGTTGTCGATCGTCAGGCAGTCGTTGCTGACGTAGGAGACGGTGCCGGCGATGGGGGAGCGCACCACGGACTCCGCGGTGAGGGCGCGGTTTTCGCGCACGATGTCGATCGCATGGGGGTCATTACCGTCAGCGACGCTGTGTGTGCGTGTGTTGTAGCCGACGGCGATCTCCCAGACGGTGCCGGCGTCGGCGGGCAGGGAGAAAACGCCACCTTGTGAGTGGGCCGGCGACGAGCCGAGCCCGAGGGTGGAAGCGGTGATCAGCAGCGTGAGGATTGCCGCGAGCGCCCCCCACCCCGTGAGGCGCTCGCGCCGCACGAGCCGGCGCATGATCACATTATCGGGGACGACCTACCAGAAGGGAAGATCGGGGAGTGTAGTGCGAAGCAAGCGCCGGCCTGTCAGCCACAGCTCCGCCAGGCAGCAGTCGTTCAGCCGAGGGGCGAACGCTGCATGCCGGGCGGAGCGTCGCCGGGGCCGTCGCTCTGCGCGCGACCGCGCGCGACCCCCTCGCGGCGGCGCGCGCGCAGGCTGGTGGCCGCCAGCACGAGCGCGAAGACGGCGGCCTGCAGCAGGACGACGGTCGCCCCGGAGGACACATCGACGAACCAGGAAGCGTAAATGCCCAGGAAGCCGGTGAGCGCCCCGGTCAGGGCGGAGAGGACGAACAGCCGCGGGAAGGAGTCGGTCAGCAGGCGCGCGGTGACCGGCGGGATGACGAGCGCGGCGGCGATCAGCGTCACGCCCAGCACCTGCAGGCAGGCGATGACCGTCGCGGCCAGCACGAGCGAGAAGACGACGTCGACCCAGGCGAGCGGGACGCCGGATGCGCCGGCCGCGTCGCGGTCGAAGGTGACGAACACGAGCCGCTTCCACCAGACGAAGAGCAGGGCCGCGACGAGCAGCATGGTGCCGACGATGACCCCCACGTCGCTGTTGGAGATGCCCAGCACCTCGCCGAAGAGAACGGCTTCGAAGTCGCGCGTGAAGGTGCGCTCGCGGCTGATCAGCGCCACGCCCACCGCGAAGGCGGCCGTCGTGATGATGCCGATGGCGGCGTCGCCGCTGATCTGCCGGCGGCGGCTGGCGGCGTTGATCAGCAGGACGCTGAACGCGCCCCAGGCCGTCGCGCCGAGGTAGAAGTTGATCCCGGCGACGAAGGAGACGACCGCGCCGCCGAAGATGCTGTGCGCCAGGCCGTGCCCGATGTAGGAGAGTTGTCGCAGGACCACGAAGACCCCGACGCTCGCGGTGAGCAGCCCGGCGAGCGTCGCGGCCAGCAGGGCCCGGCGCATGAAGGCGAACTCGAACGGCTCCAGGATCTCAGACACGTGGCGTCCGTCCGGGGCCCGGCGCCGGGCCGACGCCCAGCAGTGCCGCCTCCTCCTCCGTGGCGCCCCCCCGGGTAGGCTCGTCCATTGCTTCAGCGCCGTCCTCGGCGAGGGAGTCCAGCGGCGCGTCGTCGTGCTCGACGACGTAGACGGAGCGGCCCTGGCGCAGGACGACCATCTCCGCGCCGTACGCGTCGCGGAGGACGTCCGGCGTGAGCACCTGCGGCGGCGTGCCGTCGGCAACGACGCGTCCCTCGCCGATGCAGACCAGGCGCGGGAGGTGTGAGGCGACGGCGTTGAGGTCGTGCGTCGTGAGGACGATGGTCAGCCCCCCGCGATGCAGGTCGCCAAGCAGGTGCATGACGTCGTGCCGGGTCTTGATGTCGACGCCGGTGGTGGGCTCGTCGAGCAGGACGAGATCGGGGTCGCCGATGAGGGCGCGGGCGATGAAGACGCGCTGCTGCTGGCCACCGGAGAGCGCCCGTATGGGTCGCTTGCGGAGGTGAGCGATACCCAGCCGTTCCAGCACCTGATGGGCGAGCCGGCGATCGCGCCGCGAGGACCAGGGGCGCCAGCCGGACTCGCGCCAGCGGCCCAGCAGGACGGCCTGCTCCACCGTGATGGGGAAGTTCCAGTCGATCGACTCCACCTGGGGCACGTAGCCCACGCGCAGCGCGCCGCGCTGCGGCCCGTGCTCGCGCACGTCGCCGGCGAGGCGCTGCGTCTGGCCCAGCAGCGTGTGCAAGAGCGTCGTCTTGCCCGAGCCGCTGGGCCCCACGATGCCGACGAACTCCCCCCGCCGCAGGTCGAGGTCGACCCGGCGCAGGATGGGCACGCCGTCGTAGCCGGCGCTGACGCCGTCGAACGCGATCAGCGGCGGGCCGTCGCGCCGGGACTGCGGGAAGCTGTGCCCTGCGGGGCGGGCAGGGGCGGCGGCCGTGGCGAGATCGTGGGACCGGTCCATCAGGCTCCCTCCCGGAACTGGGCGAAGCTGCGCCACGTATTCGCGACATCGAATCCTTCGAGCGGGGAGGGATCCCCGCCGAGGACGGTGGTCATCGTGCGGACGTTCTCCACCAGCATCGCGACGAGCGTGTTGTTGGGGTCGCCGGGCGCGCCGGGGAGGTCGTCGTCGCTGAGCGTGCTGACCTGCACCGCCCCGGCCTCGTTGGCGATGACCTGGAGCACCTCGGAGGGGAAGACTTCGGAGCCGAAGATGGCCGGGACGGACGCGTCGCGGATCTGCGCGACGAGCGCGGCGACCTCGCGCGGCGAGGGCTCGGAGAAGTCGGAGGGCTGGATGGCACCGATGATCTCGAAGCCGTAGCGCCGGCCGAAGAAGGGGAACGAGTCGTGGTAGGTCAGCAGCTTGCGGCTGCGCGGGGGAATCGTGGCGGTGGTCCGGGCGATGGCCGAGTCGAGCGCCGCGAGCTGGTCGCGGAAGCGGGCGAAGTTGTCGTCGTAGTAGTCGGCGGCGGCGGGGTCGATCCGGCTGAGCGCGTCGCGGACGAGCGCGGCGTAGCGCGCGCTGAGGGTGGGGTCGGTCCAGAGGTGCGGGTTCGGATGGCCGTCGGCGGCGGGGAAGGAGAAGTCGAAGACGTACTCGTCCTCGCTGATCGTATTCTCGCCAAGCAGCAAGATGCGCGACGCGGGGGCGTTGGCCTGCGCCAACTCCAGCGTCGGCAGCTCCAGGCTGAGACCATTCAGCACGATGAGGTCCGCCTGGGCGAGCAAGCGCGCGGCCGACGGGGGTGGCTGGAAGGTGTGGGCGTTCATGCCCTCCGGGACGAGCCCCGTGACGCTGGCGCGGTCGCCGGCGACGTTCTCGATGATGTTGCGCAGCGGGGCGACGGTCGTGACGACGCTGACCGGCGCCACGCCGGCCGGGGCCTGCGCCCGCGCGCTGGACGCGGCGTCGGGAGGGGGGGCTGCGGGGCCGCCACAGGCCACGACGAGGGCGGCCAGCAGCAGCGTCGCGAGGACGGCGCCGACGGCGAGGGGCGGCGTGACGCGTGGCATCCCGATCCCGTTCCCCCGCCGGCCAGCCTTGCCGGCGCCCGTTCTTGCAACTAATTGCAGGTACGAGTGGCAGCGTAGGAGCCGGCCGGCGTTCTTGCAACGGATTGCAAGAGCGCCGTCGTGGGTGCAGACATGCGATGCGTAGGTTGGGATACTCGCGCCTCGGCGGCGCGCGGACGGGCGTTGCGCAAAGGGGGTTGCGTCGCGGAGCAGCGAGGCCGTGCACGGCGGCGCTGTCGCGACTAGCATGCGCCTCGCACCGGCGGCGCGGTCGCCGGCTCACCCAGCCCGGAACACGCGTGGTCGCCGACTGCGGCCCGTGCACGACCCGATGGGGCGCAACGCCGCATCCAGAGGAAGGAAAGTCGCATGATCGAGTACTCGGAGAATGCCCGTGAGTGGCAGCGGCGCGTCACAGCGTTCATGGATGAGCACATCTACCCGAGCGAGGCCGTGTACCACGAGCAGCTCAACAGCGGCGACCGCTGGCAGCCGGTGCCGATCGTGGAGGAGCTCAAGGAGCAGGCGAAGGCGGCCGGGCTGTGGAACATGTTCCTTCCGGCCAGTCAGAACGGGGCCGGGCTGAACAACTTCGAGTACGCGCCGCTGTCCGAGGAACTGGGCAAGGTGGGCTTCGCGTCGGAGACGATGAACTGCTCGGCGCCGGACACGGGCAACATGGAGGTGCTGGAGCGCTACGGCAGCGAGCGGCTGAAGGAGCGCTACCTGAGGCCGCTGCTGGCGGGCGAGATTCGCTCGGTGTTCCTGATGACCGAGCCCGCGGTGGCGTCGTCCGACGCGACGAACATCGAGTGCCGCATCGAGCGCGACGGGGACGAGTACGTGCTGAACGGCCGCAAGTGGTGGTCGTCGGGCGCGCCGGACCCGCGCTGCAAGGTGGGCATCCTGATGGGCAAGACGGACCCCACGGCGGACCGTCACAAGCAGCAGTCGATGGTCGTCGTGCCGATGGACGCCGAGGGGCTCAACATGGAGCGCCACCTGACGGTCTTCGGCTACGACGACGCGCCGCACGGCCACGGGGAGGTCTCGCTGACCAACGTGCGCGTGCCGGCGGAGAACCTGCTGCTGGGCGAGGGGCGGGGCTTCGAGATCGCGCAGGGGCGGCTGGGTCCGGGCCGCATCCACCACTGCATGCGCACGGTGGGCGTGGCCGAACGCGCGCTGGCGCTGATGGTGGACCGCGTGAACAACCGCGTGGCCTTCGGTCGCAGGCTGGCGGATATGGGCTCGATCCGGGAGGACATCGCCAAGTCGCGCATCGAAATCGACCAGTCGCGGCTGCTGACGCTGTGGGCGGCGCACCGCATGGACACGGTGGGCAACAAGGAGGCCCGGACAGAGATCGCCGCGATCAAGGTGGCGGTGCCGAACATGGCGCTGCGCGTGATCGACCGGGCGATCCAGGCGCACGGCGGCATGGGCGTGAGCCAGGACACGTTCCTGGCGAAGGCGTTCGCGGGGATGCGCACGCTGCGCCTGGCCGACGGCCCGGACCAGGTCCACATGGAGGGGATCGCGAAGTGGGAGCTGCGCAAGGGCGACAAGCGGGCGGCCGGAGAAGCGCTGCCCGATCGCGGCTTCTAGACCGCAACCGCATCGACCAATCAACGCCGCGCCCGTGACGGGAGCGGCTAGTCCTCGAGCAGCAGGGTTGCCAGGCGGTCGAGTTCGTCGTCGCTGAGGCCCTGGGCACGCAGGTAGCCGCGGGCGTCGCCGTAGCTCTCGTGCAAGCGCTCGAGGAACTCGGCCATCGCGTCGGGCGGCGCGCCATAGAGGCGCTGGACGTCCTCGCCCTCGCCGACCTGGACGTCGCGCATGGAGAGCAGCTTGGCCGTCGAGAGGTTACTGAGCGCGTAGTCGGTGACGATCGTCTCGTCGTCGACGCCGAGCACGTTCATGACGAGGGCGCAGACGACGCCGGTGCGGTCCTTGCCGGCGCTGCAATGCACGAGGGCCGGGTAGGTGTCTTCCGAGGTCAGGGCGCGCAGGGCGTCGCGCAGCTGGGACGCGCCGCGCTCGAGGTAGGCGGCGTAGCGGGGGCCAGACGGGCCGCGGCCGTAGACCTCGTCCAGCATCTGGCTGACGGGACCGGGCAGACCGGCCCCGGGGTCGCCAGGCATGGGGATGACGGAGAAGTTCTTGCGCCAGGGAACCCGCTCGACCAGCGGCCCCAGATCATCGCTCTCGCTCTCGATCTCGTCGGGGCGGCGCAGGTCCAGGATGCCGCGCACGCCGAGCACCTCGTGGGCGTGCCGGGCCTCTTCCTCGCTCATGGTGTGCAGCGCGCCCGAGCGGAAGAGCCGGCGCCAGCGGATGCGACGGCCGTCGCGCGTCTCGTAGCCGCCGATGTCGCGGAAGTTGAAGACGGAGTCGTAGGGGATGTGGCGGTCGATGTCGGTCGTCACGGGGTGTCCTTCAGGGCTGGGGGGCGCGGTCGGCGGGGGACCGGCGGGGGACCGGCGGGGGCAGCGTACAGGGCGGTGGCGGCCGGGTCGTGATGGCGCGGTTAACGGGCGCCCCGTGCGACGCCGGTTGCGCCTATCCTGCCAGCCACGATCGACGCAGCGAAGGAGTCCACGATGCCCGACGCCGCCCGGCGACTGCCCACGCAGGATGAGGTCAACGAGCAGCTTTGGGGCCGCAGCAACTGGGGCCGCTGGGGCGACGACGATGAGCGCGGCACGCTCAACCTGATCACGCCGGCCAAGCGGGCGCAGGCGGTGGCGCTGGTGCGGACCGGGGAGACGGTGTCGCTGAGCCGGCCGCTGCCGACGCAGCTGTCGCCGACGAACCCGAAGCCGGCGCAGCACTACACGATGTGGGGCGACCGCAATCTGGGCTGGGGCGGCGCGTCGGACTTCTACGGCATCGAGTACCACGGCCACACGACGACGCACATCGACGCGCTCTGCCACATCTGGGGGCCGCACGGCCTCTACAACGGCCGCGACCCGTCCGCGACGCTGACGCCGCGCGGGGCGCGCAAGAACGACGTCGCGGCCTTCCAGGGCGGGATCGTGACGAGGGGCGTGCTGCTGGACGTCACGCGGCATCGAGGCGTGGACTTCGTCGCGGAGGACGCGCCGGTGCACGGCTGGGAGCTGGCCGAGATCGCGCGGGCGCAGGGCGTCAGCCTGGAGCCGGGCGACGCGCTGCTGATCTACAGCGGGCGCGAGGCGTTCTACGCGGCGCGTCCGGGCAAGATCCCGGGCCAGCCGCCGATTCCCGGCCTGCACGCGACCTGCCTGCCGTTCCTGCGCGACAACGACGTCGCGCTGCTGGGCTGGGATCTGATGGACCTCAAGCCCACCGGCTACGAGTTGGACTGGGGCGTACACGGCGTGATCCCGGCCTACGGCCTGCCGCTGCTCGACAACGCACTGCTGGAGCCGCTGGCGGCCCGCTGCGCCGAGCAGGGGCGCTACGAGTTCCTGCTCATGGTGCTGCCCCTGGTCGTCACGGGCGGCACGGGGAGCCCGGTCAACCCCGTCGCGATGTTCTGAGGAGCCGCCCGAGCCGGGCGCGGAACCCGCGCAGCGCCTACGATCCGGCGCAACCGCGCCACGAGTGGGAGAGGACCATCATGAGTCAGGTGTCAGGCATCGATCCGGCCTTGTTCGCGCCGTCGGCGATCACGCCGGAGACGGCCGCCTTCAACGTACGGCTGGCCGAGGTGCTGGTGGACGAACCGCCGCTGCACGAGCGGGAGCCCGAGGACATCCGCCGCGAGCGGGTGGAGGACACCGGGTCGCTGCCGCCGCTCATCCTCGACGAGAACGCCGAGAACCGCACGATCCCAGGCCCGGCCGGCCCGATCCCGATCCGGCTCTTCCAGCCCCCGGGCGAGCCCCGCGGCGTGTACCTGTACATCCACGGCGGCGGCTGGGTGCTGGGGGCCGCCGACCAGCAGGATCCGCTGCTGGCGAAGTCGGCGCAGCGCACCGGCTGCGTGGTCGTGAGCGTCGAGTACCGCCTGGCGCCGGAGCACCCGTACCCCGCAGGCCCGGACGACTGCGAGGCCGCGGCGGCCTGGCTGGCCGATCGGGCGATGGCGGAGTTCGGCACGGACCGGCTGGTGATCGGCGGGGCGTCGGCGGGCGGGCATCTGTCCGCGCTGACGCTGCTGCGGATGCGCGACCGGCACGGGTTCACCGGCTTCCGGGCCGCGAACCTGCTCTACGGCGCGTTCGACCTCTCGGAGACGCCCAGCCAGTCGCAGGCGCCGCAGCAGTACATCGTCCCGCTGCCGGCGATGCGCTGGTTCTACGACCACTACGCGCCGACGCAGGACCGGCGGGATCCGGACGTGTCGCCGTCGTACGCGCGGCTGCACGACATGCCGCCGGCGCTGTTCTCGGTGGGGACGCTGGACCCGCTGCTCGACGACACGCTGTGGATGTACGCGCGCTGGCTGGCGGCCGGGAACACGGCCGAACTGGCGCTGTACCCGGGCGGCGTGCATGGCTTCAACGGCATGCCGGGGCTGCCGATCGCCGAGGAGGCCGACCGGCGGGTCGATGCGTTCCTGGCGGCGGCGGTCGAGGACTGACCGTGGCGGCTATGCGTCCTGCGGGTGGGCGTAGGGGCGCGGGTACCAGCTTCTGCGGCCTTCGACCAGGGGACGGAAGACGCGCTCCATCTCGTCGCAGGCCTCGTCGATGCCCCACATCTTGTCGCTGTAGAGCGTGGCCTCCGTGACCGGGTTGGCGACCAACTCGATCTCGTAGCCGCGCGCGCCGATCACGCGCCCGCTCAGCCAGTCCGACTCCTCGCTGGCGAGGTAGACCACGGGCGGCGCGATGTTCAGCGGCGAGCGCTTGTCGTCCTCGGAGGGGCCGATGCCGGCGCGGCGCCGGCCGGCGGGGATGTCGTCGATCATGCGGGTCTGCGCGCCGGGCGAGATCGCGTTGCAGGTCACGCCGTAGCGGCCCAGGGCATTCGCCGAGGAGAGGGTGAACCCCACGATGCCGAGCTTGGCGGCGGAGTAGTTGGGCTGGCCGGGGTTGCCGTAGAGGCCGGAGACCGACGTGAAGTTGATCATGCGGTAGTGGCCCTTGCGCTCCGCGCGCCAGTGGATGGAGGCGAACTTGCTGGTGTTGAAGGTGCCCTTCAGGTGCACCCGGATGACGTCGTCCCACTCCTTCTCGGTCATGTTGAAGAGCATGCGGTCGCGCAGGATGCCGGCGACGTTGATCAGCACGTCGACGCCGCCGTACGTGTCGAGCGCCTGCTGGATGAGCGCCTCGGCCTGCTCGTAGTTGGAGATGTCGCCGAAGTTGGCGACGGCCTGGCCGCCGGCCGCGGCGATCTCGCTGGCGACTTCCTGGGCCGGGCCCTGATCATTGCCACTGCCGTCGACGGCGCCGCCGAGGTCGTTGACGACGACCTTCGCGCCCTGGGCGGCCAGCGTCCGCGCCAGGCCGGCGCCGATGCCCCGCCCCGCCCCCGTGATGACGCAGATCCGATCGTCGAGCCGTCCCATGCTGTCCTCCTGGTCGCCGCCCTGGCCGAGTTTCGCGTGCGGCTCCGTAAGGCTTGATAACAGACGCACGATCCCCGAACAATCAGGCGGCGCCCGACCGAGCCTTACGGAGCGGCGTCGCGCAGCAGCCGCAGGGCGGCGGGCACGGACCGGGCAAGGTCGGCGCCGCTGTCGATGCGATGGACGCGGGCGGGCCGCGGCAACCGCACTTGGTCGAACGCGGGGCGCTGGCGCTCGTAGATCCGCCAAGTGCCCTCGGAGACCGCGGTGGGGTCGCCGGCGCGGATCCGCAGGCGCTCCCGCACGATATCGTCGGAGGCCTCGCAAACGAGCAGATCGCAGTGGATGTCCAGCCGCCGGGCGAGGGCGGCGGCGGCGCGGCGCTGGGCGGGGTCGCTGAACGTCGCGTCGAGGATGACGGGGTGGCCATCACGCAGGCTGGCCTCGGCCTCCCGCAGCAGGGCGTCGTAGGTGCGGGCCGTGGTCGCCGCGTCGTAGAGGCCGCTGTCGACACCGGAGCCGGAGGCGGCGGTGGGATCGAGACCGGCGAGGCGCTTGCGAGCGATGTCGGAGGAGAGCCAGCGCGCGCCCAGCCGTCCGGCGAGGGCCATCGCGAGGGTGCTCTTGCCGCTGCCGCTGGGGCCGGCGACCACGATGAGGCGGGGCCCCGCAGCGCCACCAGCGTACCCGGCGGCCAGCTCGAAGTGATGCCGGGCGGCGGCCCTTGCCTCGTCCCGATCGGCGGCCGGCAGGTGGGGGTCGGCGGCGGCGAAGGTGCTGATCTTGGCGACGACGTACGCGCGATAGCACTCGTAGAAGGGCAGCAGCAGGGGGAGGTCGGCGTCCAGCGTGCGCGCCAGGTAGCGGGCGAGCAGCTCATCGGCGAGATCGGGGCGGCCGCGCGCTGCGAAGTCCATCAGCAGGAAGGCGAGGTCGGCGGCGACGTCGCCGTAGCGCATGCGATCGTTGAACTCGGTGCAGTCCAGGATGCGGACATCGCCGGACGGTTCGCCGGGCTCGTCGTCGGGGCCGAGGTCGAAGGCGACCGCCGTGACCTTGAGGTCACCGTGGCCGTCGCGGATCCAGCCCTCATCCCGGCGACGACGGAGCAGGTCCGCGTTGGCGTCGAGGAAGCGCGTGACGTAGGCGCGCAGCGCGTCGAAGGCGCCGCGGTCGATCGTGCCGCCGACGGCGGGCCGCGTCTGCTCGAAGTTCTCGCTCCAGTTGCCCTCGATGACCGCCCGGGCGCCGAACTCGGTGATCGCGGAGCCGCGCTCGGCCCCGAGGTGGAACTCCGCGACGACGTCGGCGATGGCGCGGGCGTGGGCGACCGTGGCGCGCCCCTGCGCCAGCATCGATTCGAGCATGCCGCGCGCGGGCAAGCGTCGCATGACGACCGCGTAGTCGATCGGGCCCGGATCCCCTGGGCCGCCGGCGCCCAGCGCGAAGCCGTCCCCCTGGGGCCGAATCGGCTCGACGCCCAGGTAGACGTCGGAGCTGAGGCGGCCGTTGCGCTCGACCTCGGCGGCGCACATGCGGGCGCGCTTATCGACGGTCGTGAAGTCGAGGAAGCCGAAGTCGACGGGCTTCTTGACCTTGTAGACGCGGTCGCCGGCGAGGATGACGAAGCTGATGTGGGTCTGCACGAGCAGGCCGGATTCGCCCGGCGGGAGGCCCGGAGCGTGGTCGAGCAGCCAGGAGATATGGGCGGGCAAGCTCACGTGATCACGGTAGGGCGGGGCATGCGCCGGGTCACGAGTCCAGACGGCGGAGCAGCGCCGACGCCCCTTCGACGGCCGCGCCCAGCCGGGTGACGCGGTCGCGCAGGTCGCGGTCGGAAGTGATGACGACGACGTCCTGCGGCCGCGGATCGAGCTCCAGTTCCTCGACGATGCGGTCGTCGGCGGCGTTCGCGCCGGAGCGGCGCGCGTAGAGCACCAGGACGCCCTCGTGGCAGCCCTCGGGGAGGTCGGGCAGGGGACGCCCGTCGAGGACGAGGACGAGGTCGTCGCCGGACGTGGCGTGCTGGGCCCGGAGGGCTTGCAGCTGTCGCAGGAGCGTGCGGGCGGCGCCGGGGCGGTCGCGCCACCAGCCGGTCGGGCGGCTGCCGATCACGTTCATGCCGTCGACGACGAGTCGCGCCATGGGACCGGGCGTCGCGCGTCAGGCGCGGGGCAGCCCGAGGCCGCGCTGCGCGATGATGTTGCGCTGAATCTCGTTCGTGCCGCTGTAGATGCTGGTCGGCACGGCGAGCAGATGCTCTTCCGGGAACGCGCCGCCGTGCGGGGCGCGCGGGTCGCCGGGCCGCAACTGACCGCCGAGGCCCAGGTAGTTGACGCCCCAGTTGAAGATCCGCTGCCCCAACTCCGACTGGAAGATCTTGACGACGCTGGCCTCGTAATTCGGGACACGGCCCGACGCCTGGAGGTGCCCGATGCGGTAGCCCAGATACTTGGCCACGTTGTTCGCGACCACGAGATCGGCAATCTGGGTGCGGCGGCGCTGCCGCGTGGCCGCGTCGCGATCGCGCAGATCCGCGGCGAGCAGTTCCAGCGTGCGTCGCTGGGCGGCGGTCGTGCCGATGCCGGAGCGCTCGTAGTCGAGCAGGGTCATGCCGACGTACCAGCCGCGATGCTCCTCGCCGACGCGGTTGCCGGCGGGAACGCGGACGTCTTCGAAGAAGACCTCGTTGAAGTGGTGATGGTCGGCCATGTTGATCAGCGGCCGGACCGTGACGCCGGCGGTGTTCTTGAGGTCGTCGATGATCAGGAAGCTGATGCCTTTGTGCTTCGGTGCGTCGGGGTCGGTGCGAACCAGGGTGAACATCTGGTTGGCGTGGTGGCCGCCGGACGTCCAGATCTTGGAGCCGTTGATCACGTAGTCGTCGCCGTCGCGGACGGCGCGGGTCTGCAGGGAGGCGAGGTCGGAGCCCGCGCCGGGCTCCGAGTAGCCCTGGCACCAGACATCCTCGCCGCTGGTGATGCCCGGCAGGTAGCGGGCCTTCTGTTCGTCGCTGCCGTGGATGATGAGCGTCGGCCCGATCATGCCGACGCCGAAGCCGCGGGTGCCGGTGTCGGGGGCGCCGTAGTAGCCGAACTCCTCGCTGAAGACCATCTGCTCGTAGATCGACGCGCCCAGGCCGCCGTATTGCGTGGGCCAGGCGGGGGCGATCCAGCCGCGATCGGCGAGCTTGCTGTTGAAGTCGTGGGCGCGGGCGAAGTCGTCCTCGAAGCCGGGGGCGGCGGCGACACCGGTGTTACCGCCGTCGTCCTGGCCCAGGTGCTCCTGCAGGAAGCCGCGCACTTCGAGGCGCAGGGCCTCTTCCTTCTCGCCGAATCGCAGGTCCATCGGGGGGCTCCTCATCGTGCGGCCCGGGGCGCGGGCCGCCGGCCGGGCGCTCTCCGGCATGCTACCGGGGGCCGACGGCGTCGACTACGGCGGAGGCAACGCCGGAGCGCGGCTCGCGCCCGCCACTTCCACAGAGGGCGCATCTGCGCGACACTGGTAGCGGTGGCCTGAGTGAGCGAAGCAACGCGCCCGTGAGGCCGCTGTGAATCGCTACTGGGTTGTGGTTGGTGCGGTTGTGGTGGTCGTGGCGGCGGCGATGGCCGTCGCGCTCGACGACAGCCCGCGCGCCGAGATCGAGTCGGCAGCCGCCGTGGTCACCACGGCGGTACCTGCCCCTGCGCGGGCGGCCGACGGCACCCGTGTCGAGGTGGTGGCGCCGAAGGCCGAGATCACGCAGGACGCGGAGTCCACTGAGACGGACGCCGCTGGCGCGCGGGTCGCCGAGACACGCGATGCCCAACCCGACGCCACGGTCGAGTCGAGCCCCGCGGTCCAACCCGAACCCGTCGTCCAACCCGAGCCCGCCGTCCAACCCGAGCCCACGGTCCAATCCGAGCCCGCGGCCCAACCCGAGCCCGCGGTCCAACCCGAGCCTGCGGTCCAACCCCAACCCGCGGTCCAACCCCAGCCCGATGTCCAGCCCGAGCCCACGGGCGAGACCCTCGCTGTCGCCCGATCCGTCGCGGCGGCACCCGCCGGGACGCCCGCGCCGGTGACGCCCGCCGACGAAGGCGAGCCGATCGCGGAGGCTGCACGGCCGGGATACCTCCAGATCCAGGCCCTCGACTCGGGCGCGCCGATCGTGGGAGCGCATGTCGTTTCCCTGGCCGGGGCGGCGCGCAGCGACCGGGAAGGCTTCGTCGCGCTGGCAGCCCTCGCGGGCGCGGGCGGCGGCGGGCCACTGGCAGACGCGGAGGCGGGCGCGGGCGCGGGCGCGGAACGATACCCGCGCTATCAGGTGGTGGCAGCGGGCTTCTGGCCGCGCCGCGACGTCGCCGCCGTCGATGGCGTCATCAAGCTGCGCCCCCTGGACGTCCGCGCGATCCACCTGCCCTACGAGCAGCTCTGGAACCCGGAATCGCTCGAGTGGGCGCTGGGACTTGCCCGGTCGGGGCTGATCAGCGCGATCGTGATCGACATCAAGGAGGAGGGCGGCGGCGTGCTCCCGCTCTTCGCCACGGACGCGGTGCTGGAGATCGACGCCGTCGTCGACCCGGGCGCGGACATGGCCGCCTTCCTCGATGAGCTGGCCTGGACGGGCGTGTACCTGATCGCGCGGCAGGTGGTCTTCCTGGACACGCGCTTGGGGCGCTCCGACATCGGGACCGCGCTCCTGACCCCGGAGGGGCGGCAGTTGCGTGACGACGTGGGCCTGGGCTGGACGACGCCGTTCAGCGCCAAGGCGCGCCGCTACAACATCGAGATCGCGCTGCAGGCGACGCCCTACTTCCACGAGATCCAGTTCGACTACGTGCGCTTCCCGGCCGGGCCCTTCCAGGTGCATGCGGAGACGACCGGGGAGGAACGCTCGGCCGCGGTGGCGCGGTTCGCGCGCGAGGCCGCCGGCGCCCTGCACGCCGCGGGGGCGGCGGTGTCCGTCGACACGTTCGGCGAGACCACCGTGATCCGCGAGGAGGACGCGGTGGGGCAGGTGCTGGAGGACCTGATCCCCTACGTCGACTACTACTCCCCGATGCTCTACCCCAGCACCTGGGCGTTCGGGTCGTTCGGCCTGGAATACCCGGCGGCGCACCCGGGGCGGATCGTGGAGATCGCGATGCGCTCGGCCGTGGAGCGCGTCCGCGAGTCGGGCGTGACGGGGGTGCAGGTGCGACCGTGGCTGCAGGACTATCGCGACTATCAGCCGCGCCGGCTGTACTACGGCTTCCACGACGTGATGGCGCAGATCGAGGCCGCGGCGGCGGAGGGGGGTGCGGGCTTCATGCTGTGGAACCCCGCGCTGCGATACGAGACCGCGGTGCTGGCCACGCTGCGAGACGGCGCGGCGGCGACGGTGAGCGCGGGGGGACCCTAGACGTCGTCCGGGATCCAGCGCTCGCCCCAGCCGTCGTCGGGCTGCGCGGCGGCGAAGTCCCAGGCTTGGCCGAACTTCTCCCAGTAGACGACCCGCTTGACCGGCTTGCGCCGGACGGGCCCGATCGTGTCGGTCGGATAACCGATCGGCAGGACGCAGAAGATGTCGTTGTTCTCGGGGATGTCGAGCATCGTCTTGAGCGCCGCGCGGTCGCGCAGGGGGAGGTTGAAGATCGAGCCGCCCACGCCCAGGGCGCGCGCCGCCAGCAACAGGTTCTGGACGGCCGGGTAGGAGCTGCCGCCGGGCGTCGAGTGCCGCCCGTGCAGCCCGCAGACGAGGACCACCGCGGGCGCATCCGCGAGGTGGTGGGCGAGGTGCTCGACGCTGCGCAGCGAGAGCCGCTGGGAGCGGGGCAGGGCGTCGATCTGCGTGGGGTCGTCGGCGTAGCGCCGCGAGTATGTCGCCCAGCCCTGCAGGGCCCATTCCTGCATGCGCCGCTTGACGGCCGGGTCCGTCACGATGACGAAGCGCCAGTCCTGGGCGTTCTGCCCCGAGGGCGCGCGGATGGCGGCGTCGAGGATCTGGAAGAGCACGTCCTGCGGGATCGGGTCGGGCCGGAAGCGACGCAGGGCGCGGGTCGTATAGGCGACCTCGAAGAAACTGGCGGCGCCGTCGAGCGCGCCCTCGCTGGGGGGTGGGTCGCCGGGCGGGGGTGAGGCCACGTCGGCTCCATTCGTCGTGCGCCGGCGTCGCGGCGGCGACGCGACGCGAGCAGTGACAGTAGCATTCTCCCGGCTGGGAGGCCCAATGCCCTGCGACACAGCCCCGCTCGACGCCGCTGAGGGCCGCGACCTGCCGACCCAGGCTCGGCGAACGGTACTCGCGTGGGCGTAGCGGCGGCGGTGGGAGCGGCCGCGGTCTGGGCGATCAGCGCCGTGCTGCTGGCGTCGCAGCGGCGGACGCTGGACTTCGTGTCCGTCAGCGCGCTGCGGCTGGTCGCGGCATCGATCTTCTTCCTGGCGGTGCTGTGGCCCCTGGGCGCCGCCGGGGATCTGACCCGGATGTCGCTCGACGACATCGGGCAGTTGATCGGGACGGCGGTCCTGAACATTGCGGTGGGGGACACGTTCTACATCGGCGCGGTCATGCTGCTGGGCGTCAACTTCGCTTATCCGGCGGGCCTCGGGCTGTTCGCGCTGTTCAGCTTCCTGCTGTCCGTGATCTTCCTGGGCGAGACCGTGACGCTCGACACCGCGCTGGGGTCAGCGCTGGTGCTGGCCGGGGTGTACGTGGTCTTGCTGTACGGCAGGGGGGGCCAGAACCCGCCGGCGGCGGCGAGCGGGGCGGCGGCAGGCCACGCGACGGCCCTGACGGGCCGCCTCCGTGCCCGGATCACGGGGCGGCTCGCCGTCGGGCTCGCGCTGCTGGTCATCACCGCGCTCAGTTGGGCCGCCGGCACCGTCTGGTTGCGCGACGCGGCGGAGGGCTTCGATGCCGCGGCGGTCGGCCTCGTGCGCATCCCCTCGGCGATGATCACGATCGGCGCGATCGCGTACCTGACGCCGGGATCCTCGCTGCGACGGCGGACGGTTACGCGGCGCAGCCACGGGATCTTGGCGATCGAGGGCGTGATCGGGGCGGGGGTGGGCAGCCTGCTGTTGATCATCGCCGTGCAGGAGATCGGGGCGGGGGAGACGGCCGTGCTGGTATCGCTGTCGCCGCTGTTCGCGTTGCCGCTGGCGGCGCTGTTCCTGGGCGAGCGCGTGACGGCGTGGCTGGTCGTTGGCATCGTGCTGGCGGTGGCGGGCGTCATCCTGCTGTCGGTCTGAGGGGCTGCCGTCGGTCTGAGGGGGCTAGTATGCGGCGGCGCGCGGAGCGCGCGACGGGGGGCGCAATGACGAACACCAAACCGACGCCACGACGCAGCATCTGGGCCTGGGGCAACGAGTCGGACGAGCCGACGGACGCCGAGCGGCGCGCCGAGGCCGACCGCCTCGCGGCGCTGAGCGGGCGGCCGGTCGAGGCGACGCCCCAGCCGACGCTGGAGACGATCGCGCTGCGACCGCCGCGCGTGCAGGCGCCGACGGCGCTGGCCGACTTCTGCCACAGCGACGACTACCTGCGGGCGTCGCGGACCTTCGGACGCTCGTTCGTGGACCGCGTGCGGGCGGTGAACGGCGACTACGCGCACCCGCCCGACATCGTGGCGCGACCGCGCGAGGAGGACGAGGTCCGGGCCGTGCTGGAGTGGTGCTCCGACGCGGGGCACGTCGTGATCCCGTTCGGCGGGGGATCGTCGGTGGTGGACGGCGTGAACCCGCCCGCGGCGGCGGACTCCGTCGTGACGCTCGACCTGGGCGAGATGAACGAGGTGCTCACGGTCGACGAGACGTCGCGGGCGGCGCGCATTCAGGCGGGGGCGCTGGGGCCCCATCTGGAGGCGCAGTTGAAGCCGCACGGCCTGACGCTGCGGCACTTTCCGCAGTCGTTCGAGCACTCCAGCCTGGGCGGCTGGATCGCGACGCGCTCCGGCGGCCACTACGCGACGAACCACACGCACATCGACGACTTCGTCGAGTCGCTGCGCATGCTGACCCCGGCGGGCGTGATGGAGTCGCGACGGCTGCCGGGCAGCGGCGCGGGCCCCAGCCCCGACCGCCTGGCGATCGGCAGCGAGGGCATGCTGGGCGTCATCACCGAGGCCTGGATGCGGGTGCAGAAGCGCCCCCGGTACCGCGCCTCGGCGGGGGTGACGTTCGCGAGCTGGGAGAGCGCCTACCGGGGCATCCTGCGGGTCGTGCAGGCCAAGCTGTGGCCCGCCAACCTGCGGCTGCTCGACCCCCTGGAGGCGCAAACGGCGGCGGGGCTCGACGGGTCGCGGGCGCTGATGGTCGTCGGCTTCGAGTCGGGCGACGCGCCGGTGGGCGACCTCATGCGTCAGGCGATCGCGATCGCGCGCGAGGCGGGGGGCGTCGTCGACGACGAGGAGATCCTGATCGACGACGGTCGCGGCGCGCCGACCGGCCGGGAGGGGGCGGTGGGTACGTGGCGCAAGTCGTTCATCAGCGGGCCGTACGACGCCAACCGCAGCATGGGCCTGGGGCGGGTGGCCGACACCTTCGAGACGGCGATCACGTGGGACCGCTGGCCGGCGTTCGACGCGGCCATCCGGGAGGCCGTGGGGCGCGTCCTGGATGAGACGCTTGAGGCGCCGTCACTGAGCTGCCGCTTCACGCACGTCTACCCGGACGGCCCGGCACCCTACTACACGTTCTCCGGCATCGGGCGGCGGGGAGCCGAGATCGAGCAGTTCTTCACGATCAAGCGGGCGGCGTCGGAGGCGGTGATCGCGGCGGGCGGCACGATCACCCATCATCACGCGGTCGGACGCCAGCACCGGCCCTGGTACGACCAACAGCGGCCGGAGCTGTTCGCGTCGGCGCTGCGGGCGGCGAAGCGGGAACTCGACCCGAACGGGGTGATGAACCCCGGCGTGCTGATCGATCCGTAGCGCCGGCCCTGCGCGCCGGCGTTGGGGCAGAGCGCCGATGCCCGACCGCCGACGCTAGCGGCTCCCCCGGAGCCGGGGGTCCAGGACGTCGCGCAGGCGGTCACCCATGAAGTTCGCCGCCAGGACGAACAGCATGATCAGCACGCCGGGCAGGATCGCGTTGTCGCACGCCGCTCGGGTCAGCGTGCGGAGACCGGCGCGTTCCGGGGGGGGGGGGAGGGGTAGCAGTCGCTCGGTCATTCGGACGCCCCTCTGCGCTCATTGTATCCGCTGGCGGGGGCCAAATGTTCCTGCTGCCTGAGGGGTAGCGCCGCCCCCACCGGGCGATTCCACCCTCAGGAGGTCGGCAGGCGGCGCATCGGGCTGAACCCCGAATGGGCGGCGGCCGCTTTCGCCGAGTCGTAGGTCGCCGCGTAGCGTCGCACCATCGCCGAGGTGGAGTGCCCGAGCAGGTACTGGACGTCGAGCTCCCGGGCCTGGTTCTCGATCGCCCACGTCGCGAACGTGTGGCGGAAGCGGTGGGCGTGCACGTGGTGGACGCCGGCCCGCCGCCCGAGCCGGTCGAACAGGGTCACCAGACTGAAGGGCGCCAGCGGGACCCGAGGCCCTCGGGAACTCAGGAAGACGCAGCCCACCTCCTCGCCACGAAACCGGTCGATGTAGTCGCGAACCGCCGCCGCCGGCCGATCGCCGAGGGGGACCACGCGCTGCTTGCGCCCCTTGCCCCAGCGGATGTGCACCCGGTGATCCGCCCACTGGATGTCGGCCAGCGTCAGCTGCAGGAGTTCGGAGGCCCGGATCCCGGTGTCCAGGAGGAGCAAGATGATCGCGCGATTGCGGCAGCCGAACGCGGTCTCGGGATCGCAGATCTCCAGGAGCGCCTGCACCTCCTCAGGCGTGTAGGGCTGGATCACCTTCTGCTCGAGCCGCACGTTGGGGATGCCGGCGAAGGGGTTGCGGGCGCAGTAGCCCATGCGCAACGCCCAACTGAACCGCGTGCGCGTCTCGCGGAAGCGGCGGTGTCGCGTGCCGATCGAGACGCCCGAGTCCTGCACGGCCTTGAGGAACTGGTAGATGTGCGCCGGCCGGAAATCGGCAAGCGCCGCCGGGAGGTCCCGTGCCCCACAGACGCGCCGGAAGAGGCGCAGCGTCTCGCCGTAGGCCTGGACGGTGCGCGGGCTCTTGCCCTCGATCTCACAGGCCAGCAGGTACTCCGCGATCCCGTCGTCGAGCGAGCGGGGCTCGAGCGTGTCAGGCGGGCGTGTCACGCGCATGATGGTTCCTCCGGGTGGAACCATGGACGCTGTCTCGGGGGGCGAAGTCAAGGCGCCGTGTGATCGAGTGCGGTGCAAGCAGTCGGTCGCCGGCAACCGCGGGGCGGTGGCCACGGGCACGGACTCGGGATCCATCAACGTTGTGATTAAAAGTCCGCTGCTCTGCCAGCTGAGCTAAGGGCCCACCGACAGTCTGGCCGAGCGCCCAGCGGTCGTCGAGGGCCGCGTTCGAGCCAATTGCCAGGAGCCAGCGCCGCCCGTCAATCGCCGCCCGCGTTGTCCCGGAGGCGCGGGATCCGCTGGGGCCAGAGGAAAGACGACCCCGCACTTGCGTGCGGGGTCGTCTTGGTCCTCGGTTCGAGCGATCGCGTCTAGGTCGCGAAACGCGCTCCCGGGGCGTACGGGTACCGATTCGCGTCAATGCCACCGCTGAAGTCCAGCCTGTTGGCGCGGAACTGGACCCCGGACTGGCGGATGAGCACGTTGCTCCAGGCCACATCGAGGTACTTCTCGTTCCAGGCCGTCCAGTCCGTCCAGGTGCCATTGCGGGCCTGCTCGATCATGTCCAGCCACTCCGGCTCGTCGCTGATGCCGGGACGCGCGTGCAGGGGGACATTCTCGTCGACGGGGGCGTTGACGTTGCCGTCGTAGCCGTTGGCGAACAGCACGGTGACGGCCGGGGACCCGGGCCTGATGTGGGACCCGAAGCCGATGATCATGTGCTCATAGGTGCCGGTGACGAGCAGTTGGATCAACTCCGATTGTTCACGGGGAGTGATCTCCGTGTTGATGTCGAACGCGGAGAGCTCCTGCTGCAGGAGCTGGGCCAGCGCGGGCGCGTACAGGCGCGTGGGGAAGGTTTGGATCCCCAGCGTTTCGCCACCGGTGAATCCGGCGGCCTCAAACAGGCGTCCGGCCTCGGCCCGGGCGGCCTCCGGGTCCACACCCATGGGGTGCGGATCCAAGGCGGCGCCGTTGCCCTCTGCGTAGGGGATGGTGCCGGGCTGCCAGTGCATGCGCCCGGGGGTGTCGAACTTGCTGGCGAAATCCCGCTGGACGCGCGGGCCGTCGACCAGCATCAGCACCGCCTGGCGGGCCAGCTTGTTGCGGAAGGGCTCCAAGTCCGCGCGGAACCGCGTGTTTTGGCCGCTGGCACTCCAGCCGGCATCGGCGTAGAAGTCCTCGTTCCACAGCAGCCGCTCCTCGGCTTCGGGGAGGCCGATCGGGAGTCCCTGGTGCGAGTCCAGCTCGCCCGCTTCGAAGGCCGTCGCCATGACGGCGGAGTCCCCGTAGATGGTGTGCTCGATCTTGTCGAACTGCGGGGCGCCACCCGAGAAAAGCGGGTGGTTGTTCACACTCGCGAATTGCGCGTGCGGCAACTGGTCCCAGCCCCGGTTCGGGTCATAGTTCTCGAAGGTGTAGGGGCCGGTCCCCACGATGATCCCGTCGGCTTCGCGATCGTCGTAGGTCTCGCGGTCGACGATGTTCGTTTGCTCGAGCAGGGTCTCGATGTAGCCCGTTGGCTGGGTCAGCGTGAGGCGGTAGGTGGAGGCGTCCATCACTTCGCCCACGTCCAGGTTGGCGGACATCCTGAACGGGTTGCTCTGGCCGCCGCCGGCGTTCGGATCCCGAATCGACTCGAACATGTAGTGCACGTCGTCGATGTCGAACGGCCGGCCAGTGTGCCAGACGGGGTCCGTGCGGACATCGAAGACCCAGGTCGTGTCGTCTGGGCGTTCCCAGCCGTTGGCCAGCACCGGTTCGATCGTGAAATCGGCGTCGGCGACGCGGGACAGGTTGACACCGCCCGACGGGTCAGGCTCCAGGGTGGTCGCGGAGACGCGCGCGAGGCGCTCGTAGATGCTGAAGTCCTGGTTGAAGCCGTTGTTGTTGCCGGCCGAACCGAAGCCCAGGCGCGCGAAGTTGGGCGCGTTCGTGTTGGCCCGCCGGTAGACGCCGCCACTGCGCGCGACGGCCTGCTCTTCCGCCTGTTCCTCCTCGTCGCCCGCGGCGGCCGCGTCGGCGGCCTCACGGGCCGCCTGCGCCGCGTCCTCGGCGGCGGCGACGGCGGCGGCAGCGGTCTCGGCTGCGGCTGCGGACGCCTCTCCGGCGGCAGCCGCAGCCGCAGCGGCGGCATCGGCCGCGGCCTGGGCGGCGGCGGCCGCGGCGGCGGTGTCCTCGGCGCCCGCCTCGCGGGCGGCGGCGGCAGCCGCAGCGGCGGCCTCGGCGGCCGCCTGCGCGACGGCGGCGGCGCCCGCGTCGCCGGCGGCCCGGGCCGCGTCGGCGGCATCGGCGGCGGCTTCGGCGGCCGCCTGGGCGGCAGCGGCCGCCTGTTCGGCGTCATCGGATTCGGCCGCTTCGGCCGCCAGGGCGGAGGCCGCCTCGGCGGCTTCGGCGGCGCGGCCCGCGGCATCGGCGGCCGCGCTCGCGGCCTCGGCGGCGGCGGCCGCGTCGCCCGCGGCCGCGTCGATCGCCGACGTATCGACCGCGGCCGGCGCGGCGTCATCGTCGTCGTCGCCGCAGCCGACCAAGACCAGCCCGGCTGCTCCAATGCCAGCCTTCGCGCTGGCTCCCAACATGGTGCGGCGTGAGATCTTCCGCTGTCGCAGGGTGGTCCAATAGTTCCGGTCGCTCATGGCAATCCCCTTTCTGTGGATTCCGGGCTGGCCTCGTGCGGGACGGCCCGATGCCTGACCGCGCGCAGTATGGCAGGTTACGAGAGCACCCCGCTCCAACGTGATGTCAACTTGAAAAAGTAAGGTAACCTGCGTGTAAAATCCTTGATGGCCCCATCGACCCGAATTTGGGCGTCTGCGTGGGGCGCCGGGGGCGGGCGGGGTCGGCGCCCCCAGCGACACAATCAAGAACGATGCAGACGGGGCGGCGTCCGGCATGATCGTCACGGCGGAGCGCGATAGACTGCGCGCCGAGATGACGACCACAGACGCCGCGCTGCCCAGCTTCGGACTCGCCGACGGATCGGCGGAGCGCCGGTTCCCCACCGGACGCAGCACGCTGCTGTGCTTCGTCAAGGAGGACTGTCCCACCTGCCGACTGTCGATGCCGCTGATCCGGGAGATGCAGGAGCGCTACGGCGAGGCCGTCGATGTCTGGGCCGTGGGCCAGGACGCCGCGGGCAACGCGGTGCTGATGGACGAGTACGGGCTGCCCGGCCCCATGCTCGACGACTCCGGGCTGGGGGTCTCCTACGCCTTCGCCATCGACACGGTGCCGACGCTGATCCTGACCGACGGCGCGGGGCGCGAGCAGCGGCGCTTCCACGGCTTCGGCCGCGACGACTTCCGCGACATGACGGCGGAGTTGTCGCGGCTGAGCGGCCTCGGCGGCGCGGCGGTCGATTGGGACAGCTACCCCGTGTCGATGCCGGGCTGCGGCTCGAAGTCGATGGAGCCGGGCATCTACGAGCGGCTGCAGGCGGAGGCGGAGGGCTCGCCGATCCGCGCGCGCCGCATCGAGGTCGGCGCCCAGGAGGATGTCTACGAGCTGCTCTACGAGCAGGGCGTGACCGACGGCCTGCCGGTGCTGCCGCCCACGCCGGAGCGCGTCGTGCGGATGCTGGCGACCACGGACCGCGACCCGCAGGAGGAGATCGCGGTGCTGCCGCCCAATCTCGCGCCGGTGACGATCGAGAAGGTGGCGATCAACGCGGTGCTGGCGGGCTGCAAGCCCGAGTACTTCCCCGTCGTGCTGGCGGCGACGGAGGCCGTCGCCGACGAGCGCTTCAACGTGCACGGCGCGATGGCGACGACGATGGGCGGCGCGCCGGTGCTGATCGTGAACGGCCCGGTGCGCGACCAGATCGGCATGAACTCGGGGCAGGGGGCGCTGGGCCAGGGCAATCGCGCCAACGCGACGATCGGCCGCGCGGTGCGATTGGTCGTGCGCAACATGGGCGGCCACCGGCCCGGCGGCACGGAGCGCGCCACGATCAGCTGGCCCGGCAAGTACACGCTCTGCTTCGCGGAGGCGGAGGAGCTGGCGTCGACGTGGACGCCGCTGCACGTCGAGCGCGGCTTCGCGCCGGGGGACAGCGTCGTGACGGCGCTGATCCAGACGGCGGGGCCGTCGCAGGTGATCGATGAGACGTCGCGCACGCCCGAGGCGCTGGGGGGCAGCATCGGCCTCAAGGCGGCGATGTCGCGGCACGCCAAGATGCCGGCCATCGGCGAGACGCTGATCGTGGTCTCGCCGGAGCACTACCGCACCCTGGCGGCGGCTGGCTGGAGCAAGGACGACCTCCGGCGTCGCATCCAAGAGGTCGGCGTGCAGCCGCTGCGGGCGCTGCTGGCCGACGAGGAGTCGGGCGGGCTGGCCGGGGCCGGCCTGCGCCCCTTCCTCAAGGGCGGCGACCTGGACGGGGCCGACCTCGACCGCCCGATCCGCAAGTTCCGGGACGACGACTGGCTGATGATCGTGGTGGCCGGCGGGGGCGCGGGCAAGTGGTCGGCGGTGCTGGACGCCTTCGGGTCGGGGCCCGGCGGGACGCTGGCGGTGAGCAAGAAGATCGCGCCCATCCGGGGGGCGTCGGCGGGAGCGGGCGCGTGACGAGTACGCACGAGCCGATCGGGCCGGCGCGGCGGATCACGATCGCGCCCGGCGACGACGTCGATGAGTTCCTGTTCGATCAGGGGGTGACCGACGGCCTGCCGGTCGTGCCGCCGACGCCGGCGCGGGTGGAGCGGATGCTGGCGGCGACGCGCCGCGATCCGCTGGAGGAGATCGCGGTGCTGCCGCCGAACCTGGCGCCGCTGAGTGTGGAGAAGGTCGCGATCAACGCCGTCATGGCGGGCTGCAAACCGGAGTACTTCCCGACCGTGCTGGGCGGCGTGGAGGCGATCGCCGACGAGCGCTTCGGGCTGCACGGCGTGGGCGCGACGACGATAGGCGGCTCCCCGGTGCTGATCGTGAACGGCCCGGTGCGCGACCGCATCGGCGTCAACTGCGAGCAGGGGGCGCTGGGCCAGGGCTACCGGGCGAACGCCACCATCGGCCGCGCGGTGCGGCTGGTGATCCGCAACGTGGCGGGGCACCGGCCGGGCGGCACGGAGCGCGCGACGATCGGCTGGCCCGGCAAGTACACGATGTGCTTCGGCGAGTGGGAGGAGCGCGCGCCGGACTGGCGCCCGCTGCACGTCGAGCGCGGCTTCGACCCCGGCGACAGCGTGATCACGGCCGTCGCGCAGTCCGGCGGGCCCAGCCAGATGATCGACGAGTCCTCGCGCACGGCGAAGGCGCTGGCGGGCAGCATCGGCCTCAAGCTGCGCGGGCAACACCACCCGCGCAAGCAGTCGCTGGGGGAGGTGGTCGTGGTGGTGTCGCCGGAGCACTACGACACCCTGGCGGCCGACGGCTGGAGCAAGGACGACCTGCGCCGGCGGATTCAGGAGGTCGGCCGTCGGCCGCTGCGCGACCTGCTGGAGAGCGATCGGATGGGCGGATTCCCGACGCTCTGGCTGGAGAAGTTCCCCGCGTTCCTGCCGCCGCTCCCCATCCACGACGCCGACGGGGCGCTGCGTCCCGACGCGATGGACGTCCTCATCCCGAAGTTCGCGGACGACGCGATGATCAACATCGTCGTCGCGGGGGGCGGCGCCGGGAAGTTCACGTCGATCTTCGATCCCCTGGGGGGGATGGGCTCCGTCAGCAAGAAGATCGAAGACCCGGTCTGACGGCGCTATGCTACGCGGAGCGGATGCGCGGAGATCGAACCGCCGCACCGCGGCGAAGAACGGAGAGAGGCGATGACGACAGCGAGTCCGACTCAGAATCTGGTGATCCTCGACCCCACCGACGAGCGCGAGCCCGTGCGCCGCGAGCTGACGCAGCGGCCGGAGTCGATCAGCGGCACGATCGCGCTGCTCGACATCTCCAAGCCGCGCGGCGACGTGTTCCTGGACCGGCTGCAGTCGCTCATCGCGGAGCGGCTGCCCGGCGTCGCGACGAAGCGCTACATGAAGCCCACCGTGGCGCGCCCGGTGCCCGACGACATCAAGCAGTCGATCCGACAGGAGGCCGACTTCGTCATCGAAGCCTTGGCCGATTGAGGATCCTGCACGACGTGCAGTGTGCACGACACCGTCTACTTCGAAACCCAGGGCATCCCCTCGGTCTTCGTGCTGACCAACGAGTTCGAGGGCGCCGCGCAGACCCAGGCCGACGCGCTGGGTCTGCCCGACGTGCGCCGGGTGTTCGTCCCGCACCCCATGCAGGACCGCACCGATGATGAGATGCACGCGCGGGCGGAAGCCGTCGTGGAGCAACTCATCGAGGCGCTGACGGCCTAGCGGTCGCACGTCGCAGTCCGGGCTGAGGTCGCATGGCGAAATTCACCGTCTATCACACCGCGCGGACAGAGATGCCCCCGGTGGAGCACGAAATCCTCTCGGCGATCGACGCGGAGATCCGCCTGATCGCGCCCGGCAAGTCCGCCGCCGAGCTGGCGTCGCTGATGCCGGACGCGGACGGCGTATTCGTCGTGTACGCGCCGATTACGGCCGAAGTCCTGGACGGGATGCCCAACTGCAGGGTCGTCGTGCGGTACGGCGTGGGCGTCGACACGCTGGATCTGGACGCCGCGACGGAGCGGGGCGTGATCTGCGCGCACGTGCCGGACGTGAACCGGCGCGAGGTCGCGAACCACGCGCTGATGCTGATGCTGGCGGTCACGCGCAAGCTGATCCGGCAAGACCGCGCGATCCGGGCCGGCGGCTGGACGATCGACGGGCTCGCGCCGACGCCGGAGCTCTACGGGCAGACGCTGGGGCTGGTGGCCTGCGGGCCCATCGCCCGGCTCATGGCCGAGCGCGGGCGGGCGCTGTCGATGCGCGTGATGGGCTACGACCCCTACGAGGACCCGGCCCGCGTGGCCGCGGCGGGGATCGAGTTGCAGCCGTCGCTGGAGGCGGTGCTGAGCCAGTCCGACGTGGTCAGCGTGCACGCGCCCCACACCCCGGAGACCGAGCACATGATCGACGCGGCGGCGCTGGCCCGGATGAAGCCGTCCGCGTACCTGCTGAACACGGCGCGCGGCCCCGTCATCGACGAGGCGGCGCTGATCGCGGCGCTGCAATCGGGGGCGATCGCGGGCGCGGGCCTGGATGTGTTCGAGCAGGAGCCGATGACCGCCGACAACCCGCTGCGGTCGATGGACAACGTCGTGCTGACGCCGCACACCGCCCATTACTCGGACCATTCCTCCGCGACTGTGATCCGCCGCGCGGCGGAGAGTATGGCGCACGTGCTGACCGGGCACTGGCCACGCTTCGTGGCGAATAAGGGTGTGCTCGGCAAGCTCGACCTGAAGCCCTGCCCGGATCCGCCGGACGATCCATAGCCGCCTGGCATCTCCCCGGGACCCTCTGCCCGGCGCGTCGGCGGTTGGCCCGATTGGAAAGGAAACCGCGATGACCAGCGTCGTGCAGGCAGCCATTGAAGTGCGCCCGGTGAATCCCGAGGAGTTGGAGGCGTTCGGCTACGTCACGCATACGACGCTGGCCAGCCACGGCAACGAGGGCTTCAACGACCCGATGGTCGACATGCGGCCCGAGTGGACTCTGTGCGTATTCGAGGACGGGGCGCTCGTGACGGCGTTCGCGGCCTGGCCGTTCTCGATGCGCTGGAACGGGCAGCGCGTGCACGTGGCGGGCGTGACGTCGGTCGGGACGCTGCCGCACAAGCGGCGCCGGGGGCACCTGACGCGGGCGATGACGACGGCATTCGGCAACTACCGCGACGCGGCGCAGCCGATCGCGATCCTGCACGCGTCGCAGGCAGCCATCTATCAGCGCTACGGCTACGCGATCATCGCGCCGGTGCAGGACTACGCGGTGGACCCGCGGGATATCAACTTCGTGGGCGGCCCGCGCCCGCGGGGCACGGTGCGCTTGGGCGACACGTCGGAGCGCGACCTGCTCAAGTCGCTGTACCGGACCTACGCCGGCCCGCGCACGGGGCTGCTGCATCGGGGCGACGCGCTCTGGGACGGGGGCATGCTCGACGAGCACGACAAGCAGGCCGGGCCCGTCTACGCGGCGTTCTACGAGGAGGACGGGCAGGCGCAGGGCTACGCGCTGTACCTGACCCGGGCCGACGACGACGGGGGCGTGGTGGACCGCAACCACGTCGTCACGCTGCGGGAGTTGCACGCGCTGACGGCGCCGGCCTACGTGGCGCTGTGGGAGCACGTGGCGGCGCACGACTTGGCGAACACGATCGTCCGCAAGAGCGCCCCCATCGACGACCCGTTGTTCCACATGTTGCAGGAGCCGCGCCGTCTGCACGCCACCGTGCACGACAACATCCTGCTGCGCATCGTCGATGTGGCGCCGGCGCTGAGTGCGCGCGGCTACGCCGAGGCCGGTGCGGCGACGTTCGAATTGGTCGACGACCGCTGCGAGTGGAACCGGGGCACGTGGCGGCTCGAGGCGGACGGCGCGCAGGGGGAGCTCAGCCGGTCGGCGGCGGCGCCGGACTTCATGCTTGACGCGCGGGCGCTGAGCGCCCTGGCGAGCGGCGCCCGATCGGCGACGGATCTGTACCGGCAGGGCGGGCTGGAGACGTCGCAGCCGGAGTCGCTGCGGACCTGGGACCGGCTGTTCGAGACGGCCTACCGGCCGCACTGCCCGGACCGCTTCTAGCGGCCCTCCGCGGACGCCGGATTTGACGGCGACGTTTGCATCGAACGAGGCGCGCTGATACGAAGAACGCGCCGATGAGACGGGCGGACGCGGGGCATCCAGAGCGGCGCCCGGCGGCCCGCGGACCACGGACCGGCCCCCAGACGGGCCTTGCAGGCGGGAAGGATCGAACGCCATGAACACGCTGGATCACATCGTGGAGCGCTGGAATCTGCAGCGCCACCCGTTCTACACGGCCTGGTCGGAGGGAACGCTGCCGGCGTCGGCGCTGCGGCACTACGCGGCCGAGTGGGGCGCGTTCATCGGCGCGGTGCCGGACGGCTGGCGCACGCTCGGTGCCGACGACCACGCGTTGGAAGAGGTGGAGCACGCGGCCCTGTGGGGCGAGTTCGCGTCGGACTTGGGTGTGGAGGTGCGGGCGGAGCCGCAGGGCGAGGCCAGCCGGGCGCTCGTCGCGACGGCGCAGCGGCTGTTCGCCGAGCCGGCGACGGCGATCGGGGCGCTGTTCGCGTTCGAAGCGCAGCAGCCGCTGACGGCGGAGGCCAAGCTGCAGGGGTTGAACGAGCACTACGCGTCGCTGGGGACGCCGGGGCGCTACTTCGCCGTCCACGCCAGCGACTACGGCGAGGCCGCCATGCTGCGGGAGATGGCGGCGGCGCTGACGCCGTCGCAGCGGGAGCGGTCGGAGTCGGCCTGCGCGGAGCTGGGCGAGGCGCTGTGGACGGCGCTGAGCGGCGTACAGGAAACCGCGGGCTGCTAGCGCGCTCCCGCGGACACGGCAGCGGTCGCGCGCACGGCAACGACCGCCGGGTCCGCTCGCACGGCGCAGGAAGGAAACGCACATGCCCCAGATCGGCCTGACTCCCGAGGTTCGCGAACTCAAGGACAAGATGAAGGAGTTCATCAACGGGACGGTGATCCCCGCCGAGCCGGTCCTCATGCAGGACGACGAGGAATCCGCCCGCACGATGGCCGGGATCAAGCAGGCGGCCAAGGATCAGGACCTCTGGGCGCTGGGCCATCCGGCGGAGATCGGCGGCGCCGGCCTGGGCTTCATGCCCTTCGTGCACCTGAACGAGGTGATCGGTCGCTCGCATTTCGGGTCCCACGCCGTGGGGTCCGCATCGATGCAGGACTCGATCATGCTGCACCTCTACGCGAGCGACGAGCAGAAAGCGAAGTGGCTGGCGCCGCTGGTCGCGGGCGAGATCTATCCCTCGGTGGGGCTGACGGAGCCGGAGGTCGCGGGGTCCGACCCGACCCTGATGCAGACGCGCGCCGTGCGCGACGGCGACGAGTGGGTGATCAACGGCCACAAGTGGTTCACCAGCGGCGCGTCGCGGGCCGCCTTCACGACCTGCTTCGCGATGACCAACCCGCAGGCAGCGACGAAGTGGGACCGCTTCTCGTCGATCATCGTGCCGACGGACACACCGGGGTACGAGATCGTGCGGGCCATCCCGACGATGGGGACTACGCAAGGCCAGCACTGCGAGGTGAAGTACCACGACGTGCGCGTGCCCGCGACGAACCTCTTGGGGCCGGAGGGCAAGGGCTTCCTGATCGCGCAGAAGCGACTGGGGCCGGGCCGCATCTTCCACTGCATGCGCTGGCTGGGTCAGGCCGAGCGGGCCTTCGAGCTGATGTGCGAGCGGGCCAAGGCGCGCTGGTCGCACGGCTCGTATCTGGCGGAGAAGGGCGAGATCCGGACCTGGATCGCCGACTCGGCGGCGGAGATCCAGGCCGCCCGTATGATGACGCTCGACGCCGCGCGGGCCTACGACGAGGGCGACGAGGCGCGCGTCGAGATCGGCATGATCAAGTTCTGGGGCGGGCACGTACTGCACAACGTGATCGATCGGGCGATTCAGGTGCACGGAGCGCTGGGCGTCACGAGCGACACGCCGCTGGAGTTCATGTACCGCGAGGCGCGCTACGCGCGTCTCTACGATGGCCCGGACGAGGTGCACAAGATGACCGTCGCGCGGCACGTGCTGCGCGACCCCGTCAACAACGTGCCCTGGCGCTAGCCTGCGCGTCCGGCGTGGGCGGGATCGGGAAGGAGCCGGCCGTGAGTGAGATTCGCATCCGCCAGATCTGCCTGGTGGCGCACGACCTGGACCGCGTGCAGGCGCAGACGGAGTCGGTGTTCGGCGTGGAGCTCTGCTGGCGCGATCCGGCGATCCGCAAGATCCGGCTCAACCACACGCTGATCCCGTTCGGGGACCAGATCCTGGAGTGCGTGTCGCCGCAGCCCGGCGAGTACGACACGCCGGCCGAGCGCTACCTGCATCGGCGCGGCGGCGACGGCGGCTACATGGTGATCATGCAGGTGCCGGAGGGGTCGTATCCGTCCTACCGGGCGCGCGTGGAGGCGCTGCGCATCCCGATCATCGCGGAGCCGGGCGAGGACGGGCAGGGGTACGGCATGCAGCTGCACCCCCGCGAGGTGCCGGGCGCGATCCCGGAGATCCGCTGGAACGTCGAGGAGGATCGCCCCGACGGCGCCTGGTGGCCGGCCGGCGAGAACTGGCAGCGCAAGAAGCACACGCAGATCGTCGACGGCATCCGGGCGGCGGAGATCCAGTGCCACGACCCCGCCGGCGTGGCGGCGCGCTGGGGCAAGGTCCTGGATGAGCCGGTGGTGCGGGACGGGGAAGGCAATCCGGCGCTGGCGCTCGCGGGGTCGGACCTGCGCTTCGTGCCGGCGCGGGACGGGCGCGGCCCCGGCTTGGGCGGTCTGGACATCAGCGCCACGGACCCTGCCCGGGCGCTCGCCAACGCCGAGGCGGAGGGCTGTCGCACGGGCGAGAACTTGATCGCGATCTGCGGCGTGCGCTTTCGGCTGGTCTGAAAGCGCCGCACACCCGCGGGACGGACGGAGGGCCGGCATGGAACTGAAGGACACGGTCACGATCGTGACAGGCGGCGCGAGTGGCATCGGCCGCGCGATCTGCCACGCGTTCGCCGCCGAAGGCGCGACGGTGGTCGCGGTCGACATCAACGCGGACGGCGCCGCGGAGACCGCGCGGCAGATCGGCGGCGTGGCGATGACGGCCAACGTCGCCGAGGAGGCGGACATCCGCCGGGTCGTCGAGCGCACGATCGCGCGGTTCGGGCGGGTCGACCTGATGTTCTCGAACGCGGGCATCCAGCGGTCGCCGGGCCAGGGGGCGTCGGGCGTCGACTTGCTGGAAGAGGACGCGAATTGGGAGGAGAGCTGGGCGGTCAACACGATGGCGCACGTCTACGCGGCGCGGGCGGTGCTGCCGCACATGCTGGAGCGGGGCCAGGGCTATATCTGCAGCACGGCCTCCGCGGCGGGGCTGCTGATGTCGCTGGGGTCGGTGTCCTACGCGGTGACCAAGCACGGGGCGGTGGCGTTCGCGGAGTTCCTCGCGATGACCTATGGGGACGACGGCATCCGCGTCTCGTGCCTGTGCCCTCAGGGCGTCGAGACTCCCATGTTGTTGGCGGAAGCGGCGCGAATGCCGCAGGCGACGGTCCTGATGGCGGGAGTGCAGCAACCGGAGCAGGTGGCCGACGCCGTCGTGCAGGCGATCCGCGAGGAGACGTTCCTGATCCTGCCGCACCCGGAAGTGCGGGAGTACGTGCGTCGCAAAGGGGACGACCACGATCGCTGGCTGCGGGGGATGCGCCGGCTGTGGAAGAACATGCAGGCGATGGCGGCCCGGGACGAGCCGGCGGGCTAGGGATCCTCGGCGATGTAGCGTGCGGGCCTGGCGCTGTAGCCGGCGTGGATCTGCGCCGGCGGCGGCCGGCTGGGCGCGCTGACGGCGGACTCCACCGCCGCCGAGAGCCAGCGGTTCAGCGAGACTCCCTCGGCGGCGGCGACCAGCGCGGCGCGCGCGTGCACGGAGGGCAGCACGCGCAGCGAGATGCGGCCCTGGTAGCGGCCGGCCGCCAGCGGCGGCGGGATCTCCTCTCCCTGCGCCAACTGCGACTCCACCCACAAGCCCATCGCCTCTTCCAGCCCCTCCCAGGCGCTGGGCCCGTCCGGCCCGGCCGAGTAGCAGCCGGGAAACTCCAGCACTTCGGCGCTCACGCCGTCTTCGTCCCGGCGCAGGACCCGCGCGTAGGGGGCGGCCAGAACCTCCGCCACGCGACGCCTCACATCCCACACGTTGCTCACGCCCTCACTCACGACCATCTCTCCATATCGTCAAGCACGCTGCGGTAGGTGTGCTTGTTGGGGTGCATGGGGATCACCAGCGTTCGTCCGTTCCGCTGCAGCACGATGTGGCTGCCCTTGCCCCGGCGCGCACGTTCCGCCCAGCCCATGGCGAGGGCGGCGGCGCGGAGATCCCGCGCCGTCAGATTGCCAAGCCTGCGCCGCAGCGCATCCAGGTCAACCGTACGTGCCATGACGTTATCCCCCTATCTCCATGATGTCAATATTGATGTCATTCTCGCGACACGCGCCGTCCGATGTCGCAGCGGCGCGACGCCTGGGCGGCGGGCGCGGGCGGGGCCCACGCAGCGCCCTACGGCTCGCCCTCCGGGACCGCCTGGCGGTCGCGGCCGAAGACGATGTCGCGCAGGGAGAGTTCGTCCGGGCCGCGCTCCACCATGCGGCCGGCGGCGTTCATCGAGTAGTGCATGGGGTAGGCGGCGCGCAGGCCCATCATGTCGTAGTCGGCGTTGATCGCGTCCTTGAGCCACTGGGAGCCGAGCAGGTTCTGGCGCGAGAGATCGGCGCACAACCGGGCGACCTCGCCTTCGAGCTCATCCGGGGGGAAGACGCGGGTCACGAGACCGATCTTCTGGGCCTCCTTGGCCGTGATCAGGCGGCCGGTGAGCAGCAGGTACTTGGCCTGGCGCATGCCCAGCATCCAGACCCAGAGCGGGAGGCTGGTGACGCCGCCCCCGCGCTGCGCCTGATGACCGAAGGTGGCCGTGTCGGCGGCGAAGGCGATGTCACACAGCATCTGGAAGTAGCAGCCGGTGGCGAGCGCCGGCCCCTGCACCTGCGCGACGGTCGGCTTGGGGTAGTACCAGATGCGCAGATAGCGATTGCTGATCTTGCGCAGCGCCGGGCCGGCGTCGTTCAGGCGCCAGCGGTCCTGGCCGGCCGGGGGCACGGTGTAGGGGTTGTCGCGCAGGTCGTAGCCGGCGCTGAAGGCCGTGCCCGCCCCCTTGAACAGCACGACGCGGACCTCGTCGTCGTTCTCGGCGACGTCCAGAGCGTCGTCGAGCTCCTCCAGGAGCTGCGTGTTGAGGGCGTTGCGCTTCTCGGGCCGGTTGAACGTGATGCTACACACACGGTCCGAGACGTCGTAAAGCAGGAAGTCGTAGTCGGGCATGGCACTCCTTCGCGATCGTGGGGCCCGAGTCCGGGCCCCACGATTTCGAGTGCCACAGTAGCGGCTCGGGCGCTCCGGGAGGAACCGCCTTCACCAGCCCGGCCGACGGCGCCGGTCAGTCATCGTCGTCCTCGTGCGATGCGTCGTCGTCGCCGGCCTCGTGGTCGCGGTCGTCGTCATCATCGTCATCGTCGTGGCCGTCATTATCGTCGTCATCGTCGTCGTCTTCACCGTCGTGATGGCCGGCCGGGTCGACGTCGCCGTCTCCGTCGGCGCCGTCCGTGTGGCCCGCCCCGTCCTCGTCGCCGCCGCCGTGATGGCCGAACGGGTCGAGGTCCCCGTCGGTCGCCGCCGCCAGCCCCAACACGACGAGCCCCGCCACCAGCAACGCGGCAATCGCCGCCGCGCCCAGCCGTCTCGAAATCCGAAACATGACTACCTCCTTCGCGACCGGGATGTGTGACTGCCGGTCGTCTGGATCCAGTCTGCGCTCACGGGATGAGAACCGCCTGAGAGCGAGATAGGAGTTCTTCGGGGCGACGCCCGGCCAGCCTCTCATCGCGCCCTCATCAGCGTGCGCCATCATGGGGCCATGCGCATCCTGTTCGCCGAGGACGACGCACGGCTGGGCGCCCTGGTGACGCGCGTGCTGCGCGAAGAGGGGCACGTCGTGGAGTGGGTGCGCGACGGTGACGCGGCGGTGGCGCAGCTCGCGGACGGCGGCTTCGATCTGGCGATCCTGGATGTGATGATGCCCGGCCGGGACGGCTTCCGCGTTGCGACGGGGCGGCGCGCGCGGGGCGACGCCGTCCCCATTCTGCTGCTCACCGCGCGCGGCACGGTGGACGACCGGGTGCGCGGGCTCGATGCGGGGGCAGACGACTACCTCGTGAAGCCGTTCGCGATGCCTGAGCTGCTGGCGCGGGTGCGGGCGCTGGGCCGGCGGCCGAGCGCGGCGCCGTCGGAGACGTTGCGGGCCGGCGTGATCGCGCTCGACACGCGGGCGCGGCGGGCGTCGGTGGGGGGGCGCAGGGTGGATCTGACCGCGCGGGAGTACGCGCTGCTCGAGCTCTTCCTGCGCAACCCGGGCGTCGTGCTGTCGCGGACGCAGATCCTCGATCGGGTGTGGTCGTACGACTACGACGGGGCGTCGAACATCGTGGAGACGTACGTTCGCTACCTGCGCCGCAAGCTGGGGGCGTCGAGTGGCATGATCCGCACCGTGCGGGGCATGGGCTACCGGCTGGACGAGTCGCCGTGATCCGCCTGGGCCGGCGGCGGCGTCCCGCGAGCGCGTTCACCCAGGCGCGCCTGCGGCTGACCGCCTGGTACGCCGGGCTGCTGTTACTCGTGCTGGCGACGGTGGGCGCGCTGACCGTCGTGCTGATGACGCAGCGCCTGGACGACCAGGTCGACTCGGCGCTGCGCGACGAGGTCCTGGCGGCGGCGCCGCGGCTGGGCCAGATCGTGGAGTTGGGCGGCGGCGCGCCGCTGCCGGCGGTGCGGCCCGCGCTGCCCGCGCGCACCGGGGAGGACGCGGGCTCGGAGGACGACGGCCACGACGATGACGGAGGTACGGAGACGCACGAGAGCGAGGAGCACGACACGGACGAGGGCGCGCTGCGCGAACTGGCCGAGCACGGGCAGACGCCGACGCATCAGCTGCTGCTGGACATCGACGGGCGTCTGCTGGAGAGCACGCTGATGGTGACGACCGCGCCGCTGCGCGCAGCGGTGCGCGCCGCCGCGGGGGCCGGGATCGATCGGCGCACGATCGACATCGGGCGGGAGCGGATCCGCGTGCGTACCGAGCAGGTCTCGCTGGGTGGCGAGGCGATCGGCTACGTGCAAGCGTTCCGATCGCTGGAGCGCCGCGACGAGACCGCCGCCGACCTGATGCAGATCTTCCTCATCGCCGGCGGCGTGGCCGGGCTGGCGGCAGTCGGGGCCGGGTTCTGGCTGTCGGGCCGGGCGCTGGCGCCGATCCGGCGCAACCTGGAGGCCCAGCGGCGCTTCGTCGCCGACGCGTCGCACGAACTGCGGACGCCGATCGCCGTCGTGCAGAGCTCCGCCGACGTGCTGCTGCGCCACCCGGGGCACACGCTGGCGGAGGAGCAAGGCGTGGTGGAGGGCATCCGCGAGGAGGCGGCGCGGATGGGTTCACTGGTGCGCGATCTGCTCGACCTGGGCACCGTCGACCAGGTCCCGCTGAGCACGCGGCCGGTCGATCTGCGCGCGATCGCGGTCGAAGCGGTGCGCGCGATCGAACCGCAGGCGCAGGCGGCGGCCGCGAGCCTGACGGTCGAGCCGGGACCGGCAGTGCGGGCCCTGGGCGACGCCGCGGCGCTCTCGCAGGTCGCGCGCATCCTGCTCGACAACGCGATCAAGCACACCGGACCGGGGACGCAGGTGCGCGTGTCGGTGGCGGCCGTCGGACGCACGGCCGAGTTGCGCGTCGCGGACGACGGGCCGGGGATTCCACCCGCCGACCGGGCGCGCGTGTTCGAACGCTTCGCGCGGCTGGACAGCGCGCGGGCGCGGGCGACGGGGAGCAGCGGCCTGGGCCTGGCGATCGCCCGGGCGATCGTCGACCGGCTCGGGGGCACTCTGGAGTTGGAGGAGCCGGAGGAGCCGGGCGCGAGCTTCGTGATCCGCTTGCCGCGCGCCTAGCCCCGGCTGGAGGGCGCCGCCGTCGTGTCGCTCGGGACCACCCGCTTCACGAATCGGAACCAGACGACCGCGGTGGCCACCATCGCGACGGCCCCGACCAGCCCGACGATGAGCAGCGTGCTGCGAATCCCGATCGAGTCGGCCAGCGCTCCCCACACGGGGGACAGGAGCGCCTGCGATCCGAACGCCATCATCGTCATCGCGGTGATGCGGCCGTAGTAGGCGGGCTCGGTGTTGGAGAGCATGATCGTCTGATTGAGCAGCGTGAAGCCCGACCGCCCGGCGCCCATCGGGATGGCCACGAGCATCACGAGCCCGTAGCTGGAGGCGCCGGCCAGCAGGAGGAAGCCGGCCGCCATGAGCAGTCCCAGGCCCAGCATCACCGGCCAAGCCAGCGAGGTGCCCACGATGCGCGGGAGAAACAGGTTGATGATCAGCCCGGACAGCGCGAAGACCAAGAAGATGGGGCCGATGTCGGTGGGATCGTGGCCGAGCGCCTCGTCGAGGAAGCCGGGCAGGAGCGTCTGGAAGGCGAAGCCGCAGACGATCACCGCGACGATCGAGGCCCAGAGCAGGCGCAGTTGGGGATCGCTGAAGAGGTAGCGGGCGCCCGCGGACATCTCGACGCGGACCGAGCGCCGGTCGCCGGGGGCGACGGCGGGTTCGGTGTTGGGTAGCCGCAAGGTCAGCGGCAGGATGAGCACGAACAGCGCGGCCATGAACAGGTAGGTGCCGCCGATGCCCAGCAGTGTGCCGACCAGCACGGCGATGGCCAGCGGGGCGAGCACCTGCGCGCCGGTGTGCGCGATCTGCTGCAGGGCCACCGCGTTGGGCAACAGGGCGGGGGGCACCATCTCCGCCATCCAGGCCTGCCGGGCGGGGGCCATGAACGCGAAGCCCAGGCCCATGATCAGCGTGCCCAGCGTGAGCAGCACGATGGTGATCGCGTCGGTGACGACGAGCACGCCGATGGCGAGAATGACCAGGCTCGGGATGATCTGCCCCACGAGCACGAGCGGCTTCTTGCGCAGGCGGTCCGCGATGACGCCCCCGATGGGGGAGAGGAAGAACATGCCCACGCCGGAGCCCATGATCGCGATGCCGGCGGAGGTGTTGTTGCCGGTGATGTCGTAGGCGAGGGCCGGCATCAGCAGGAACGACATGATGAAGGCCGTCGTGGCGACCGCGCCGCTCGACCACAGCAAGCGATAGTCGCGGTGCGCCAGGGCGGCGAGGGCGCCGCTCTCGCCCTCACGGCGGCGGGCGCCCCGGCGCCGGCGTCCGGCGGCGCCGGGGAAGTGGCGCGCGGCGGCGAGGGCCCACGGCCGTCGCATGCTCAGGGCAGGGTCCGCCGCGCGGGTCCGCGATCGGGGCGACGGCAGCGGCGGGCCGGCTACGTCGCCGCGGGGAGTCGCGCCCGCCGGCGACGACGCGGCAGGGCCGGCGGGAGCGGATGCTGGGGCCTGCGGATCTTGGCTGATACGGGCATCCTATTCGGCGGGGCCTGTTCCGGCGGGAGTGGCGCGCTGCTGCGGCGCCCGCGCCGGCCGGCCAGGTGTCGAGCTACCAGGTATCCAGGAATTGGGCCCGGCCCCGTCGCAGCGGCTCCGACTGCGGCACGGAGAGCAGCCCCTGGGCGATCCAGCGACGCGTCTCGGCGGGGTCGATCACGTCATCGAACCCGTAGCGCGAGGCCGCGCTGAGCGCGCTGACGTGGTCGTAGGAAGCGTCGACCAGGCGCTGGTACTCGGCGGCGCGCTCCTCGATGTCGTCGATCTTGCCCAACGCCTCGCGATGGGAGAGCAGCACGCCGGCCTCCATGTTCATGCCCCCGTGTTCGCTCTGCGGCCAGGCGACGGTGAAGATGGGCGCGCGCGAGTTGCCGGTCATGACGGAGAGCGCGCCCAGCGCGTAGCCGCCGCGCAGGATGACGCAGAAGCGCGGCGTCTTGAGGTTGACGCCGGTGACGAAGAGGCGGCTGCAGTGCCGGATCAGCCCCGTCTTCTCCACCTCCGGGCCGACCATCATGCCGGGCGTGTCGACCAGCGCGATGATGGGGATGTTGAAGGCGTCGCAGAGCTGCCAGAAGCGCGCGATCTTGTCGGAGCCGTCGCTGTCGATCGCGCCGCTGATGTAGGCGTTGTTGTTGGCCGTGAGGCCGAAGGGATGGCCCTCGATGCGGACGAAGGCGGTGACCGCGCTGAGGCCGAACTCGGGCCGCAGCTCCAGCACGGAGTCCTTGTCGGCGAGGAGGCGGATCACCTCGCGGATGTCGAAGGCGCGCCCGCGCTTCTCGGGGATGATGTGGCGCAGCAGCCGCTGGTCCTCGGCCTCCCAGGCGTCGATGGAGCCCTGGAAGTAGGACAGGCACTGCTTCGACGCCGCGATCGCCGCGTCCTGGTCCTTGACGACGATGTCCACGGAGCCCGCGGGGGCGAGGTCGGACATGGGGCCGACCTCTTCCGGCAGGAACGCGCCCATGCCGCCGCCCTCGATGGTGGCCGGGCCGCCCATGGCGATCAGCGAGTCCTCGGTGGCGATGATGATGTCGGTGACGCCCAAGATGGCCGCGTTGCCGGCGTAGCACCAGCCGGCGGTGACGCCGATCATCGGCACGGTGCCGCTCAGGTAGCCCATCTTCTCCCAGGTGCGGACGTTGGGGTGGCCGGCGCCGGATCCGTCGGTGTCGCCCGAGCGCCCGCCGGCGCCCTCGCAGTGGAAGATCAGCGGCAGCGAGAGCTCGTTGCAGATCTCCATCATGCGGTCGGTTTTGTCGTGACCGCGCCCGCCCTGCGTGCCCGCGAACACGGTGTCGTCGTAGGAGATGAAGACGGTGCGCGCGCGCTTGGCGTCGAAGAGGTCGCCGTTGACCGAGCCGATGCCGGCGACGAGGCCGTCGGCCGGGGTCTTCCAGATCAGCTCCTCCAGTGAGCGCTTGCGGCTCTGGCCGGCGATCGCCAGCGCCCCGTATTCGACCCAGGTGTCGGGATCGATGAGCTGCTCGATGTTCTCGCGCACGGTCCGCCGGCCGCGGCTGTGCCGCCGCTCGACGGCCGCGGGGCGGTTCTCGTCGAGCAGGAACTGCCGCCGGTCGAAGACCGCCTGCAGGCTGGGGCGGATGTAGTCGATCGCGACCTCGTCCGCCGCCTCGTCGACGCCCGCGCCCACGTCGCGCGGCTCGATGAAGGCGAGCGGGTGGGCGTCGTAGACGACCTCGCCGATGTCCACCGTCAGCGCGCGGACGATCCCGCCGAACTCCGCCTTGATCACGTGCTCCATCTTGAGCGCGCTCATCACGAAGAGGAGTTGCCCGGGCCGCACGGTGTCGCCCTGGGCGACGTGGATCTCCGTGATGGTGCCCTGCAGGGGGGCGGGGACGGGTTCGGTGTTGGGCGGACCGGCGAGCGGCGGGGCCGATTGCGCCGTGCTGTGCGTCGCCGCGCCCTCGCGGAAGAAGTTCAGCGCCGACAGCGGATCCCGCTTGTCGAGCGCGCCGCCGGCGCCGGCGCTGGGCGCGGCTCCGTTGCTGGCCGGGGGCGTCTCCACGGCAGCGAGCGTCGCGATGTGGTCGTCCAGCCAGCGCGTGTAGACCCGGCCGGCGAGGAAGTCGTCGTGGCGCAACACGTTGCGCAGGAAGCCCGCGTTCGTGTCCAGGCCGCCGATCTGGAACTCGGCCAGCGCACGGGTGAGACGCTGCGCCGCCACCGGGAACCCACCCGACGGCGCATGCGCGATGACCTTGCCCAGCAGCGAGTCGAAGTTCGGGTTGGTGCGGTAGCCGGGGTAGCCGAAGGTGTCGACGCGGATGCCGGGTCCGGCGGGGAGGTGGAAGTGCGTGAGTTCGCCGCCGGTGGGACGCACGGCGCCGTCGGGCTGCATCTGCTCGGTGTTGACGCGGGCCTGGATGGCGTAGCCCTGCGGCACCGGGATCGACGCCTGCTCCAGGCCGACGCCGGCCAGGTTCTCGCCACCGGCGATCCGGAGCTGGGAGCGCACCAGGTCGACGCCGGTGACGGCCTCGGTGACGGTGTGCTCGACCTGCAGGCGGGGGTTGGCCTCGATGAAGAAGAAGCGGTCGTCGTTGGTCGCGTCCTGTAGGAACTCGAAGGTGCCCAGGCTGGCGTAGGAGACGGCCGCCGCCATGCGCACGGCGGCGCCCGCGATGGCCTCGCGCTGCGCCGGTCGCAGGGTGGGGCTGGGCGCCAGCTCGACCAGCTTCTGATGGCGGCGCTGCACGCTGCACTCGCGCTCGCCGAGGTGGCTGACCGCGCCCGTGCCGTCGCCGATCACCTGCACCTCAATGTGCCGGGCGCGCGGGATCAGCTGCTCGACGTAGACGGCGCCGGAGCCGAAGGCCGCGTCGGCCTCGGACTGACAGCGCGCGTACGCCTCGTCCAGCTCGTCGATCGCCGTGACCACGCGCATGCCCCGGCCGCCTCCACCGGCGAGCGCCTTGATCATGACCTCCGCGCCCTCGCCCAGGCTCTCGAAGAAGGCCCGCGCCTCGGGGGCGCTGACGGCGCCGGCGGTGCCGGGCAGGACGGGGACATCGTGCTCGGCCGCCAGGGCGCGGGCGCGGGTCTTGTCGCCCAGCAACTCCAGCGCCCGCACGGACGGCCCGACGAACGTAATGCCGGACTCACCGCAGCGGCGCGCGAAGGCGGCGCTCTCGGCCAGGAAGCCGTAGCCCGGATGGACGGCGTCGCAGCCCGCCGCCGTCGCGACGGCGAGCACGCCCTCGATGTCGAGGTAGGCGGCGGCGCCCAGACCGGTCAGGGGACGGGCTTCATCGGCGGCGCGCACGTGCAACGAGTCGGCGTCGTCCTCGGAGAAGACGGCCACCGTCGCGATGCCGAGTTCCTCGGCCGCGCGCATGACGCGGATCGCGATTTCGCCGCGGTTGGCGATCAGGAGTTTGCTGAGCGGCATGACACAGATCCTTCGCAGCCGCTCCTGCGGGAACGGCCTGGACTATCGCCGGCGAGACGCACATCGGAGAAGCGCGCGGGAAAGACGCCCGCCGACAGGCCAAATCTAGCCGCTCACCACGGCTGGCCGCAGTTCCCGGGCGGGCAGATCCGTTACAGCGGCGTCCCGGCGCCGGACATGCGCCGGTCAGGACGGCGCGGGCGTGAATTCCTCGAGCGCCGCCGACCAGACGATGTTCTTCTCGGCCAGGCGCGCTTCGGCGCGCTGAAACGACGCAGCGCCCCGCAAGGCCGGCCCCAGCGTCGGATGGGTGTGCGCATTGCGCACGAGTTGTTTGTCCAAGTCGGTGATCAGGTCAGCGATGGCGAAGCCTTTCGCACGGTGCGGTGCGTCCTCCATGGGGAGGATCGGACATGGCTATCCTAGACCTTCGCGGCGGGGATTGGGGCGATCACGGCTGCGGAAGATCGGCACGGGGCGGGCCAATGGCCCGCCCCGTGCGTGATTCAGCGTGGTCGGACGGCGTAGCCGCCGACGACTACCAGCGGCTTCCACCGCCACGGTTTCCACCGCCACGGTCGCCCCCGCGGTCGCCACCGCGGTCGCCACGAGGACGAGCCTCGTTGACGGTCAACGTGCGGCCTTGGAAATCCTGGCCGTTGAGGGCCTGGATGGCCTTGGCGGCGTCCGCCTGGTCCATCTCCACGAAACCGAAGCCGCGCGGGCGGCCGGTGTCGCGGTCCGTCGGCAGGGCACAGGACTGCACACTGCCGTAGGCAGCGAACAGCGTCTCCACGTCCGATTCGGACGAGGAAAACGACAGATTGCCGACGTAGATTCTCTGGGACATCAAACACTTCCTCCATGCGTCAAGCACAGCCCGACGATCGACCCCCGCCATTCAGGTGATGGTTGGGGGTAAAAACTAGAGCGAGAGTCGACACTGGGAGCTGCGAGACAACGACCGAGAGGCGAATCCTGCTGGCGGCGCGTGTGGCGTCGCTGCGCTGATTGTACACGAAGAGTGCCGGCCGCGTGTTCGGGACTTCACACATGGGGCCGCACGCGGCAACGCGCTCCGGCGGGCCCTGCATGGCAGCGCCGTCGTGGCGGGCGCGCCCGGGCGGTTCGCCCGCTGCCCGGTCACCCGCGCCTACCGAGGGGCTGCGCTACTCTGCACACCGGCGCCCGGCCAACCGCCGGGGCTTTACGGATTAACGGAGTGCACTGTGTCCTACGACTTCATCCTCACCGAAACGGACGGCCGCGTGGCGACGATCACGCTGAACCGGCCCGAAAAGCTGAACGCGCTCTCGCACGAACTGCGGGGCGAGGTGTTCCACGCCCTCACCGAGGTCGAGGCCGACCCGGCGGTCGGCGTGATCATCATCAAGGGGGCGGGGCGCGCCTTCAGCGCGGGCTACGACCTGACCCCCGTGCCGGTGCCCAATCACCCGCACGTCAACCGGCATTCGGGGCTGCCGGACGTCGGCACGACGCATCCCAACCACTACGACTGGTCGCGGCACACGATCCTGACGAACTGGCGCATCTGGGAGCTCTCGAAGCCGGTGATCGCGCAGTTGCACGGCTACTGCCTGGCTGGGGGCACGGAGATGGCGTCGATGTGCGACTTCCGCATCATCACGGAGGACTGCCAGGTGGGCTACCCGCCGGTGCGGGCGATGGGCACGATGGACATGATGTGGGCGCCCTGGTTCCTGCCGCCCGCCAAGGCGCGCCTGTTCGCCTACACGGGCGACGCCTTCACGGGCCGCGACCTGGAGTGGATGGGCTGGGCCACGTACGCCGTCACGAAGGACGAGATCGACGAGTTCACGCTCAATTTCGCGCGCCGGCTGGCCAACATCGACAACGACCAGCTGGCCTACAACAAGCGCGCCGTCAACCGGCAGTACGAGATCATGGGCATCCACACCGGCCTGATGTCTGGCACCGACGTGGAAGCGATGAGCAAGCACCGGCCGGCGGCGGGCGAGTTCGGCCGGCGCTCCCGCGAAGGTGGCCTGAAGGCGGCGCTGGAGTGGCGCGACGGGCCGTTCCGCGACTTCCGCGGCGCCTACGCGTCGGCCCCGCACGAGCGCGCGCTGGCCGGGTCCGCAGGCGACGACGACGAGTTCAAGGGCCAGAACGTCTAGCGCCCGTCTGAATTGGGCCGGGGTTGCGGCAGAGTGCGCTGCCCGGCCGCCCTCAGCGGACGTGCCGCAGCCGGGGATCGATGGCGTCCCGCAGCCAGTCGCCCATGAGGTTGCCGGTGAACGAGACGACCATCAACGCGATGCCCGGCAGCCAGATCATCCACCAGGCCTGGACCATGAAGGTGCGGGCCTCGGTGAGCATCCGGCCCCACGACGCCGTACCCGGCGGCACGCCGACACCGAGGAAGCTCAACGCCGCCTCCGCCAGGATCACGATCGAGATCTCCAGCGTCATGATGATCACGACCGTGTTGAGCAGGTTGGGCAGGAGGTGCTTGCGCATGATCCAGACGCCGCCGGCGCCGACCGCGCGCGAGGCGGTCACGAAGTCGCGCTCGCGCAGCGAGATCACCTCCGCCCGCACCAATCGTGCGTAGGCGGACCAGGTCCAGATCAGCAGGATGATGATCACATTGCGCAGGCTGGGCCCGAAGATGCTGCCCAGGAGCACGGCGAACAAGATCGCCGGCAGCGCCAGCTGGATGTCCGTCAGCCGCATCAACAGATTGCCGGCGAGGCCGCCCCGCCAGCCCGAGACCAGCCCGATCGTCGTGCCGATCGCCGCCGCCCCGGGCACCACGATCGCCACCACGATGAGCGAGACCTGGGCGCCGTGCAGGAGGCGGCTGAGGATGTCCCGGCCCAGGTCGTCGGTGCCCAGGGCGTGATCCCACGTGCCGCCGTCGAAGACGGGCGGCAGCAGCCGGTCGCCGAGCACGAGGAAGTTGGGATCGTCCGGGGAGAGCAGCCCCGCGAAAGCGCCGCAGAAGATGAACACCGCGGCGATGGCGGCGGGGACCGAGAGGCCGGCGTAGCGGCGCCAGTTGCGGCGCCGGGGCCGCTCGAGGACCGGGGGAGCGAGCGTCGCGGTCGCGTCTTGCGCCATCAGAGGGATCCCGCCCGGATGCGCGGATCGATGAAGCGGTAGGAGACGTCGACGACGACGTTGGCCAGCGAGATCGACGCCGCCAGCACGATGATCGCCGCCTGCACCATGGGGTAGTCGGAGCGCACGATCGCATCGATGATCAGCCGCCCCACGCCGGGCCAGGAGAAGACGACCTCAATGATCACGGAGCCGGCGATCAGCCGGCCCAGCGCGAGCCCCAGGATGGTGACGACGGGCAGCATCGCGTGCCGCAGCCCGTGCCGCACGATCACCGTCCGCTCCGGCAGGCCCTTGGCGCGGGCCGTGCGGATGAAGTCCGTGTCCATGACCTCGATCATCCCGGAGCGGGTCAGGCGCATGATCGCGGCCATCTCCAGCACGCCCAGCGAGATCGCCGGCAGCACCAGCGCCCGCCAGCCGGCCGCGCCGCCGGTGGGGAACCAGCCCAGGTCGACGGCGAAGAAGAAGATCATCATCAGGCCCAGCCAGAAGCCGGGCACCGCCTGGCCGATGACGGCCAGCGCGCGCGCGAGCCAGTCGACGCCGCCGCCGCGGCGCAACGCGGCCGCCACGCCCAACGGGACCGCCGTCGCGATCGAGAAGACCAGCGCTGCAGCGCCCAGCTTGAACGTGTTCCACGCCCGGGCGCGGATGGAGTCGAGCGCCGAGGCGCCAGCCCCGACGTACGAGTGCCCGAAGTCGCCCTGGACGAGATCGCCCAGGAAGTTCCCGTACTGCACGAGGATCGGGTCGTTGAAGCCGAAGCGTTCCTTGATGCCCTCGAGGTCCGCGGCCGTGGCGTCCGTCCCGCCGAGGAAGTCCTCGGGGTTCCCCACCACCCGCGAGACCAGGAAGACGAGACTGACGACGATGAAGACGACGACGAAGGCCTGCAGCAGACGCAGCGCGAGGAAGTTCCAGAACTGCATCGGGATCCCCGCTGACCGCCGGCCGGCGAAGGACCGGACGGTCGCCCGCGCGATCGGCGCAGCCGCCGCGCGGCGGCTGCGCCGATCGCGTCCGGTTTGGCCCCTGCTACGTCGTCAGCACGTTGATTTGGTGGATGCTGAATTGGCCGGCGAACTGCGCGGCGCCGATCGGCCACTCGATGTTGGCCGCCGTCACGTGGAATGACTTGATCTCCGTCAGGAAGATGAAGCCCGCCGCCTTGTAGTGCGCGACATAGAGTTCCTCGATCGCCGCGGCCCGTTCCTCGGGGTCGACGGACGTCCGCGTGCGATCGCGCAGTTCCTGCAGCCCCAGCCCCGGGAAATATTCAGGCGGGCCCAGGGAGTAGGTGTCCCCGTCCGTCGGAGCGATGTGGCCCTTGATCATCCACTCAGGCTCGGAGGCCGCGCCGTTCACTATGAGGTTGAGCCCGGGCTGCTCCCTGGTGCGGACCATGCCGTAGAACTCGCCGACGGGGTACGGGTTCATTTCGAGCTCGACGCCGACGGCCGCGAATTGCTGCTCCAGGAACAGCGCAACCGCGGGGTCGGTCGGTATGTAGCTTCCGTCCACGAAGTGGAATGGCGTCTTGAACCCGTCCGGGTAGCCGGCCTCGGCGAGCAGGGACTTCGCGAGCTCCGGGTCGTAGGCGTAGGGACCGATCGCTTCGAGTGCTGCCTTCGGGTAGAAGGCGCTCCCCGCCCAGGCGTTATACGAGATGTTCCCCTCACCGCCCATCAGGTTGTCGATGATCGCCTGCTTGTCGACCGCGTGGTTCAGGGCCTTCCGCACCCGCTCGTCCCGGAAGGGATTCGGTCCGCCGTTGAGTTCATCGATCACCAGATTCGGGAGGAGGTATTGGTTCGGCCCGCCGGACCAGCCCGAGGCGACCTTGAAGCGGTCGTCGTCCCGGATCGGCTCCACGAGGTCCGCGGTCAGGCCGAACGCGACATCGATCTCGCCCGCCTCGATGCCGGCGAGCTGGGAGAGCCGCTCCGGCCGCACGAGGTGGACCTGCCGCTTGGGTGACGACCCCCCAGCCGCCGTCGGGGTGCGCGACCACTCTTGGAAGTAGTCATCGTTGCGCTCGAAGACGAACTCGGTGTCCGCGGTATGACTGCCGAAGCGAACGTAGCCCGAGCCCATCGGCTCGGCGTCCACGGCAGCGTCTCCGCGCTCCTCGGTGTCCGCCTTCGAATAGACTTGGATGCCAAATGTCACGCCCGGGAGCGTTGCGTCGGGACCGTTGGTCGTGAGGTTCCAGTGCAGCCTGCCGGTCTGCCCATAGCTGGCCCAGTGCTGGACGCCGTGACCCGTGCGCTGGCTGGCCCAGCCGGCGGGGTGGTCGGACGTCTCGCCGCCCTGGTGGTACTCGGCGAGGGCCCCCGCGCGTTCGTGCGAGAAGATGACGTCTTCCGCCGTCAACTGCTGGCCGTTGTGGAAGAAGACGTTGTCTGTGACGGTGAAGTTCCAGGTCACCTCATCCGGGTTCTCCCACTGGAACAGCTGCCCCAGGGGAATTCCGGTCTCCGGATCGGCTTCTGTGCTGCGGTTGAACAGGCCGTGGCCGATGGTGCCGTTGGCATGGCTGCCCGAACGAATCAGGTCCAGACCGCCGGCGTCTGAGGGCGCGGCGATGCGCAGGGTGGCGTCAAAGTCGACTTCGCCGGCGGCCGGGCCCTCCTCCTCCGCCGCCATGGCCGCGCTCTCGGCGGCCTCGCGGGCGGCATCGGCGGCCTCTTGGGCGGCGGCGACGGCCGCGGCGGCGGTCTCGGCCGCGGCTTCGGCGGTCTCCTGGGCCGTGGCGGCGGCCGCCCCGGCGGCGGCGGACGCCTCCCCGGCGGCAGCCGCAGCGGCGGCCGCGGCCTCGGCGGCGGCGTCGATGGCGGCCTGGGCGGCCTCCGCGGTGGCCGTGCCGGCCTCGACGGCGGCAGCCGCGTCGCGGGCGGCCTGGGCAGCCGCTTCGGCGGCCTCGGAGGCGGCGGCGGCAACGGCGGCAGCAGCCTGATCGCCGGCCGCGGACGCGGCATCGGCGGCCTGGGCGGCCGCGGCAGCCGCGGCTTCCGCGGCGGCGGCCGCGTTGGCGGCGTCCTCCGACTCGGCCGCCTCAGCGGCCAGGGCGGCGGCGGCCGCTGCGGCATCGGCGGCCTGCGAAGCCGCGGCGGCGGCTTCGGACGCAGCGGCCGACGCCTCGGACGCCGCGGCCGACGCCTCACCCGCGGCGCTGGCCGCGGCGCTGGCGTCACCCGCCGCCGCGTCGATCGCCGACGTATCGACGGCGGCCGGCGCAGCGTCATCGTCGTCGTCGCCGCAGCCGACGAGCGCGAGGCCGGCTGCTCCAACCCCAGCCTTCGCGCTGGCTCCCAACATGGTGCGGCGTGAGATCTTCCGCTGTCGCAGGGTCGTCCAATAGTTCCGGCGGCTCATCACATGTTCCCTTCCGGTCCCCGGCTGTCCCGTTGTGGGATCGCTCGGTGCGTGAGCACGCACAGTATCGCACATTATAAGAGTGCACCCCCCCCCCCCCCGTTATGTCAAATAGGAAGGAAATTATGGGGTTATCCACCGAATTTTTTGGCTTCAGGCGCTGTTGGAACCCCCCCCTGTGTCACTCGTGGGGTTCCGGCGTGCGATCGCGCGGGGGAACCTCGCCCGTCCGGTCCCCCCTCTCCAGCGCTTCAGCTGGAGAGGGGGTTCGGGGGTGAGGTTCCGCGCCGTCCCAGAGCTGGACGATCGGGCTGCGGGCTACGCGACGTACACGTCGGCGGTGGTCGGCGCGATGCTCGCGTTCAGCTCGCTGCTGAACTGGCCCCAGCGCTCCCCGAGCCGGGAGGAGCGGAAGCGCAGGTGCAGACTGACGGAGTCCTCGAGCGTCGAGAGGCTCTCGTGCCGCATGCCGCGGAGTTGCTCATCGAGGTAGGCCAGCAGGCGCTCCTCGTCGGCGCCGTAGTTCGTCGTCTGCAGCGTGATGATGAGGTCGCGGCGGCCCCGATCGAAGAGCGACAACGCCCGGGAGCGCTGCACCAGCAGGACGAGGACGACGAGCGCGTAGAGCACGCCGACGAGTTCGTAGTTGTAGGTCGCGGCGCCGATCGACGAGGCGATGAGCAGCAGCAGGAAGCCGATCTCGGCCGGGTCCTTGATGGGCGTGCGGAAGCGCACGAAGGACAGCGCGCCCAGCAGGCCCAGCGAGAGCGGCAGCGAGAACTGAATCGCGATGAACAGCGTGGTCACGGCGGGACCGGCCAGCAGGAAGGTGCGCTGCACGCCGGCGCCGCGCTGGGCGTCGGTGTAGAAGACCGTGTAGAGCAGGTAGGTGACGATGGACGCCCCCAGCGAGAAGACCATCGCGGGCCAGAACTCGCTGAAGGCCAATTCCGAGGTCGGGCCCAGGTTAATCAGTACCGGCATGACGGGTTCCTCCTTCTAGTGATCGCATCGGCCAGCGATCGCATCGGCCGGCGGGTCGCTTAGCTGACGGGCACGAGGTCGAGCGCTTCGACCGCGGCGGCGTACTTCGAGCTGGAGGACCAGGGCTGTGCGAACCGCCCGAGCGCGCTCAGGCGACAGGGCAGCGCCTCCCCGTCGCCCTTGAGCTCCACGACGGCCTCCGGTAGCCGCAGCGGGGGGGCGCCGCGGTCCCAGGGCGCGGCCACGCTGACGTCGTGGTCGAGCGAGACGCGCGTGCCCGTCACCGGCTCGACGAAGCGTGCGCGCTGGTAGCGGACCAGCACGACGGGGCGCAGCGGGGCGGGGGCGGCGTATCCCAGCCGGGCCAGCAGGTCGGTCAGTTGGGCCGGGCTGGGCGCCACGGGGAGTGCGCCCCCGTGGGCGCCAGCGCGCGGCAGCGTGATCGGGATGCGGCGCTTCCAGCTCTCGGCGCCGCGGCGGCCCTTGAGTTCCAGGAAGGCGGTCATCTCCGCGCCGGCGTCCCGGCCGGCGGCGTCCGCGGCCGGGGAAAGGGGGTCGTCGTACCAGCGCAGGCGCACCTTGGCCTTGTCCAGGGAGCCGTCGGCCGATTCGTAGTAGGCGTCCAGGTTGGGCGTGTCGAAGTAGCAGCTGCTGACGGCGCCGGTCGCGTACTGCGGCGCGGGCCGGCAGGCGTGGCGCAGCCAGGCGCCGGCGCTGCGCGTGCGCGGCTGCGGCAGGACGTATTTGCGCTCGACCCGGCTGGGCAGTGTCAGCGCGGGGCCGGTCGTGCGCAGCCGCGTCATGATGAGCCCTCCTGCCCGGTCCGACGCCTTATGCTGCCCCGATGCTGAGCCCCAGACAACTCCTGGCCGGGTTCGCCGCCCTGCTGATGATCGGTGTGCTGATCGGCTGGTCGGCGCTGGGCGATGCGCCGGCGCCCCGCGATCTGGGCGCCGACGTCGTGCGGTTCGGCGCCAACGCGGCCACGCCCGATCCGTTCAACGTCGTCTTCGACGAGGACGTGATTCACACCTACGACCTGACCGTCGCCCCGGACGACCTGGAGTGGCTGAACGAGAACGCGCTGCGGGAGGAGTGGGTGCGGGGCGCCGTGTCCTTCGACGGGCAGCAGTTCGACGCGGTGGGCGTGCGCTACAAGGGCTTCTACGGCATGTTGCGCTTCTGCTTCGACGGGTCGGGCAACCCGACGTGCGACAAGCTGGCGTTCAAGCTGAAGTTCAATCAGTACGACCCGCGCGGCCGCCTGCACGGGCTCAAGCGGCTGAACTTCCATTCGATGCACGAGGACGACAGCAATCTCCGCGAGGCGCTGAGCTACGCCCTGTTTCGCGAGGCGGGCGTCGTCGCGCCGCGCACGGCCTTCGCCTGGCTGACCCTGAACGGCGAGCCGCAGGGCCTCTTCCTGGTGGTGGAGGAGATCGACGATCGGTTCGTGGCGGCGAACTTCGACGACGGGGGCGCCGGCCATCTCTACAAGGAGGTCTGGCCGGAACACCCGGAGGCGGCGCCCTATCTGGAAGCGCTGGACAGGACGATCCCGGCGTGGGACAACCCCGACGTGAGCCCGTTCCAGGCGTTCGCCGGCGACCTCATCGCGGCGCAGGGGGATGACCCGGGGAGCGACGCGGGCGTCTATCAGGTCATCCGGGATCGGACGGATATCGACGCGCTGCTGCGCTACGTCGCCGTGGATCGGTTCGTCGACAACTGGGACGGCATCGTCGCCTGGTACTGCGTCGAGGTGGGGACCGGCAACCGCGGGCGCTGCTTCAACCACAACTACTTCTGGTACCAGGACAGCCGCAGCCAGCGCTTCACGCTGATCCCCTGGGATCTGGAGCACACGTTCGAGTACCCCAGCCCCATCCGCACCTGGTACCGCATGCCGGCCTGGGAAGCGACCGAGGCGTCGTGCCGCCTGCGGCCCGTCTTCTTCGACATCCCGGCGCGCGCCCCCTCCTGCGACCCGTTCCTGCACGCGCTGGCGACGGCCGGCTGGGACGACTACGTGGCCGTGGCGACCGCGGTGCTGTCGAGTCCGGGGTTCCAGGTCGAGGCGCTGCACGCCCGCGTCGATGCGCTGGCCGCGTTGATCGAGGACGCCGTCGGGGAAGACCGCAACGGCCCGCACCGCATCGTGTGGCGCGAGGCCGTGCGCGATCTCAAGGGGAACATCGTCGCCGTGCGGGAGCAGGCGCTGAAGGCGCTGGAGCTCGAGCGCTAGGCGGGGGTCAGGGATCGCCCTCGCGGGGCGCGATGGGGGCGTCGGCACGGGAGCGGTCGCTCATGTGCACCGCCGCGATGGGGACGTCGAGGCGCAGCGTCCGCGTCTGCGGGGGGAAGCAGGCGACATCCGAGCAGGCCTGGAAGCGTATCGCCACGTCGAGCCGGACCTGCGTCTCCCGGGGCGGCCGCGTGGCCTCGGCGTGCGCGATCAACTGACGCACGATCGTGGCCTCGTGCTCGGGCCGCCGCGCCGCCAGGAAGCGCGCCCGGGCCAGCAGGTGGTCGAAGTGCTCCTCCACGTAGTAGACCGGCACGGCCACGCGCAGATCCCCGTGGAAGACGTGGAACTGCTCGGGCAGTCCGGCGACGCGGAACGGCGTCGTGGCGGGGTAGACCGGCGCGCCGACCACGACGGAGTCCGGCCCGGTGACGGTCACCTCCGTCGCGACGTAGCCCTCGGGGACCGGTTGCCCGTAGAGGTGCAACCCCTCGTCCAGGTCGATCTCGATGTAGAGCGTCGACGTCTCCATGTAGACCATGGCCTCGGTGCCCAGCGTGGCGCGGATGCGGACGCCGTCGGCCCCCACCTCGGCGCGGGGATGGTCGCGCACCTCGAAGTCCACGCCGAAGCCGTCGCGCAGCACCGTCGCGGCCGAGGCGCGCGTGCGGTAGTGGCGGTAGAACAGCTTCTCGATCACCGTCCCGTCCTGGCCGATCAGGTAGGAGCCGGGGTAGGGCATGCCGTAGGTCGATAGCTGGAGCCTCGCCTCAACCTCGGCGACTGGGAACGGCGCCACCTTGGTGACGTCGATCTCCGCCTCCGGCACGTTCTGCGTGTTGAGGATGCCCGTCGCCTCGATGGCCTGGTGGTCGACGTCGGCGAGCAGCGCGTAGGTGATGCCGAACTCCTCGGCGAAGGCGGCCTGCGCCTCCACGGGGTCGTAGGAGATCGCGAAGACGGCGATGCCGGCCTTCGTGAACTGGTGCAGGTTCTGTTGCAGCTGCACGAGCTGCGAGCGGCAGAACGGTCACCAGCGCAGGGAGCGGTGGAAGACCACCAGCGCGCGGCCGCCGTCGCGCGCCGCCTCGATGTTGACCGGCCGGCCCGACTGGTCGGGCAGCGCGATGTCGGGCAGGCGCTGGCCGACGGCGGGCCCCGTGGGATGGTCGACGTCGGCGGCATTGCGCGCGCCCAGCACGTCCATGGGGTTGTTCACATCGGCCCCCTTCGTCCCTGTCGCCGCGCCCGTGGGCCGGGATCCCCCGGGCGCGACGGTCGTGGCCCCCGTAATATACGGCGTAGTATGCGGCGGCGCCCGCGACGCCCGATCCGTGAAAGGCTCCCACCATGACGACCGACCTGACCGCGCCCACCCTGCCCCTCGACTGCCTGGCGCACTGGGGGGATCTGCCCGCGGGGATGACCCTGGTCGAGACCCCCGGGGTCAGCGTCGCGGCCGACGACACGGTCTACCTGCTGACCCGCAACCCGGCCAACCCGGTGATCGTGCTGGACGCCGGCGGGGCGTTCCAGCGGACGTTCGGCGCGGGCACGTTCACGAACCGCACGCACGCGATCCTGGCCGCCGGCGACGGCTTCATCTACTGCGCCGACGACGGGGCGCACACGATCACGAAGTGGACGCCGGGGGGCGAGCTGCTGCTGACGATCGGCAGGCCGCACGAGCCGGCGCCCCGCTTCAGCGGTGAGCCGTTCAACCGGCCGACCGACATCGCCATCGCCGAAGACGGCAGCATCTTCATCAGCGACGGCTACGGCAACGCTCGGGTGCACAAGTACTCCCCCAGCGGCGAGCATCTGCTGTCCTGGGGCGCGCCGGGGATCGACCCCGGCCAGTTCCTCTGCCCGCACAACATCGCGCTGCGCGGGGATCGCGTGTACGTGGCCGATCGGGAGGCGCATCGCGTGCAGATCTTCGACCTCGACGGGGCGCTGGTGACGATGTGGAACAACGTCCACCGGCCCTGCGGGCTCAGCGTGGGGCCCGACGGCCACATCTACATCGGGGAGCTCAACGGGGTGGCGCTGATGGACGGGGCGCTCGGCATCGGGCACCGCGTCAGCGCCTACGACGCGGCGGGCTCGCTGCTGGGCCGCTACGGCGACCCCGAGGAGGGCAGCGAGCCGGGCCGGTTCATCGCGCCGCACGCGATCGCCGTCGATTCGCGCGGCGACGTGTATGTGGGCGAGGTCTCGTACACGATCCGGGGCAGCCACCTCGATCCGCCGCGGGAATTGCCCAGCCTGAAGAAGCTACGGCGGACCGGCTAGGCGCCGGTCGCCAGCCGCGCGACGACCTCGCCGACGCCGGCCACACGCACCACGGCCGTCTGACCGGGGCGGGCGGGGGTCGGCGCGGCCGCGGCGCCCGTCGTCACGATCTGGCCCGCCTCCAGCCCGAAGCCGCGGGCCGAGAGGTCGTTGGCCATCGCCAGCAGAACGCCGAGCGGGTCGCAGCGGGCGTCTCCCTCCAGCCCTCGCGCGACGCACTCGCCGTCGATGAGCAGTTCCACGTCGAGCGTCTTCAGGTCGCGCGCCGCCCAGTCGTCGATCGAGGGGCCGACCACCAGACTGCCGACGGCGAACCCACCCGCGACGATGCTGGGCAGGCCCACGGCGGGGCCGTCGGCGAAGGGGAAGTTGACGGCCTCGATGACGAGGTGCGCGCCGGCCACGGCGTCGCGCACCTCGGGCATGGTGTAGGGCGCCGGTCGCGACGGCAGCCCCGCCGCCAGCCGGAACGCGACCTCGGCCTCCATGATGCACAGGTGGTACGTCGCCCCGTCCAGGTCGGCCGGGCTCTCGCACAGCACGCCCGGGAAGAGCGGCGCGACGGGGGGCGTCGCGAGGCCCGCGTCCCGCATCTGCGCGGCGCTCGACGCGCCGGCCTTCCAGCCATCGGGGCGCGTGTCGGCCGGGCTGCGGGTCGCCTGCGCGATGCGGTAGGCGTCGCCGATCGTGGCCGGGCGGCAGGCCTCGGGGAACGCGGGCAGCGGGCCGCCGCGCGCCCGGGCCTGCGCCAGAAACGCGACCGCGTCCGCGACCTGGTCATCGGTGAGTTGCGCCATGATCTGCCTCCTCGGTAGTCGTCGGATGGGACGGGGGAGCGTCTGCATTGTAGGCGGAGGGGGCCGGAAGGGGGCTGACGCGGGCAAGCCGCCGCGGCGGTCTCCGCACGTGGGGGAGAGGGGAGGGGCCCGGAGCGCAGACGATCGCGGAAGGTCTTCACGCCTCGGGGCAGCCCCGGGGGGTCGTTGGGATGGCGCGCGGGTCCGATGGGCGCGCCCGCGTGCATGAACTTGCACTCACATGCACGAAAACGCGCGATCGGCACGGAGCGAAGCTGGCGGGAGCGGGGGGACGAGGGATCGCGGACTGCGGCGAACAGTCCGCGAATGCAGTATAGCAACTCCCCGGGACGCGTCAACCCCGCTGAGCCGGCGACGGCGACGGAGGCGTCGTCTCGCGCGGCGCAGCGGGGTGAGGCTCGGACGGCCTACGACGCCTCGGGCCAGCCGTCGGGGATTTCGCCGTCGTCGAGCGCGGCGCGAATCTTCTCGGCGGCGTCCTCGGTCACCCAGGCGCTCCAGACGGCCTCGTTCGAGCTGAGCCACCAGAGCGCGGCGTCGTTGGCGTCGGCGCCCGAGTTGTTGTTGAGCCAGTCGGCCACAACACGGTACTTCGTGACATCGAAGGTCCAGCCGCGCAGCATCGCGACGACATCCGGGGCACTGGCGACGATGTCGGGGTGCACGGCGATCAGGATGGTGGCGTCCTTGTAGGCGCAGGCCTTGCTGGTGAACCAGCACTCGTCTGTGTAGGCGGGCTCCTCGAGCCGCACCAGATCCAGCAACAGCGCGGGTTCGTTGGTGCCCCACTGGTAGCCCAGCCAGGGCTCGCCCTTCTCATAGGCGCCGATGAGGTCGGCGTTCAGGGCGGAGCCGTCGCCGGGGGCGATGATCTCGATGTGAGCGGCGAGGCCGTACCCCTCGACCTGCGCGGCGTTCACCTCCTCGCACTGCCAGCCGATCACGCAGGAGACCAGACGCGCCTTGCCGCCGGTCTCGGCGGTGGCGAACAGCGCCTTGAACTTATCGTCTTTGAGGTCGTCGATGTGGTCGAGATCCGGGTACTCCGCCTGTAGGTAGGCGGGGATGACGAAGGCGGACTGCCAGTCGCTGCCGAGGCTCGGGCCCAGCGACACGACCTCCCCGGCGGCCTGCGCCTCGGCCCAGGCCTCGGCCTGGTTGGGCAGCCAGATCTCCATCGTGATGTGTGTATCGCCGCGGCGGAGCCCCTGGAACAGCGGCAGCGTCGCGCCCAGGACGACATCGGTCTGGTAGTCGTAGCCCATCTCGACGAGGTACTGGGCGATGCGGTTTTGGACCTGTGCGCTGGTCCAGTTGAGGTCGCTGAAGACGAGCGTCTCCTTGTCGTCGCCGGAGTCGCCGCCCCCGCAGGCGGCCGCGACCGCCAGGGCGAGCATCGCGATCACGGCGATCAGGACGAGCGTGAACCTGCCCGGTCGCGGAATGCCTCTGTGTTGGATGTCGTCACGCTGTGGCTGCATGTCAGTGTCCTTTCTCAACCTGCGGTTAAGCGCTCCCTGTTTTCCGCACCGATCGATTGCGTAAGCCGATCGATGATAATCGCGAGGAAGACGATCGCGAGGCCCGCGATCACCCCGTTCCCCGACTGATTCTTCTGCAAGGCCCGCAGGACATCGTCGCCCAGGCCCCCCGCCGCCACCATACTCGCAATGGTGACCATTGCAAGGGCCATCAGCGTCGTCTGGTTGATCCCGGCCATGATCGTGGGCAACGCCATGGGGATTTGCACCTTGGTCAGCACTTGGCGGGGCGACGACCCGAACGCCTGCGCGGCCTCGATGACCTCGGGGGAGACCTGGCGGATCCCGAGATTCGTGAGGCGGATGACGGGGGGCACCGCGTAGATGACGGTCGCGAAGATGCCGGCCGGCTTGCCCAGGCCGAAGAAGAGGATGCCGGGCAGCAGATAGACGAAGCTGGGCATCGTCTGCATGGCGTCGAGGATGGGGCGCATGAGATTGTCGGCAATGCGGTTGCGGGCGGCGAGCACGCCGAGCGGCAGGCCGATGGCCAGCGCCACGACCACCGCCACCGCGATCAGCGCGATGGTGTCGATGGCGTTCGGCCAGAGGCCCATGAGACCGATGTAGATCAAGGCGAGCGCCGTGAAGCCCAGCAGGCTCCAGCGCCCCACCGCGAAGGCCAGGAGCGCCAGTCCGACCACGACGACCGGCCAGGGCGTCCACTTGAGCGCGTCTTCGATGTAGATGAGCGCGTAGGTGATCCCATCGCTGAGGTTGGCGAACAGCCAGTCGCCCTCCTCGGTCATCCAGGAGACCACATCGTCGATGGCGTCGCCGCTGACTTCGCGCACCGTCCGGTCCAGGGTCACGGTGCGACCCTCGCCGGCGGGCTGCTCGGACTGCGAGACGGTGGTGGGGAACTCCATCTCCGGACCCCAGATCAGCAGGGTCGCGACCAGCACGCTCAGCACCAACGCCACGGGCGTCAGCCAGGGGTAGCGGGTTCGGACCGCCGCCAGCCGGGTCCGCGCAGAGGCAGGCTCTGAGTCGCTTGGCGGATCGTGCGTGTCGCCCGCCCGGGCCATCATCCGGCCTCCAGACCGCTCGTGGCCGGGACGTCCGCCGGGGGCGCCCGCAACTCGGCGATGTCCGCCGCGGACACGTCCCGCACGAAGTCGGCGACGTAGTCGTCGGCCGGGTGCGTGACGATCTCCTCGGCGTCGCCCTCCTGGACGATCGCGCCGTCGCGCATGATGGCCACCCGGTCGCCGAGCTTGATGGCCTCATTGAGGTCGTGCGTGATGAACACGATGGTCTTGCGCAGTTGGCCCTGGAGGGAGACCAGCTCGTCCTGCATCCTGCGACGGATGAGCGGGTCCAGGCCGCTGAAGGGCTCGTCCATGATCAGCACGTCGGGGTCCACCGTAAGGGCCCGGGCGATGCCGACGCGCTGCTGCATGCCGCCGCTCATCTCGTGCGGGTAGTAGCGCTCCCAGCCGTCCAGCCCAACCGTCTCGATGGCCTGCGCCGCCGCCTTGTTGCGCGTCGCCCGGTCCACGCCCTGGATCTCGAGGCCGAAGGCCACGTTGTCCAACACGCGCCGGTGCGGCAGCAGCCCATAGTGCTGGAAGACCATCGCAATTTTCCTACGGCGGAATTCGGTGAGTTCTTGCGCACCATAGGTGAGGATGTCGTCGCCGTCAAAGCGGATCTCGCCCTGCGTCGGCTCCACGAGCCGGATCAGGCATCGCGCCAGGGTGGATTTACCACTTCCCGAGAGACCCATTACCACGAAGGTCTCGCCGGCTTCGACGCTGAATGATACATCGCGCAGGGCGACGACCGCGCCCAGTTCGTCCTGTATCTCGTCTCTGGTCTTGGTTACGTTATCGGGTTCGAATACCTGATCGGCGTCATCGCCGAATACTTTCCACAGCCCTTGTACCTGTATCTGGGGGTCGCCCCGGCTCATCGTATCTCCGCGAATGCAAACCTCGATATCCGATACCAACGCGCGTATTGCGTGACGGTGGAACCTGCAATGGGGTGTCGCCGCCGATCATAGCACGGATCGCCGCGACCCACCGCGCCGCCCGCCACCGGGCCGCTGCGCTCAGCGTCGCGCCGCCGCCGACGGCCGCGACACGCCCTGCGGCGCCTAGTTGCGCGGCAGCCAGGCGGGCTCGTCTGTGCCCGGCTTCACGGGGGGACCCCAGTGGGGGGTGATCCCGGAGAAGGCGATCGGGAAGCGGAGCCGGGTCAGCCTGCCGTAGTCGGAGTCGACGTCCTCGGAGAAGCGCTCGGCGAGCGCGAATCCGTACTCGGGGTCGACGCCGGTGATGTCGTGCGGCGTGCCGAGTCGGAGGAACCAGCTCGCGGTCTGACCCAGCGACACCTTCACGTGCCAGGAGCCGCCCTCGACGGCGCGACGCCGCAGCGCCTCCAGCACGCCGTACGCGCCCCAGTAACCGGTACCGTAGTCGTTCATCGCCGCCGGCGGGCCGGCCCCCTCTATCTCGGCGGGGTTCTCGCTGAGCGCGTGGATGCCGCTCGCCGCCTGGACGTTGCCGTCGAAGCCGCGCTTCTCGTGCCAGGGGCCGCGCGGGCCGTAGGCGTTCTCCGAGAGATAGACGATGCCGGGGTTGCGGGCCGCGACGGCCTCCGCGCCCAGACCGCGGCGCGCCAGACTCTGCGCGCGATACGACTGCGAGAACACGTCCGCGCCCTCGATGAGATTCCACATCGTCTCGACGCCATCGGCGGTGTCCAGATCGACGAACGCGCGACGCTTGCCGTGGCCGGTGTCGACCTGCGCGCCCGCCATGTCCGGCACGTGGGGCGAGCCGACGTGCAGCACGTCCGCGCCGAAGGCGGCCAGCGTGCGCGCGATCGTCGGCCCCGCGAGGACGCGGGTCGCGTCCAAGACGCGAAGCCCGGCCAGCGGCGCCTCGCCGACCGGCAGCGGTGTGGGCGGCGCCTCGCCGATCTGCTCGATCTCCACGGCGGGCGCATCGGCCAGCAGGCGACCCTGCGGGTGGCGCCGCCACTCCTCCTGGTCGCGCACGACGACGCCGGTCAACTGCGCGTCGACCAGCGCATCCTCCATCTCCGCCGCGTCGCGTGCGGCGATGTGGGCGGGGAGCGTGTCGACGTCGTCGCAGCCGAGCGCCGCCATGGTGCGCTCGACGATGTGCGGGAAGCCGCTCAGCAGGTACAACAAGCGGCCGTCGCGGGTGGGGAAGATGCCCTGCCCGGGCGTGATCCCGATGTCGAACGCTTCAGTGGCGGGGACGCCGTCGACCTTCAGCACCCACATGCTGCTGATCGAGACGAGGGCGTGGCCCACGTCGATCTCGATCGCCTGCCGCCGGCCGGTCTTGGCCGCCGCGATCTCGTCGATCGCGCCGGCGACGTTCGCCAGGACGCTCGCCATGCCCGCGCCAAGGCGCAGCGGCGATGGGTAAACCGGGTCGTCCACGCCGGTAAACGTGATGCTGCTGGTCGTGGGTTCGACCCCGGCGGCGCGCATGATCTGCTGGAGGTCGCTCTGCTGCATGGCTCGTCTCCCGCTCGTGTGCCATCAGGGCCGTCTGACGCCCTACGGATAGGCCTCCGCCAGGAGCCCTTCCAGGATGGCGTTGAACTCGTGGGGCAGCTCCCAGTAGACCGAGTGGCCGCCCTTGGGCACCGAGACGTAGCGCGACCCCGGGACCATCCGGTGCGCCCGCTCGATCACGTCCGGCGGGATGATCGCGTCGAACTCGCCCGCCAGGAAGATCACCGGCATCGTCAGCGCCGAGAGCTGATCCGGCGGCACGGCGCCGTCGTCCAGGGTCCAGGTCATGTTCGGCGGCAGCGGCGGGGTGAGGCCGCGCACCTGCTGGTAGAGGAAGACGCCGTTCGGATCCCGAGCGAGATAGTCCGCCCCGACCATCATCGTGTCACCGCCCGCGCTGGCGTTGTCGGCTGCCTGTCGTAAGGACACCTCCAGGTCGGCGATCAGCGCCGCATCCCCGATGCCCAGGAACGTGTCGGCCATCAGGAGAGCACGCACACGATCGGGATGCGCGACGGCGTAGGGCAAGACGGTGAACCCGCCCATCGACTGCCCCACGAGGACCGCATGCTCGACCCCCAGGTGATCAAGCAGCTCCTCCAGATCCCGGCGAAACGCCCGTCGCCCCTCGCCCGACTCGTCGACGCTGCGCGCGAAGCCGCGATGGTCGAAGGTGACGCAGCGGTAGCGGTCCCGGAAGTGGGGCACCTGCTGCCACCAGCTGAGGTGGTTGCCGCCGGCCCCATGGGCGAAGACGATCGTGTTGGGGCCCTCCCCGTGCTCCTCGTAGTAGAGGCTGCCGCCGGTCACGGACAAGGTGCTCATTGCTGGTCTCCTTTGGCTTCGCCGATGACTTCGCCAATACCCTAGCGGCTCCCGCGGAGCCGGGGATCCAGGACGTCGCGCAGGCGGTCGCCCATGAAGTTCGCCGCCAGGACGAACAGCATGATCAGCACGCCGGGCAGGATCGTGGGCCACACGCTGCTGCGGATGACGGGGAAGCCGTCCGCGATCATGTTGCCCCAGGTCGCCTGCGGCCGCTGCACGCCGACGCCCAGGAAGCTGAGCGCCGCCTCGGCGAGGACCGCGACGCCCACCAGCAGCGTGCCCTGCACGATCAGGGGCTGCACCGTGTTGGGCAGGAGGTGTCGCGCCAGGATGCGCTGGTCCGACGCCCCCAGCGCGCGCGCGGCCAGCACGAAATCCTGCGCCTTGAGCGACAAGGTCAGCGCCCGCAGCAGGCGCGCGAAGACAGGGAAGCTGGCTAAGCCGATCGCCAGCATCACGTTTACCAGGCTGGTGCCCGCGATGGCCACGATCGCCAGGATCAGGACGAACGGCGGGATCGAGATCCAGGTGTCCACGAAGCGCATCAGGATGGTGTCGATCCAGCCGCCGAAATAGCCGGCGCCCAGCCCAATGGGCAGCGCCACGCCTGCGGCGATCGCGACCACGATCAGCCCTACTGTGACCGAGACGCGGCTGCCGTACATGGAGCGGCTGAGGGTATCGCGGCCCAACTGGTCGGTGCCCATCGGGTGGGTCCAGGACGGCGGCTCCAGGCTGGCGCGGAGATCCTGCTCGTTCTCGCCGGCGGGGGCGAGCGCCGGGCCGAACACGGCGAAGAAGATGACGACCCCGAAGATGAACGCGGCCAGCGCGGCCTTGGGATCTTGCAGGAAGATCCGGACGCCCTTGGGCACGCGCAGCCGGCGGAACTGGGGCGCCGACACCGGGAGGTCTTCGCGCTCGGTCATTGGTAGCGAATCCGTGGATCGAGCACGCTGTAGGCGATGTCGGCGAGCAGGTTGGCCGTCACCACGGCGATGGTGACGAGGAAGACGATGCCCTGCAGGACCTGGAAATCGTGCGTGATCGTGGCGTCGAAGGCGAGCCGCCCGACACCGGGCATCGCGAAGATGCGCTCCAGGATGATGCTGCCGCCGAACAGCGCCCCGATTTGCAGGCCCATGATGGTGACGACCGGCAGCATGGAGTTCTTCAGCACGTGGCGGAAGAGGACCGTGCGGTTCGCCAAGCCTTTCGCCCGCGCGGTCACGATGTAGTCCTGCCGGCGCACCTCCAACACGGCGGATCGTGTTTGCCGGGCGATGACGGCGACGCCGGCGAGCGAGAGCGCGAAGACCGGCATCGCCAGGTGTTTGGCGGCCTGGAGCGGGTCCGTGGTTGGGTCGACCCAGCCCGACGTGGGCAGCCATCCCAGCCCCACCGAAAAGAGGATGATCATCCCAATCGCGAGCCAGAAGTTGGGCGCCGCGACCCCCACGACGGCGAGAAAGGTGACGCCCAGGTCACCGCGCGTTCCCGGCCGCACGCCGGCCAGCAGGCCCAGCGTCAGTCCCAGGACGATGCTCAACGCGAGCGCCAAGCCATTGAGCCAGAGCGAGATCGGTAAGCGCTCGCCGATGATCTCGGTCACCGGTTGTCGCGACGTCAGCGACTGGCCGAAGTCGAAGTGGAAGACGACCCGCTCGACGTAGCGGAAATAGCGCTCCGGGAGCGATCCGGTGAGGCCGAACTGCTCCTTGATCCGCGCGATGTCCTCGGCGTCGAGTTGGTTCCCCTCCTGTGCCCGCCCAATGACGGCCAGCACCGGGTCGCCGGGCACCAACTCCAGCCCGGCGAAGGTCAGGAGCGACACCAGGATCAGGACCGGCACCGCCTGGACCAGCCGAGCCAGGATGTACTTGCTCACGCGGAACCCCTGTCCCGGCGGCGTCCCGCCACGCCCCGCTGGGGCGTGGCGGGACGGGCGTGCGAGAGATGGCTATAGGTCTGTCCGGTGCAACTCCTTGAACCATTCGAACCCGTTCAAGTCGAATTGGGCGCCGCCCACGCCGGGACGGCTGAACTGGTAGCGGGGGGTGTAGAGCCCAGGCAGAATGCTGTACAGCCGCTCGGCCTGGATCTCCTGAATCTCGGTGTAGATCCGCTGGCGCTCCGCCGTGTCGTAAGTAGAGACCGCGTCCTGGACGAGACCTTCGACCTCCGGCACCGGACCACCGCCGTGGTTCCACGCCCCCTTCTCGGTCAGGCACAACTGCAGGAAGGTATCGGGCTCGCCACGGTCGCCGCCGACGCAGAAACTTTGCACATCGCCCGCCTGGCCACGGTTCGCAGCGGCGCGCGATCCGACCTCCTCGGGGGTGCCCCGGATGACGCGCACGCCCAGCTCTTCCCAGTTCGGGACCACTGCCTCGAACATGGGCACGATGCCGGACCAGCAGGGCCCGATGTCCATCACGAGCTCATCTTCGGTCAGGCCTGACCTGGCGATCAGTTCCTTGGCCTTCTCCATGTTGAACTCGGTGGGATAGCCCGGTTGCGGCGCGTGCGCCCAGTTGCCGCTGGAGAGGATGGAGGCGCCCACTCCCGCGCGCCCCTCGTAGAACACCTCGTTCGCGGCGTCCTTATCCCAGGCGTGCATCAGCGCCCGCCGGAAGTCGACGTTGGCCGCCGGACCGAGTTCGTGGTTCACCCACCAGGACCAGTGCAGCGCACCGCTGCGGGATACCGACGTCAGAACCTCATTCTCCAGCAGCAGCCCCACCTGACTGTCCGGGGCGTTCAAGGCGTCGACGTCGCCGGCCTCGAGCGCCGCGGCCTGGACCACCTCGTCCGGGATGACCACGAGGTGGAACTCATCCAGCAGGCCGTAGGGGCCGCCGTCTTCGCGTCGCTGCCAGCTGTCCTGGAACGGGGTCAGCACGCTGGACTGCTCGCTCACCCAGCTGCTGAGTTGGTAGGGACCGGTGCCGACGGGGCTGACGCGCAACTCCTCGAGGGACGTCGCCTCCGCGTGGGTGGGGGAGATCATCATGCCGCCGCGCTCCTGCAGGTTCGTGAGCAGCGCCGCGTTGGGCCCCGTCAGGCCGAAGCCGATCGTGTGGCTGTCGAGCACGTCTTTCGATTCGATCACCGAGAACGCGGCCGCGTACAGGCCCCCGCCCGGGAGATCCGTGTCGACAGCGCGATCGAGATTGAACTTGACGGCGTCGGCGTCGAAGTCGGTCCCGTCGTGGAACTTCACGCCCTGGTGGAGCGTGAAGACGATGTTGGTGTCATCCACGAGCTCGAACGCTTCCGCGAGTGACGCGTCCAGGTCAACCTGGCCGTCCGCGCGTGTCGCGATCAGCGGGTCGAAGAACACCCGCCACAGGCCGGATTGCGTGGTCGCCGTTGAGGGATCCAGGCCCCCAGCGCCAATCAATTCCCCGAACGAAGCGTACTTAACGATCCCGCCTCGGGGCACTCCGCTGACGGCCGCGGCCGGCGCGTCCTCCTCGTCGGCCATGGTGGCGGCGTCGGCGGCCTCGCGGGCGGCCTGCGCCGCGTCCTCGGCAGCCGCGACGGCGGCCGCGGCGGTCTCGGCCGCAGCCGCAGCCGCCTCCCCGGCGGCGGCGGCAGCGGCAGCCGCGGCGTCGGCCGCGGCCTGGGCGGCGGAGGCAGCGGCAGCTGTGTCCTCGGCGCCCGCCTCTCGCGCGGCGGCGGCCGCGGCTTCGGCGGCATCGGCGGCCGCCTGCGCGACGGCGGCGGCGCCCGCGTCGCCGGCGGCCCGGGCCGCGTCGGCGGCATCGGCGGCGGCTTCGGCGGCCGCCTGGGCGGCAGCGGCCGCCTGTTCAGCGTCATCGGATTCGGCCGCTTCGGCCGCCAGGGCGGAGGCCGCCTCGGCGGCTTCGGCGGCGCGGCCCGCGGCATCGGCGGCCGCGCTCGCGGCCTCGGCGGCGGCGGCCGCGTCGCCCGCGGCCGCGTCGATCGCCGACGTATCGACCGCGGCCGGCGCGGCGTCATCGTCGTCGTCGCCGCAGCCGACCAGCGCAAGGCCGGCCGCTCCAACGCCAGCCTTCGCGCTGGCTCCCAACATGGTGCGGCGTGAGATCTTCCGCTGTCGCAGACTCGTCCAATAGTTGCGGTCGCTCATGGCAAGATCCTTCCTGGATTCCGGGCTGGCCTCATGTGGGACGGCCCGGTACCGAAACAGCCAAAGACTAGACCGGGGGAGGCGGGATCGCAAGGAGTTTTGGGAAAATATTGGTAACCTCGCGTTCTGGCCCTATCGACACGAAGTTCTGTGTGCGCGTGGGCCGCGGGATTCTCGAGGGGATCACCGGAGCGCGTGCCAGACCCGAGGTTCGCGCGCGGAGGGCTATCCGCGGGCCTGCCGGCGCCGCTCGGACCGCGTGAGCGCGGTCGCCGGCGCCCCGTGCGCTCGCTCCAGCGCCTCGCGCATCGGCAGCGTCTGGGCGGCGGCGTTGCGGACCCCCTTCTGGAGCGTGCGCCAGGCCTTCGCCTCTTCGCTCGAGAGGTCGCGGCGGGCGGCCGTGGGGACGCGCATGCCGACGAGCATCGACGTGTAGCCTTCGTACTCGAAGTACTCCCCCGGGATCAGCCGGCTCAGCAGCCGCGACGGCCCCACGCGTTCGTAGGCCTCCACCAACGCCGCCGCCCCGCCCAGCGATGTCTCGGCGCGGCAGTGACGCCAGAACGGCGTGTCCGCGTGGTAGTTGAACTTGTAGTGCAGCGCCAGGAAGTCGCGCACGTCGTCCCAATTCGTCTGGAAGGCCGCGTTCAGGAGATCGCGCAGGCCCGCCGTGGGCGCCCCGTCCGCATCGATCAGCCCGTCGGCGAGCTTGTAGAGCTGCTCGACGATGCAATGCAGCGCCGTCGCTTCCAGCGGCTCGACGAAGCCGGAGGCGTTGCCCACGGCGACCACGTTGCGCACCCAGTGGCGCGCGTAGCGGCCGCTGGGGAACCGGAGCACGCGCAGATCCGGATCCTCGCCCAACTCGGGATTCTTCTCCTTGAGCTCCCGCGCCGCGTCGTCGTCCGAGCAGAACGCGGAGGAGAACACGTAGCCGCGGGTGACGACGTCGGGGAAGTCGATCCGCCAGGCCCAGCCGTGGTCCATCGTCGATGCGGTGGTGTAGGGCTGGATCTGGTCGTCGCGCTGCCAGGAGCCGATCACCGCCCGGTCGCAGAAGAGCGTGTCGCTGTAGCTCAGGTAGGGCTCGCCCAGCGTCTCGCCCAGCAAGAGCGAGCGGAAGCCCGAGCAGTCGATGAAGAGGTCGCCGCGCACCTCGCGGCCGCTCTGCAGGCGCAGGCAGTCGACATCGCCGGACTCCGCCCGCACGACCTCCTGCACCTCGTCCTCGATCAGGCTGGCGCCCGATTCGAGCGACTGCCGCCGCAGGTAGTCGATGAAGCGCGCGTTCGGGAGGTGGTAGGCGGCGCGCGGATCGATGGCGAAGGAGCGGCCCTCCAGCGTGGCGGGCGAGCGATTGCGGTCCATCATCGCCTGGAAGACGCTGCAATCCTTGGGGTCGGCCAGGCAGTAGTAGGCGGCCCGTTTGTCGAGACCGGGCACATTCTTCTCGAGGTAGCGCTCGAACGGGTAGTTGAAGTGCGGCACGTCGGCCGCGCCCCACTCCAGGCGCAGCCCCAGCTTCCAGCTGGGGCGCACTTCGCGGTGGAACTCGTCGCGGTTGATCTTGAGGGACTCGTGCAGATGCAGCGGCACCCGGCCGGTGGTCGACTCGCCCACGCCGATGATCGGGATGCCGGGCGAGTGCACGACGGTCAGCTTGATCTGCGGCAGCATGCGCCGGAACGTCAGCGCCGCGAGGAATCCGGCGCTGCCGCCGCCGACGACTACCGCGCTGCGAATCGGTTCCGGCATCTCAACCCTTACGCGTGGGCCGCTGCCGCGACCGCCCCGGCGATGGTCTTGGCGTTGACCACGCCGTGCTCGAGGAAGTCGGACATCACGCGCGCATAGGCCGACGGCACTTCCCGCGGCACGCCGTGTCCGACGCGGCTGAAGACGTGCAGGGTGGCATTGCCGAGCCGGGCGAAGTCCTTGAGGTTGGATGGCAGCCCTGCATCGGCCGCGCCCGCCAGCAGCAGCGTCGGCGTCTGGATCTCGCCGAGCCGATCGCCCCTCCGGGAGGTGACCATCGCGTCCCAGCAGCCGTCGTAGTGCCCCTCCGAAACCGCAAACTGCCGATCGACCTGCGCAGGGACGTCAACGTGCGCACTCGATCGCGGCGTCGACGCGATCTGCATGCGAATCAGCAACTCGCGCTCCTTGTTCGCCCAGCGACTCCGCAGCTCGTCCCGGATCGCGTATGGCATGTCGATCCCGTCGGCCGGAGCAGGCGCGGACAGCGTCAGGCTGAGCAGCCGGTCGGCGTGAGCCAGGCCCAGTTCGAAGCCGATCAGTCCGCCCATGCTTTGGCCCGTGTAGTGGAATCGGTCGATGCCGAGGTAGTCGGCCATGCCCACGACGTCGGCCGCGAGCTGCTCGATGGTGTAGCCGTCGTCGGGATGCGCCGAATCTCCCGCGCCGCGACAGTCCATGACGATGCAGCGGTAGCGCGTGCGCATCCGCTCGACGACGCCCGCCCAGCTTTCATGCGCCGAGGTGTAGCCGTGCTGGAAGATGATCGGGGCTCCGCTGCCGGCATCCTCGTAGTACAGGTCGACGCCGTTGATGTTCGCGATCGCCATCGTGTTGCCCCCTGTCGAGCGGCGTCGCCGCCGCCGACCCGGTCTGTTTCGGCTGGGGCGGCGGCCCCAGCGGCTGCTGGCCGGCGAGGCACTCCCCGCCGCCACTCACGATAGAGCAGACGGATCCTCGCGCGCGCGGCTTGCCGGTCAGGCGTCGTCGCCGGCGAGGCTGATCACGACCTGCAGTTGCGACGACGGCTGCATGAGGGCCTCGAAGGTCGACTGGATGTCGTCGAGCCGGATGAAGCTGGCGTCGGAGATCAGGGCCTCGCCGGAGATGCGGCCGGCCGCGAGCAGGTCGAGGGCGATGCGCCAGTCCTCGGGCTGGCCGCCGAAGGTGGTGCGGAGGTCGACCTCGCGCGCCATCCAGTCGGCCGGCTGCAGCGGCATCGGCTGCCAGGGCACGGCGACGAGCACGACCTGTCCGGCCCGCCGCACGGCCTGCAGGGCCTGATCGAGCGTGCCGCCGATGCCGGCGCAGTCGAAAATGACGTCCGGGCCCAGCCCATCGGTCAGTGCGACGAGGCGCTCGACGACGTCCTCCTCCCGGGGGTTGACGACGGCGGCGGCGCCCAGGTCGCGGGCGAGCTGAGCGCGGGCAGGGGCGGGCTCGGAGACGAGCAGCCGGGTCGCGCCGGCGGCGCGCGCGGCCTGCATGCAGAGCAGCCCGATGGGCCCCGCGCCGATGATCGCGACGGTGTCGCCGAGTTTGACAGCGGAGCGGCGCACAGCGTGGACGGCGACGGAGCAGGGCTCGGTCAGCGCGGCGACGGCGTCGGACACGGCGTCGGGGATGGCCTGTAGTGCCCACGCCTCGGCGAGCGTGTACTCCGCGTAGCCGCCGGTGCGGGAGCCGGCGAAGCCCATCGTGCGGTAGTTGAAGCGGGGGTCGGTGACGAAGGCGCTCCGGGTCGCGCCCGGCGGGGGATCGCCTCCCCCCGCGACGACGCGATCGCCCACCGCCCAGCCCTCGACGTCGGCGCCGACTTCGGCGATGCGGCCGGAGATCTCGTGCCCCAGGACGGAGCCGGGCGGCGCGATGTCGTACATGAAGGCGTGGACGTCGGTGCCGCAGATGGCGGATTGCGCGACCTGCACGAGGACCTGGTCGGGACGGGGGCTGGGGCGGTCGATCTCGCGGATCTCGAACTGCTGGTCGCCCTGGTAGACGGCGGCTTTCATCGGGTGCTCCTATCCGGCTGCCCGCGGCGGGCGCTGGCTCCGAAGCGGCCGAAGCGCCCGCGCAGGCGCTCATGGTAGTGCGGATCCATCTCGCGGGCCCTCCAGGGGTACGACCAGGCGCTCAGCCCGGTGCGGGACGCCAGGTCCTGCTTCGCCGGGATCGCGTCGGCGGCGAGGGGCACGCTGCCGAAGACGCCGCGGGCCTCCAACGCCTCGTACTCCGATTCCGTGTAGCCCATCAGGCCGGTGGCGAGCAGACGGTTGTGCTCGCCGAGCATGGGGGCGCGGCAGACGGGCGGGGCCGGCGCGCCGCTGAGACGCACGCCCGACCCGGGCCAGGCGCGCACCCCGACGGGCGCCTGGACGGGGTCGTGGTCGATGAGCCAGAAGAAGTCACGCGCGCGCAGGTGGTCATCGAGGAGGAGGTCGCGGACGTTGTTGACCGGGGAGGCGGGGATGTCGTTCGCTTGGAGTTGGGTGGCGGCGTCGAGCGGGTCGCGGGCGCGGGACCAGGCGGCGAGGTGGGGACGGAGGTCGTCGGGGGTACGAGGCGTGGCGCCCGACGCCCCGAGGAGGGCGGCGACGCGATCGAGCGCGGCGCGGTCGGGGATGGAGACGGCGAGCCAGCGGTCGCGGCCGGCGCCGGGGAAGCACTCGTCGAGCAGGTGTCCGGGGTAGTCGCTGCCGCGTCGTTCGACGGGGTGGCCGGCGGCCTCGCTGAGGAGCAGGTCGCCGGCCAGGTTCGCGCCGACCTCGTACTGGGCGACGTCGATCCATGCCCCGGCGCCCGTGCGGTCGCGGCGCTCGATCCCCGCCAGGATCAGGAAGGCGACGTGATACGCGACGACGTGATCGACGACGGGCGGGTTGCCGCGCCGCGGCTTCTCGCCGGGATAGCCGTTGAACCAGGTCAGAGTGGCCAGCTCGAGGACCATGCCCAGGGCCCGCATGCGACGGAACGGCCCGGTCGCGCCGTAGCCGGACGTGCTGACGAAGACGAGGTCCGGATTGGCCTCGCGGAGCGCTTCCCAGGTGAGGCCCAGCCGCTCGAAGACGTCGTAGGGGTGGTTGTCGAGGACGACGTCGCAACTGGCTGCGAGCCGCAGGAAGGCGTCGCGGCCGTCGGCGGTGGTGATGTCGAGGCCGACGCCGTAGCGCTTGTTGCGATGCTGTTCGTGGTGGATGCCGCCGCGCTCCCAGAACCCCGCGTCGGCCTCGCCGTCGGGCTGCGGGGCGTTCCGCACGACGTCGGGCTTGAGGTAGTTCTCGACGCGGATGACCTCCGCCCCGAGGTCGGCGAGGATGCGGGCGGGCAGCGTGCCGGCCTGGAAGACGCCGTTGTCGAGGATGCGAACGCCGTCGAGGGCGGGCCTGCTCGCGGCGCCGGGGGATGGCGGCGCGGGCGCGGGGGCGGCGGCCGCGGGGAGCGCGGCGAAGACGGCATCGCTGTGCTGGCCGGAGCGGGGAACCGTGCGGCGCGGGGCGGGGCGGTCGCGGTCGACGGTGTAGGGGATGCCGGGGAACGGCAGGCGCCGGCCCGATGCGAGGCGGAGCTCGCCGAAGAAGTCGCGCGCGGCGAGGTGCGGGCAGGCGAAGACTTCGTCGGGGCGTTGCAAGGGGCCGGCGAGGAAGCCGTGCTCCATCGCCACGTCCCGCCAGTGCTCGCGGGTGTTCGTCTTCACGGTCTCGCCGAGCAGGCGCATGATCTCGTCGAAGTGGAGGGCCTGACCGTCGGGCGGGCCCAGCTCGGGGCGGACGGCGAGTTCCAGCGTCTCCATCGCGATGGCGAATTCGTCCCACTCCGGCGATCCCACCCAGCGCAGGTAGAGATCGCCGTCGCTGGCTGCGAGCAGCTCCCGCTGCCCGCGGGGCTGGATCGCGCCGGTGTACTCGTAGTCCGCGTAGTAGAGGAAGAGCGTCGAGGCGATGGCCTCCTGCATGCTGACATCGACGTGCTGGCCGACGCCGGCGCGGCGCGCGTGCCGCCACGCCGCGAGGGCGCCGGCCGCCGCCGCGGCCCCGCACCAGATGCCCATGACGTTGCCGGGGTAGGCGATCGGTTCGCGATCGTCGGCGCCGTTGAGGTCGACCATGCCGCCCGCCGCGCCGATGCTGAGTTCCGAGATCCGCCAGTCGCGGCGGGGACCGGTCTGGCCGTAGCCGGTGATGGAGACGTAGACCATGGCGGGGCGGGCGGCTAGCACGTCGCTGGGGCCGAAGCCGTGGCGCGCGAGGACGCCCGGCGCTTCATTCTCGATCACGACGTCGGCCCAACGCAGCAGCTCCCACAGCCGGCGCGCGCCGTCGGGCTGCGTGTAGTCGAGCACGACCGACTGCTTGCCGGCGTTGCAGAAGGCGAAGGCCGCGCCCGCGTCGTCATCGACGGGCGGTCCCTGGAAGCGCAGCGGATCGCCGCCCGGCGGCTCCACTCGCACCACGCTCGCGCCGGCGTCGAGCAGCAGCTTGGCGCAGTACGGCCCCGAGACGCCCGTCCCCAGGTCCAGCACCCGCAGCCCGTGAAGCATGTCGAACATGCGTCGCCCCCGCCCGTTGGTCCGGCATCGCCGGCGGAAGGAGTCTAGGCGACGCGCGCGTGCTCGGTCACGGGGCCTGGATTGAACGGCCCGCTTCGCCGACACTCGCCCCCGGCGCTGGATTCGCGCCGGGCCAGATCCGAACCAGGCCAGATCCGAACCAAGGAGATACACGATGCGGGACATCTTTTCGATCGAAGGCAAGACGGCGCTCGTCACGGGCGGGTCGCGGGGGATTGGCGAAATGATCGCGGGCGGGTTCCTCGCGCACGGCGCGAAGGTCTACATCAGCTCGCGCAAAGCCGACGCCTGCGAGGCGACCGCTGCGCGCCTGGTGGACGAGTTCGGCGGCGAGTGCATCTCGCTGCCCGGCGACGTGGGCAACATGGCGGGCGTGACGGCGCTGGCGTCGGCGCTGGCGGCCCGCGAGAGCCGGCTCGACATCCTGGTCAACAACGCCGGGACGGCCTGGGGGGCGCCGCTCGACGAGTTCCCCGAATCGGGCTGGGACAAGGTGATGAACACCAACGTCAAGGGCATCTTCTTCCTCACGCAGCAGCTGCTGCCGCTGCTGCGGGCGTCGGCCACGCACGAGGATCCGGCCCGCGTGATCAACATCGGATCGGTGGACGGGATCAAGACGCCGATCTTCGACAACTTCTCGTACGGCCCCTCGAAGGCCGCCGTCCACCACCTGACGCGGGTGCTCGCGGCCCACCTGGTGAAGGAGAACATCATCGTCAACGCGATCGCGCCGGGGCCGTTCCCCAGCTGGATGCTGAGCGCCGGCGTCGGATTCGGCGGCAAGGTCGAGGGGCAGGACTGGGAGAGCGTCGGCGCGCGCAACCCGCGCGGCCGCGTGGGGACGCCGGAGGACATCGCGGGGCTGGCGATCTACCTCAGCTCGCGGGCCGGGGCCTACACGGTGGGCGAGACGATCACCTGCGACGGGGGATCGGTGGCGTCCTCGTGAGGCGGTCGGGGCGGGAGGCCGCAGGCCGAGGCGTGGATCGGGCAGCGCGATGACGCCCGACCCGCGCTGGCTGGCGACCACAATCGAGGCGGCGCTGGAGCCGGAACTGCCGATCATCGACCCGCATCACCATCTGTGGGACCGGCCCGGCTGGCGCTACTTCCTGGACGAGTTGCTGGACGATGTCGCCGGGCACAACGTGCGGCAGACGGTCTTCATCGAGTGCGGCGCGATGTATCGGGCCGACGGCCCGGAGTCGCTGCGGCCCGTGGGCGAGACGGAGTTCGTGGGCGGGATCGCGGCGCAGAGCGCGAGCGGCGAGTACGGGGATACGCGGGTCGCGACGGGCATCGTGGGGCACGCGGACCTGCGGCTGGGAGCGGCGGTATCGGAGGTGCTGGAGGCGCAGATCGCGGCGAGCCCCGACCGCTTCCGCGGCATCCGCCACCATGTCTGCTGGGACGGGCACGCGGATGTGCCGCAGTCGCGCATCCTGCCGGGGCCGGGGCTGCTCCAGAATCCGGCGTTCCGCGAGGGCTTCGCCTGCCTGGCGCGCTACGGCCTCAGCTTCGAGGCGTGGCTGTACCACCCGCAGATCCCGGAGCTGACGGCGTTCGCCCGGGCGTTCCCGGAGACGACGATCATCCTGAACCACCTGGGCGGGCCGATCGGCGTGGGCCCGTACGCGGGGCGGGGCGACGAGGTCTTCGCGGAGTGGCGGGGGACGATCGCGGAGTTGGCCGGCTGCCCGAACGTCGTGGCGAAGGTGGGGGGCATCCAGATGGCGATCAACGGCTTCGGCTGGCACGAGCGCGACGTCGCCCCCAGTTCGGACGACTTGCTGGCGGCGAACCGCCCCTGGTACGAGCACACGATCGAGCAGTTCGGGCCGCAGCGCTGCATGTTCGAGAGCAACTTCCCGGTCGACAAGGAGTCGTGCGGCTACACGGTGCTGTGGAACCAGTTCAAGAAGCTCACGGCGGGCTTCGCGCCGGACGATCGGGCGGCGCTGTTCCACGACACGGCGCTGCGGGTGTATCGGCTGCAGCGTCGTTAGGCCGACGGCCTAGACGTCGGCGTAGCGCTCGATCGTGTCCTTGAAGGCCAGCGCGTCGGCGGGGGAGCGGACGACCGCCCGCAGCCCCGCGCCCGCCGAGACCGGCACGGCCAGGCGGTGGATGCCGGCCGCGGCGAGCCGGGGGATCTCGTCGAGGTCATCGGGCAGACTGGCGGTGATCTCCAGGGCGTCCGGGTCACGGCCGTGCTGCTCGGCGGTGCGCCGGGCAAGGTCGATCATGTCCAGGGGGGCGCCGCGGGCGGGGAAGTAGCCGTCGCCCAGGCGGCCGGCGCGCCGCGCGGCGGGCTTGCTGTCGCCGCCGACGACGATGGGCACGGATCCGTTGACCGGGCGCGGCTGGCAGTGGGCGTTGTCGAAGTGCACGAACTCGCCGTGGAAGGTGGGCGCGTCCGACGACCACAGCTCGCGCATGGCGGCCACGTACTCGTCGGTGCGGCGGCCGCGGTCGGCGAACGGTGCGCCGATGGCGTCGAACTCTTCCTTCAGCCAGCCGACCCCGATGCCGAGCAGGACGCGCCCGCCGGAGAGGTGGTCCAGCGTCGCGACCTGCTTGGCCGTGATGACCGGATTGTGCTGCGGCAGGATGAGGATGGCGGTGCCCAGCTTGATGCGGGAGGTCGCGGAGGCGACGTAGGCGAGCCAGATGAGCGGGTCGGGCAGGATGAACTCGGCCTCCCGGCCGGGCATGCGGCCGCCGGGCGCGTAGGGGTAGACCGACTCGTAGCCGCCCGGCACGACGGTGTGCTCGATCGTCCAGGCGGAGTCGAAGCCCGCCTCCTCGGCCGCCTGCACGAGATCGACGGCTCGCGCGGGGTCGGTGTAGGGACCGATGTTGCAGTAACGCAGGCCGAACTTCATGGCCGGACTCCTCCTTCGCGTGGTCCTTCGCGTGACGCGCTGCCCGGACAAGGCTAGGGCTGCGGCGTCTCCCGTTGCAGCCTGAGCAGTTCCGCGCCGTATCGCTCGACCTTGGCGCGGCCCATACCCCAGACCTCGAACAGGGCGGCGTCGGAGGTCGGGCGTCGCGCGACGATGTCGTACAGGGTCTTGTCGCCGAACACGACGAACGCGGGGACGCCGTCGGCCTGCGCCCGCTCCCGGCGCCAGGCCCGCAGCCGCTGGGCGAACGGATCGGCCGGGTCACCGGCGGGCTGCGGCTCCGCCTCGCGCCGCGCCCGATCGGAGCGCCGTCGCGGGGCGGGGGGCTTGCAGTTGTCGCAGTGGTCACAGGTCCGCGGCGCCGCCTCACCGAAGTACGCCAAGATCAGGCGGCGACGACAGGTCCGCGTCTCGGCGTACTCCACCATGCGCGCCAGCCGGGATTCCGCGTACTTGCGATGTGCGCTGATCGCGCCCGTGTCGATGGGGGCATCGGGATCCCGCGAGAGCAGGCGGAAGTCGGTGGGGGCGACGAGCCCCGAGGCGCGCAGGGCCTCGAGCGCGTTGTTGGCCTGGTCGTCGGTTTGCGCCGGGCCGCGGCCCGCGCCGGGCGGCGCGTCGTCATCGTCGTACACGAGGTTGCGCCAGATCGTGCGCACCTGCGCGTTGTCCGGGTGCGCCTCGTCGATGAACCACTGCTGGGCCTGACGGTCGCGCTTGCCGTAGAGCAGGACGCAGGAGGCAGGCTCGCCGTCGCGCCCGGCGCGGCCCGCCTCCTGGTAGTACGACTCCAGCCGCCCCGGCATGTTGAAGTGGATCACGAAGCGCACGTCGGGCTTGTCCACGCCCAGGCCGAAGGCGTTGGTCGCGACGATCACGTCCGTGTCTCCGCGGTCGAAGCGCCCCTGGACGGCGGAGCGGAGGTCGCTGCCCAAGCCGGCGTGGTAGGCCTCGGCCGCGACGCCCGCCTCGCGCAGCCGCGCGGCCAGCTCTTCGGTGCGCAGGCGCGTGCGGACGTAGATGATGCCGGACCCCTCGGGGTGCGCCTGGACGATGGCGACCGCTCGCTCGATGCGGTCGTGGATCCGCGGGTGCACCTCGACGGACAGCTCGAGGTTGGGCCGGTCGAATGACGTCACCACCTCATGCGCGGCGCCGTCGATGCCCAGCCGCACGGCGATGTCCTTGCGAACGCGGGCGTCGGCGGTGGCGGTGAGCGCGAGCACGCGGGGGTTGCCGAGTTGCTTCCGCAGCTCCCCGAGGAGCAGGTAGTCGGGGCGGAAGTCGTGCCCCCACTGCGAGATGCAGTGCGCCTCGTCGATGGCGAGCAGGTTGACGCCGTGCCGCCGCAGTCCCTCGATCAGCTTCGAGTTGCGCAGGCCCTCGGGCGCGACGTACAGCAGCGGCAGCTCGCCGCGCACGAAGGCCAGATAGCGGGCGTTCTTCTCGGCCCGGCCGACCGACGAGTTGATGAACGCCGCCTCGACGTTGGAGCGGCCCAGGTTGGTGACCTGGTCGCGCATCAGGGCGATCAGCGGCGAGACGACCAGCGTGCGCCCGACCTCAAGCGCCGGCAGGACGAAGCAGGCGCTCTTGCCGCTGCCCGTCGGCATGACGCCGACGACATCGCTGTGCGCCAGCGCTTCGAGCACCTCGGCCTGGCCGTCGCGCAGGTCCGGGTAGCCGAACGTGTCCCGCAGGCGCGCGCGGTAGGGATCAAGGCTGGCCGGGAACTCGACCGGAGTCGTTGGCACGTGCGGGTCCACCCCCTGCGGAGGGTACCGGCGCGCAGCGGCTGGGGGCACTCACCGCACGCGGATCTCCTGGGGCAGCGGATCGCCGCGCAGCCAGCACTCGAGGTTGTCGAGGAAGATCAGGCGCGCGCGCTCGGGGTTGCCCTGCCCCACCCAGGAGCTGTGCGGGGTCAGGATCACGTTCGGCAGGTCCCAGAGCGGCGACGCCGGGTCCAGCGGCTCCTGCGCGACCACGTCGAGGTATGCGCCCGCCAGCGCGCCCGACTGCAGGCCGTCGATCAGCGCCGGCTCGTCGACGATCTTGCCCCGCGCGATGTTGATCAGGTGCGCGTGGGGCGGCAGCAGGGCCAGCCGCGCGGCGGAGATGGCCCCCTCCGTCTGCGGCGTCCTCGGCGCGGCGACCACGAGCCAGTCGGCCCGGGGCAGCACGGCGTCGAAGTCGCGCGGGTGGACCAGCTCATCGACCGTGTCCTGCGCGCTGCGGGGGCTGCGCCGCACGCCGATGACGTGCAGGCCGAAGGCGCGCGCCAACCGCGCGACCTCGCCGCCGATCGCGCCCAGCCCGTAGACGACGAGGGTCTGCGTGCTGAGCTCGGGCGGCCTGCGGTCGAGCGGGAGCCGCTCCCAGCGGTGGTCGCGCTGCTGGGCGGCGAAGTGCGGGAAGCGGCGCGCCAGGGACAGCAGCCCCGCCATCACGCTGTGCGCGATGGGCTCCGCCGCCGCGCCGGGCGAGTTCGACAGGCGCACGCCGCGCTCCAGCATCGCGGCGAAGCGCGGGTTGTCGGTGCCGGCCCAGCCCAGATGCGCCCAGCGCAGGCGCCTCGCGGCGTCCATCGCGTCGAGGAAACGCCACACCTCTCGTACCCCCACGTCGTACAAATCCGGCGAGGCGTAGGCCAACTCGACCTCGGCCAGCAACGCCGGCGGCGGCGCGCCGCCGCCGGGGAAGATCAGCGGGGTGATCGGCGCGCCGGTCCGCGCGGCGATGGCGCGCAGGTCGCCGTCGCACTGGCGGGCGAGGCGGGCGGTGATGAGGAGTCCGGGCATGGCCCATCCTTCGTGCCGGACGGTCGGGGAACGATGTGGCCCGACCACACCGCCATGCTAGCCTCGTGCCGGCCCGACGGCCGAGCGCTGGAGGTACGCGTGATGTCGTTACGAGTGGGGATTCTGGGCACCGGCCCCCATGCCACGAACACCGTCCTGCCGGCGTTTCGCGCCCAGGGCTGGGACGTGGGCGCCCTCTGCAGCATCGAGCCCGATCTCCCCGACCTGGCCGCCCGCCTCGGCATCCCCGTCGCGACCGCGGATTACCACGCGCTCGTCGAACGCGACGACCTGGACGCCGTCGCGATCGTGACTCCCACCCCGACGCACCGGGAAATCCTGCTCGCGGCCGTCGCCGCCGGGAAGCACGTCCTCTGCGAGAAGCCGCTGGCCATGAACCTGCACGACGCGCGTGACATGCACGCCGCGGCGCAGGCCGCCGGCGTCACCGCCATGATCGACTTCGAGTTTCGCTTCACTCCGGCGCGCCTGCACGTCCGGCAGCTCCTCGCCGACGGCTACGTCGGCGACCTGCGCCACGCGAACATCGATCTCCTGATCGAGAGTGCATCCATTGGCCCGCACCTCAACCTCACATGGCACGACCGAGTGGCCCTGGGCGGCGGCACGCTCAATGAGCACGGCTCCCACTACATCGATATGGTGCGCCAGTGGTTCGGGGAGATCCGCGAGGTCAGCGCCGATATCCGCACGTTCATCCCCGATCGCATCGACCCCGCGAGCGGGGCGACCGTGCAGTCCGACACCGACGACTTCTGGACGTGCACCATGACGCTGGCCGGCGGTGGACTCGTCACCCTGACGCAGTCCTGGGCCAGCGGGGTCAGCCACCCAATCCGCGTCGTCATCGCCGGCACGGACGGCGCACTCTTGGTCACGCAGAAGAACTCGATGCTCTCCGACCCGCCGGTCCTCGGCGGCAAGACCGACGCCGAGCAGTTCGACGAACTTCCCCGCCCCGCCTCCCTGCCACCCCTGGAGGACGCGCCCGCCTGGCGGGTGTCCGTCCTCCAGCGCCTCCTCCGCGAGTTTGAGCGCGGCATCCGCGATGGCGGCTCGCCCGCGCCGAACCTCGAGGACGGGCTGCGCTGTCAGGCCGTCCTCGACGCGGTGCGCGAGTCGGCCCGGGAGGGGCGCAGGGTGGCGGTGCCGCCGGTCTGACGGGCGCGCCCGCTACTCGAAGATCACGTAGCCGCTGCGGTAGGGCAGTTCCACGAGGCGGCTGCGCGGCGCGATCCGCGCCAGCTCCCGCTTGACCGGGGCCAGCGCGTCGGCGTGCGTCATGTCGCGGGTGAACGGCGGCATCCAGTCGTCGTGGTGGCCCAGCGTCAGCCGCGGCGGCCGCAGGATCGACGCCATGCGCCCCACGAACTGCGCCAACGACCCCTGAATCGGCTCCCCGTCGACGTTGCCACGGCCCGCCATCGCGACGATCGCGAAGTCGGGCCGCAGGTCCTGCAGCACCCCGGTCCAGCCGCCGGAGGTGTCGTGGAAGAAGATGCTGCCGTACGGCGTCTCGATCAGGTACGCGAGGGCGCCCCCGTCGCGGTCGCTGCCGATCGCGCCGGCGCGGTGGTCCGCCATCTGCCGCACCGCCGCCGGGTCGGGATCCGGGCCGCGTTCGCCGCCGTCGGCCCGGGCCGCGCCGGGATCCCAGCGCTCGTCCTCGCAGAGGCCGTAGTGGCCGAGGACCACTGCGCCCGGATCATGGGAGCCGCCCACCCAGATGCAGGAGTGGAGTCCCGGGAACACCTCCACGCTGACCCCGTCCGCCAGGCGGTGGCGCTCGCCCCCCTGCGAGGGCAGTAACTGCGACTCCGGCACGCCCGCCTCCCGCAGCACCAGCGCGGTCTCGTTGGAGCCGATCAAGCGCGCGCCGGTGTTCAGCGCGATCGTCTCGGCGCCGGCGATGTGATCGAAGTGCGCGTGCCCCACGAGCACGTAGTCGGCCCGATCGACCTCCGCCGCCGACAACCCCACCGGCGGCGCCAGGGGCACGCGATCGATGTAGGCGTCGAGGAACACCACCAGGTCGTCGATGGTCAGACGGAACGTGGCGCAGCCGAGCCAGTCGAGGGTGACGGGCATGCGAAGCCCTCCCTTCCGCGGGCGAGCTTACCCGTCGCGGGTGAACACGACCCCGAGCATCCGGTCCGGATCCTCCAGCGCCTGCGATATGCCCGCGTCGACGTCGGCGAAGGGGATGACGTGCGTGATCAGTGTGTCGATGTCGAGCTTGCCCTCCGCGACCAGCCGCATGCACAGCTCCAGGTTCGTGGTGGTGGTCCAGCGCACCAGCACCGGTGGGTAGACGGCGCCGGATTCCCACGCCGCGTCGTGATAGCCGGGCCCCATCCGCATCGCGCTGCGAATGTCGATGTTCGTCACCCCGGCCGCTTCATGGTCGCTGTAGGTGAATCGCGCCATCCCGACCACGACGATGGGGCCGACCGGATGCCCATCGGGGGTCCGTTTCATGCACTGGGCGAGGCTCTGCACGGCCTTGCTTGCTTCGCCACCGAACGCGATCACTCCCCCGTCGAGGCCGTACCCGCCGGTGAACTCGCGCGTCCGGGCGACGGGATCCTCCGGGCCGACCGTCACCGTCGCGTCGATGCCCCACTTCCGCGCGATCTCCGTCCGCAAGGGCACCGTGTCCCAGCCGATGACGCGATTGCCCGCCAGCATGTGCAATTGCGCCGTGAGCTGACCCACGACGCCCAGCCCGACCACGGCATACGACTCGCCGAACTTGAGGTCCGCCCGCCGCAGCGCGTTCAGCGCCGTGCCCATCAACATCCCGTACGACCCCTCCGCGTAGGTCACCGGCTCGGGCAGATGGACGGCGAGATTGTGCGGCACGACCGCGGTATCGGTGTGCGCGGCGTTGCGCCGGGGCTGTCCGGCGGACTGGACGGCATCCCCCCCGCCGATGCATGCGACCCGGTCGCCCGGCCGGAAGCGCGTCACGCCTTCGCCGATCGCGATCACGATGCCGGCGTTCGAGTAGCCGCCATAGGCACGCGGTTCACTGGCGGCGTCCGGGGACCTGCCGTGCTCCGCCAGGCTGCGCCATCCGCCCATCACCTCGCGCTGGTCGCGGCCCCAGCTGAACTCGCTGCCGGGACTGACCGACGACGCCCGCACATCGACGGCGATGGCGCCGGGCCGCAGCTCCGGGACGTCCTGCTCGATCAGCCGGATGTGGCCGTCGTCGAACCAGGCGGCGACGGTTCTCTTGCTCGGCAATGGCAACGCAGACCGCCCTACTTGATCGCCGCGGAGGTCCCGATCTTCTGCCAGACGGCCTCGCCGTGGCCCGTCGGCGCGACGCGCTGGAAGACGCCGGGCGTCTCCGAGCCGGCCGGCACGAGCCCCGCCCAGGGATCGTCGGGGGAGAAGTGGGCCTTGACGGTCCCGGCCGCCCACTCCACGGTCTGCAGCTGCGTGCCCCGGCCGAAGCCATGGATCGGGACGATCCCGCTCTTGCCGATATGTGGCTGCAGCATGCCCAGCTCGTGGATCGACCCGATGCGATCGCGCAGCGCCGGCCCGTCGGCGACGGATCCAGGCGTCAGCTCGAGGGAGAAGCGCACGGCCCCTTCGTAGATCACCTCCGCGCGATCGCGCGCGATGGTCATCTCATCGGAGATGTACTTCGGCAGCCCCCAGGCGAGGCCGATGTACGCGGTCAACACGTTCGCCACCGGCATGCTGGCGACGACCCACAGGTCGGCGCCGTTGTCGGGACGCGTCGCCTTGACCAGCACCCAGCCCTCGGGATACCGGATCGCGGGGTTGCCGGAGTTGAAGTCGACCAGCGCCAGGGCGACCTCGGGCGCCGCGGGCATCCGCAGCGGATCGGGAATGTACGACCGGTACAGGTCCAGATCCGGCGGCTCGACGACCGTGTAGATGCCCGACGTACCCGCCCCGCTGCGGACGGCGTCCGCGGACATCGGCGCGCTCGGGACGACCATCTCTCGCCGCGACGCATCCGCGACGAATCGCTGCAGCCGCGCCACGCGGAAGCGGCCGTCGACCAGCCGGTCGACTTCCGACTTGACTGTGGATGTCGGCCCGGCGGAGGCGTACTGCGGCGGAACGGCCTTGTCCTGGGGCACCGCGACCTGCGTCGCGATGTGCTGGGATCGTGTTGTCGTCACCATGTCCTGAATTCCCTTCGTTGATGTTCGATCGGCCAAGCGATAGACAAACGATACATCAGCGCAGGTTGCGCAACTGCGGATCGAGGGCGTCGCGGACCCAGTCGCCCATCATCATGGCGGTCAGCGCGATCATCACGATGGCGATGCCCGGGATCCAGATCAGCCACGAGGCGATCGGCATGAAGTTGCGCCCCTCCGAGATCATGATCCCCCAGGAGGGGGTTCCGGCCTCGACCCCGACGTTGAGGAAGCTCAGCCCCGCCTCGAACAGGATCACGGTGGCGACCTCCATCGTCATCAGGATGACGACGACGTTGACCAGGTTGGGCAGCACGTGGCGGGCGAGCACGCGCCGGTCCCGCGCCCCGATCGCGCGCGCGGCGAGGACGAACTCCCGCTCGCGCAGGGAGAGGACGTCGGCCCGCACCAAGCGCGCGTAGCCGGCCCAGGTCCAGAGCGTGATGATGAGGATCACGTTGCGCAGGCTGGGGCCCCAGACGGCGGCGACGAGGACGGCGAAGAGCAGCGCCGGGAAGGCCAGCTGCATGTCCACGAGCCGCATCAGCACCCGGTCGGTCCAGCCCAGCCGCCAGCCGGCCAGCAGGCCGAACAGCGTGCCGACGGCGGCCGCCGCGGGGACCGCGATCACGACGACGGTCAGGGAAATGCGGGCGCCGAACATCGTGCGGGAGAGGATGTCGCGGCCCAGCTGGTCGGTGCCCAGGACGTGATCCCACGTGCCGCCGTCGAAGGCGGGCGGGATCAGGCGGTCCGGCAGCACGATCTCCTCCGGGTCGTAGGCGGAGAGCAGGTCGGCGAAGATCGCCGCGACGAGGAACAGCGTCACGACGAGCAGGGAGGGGAAGAGCACCGCCAGCCGCTTCCAGTTGCGTGGGCGCCGCCGGATGGTGGGCTCCAGGACCGGGACCGGGACTTCCTGTGCGGTCATCAGCCGGCTCCCGCCCGGATGCGCGGGTCAACCAGCCGGTAGGACAGGTCGACGAAAATGTTGGCCAGCACGATCGAGGCCGCGATCAGCATGATCGCGGCTTGCGTGACCGGGAAGTCGCCCCCACCGATCGAGTCGATCGTCAGCCGGCCGATGCCGGGCCAGGCGAAGACCGTCTCCACGATCAGCGTGCCGGCCATCAGCCGGCCCGCCTGGAGGCCGAGGAGCGTCACCACCGGCAGCAGCGCGTGGCGCAGGGCGTGGCGCGAGACGACCCGGCGCTCGGGCAGGCCCTTGGCCCGCGCCGTGCGCACGAAGTCCGAGCCCATCGCGTCGATCATGCCCGAGCGCGTCAGCCGCATGAGCGCGGCGGCGGTGAACGTCCCCATCGTGACCATGGGCATGATCATGTGCTTCAGGCCGCCGCTGCCGCCGGTGGGCAGCATGCCGAGCTCGACGGCGAACAGGAAGATCAGCATCAGGCCCAGCCAGAAGTCGGGCACGGCCTGGCCGACCACGGCCAGGAAGCGGGCCAGCCAGTCGGTCGGACGGCCCCGGCGCAACGACGCGATCACCCCCATCGACAGGCCGAGCACCAGGGAGAACAGCAGCGAGGCGGCGCCCAGCTGCAGGGTCTTCCCGAGCCGCGAGGTGACTTCGCCGAGGGCGTCCCGGCCGCTGAGCAGGGACTGCCCCATGTCGAGCTGGACCGTGTCCCAGAGGAAGTTCCCGTATTGCACGTAGAGCGGGTCGTTGAGCCCGAAGCGATCCCGCAGCGCGTCGATCTCCGCCTGCGTCGACTGAATGTCCGCCAGGTACGCGATCGGGTCGCGCGTCATCCGGCCGACGACAAAGACGGCCGTGACGACGAGGAACACGACCAGCAGCCCCTGGAGGAGGCGCGAGCCCAGCACCTGCCAGACGCTGTTGCCCGTCATCGCCGGGCGTCCGGCGCGCCCACCTCAGACCTGCCGGGGGGCCTGCCGGGGGCGCCTGCGTCGCTCATGGCAATCCATTTCGGGCCTGATCCCCTCTCCCTGAGGGAGAGGGTAGGGGTGAGGGGGCCTCGGCGGCCGCTCCCCCTCACCCTAACCCTCTCCCCAGGGGAGAGGGAACCGGAGCTCCCGCGTCGCGGTAGTCGGGGCGACCCTTGTGGTCGCCCTGCCGGGCGTCCTCCCGGGCGGAGTCCGGGCGCCCACGAGGGGCTCCCCGACGACGCCGCGGCCACGTTCCCCCTCTCCATTGCTTCGCAATGGAGAGGGGGCCAGGGGGTGAGGTCAGCGCCTAGGCGAGCGTCGGGCGGATCCCCCAGTAGTTGAACTCGTCCTGCCGGGCGCCGTAGTTGATCCACTCGATGCTCTTCCGCGTGACGCCCACGTTCACCTGCTCGATGCCGAACAGGAACATCGCTTCCGAGTAGATCGCCACCTGGAGCGCGTTGATCGCCTGCGCGCGCTCTTCCGGATCGAACGCCGCGCGCGTCGCCTCGACGAGCGACTGGATGTTGGAGTCCGGGTCCGCCTTCGAATGCGAGATCGAGCCGTCATTGGAGATCCACGCGTTGATATTGCTGACCGGGTCCGGGTAGGTGTTGAAGAAGTAGTGGTGGAATCCGGCCGCCTCGTGGATACCGTCGTCGCCAATCGCCCCCAGGCGCGGCCGGAAGACGGCATGTTCGTCGGCCTGGAAGTCGGTCGTGATGCCGACCGCCTCCAGGTCCTGCGCGATGGCCAGTCCGCCCTCCACGATGCCGACGAAGCGGGACGCGTAGCCCCAGAAGGGCACGTGGAAGCCGTTCTCGTAGCCGGCCTCGGCCAGCAGGGCGCGCGCCTTGTCCGGGTCGTACTCCATGACCAGATCCGCCCGCTGTTGCTCCGTCAGGGCGCCGATGTTGGTCGCCGCGATGCCCATGTTGCGCCGCTCGAAGCCGCCGCGGGACTCGATGATCGCCTCCCAGTTGACGGCGTGGTTGACCGCCCGGCGCACGCGGATGTCCCGGAACGGGAACGTGCCGTCTTCCGCCGGCCGTTCCGTGTTGAAGACGATGTTCCAGTTGTCGGTGCCCGCGGCGAACAGCACGTCGAAGTCATCGCTGTCCTCGAAGGTGCTCGACAGGTCCCAGCCGAGGGACAGCGTCATGTCGGCCTCGTCGGCCTCCAGCATGGCCACGCGGCTCACCGGCTCCGGCCGCACGTACTGCTCCAGCCTCGCCATCCAGGGCTTGTGGACGCGGTGTGTCGATCCGGCCTCCACGTGGTAGTCCTCGAAGCGCGTATGGAACGAGTGATCGTCCGGGGCGTGCGCTTCGAGCTGGAAGGGGCCGGTGCCGATCCCGAGGGTGGCCCACACCTCGTCGCCGACCTCCTCGATGATGTGCTTCGGCGTCATCCGCACTTCCGTCCCCATCACGGCGAACGCCGAGGCGTCCCGGTTCACCGGGATGCGCACGGTGCGGGGGCCCTCGACGGTGACTTCATCCCGGATGGCGGAGACCATCCAGGTGTAGAGGGAGGTGGTGGTGCCGTCGTCGTTGTAGGGGGCAATGCCGGCCGTGCGATCGAGCGAGAACTTGACGTCCTCCGCGGTCAAGGGCGAGCCGTCATGGAACTGAATGCCCGGTTTGACGATGCAGATCCCCGCGGTGAAGTCTTCGACCCACTCGAAGGACGCCGAGGACTGCACGAACTCCTTCGAGTACTGGTCGAACTGCCCCAGGGTGTCATAGAGCGGCAGCAGGGCGGGGAAGGAAGCGGCTCCAATGGGGTCGAGGCCGCCCGTCGCGGTGTCGATGGCGATGCGCACCGTGGCGTTGAAGTCGGTCTCGCCCTCGACCGGCTGGGACTCCTCCAGCACCATGGCGGCGCTCTCGGCGGCCTCCCCGGCGGCGGCGGCGGCCTCACTGGCCGCGTCGGCGGCCTCTTCGGCCGCCATGACAGCGGCCGCAGCGGTCTCGGCGGCGGCCTCGGCGACGGCCTCGGCGGTGGCGGCGGTCTCCTGGGCGGTGGCGGCGGCCTGCCCCGCGGCGGCGGACGCCTCCCCGGCCGCGGCGGCAGCCGCAGCGGCGGCCTCGGCGGCGTTGTCGATGGCGGCCTGGGCGGCGGCCGCGGTGGCGGTGCCGGCCTCGACGGCCGCGGCGACGTCGCGGGCGGCCTGGGCGGCGGCCTCGGCCGCCTCGGCGGCGGCGGCGGCGACAGCCGCGGCAGCCTGATCACCGGCCGCGGATGCGGCGGCGGCCGCGTCGGCGGCAGCCGCGGCGGCGGCTTCCGCGGCGGCGGCCGCGTTGGCGGCGTCCTCCGATTCGGCCGCCTCGGCGGCCAGGGCGGCGGCGGCCTCGGCGGCGCTGGCGGCCTGCGCGGCGGCTGCCGCCGCCGCGTCGACCGCGGACGTGTCGGCCGCGGCCGCGGAGGCGGCCTCGGCGGCGCTGGCGGCGCGGGACGCGGCCTCGGCGGCCTCACCCGCGGCGGCGGCCGCGGCGGACGCGTCGCCCGCCGCGGCGTCGATCGCGGACGTATCAACGGGCGCGGGCGCGTCGTCCTCCCCGCAGCCGACCAACGCGAGGCCGGCTACGCCAACGCCGGCTTTGGCGCTGGCTCCCAACATGGTGCGGCGCGAGATCTTCCGCTGTCGCAGACTCGTCCAATAGTTCCGGTCGCTCATCACATGTTCCCTTCTGGTTCCCGGCTGTCCCTTTGTGGGACCGCTCGGTGCGTGAGCGCCCCCAGTATGGCACATTATAGGATTGCACCCCCCCCCCTTTATGTAAAGTAAGAAGGAAATTATGGGGTTATCCACCGAATTTCTCGGCTTCAGGCGCTGTGGTAACCCCCCCCTGTGTCACTCGTGGGGTTCCGGCGTGCGATCGCGCGGGGGAACCTGACCCGTCCGGTCCCCCCTCTCCAGCGCTTCAGCTGGAGAGGGGGCTAGGGGGTGAGGTCGGGGCGGTGCGGACGCGGGGCAGCCATCGGCAGTTCCATCACCCGGAGAAGCTCGGAGCCGTCACGATCGCGGGTCGTCCCGGGAAGGAACTAGAGCAGTGGGTCTGGCGGAGTATCATGAGGCAGGCGGGCCTGAGGAGGGAAGACCGATGAAGCTGACGTACGTCGTCGTCATTATGCAGACCCCGAACAACTACTGCGCCTACGTGCCGGACGTGCCGGGCTGCGTGGGCGCCGCCGACACGCCGGAAGAGATGCAGGCCATGATCCGGGAGGCGCTCAGCTTCCACATTGAGGACCTGCTGGAGCAGGGCGAACCCCTCCCCGAACCGAAGATGTCCATCAAGGAAGCCATCGCCTGCCACAACGAGCCCATCCCCGAGGACGTCCTCGAGTCTTACGCTGAATACGGCGATGACACCCCCACCCTTTCGACGCGGTTCGAGTTCGTGGAGGTGGAGGTCCCGGCGCCGCACGCGGCGCGGGCGAGCTGAACCCGCCGATCGATCCGGCCCCGGAACCGCACGCCGTCATATCCGAAGTGAGGGGGTGCGGTCGGGTTGACCGGATCGGCGCGGTTTGCCCTAGACTGCCCCCATGCGGCGGCGGGCTGGGACGCGCCGCCGGACTCGCTGAGCAGCACCGGCCGGAGGAGGAATATGTCGCACAGTGACGAGATCGCGCTGATGGCGCACCTCATGCGCCGCGCCGGCTTCGGCGCGGACCGCGACGAGTTGGAGCGGCTCGCCGATCAGGGCTACGAGGCGACCGTCGAGCAACTGGTCGATCCACCGGCGTCGGTCCCCCGCGCCGACGAAGAGGAGCTGCTGCGCTACATGCCGTCGCTGGGGACCGGGGGACCCGTCACGGACCCGGGGGCGGGCAACTGGCTGTACCACTTGGTGAACACGGGGCGCCCGCTCGAGGAGAAGATGGCGCTGTTCTGGCACCACGTCTTCGCCACCGGCAACTCGAAGGTCGACAACGACAACCACCTCATCACCCAGGTCGGGATGTTCCGCGAGCACGGCATGGGCAACTATCGCGACCTGCTGATCCGCATCGCCCAGAGCCCGGCGATGATCTACTGGCTGGACAACCAGGAGAACCACAAGCGCTCGCCGAACGAGAACTGGGGCCGGGAGTTGCTGGAGCTGTTCTCGCTGGGCGTGGGGCACTACACGGAGACGGACGTCTTCGAGTGCGCCCGCGCCTTCACCGGCTGGACGATTGGGGCCAAGATCCCCCGCCAGCCGCACCATCGCTTCTCCTGGTCCTACGAGTTCCGGCCCGAGGAGCACGACTACGGCGAGAAGACCTTCCTGGGCCACACCGGCCCGTTCGACGGCGAAGACATCATCGACATCATCCTCCAGCAGCCCGCCTGCCCCCGCTTCATCGTGCGGCACCTGTACAACTTCTTCGTCGCCGACGAGGCGCAGGTGCCGGCCTGGTCGATCACGCCGCCACGCGATCCGGCGGCGATCGATCTGCTGGCGCAGACGTTCGTCGACTCGGGCTTCGAGCTCAAGCCGGTGCTGCGCGCGCTGTTCCTGTCGGACTTCTTCAAAGAGGCGCGGTTCGCGCGGGTCAAGAGCCCGGTGGAGGTGGTGGTCGGCACGCTGCGCCTGACCGGCGAGCTGGCCCGCCCCGATCCGCGCCTGCCGGCCGTCGCGCAGGAGTCGGCCTACATGGGCCAGAGCCTGCACAACCCGCCCAGCGTCGAGGGCTGGCAGACGGGCCGCGACTGGATCAACAGCGGCTCGGTGGTGAACCGGATCAACTTCGTCGCCAAGCACGTGGGCGACACCACGCTGCCCGGCGTCCAGCGGATCGTCGAGCGGGTGGCCGCCTCGAACGGGACGTCGCTGACGCCGGAGGCGCTGGTCGATGAGTGCGTGGATCTAATGGGGCCGCTGACGGTGTCCGAGGATACGCGCGCGGAGTTGGTCGCGCATGCCAGCGGCGATGGACCCGTCGCGGCCGACGGCAACGGCGCCCTCTCGCAGCGCGTCGGCGAGATGCTGTCGCTGATCGCCGCCACCCCCGAGTACCAGTTCGGCTAAGCCCGGTCCGTCACGAGCGAGCGCCGGGAGTTGAGAGAGCAGCAGCCATGACCACCGCAGCGAAACCCCCGGTCTTCGTCGTGCTCCAGCTGAGCGGCGGCAACGACTACATGAACTCGGTCGTCCCGTACGCCGACCCGCACTACTACGACAGCCGCAAGGGGACGCTGCGGGTCGGCGCGGAGGAGGTCCTCAAGATCGACGACGCGGTGGGGCTGCACCCGAAGATGGCGCCGCTCAAGGAGCTCTACGACCAGGGCGACATGGCGATCATCCACGGCGTCGGCTACCCGAACTCCCCGCGGTCGCACTTCCGGTCGATGGACATCTGGCACACCTGCGAGCCCGACAAGGTGGGCACAGAGGGCTGGGTGGCGCGCGCGATCCGGGATCTGGACCCGCAGGGCGAGAACCCGGTGACGGGCGTCAACATTGGGCTCAGCCTGCCGCGGGCGATGGTGCTGCCGGGGGTGTCGGTGGCGTCGGTCGCGGACCTCTCGACCTACGGGCTGCTGACCAGCATCGAGCAGGAGCAGCAGCGCACGAAGATGCTGCAGCGCTTCTCGACGATGTACGGGCGCGCGATCGGGACGGGCCCGGTGAACGCCTACCTGGGCCAGACGGGCCTCGACGCGCTGAGCGGCGCGGGCATCCTGAAGGGGGCGCTGGGCGACTACGCGTCGGAGGTCGAGTACGGGACCGACCCGATCGCGAAGGCGCTGCGCGACGTCGCAACGATCCACACGGCGGAGGTCGGGACGCGGGTGTTCTACACGCAGCTCGCCGGCTTCGACACGCACGCCTCGCAGGCCCCGACCTTCGAGCGGCTGTGGACCGAGGTCTCGCGGGCGGTGACGGACTTCTGGGACGATCTGCGGGCGCACGACGCGGACGAGAACGTGGTCATGTTCGTCTTCTCCGAGTTCGGGCGCCGGGTGCGCGACAACGGCTCGGGCACCGACCACGGGGCCGGCGGGGGCTGCTTCGCGTTCGGGCCGTCGATCCGGGGCGGGCAGTACGGCCTCTACCCGGACACCCGGCCCGAGGCGCTGGATCAGGGCGACCTCGTCCCCAACCTGGACTTCCGCGGCGTCTACTCGACGATCCTGGAGGACTGGCTGGGGCTCGACCCGGTCCCGATCGTCAACGGGCAGTTCGAGCAGCCGCGCTTCGTGGAACCCGCGGGCAGCGCGGCCTGACCCCGCACCACGGCGGCGAGGCCGCAGGAGAGCGTGTGATGCCAACCAAGACCGTCGCCGGGCGCACCTGGCACTTCAGCCATTCGATCGGCCATCACGTGGGAGCGGAGGGGTTCACGCACCCCGGGCCCGTGGCCTTCGCCCCCGGCGGCATCCTCTACGTGGCCGACACCGCGGCGGCGGAGGGCTACGGCCAGCCCCACGGCACGCCGAAGATCCACAAGTTCACGATCGACCACGACTACCTCACCACGATCGGCGAGGGCGAGGTCGTCTGGCCCGAGGGGCTGGCGCTGGACCGCGACGGCAACCTCTACTGCAGCTCCGCCTGGGACAACGCCATCACGGCCTACACGCCGGAGGGTGAGCGGATCGGCCGCTGGGGCGAGGCCGGGTCGGGCGAGGGGCAGCTGAGCCGTCCCTCGGGCTTGGCCATCGACGCCGACGACAACCTGCTGGTGGTGGACGGCCTCAACCATCGGGTGCAGAAGTTCAGCACCGACGGGCGCTTCCTCTCGACCTGGGGCGCGCCGGGCCACGACGACGGCCAGCTCTGGAAGCCGTGGGGCATCACCATCGACCCGCAGGGCGACGTCTACGTGGCGGACTGGGGCAACGACCGCGTGCAGCAGTTCGCCCCCGACGGCGCGTTCCGCCGGCGCTTCGGGTCGCTGATCGACGACGGCGGGCAGTTGCACCGGCCGTCGGACGTGGCGGTCGACAGTGACGGTGACGTCTACGTCGTCGATTGGGGCAACAACCGCGTCCAGGTCTACTACCCCGACGGCGACATCATCGCCGGCCTGTACGGCGACGCGCGCGGCTTCTCGAGGTCGGGGCAAGCGGTGATGGACGTCAACCCGGACTACGTGCGCGCCTTCGAGCGGGTGGACCCCGAGGTGATGATCACGCTGGGCCGCTTCGACCGGCCGCGCGGCATCGCGATCGACGAGCAGGACCGGATCGTGGTCAGCGACTGCACGCGGGGCCGGCTGCAGGTGTACGTCAAGGACAAGGGCTACGTCGTCCCGCAGTTCAACCTCTAGGCCGACCCGGGCATCTCCGTCCCGGCGCTGGGCATACGTGCCGCGAGCGGGCCGTTAGGCTCTGCGCATGCCTGCGCGCATGCCCGCCCTGGAGTCGCCCGACTACCGGCTGCTGTTCTACGAGACGGTGCTGGGCGCGGCCGCGCGCTGGGCGCTGCTGCTCGGGCGGGGCTGGCTGGTCTTCGAGCTGACGGGCTCGACGGGGGCGGTGGGGATCGTCACGTTCGCGGGGATGGCGCCGTTCCTGTTCCTGGGGCCGATCGGCGGCGGGCTGGCGGACCGCATCGACCGGCGGCGGATGGCGATCGTGGCCGGGGCGATCGGCGCCGCCATCTCGGCCGTGCTGGGCGTGCTGGTCGTGACGGGCGTCGTCGAGACGTGGCAGGTCGTGCTGCTGGCGGTGCTGCAGGGGACATCGATGGCGATGGTCGCGCCCGCGCAAGAGGCGCTGATGCCCAGTCTGGTGCGGCGCGAGCATCTGCTCAACGCGATCACGCTGGCCGGTCTGGCGCGGCACGGGTCGCGGGTCGCGGGGCCGCTGGCGGGCGGGGTCGTGCTGGCGACGCTGGGCCTGGGCTCCGTGTTCTTCCTCTCGGCCGGGCTGCTGACCTTGGCCGTCGTGCAGGTCTGGCGGATTCGCTGGCGGCCCCCGGCGGCCACATCGGCACAACCACCGGCGCGGTCGATCGGGCGGGACGTGGCGGACGGCATGGGCTACGCGTGGCGGGACCGCCGCGTGCGACTGATCCTCTCGCTGGTGGGGGCGCACTGCGGCCTGACGATGGCCTTCGATTCGCTGATGCCGCAGCTCGCGACCGACCTCGGCGGGGGCGCCACGACGTTCACGGCCATCACGGTGGGCGCCGGGGTCGGCGCGCTGGCGGGCACGCTGGCGCTGTCGCAGCTGCGGCAGGAAGCGTTGCGCGGGCCGGTGTTCGCCGCGGTGGGGCTGGGCAGCGGGCTGGCGATGATCATCCTGGGGCTGGCCCAGTCGCCGGCCGTGGCCGTGCTGGGCGCGGCGCTGGCCGGCGGCACGCAGGCGACCTACATGGCGATGTCGGCGACGTTCATCCAATCGGTCATCCCCGACCGGCTGCGGGGGCGCGTGATGTCGCTCTACCTGATGCTGGCCGCGGGCCACATGGCGTTCATGAACCTGGGCTTCGGCCTCATCGCGGACAGCGTGGGCGAGCGGGTGCTGCTGGTGGGACCCGGCGTGATCTGGGTGGGCCTCCTGCTGCTGGCCACGCTCGGCATGACCGACCTGCGCGGTCTGCTGCGTCGCGGCCAGTTCGTGCGGGCCGAGCTGCCGGCGTAGGGGCTGCGAGGGGCTCTGCGGCCTGGCTTGCACTGCAACGTCGCCCGGCGGGCGCCTTAACACGTTCGTCACGCGTTGGTCATATCGACGCAAACTCGCCCGCGCTCCCCTGGATTCTGCCGCCGTAGGCTGGATCTGGAGGGGAGCAGCGTGTGGCCAACCCGATCGAAGCGATCAAGGACGCGAAGGACGGACTCGACGTCCTGCCCGACCTCTATCGCTACGCCGCTATGGACGAGCCCGAGTTCGACGCCGGCGATCTGGAACGGCTGAAGTGGTACGGCCTCTTCCACCGCAAGGCGACGCCGGGCTACTTCATGCTGCGGATGCGCATCCCCAACGGCGCGCTCACGGCCGAGCAGCTGGCGGCGATCGGCGAGATCTCGAACGCCTACGGCCGCGGCCGGGCCGACATCACGACGCGGCAGAATCTGCAGCTGCGCTGGATCCGCATCCAGGACGCGCCGGCCGTGCTGCAGCGGCTGAGCGCCGCCGGCCTCACGTCGCAGCAGTCGGGCATGGACAATGTGCGCAATGTCGTGGGCTGCCCCCTGGCGGGCATCGACGCCGACGAACTCATCGACGCGCGCCCGCTGGCCGGCCGCCTCCAGCAGGCGATCATCGGGCACCGCGGCTTCAGCAACCTGCCGCGCAAGTTCAACCTCAGCATCACCGGCTGCCGCGAGGACTGCACGCACGCGCAGACCCACGACCTCTCCTTCACACCCGCCACCATCGCCACGCCGCAGGGCGAGATCGCGGGCTTCAACGTGCTGGTCGGCGGGGCGCTGGGCGGCCGTGAGCCGCGGCTCGCGGAGCCCCTGAACGTCTTCGTCCCACCCGAGGATGTCGTCGATCTGGCCTGCGCGGTGCTGACGGTCTATCGGGACAACGGCCCGCGCGCGCTGCGCAAGCAATCGCGGCTCAAGGTGCTGCTCGCGGAGTGGGGCGTGGAGCGGTTCCGCGCGGCGGTCGAGGAGGTCGTCGGGCGGCCGCTGCGAGCGGCGGGCGTCGCGGCGAGCACCCGCCACGGCGGCGACCACCTGGGCCAGACGGCCCAGCGCGATCCCGGCCTGACGAGCGTGGGCCTGCTGGTGCCGGTGGGCCGCATCACCGGCGACGACCTAATCGAACTGGCCGCGGTCGCCCGGCGACACGGCGGCGCGGAGATCCGGCTCACCGTCCAGCAGAACGTGCTGATCCCGCACGTCCCGCGGGCGAACCTCCCGGCGCTGCTGGCGGAGCCGCTGCTCGCGCGCTTCTCGCCCGAGCCGTCGGGATTCCTGCGGGGGCTGGTGGCCTGCACCGGCATCGACTATTGCCACTTCAGCCTGATCGACACCAAGGGCGAGGCGCTGCGTCTGGCCCGCCGCCTCGACGAGCGCTACGTCGCGGAGCGCCCGGTCCGCATCAGTTGGTCGGGCTGCCCGCACTCCTGCGCGCAGCACCTGATCGCCGACATCGGACTGGAAGGCGCCCGCGTGGGCGTGGGCGAGGCGATCGTGCCGGCGGCCTCGATCGCGGCCGGCGGGCGGCTGGGCGACGACGCGCGACTCGGGCAGCCGGTCGCGCCCAAGACGCCGACGGACGACATCGTGGAGGTCGTCGCGGCGCAGATCCGCGAGACGCTGGGCCCCGGCGCGATCCGCGAGCGCCCGCCGGACAGTTCCGTGGGCAGTGCCACGCTCATCGGCGTCGCGGCCGGATGAGCGGCCGCCTGCGACTCCCCGGCCTGAGCGGACGGCGCGCGCCCGGCGACGGCTGGCGGCGGTCGATCTGCCCCTACTGCGGCACCGGCTGCGGCGTGCTCGCGAAGGCGCGCGACGGCGCGATCGCGGAGGTGCGCGGCGACCCGGATCACCCGGTCAACCGCGGCAGCCTCTGCGCGAAGGGGGCCCTGCTGGCGCCGGTCGTGCGGACGGACGATCGCCTGGTGCAGCCGCTCGCCCGCGAGGACCGGGGGGCCGACTTCCACGCCCTCGCGTGGCCGCAGGCCACGGCCCGGCTGGCCGCCGCGATTCGCACCGCGCAGGCCGAGGGCGGCCCCGACGCCGTGATGCTGTACGGCTCGGGCCAACTGCTCACCGAGGACTACTACCTGTTCGGCAAGCTCGCCAAGGGATTCCTGCGCACCAACAACCAGGACACGAACTCGCGACTCTGCATGGCCAGCGCCGTCGCGGCCTACACGCTGGCGCTCGGCGCCGACTCCCCTCCTTGTTCTTACGCAGACATCGAGGCCGCCAAGACGTTCCTCATCGTGGGCGCGAACCCCGAGGCCTGTCACCCGATCCTGTTCAACCGCATCAAGGCGCGCCGGCGGGCCGACAAGAGCGTGCGCGTGATCGTCATCGACCCGCGCAGGACGCGCACGGCCGAGATCGCCGACATCCACCTCCGGCCCCGGCCCGGCAGCGACGTCGCGCTGCTGAATGCGCTGCTGTACGAGGTCCTGCTGGCGGGCGGCGTGGACCACGCCTTCATCGACGACCACACGGCCGGTTGGGCGGACCTGTCGCGCGTGCTGGGCCGGTACCAGGCGGAGCTGGCCCACGAGAGCACCGGCGTGCCGGCGCAGGACATCGTCGACGCGGCGCGCGTGTACGCCCGCAACGGTCCCGCCCTCTCGCTGTGGGCGATGGGGCTCAACCAGAGCGCGCGCGGCGTCGACAAGAACCTGGCGCTGATCAACCTTGCGCTGGCGACGGGCAACATCGGCAAGGCGGGCGCCGGCCCCTTCTCGCTGACCGGCCAGCCCAACGCGATGGGCGGCCGCGAGGCGGGCGGACTCGCGGGGGCGCTGCCGGGGCACCGCCAGGTCGCCGACGCCGGCCACCGCGCCGAGATCGAGGCCGCCTGGGGGGTCGCGCCGGGGTCGATCTCCGCGCGGCCCGGGCTGACCGCCATCGAGATGGTCGAGGCGCTGGAGGACGGCCGCGTCAAGGTGCTGTGGGTGGCCGGCACCAACCCGCTGGCCTCGCTGCCGAACACGGAGCGGGTGCGCGCCGCGCTGGCCAAGGCCGACTTCGTCGCCGTGCAGGACGCCTACCACCCCACCGAGACGACGCAGGTCGCCGACCTGCTGCTGCCGGCCGCCCAGTGGTCGGAGCGGGCCGGCACGATGACCAACAGCGAGCGCCGCATCTGCCTGCTGGAGCAGATCGGGGAGCCGCCGGGGGTGGCGCTGCCCGACTGGCGGATCATCTGCCGTGTCGCCGCCGACCTCGGCTTCGGCGAGGCGTTCTCGTACGCCGGCGAGGAGCAGATCTTCAACGAGTACCGCGAGCTGACGCGGGGCCGCGACCTCGACATCACGGGCGTCGGCTACGACGGCTTGCGCCGCACGGCGGCCGGCACGCAGTGGCCGCTCCCGGACGGGGCCGACGCCGCCCCCGAACGCCTCTTCGGCGACGGACGCTTCCCCACCGCCGACGGCCGGGCCCGCTTCCACGTCGTCCAGCAGGAGGCGCCGGCGGAGCCGCTCGACGACGCCTACCCGATCGCCCTGCTCACCGGTCGCGTGAAGGACCAGTGGCACACGCGCACGCGCACCGGCAAGGTCGCGAAGCTGAACAAGAGCGAGCCGCGGCCATTCCTGGAGATCCACCCCCGCGACGCGCGCGCCGTCCCCATCGCCGACGGCGAGCCGCTGCGGGTCGTCTCGCGGCGCGGGGCGTTCGTCGCGCCCGCCCGCGTGACCGACGCCGTCGTGCCGGGCGCGGTCTTCGCCCCGTTCCACTGGGGCCCGCTCTGGGCGGCCGACAGCACCCCGAACCTCGCCGCCAGTGAGGCCTTCGACGCCCGCTCGAAGGAGCCGGAGCTCAAGTTCGCCGCCGTCCGTCTCGAGCCGGCCGGGAGCGCGCCGGCGCCGACGATCGCCGCAGCGACGCGGTAGCACGCCCCACGCCGACGGCCCGCCCCGATGGCCGCACGACACCGCGACTGTGGCGGCGCCAACGCTGTAACGCGCCCGACATCTGGCCGTCACCGGGCGGCAACCGGCGTTGTCGGCGCGCTGCATAGGTTGAGGTGGACGGGGAAACCGACCCGCACCCGGGCGTCAGCGAGAGGATGACCGTGGATCTCGATCGCATCCAGCAGCGCGCAACGGCGCTGAAGCTGCGCAGCTTCGCCGCCCCGCACATGCGGACCTTCCACCTGACGTGGCTGGCCTTCTTCGTGGCCTTCTTCGGCTGGTTCGGCGTCGCGCCGCTGATGCCGCTGATCCGCGACGACCTGGGCCTCAGCAAGGCCGAGGTCTTCAACACCGTCATCGCCTCCGTGGCGATCACGATCGTGGCGCGGATCGCCATCGGCTGGGTGCTCGACCGCGTAGGCCCGCGCCGAACCTACGCCGCGCTCCTCATCGTGGGCGCGATACCGGTGATGCTGATCGGCCTGTCGCAGAACTACGAGACGTTCCTGCTCTTCCGCCTCGCGATTGGCGTGATCGGGGCCTCCTTCGTGATCACGCAGTACCACACGTCGGTGATGTTCGCGCCCAACGTCGTGGGCACGGCCAACGCGACGACCGCCGGCTGGGGCAACCTGGGCGGCGGCGTGACGCAGCTCGTGATGCCGCTCGTGCTGTCGGCGATCGTGCTGGTGGGCCTCTCGGAGACGCTGGGCTGGCGGGTGGCGATGATCGTCCCTGGGGCCGCCCTCTTCGTGATGGGCTTCGTGTACTACCGCTTCACGCGGGACGCGCCCGAGGGCGACTTCAAACAACTGCGCGCCGAGGTCCGCCTGGGCGGGCACGTCTCGAAGGGCGCGTTCCTGCACGCGGCGCGCGACCCGCGCGTGTGGGCGCTCTTTCTGGTCTACGGCGCGTGCTTCGGCATTGAGCTGACGATCAACAACGTGGCGGCGCTGTACTTCCACGACCGCTTCGAGTTAGGCCTGCTGCTGGCCGGCGCGATCGCCTCGTTGTTCGGCCTGATGAACATCTTCGCGCGCACGCTGGGCGGGCTGTTCGGCGACCGCTGCGGGATTCGCTGGGGGCTGCGCGGTCGCGTCTGGTTTCTGGGCGCGGTGCTGCTGGTGGAGGGGCTGGCCCTGATCCTGTTCTCGCGGATGAGCGTGGTCTACCTCGCGGTCCCGACGCTCGTCCTGTTCAGCCTGTTCGTGCAGATGTCCGAGGGGGCGACGTTCTCGGTCGTGCCGTTCGTCAACAAGAAGGCGCTGGGCGCGGTGGCGGGGATCGTGGGGGCGGGCGGCAACGCGGGGGCGGTCGCGGCGGGCTTCCTGTTCCGCGCCGAGGGGATCGAAGCGCAGGACGCCTTCCTCTATATCGGCGTCATCGTGTTGGCGATCGCCCCGGTGGCGCTGTTCGTGCGCTTCTCGGCCAGCGCCGAGGCGACGGAGCGCGGGCGGCTGACCGAGATCCTGGGCGTGCCCGCCGGCGGACTGGCCGAAGCGCCCGGCGGCGTCGCGGCCGCCGGAGGAGGCGGGGGGGCCGGCTAGCGCTGCCCCTTGGCGAAGCGCTGCTGGTCGGGCGACAGGCCGCGGGCGTCGGGGTCGGCCGAGCCACGGGCTTCCGGCGCGACCGGTCCCTTGCCGCGCGCGCGCCGGCGGCGCTCGGCGCGATTGCTCGGCGGCGCATCGGGCTCCGTCTTCGGCTCCGGCTCTTTGGACGCCACCCGGCCACCTTTCACCGCCTCAGCAGGCGCCAACGCCCGCCGCGACCTCGTCGCACCTTATCAGTAGGGGTCAGCGCGGAGACGGGGCATCACCCGGGTCCACGCCGACGGACGTCGCGGCGTCCTGAATCTGCCGCCATGTCTCGTCGTCGATGGTGACGCCGGCCGCGAGGCGCTCCTGCATGCGGCGCCGCTCGATATCCCCGGCGGTGAAGATCTCGTCGAAGCCGGGCGCGAAGGGGGGCTGCTTCACGCGCTCGACCAGCCCGCTGACGCTCTCGCCGATGGCGGCGGCGTCGCCGAAGCGGCCGGGGTCGAAGGCGAGCATGAAGAGGCCGTTGCCGCCGCCCGTCGGGCCCGGACGCGCCAAGCCCGCCGGCGAGAGCGCGCCGCCCAGCAGTTCCACGGCCATAGAGAGGCCGAAGCCCTTGTGCCCCACGGGGCCGCCCATGGGAAGCAGCGAGCCGCGCGGGCGAGAGCCCGGCGGATTGCCGCCGTAGAGATCCCAGGGGTCCGTCGACGGGTTGCCTTCGGCGTCGATGATCCAACCCAGCGGGAGCTTTTCGCCGCGGTTCCGCGCCACGCGGACCTTGCCCTCGGCGCTCATCGTGGTCGCGATGTCGAGGACGAAGGGGGCCTCGGGGTCGGCGGAGGGGACGGCGACGACGATGGGGTTGGTCGAGAGGCGGTGGGCGGCGCCACCGAAGGGCGCCACGGCGCCGACGACGCCGTGCTGGTTGGAGCAGACGATGGCGATCATGCCGGCCCGCGCGGCCTGCTCGCCGTAGGTGCCCATGCGGCCGGCGTGCGCGCAGCCGTGGGCGGTGACGATGCCCACGCCATGGGCGCGGGCCTTGGCGATGGCGGCGGCCATCGTGTCGCGACCGACGACCTGGCCGTAGTTCCAGTGGCCGTTGAGGACGGCGGTGGTCTCGGTCTCCGACTCGACTTCGGTGACGACGCCGGGGTGGACGGCGCCGTTGCGGACGTCGCGCACGTAGTTCTCGATGCGGATCACGCCGTGCGAGTCGTGCCCCTTGAGGTTCGCCTCCACGAGGTGGGTGGCGACCGTGTTGGCGTCGGCGGGGGGCGACCCGGTGCCGGCGAAGATGCGCTCGGCGTAGCGGGTGAGGTCATCGGCGTCGATCGTGGGCATGGGCTTCCTCCGTTGTGTGCGAGCCGGTGGGGGCTCCGTGGTCAGGCGCGTCGCTCGGGCCGGGGCGCCGGCCGGGCGACGCCGGTCTCAAGATCGAACTCATGCACGCGGCGGCCGTCGCCCTGGTGCAGCACGAGTTCCGTCGTGCCGTCCGGCCCAGCCGCCTGGCGATGGATGTTGTAGGGGGGCAGGAACCAGTAGGCGAGGTCGTTGGGCCGGAGGTGGTGGTCCTGCACCAGCGTCAGCGACCCGTCGTCGCGCCGCCACGACGTGTAGTGGTCCTCGCCGCTGAGCAGGCAGAGCAGCCCCCAGCCGCCGTGGCTGTGGACGGGCGTGACGTGGCCGGGGCCGAACCGCGCGTAGCCCAGCACGAAGGCCCCGTCGGGGTCGCGGTAGAGGGGGGCGCGCTGCTCGGCGGCGGCGTCGAGTATCGGTCGCAGGCCGGGCTGCCCGCGGAGTTGCTGTAGCCGCGGGCCCAGCGCCCACACGGCCTCGGTCGTCTCGCCTTCGCGGGCGAGCAGGTCGCGGACGTCGGCCGCGAAGTCTTCCAGGAATGCGCGCTGCTCCATCACGGCCCTCCGGCCTCAGGATACGCCTGATGATACGGCAGTCGCGGCCGACGCAGGAGGGGCGCGTGGTGGCCGCGTGCACGATTTGGGCGCGTTTCGGCGTTGGCCGGGCGTCGCGATGGGGGACAAGAGGAGAAAACGCCCATGTTTACTGGGGATCTTGGTCGGTCACGCGTGGTCGTCGTGGGTCATGGGCGGTCATTGGGGTGCATGGCGGGGCAGGAGTGTGCACGAGTGTGCACGAGTGTGCATGAGTGTGCACGTGTTTGCACGGGTTGATCGGGGGTGATCGGGGGTGATCGGGGGTGAAGACCGGGCCCTCCTGCCGTCTGCGACCGCGTTGTGCGGGTCTCCATAGCAGTATAGCGGAGTCGGGGCGAGAAGGCGAGGCGGCGGTCGCGTCAGGCGCCGGCGACGATCTTCGCGAGATAGGCGATATCGGCTTCCAGCAGTTCCACCACGGGGTCCGTTTCGGCGAGGTTCCCGGACGGATCCATCTGCCAGGGTTGCGGCGCTGCGCTTGTGCGGCCGCCCGCCGCGACGACCGGGGCGTAGCGACCGTCATATTCGGCATGCATGTTCAGCCAGCCGTCATACCCCGCCGCGCGCAGCGAAGCGACCGCCTTGCGCCAATCGACCAGGCCTTCCGGCAACGGGCACGCCTCGTGGCTCCACACGGTCGTGTCGCCATCCAGTGTGGGGTGGTAGACCATGTTCTTGACGGCCACGATGGCTACGCGGTCCTTCAGGATGTCGAGCGCCATTTCCAGGGGTTCGCCGTCCAGCGACAGATGCGCCGGGTCGATATACGCGCCGACGTACCGCGGGTCGATGTCGGCGATCAGGTGCATCAGGGCGGACGCGCTGAGCCCGTGCGGGGCATTCAGCACCGGAGGCGTCCCCCAGGGGTGACTGGAATGCGTGTGGAACACGGCCTGCACGCCGAACTTCTCGGCCAGCCTGGCGTATTGATGCAACTCGGCGCGCACCGATTCCACTTGGTCCCAGTAGTGCGGGCCGCCGGGCCTCCAACTCCAGTAGCCCAGCTTGATCATCCCGATGCCGGCCTCCGCGCACGCCGCCCACGCCGTCTCGGTGGCGGGATCACCGGGGGGCATCGCCGCCCCGCCGATGGTCGCCAGGGGCACGTGCAGACCGGCGTCCTTGAGCTTCCCGACAAATGGCACGAGGTCCGTGCCAATCGTTTCGGGCGTGACGGGATGGCCGTCCCGCACGGTCAGGTCGTAGCCGGCCAATCCCGTCTTGCGCGCGAAGGCGATCAGTTCGTCGGCGCCATAGGGCTGCAGCAGTTTCGTGAAACAGATCAGGTCCATGCCGTCGCTCCCACGCTCATCCGCACGCGAATCGGGGCCGCGTTCCGCCATCATTCGCGAGAGTCTACCCGACGGCACGGCGTGCAGCGACAGGTCGCGCTGGGTGCGATATCGTCGCGGCGGGGCGTTGGGGTGACGACCCGCGGATCCTGGACGGCGAGGGGAGCCAGCGATGACGAGCGACTATTCCATTCACATCGGCACGGTGGGGCAGGGGCTGTGGCGCAGCCCGGACGGGGGCCAGACGTGGGAGCGCGGGGAGATCGAGGTCCGGGAAGGGACGTTCCGGGCGCTGACGGCCTATCCCGACGCTCCCGGCCGGCTGCTGGCGGGGTCGGATGCAGCAGGTCTCTATCGCAGCGAGGACGACGGCGAGCATTGGCAGCTGCTGGACTCGCCGATGGGGGATCGCCAGGTGTGGTCCGTGGTCCTGGACCCGGCCGACTCGGAGACGATCTTCGCGGGGACGCGCCCCGGCGCGTTCCGCTCGCGGGATGGCGGGGCGAGCTGGCAAGAGCTGCCGATCGACGTCGCGGATCCGTGCCCGATCGGGATCTCGCGGACCACGTCGATGGTCGTCGATCCGCGGGACAGCCAGCGGATTTGGGCCGGGGTCGAGGTGGACGGCGTCCACAAGAGCCTGGACGGCGGGGACTCGTGGGTGCGCCTGCCGGACCTGGGGGAGAACCTGTTCCAGAGCGACATCCACGGGCTGGCGCGGGTGCCGGGGCGCGCGACCTATGCGACGAGCCCGTTCGGGCTCGCGGCGAGCGTCGATGAGGGGGAGAGCTGGGACTATCACTACTTCCCGAAGCATCACGAGGACGACGGGATCTCGTACTGCCGCCAGGTGGTCGTGAAGGCCGACGACCCCGACGTGATGTTCGTGGCCAACGGCGATGGGATCCCGGGCACGGTGGGCACGGTGCAGCGCACGCGGGACGGGGGGCGCAACTGGGAGTCGGCGTCGCTGCCGGTGTGTCCGAGGTCGGTCGTCTACGGACTGGGCACGCACCCGCAGCGCGCGGACGTCGTCGTCGCCGCGAGTCTGTACGGGTACGTCTACGTGACGGAGGACGCCGGCGATTCGTGGCGCAAGCTGGACAAGGAGTTCGGCGAGGTGCGTTCCGTCGCCGTGACGCCGCGGTAGCCCGCACGACGTCCGGCCGCACGAGGGATCGGCCCGCGACGACGGCCGTGCCACGGCGCCGGTCGTGCATGTGTGCGCAATCACGATGTTGACGCCCGGGAGTACGCTGCGGGTACGGGAGCAATGCACGACGGGGGACGACGAGGCTGGAAGGGGACTGGCATGTCACGGATCCGCGATGCCCAGGCCGGCGACCATGACGCGGCGATGCTGATCTGGTTCGAGGGGGGGCTGGCGGAGATGTCCCCCAGCGAGTGGCACAGCGTGCTGGAGAACCCGAGCAGCGCCCTGTTCGTGGCGGAGGAGGATGGGGAGGTCGTGGGCACGGCGGTGGCGTCCTTCGATGGCTGGCGGGCCTACGTCTATCACGTCGCCGTGACGCCCAGGCACCGGGGGCACGGCATCGGCAAGGCGCTGATGGGCGAGGCCGAGACCTGGCTCGCGCAGCAGGGGGCGCGGCGCGTCTTCGTGGCGGTGCGCGAAGATCCGCCCGAGGGCCTCGCCCTGGCCACCGTGATGGGATACGAGCTGGAGGGCGAGACCGTCGCGGTGAAGGAACTCGAGGACGCGTCGCCGTCGGTGATCGTGCTGCCGCAACAGATGCCGGCCGGGGAATCGGTCTAGGAGACCGGGACGGACGGTCGGACGCGCGCGAGGGGCGGCGGCTACGGGCGGACGCCGTACTTCGGCTTCGGGCCGAGCTCCTGCGGCAGGACCCGATACGCGAGCTTGAGCCAGCGAGCGATGTGCTCGCGCGTCTCGCGCGGGTCGATGATCTCCTCCACGCCGGCGGCTTCGGCGGTCAGGAAGGGGTTGCGGTACTTGGCCATCGACTCCTCGAGCTCGCGGCGCTTGGCGTCGGGGTCGGGGGCCTCGGCGATCTGGCGGCGGTAGGCGGCGTCGACGCCGCCCTCGATGGGGATCGACCCGAACTCGCCACTGGGCCAGGCCAGCCGCCAGCTGAGCCGCGAGGCGTTGCTGGTCGCGGCGCCCGCCATGCCGTAACACTTGCGGATGTGGATCGTGAAGGTGGGCACCGTCATCGAGGTCCAGGACCAGATCGCGCGGGCGCCTTTGCGCAGCGTGCCGGCGCGCTCGGCCTGCTCGCCGATCAGGAAGCCGGGGACGTCGACCAGGTAGAGCACGGGCAGGTGGAAGTAGTCGCACAACTCCACGAAGCGCGCCAGCTTGTCGGACGCGCTGGCGTCCATCGCGCCGCCGTAGACGTTCGGGTTGTTGGCGAGGACGCCGAACGCCTTGCCCTCGACGCGGGTCAGCGCGGTGATCACCGACGCGCCGTAGAGCGGGGCGATCTCGAAGAAGTCGCCGCCGTCGACGAGGAGTGAGATCAGGCGCTTCATCGAGTAGGGGCGCTTGCGGTCGCGGGGGACGATGCTGAGCAGCTCCCCGGCGTCCTCCGGCGCGGGGCGGGGCTCGGCCTGGGGCGGCAACTCCCAGACGCTCGACGGCATGTAGCTCAGGAAGCGGCGGATCTGGGCGAAGGCGTCCGCCTCCGACTCGGCCTCGTTGTCGACCGTGCCGGAGACGCGCGTGTGCACCTGCGAGCCGCCCAGTTGCTCCTTGCTGATCTCGTGGCCCAGCGCCCGTCGCACGACGGGCGGCCCCGACGCGAACAGCGCCGACGTGCCCTTCACCATCACGCTGAAGTGCGACAGCACGGCCCAGCCCGCCGGACCGCCCGCGACCGGGCCCAGCACGGCGGCGACGCTGGGCGCCGACTGCATCTGCTTGATGCGGGGGGCCCAGTTGCTGAAGCTGTTGGGCAGGTAGATCGCGCCCTGGTCGGAGATCGCTTCCACGTTGGCGCCGGCGGAATCGTAGAGCTCGACGCGCGGCAGGCGGTACTCGGCGGCAAGGTCTTCGGCGAGGCCCCGGTTCTGACCCAGGCCCTTGCCGGAACCGCCGCGGATGGTGAAGTCGCTGCCGCCGACGACGACGGGCCGGCCGTCGATCTCGGCCAGGCCGATGAGGCGCGCGCGCGGCGTGAAGCCGACGAGCTCGCCGTCCTCGTAGACGGCCTGACCGGCCAGTTCGCCGATCTCGTGGAAGCTGCCGGGGTCGACGAGGCCGTCGATGCGCTCGCGCACGGTGAGCTTGCCTTGGGCGTGCTGGCGCGCGACGCGCTCGGGGCCGCCCATCTGGTGGGCGAGTTCGCGGCGGCGGGCCAGTTCGTCGATCTCGGGCTGCCAGGTCATCGCACCCTCTCGGTCCAGCGCAGCGACGGGGGAGGTGGGCTCAGCGGACGTTGCGCAACTGCGGGTCGAGGAAGTCGCGCAGCCAGTCGCCGAAGATGTTGACGACCAGCGAGATGGTGAGGATGGCGACGCCGGGCACCGTGACGAGCCACCAGGCGATGCCGAGCAGGTCGCGGCCCTGGGAGATCATCGCGCCCCAGGAGATCGTGTCCTGCGCCACGCCGACGCCGAGGAAGCTGAGCCCCGCCTCGGCGATGATGACGGTGGCGACGTTGAGCGTCGCCAGGATCACGATCGAGTTGACCAGGCTGGGCAGGATGTGCCGCACCATGATGCGCATGTCGCTGGCGCCGATGGTGCGCGCCGCGATGACGAACTCCCGCTCGCGCAGGCCCAGGGTCTCGGCGCGGACGATGCGCGCCCACGTCGCCCAGAGCGCGAAGACGAGCACGATGACGACGTTGGTCAGGCTGGGCCCCCAGATCGCGGCGAGGAAGACGGCCACGAGGATGGCGGGCAGGGCGAGCTGCAGGTCGACCAGCGCCATGATGATGCGGCTGGTCCAGCCGCCGAACCACCCGCCCAGCATGCCCAGCAGCGACCCGATGAGCGTCGCGATGGGGATGATCAGCCCGATGGCGATGAGCGACACGCGGGCGCCGTGGATCAGGCGGCTGAGGGTGTCGCGGCCGAGATCGTCGGTGCCCAGGGGGTGATCCCAGGCGCCGCCGTCGAAGATGGGGGGTTGCAGGCGACCGACGAGGTTGAGGGCGTTGGGATCGTCCGGCGTCAGCGAGGGGCCGACGATGCCGAGAATGACGAATCCGACGAGGAACGTCACCGTCACGCCGAACGTCTTGGGGGAGCGGATGTAGAAGCGGCGCCGCCGGCGGGAGGGCTCGCCCAGGATGGGCGTTTGGACGGACACGGCTCAGTTCACTCCCGTCCGGATGCGGGGGTCGAGGAAGGTGTAGGAGACGTCGACGGCGAAGTTGACGAAGACGATCCAGGCGGAGGTCATGATCACGGCGGCCTGCACGACCGGGTAGTCGGTCGCGCGGATCGACTGGATGATCAGGAAGCCCAGCCCGGGCCAGGCGAAGACCGTCTCCACGACGACCGAGCCGGCGAGGATGCCCCCCACTTGCAGGCCCAGCAGCGTGACCACGGACAGCATCGAGTTGCGCAAGGCGTGCTTGCCGATCACGCCGCGCTCGTTGAGGCCCTTGGCACGGGCCGTGCGGATGTAGTCCTGCTGCAGGGTGTCGAGCATCGAGGAGCGGGTGAAGCGCATGACCGCGGCGGCCGGGAAGGAGCCGAGCGTGATGCCGGGCAGGATGAAGCTGGTGATGCCCACCCGCCCACCGGTGGGGAGGAAGTCGAAGTTCACCGCCAGGAACAGGATCAGCATCAGGCCCAGCCAAAAGTTGGGCACCGCCTGTCCCAGCAGCGCGAACAGCCGCGCGATCAAGTCGACGCCGCCGCCGCGGCGCACCGCGGCGATGATGCCGAAGGGGATGCCCACGGCGAAGGCAAAGGCCAGCGCCACAATGCCCAGCAGCACGGTGTTGAGGACGCGCTCGCGGACCACGTCGATCGCGGGACGCTGCGCGCGGAACGACTTGCCGAAGTCGAGTTGCGTCGTATCGGCGAGGAAGCGGCCGTACTGCTCGAGCAGCGGATCGTTCAGGCCGAGCCGATCCTTGATCCCCTCGATCTCCTCGGCCGTCGCCTCGATCGGCGCCAGATAGTTGATCGGATCGCCGGTGGCCCGGCTGAGCACGAAGACGATCGTGACCACCAAGAAGACGACGGCGACGCCGCGCACGAACCGGGCAACGGCGGCGGAGGCCAGCTGGCTGTTCATGCTCGCGTCGACCCTCCGCGTGTGCGCCTCTCACCTGGCCCTGCCGCGACCGTCGGTCGCCGCCCGCATCCAAGCGCGGCGACGGCAGGACCGCGGACGGCCCGTGTCCCGCCGGCCACCGGCTCCGCCAGTATTGATCAATCGGCCCCCGGTGTCGCCACCGTCGTGGCAGCCACCGGGGGCCGATCGATATCGCGGCCGGCGTCTAGGTGCGCAGCACCTGCGCGAACACCGGATTGAACCCGGTCGAAGTGTCGAAGTACTCGCTGTAGCGGATGTTGTTCCGGGTCGCGTAGAGATGCGAGAGGTTGAACAGCGGCACCACGAAGGCGTTCTCGTAGTGGATGACCGCCGCCGCCTGGTACAGGTCGGCCCGCCGATCGGCGTCGAACTCGCCGCCCGCCTCATCGATCAGCGCCTGGAAATCGAGGAACTCCGGCAGGAAGTCGTCGTCGGCCTTGGCGTGCGAGTAGGGCGAGCCGATGGTCGTGATCAGCGCGTAGGCGAAGGCCGGGCCGAGCGGCGCGCCCGCCCGCGTGGAGGCCTGGTTGAAGATGAACGGGTTGGGCAGCTCCTTGTTGCGGATCTCGGCCAGGGCGTTGCCGAAGTCGGCGTAATCCACCTCGACCTGGAAGCCGACGTCGTTGAGCATCTGCTGCACGGCCGGCATCCAGACGCGGTCGCCGGTCCACAGCCCCGTCGGCAGCGTGATCTTGAAGGCGAAGCCGACCTGGCCGGCATCCTCGAGCAGCGCCCGGGCGCGGTCGGGGTCGTAGTCGTAGGGGGCGTCCATGTCGCCGAGCGGCAGCGGCTTGCCGGCCGGGAAGGGCGAGTAGGCGCGCTCCTCCTGCCCGGTCAGCAGGTTCTCGACGATCGACTGCGCGTCGATCGCGTAGTTGGCCGCCCGGCGCACGCGGATGTCGCGCCAGGGGTTGTCCTCCCCCGTGATCGGGTCGAGGGACTGGTTGATGGGCAGCTCGATCGACATCACGCGGACGTCGGGCAGGACGATCACCTGGAAGTCGTCGGTGTCCTCGAACTGGCTGGCGACATCGGAGCCGATGCGGTAGGCAATGTCGACCTCGCCCGCCTCCAGGGCGGCGGCGCGGGCCTGCTCCTCGGGGAAGAAGCGGCCGGTGAGCCGCTGCGCCCAGCCGGCCTTGTGCTGGAACTCGCCGTCGCGCGGGAAGAAGTAGTTCTCGAAGCGGGTCGAGCGGATCTCCTGGTCGGGGATCCAGGACTCGAACTGATACTGCCCGTGGCCCACCGGGTTGTTGGCGAAGTGCTCGTCGCCGTTCTCGATGATGTACTGCTTCGGGCAGATGTTGAAGTTGATGCCCCCGGACTGCTCCGGGGCGTTGATGGCGGGGTCGCCGGCCATCGCGATCTCGAGCGTGTACTCATCGATGATCGTGATGTCGCCCATCCAGCCGATGCGCGCGGCGTTCGCGCCCTCGAAGTTCGGGGTGTACTCGACGTTGCCCCGGGTGCGCTCGTAGTAGAACTCCATGGACTCCGCGTTGAGCGGCTCGCCGTTGTGGAAGGTCGCGCCGGGCTGGACGGTGATGCGGAAGGTGTAGTTGTCGTCGGTGAACTCGTAGCCGGCGAAGCCGCCCACCGGCTGGATCACGCGGCCGCTGTTGTAGGCGAACGCCTGGTTGAAGTGGTTGTTGTTGCTGGCGCCCTGGCCGCCCTGGCCGGCGGCGGTCATGACGTCGAGCGTGGGCGGGAAGGAGCCGTAGCCGACGATCAGCTCGGCGTCGAAGTCGACCTCGCCGGCGGCGGGGGCGGGCTCCTCCTCCATCTCCTCGTCATCCTCATCGGCGGCCGCCGCTTCCGCTTCGGCCTGCTCTTCGGCCTCGTCCTCATCCATGGCCTGCTCCTCGGCCGGCTCGGCCGCCGCCGCGGGGGCGTCGTCATCGTCGTCGCCGCCGCAGCCGACCAGGGCCAGGCCGGCCGCGCCGACGCCCGCCTTGGCGCTCGCTCCCAGCATCGTGCGACGGGAGATCTTGTGGCGTCGCAGGGCGGTCCAGTAGGTGCGGTCGGTCATTTTTCGGGGTCCTTTCGGGGAATCACGCAGCCGATCCCGCTGCCTGCGGGCGGCGTACTGAAACAGGCTTGCGGAAGTATTGGCCCGCTGGCGCGCGGTGTCAAGGAGCCCGACACCGGAGCACGGAAACAGGGACGCAACCGTCCCGCCGCCCGACGATTCCCGCTGCGACTAGGACGACCCCGCGTGGTCGACGAGGGTCCACTTCACCCCGCAGATGTCCAAAGACGCGAACGTCTTGCGCACGCCGGGCACCGCCCACAGGTCCACCCCGACGACCCCGGTTCTGCCCCCGGGCGCCGGCTTGACGAAGCGCATCGTCTGCCCACCGGCCAGCCGGAGCGTGGCGGGCTGCGCGGGGTCGATCGAACACCCGGCGCCGAGTCCGTGCATCCAGCGCTCGCAGACCTCCGCCGGATCACCGTCACGCGGCGCGATCTCCACCGCCGCGAATCCGGTCGTCACCCGGCCGTGGGGTCGCGCGTCGACCCCGTTCTGCCACGTGTTCCCGGCCGGGAAGTAGGCCCCTGTGTTCCGCGGGAAGTCGCCCTGGCCGGGCCAGTTTTCCTGGATCTCGGCCAGCGTCCCGAAGTCGCGCGGGTGGAACTGCACGTTCGCGCCGCACACCGTGCCCGGTGTCTTGGACAGCGCCTCGCCCAGCACGTAGGGCCGCGACTCGATTCCGGCGAGGCCGGAGCCCGGCGAGCCGGGACACACGTTCCAATTCCCGGCGACGATCCCGGTGCCAGACCCCTGGATCGCCATCGATCGGGCCGCCACCGCGACATCGGGGACCTGCACGATCGCCATGTAGCCGCAGTCGCCGCTGCGCTCCAGCAGTCGCGTTTGGGTGGTGGAGGACGCCCACGCGAAGTCCGATGGCGACACCGTCTCGAGAAACGAGTCGCCCAGGCGGATATGCGTGTTGGTGAGGCCTCCCTCCGCGGCCATTGCCGGATCCCGAAAGACCACGGGCGCATCGAACGCCGTGCTCAGCACGCTGGACGTCCACTCCAGATCCCGCGCGAGCAGACAGATCTGACGGAGGCGCAGTGCGGGGTCGGTCATTTCTCACCTCGTTTTTCCGGACAGTGCTGTCCAGACAGTGTTGTCCAGGCGCGCGCAGTTGGTCCATTGAGGCATGCCGACGACCCGCCGCGCAAGTCCCGCCGGCTCGGCCGCCCCGCGCGACCTAGCGCACGTTGCGCAGCTGCGGGTCGAGGGAGTCGCGCAGCCAGTCGCCGAAGATGTTGACGACCAGCGAGATCGTGATAATCGCGATGCCCGGCACCGTGACGAGCCACCAAGCGGTGCGCAGCAGATCCCGGCCCTGCGCGGTCATCGCGCCCCAGGAGATGGTGTCCTGCTCGACGCCGACGCCGAGGAAGCTGAGCGCGGCCTCGGCGATGACGACGGTGGCGATGTTGAGCGTCGCCAGGATCACGACCGCGCTGATCAGGCTGGGGAGGATGTGGCGCAGCATGATGCGCAGGTTGGTGGCGCCGATGGTTTGGGCGGCGATGACGTACTCCCGCTCCCGCAGGGCCAGGGTCTCGCCGCGGACGATCCGCGCCCAGGTCGCCCAGAGCCCGAAGACGAGCACGATGACGACGTTGGTCAGACTCGGGCCCCAGATCGCGGCCAGGAAGACGGCCACGAGGATGCCCGGCAGCGCGAGCTGGTAGTCCACCATCGCCCCGATGGCGCGGCCGGTCCAGCCGCCGAACCAGCCGGCCAGCAGGCCCAGGAAGGTCCCGATCAGGGTCGCGATGGGAATGATGAGCACGATGGCGACCAGGGAGATGCGGGCGCCATGCATCAGGCGGCTGAGGTAGTCACGGCCGAAATGGTCCGTCCCCAGGGGATGATCCCAGCCGCCGCCGTCGAAGACGGGGGGTTGGATCCGCCCGACGAGGTCCTGGGCGTAGGGATCCTGGGGGGCGAGGGCGGGACCGAAGACGCCGAGAAAGACGAAGCCCAGGAGCATGCCGAGCGTCACCGCGAGCGTCTTGGGCGAGCGCACGTGGAAGCGGCGACGGCGGCTCGGGACCTCGGCCAGGAGGGGGACGTCGACGGCCACGGCTCAGTTCACTCCCGTCCGGATGCGGGGGTCGAGGAAGGTGTAGGAGACGTCGACCACGAAGTTGACGAAGATGATCCAGGTGGAGGTCATGATCACGGCCGCCTGCACGACCGGGTAGTCGATCGCCTTGATCGACTGAATGATCAGGAACCCCAGCCCGGGCCAGGCGAAGACGGTCTCCACGATGACCGAGCCGGAGAGGATGTAGCCGACCTGCAAGCCGAGCAGGGTGACGACGGCCAGCATGGAGTTGCGCAGCGCGTGCTTGCGGATGACGACGCGCTCGCGGAGCCCCTTGGCGCGGGCCGTGCGGATGTAGTCCTGCTGCAGCGTGTCGAGCATGGAGGAGCGGGTGAAGCGCATGACCGCGGCGGCCGGGAATGATCCCAGCGTGATCGCGGGCAGGATGATGCTGGTGGCGCCCGACCGGCCACCCGTGGGCAAGAAGTCGAAGTTCACCGCCAGGAAGAGGATCAGCATCAGGCCCAGCCAGAAGTTGGGCACCGCCTGTCCCAGCAGCGCGAAGACCCGCGCGATCACATCGACCGCGCCGCCGCGGCGCACCGCGGCGAGGACGCCCAAGGGGACGCCCACGGCGAAGGCGAAGCCGAGCGCCGCGACGCCCAACAGGACGGTGGCGACGATGCGCTCTTTGACCACGGTGGAGGCGGGGACGTGGGCGCGGAAGGAGGTGCCGAAGTCGAACTGGGCGGTGTCGCGCAGGAAGCGGCCGTACTGCACGATCAGCGGATCGTTCAGGCCGAGCTGGTCCTTGAACTTCTCGATCTGCTCGGCGGTCGTCTCGATCGGCGCCAGATAGCTGATCGGGTCGCCGGTGGCCCGGCTGAGGATGAAGACGCTCGTCACGACCAGGAACACGACCGCGACGCCGCGCATGAACCGCGCCACGGCGGCGTAGGCCAGCTGAGTGTTCATCCCGGCGTCGACCCCTCCGATACTTCGGCCTCACCCCAGGCGGCAGGCTAGCGCCGACATGTGACCCCTGGCAATGGGGGTATCGAACGACCCCGGGGCCGCCATGGACATGGCGACCCCGGGGGGACGGTTCACAAACGGGACTGCTAGGTGCTCACCCCGAGGTACCGCGCATTGAGTGAATGGTCCGCGTTGCGCCAGCCCTGGTAGGAAATGTCCTTCCGCGCTCCGTGCTGGTGCGAGAGGTTGAAGAGCGGGATGTTGAACGCCTCCTCGTAGTGGACCACCGCCGCGTCCCAGTAGATGTCGTTCCGCTTGCCCTCATCGAACTCTCCGTTCCCTTGTTCGATGAGCGCCTGGAACTCCAGGAACTCCGGCAGGAAGTCGTCGTCCGCATTCGTGTGCGCGTACGGGTTGCCGATCGCCGCGATCAGGGTCCAGGCGAAGCCCGCCCCCGCCGGCGACCCGTGCTTCGTCGCCCCGTTCTGACTCATCAGGAACGGGTAGGGCACCACGTGGTCGCGAATCTCCTGCAGCGCGCCGCCGAAGTCCAGGTAGTCCACCTCGCACACGAAGCCCACGTCGTTCAGGTACTGCTGGATGGCCGGCACCCAGCGCTCGTCGCCCCAGATGCCGGTCCCGATGTGCAACCGGATCTGGAAGCCGACCTGGCCCGCCTCCTCCAGCAAGGCGCGCGCCTTGTCCGGGTCGTAGCCCCGGTAGCCGGAGGGGCCCAGCGGCAGGTCGTAGCCGGCCGGGAAGGGCGCGACGGCCGGCAGTTCCAGGCCGGTCAGCAGGTTGTCGATGATCGCCTCCCGATCGAGGGCGTAGTTGGCCGCCTCCCGCACGCGCTTGTCGCGCCAGGGGTTCGGGCCGCCCGTGATCGGGTCGAGGGACTGGTTGATCGGCAACTCGAGCCCCATGACGCGCAGGCCCGAGACGGTGATCACGTGGTGGTCGTCCGAATCCGCGAACAGGGCGGCGCCGTCCGGGCTGAGGCGATCGGCGACGTCGATCTCCCCCGCCTCCAGGGCGGCGATACGGGCCGACTCCTCCGGGAAGTAGCGGGCGGTGACCGTCTTGGCCCAGTTTCCGTACTTATCGTGCGGGCCTTCGTCGGCGGGGTTGGGGAAGAACCAGTCGTCCCAGCGCACGCTGACCATCTCCTGGTCCGGCGTGAAGGAGACGAACGTATACGGGCCGATGCCGACCGGGTTGCGGGAGAAGAACTCGTCACCGTTGTCCACGATGTAGTCCCTCGGCGTCACGGGGGTGTTGCCGCCGCCCAGTTGCTCCGGCATGTTGACGCTGGGCGGGTCCATGCCGACGCGAAGCGTGAGGTCGTCAACCACCTGCAGGTCATCGATAAAGGCGATCCGGGCGCGGATCCCGCTCACGTAGTCCGGGTTGTACTCGGCGATACCCAAGTTGCGCTCGTAGAACCACTTCAGGCGCTCGGCGTTCAACTCCTCGCCGTTGTGGAAGAAGACGCCGGGCTGCAGCGTGAGCTGGGCGGCCGTGTTTTGGTCCACGAACTCCCAGTCCGCGTAGCCGCCGGTCGCCAGCCACTGACTGCCCTTGCTGTGGGCGAAGACCGGGTCGAAGTGCAAGCTGTTGGTGACCGCGGCGCCGCCCTGGTCCGTATTGACGTCCAGTGAGGCCGGGAAGGCGGGGTAGCCGATGCGCAGCGAGGCCTCCGTGTCGTATCGGCTGACCATGGGGGCCGCGTCTTCCTCGTCGCGCATGGTGGCGGCATCGGCGGCCTCGCGGGCGGCCTGGGCCGCGTCCTCGGCGGCGGCGGCGGCGGCGGCGGCAGCGTCCGCGGCGGCTTGCGCCTGGTCGGCGCCGGCCTCGCGGGCGGCTTCGGCGGCAGCGGTGGCCGCAGCAGCCGCAGCCTCGGCGACCGCGGCGGCGCCGGCATCCCCGGCGGCGGCAGCCGCGGCGGCGGCCGCTTCCGCGGCGGCGGCGGCGCGTTCGGCCGCGGCTGCGGCGGCGCTGGAGTCGCCGGCGGCGGCGGCGGCCTCGGCCGCGGCGGCGTCGCCCGCGCCCCCGTCGTCATCGTCGTCGCCGCCGCAGCCGACCAAGGCCAGCCCGGCGGCGCCAACGCCAGCCTTCGCGCTGGCTCCCAACATCGTGCGACGGCTGATCTTGTGGTGTCGCAGGCTCGTCCAGTAGTTCGGTGCGCTCATGGTCAGTTCCTTCCTGAATACCGGCTGTCCCATGTGGGACCGCTCGGTGCAAGAGCACGGACAGTATGACACATTTTCGGAGAATCGTCCCTGCCCCCCACCCAGAGTGATGTCTCCTAGTGGAGAAGAGCGATCACGGAGGTCGTCGGTGTCGGGCGCCGGGCCCTACGGGCGGACGCCCACCTTGGCCTTCGGGCCCAATTGGCTGCGCACGGCCTCGTAGGCCAGCTCCAGGAAGCGGTGCACGTACGACCGCGTCTGGCGCGGGTCGATGATGTCCTCAATGCCGAAGGCCTCCGCCGTCCGGAAGGGATTGCGGAACTGGAGCAGGTGCGTCTCGATCTCTTTGCGCCGCGCGTCGGGGTCGGGCGCCGCCTCGATCTCGCGCTTGTAGGCCGCGGCGACGCCGCCCTCGATGGGGATGGAGCCCCAGTCGCCCGCCGGCCAGCCCACGCGGTAGTTGATCCGGCCGACGTTGGCCGTGGCCTGCCCGGCCATGCCGAAGTTCTTGCGCGTGATCACGGTGAAGACGGGCACCGTGGCGAGATAGGTCGCCCAGTAGGCGCGCATGCCGTGACGCAGCGTGCCGGTCCGTTCCGCCTGCGGGCCGAGCATGAAGCCGGGCACGTCGGCCAGAAAGACGATGGGAATGTGGAAGTGGTCGCACAACTCGACGAAATGGCCCTGCTTGCCGGCCGAATCGGCCGACATCGCGCCCGCGAGCACGTAGGGGTTGTTGGCGACGATGCCCACGGGGTACCCGCCCACGCGCGCGAGGAGCGTGTGCACGGAGGCGCCGAACTCCGGCTTGATCTCGAAGAACTCGCCGTCGTCGACGATCAACTCCACCACGCGCCGCATGTTGTAGGCCCGCGTCCGCTTGCGTGGGACGATCGAGAGCAACTCCTGCTCCTCGCGATCGGGCGGATCACTGCTGGGCCGCACCGGCGGCTGTTCGTAGACGTTGCTCGGCATGTAGGAGAGGAACGTCTTCATCTGCCGCAGCGCGTCCAGCTCGTCACTGGCGCGATTGTCGAGCGCCCCGGAGGTCACCACGTGCACGTCGGGGCCACCGAGCTCCTCCTTCGTCACCTTGTGTCCCAGCGCCCGCTCGACCACCGGCGGACCGGCGGCGAAGAGCGACCCCTCGGGCGTCATCACCGTGAAGTGTCCCAACACGGCCGCGGCCGCGGCGCCGCCCGCGGCCGGGCCGGGGACCGAGTAGACCAGCGGCACCTCCTGGCCGGCGAGGATGGCGTGTCCGAAGGCATCGAACGAGCTCGGCAGATGGCCATGGCCATCTCCCTCGGCGGCGACGTTGGCGGCCGCGCTCTCGATGAAGTGGATCAGCGGCACCCGGTACTCCCGCGCCATGTCCTCGAAAAAGTGATTCTTCGAGCGCTCCTGGCCACTGACGTCCGAGGCCCCCCCGGAGACCGTGAAATCCGACCCCCCCACCACGACCCGGCGGCCGTCGACCTTGGCCAACCCGCCCACGTAGGCCACGGGCGTGAAGTCGACGAGGCGCCTCTGCTCGTACGTGCCTTGGCCCGCCAGGCCGCCGATCTCGTGGAAGCTGCCGGGGTCGGCGATCGCATCGATGCGCTCCCGGATCGTGAGCTTGCCCTTCTCGTGCTGCCGGTTGACGCGCTCCTCGCCGCCGAGGTTGAGCGCCAGGCGGCGGCGGCGGTGCAGTTCGTCGACCTCGGGCTGCCAGTCGCGGGGCTGCTGCGGTTGGGGCATCGGGGGCTCGTTTCGATCATGCGTCGGGCGGGGTGGGATCATCCGGGCCGGCCCCGTACCCGCCGGGCCGGGGACCCGTCCGATGCTACACACGCCCGCGCCGCCGCGCAGGGGGGTGGGATCCGAGGCGCTGCCCGGGCGCCGCATGCACGACCTCGGCTCCGACGACGCCGCCATCGCCAAGGGCGAAGCGCAGCCGACGCCGGGGGCGCGATGGGCGCGACCTAACGGGCGCGGCGCAGGCGCGGATCGAGGAAGTCGCGCAGCCAGTCGCCCATGAGGTTGGCGACCAGCGCCACGATGACGATCGCCAAGCCGGGGATGCCGACGAGCCAGAACTTGATCGAGAGGAGCTTGCGGCCCTCGGCGACCATGGAGCCCCAGGAGGGGGTGCCGATCTCGGCGCCGACGCCCAAGAAGCTGAGGGACGCCTCGGCGATGATCACCGTGGCCAGCTGCAGCGTCGCCAGGACGATGATCGAGTTGACGAGATTGGGCAGGACGTGGCGGCCGAGGATGCGATGCGCGGGGGCGCCGATGGTTCTGGCGGCGAGGATGTAGTCGCGCTCGCGCAGGGAGATCGTTTCCGCCCGCACGAGACGGGCGAAGGGGGCCCAGAGGAAGATCGTGAGGATGATGATCACGTTGCTCAGGCGTGGTCCGGTGATGGCGGCGAGGAGGACGGCGGCGAGGATGCCGGGGAAGGCGAGTTGCACGTCGACGATGCGCATGACGATGCGATCGACCTTGCCGAGCAACCAGCCCGCGGTGAGTCCGAGCAGGGTGCCGATGAGGACGGCGGCGGGGATCACGATCGCGACGACCTTCATGGAGATGCGGGCGCCGTGGATGACTCGGGAGAACGTGTCGCGCCCCAGATCGTCGGTGCCGAAGACGTGATTCCAGTCGCCGGTCTGCCAGACCGGGCCCTGGAGCCGGTTGACGATTTCCTGCTGGGCGGGGTCGTGGGGGGAGATGATGTCGGCGAATGCGGCCGCGAAGATCACGAGCCCGATCACGAACAGGTAGACCGAGAGCGAGCGCCAGCCATGGGGGAGGCCGCGCCGGCGGGGGCGGAGTTCGATCGCCTCGACCTGCGGATGCGCCACGCTCATACCACGGCCTCACGGACGCGCGGATCGAGGTAGGTGTAGCTGAGGTCCACCATCAGGTTGGCGATGATCACCCAGCTGGCCGTCACCACGACGGCCGCCTGGACGACGGGGAAATCGGCGCCGCGGATGGACGACCAGATGAGGAAGCCAACGCCGGGCCAGGCGAAGACGGTCTCGATGATGATCGAGCCGGCGATCATGTCGCCGACGTAGAGGCCCAGGATCGTGATCACCGGGAAGAGCGCGTTGCGCAGCGCGTGGCGGCGGATGACGGTGGCCTCCCGCAGCCCCTTGGAGCGCGCGGTGCGGATGTAGTCGCTGTCCAAGACTTCGAGCATCGCGGAGCGGGTCAGACGGACCATGCCGGCGGCGAAGAAGGAGCCGAGCGTGACGGCGGGCATGATCAGGTTGCGGAAGTCGCCCTTGCCGCCGGTGGGGAGCACGCCCAACTCCACCGAGAAGAGGAAGATCAGCATCAGCCCCTGCCAGAAGCTGGGCGTCGCCTGCCCGATGAGGGCGAGGAAGCGTCCGAGCAGATCGATCGCGCTGCCCCGCTTAATCGCCGCCAGGACGCCGATCGGCACCCCCACGCCGATCGCGAAGATCAGCGCGGCCAGCGCGAGCTGGATGGTGCTCCAAATGCGGCTGGCGACGTCGTTCATGGCGGGCTGGGCGCTGCGGTGGGAGACGCCGAAGTCCAGCTGGACGGCGTTCCAGACGAAACGGCCGTAGCGCTCGTGGAGCGGGTCGTTGAGTCCCAGCTTTTCGCGGATCTCCTCGATACCTTCGCGAGTTGCCTCCAGGTCGGTACCCGCGAGCAGTTTGGCGGGATCGCCGATGGCGCGGCTCATGAAGAAGACGAGCGTCAGCACGATGAACAGGACGAGGATGGACGCCAGCAAGCGCAGGGCGACGAGCCGGAGGAAGTGCTCTCTCATCTCATCCTCGGCGGAGGCATCGCCCGTGAGGGCGATCGGACGGGCGGCGCCTCTTCCCCGGGGAGGGAGGAGACGCCGCCCGCGCTAGGCAGCGATCGAACTAGCGGACGCTAGACATGCCGCGCTCGCACATTCCAGAACTCAATGAAGGAGGGCTTCGCCTGGAACTGCCGCCACTCCAGGTGGCTGCGGGCGACCTGCGGCTGCACCAACTCGAAGAGGTAGATCCAGGACGCCTGCTCGTAGTGGCGCCGCGCGCCCTGGTTGAGCAGGTCGTTGCGCCTGTCCGAGTCGAATTCCGCCTCGGCGGCATCGAAGTAGTCCTCGATCTCGTTGAAGGCGTCCGGGTCGGAGAGCTCCTCGATGCGGTGCGCGAAGACCGCGTCGCGCCGGGCGTTCTCCCGAATCGAAACCAGCGGGTCCAGCCCCGCCGCCTGCGGGAAGAGGAACAGAACGTCGGTGGCGTCCTCGCGCAGGTCGGAGAAGTACTGCGAGATCTCCTGGATCTCCACGCGGGTGCGGATGCCCACCTCGGTGAGCATCCCGGCCACCGCCTGGATGAACGAGTCCACGTTGGTGTAGAGCCCCTGCGGGTAGCGGATCTCGAAGTCGAAGCCGTCCGGGTAGCCGGCCTCCGCCAGCAGCGCGCGGGCGCGGTCCGGGTCGTAGCCCCAGTCCAGGTCGGAGACCGGGCCCTCCGCGCCGTCGTGCCCCGCCTGCCCGACGGCGAGGGTGTAGGTGCGATTCTCGCGGCCGGTCATGATGTTGTGGATCAGGACGTCCTGATCCACGGCCAAGTTGGCGGCGATGCGGACGCGCAGGTCGCGCCAGGGGTTGGGGCCGCCGTTGACGGGGTCCTCGATCAAGTGCTTGGGGATCTGGATGTGCAGCCCGCGCTGGGCGGAGTGATACCAGACCGCGAAGTCGGGATCGTCCTCGTAGGTCCGCGCCAGGTCCGGGATGATCTGGGTGGCGATGTTGATCTCGTCGTTCTCCAGGGCGGCGAGGCGCGCCTGCTCCTCGGGGAAGAGCCGCGACTCGAGATCCTTCACCCAGGGGAGCCGCTTCTGGTGCTCGAAGTCGCGGCCGTTCGCATATCCGTCGAAGCGGGTGCTGTGGATCACCTGGTCCTGCGTCCAGTCGACGAACTGGAACGGGCCGTGGCCGATGGGGTTGTTGGCCAACTGCTCGGCGCCCAACTCCTCCACGTGCGCCTGGGGCGTGAGCAGCAGGCGGACGAGGATGTTGGGGATGCCGGGGCTGGGCGGATCCATGTCGAGCTTGCCGCTGGTGCCGTCGACCATCGCGATGTCGCCGATGCCCACCAGGTTGCCGGCGCGGCCGACGAAGTTCGGGTCCCCGGCCCAGCGACCGCCCGTGCGCTCGATGTTGAACTGCACTTCCTCCAGCGTGACCGGGCTGCCGTCGTGGTAGGTCCAGCCCGGGTTCTGGGTGAGCAGCAGCTTCTCGTTGGCGTCGACGAACTCGAAATCGAACGTGCCCCCGTTGCGGGCCAGGCCGTCGAAGCCGCGCGCGAAGACCGTGTCGTAGTGCAGCAGGTTCGCGGCCGCGTGGCCGCCGAAGCCCGCTTGCGTGTGCGGGTCCAGCGTCGAGGTGAAGGCGCCGAAGGCGATGCGAAGCTCCGCATCCAGGTCGTACTCGCCGCTGGCCACCAACTGTTCGGCGCCCGCCGTGGCGGCCGCGGCGGCCGCACGGGCGGCTTCGGCCGCGTCCTCGGCAGCGGCCGCGGCAGTGGCGGCGGCAGCGGCAGCGGCGGCGGCCTGGTCGGCGCCGGCCTCGCGGGCGGCCTCGGCCGCAGCCTCGGCGGCCGCGGCTGCGGCCTCAGCGACGGCGGCGGCGCCGGCATCCCCGGCGGCAGCGGCCGCGGCGGCCGCCTCTTCCGCGGCTGCGGCCGCGCGTTCGGCCGCGGCGGCCGCGGCGCTCGAGTCGCCGGCGGCGGCAGCGGCCTCGGCGGCGGCGGCGTCGCTCGCGCCCCCGTCGTCATCGTCGTCGCCGCCGCAGCCGACCAAGGCCAGCCCGGCGGCGCCAACGCCGGCCTTGGCGCTGGCTCCCAACATGGTGCGGCGTGAGATCTTCCGCTGTCGCAAACTCGTCCAATAGTTCGGTGCGCTCATGACTGAATGTCCTTTCGCGGGCGCGTGCGATCGTCGTCCAGACGGACGGCTCGACCATCAAGGCGCGGGAATTCTAGCCTCGGGCATACCCTCTGTCAACGGAATCCACCGCCCAGCGGAGCGGCGCGGGAGTGGTCGCACGACCGCCACGCCCGGCCTCACGGCTCCTGCGTGTAGCCGTCTTCCCCCTCGCGGACGACGATGGTGCCGTTCGCGGGGACGTCCTCCAGCACGGTGCGGGTTCCGCTGGCGGGCCAGATGACCGTGACCCGCGCGACCAGCGGCGGATCCGCGGCTGCGGCGCCCAGCCCGCTGCCTATCCCGAAGTGCAGCGTCGACTCGCTTTGGCCGAGGAAGTGCGTCGCGACGCCGGCCTCCCGCAGCTGCACGCCGGCGCCGGCCTCCACCTCCACCTCGACGCGCGCGCCGATCGCGTCCCGGTTCGAGGCCGAGCCGATCAGGCGCAGGCGCAGCCAGGCGAGCTGATTCCCCCCATCGTTGCGGTACAGCGTGGGTTGGCCGGCGTTGTTGACGACGAACACGTCGAGGTCCCCGTCGCGGTCGTAGTCGAAGGTCAGCAAGCCCTTGCCGGCGGCGGTCGAGTCGATGCCGGCGTCGGCCGACCGCTCGGCCATGCGTCCCGTGCCGTCGTTCTCCCAGAGGCGCATGGGGTCGTCGTTGAAGACCACCTCGTGCTCCGTGAGCACGAAGCCGTTGGTCATGATCAGATCCGGGTCGCCGTCGTTGTCGGCGTCGAAGAAGGCGGCCCCCCAGCCCCAGTAGCCGTCGCGCACGTCGGCGGCGTCCGTCTGGTCGGAGAAGCGCCGGTCGCCCTCGTAGGCGAAGAGGCGGTTGCCGGAGGGGCGCCAGTCGCACATCCCGGTGAGATACGACTCGCCCCCCAGGCAAGGGAACGAGCTCGCGATGGCGGTCACGAACCAGTCCAGATCGCCGTCCCCATCGACGTCGCCGAAGGTCGAGCCCATGCCGTTCTCGTCCGTGCCGACGCCCGCCGCGACGGTGCCGTCGCTGAACGTGCCGTCGCCGTTGTTCCAGAACAGGCGCGAGCGGCCGTAGTCGCCGGCGACGGCCAGGTCCGGCCAGCCGTCGCCATCGAGATCGACGAAGGCGGTGCCGAACGAGAAGGCGCCGTCGAAGCCCGATTGGGTCAGCGATTCGGCATCGGCCATCGAGACCCCGGCGGCGTCGGTCACGTCCTCGAAGAAGCCGGGCTTCTCCGCGCCCAAATTGCGCAGCAGGCGCGCGTGCGCGTGCGCGGGTGCGTCGCGTTCGACGTACTGAGCCAAGCGCCACTCCGTGGTATGGATGTCCAGCCAGCCATCGCGATCGAAGTCCCCCATGGCGACGCTCATGCCGGCGCGGGGAGCGTCGTCCGCGACGGCGGCCCCGCGCTCGACGCCCTCCTCACGGAACGAACCGTTGCCGTCGTTGATGAACAACAGGAAGCGCGGCGCGGCGATCGTGGTGACGAAGAGGTCCTGGTCGCCGTCGTTGTCGATGTCGCCCCACCAAGCGCCGTTGGTCGGGTAGGAGACCGAGCCGAGGCCGGCGGCGTCCGTGACGTCGGTGAAGGCGCCGTCGCCCAGATTGCGAAAGAGGAGGCCGGGGCCGTCGAGGCGGGTGACGTAGAGATCGGGCCAGCCGTCGCCATCGTAGTCGGCGGCGGCGGCGCCGCCGGTGGCCCGCTCGACCAGGCAGCCGGTCGCGCCGGGCGGGTAGCCGGCGAAGATGCAGTCGGGCGTGGCCCGGAACTCGTGCTGGATATAGGAGAGGCCGGACTCCGCCGTCACATCGGTGAACAGCAAGCTCGGTGGCGGCGGCTCGTCGGCCCCGCCGCAGGCCGTGGTCAGCAGCGCGGCGGCGACAGCGCCCAGCGCCCACGCCCCACAGCCGCGACCGATTGCCCGCGCCCCTCGGACAAGCGCGGCAAGGCGGACGGAAGGATGGGGCAGCGGCATTGGGGGGTCCGTCAGGGTCGCCAGGAGGGGCCGGCCGTGGGCCCGAGCTGCGTCTTGAGGACGGGCTGGGCGAGCTCGACGAACTCGCAGAGCAGCGAGCGGGTGTCGCGCGGGTCGATGAGGTCGAGCCCGCTCGCCTCGGCCGTCTTGAAGGGCGACGAGTACTTGCGGAAGTCGTTCTCCAGCTCGAGCCGCTTGGCCTCGGGGTCGGGGGCCGACTCGATCACACGGCGGAAGGCGGCCGAGGTGCCGCCCTCGATGTGCATCGAACCCCAGTGCCCCGACGGCCAGGCGTAGCGCCGGAAGAGATGCGGCCCGGGGCGGTACTGCAAGCTGCCCGCCAGCCCGTACGACTGCCGGCAGATGAACGAGACCCAGGGCATGCGGCTGTGGATGATCTGGTACATGAAGCGGGCGCCCGCGCGCTCGATGCCCTGCTTCTCGGACTCGGGGCCGACGAGGAAGCCGGGGTCGTCCATGAGCACGACCATGGGCAGGTGGAAGGTGTCGCAGAGCTGGACGAGGCGCGTGCACTTCTCGGCCGCCGCGACATCCATCGAGCCGCCGCGACGGTTGGGGTTGTTCATCATCACGCCGACCGGGTAGCCGTCGGCGCGAGCCAGGCCGATGATCCGGGAGGGGCCGTAGGCGGGGGCGATCTCGAAGAACGAGCCCTCGTCGAAGACGCCCTCGATGATGGGGCGCGGGTTGTAGGGCTTGCGGATGTCGCGCGGGATCAGCGACAGCAGCCGCTCGTCGCGGCGGTTCGGGTCGTCGCCGGTTTCGACGCGGGGCGCCATCTCGTAGACGTTGTCGGGCAGGTAGCTGAGGAAGCGCTTGGCCTGCTCGATCGCGGCCGGCTCGTCGGCGGCGACGTTGTCGACCACGCCGCTGACGCGGGTGTGCACCCGCCAGCCGCCCAGGTCCTCCTTGTCGATGTCGAGGCCCAGCGCCGCCTTGACCACCGGTGGGCCGCCGGGGAACACCTGCCCCAGGCCCTTCGCCACGACGCTGAAATGGCTCAGCGGCGGGATGGGGGCCGCCCCGCCGGCGGCGGGGCCCAGCACGACCGTGACGACCGGCGCGACGTTGACGACCTTGCACATCCACTCGAACTGGGCGCCGTCGGGGATGTAGGTGCGGCCCAGCTCCGTGAACTCGTTCACGCTGCCCCCGGCGGCGTCCATGAGGTGCACCGTGGGCATGAGCATGGCCGACGCGTCGGGCTGGCCGTGGCCGATATCGACCGCGCCGTCGCTGGTCCGCCCGGATGCGCCGCGGATGGTGAAGTCGGAGCCGCTGACGTAGACCGGCCGCCCGTTGACCTTGGCGACGCCGCGGACACGGGGGGCCGGCGTGAAGCCGGCGAGGGCGCCGTCGTCGTCGTAGGTGGCGTGACCCTGCAGCTTGCCCATCTCGCGGAGCGTGCCGGGGTCGACCAGCAGCGCCAGGCGCTCGCGGACGGTGAGCTTGCCGCGGTCGCGCTGCCGGGCGATGCCCTCCGGCCCGCCCATGCCCTCGGCCAGCGTGTGGCGGCGCTGCAACTCGTCGATCTCCGGCTGCCAGGTCATGGGTCCTCCTCGTGTGCTGCCGCGCGACGCCCCGTCGTGGGGTGCGGGGGCTCGCGCACCCCACGAGCCTAACGTGCCTAATGAGTAAGGTGCGCTGCGCCCGGCACGCGGGCGGGGCCGCCACGTCGTCCGCGATGGCGACGAGGCGCGTCCGGCCGGGGCATCGCTCAGCGGCGGCGGCGCCCGTCTGCTAAAGTGCTAGCGGAGCCGGGGCGTCACCCCCGACGATCCGGCAGGCCGGCGCCGACCACGACCGCGGCCTGCCCTCGCCACCTGCGAACAGGCGGCCCCACCAGCGCCCCCGACCATACCGGCCGGGGGCGCTTCGCGTTCAGGCTCCGCAGCGGTGCCGACCCCTTGACGGCTGGAAGCTGCGCGGCGGCGGCTATCCGGCCGCATCCTCCTCGAGCTCCTCCGGCATGAGCACGAACTCGGGGTAGGCCTCGATGCCCAGCTCGCCGCTGTCCTGGCCCAAGCGTTCGACCTGCGGCGACACCCGCAGACCCAGCGTCCGGTCGAGCGCCTGCCACAGCAACCAGGTGGTCGTGAAGACGAACGCGCCGACGCTCACGACGCCGAGCAGCTGGATGTGGAAGCTCCCGCCCGCGGCAATGCACACCGCCAGCGTCCCCCAGATGCCGGCGCAGAGATGGGCGGGGATCGCGCCGACGACGTCGTCCAGCTTGACGACCTCCAGCAGCTTGATCGCGGACGTGCAGATGACGCCGCCGATGGCGCCGATGATGATCGCCCAATAGGGATCGACGATGTCCGGACCCGCAGTGATCGAGACGAGCCCCGCGATCGCGCCGTTGAGACCCGCGAAGAGGTCGACGCGGCCCAAGAGCGGCCGCGAGACCATCAGCGCGGCGATGACGCCGCCCGCCGCCGCCAGGTTCGTGTTGACGAGCACTTGGCTCATCGCGACGGCGTCGGCGGCGCTGCCCAGCGCGAGCTGTGATCCGCCGTTGAAGCCGAACCAGCCCAGCCAGAGGATGAAAATGCCCAGCGTCACGACGAGGACGTTGGAGGGGGGCGTCGCGCGCACGCTGCCGTCGCGGCGGAACTTGCCCAGCCGCGGCCCAACCACGATCACGCCCGCGAGCGCCGCCCAGCCGCCGGTGCCGTGCACGATGGTGGAGCCGGCGAAGTCCTGGAAGTCCAGCTCGGCGAGCCAGCCGCCGCCCCACGTCCAGGCGCCGACGATCGGGTAGATGAGCGCCGTGAGCACCAGCGTGAAGACGAGGAACGTCCACAGCTTCACGCGCTCGGCGATGGCGCCGGACACGATCGAGGCGGTGGTCGCGACGAAGACCATCTGGAAGAACCAGTCGGACATCGTGGCGTGGCCGGCGCTGATCACGCTCGCCGTCGTGTCGCGCACGCCCGTCATCAGGTCGATCTCGTCGGCCGTCGGGCCGTAGAGGAGCTGCAGCGAGCCGATCACGCTGCCCACGTCGACGTACATCAGGCCGTAGCCGATGACGAAGTAGGCGAGCCCGGCGATCGCGTAGAGGCCGATGTTCTTCAGGCAGATCATCGACGCGTTCTTGGTGCGGACCGCGCCCGACTCGAGCATGGTGAAGCCGGCGCACATCCACATGACCAGCGCGCCCCAGACGAGGAACATGAAGGTGTTGAGGATGAACTGCGTCTCGTCGTCGGTCGCGGCGTGCGCGGTACCCGTCTTGGCGAGGAAGGCCCCGACCGTCAGCAGCGCAATCGCGGCCACAAGGACGAGACGGCGGCGATGCGCGAGTCGCATTGTCAGGCTGCTCACGGGCTCACTCCCGTCTCCCCGTCGCGCGGCCGGGCCGCGGGGGATGTCCGAGCACTCAGTCTCATAGTCCCGCGCCCGCCATTTGTCCAGCCGGGCGCCGCTCCGCGGCGGAGGAGATCGGTGCGGTCGGGCTCTCAACCTGGACGCGGGGCCCGCCGGGGCGTCGGAGCGAGCCCTGCGCCATCTGGGATCGCGCGCGGTCGCCGGTGCAGGTGGCGAGGATGCGGAGGGATCGGGGGAGCCATCAGTGATGCGCACTCGCCGGGATGAACGGGGGCGGGATCATCGCCAACGTCCGGACGACTCCGCAGAGTCTTCCCTTCGCGACCGATCTTCTGGACCCTCGTGCGGCTGAGCAGGCTGCCTCGATCAACTGCCCGCGAAGTGCATGGACGCGGGAGGCTTGAAGCCCTCGGGCCAATGCGTGTGCGCATCGTAGATTGCCGCGGTGAGGTCCGCGCCCCCAAGCTCTGCGCCCCTGAGGTCTGCGTGCTCAAGGTTTGCGCGCTCGAGGCATGCGCCGTGAAGGTTCGCGTTCTGGAGGTTCGCCTGAGCGAGATATGCGCCGCGGAGTTTCGCGTTCTCGAGGTCTGCGCCCTCGAGGTTTGCCCACCAGAAATCTGCGTCCTGGAGGTTCGCGTCCTGAAGGTTCGCGCCCTGGAGGTTCGCGCGTCGGAGGTTCTTCCCAGGGAGCGCGATTCCTGCGACGTAGGCATGAGCCAGATTGAGCAGCATGGACACCGTCTCCTATCCGCCGGGCCAGAGTCGCTCGATCGCCGCGATCGCGGCCACCACATCCATTCGCTCGCGAGTCTCCCGCACACGCTCAAGCTGTTGCGGCGCCTCGGCATCCCCCGGAGTATGGAGGATGCGAAGCTCCGAGCGAACGTACGCGCTCAGAATGTCCACAATCGGCAAGAAGTCCTCCTCCGACTCCCCGGCGATTCGCTCAAGGGAGCGGACTCCACCCGCGCGGATCTCCGGGGCGGGCGTATTGTTGGGACGGACCGCGCCCAGTTGGTCGATTGCGCGGGTGAAGCGCTCCGTGATCTGGCCCAGTTGCATCGTAGCGACTTGTTTCTCCAGTGCGTTCACTCGCCGCCAGTTGATATATGCGCTGATGAGCACGATGGCCCCACCGACGAAGGCCAGCACGGTGAGGCGCGCGCGGTCGCGAACCTCGAACTGGATCCGTTCGTCGGTGAGATCGGGGCTGAAGAGCGGTGGCAGCCAGATGACCGCGGCCAGCGCGATGACAGCGACCGCGACCAGTCCGATCCACGGGAGCACCCGGATCACCGTCCGCCAGAGAGTCCGAGCCCTCCACCCAACCGAGCGCGGTCGGCCAGGCCGGCCGCGGACCTTCCACAACCACCGCTTCACCTGCCCGGCCCGACCGTTCATCGGACGATTGTAGGGGTTGGAGGGGCGGGAGTGTGTCTGGCAGCACCGCCGACGGCCCCCACCACCGACGCCTTGGCAGCGACGCGACGCTGCGACTACCCTCCCGGCATCATCGATCCGTTGTTCCTAGGGAGTCAGGGTTCGTCATGCTCAACCAAGCCATGATCATACGGCTGTTATCGGTCTACCTGATGGGGTTGGCCGCCGTCGTCGCGGTGTACTTCATCCTCTCGCCGGTGATCCACGGCGACGCGACGGAGTTCCCCGTCTGGGAGGTGCTCAACTACTTCATGGCCGTCGCGGTCGTCATCGCCGTGGGGGCGAGCGCGCTGCACAAGCTCGACATGGAGAGCGACGTCCGATCGACGGACGCCGTGCGGTACTTCCGCATGAGCGGGGCCTTCTATGGCGCGGCGCTGCTGGCGCTGTGGTTCTTCTGGCGCTGGCTCACGCAGTTGAACGGCGGGGACGGGTCCGATGTCTCCTGGGCGGTGATCGACCCGCTCTTCGCGATCGTGACCGCGGCCGTCGGCCGGCACGTGTGGCAGGGCGCCGAGGGCTAAGCGGCCGCACAGCCCCCGGTCCGCCGCGCAGGGCGGCTACTTCAGCCGCGTGAGGATGCGGCCCTGGTGGTCGGCGTGCGGCGGCGGAAACGTGCGCATCTGCGCGGTCCAGCGCAGCATGCGGCCGACGTGGTCGCGGGTCTCCGTGGGCAGCATGACATCGTCGATGGCGCCGGCGGCGGCGGTGGCGAAGGGGCCGCGCCCATCGTCGGCGCTCGCGGCGGTCGTCGTGTAGGCGGGCACGGGGCCGGTCGCGACATCGGCCTGCGCCCACGCCCCGACGTAGTGCCGCCCCAGCTCCTCGCCGCCCAGCAGCCAGTCGCCGAAGACGTAGCCGCGCGAGACGATCAGCGACAGCAGCGGGGCGTCGGCCTCGCGCAAGTGGTTGCCGGCCGTGGCGATATCGCGCAGCGTCTCGGGGTCGGCGAGGGCGTCCGGGTCGTAGGCCGCGCCGTGCTGAATCAGCAGGATGGGGATGCGGAACTGGCGCCGCAGCCGCGCGATGTGCAGCAGCGGCTTGACGTGCGCGCGCGTCAGGCCGAGCCGCGGCCCCGCCGCCGCGTAGGCGGTCAGGGTTCCCTCGATGACGCCGAGCCCGGTCGCGAACTTGCCGTCGGGCGCGGCGTGGATGGGGAAGTGGCTGCCGTCGTCGAGGAGGCCGGCGAGCAGGTCCGCGATGCTCAGGGTGGCGGGGTCGACCTCGTCGGCGAAGCGACCGTCCGGCGGGGCGGCGTCGCGGCGCAGATCATCCTCGCCGTCGTGGGGGAGGAGGGCGAGGCAGCGGCGCGCGGCCGCGATCGCGGCCGCATCGTCGGCGACGGCGATGTCGGCGATGGCGCGGGTCGCGGCGGAGGCGGCGCCGCCGGCGATCGTGAGATCCGCGGCGGCCAGCAGGCCGGTGTCGGCCCCCTCGAGGCCGCCCAGGACGACCGCGATCAGCGGCGCCTGGCGCTCCTCGAGGCGCAACTCCGGGACCACGGAGGCACGGTCGGACCCGCCGCGGCGGAGCAGGCCTTCGGCCGCGGCGGGGAACTGCGCGGGAAGGGCGGCGTCGGCGAGGTAGGCGATGGCGACGCCGCCGGCGAGGCTCTGCTGGACGATGCGCAAGCGCTTGTTCGTGCCCACGCCGCCGTCGCTGCGGGCCATGATCACGGGGTCGTCGGCGATGACGCCGACGAGACGGCCGCCGACGTCGGCGAAGCCGGCGACCACGCCGTCGCCGGGGGTGGCGTCCTCGATCGCGGGCAGCTGGCTGCGGGTCAGCGCGCCGATCTCGAACAGGCTGCCCGGGTCGATCAGCTGCTCGATGCGGCGGCGCGGCGTGAGCGCGCCCGGGGCGGGGGTGCGCGCGGCCTCGAAGGCGGCGAGGTCGCGCTTCTCGGCGTGCGCGCGGGCGATGCGGTCGGCGGTGCCTGCCATGGCGGGGGTCCGTTCTGCTGCTAGCGATAGGGCCGCATGCGGCGGCGGCAGATCTCGAGGATGCGGGCCAGCACGGGCCGGGTGTCGGCGGGGTCGATGACGTCGTCGAGGTAGCCGAGCCGGGCGCCGATCCAGGGCTCGCCCCGCTCGCGGAACGTTTCGGCGCGCTCCTCCAGGTAGGCCTGCGGATCGGGCGCGGCCTCCATCTCGCGCCGGAACGCGACGCGCACGCCGGGCTCGGGCCCCATGAACATGATCTGCGACGTGGGCCAGGCGATGGTGTGCCACTCGTAGTCCGAGGCGCTCATGCCGGGATAGGCGTATCCGTAGCCCTTGCGCAGCGAGATCGCGATCTTCGGCACGGGCACGCGGATGCGGCGAATCGCCATGTCGTAGAGCACGGTCAGCAGGCGGTGGTGCTCCTGCTCGACGTTGGGGATCACGCCGGGCACGTCGACAAAGCTGAGCAGGGGCAGCCGGAAGGCGTCGCAGGCGCGGAGCATGCGGTCGATCTTGTTGACCGCGGACACATCGAGCGAGCCAGCCTTGCGGGCGGGCTGATTGGCGATGATCGCGACGGCGTGTCCGTCGAGACGGGCCAGGCCGGCGACCAGGTTCGAGGCGTAGTCGGGCGTCCACTCCATGAAGCTGTCGCGGTCGACGACGAGGCGGATGATCTTGCGCACGTCGTAGGCGCGGTTGAGGCGGTCGGGGATGATGTCGCGCAGGACGGGCTCGCGGCGATCGACGGGGTCCCCGCAGCGCACGACGGGCGGCGGCTCCCAGGCGTTGCCGGGCACATAAGAGAAGGTGCGCCGCAGCAGGGCGATGGCGGCGGCATCGTCGAGGGCGACGGCGTCGACCTGGCCCGTCACGCGGCCTTGGATCTCGGCGCCGCCGATGTCGAAGGGGGAGACGAACTCGCCGCTGGCCTCCTGCACGACCGGCGGGCTGGCGATGGAGAGGTTGGAGTTCTGGGTCATGATGCAGAAGTCGGCGTCGGCGGCGTCCCAGGGGGCGTAGTAGTTGCCCATCACGGCGGCGAAGTGGTTCCAGCGGTTGGGGAAGGCGAGGCGCTCGCCGAGTTCACCGCCGGGCACGCCGGCGAAGCGCGAGGAGAGGACGTCGGTGATGCGGCCGCCGCCGCCTTGGATGAGGGCGAAGAGGGGCAGGCCGGCCTGCTCGCAGACCCGGTGGATGCGGGTCTTCTTGCGCATGTTGCCGCCGCCCAGGGAGCCGCCCTTCACCGTCGCGTCCGAGGCGTAGTAGCCGACGGGGCGGCCGTCGATCTCGCCGAAGCCGGTCAGCAGGCCGTTGCCCAGCGTGCGCGCCTCCTCGCCTGGGACGCCGGACGTGAGAAAGGAGCCGAGCGGCAGCTCGCTGCCGGGGTCGAGCAGCAGGTCGATGCGTTCCCGGGCGGTGAGCAGCCCGCGCGCGTGCTGTCGCGCGACCCGCTCCGGCCCGCCCAGGCCGCGGGCGCTCTCGCGCAGCGCGCGCAGATACGCGACGGCGTCGGCGGGGGCGTCGGTGGTGGGTGCAGTCATCGGACCTCCCGGCGTGGCGAAGGGTCGCCGTGGCGCAGGATAGCGGCAAGCGTCGGTTTGGGGGGGCGGCGGACGAAATCCGGCTATGGATCGAAGCCAATCTCGCCGAGGAAGTCTGCCAGGCTCGATGCCGTGAGGCCGAGACGCTCACACGCTGTCGTCATCGCGATCTTGATTGGCAGCCGGTCGACGCGATCTTCGGTCACAACACGGACCAACCGACCGGATTGCTGGAACTCCAGGGCTTGCGCCGACGTGTCAAAGACGGCGATACGCTCAGGAGGCGGGCGGAGTATGTCCGAGCCTGCGCTCATGCCAAAGTGCCGATCTCGTCGGCGAGTTCCACGATCTCGGCACCGTCGAGACGCAAGTAGCGGCGCGCGTCGAGCTCATTGAGCCGGTGATCAGACACCGCGCGCAGGACCGTCATCGCCGCACGGGGTCCGACCTCGTTCAGCCTGCGCTTCGGCGCTCGCAGACCACCCCCGCGGCCGAAACCCTTGTCAAAGTCGACAGTCGGAGCGGCTTCCTCGACATCTGCATACAGCGTGTCGTCCGCCAGTCCGGATCGGATCAACGCGACTGCCGTGGCTCGCAGGCTGACGTTGAATTCCAAGGCAAGTTCCTGGACGAGTGCGAAGTCGGGCTCAACAGCCACAGCGGCAGTCCGGACCGCCGCACGCAGCGCGTCCTGCGGCAGCACGGCCGCGCTCGCGACGGCTTCGCACCAGCGCTCAACATCGTCTGTGCCGGGCCCGTGCCCCACTTCCTCAAGGCACGAGGTCGCTGTTCCCGAGCCGAGATGCGCGAGTTCATGCAGCAGCGTGAATATTCGCGCCTGGGGGTTTTCTCGCGTATTCACGGCGACCAAAGGAGCGAAGTCATCGGCGAGCGAGAACCCTCGGAGACCGTCGCTGCCAAGCTGCAATTGCATGACGACGACGCCGTGGCGCTCCAACGCGTCGCGCCACGCATTGAACGCTTCCCGGCCCGACGACCAGTCTCGTTGCTCCTGCAGCGTCACGCCGAGCCATGTCCTCAGCCGCGCGCCAGCGACGTCGGCCGGGGACGTGATGGTCACGCGGGGCATCTCCACGGCTTCCCCCTGCTCGTCACGCTCAAGCAGGCTCAGAAGGCGCTGCATGCGTCGGGCCCGGCGCACAGGCAGCAACTCCGCTGCGCTCAACCGTCTCGTGGTCCTCCCGACGGCGCTACGCAGCCGGGGTGGCACTCCACCGGTCTTCGGTGGCTCCGGGAGGAAAAAGATCGACCTTGGGCGGTGTAGTCTCTCCGCGAGCTTGGTGAACTGCCCCTGCGTCGGCCCATCGTCACCCGTGATCCACGCCTCGACGGTCGCTGCGTCGAGCTTGAGGCCCGCTGCCAGATCCTCGGCCGAATAGCCGGACTCTTCGATTGCCCATCTGAGAACCTCGGAGGTCACGGGTGGTCGTGCAGGCGGCATTATCCGGCTCGCTTCACGTATCCAGTTCGTTGGCGGAATGATACGGGACCGGAGGGGCGCAGGCCCTACCCCGCGACGGACGGGCGCCTGCGACCGACGCCGGTGGCCGCCTCGAAGGCGTGGGCGAGCTGCAGGACCTCGAAGTCGGCCTGGTGGCGACCGACGATCTGGATGCCGACGGGGAGGCCGTCGGCAGTGAAGCCGGCGGGGACGGAGATCGCGGGCAGGCCGGTGAGCGTGATGGCGTAGCAGACGGCCATCCAGTCGATGTAGGTGTGCATGGCGACGCCGTCGATCTCGCGCACCCAGGGCTGCTCGATGGGGAAGGGCGGGACGGCGGCGGCCGGCAGCACCAGGAAGTCGTAGCGCTGCATGAACTGGCGCACGCGGTCGTAGAGGTCGGTGCGCTTCGCCGCCGCCTCCGAGACGTCCATGCCGGAGAGCGCGAGCCCCTTCTCCGTGTTCCACACGACGGTGTCCTTCATGCGGTCGCGATGCAGCCGCAGGTCGTCCACGCGGGCGCGGGAGGTCGCCCAGGCGCGCAGCGTCTGGAAGATGGCGTCGGCGTCGCGGAAGTCGGGCTCGTCGTCCTCGACCACGCAGCCCAGCGCTTCGAAGGCCGGACGCTGGGCGTCGATGGTCTGCGTGACGGCCGGCTCGACGGGGTAGCGCCCCAGGTTGCGGCTCCAGGCGACGCGTGTGCCGCGGAAGTCGGCGTCGAGGGGGGCGGCGAAGCGATCGGGCGGCTCGGCGATGGCGATGGGCGCGCGGGGGTCGGGCCCGGCGATGGCGGACAGCAGCAGCGCGGCGTCGGCGACCGAGCGGGCCATGGGGCCCAGCACGGCGAGCGGCGCCCAGGCGTCGAGCGTGGGCCAGGACGGGACACGGCCCGGCGAGGGGCGGAACCCGACGACGTTGCAGAAGCTGGCGGGGTTGCGCAGCGAGCCGCCGAGGTCGGAGCCGTCGGCGATGGGGACCATGCCCGTGGCCAGGGCGACGGCCGCGCCGCCGCTGCTGCCCCCGCAACTGCGGGTGAGGTCGTAGGGGTTGCACGTCGCGCCAAAGACGGGGTTGAAGGTGTGCGAGCCCGCGCCGAACTCGGGCACGTTGCTCTTGCCCAGGACGATGGCGCCGGCGGCGCGCAGGCGCTCGACGATGAGGTCGTCCTGGTCGGGCACGTGGTCGGCGTAGATGGGCGAGCCGAAGGTCGTGCGGATGCCCGCCGTCGAGACGAGATCCTTGATCACGATGGGCAGCCCGTGCAGCGGGCCGACCGGGCGTCCTGCGGCCAGCGCGGCGTCGGCGGCATCGGCGTCGGCCAAGGCGCGCTCGGGGAGGAGGGTGCAGATCGCGTTGACGGCCGGGTTCACCCGCGAGATCTGGTCGAGGTGCGCCTCGACGACCTCGCGGGCGGAGAGCTCGCGGCGGCGGATCAGGCCGGCGAGGTCGCGGGCGGAGCGGAAGTGGAGTGGGTCGGTGATGGGAAGCCTCCGAGGGGATGCCGGCGCGCTGTCGGCGACCACAGGACCGAGGTTAGCGCGCCGGACCCTCGACGGCCCACGCAGCGGTCACGACTCGCACCCGAGCCCGTCTCCGTCGACGTCGAAGCGGTGCGGGTCGGCGCCGACGACGCGGAAGCGGCGGACCGAGACATCGCCGCAGTCGAGGTCGGGCGGCGGGGCCGGGATGCACACGCCGGGGTACGACGGATCGCAGTGCGCGGCGTCGGGGATGGTCGCGGACCGGGGGCCGTCCGACCGCACCCAGAGCGCCTGCCCGCGCTCAACCGTATGGAGCGTGCGGAGCCCAGGCGGCAGGCCAGCGGCGAAGGACACGAAGCGGCCGTCGACGTAGGCGATGATCCGATCCGCGCCCAGCGTCGCCGCGACCTCGGAGGCCGCCGCGCCGGGCCCGGTCCAGCCAATCGTGCTCCACCCGTCCGCGACGACGACCGTGCGCGCGCCGGTGAACACGGGTCGCGGCCAGGACGAGGGCGCGGACAGTTGCAGCCAGAGCGCGTCCCCCGCCGCGACCTCGGGCAGCGTGTTGAGGGACAGGGGCGACGTCACCCGCCAGGTATCGAACTCGTCGGCCTCGACGTTCCAGCGGAACACCGCGAGCAGACCGGGGATCGCTCCCAGCACCGCCGCCGGCGCACCGGCCTCGGTCGCGGTCACGAAGCTCCAGGGGGCCTGCAGCGGGATGGTCTGGCGGGCGGGCTGGTCGATGGCCTGGACGCCGCGCGACTCGGCCCCGGCGACCAGCATCCCGGCGACGAGCACGACGACGGCAAGCAGAGCCAGCCGCCAACCCCGCCGGGCGCTCCTCATGGCAGGTCTCGCCGACGCATCGGCGCAGCGTAGCAGCGGGCATCGCGCCGGATTGGCGTCGCCGGCCGCCGACCATGACGGGGGCGCGGAACCCGGCGCAGGTCGACAGCGGCAGCGCGATCCGATACACAAGCGCGAGGCCGCCCCGGCGCGGCCGCCGCACCGACCCAGCACCACCGACCCCGCAGCAATGAGGAGAACCACGATGCGCTTGGCGCGAATCCAGCACGATGGCAACCCGGTCTACGCGATCGTCGAGGGCGACGAACTGGCGCTGATCGAGGGCGACCCGTACGGCGCGCACGGGACGACGGGCGAGCGCGTGCCGCTGGCCGGCGCGACGCTGCTCTGCCCGGCGACGCCCACGAAGATCGTGGCGATGGCCGTCAACTATCGCAGCCACGGCGAGCCGGTGACGGTGCCGCAGCCCTTCCTCAAGGCCCCGTCGGCGCTGATTGGGCCCGAGCAGCCGATCGTGCTGCCGCCCGGCGCCGGCCGGGTCGACGAGGAGGGCGAGGTGGTCGCGGTGATCGGGCGGCGAGCGTCGCGGATCAGCGTCGAGGAGGTCGACGCGCACGTCTTCGGCTACACCTGCGGGAACGATGTCTCGGCGCGCGAGTGGCAGGGGGCGGACGTGCAATGGTGGCGCGCCAAGTCGTCCGATACGTTCGCGGCCGTCGGGCCCTGGATCGAGACGGACCTCGACCCGGAGGCGATCGCGTTCCGCGCGCGGCTGAACGGGGAGATGGTGCAGAACGCGCACACCAGCGAGCTCGTCTTCGGGGTGCGCGAGTGCGTGGCGTTCATCTCGCAGTCGATGACGCTGGAGCCCGGGGATCTGGTCTACACGGGCACGCCGGGTACGACGGCGCGGCTGTCGGCCGGGGATGTCGTCGAGATCGAGGCGGACGGGATCGGCGTGCTGCGCAACCCGGTCGTCGGGGGCTGACGGGGGGCTCAGGGGCGGGAGCGACGCACCAGCGCAATAGCGGCCAGGCCGAGGGTCAGGGCGGCAGCGACGGCGAGGGGGAGGGGGAGGACAGCGCGCGAGGGCCGGTCGAGGCCGCCGCTGCCGGTATTGGGGAGGGCGGTGGGGCCGGGGACGGCCTCATCGTCCGCGGCGGCGGTGTCGCCCTCGTCCTCGGCGGCGGCATCGTCCTCGTCCGCGACGGCGGTGTCGCGATCGTCCGCGGCGGCGGCGACGTCATCGTCCGCGGCGGCGGCATCGTCCTCGTCCGCGGCGGCGGCATCGCCCTCGTCCGCGGCGGCGGCATCGCCCTCGTCCGCGGCGGCGGTGTCGCCCTCGTCCGCGGCGGCGGTGTCGCCCTCGTCCGCGACGGCGGCATCGCCCTCGGCGACGGCGACGTCATCGTCCGCGGCGGCGGCGACGTCATCGTCCGCGGCGGCGGTGTCGCCCTCGTCCGCGGCGGCGGTGTCGCCCTCGTCCGCGGCGGCGCCCTCGTTCGCGGCGGCATCATCATCCCGGCGGTCCTCCTCTGCCGGACCGCCGCTGTCAGCGTCGTCGCCGGCGCCGTCTCCGATGTCCGGCGAGCCGAAGGCGAGGGCGACTTCGGTCCGGGCCCCGCCGACGACGTCGTACGGCGCGCTGTGCTCGGACCCCTCAATGCTGAACGCGACGCGGGCGGCCTCCCCCTCGCTGACATCGATGACCCAGTCGCCGCCGGCGACCGCTGCCCTAAGGAGCGCTTCTCCGTCCTGGTCCCAGGCGATGATGACCGTGCCATCGACGACGAGTTCACCGTCGATGGTGGCGCCGGAGCCGGCCGCGGCGGAGCCGTAGAACACGTGTGACGAGGTGACCGGGACCTCGCTGGCGCGCCGCATCCAGACGACGCTGCCCGGGGTCAGAGAGGAGTCGTCAAGCGTGTTCACGAGCTCGGGGACGCCAACCGTGTGGCTCAGGAAACGCTGCGCGCCGACATCGAACACCCGCACGCTGGCGACCGGGAACTGCTGCGCGGCGATCAGAGCCGCCAGGTCGGATGTGCACGCAAGCCCGTAGGTCCATCCGCCCGGCGGCGGGACCGGCAGAGCGGTTGGCTCGTCGTGCGTCGGCTCGTCCTCGGCGATCGGCGCCTCCGCGTCCGACACGCCGCCCGGCGCGTCGGTGCGCCGCATGATCACGACGCTCCCGGACCGCAGCGAGGAGCCGTCGAGGGTGTTCAAGGAATCGGGCGCGCCGACGGTGTGGCCCCGGAACTCCTGCGCGTCGATGTCGAACAACCAGACGCTGGCGACTGGGAATCGCTGCGCGTCCATCAGGGCCGCGAGGTCCGATGTGTCGGAGGCGCCGTAGGTCCATCCACTTGGTGGAGGGACCGGCAGGACGCTCGACCCGCACGCCTCGGCGGGCGCCGGTTCCTCGGACCCGGTCGAGCCCTGCGAGCCACCCGGGGAGCCGCCCGGCTGGTTAGTCCCCGCGGTCTCCAGTGGGGACGTCTGGGTGTCCTCCGGCGGGGGGTCCTGCGTGTCCTCCGGCGGCGGGTCCTGCGTGTCCTCCGGCGGCGGGTCCTGCGTGTCCTCTGGCGGCGGGTCCTGCGTGTCCTCCAGCGGGGGGTCCTGCGTGTCCTCCGGCGGCGGGTTCTGCGTGTTCTGCGGCGGGGGGTTCTGGGTGTTCTGCGGCGGAGGGCTCACGTCGCAGTTGCCCTGGGTCACGAGCAGGACCGCGTCATCGAAGTCCTCGTCGCCGCCGCCGTGCCAGTCCTCAAAGGAGACTGTGGAGCCCGAGGTCCGTGCGTGTGTGAGGCCGTCGGGGTTGCGCGTCCCAGGCCCCGCCCAGAACACGTCTCCGGTGTCGTGCACGCGGATCCCGAGTATGAAGTCCCCCGCTGAAAGGTCGTCGAGCACCTTCGTACTGCCGGCATCGTGGTTCGTGATGCCGAGCGAGGTCGTTGGACCCGTTTCGGAGCGCTTGAAGAGGAACGTGCTCACATACAGGGCCTCAGAGGACTGCACGGTGAAGGTGATCTTGGTGCAGGCGCCCGTCAGCGTGATGGCGGGACCCATCGCTGGGCTGTTGGCGCCCATCAGGGTCGGTTGCTGTCCGAGCGCGACCTCGCGGGCCCGCCCCGGCCCGCAGCCGGCGTCGTTGCACGCCTGCAGCCGCACCCGCCACAGACCGCGGCCGGGCATGGCGAGCGTGGCCTCGGTGTCCGTGACGGTCACCGCGTCGCCCGGCTCAAAGTCCCCACCGGGGCGCCGCCAGTTGAGGGAATAGGATGTCGCTCCGGGAACGTCATCCCATGACACGCCCACCTCCAGCGTGCCGGGCTGGGCCTCGACCCCCAATCCGGCGGGCTTGGCTGGTACCCTCTCCTCGGTGCGCATGTCGCGGGCGGCGGCGGCGGATCCGGGCAGCGCCAGCAAGACACTCAACAGGACCAGGACGCCCGCGAGTAACTGGATACGGAAGGTCGGACTCTTGTCGCGCAGCCCCACGGTGCCCCCGTGCGCGGGGCGCGGCACGCAGCCGCGCACTCCATCGCCCGCTCAGAGAGTCACGTCACCACCGATTACGCCAGGGCCGCACTATACGAACTCCGCGCCCGCGGGGCCAGGGGACTGCCCCCGATTGGCGGCTTCGGTAACCCGCAGTTAACGCGTGACCGGTGGCGGCTCCGATCGGCTGGTGGACGGGCGTCGCTACGCGACCGCGTCACCGAGTCGCGGGGCGGGACGGGCGAGAACCCTACTCGTCCGTGTCCTTCGTCTCGTCCCTGCCGACGGCGGTGTTGGCGACGACCTTGACCCCCTGGATCGTGCCTTCAACGGATCGACGCACACGCACGGCGGCCGCATTACTGACCTCGCCGGCTGCCTCGATGGCGCCGATCGCCGCAGCGGCGGCGGCCTCCTCCACGTTGAGGCCGGTCTCCTTCGCGACGGTGATCGCACCCTCGACGGCGCCCACTGCGGCAGTCGTCAGGTCGGCGCCGACGGCGGATGCCTCGGCCACGGCGCTGCGGCTCGTGGCGCTCACGGCCTCGAGGGACTCCACACCCACCTCCGAGGAGCCGCGGACAACGCCGATGACCGCGCCCTTGGCGGCGTTGCCTACGGATGCGCCAACCTTGCTGGCGGACTCCACGGCCTTCTCGACGGTGTCGGCGGCGGTCTCGGCGGCCTGCCCGCCGACATCGCCAACGGCGTCGATCGCGCCCTTCACGGCGCCCACGCCCAGTTGGGCCGCCGCGCCGCCGGTCTCACCGCCTTGAACCAGCGTCGTCTGCACGGTCTGCGCGACCGTCTCCACGGTGGTCTGCGCGATCTCCCCCGTGCCGCGGATCACGCCGATGATGCTCGCCTTGACGCGGCGTCCGATCTCCTGCTCGTCTACCATCATGCACTCCTCTCGCACCGCATTGCTATGTAGCCAACACTACGAAGCTGAGTCGAGCCGTGTCAACCCGTCGGGCTCGCCCTCGGGCATGTGGAGCGTCGCGGCGGACGGGCGCTGATGATGAGGCCGCGACGGCGCCGTACGTCGACGTCGCAGGGCGTGGGCATCGATCGCCCCGCGCTTGCCGCTCGTGAGGCGTCTCTAGCCCGCGGCTGCGTCATCGACCGCGCCGACGGCGTCCGATGGCTCCGCGAATTCGGGGAACCGCTCCGCCATCAGGCCACCGATATCGAGTGCAGGCCGGGCCTCGATCGCTCCCTGGACGTCACGCCAGACGATCGATGCCGGTACACCCTCGTGCTCGACGCTGAGAGCGCTGGCCACATCGTTCAACGAACGGATCGGGGTGTGGAGACCAAGTTCGCCGGCGATCCGCTGGTCGGCCGGCGCCGGGCCGGGGATGGCTCGTTGCACGAGTCGCAGGTCCACCTCGGGGCCGCCCGGCAGGTGGCAGACGAACAGCAGGTCACCGACCCGCGCGCCGGTCTCCCTCAGCGCCGGCCCGACAGAGCCCATTGCGGGTTTCGGCGTGACTTCCGCCCAGACCAGGCTGACGGAGCCCCACGCACTCGCAACGTTTTGGCGCCCTCCCGGCCGGCAGCCCAGCTGCGCGGCGAACTGCGCCGGCACTTCTCGTCCGCTGCCCCGGAGCAGATTCCGCGTGACCAACATCCGCAGCGACCAATGATCTTCGTGCCAGAAGCACACCCCACTCGTCGCGGGGTCGTCCTTGAACTCGTACGGGACGTCCTCGGTCCGAAACGCCAGCTCACCGGCGGCGGTCTTCATGAATATGGGCGCTGCGGTGCGACCGCGGACGGACGCCGTGGACACGCCGTAACGCGCGGCGAGTACGCGGCACAGCTCACCAATGGGAGCCACGCCGCCGCGGCGCTCCAACTCTTCGATCAGCCCATCCGTGATGTGCGTGTATCCCTTGAAGCCCCAGTCCCGATGCGCCAAGGTGGCGGTCCGGTCGAGGCGCGTGAAGCGCGGATCGTCGATCGCTTCGTAGCGGGCCCCTCGCGGGTTCAGGTGGGTGAGCCGGGCTTCCGCCAGCAGTTGGGGCACGCTCGCGGGCTCCCCCCGGTGACGCAGCAACCGCTCGAAGTCATCGCGGGACGAGCCCCGCGGGAGCGCGCCGGCGTCGATGAACCGGAGCCGGTTGAACTGCGTGCACCACGCCTCCACGTGGTCCGCCGCGACCTCGTGGCCGCCCAGCACGCGTGCGAGTTCGGCACGCGGCACGACGGGCCATTGCTGGAACAACGCCGCGACACTCGTGGCGAGGTCGTCCCGGTCCTCGGGCGACAGGCGCATGAGCCAGCCCTCGGTCTGGGAGTACCCCGCAAGGTCCAAGAAGATTCGGAGGACGACGGTGCGCTGTTCCGGCGCCAGACCACCGCAGAAGTCGTCCACGACCTGCGAAAGCCGTTCATCCGATAGTGGGACGGCCGATCCGATGTGCGCACTGAATTTCTCAGCGAAATCGCGCAGCGGTTGGTAGTCCGGACGGTCAAACCGCGCCCTCCACTTTGCGTTCGCGCGGGATTCAATCTGCCGAATCCGTTCACGCGTGACACTAAAGTCCGTCGCGATCGATGCGAGCGTTCTTCGCCCTTCCGACGTGAAGGATCGCGCTGCAAATACGTAGAGTTCACGTTCTCGTAAGCCGCTCAACAGCTGGACAAGCAGATCGATCGGATCGCGCGGCTCCGGCTCTGGAGCGACCGGATCGTCTGGAGGGTCCGGCATGACCGGAACGACTGCGGGCGGCGGTTCACCGGGGGCGAAGTCGGCGACCGTCAGCCATTCGGGGAGCGGGGGATCTTCTCCCGTATCGACGAGATCAGCATCTGGCGGCAAGTGGGATTCCTCGACCGCGCGGACGATGGTCCAAACGACCGATTCGCCCAAGCGGGCCTCCGGGGCCGGGATGGATGGCCCCAGGGGGACATCGGCCTCCGTGTCGCCGTCGGATGTCGTGCTCGACGGTTCGCTGGCCTGGACGGCGCGATCACGCGCCGCCACGGCAGCCGCTTCCAGGAGATCCGCGGCGAGTATCCGATCGGTCACCCGACCGCTCTCGACCTGCTGAAGAAGCTGCTCCTTCAGCTCTTCCCCCCGCCCGGCGTCGATCAACTCGCGAGCGGCGCTGATCAAAGGCGCCCGCACCTGGTCCTTGCGAATCGTCAGGTTTCTGGCCAGCAAGCGGGTCGCGGAGGAGTCGCCCGCGTGCGCGGCCTGAATGATCAGTTTGACGGCGTTGCGGCGGGTTGTCGGCACGCGAGAGTGGAGCGATCGCTCCACCGCCCGGGTTGCCAGGCTGTCCGAACCAAAGAGGCCGGCAACCGCGGCGAAGGCGGCGCGCCGGGCAGCCGGGTCCCTCTCTTCGTCGCGGCCGACGACGGAGATCACGGCGATCCGGAGCCTGTCATTGTCGCGAACGTGCCCGGCGGCCTTACGAATGGCCTTGCGACGGACAACGGCGTCTGTGTCCTCGAACCTGGCAAGTATCTCGTCAACGATTGGCAGGTCAAGCATTGCAAAAATAGTAGCCGATGCGGCGCTATGGCGTCGTGGGTAGCTCGACAGAACGCGTTCCGCGATGCCCGGGGCGCGGGCGTGAGGGGCGATCGGCGGCGCCCACGCTCAGGCGCGCGTCCGCCACGCCACGGCCACGCCGCCCAGAGCCAGCAGCAGGCTGACGGCGAGAGCCACGGGGAGCGCCGCGCGGCCGCCGCCGCCCAGGCCGCCGCTGCCGGTGTTCGGCAGGGCGATGGGGCCGGGCGTGTCGTCATCGTCCCCGGCGGGGGCGTCGTCGGCGAGGGCGTCGTCGGCGGGGGCATCGTCGGCGGGGGCGACGGGGGGCGGTGCGGGGGCGGCGCGCGACATGATCACGACGCTGTCGGGGTGCAGTGAGGAGGCGTCGAGGGTGTTGACGGCCGCGGGCGCGCCGACCCCGTAGCCCAGGAACGCTTGCGCCGCGACGTCGAGCACCCACACGGCGACGACCTCGAACTGCTGCACGGCGATGAGGGCTTCGATGTCGGAGGTGCAGGCGACGCCGTAGGTCCATCCGCCGGGCGGGGGGACGGGCAGCACGCTCGGCTCGTCGCGCTGTGAACCTCCCGCGGCGGCGGGGGCGCCATCGCCGGCGGGGTCCGCTGGGTCGTCGGTGCGGCGCATGATGACGACGCTGCCGGGCGCGAGGGTGGAGGCGTCGAGGCTGTTGACAAAGTCGGGCCGGCCGACGCCGTGGCCGAGGAACACCTGGGCGGCGACATCGAACACCCAGACGCTGGCGACCGGGAACCGCTGCGCGGCGATCAGGGCGTCGATGTCGGACGTGTCCGAGACGCCGTGGGTCCATCCGCCGGGCGGCGGGACGGGCAGCACACTCAAGCCGCAGCTGTCGGCGCCTGCCCGCTCGCCTGCGTCCTCCTCGGGAGGGGTTCCTTCGTCGGAGTCCGGCGGGGGCTCGTCCTCGTCGGAGGCGTCGTCTTCCGTGCCGTCTGGCGTGCCGTCTGTCGTGCCGTCTTCCGTGCCGTCTTCCGCGCCATCTTCCGTGCCGTCTTCCGTGCCACCAGGGGTGCCGCCGGTGGTGTCACCCGGAGGGGTGCCCGAGTCGTCCGTCGTGGTGTCCTCCTCCTCCAGCGGTGGCGGTCGCGGCGGGTCCACCACACAGCTGGTCTGAGTCACGAGCAGGACCGCGTCATCGAAGTCCTCGTCCCCGCCGTCCCAGAAGTCCTCAAAGGAGACGGTGGTCGAACCCGACATCCGCGCGTGGACGCGGCCGTCGGGGTTGCGCGAGCCCGGCCCCGCCCAGAACTCGTTGCCTGTGTCCTGCACGCGGATCCCGAGTATGAAATCCCCCGCCGTGAGGTTGGTGAGCGTCATCGTCGCGCCGACCTCGCGGTTCGTGATGTTAAGCGAAGTCGGGTCTTCCGATTCGGAGCGCTTGAACATGAATGAGCTCGTGTACGCGGCCTCAAAGTCCAGCACGGTGAGAGTGATCGTGGTGCAGGCGCCCGTCAGCGTGATAGTGCGACGCTTCGGCGGGCCGCTGGTCTCCGACCACGCGTCGGCGCCGACCCGGACGTTGGGGGGTGCCGGGGAGGGCGTGGAAACGCTGCCGGCGGCGGGGTCGCGGGCGTCGGAGGACGCCCGCGGACCATCCGGAGGCGTGTCGCGGGTCGCGGAAGCGGAGCCGGGCAGGGCCAGGAATACAGCGAGAAGAACCACGGCACCCACGAGGAGCCGGACATGGAACGCCGGAGTCCTGCAGCGAATCACGACGGCACTCCCGGCGCAGCCAGGGCGCGCCTCTCGGCCGCGCCTCTCGCCTCTGGGTCGATCAAGAACGGTTGATCAGGAATGCGAGACGCGCGCCAACGTCGACTGCGCGGCACGGAAGAGTAGGTGGATTATTGATATGTCGTCAATCTGATTAATCGGAATACTCGGAGCCGATGTCTGTCGGCGCGCGGCATCCATTCCGACTTCCTGTTTCCGAGGGCACGGGCGGGAACCGAGGCTCCGGGCATCGCCCATGCGGGGCGCTCCGTATGCGCCGCCGTCCGGCGGGCAAGACCCAGGAGATGCAGATGAGTCGCAACGCGTCCGCGGTGATCCCGGCCTGGCTCGGACTGCGCACGCTGTCGAAGGCGTTGGCCGTCGTCGCGCTGATCGTCGGAGCGCTATCGACAGCGATGCGCATACCTACCGCTTCGAGATCACCGAGCCCGGCCGGGTGCGGGTCAATCTGACATCGGCCGACGGCGACCCCTACCTCTATCTGCTGGCCGAGGACGGCAGCCGCGTCGCGGACGACGACGAGGGCGGCGCCATCCTCAACGCGCGGATCGAGCGCGATCTGGCGACGGGCGCCTACCTGGTCGAGGCGACGACGGTCGGCGGGCGCGGACGCGGCGCGGCGGACTTCACGCTGTCGGTCCACTATGTCACGGGCTGCGAGCCGATCGGCCTGGGCATCCTCGAGCCGGGCGTCGACCTGACCGCGTCGGGCACCTGGACGCTCGACGTCTGCGGCTCCCGCTTCGTCGTGGCACACCCCGCCCACACCTACTTCTTCCATCTGCCGATGGACGGTCGCGTGCTGGTCGACCTGACGTCGGTGAACGGCGACCCGGTGCTCTCCCTGTTCTCGCTCGAGCAGGGCGTGATCGGCGCCAACGACGACGGCGGGGGCCGCCGCAACGCGCGCATCGAGGAATACGTGACCGCGGGAACCTACCTGATTGAGGCGACGACCTACTTCGAGCGTGGCCTCCAGCCGGTGTCGACCGACTTCAACCTCGTGGTCCATCTGGTGGACGAGGAGGCCGAGCAGCACCGCTCCAACCTCAAAGTGGAGGCGATCCACACGCCCGACCAGGTGGTGGCGGGCGAACCCTTCCCCGTGCACTACCGCGCCGGCAATCTGGGCGGCGGCGGCCTGTCCGACGTCGGCGGGGGCGCCGTGCTGTATGTCGTGGGCCCCGGCGACCGCGCGTTTACGGACCCCATCTGGGCGTCCGAGTTGCGCTGGCGGGCCGGTGTCTCGTACCACTCCGGCCCGCAGACGGCGAGCGCGACGAGTACCACCCTCGATCAGGTTGCGCCGTTCACGCTGACGCTCGACAGACCCGGCCCCTCGTGGGTGTTCGTCGGGGTCGTCGCGGTCGACGGCCTGGGGCGGGAGATCGGCTTCCACGGCATCTGGCGCGATCTGACGGTGCTGAGCGGCGTGACGTTCGACCCGGTGACGGTGAGCGCCGACGGCGACGACTACGAGGTCTCGGCGGCGGCCAATTCGCGCGGGCTGGTGACGGTCGACGTGCGCGCCGTCGCGGATCCGGAGGCGGCCATCGGGCGGGCGCAGCGGGCGAAGGCGATCTACGCGGCCGGCGTGCGGGCCCGGGTGCTCGACGGCATCCTCGAGCGGCCGGCGATCGCGGCGCTGCGCCAACAACATGAGGGGGTCGCGGAGACGGAGGGCGCGGCGCTGGTCGTCGTGGCCAACCCGTCGTCGCGCGCCCTGCTGGCGGCGTTCGCGGATCACCACGCGAGCGCGATCGCCACGTCCGGGGTGGCCGCGCGGGTGGCCGCGGGCGAGCTGATCAGTCAGGCGGCGGTTGAGGATCTAACGCTGAGCGCGGCGGACGCGGCGTCGGCGCAGTGGGTCTCGCTGGCCGCCGCCTGGAGCGCGCTCCAGGAGCGGATCGCGGGCGGGGCGGCGCTCTCGTTCGCCGACGCGCTGGCCGTGCAGTCGCAGCTCGCCTACGCCGAGCGCATCATCGCGCCGATCGTGGCCGGCGGCGAGATCGTGCGGGCGGCCCGCGCCGCCGATCTGGGCTGGGACGACGCCACGGTCCGAGGAATGGTCGCCGATCTGGCGGCGGGGGCGTCCTGCGCCGGCGGCGCCGGGGCGTTGATCGCGCTCGACGCCGAGTTGCGGGCGGCGCTGCCCATCCACGGTCTCGTGGACGACAGCGTGCTCTGCGGCGTGGCGGAGGCCGATGCGGCGACTGCCCGCTTCCTGCGAGGGCTGGCAATCGCCGGCAGCAGCGAGCTGCGCGCGCTGGTCGCACCCGCGCCACCGGAGCCCCTGGCGGCGTATCGGCTGCGGATCATCGCGCGGCTGGCCGAGGACGGCCGGGTCGAGCACGGCGTGGAGCTCGCGAATGGCGCGCGCATCTTCCCGTCGGTCCGCTTCCTGCCCACCAGCGCGGCCGTCGGCGAGTGGAAGATCACTAGCGCCGTCGAGGTCGAGGGGCGCGCGATCGGCTGGATCCGAGCGCAACGCTTGGCCGACGGTCGCATTGAGGTGGGCTTCCGGAGCGCCGGCGGCGGCCTGATCACGCCCGCCATCCGCCACCTGCCGGCCGACGTGCCGGTCGGGGTCTGGCTGCGCAGCAGCGAGATCGAGGTGCCGCCGGTGGCCCCGTCGGTCGAGTAGCGCCGGTGGCGCGGCTTACTCTCTTGGGAGGGGCTTCGCCCAGTAGCCAGCGTCGGCGGGGAACACCGTCTCCAGGCGGGTGAGCTCGATGGGGCCGTCGAGCGTGTCGGCGACGGCCTTCCAGGCCGCGTAGTGGGGCGCGCGTGCATGCGCGGCGAGCGCGGCTTCGTCCTCGTACACCTCGTAGAAGTAGTAGACGTTCTCGTCGGCGGGATCCTGCAGCACGTTGAAGCGCAAGCAGCCCGGCTCGTCGCGTTCCGATCCCAGGGCGTCGGTCTCGATGCCCTGCAGGAACCGACCCCGCTGGTCCGGGTGGATGCAAACCTTGACCCATATCGCGAGCACCGGCGCCTCCTCTCGCTGTCCCCGCGCCGCGTCCGAGGGGGAGGAGGACGGGCGCCGGGCCAGTCTAGCGCCCGGCGGGCGTCGACGCCCGGCGCTACACCGCGCGGCGCTTGAAGACGGCGGCCAGCGCGAAGAACGCCGTCGCGACCAGGGCCATGGCGGGGCCCGAGGGCAAGTCGGCGTGGAAGGAGAGGTAGAGGCCGACGATGGCCGAGAGCGCGCCGATGCCGGCCCCAAGCAGCATCACGCCGACGAACCGCTTGGCGAGCAGGTAGGCGGTGGCGGCGGGGGTGATGAGCATCGCCATGACGAGCACGATGCCGGCGGCCTGGATGCCGATCACGATGACCAGCGCCAGCAGGGCCAGCAGCACGTACTCGACGACGCCGGTTCTGATCCCCACCACCTGGGCGCCCACCGCGTCGAAGGTGGTGTAGACGAGCTGGCGGTGGAAGGCGTAGAGCCCGAAGACGACGAGCGCCGTGAGCCCCAGCGAGACGTAGACATCGGTTTGGGAGACGCCCAGCACCTGGCCGAGCAGCAGGTCCTCGATGTTGACGGTGACGTTCGTGGCCTGCGACAGCATGACGAGGCCCAGCGCGAACATGCCGGCGAAGATGATGCCGATGGACGTGTCTTCGCTGATCCCGGTGCGCCGGCCGACGGTGCCCATCAGCAGCGCGATGCCAATGCCGGCCGGCACGGCGGCGATGAAGGGGCTGATGCCCAGCAGGAACGCGACCACCATGCCCGGCAGGACGGAGTGGGCGAGGGCGTCGCCCATGAAGGCGCGCCCGCGCGTGATGACGTAGGCGCCGAGCACGGGGCACATGACGCCGACGAGCACGGAGACGATCAGCGCCCGCACCATGAAGCCGTACTCGAACGGGCCGATGATGTGGTCGATCATGACGCCGCTCCCCCGTGGCCGAAGTGATCGGCGGCGAATTCGATCCCGTGCGAGCCGTACATCTCCTCGAGCACTTCGGGCGTGAACGCCTTGTCGGGCGGGCCGTAGGCGCAGACGTGGTGATTGATGCACAGCACTTGGTCGAAGCGCTGGGCGAGGTTGGTGAGGTCGTGCGTGGCGAGCAGGACGATCCGGCCCTCGTCGCGGAGGGACTGGAGCACCTCGACGATGCCCTCCTGTGCGCCGACGTCGACGCCGCTGAAGGCCTCGTCGAGCAGGATGACGATCGCTTCCTGCGCCAGGGCCCGCGCGATGAAGACCCGCTGCCGCTGGCCGCCGGACAGCTGCGTGATCAGGGCGGAGCGGTTGTCCCACATATTCACGCGCTCCAGGCAGAGGCGGACCGCCTCCTTGTCGCGCTTGCCGGGGCGCCGCAGCCAGCCGATGTGGTTCTCGCGGCCCATCATGACCACGTCGTGCACGGTGGCGGGGAAGACCCAGTTGATGCTGTCACGCTGGGGGACGTAGGCGAGGGCGCCCTCCGCCGCCGCCGCGCCGCGGCGGGTCACGGCGCCCCGGGTGACGGGCAGGATGCCCGCGATGGCGTCGAAGAGGGTGCTCTTGCCGGCGCCGTTGGGGCCCAGGACGCCCACCAGCGCGCCCGGGCCGATGTCGAAGCTGACGTCGATCAGGGCCTTGTGGCCGCCCCGCTCGACGTCGAGACCCTCGACCCTGATGCCGGGTTCGGAAGTCGTCATCATCGCCTCGATTCCAGGGGGGCGGCCAACGCGCCCCGCCACCTGCCCGCGCCGGTCACCGCAGGGCCTCGGTCACGCGCCCGACGTTCGTCCGCACCATCTCGATATACGTCTCCGCGCCGCTGCCCTCCGTGCCGAGCGAGCCCGAATAGAGCCGGACGAGCACGGCGCCGGATTCCGTCGCCAGAGCGTCGGCCAGGCGTTCGCTGACCGTCGTTTCGCCGAACACGGCGGGCATCCCGTACTCCCGGATCTCATCGGACAGCTCGGTGAGGGCCGCCGCCGAGGGCTCGACTTCGGTCGTGATGGAGAGGATGACGCCGATGACCTCGAAGCCGTACCGCTCCGCGAAGTAGCCCAGGCTGTCGTGCGACGTGACGAGCAGCCGGCGTTCCGCCGGGATGGCGCCGACCTGCTCCTCGGTCCACGCGTGCAACGCGTCGAGCCGCGCGTTGTAGGCGTCGGCGTTAGCGCGATAGGCGTCGGCGCGGCCGGGGTCGAGCGCGGCGAGACGGGCGGCGATGTCGCTGACGACGAGCTTCACGCGCAGCGGGTCGAACCAGAAGTGGGGGTCGTGGAGGCCGTGGCCGTGGTCGTCGTGCTCCTCCCCGGCTTCGGCTTCGGTCTCCGCGAACTCGATGGGATCGATGACTTGCCCCAACTCGACGATGGCGCCGGGGTCCCGGGCCGCGTTCTGCAGCAGGTCGCGCAGCCAGGATTGCTCGAGGCCCAGGCCGACGCTGAGCACGAGATCGGCGTCGGCGACTTTGGCCACGTCCCGGGCGCCGGGCTGGAACCCGTGCGGGTCGGCGCCGACGGGGACGATGCTGAAGACCTCGACGTGGTCACCGCCCACGCTCGCGACCCAGTCCGCGACGATGCTGGTCGTGACGACGACGCGGATGGGGGTGGGGGGCTCGGCGCCGGCCGCGGTGGAATCGGCGCGGGGCGCACCGTCGCCATCGGAGCAGCCGGCGAGGGCCGAGAGCAGCGCGAGGGCGAGAAGCAGGACCACCGTGCGTCCCGCGATCCTCATCACGATACTGTGTCTCATTTGTCCTTGTCCTTTCCGGGGCATGGCGGCTCACCTGAGCCAATCGATCACGTATTGGTACTGGGTATCATCTTCTGGCGGACGGTCGCGGGGGAGCGGATCATCGTCTGTCAGCTCCCGTCGGCCGCGATGCAGCGGTCGCAGGTGACGTAGAGCTCGATCCGGTGGCCCACGATCTCGCCCGGGATGTCGTTGCCGATGACGCGCAGGACGCGCTCGACGGTCGCGGCGCGGAACTCCCCCACGTTGCCGCAGCGGACGCAGACCGTGTGATGGTGGTGCTCGACACGGGAAAGGCTGTATCGGGGGGTGCCGTCGATGAGGTTGAGGCGGCAGACGACGTCGGCATCGCGCAGGAGCTTGATCGTGCGGAAGATCGTGGCGCGGCCCACCCAGGGCAACTCATTCCCGATCTCCTCCGCGGTGAAGCCGCCGAGCTTCCCGTCGAGGATGTCGATGATGGCGCGGCGCGGCGCCGTGGACCGGTAGCCCCGGTCCTCCAGCACGGCCATGATGTCGAGTCGTGACGGGTGATCGGCCATCATAGTGATACCTCGTATCATATATAGCGGAGCCTGCTGGCCCCGTCAAGCCTGCGGGGGAAGTCGGGGCGGTCGTCCCGGTGGCGGGGGAGGGCGTCAGTCGGGGGGAGGTCTGGGGGGGGGGGGGGGTGGAGGCTCGCGCCCGCGTCTAATCCACCAGTGAGATCGAAGCGCCGGCGGATGAGTGGTCTCATTGTTTGCGGGCAATAGGTTCGTAGGTGATCGTCCGGGCCTCCCGGTTCCCGATCACGACACCGCCGTCATTGTCTCGCACCAGCCGGAACACCCCATACCCTTCCAGGATGGCCCGTTCCCAGAGGCTGAGCGGGCACTGCTCGACTTCGTACCCCTGCACGAACTGCTGGATTGTCTTCAGCAAGTCGAACGATACGCTGCTCTGGCCTTCGAAGAAGTTGAGCTGCTTCGCACGGGAGAAGATCAGTGCCGTGAGGCCTTCCTCAATCACACCCGCCCTGCCTCCATCTTCCGCCTCATCGATCTCTGGCACACTCTTACGCTTCTGCTTGATTAGCCCGCGGAAGGTCGGGGACCAATGCAGAATCGCAGCGTGCGCGAGATGGAACACATCATGGAACCTGTAGTCATCGCGGTCGCGAATGTTGTCTGTCAGCGGATCACCGATGAACACACCATTCCACCGCAGGTAGGCCTGCCCGCTTGCTCGCTGGGTAATCTCGATCCGGAACAGGTTCGGGAGCTGCTCATCGATCGGGAAGTCATGGTCGAAGGTCGGCAACGTGGACACCTCAGCCTCGACGAACCGCCCCCGCGTCTTCCTCGTATTCTCAACCACAACCTCCGCGAAGCTCAAGTCAACCGCATGAAGTGCCTGCTTGTAACAGTCACAGAACGTCCGAAGCAATCGGTGGGTCTGTGCACCCCCGCCGCGGATCTCAAGTAAGCCCGACGACGCGATCGCGAGCCGCACCAACGCATCGCCCTTCTGCGCCGCAGAAGCCGGCAGCCCGGCAGTCCGGTGTCGCGCGCCTACGGATGGCGCATGCACATGTTCATGCAGTGCGTCAGCGAAGACTTCGTCAACGCGTACACCAAGGCGCCCGCAAAGCGCGGCGAAGTACCAGAGCGCATCTCCGAACTCCTCTCCGATCGCCGCATTGTAACCTGCGTACGCAGATTGTTCGCGCCGAAGCTTCTTCGCGGTCGCCAGGATACTCCCCACCTCGCCGAAGAGACCCATGAGTACGGGTCGTAGCTCATCGGCCGGGAGCCTATCTGTGACTTCTACGTGCGCGGCGTAGTCACGCAGGACGGATACGGCTGCGTTGCGGTGGCCGTCACGCGCCTGTCCCATGGACGGTTCGGTGGTCACGACATCCCCGGCCAGTCAAGCGGCCTACCGAGATAGCCCTCTACCCTGAGACTACGCAGCCATGCCTCGAAGTCGGCCACTAGGGAGTCCGGGAAGCGGCTCTTGTGACCGTGCCCCGCACAGATGTCGAAACCATCGTAATCCCTGAACTTCAGCGGGATCATCGGGCCGAAGCCACCCCAGTACATGTAGTCTGCGCCGATGAGCACTCTGTCTGCGCTGGTGTCATGGTCGATATTGTGGTGGTTCAACAAGCCATTCTCGTAACTGTGATGGGAATCCTGCTGCTGCCAGCGACCGTTCTCATCTCTGTGATATATGTTATCTCCGAATGCCTGCTTGTTGCTCCCCTTCATGTTCGGCTGCTTTCGCTTGAACCTTTCGTCCCACCAGTAGTCGTCGAAAGTCATCGTCTCCGATATGCGCATAGCATAGACTAACTGGCCGTTTCGGTCTCGTCCGCTGCTGCCTGTTCCGATGACCCAGTCCCCCACCGACGCGACCCTGCGGATTGTTGGCTTGCATGTCGCCAGTGTGCAGACCCCGAAGAATGGGTTCGGTGCGAACCCATAGTCGCGAACCACAACATACGAGAACAAGCGCACCGAGCACCTCTACCGGCAGCTGAAACGTGGAACCCGCCGGGGCGCAACTTCTGTGCCATTTGGGTTCTCCCAGCGGTCGATCTTGCCATTTATGGCATCGATGATCCGGCTCCCTGACCAACCCACGACCGCGTCGTGGTAATCGCGTAGCGCGTCCGGCAGGTCGCAGCCCTGCTCTCCGTAGGCCCACACCCCGATGATTCGCTTATCCTGCTTCTGCGCGTACTCGATCTCCCAGTCCACCCAAGGGCTATTCTTTGTCGTTGGAGAGACGTATACGACCAACGTGCTGGACTGTTGAATGCGCGGCGCCAGGATCTCCGACTTGATGTATTCCTCAGAATGAGCGTTGTTCGGATTGTCCGCCCTGATCGAATAGTCGCGGACAGTCATGCCGTGACTCCCCACCAGGTCCTTGAGCTTGCCGAGGCCCTCGTCGTCTTCATGAACGTGACTTATGAATACGTTCTTCGTGTCATTGGTCATGAGGGTGTGAGCGTCCTGTCCTGTTTCGTGCTCGCATCAGTGGGAGGTTGGCGACTCCATGTCGGTAAGGTCTTCGACGCCCGCAATTTCGGCGAGCAGACGATTGTAGTTGCGCAAGTCTTCCTGCAACGACTGCAGTTCCTCACGGAACTCTTGCCGCTTCTGCGAGTCGCCAAAGGCCCCAGCAAGGGATTCCTTATGCCATTTCGCGGTGAACGGTCGTACCACCTGGTTGAGAACGGGGATAGCCACCATGCTGAACCGGATAGTGTCCCTACCCTGCCTACGCAGAATCTCACGGGTGGTTGGGAAGAGGGAGTAGACGCTGTCCAAGGCTGTCTTCTCATCGCCAACCTCAAGTGGCAGCGGTTGCGTGACGATCCTCGTCAGCATCTCGACATACAGTTCCCACGCTGCGTTCTGATCGATCGGTTCGAACGATATATCGAACTCGACCACCTTCGCGCTAAGTCGTATCTGGTCGAGGTGGAAGTTCGCGAACCATGTTCCGAGCTTCACCGCTCAAGATCCCATCATCCCGGCTACCGGCCCGTCTGCGCCATGCCTTAGAACGATTCTATCACTCAAGTCCTCGGGAGTGGACGTGTGTGGGCCGTGGCTTGCACAAGTAGTGGATCAGGCCGACCTCACCGTCGCCCATGACACAACCGAGGGCGGTAGTAGGCCCCTGCCCCCATCACCCCCCCACCCCCGACGGCCACCAATTCCAGCGACCGACGACCTTCACTAGCGCCGGGACGATGAGCGTGCGCGTGATGAACGTGTCGATCAGGACGCCGGTGGCGACGGCGAAACCCAGTTGCATGAGGTCTTGCAGGGGCAGCAGCATGAGCGCGGAGAAGGTGCCGGCCAGGATGAGGCCGGCCGAGGTGATGACGGGGCCGGTGCGGGCGAGCGCGTGCGCGGTCGCCTCGGCGAGGGGGGCGCGGCGGACCTCCTCGCGGATGCGGGACATGAGGTAGATGTTGTAATCGACGCTGAGGGCGTTGAGGAAGACGAAGAGGAAGAAGGGCACGCTCTCGCCGATGCCGCCGTGCCCGAGCAGGAGGATGAACACCGCGACGGCGAGGCCGAGCGTCGCGAAGTAGGTGAAGGCGATGGTGGCCATGAGGTAGAGCGGCGCGACGACCGAGCGCAGGAGCAGCGCCAGCACGACGCCGATCGCCAGCAGGATGGCCGGCAGGACGACGAACGCATCGCGGTTGCCGGCGGCGCGGGTGTCGGCGGCCTCGGGCGTGTCGCCGCCGAGGAGCACGCTGCCCGGCGGGAGGCCGGCCGCGGCCGCGCTCTCGCGGGCGACGTCGCGCAGGCCCGCCACGGCGTCGAGCGCATCGGCGGCGTAGGGGTTCATCGCCAGCACGACGTCGATTCGGGCGGCGCCGCCGTCGGGCGAGACGAAGCGCGAGCGAGCGGCGTCGGGCGGCCCGGGGCCGCCGGGTGGGGCGCCGGCGCCGAAGGGACGGCTGGGGCCCGAGGCATCGGCGACGGCCGGATGCCCGGCCAGGGCGAGCGTGAGGGCGTCGATGCGCTCCAGCGACGCCGGGTCCAGCGCCTGGTCGCCGGGCGGCAGCGAGACGTACACGCGCGTGGGGGAGAGTTCGCCGGCCGGGAAGCCGCCCCGCAGCAACTCGAAGCTGCGCACCGATTCGGTGTCGTCGGGCAGGCTCTCGAGCCGGTCGTAGTTGGGGCGGAAGGCGAGCAGACCGGCGATGAGCACGCTGAGGGACAGGGCCGTGCAGGCGAGCGTCGTGCCGGGGCGTCGCAGCACGACGGCGCCGATGCGCCCGTAGACGCTGCGCCGCCAGTCGGCCGCGGCGGCGGGCTGGGGGTCGAAGCGCGGCTGCATCGGCCAGTAGGCGCGGCGGCCGATGACCGTCAGCACGGCCGGGATCAGGGTGAGCGCGGCGAGCATCATCAGCGCCACGGCCAGCGCGATGACCGGCCCGAGCGCCTGGTAGGAGCGCAGGCTGGCGAAGCCGAGCGCGGCGGAGGCGACGAGGATGGTCGCGCCGGCGGAGGCGACGGCGCCGCCGACGCCCCGCATCGTGCGGCGCATGGCCTCGTGGCGGTCGCCGTGGCGGGTCAGCTCCTCGCGGAAGCGCGCCGAGACGAAGAGCACGTAGTCGGTGCCGGTGCCGAACAGCACGACGGTCATGATGCCGGTGGCCTGGCCGGAGATGGGCAGGTCGAACTGCTGGGCGACCCAGGCGCCGATCCCGCCAGCCAGCTGGAAGACGAGCCCCACGCCCAGCAGCGGGATGACGGCGACGATGGGCGACCGGTAGATGGCGAGCAGCAGCGCGAGGACGAGCGCGACGGTGACGAGCAGGAGGACGGTGTCGATCTGGGCGAAGACGCTCACGAGGTCGACGACCAGCCCGCCGGGCCCGCCGACGGCGACCTCGACGCCGGGCAGGTCGAGCGCGGACGTGCGGTCGCGGATGGCGCCGACGGTGTCGATGAAGGGCGGCTCGGCCGGTTCGCCGGCGATGTCGGCGAGGACGTAGAGCGTCGTGCGGTCGGGGGAGACGAGCGGGGAGCTGGGGTCGCCGGGGTCGGGCGCGCGCACCTGGATGACGTTGTCCGGGGCGCCCGGGCCGGTCAACCAGCCGGCGAGGCCGGCTGCGGCGGCGAAGCTGGCCGGGCTGAGGCCGTCGGGCTCGCGGACGACGATGAGCACGGGCGTGCCGGCCGACGGGAATCGCTCCCGCGCGAACTCGTAGGCGCGGGTCGATTCGGCGTCGGCGGGGAGGAAGAGCGCGGCCTCGTTCTCGCGCACCTCGCTGAGGCGCGGCAGCTGCGAGATCAGCAGCCCCGCGACGACCAGCCAAGCGATCAGCGTGGCCCACTTGCCGCGCGGACTGCTCGCGAAGTCGGTGATGCGACCAAGCACAAGGGGCTCCCCGGGGAGTTGGCGGAGGATGTCGCGGCAAGAATAGATTCGCGGTGGGGTGGTGGGCCCTCAGGGGTTCGAACCCTGGACCTTCGGATTAAAAGTCCGCTGCTCTACCAGCTGAGCTAAGGGCCCCCCCGACAGTCTGGAGCACGGCGCGGATGCGCGTCGAGGGTGGCGCGCTAGCCGCGCTCGAAGACGAGTTGGAACTCCATGATGCCGTGGTCATCGACTTCCAGCACGATGAAGGCGCTCGGCGAGTCCATGTCGTAGTCGGCGAAGACGATCTCGATCGACCCCACGACCGCCACGCGATCCCCGACGAGCTGGCCTTCCATCGGGATCTGCACCTCGCGCGTGACGCCGTGCAGGGTCAGGTCGCCCGTGGCGGTCACCGACAGCACCTCGCCCTCGGCGGGCGCCGAATCGATGGGGATGGGTTGGGTGAGCGTGAAGGTGGTGGTCGGATAGGCGTTCGTCTCGAGCGCCTGGCGGCGCAGGGCGCCGTCGCGACGCCGGTCATCGCTGACGAGCGCGGTGAGGTCGACTTCGATGACGACCTCGCTGATCGCGTCGCCGTCGAAGACGAGCGAGCCGGTCAGGACCGTCGAGCGCCCGACGGCCGTCGTGGCGCCGATGCGCGCGAGCTCCTCCTCGACGCGGTAGCCAGCGAAAGACGATCCGTCCGCCAGCACCTCCCAGCGGCCGGCGAGGCCGGCGTCGGCGGGGGCGGCGTCGGCGGGGGCTTCGGGTTCCGACGGCGTCTCGGCCGCGGCGTCTTCAACTTCTTCTTCTACTGCCGCCGCGGGGGCGCTCTGCTCGTCGCTCTGGGCGGTCGCGGGTTCGGCGGCCGGTTCCTCGGCCTCGGGCTCCGGCTCGGGCTCGGGCTCGGGCTCCGGCTCGGGCTCCACGGGGGCGGCCTGCTCGGCGGGGGCCGCGTCGGCATCGGGCTCGGTGGCTGCTTCGGCGTCCGACGCCTGGGCGACGGCGACGGCCTGCTCGAGCGCGACCGGGGGCGGGGCGTCGGCGCGCAGGACGAAGTACCACACGGCGAGCACGATCAACGCGAGGGCCAGCAGCCCGGCGCCCCCACCGAGAACGAGGCGTCTCCTGGTCAGTTGCGGCATCGCGGACCCCTCCGAACTCGCGCCCGCCCAGCCTATCCCGTCGAGCGCGCTTCGTGCGCCGGCGTGAGACCCGCTAGCCTCGGTCGTGGACGGCGATCGCGGAGAGGAGCACGGCGATGACGACGGCGATGAGCAAGCAGGAGCGGGAGGCGTTCCTGGCCGAGGTGCGCGTGGGCATCCTGAGCGTGCCGCAGCCCGGCCGCGGGCCGCTGGCCGCGCCGATCTGGTACGCGTACGAGCCGGGCGGCGACGTGCTGGTCCTAACCGGCCGCGACAGCCGCAAGGGCCGTCTGCTGGCGCTGGGGGTGCGCGTGAGCCTGTGCGCGCAGACCGAGACCCGCCCGTACAAGTACGTCACGGTCGAGGGGCCGGTGGTCGCCATCGACGCGCGGGACGTCGATCGGGATCTGCGGCCGATGGCGGTCCGCTACCTGGGCCGCGAGCAGGGCGACCAGTACGCCGCGGCGGCCGCGAGCACGACGATGGACAGCGTGCTGGTGCGCATCCGCCCCGAGCACTGGCTCACGGTCGACTACGGCAAGGCGGAACCGTCGGGGGATGGGGGCTGAGGGGAACGGGGCGACCTCGCGGCGCTACGGCGTTCGCGACCGCACCTCTGTGTTCATCGTCTTCTCATACACACGCATCAGCGCGGTCGTGTTCTCACTGCCGTGCCCCATGGCCCGGGCCATGCGCATGAGGTTGTGCACCTGCGGACTGAGGGCTACGGGGACGTTCAGTTCATCGGCCAGCTCGAGCGCCAGGTGCATGTCCTTGTACGCGAGATCGAGCGCGAAGGTGGGGGACCAATCACCGGCGAGCGTGTCCCTCGCGAGGCTGTGAAAGGCTCCGCTGTCGCCGGTCGAGTTGCGGACCACCCGATCGAGGACGCCGGGATCGACGCCGGCAACGGCGCCGAGCAAGAGTCCTTCGGCGGCGGCGGCCATATTGCAAAACGCCAGCATATTGTTGACGAGTTTCGCGATGCAGCCGGTGCCCACGTCCCCAGTATGAATAATGTTCTTGCCGAACGACTCCAGCACGCCCCGATACTTCTCCAGCGCCGCTTGGTCACCCCCGACCATGACCGTCAACGTGCGCTCCTCGGCGCCGGCCACCCCACCACTCACCGGCGCGTCCAGCATGGTGATCTCTTTGGTTCGCAGCTGCGCCGCGACGGTGCGAGCCACCGCGGGTGAGTTGGTGCTCAGATCGAAGTACACCGTGCCCGGCCGGGCGTGGCCCTCGATGCCCTCCGCGCCCAGCGCGACCGTCTCGACATCCCGCGGCCGCGGCAGGGAAGTCAGCACGACGTCGGCATCCTGCACCGCTTCCGCGACCGACGCCGCGGCGATGCCACCCACGTCGGTGCAGCGCTTCACCGCTTCGGGATTGAGGTCGAATACCGCCACGTCGGCGCCGCTGTGCCGAATCACATGGCGGCACATGGGCCCGCCGATGTTGCCGGTTCCGATGAATCCAACTTTCATGCCATCTCCATCCCTCGGAGAGCATACTCGTGCGGCCGGATCGCCGGCCGTCGAGCAATCCGCGCTCCTGCGCGGTCCCCGGTCGATGCCTGGGCCGCGAGCGGGGCGACCAGTACGCCGCGGCGGCCGCGAACAGCACGATGGACAGCGTGCTGGTGCGCATCCGCCCCGAACACTGGCTCACGGTCGACTACGGTAAGGAGGCCGGGGCGTAGCCGGCCGGCCGCCGCGGCTGACCGCCCGTGCGGCCCGAGCGCGCTATCATCCGTGCGATCGGCGGGCCGCCGGTCAGCAGTTTCCCCGCGGCGCGATCCCGGCCGATCGGCCGGCCAAGAAAGGACAGCAGCCCATGCCCAGCAATCGCGGTGTCGCCTATCTGGAACCCGGCAAGGTGGCCGTGCACTCGATCGACTATCCGGAACTGGCGCTGGGCGATCGGGCCTGCCACCACGGCGTGATCCTGCGCGTCCTGACGACGAACATCTGCGGCTCCGACCAGCACATGGTGCGCGGCCGCACGACCGCGCCCGCCGGGCTGATCCTGGGCCACGAGATCACCGGCGAGGTCGTGGAGCGCGGCCGCGACGTGGAATTCCTGCAGGTGGGCGACGCCGTCTCGGTGCCGTTCAACATCGCCTGCGGGCGCTGCCGCAACTGCAAGGAGGGGCAGACCGGCATCTGCTTGAACGTCAACCCGGCCCGGCCGGGGGCCGCCTACGGATACGTCGATATGGGCGGCTGGGTGGGCGGCCAGGCCGAGTACGTGATGGTGCCCTACGCCGATTTCAACCTGCTCAAGCTGCCCCCGATGGACGTCACGCTGCCCAAGATCCGCGACCTCACGCTGCTCTCCGACATCTTCCCCACCGGGTTCCATGGCGCGGTCAAGGCGGGGGTCGGGCCGGGATCCACCGTCTACGTGGCGGGCGCGGGACCGGTGGGCCTGGCCTGCGCCGCCTCGTGTCAGCTGCTGGGCGCGGCCGTCGTCATCGTCGGGGACCTGATCGACGAGCGGCTGGCGCAGGCGCGCAGCTTCGGCTGCGAGACGATCGATCTGAAGCAGGACGCCAGCCTGACGGAGCAGGTGGAGCAGATCCTGGGCGTCCCGGAGGTGGACTGCGCGGTCGATTGCGTGGGCTTCGAGGCCCGCGGGCACGGCGCCGACGCCGACACGGAGCATCCCGCCACGGTGCTGAACTCGATCATGGAGGTCACGCGCGCGGGCGGCAGTCTGGGCATCCCCGGGCTCTACGTCACGGGCGACCCGGGCGCCGGGACGGAGGCGGCGAAGGAAGGCCGACTGGTGATCCGCATCGGCCTGGGCTGGGCCAAGAGCCACTCGTTCTATACGGGGCAGTGCCCCGTCATGCGCTACCACCGCCCGCTGATGCAGGCGATCCTCTACGACAAGGTGCAGATCGCCGACGCCGTGAACGCGACGGTGATCACCCTGGACGACGCGCCCAGCGGCTACCAGGACTTCGATCGCGGCGCCGCGAAGAAGTACGTGATCGATCCGCACGGCCTCGTCCCGCCCGTCTGAGCGGGGCCGGGAACGACGCGGCCGCCGGCGCCGGCGGCAGGAGGAGTCGCATGCGCATCGATGAGGGACCGTTCCGCTTCGAGTGGGTCGAGGACTGGGCCGAGATCCCGGAGCCGGCCGCGGCGGCGCGGGGCTGGGCGCACCCGGGCATGGTGCTCTCGCCGGCGGGCACGATCGTGACCTTCCATCCGGGGCTGCCGCGGGCGCTGGAGCTTGCGGCGGACGGCGCGCTGCGGGCGTCGTGGGACGTGCCGGTGGTCGAAGGGCACGGGATCGCCGTCGCCAGCGACGGCGTCGAGCCGTGTCTGTGGTTCGCCGACCCGGGCAGCAAGCGCGACCCCGGCAGCCAGTACAGCTCTCCGATCGAGGGGCCGCCCCGCACCGTGAAGACCGACCTGCGGGGCAACGTGCTGGCGGAGATGGGAATCCCCGACCTGCCCGCCTACCGCGAGGGCGGCTACGCGCCCACGCATGTGGCCGTCTTCGATGAGGCGCGCGGCGGCAACGGCGATGTCTGGATCACCGACGGCTACGGCCGCAGCCTGATCCATCGCTACACGCGCGGCGGCGACTACGTGGGCACGATCACCGGAGAGGAAGGCCTGACGGGGGCGTTCCGGACACCGCATGCGATCCATATCGATACGCGCGGGCCGGCGCCCGAGCTGTACATCGCCGATCGCGCCAACGACCGCCTCCAGGTCTACGACCTCGACGGCGGCTACAAGCGCGGGGCCGGCGCGGGCATCCTGCGTCACCCGGCTGCGTTCGCCGCGATGGGCGAGTACCTCGTGGTCGCCGAGCTGCACGCGCGCCTGACGGTGCTGGACGGCGACGATCAGCCGGTGGCGTTCCTGGGTGAGAACTCCGCGGTGATCGGGGAGCCGGGCTGGCCCAACATGCTCGACGCGGCCGGGAAGCCGATGCGCACGGACCGCCTCCGCCCCGGGCTGTTCAACGGCCCGCACGGGGTCGCGGCCGACGCCGCCGGCAACATCTACGTCGCGGAGTGGCTGATCGGCGGACGCTACGTCAAACTGGCGGCCGTGTAGGCCGCCGGGGCGCTGCGCCGGCTGCGGACGCGCTACACCGTGGTCGTGCTGACGGTGATGAGCACGGCGATCGCCATCGACAGCTCGAAGCACAACGGCATCGAGTGGGACGGCATCATCTCCTGCGAGTTCCTGGGCCACTACAAGCCCGACCGCGAGGCCTACCTGGGCGGCCTGCGGCTGCTGGGCGTCGAGCCGGGGCAGGCGATGATGTGCGCCGCCCACCACCGCGACCTGCGCGCCGCGATGGCCGCGGGCCTACGGTCGGCCTACGTGCCCCGCCCCGGCGAGAGCGGCGACGGCAACGACGGCGACCTGTCGCCGCAGCCCGACTTCGACGTCAACGCGCGGGACTTCACCGACCTGGCCGATCAGTTGCTGGCCTGAGCGGGCGGGCGAGACGCCGCGTGCCTATCGCCCTATCATCAAGCCATACGGTCCCCGGACCGCAATTGCGCGCTGTGGTAGCGTACCGGCGGCAGCGGGGGGAGCGTGCGCGAAGGGGAGGCGATCATGGCTGCGATATTCGACACCCGCGGTGCGGTCACGAAGCTGCGTGGGAGCGGCGTGCCGGAGGCGGAAGCCGACGTGACGGTGGAAGTGATCACCGACGCCGTGAACCCACTCGTGACGCAGCAGAGCCTTGACGCGGCGATCTCTCGACTCGAGGCCAAGATCTACTTGGCGTTCCTGATTCAGTCGGGGATCATTCTCGGGGGCATCGCCGCCCTCACGCGCCTCTGACCCACATTGGACTGGCCGCGCCGCCGACCGGCGCTGGCGGGATGGCCGCCTCGATCGGCAGGATGGACCCCGACGACGACGTGGAGAGCCCCGTCGGGCAGAGCGCCGCAGCCGGTGGCTGAGGGTCCGCGCACCATCCGCCGCAGGCCCCATCAAGCAAGTGGTGTTGCCCAACTCGGCGTCGGCGACTAGCGATCCACTCCCCCACGCTCCGCCATCACCTGCTCCACCTCCGACTCAGGCTGGCGATCGATTTCCATGTGCCAGGCCACCTCTCGCTCCATGTTGCGCTGAAGGTGGACAGTGAGCGGCCAACTGTCGATCAGAGCGAGATGCCACTTCTTCACTGGCGTAGCGGCTCCGGGGTACGCCGCAGCGAATGGCATGAGCGTCAGGTACCCATGACTCACTACGACGAGCGCCCATCCCGGGAGAAGCAGCAACAACCGCGCCCAGCGGTGGCGGTACCACAGACCGCTCATGTGGCGGAGCATCCAACCCAGCAACTCATGCCCGAGGCGGAGCCCTCCGCCCACGATGCCGGGCGACCGCGAAATTGGCGGTCTGTGCTGGTGCCCTCGCACCAGGATCTCGATCCCTGCCAGGATCCCGCCGAGCAGAGTCGTCAGGAGAGCTGGAATGATCAGGATCAGTGTGCTGAGGCCGCAGAGAGTCTTCGTCCCCAGTAACGCGAGTCTGTCGAGGCCGTCGTAGAGCTGCCTCTCTGCCTTCCGCTCTGCATCGCTAGCCATGGACTCCAGATCACTGTCTCCGACCGAAGGCCGCGGTAGTGGTGATGTCATTGAAGCTGCCCCTTACTAGACCGCATGGCGGCAGAATAGGGTCGCCCAGCCCCACCGCAAAACGGCCCCCACGTCCGTGCCTCCGATTTGTGCGGCCATTCGATCCGAGGGCCGTAGGCGGCTGACGGCCCGCGGGTTGCGGCTAGAGGCCGCGCCAATCGACCGACGGCGCCGCGCGCTGCCCGTCGGCCGGGGAGGCGAGCGCGTAGCCCAGGTAGACGTAGCCGACAATGCGGTCGCCGGGCGCGATGGCCAGGTGTCGCTTGGCGGCCGCGGACTCGGCGAGGGCGCCCGTGCTCCACTTCGACGCGAGGCCGGCCGCCTGCGCGGCAAGCATCAGGTTCTGCACCGCGCAGGCGCAGGCGGCGTAGTCCTCGCGCTCCAGGACGGGGTCCGCGTCCGGGGGGATGCGCTGCCCGACGACGACGCAGACCGGCGCGCGCGTCAGCTTCGCGTGCGCGGTCTTGGCGACGCCGGCCGTGGGGTCGGCCGCGACGATCGCCTCGGCCAGGGCCGCGCGGGCGTCGCCGGCGAGCACCGCGAAGCGCCAGGGCTGCGTGAGGTGATGCGTGGGCGCCCAACTGGCGGCCTCGATCAGCTCCGCGACCGTCGCACGAGGCACCGGCCGGTCGGCGAACGCGCCGACGGACCGACGCCCGCGGATCGCCTGCCCGACATCCATCCCTGCCCCCTCCGCTTACCCGTCCGCGGGTGATCGCAGCATACCGCCGCGCCGGTCGGACGGCTCCGGCCCGCAGCCTAGTCGCCGCGCGCCCAGGCGGGGTCGAAGTCGACGGCGCTGGTGGCGACGCGCGCCGGGTTCGAGCCGTCGGCGTTCATCACGTAGATCTGACGCAGGCCGTCGCGGTTCGACACGAAGGCGATGCGGCGGCCGTCGGGCGACCAAGTGGGGTCCAGATCGCCCCAGGGGTTGTCGGTGAGCAGCGTGCGGGCGCCCCCCGTCAGCGGGATCACGGCGATCGAGGCGCGCTCGAGCGGCAGATGGCCGTCGGGCACGGCGGTGTAGGCGATGCGCGACCCGTCTGGCGACCACGCAGCCTGATGGTTGAAGCCCGGATCATCGGTGAGCAGCGTCAGCTCGCCGCCGGTCGCGGGGATCACGGCGATCTGCGAGGCGAGCGAGAACTCGAACTCCCGCGCGATGGTGAAGGCGATCGTGCGGCCGTCCGGCGACCAGGCCGGGAAGGCGACGGGCTCCGGCAGGTCGGTGAGCTGCGATTCGCCGCCGCCCTCGACGTCCACGATGAAGAGGTTGGAGCGGCCGTCGCGGATGGAGACGAACACGATCCGGCGGCCGTCGGGCGACCAGCTGGGCTGCTGGTCCACGCCGGGGGAGCGCGTGAGTTGCCGGGCGTCGCCGCTGGCCGCACCGATCACCCAGATGTCGAGGTTGCCCGCCCGGTCGCTGACGAAGGCGATCTGCTCCCCGTCCGGCGACCAGGCGGGGTCGCTCTCGGCGGCGGCGTTATGCGTCAGCGCGACCGCCGGACCACCCGTGGCCGGGCGCACGAAGAGGTCGGCCACGCCGTCGCGCCGGGAGATGAAGGCGTGGCGACCGTCGCCGGCGCGGCGGGCGCCGTCGTCGTCGGCGATGGCGACGCCGGCCAGCAGCCCGGCGATCAGCAGCAGGCCCAGGGTCAGGCGCGAGACCGCACGCCGGGGCAGATGTCGCGGCATGGGGCTCTCGCGCCTCCTGCGTCGAGGGGCGGCCGGCCCGCGCGGCGCCCGTGGCGACCCGCGCCAAGATGGCGCGCCGGACGCAGATCAGGGTAGCGGCGATGGCGCGCTCACGGAGACGCGCCGTCGCGACCGGCCGCGGAGGACTTCCGATAGCATCGCAGCGCCACCCCGACGCGACCAAGGAGCGCATCAATGACCAAGATCACCGCCGTTCGATCGCGCATGCTGCGCATTCCGCTCGACCACCCGACTTCGTTCTCGAACCGCACCGTCTACCACCGCGACACTCCGGTGGTTGAAGTCGAGTGCGACGACGGTCACACCGGCATTGGCTTCTGCTACGCCGGCAGTTCCAACGGGCAGTTGGTGACCTCGGCCGTGGACAACCTCTTCGCCCCGCTGCTGCTGGGTCGGGACCCGTTCCGGGTCGAGGGCCTTTGGGCCGGGATGTATCAGGAGTCGCTGCTGCACGGGCGCGCCGGCGTGACGATGCGCGCGCTGTCGGCGCTGGACATCGCGCTGTGGGATCACAACGCCAAGGCGGCCGGGCTGCCCCTCTACAAGCTGCTCGGCGGCTACTACGAAGACACGGTCCCCGCCTACGCGTCGGGCGGCTACTACCTCGAGGGCAAGGGGCACGAGGGGCTGCAGCAGGAACTGCTGGGCTACGTCGAGTTGGGCTTCGACGCGGTCAAGATCAAGGTCGGACGGCTGTCGGTCCGTGAGGAGGCATCCCGGATGCAGGCGGCCCGCGAGGCGGTCGGACCCGACGTCCACATCATGCTCGACGCCAACAATGCCTGGTCGAACCTCGAGGATGCGCTGCGCTACATGGCCGCGTATGAGCCCGCGAATCCGTACTGGATCGAGGAGCCGTTCTCCCCCGACGCGATCGGCCTGCACGCGAAGCTGGCGCTGCGCACCGGGGTGCCGGTCGCGACGGGTGAGATCGAGGCCGGGCGCTGGCGCTTCAAAGATCTGTTGGACCAGGACGCGGCGATGATCCTGCAGCCCGACGCCGCCGTCCTCGGCGGCGTGACCGAGTTCCGCAGGATTGCGAACACGGCCGCCTCATACGGCGTCTCGATCTGCCCGCACTGGTTCCACGACTTGCACCGTCACCTCGTCGCCGCGTCGCCGAACGCAACCTACGTTGAGTTCTTCCCCGACGACCAGGTCCACAACTTCCGCAACGTGATCGATCGGCAGACGGAGGTTCGAGACGGGCGGCTGGTGCTGCCCGACACGCCGGGGCTGGGATTCGAGTTCCTGCCCGAGGCTCTGGAGCGGTACACCGTCACTCAGTAGCGGAACACTCAGTGCGGATCTCCCGTCCCGGCCTCTGAGCCGGAACCCGTTCCACGGCCCGCGCGGCGCCCGTGGCGACCGCGCCAAAACGGCGCGCCGAGCGTACCCTCAGCGTACGGGCGATCGACCGGGAGGCGGGGCGGCATGCACAAGATCTGGACCCCGCCCGACAACGTTCGCTCCATCCGGGGTGCGCTGCGGCTGGCCGGCCCGGGCGCGGTCGGGGCGCTGGGCGCGCTCGCGGCCTGGCTCCTGATCGTGCAGGAGTTCGACGCGCCCTTCCTGGGCAACCTGATCATCGATGCCAGCAGTTCGGTGCTGTCGCCGTCCGGCTTCAGCGTGGTGCTCGACATCGTGGGGCAGGCCGGCAAGGCCCTCACGCTGGCGACGACCATCGCCATGCAGTTCCTCCTCTTCGTGCTGCTCTGGGCCTGGGGCACGCAGTACGTGCAGGCCCGCGACGGCTGGGGCACGCGCTGGCGCTTCGGCCTAATCCAGCTGGGGGTGGCGGTCGCGCTGCTCGTGATCGCGGCCGCGATCTTCGATCTGGCCGCCGTCTCGTCCGTGTTCAGCGCCGGCGACTGGTGGACCTACCTCTGGCAGACCGTGTTCTTCACGACGCTCTTCCTGGCGGTCGCGCACGCGCTCGATCGGTTCGCCGCGCCCGGGCCCCAGGCGGTCGCCCCGGCCGCCGCGCCGGAGGCGGTCGTGACGCGCCCGCGTCCCCCACGACCGACGCCGCTGCTGGAGCGCGGTCAGACCCGGCGCGGCTTCCTGGCGATGGCGGGCGGACTGGCCGTCTTCGTGACGGCGGCCGTCTTCGTGGGGCGGGTCGTCAGCGACACGGCCGCGACCGGGGTTCGTCGCGTGTTCCTGGGCCGGCTGCCGCCGGCCGTGACGCCGAACGAGGCGTTCTACACGGTCTCCAAGAACTTCTTCGACCCCGAAGTCGATGGCGACAGGTGGCGCTTGCAGATCGACGGGCTGGTGGAAGCCCCGCAGGAATTCACGCTCGCCGAGTTGCGGGCCTTCCCCTCCGAGGAGACGATGAACACGCTGATGTGCATCAGCTACGAGCCGGGCGACAACCTGATCAGCAACGCGCGCTGGACGGGCGCCTCGCTGCGCACCCTGCTCGACCGGGCGGGCGTGCTGCCACAGGCGACGCACCTGCAATTCACGAGCGCCGACGATTACGTCGAGTCGCACTCCCTGGCCTACGCGCAGGATCCGCGCGTGCGGCTGGTCTGGGAGATGAACGGCGAGCCGCTGCCCTACAAGCACGGCTTCCCGCTGCGGCTGCTGGCGCCCGGCCGCTACGGCATCAAGAACCCCAAGTGGATCACCCGCATCACCCTGATCGAGGGCGACATCAAGGGCTATTGGCAGCAGCGCGGCTGGGACCAGAACGGCTTCATCAAGACGATGTCCCGCATCGACGTGCCGAGCCGCGGCGTGCGGGGAACTCCGCTGCGCACCCGCGTGGAGGGCATCGCCTTCGCGGGCGAGCGGGGCATCGAGCGGGTCGAGGTCAGCACGGACGACGGCGTCACCTGGAGCGACGCGGAGTTGCACGACCCCTTCGCGCCCTTGGCCTGGCGCTTCTGGTCGTTCGAGTTCGATGCTACGGTCGGCACGCACGAGTTGCGGGTGCGCGCCACCGACGGCAAGGGCGCGCTGCAGATCAGCGAGAAGCGTTCGGCGCTGCCCGACGGATCGAGCGGCTACCACAAGCGCACGCTCCGGGCGGCGCCCAGCGCCTAGCCGGCGCGGGCGGCGAGACGCGGAGGTACGTGTGTCATCTGGAGAGCGGGTCCGGCTCGCGCTGGTCGGCTGCGGCAACATCGCACGGGCGCACTGGCGGGGGATCCACTACCACGCGCCGCTGATCGAGGTGACGGCCGTCGTCGACGCCGACCCGGCCCGCGCCGCCGCGATGGCGGAACGCACCGGCGGCCGCGCGTTCACCTCCTTATCCGCGGCGCTGGCCGAGGGCGACTTCGACGCGGTCGATCTGATGCTGCCGCACGACCTGCACGAGCCCGCCGCGATCGAGTCGTTCGCGGCGGGCAAGCACGTCGTGCTGGAGAAGCCGATGGCGCCGACCCTCGACGCCTGCGCGCGGATCATGGCCGCAGCGGAGGCGTCGGGCCGGGTCTTCATGATCGCGGAGCAATCGCAGTTCTGGCCCGACGTGATCCAGATTCGCGAGCTGCTGGCGGCGGGGGCGATCGGGGAGGTGATCTGGGCGCGGGCGTTCTTCTTCGACCCGCTGGTGCGAAACCCGGCCGACCCCGTGCCCTGGCGCTTCCGCCTGGCCCGCTCCGGCGGCGGCATCTGCATCGACGGGGGCGCGCACTGGATCCGCCCGCTGCGGATCTGGTTCGGCGACGTGGCGGAGGTCCTGGCGTCGACGCACCGCCACATCGCGGAGATGGAGGGGGAGTCGCGCGCGCACGCGCTCTTCCGCTTCGAGAGCGGCATCACGGCCACCTTCGACGCCATGCTCGGCGAGGGCCCCGGCGCGCCCGCGGAGGACTTCCGGATCACGGGCGCCGCCGGCCAGATCGTGGCGGAGCGCAGCGGCGCGGGTCGGCTGTCGCTCTACGACGCCGCGCACTCCGACGGCGACGTGCTGCTCGACTCGTTCGACGGCCGCCGCGATGCGTTCGGCGTCGAGCTGGACGAGTTCAGTCGCGCGGTGCTGCACGGCGCCCCGCTGACGGCGGGGCCCGCCGACTCGCTGGGGGAGTTGCGCACCGCGCTGGCGATCTACCGCTCGGCGCGGAGCGGCGGCTGGGAGCGGGTCGGCCCGGACTGAGCGCCGCCGCCATGGACGAGGCCGCTACTCCGGCCGCTACTTCAGGCGCTGCAGCAGTTGCATGCGGACGCCGTGCGCGTCGCGGGGACTGACGAACGCCTCTTGCACTTCGTCGTTGCCGATGGGGTCGGTGACGGTGCAGCCCTTGGCCCGCAGATCGGCGATGGCGGCCGCCATGTCGTCCACGCGCACGCAGAACATGTAGAGGCCCTCGCCCCGCCGCTCGATGTGCTTGCGGACGAAGTTCGATTCCGAGTCGTCGTAGGGCGTGACGAGTTCCAGGACGGCGTCGCCCACGTTGAAGTAGGCGGCCTTGATGCCGAGCTCCGGGGCCTCGCCGAGATGGTCGAGGCTCAGCCCCCACGTCGTGCCGAATGTCTCGATGCCGGCCTCCAAGTCCTCCACGGCGACGATGACGTGATTGATGCCGGTGACGTTGATTCCCATGCGGGTTCCTCCTTCTGCTTCTTCGGCTTCTTCGGCCCCTGTGGCCGGACGCAGAGTCTAGGGCAGCCGCGGCGGCAGCCGCCACGGGCCCCCTCAGCGGACTGAAGTGGAGCCGCCGTCGCAGGGGATCTCGATGCCGGTGAGATAGCTGCCGGCGGGTGAGGCGAGCATGATCGTCAGCCCGGCGACATCCTCCATGCGCCCCCAGCGCTTCATGGGGAAGCGGGACCGGGCCTCGGCTTCCAGCTCGTCGGTCGCGTAGAGCGGGGCCGTCATCTTCGACTTGAACGGGCCGGGCGCGATCACGTTGACGTTGATGTGGTCGTCCATGAGGTCGCGCGCCATCTGCGCGCTGAGCTGCGCCAGCCCGGCCTTGGCGGCCGCGTAGGAGTAGTTCTGCAGGCCGCTGGGCCGGATGCCGTTGACCGAGGAGATGTTGACGATCACCGACCGCTGTTCCGGGCTCGCCGCCGCGCGCAACAGCGGCAGCAACTGCTGGGAGAGGAAGAAGGGACTCTTCATGTCGAGGTCCACGACGCGGTCCCAGGCTTTCTCTGGGAACTCGTCGATGGGGGCGCTCCAGGTCAGGCCGGCGTTGTTGACGAGCAGGTGCAGGCGCTCCTCGCGCGCGGCGACGGCGTCGGCGAGTTGGCGGCAGCCGTCGAGGGAGTTGATGTCGCCGGGGATCGCGATGCACTCCCCGTAGGCCGACAACGTGCGCTCCGTCTCCGCGCAGGCGTCGAGCTTGCGCGAGGAGACGTAGACGCGGGCCCCGGCGCGCACGAGCCCTTCGGCGATCATCAGGCCGATGCCGCGGGTACCGCCCGTGACCAACGCCACCTTGCCGCGGACACCGAAGAGTTGCTCATAGAAGGACTCGCCCATGGTGGCTCCTTGCCGTGCGGGCCCGGCCGCGCCAATCGGAGCGGTCGGGCGCTCGCAACGAGTCTAGGCGCTGGCCCCGGGGACGCGAGTCCCGATCCCGCCCCGGGCGGGCCGTCGGTTAGACTCCGCCCGCCCCGCCGCGCGGCCCCGCCGCGCGGGCGCGCGGGCAGCGAGAAGGGAGTGGAGCCGTGTCGGAACTGTTCGATCTGACGGGAAAGGTCGCGCTCGTGACGGGCGGGACGCGGGGCCTGGGCTACGCGATGGCGCACGCCTTCGCCGACCACGGGGCGGACGTGATCGTCGCCAGCCGCAAGCCCGACGCCTGCGCGCGCGTCGCGGCGGAGATCGCCGCCAAGGGACGGCGCTCGCTGGGCTATCCCTGTCACGTCGCCTACTGGGACCAGGTGACGGCGCTGGCCGCGGCGGCCTACGACGAATTCGGCCGGGTCGACGTGCTGGTCAACAACGCCGGCCTGTCGCCGCTCTATCCCTCGCTGGCCGAGGTGACGGAGGATCTGTTCGACAAGGTGGTGGGGATCAACCTGAAGGGGCCGTTCCGCCTCAGCGCCCTGATCGGCGAGCGCATGGCGGCCGGCGACGGCGGCTCGATCATCAACATCTCCAGCACCGCGGCGGAGCAGCCGAGCCCCGAGGCGGAGCCCTACGGCGCCGCGAAGGCGGGGCTCAATTCGCTGACGCGCTCGCTGGCCTTCGCCTACGGGCCGAAGGTGCGGGTCAACTGCATCGAGGCGGGCCCCTTCCTGACCGACATCTCCAAGGCCTGGGACATGCCCGCGTTCGAGGCGCGCGCGAAGAGCGGCATGGCCCTGCAGCGCGGCGGCCAGCCCGGCGAGATCGTGGGCGCGGCGCTCTATCTGGCCAGCGACGCGGCGTCGTTCACGACGGGGTCGGTGCTGCGCGTCGACGGAGGGACGCGATGACGAAACTTTCGATGCTGAGCCGGTCGATCGCGGGGAAGGTGGCGCTCGTGACCGGCGCCGCCAGTGGCATGGGCCGCGCCACGGCGTTCGTCCTGGCCGACGAGGGCGCGCACGTCGCGGTGACCGACATCAACGACGTCGGCCCGGTGGTGGATGCGATCACGGAGGCGGGCGGCAGCGCCCAGGGCTGGCGCCTCGATGTCGGCGACGCGGCCGCGATCGCGCGGGTCGTCCCGGCCGTGGCCGAACGCTTCGGCGGCTTGGACATCCTGATCAACAACGCCGGGCTGTCGGCCCCCGGGCAGATCGATGACGAGGACTTCGAGGCCACCTGGGAGCGGGCGCTGGCGGTGATGCTGACCGCCCACCAGCGCACCATCCGGGCGGCGCTGCCCTACCTGCGCCGGGCCGAGCACCCGCGCATCGTCAACATCGCCTCGACGGAGGGGCTGGGCGCGACGAAGTGGAACAGCCCGTACGCGGCGGCGAAGACGGGCGTGATCGGCCTGACGCGGGCGCTGGCCGTCGATCTGGGGCGCGAGGGGATCACGGTGAACTGCATCTGCCCCGGCCCCATCCGCACGGCCATCACCGAGGCGATCCCCGAGGCCGACAAGCAGATCTACGCCCGGCGGCGGGTGGCCCTGAAGCGCTACGCCGACCCGGAGGAGGTCGCGCACATGACCGTGAGCCTCTGCCTGCCCGCCGCCGGGTTCACCACTGGCGTGGCCCTGCCCGTCGACGGGGGCCTGACGATCAAGAATGCCTGAGGGCGGCGGAGGCGTGTGATGGCTGAGCGTGAAGACCTCGTCGACGCGACGATGACGCTGCTGCCGCCGCTGCTCGACGCGATCGACGGCCTGCGCCGCGCCGGCCGCCGGCTGCACCCGCCCGCCCTGGCCGAGGCGGTCGCCGTCGCCGCCCCGTACCGGGCGCCGCTGGGCGAGGCGCTGGCGTCGTTCCGGGCCCAGGAGTGGCCGCCGCCCCTCAAGCCGTTCCGCGAGCGCCTGCTCGACGCGGCGGAAGCGACGCTGCACGGGCACAACGCGCTGGCCGACTGCCTCACGGACCCCGACCAAATCCGGGGCGCCTATCGCGCGGTGCGATCCGTCAGCCTGGCCTCGGAGGCGCTGTATCCGCTGGCGGCGTCGCTGCGGCCGGTGTCGCGCTTCTTCCTGGACGAGGACCACCGCGACGACGCGACCCTGCTCGACGCGCTGGCCGCTGCAGACCCGTCGCGGCCCGACCACGGCGTGATCCACGCCGACAACGAGCGGGAGTCGCGCGGGGGCTTCTCGGTCTACGTGCCCGAGACGTACGAGCCCGATCGCCACGGCCCCGCGGGCTGGCCGCTGGTCATCGCGCTGCACGGGGGCTCCGGCCATGGCCGCGACTTCCTCTGGACCTGGCTGCCGGCGGCGCGCGGCGCGGGGGTGATCCTGGCCAGTCCGACCTCGTCGGGCCGCACCTGGTCGCTAGCCGGCCCCGACATGGACAGCCGCCCGCTCAACCGCATGATCGAGCAGATCGCCGGGCGCTGGCGGATCGATCGGTCGCGGGTGCTGGTGACGGGGATGTCGGACGGGGGGTCGTTCGCGCTGCTGAGCGGGCTGGCGCCGACCGTGCCGGCCACGCACCTGGCGCCGATCTCGGCCTCGTTCCATCCGGCCATCCTGGGGGCCGCGCCCCCCGAGCGGCTGCGCGGCCTGCCGGTCTACTTGACGCACGGCGCGCTCGACTGGATGTTCCCGGTGTACATCGCGCGGGGCGCGGTCGAGGCGCTGCGTGCGGCGGGGGCGGTCGTCGAGTACCGCGAGATCGCGGACCTCTCGCACACCTACCCCAGCGAGGAGAACGCGCGCATCCTACGCTGGTTCCTGGGCCCGGACCGCCCGGGATGATGCCGCCGCGTCGGGTCGCCGCCGGCCCAGTCGCGCCCGCCGAATGCCACGCGGGATCTGGTGCGTCCCGCTTGGCGCGGCGACCGTATGAATGAGTGTGAGGCTGGCCGAATCCGGCCCGACAACGGATGATGGGACGACGATGAATACACAATTCCTTCTCGATCCGGCCCGCGGCGAGTTGTACCGCCGGGCCCTGCTCGTCGGCGTGCTGCTGACCGGCGTCATCGCCGGGCTCATCGTGCTGAGCTCCCAGGAGGCCGCCGACTTCCTGCGCGAGGGGCCCGCGCGCCTGACCGGGCTGGAGGGCAGCACCCTGCGCGTGGTGCTGGGCGTGGGCACGCTCGTCGCGACCGTGCTCGCCGTCGTGGCGCTGTGGCCGCGGGCCGGGATCGGCAACGTCGTGGCGGGCGCGGCGGCGATCGGCGTGGGGCTGTTCCTGATCCACGGCCTGATGATGCCGGCCGCCGGCCTCTTCGCCGCCGCCGTCGGGACCGAGGTCGCCACGCGCATCCCCCGCGAGCGGTTGCGCGGCGTCGGCCCGCGCAGCTACCCCGTCGTCTGGGCGATCGGGGCGGTTGGCGCGGTGGCGGGGCTCATCGGGCTGGTCTGGCTCACGGTGTGGCTCGTGCAGCCGTTCTTCGACGAGGGCGAGACGCTGAACGAAGACCTGGGCTTCACGATCGCCGGTGTGGACGATGAGGATGAGGAGGAGGGCAGCGCCGCCACGACGGAGGACACTGCCGACGCCGAGGAGTCCACGGCCACGCAATCGACGGCTGCCGCCGACGACACGGGCAGCGACGACAGCGACGAGGCCGCCGCTGAACAGGCCGGCGACGCGGAGGAGGACGCCGAGACATCGACGGCGACGCAATCCGCCGCGGCCCCCGAGGAAGACGACGCCGGCGACGACGAGGCTGCCGACGCCACCAGCGACGAGCCGGCCGAGCAGTCGGCCGCCGCGGATGAAGCGGCCGCCACGGAGCCGGAGGCCGAGGCGCCCGAAGCCGAAGAGCCGCCCGCCGAGAACCAGGGCCGGCTCGTCAGCCGGGGCGAACTGATGGGAGCGGACGACTTCCACACGGGCAGCGGCGACGTCCTGCTCGCGATCGGGCCCGACGGCGAGGTGATCCTGCGCTTCCAGGACTACGCGGTGCGCAACGGCCCCGACCTGCACGTGTACCTCACCCCCGACCCCGGCGGCGACGTCCACGTCGAGGGCGCGATCAGCCTGGGCCCGGTCAAGGCGACGCAGGGCTCCGTCAACTATGAGGTGCCCGCCGATGTCGACCCCGACAGCTTCCGCGCCGCCGTGATCTACTGCGTGCCGTTCCAGGTCACGTTCGCGACCGCCATGCTCGACGGCGGGTAGCGCGCTGCGCCAACCGGTTGGCCGTCCGCGGGCGGCCGTGCGGCTAAACTCTCCCGGAGCCGGCGGAACCGCCGACCGGGAGACGCACCATGCCCATCCGCAGCCTGCTGATCGCCAACCGTGGCGAGATCGCGATTCGCATCGCCCGTGCGGCGGCCGACCTCGGCATCGGCAGCGTGGCCGTGTACTCGCAGGACGACGCCGAGTCGCTGCACACCCGCATCGCCGATGAGGCGGTCGCGCTCGACGCCCGCGGCGTGCCGGCCTACCTCGACATCGAGGCGATCGTGGCGGCCGCCGCGGCCGCCGGCTGCGACGCGGTCCACCCCGGTTACGGCTTCCTGGCCGAGAACGCCGCCCTGGCGCGGGCCTGCGCGCACGCGGGCATCACGTTCGTCGGGCCGAGCATCGCGAACCTGGAGCTGTTCGGCGACAAAGGCCGCGCCCGCGCGGCGGCGGCCGACTCGGACGTGCCCACGATCCCCGGCATCGACGGCGCGGTCACGCAGGAGCAGGCGGCCGAGTTCCTGGACTCGCTCGGGCCCGACGGCGCGGTCATGCTCAAGGCGCTGGCCGGCGGCGGCGGGCGCGGCACCCGCGCGGTCCAGGACGCCGCCGAGCTGGCCGAGACGTTCGAGCGCTGCCGCTCGGAGGCGACGAGCGCCTTCGGCAACGGCGCCCTGTACGTCGAGCAGTACCTGCCGCGGGCCCGCCACATCGAGGTGCAGATCGTCGGTGACCGGCACGGGGCCGTCGCCCACGTCGGCGAGCGCGAGTGCTCGGTGCAGCGCCGCTACCAGAAGATCATTGAGGTCGCGCCGGCGCCGCACCTGCCCGCCGACCTGCGCAACCGCATCACGAACGCGGCCGTCCGCTTCGCGACGCACGTGGCCTACGACAACCTCGGCACCTTCGAGTTCCTGGTCGACGCGTCGCAGATGGGTGAGGACGCGCCCTTTTTCTTCATCGAGACGAACGCCCGCCTGCAGGTCGAGCACACCGTGACCGAGGCGGTCACCGGCATCGACCTCGTGCAGACGCAGCTGCGCATCGCCGGAGGTGAGTCGCTGGCCGACGTCGGACTCACCGATCCGTCCGTCGCGGCCCCCCGCGGCTACGCGATCCAGGCCCGCGTCAACATGGAGACGATCACGGCCACAGGCGAGGTGCGGCCGTCGGGCGGGCTGCTCACGGCCTACGACGCGCCCTCCGGCCCCGGCGTGCGCACCGACGGCTTCGGCTACAGCGGCTACCGCACCAGCCCCAGCTTCGACTCGCTGCTGGCCAAGGTGATCACGCATTCGCCCTCGCGGGACTTCGCGGACGCGGTGGCGCGCAGCGCGCGGGCGCTGTCGGAGTTCCGCATCGAGGGGGTGCAGACGAACATCCCCTTCCTGCGCGCCGTGCTCGCCCACCCCGACTTCGCGGCCGGACGCGTCTACACGCGGTTCCTCGACCACCACGCCGAGGCCCTGGCGGCCGCCGCCGCCGCCAACGGCGATCGCCAGCGCTTCGTCGTCAGCGCGCCGCCCGCGCCTGCGACGACCGGCGGGGCCGGCTTCGCCGGGGCGCAGATCGACAACCGCGACCCGCTGGCGCTGTTCGAGCACGACCGCTCGGTGAAGGAGACGCAGGCCGCCACGGCCGCCGCGGAGGAGCCCGACCTGACCGGCCCCGATGGCTCCGTGGGATTGCCCGCCCCCATCCAGGGCACGGTGGTGAGCGTGCTCGTCGCCGAGGGCGACACGGTCCACGCCGGCCAGCAGGTCGCCGTCATGGAAGCCATGAAGATGGAGCACGTCATCAAGGCCGCGGTCTCGGGCATCGTGCGCGGTGTGACGGTCGCCGAGGGCGACGTCATCATCGAGGGCCACCCGCTGGTGTACGTCGAGGAGGCCGACGTCGGCGCGGGCGACCTCCTGGCCGACGAAGCGATCGACCCCGACTTCATCCGCGGCGACCTGCAGGAGATCATCGACCGGCACGCCTACACGCTCGACGAGAACCGGCCGGAGGCGGTCGCCAAGCGCCGCAAGCGCGGCTACCGCATGCCCCGCGAGAACATCGCGCAGCTGATCGACGAGGGCTCGCTGGTCGAGTACTGGCCGCTGATCGTGGCGCCCGAGCACCAGCGCTACGACGAGGAGACGCTGCGCAAGAACACCCCCGCCGACGGCCTCGTTGCCGGCACCTGCACGATCAACGCCGGCCTCTTCGGGGAGGAGGCCGCGCGCGCCTGCATCATCTCCCACGACTACACGGTCATGGCCGGCACGGGAAGCACGCGCACCGGCGACAAGCTGAAGCGCATGATCGATCTGTGCCACCGCTTCACGCTGCCGCTCGTCTTCTTCGCCGAGGGCGGCGGCGGGCGGTCGGGTGACGACAGCACGCCGGGCGTCGCCTTCGACAGCGACGTGCACACGCAGTTCTGCAAGCTCAGCGGCCTCGTTCCCCTCGTTGGGGTCACGAACGGCCGCTGCTTTGCGGCGAACACCGTGGCACTCGCGGCGTGCGACGTGATCATCGCGACGGAGGGCTCGACGATCGGCATGGGCGGCCCGGCGATGATCGAGGGCGGGCACCTCGGCATCTACACGCCCGAGGAGATCGGGCCGATGTCCTTCCAGGTGCCCAACGGCGTCGTCGACATCCTGACGAAGGACGAGGAGGAGGCCTGCGAGGTCGCCAAGAAGTACCTCTCCTACTTCCAGGGCCCGATCGACGAGTGGGAGGCGCACGACCAGCGCCGCCTGCGCCACGTCGTGCCGGAGAACCGCCTGCGCCTCTACGACATGAAAGAGATCATCGCGACGATCGCCGACGTGGACTCCGTCCTGGAGATCCGCGAGAAGTTCGGCATCGGCGTGATCACCGCCTTCATCCGCGTCGAGGGCAAGCCGATGGGCGTGATCGCCAACAACCCCCACCACCTGGCCGGCGCGATCGACTCCGACGGCGCCGACAAGGGCGCGCGCTTCATCCAGCTCTGCGACGCCTTCGATATCCCGGTGCTGAGCCTGATGGACTGCCCCGGCATGATGGTGGGCCCCGACGTCGAGCGCACGGCGCTCGTGCGGCACTGCGTGCGGATGTTCAACGCGGGCGCGAACATGACGACGCCGCTGTTCGGCGTCGTGGTGCGGAAGGCGTACGGCCTGGGGGTGCAGGCAATGTGCGGGGCGAGTTCGCTGGTCGGCTTCTTCACGGTGGCCTGGCCCACGGCGGAGTTCGCCGGCATGAACATCGAGGGCGAAGTCAAGCTGGGCTACCGCAACGAGCTGACCGCGATCGAGGATCCCGAGGAGCGCATCGCCGAGTACGAGTCGCGCGTGGCCCGGCGCTACGAGAACGCGAAGGCGGTCAACTCGGCCGTCGGCGGCGGTCTCGACGACGTGATCGACCCGGTCGACACGCGCGCCTGGATCGCGACGAGCATGAAGCGCCTGCCGCCCACGCCGCCCCGCACCGGGAAGAAGTACCCCTACATCGACCCCTGGTAGGCCGCCCGCCGATGTCGATCTCGACAGCTTCCGCGCCGCCGTGATCTACTGCGTGCCGTTCCAGGTCACGTTCGCGACCGCCGTGCTCGACGGCGCGTAGCGCGCTGCGCCAACCGGTTGGCCGTCCACGGACGGCCGTGCGGCTAAACTCTCCCGGAGTCGGCGGAACCGCCGACCGGGAGACGCACCATGCCCATCCGCAGCCTGCTGATCGCCAACCGCGGCGAGATCGCGATTCGCATCGCCCGCGCGGCGGCCGACCTCGGCATCCGCAGCGTGGCCGTGTACTCGCACGACGACGCCGAGTCGTTGCACACGCGCATCGCCGACGAGGCCGTCGGGCTCGACGCCCGCGGCGTGCCGGCCTACCTCGACATCGAGGCGATCGTCGCGGCGGCCGTGGCCGCCGGCTGCGACGCGGTCCACCCCGGCTACGGCTTCCTGGCCGAGAACGCCGCCCTGGCGCGGGCCTGCGCGCACGCGGGCATCACGTTCGCCGGGCCGAGCATCGCGAACCTGGAGCTGTTCGGCGACAAGGGCCGCGCCCGCGCGGCGGCGGCCGAGTCGGACGTACCCACCATCCCCGGCATCGACCGCGCGGTCTCCCTCGATGAGGCCCGCGCCTTCCTCGAGTCGCTCGGCGTCGGCGGGGCGATCATGCTCAAGGCCCTGGCCGGCGGCGGCGGGCGCGGCACTCGCGCCGTGCAGGATCCGGCCGACCTGGCCGAGACGTTCGAGCGCTGCCGCTCGGAGGCGACGAGCGCCTTCGGCAACGGCGCCTTGTACGTCGAGCAGTACCTGCCGCGGGCCCGCCACATCGAGGTGCAGATCGTCGGTGACCGGCACGGGGCCGTCGCCCACGTCGGCGAGCGCGAGTGCTCGGTGCAGCGCCGCTACCAGAAGATCATCGAGGTCTCGCCGGCGCCGCACCTGCCCGCCGACCTGCGCAACCGCATCACCAACGCGGCCGTCCGCTTCGCCAGCCACGTCGGCTACGACAACCTCGGCACCTTCGAGTTCCTGGTCGACGCGTCACAGATGGGTGAGGACGCGCCCTTCTTCTTCATCGAGACCAACGCCCGCCTGCAGGTCGAGCACACCGTGACCGAGGCCGTCACCGGCATCGACCTCGTGCAGACGCAACTGCGCATCGCCGGGGGCGAGTCGCTGGCCGACGTGGGCCTGGCCGACCCCGCCGTCGCGACCCCGCGCGGCTACGCGATCCAGGCCCGCGTCAACATGGAGACGATCACAGCCACCGGCGAGGTGCGGCCGTCGGGCGGGCTGCTCACGGCCTACGACGCGCCCTCCGGCCCCGGCGTGCGCACCGACGGCTTCGGCTACAGCGGCTACCGCACCAGCCCCAGCTTCGACTCGCTGCTGGCCAAGGTGATCACGCATTCGCCGTCGCGGGACTTCGCGGACGCGGTGGCGCGCAGCGCGCGGGCGCTGTCGGAGTTCCGCATCGAGGGCGTGCAGACGAACATCCCCTTCCTGCGGGCCGTGCTGGCCCACCCCGACTTCGCGGCTGGACGGGTCTACACCCGCTTCCTCGACCACCATGCCGAGGCCTTGGCGGCGGCCGCCGCCAATGGCGACCGGCAGCGCTTCGTCGTCGGCGCGCCGCCCGTGGCGAGCGGCGGCGGCGGGGCCGGCTTCGCCGGGGCGCAGATCGACAACCGCGACCCGCTGGCGCTGTTCGAGCACGACCGCACCGTCAAGCAGGCCCAGGCCGCCACGGCCGCCGCGGAGGCGCCCGACCTGACCGGCCCCGACGGCTCCATTGGCCTGCCCGCCCCGATCCAGGGCACGGTGGTGTCGGTACTCGTCGCGGAAGGCGACACGGTCCACGCGGGCCAGCAGGTCGCCGTGATGGAAGCCATGAAGATGGAGCACGTCATCAAGGCGACGGTCTCCGGCATCGTGCGCGGCGTCACGGTGGCCGAGGGCGACGTCATCATCGAGGGGCACGCGCTGGTATACGTCGAGGAGGCCGACGTCGGCGCGGGCGACCTCCTGGCCGAGGAGGCGATCGACCCCGACTTCATCCGCGGCGACCTGCAGGAGATCATCGACCGGCACGCCTACACGCTGGACGAGAACCGGCCGGAGGCGGTCGCCAAGCGCCGCAAGCGGGGCTACCGCATGCCCCGCGAGAACATCGCCCAGCTCGTCGACGAGGGCTCGCTGCTCGAGTACTGGCCGCTGATCGTGGCGCGACAGCACCAGCGCTACGACGCGGAAACGCTGCGCAAGAACACGCCCGCCGACGGCCTCGTCGCCGGCACCTGCACGATCAACGCCGGCCTCTTCGGGGAGGAGGCCGCGCGCGCCTCCGTCGTCTCCTACGACTACACGGTCCTGGCCGGCACGCAAGGCGGCCGCAACCACTACAAGCAGGACCGCATGTTCGATCTCTGTGAGCGCTACCGGCTGCCGCTCGTCTTCTTCACCGAGGGCGGCGGCGGGCGTCCCGGCGACGACCGCACGGGGCCCGGCGTGGCCTTCGACACCTACACGTTCACGCGGTTCTCCAAGCTCAGCGGCCTGGTGCCGCTGATCGGCGTCAGCAACGGGCGCTGCTTCGCGGGCAACACGGCCCTGCTGGCCTGCTGCGACGTGATCATCGCGACCGAGGGCTCCACCATCGCGATGGGCGGCCCGGCGATGATCGAGGGCGGCGGCGTGGGCATCTACACCCCCGAAGAGGTGGGGCCGATGTCCTTCCAGGTGCCCAACGGCGTCGTCGACATCCTGACGAAGGACGAGGAGGAGGCCGTCGAGGTCGCCAAGAAGTACCTCTCCTACTTCCAGGGGCCGATCGACGAGTGGGAGGCGCCCGACCAGCGCCGCCTGCGCCACGTCGTGCCGGAGAACCGCCTGCGCCTCTACGACATGAAGGAGATCATCGCGACGATCGCCGACGTGGACTCCGTCCTGGAGATCCGCGAGAAGTTCGGCATCGGCGTGATCACCGCCTTCATCCGCGTCGAGGGCAAGCCGATGGGCGTGATCGCCAACAACCCGCACCACCTCGCCGGCGCGATCGACTCCGACGGCGCCGACAAGGGCGCGCGCTTCATCCAGCTCTGCGACGCCTTCGACATCCCGGTGCTGAGCCTGATGGACTGCCCCGGCATGATGGTCGGCCCCGATGTCGAGCGCACGGCGCTCGTGCGGCACTGCGTGCGCATGTTCAACGCCGGCGCCAACCTGACTACGCCGCTGCTCGGCGTGGTGGTGCGCAAGGCCTACGGGCTGGGGGTGCAGGCGATGTGCGGCGCGAGTTCGCTGGTCGGCTTCTTCACCGTCGCCTGGCCGACGGCCGAGTTCGCCGGCATGAACATCGAGGGCGAGGTCAAGCTGGGCTACCGCAACGAGCTGGCCGCGATCGAGGACCCCGAGGAGCGCATCACCGAGTACGAGTCGCGCGTGGCGCGGCGCTACGAGCAGGCCAAGGCGGTGAACTCCGCCGTCGGGGGCGGCCTCGACGACGTGATCGACCCGGCCGGCACGCGCGCCTGGATCGCGACGAGCCTGAAGCGCCTGCCGCCCACGCCGCCCCGCACCGAGAAGAAGTACCCCTACATCGACACTTGGTAGCGCGCGCCGCTGCCCGACGCCCCAGCTAGCTGCTGCCCCGCAGGCGCGGGTCGAAGATGTCGCGCAGGGAGTCGCCGAGGAGGTTGAAGCCGAGCACGGCGAGGGTGATCGCGACGCCGGGGAAGATGCTGAGGTGGGTGTGGTGGAAGAGTTCTCGGGCTTCGGTGAGCATGCGGCCCCAGGAGGGGTTGGGCGGGGGGACGCCGAGCCCGAGGAAGGAGAGCGCGCCCTCGAAGAGGATCGCGCCGCCCAGCAGGGTCGTGACGTAGACCAGCAGCGGCGGGCCGATGTTGGGCAGCACGTGCCGCCAGAGGATGCGGAAGGGCGACACGCCGATCACGCGGGCGGCTTCAACGTAGCTGGCTCCCAGGGTCGCCAGCGTGCTCGCCCGCACGATCCGCACCATGCTCACGGCGAAGAGAATGCCCATCCCCAGCGCGATCGATTGCCAGTTGCGTCCCGTCACCTGCGCCATCAACAGCAGCAGCACCAGGCCGGGGAAGGCCAGCAGCATGTCGAGCAGGCGCTGGGACAAGAGATCGAACATCCCCGCCGCGTAGGCCGAGACCATGCCCCAGACCAGCGCGACGCCCACCCCGAACGCCATCGCGGTGAGGGCCAGCGAGATCGAGAGCCGGGCGCCCGCGATCACCCGCGCGAAGTAATCCCGGCCGATCTGGTCGGTGCCGAACCAGTACTCGCTGCTGGGGGCGAGCAGGAGGTCCCGCGAGATTTTGGCCGGATCGCTGCTGATCAGCGGTCCGAAGGCGGCAAGGAAGATCACCACGAGCGAGATCAAGAGACCGAGCGCGCCCAGGGGATGCTGGCGCAGCAGCCGGCGCGCGCGCCGGCGCAGCGAGGGCCGCACCAGGACGCCATACGCGTCGAAGACGGCGGCGCCCGGCTCGGCGGCGCTCACTGGAACCGGATCCGGGGATCGAAGACGGCGTAGCTGAGGTCCACGGCGAGGTTGACGAGGACGAAGGCCGTGCCGAAGAACAGCATCCAGAGCTGCACCACCGGCAGGTCGTTCGAGAAGATGGACGTGACGAGCAAGCGGCCCATGCCGGGGATATTGAAGATCTGCTCGACGACCACCGAGCCCGCGATGCCTTCGGCGAAGACGAGCCCGATCAGCGTGATCAGGGGGATCATGGCGTTGCGCAGGGCGTGGCGCAGGATCACGACGCGGCCGGAGAGGCCCTTGGCGTAGGCGGTGCGGACGTAGTCCTGACGCAGCACTTCCAGCATCTCCGAGCGCGCCAGCCGTGCCAGCACGGCCGCGCCCGACAGCGCCACCACCGCCGCGGGCAGGATCATCTGGATCAGATTGGTGCCCGGGTCATTCCAGATCTGCGCAAAGGGGGAGGGCTGCGCGTAGCCCCAGAGCACGACCGGGACCAGGATGACCAGCGTGGCCAGCCAGAAATTGGGGATGGCGAGGAAGAGGATCGAGAAAAAGCGGATGCCGTAGTCGTCCGGCCGATTGCGGCGCACGGCCGACCAGACCCCCGTGCCGATCCCAATCGGGATGTACAGCGCCAGCGTCAGGAGGAGCAGTTCGGCCGTGACCGGTATGCGACGGCCGAAGGTTTCGAGAATCGACTCCCGCGTCAGCCAGGAGTCGCCGACATCGCCGGTGAAGACCTGTTCGATCCAGTTCACGTACTGCAGGTGGACGGGCTTGTCGAGCCCGAAATGCGCCTCCAGCGCGGCGCGCTGCTCCTTGTCGGCGCCCCCCGCCGACGCGCCCATGGTCTGGGAGAGGCGCGCGTCGATCACATCGCCGGGCACGAGCCGGATCAGGCCGAAGACGAAGACCGACAGCAGGAGCACCGTGACCGGCACCAGCAGCAGCCGTCGAATGACGTAGGTGCGCATCGGCGTTGGCTCCTCGCGGCCGGGCGGCCGGCGCCACGGGCCTCATGCCAGTCCCCCCGCGCCGCGTTCGCGGTCGTAGGGGCGACCCTTGTGGTCGCCCTCCCGGGCGGAGTCCGGGCGGAGTCCGGGCGCCCACAAGGGGCGCCCCTACCCGCCCGCCTTCCCCTTCCGGTCCCCCCTCTCCAGCGCTTTAGCTGGAGAGGGGGTTAGGGGGTGAGGTTCCGACAGGGGGTGAGGTCCGCCCCGCTAGACGCCGGGCTTGCCCTCGAACCACGACCGGTACAGTTGCTGGGTGGCGGCGGTGCTGCTGTTGGTCGGGCCGTAACCTTTGACCCAGGGACGGTGTGCGACCTCCGATGCGCCGAACGCCCAGTAGATCTGGGGATTGTGCTCTTCGAGCAGCTTGGTCTGGATCTCGTCGTAGATCGGCAGACGGTTCTCGGTGCCGAGGGTGGTGCGTCCCTGCTCCAACAGCGCGTCGATCTCGGGGTCCGAGAACTCGCCGAAGTTCCGCGCGCCGGCGCTGTGGTGGGGGCCGTAGAGGACGTCGGGGTCAAGCTCGCCCCCCTGGCCCTGGGTGCTGATGGTGAACTCACCCGCCGCCCGCCTGGCGAGATGCTCCGTGTCGGGGTACTCCTCGAGACCGATCTCGAAGCCGATTTCGGCGAAGTTCTGCTGCATCACCTGCACACCCGCGATATGGGTCACGGTGACGGACATCGGCTGCACACTCGCCGGGTCGTAGCCGCTGGCGTCGAGGAGCTGGCGGGCTTCGGCCAGATCCTGCTCGCGCAGGTCGCCCGAGCGGTAGCCGGGCAACTGGCGGAGCACGTCGGGGGTCCACCCATATGGCGCGCTGCCGGGGCCGATCGGCCCCGCCAGCGCGTACCGGTTCCCGAACACGTCGTGCATGAGTTCACGGTCCGCGGCGAGATGCAGGGCTTTGCGCACGCGCGGGTCGGTGTAGGGCTCAATCGTGGTGTTGAAGTATGACGCCACCTTCCAGAGCGCGAGCATGGGTACTTCGACCATGTTCTCCTCGCCGACTTCGGCCCGCAGGGCGTCGTTCTCTGCCGGGCGGCCCAGCCACGGAATGTTGAAGAAATCGTGCTCGCCGGCCACGTACTGTGCGACCCGATGCGGGAGGTCAATTCCCCAGGGAATACGGAACCGGTCGAAGTAGGGGAGCCCGTCGCGGAAGTAGTTGGGGTTGCGTTCCAGCACGGTGAGGACGTCGGCCTCGCGGGAGACATGCTGCACGCCGCCGGTGCCGATGGCGGCCTCGATGTTGTTGGCGATGCCGTCGTCGCCGAAGGCCTCGACCGCGTCGCGCGAGATCATCAGCGCCTGGATCTCGGCGACTGCGGTGAGCAGCGGCGCGAACGGCGCTTGCAACTTGAGCTGCAGGGTGAGGTCGTTGACGACGTCGTATTGGCCGACGCTGGCGTAGCGGTCTCTCCAGATGAACTCGGGGTTGTCCTGGCCGAAGCGCTGGAGTCCGAAGGAGGCGTCTTCGGCGACGAACTGGCGGCCGTTCAGCGGCGCCTTGTCCTGCCAGTGCACGTTCGGCTTGATGTTGTAGACGAAGGTGAGGTCATCGACGACCTCGGGCAGCTCCGCCATCGCGGAGGTGAGCACACCGCCGTTATCGAGCCAGTTGAGGTGGTCGTAGATCGGGAGCACGAGGCTGTCGGTGCCGCCGTGGTTCGCGATGGCCGGGTCGAAGATGCCGCCGTCCAACCCGGGGAAGGTGAGGGTGCCTCCATGCTGCGGGCCGGTGGCCGGGGCCTCGTCATCTTCCGCCGCCATGGCCGCGCTCTCGGCGGCCTCCTGGGCCGCGTCGGCGGCCTCTTCGGCCGCGGCGACGGCCGCGGCGGCGGTCTCGGCCGCGGCTTCGGCCGTCTCCTGGGCCGTGGCGGCGGCCTGCCCGGCGGCGGCGGCGGCCTGCCCGGCGGCGGCGGACGCCTCCCCGGCGGCCGCCGCGGCGGCGGCAGCGGCCTCGGCGGCGTTGTCGATGGCGGCCTGCGCGGCCTCCGCGGTGGCCGTACCGGCCTCGACCGCGGCGGCGACATCGCGGGCGGCCTGGGCGGCGGCCTCGGCCGCCTCGGCGGCGGCGTCCGCGACGGCCGCGGCAGCGGCGTCGCCGGCAGCGCCAGCGGCGTCGGCGGCCTGGGCGGCCGCGGCGGCCGCGGCTTCCGCGGCGGCGGCCGCGTTGGCGGCGTCTTCCGACTCGGCCGCCTCGGCGGCCAGGGCAGCGGCGGCATCGGCGGCGCTGGCCGCCTGCGAGGCGGCGGCGGAGGCCTCGCCTGCGGCGTCTGCCGCGTCGGCCGCAGCGGCGGAGGCCTCGCCTGCGGCGTCTGCCGCCTCGGCCGCGACGGCGGCGGCGGCGGCGGATTCGGCGGCGCGCGCATCCCCGGCGGCGACCGCCGCGGCGGCGGCCTCTTCCGCGGCCGCGGCGGCCCGTTCGGCCGCCACGGCGCCGGCGTCGGGCCCGTCGTCGTCGCCGCAGCCGACCAAGGCGAGGCCGGCTGCTCCAACCCCAGCCTTCGCGCTGGCTCCCAACATGGTGCGGCGTGAGATCTTCCGCTGTCGCAGGGTCGTCCAATAGTTCCGGCGGCTCATCACATGTTCCCTTCCGGTCCCCGGCTGTCCCGTTGTGGGATCGCTCGGTGCGTGAGCACGCACAGTATCGCACATTATAAGAGTGCACCCACCCCCCCCCCGTTATGTCAAATAGGAAGGAAATTATGGGGTTATCCACCGAATTTTTCGGATTCGGGCGCTGTTGGAACCCCCCCCTATGTCACTCGTGGGGTTCCGGCGTGCGATCGCGCGGGGGAACCTCGCCCCCGAACCCCCGCTCCAGCGTCCTGGTGGAGCGGGGGCTAGGGGGTGAGGTCGGACGGCGCGGACGCGGGGCAGCCATCGACAGTTCCATCACCCGGAGAAGCCCGGCAAGGTGACGATTCCGGGCCACCCGGGCGAAGACGTGGGGCCGAAGCTGTGGGCGAGTATCATGAAGCAGGCGGGCCGCAGGAGAGAACGTCGATGAAGCTGACCTACGCCGTCGTCTTCGAACAGACCCCCAACAACTACTGCGCCTACGCTCCCGACGTGCCGGGCTGCGTCAGCACGGGCAAGACCTGGGACGAGATGCAGGCGATGATCCAGGACGCCCTCACGTTCCACATCGAGTTTCTGCTGGAGGACGGCGATCCGCTTCCGGCGCCGAAGATGTCGATCGACGAGGCCATCGCGTACCACAGCGCAGTCCTGACCGAATGCGACGCGGAAGCGCTCGCTGAGTACGGCGACGACACCCCCACGATTTCGACCACGTTCCAGTTCGTGGAGATCGAGGTCCCGGCGCCGCAGGCGGCGCGGGCGAGTTGAAGCCCCCCGCCGGCCCGCCCCCGCTCGTCGAGGGGCCCGCCCTGGCGGGCATCCCGTATCGCTGGGTGGCGCTGGCGCTCGTCTGCACGGGCGTCTTCCTGGGCACGCTGGACTCGTCGATCGTCAACATCGCGCTGCCCACGCTGGCCCGCGAGTTCGACACCTCCGCCAGCAACGTCATCTGGGTGACGCTGATCTTCGTGATCGTCAACACCGGCCTGGCGCTGACCCTGGGCCGTCTGGGCGACATCTACGGCCGCAAGTCGCTGTACGTGATGGGCTTCGCGGTCTTCACGGTCGCGGCCGGGCTGTCGGCGCTGGCCGGCTCGCTGCCCGAGCTGCTGGCGACGCGCGCGCTGCAGGCCGTCGGCTCGGCGGCGGTGCTGGCCAACGGCGCCGCGATCGTCACGGCCACCTTCCCCGCCTCCCAGCGCGGGCGCGCCCTGGGCATCCAGGTCGCGACGGTGGGGGCGGGCGTGGCCAGCGGGCCGGTGCTGGGCGGCGTCCTCGTCGAAGTGCTCGACTGGCGCGCGATCTTCTGGACGCGGGTGCCGCTCGGCGTGATGGGCTCGCTGCTGGTCTGGCGATTCCTGCGCGACACGCCGCCCGCCTCGCGGCCGCGCGGCCTCGACATCCCCGGCTCCGCCATCCTCTTCGGGATGCTGTCGAGCCTGGTGCTGGCCGTGAATCGCGGCGACGCCTGGGGCTGGGGCAGCCCCGCCATCCTGGGCCTGTTCGTCGCCAGCGGGTCGCTGCTGATCGCGTTCATCCTCGTGGAGCGGCGCAGCCTGAGCCCCGTCGTCGACCTGGCGCTGTTCAAGCTGCGCAGCTACACGGCATCGATCAGCGCCGCGACGCTGCAGTTCTTCGGGCTCTCGGCGGTGATCATCCTGGGCCCCTTCTACCTGGTCGACGCGCGCGGCTTCTCGACGCTCGAAGCGGGCGCGATCCTGGCCGCCTTCCCCATCGCGATGCTGGTGATCTCGCCCTTCTCGGGGGCGCTCTCGGACCGCGTGGGGGCGCGCCTGCCCAGCACCTGCGGGCTCGCCCTGGCCTGCGGGGCCCTGCTCTTCACGGCCACGCTCGACACGGACAGCTCGGTGGCCGGCATCGTCGTGCGCCTCTTCCTGGTCGGGGCGGGGACGGCGCTCTTCTCATCGCCCAACACCTCGACGATCATGGCGTCCGTGCCGCCCGACCGGCTGGGCACCGCCTCGGCCTCGCAGACGACCGCGCGCACGGTCGGGAACTCCCTCGGCGTGGCGGTCGCCGTGGCGCTGTTCAGCGGGCAGGCGGCGGCCTACGCCGCATCCCACTCCGCGCTCGGCCTCGACGACCCGGCCATCGCGCCGGCGGCGATGGTCAGCGGACTGCGCCTCGCCCTGTACGTCGCGGCCGCGGTCGTGGCGGTGGGCATCCCGGTCTCGCTGCTGCGCGGCCCGCCGCCGGCGCGTCCCGCCGACGCCGTGCCCCCGGCGTCGAAACCGACGGCCTCAGAACCAACGGCTGCCGCGGCCGGGGATTAGCCGGCCGTCATGCGGCGCCTGGGCATCGTGCTCGTGGTCGCGCTGTTGCTGGTCGCCTGCGATGCGCGTCCGTCGCCGGCGCCGTCGGCGGTCGCGCCGGGAGACGCCGCGGCGCCCGCGTTCGCCATCCTCTGGGCGGGCGACACGCTGCTCGGCGACGCCGCCCAGCCGCTGCTCGACCGTCACGGCTACGCCTGGCCCTTCGCCCGGCTGGCGGAGGCGCTGCGCGCCGACTTCATGGTGGTCAACCTGGAGGGCCCCATCAGCACCGACGCCACGCCCTGGGATCCCGGCCAGCGCTGGAGTTACAACGCGCAGCCCGCGTCGGCCGCCGCCCTCGCGACGGCGGGCGTCGATGCCGTGAGCCTGGCCAACAACCACGCGCTGGATCGCGGCCCCGAGGGGCTGGCCGCCACGGCCGGGACGCTCGCCGCGGCGGGCCTGACCGGCGTCGGCGCCGGCCTCGACGCCGTCGCGAAGCGGCCGCTGCTGATCGAGACGCCGCACGGGCTCGTGGGCGTCGTCGCGTTCGGGCCCGAGGCGGACTTCGAGCGGCGGGCGTCGTCGCGACGCCCCGGCACGATCGCGCCGACCGGGCCGGCCGTCAGGCGCGGCGTCGCGCTGGCGCGGGCGGCGGGCGCGCGCTGGGTGGTCGCGTTCGTGCACTGGGGCGAGAACTACGCGGCGATCGACGCGACACAGCGGCGCGCGGCCCGGCGCTTCGCCGACGCGGGCTACGACCTCGTCGTCGGGCACGGGCCGCACTACGCCCAGCCGGTCGAGGTGATCGGGGGGATGCCGGTCTTCTACTCGCTGGGCAACTTCGTCTTCGGGACGCCGGGCCGCTACAGCGCGTCCGCGCCGGGCGTCTCGCTGCTGCTCACGACGGTCGTCGATGCGGCCGGGATCCACGCGGCGGAGCTGCGCTGCCTGCTGACCGACAACCTCCGCATCGCCTTTCAGCCCCGGCTCTGCCCCGGCGCCGAGGCCCGCGCGATGCTGGCCGCCCTGCACCCGGACGTCGCACTGACGGGCGATGTCGCGACGCTGCGCTGGCGATGAAGCGGGCCGCCCCTCCCGCGAGTCCCGGCGGCGCGCTAGCATCGCCCCGATCGGGCGCGGCCCGTCAGACGTGACGGGCCGTGGCGCACGCGAAGGGAGCGGCCCATGACGACGCTGACGTCCGGCATCGACCCGCGCGTCGAGGGCTTCCGCAAGAACCGCGACGACATGGTCGAGATGCTGGGCGAGATCGACGACCTGCTGCGCGAGGCGGCCGGCGGCGGCGGCGAAGAGGCGATGGCGCGGCTGCGGAGTCGCGGCAAGCTGCCCATCCGCGAGCGCATCGCCAAGGTCCTGGACCGCGACACGCCGTTCCTGGAGATCAGCCCCCTGGCGGCCTGGTCGTCGCACTTCCCGGTGGGGTCGGGCTTCGTGGTCGGGATCGGCGTCATCTCGGGCGTCGAGTGCCTGATCCTGGGCCACGACCCGTCGGTGCGGGCGGGCGCGTTCAACCCGTTCAACGGCAAGAAGCTGATGCGCGGCCTGCAGATCGCGCGCGAGAACCGGCTGCCCTACGTGCAGTTCGTCGAGTCGGCCGGGGCCGACCTGCGCGGCGTCACGGGCGACCCGGAACAGGCGATGCTCCAGGCCACCGACCACTTCGCCGAGTCGGGCCGGCTGTTCTACGAGATCACCGAGCTGTCGAAGATGCGCATCCCCACGATCTCGGTCGTGTTCGGCAGCTCGACGGCGGGCGGCGCCTATCAGCCCGGCATGAGCGACTACAACATCTTCATCCGCAACCGCTCGAAGGTGTTCCTGGGCGGCCCGCCGCTGGTCAAGATGGCGACCGGCGAAGACGCCGACGACGAATCACTCGGTGGCGGCGACATGCACGCCCGCATCTCGGGCCTCGCCGACTACCTGGCGGAGGATGAGGAGGAGGGCATCCGCCTGTGCCGCGACGTCATCGCGCACCTCAACTGGCGCAAGCTGGGACCGGGCCCCAGCCTGCCCGCCGACCCGCCTCGCCACGACCCGGAGGAGCTGCTGGGCATGGTCTCGCGCGACCTGCGCTCGCCGCTCGACATCCGCGAAGTGATCGCGCGGGTGGTCGACGGCTCCCGCTTCGAGGAGTTCAAGCCGCTGTACGGGCCGACGCTGGTCACCGGCTGGGCCTCGGTGCACGGCTACCCGATCGGCATCGTGGGGAACAACGGGGCGCTGTTCTCGGAGTCGGCCGAGAAGGCGGCGCAGTTCATCCAACTCTGCAACCAGATCGACGTGCCGATCCTCTTCCTGCAGAACATCACCGGCTACATCGTGGGGACCGACTTCGAGCAGGGCGGGATCACCAAGAACGGCTCGAAGATGATCAACGCCGTCTCGAACTCCATGGTGCCGCACATCACGGTCATCTTGGGCGCATCGTACGGGGCGGGGAACTACGGCATGAGCGGGCGCGCCTACAACACGCGCTTCAGCTACCTGTGGCCGACCGCCAAGATCGCCGTGATGGGGCCGAAGCAGATGGCCGGCGTGATGTCGATCGTGCAGCGCGCCGCGGCCGAGCGTCGCGGCCAGGTCTGGGACGAAGCCGCCGACCGCGAACGCGCCGTCGGCGTCGAGTACTGGATGGAGCGCCGATCGCTGGGGCTCTACGCGACCTCGCGCGTCTCCGACGACGGCATCATCGACCCGCGCGACACGCGCACCGTCATTGGTCTCTCGCTCTCGGCCTGCCACAACAACGAGATCAAGGGCGCGGCGGGCTACGGCGTCTGGCGGATGTGATGGCGCCGCCGCCCCGCCGACTGCGCAGCCTGCTGGTCGCCAACCGCGGCGAGATCGCGCGGCGCATCATGCGCACGGCTCGCGAGATGGGCCTGCGCACGATCGCCGTCTACGCCGACGGCGACGCCGACGCGCCGTTCGTGCGGGAGGCCGACGAGGCGGTCGCGCTGGACGGTCGCACGGCGGCCGAGAGCTACCTCGATGTCGCCAAGATCCTTGATGCGGCCCGGCGCAGCGGCGCGGAGGCGATCCATCCCGGCTACGGCTTCCTCTCGGAGAACGCCGGCTTCGCGCGCGCCGTCGAGGAGGCGGGGCTGGTCTGGGTGGGGCCGCCGGCCGCCGCCATCGCCGCGATGGGCGACAAGCTGGCCGCCAAGCGCGCGATGGACGCGGCCGGCGTGCCCACGCTGCCCTCCCACGAGGTCGCGCCCGGCACCGACGCGGCGGCCCCCGCGCAGTCGATCGGCTATCCGCTGCTGGTCAAGGCCTCCGCGGGGGGCGGCGGCAAGGGCATGCGCGTGGTGGAGGCGCCCGACGACCTCCAGGCGGCGATCGAGGCGGCGCGGCGCGAGGCGGCGGGCGCCTTCGGCGACGACACGGTCTTCATCGAGCGCTGGCTGGCGCGGACCCGTCACGTCGAGGTGCAGGTCCTGGGCGACCAGGGGGGCAACGTCGTGCACTGCTTCGAGCGGGAGTGCTCGATCCAGCGTCGCCACCAAAAGATCATCGAGGAGGCGCCCTCGCCCGCCCTCGACGACGGCCTGCGTGACGCGATGGGCGCCGCCGCGGTGCAAGCCGCGGCCGCGATCGACTACACCTCCGCCGGCACCGTCGAGTTCCTGCTCAGCGGCCGGGACTTTTGGTTCCTCGAGATGAACACCCGCCTGCAGGTGGAGCATCCGGTGACGGAGGCCATCTGCGGCCTGGACCTCGTGCGCGAGCAGATCCGCATCGCAGAGGGCGACCCGCTCAGCGTGACGCAGGCCGGCCTGCGCATCGACGGGCACGCCATCGAGGCGCGGCTCTACGCGGAGGATCCCGGCAACGACTTCCTGCCCGCCAGCGGCACGGTGGTGGCCTGGCGTCCGCCGGCCGCTCCGCCCGCGCGCTTCGACTCCGGCATCGAAACCGGCTCCCAGGTGGGGATCGAGTTCGACCCCATCCTGGCCAAGGTGATCGTCCACGCGCCCACGCGCGAGGAAGCGGCGGCGCGCCTCGCCCGCGTCCTGGAGCGCACGCAGGTGCAGGGCCTGACGACCAACCGCGACTTCCTCGTCGCGACGCTGCGCCACCCGGCCTTCCTGGCCGGCGACACGACGACGGACTTCATCGATCGGGTGGCGCCGCCGCGCGTGCGCGTGCCCGAGGCGGCGGAGGTGCGGCAGGCCGCGATCGCGGCGGCCCTGGCCGCGCAGGCCGACCGTCGCGCCGCGGCCACCGTCCTGGCGGGCTTCCCCAGCGGCTGGCGCAACTCGCAGATGCCGCCCGAGGAGACCCGCTTCCGCCCCGTGCACGGCGACGACGAGGTCGTCGTGCGCTACCAGTCGCGGCGCGACGGCTCCTTCTGGGTCGACGCGGGCGGGGGGGAGCAGCGGGCAGTCGTGCGGGAACGAAGCGCGGGCGGCGTGACGCTGGAGATCGACGGGCGGCGGCGCGCGTTCGCGCTCGTCCGCGCCGACGACCGCTGGCACGTGCAGAGCCCCGACGGCGACGTGCAGCTCACGGAGTTGCCGCGCTTCCCCGATCGCAGCCTGGAGGCGCCGGCGGGCGGGCTCGTCGCGCCGATGCCGGGCAAGGTCGTCGATGTGCTGGTAGAGCCGGGGGCGAAGGTCCAGGCCGGCGACCTCCTGCTGCTGCTGGAGGCGATGAAGATGGAGCATCGCATCACCGCGCCGGCGAGCGGCGTGATCACGGATGTCCGCGTCCAGCCCGGCGAGCAGGTCGCGAACGGCGCCCTGCTCGTCGTGCTCGATGAGTCCCAGGCAGGAGAATCCGCATGACCGACCCGCTCCGCATCGCGAACTGCAGCGGCTTCTACGGCGACCGCATCAGCGCCGCCCGGGAGATGGTCGAGGACGGCCCGATCGATTTCCTGACCGGCGACTACCTCGCCGAGCTGACGATGATGATCCTGCTCAAGGACAAGACGCGCCGCGAAGACCTGGGCTATGCGCGCACCTTCCTGCGGCAGCTGGGGGAGATCGCGGAGACGTGCAGCAAGCGGGGGATCAAGATCGTCGTCAACGCGGGCGGCCTCAACCCGGAGAGCCTGGCGCGGGCGTCGGAGAACGTCTACGCGGAGCTGGGCCTGCAGGCCAAGGTCGCGTACACCACCGGCGACGACCTGCTGCCCCGGCTCGACGAGCTGCAGGACCGGGGCGAGACGCTGGCCCACCTCGACAAGGGGACGCCGCTGGCGGAGTTGGAGGCGCCGGTGCTGAGCGCCAACGCCTACCTGGGCGCGTTCGGCATCGTCGAGGCGCTGAACCAGGGCGCGGACGTCGTGATCTGCCCGCGCGTGACGGACGCGGCGGTCACGCTGGGTCCGGCCGCCTGGAAGTTCGGCTGGGCGCGCGACGACTGGGACAAACTGGCGGCGGGGATCGTGGCTGGCCACGTCATCGAGTGCGGCGCGCAGTGCACCGGCGGCAACTACGCCTTCTACCCGGAGGTGCCCGACCTCTCGCGCCCGGGCTTCCCGATCGCCGAGATGTACGCCGACGGCTCCTTCGTCGTCACGAAGCACGAGGGCACCGGCGGGCTCGTCTCGGTCGGGACGGTCACCGCGCAGTTGCTCTACGAGATCGGCGGCCCGCGCTACGCCAACCCCGACGTCATCTCGCGCTTCGACACGATCCAGGTGGAGCAGGAGGGCCCCGACCGCGTCCGCGTCAGCGGCGTGCGCGGCGAGCCCGCGCCGCCCACGACCAAGGTCTGCCTGAACTACGAGGGCGGCTACAAGAACAGCACGACCTTCGCCCTGACCGGCCCCGACGTGGCGGCCAAGGCGGCCGTCGCCGAGGAGGCGTTCTGGGGCTACGTCGGCGGGCGCGACCAGTTCCTGGAGACGCGCGTGACGCTGGCCCACGGCGGCCCGGCCGACAGCGAGGCCTTCGGGCTGCTGAGCATCGGCGCGCGCGCCCGGGACGAGGCGCTGGTTGGCCGCAAGTACTGGAACGCCGGCGTCGAGATGGGGCTGGCGAACTACCCGGGCTTCAAGACGATCCACTCGAGCCGCGGCGCGGCCGGGATCACGGTGTACTGGCCGGCGCTGGTGTCGTCGGACGTGATCGATGAGCGCGTCGTGCTGGACGGGGTCGAGACGCCGGTCGCGCCGCCGCCGCAGGCGCCCATCACGGAGGAGATCCCCGCGCCCGATCGGCCGCCCGGCGCGGTCCCCGGCGGCCCCACCCGCGACGTGCCGCTGGGCCGGGTCGCGGGGGCGCGCTCGGGCGACAAGGGCGGCAACGCCAACGTCGGCTTCTGGACCACGACGCCCGAGGCCTACCTCTGGCTGGAGCGGTTCCTCACGCCCGACAAGGTCCGCGAGTTGTACCCGGAGGCCGAGGATCTGGAAGTCGAGCGCTTCGAGCTGCCCAACATCCTCTCGATGAACTTCGTGATCCACGGCTTGCTGGGCGACGGCGTCTCCGCCTCCCTGCGCACCGACCCCCAGGCCAAGGTGCTGGGGGAGGAGCTGCGGCGCGTCGTGGTCCCGATCCCCGAGTCGCTGCTGGAGTAGCCAGCGGAGTCGCCGCGCGCCGCCGGCCCGGAAGGAGTCCCCCATGCCGATCGACTATCAAGAACTCGTGGACGACCTGGCCGGCGAGCATCGCGACCTGGAGAAGGTCGTGGTGACGCTGGGCCCCGACGACTGGGAGCGCGACTCCCACGCCCCCGGCTGGAAGGTCCGCGACCAGCTCGCGCACCTGGCCTTCGTCGACGACATCGCGGCGCTCGGCCTGCGCGACACCGCCGCCTTCCGGAAGGCGCTGGACGACCAGGACGGGCTCAAGTACATGGAGCGGGCGCGCAAACTCTCGCACGACGAAGTCCTGCAATGGTGGCGCGAGGCCAGCAGCGGGCTGATCCGCGACGCGCGCCCCGTCGACCCCCGCGCCCGCCTGGCCTGGTACGGGCCCGACATGAGCGCCGCCTCATACATCACCGCGCGCCTGATGGAGACCTGGTCGCACGGGCTCGACATCGTGGATGTCGTGCCGGCGGAGCGGCCGGACACGGACCGCATCCGCCACGTGGCGATGATCGGCGTGCGCACGCGCAGCTTCTCCTACGTCAACCGCGGCCTGGAGCCCGACGAGACCCCGGTCTTCGTCGACCTGACGCTGCCCTCGGGCGCGCACTGGACGCACGGCGCCCAGGACGCCCCGGCGCGCATCAGCGGCCCCGCGACCGACTTCTGCCGCATCGTCACGCAGCGGCGCCACCCGGCCGACACGCGGCTCGTCGTGGAGGGCGCGGCGGCGCAGAGTTGGATGGAGGTCGCGCAGGCCTTCGCGGGACCGCCCGGGCAGGGGCGCAAGCCGGGGCAATTTCCGAGTGAATGAAGCCCGTATGAGTAAGCCCTAACCAAAGGTGAGGAGGTGACATCGTGACGACGGCCTCGGAGTTGGTGCATCTCTCGATCGAGCGCGGCATCGCGACGATCACGCTGGACTCGCCGCACAACCGCAACGCCCTCTCGCGACAGCTCGTCGGGGAGCTGCGCGCGCACCTCGACACGTCCCTCGCCGACGACGCCGTCCGCGCCATCCTGCTGCAGGCCACCGGCCCCGCCTTCTGCGCCGGCGCCGACCTCAAGGAGGCGCGGCAGCGCAACGAGTCGCAGGAGCGGCCGGCGGGCGGCCCGAACGCGTTCGTTGAGATCCTCAAGGACATCTGGCGCTCGCCGAAGCCCGTCGTCTGCCGGGTGCAGGGTCCGACCCGGGCGGGGGGGATTGGCCTGGTCGCCGCCTGCGACATCTCCGTCGCGGCGGAGCGCGTGAACTTCTCCTACAGCGAGGTGCGGATCGGCGTCTCGCCGGCGATCATCTCCGTCGTCATCCTGCCCAAGGTGGGGCTGACCCGCTGCATGGAGTACTTCATCACCGGCAACACGTTCAGCGCGACCGAGGCCGCGGCGATGAACCTGATCACCGCCGCCGCCCCCGACGACGCCCTCGACGCCCGCGTGCAGGGCTACCTCGACGCGCTGCGCCTGGGCGGCCCCACCGCGCTGGGGGCCTGCAAGCGGCTGGTGCGCGACGTGCCGGAGATGTCGCTGGACGACGGCTTCGACTGGGCCTCGAAGTTCTCCGCCGATCTCTTCGCCTCCGCGGAGGCCCGCGAGGGATTCGCCTCCTTCGCCGAGAAGCGCAAGCCCGCCTGGCAGACGCAGGCCTGACCCCTCCACGGAACCTCACCCCCTGGTCCCCTCTCTATCGCTTCAGATAGAGAGGGGACCAGGGGGTGAGGTTCCGGCGCCCGGCACCGATAGATTCCATGGAAGCATCAATAGTTTGTTTCTATGTGACATAACGGAGGGTGGGGGCACTCTTATAATATGCCATACTGGGCGCGCTCATGTACCGAGCGGTCTCACAACGGGACAGCCGGGAATCCAGAAAGGGGATTGTCATGAGCGACCGTAACTACTGGACCGCCCTGCGACAGCGGAAGATCTCACGCCGCACCATGTTGGGAGCCAGCGCCAAAGCCGGCGTTGGCGCGGCCGGGCTGGCCTTGGTCGGCTGCGGCGGCGACGACGATGACGACGGGGGCGCGGGCGACGCGGCTGCCGCCGAGGCCGCTGCCGCCGCCGGCGACTCGAGCGCCGCCGCCGCCGCGGCCGAACGCGCGGCCGCAGCCGCGGAAGCGGCGGCCGCCGCGGCTGCCGCCGCTGGGGATGCCGGCGCCGCGGCGGTCGCCGAGGCAGCGGCGGCTGCGGCCACCGCCGCCGCCGAAGCGGCCCGCGATGCCGGCGCCGAGCAAGCGCAAGCCGCCGCGGACGCCGCTGCCGCCGCCGCCGCCGCCGCCGAGGACGCGGCCCAGGCCGCCCGCGAAGCCGCCGACGCCGCCACCATGCGCGACGAGGAAGACGCGGCCCCCATGGTCAGCCGATACGACACGGAGGCCACGCTGCGCATCGGCTACCCCGCCTTCCCGGCCTCGCTGGACGTGAATACGGACCAGGGCGGCGCCGCGGTCACCAACAGCTTGCACTTCGACCCGGTCTTCGCCCACGACAGGGGCAGTCAGTGGCTAGCGAGCGGCGGCTACGCGGACTGGGAGTTCGTGGACCAAAACACGGCCGCCCTGCTCACGCTGCAGCCCAGCGTCACCTTCCACAACGGCGAGCAGTTGAACGCCGAGCGCCTGAAGTGGTTCTACGAGCGCAACTTGGGTATCGCCGAGTACAACCCGGACTACGTGAGCGGGATCCGCGCCCGGATCGCCTTTATCGATGACCTGCAGGTGGTTGACGACCTCACGCTTCGCGTCGGCATGGACCCGCCCAGCGTCAACATGCCGGAGCAGCTGGGCGGCGGCAACACCCCCGTGACGCCGAGGGACTACATCGTGGACAACGGTGACGAGTTCTTCGCCCGCAACCCGGTCGGCACGGGCCCGTATACGTTCGTCTCCTTCACGCCGGACCAGGAGATGGTCAGCGTGCGCTGGGACGACTGGTTCTTCCCCAACCCCGCCGACGAAGGCCCGCACGATAAGTACGGAAACTGGGCCAAGACGGTCACCGCCCGCTACTTCCCGGAGGAGTCGGCCCGTATCGCCGCCCTGGAGGCGGGGGAGATCGACGTCGCCGATCGCCTCAGCCCGGACGGCGCCGCCCTGTTCGCGGATTCGGACGACCACCACGTGATCACCGTCTCGGGCCTGCGCGTCATGGGGCTCGAGTTGCCGATCAACCAGAGCCTCGACCCGATCACGGGCGGCCCGAACCCCTGGCGCGACAAGCGCGTGCGGGAGGCGGCCAACTACGCCATCGATCGGGAGGCGATCATCGCCAACCTGCTGACCGGCCTGGAACTGCCGGCCGTCGCGCCCTTCCCGGCCGGCTACGACCTGCCGCTGGGTCCCTCCGGGTACCGGGGCTACGACCCGGACAAGGCGCGCGCCTTGCTCGAGGAGGCGGGCCAAGTCGGCTTCCAGATCCGGTTGCACATCGGGACCGGCATCTGGGGCGACGAGCGCTGGGTGCCGGCCATCCAGCAGCAGCTCAACGCCGCGGGCTTCGCGTGCGAGGTGGACTACCTGGACTTCGGCGGCGCGCTGCAGGAGATTCGCGACCATGTGGTGCCCTACCCGTTCCTGATGAGTCAGAACGGCGCGACGAAGCACGGGTCGCCGGCGGGGGCGGGCTTCGCCTGGACCCTGATCGCGGCGATCGGCAACCCGTACGCGCACACGAATGCGGACGACGACTTCCTGCCGGAGTTCCTGGAGTTCCAGGCGCTCATCGAACAAGGGAACGGAGAGTTCGATGAGGACAAGCGGAACGACATCTACTGGGACGCGGCGGTGGTCCACTACGAGGAGGCGTTCAACATCCCGCTCTTCAACCTCTCGCACCAGCACGGAGCGCGGAAGGACATTTCCTACCAGGGCTGGCGCAACGCGGACCATTCACTCAATGCGCGGTACCTCGGGGTGAGCAGCTAGAAGTCTGCAGCTTCTGAACCGTCCCCCCGGGGCCGCCATGGACATGGCGGCCCCGGGGGTCGTTTGATCCACCCGATCGGCCGGTCGTGCGGCACCGGGAACCTCACCCCCTAACCCCCTCTCCATCTGAAGCGATGGAGAGGGGGGACCGGAGGCGCGTGCAGGCACGCGACCGCAGGCCGTCGCAACTGAAGTAAGGAGGCGAGGTTCCGCCGCGACGCCTTCGATCCGCGCCTGCGCATGATCCGCTAGACGCGGCTCCCTCCTCCTCCCGCGCCGGCCGCCCTGCCCGTTGGCGATCCGACCCACCGCGAGATAGGGTTGCGCCGGGCTGGACACACCTTCGGCCGAACGATCGGAAGGACAGCGCGATGACGCAGACCTTGAGCGCGGAGCAGGTGCGGTTCTACCGCGAGAACGGGTACGTGGTGCTGCCGGCCGCGCTACCGGTCGAGACGCTGCGGGCGATGCGCGCGGAGACGGACCGCATCGTGGCGGAAGCGGCCCCGCTGACGGACAGCGATGCCCGCTACGACCTGGAGGACTCGCACACGCCGGAGGCGCCGCGCGTGCGGCGGATCAAGGACCCGGTGAACGCCTCGCCGGTGTTCAAGGAGCTGGTGGACAGCGAGACGATCTGCGCGCTTCTGCGACCGCTGCTGGGCGACGACATCCGCCTCCTCCACGGCAAGATGAACATGAAGCACGCGGAGTACGGCGCGCCCGTGGAGTGGCACACCGACTGGGCCTTCTACCCCCACACGAACGACGATGTGCTGGAGGTGGGGATGCTGCTCGACGACTGCGACGAGGCGAACGGTCCGCTGCTGGTGATCCCGGGCAGCCACACCGGCCCGGCCTACAACCACCACGCCGGCGGCTACTTCTGCGGCGCGATGGACCCCCGCGCGCGGGAGGTCGACTTCGGCAAGGCGGTGCCGCTGACGGGCCCGGCGGGCACGATCACGCTGCACCACGTGCGCACGGTGCACGGGTCGTCGCTGAATCGGTCCGACCATCCGCGGCGGCTGCTGCTGTACGGCTACACGGCGGCAGACGCCTGGCCGCTGACCGGCGTGGGGGCCGACTTCGACATGGACGCGTTCAACGCGCGGATGGTGACCGGCGAGCCGACGCTGCGCCCCCGGCTGGAGGCCGTGCCGGTGCAGCTGCCGCTGCCGTCGGCGCCGAAGGCGGGCTCGATCTACGAGAACCAGAAGGGGACCGCGGCGCGCTACTTCGACACCTTTGAAGCGGTCGCCGGCGCGGCCGAGGCCGACTCGCCCGCGCAAGCGGCGGCGGGCAGATGAGGAGCGCCGCCACCCGCTGATGGGCGCGGCGTTTAGGGCCGGTACGGGGCGGGCGGTCGCCCCAACTGGTCCCGCAGGAGGGGCTGGGCGTCGCGCACGAACTCGACGGCCAGGGGCCGCGTGCGGCGGGGGTCGATGATCTCCTGGCCGGAGTTCTCCGCCGTGCGGAACGGCGAGGCGAGCGACTTGAGCATCGCCTCGATGCGGCGCTCCTCCGCGGCCGGGTCTGGGGACGCTTCGATGCGGCGCCGGTAGGCGGCGCGCGTTCCCCCCTCGATGTGCATCGAACCCCACGAAGCCGACGGCCAGACGAAGCGCTCGAACATGCCGGTCGGGCGGTGCTGGCACTGCCCGGCGACGCCGAACAACTGCCCCACGACGATGCTCAGCCAGGGGGCCCGGCTCTCGCACACAGCGGCCACGAGGCGCGCCCCGGCCCGCTCGATGCCCATCAGCTCGGACTGCAGTCCCACCAGGAAGCCGGGCTCGTCGGCGAAGGAGATGATCGGCAGGTGGAAGGTGTCGCACAGGGAGAGCAGGCGGATCACCTTGTCGCCCTCCTCGGGGCCGGTCGCGCCGCCCTGGTGCCACGGGTTGTTGCCCATCACGGCGACGGGGTAGCCATCGATCCGGGCCAGCCCGGTGACGCGGGCCTTGCCGTAGAGCGGCGCGATCTCGAAGAAGGAGCCCTCGTCGATGACGCTGTTGATGATCTTGCGCACGTCGTAGGGGCGGCGGCGGTTGCGCGGCACGGCCTCCAGCAGCCACTCGTCCTGCCGCATCGGGTCGTCGCCGATCTCCTGGCGCGGGGCCATCTCCCAGACGCTGGGCGGGAGGTAGCCCAGGAAGTCGCGGATCATGGCGAAGGCGTGATCCTCGGACTCGGCCAGGTTGTCGACGGAGCCCGTGGCGCGGTGGATGTGGACGTCCTCGCCGCCCAGATCCTCCTTCGTGATGTCGTAGCCCAGCGAGGCCTTGACGACGGGCGGGCCGCCCGGGAAGAGCTGGCTGATGCCGGAGACCATGAGATTGAAGTGCGCGATGCAGGCGTCGACGGCGGGCAGCCCGGCCACCGACCCCATGACGGCCGAGACGACGGGCACCTCGCTGAGCAACGCGACCGAGATCTGCGACCACTCGTTGCCGTCCGGCAGGTAGGTGCGGCCGATCTCCTCGAAGTGGGCGACGCTGCCACCGGCGGCGTCGAGCAGGCGCACGTAGGGCAGACGCCAGCGGCGGGCGCGGTCGCTGGCGCGGATCTCCTGACCGATCCCCTCGCCGCCGCCGCCGGAGCCGCCGCGGACGGTGAAGTCGCCCGCGGAGACGACGACCTTGCGGCCGTTGAGCCGCATGGTGCCCTCGACGCTGGCTTTGGGCAGGAACGCCTCGAGTTGGCCGGCCTCGTCGTAGGCGCCCGTGCCCATCAGGCTGCGGAACTCCTGGAACGAGCCGGGGTCGGCGAGGCCGTCCATGCGTTCGCGCACGGTGAGCTTGCCACGTCGGCGCTGCCGGGCGATGCCCTCTGCGCCCCCCATGCCGGCGGCCAACTCGTGTCGCCGCCGGATCTCTTCGACCTCGGGTTTCCAAGACATCGCGTTCTCCTGCACCGTGGCTTCAGCAATGTGGCTTCAGCAGCGAGGGCTCGGCCGCCGACGCACCGGCCGGGGCGGCCCGGAATGTTCCAACTGCCGCATGAGGCTACCGCGTGCGGCGCTAGCGGACGATAGGCTTCGCGGTAGGAGTGATCGATGGCCGGCCCCGGCACGGACAACGACTGGCAGCGCTATCTCAACTTCCGCTGCACCGGCTGCGGCAACTGCTGCCGTCGCACGCACGTGCTCATCACCGAGGACGACGTGCGGCGCATCGAGCGCGGCGTGGGCCGCGCGGCGCCGGAGTTCGTGCGCTTCGTGCCGGAGCGCGACATCGACATCGAGAAGCGCAGCCCCTGGTGGATCCGCTTCACGGGCAGACGCGCGGCGATGGCGCTGCGGCATCGGCCGGGCGGGGCGTGCGTCTTCCTGGACGATGCGAATCGCTGCACGATCTACGAGCATCGCCCGGTCACCTGTCGCGAGCACCCGTTCGAGCTCACCGTGTCGTCGGGCGGCACGCTGGAGTTCATCGCGCTGAGCGACATCGTGGAGTGCCCCCACGACTGGGACGGCTGCGTCAGCCGGCGCGAACTGGTGGCGGTGTCGCGCTGGAACGAGAAGCAGTCCGACACGTACCTGGACGACGTGCAGCGCTGGAACCGGCGTCGCCAGGGGCGCAAGACGCGCCCCGCCTTCCTGCGCTACTTGGGCTTCGACGTCTGAGCCGTCGCCACGCGACGTGCCCCGGCGGTCCTGCACCGCCTGTCCCCCGCCCCTGCACATCGGCATGGCCGATTATCCACCACGAATCGATCTCCGGCCGTCGACAGAAGATCGAGATCGGCGTCCGGGATCGTGCTGTGGCGGGTATCGTCGCTGAGGTCTGCTGGACGGGGCAGCGCCGGGCGCAGGCTCGCATTATCTCCCAAATGCCCGTGCGGACAGCGTTATCTCGGATTGGCCATGCTGATACGTTGTTCATGGCTTCGGGGAGGGCGCAAGCCCGCACCGAAGTCCCGAGGGGCAAGCGGCCCAGGACGCGGATGTGGCATACATCCGTTCGGGACGCGGAGCAGAGTTCGGGGATGTCGGCTGCAGCCGAGATAGCACCCCCGACCAGCGACCGCAGACCGGCCGTTCCAGCGCTCGGGGTCCGTGAGGACCGAAGCGGCTGGGAGTCGTCTGGGACCTTGAGGGGCGGGACGGAGACCCGCCACTGTGCCGCCTATCCGGCGCCCCGGCCATCGGCCCTCCGTTTCGATGGGGATGAATGTCGATCCCTGGCGAAACGCAGGGACGCCCGGCACTCCGGTCACAGCCCGGTGGGCGCCTGCGGACTTCGGCCGAACGTCCATAGGCAACCGCCGGGCTGCTGTCGTTAAGGCAGCACGCTGCGTGGGGATTCGTGGCCCCGCCGATTGCCGCCCTCCGGCGGTAGTGTTACGGTTTCGCCGTTCGTGCGACCGCGCGCCGCCACGGGGCGTCGCTGTTCCGGGAGAGGGCCCGAGTGCTGCAGGTAACGCGCAAGGACGGTGAGGACGGCGAAGGCCTCCTGCGCCGCTTCAACAAACTGGTTCAGCGCGATGGTGTCCTGCAGGAGGCGCGCCGGCGCCGGCACTTCATCTCCAACCGCGAGAAGCAGCGCCAGGCGGAACGACGCGCCGCGCGCCGCCGGCGGCGCTCCGCGATCAAGGCTCGGCCCCGCTAGCGACCCCTCGCCCCCCTGCCGACGACCCGTCACCCGGGCTCAGCCCAGCCGGGACTCCGGCGTGGGCCCAAACAGCACGCGCAGTCCCGCGTCCGCCACGAGGCAGGCGGCGTCGAAGTGGGCGAAGCTGGCGGGGTCGAGGCCCCGCAGCGCGATCGAGGCCGTCTCTTCCTGGATGGCGCGGAAGATGCCGACGTAGGTGATGATCCGGACGCTCGCGGGGGACCGCTCGAGGGCGGCGATCGCCGTCCGCGTGCCGGCGCGCAGCGCCTTGCGCACCGGGCCGCCCTGCTCCGGCGTGGCGGCCGGCGCGGCCGCGACGACGCGCGCGCCGGAGAGTCCCGGCAGGCGCTGGAGCGCCCAGGTGTCGTCGGCGGGGGCGGTGGTCGCCGTGCCCGCGGTGCGGATGCCGTTGGCGATCAGCACCAGGAAGTCGACGAGCTGCGTGACCTTGCCGGGGTCGTCCGGCAGCCGATGCAGGGCCGTGCTGTCGAGCTGGAACTGGCCGAAGACCTGGTTGGTGAAGCGCGCCCAGTGGGGTGAGAGCCCCCCCTGCACGCTGAGGTAGGAGCCCTCGTCGCCGGTCTTGCGCAGCCCCAGCGTGACCGGGAAGCCCACCTCGCCGCGGTCCCCCGGCGCCAGGGCGGCGGCGGCATCGCGGATGCGCTGGAGGGTCGCCTGGTCGCCGGCGTCCGGGAGGGGCGCGCCGGGCGGCGTCCAGAGCACCAGCCCGTCTCGGCCTGCGGGGGCGTCCGCCGATAGCGCCCGGGCGAGAGCGGCGCCGCGGGCGTCGGTCTCTGCGTCCGGGGTGAACAGCGGGACGACCGCGACGGTCGCGTCGCGCTCGCCCGCGAGGGTCAGCCGGGCGAGGCCGATCCCTTCGCTCGACGATAGCTCCCGTAACTCTGCTTGCACGCCGCGCTCGCGGTGCAGCCAGTCCCGCGTCTGGGCGACCCCGACCTCCGCGAACGTGTCGATCGATTCCGGCATCGCGTCCCGGTGTCCAGTTCCCGCCGCACCGCCGCCGGAGGGCGGCAATCAAGCACGAGCGGCGCGTGACGCCCGGAGCCTACCCACCCCTTAGCCCGCGGGCCACTCCCGGGCGGGATCGGCGGGCCATGCGAGGGTGATGCCGTGGACGTCCGCTTGCGGGCCGACGGTGGCGTGTGTCCAGGGCGCGCACGGCGCGGCGTAGGATGGTCGCGCTCCCGGTGGAGCACGACGGTCGATAGGGCGTGACGACGTGCGCAGCGGCAAGCTGGACCCGGCGCTGTTGGAGGCGCTGCTCGCCAGTGGGCGGTCGGCCGACGGGCTGGCGCTGGGGCCGGGGGCGGGCCGGGACGCGGCCGCCATCCGTCTGTCCGACCGCTACCTCGTGCTGGCGGCGGACCCGATCACGTTCGCCGGCTCGACGGCTGCGCCAGACTTGGCGCGGGCCGGTGCGGCGTCGGTGTACGTCAATGCGAACGACGTGGTCTGCCTGGGGGCCGACCCGCGCTGGTTCCTGGCCACGCTGCTGCTGCCGCCGGGCACCGACGCACCCGACGTCGAGGCGCTGTTCGCGGGGGTGCGGCGAGGATGCGCGGCGGTGGGCGCGACGCTGGCCGGGGGGCACACGGAGGTCAGCGCGGCGGTGTCGCGCGTGGTGCTGGCGGGCACGATGGTGGGGGAAGCGCCGCTTGATCGGCTGTACGCGCCGACGCGGATCGCCGCCGGAGACGCGCTCATCCAGATCGGTGCGGTGGCGATCGAGGGGACGGCGCTGCTGGCCGCGGAGGCCGCCGGGGCACTGCGCGCGGCCGGCGTCGGGGCGGCCGAGATCGACGCGGCGGCCGCCCTGGCCGACGACCCGGGGATCAGCGTCGTGGGGATGGCGCGGTCAGCCTGGGGGGCGGCGGGCCTGCGGGCCCTGCACGACCCGACGGAGGGCGGCATCGCGACCGCCTGCTGGGAGATGGCGGCCGCAGCCGGGCTGGGCGTCGAGGTCGACGACGCGGCGCTGCTGGCGCACCCGCTGACCACCGTGGTCGCCGAGGCGCTGGCGATCGACTGGCGCGGGCTGCTGGCGTCGGGCTGTCTGCTGGCCGCCGTGGAGGCGGAACAGGCCGAGGCATTCGTGGCGCGACTCCGTGCGGGGGGCCAGCCCGTGCGTCGCATCGGACGCTTCAGTGCGTCGCGAGTGCGCGCGGGCGAACCCGCTATACTCCGGTCGTCTGCGGGGCCCCGCGCACTCCCCCGATTCACGCGGGATGAAGCGCTGCGGGTCCTCGCCCCGGGGGGCTGATCGCCGGCCCGGGGCGTCCCCTCGCGTCGCGCTGGCGGGCCGCCAACGGCCGTGGGCGTGACATCGATGCGGTGCGAGCCAGGCGCGGATTCAGCCGCGCGCCGAAGGGATCCGCTTGTGGCCACTCCGACCGTCGGTCCACCCCGTCCGCGCACCCTGGGCGCGCTGCGCGCCAGCGGCTACGAGCCGCGCCCGCTGCGCGTCGAGATGCGCGACAACCTGGTGGCGCGGCTGCGCGCCGGCGTGCAGCTCTTCCCAGGCATCCAGGGCTACGACGAGACCGTGCTGCCCGCGTTGCAGAACGCAATCCTGGCGGGACAGGACATGATCATGCTGGGCGAGCGCGGCCAGGCCAAGAGTCGCATCATCCGCGCGCTGGCGTCGCTGCTGGACGACTGGACGCCGGTGCTGGACGGTCCCGAGATCCCGGAGAACCCGTTCGCCCCCATCTCCGAGCAGGGACGACGCTTGATCGAGGAGCAGGGCGACGATGCGCCGATCCGCTGGATGGCGGCCGGGGAGCGCTACGGCGAGAAGCTGGCGACGCCCGACATCACCATCGCCGACCTGATTGGGGAGGTGGACCCGATCAAGGTGGCCGAGGGGCGCTACCTCTCCGACGCGCTGACGATTCACTTCGGGCTGGTGCCGCGTACCAATCGCGGCATCTTCTGCATCAACGAACTGCCGGACCTCGCGGAGCGCATCCAGGTGGGGCTGCTCAACATCATGGAGGAGCGGGACGTGCAGATCCGCGGCTTCCGCGTGCGACTGCCGCTCGACATCTTGATCGTCGCCAGCGCCAACCCCGAGGACTACACGAACCGCGGTCGCATCATCACGCCGCTCAAGGACCGATACGGCGCCCAGATCCGCACGCACTACCCCGAGTCGGTCGAGACCGAGATCGCGATCATGCGCCAGGAGATCGCGCCGATCTCGGTGGCGGGCCTGCGCATCGATGTACCTGAATACATGGAGGAGGTCGTGGCGGAGGTCACGCGGCTGGCGCGCCGCAGCCCGGACGTCAGCCAGCGCTCGGGGGTGTCCGTGCGGACGTCGATCGCGGCGCTCGAAACCCTGATCGCGAATGCCACGCGGCGGGCGATCGCGCTGGAGGAGTCGCACGTCGTGCCGCGGGTCAGCGATCTGCCGCATGTGCTGCCCGCGATTCAGGGCAAGATCGAGATGGAGACGGTGGAGGACGGCAAGGACGTGCAGGTCCTGGAGAAGATGTTGCAGGGCGGCGTCGCCGCGGTCTTCAACCGCCGCTTCAACGTCGTCGACATGGAGGAGGTCGTGGGGGTGTTCAAGGCGGGCGTGTCGGTGGAAGTGGGCGAGGGCGTCCGCGCGGCCGACTACCCGGCCCTGCTGACGCAAGTCGAGGGCCTGCGCGAGTCGCTGCAGCCGCTGCAGGTGAGTGAGGACTCGGCCGATCTCGCGGCCGCCGTGGAGTTCGTGCTGGAGGGGTTGCACCTCAACAAGCGCCTCAACAAGGACCAGGTGGGCGCGCGCATCCAGTATCGCGGCTGATCGGCGTCGCGCGCCGGTAGTCCGCCTAGGGGGAAGCGCCATGGCGCTCCGCTATCGCTACAGCCAGTGGGACGGCAGCCAAGACGTCGCCGACCTCGACGCGGACGACGTGCTGTCGGGCCTGACCGACGACCTGATGAACTTCGGCGACTTGCAGCACGCGTTGCGCAACCTGATGCAGCGCGGCATGCGCTCGCCCGAGGGGGCGCGCCGGCAAGGCCTGCGGGACTTGCTGCAGCGGCTGCGTCAGCAGCGCCGGCAGGCGCTGGATCGCTTCGACCTGGGGTCGGTGTTCGACGACATCCAGCGTCAGATCGACGAGATCGTCGACATGGAGCGCGACACGCTGGATGAGCGGCTGCCGGAGGCCGCCCCGCCGGCTCCGCCGCCCGCCGCGGACGGCGACGCTGCCCCGGGGGAGGCCGGCGACGAAGCCTCGCCGCAGGGTGCAGAGGGCGCAGAGGGGGCGCAGGCGCAGGCCGGGTTGCCCCCGGGCGGCGCGCCCGCCGGCCCGTCGGACCAGCAGGCCGAGTTCGGCGACATGCTGCGCGCGATCATCGAGCGCAAGCAGGGCCAACTGGACGACCTGCCCGACGACGCGCCCGGCCGCATGAAGGCGCTGCAGGGCTACGAGTTCATGAACCCGGAGGCGGCCCAGAAGTACCAGGAGCTGGTCGACTCGCTGCGCCAGCAGATGATGAACGCCTTCTTCAAGGACATGGCCCAGTCGATCCAGAACATGTCGCCGGAGGACATGGACCGCATGCAGGAGATGGTCCGCGACCTGAACGAGATGATGCAGCAGCGTCTCGCGGGCGAGGAGCCGGACTTCGACGCGTTCATGGACAAGTACGGCGACCTCTTCGGCGACGACCCGCCGCAGTCGCTCGCCGAGCTGCTACAGCAGATGCAGCAGCAGGCGGCGGCGATGCAGAACCTGATGGATTCGCTGCCCGGCGGCATGCGCCAGCAGTTGCAGGACATGGTCTCGGACCGGCTGGGCGACCCCGGGTTGCAGCAGCAGCTGGCGCAACTGGGATCCAACCTCGAGGCGCTGATGCCCATGCGCGACCTGCGCAATCAGTATCCGTTCCGCGGCGGCGAGGAACTGGACCTACAGGCGGCCATGCGCCTGATGGGCGAGATGCAGGACATGGACCAGATCGAGCGCCAGTTGGAGCGCACGCAATACGGCGGCGACCTGGACGATATCGACGCCGACAAGCTGGAGGAGCTGCTCGGCGAGGAGGCGCGGGAGACGCTGGACCAACTGCGGCAGCTGCTGGAGATCCTGGAAGAGGCGGGCTACATCCGCAAGAAGGGCAACTCCTGGGAGTTGACGCCGCGCGGCAACCGCAAGATCGGGGAGCGGGCGCTGGCCGAGATCTACGCCAATCTCAAGCAGCAGAACTTCGGCAAGCACAACGTGGCGGAGTTCGGTCGCTACGGGGAGCGCGCCGACGACAGCAAGCGCTACGAGTTCGGCGACCCGTTCCACCTGGACCTGCGGCAGACGCTGATGAACTCGATGCACCGCGAGGGGCCGCAGGTGCCCGTGTCGCTGGACCCGGGCGACTTCGAGGTCTATCGCTCCGAGACGCTGACCCAGACCGCGACGGTGCTGATGCTGGACCTCTCCTGGTCGATGGCGCTGCGGGGGTCGTTCCAGGCGGCGAAGAAGGTCGCGCTGGCGCTGAACAACTTGATCCGCATGAAGTACGCCCGCGACGACCTCTATCTGGTGGGATTCAGCGCCTACGCGCGGGAGCTCAAGACCGAGGACCTGCCGTACGCCCGCTGGGACGAGACGGTGCTGGGCACGAACATGCACCACGCGCTGCTGATCGCCCAGCGGCTGCTGTCCAAGCACAAGGTGGGCACGCGCCAGATCATCATGATCTCCGATGGGGAGCCGACGGCCCACCTGCAGGACGGCGTCAGCCACTTCTCCTACCCGCCCAGCCAGATGACCATCCGGGAGACGCTCAAAGAGGTGCGAAACTGCACGAAGAAGGACATCGTGATCAACATCTTCATGCTGGATCGCAACTACTACCTCAAGGAGTTCGTCTCCCGCGTCGCGAAGATCAACCGTGGGCGGGTGTTCTACACGACGCCGGACGAGCTGGGCGAGTACATCCTGGTCGACTTCGTCAGCAACAAGCGCAAGAACCTCTCCAGCGCCTGAGCGGCCCGGCGGCCCCACGCCGCCGGCCGGGGTTGCCATCGCGCGGGTCGGCGCCGACCGCTATCCTCGCCACCCACATCTCGTGCCTACCAGAAGGGCCCACCAGAAAGGACGTTCCATGCCCGGACGACTCGACGGCCGTGTCGCGATTGTGACCGGCGGCAACAGCGGTATCGGTGAGGCCACCGCCCATACGTTCGCCCGCGAGGGGGCCCGCGTGGTGCTGATGGCGCGACGCGAGGCCCAGGGCGTCGCGGTGCAGGATGCGATCCGGGCCGCGGGCGGCGATGCCACGTTCGTGCGCTGCGACGTCTCCGACAGCGCCTCCGTGACGGCAGCCGTGGCGCAGGCCGTCGACACCTACGGCGGGATCGACGTGCTCTTCAACAACGCGGGCTACGGATCCGGCGCGTCCTTCCCAGACGAGTCGGAGGAGAACTGGGCGGAGATCATCGGCGTCAACCTCACGGGCACGTTCCTGATGTCGCGGGCCGTCTGGCCGCACCTGGTCGCCCGCGGTGGCGGCGCCGTGGTCAACATGTCGTCGCTGGCAGCGACGCGCGGCTTCAGCCAGAGGCAGCAGGAGATGGGTCCGGGGACTGCCGCGGCGTCGTACTACGCGGCCAAGGCAGGCATCGATGCGTTCACCCGCTGGACCGCCGGCGCGGGGGGACGGCACAAGATCCGCGTCAACTGCGTGCGCCCCCGGGCAGGTCCTCACACCCGGCGCGACCAACCCCGCGACCGGCGAGCACTGGTTCAAGGGCGGATTCGACGTCCACCAGATCCTGGAGGAGCCCGGCCTGCCCGAGGACGTCGCCAACGTCGTGCTGTTCCTCGCCTCCGACGAGGCCAAGTTCCTGACCGGCGAGATCATCAACGTCGACGGGGGCTGCGCCGTCAAGCTGTAGGCGCGCCGCGCGCCCGGTGCGTCAGGGGTCGCGCGCCGGGAGATCCTCCTCGTCGGTCGCGCCCTGGACGCGCAGGGCGAGGAAGTCCTGCCAAGCGACGGAGAACTGCCGCAGGCCGCGCCGGTAGGCGTAGTCCTGGATCGCGACGTTGCCCAGGTACGAGGCGAGGTAGTACGAGCCCACGATCAGGAAGAGGATCGCGAAGACCTTGGTCCAGTCGGGCAGGACCACGATCAGCCCGGTCGACACGGCGGTCCCGAGCAGGATGCCCGCCCAGGCGGCGCTATGGACGTAGCGGCCCTCGCGCTTGCGCTTGGCGGTGTAGACCTGCGCGACGGTCCGGGAGATCTTGTCTCGGACCGGGACGTCGTCGGCCGACGTGTCGCAGGTGGGGCACACCCGGCGGCCCGAATCGAGCGGCGTGTAGCAGTAGCCGCAGAAGCGACCCAGATTGGGGGCGTTGCCGGCTCGCACCTCGGCGATCATCGCGTCGAGTGCTTCGCTGAAGGGCACGTCGCGCGTGGGCACGAACTTCCCGTCGACGATCGTCGGATCGGGTGGGGCCGTGGACGGTGACGGGGCCTGCGCCATCGGGGTCTCCGTGCGCCGGCCCCATTCGTGGGGCCGGACGCCGCGCGGCTGAGCCGCTCCAGGCAGCGCGCTACTCCGCGGCGCCGAACTCCGAGAGCGGGTTGTCGGGGCCGTGCCCCGGCAGCCATTCGAAGAGCTGGTAGAGGACGCCGCCGGTGTCACGCGGGTGAATGAACGTCTGCCGCCATTGGCCATCCGACCAGATGCCGCGGTAGGGCTCAATGCCCATCTCCTCACGCAGGTACTCCACGGCGGCATCGATGTCCTCCACCTCGACGGTGATGTGGTGCACGCCAGCCCCGCGCGTCTCCAGGTAGCGATGCAGGAAGGAGTCGTCGCCCAGCGGGGCCAGGATCTCCACCTGGCCCTGTCCGTCCGGCATGTTGAGCAGGCCGCCGCGGAAGCCCTCGCTCGGCGACCGGAAGGCGTGGTCGCGCTCCAGTCCGAACAGTTTCTCGTGGAACGTGATCGCCTGGTCCGCGTCTTGTACCGCGATCGAGTAGTGGTCGAATCGCACCCAGCCCAGCGACTTCGCCATGCGCACGCACCTTTCGCGGTCTTCCGGTCTTGCCATCCCGCGGTTACGGTCCGACGGGGCCGACCCGCTTTCGGCTACCGAGCGGGCTCGGCATGATGGGAGCGGCCGCCCCGTCGCCCGCATGATGCCCTCCGGCCGGAGCGCGGGTCAACGATATCGCCCCCGAGGATACTGCCCCCGGGGATATCACCCAGCGGAGATCGACGATAGTGAGTCCGGTGTCCAGACGCCGTGTCCTGTTCATCGCCAATCCCCGGGCGCGGGGACTGTCCGCGGGCAAGCGGCTCGATGGGGCCGTGCGCGTCGTGGCGGCGGAGGCGGGGCTGGATGCGCGCCTGGTCTGGACGCAGCGGCCCGGTGAGGCGGGGGATCTGGCCCGGGAGGCGTGCGCCGACGGCGTCGATCTGATCTTCGCCTGCGGCGGCGACGGGACGCTCAACGAGGTTCTGAACGGGCTCGATGGTGTCCCGGCGGAAGCGGGGCCTGCCGTCGGGATCGTGCCGGGGGGCACGGCCAACGTGTGGGCGCGCGAGGCCGGGATCCCGCGTCGCAGCCCGGCGGCCGCGATCCGTGCCCAGATCGACGCCGTGGCGGTCCCGGTGGACCTGGGTCGCGTGCAGTTCGGCGTCGGCGAGGGGGCGCCGGCCGGCGGGCGCCGGTTCCTGCTGATGGTGAGTCTCGGTTTCGACGCCGCAGCCGTCGCGTCGGTCAGCCCGGCGCTCAAGCGGCGACTCGGCCAGCTGGCCTACATCTGGGCCGGGCTGCGGACCGCGTGGCGCGACCGCGGCTTCGACATCGATCTGGAGCTGGAGGGGGACGCGCCGCAGCCGGTGCACGCGTCGATGCTGGTGGTGGGGAACACGCGCAACTACGGCGCGATCGCCCATATCACGGCGCAGGCGTCGGTCGCCGATGGCGAGCTGGACTACGTCGCCTTCCTGGGCCACGGACTGTGGAACGCGGCGCGAATGCTGCCGCGGCTGCTGGTCCGGCGGCATCTCGGTGCGCGCGGGGTGCTGTTCCGCCGCGCGGGCTGGGGGCGCATCACGCCGGCCGCGGGCGGGCTGCTGCCGCACGTACAACTCGACGGCGAGGTGGGGCTGGCGCCGTCGGCGGGACCGATCACGCTGACCGTCGAGGCGGGGGCGGTGCGGATGCTGGCGCCGCGGCCGGGCCGCCCCCTCTTCGGGCCGCCGCCCGCACGACCCGGGCCGCCCGGCTAGCCCTGAGCCAGCGCGCACAGCGCGCCCCCCACGATGCGATAGCTTCCCGCCGGCGCCGGCAGCCCCGCCGGGAGTGCGCTGGCGTCCGCCGTCGTGACCAGGAGTTGGCCGGCCGCGCCGCTCCCGCCCGGCGGGCGCAGGGTTTCGGCGAGGGCCGCCGCCGTGGTCTCGCGGCGGGCGGCGTCGAGTTCCGAGAAGAGGTCGTCGAGCAGCAGGATCGGCCCTTCCCCGGTGCGCTGTCGCAGGAGATCGGCTTCCGCCAGGCGCAGGGCCAGCGCGATCGAGCGCTGCTGGGCCCGCGAGGCGTACGTGCCGGCCGGACGGCCGTCGAGCAGCAGACCGACGTCGTCCCGCTGGGGGCCGACGAGGGTTACGCCTGCGGCGACCTCGCGCCGCCGCGCGGCCGCCATCGCGTCGCGGAGCAGGGCGCTGGCGGCGGCGGGGGTGGGATGGTCACCGGGCGGCCAGGGAGTGGTGTGCAGAGCGGGGTGATAGCGGAGCCCCAGGGCGCCGGCGCCCGCGCTCATGCCCGGCGGCGACGTCAAGAAGCGGTGTCGCGCGGGAGCGAGCTCGGCCAGCGCCGCCACGGCCGACGCCCGGGCCGCCAGCACATCTCCGCCCGCCTCCGCCAGGACGTCGTCCCAGGGCGCGAGCTCGCCGGGCGACGAGGCGCCCTCGGCCATCCGCTTGAGCACAGCGTTGCGCTGCGTGACGGCCTTGTCGTAGCGACTGTAGGCCCGGGCGTAGCCCCGGTCCGACTGGGCGATGAGCAGGTCCAGAAAGCGCCGGCGCCGGGAGGGTGCGCCCGTGAGGATGTCGATGTCCAGGGTCGTGAAGAGCACGGCGCTGATCTGCCCCACGACCTGCGTCGCGCGGCGGGCGATGCCGTTCAGCCGCAACCGTTTGCCCGTCAGTGGGGCGCCGGCCCGCGTGGGACGGGGGCGGCCCCCGGCGTCGGCGCGGGCGACCAGGGCGATCTCCACCTGCACCGGCCCGTCGCCGCGCTCGGCGCGCCCGGCGACCCGCGCCACCGCGGGCTCTTCGAGGCTGGCGGCGGCGAGCGCGGACCAGCCGATCATCTCCCCCTCGCTCGAGGCGCGCGGGGAGCGGGTCATTGCGAGCAGCGCGATGGCCTCCAGGAGGTTGGACTTGCCGGCGGCGTTGTCGCCGGTGAGCAGCGTCAGCCCCGGGGTGAGCGACAGCCGCAGTCGCTCGTAGGAGCGGAAACGGTCGAGCTCCAGGTCGCGCAGGTACACGGGCGGCGCCTCGGCTCAGCGTCCGGCGGCGGCGGGGCGCTGGGAGTGGGGGACGCGGAACCAGTCATCGGCCATCGTCGCGATCTCCTGCCCGATGCCCAGCGAGGCGGTGGCTCCCGGCGAGGGCGCGTTGAGGACGTGGATCATGCCCGACTCCGCGATCAGGCGGAAGTCATCCACGAGGCCGCCGTCGCGGTCGAGGGCCTGCGCGCGGACGCCCGCGCCGGCGCGGACGAGATCGGAGGCGCGCACGGCGGGGACGAGCGCTTGCAGCGCCGTGGTGAACGCGCGGCGGCTGGCCGAGCGATACATCTCCCCCAGGCCGGTGCGCCAGTAGCGCAGCGCCAGGCGCTGGAAGCCCGGGAAGCTGAGCGCATCCCAGACGTCCCCAACGTCGATGTCGCGCCAGCGGTAGCCCTCGCGGCGCAGCGCGAGCACGGCGTTGGGACCGGCCTCGACGGTCCCGTCGACGCGCCGCGTGAAGTGCACGCCCAGGAAGGGGAAATTGGGGTCGGGCACGGGGTAGATGAGGTTGCGTACGAGGCCCGACGCCTGCGGTCGCAGCGCGTAGTACTCGCCGCGGAAGGGGATGATGCGCAGCGTCGGCCGGAAGCCGGCGAGCTGCGCGACGCGGTCGGCCATGAGCCCGGCGCAGTTGACGAGGTGGCGCGCCTCGATCGGGCCGTCGCTGGTGTCGATGCGGAGGCCGTCGCCGTCGGGGCGCAGGCCGGTGACCTCGACGCCGGTGCGGACGACCCCACCGCGGGCTTCGACGAGCGCGCGGTAGCGCCGTGTGACGGCGTCGTAGTCGGCGATGCCCGTCGAGGGGACGTGCAGGGCGCGGACGCCGCGGGCGGCGGGCTCGAGCTCGGCGAGTTCTTCGGCGCCGATCTCGCGGATGCCGGGCACGCCGTTGGCTTGACCGCGTTCGGCCAGCGCGCGCAGGCGGCCGGTCTGGGACTCGTCGGTCGCCACGACCACCTTGCCGCAGCGCTCGTGGGGGATGTCGTGCTCCCGGCAGAACTCCAGCATCTGCTCGGCCCCGCGCACGGCGAGCCGGGCCTTGGCGGAGCCGGGCCGATAGTAGAGGCCGCTGTGGATTACGCCGCTGTTGTGGCCCGTCTGGTGCTGACCGACGTCGGACTCCTTCTCTATCACGACGACGGACAGCCCGGCGAAGCGCTCGACCAGGGCGAGGGCGGTGGCCAGCCCAATGATGCCGCCGCCGATGACGGCGACGTCGCAAGGAGTCGCGCCGGGGGAGGCTGGGCCGCGGGGGGAGGTCGCCGTGTCCATGCGGGAATCCTACCGGCACGGCGGGTGGGCGGCGCGGGATGTGCGCTCAGTTCGTGACCCGGACGCCTGCGTCCGCCGCGTCGGCGGCCGGGACGACGGTCCCCACGCGCCAGTTCTCGACGCCCGCCGCCAGGAGCCGCGCGGCCAGTTCGGCGGCGGCGGACTCCGGCAGGACGATGAGCAGGCCCCCGGTGGTCTGCGGGTCGTAGAGCAGGGTGTCCTCCAGTCGCGTGAGCGGACGGGCGGCACCGACGCGCGCGGCGAAGTAGTCGCGGTTGCGCGTCTGGCCGGCCGTATCGAGGTCGAGCGCGACGCAGGCCTCGAGGCCGGGCATGGCGGGCAGCGCGCCGAGCGAGAGCTCGACGCCGACGCCGCTGTTGGTCGCGACTTCGACGCCGTGCCCGGCGAGGCCGAAGCCGGTGATGTCGGTGAGGGCGTGCACCGGCAGCGCGCGCGCCACCTCGGCCGCCAGCTTGTTCAGGGTCGACATCTGCGCGACGGCGATCGCCTCGTGCGCCGCCGAGGCTTTCCCGTCGCGGATCGCGTTGAGCAACACCCCCGTGCCGAGCGGCTTCGTCAGCAGGATGGCGTCGCCGGGCTCCGCGCGGCCGTTGCTGAGCACGGCGTCCGGGTGTACGAGCCCCGTGACGCAGAGGCCGTACTTGGGCTCTCGATCGATGATCGTGTGGCCCCCCGCGACGGCGCCCCCGGCTTCGCGCACCTTGCTCGCGCCCCCTTCGAGCACGGCGACGATCGTCTCCACCGGCAGGTCGCTGGGGAACGCGGCGATGTTGAGGGCGAAGAGCACGTCGGCGCCCATGGCGTAAATGTCGTTGAGGGCGTTGGCCCCGGCGATCTGCCCGTACTGGAACGGGTCATCGACGGTGGGGGCGAAGAAGTCGAGCGTCTGCACGATCGCCTGGTCGGCGTTGAGCCGGTACACGGCCGCATCGTCGGCCTGGTGCAGGCCGACCAGCAGCTCGGGATGCTCATGCTGCGGAAACTGATGTCCAAGCGCGCGCACGACCTGCGCGAGGGCCGCCGGCCCGTACTTCGACGCTCAACCGCCGCAGGTCGCGAGGTCGGTCAGCCGGATCTTCTCGTGCTGGGCCACCGCCACCTCCTTCCCGGCACACGCGTGCGGGTCGCACGACCCGGGGAGGACGCCCAGCATACCGGGCAGTCGGCGCCGGGGCGGAGTTACGCGTCGTCCAGGGCGGCGCGGGCGATCATCTCCAGCCCGCGCGGCGTGATGGGCGGGTTGGCCAGGGGGCCGCGGACGTCGCGGTAGTAGCGCTCCAGCGGCTCGCTGCGCTGGAACGAGACCCCGCCGACCACCCGCATGCAGCGATCGACGATCGCCACGGCGAGGTCCGTGACGCGCAGCTTCGCGGCCGCGACGCGCGGCGCCAGCCGGGTGCGCTCGGCGCCGCCGCCGGCCGCGTCCCAGGCCTCGGCGGCGCCGAACAGCACGGCCTGCGCGGTGAAGACATCGGCATCAATGCGGCCGATCTCGTGCCGGACGTAGGGCAGCGTGGCGATCGGCGCGCCCAGGCCGGTGGGCCGTCGGGTGCGCGCAAACTCGACGGTGTAGTCGCGCGCCGCCTCGGCGACGCCCAGGCTCGCGGCGGAGACGAGCAGCGCGAACCAGGCGAAGTCGTGGTGGGCCTGCCCGCGCTCGCCGGGCGCGTGGCGCACGAGGAAGTCGCCGGCCTCGACGGGCGTGTCCTCGAAGTAGACATCGTGCGAGCCGGTGCCGCGCATGCCCAGCGCATCCCACGTTTCGGCGACACGGATGCCGCCGCGGTCGCGCGGGATGATGGCGCGGCCGAGTTCGTTGCTGCCGTCGTCGAAGCGGGCGGCGGTAAGGAAGTGGGCCAGCACGGGCGCGAGCGTGGAGAAGGTCTTGCGGCCGTTCAGCCGCCAGCGCCCGTCGCCGTCGGGACGGAAGGCGGAGGCGGGCAGCCCGCCGCCCTGGAACGACCCGAGTTCCGGCTCCGTCACGACGGAGTTGATCGTCGCGCCATCGCGCACGACCGACTCGAAGACGCGCACGCGGAGATGCGCCGGCCAGGAGGGCCGCGCTACTTCTTGGCCCACCGTCATCAGGTGCATGCCCACGCCGTAGGCGGTGGAGCCGTCGGCGCGGGCGATCGCGCGCTGGGCATAGACGATGTCGGTCAGTCCATGGCCGCCCCCGCCGATCTCCGCGGGCAGCGGCGCGGCCATATAGCCGATATCGCGCAGCGCTTCGAAGTTCTCGAAGAAGAACCCGCCGCTGCGGTCGAGTTCCGCCGCTCGCTCCGCGAAGCCGGGAAGGAGAGGCGCGATCGCGTCGAGCAGGCGCGTTTGGGAGGCGGTCTTGGCGTGCATCGGCGTTCAGTCTACGGGTGTGTCGTCGTGACGGCGGCAAGGCCGGCATCGGACGGCTGGGGCCGGACCCTCACGGCGAGAAGTCCCCCAGGCTGTGGCGTGCGCTCATCGCGCGCAGCCGGGCGAGGCCGCCGCCCGACTCGCGCAGCACCCGCAGTTCCCGGAACCAGCGCTCCAGCGGGAGGTCGGCACTGAGCGCCGGAGGCCCAATTGCGCCGATCGTCGCGTCAACGACCTGCTCGGCGGTCTGCTGCGCCACGAGCCGGGCTGCGGCGGCCGTCGCGGCGCCGACGGCGTCGCGGGAGAGGGCGGCGGCGGCCCGCAGACTGGCGTCGGCATCGGCGAGGGCCCAGCGCGTGGACTCGGACTCGCCGGCGCGGGCTCGCTCCCGCAGCATCGATCGGGCGGCCCGGCCGACACCCGTCAGTTGCGCCGCGAGGCAGGCGTCGTGCCGGGCGTGTGCGTCCGGCGCGATCACCGGCCCGTCGCCGAGCTGGTTCTCGCTGGGGAGCCGCAGATTGCTGAGATTGAGCTCCTGCGTGTCGCGCCCCGTGGCCAGCGTGGGATAGGGCCGCCAGCGCTGGAAGCCGGCGCGCTCCGTCTCGACGATGAAGCAGGCGGCGCCCAAGGGCTGCCCCGACTCATCCTCGGCGCGGGCGTAGACCACGCCGAAGTCGGCGACGCCGGCCTCGCCGTCGCGACCGGCGTCCGCCACGAAGAGCTTCGTCCCGTCCAGCAGCCAGCCGCTGGACGTGCGCCGCGCGCGGATGCGCAGCCCGCCGCCGGCATCGCTCTCGGTTGGCGCGCCGAGCCAGGGGTCGTGCAGACCGACGAAGCAGCGTCGCTCGCCGCGTAGCAGGGGCAGCAGGAAGCGCTGCTGCTGCTCGGCCGTGCCTGCGTAGAGGGCGGGTGGCGCCTGCGGGCCGAAGAGGCCGTAGCCGGGCGCCAGCACGCCCGCCCGATGCTGGGCCAGGTCTTCCAGGACGACCGCCCGGGTCACGCCGTCGATTGGGGGTCCGCCCAGCGCCTCCGGCTCACGCAGCAGGGACAGGCCCATGGCGGCGACCTTGGGGCGGAGGCCGGCGGCGACCTCGGGCGGGAGCGCGAAGCTGTTGGGGTCGATGCGCTTCTCCCAGAGCCACAGTTCGCGGCGGACGAAGCGGCGCACAGCCTCGCGCAGGAGGCGGCGTTCTTCCGGCGATCGGCCCTCGGGCGCTCGGTCCACCGGCGTGGGCGGTTGCGTCGGCGCTGCGCTCACAATCCCCTTCTCCATGCACTATTCTCTGAATCTAACCGATGATCGGACCGATCCAAGTCGTACCAGATAGGGAGGACGAACATGCGCGCACCATGGGGACAATTCTTGCAGATGGCGGTGATGGGGCGCGGACGCTGGATGCTCGTCCTGGCGCTCGTCGCCGCGGTCGGCTTGGTGATCGCAGCCTGTGGCGGCGATGACGAACCCGACGCCGAGCCGCTAAAGATCGGCTACCTGGGCGACTTCTCCGGCCCGATCGCTGAGTTTGGGCCGGTCATTCAGACGGGCGTGGAACTGGCGATCGAGCACATCAACGCCGCTGGCGGCGTACTGGGCCAGCCGGTCGAGTTGGTCACGGGCGACACGCAGGTCGACACGGTGCAGGGGGTCGAGGAGGCCCGCCGCCTGGTCGACGTCGAGGGCGTGCACGCGATCGTGGGGCCGCTGTCGAGCACCGTGACGATCGCGGTGGCCGAAAGCGTGACAGGCCCCGCTGGCGTGCCGACGGTCTCGCCATCGGCGACGTCGCCTTCCATCACCGTCGCGGACGACAATGGCTACCTCTTCCGCAGCACCATCTCGGACGCGGCGCAGGGCGTCGTGCTGGCCGATCTGGCGTCGGATGAGGGCTACGACAACGTCGCCGTGCTCTTCCGCAACGACGCCTACGGGCAGGGCCTGGCCGACGCGTTCGAGGCCGCCTTCGACGGCACGGTCACGTCGGCGTCGATTGAGCAGGGCGCGACGAGCTACCTGTCGGAGTTGCGGGCCGCTGCCGATGGTGGCGCCAAGGTGCTGATCGCGATCGCCTTCCCCGCTGAGGCCCTGATCTTCATCCGCGAGTCGCTGGAGCACTCGATCTTCTCGGAGTTCCTGTTCGTGGACGGGACGAAGAGCCAGGACTTGATCGATGGGATCGGCGAGGACTTCCTCAACGGCTCCAAGGGCACGGCCCCCGGGGGCGGTCCGGCCAACGCGGCGACGAGGGCTTGGGACGCGGCCTACATTGACGCGTACGGCGAGCTGCCGGCGCTGCCGTTCGTCCGCGAGGCGTACGACGCTGTGATCGCGATCGCGCTGGCTGCGGAGTTGGCCGGTTCGACGGACGGCGCCGCCATCCGAGACGCGTTGCCGCGTGTCGCCGCGCCCGGCGGCGACGACGTGATCCCGGGCCCAGAGGGCATCGCGATCGCCATGGCCGCCGTCGGCGACGGCGACGACGTGAACTACGAAGGCGCCGCGACGACGCTGGACTGGAACGCCGCGGGCGACGTGCTCACGGGCTTCATTCAGATCTGGCAGTACAGCGATGGCGAGCCGGTCGAGATCGACGAGGTTTCCTTCGACCTGAACTAGGCGGCCGCGTCCGGCAGGGGCGGGCGACCGCGCACGCGTCGCCACAGGCGTGACGCGAGGGATTCTGTGCGCAGCTCGTCGACGAAGCGGCTGATGCGCCGCTCCTCGGGCAGCAGCCCCGCCGGGCGCGCGAGCAGGAACCCGACGATCAGCAGTCCGATGATGAGCTGACGGACCATGAAGACGCGCTCGCCCAGGAAGTGGGGCAGGTCTTCCTGGATGAGCGGGGCGCCGAACCAAACGAAGCCGACGACCAGCGCCCCCAGGACGGCGCCCCGATTGTTGCCGCTGCCGCCGACCATCAGCATCGTCCAGACCAGGAACGTGCCGAACAGGTCGGTGAACGACGTCGGTGCGATGGCGTTCACGCGGTGGGCGAAGATCGCGCCGCCGAGCCCCATGATCATCCCGCCCAGCACGAAGCTCTGCATGCGGAAGTTGACGGTGTCCTTGCCGGAGGCGCGGGCGGTGTCTTCGTTCTCGCGGATGGCGCGCAAGACGCGGCCCCAGGGCGAGCCGGTGAGGCGGCTCACGACGACGTAGACGACCGTCAGCATGACGACGGCGATGCCCAGCATCACCCAGCGGTAGTCCTCGCCGCTGGCCAGTTCGTCGAGCAAGCGGGGGATGCCGTTGAGGCCGCGCGCGCGGTTGACCAGCCCTTCGACGGAATTCGCCACGCTGCGCAGGATCGCGGCGATGCCGATGGTGGCGATGGCCAGGAAGTCGCGGCGCAGGCGCAGCGTCGGCAGGCCGATGATCACGGCGAGCAGGCCGGCGGCGCACATACCGCCCAGCCAGCCGACCGGCACGGGCAGATTCCAGCCCCCCAGGTAGTCCTCGAACGCGGGGTCGGGTGGCGGCAGCGTCAGCAGGGCGCTGGTGTACGCGCCCACCATGAAGAACGCCACGATGCCGAAGTTGAAGACGCCCGTGTAGCCCCACTGCAGGTTCAGGCCCAGCGCGACGATCGCGAAGATGGCGACCGTGGTGAGGAACCCGACGGTCCAATGCAGGCCGCCGCTGAAGCTGACGAGGGGGGCGAGGTCGATGAGCAGGAAGTCCATGGCGGGCCTACACGCTCGAGCCGAAGAGCCCGCGCGGTCGTACGAGCAACATCAGGATCAGGATCACGAAGGGCACGCCGGGTTTGAGGCCCGTGTCGATCCATTCGGTCGACACCTCCTGCGAGATGCCCACCACCAGTCCGCCGATGAGCGCGCCCAGGGGGTTCCCGATCCCGCCCAGGATCGCCGCCGCGAAGAGCGGCAGGATCAGGCTGAAGCCGGCGTCAAAGCGCAGCTGCGCCTGCAGCGCCAGCATGATCCCCGCGATCGCGATCAGGCCGCCGCCGACGATCCAGACCCAGCGACGGACGCTCTCCGTCTCGATGCCGGCGATCTCGGCGAGGGCCGGGTTGTCCGCGGTGGCGCGCATCGCCTTGCCCAGCTTGGTGCGGTAGAGCAGGAGGTAGACGGCGACTGACAGGACCAGCGTGAGCGCGACGATCAGGAACTGGTCGGGCTGGACCTTGATCTCCCCGGCGATCGTGACGGCCTTGTTGATGCCGGTGCTGTAGCGGGTGGGGGAGGGGCCCCAGATCATCTGCACGACGGCGCGCACCCCGATGCCGATGCCCAGCGAGGCGACCGCCATCGTGATGATGCCGCTGCCCCGGCCGCGCAGCGGCCGGAACACGAGGCGGTCCAGGAGGAGGGCGACACCGGCCACGCCCACCATGGCGAAGAGCGCGGCGGGCAGCATCCCCCAGCCGAAGGAGAGAGGCCCAATCTTGCCGCCGCCGAGGCCCAGGTCACTCACGATAAAGAGGGCCAGGAACATGCCCAGCGTCATCAGGTCGCCGTGGGCGAAGTTGGCGAACTTCATGACCCCGTAGGTCAGCGTCAGCCCGATCGCGCCCAGCCCGATGATCGAGCCGACGATGATCCCCACGACGACCAGCTGGAGGATGTCCATCAGGGGACCTCCGGACGGGCGTCCGCCGGCGCGGGGGGGACGGGTGCCGCTGGGTCGGGCTCGGCCTCTTGGCCGAGGAAGAGCCGCCCGACATCGGCGTTGTCCAGCAGTTCCGCGCCGCTCTGCTCCAGGACGACGCGGCCGGTGACCATCACGTAGCCGCGGTCGGAGATCGACAGCGCCTCCTTCGCGTTCTGCTCGACGATGAGCAGGGCGACGCCGGCGTCCCGCACCCGCAGCAGGCGCTCGAAGATCTCGCCGCGCATGATCGGCGACAGGCTGGCCGTGGGTTCGTCCAGGAGCAGGAGCACGGGGTCGAGCATCAGCGCACGGCCGATCGCGAGCGCCTGCCGCTGCCCGCCGGAGAGTCGCGAGGCGCGCTGGCCGGCGCGGGCGGCGAGGTCGGGGAAGAGGGCGAGCAACTCGTCGATGCGGGCGTCGAGGCCGTCCTCGCGCGCGTAGCCCCCCATCTCCAGGTTCTCCCGCACGCTGAGCGAGGGGAACACGTTGTCCGTCTGCGGCACGAACGACGCGCCGGCCGCGACCATCTGGGGCGCGGAGTGCGTGCTGACATCGCGATCGCGGAAGCGGACCGTGCCGTGCATGGGGCGGATCGCGCCGAAGATCGCCTTGAGCAAGGTGGACTTGCCGGCCCCGTTCGGGCCGATGATCGTGACGATCTCCCCCGCGCCGATGTGCAAGTCCACGTCGTGGATGATCTCCACGTCGCCGTAGCCGGCGCGCAGGCCCCTCGTGCTCAGCAGTGCGCTGGATAGGGCGCTCACCGGTACTGGCTCCCGAGGTACGCCTCTTGGACGGTGGCATTCGCGAGCACCGCCGACGGGGATCCTTCGACGAGAACCTCTCCGTTGGTCATCACGATGACGGGGTCGCAGATGCGCGCGACGAGGTCCATGTCGTGCTCGATGAGCAGGAAGGTGACGCCCATCTCGTCGCGCACGCGCGCGATGTGGTCGGTGAGCCGCCGCGCGAGCGTGGGGTTGACCCCGGCGCCGGGCTCGTCGAGCAGGATCATGCGGGGCCGCGACATCAGCGCGCGCGCCAACTCCAGCAGTTTGCGCTGGCCGCCGGAGAGGCTGCCGGCGGGGTCGCGCATCAGCGGCGCGAGCTCCACCAACTCCAGCACCTCGCGGGCGCGGGCCACGTTCGCCGCTTCCTGCCGCCTGACGAGCCCTGGTCGCAGCAGCGGCCCCCAGAGTCGTTCGCCGCTCTGGCCGCCTGGCACGAGCAGCAGATTCTCCAGCACCGACAGGGAGGCGAGCTCCTGGGGGATCTGGAAGGTGCGCGTCAGCCCGCGGCGGAAGATGCGATGCGGCGGCGCTCCCGTGATGTCGTGGCCGTCGAACCGCACGCGGCCGCCGTCGCAGCGCAGGAAGCCGGCGATGCAGTTGAAGCAGGTCGTCTTGCCGGCCCCGTTGGGGCCGATGAGCCCGGTGACGGTGCCGGTCTCGACGTGGAAGCTCGCGCCGTCGACGGCGCGGTGCCCGCCGAACTGCTTGATCAGCGACTGGACCTCAAGCAGGGCGGTCATTGGGAAGGCATCGTTCGGGCCACCCCCGCGGGGTAGGGTGCGAGTGCGTCGCGGGGCCCGGGGCCGGCGCGGCCGACAGGCTACCACAGCGCCCCGCCGATCGCCGGGGGCGCGGGAGCTGCGCAGAGGAACGCGGATGCCGGCGCTGCACCAGATCGCGGACGACTACGTGAAGCGGCTGTCGGCCCTCGATCCGCTGGCGGCGACGGGCATGGGCGTGCTGGGGCACGACCACGAAGTCCCGGACTTCTCGCCGGATGGCGCACAGGCGCGCGCCGCGCTGGACGCGGAGACGCTGGCGGCGCTCGAGGCCGCGCCCGCCGCGTCCGCGCGCAACCTCCTCGCTCGCGACGTGATGGCCGAGCGCATGGTCCTGGGCCGGGAGCTGTTCGAGGCGGGCGAGCATCTCCGCGACCTGAACATCATCGCCTCGCCGATGCAGCGCCTGCGCGGGGCCTTCGATCTGATGCCGGCCAAGACGGATGGAGATTGGGAGAACATCGCGGCGCGCATGGAGGCGGCCCCCATGGCGTTGCGCGGCATGCGGGCGTCGCTGGAGGCGGGCCGCGGCGCGGGACCGACCGTCGCCGCGCGGCAGGTCCGGGCGACGATCGCGCAGGCGCGGACGTGGGCCGGTTCGGATGGAGCGCCGTCCGGTTTCTTCGCGGGGCTGATCGCGAAGCCGGGCGCGCCGTCGCCGGGGGCGCTGGCGTCGCGCCTGCGCGTCGCAGCGGCGACGGCGTCCGCCGCCTACGACGGCTGGGCCGACTACCTGGAGGCGGAGTACCTGCCCGCAGCCCGGCCCGACGACGGCGTCGGCGCGGAGCGCTACGCGCTACGGGCGCGCGTCTTCACGGGGCTGCGCCTCGACCTACAGGAGACGTACGCCTGGGGCTGGGAGGAACTGCGACGCATCCGGGCCGAGATGGCCGCGACCGCCGATCGGATCGTGCCGGAGGGCAGCCTGTCGGATGCGGTGCGGCTGCTGGAGACGGACCCGGCCCGCGCCATCGACGGGGAGGAGCCGTTCCGGCAGTGGATGCAGGACGTGCAGGACCGCACCATCGCGGAGTTGGGCGGGACGCACTTCGAGATCCCGGCCCCCGTGCGCACCGTCGAGGCGATGATCGCCCCGCCGGGCGGCGCGCTGGCGATGTACTACACGGGCCCCAGCGAGGACTTCTCGCGGCCGGGCCGGACCTGGTACCCCACCGGCGGGCGCACGCGCTTCCCGCTCTGGGCGGAGTTGTCCGTCGCCTATCACGAGGGCGTGCCCGGGCATCATCTGCAGATCGCGATCACGCGCTACCAGGGCGACGCGCTGACGCGCTATCAGCGCCTGCTGGCGGGCACGTCGGGCTACGTGGAGGGGTGGGCGCTGTACGCGGAGCGGCTGATGTCGGAGCTGGGCTACTTCGAGAACCCCGACCATTACCTGGGCTACCTGAGCAGTCAGGGGCTGCGGGCGGCGCGGGTCGTGGTCGATATCGGGCTGCACCTGGGCCTGATGATCCCGGAGGACGAACCGGAACACGCGGGCGAGGTCTGGCGCCCGGAGTTCGCGCTGCCGTTCCTGCGCGCGCACTGCTTCTTCCCCGCGGAGATGCTGGCCAGCGAGGTCGACCGCTACCTGGGCTGGCCGGGCCAGGCGATCAGCTACAAGGTCGGCGAGCGGGCGTGGCTGCGGGCGCGGGCGAACGCGCGGGCCGCCGCAGGTGACGGCTTCGACCTCAAGACGTTCCACGATCGCGCCCTGGCGATGGGCCCCATGGGGCTGGAGCAGCTGGAGCGAGCGATGGCGGCGCCGGCGTAGTAGGCGGCGTTGTTCCCCGAGGGGGGCTACTCCGCTAGACTTCCCCCCGGCTTCGGCCCATCGTCCGGCCTCCAGCAGACAGGATCTTTATGGCTTCCCAGTCACGCGACGCCGCCATCGTCGGCATCTACGAACTCCCCGAGCGCAAGGTCGCGGGCCTCAGCCCACTGCAGATCAAGGCCGAATGCGCCGCCAAGGCGCTGGCCGACGCGGGACTCACGTGGTCCGACGTGGACGCGATCTACGACGCCGGGGAAGCCGGCGGCGGGATGTCTGTGGCGGAGTACTTCGGGCTGCACCCCCGCGTGATGGACACGACCGGGGTCGGCGGCTCGTCCTACGAGTTCCACGCCGCGCACGCGCGCCGGGACATCGCGGCGGGGCGGGCGAACGTGGCCTTGCTGACCTACGGTTCCATACAGGCCTCCGCGGCGACGCGGAGGGACACGGGGGCGGGCGGGGGTGGCGGCGGCGTGCCAGACCCCGACTCGAACATGGGACGGCCTTGGGGGCAGACGCTGATCTCGATGTACGCCATGGCCGCCCAGCGGCACATGCACGAGTTCGGCACGACGAGCGAGCAGTTGGCGGAGATCGCGACGGCCACCCGCGCCCATGCGATGCGCAACCCGCAAGCCGTCAAGGCGATGGAGGATCTGCTGTTCCGCGACATCCGCGAGACCACGGTGGAGGATGTGGTGACCTCGCGGATGATCGCCACTCCGCTGCGCCTGCTCGATTGCTGCATGGTGTCGGATGGCGGGGGCGCGGTAGTCATCGCGTCGCCGGACGTGGCGCGGGGCTGCGCCAAGCCGCCGGTGTGGATGATCGGCGCGGGCGAGGCGATGGCCTACCAGGAGAACGGCGGCGACATCACGACGAGCGCCGGGGCGCAGTCGGCGCCGATCGCGTTCGGCGAGGCGGGCGTCCGCCCGGACGAGATCGACATCGCGATGGTCTACGACTCTTTCACGATCACGGTGCTCATCCTGCTCGAGGACCTCGGCTTCTGCGCCAAGGGTGAGGGCGGGGCCTGGGTGGAGGGCGGGCGGCTGCGCTGGGACCGGCCCGGCGGCCCGGCGCTCAACACCGACGGTGGCGGCCTCTCGTCGAACCACCCCGGCATGCGCGGCATCTTCCTGCTGCTGGAGGCGGCCCGGCAGTTGCGCGGCGAGTCCACCTCGCAGGTGGAGGGCGCGGCGCTGGCCGTCGCTCACGGCAACGGCGGCCAACTGGCGAACCAGCACTCGGGCGGCACGATCGTGCTGGCACGGGACTAGGGAGAACAGCGATGACAGACGCAACCCGACCCCTCCCCAGCCTGGCGGACCCGGACACGGGACCCTTCTGGCAGGCGACCAAGGCGCACGAGCTGCGCTATCAGGTCTGCGACGATTGCGACGCGGTGGTGTTCTACCCGCGTCGGCACTGCACTGGCTGTGTAGGCGGCGCGCTGAGTTGGCGCACCTCGAAGGGCGAGGGCGCGATCTACAGCTACAGCGTCGTGCAGCTCAGCCGGCACCCGTTCTTCGGGCAGAAGATCCCCTACGCGGTGGCGCTCATCGATCTCGACGAGGGCTTCCGCATGCTGTCGAGCGTCGTGGGCGTGACGGATCCGGTGGCCGAGTTGAGCGTGGGCCAGCGCGTCGCGCTGGAGTGGGAGGACCACGACGAAGTCGCGATCCCCCTCTTCCACCCGGTCTAGCGGCGCGGGCCTGGGTCGAGAGGAAGCGCGATGGCGATCGAAGTGGGGCAGAAGGCGCCCGCCTTCACGTTGCCGAATGGGCAGGGCGAGCCGCGCTCCCTGGAGAGTTACGCGGGCCGGCGGCTGATCGTCTACTTCTACCCGAAGGCGTTCACGCCGGGATGCACCGGCGAGAGCTGCGACTTCCGCGACTCCGACGCGCCGCTCCGCTCCGCCGGATACACGGTCGTGGGGGTGAGCCCGGACCCGGTCGCGAAGCTGGCCAAGTTCCAGGCGGAGTACGACCTGCCGTTCGACCTGCTGTCGGACGCGGACCACGCGGTGGCGGAGCAGTACGGCGCGTGGGGCACGAAGAAGAACTACGGCCGCGAGTACGAGGGCCTGATCCGCTCGACGGTCGTGCTGGACGAGACGGGCACGGTGGAGCGCGTCTACGCCAACGTGCGGGCCAAGGGGCACGTCGCGCGGCTACGCCGCGAGTTGCTCGGCGAGGGGTGACGCGGCTCCGGGCTAGCTGAGCCTCAGGGTGACGGGCGCGTGGTCCGACGGCTTGTTCCCGGCCCGCTCGGCCACGTCGATGACGACGTCGGCGCAGCGCGCGAGCAGGCGCTCCGTGACCAGGTGGTGGTCGATGCGCAGCCCCTCGCCGCGCTCGAACATCGATGACCGGAAGTCCCACCAGGTCCACTCCCGCGCGTCGGGCCGCAGCGTGCGCAGGGCGTCGTGCAGGCCCAGCCCCAGCAAGGTCTGGAAGCGCTCGCGCGCCGGCGGCGCCCCGAGCACGGTGTCGGCCCAGCGCTCGGGCTCGGAGCAGTCGATGTCGCCGGGCGCGATGTTGTAGTCGCCGCAGGCCACGAGCTCGGCGGACAGATCCTGCGCGGCCAGCCAGCGCGCGAGCTGGTCGAGCCACTCCAGCTTGTAGTGCCACTTGTCGCTGCCGACGGTGCTGCCGTTGGGCACGTAGAGGTTGACGACGCGCACACCGCCGATGCGGGCGGCGATGCCGCGCGCTTGCGCGTCGCCGGACCAGGGCAGGTCGGTCTCCACCTCTTCGATCGGCGCCAGCGAGGCGATCCCGACGCCGTTGTAGGCCTTCTGACCGGACACGGCGACCTCGTACCCGAGCGCGTCGAACCCGTCGAAGGGGAACTGCTCCTCGGTGCACTTGAGCTCTTGCAGGCAGAGGACGTCGGGGCGTTCCTGGTCGAGCCAGTTGAGGATGCGATTCTCCCGCGCGCGGACCGAGTTGACGTTCCAGCTCACGATGTCCATGACACCCCCTGCGTAGCGGCTGCGGCGCGATGCGTCAAAGCGGCGCCGGCGCGATGATCAGCGGCGCTGCGACCAGACGCCCAAGACGATGCCGGCCGCCACGGCGACGTTGAGCGACTCTACGTGCGGGGCGATGGGCACGCCGACGCGCCGGTCGATCGTGGCTGCGATGTCCGGCGAGAAGCCCGCGCCCTCGTTGCCGAGCACGAGCGCCCGCCGGGCGTCAGCGGAGTCCGTGGGGGCTTCGTCCCAGACCGAGGGGCCGTCGGCCGCCGCGCCGACGATCTCGTAGCCGCGCTGCGAGAGCAGTCGCAGGTCGGCGGCGAGGTCGAGCGAGCGCGCGATCACGATGTGAAACCAGGCCCCGGTCGCGGCACGCACGACCCTGGGGTGGATCGGGTCGGCCGTGCCGGGGCCGGTCAGCACGGCGTCGGCGCCGAACGCGGTGGCCAGGCGGATCAGCGCGCCGGCGTTGCCGGGATCCTGCACCGTGTCCAGGGCGACCACCGTGGAGCGTCCCTGCGGCGGCAGCGCGGCCATGGCGTCGGCGGCGGCCGGCAGCGTGTCGCGGACGACGGCGAAGCAGCCTTGGGGGCTGCGGGTGTCGGAGAGGCGCGCGGCGTCCTTGGCGCTGATCGGGGTGACCGTCCCCGGCCGGAGCGCGGCGGCTCGATCGTCGGTGGCGAGCAACTCAGCGATGGGCGCGCTGGCGTCGATCGCGTCGCGGACGAGCTTCTCCCCCTCGATCAGGAAGCAGCCGTGCGCGGCTCGGCCCTTGGCGCTGGACAGTGATCGCAGTTGCTTGAGGTGGCCCGCGCTGAGCGCCACGAGCGTCGCCTAACCCGCCGGCAGCACGACGAACGGCTCGCCCACGGCGATAGTCCCCGCGGCCAGTAATTCGGTCGCCACGGCCGCGTCGCGGCCCGTCTCGGCCAGCAGTTCCAGCGTGTGCTCCCCCAGCCCTGGCGGGGCGAGCACGCCGGTCTTCTCGGTGCGGCTGAAGCGGGCCAAGCGCCCGACGGTGTACAGCGACTCCGGCCCGCCCGGCGCCCGCACGCCGGGAACCCACAGGTGCAGCGCCTCCGCGCCCTCGAGGAACGGGTCGCTGGACAGTTGTTGCACGCTGCGCACGCGCATCGCCCGGAGGCCGGCGTCCATGCAGCGGCGCTCGGCGTCGGCCGTATCCAACCCGCCAATGGCGCGGCAGAGGCCCTCCTGGAGGGCGTCGTCGTCGTGGGGAGGCGCGGACAGCAGCCCGGCGTCGCGCAGGGCGGCGAGGGCGGCGGCACGCTCCGCCGCGCCGTCGCGGGCGGCGGCGACATCGACGGCCTGGAGCCGCAGCCAGCCGTCGCGCGTCCGGTAGTAGCGGTCGAGCGGGTCGGGCCCTGCGAAGTCCGCGCCGCCGCGGTGGGACGGCCGGCGCCCGTCGTAGCGCACGATCTCGTCGCTCTGCATCATGCCCGACTGCCCGGCCAGCGACGTCCAGCCGCGCTGGCCACCACCCCCGCGGCGCTGATGCAGCAGCGCCAGCACGGCGCCCAGCGCCAGCGTGGCCGCGCCGGCGACATCGTTGACGGGCAGACGCATGAACACGGGATCGCTGTCGCCGCCCTGGGCGTGCATCATCCCGCTGAAGGCTTGCAGCACCGGATCGAAGCCGGGCTCGCTGCCGAGTGGGCCGCCCTCCCCGAATCCCGTGAGGGAGATCGTGATGATCTCCGGCTTGACGGCGCGCAGGGAGGCGTAGTCGATGCGCAGCCGCTCCAGGACGCCCTCGCGGTAGTTGTCGATCACGATGTCGGCGCCGCGGGCGAGGTCCAGGAAGAGCGCGTGCCCGGCCTCGCTCCGCAGGTCGACGGCCAGTCCCCGCTTGCCACGGTTGAGCGCCACGAAGCCGGCCCCGAACACCCGCGTGAAGTCGCCGTCGAGGGGCTCCACCTTCACCACGTCCGCGCCGAGTTCGGCGAGCAGGGCGCCCGCGTGCGCCCCCGCGATGATCGTGCCCAGGTCCAGCACACTGACGCCGGCGAGCGGGCCATCCTGCGTGGGGGCGTCGCGGGGGGCCGGCGGCTGCGCCGGCCAGGGCTCCGCGCAGGCGTCGTGCTGCCCGAGGGCCGGGGCGGGGCCCCGGATGGAGGCGGGCGACCGCGTGAGGTTCAGCGGCAGCCCCGGCATCACGACGCGGCCGCGCTCGGGATCGTCGACTTCGGCGCGCATGCCGATGGCCTTGATCTGGGGGTGGTCGAGCCAGTCGTCGCGATCCTCCACGGGTCCGACGGGGCAGCCGATCTCGGCCAGGATCTGTAGCCACTCGTCACGGGGGCGCCGCAGGAAGGCCTCGCGCAGCAGGCCGATGGCCCAGAGGATGTTCTCGGACTGCGCCACGGCCATCGGATCGCCGCCGAGGCGTGCGTCCGTCAGGACGTGCAGCAGGCCCAGCCGGTCCAAGACGGGCAGGAAGAAGGTGGGCTTGAGCGCCGCCACGAAGAGCCATTGGCCGTCGCTGCACTCGTAGGGGTGGTAGTGGGGCATGGGTCCGCCCGGCCCGCCCGGGGTCGGCACGAACTGCGCGCCGGGGGTGTGCGTGACGCCGTGCGCCTGCAGCATGCCGTGCAACCCGCCCACGCCGACCGTCTGCCCCGCGCCCGACGCGTCCCGCTCGACCAGCGCCGCGACGGCGGCCGTCGCGCCCCACATCGCCTGCGAGTAGAGGACATTCGGAGCGACGCTGTCCACGGGCACGACATCGCCGCTGTACTGTCCGAGCGCGACCCCGGTCCCCGCCTCGATCATCGCGGCCGACTCCCCGCCGCCGGCCCAGGGGGTGGCGTCGGGCAGGAAGGGGGGCATGTGCAGGAAGATGAGGCGGCCGTTGTCGGCGCGGACCGTCTCCGGGTCCAGGCCGCGTTGAGCGAGCACGTCCCGCGTTTCGCTGAACAGGCAGACGTCGGCGCCGCGCAGGAAGGCGTCGCGCCGGGCGCGCGCGGCCGGATCGGCCGGGTCGATGACGATGCTCCGCTTGTTGCGATTCCAGATCGCGAAGCCGGGCCGCCCGCGCCCGGGGTCGCCCCCAGGCGGCTCCAGCTTGACGACGTCCGCGCCGAAGTCGGCCAGGTACATCGCCGCCATGGGGCCCGCGATGCCCGTGCTGGCATCGAGCACGCGGATGCCGTCAAGCGGGCCCGGCGGGGGTGTGGCCGAACGGGGCGTCATGCGTTGGATGCGCCCAGCGACTCGATGAAAGCGGCGTAGCGGTCGAGGCGCGGGATGTTCTCGGCTTCGCCCTCCGGGGGCAGCCAGAAGATGATGCGCTGGAAGCCGGCCTCGATCAGCCCCGTCACGATCTCCTCCCGCGGGGGCGCGCCGAAGACGCTCAGATCGATCGTGGACATATCGCGGCCGGCCTGCTCGGCGACGATGCGCAGCGCCGCCAGGCTGTCGCGCACGTCGCTGCGGCCGAAGATCGGCATCCAGCCGTCGGCGTAGTCGACGACGCGCCGGTGGGCCCACTTCGTGTCGGCGCCGATCAGGACGGGCGGCCCGCCCGCCTGCACCGGCTTGGGGTAGGCCCAGATCTTGTCGAAGTCGACGTGCTCGCCGTGGAACTCAGCCTCCTCCTGCGTCCAGATCTCGCGCATGGCGAGGATGCGCTCCTTGGTCACCGGCCAGCGGTCCTTGAAGGCCGTGCCGTGGTTCTCCATCTCCTCCGCGTTCCAGCCCGCGCCGATGCCCAGCAGGACGCGGCCGTTGGAGATCAGGTCCAGCGAGGCGACCACGTTCGCCAGGAGAATCGGGTCGCGCTCGGGGATGAGGCAGATGCCGGTGCCCAGCTTGAGCCGCTCCGTGGTGGCGGCGATGGCGCCCAGCGCGACGAACGGGTCGTGGGTGTGCGAGTACTCCGGCGGGAGGTCGTCGCCACCGGGCCAGCGCGACCGGCGGCTGGCCGGGATGTGGGTGTGCTCGGGGAAGAAGACCGACTCGAAGCCGCGCTCCTCAAGCGCCCGGCCCAGGGCAACCGGTTGGATGGAGTAGTCGGTGGGGAACATGGTGACGCCGAACGTGGCCATTGGGACTCCTTCGAAGAATGCGAGGCGTGCGGGGCCGGACGCCGCTCAGGATAACCCGCGGCCGGACTCCGCGGGCGGGGGCTATCCGCGCAGCCCGATCGACCGCATGAGCGCCTCCGGCGACTGGCGGCGGCAGGTGAACATGGGGGTGTCGCGCTCGGTGTAGCTCGTCGAGCGGGAGGTGCGCAGCTCCCGCACCAGGGCCAGGAACCGGCCCGGGTTGTCGGCCTCGAACGCGACGACGAACTCCTGGTCGTCCAGACCGTAGGAGTAGGTCGTGTTGATCTTGACGTCGTGGTACTTGTGCCCGACGGCGATGTGCTCGTTCATGATCGCCTGGCGCTCGGCCTGGGGCAGCTGGTACCAGGCCTTCGTCTTCACCATCGGGTAGACGAAAAGGTAGTCCGCCGTGCCGCCGTCGTCGCGCAGCCGGTCGCGAGCGCCGGCCCCGGCGTGCAGCGGGTTGCTGTAGATCGAGCGCATGGTCATGGAGAGCAACGAGTGCGGTCGCTCCAGGGCGGCTCCGACGGCGGAAGCGAGCAGCGCCGCGTGCCAATCCTGGATCTCGCCCAGGTCGTCCGCGACCTGCCAGATCAGGAAGTCGGTGTCGGCGCGGGTGCCCACGGTGCTGTAGGTGCGGGTGAGCATGCGCGCGGCCGAGCGCTCGATGAGGGCCGTCAGCGCCGACGCCAGCGCGTCACGCTCGGCGGCAGGGGCGGCGCGGACATCGTCGCGCAGGCGGAAGAAGCTGAACTTGACGAACTGCTTGCCGGTGGCGGGTGCGGCGGCGACGGCGGCGGGGCGGGACTCCGTGGTCGTCATCGCGAGGCCGTGCCTCTCGCCGTCCCACTGGCCGCCGTGGCGGCCGCCTGCCGGCGACGGGTCTCCGGGTTCAGCCCGGCCTCCTGCTCGACCGGCAGCCCGTAGTTCGCGTCGTAGAGCGCCGCGATCGTCGCGGCCTGCGCGTCGGTCACGTCCGCCACGTCCGACGCGGCGGCGAACTCCAAGAGTTGCTCGCGGTTGTAGATGTTGGGCAGCGCGCTGGCGACCTGCGGCTCGCGCAGGACGTAGCGCAGGGCCTTCTGTCCCAGCGTCGCGCCGTCGTCGGTCAGGAAGCGGAGTTGCTCGATCTTCTTGAGGCCGTTCAGCAGCCACGCCCGCGGCCGGTGGCGGCGGTGGTCGTTCTCGGGGAAGACGGTGTCCTCGGTGTAGCGACCCTCGAGCATGCCGGAGGAGTGGGGCACGCGGACGAGCAGCGACGTGTTGGACTCGCGGGCCGCGCGCAGCAGGGCCCGGCCGGGGTCCAACTCCAGGGCGTTGTAGATCATCTGCACGCTGTGGATCGGGCGCTGCGTCATCGCGAACTCGCCCTCCTCCCGCCAGCCGATGGCCGGCCCCAGCGCGACGCCGATGGAGCGCACGTGGCCCTCGCGCTGCACCTTGTCGAGGAAGGTCCAGAGGTCGTCGCGCTGGAGGGCGTCCATGCGCGGGTTGTGCAGCTGCCAGTGGTCGATGCGGTCGCTGCCCAGACGCCGCAGGGAGCCGCGCAGCGCGTTTTCGAGGAAGGCGGGGTCCCAGCAGTGCTGCGCCTCTTGATGCCCGGCCTGACGGTCGGCGGCGCGCCGCTGCCAGTCGTAGCCGAGCTTCGCGCCGATGACGATCTTGTCGCGCGCCGCGCCCGGGAAGGCGTGCGCCAGCACCGTCTCGCCGCGCCCGTTGCCGTAGGTCTCGGCGGTGTCGAAGAAGGTGACGCCGAGGTCGAGCGCCTCCTGCATCAGCGCGGCGGCTTCGTCGTCGCTGAAGGCGCCCCACCAGCCGGCGGCGACCGTCCAGACGCCGAAACCCACCTCCGACACGTCGATGTCGGTCCCGGCGATGCGGCGGTAGCGCATGTGGCCTCCTTCGTGGCGCGCGTCGTCCAGCCTACGAGGGCGGATTCGCCCCAGCAATACACCCCCGCGGGGCGCTAGGCTGGCACGGATCATGTGCCCCGATCCCTGCCCTGCGCCCGACCCCCGAACCGCAGCGGCCGAGCGGCCGGTGTTCGCGCAGCTCGATGCGCTCGGCGTCGCCTATGAGCGCATGCCCTGCGACCCGGCGCTGGCCGACACGGAGCAGTTCTGCGCGCACTACGGGATCGACCCGGCGGCGTCCGGCAACACGATCATCGTGGGGTCGCGGCGGGAGCCGCGTCAGTTCTCGGCCTGCCTCGTGACGGCGACGCAACGCCTCGACGTGAACCGCACGATGCGCCGGCTGATGGGGGTGCGCAAGCTGTCGTTCGCGAGCGCCGACGACACGGTCGCGCTGACGCGGATGCTGATCGGCGGCGTGACGCTGTTCGGTCTGCCCGGCGATCTGCCGAAGTACATCGACGCGTCGCTGCTGACGCTGCCGGAGATCGTGATCGGCGGGGGCAGCCGCTCGTGCAAGCTGCGGCTCGCGCCGGGCGAACTGCGCAAGATCCCGGGCCTGGAGGTCGTGGAGGGGTTGGCGCTGCCGCGGGGTTGAGGTGGCGGCCGCCGGCCGCCGACGGGGGAGGGGGGCGCTCGGCCCCGGCCGCGGCGCCGTTCCCCGGGGGAGGGGCGTGCCGCGACCACGCCGATCGCCGCCGGCGCGTTCCGCGCGCCCGGCGCGTGCACGATGTTGCACTCATTTGCACGAATTCAGCGGGTTTGGAAAAAATCGAGCGGAGGGCGGGACCGGAATCGGGATGGACGCCGCACCGGCGCTCCTGCCCGGAGCGCCCGCGGTCCGCGTTCCTCCATCGCAGTATAGCGGATGCGCGGCGAGGTGGCTAGCCGCGGGCCCGACCTCACCCACGAACCCCCTCTCCAGTTGAACCGCTGGAGAGGGGGGACCGGAAGGTAAATCGGGGCGAGATAGCCGCAGACCCACCAACCGATAGGGTCAATAAACTGTTTGACAAGCCCCGGCTGCATCCGGCATACTTCCCCCGCTCTGGAACCGAGCGGCCCCACAAAGGGACAGCCGGGGACCGGAAGGGAACATGTGATGCGCGACCGCAACTATTGGACCACCCTGCGACAGCGAAAGATCTCGCGTCGCACCATGTTGGGAGCGAGCGCCAAAGCCGGCGTGGGCGCGGCCGGCCTGGCCTTGGTCGGCTGCGGGGGCGACGACGATGACGAGGCCGTCGCGGATGCGCAGGCGGACGAGCAGGCCGACGAGCAGGCCGACGAGCAGGCTGCGCAGGCGGAACCTGAGGAGGAAGAGGAGCAGGCCGCTCCGGCTGGGCTCGCCGCCTACGACCTCGAGGGCAAATTGACGGTGGGTTGGGACGCCGGCCCCGGCAGCCTCGATCCCGGCACGCCGGCGGGTGGCAGCGGGAGCGGCAGCTCCAACAGCCAGACGCACTTCGACGGCATGTTCAAGCTGAACGCCCAGGGGGGCGCCGGCCAGGGCGGCCTGCTGGACTGGGAGTTCGTCGACGAGGGCTCGGGGTTGCTCATGACCATTCCCGCGGAGCCCCGCCTGTTCCACAGTGGCGACGCAATCACCGCGGAGGACGTCCAGTTTAACTGGGACCGGGCCCTGGGCCGCGCCGAGTACAACCCGGACTTCCTGGGCCTCGCCGAGCTGCCCGACATCGGCGACGTGACGATCGTGGACGCCTCTTCCGTCCATCTCGCCACTCCCAGTCCCGAGGTCGGCCTCCCGCCCCAGGCCGGCGGCATGCAGTTTTACAGCAAGGCCTTGATCGAGGAGAACGGCGACCAGTGGGCCGCGCAGAACCCGATCTACGGCACGGGCCCCTTCCGCTTCGACGGCTGGACGCCGGATCAGGAGATCAACAGCGTCCGCAACGACGACTACTGGCAGCCCCGGCTGGAACTGGAGAACCCCAGCGGCGCCACCGGCCTGCCCTACTTCAAGGAACTCACGACGACCTGGATCCCCGAGCCGCAGGCCCGGATCGCCGCCCTCAAGGTGGGCGAGATCGACTTCGCCGGCCAGATCCCCTGGGACCTTGCGAAGGAGTTCGAGGGCGACGAGGATTTCGGCATTCACACGCACTCCGCCGCGCGCGGGCTGTACGTGGCGTTCCCCAAGAACAAGGCCAACAACCCCCTGAACCCGGACGAACCCAATCCGTTCGCGGACAAGCGCGTGCGCATCGCACTCAACCTCGCGGTCAACGTGCAGGAGATCATCGACACCATCCAGACCGGCCGGGAGGACTTCACCTACACGCTGGCCGTCGGCCAGTTCGGCCACAACCCGGAGTTCCCCAACGTGCACTGGGGCTTCGACCCGGAGCGGGCGAAGGCGCTCCTCGCGGAAGCGGGCTACCCCGACGGCTTCGAGATGAACATCCACCACCCCTCCGGCCTTTACACGGGCGTGGCGCAGTTCATGCAGGCCGTCGCGAACGACCTTCGCGATATCGGCATGACCGTCAACCTCTTCTCGGAGGAGCTCAACATCTATTTCGAAAGCGTGGAGAACCGGGAGCAGCCGGACCCGTTCCTGTTCATCGAGCCGGCCAACGACCCCCTCTTCTCCATCCGCCTCGTCACCCACTCCACCGGTATCTTCGTGCACACCAACGACGGCCTGCCCGGATCGCCGGGCAGCGACGTGACGATGGAGGTCGACGCGCTCGCGGAGCAGGCGTATGTCGAGTTCGACAACGCCAAGCGTGAGGCGCTCCTGCAGGAACTGGCCCTCAAGCACTACGAGGATGCGTCCTGGCTCTACCTCTTCGAGCTGATCCAGCCACACGTCTCGACGTCCCGCGTCCTCTGGCCGCAGTTCGCCAACAAGCCGGGCGGGATTGAGTACTCGAACTTCCGCCTCTTGAAGGCCTAAGGCAGCGCGGCGGCGGCTCCGCCGCCGCGCTCGCTTAAGCGCCGGGTGGACAAGGGCGGATCGTGGGCGCACAGATCTGGCAACTGCTCGCGGTTCGCCTCGTGCAGGCCTTCCTCGTCGTTCTGGTGGTCACGTCGCTGGTCTTCCTGCTCAGCCGCACCACCGGCGATCCGCTCAGATCCCTGACACGACCGGGCGCCAGAATCGAAGTGATCGAGCGGCAGCGGGAGAGCCTCGGCCTCAACGACCCGTTGATCGTGCAGTACGGCCGCTACCTCGCCGCCGCCGTGCAGGGGGATTTCGGCACCTCCTTCCGCAGCGCTCAGCCGCCCATGGACGACGTGCGGCGCCGCATCTGGCCCACCGCCCAGCTGGGCCTGACCGCGTTCGGGTTCTCGCTCGCCGTCGGCATCTCCGTCGGCGTGCTCTCCGCCGTCCGGCGGGGCAGCGCGATCGACCTCCTGGCCCGCATCCTCGCCCTCATCGGCCAGGCCACGCCCAGCTTCTGGATGGGGCTGATGCTGATCTTCCTCTTCGCCGTGGAGCTCGGCCTGCTGCCCACCGGCGGCAGGGGAGGCGCCAAGAACCTGATCCTACCCGCCGTCACCCTGGGCTCCTTCGGCGCCGCCGCCACCCTGCGTCTCACGCGTTCCTCCATGCTGGAGGTACTCGATAGCGACTTCATTCGCACCGCCCGCGCGAAGGGCCTGCGCGAATCCGCGGTGATACGCCGGCACGCCCTGCGCAACGCGCTCTTCCCCGTCGTCACCGTCCTCGGCCTGCAGATGGCCAGCCTGCTCTCCGGAACGATCATCATCGAGACCGTCTTCGCCTGGCCCGGCTTGGGACGGCTGATGATCGACTCGATCCGCACCGCCGACTTCCCCGTCGTCTCGGCCGCCGTCGTCGTGACCACCGGTTGGCTGGCTCTGGTCAACGTCGCCGTGGATGTGTCCTACGCCGTCCTGGACCCACGCGTGCGGACTAGCGCGCTGTGAGCCGGCCATGACGAGGGCCGAAGCGACCACCGACGCCGCGCAACCCGTCTTCACAAGGCGCCGCCGGCGGCTCCCGCGGGGCTGGCGCTCCCTCTCCGTCTACGTCCTCATCCTGGGCGTCTTCATCTTCACCGGCATCTTCGCCGACCTCATCGCGCCGCACGACCCCGTCCGCGACGACCTCCAGGGGCGGCTCCAGGGACCGTTCTGGCAGAGCGACGGGAGCTTCGAGCACCCCCTGGGCACCGACGGGCTGGGGCGGGACACCTTAAGCCGGGTGGTCCACGGCGCCCGCCTCTCACTGATCGTCGTCGCCACCACCATCCCCACCGCGCTGGTCATCGGCGTGATGCTCGGCCTCTTCTCGGGTTGGCGGCTCGGCTTCGCCGACAGGTTTCTGATGCGCGTCGTCGACATGCAGCTAGCCTTCCCCGGAATCCTCTTCGCCGTCCTGCTCGCCTCCCTCTACGGCCCCAGCCTGCGCAACGTGATCATCGTTCTCACGGTCTTCATGTGGGCGGCCTTCGCCCGCCTCGTCCGGGGGGAGGTGCTGAGCCTGCGGGAGCGGGACTTCGTCCTCGCCGCCCGCACCGTCGGCGCCAGCGACCTGCGGATCATGCTCCGCTACCTCCTGCCCAACCTGCTCAACCCCGTCATCGTCCTCGCTACCCTCCTGGTCGCCGATGCGATCATCTCCGAGGCAGGGCTCTCCTTCATCGGCGTCGGTGTCGCCCCGGACTCGGTCTCCTGGGGCATCATGATCTCGGACGGCCGCACGTTCCTGGGCCTCGACTTCTGGCAGGTCGGCATGCCCGGCTTCGCGATCCTCACCGTCTCCCTGGTCGCCAACCTGCTCGGCGACTGGGTGCGGGACTGGCTCGACCCGCGGTTGCGACGCGCCGCCTGACGGCGGAGCGCGGGCGGGCCACGCCGTCATCTGCCTCGCGCGCACCCTGGCGGTGATCGGTCAGGCCACGCCCAGCTTCTGGCTGGGCCTGATGATGATCTTCTTCTTCGCCGTCCAGTTGGGCTGGTTGCCGACCGGCGGCTCGCAGGGGTCCGCGTCGATCATCATGCCGGCGATCGCGCTGGGCGTCTTCGAGATGGCCGCGATCATGCGGCTGACCCGCTCGGGGATGATCGAGGTCATGGACACGGACTTCATTCGCACGGCCCGCGCCAAGGGCCTGCCGGAGCGCACGGTGATCGTGCGGCACGCGCTGCGCCACGCCATGCTGCCGGTCGTGACGATCCTGGGGATCGGCATTAGCCGGCTGATCTCCGGCTCCGTGATCATTGAGGTCGTCTTCGCCTGGCCCGGCGTGGGGCGGCTGATCATCGATTCGATCGTGCGCTCCGACTACCCCATGGTGCAGGCCGCGATCATCGTGCTGGCGGCGTCGATCGCGGTGACCAACGTGCTCGTCGACGTCTCCTACCGGATCATCGATCCACGCATCCGGGCGGGATCGCTCTGATGGCGCGAGAATCGGCCGCAACCCCGGCACTGCCCATCCTTGAGCGCCGCCGGCCGCGCAACTGGCGCCGCTACGCCGGCCTCTCGATCCCCGCCACCATCGCCGCGGTGTTCGTCTTATGCGGCGCCTTCGCGGGGGCGCTGTCCCCATACGAGCCCAACTTCATCAGTCTCTTCGACCGGCTACAGCCGCCCGTGTTCGACGGGGGCGCCTGGGACTACCCCCTGGGGACCGACGAGCTGGGCCGCGATATGCTCAGCCGTCTCCTGCACGGCGCCCAGGTGTCGCTCATCGTCGTGGTGATCGTGGTACCCGGCGCGGCGGCGATCGGGACGACGATCGGGCTGGTGTCGGGCTGGCGGGGCGGCCTCGTCGGCACTCTGTTGATGCGGTTGACGGATATTCAGCTGGCGCTGCCGGGGATCCTCTTCGCGGTGCTGCTGGGCAGCATCTTCGGGCCCAGCCTGCGCAACGTGATCATCATTCTCCTGCTGTGGACCTGGTCCGCCTACGCGCGATTGGTGCGGGCGGAGGTCATCTCGCTGCGCGAGCGCGACTTCGTGACTGCCTCGCGGGCGGTTGGGGCGAGCGGGTTCTGGATCATACGCAAGCACCTGTTCCCCAACATCGTCAATACGATCGTGATCATCATGACGTTGGAGATCGCGATCGTGATCCTGGCCGAGGCGGGACTCAGCTTCCTCGGCGTTGGCGTCCCCGCGGGAACGGCGTCGTGGGGCCGCATGATCACCGAAGCCCGCACCTTCATGAACTCGGCCTGGTGGATGATCTGGCTGCCGGGCATCGCGCTGATGGTCGTGTCGTTCACGGGCAACCTGATGGGCGACTGGCTGCGCGACGCCCTCGATCCACGCCTGCGCAACGTGCGCTAGCGTCGCGGCAGCCGGACCGCCCGGCCGTCTGCCCGAGACGCGAACCGGCCGCCCCTTACGGGGCGGCCGGTTGGTCTCTGCGTCTCGGGACTAGACTGATTCGAGGATCGTCGAGATGCCCATGCCGGCGCCGATGCACTGCGTCGCGAGGCCGTAGCGGGCGCCGGAGCGCTTCATCTCGCGGCCGAGCGTGTGCACCAGGCGGGTGCCGGTCGCGCCCAGCGGGTGGCCGATGGCCACGGAGCCGCCGTTGACGTTGACCTTCTCCATGGGGATGCCGAGCTCGGCCATGCTGGGGATGACCTGCGCCGCGAAGGCCTCGTTGAACTCCACGCGGTCGATCTGGTCGGCGGTGATGCCCGCGTGCTCGAGCGCCTTGTGCGTCGCCGGGACGGGGCCCAGGCCCATGAGCTGCGGCTTCACGCCGGCCACGCCGAAGCCGATGATGCGGGCCAGCGGCTCCATGCCCAGTTCCTTGGCCTTGTCCTCGTTCATCAGCAGGGCGGCGGTGACGCCGTCGTTGGTGGGGCAGGAGTTGCCCGCCGTGATGACGAGTTCGCGGTCGCCGTAGCTGGTGATGCCCTTGACGTTCCGCAGCGTGGACAGGGTCTCCATGTTGGTGCCGGGGCGGTAGCCCTCGTCGCGCGTGACGAGGACCGTCTCGCCGTGCTGACTCAGGTCCACGCTGCCGTCGTCGTTCATGACCGGCCGCTCGGTCTCGTAGGGGACGATCTCGTCCTCGTAGAAGCCCGCGGCCAGGGCCTCGCCGTACTTGCGGTGGCTGTCGACGGCGAACTGGTCGAGTTGTTCGCGCGTGAGGTTGTAGGTGTCGGCCACGTTCTGCGCGGTCTGCACCATCGACAAGACCGGGTCGGAGTCGAGGACGAAGTCCGGGATCTCCTGCGCGAAGTAGTTCGCGTGGTCCTGCGCCATGTCGCGCTGGACGTCGTTCATGTCGTGACGGGCCTCATTGAAGGAGGTGATGCGGTTGCCCTCGCTGCCGCCGCCGCCGAGCTGGCGCCCCATGCGCTCCGCGCCCATGGAGATGCCGATCTTCGTCGCGCCGACCATGATGCCCTGGGCGATGCGGTGCAGGGACTCCATGCTGCTGCCGCACTGCCGCGACACGTCGAAGGTGCAGACAGACTCCGGCAGGCCGGCCAGCCGGGCCATGTGGTTGCCCCCGAAGCCGCCGAACTCCGCGACGCCGCCCACGTTGCCCAGGCCGATCTCCTCGATCTCGGAGGGGTCGAGCTGGGGGTTGCGCTCCAGGAGCGCCTTCAGCACCTGGACGCCGATCTCGTCCAGGCGGGTTGCAGCGAAGCCGCCGCGTCCACCCTTCGTGAACGGCGAGCGCACGCCGTCGACCAGTACTACGTTCTGCAGATCCATTCTCGGTCTCCTCTGTTCGCCCGCAGGCTGCTGGGGCCGCGTCGGCGGCCGTCGATTCCAACGCAGCGTGTTCGCGCCCCGCTGCAGGCGTTCGCTCACGAGGGCGGGGGGACGGGCATCACGCCAGCGTCTCCCTCGCCAGCCACGAACGATAGAGCGTTTCCTTGGTGGTGTTCCACTCTGGCTGATACATACCCTGTTTCGCCCGCTGACGGAAGAGCTCGGCGAGGATGATCGCGCCGGCGACGGAGACGTTGAAGCTCTGCGCCATGCCCTGCATGGGAATGGCGACGGTGGCGTCGGCGGCGGCGCGCATGGCCGGCGTGCAGCCCTCGTGCTCGTTGCCCAGGACCACCGCGACGGGGTGCGTCCAGTCGATCTCCAGATGGCTACGCGCGCCGGGCTCGACGTGCGTGGCGACGATCTGCTCGCCGCGGGCGCGCAGCGCGGCGACGCACGACGCGGTGTCGTCGTACTGGTCGATGGTCATCCACTTGCGCGTGTAGCCGGAGACGCCCTTCGAGATCGCGGGCGTGGGATGCTCCGTGTAGACCAGGGCCACCCGGCCGATGCCGAAGCCGTCGGCGGAGCGCAGGACGGCGGAGGCGTTGTGGGCGTCGTGCACGTTGTCCAGCACGACGGTGACATCGTCCTGGCGTCGTTCGAGGACGCTGCGCAAGCGTCGCAGGCGCTGCTCCGTAGGCATGACCGGCAGGCTAGCATCGGCGCAGCACGAATCGAACCGGCACGACGATCCGAACCAGAGGGAGCACGCTATGGGCGACACCGTCTTGTACCAGCGCGAGGGCCGCATCGCGACGATCACCTACAACCGCCCGGAGGCGCTCAACGCGATCAACGCCGAGCTGCGCCAGGACCTCAACGATGCCTGGCGCACGTTTCGCGACGACGATGCGGCCTGGGTGGGGATCATCACGGGGACCGGGCGCGCCTTCAGCGCCGGCGCCGACGTGCGCGGCTTCGGCAAGCCGGCCGACAAGGGCACGTTCTGGGAGGTGCCGTCGCTGACGTCGCTGGAGAGCGGGCTCGAGGTCTGGAAGCCCACGATCGCGGCGGTGAACGGGTACTGCCTGGGCTTCGGCTGCACCATGGTCGCGGCCTGCGACTTCGTCATCGCCAGCGAGCGGGCGCAGTTCGGCTTCCCCGAGGTGCGCCTGGGCGTGCCCACGATTCAGGGCGCGATCCGCATGCCCAAGCGGATCGGCTGGCAGAACGCGATGGAACTGCTGCTGATCGGGGAGCGCGTCGACGCGGCGCGGGCGAAGGAGATGGGCCTGGTTTGGAAGATCACGCCGCACGAGGAGTTGATGGCGGAGGCGCACCGGCTGGCCGAGCGGCTGCTGCTGTCGGCGCCCTTGGCCGTGCGCGCGACGAAGGAGGTCGCCCACCGCGGGCAGGAGTTCGACTTCATGAACGCGGTCCGTTTCGGCGAGACGATGCGCAAGGTCGCGGGCGCCACCGCGGATGCGAAGTCGGGCCCGGCGGCGTATCGGGAGAAGCGTCGGCCGGAGTGGGAAGGTCGGTAGGGGCTATCCACGGGCGGAGTCCTGCTTGTCGAATCGGCCCGGCCGCATGTCGGGGATGCCCACGACCTGCTCCAGGAGCAGCTGGCAGATGCGCATGCCTGGGTACAGGGTGATCGGAGCGGGTCCGAAGTTCATGAGCTCAAGGGCGATTGGAGCTGGTCCGAAGCCGGTATGAATCGTTGGCGCTGTGAAGTGGACGAGCAGTCCGAATCGGGCGAATGAACTCTTTCCCTCCACGCGGCCGGCGAGGCAGCCCTTCTCTCTCGCCGCTGAATCCAACTCTCGCGGTAATGGCAGTCCTACTGATTCGGCCGTCTGCCCAAGGATAAATTGGTTCCGTCTGAGAATGAATCCCTGCTCGTCGTCGATGACCTGCTGGTCGAAGAAGGTGTTCAGGGTGTTCGCCAAGCTCCCCGACCGGAAGTCGATGTTCGCGGCGACGTTCTCCTTGGGTCGTTGGATGAATCGACTGAGGGTGAGGTCGACCGAAGTCCTGTCAAACGGCGACTTTGGAGAGTCGCTCACTGATCTGCGGGGCCACGGCTCGGGCGAGATGATGAGCCTGCCGTCATCAAGGGCCTGGAAGATCGCGGTATTGCTGAGGACCATGGGGGCTACCGAGCGGAAGCGGTGTCGAACTCACGTCGGAGGTCGCGGTGAACCGTCACCGTTCTGCCTCCCCCAATGATCTCATCGGGGAGCAGCACCAGCAGGACATCGTTGGCGTCCTCCATGAGCTCGACGCGCAGATACTGGCGACCGTCGATCTCGCGGATCCAATCCTGCCCGGCGAACAGAGACTGGTCTCCATCCATCGTATGGATGATCACCGCCCGCTCATTCGGGAACATGCCAGCTTCGACCGCCGCCTCGATCAGAATCTCGTTGCGCATCCCTTGCCTCCTTCTCCCGATCCCGTGGTGGCGATTGTCATGCTCGACGGAAGGGTGGGAATGCACAATAGCACGAATGTTCGTACCTGCGTCAATCCACCTGGGCCTGGTCGACTACTGAGTCGGGAGCGCCCGCCGGTGCCGCACGACTCACCCCGGCGCGATCACGACCAACAGATCCTTCGCCTGCACCTGCTGCCCCGGCTCGACGAGCACTTCCGCCACGCGACCGTCGCAGGGGGCGTAGATCGTCGATTGGATCTTCATCGCCTCCAGGTCCAGCAGCTTCTCGTTGCGGGCGACGGCGGCCCCGGCTTTGACGTAGACGCCGGTGATCAGGCCCGGCGTCGGCGCGCCCACGTGGCCCGGCTCGCCCGGCGTGACCTTGGGCTGGCTGCGGGTCTCGGCCTTGAGCGACTGGTCCCGCACGCTGACCTGCCGCGGCTCCCCGTTGAGCTCGAAGAAGACGGGCCGCGTCCCGTCGAGGTGCGCGGCGCCGACGGTCAGGAACTTCACGATCGCGGTTCGCCCGGGGGCGAGTTCGACCGGCATCTCTTCCCCCACGGGCATGCCATAGAAGAAGGCTGGCGTGGGCAGCACGCTGACGTCGCCAAACTCGCGCCGCACGCTGTCGAACTGGGCGTAGACCTCGGGATAGAGCAGGGCGCTGAGCACGTCGCGATGCTCCGGCGCGCGACCCGCGCTGGCTTCCAGTTCCGCCGCCACGGCGGGCAGGTCGGCGGGGGGCAGGTTCGCGCCGGGCCGACCGGCGAGCGGCGGCGCGCCGCGCAGGATGATGCGCTGCACGTCCGGCGGCCAGCCGCCGGGCGGCGTGCCCAGCGACCCGGCCAGCATCTCGCGGACGGAGTCGGGGAAGTTGACGTCGTGGTCGTCGGGCAGGGCCAGGACGTCCTCGGGCGTCATGCCGCCGACGAGCAGGAACATCGCCATGTCGCCCACGACTTTGCTCGACGGCGTGACCTTGACGATGTCGCCGAAGAGTTGGTTGACCCGGGCGTACATCTCCTCGACTTCCGGCCAGCGATGGCCCAGCCCCAGCCCCTGCGCCTGCTGCTGCAGGTTGGTGAACTGGCCGCCCGGGATCTCGTGGCGGTAGACGTCGGCGTTGCCGGAGCGCGGTCCGATGTCGAAGGGGCCATAGAAGTCCCGCACCCGAGTCCAGTAGCGGGCGACGTCGCTGAGGGCGGTCTCGTCGAGGCCGGTGGCGCGGGGCGTGTGCGCCAGAGCGGCGACCATGGAGTTGAGGTTGGGCTGACTGGTGCCGCCGCTGAGCGGCGAGACGGCCGCATCGACGATGTCCACGCCGGCCTCGGCCGCCTTGAGGACGGTGTTGGCATTGATGCCGCTCGTGTCGTGGGTGTGGAGATGGATCGGGATGTCGATCTCCTTGCGCAGCTCCCGCACCAGCATCTCCGCGGCGTAGGGGCGCGCCAGGCCCGCCATGTCCTTGATGCCCAGGATGTGCGCGCCCATGTCGCGCAACTGGCGCGCCATCGTGAGGTAGTAGTCGAGGTCGTACTTCGGGCGCGAGGGATCCAGCAGGTCGCCGGTGTAGCAGATCGCGGGTTCGCAGACCGCATCCGTCTCGAGCACGGCTTGCATCGAGACGACCATGTTCTCGACGCTGTTGAGGGAGTCGAAGATGCGGAAGATGTCGATGCCCTGGTGCGCGGCCTCCAGCACGAACTCCCGCACGACGTTGTCCGGATAGCTGGTGTAGCCGACGGCGTTGGAGGCGCGCAGCAACATCTGGAAGCAGATGTTGGGGATGCGCGCGCGCAGCTGCCGCAGCCGCTCCCAGGGGTCCTCGTGCAGGAAGCGCATCGAGGCGTCGAAGGTGGCGCCGCCCCACATCTCAAGGCTGAAGAGGTTGGGCAGGCGTTGGGCGATCGCCTCCGCGGGCTGGAGCAGGTCGTGCGTGCGCATGCGCGTCGCCAGCAGGGACTGATGGGCGTCGCGCATGGTGGTGTCGGTGATCAGCAGCCGCTCCTGCGATCGCGCCCAGGCGGCGAAGCCGGCCGGGCCCAGCTCTTGCAGCCGCTGCCGGCTGCCGGGCGGGGGCGGCTCGCCCAGCGTGTAGGGCACGACGGGCGGGTCGCCGAGCATGTCCGGGGCGGCGCGGTCCTGCACCGCGGGGTTGCCGTTGACGATGATGTCGCCCAGGTAGCGCAGCAGGCCGTGGGCGGTCTCCTCGTCCTGCGGGAAGACGGTCAGCTCCGGCGACGTGTCGAGGAAGTTGGTCGTGGCCTCCCCGGCCTGGAAGGTGGGGTGGTTCACGACGTTGAGCAGGAAGGGGATGTTCGACTTCACGCCGCGGATGCGGAACTCGCGCAGGGCGCGGTCGGCGCGACGGCAGGCGCGGTCCAGCGTGCGATCGGTGGTCGTCATCTTGACGAGCAGCGAGTCGTAGTAGGGGCTGAGCTCGGCGCCGCTGTAGGCGGTCGCGCCGTCGAGGCGGATGCCCGGGCCGGCCGGCGAGCGGTAGTTCGACAGCCGCCCATAGTCCGGCGCGAAGTTGTCCTCGGGATCCTCGGTCGTGACGCGGCACTGCACGGCGAAGCCGCGCGGGACCAGTTGCTCGTCCGGGGGCAGCGCCAGGGGCTCGTCATCCAGGGCGACACCCTGCGCGACGAGGATCTGGGATCGCACCAGGTCCAGCCCCAGAACGGCCTCCGTGACCGTGTGCTCCACTTGGATGCGCGGATTGACCTCAATGAAGAACCACTCGTTGCTGTCGGCGTCGAGCAGGAATTCGACCGTGCCCGCGTTGACGTAGCCGCTGGCGCGGGCCAGCGTCAGCGCGGCCTCGTGCAGTTGCCGTCGGACGCCGTCGTCGAGATTGGGCGCGGGGGCGACCTCGACGACCTTCTGGTGGCGGCGCTGCACGGAGCAGTCGCGCTCGTGCAGGTGGCGGACGTTGCCGTGGGCGTCGGCGAAGATCTGGACTTCGATGTGCCGGGCCCGGCGGATGTACCGCTCCAGGAACACGGCGCCGTTCCCGAATGCCCCCTGCGCTTCCTTCTGCGCCTCTTCGATCTGCGCCGACAGATCCTCGGGGCGGTGCACGACCCGCAGTCCCCGGCCGCCGCCGCCGAAGGCCGCCTTGACCATCAGCGGGAATCCGATCGCTGCGGCGGCCGTCTGCGCGGAGGCCACGTCGGTGATGGGGGCGTCGTGGCCGGGGATGACGGGGATGCCGGCCTGCTGGGCCAGCTTGCGGGCGGAGACCTTGTCGCCGAGCGCGTCCAGGATTTCCGCCGGCGGTCCCACGAAGACGATGCCGGCGTCGGCGCAGGCGCGGGCCATGGCGCTGTTCTCGGCCAGGAAGCCATATCCCGGATGGATCGCGTCGACGCCGTGCTCCTTGGCCTGGGCAATGATGCCCGCGATGTCCAGGTAGGCGGCAACGGGTCCCTGGCCGGCGCCCACCGGGTAGGCCTCGTCGGCCTTGAAGCGGTGCAGGCTCAGGCGGTCCTCCTGGGAGTAGATCGTGGCGGTGCGGAGCCCCAGCTCCGCCGCGGCGCGCATGATGCGGATCGCGATCTCGCCCCGGTTGGCGGCCAGCAGTTTCTGCATAGGGGCACGATAGCGGCCCGGCGCGGCTCGATCGCGCCCGACGACCCGGCGAAACGCTATGCTGGTGGCATCAACGGATCAGAGGTCGGCGCCGTGACGCGGTCCCGCCGATCAGGAGTCAGGCGAGGTGCGAGGAGATGTCTCAACTATTCACGGGACCCGGGCATTCCGGGTCGAACCCGCCGCCCCCGCCCAAGAAGCCGATGCGGCCGCGTCCTGAAGAGCGCGAAGAGCCGCGCGATCCGGGGACTGAAGCCTCAGTCCCGGCCAAGAGGCCGATGCTCCCACGGCCTTGGCGCCGCCGCACGTAGTCCGAGTTCCGGCGGTGGCCTACGCCGCCGCCGTCCAGATGATCGCTACTGCCACGCATGTGACTTCTAGCCCCGCGAGGGCGAGCACCGCCTGCAGCCTGAACACCTGCCGCCGTAGGGCCCGGGCGTTTTGCTCGTAGGCATACACGGCGTAGTCGACCATCGCATGCTTGACGGCCGGGACCGAATCCGACCAGTACTGGGCCCAGAGAGTCGTCGGATGCCTCGCGATATAGAAGCGCCGGGGCCATAGATGCCAAAACGTGACTAACCCGAGGACGAGGAACAGCGCCCCTGCCGCGATGAGGAATCCGACCGCGCCCATGGGCACATCGGATGTCGCCAGGAACGCGGCGAAGCCAAGGACGATGCCGCTGCCGGTGAAGACCTGGATCACCTTCTGGTCGAGAGATTGCTGCGCAGCCAGTTGCCGGTCCTCGGCCTCAATGATCTGGTCGAAGAGAAAGTCCAGCGTCTCCGGCTGCGGGGCGTTGGGCTCCTCGGGATTCTCGGGAGTCATCGCGGAGGGCCCACTGAGACGGCCATTGATCTTCCTGGTTTGAGTCGCACCCGGGAAACTTAGACCAACTTAGCGAAACTTAGACACTCAGTCCCCGATGCGGAAACCCGGCTCCGGCGCGGCTCGATCGCGCGGCTTCCGAGGCTTAGTCCGCGCCCAGGGCGCGCAGCGCGATCGCTTCCGCCAGGCAGGCGCGCTCCAGGTCGTCGAGGTTCTGGCTCTCGTCGGGGCCGTGAATTTGGCTGGTCGGGTCGCCGGCGCCGGTGAGCAGGATCGTCGCCCCCGGCGACGCGGCCTGAAACGCGCCGACGAACGGGATTGAGCCCCCGATCCCGATCTCCACCGCGGGACGCCCCCAGGCCTCCGCGAAGCCGGCACGGAAGGCGTCGTAGGCGGGGCCGTCCGTCTCGAGCGCGACGGGCTCCGCGCTGGCGCCCGGCCTGACCGAGACGGTCGCGCCCCACGGACGCTGCGCTTCCAGGTGCGCGACCAGCGCCGCCATTGCGCGTGCGGGGTCGTCGCCGGGGGCCAGCCGCACGCTGACCTTGGCGCGCGCTACGGGCACAAGCTGGTTGATCGCCTCGGCGACGGGCGGCGCGTCGATGGCGAGCACGGAGATCGCGGGCTGGCTCCACGTCCGCGATGTAAGCGGGCCATCGCCGATCAGGCGGAGCTCCGGCGCCGCGCCCGCCTGATCGCGCAACTCCGCCTCGGCGAGGTTCAGCCCGACCGATTCGCGGGAGACCAGACCGGCGACGGCGGGCCGTCCGGCGTCGTCGTGGAGCGACGCGAGCACGCGGGCGAGGGCCATGAGAGCGTCCGGGAGCGCGCCGCCGAAGAGTCCGCTGTGGACGCCCTGCCGCAGCGTGCGCACCTCGACTTCGCAATCGACGAGGCCCCGCAGCGTTGTCGTGAGGGCGGGCTCGCCGACGCGCCAGTTGGCCGAATCGGCGATCACGATGACGTCGGCGGCGAGATCGGCGGCGTAGCGCGTGAGGAAGTCCGCCAAGTGCAGCGAGCCGATCTCCTCCTCGCCCTCGACGAACAGCTTGACGTTGACCGGCAGGTCGTCGCCCAGCGCGCGCAGGGCGGCAAGGTGGATGGCGATGCCGGCCTTGTCGTCGGAGGCGCCCCGGCCGAACAGGCGTCCGTCGCGCTCAGCCGGCTGGAAGGGGTCCGACGTCCACTGCGCAAGGTCGCCGGGCGGTTGCACATCGTGGTGGGCGTAGAGCAGGACGGTGGGCCGCTCGTCGCCGGTGCGGCGCTCCCCCAGGACGGCGGGGTGCGCGCCCTCGACCTCGAGCAGACGCACGTCGCGGAGGCCCGAATCTCGCATGAGCTGGGCGGTGGCCAGCGCCGAGCGACGCACGTCCGCGGGATCGAAGCCCCCGGCGCTGACCGAGGGGATGCGGATGAGGCTCTCCAACTCCGCCCGCGTGCGGGGGAAGCCGGCGGCGATGCGGGCGCGAAGGTCGTCGTGCATGGGGACTCCGGAGCCGGCGTCAGATCAGATCGGCCCGCTGGGGGGCGGGCCGCTGCTGCTGTGTGACTGGTGAGGCCAGCGACCTCATGGCGGCGCGCCTAGACCTCGACGCGGTCCTTGAGGCCCTTGGCGGGCCGAAAGGAGACGGCCCGCTTGGCCACGATCTGAATCGCCTCGCCGGTGGCCGGGTTGCGCCCCTCGCGGGCCTTGCGCCGGCGGGTCTCGAACTTGCCGAAGCCGGCGATGGAGACTTCGCGGTCCGCATCCAGCTCGATGGCGATGATGCCCTTGCCGTCCGCGGAGCTGAAGATCGAATCAACGACCTCCAGTGACTTGGCCTGGGTGAGATCGGCCTGCTTCGCCAGCTTCGCCGCCAACTCGGTCTTGTTCACGTGCGTGTCCTCCTCATTCGCTCTCCCCGGCCGGGTCTGTCCGGGCTCTGTCCGAATTTCAAGTCAAGATACGCGGCGCGCCGGGTCGGTCAAGAAACGACGTGTCACGCCTCCTGGCCGCATCCATGCGCCGGAGACCATTCCTGCGCTCGGCGTGACGCGTTAGCGACCACGCATCAGCCGCTCGACATCGGCCTGCCGCGGCATCGCTTCCTGGACGCCGGGCCGGGTCACGGCCAGCGCCGCCGCCGCGTTGGCGAAGGCGGCCGCCGCGCCGATCGGGCGGCCCTCGCTCAGCGCGACCGCCAGCGCTCCGTTGAACGCGTCGCCCGCGCCCACGCTGGCGACCGGCCGCACGCGGTGACCGGGCACGGTCGTGACCGGCCCCCCGCCCGCGTCGGCGAGGACGGCCCCGTCCGCGGCCAGCGTGACGATGACGTTGGCGATCCCGCGATCACGCAGTGCGACGGCCGCCTGCGACGCGCCGGACGCGCGACCGCCGTCCGGGCCGCGGATCAGCGCCTCGGCCTCGCCCTGATTGGGCGTGAGGATGTTGGCGAGGGCGTGGAAACCCTCGGGCAGCTCGGGTCGGACCGGGGCGGGGTCCAGGATCACCCGGACGCCCTGCGCCCGGGCCATGCGCATCGCAGCGGCCGTCACGGACAGCGGGATCTCCTGCTGCACGAGCAGGACGCCGGCGCCCGGCAGCGCCCGCTCGAGTGCCGCGAGTTCCGCCTCCCCGCAGCGGGCGTTGGCTCCATACACCGCCAGCACGGTGTTCTCGCCCTCCGCGTCGAGCACGATCATCGCGACGCCGGAGCGCGCCGCGGGGTCGGTCGCGACGCCGGCGCAGTCGACTCCGTCGCCTTCGAGCAGGGCAAGCAGCGCGCGCCCTTCGGCGTCGTCGCCCACGCGGCCGATGAGGCGCACCGGCGTGCCCGGACCCGCCAGTCGCGCCGCCGCGACGGCCTGGTTCGCGCCCTTGCCCCCGCCGGAGGTGTAGAAGCGATTCCCCTCCACGGTTTCGCCGGGCCGGGGCAGCCGGTCGGCCTGCAGGACGAAGTCGTAGTTCAAGCCGCCCAGCACCACGATCGCGTTGGCCATCGCGTTCTCCTCGCGTCCATCGTAGGAAGGCCGGAGTGGACGCGGCGGGTATCCTCGTTCGGGAGGACGATATGCCCCACATCCAAACCGCGCTTGGTCCCATCGACGCCGCCGATCTGGGCTTCACGCTCAGTCACGAACACGCCGGGATGCGGGTGCCGCTGACGCGGCACTACTACCCCTGGCTCGACGCCCTTGAGTTGCAGCGGGAGGGATCGATCCGGGAGTTGCGCGAGGCGAAGGCGGGCGGCGTCGACGCGATCATCGAACTGTCGACGCCGGACCTCGGCCGCGATGCGGCGCTGCTGGCGGAGATCTCGCGCGAGTCGGGCGTGCACATGGTCGTCGCGACGGGGCTGTGGCGAGACCTGCCCACTGCCCTGGACGCCATGGACCCGGACGAGATCGCGGACATCTTCGTGCGGGAGATCGAGGTGGGCATCGAGGAGACCGGCGTCCGCGCGGGCGTGATCAAGGTCGCAAACGACGCCGAGGGTGTCAGCCCGCGCGGCGAGCGCGTGCTGCGGGCCGCCGCCCGGGCGGCCAAGCGCACGAACGTCCCAATCAGCACGCACCACTGGGCGCCGCTGGAGGTGGGCCGTCGGCAGTGGGAGATCTTCGACGACGAGGGCGTGCCGCCGCACCTGGTCTGCATCGGCCACAGCGCCGACTCGACGGACGTGGACTACCTGGAGGATCTGCTGAAGGCGGGCGTGTACGTGTCGATGGACCGTTACCCGGGCGTCCCGCCACGGCCCGAGTGGCGCGATCGCAACCGCACCGTCGAGGCGCTGCTCGACCGGGGCTGGGCCCACCAGCTGATGCTGGGCCATGACTACGCGCGCGACTACCGGAAGCCCCCCACGCCCGTCCAGGAACAGCACTACCTGTTCCTCTCGAAGACGGCGCTGCCGGCGATGCTGGCGGACGGCGTCCCCCAGCAGACGATCGACGTGATGATGCGCGAGGTTCCGCGCCGGTTCTTGTCGGCGGAGACGCCGGCGGGATAGGGCGCGCGCGGCTCGGCTCAGGCGGGCGCGGGCTGCGCCCCGCGCAGCAGGACGCCCGGGCGCTCCCCCGTGTCCTCACCGTTGCGGCGCACGACCGTCCCGCTGACGATCGTGGCGTCGTAGCCGGCGGCGCGCTGGATCAGGCGCTTCGCGCCGCCGGGCAGGTCGTAGGCGACCTCCGGCCGGGCGAGGGCCAGCGCGTCGTAGTCGATGACGTTGACGTCGCCCTTGTAGCCGGGCAGCAGCGCGCCTCGGTCGTGCAGGCCGAAGAGCGCGGCCGTGTCGCGCGTCTGCCACTTGACGACCTGCTCCAGCGGCAGGCGGGCGCCGCGCGAGCGGTCGCGGGTCCAGTGCGTGAGCATGAAGGTGGGGGTGCCGGCGTCGCAGATGACCCGGCAGTGTGCGCCGCCGTCGGCGAGGCCGATGGCCGTATGGGGGTCGGTGAGCATCGCCCGCGTGTGCTCCAGGTCGCCGCGGGCATAGTTGAACAGCGGGCTGAGCAGCATGTTGCGCCCGCCGTCGGCGGTGAGGAGGTCGTAGACCAGCGCGATCGGCTCCACGCCCTCGCGCTGCGCGCGGGCGGCGATGGAGTCCCGCGGCTCCGGCTCGTAGTCCAGCGAGTCGTCGAGCAGGAACATGCGCTCGAAGGAGACGAAGTCGAGGCTGGGGTCCGGGCGGCCGTCGGCCTGGGCGAGGATCGCCTCACGCCGCTCCGGGCGCAGCATCTCGGCGGCGCGCTCGGCCAGCGGCAGGTGGCGGATCTCGCGGTAGGCGGGCAGGCGCAGGAAGGGGTGGCGGCTGTCCAGCGTCATCAGGAAGGTCACGGTGCGGCCGTGTACCTGCGGGACGATGTTCGCGCCTTCGGCGCGGGCGGCCGCGGTCGCGTCGAGGATGCCGCGCCAGTGCTCGGGGTCGTTGTTGACCTCGGTCAGGCCGAAGGTGACGGGCCGCCCGATCGTGGCCGCCAACCGGCGCATCCAGGCGACCTCCTTGAGCGGCAGCGACAGGTCGTCGCCGGTGACGCCCGCGGCGGCGACCTCGAAGAGGCCCGCGTCGAGCTCACCGAGCACGGCGCCGATGCCGAACAACTCATCCTCGGCGGCGAAGGTGCCGGGCACCGGTTCGCCGTCGATGGCGCGGTGCGCCAGAGTGCGCGAGGTGCTGAAGCCCAGCGCCCCCGCCTGCACGCTCTCCTTCACGACTCGCGCCATCTCGGCGATGTCCTCAGGGTTGGCGGGCTCGTTGTGGGCCCCTCGGTCGCCCATCACGTAGGCGCGCACGGCCCCGTGCGGCACCTGCGTGCCGACGTCGAGCGCCAAGGGCAGTTGCTCGATGTAGTCGAGGTACTCGGGGAACGTCTCCCAGTGCCACTCCATGCCCTCGGTCAGCGCCGCGCCGGGGATGTCCTCGACGCCCTCCATGAGGCCGATCAGCCAGTCCTCCTTGCCGGGCGCGACGGGCGCGAAGCCGACGCCGCAGTTGCCCATCACGACGGTGGTCACGCCGTGCCAGCTGCTGGGGGACAGCGTGGGATCCCAGGTGATCTGGCCGTCGAAGTGGGTGTGGATGTCGACGAAGCCGGGCGTGACCAGCTTGCCCGTCGCGTCGATCGTCTCGCGGGCCTCGCCCGCGACCTCGCCGACGATGCTGATGCGGCCGTCGTCGATGGCGACATCCGCCTGGCGGGCCGGCGCGCCGGTGCCGTCGACGACGCTGCCCCCGTGGATGAGGAGATCATGCATGGGACTATCCTTTCGCCTGATGAGGCCGCTCCCCTCCGGCGGCGGCGGGCGTCGCCGAGAGGTGGGTGCAGGATAGCGCCGCGGGCGTCGCCCGTCGCGGGGCGGTAGGCTGCGGGGCGGACGCGGAAGGATACCGGTGCGCCGCAGCCAACGGAGAGCGGGAGGATCGCAATGGCGGAAGAGCGAGTGACGATCGCGGTGCGCGACGGCGTGGCCGATGTGCGGCTCAATCGCCCCGAGAAGATGAACGCGATGGACGCGGCCATGTTCAGCGCGATCCGGGAGGCGGCCGACGCCGTGGCGGCGGATGCGTCGATCCGCGCGGTCGTGCTCTCCGGTGAGGGGCGGGCCTTCTGCGCGGGGCTGGACCTCGCGTCGTTCCAGACGATGGGCGACGCGGGCGAGCGCCCATCCACCAGTGGCAGCCTGCTGGCCCGCGACGCGGAATCCCGCGCCAACGCGACGCAGCGGGTCGCGTGGGCCTGGCACGAAGCGCCCATGCCGGTCATCGCGGCGGTGCACGGCGTGGCCTTCGGGGCGGGGCTGCAACTCGCCCTCGGCGCCGACGTGCGCTTCGTCGCGCCGGACGCGCGGCTGTCGATCATGGAGGGGCGCTGGGGGCTTGTGCCGGACGTGGCGGGCACCCAGTTGCTGCGGCGGCTGGCGCGGCTCGACATCGTCAAGGAGCTCACCTACACCGCGCGGATCGTGCAGGGGGCCGAGGCGGTGGAACTGGGCCTGGCGACGCACGTCTCACCGGAGCCCAAGGAAGCCGCGATGGCGCTGGCGCGGGAGATCGCCGGGCAATCGCCGGACGCGGTGCGGGCGGCGAAGCGGCTGCTCAATCAGTCGGTGGAACTCGACGTGGCCGCGGGACTGGCGCTGGAGGCGTCGACGCAGCGGTCGCTGATCGGTGGCGCCAACCAACTGGAGGCCGTGCGGGCCAACCTGGAGAAGCGCCCGCCGGTGTACGCGGACCCGGCCTGACCGGTTAGGTGGCGCGCCCGGCAACGCGCATCAAGTCGAGGGACGGCGCTGCCATGACCGGGGACGCCGACGACCGCCCGGCCGCCTAGCCCTGGCGCTGCTTGTTGCGCGGATTCTTCTTGTTGATCACGTACAAGCGCCCCTTGCGACGGACGATCTGGTCGTCCTGCGAGCGCTTCTTGACCGAGGCTTGCACCTTCATCGTGGCCCTCCGGCTGGCTGCAAACCCTATCACAGCCCCGACGTCGCATCTGTCCACCCGGACCGCTCCCCGGCGGAGCGCCCCTCCGCGATGTCTAGCGCAGCAGCGACTCCAGGTACGCGCCGACCGTCGCCGTGTCGCCCGGGGGCAGTTGCACCATCTGCAACTCCGCGCCCAGGGCGGCGCGCTCCTGCAGCTGCTCGCGCACCGACTCGATGGGGCCGATGACCTGGATCTCGCGCACCATCGCGTCCGTGATCGCGGCGATGGAGCCGGCCTTGTCGCGCTGCGCCCAGGCGTCGCGGGAGGCCTTGACCTCGGCCGCGAAGCCCTCCCGGGCGAGCATCTGCCAGTAGAACGTGCCCATCCGGTTGACGTAGAAGTGCAGCGGCGCGCGGGCGGCCTGCCACTGGACGTCGTCGTTGCGGCCGTCCGTCACGTACACGCTCGTGGACGGCGCGATGGTGACGCAGCCGGCCTCGCGGCCGGCCCCGGTCGCGGCGTCGTCCAGTCGCTCACGCAGGCGGGCGAACTGCCCCTTGGGCCAATGGATGGGGTAGATGCCGTCCGCGATCTCGCCCGTCTGCACGATCGACTTCGGCGTGATCGCGGCGATGTAGACGGGGATCTTGCTGCGCGGCCGCGGGTAGTCGAGCCGGAAGCCGCCGGCCAGCTTGAAGATCTCGCCCTCGTAGTGCAGCGCCTCGCCGGCGATCAGCAGGTTGAAGATCTCCGTGTACTCGCGCAGGCGCTGCAGCGGTCGCTCGAAGGGGACGCCGTGGAACTGCTCGATCACCTGCGCACCGGAGGAGCCCAGCCCCATGACCATGCGCCCGCCCGAGATCTGGTCGAGCAGGCCGATCTCCTGCGCCGTCGCCGCCGGGGAGCGGGAGAAGCAGTTGATGATGGCGGGGCCGAGCTTGATCTTCTCGGTGTTTGCCGCGACGAGCGTCAGCCAGGGCAGCACCGACGTGCCCCAGGCCTCGCCGCGGCCGGCCAACTCATAGCCCAGGTCCTCGGCGATGCGGACCTTCGCCACCGAGTCCTGCCAGTCGGGGGAATCCAGTCCCGCGAGTACGCCCAGACGCATCGTGACCTCCGCTTCGGTTGCCGACGGCGCTCGGCCGGCGCCGTGACGGCGAGGCTATCACGGCGTCGCCTTCGGGCTCACGCCTTCTCGGCGCGCCACGGGCGCGACAGCGCCCAGTCCTTGATCAGATGGTGGGCGATGGCCAGTGGCGGCGGGATGTGCAGGCGGGGCGTGCCGGCGGCGGCGGCGGTGTCGGGGTCGTAGCCGGGCTCGAAGAGGCGGCGCGCCTGCTCACGGGTGAACCAGTACGCCTGACCGATCTCGTCCCCATCGACCGTGATGTCCGTGGTTTCGGCGCGCGCCCGGCAGCCCAGCATCAGCGAACTGGGGAAGGGCCATGGCTGCGAGTGGTCGTAGCGCACGTCGGTGACGCGGACGCCGACCTCCTCCCAGGCCTCGCGTCGCACCGCCGCCTCGACCGTCTCGCCCTGATCGATGAACCCGGCGATGCAGGTGAACATCGGCGGCGGCGCGCTGGCGGTCGCGCCCGCGGCGGGGGCGCGGGCGGCCAGCAGGCAGCGGTCGCCGCCGTCGTGGATGAGCGTGATCACGACGGGGTCGGTGCGGGGGAAGTGCTGCACCTCGCAGCGGGTGCAGACGCGGTGCGCGCCGCCCTGGCGCGACGCGGTGGCCGCGCCGCAGGCCGGGCAGAAGCCGTGCCGGGCGTGCCAATCGACCAGCGACCGCGCCTGAGCGGCGAGGCCGGAGTCGGCCGGGGGCAGGCTGGCCGCGACGCTGCGCAGGTCGCGGTAGGACACGCCCGGCGTGAGACCGAGGGCCGCCGCCGGGTCGTCGAGCGCGCTGACGTCCAGGACGAAATGCGGGACGCCGTCGCGCAGGCCCAGCAGCACGGGATCGGGCATCGGATCGGCCGGGAGCGCCGCGATCGCCGGGGGCGGCAGCCAGATCAACTCCGGCCCCGACTCGGCCCGCCACGCAGCGTCGTGGCCGACGGGGAAGCGCAGGCGCCAGATCGGCAGGATGCGGCGCGCCGGGTCGTCGTACTGGGCCTGCAGCCAGGCGGGGTCCTTGCGCTCGTTGGCGGCCCGATCGAGCGGGTTGCCCGCGAAGACGTTGTGGTCGGCCGCGGCGGTCGAGAGCGGTGGTCGGGTCATAGGGGGCTGAGTGTAGCCGGGGCGGGGGTCGCCGGCCGGTGGGGAGCGCGATGCGCGAGGGCTGGGTAGACTTCGACCCGATTACTGGCCGCCGGGGGTGGCCGGTGGGGGAGGGCTGCGATGACGGCGCCGCTGGCAGGAATCCGTGTGGTGGAAGCCGCGAGCTGGCTGGCGGCGCCGAGCGCCGCGGCGATGCTGCGCGACCTGGGCGCCGACGTGATCAAGGTCGAACCACCCGAGGGCGACGCGTGGCGGCACAACGTGCCGATGCTGGACGTGGATCACAACTACCCATTCGAGTTGGACAATCGGGGCAAGCGCTCGATTGTGCTGGCGCTGGACAAGCCAGGCGCACCCGCGCTGCTGCGCCGCCTCGTCGCCACGGCGGACATCTTCATCACGAACTTGGTGCAGCCCCGCCGGGAGCGGTTCGGGCTGACCGTGCCGGAGTTGCGGGCCGCGGATCCGGGCCTCATCTACGTATCGTTTTCCGGCTATGGATCGTCGGGGCCCGACGCCGGCCGGGCCGGTTTCGACTACACGGCCTTCTGGGCCCGCTCCGGCATCTGGGCGCTCATGGGCGACGTCTCCGGTCCGCCGGCGATGCCGCGCGCGGGTCAGGGGGACCATACGACGGCGTTGAACTTGCTGGCCGCCACGCTGGTCGCGCTGCGGCTTCGGGAGCAGACCGGCGAGGGCCAGACCGTGGAGGTGACGCTCCAGCGCACCGGCGTCTGGACGATCGGCGCGGACGTGTCGCGGTCGCTGGTGACGCAGCAGCAGCCCGATCGCTTCGACTTTCTCCACGCGCCGAATCCGATCACCAACGACTACGAGACGCGCGATGGCCGCTGGCTCATGCTGATCATGCCGGCGGCGGACATGTACTGGATGCGGTTCTGCCGCCTGATCGGGCGCGAGGAGTGGATCGCGGACCCGCGCTACGCCGACACCCTCCGGCGCCGGGAGCACGGTCCGACGCTGACGCCGCAAGTTCGCGAGATCTTCCTTGAGGCGGACCTGGCGGCGTGGGCGGAGCGGCTCGACGCGGCGGGGCTGATCTGGGGTCCCGGCGTGGAGTTGCCCGAGGTGATGGCGGACCCCCAGCTGCGCGTGATGGGCGCCTTCGAGACCGTCCACCATCCCGACCCCGCCGTGGGCGACTTCGAGACGCTGGCGACGCCTTTCACCGTCGAGGGCGCCGATATCGCCGTGCGGGGCCCGGCGCCGGAAGTCGGCCAGCACACGCAGGAGGTCCTGGAGGAGTTGGGCGTCGATGTGGAGGAGATGGCGGACCTCGCCGCCGGGGGCGTCTTCGGCTGATCAGCGTCGTGGTGGTGTGCGGGGTCGCTTCGGCGCTCGCGCGCTACTGGTTGAAGCGCGGCTCCCGCTTCGCGAGGAAGGCGCTGACGGCTTCCTCATGGTCGGGGCCCCGTCTCGCTTCGACGATCGCGGCCGTCTCGCGCTCGATGGCCGTGTCCCAGGGCAGGTGGCGGTGGTCCTGGAGCGCCCGCTCGATCAGCATGGCGACGTGCGTCGGGCCGTCGGCGATCTCGGCGGCGAGCGCGATGGCGGCGGGCAGGAGTTCGTCGGGCGGGTAGAGGCGGTTGACGAGGCCCATCGCCAGGGCCTCGTCGGCGCTGACCCAGCGGCCCGTGAGGCACAGTTCGTTGGCCCAGCCCAGACCCACGATCGCCGGCAGCAGCGTGGTGGAGGCTCCCTCCGGCACGAGGCCCACGCGCACGAAGCGCATCGACATGCGCGCGCTCGTGGAGGCGATGCGCACCGCGCAGGGCAGCGTGACGCTGAGCCCCATGCCGACGGCGAATCCGTTGAAGGCGACGACGATGGGCTTCGTGCGCCGCACCGCCTCGACCCACCTCAGCGGGACGGTGTCGTCGTCGCCCTGGGCGAGTTCGGCGAAGTCGGCGCCGGCGCAGAAGGCGCGCCCGGCGCCGGTGAGCACGATGGCGCCGATGCCCGGGTCGTCCGCCCAGGCGTCGAGGCAGGCGATCGTCTCCTCGGTCATGGCGGCGTTCCAGGCGTTGAGCTTCTCGGGGCGGTTGAGCGTCAGGATGCCCACGCGACCCTGGCTGTCGGCGCGGATGGCTTCGTACTGCATGGGGCCTCCGGAGGGCGAGCGTAGCGGGCTGCGCGGAGCCTCGCGTGCGGCGAGCGGGGGCCGCTAGTCCACGTGGATGACGGCCTTGCCGGCGATCTCGCGGTTCCACAGCGCGTGCACCGTGCGGACGAAGTCGGACCAAGGGGCCTCGTGCTCGATGGGCGCGACGAGCGTGCCCCGGCGCACGAGCTCCACCAGCCGGGCGAGGCCCGGCGCAGCGGGCCAGCGGTGCAGCTCGTGGAAGAGGATGAAGCCGTACAGCCGCGCCCCGCCCATCGCGTAGACCGGCGAGATGTCGAAGGTCGTGTCTTGCCCGGAGGAGTTGCCGTAGTTCACGCAGATTCCCTCCGGGCCCAGCAGCGCCAACGCCTGGGCCAGCGACCTACCGCCGACCGACTCCAGGATGACGTCGTAGGGACCGAAGGCGGACGCGTCCCGGAGGTCTTCCCCGACGATGACCTCGTGCGCGCCGGCCTCCCGGACGATGGCCTCGCGCTCGGGGCGGCGGACGGAGGCGACAACGCGCGCGCCGCCCTGCCGGGCCATCTGCACCGCCAGGTGTCCGACGCCGCCCGATGCGCCATCGACGAGGACGTTGCGTCCCAGCAGGTGGCCGCTGATGTCCAGGGCGTAGAGGGCCGTGAGCCCGGCGACCGGCAGCGTGGCGGCCTGCGCGAAGCTGACGTCGTCGGGCAACGGGGCGATGGCGTGGGTGGGGACCGCGAGCCGCCGCGCCCAGGCCCCAGAGGGCAGGAAGCCGACGACGCGGCTGCCCTGCGGCGGCCCCGATCCGTCGGCGGCGGCCTGCGCGACGACGCCGGCCAGGTCCCAGCCCGGACGATGACCGTGGCGCGCGCCGGTCAGGGCGTTGCGCACCTCGCCCAAGTTCAGCGACGTGGCGCGCACGTCGATCAGGGCTTCGCCGGGCGTCGGCTGCGGCGCGGCGACGGCCTGAATGCTGAGTCGCGCATCCACGCCGGTGTCCACGACGATGGCTTCGTTGCTGGTCTGACCGGGGCCGATATCGGGCATGGGAAACCTCCGCGAGTGCACTTTGAGCTACAGCTTGATGGCCGCAGGATAGCGAGTGACGCCGGCTGGGCGTGGCTTGCCGTCGCCGCGGGTTGCCTCGGCGCTTGACGAGCGGCCCCGGAATCCAGAGCATGGTCGCGGCGGGCCGTCGCCGGAGGGCCCAGCGGACATGACCAGTGGACATGATCGGAGAGGGATTCATGAGTGATGAGATGACCTTGGGCGCCGAACTCGCGCAGTTGACGTCCGACGTGCTGGAGCAGTCGGCGGCGGCGATTGACGATCTCAGCCTGGAGCAGTTGCACTACCGGGCGGGCGACGATTGCAACTCGATCGCCTTCGACGCCTGGCACGTCGCGCGCACGGCCGACAACCTGATCCACTTCGCCTTCGCGCGCGAGATGCCCGTCTGGTTGCAGCAGGGGCTGAACGAGGCCTGGAGTCTGCCCAAGGCCGACCAGGGCACGCTCATGTCGCCCGAGGACGCGCATGCGCTGCGCTTCCCGGAGGCGGACAAGCTGGCCAAGTACTGCCGCGACGTGAAGGACGTCGTCGTGCCCAAGATCGCCGCCATGAGCGATGAGTACCTGGCCGGCACGATCTTCATCAAGCCGCAGGGCGAGATGCGGCGCGGGCGGATCATCGGGCAGGTGATCGTCATGCACGGGTCGGGGCACAACGGGATGATCAACACGCAGCGCACCGTGCTCGGGATCGGCGGCATCGGGATCTAGCGGCGCGACACCGGCCCGCGAGCGCGACCGCGATGACGAACCCCCCGATCACCACCCTGCTCGACGACCTCGTGTTCCCAGAGGGACCGCGCTGGCGCGACGGGCGTCTGTGGTTCTCCGACATGCACGCGCAGGAGGTCGTGGCGGTCACGCCCGGCGGCGAGCGCGAGGTCGTCGCGCGGGCGCCCAACAACCCCTCCGGCCTGGGCTGGCTGCCCGACGGCCGCATGCTGATCGTCTCGATGGAGGACCGCCGCTTGCTGCGCCAGGAGGCCGACGGCTCGCTCGTGGAGCACGCCGACCTCTCGGCGCTGGCCACCGGCCGCTGCAACGACATGATCGTCGACGCCTCGGGCCGGGCCTACGTGGGGCACTTCGGCTTCGACCTGCACGCGCGGGCCGAGTTCTCGGAGGCGTCGCTGCTGGCCGTCACGCCGGACGGCCAAGTGACGCTGGCGGCCCCGGCGCTGCGCTTCCCCAACGGCGCCGTAATCACCCCCGACGGCGGCACGTTGGTGGTCGCGGAGACGTTCGGCAGGCGGCTGACCGCGTTCGATATCGGGGACGATGGGGCGCTGAGCAATCGGCGGGTCTGGGCGGAGTTGGGCGTGCCCCCCGACGGCATCTGCCTCGACGCCGAGGGCTGCATCTGGGTCGCCGTGCCGCGGCCGGGCGGCTTCCTGCGGGTCGCCGAGGGCGGCGACGTGCGGGCGCGCGTCGATCTGGAGGGGTGGGGCGGCTACGCGTGCATGCTGGGCGGCGACGAGGGTCGCACGCTCTTCCTGCTCGAAGCGCTGACCGCGACCCCTGAAGAGATGTCCGGCCGGGGCAACGGGCGCATCCGCACGATGGAGGTCGATGCGCCCCGGGCGGGGCTTCCCTAGTCCGCGGCGACGCCTCCCGTGCCCCGCCGGATTCGCCGGGGCATGACAGGACATGGGCCGCAGTGCCAGAATGCCGACACGTCCCCCGTGCCAGGGGACGCGCGCTCCACGATCGCAGGCAAGAACATCGGAGGATGGGTGTATGTCAGACGTAGCCATGAAAACCAACGTGGGTCAGTTCCTCACCCGGCGGGCGGCGCATTCGCCCAACCAGGACGGCCTGGTCGACGCCGACACCGGCCGCCGCTTCAGCTTCCGCGAGTGGAACCTGCGCTCGAACCGGACGGCCAACGCGCTGACCGGGCTGGGGATTGGGCCCGGCGACCGGGTGGCGCTGCTGGTGATGAACAGCGTCGAATACGCGGAGAGCTTCTTCGCGGTCGCCAAGCTCGGCGCGATCTGCGTGCCGCTCAACCTGCGGCTCATGCCCGCGGAGGTGGCCTACATCCTGCGCGACGCCGGCGCGCGGACGCTCCTCTTCAGCGCGGAATTGACCCCGATCGCGACGGCGCTGCACGCGATGGGCGGCGGCGACGCCGGCACCCCCATCGAACGCTGGATCGGGGTCGGGCTGCCGGAACGTCCCGAGTGGGTGCTGAGCTACGAGGCGCTGCACGAGGCAGCGGCGGACACGGAGCCGGAGGCGGGGGCGTCGGAGGACGACGTCCTCTACATCATGTACACGTCGGGCACGACGGGGCTGCCCAAGGGGGCGGTGCACACGCACAACAGCGCGACCTGGGGCGTCCTCACGATCCAGGCGACGTCCGACTCCCGCCAGGGCGACCGCTATCTGATGTCGCTGCCGCTCTTCCACGTGGGCGCGCTGACGCCGATGACGGCGAACGTCGTCGGCGGCGTGACGAACGTTGTCATGCGCATGTTCAACCCGCAACGCGCCTGGCAGCTGATCAACGACGAGCAGATCACGATCATGCTCAAAGTCCCGGCGATGCTGAACTTCATGCTGCAGGTCTACGAGCCGGGCAAGTACAAGCACGACCAGCTGCGCTTCTGCTGGAGCGGCGCGGCGCCCCTGCCGGTCGCGCTGATCGAGGCCTACGCCAAGCTCAACATCCCCATTCACCAAGTCTACGGCCTGACGGAGACCTGCGGCCCGGGCTGCCTGATCAGCGGGGAGGACGCGTTGCGCAAGGCGGGCTCCACGGGCCTGGCCTTCTTCCACACCGATGTCCGCGTGGTCGACCCGTCCGGCGCCGACGTCGCGCCGGGCGACTCGGGCGAGGTGATCGTGCGCGGCAAGCACGTCATGCGCGAGTACTGGAACAGCCCCGAGGCGACGGCCGAGACGATCCGCGACGGCTGGCTCTACACCGGCGACGGCGCGACCGTCGATGAGGACGGCTACGTCTACATCCAGGACCGCATCAAGGACATGATCATCTCGGGCGGGGAGAACGTGTACCCGGCCGAGGTCGAGGGCGTGCTGATGCAGCACCCGGGCATCGGCGACGCGGCGGTGATCGGACAGTCGAGCGCCAGGTGGGGCGAGTCCGCGGTCGCGATCGTGGTGCGCAAGGATCCTGCGCTGGACACGGCGGGCGTGCTGGCCTTCGTGTCCGACAAGCTGGCGCGCTACAAGCAACCGGTGGCCGTGGAGTTCGTCGACGAAGTGCCGCGCAACCCGTCGGGCAAGGTGCTCAAGCGCGTGCTGCGCGAGCAGTTCCCGGGGCCGGCCGCGGAGTAGGCCTAGCCCGGCTCGATCGCGACGACACGTCCCGTCCGGGACGACTCGCGGGCGGCGTCCAGGACGAGTTGCGAGCGCAGGGCGTCGTCGAAGTTTGGCGCCGGCGAGGCGCCCTCCGCGATGCCGCGCTCGAAGTCGCGCAGCAGGCGGCGCGAGCCCGCGATGATACTCACGTCCGGCAGCGGCTCGATGTCGGCCGGGCGGGGGAGCGGCGGACCCTCATCGTTGCTGCCCCGCGCGCCGGCCGTGCCCTGCGCAGCCATGGGCGGTGTGTGCGTGACGGGGCCGTCGGAGAAGAGGCCAGCGGGCCCGTGATGCGCGATCGTGCCTCCCGGCCCCGTGATGTAGAGGTCGCCGAAGCCGGGGATGCGCGAGCCCCAGACCATCGAGACGCCGGCCGCGGCGCCGGACTCGAACGTGAGCGTGGCGGAGAAGTAGTCGTCGGCGTCCGACGCGAGGTGCTCGCCGCTCTCGGGGTCGATGCGCAGCGGCTCGTGGACGGCGATGTGCGCGGACACGCTCGTGATCTCGCCCATCCAGACGCGCAGCGCATCGAAGTAGTGGGAGCCCTGTTCGTTGAGCGCGCCGCCGCCCATGTCGTTCCGCGAGCGCCAGTCCAGGCCACCGCTGGCCATCTCGCGGGCGAAGTAGAGGCTGGCCGTGGCGGACTGCGGCCGGCCGATGCGTCCCTCCTCGATCAGGCGGGTGATGTGCAGGCGGTGGTCGGTGTAGCGGAACTCGAAGTTCACCATCGTGGTGCGGTCCGTGGCCGCGGCGGCGGCGATCATCTCCCGCGCCTCCGCCTCGGTCATCGTGAAGGGCTTCTCGCAGAGCACGTGCTTGCCGGCGTCGAGCGCGGCGAGCACGTGCTCGCGGTGCGTGGACGTGGGCGTGGAGACGACGACGGCGTCGATGTCGTCCCGGCTGACGACGGCCCGGAAGTCGTCGCTGTGGTGGGGGATGTCGAGCATCGCCGCGATCTCCGCCGCGCGATGTGCGCGGCGCGAGAAGAGCGCCACGATCTCCCAGCCCTCGGCGCGCAGGGCCGGGGCCGTGACGCGGGTCCCGAAGCCGGACCCGAGGATGGCGACTCTCTTGCTGAACGGGCGGCTGTTGTGCGGCATGGCGTCTCTCCGATGCTGCGCGCGGGCGATCAGTCCCGGATCCAGGGCGCGCGCTGCCCGGGCGGGGGGCGGAAGTCGGGTGCGACGGGGAGCGAGGGCGGCGGCGTCTCGACCGGACCGCCGTCTGCGGGGGCAGGGGCGCCCTCATCGTCGCCGGCAGTGGTGGGCGGCGGGGCGCCGCCGCTCGCGACGCCGGCGGGCGCCGGCGGTCGCGCGGGCCCCCGGGCGCCCGGGGCGATATCGGCGCTCACGTCGGCCGTGAGGTCGCGCTCGTGGTGCTCCAGGATGCGGCCGTCGGCCATCTCCTCCACGCGGTCGGCGTAGTCCAGGACGGTGCGGTCATGCGTGGCGGTGACGATCGTGACGCCGCTCTGCCGCACCAGATCCTGCATCAGTTGGAAGATGGCGCGGGCGTTGGCGTGGTCGAGCTCGCCCGTGGGCTCGTCGGCGACAACGAGCGCGGGGCGGTTGGCCAGCGCCCGCGCGATGGCGACGCGCTGCTGCTCGCCGCCGGACAGCTCGTAGGGCCGATGGTCGCTGCGCGCGTGCAGGTCGACGAGCCGCAGCAGCTCCTGCGTGCGCTCCCGGCGCTCCCTGAGCCCGACGCCGGCGATCCGCAGCGCGACCTCCACGTTCTCGAAGGCCGAGAGCAGTGGCAGCAGCCCGAAGGATTGGAAGACGAAGCCGATCGTGTGGCGCCGGACCTCCAGGAGTTGCGGCTCGGAGGCGCTGGTGATGTCCTGGCCCGCGAGGCGGATGGTCCCGCGGTCGGGGTGGTCCAGGCCGGCCAGGAGGTTGAGCAGCGTCGTCTTGCCGGAGCCGGAGCGGCCCATCAGGGCGACGAAGGTGCCCCGGCCGATGTGCAGGGAGACGTCGCGCACGGCCCAGACGTCCTCGTCGCCGACGCGGAAGCGCCGCGTGACATCCCGCACATCGACGATCGTTTCCAGATCGTCGCCGGACGGAGTGACCAGCGTGAGGGGGCGCTCGATGGTCATATGGAATCACCAGTCATGCGGGGTTCCCATCCTCGCCGCTGCTCCCCTGCTGGAGGGTATCCCGTGAGATCACGACCTGGCCGTCGTCGAGCGCCACGACGACGTGGGCGCCCAGCCGGGCGGCCTCGCGCAGCTCCCGGGGGATCTGCAGCCGCCCGCTGCGGTCCACGACCGCGAACTCGTGCCGCACCGTGCGGGGCGCGCCGCTGACCGGCGTCTCAACGCGGTTGAAGGTCTCCGTCGAGATGCGCCCGTCGCGGATCGTGACGACGCGCGGGACGCGCTCGGCGATGTGGTCGTCATGCGTGACGATGACGATCGTCACCCCGAATTGGCGGTTGAGGTCCGCGAAGAGGTCGAAGATCTGATCGCCGGTGTGGGAGTCGAGTTCGCCGGTGGGCTCGTCGGCGAGCAGCAGCGGCGGGTTGTTGGCCAGCGCCACGGCGATGGAGACGCGCTGCTGCTCGCCACCGGAGAGCTGCTCCGGCCGGGAGCGCGCGCGGTGGGTCAGGCTCACCGCTTCCAGCAGGGCGGCCGTGCGGGTGCGGATCTCCCCGCGCGAGAGCCCGGTGACGACCATGGGCAGCTCGATGTTCTGGGCGGCGGTCAGGTAGGGGATCAGGTTGCGCCCCGTCTGCTGCCAGACGAAGCCCACCTCGCTGCGGCGGTAGTGGACCAGGTCCGGCTCCTCCATCGTGAGCAGGTCGCGCTCGTCGACGCGGACGGCGCCGGCGCTGGGCAACTCCAGCCCGGCCAGGATGCTGAGCAGCGTGGACTTGCCCGAGCCCGACGCCCCCACCAGCGCCAGCAGCTCGCCGCGCTCGATGCGGAGGTCGAGCCCGCGCAGCGCCACGACCTCGAGCGTGGCGACTTTGTAGATCTTGAAGACGTCCTCGCAGACCACGTGCCAGTCCGGCGGGGGCGGCGCGCCCGCTGTGGCGAGGTGACTCGGGCGGGCCTGGGGTGGTGTGGTCATGAGCTATTCGCCGAGGCGCAGGACCCGGTAGAGGGCGAGGTGGGCGTGCAGTGCGACGACCACCCCGATCGCCAGCAGGAAGACGAGGCCGAGAATGCCGTACGCGACGCTGATGGTACTCCAGTCGGTCACGAGGACGAAGGGCGGCACGACCTCCTCGCCGCGTTCGGTGACGCCCAGGAACTCGAGCATCAGGATACCCAGCCGCGATCCGACCAGCGTGCCGGCCGCCATCGCCAGCACGACGATGAAGATCTGCTCGAACGAGACGACCGCCAGGATCTGGCGCATCGAGAACCCCATCGTGCGCAGGATGGCGAACTCGAGCGCGCGCGTGCGCGCCGCCGCCAGCGACGAGACGAGCACGCCCAGCGCGCTCAGCAGCAGCACCGCGATGAACGAGAGCAGGAGCAGGCCGTCCCAGCCCGCCGCCGTGAGCGGATCCTGATCCTGCGCCTCGCGCAGGGCGGCGGTATCGAAGACGGTGGGCTCGCCGAAGTCGCCCGCCGCGATCGCCTCGCGCAGCGACGCGAGTCCGGCGTCTCCGCTGGGAGTGATCCACACCTCGTTGGGCGCGATATTCCCGGTGCGGCTCCCGTTGCGGTTCAGGAAGAAGCCGAGCCGCCCGATGTCGGCGATGAGCACGCCCGTGCCCGACCGTGGATCGTGGGTGGGGAAGAGCTCGAAGACGCCCACGATGCGCATGGGGATCGTGCCGTTGCTCGCATACGGGCGGAACTCGTCGCCGATCTCCAGATCGCCCTCTGCGAGGAAGGCCGCGTTGGCCAGCACGCTGAGCGGCGTCCCGTCGCCGCCGACGCGGATGCCGCGCGCGGCCGACGAGAAGCCGCGGTCCCAGATGTAGCGGGCGGCCGAGGGGCCGGAGATGACGTCCTCCCGCTCGGCGCTGAAGCGCTCGAAGCGGCCCCGCGGGTTGACCTCCAGGACCGGCTCCCAGTGATCGATCGCTGCGAAGTCCTCGATCACCACGCCGTCCTCGAACGGCTCGCCCAGCCGGCCCGGTGTGGGGCTGTATTGCAGGTCGTCCCACAGCGCCTGCCCGGCGAACGCGCCGGCGCGGCCCGCCCGGCGGACCAGGATCGCGGTGACGAGTTTCTCGCCGGCCGGCAACCCATCCAATGAGGCGCTGACCAGCTGCCAGCCGGCATCCTGACGCAGCACGTCCTGCATCCGCATGTCCTGGTAGCTCCCGTCCGCGTCCAGGATGCGCAAGAAGACGACCGCGGCATTGCTGCGGCCGATCCGGCTCCAGATGCCGATGCGCCGCGCCTCGGCGGGCACCGCGATGCCGGGCACCGCGCCCGTGCGCCCGGTCAGCGGGGCGACCAGCGTGGCCAGCGATCCGTCCGCCAGGTCGTCGCGGAACCAGGCGATGTCCGGGATGCGCGACGGATCCACGCCCAGCAGCTCGGCCTCAAGCGCGTTGCGGCCGCCGGCAGACCGCACGCGGGTGCGCAGCACGGCGGCGGCGGCCTCGACGTCGTCGCGGTCCTCGAACTCGGCGGTGAGCGCCCGCGGCCCCAGTTGTTCGTCCTCGTTGACATCGGCCAGGCGCAGCGGCGCGCCCGCCAGATAGGCCGCGCGATCGTCAAAGGATCGATCGAGCGTGGAGCCGAAGGTCGCCGCGAACATGCCGATCGCCGTGGCGAGCAGCAGCAGCAGCACCAGCCGGGAGTGCCCCAGCGGGGCCCGCATGAGCTGCCAGATGCCCAGCTGCACGGCGGTCCCGCTGAAGCGGGACGTCAGGGCGTCGGTCGCCCGCAGCAGCAGCGGGAATAGGCGCAGGAAGACGACCGCCACCGTGATCAGGAAGACCGCCGGGGCGAGCAGCAGCAGCGGGTCGTAGTTGATGTCGCCGAACAACTCCTCGGTGACCAGCGAGTCGGACTGTTGCAACTGGAAGAAGAGCAGCGCCGCCACGACGACGATCACGAGGTCGAGGTAGTAGCGGTGGAAGGCCGACTCCGTCTCGGGCCGGGAGAGCGACTGCTTGTACTGCACGATGCTGCGCCGTCCGGCGCGGATGGCGGGGATGAGCAGGGCGAAGAAGGCCAGCACGGCGCCCAGGCCGGCCCAGACGTAGACGGTGGTCGTCAGGCGGACGTCGAGCAGCGCGCCGCCGCTGAGCCCGTCGAAGGCGGGTGTCAGCCCCAGCAGCGCCACCGCGCCCAGCGCGAGGGGGGGTCCCAGCCCGAAGCCCAGCGCGGCGAGCAGGAAGCCCTCGACCCCGTAGATGCCGAGGATGTGTTGCGCGCCGGCGCCGCGGCTCTTGAGCAGCGCGACTTCGCCCGCCTGCCGGTCGACCAGCAGGGCCGCCACCATGACGAGGTAGTAGAGCACGATGGCGACGATCTGCAGGGTCAGCACAAGCAACGGCACCTGCGCGAAGAACTCCTTCTGCGAGAAGGCGGCCAGCGTGTCGGGCATCTCCGTGGTCACGCGGGTGCGATCGACGCTGGCCCCGACCGCCCGCTCGAGCACGCGCAGGCTGTGGGCGAGCGGCTCGGCGTCGGCGGCGTCGATCGTCGCCAGGTCGAAGAAGGCCAGGTCGTCGATGCGGCCGTCGATGTCGGCGATGTGACGCGGCAGCACCTCGATCAGCGTCTCCTGCGTCGTGAAGAAGAGGTACGAGGGCCAGTTCTGCGTGTCGAGGAAGAACTGGTCGCTGCGACGGCCCCAGTACTCCGCGCCGGCGTCGCGGGGGCTGATGATTCCCACGACCTGGACGCGGACGGGCGGCACGTCCTCGCGCCAGAACGGGTGCAGGTCGAAGCGGTCGCCCAGGGCGACGCCGTGCTGGCGGGCGGTCTCGCCGCCGATCGCGACCTCGATGAGCACCCCGCCGGCGGGGGTGGCGCCGACCTGCGCCGTGGGGAAGCGCCCGGCGTCGATGCTGATGTGCTGGGCGAGGTCGGTGAAGAACTGCAGGTTGGAGCGCGGCCGGGCGGGATCCTCGGTGCGCGGCGCGTCCAGGTCGGTGAGGAAGAACGTCGAGGAGATCGTGCGCTGCGTCTGCCCGCTGAGGAACTGCCCGATGCGGTCCAGCCGTTCGTCGACCAACTCCTGCCGCTGGGCGTATGAGGCCGGCGTGAAGGGGTGGGTGCTGGAGGACACCGAGAGGTCGAGTTCGACCTTGTCCGCGCGCGACAGGTCCACGTCGACGCCGAGCTCCCGCAGGGCGTTGCGGTAGATCTCCGTCGCCGACATCAGCCCGACGGCCAGCACGACGCCGATGATGACGGCCGCGAGCAACCGCCGATGCCCCGAGGCGCGGCGCAGGACGAGCCCCAGGACCGTGCGGGTGAGGACTGCGGTCGCGCTGGGGGAGATGCTGGGTAGTTGCATCAGCGTGATCCTGCGCGCAGGCCGCGGCCCGATAGACTCAACGTCGCGACCCCGGCCGGCGCGGACGTCCGATCGACGGGCGCTGCGTCCTCCGGGGGCGCCGGCGGGCGCGAGCAGGAACGCGGGGCAGCGAGGGATACGTGGAGCATGCGGGCATGATCGCACGGATCGGCGTCATGGGGCCGTTTGGGGTGCTGCTGGCGGGACTGGCCGTCCTGGTATTCGTCTCGACGCTGCTGCTGGGCTGGCAGATCGCGGACGAGCCCAACCCCGCCGCCAATCGCATCTTCGCGAGTGCGACCCTGCAGGACGACACGCCGCGCGCGGACATCGCCGGTACGGTCAGCGACGTCGACGGGGAGATCATCTCCGTCCGGGTGGGGGAGGACCTCGTACGGGTCCGGGTGGGGGCCGGCGCGGTGATTCAACGCCTCACCCCGATCACGCCCGACAGCGTGGCGCCCGGCGACTGGATCATCCTGGGCGGCATCGATGACAACGTGCACACGCTGATCCTGCGGGCCGCGATCGTGGCGGGGCCGGACGAGGTGGTGGGGCCGGCGGGGGGCACGCCATGAAACGGCGAGGCTGGCAGGGTCTGGTGGCCTGGCTCATCGTCCTGGTGGGCGTGGGCATCGCCGGCTGGCTGGTGGGGACGGACGTCGTGGCGAACAAGGCGCAGCGACCGCCGGCGATCGTCGTCGAGGCCCCCGATGTCGCGCCACCGGCGCCGAACGAGAGCGGCGTTGGGGTGGGCGTGATCGTCCCGCGCGGCGGCCTGAGCCCCTTCGGGCATCCCGACGGGTTGCGCGGCCGGCAGGTGCTGGTGGGTCGCGTGGTAGCGGCGGATCGGCTCACGATCACGCTCGATTGGGCGGGCGGTCGCACAATGCTGGTCTTCACGGAGGACTCCGACCTGCTGCTGCGTCTGGCCGTGAACCCGGCCCAACCGATCGAGCCCGGCTCCGCGGTCGCCCTGCTGGTCTCCGAGCAGGGCGGCGAGATCGTCGCGCTGTCCGGCGTGCTGCTGCCCGAGACGAGCCGCCCCATCAACGACGCCCAGCGCTTCCCCGAGCGTCTCTTCCCCGAGCCGGAGCCGGAGCCGGACTCGTCCTGATCCGGCCGGGGCTGATCCGGCCGGGGCTAATCCGGCTTGGGCAGACCCGGCCGCGGCGCGCCAGCAGCGGGTGGGCTGGGCGGCCATCAGACCGCGAGCCGTAGGGAGCGGGTGATCGACTCGCGGATGTAGAGCCGCCAGGCGATGGCGACGCCCACCGCCAGCATGGCGATGAGCACCAGGTAGGACGCCCCCACGGTGGTCCAATCCGTCGTTAGCAGGAATGGCGGCAGGACGCGGTCGCCCGTCTCGTCGACCTCCAGGAAGCGCAGCATGAGCCGGGCGATCCGATCGCCCAGGAATGTGCCCAGTCCCAGCCCCACCACGGCCACGATCGTGTACTCGACGATCAACTGGCCCAGCAGCGTGCCTCGTCCGATGCCCAGCGTGCGCAGCACGGCCATCTCCAGCATGCGCGCGTGCGCCGTGAAGATGACGCTGACCAGGAAGGCCACGATCACCAGCAGGCCGACGGCGATGAACGAGACCAGCAGGATGCCGCTGCCGCCCGCCGCGACGAGCGGATCGTCGCCGGCGGTGGCCACCTGAAGCCGCTGATCGATCGGATCCGCACCGTCGCTCAACTCGGTCAGCGCGAGGATCGTGCGCTCGCGCAGGCCCGGGTCGCTGGGGCCGTTGACCCAGGCCTCGTTGATGGCGATGGGCCGGCGCAGGCTCAGCATGGCGCCGAGGTGGTAGAGGTCGAAGACGTCGGCGATGAGGAAGCCGCCCCCCACCAGCGGGTCGAGCGTGGGGAAGAACTCGACGGAATCGATAATGCGGACATCGATGCTGTACCCGGTAAAGCGGAAGGGCGCGCGACCGCCCACCACGAGCCCGTGCGTGCGCAGGAAGCTGTTGCTGGCGACGACGTTGAGCGCGCAGACGCCCGCGGCGTCGCAGAGGTTCGGGGCCGGCAGATAGACGCCGCGGCGGCCCGGCGAGACGCCGGCCGTCCAGCGGTATTCCATCGCGCCGTCACCGCTGCGCGCCAGACCGTCGGTGCGGCGCGCCGCCTCATCGGTGGCCTCCGCGCGGGAGAGCGGCTGCATGCGCCACACGTGGGCGGCCGACTCGAAGCCTTCCAGCAGCACGGCCTCCCCGTCGCGGGTGATCGCCGTGATGTCGTCGAAGCGGATCGTGCCGGGCTCCATGATGCTGCGGTTTTCCGCCTCCGTGTAGGCGACGGCGTGCAGCGTGTAGGGCGGCTCGGTGCGGTCCGACTGAGCCGTGCCGAAGGCGGGTACGCGGAGCTCTTCCCAGGTCCCACTGAGCGCCGGCGTGCCCATCAGAACCCGGAAGAAGCGCCCCGCGCCGTCGCGCACTTGCAGCCAGACGCTGATGTCGTCGCGGACCGCGCTCAGGTGCACGGCGACGCTGAACTCCGCCACGTCGTCGGGCACGGCGATGCCGCCGAGGCTGGGCCCCGGGGCGAGCGCGGACAGGATCTCCGCCGGGGGCGTCTCGGTGAAGTCGTCGCGGAACCACAGGAAGCCGGCCGCGCGCTGACTCTCGACGCCCAGCAGTTGCACGTTGCCGCCCGCGGCGACGCTGGTGCGGGAGATGCTGCCGGTGCGCCGGATCGCGATCGCGGTGGGGCTGTCCCCCGGCAGCCCGTCGAGCCGCTCCTGCAGCACGCCGGGCGCGGCCGGCTCGATCGGGGCGCGCAGATCGGCGCCTGCGGCGTAGCGCTCGCGCTCCTCGAAGGAGCGCACCACGGTGCCGCCGTACGATGCCGCGAAGGTGCCCAGCGCCGCGGCCAGCATGAGCAGCAGGCTCAGCCGCGCGAGCGGCCCCGGGTTGCGCACAGCCTGTCGCAGCCCCGCCGCGATGGGCATCGCCAGGCGGTCGCGCCCCAGCCAGGCGAGGGCGCGCAGGCCGACCGGCAGCAGGCGCAGGACGAGGATGACCGCGACCATCCCCACCAAGGCCGGCGCGATCATCACCAGGGGGTCGGTGGCGAGCCCGCCCACGGTGTCGCGGGTGAACACGGCGTCGCGCGCGGAGACGGCCCAGACCAGGAACCCGGCGACGGCGAGGAAGGCGATGTCCAGGTAGTAGCGCTGCACCACGTTCGCGCCGGCGGGCCGGGCGGCCACGTAGCGCGCCGCGCCGGGCCGCACATGCGCCGCCACGATGACCGGGATCAGCACCGCGACGACGGCCAGCGTCGCGCCGGCCAGCGCCAGCGCCCACGCTTGCGGCGTGAGCGGCGTGGCGATCCACGTGGCGCCGGTCACGTCGCGGAACGCGCCCACGAATCCCAGGGCGCTGATCGCGCCGAACGCGATCAGCGGCGCGATCGCCGCCGCGATGAACACGATCGGCGTCAGTTGGACGACGTAGAGGCCCAGCACCTGCAGCAGCGACGCCCCGCGCCCGCGCAGGAGGATCAGCTCCTCGGTCTCCCGGCTCACCAGCAGCCGCGCCATGACCACGATGAAGAAGAAGACGATCGCGACGACCTGGATCAGGATGATCAGGATCGGCACGACGCTGAAGTCCCGTTCGGCCTGGAAGCGGCGCAGGACGTCATCGATCCGGCTCTGGGTGAAGGCGTTGGCGGTCGTCACGTCCTCGCGCAGCGCATCGAAGCGGGCGAGGTCGGCGGGCACGCCGTGGCTGTCGAACGCGGCGACGGGCACGGCGTCCTGGACGCGGCTGCTCGCGTGGTAGCCGGGGAGGATCTGCGCCAGCGGCCCGCCCAGGGCGTCGGAGTGCACGAAGAACGGCACGGTGCCGAAGAGGCTGGGGTTCAGCGTGGGCCCCAGGCTGCGCAAGCTGTGCAGGCTCGCGCGCCAGAGGGGCAGGGCCGGGTCGCTCGCCTCGAAGATGCCCACGACCGCGACTGGGATGCGCAGCGTGACGATGGCGCTCGTCTGGCAGGGCACGGCGTTGGGCGGCGGGGACCCGTCCGGCAGCGGCGGCTCGCGGTCGCACTCGTCGTAGACGTCGGCGAGCGAGAACGCGTCACCGACCTCGATCCGCAGCAGGTCGGCGTGGAAGCGCGGGATCGCGACCTCCACGGGGCCGTCCAGCACCGGGAAGCCGAGGCCGGGGTCGAGGCGCAGCGCCGGCAGCCGCGGGGCGCGGCCCTCGAACACGGCCTGCGATTCCCAGCCCTCCACGCCGGTGATCTGCGCGCCGAAGTTGGCGTTGGAGACGAAGCCGCTGTCGTACAGCATGTGCAGGGCGCCCACCTGCTGGGCCCGCAGGTGGCCGGGGAGGGCGAGGTCGCCGAAGTGCGCCTCCAGGCTGCCCTCCACGAACGTCGTCACGTCGGCGCTGCGCTGCCCGCCGAGCAGCGTCTGGTTGAGGGTGACGTCCACGGCGCCGGTCTCGCCGGTAGCGCGCCGCAGGTCGTAGTTGAGGCCCAGGTCGGTGAGGGCGCGCGTGTAGAGCGTCGTCGAGGCCATCAGCACGCTGGCGATGAGGATGCCGAAGCCAACGACGCTGAGCAGTCGCCAGTTGGCGCGCGCCCGCAGATAGAGGAGTCGGAGGGTGGTCTTCACATCGGCCCCGTGTCGGGGGCTGAGTGTAGCTGGCGGTCGGCGCTGGGGGGTGTGCGGGAACGCGCTGTTGGCGTCGCAGGTCAGGCTATGACTGGCTCGGCCTCGAATCTTCGCTGGACTTCCTCGACGGACATGACATCCAGCGCATCGACGCGCGAGAGGAACCTCCGGGCCCGCTCGTTCTCCTCGCCAGTGGCCTCGAAGACGGCGTACGAGTTTGCGTGAGGATGTCGGCGACGGATGTCCTCAACAGCGGCGGGCAGCGCATCGCGGATCAGCCGAGCCTGATGAGCCTGCTCCTCATTGCGGCCCACGGGAACAACAAAGAACAAGTGCTCTGTTTCTTTCCCGCGCGAGGCGACGAGGTCGACGCGATGATGGGCAAGCTCCCCCTCAACATCGAGGTCTGCGTCGATCACGACATCTTCGCTTCGCGTCTGTGCCCACTTGCGAAGGATGCGGTCAACCCGATTTCTGAGTTGAGCGCGTGTCATGTGTCGCGGTCTCTCGACTCTGCGCGGGCGCTCCCAGACCAGGCGCTCGTAAAGTTCACCCGACGCGGCGTCGAGCGATTCGGCGGCCCATCGCTTTGGGCCGAGCAGCCGGAACTGGTTACACGCTGTTTCGGCGAGAGCCCGCATGGTCTCGACTGTGGGTGCGGTTCGTGGCGGTAGCTCGCCGAAGCGGGCCTGGTGGGGGATGCCGAGGGTGGCCTGCAAATCTCGAACGAAGGCAGAGAACGTTACGCGGTCGAAGTGCGGCCACGACCGGCGGATTCGCGCGGCGGCGCCACGATCAAATCTCACATCGGCATGGCCGTCACGCGGATCCAGGACGGCGACACCCAGATTCACGGCCTCACTTCTGGCAGGATCGCCCACGTACTGGAGAAGGAGGTAGTGATAGATGTTCATCGTGACAGACCTAGAACCTGGTTCGCCTTCGCGCGCAGGTGAGGCTGGCGGGCGATGAGGAACGAGACAATAGCACCCTTCGTCTCGTCACCGATCCACTCGCTTGGTGTCGTGGAAGCGTACCCCACCAGGTCTGCCTGCGTGATCGCCTCGGCATCCGAGAGCGCGCTGCGGATGTGCTCGCGACCCAGCAGCGGGCGGATTTCCGGCCGAAACCGGAGGTCGATGTGCTCAATATCCGGCTCTGCTCCAACCATCTTGAACAGGACCGGCGTGAAGGCCATGCCGAAGTCGATGACCATCAAGCTCCGGGTCCTGTCCACGTTGTCGATAAGCAGGTTCCGTCCGAAGTCCGGGTGCATCCGGTCTTCGGTGCCGATCCACATGTCCAGTACGAGGAGTCGTGAGAGCAACTCCGCGTGATTCGGGCAGGCGATGATCGAGTCGAGCCCGCTCACGGTCGAGGCGGCATGCACGTACGTGGTCCCGAACGCGAGGCCGGGAACTGCGCGGTCGCGCTGGGCGCGGGGCAGCGTGGCGATGGCGACTTCATCCACGTCGACGAGCTTGGGCGCTGGCGAGCGCACTTCAAGCTCAACGGCCAGCAATGACCCCACCCAGTCCGACGCCAATGAAGGACCGATAGCTATGCCCTGGAGCTTGAGGACTCGATCAACTCGGTCCGAGCAAGCAAAGAGTTGCGGCTCGGTCTGGCCGGTTCCGAAGTCGTGCAGGTGGGTCGTCGCTGAAGGCACGCTAGAGGCGTCCCACGCGTCCACGCCGACGACCCCCGCTCCCTACGCCTGGAACGACGCCAGGACCTTCCGATACGCCTCCAGGTTCGACGACGGCGCGACGTCCTGCTGGGCGGGGCCGGCGGCATCGGCGAGGGGCGCGTCCTCGTTGAGGAAGAGCAGGCCCGTGGGCATGCGACCCTCCTGGTCGAGGGCCAGCAGGCGGGTGAAGACGCCGCCCCGGTCGTGGGGGTCGTAGCCGGGCATGCGCTCGACATCGACGAGGTGCGAGGGCCACTCGTGGTAGCGGTCGTTGTACGCCACGCAGGGCGAGATGACCTCCAGGAAGGCGAAGCCGAGACCGCTGTTGGCGTGGACGATGGCGGCGTCGGTGAGCCGCTCGAGCTGATCGCCGTTGCCCGAGTAGCTGCGCGCCAGGAAGGTCGTCGCGGGGATGCTGAGCCCCAGCATCACCGGGTCCACCTGCTCGCGGGCCGCGAAGCCCTTGAAGCCGCCCTGGCTCGTGGGCGAGGCTTGGCCCTTGGTGAGCCCGTAGGTGCTGTTGTTCATGATGATGTAGGCGATCGACGGGTTGTTGCGGAACGTGTGCATCAGGTGCCCGCCGCCGATGGCGAGGCCGTCGCCGTCGCCGCCGGCGGCGATGACGGTCAACTCCGGGTTGGCCATCTTGGCCCCCGCGGCGCTGGGCAGGGCGCGGCCGTGCAGCGCGTGGTAGCCGTAGGCCCGCACGTGATTCTGGACGGTGCCCGAGCAGCCGATGCCGGCGACGATGAGCGCGTCCTTGCCGTCGATGCCGAGCCGCCCGAAGGCGCCGTCGAGGGCGTTGAGCACGCTGAAGTGGCCGCAGCCGGCGCACCAGATGGTCTCCTTGATGGGGAAGGTCTGCGTCACGGGCGGCTCGGTCGTCAGAGTGGTCATGCGGTTTCCGTTCTCCGTCGCTGGGCGATGGCCGGCCCCGTGCCCTACTGCTGCCCGCAGTAGGCGGCGATGGGCCCCACGACATCGTTGGGGCGCATGGGCTCTCCGTCGAAGCGGAGCACATTCTCGATCTTGGACGCGTCGGCGCCCTCGCGGATGAAGAGCTTGGCCATCTGGGCGCTGGAGTTCAACTCCACGACGAAGACCCGGCGATGGCTGTTGATGAACGCGACCGTGTCCGGCATCACAGGCCAGAGGGTGCGCGGCTGATGGTAGGCGACGCCGATGCCCCGCGCCGCCAGCCGCTCCAGCGCCTCGAGGATGGGGCCGAACGTCCCGCCGACCCCGATCACGCCGATCTCCGCGTCGGCGTCGCCCCAGAGGACGGACGAGGGCAGGTGGCCCTCGCGCAGCGCGGTCTCGATCTTGCGGTCGCGCTTGGCGACCATCGTCAGGCGGTTGCCCGGGTGCGTCGTGACGGTGCCGTCGGGGTAGCGCTCGTTGCCGGTGACCAGCGACATGCCGTGCGCGGTGCCGGGCACGGTGTAGGGCGAGACGCCGTCGGCGGTGACGGCGTAGCGGTCGTAGCGGTCGAGGGCGTCCACGTCTGCCTGGCTGAGGCGCTTGCCCCGGTCGATCTGGATGGCGTCCAGGTTGAAGGGCTCGATCGTGGCGAGGTTCTGGCAGGTGCCCTGGTCCATCGCGACGTAGACCGGGATCTGGAACTGCTCGGCGAGGTTCGTGGCCTGGATGCCGATCTCGAAGCAGTCCTGCACGCTGCCGGGCGCGACGACGACGCGAGGGAAGTCGCCGTTGCCGCCGAAGCACATCAGGTTGATGTCGGACTGCTCGGGCTTGGTGGGCATCCCGGTGGAGGGGCCGCCGCGCTGGGTGTCGACGATGACCAGCGGGATCTCGCCGCTGCCCGCCTGGCTGACCCCCTCCTGCATGAGCGCGAGGCCGGGGCCGGAGGTCGCGGTCATGGCGCGCACGCCGGTGAGCGCGGCGCCGATCGCCATGTTGATGGCCGCCAGCTCGTCCTCGGCCTGACGGGCGATGCCGCCGAATTGGGGCAGCCACTTCTGCAGCCAGTCCAGGATGTCGGTGGCCGGCGTGATGGGGTAGCCGGTGAAGAAGCGCCCCCCGGCGACGAGGAAGCCGAAGGCCAGCGCGTCGTTGCCCGTGAGCTGGATGCGCTCGCTGCCGTGCCGCTGCGTGACGTTGTAGAGGCCCTCGCCCACCTGCATCGTTTCGGCGGCCCCGAAGCCCAGATCCAGCGCCCGCAGGTTGTAGCCCAGGATGGGCTGGCCCAGGCGATTGAAGCGGGTCCGCACGGCGTCGCGGACTTCGTCATCGGGGATGCCGAGCGCGCGCGTGACGATGCCGGTAGCGACCATGTTCTTGTAGAGCGTGCGGCCCAGGTCGCGGACGGCGTAGCGGCCCATGGGCGCGGCCAGCAGGCGCGCGCCGTCGGGCAGCAGGCCCGCCGGCAGATCCCCCTCGGAGTTGTCGAAGACGACGATGGCGTCGTGCGCCATTCGGGGGGCGGCGCGGCGGACGCCCTGCTCCTCGAAGGCCACGACGACCTCCAGGTGGTCGCCCATGGCGTGGCGCTCGGGGGCGGAGGCGCGCAGCGAGGCGGCGGCGTAGCCGCCCTTGATCCGGGAGAGCACGTCGCGCTCGGTGTAGACGTGCAGGCCGTCGCGACGCAGCAGGTCGGCCAGGATCGTGGTGACGGTGAGCGAGCCGTCGCCGCCCTGGCCGGAGCAGATCACGTTCAGGTCGTCGATGTGGCGGGCTGTGAAACGGGGCGCGTCGATGGTGGTCATACGATGCTCCCACTGCCGTTCCCGGCGGCGGCGGCGGCGGCGCGGGCGGCGGCTTCCGCTTCCGCCTGCTTCTTGATCTTCGACAGGCGGAAGCCCTTGGGGTCCATCTGACCGGTCTCGCGGCGCTCCTGCACGGTGGGCAGCAGCGGCGGCGGCAGCTTGTCGCGCTTGTAGCCGGCCAGGCGCTGCAGCAGCGGCTTGCTGCGCGGCGCGTCCGAGACGGGACGGGTCTCCAGCCAGCCGTCGTCGAGGCAGGCCTGGAAGGCCTCGTGTCCGGCCTCGGTGCGCACGACGGTGTAGGTCCAGCCGTCCAGCCCGATGCCGCCCGCGCCGATGTCGGCCTGATCGGTGGAGTAGTCCTGGCAGTACAGGCAGGCCGGGCGGGCGTACTGCTGGAACTCCTTCAGCGATCGCTGCTCGACCACGCCGTCGGTGAAGCGGATGATCACCTTGCCCTTGATGTTGATGTTGTCGATCTCTTTGCGGTCGCGGCCGTAGTCGCGCGCCAGCGCGGCGATCGACTCGTGCGTGAAGGCCTCGGAGCAGAACAGCCCCAGCACGAGCTTGATGTTCTCGCGGTACCACTTGTTCATCGCCAGGCGGATGCCGGAGTGCTGCTGCTGCCGCACGCCGTCGACCTGGCAGGGCACGCCGACCACGGCGATCGGCTTGATGTCCTTCTCGATCGCCTCGCTCAGGGCCACGGTGTTGGGTGAGTACGTGTAGCGCGATCCGCGCGCGTTCAGGATCTCGTCCGGCGTGGTGGCCAGCAGCTGTGTTCCCACTTGGGGGTCGTGCGGCAGGATGTCGCCGATGACGGCGCCCTTGATGCCGCCCTGCTCCAGCTGGTGCAGCAGGATGGCGCTGATCAGCCCCCCGTCCTGGGCGCGGGCCGCGATCTCGGGCTTGGTCGCGCGGACCAGGCACTCGTAGGCGTAGACGCCGTAGCCCTCGTCGAGCTTGGGCTCGCGGTAGTGCATGACGTCGGCGATCGTGTGGTCGGGCGGGCTGAGCACCGGGCAGACGTCGGCGCAGAGCACGCAGTGCACGCAGGCATCGGGGCGGGTGTCCACCGGCTCCTCGCCCACGTAATCGAAGACGTCGGTGGGGCAGATCGTGACGCAGGCCGCGCAGCCGACGCACTTGCCCGTGTCGACGACCTCGCGCATGAGGAAGTCGTAGGCGTCGAAGCCGCCGCGGTTGATCTCCGTGCGCCAGGCGAAGGCCCACTCGGAGGGGGGCGTGCCGCCGTCGACGAGGGATCGGTAGCGAGCGAGCACCGCGTCGGAGCGCGCCAGATCGACCATCGTCATCTCCCCATTGCGACGCCGCGCGTCGCATTCGAGCGCCCTACGGACGCGCAGCACCGGCCAGTCGCGACGCGCGCAATTCTGGCACAGTGGCGAAACGGTATCGCCACGGCTGGGTTTTGTCACGTACTCCGGCGACTTCCGCGCCGCGCCGCGGCGGTGGTCCCAGCGCGCGGCGCGCGAGACGATGGACGCGCACCGCGCCCGCCGGTGCGAGGGAAGGGCGGCCGGACAACCGATGTCGATTCTGGAGGTCATCGTTCTGGCCGTCGTGCAGGGGGTGACGGAGTTCCTGCCGGTGAGCAGCAGCGGTCACTTGGTCCTCGGGGCCTGGATTCTGGGCGCCGACGATCCCGGCGTCGCCTTCGACGTCGCGGTGCACGTGGGCACGCTGCTGGCGCTGCTGGTCGTCTTCCGGGCGGAGTGGTGGGCGATCGCACTGGGCCTCGTGGGGCGGGGCCTCGTGGGACGGCGCGCGGCCGGGGCGGGGGGCGCGGGGAGCAGCGGGCTGCCCCCGTCGCGACTGCTGACGCTGGTCATCCTGGCGACGCTGCCCCTGGCCGTCGTGGGCTTGGCCGTGCGCGACGCGCTGGACGGCCCGCTGCGCGACCCGACCTGGGTGGGCGCGTTCCTGATCGGCACGGGCGTGATGCTATGGGCCGCCGACCGCTTCGGCCGTCGCACGCGGGCGCTGGCGACGATCGGGGCGCGGGACAGCCTGCGCATCGGCGTCGCGCAGGCCGTGGCGGTGCTCCCGGGCGTCTCGCGATCGGGCATGTGCATGGCGGCCGGGATGCTGCACGACGTGACGCGGGAGGGGGCGGCGCTGTTCGCGCTCTATCTGGCGGCGCCGGCGATCGGCGGGGCGGGGCTGTGGGCCGCCTACCAACTGGCGGCGGACGGTGCGGAGGCCGGCGTCGGCCTGGGCGAGATGGCGCTGGGGGCGGCGGTGTCGTTCGGGGTGGCGGTGGTGGCCATCCGGGGGCTGTTGGCGCTGGTGCGGGCGCACTCGCTGCGGGTGTTCGTCGTCTACTGCCTGGCGGCGGGCGTCGCGGTGGTCGTCGCGCGGGCGTGGGGCTTGTAGCCGGGCCGACGCCTCTCAGCCCTGGCCGCGATCGCCGAGCAGGAACGCCTGGATGGACGGCAGCGCCGCCGGATCCTGCGCGAGGAACGGATGCCCGCCCTCGAAGAGGCGCAGCGCCGCGCCGGGGATCTGATCGGCGATCGCACGGGCGTTGGCGGGCGGCGCGATGCCGTCGTAGCGGCCGGCGCAGACCGCCACGGGCATCGACAGCTGGGGCAGGCGGTCATAGACGTCGTGATGGCGGCGCGCCTCGAGTTGCGCGACCGCGCCCAGGGCCCGGCGTGGTTCGTCGGCCCCGACCGCCTGCGCGGCGAGGAAGTCCGCCTGCATGGCGCGCACCCGCTCCGTGTGCGCGGCCTGCCAGGCCGCGTCCTGGCGCGTGTCGGAGAGGGCCAGCATGGTGCGGAAGCGATCGAGCGGGCCGAGCGATTGCAGGTCGTGCAGCGGATAGGAGGGTCGCCCCGCGCCGCCGCTGGACGTGCAATTCAGCACCAGCCGATCGACCCGCGCCGGGTACCGCAGCGCGAACTCCTGCGCCACCATCCCCCCGAACGATGTCCCCATCACGTGACAGCGCTCCCAGCCCAGCACGTCGAGCAGCGCCGCGGCGTCGTCGGCGTAGTCCTGCATCGTGTAGGGCGGATCGGAGATCGTCGTCCGGCCCAGGCCGCGCTGGTCGTACTGGAGCAGGGTGAAGCTGTCACGCAGCGGGGCGACGACGTTGGGACGGCGGCGCAGGTCGCCGCCGCTGCCGCTGATCGAGAGCAAACGCGGACCGGCCCCCTGCAGTTCGTAGTACATCCGCAGGTCCCGGACCTCGGCGAACGGCATGGCGCGCTCCTCAGATATGGGACGAGATACGGGACGCGATCGACGGCTCAGGGCAGGATCAGTTGCGCCGGCCGCTCCAGGATGCCCTTCACGTCGCGCAGGAACTCCGCCGCCGGCGCCCCGTCGACGACGCGATGGTCGATCGTGAGGCTGAGCGTCATGAACGAGCGCCGCTCCACGTCGTTGCTCTCGCCGCGGAAGACGGGGCGCTCGCTGATCCGGCCGACGCCCAGGATCGCGGCCTGGGGCGGGTTGATGATCGGCGTGAACACGTCGATGCCGTACATGCCCAGCGAGGTGACGGTGAACGTGCCGCCCGTGAGGTCGTCCGCGCCCAGGCGGCGCTCGCGGGCCCGCACCGCGAGGTCGGCGCTGATCGGCGCGAGTTCGTCGAGCGGCAGGGCGTCGGTGTCGCGGGTGACCGGCACGATGAGCCCCTCGTCCAACGCGACCGCGAACCCGACATGGATCTGCGGATGCAGCACGATCACGTCGTCGCGGAGCTCAGCGTTGAGGCGCGGATGCGCGCGCAGCGCGAGCGCGGCGGCCTTGATCACGAAGTCGGTGTAGGTGGGGCGCAGCCCGCGGTCGGCCCAGAGGTCGAGCAGCTCGCGGCGCAGGGCCACCGCGCGCGTCATGTCGACGTCCGTCGCCATGGTCAGTTGCGCCATCTCCTGCAGCGAGGCGTGCATGCGGCTGCCGATGGTGCGTCGCATGCCGCGGTAGGGGAACGTCTCGGCGTCGGCTGGGGCCGGGGCCGGGGCCGCCGTCGCCAGTGCGGCCGCCGCCAGCGCGGCCTCGACGTCCTCGGTGACGATGCGCCCGCCGGGGCCGCTGCCGGTCAGGCCGGTGAGGTCCAGGTCGTGCTCGCGGGCCAGCCGCTTGGCGGCCGGGGAGGCCTTCACGGGGCCCGCCGGCGCCGGGGGCGCTGCCGCCGCTGCCGCCGCCTCCTCGACGTCCGTGCGCAGGATGCGGCCGCCGACGCCGCTGCCGCGGATCGTCGCCAGGTCCAGGCCGTGCGAGGCGGCCAGTCGCTTGACGGCGGGCGAGGCGCGTCCGGCGCCGCTCGGGGCGCCACCGGCTGCGCCGGCATCCGGGGCGGGGGCGGCCGCGGCCGCGGGGGCGCTCGCCGCGGCGGCGGGGGCTCGGGCAGTCGCCGGGGCGGCCACGGGGGCCGGCTCTTCGCCGGCGGCGAGGATCTGCGCGACGACGGTCCCGGCGTCCACGGTCTCCGTGGCGGCGACGAGGATGTGCAGCGTTCCCTCCGCTTCCGCCTGGACCTCGTAGTTGACCTTCTCCGTCTCGAAGGCGAAGAGCAGGTCGCCCGTCTGCACGGCGTCGCCCGATTGTTGGTACCACTCGGTGATCGTGCCCTCGACCATGGTCATGCCGAGCTTGGGAAGGATGACTGCGGTGGGCATGGCGCTACTCCACGAAGAATCCGGCCTCCCGCGCGGCGAGGAGGCAGGCGTCGATATCGACCACGGGCGGTCCCGCGCGGGTGAGCCGCAGTTGCGCGGTCTGTCCGTCGGCCAGGAACACCTCGCGCTCGCCGTCGAAGGCGAGCAGCGCGGGCCCGGTCACGGGGACGATAGCAGCGATGTCGAGCCGCCGGACCCCCTCGATCGAGACGGCGCGCAGCAGGCCGGGGGCGAGCGCCACCCGGACCGTGCGCGCGCCGTCGCCGCCGATGTGGAGGTGCAGGCCGGCGTCGTCGTCCGGGCCGATCGACGTGATCGCCCCACCGATCGCGGCCAGGCCGACGGCGGCCGGATCGGCGCGCGTGAGGACGATCTCGCGCAGCGTGGCCGGATCCCAGATCGCGCGGCTGCCCACGATCGAGCCCGCCAGCACCGCGACGTCGATCAGCGCGACCTCCTGCCCGTCCGGCAGGCCGACCTCGATCAGCTTGCTGCGCGGCGCGACGGCGACCGCATCGACCCGGCCGGTCGCGATCGCGGCAGCGGCAAGCCCCGCGACGGTGCTCTCGCGCGCGCTGGGGAAGACGTTGTTCGTGCCCGTGGAGAGCGGGATGAGCGGGACCGATGTCGTGCCCAGGGCGATGGCGCGGTTGGTGCCGTCGCCGCCCAGGCTGACGAGGCAGCCGGCCCCTTCCTCCGCCATGCGGCGTGCGGCGAGGGTGGTGTCCGCCGCGACGCCCCGGAACGCGCCGCAGAGCGGATCGAGCCGCAGCCGCAGCGCCTGGTCGCGGGCGGCGCGGGGCACCAGGTGCGATGGGTCGGGCATGTAGCGGACGCGCTCGACGCCGGCCGCGTCGAGCGCCAGCAGCAGCCGCCGGACGATGCGCACCTTCTCGTTCGCGCTGAAGACGGAGGCGTGCGCGACCAGGCGGCGGATGTCGCGGCCGGCCGCGGGGTTGGCGATCAGGCCGACGCTGCGCACGCGGCCGGCGACCCCGCTAGACGCGGGCAGGGAGGATCTCGTCAACGGCCGCGATGATGTCGTCCGCGCCGGGCAGCCAGACCTTCTCCAGGGCGGGGCTGAACGGGACCGGGCTGAACGGCGCGCCCACACGCTTGACGGGCGCGTCGAGGTAGTCGAAGGCCTGCTCCTGGATCGCGGCGGCGATCTCGGCGGCGAAGCCGCAGAACTGGACGCCCTCCTGCGCGACGACGGCCCGGCTCGTCTTCTGCACCGAGGCGATGATCGTGTCCATGTCCAGCGGCGAGAGGGTGCGGGGGTCGACGACCTCCACGCTGACGCCCCGCTCGGCCAGTTGGTCGGCGGCGCGCTGCGCCTGCGAGACCATGTGGCCCGTGGCGACGACCGTGACGTCGCTGCCCTCGCGCTTGACCTCGGCCACTCCCAGGGGGATCGCGTAGGGCTCGTCGGGGACTTCGTCCCGTAGGGCCAAGTTGCGCTTGATCACGATGAAGATCACGGGGTTGTCGTCGCGGATCGCGCTGATCAGGAGGCCCTTGGTGTCGTAGGCGCTCGATGGCATGACGACTTTGAGGCCGGGGATATGGCAGAACCACGCCTCCAGGCTCTGGCTGTGCTGGGCGGCCATGCTGAATCCCGCCCCGGCGGCGGTCGTGACGACGATGGGCAGCGTGGCCTTACCGCCGAACATGTACTTCATCTTGGCCATCTGATTGACCAGCTCGTCCATGCAAACGCCCACGAAGTCCATGAACATGATCTCGATCACGGGGCGCAGGCCGGCCGCCGCCGCCCCCACCGCGAGCCCCGCGATGGCCGACTCGGAGATGGGCGTGTCGATGACGCGGTCGCCGTAGACCTGCTTCAGCCCTTTCGAGGTGCCGAAGGCGCCGCCCACGCTCAGATCCTCGCCGGCGAAGAAGATGTCGGGGTCGCGGGTCATCTCCTGGCCCAGCGCCTCGGGGATGGCCTGTGTGACGGATTTGATAGGCATCAGGCGTACGCTCCTTCCGCAGCGGATTCGGTGTAGACATCGTCGAGGAGGAAGGCGGGATCGGCGTGTGGACTCGCTTCGGCGAAGTCCACGGCGTCCTCGATCCGCGCGCGCGTCTCCGACGTGATGCGGTCGATGTCGGCCTGCGTGAGCACGCCCATCTCCACGAGCCGGCGTGGGAACTGCTCGAGCGGGTCGCGCGCCTTCCAGGAGGCGACCTCGTCCGGGTCGCGGACCAGCTTGCCGAAGTCGACGCCGACGTGGTCGTAGTAGCGATAGGTCTTGCATTCGAGCAGCGTGGGGCCCTCGCCGCGGCGCGCGCGGGCGATGGCCTCGCCGGCCGCTTCGTAGACCGCGAAGGCGTCCATGCCGTCGACGGTCACGCCGGGCATGTCGTACGAGGCGGCCCGGTCGGCGATGTCGTCGATCGGTTGGTGGTCGGCCTGCCGGGTCCATTCGCCGTAGAGATTGTTCTCGCAGACCAGGACGAGCGGCAGCCGGAAGAGCCCGGCCATGTTGGCCGCCTCGTGGAAGGTGCCCTCATTCGAGGCCCCGTCGCCGAAGAAGCAGACGGCGACGTTACCGTCCTTGCGGTAGTGGCAGGCGAAGGCGGCGCCCAGCGCGATGGGCGGGCCGGCGCCCACGATGCCGTTGGCCCCCAGCATGCCCAGGTCGAGGTCGGCGATATGCATCGAGCCGCCCTTGCCCTTGCAGTAGCCGGTCGACCGGCCGAACAGTTCGGCGTACATGAACTTGGGGTCGCCCCCCTTGGCGAGCAGGTGTCCATGGCCGCGGTGCGTGGAGGTGATGTAGTCCTTGTTCGTGAGGTGGGTGCAGAGGCCCACCGCCACCGCCTCCTCGCCGCAGTAGAGATGGACCGCGCCCTTCGTGCGGTTCTCCTGCATCAGCCGTCCGCAGCGCTCGTCGAACTCGCGGAGCAGGACCATGCGTTCGTACATCTGGCGGAGCGTGTCGGGGGCGATGTCCATGCTGTCTTTCCCAATCGGCGTCTGCCGGGAATCGACGCCTCTCCGGCGCCTGGGGGTGGGCCATCGAAGGCTAGGCCGGGAGGCGGGCGGGCGTCAACGGGAGGCGTGGCCCTTGCGATCCCGCTCCCGGTCCCGCCGCTACGGCAGCCCCGGCAGCACCTCCTCCGCGAACAGGCGCATCGACGCCAGGACGCGGTCGTGCGGGATGCGCCCGCCGAAGCTGAACCAGCCCATGATGTGCCCGCAGCGATAACGCGCATGCAGATCGGTCAGGCGGCGCAGCACTGTCTCCGGCGTGCCGACCACCGTGTCCGTGGCGACGGCCTCCTCGAACGTCATCGAGGCGAAGCGGTCGACGCGGGCCGCGAGCGGCGATCCCTCCCGTGAGCCCGCGCGCACGAGGCGGGCCACCTCGTGGTAGTAGCTCAGGTGCGACGCTTCGGCGTCGCGGCGCGCCAGGGCCTCCGTCTCCGCGACGTGGATCGGCGCCAGCAGCGCGATGTCGCGTTCGGGAGCGTCTGGGCGGGCCGAGCGGTAGCGACGGCTGCGGGCCTCGATCTGCTCGGGCGTGGCGGTGACGGTCGCCATCATGACCGGGATCTCCAGCGCGATGGCCGTCTCCACCAACTCATCGCTGTTCGCGGCCATGAGCAGCGGCGGGTGGGGCTGCTGCAGCGGCTTCGGCACGACGGTGACGCCGTCGTAGTGGAAGTGCCGCCCGCGGAAGCGCAGCGGCTCCGGTCCCCAGGCGCGCCGCATCACCTCCAGCGCCTCGGCGAAGCGGCTACCGCGCTCCGCGACGTCGATGCCGAAGCCGGCGTAGTGCGGCTGGCCGTGTCCCCGGCCGATGCCCAGCCGTAGCCGGCCCCCCGAGAGGTGATCGAGCATCGCCGTCTCCTCGGCGAGCCGCAGGGGATTGTGCAGGGGCAGCAGCGCGACGGCGGTGCCCAGGCCGATGCGCTGCGTGCGCTGCGACGCGGCGGCGGCGACCAGGAACGGCGAGGGCATGAGGCCGCGGCTGGACTCGAAGTGCAGTTCCGCCAGCCAGGCCACGGAGAAGCCGAGCGTGTCGCCCAGCTCGATCTGGCGCAGCGTGTCCTCGTAGCGGTCGCCGGGGCGCTGGTCGGGCCAGGCGGGCAGCTGGAAGAAGAGGCCGATCTCCATGCGCCGGAGTCTAGACTGCCGTGCGCACCGCGCCGCGCGCCCGGCCCGCAGGTGCCCGCCCGCCTACTTCAGCCCCGGTCCCGCCCCCGCGCCCGGCGTTCGCTGCGCTTCGACCTCGGCGATCGCGGCGTCGTCGAAGCCGAGGGCGCGCATGATCTCCGCGGTGTGCTCCCCGTGCTCGGCGAAGAGCGCTTTCGGCGACCCGGGCGTCTCGCTCAGGTGCACGGGGTTGCCGACCAGCTTGCGACGCCCCACGTGGGGGATCTCCTTCTCCACGACGTAGCCGTTGGCCCGCGCCTGCTCGTCGGCCAGGACGTCCGCGTAGTCGAAGACGCGCTGCGCGACGATCCCGTCCGGGTGGATCTCGAAGAAGTCCGTCCACTCGTCCGTGCGGCGGCGGCGCATGACCGCGGCGATCGCCGGTCGCAGCCGCAGGCGGATCTCGTCGAGTTCCTCTTCGCTCGCATGCGGCAGACCATCCGCCGGATTGCGCTTCCGGGCGGTGTCCCAGCGCGGATCGTCGGCCAGCTCCGGCGTGCGGCCGAACTCGCAAAAGGCCCGCCAGTTCTCGTCATCACGGATCCCGAGGCAGAAGGCGCCGCCGTCGGCGGTCTCATAGATGCCCGTCATCTGGGGAGAGCCGGCGTGGTAGGCGCCCTCGCGCCGCAACACGTGCCCCGTCACCGATGAGTGATTGATCTCCCAGCTCTGCATCCAGAGCAGCGCCCCGTAGGCCGACGTCGACACCTTCTGGCCGGCGCCGGTCCGCTCCCGCGCGAGCAAGGCCGTCACGATGCCGAGGGCGAGCGCCATGGCGCCGCCGGTATCCCCGACGATCGCGCCGGGGATCACCGGGGCGTCGCCGGGATGGCCGGTCACGCTCGAGATGCCGCTGCGCGCTTGGGCGAACGAGTCGCTCATGCGGTTCTGGCGCGCCGGTCCGAACTGCCCGAAGCCATTGGCGACGGCGTAGATCAGCCGCGGATAGCGTTCGTGCAGCGCCTCGTACCCCACCCCCATCCGCTCGAGCGCCGGCTCGCGAAAGTTGCTGAGAAACACGTCGGTGCCGGCGATCAAGCGATCGACCACCTCGCGTCCGACCGCGGTGTGGATGTCGAGGCTGATCGACCGCTTGCCGGCGTTCACGCCGAGGAACTGGGTGCCGACGGCGGCGGCGGGCAGGCGATTCCCCACGCTGCGGTACCAGCGATTCGCCTCGCCGCCCGGCGGCTCCACCTTGGTCACGTCCGCGCCCAGGCCGGCCAGAAGCCCGCCCGCCGCCGGCCCCTGCACGGCCACCGACAGCTCCACCACGCGAATCCCCTCGAACGGCTCCATCGGCTCCCCTTGCAAGCAATGAACAAACGAACGCGCAGTCAGGTGGGCGCGACGGCCACGGCGCCCGTGCTACGGGCGCACGCCCGCCTTCCAGACGATGCCGAGCTGGCTCGACAGGCTCTCGTAGGCCAGCTCCAGGAAGCGATGGATGTAGGAGCGCGTCTGGCGCGGGTCGATGAGGTCCTCGATGCCGAAGGCCTCCGCGGTGCGGAAGGGGTCGCGGAACTGGCGCAGGAACGCCTCGATCTCCTGTCGCCGCTTGTCCGGGTCCGGCGCGTTGGCGATGTCCCGCTTGAAGGCGGCGTCGACGCCGCCCTCGATGGGGATCGATCCCCAGTCCCCGGAGGGCCAGCCGACGCGGTAGTTGAGCGCGCTGGGATTGGCCGTGGCCTGCCCGGCCATGCCGTAGTTCTTGCGCGTGATCACCGTGAAGATCGGCACCTTGGCCATCTGCATGGCCCAGAAGGCGCGCATCCCGTGCCGCAGCGTGCCCGTGCGCTCGGCCTGGACGCCCAGCATGAAGCCGGGCACGTCGGCCAGGAAGACGACGGGCATATGGAAATGGTCGCACAACTCGATGAAGTGGCCCTGCTTGTCGGCCGATGCGGCGGTCATCGCCCCGGCCAGCATGCGCGGGTTGTTGGCCACGATGCCCACCGGGTAGCCGCCCACCCGGGCGAGCATGGTGTGCACGGTGACCCCGTGCTCCGGCTTGATCTCGAAGTAGTCGCCGTCGTCGACGAGCAACTCCACCACGCGCCGCATGTTGTAGGGGCGGGTGCGCTCACGCGGCACGATCGAGAGCAGCTCCTGCTCCTCCCGATCGGGCGGGTCGCTGCTGGGCAGGACGGGGGGTTGCGCGTAGACGTTGTTGGGGAAGTAGGAGAGGAACTTCTTCATCTGGGCGATGGCGTCGTACTCGTCGCTCGCGCGATTGTCGACCGCGCCCGAGGCCTTGACGTGCACGTCGGGCCCGCCCAGCTCCTCCTTCGTCACGTCCGCGCCCAGGGCGCGCTTAACCAGCGGCGGCCCGCCGGCGAACATCGACCCTTGCTCGGTCATGACCACGAAGTGGCCCACCATGGCCAGCGCGCCCACCGCGCCCGCCGACGCGCCGGACATGCCGTAGAGGACTGGCACCTCGATGCCCGCGCGGATGTCGGGCCCGAAGACGTCGAAGGAACTCGGCAGGTGGGCGTGTCCCTCGGCGCCCGCGGTCGCCACGTTGGCCCCCGCGCCCTCGTGGAACAGGATCAGCGGGATGCGGTACTCCCGCGCCATCTCGGCGATGAAGACGTTCTTGAACCGCTCCTGCGTGATGGTGTCCGCCGCGCCGCCGCCGACCGTGAAGTCGAGCCCCCCGACGGCGACGCGGCGGCCGTCGACCTTGGCCAGCCCGCCGACGTAGGGCATCGGCTTGAAGTCCTGGAACTCCCCGTCTTCGTAGATGCCGGCTCCCGCCAGGCCGCCGATCTCGTGGAAGCTGCCCGGGTCGGCGAGCGCGTCGATGCGTTCCCGGACGGTGAGCTTGCCCAGCTGGTGCTGGCGGTTGACGCGCTCCTCGCCGCCGAGCTTCAGCGCCAGGCAGCGTCGCAGATTGAGTTCATCGACTTCGGGCTGCCAGTCGGTCGGGCGTGCGGTGTTGGGCATGTCGGCTCCATCCGTGAAGGGGGATGCCCAGGATAGTGCGCGCGCGAATTCCGTGCGCCCTCGCCGCGGCTCGGGACCGGCCTACGGGCGCACGCCGGGCTTGCGCACCACGCCGAGCTGGCTGGACAGGGTCTCGTAGGCCAGTACCAGGAAGCGATGCACGTAGCTGCGCGTCTGGCGCGGGTCGATGATGTCCTCGATACCGAATGCCTCCGCCGTGCGGAAGGGGTTGCGGAACTGCAGCAGGTGATCCTCGATCTCTTTGCGGCGCTTCTCGGGGTCCGGCGCGCTCGCGATCTCGCGCTTGTAGGCGGCCGCGACGCCGCCCTCGATGGGGATCGAGCCCCAGTCCCCGGAGGGCCAGCCGACGCGGTAGTTGAGCGCGCCGGAGTTGGCCGTGGCCTGCCCCGCCATGCCGAAGTTCTTGCGCGTGATCACGGTGAAGACCGGCACCGAGGCCATGTACATCGCCCAGTAGGCGCGCATGCCGTGCCGCAGCGTGCCCGTGCGCTCGGCCTGGACGCCCAGCATGAAGCCGGGCACGTCGGCCAGGAACACGACGGGCATGTGGAAGTGGTCGCACAACTCCACGAAGTGGCCCTGCTTGTCCGCCGACGCGGCCGTCATCGCCCCGGCCAGCATGCGCGGGTTGTTCGCCACGATGCCCACCGGGTAGCCGCCCACCCGGGCCAGCATCGTGTGCACGGTGGTCGCGAACTCCGGCTGAATCTCGAAGTAGTCGCCGTCGTCCACGATCAGCTCCACCACGCGCCGCATGTTGTAGGGACGCGTGCGCTCGCGCGGCACGATCGAGAGCAACTCCTGCTCCTCCCGATCGGGCGGGTCGTTCGTGTCCCAGACCGGGGGCTGCTTGTAGACGTTGTCGGGGAAGTACGAGAGGAACTTCTTCATCTGCGCGATGGCGTCGTACTCATCGGTCGCCCGGTTGTCGACCGCGCCCGAGATCTTGACGTGCACGTCGGGCCCGCCCAGCTCGTCCTTCGTCACGGTGGCGCCCAGGGCGCGCTTGACCAGCGGCGGTCCGCCGGCGAAGAGCGCCCCCTGCGGCGTCATGACCACGAAGTGCCCCAGCATGGCGTGCGCCGCGACGCCGCCCGCCGCCGCGCCGGAGACGCCGTAGACCACGGGCACCTCCAGCCCGGCGCGGATGTCGGGCCCGAAGACGTCGTAGGAACTTGGCAGGTGGCCGTGCCCGTCGCCCTCGGCCGCGACGTTGGCCCCGGCGCCCTCGTGGAACAGCATCAACGGGACGCGGTACTCCCGCGCCATGTCGGCCAGGAAGAGGTTCTTGAACCGCTCCTGCGTGCTGATGTCCGCCGCGCCGCCGGAGATCGTGAAGTCGTGCCCCCCGACGACGACGCGGCGGCCGTCGACCTTGGCCAGCCCGCCGATGTAGGGCAGCGGCGTGAAGTCCTGGAACGCGCCGTCCTCGTAGATGCCGTATCCCGCCAAGCCGCCGATCTCGTGGAAGCTGCCGGGGTCGGCGAGCGCGTCGATGCGCTCCCGGATGGTGAGCTTGCCCATTGCGTGCTGGCGGGTGACGCGCTCCTCCCCGCCGAGCTTGAGCGCCAGGCGGCGGCGCATGTTGAGTTCATCGACCTCGGGCTGCCAGTCGGTGGGGCGTGAGGGGTTGGGCATGTCGGCTCCGTTCGCAAAAGGGATCGCTAGGGTAGCGCGCGCGCGCGACTCGCTCGCGCCCGCGCCGGCCGGGGGTGCCGCGCGCGTCAGCCCGCCGCCGTCGCGGTGGCCCGCGAACGGCTATTCCTCGACCACCCGCTCCTCGAACATCGACGTGCGCCCTCCATCGACGACCAGATCGTGGGCGTTCACGAAGCGCCCGGCGTCGCCGGCGAGGTACAGCGCGGCCTCGGCGATGTCGTCGGCCAGGCCCGACCTGCGCATCGGGCTCGCCTTGGCGAGGTTGCGCTGCAGCTTCGCCATCTTGCGCGCGTTCTCCTCGTCGCTGAGGGTGTTCGCGCGCTCCGAGCCGCCCCAGAAGATCGGCGTGGCGATGGCGCCGGGCGAGATCACGTTGACGCGGATGCCGTACGGCCCCAGCTCGACGCCGGCCAGCTTGGAGTAGTGCGTCACGCCGGCCTTGATCGCCGAGTACAGCAGATCCCCCTGCCGGTAGCGCAGCCCCGCGATGCTGGAGTTGTTGATGATCGCCCCGCCGCCGTTGGCCTTCATCGGCTCGACGGCGTAGCGAATCCCCAGCATCACGCTCGACAGCAGCAGCCGCACGCCCTCCTCGATCTGCTCGGCGCTGATCGTGTCGAGCGTCGTCCGCACGCCCGCGCCGGCGTTGTTGAACAGGATGTCGAGCGTGCCGAAGCGCTCCAGCGTGGCGTCGACCGAGGCGGCGATGTCGGCCTCCCGCGTCACGTCGGCGCGCACGTAGGCGCAGTGCTCGCCCAGGCGATCGGCGATGCCCGCGCCCTTCTCCTCGGAGCGGCCGGTGATCACCACCCGCGCCCCCTCGGCGACGAACAACGCCGCCGTCGCCTCGCCGATGCCGCTCGTCCCGCCCGTGATCAGCGCGACCTTGTCCTGCAGTCGATTACCCATGCCTGCTCCACTCCCGGATGCCGTTCCTGGCTGCCGCGTCGAGTGTACCGCCACGGGCGGGCGGGCAGCGCCCCGGATCAGCGGATATTCCGCAGGCGCGGATCCATCGCGTCGCGCATGCCGTCGCCGACGAAGTTGAAGGACATCACGAGCAGGATGATCGCGATCGCCGGCCCGGCGAGCGGCCAGGCACTGCGCGTGAGGATGGTCTTGTTCGCCTCGGCGGCCATCCGCCCCCAGGCGGGCGTGGGCTCTTGCACGCCCGCGCCGATGAAGCTGAGGCCCGCCTCGACGAGGATGATGCCGGCGGCCGAGAGCGAGGCCAGCACCATGATCGGCGCCACGACGTTGGGCAGCAGATGGCGCGCCATGATCCGGGGCGGGGTCGCGCCGATCGCGCGGGCGGCGTCGACGTAGACCTCCTGGCGGATCTGCAGCACCACGCCCCGCGTGAGGCGCGCGTAGCCGGGCGACCAGACGATCCCGATGATGATCATCGTGTTCGTGATGCTGGGCCCGACGGCGCCCGTGAGGGCGAGAATGAGGACGAGGCCCGGCAGCGCCATGACGGCGTCGACGAAGCGCATGATCACCAGTTCGTCGAGCTTGCCGCCCACGTAGCCCGCCAGGAGGCCCAGCGGCACGCCGAGGCCCACCGCGACGCCGGTCGCCACCAGCACGATCTGCCAGGCGATGCGGGCGCCGAAGAACACGCGGCTGAGCACGTCCCGGCCCAGGTGGTCGGTGCCGGCGAGGTGATCCCAACTGGGCGGGTTGAAGACGCCCTCGCGCGTGGTCGCGGGCAGGTACGGGTCGGCGGGGGCGATCCACGGGGCGAAGGCGGCGATCAGCCCGAAGCCGAGCAGCAGCACCGCGCCGACGACGGCCGGGCGGTTGCGGCCGTAGACGCGCCCGATCGCGCGCGCTTCGCGGTACCAGGGGCGCTCGCGCAGTCCCACCCGCGCGAGCGGCCGGACGGCCGATCCGGCGGGTGTCGGGCCGGCGCTCATGTGGTCCCCCGTCCCGTCCGGATGCGCGGATCGATCAGCGTGTAGGAGAGGTCGACGAGGAGATTCAGGAGCAGGGTGGCGATCGCGAAGAACATGACGAGGTTCTGGATGACGGTGTAGTCCTGCTCCTCGATGACGCTCTCGACGAACAGGCGGCCCATGCCCGGGATGTTGAAGACGGTCTCGGTGATCACCGCGCCGCTGAAGATCAGCCCGGCCTGGAAGCCGAAGATCGTGATCACCGGGATCAGGGCGTTGCGCAGGCCGTGGCGGACGACGACGGTGCGCTCGCGCAGCCCCTTGGCGCGGGCGGTGCGGATGTAGTCATCGTTGAGCACGTTGATCATGGCCGAGCGCGTCTGGCGCATCAGCAGCGTCGTCGCGGTCAGCGAGATGGCCAGCACCGGCATCGCCATGCGCTTCAGGTTCTCGATCGGATCGTCCGTGAAGGCGACGTAGCCCCCGACCGGCAGGAGGTCGAAGTGCAGACCGATCACGAGGATCAGCGCGATGCCGGTGACGAACTCCGGGATCGAGTTGCCCACGATCATGGCCGTGCTGGCCGCCACTTCCCGCTTGGACCCGGGCTTCAGCGCCGCCAGCACGCCGATCGGCACCGCCACGGTCACGACCACGATGAGGCTCAAGACGCCCAACTCCACCGTGGCGGGGATGCGCCGCTCGAACAGGCGGCTGATCGAGACGCTCTCGTTGACGCTGGCCAGGCTCACCCCGAGATCGCCCTGCAACGCGTGGAACAACCAGTCGAAGTAGCGCTGCGGCAGCGGATCGTTCAGCCCCAGGCGTTCGCGGAGCTGCTCACGCTGCTCGGGGGTCGCCTCCAGCCCGGCTATCGTGGGATCGCCGGGCAACAGGGTCATGAGCAGGAAGACGAGCACGCTGATGATCCACAGGATGATCAGCGAGGAGAGGAACCGCGTGGTGATGTAGCGCGCCATCGGCGTTCGCTCAGATCAACGGGCGCGCCGGCGACCGCCGGCGCCGCCGGTCCCCCCTCTCCATCGGTTCAGATGGAGAGGGGGGAGGGGGTCCGGTTCCGGCCGGCGCGAAGCTAGGCGTTGTGCCACAACCCCTTGTAGCCCCACCCGCCGCTCGTCGAGGACGGATGGCCATCGACGGGTCTGAGATGGAACCCCCCGAGGTTCCCCTGGGTGGCTTGGCTCGCCGGAAACTGGATCCAGTGGTACAACCAGCGGTGTCCTTGGATGTCGGGGTCGGACCAGGAGTGGCCGTCGCCGTAGCTGGCGAACGCCTTGTCGTAGGGCTCGATGCGGTCCTCCTGGCGGGAGAATTTCGTGGCCGCCACGGTGTACGCTTCGGTCTCCGCGATGTTCTGCAGCACCTGGTCGTTCGGGTTTTCCGCCAGGCTCGCGCGCCCGGTCCCCGGGCCGTCCTCGGGAGCGCCGTACAGCCAGCTCCTGAGGGCCAGATCAATGTACGGGCCCATCACACCGTCCGGGTCGTACGGCGAACCCCAGGGGAGCGTGGCGGTGACGTAGCCGTTTCCTGAGAAGTAGATGTCCAGGATCGCCGACTCAGAGCCTTCCACGAAGTTCAACCCCGACCAGCCGGCTTGCTGCAGCTGGGCGAAGACCGCCTGCGCCGTGCGCAGCGCGGGTTCCCAGCTGAAGGCCAGATGGTCGCCGGTGACGGGGTTGTCGTCCCCGAAGCCCGCGGCGTCCCGCAGTTGGGCGGCTTTCGCCAAGTCGGGCGGGTCGTAGTAGTTCGCGCCCTCCCGGATGGCCCAGCTCTCCGTACTGGTGTTGCACACGGAGGGCTTGGCCAGGCCGTCCATGGACACTTCGTTGAGGACGTCCCGGTCCACGCTGAGGCCGAACGCCCAGCGCAGGCGGGGGTCGCGGAACATGTTGACGCCCTCGTCCTCCGGGTTGAGATTGAAATTCGTGGCTTGCCAAGCCAGGTCGAGCCCGGTGAACACGTTGAACCCGTCGGCCTCCAACTCCGCCGCCAGATCCGGGGTCATTACCCCGGGGGGAGTTTCATAGGAGATCTCCCCATCAAGGAATTGGGCCCAGGCGTTGTTCTCGTTGGGAGTGATCCGGGTCTCCAACTGGTCGGCGTAGACGTGCTCGTTATCCCAGTAGCCGTCCCATTTCTCCCCCAGCCAGTGCTCCCCAGGGACGTGCTCCACGGGGCGCGCGGGTCCGGCGCCGACGGGATTTTCATGGGCGGTTTCGAAGGCGTTCGGCGAGATCAACTCGCCCGAGAGTCCCCAGCTCCAGAAGGCCGCGAGGGTGGGCCCGGACGGCTCGCTGTTGACCATCCGCCAGGTGACGTCGTCCACCGCTTCGAAGGACGCCGCGTTGGCGAGACCCGTATTGGTGCGGGTGTTGAGGGAGGCGACCTCGTCGGTTTGCCGATACTCCATATTCAGCTGCATCGCGTTGGCGTCCACCGGCGCGCCGTCCTGGAACAGGGCGCGGCCAGGCGCGAAGTTGAAGAGGTAGGTGACGTCGTCCGGGGTCTCCCAGCTCTCGGCCAGCTCCGCTTTCCCCGAGCCATCGTCGGTGAACCCCAACACAGAGTCGTAGATGAAATTATGGTATTCTAAGGTATCCGTGCCCGAGATGCCTTGGGTCGGGTTCCAACTCTCGTCGATGTCTTGCTTGGCAGTGCGGACGATCTTGCCGCCGTATACCGGCCCGCTCGTCGCGGCCGGCTCGTCCTCCGCCGCCATGGCCGCGCTTTCGGCGGCCTCGCGGGCGGCATCGGCGGCCTCTTCGGCCGCCGCGACGGCGGCGGCGGCGGTTTCGGCCGCGGCAGCGGAGGCCTCCCCGGCGGCGGCCGCGGCGGCAGCCGCGGCATCGGCCGCGGCCTGGGCGGCAGCGGCAGCGGCAGCGGTGTCCTCGGCGCCCGCCTCCCGCGCGGCCTGAGCGGCAGCAGAGGCGGCATCGGCGGCCGCCTGTGCGACGGCCGCGGCGCCCGCGTCACCCGCGGCTCGGGCCGCGTCGGCCGCATCGGCGGCGGCATCGGCAGCCGCCTGGGCGGCAGCGGCCGCCTGCTCGGCGTCATCGGATTCGGCCGCCTCGGCCGCCAGGGCCGAGGCCGCCTCGGCGGCTTCGGCGGCGCGGCCCGCGGCGTCGGCGGCGGCGCTCGCGGCCTCCGCCGCGGCCGCGGCGTCACCCGCCGCCGCGTCGATCGCCGACGTATCGACGGCGGCCGGCGCGGCGTCATCGTCGTCGTCGCCGCAGCCGACGAGCGCGAGCCCGGCGGCTCCAACGCCCGCTTTGGCGCTGGCTCCCAACATGGTGCGACGCGAGATCTTCCGCTGTCGCAGGGCGGTCCAGTAGTTACGGTCGCTCATGACAAGTCCTCTCTGGATTCCCGGCCGTCCCGTTGTGGGACCGCTCGGTGCCTGAGCGCCCCCAGTATGGCACATTATAGGATTGCACCCCCCGCCCTGTTATGTCCAGTAGGAAAGAAATTATGGGGTTATCCACCGAATTTTTCGGCTTCAGGCGCTGTTGGAACCCCCCCCTGTGTCACTCGTGGGGTTCCGGCGTGCGATCGCGCGGGGGAACCTCGCCCCCGAACCCCCGCTCCATTGCTCGGCAATGGAGCGGGGGAACCGGAAGGGGAGGTTCCGCCACCGCCGAGGATGAACGCGACGGCGCGGCGGTGTAGCCTCCTGCGGCGGAGGGTCCACGTACGATGTCCGACTCAGCGCTGGAGAGCCCCGGCGGGCGCACGCCGGACGTGACCCCGTCCGATCTGCCCCTGTCCGACGTGACCGTGCTGGACCTGAGCGACGAGGCCACCGCCCAGGGCGCGCGCATGCTGGCCGAACTCGGCGCCGGCGTGGTGCGCGTCGAGCACCGCGCCGGCGACGACCTGCGCACCCGCCCACCCTTCCTCGCCGGCCCCGGCGGCGGGGAGCAGGAGGGGGTCGAGCGGGCGCTGGCCCACCTGCTGTTCAACGCCGGCAAGCGCTCGCTGGCGCTCGACCTCGATCGCGCGGCGGCGTGGGGCGTGGTCGCGCGGCTGCTGCCCGCCGTCGACGTCGTGATCGGGCCGCTCAGCGTGCGGCCGGCCGGCCGGGCCTTCTTCGCAGCGCTGCGCGACGCCGCGGGCGGCGGGCCCGGCTTCGTCGAGACGGTCTTCCGCCGCGGCGCCCCCGGCCCGGTTGGAACAGATCAGGTGGCGACGGACCTCATCGCGATGGCGGCGGGCGGCCACGTCACGCTGAACGGCACGCCGGAGGAGCCGCCGCTCTATCCGGCCGGGCAACTCGGCTATCGTCAGGCGTCGATGACGGCGGCCGAGGCCGCGCTGGCGCTGGTCCACGCCGCGCGGGCGGGACACCCGGGCGGGCACGTCGTCGTGAGCCTGCAGGAGGCGGTGAACTTCACGACGCTGCAGACGGCCAACGCCAACTACTGGCACTGGCGCAAAGAGCTGCCCAGCCGCCACCGGCGCATCTCCAGCGGCGCGGGCTATCGCAGCCGCGACGGCAAGTGGACGTCGTTCACGGTCCATCCCCCCAACTGGTTCCACTTCACGCGGTGGGTCGAGGAGACCATCGGCGACACCTCGCTGCGGGACCCGAAGTGGGAGAGCTTGCAGTATCGGGCCGACCACCACAAGGACGCCGCCGGGGTCGTGCAGCGGCTCTGCGCGGTGATCGACCAGGCGGAGCTCTGTCGCGAGGGGCAGGCGCGCGGGCTGCTGGTCATGCCGATCAACGAACTCGCCGACCTCGCCGTCAACGAGCACCTCGCCGCGCGCCACTTCTTCCACGACGTCGAGGACCCCGTCGTCGGCGCGACGCTGCGCATGCCGCGTACGCCGTTCCTGTCCGACAAGTGGGCGTCGCCCTCCCGCCGCGCGCCCGCGCTGGGCGAGCACACGGCCGAGGCCCTGGCGGAGCTCGGCGGGCTGAGCGCGTTCGAGATCGAGGCGCTGTTCGAGGACGGCATCGCGGCCGGGAGCCGGCCGGCGGCGGGCGTGCCGCTGCCGCCGCGTCGCAGCGTTCCGCCCGCCGCCGCGCGCAACGGCGTCGCCGATCCGCGGCAGCCGCTGACCGGCGTGCGCATCGTCGATTTCACCTGGGCCATCGCCGGGACGCTCTGCACGCGGCTGCTGGCCGACCTGGGCGCCGACGTGATCAAGGTGGAGTCGGAGTACCGCACCGACCCGATCCGCTACATCGGCGTGCAGCCGGGCGAGGAGATGAGCTACGACACGAACGGCCAGTTCAACGACGTCAACGCCAACAAGCGCGCGGTCACGCTGAACCTCAACTCGGCCGAGGGGCTGGCCGCCGTGCGCGACCTGCTGGCCACGGCCGACGTCGTGACGTGCAACTACACGCCGGACCGGCTCGACAAGTGGGGCATCGGCTACGAGGGGCTGTGCGCCCTCAACCCCCGCGTGATCCTGGCCAACATGGCCGTGATGGGCACCTTCGGCCCGCTCAAGGACTGGCGCTCGTACGGCAACGGCATCGTGGGGATGTCGGGGCTGGCGGCGCTGACCGGCTTCCCGGGCGGCGCGCCCCGCGGCCTGGGCGCGCTGCACACCGACTTCACGGTGCCGTACTACGGGGCGCTGATGATCATGTCGGCGCTGCTGCAGCGGGAGCGCACGGGCCGGGGGCAGTCGCTGGAGTTGTCGCAGTTCGAGTCGGCGCTGCACCTGCTCGACACCGAGCTGGTGGAGTACCTCAACAACGGCGTCGCGGCGCCCCGGCAGGGCAATCGCTCGCGGCGCTTCGTGCCGCACGGGCTGTTCCCCGCGGCCAAGGACGACACCTGGGTCGCGATCGCCTGCCGGGACGACGCCGATTGGGCGCGCCTGGTCGAGACGATCCGGCGGCCCGACCTGGCCGCCATCGCCGACCGGCGCGCCGAGGAGCCGCGCATCGAGGCGGCGCTGTCGGACTGGACGCGGGGTCGCGACCACTGGACCGCAGCCGCCGTGCTGCAAGCGTCGGGCGTGCCGGCCAGCCCCGTCGAGACGCTGCGGGACCTGCTGACCCGCGACGCCGCCATGCGTTCCGACTATCGCGAAGTGGATCTCGAGGTGGGCGTCACCGCGATGGTCCAGGAGGAGCCGATCCTCTGGAACGGCGCGCGCCTGCCGCTGCGTCGCGCCCCGAAGTGGGGCGAACACACGATGCAGGTGCTGCAGGGCGAGCTGGGCTTCAGCGACGCGCGCATCGCCGCACTCGCCGCCGACAACGCGCTCTTCTAGCCCGCTATCCGTCCCCCGTCGGGCGGCCGCAGTGCGATCACCGCACAGTGCGATCACGGCGGCGTCGTTTTTACCCCGGCTTTTCGCGCGCCGGCTGACAGACCCGCGGGCATGGGGCACAGTGTGCCCCCGGCGGGGTGAGGGGTGCGGAAACGACTATGCGTGATCGCTGGCAGTTTGCCCTGCGCCAACGTCTCCTCCTGATGAGCGCGATCACGCTCGTGGGCTTGGCCGTATTGCTCGGCGTCTCGCTGCTGGGCACGGACCTGCTGCGACGCACGCACGCCGATCAGTCGCCCGCCAACTGCGCGTCGAACGACTTCGTGCTGACGGTGCAGAAGAGCCTCACTTACTTCAGCGACACCGCGACGGTCCACTACACCGTGCTGGCCGGCAACCCCAACACGAGCGGCGCCGGCTGCGACGTGGGCGGCGTGACGCTGTCGCTGACGACGCCTGACGGCACGGTGCATCCGCTGGGCGACGATCTCGATTACCCCATCGGCACGGCCGAGGCGGTGATCGGCGGCGCGAGCTACGTGCCCTCCACGTCCGCGCCCGAATACAACGGCTGGTCCGGCTACAACGGCGTCGCCTGGGTCGCGATGGCGGAGGCCACCGGCCAGCTGCTCAACAACCCGGTGCAGGACGACCCCTGGCAAGTGCGCAAGACCGTCAGCGTCGTGCCGGTGAGCATCGCCATGTCGGCGCTGGCGTCGCCGCCCGGCGAGGTGCCGGCCGGGACGGTCGTGACCGTCAGCTTCGTGCTCCACAACGACGGCATCGGCCCGCTGGAGAATCCGCAGGTCACGTCGCCGCAGTGCAATGTGGCGCCGGTTCCCCCGACCGGATCAAACCAGGGCGACGTCAACGGCAACGGCGTGGCCGACCCCGGCGAGACCTGGATCTTCACCTGCCCGCTCGTGGTGACCGAGTCGATCGATGTGACGGGCGTGGGGTCGGGCCGGCTGGCCGGCAGCGACCTGGTGATCGATCCGTCGAACGATCCCGACGCGACCGTCACGCTGCGGATCCACGTTGCCTCGTCGGGTGATCCGTCGACCGGCGATCCGCCCGGCGACGGCCCGTCCGGCGACGACCCGACCGGCGACGGCCGGTCTTCCGACGGCGGGTCCGGCGATGACACGTCCGGCGACGACACGTCTGCCGATGACCCGACCGGCGATGACACGTCTGCCGATGACCCGACCGGCGATGACACGTCCGGCGATGACCCGACCGGCGACGACCCCACCGGCGACCAGCCGGCCACCGACGATCCGGCGGGTGATCAGCCCGCCGGCGATGAGTCGGCGGCTGATGACCGGGCCGGCGATTCATCGCGCGACGGTCCGACGGCCACCCCGCCGTCCGGCCTGCCCGACGCCGGGAGTGGCGGGCTGCTCAGCATGAGCGGCGCGGAGCCGGTCGCCTACGGGGCCATCGTGATGGGTCTGATGACCCTTGGGTTCGCTTTCTTCCTCCGCCGGGTGGCGGGGAGGAGCGGGATGCGGCGCGGTGAGGGATAGCGCACACCCTCACCGCGCCGCCCCGCTCCCCTCGCTCGCCCCGGGGAGTCCCCGCGCCGTGGCCGTGACCCTCTATCCTCCCACGACGGAGGCAGCATGGACTTTGGACTGACGGAGACGCAGGAGGACGTGCGTCGCAACGTGAAGGCGGTCTGCGACCGCTTCGACGACGCGTATTGGAGCGCCCACGACGACAGCGGCGAGTTCCCGTTCGAGTTCACCGACGCGATCGCGGCGGGCGGCTGGCTGGGCATCGCGATGCCGGAGGCCTACGGCGGGGCCGGGCTGGGCGTCGCCGAAGCGGCCGTGATGATGCACACCGTCGCCAACTCGTCCGGGGCGATGGCGGCCGCGTCGTCGCTGCACATCAACATCTTCGGGCCGCACCCCATCGTCGTCTTCGGGAGCGAGGAGCAGCGCCAGCGCTGGCTGCCCGACCTCATCCACGGCCGTACGCGGACGTGCTTCGGCGTGACCGAGCCAACCGCGGGCCTCAACACGACCCATATCCAGACGCGCGCGGTGCGTGACGGCGACCAGTACGTCGTGCAGGGGCAGAAGATCTGGACGAGCACGGCGCAGGAGGCGGACAAGATCCTGCTGCTGGCGCGGACGTCCCCGCTGGAGGAGACGGCGCGCCCGATCGACGGGCTGAGCCTGTTCTTCACGGACCTCGACCGCGCGCACGCGGACGTGCGCGAGATCGCCAAGATGGGCCGGCACGCCGTCGATTCCAACGAGGTCTTCTTCGACGACATGCCGGTGCCCGCGGGCGACCGCATCGGCGAGGAGGGCAAGGGCTTCCGCTACCTGCTGCATTCGCTCAATCCGGAGCGGGTGCTGGTGGCGGCCGAGTCGGTCGGGATCGGGCAGAACGCGCTCGCCCGGGCGGCCGCCTACGCGCGCGAGCGGGTCGTGTTCGGGCGGCCGATCGGGCAGAACCAGGGCATTCAGCATCCCTTGGCCGAGAGCTGGGCGGAGCTGCAGGCGGCCTGGTTGATGACGCAGCGCGCGGCCTGGCTCTACGACCAGGGCGAGCCCTGCGGCCCCGAGGCCAACGGCGCCAAGTTCCTCGCCGCCGAGGCCGGCAAGCGCGCCTGTGAGCGCGCGATCCTCACGCACGGTGGGCTGGGCTACGCCAAGGAGATGCAGGTGGAGCGGCTCTTCCGGGAGTCGCTGATCAACTGGATCGCGCCGGTCAGTCCGCAACTCGCCCTGTGCAACATCGCGGAGAAGGCGCTGGGGCTGCCGAAGTCGTACTAGCGTCGGCCCCCGGATCAGGCCCGACCGCCCACCCACTGGCCCGCCAGAGGGCCCCGGCGGGTACGATGGGCGTCAGATTCCGCCGCGGCGCGACCTCCCCGCGCCCGGCCCAGCAAGGGAGACCCCATGACCGACTGGACATCGCTCGACGGCCGGCTGCGCGACGCGCTCGGCCTCTCCGTACCCCCGATCGCCATCACGTTCCGCGCCGAGGGCGCGCCCGACGTCGCGCCCGCCTTCGGCGCGCCCATGCCCGATGCCGCGCCCGACGGTCGCACCGGGCGCGTGGCCGCGGGCTGCGTCTTCTGGATGGAAGGCACGGCGTCGACGTTCTCGACCGTCGCGGCGGACCACGGCAACTGCAGCGTGGGCAGCGTGACGCACGGCTTCAAGACGCTGGAGGACGTGGGCGGCAACGCCGATGTCGCGGCGCTCCTCGAGAGCAAGTGGGTCACGATGGACGTCGTGCCGCAGATCCCGGTCGTGCGCGAGCGGCCGGCGGCGGTGCTCTACGGGCCGCTGTCGGACAGCCCCGTCGACCCGGACGTCGTGCTGCTGCGGCTCACGGGACGCCAGCTGATGGTGCTGCACGACGCCCTGCCCGGCCTGCGCATCGAGGGCAAGCCGCAGTGCCACATCGTGGCGGTGGCGAAGGAGCAGGGCGAAGTCGTGGCCAGCGTGGGCTGTCAGTTGAGCCGCGTGCGCACCGCGATGCCCAACGGCGAGGTGACCTGCGCGATCCCCTCGGCGCAGCTGGGCGACGTGATCGATCGAGTGGAGACCGCGGCGACCGCGGACCGCGCCGTCGCGGCCTACGCGTCGGCCGACATGGCCCGCTTCGCGTAGCGGCCCGGCCCGGTCCCCGCTTCAATGCCGGCCTAGTTGCGCGGCAGGCCGAGCCCCCGCGTGGCGATGATGTTGCGCTGGATCTCGCTGGTGCCGCCGGCGATCGTCGATGCCACCGTGCCGAGCGCCCGGTTGCCGGCGTAGCGTCGCACGGCGTGCGGCCAGGCCGGCGGCGGCTCGGCCAGCATCGACTGGAAGCCGGTGATGCGCGTGACCGTGGTCGCCAGGCGCTGCGACAACTCCGAGCCGAACAGCTTGCAGGCCGACGCCTCGTGGTTGGGGATCAGCCCGCGCGCCTGCATCGTGAGGACGTTGTGGCCCAGCAGGGTGAGGACGCTGGCCTCAATGGCGCGGTCCGCCAGCTCGTAGCGCACGTCGGGGCGGTCGCCCGCGCCGATCTCCCGCGCGAAGCCGGCCAGCGCGTCGATCGACTGCGCCAGCTCGACGGCCGAGCCGATGCCGGAGCGCTCGAAGTCGAGCGTCGTGACGCCCACGTACCAGCCGCGGTTCTCCTCGCCGATGCGGTTGCCCACCGGCACGCGCACATCCTCGAAGAAGACCTCGTTGAACCCGGCGCCGCCGCTCATCTGGTTGATCGGGCGCACGCTGATGCCGGGCGAGTCCATCGGCAGGACGAGATAGGAGATGCCGCGGTGCTTGGGCGCGTCCGGGTCGGTGCGCACCAGGGCGAACATCCAGTTGGCGATGCGCGCGCCGGAGGTCCAGATCTTCTGGCCGTTGATCACGTAGTCGTCGCCGTCGCGGACGGCGCGGGTCTGCAGCGAGGCCAGGTCGGAGCCGGAGCCGGGCTCGCTGAAGCCCTGACACCAGATCGTCTCGCCGGTGAGGATGGTCGAGAGGTGCTCGCGCTGCTGCTGCTCGCTGCCGTGCGCGATGATCGTCGGGCCGGCCATCATCACGCCGGAGTCGGTGCCGACGCGCGGCACGCGGCGCTTGGCGAACTCTTCGTTGAGCACGAACTGCTCCAGGACGCCCAGGCCGGCGCCGCCGTACTCCTTGGGCCAGGCCGGCGCGATCCAGCCGTGCCTGGCGACGCGCCGGCGCCACTCCCGGAAGGCCTCCCGGAAGGGCGGGCTGCCGTCCCCGAAGTAGGGGTCCTCGATGTCGCCGCCGTCGCGGAAGTAGTCGGGCTGCTCGGCGTCGATGAAGGCCCGCACCTCGTCGCGGAAGGCGGCCATCGTCGGTGTGTCGTTGAACTGCACGGGCGACTCCGTTTCTCCCCCGACCATCCCTAGCGGTCGTGGAACTGGGGCGTGCGACGCTCGAAGAAGGCGGCGACGGCCTCCGTCTGATCCTCGGTGCCGCCGCTGCGCACGTGCCGCTCGGCCTCGATGTCGAGCAGCTCGGAGAACGACACGCGGTCGCCGTCGTTGAGGTTGCGCTTGATGTTCCGCAGCGCGATGGGCGCGCGATCGTGCAACCGCTGCGCGATCTCCCGCACGCGTTCCTGGAAGTCCGCGTCGGGGAAGACGCCCGACACGAGGTTCAGTCGCAGCGCCTCCCGCGCGTCGATGATGTCGCCCAGCAGGTACAGCTCCCGCGCCTTGGCCGGCCCCACGATGCGCGGCAGCGTCCAGGTGCCGCCGAAGTCGCCCGAGAGGCCCGCGGTGCCGAAGGCCGTGAGGAACTTCGCCGACTCCGCCGCGTAGCGGAGGTCCGCGGCGCAGGCCCAGGACATGCCCGCCCCCGCGCAGGCGCCGTTGATCGCGGCGATCGTGATCTTGGGCATCTCGCGCAGCATCTGCGACGTCTCCATGAAGCTGCGCAGGACGCTGATCTTGGCCTCGGCTGGCCCCTTGCCCAGCGGGTTGACCGACCGCAGGTCCCCGCCCGAGCTGAAGCCGCGCCCGGCGCCGGTGAGGATCACGACGCGCACGGTGTCGTCACTATTGGCCGCGATCAGGCCGGCGCGGACGGCCGTCTGCAGCGGCGCGTTCATCGCGTTCAGCGTCTCCGGGCGGTTCATCGTGATCGTGGCGATGCCGCCGCCGGCCTCGTAGCGGGCGGGGGCGTCGGGGGCGTTGCTGGGGGTGGGGTCGAACATGGGGGCTCTCCATCGCCCGGGCGAACACCCGGGCGGCTCTTGTCTGCGTTGCGGGGATGCTAGCCCATGCGGACCGCGCGCGCCGCCTCCTGCCCCATGTCCGCGGGGCCGCTACCCTGCTTGCCAATCCCATCACCCTGCGGATCGGCCCGCGGGAGGAGGACGCGATGAGTGAGACCACCGACGCCGCCGCCGGCGTGCTGGCCGGCGTGCGCGTGCTCGACTTCGGCCGCTACATCGCGGGGCCGTTCTGCGCCGCGCTGCTGGCCGACCTCGGCGCGGACGTGATCCGCATCGAGAAGCTGCGCGGCAGCGAGGACCGCTTCCTGCAGCCGGTCGCCGAGGATGGGGCCGGCGCCATGTTCATGCAGTGCAACCGCGGCAAGCGCGGGCTGACGCTGAACCCCATGAAGCCCGAGGGCCGCGAGGTCGTGCGCCGGCTGGTGCGCACGGCCGATGTCGTGATCGCCAACCTGCCGCCCGACACGATCGTGCGGATGGGCCTGGACTACGACACGCTGCGCGCGATCCAGCCCGAGATCATCCTCTCCACGGTGTCGGCGCTGGGGACGCGGGGGCCGTGGGCGAACAAGGTCGGCTTCGATGGGATCGCGCAGGCGATGTCGGGCAACGCCTACCTCACGGGCCACGCCGACGAGCCGATGAAGTCCTGGGTGCCGTACGTCGACTTCAACACGGCGACGTTCGCGGCGCTGGGCATCGTCGCGGCGCTGCTCGCGCGCGAGACGGGACACGGCGGACAGCGCGTGGAGGCGTCGCTGCTGCGCACCTCGCTGACGGTCAACAACGCCACCCTGATCGAGCAGCAGCTGCTGCGCGCGGACCGGGTGGGCAGCGGCAACCGGAGCCAGACCGCCGGCCCGGCCGACATCTTCCAGACGCGCGACGGTTGGGTGCTGATCTCGGTCACGGGCCAGCCGCTGTTCGAGCGAGCGGCGGCGCTGCTCGACGACCCCTCGCTGCTGACCGACCCGCGCTTCGCCGACGACCTGCTGCGCGGCGAGCACGGCGAGATCCTCAGCGAGATGATGTCGCCCTGGTTCGCGGAGCGCACGACGACGGAGGCGCTGTCGGAGTTGGAGCGGGCGCGCATCCCGGCCGGGCCGGTGTACTCGCCGCAGCAGGCGCTCGACGACGCGCACATCCAGGCCAGCGGCATCCTGGGCGCGATCGCGTATCCCGGCGCGCCCGCCGCGGCGCCCGTCGCGAATTCGCCGATGGAGCTGTCGGGCACGCCGGCCCGGCCCCGCGGCCGCGCTCCGCTGCTCGGCGAGCACACGGACGAGATCCTGGGCGACCTCGGCTACTACGCCGCCGAGATCGCCGCGCTGCGCGAGGGGCGCGTGGTCTAGCTGCGCCTGTTCCCGTTGCCGGCGACGGGCTCGCCGGGGCGCCCGGCCAGGACACCCTCCAGCGGCGTTGGGGCGACGTCCTGCGGACGGGGCGTGCCGGCGACCATGTGCAGCTCGCCCTCGTAGCTCGCGCCGTCCTCGATCATGATGCGGGCGGCCGTCGCGGAGCCGCGGACGACGGCGCTGGGCTGCAGCTTGAAGCAGCCGTGGCTGTGCACATCGCCCTCAACACTGCCCGCGACGAGGATGTCGGCCGCCTCGATGCGCGCCTGCACGACGGCGCCCTCGGCGATGGTCAGCTTGCCCTCGCAGACGACGTCGCCCTCCACGTGCCCCTCGACGCGCAGATCCTTCGCGGAGCGCAGCGTGCCCTCGACGGTCGTGTGACGGTCGAGGAACGTCGACTCCGCCGAGGGCCGGCGGATGTCGTGACTGGACGCATCGCCGGCCGCAGGCTCGGAGTTGGAGCGGGGGGCGGGCCCGCGCGTCGGCGTCGCGACGTCCGATTTGTAGGGCATGGAAATCTCCTCCTGCTTACCTGTCTGTGTGCCACTGGTTCGTGAGCCAAGGGCGCCGCCGGCGTGTCGGATGGGGCTGAGCTCGGGGTGGCGGGCCGTCGAGCCCCCATCGGCGGAGGGCAGGCCGGGGCCGGGTCGGACGGGGGCCTGACGGGGCGGCTGGCTGGGCCGCTGAAGGGCGGGCGTGCGTGGCGCGGGCGGTGTGGCGTGGAACGGTGTGCGCATGGGACTCCTCTCGGGAAACGATGCTCCCCGGCGGGGGACGACCGGCGATCAGGGGGGACGGGCGGCGATCGGCGGGCAGGGGCGTCCGGCGCCCCGCGGCGAGGCCCGACCCTCTCCGGCAGAACGTCGCTCGTGGGGGCGCGGTTCCCGCGCCGGGCGCGGTCGCGGGGCGGCTAGCCGATCTCGATGCCGGCGCGCCCGATGCCGCTGAACTCGGCCTCGATGCGGGTGGCGCCGGTCACGCGGGTGCGCACGAAGGCGCCCGTGATGACGCGCTGCCCGGCCTCCAGTCCGCGGTCGAAGCGGGCCAGTTGCCGCACCAGACGGCTGAGCGAGAGGAAGTGGTCGTCGATGTGGCCGCGCGCACTCTGGCCGCCGACCTCGCGGCCGTCTTGCTCCAGGCGGACGTGCAGCTCGTCGAGGTCGATGCCGGCGGGGACGGGGCTGATCTCGTCGCCCACGACGATGCCCCAGTTGGTCATGTTGGCGGCGATGCTCAGCGCCGCGACGTCGCCCGTGTAGCGTCCGCGGTCGTTCAGCTCGAGGCCCGCGGCCACGGCCCCGCCCGGCGCGCAGACCGCGCGGCGCACGTCGTCGGGCGTGACGTCGGCCCCCGCGACCGGCGCCCCCAGGCGGAAGCAGACCTCCCCCTCGACGCTGTCCGGCCCGCCCGCCAGCGGCGCGCGATCGCCCGACGCGAAGATGCGCCCGGCCAGGATGAAGCCGAAGGGCCGGAAGCCGGGGCCCATGCGGTCGAGCGCCGTGCCCGACGTCAGCCCCACCTTCCAGCCGCCGAGCTGCTCGCCCTGCGCCTGCAACCGCTCCAGCAGTTGCAGTTGCAGGGCGAGGCCGTCGTCGAGGCTGAGGTCGCCGACGGACAAGCCGCCGTCGTCCAGGCGCCCACTGTGCCAGGCGTCCAGGAGCCGATCGACGATCGCGGCCCGCGTCATGAGCTGAGTTCGCCGGCGTCGCCCGTCGCGGCGGCGCGGGCGAGGGCGGCCTTGCCGCGCTTCTTGAGCATCGCGACGCCGGGACTCGCGACCAGCGGCTGCCAGTCGCGATAGGCGGTCTTCGTGTCGACGGGCCACTCGATGGGGACGTCCAGCCGGTACTCGGGCGCCGTCGCCTCGGCCAGCGCCCGCAGCGCGTGCTCGGCGACGCTGCGCTGCATGGCCGCGTCGCCGGGCATCCCGAAGGCGTGCCCGAAGGGGAACTCGACGCCCACGACGCGGGGCGCGCGCCAGCGCCGGGCGACGTCGGGCATCATCGTCACAACGACGGTGGGGATGCCGGCCTCTTCGACGAAACGTGCCAGCACGGACACGTTGTTGCAGCAGGCCGGTCAAGCGGGCGCGAGCACCAGCGCGTCGACGCGGGCCTGCTTCAGCCGCCGCGTGATCGCCGGCAGCGTCTCCCGCCGCCAGGCCGCGCCGTCGTCCGACTGGTAGCCCATCACGCTGTAGTGCTCGTCGGCCAGCCGGCCGATGCGGCCCTCCGCCTCCAGCTCCGCGAACCGGTCCAGCGGCAGCGCGATGTTGAAGTCCTGGTAGTGGTCGCGGGTGTTGATGTGCAGGTGCGCGAAGGCCATCTCGGCCTGCCGGGCGCCGCGCGGGATCACGCGGTACGTGGGGTCGCCCCAGGTCGGCTCGCGCCGCTCCCGGTCCATGTCGTACGACGCCTGCGAGGCGGGCAGGTAGAGCCCGGCCGTGGTGAGCAGCGCGATCGTCGCCTCGGGCAGCGGCGTCGTCATGCCGGCCCAGACGGTCGTGTCGGTCTTCATCGGCGCCGACTCCATGCCGGCGCGCCAGTTGAGCGGCACGAACTTGTAGCTGTCAACCTCGAAATTGGCGACGGGCATCGCTTCCCCCTTGTCCCACGGCCCGAGTCTAGGGGGCACGGCCCGCCGCTGGCGAGTCTCCCGGATCACGATCCGCCGGGCGCGGCGGCAACGTGGCGCGGCGTTCGCGGTAGTCGGGGCGACCCTTGTGGTCGCCCTGCCGGGCGGAGTCCGGGCGCCCACGAGGGGCGCCCCGACGATGCCGCGCCCACGTCCCCCTCTCCATTGCGGAGCAATGGAGAGGGGGACGTGGGGGTGAGGTTCCCTAGCGCACGTGCCGCAGCCGCGGATCGAGGGCGTCCCGCAGCCAGTCGCCCATCAGGTTGCCGGTCAGCGAGATCGTGAGCAGCGCCAGCCCCGGCAGCCAGATCGGCCACCAGGCGCGGTTCATGAAGTCGCGGCCCTCCGAGATCATCACCCCCCACGACGGCGTGCCCGGCGGCGCGCCGACGGTCAGGAAGCTCAGTGCGGCCTCGGCCAGGATCACGATCGCGACCTCCAGCGTCATGATGATCACGACGGTGTTGACCACGTTGGGGAACAGGTGCTTGCGCATGATCCAGGCCGGCCCCGCCCCGGTCGCCCGCGACGCCGTGACGAAGTCGCGCTCCTTCAGCGACAGCACTTCGGCCCGTAACACCCGCGCGTACGCGGGCCAGGTCCAGATCAGCAGGATGATGATCACGTTGCGCAGGCTCGGCCCCACCAGGCCCGCCAGCAGCACCGCGAAGAGGATCGCCGGCAGCGCCAACTGCAGGTCCACCAGGCGCATCAGCAGCTGGCCGATGAGCCCGCCCACATAGCCCGCGATCAGCCCCAGCAGCGTCCCCACCAGCGCTGCGCCCGGTACCACGATGAACACGACGATCAGAGAGATGCGCGCCCCGTGCAACAGCCGGCTGAAGATGTCCCGCCCCACTTGGTCCGTGCCCAGGGCATACTCCCAACTGCCCCCGTCGAACACGGGCGGCTGCAACCGCTCCGCCAAGTTGATGAACTCCGGGTCGTGCGGCGCCAGCACGTCCGCCCCCAGGCCCGCCACGAGCAGCGTCAGCCCGATCAGGCCGGGCAAGGAGAGCCCCAGCCAGCGCCGCCAGCGGATGCCGCCGCGCCGCTTCGCCAGTTGCACCGGCGCCATCGCCGCCGTCTGCCGCGCCATCAGGCGGCTCCCGTTCGGATGCGCGGGTCGATCAGCCGGTACGACACGTCCACCAGCAGGTTCGTCAGCGCGATCGACGCCGCCAGCACGATGATCGACGCCTGCACCATCGGGAAGTCAGCCTTGAGGATCGAGTCGATGATCAGCCGGCCGATCCCCGGCCAGGCGAAGACGATCTCGATGATCACCGACCCGCCGATCAGGCGCCCAAGCGAGAGGCCCAGCATCGTCACGACCGGCAGCAGCGCGTGCCGCACGGCGTGCCGCGTGATGACTACTCGCTCGCTCAGCCCCTTGGCCCGCGCCGTGCGAATGAAGTCCGTGTCCAGCACCTCGATCATGCCCGAGCGGGTCAGCCGCATGATCGCGGCCATCTCCAGCATGCCCAGCGAGACCGCCGGCAGCACCAGGGCCCGCCAGCCGTCGGCGCCGCCCGTGGGAAACCAGCCCAACTGCACGGCGAAGAAGAAGATCATCATCAGGCCCAGCCAGAAGCTCGGCGTGGCCTGCCCGATCACCGCCAGGACGCGCGCCAGCCAGTCGATGACCGCGCCCCGCTTCAACGCCGCGAGGATCCCCAACGGCACCGCCAGCGCGATCGCGAACACTAGGCCGGCCACCCCCAGCTTGAACGTGTTCAGCGCCCGGTCGCCGATCGCGTCGATCGCCGGCGTGCCGCCCGCCGCCCGCCAGGAAGTCCCGAAGTCCCCTTGCGCCAGGTTCCAGAGGAAATTGCCGTACTGGACGATCAGTGGGTCGTTCAGCCCCAGGGTCTCCTTGAAGCGCTCGATGTCGGCGCCGCTCGCGTCGAACGGCAACAGGGCCCCCTCGGGATTGCCCACGGTGCGCGAGACGAAGAAGACGATCGTCACGACGAGGAAGACGACGAAGAACGCCTGGAACAGCCGGATCGCGAAGTAGTTCCAGAACTGCATCAGATCCCTTGCGGATCGCGCTCCGGGGCTCCGGCGGGCGCGTGCCGCCGGCGACCCGGAACCTCACCCCCTGGCCCCCTCTCCATTGCTTTGCAATGGAGAGGGGGAATCGGAAGGGAAAGGGGCGGGAGCCCCGCGGCGGCGCCCCGAAACCTCCCCTCCGGTTCCCCCTCTCCATCGCTTCCGATGGAGAGGGGGTGAGGTTCCCGACGTCGCGCCTCAGACGTGCCGCTGCGCGGCGAAGGTGGTGCCCCCCCATATTCGGCCGAAGGGCCCGCCCAACGGCCAGTTGACGTCGGCGGCGGTCAGCGTGCCGGCAGGCGGCTCGACGAGGAAGATGAAGTACGCTTGGCGCGCGTGCTCCAGGAGCAACTCCGTGGCCATCGCGGTGCGCCGCTCGGCATCTGGCTCGACCTTCAGCGCTTGGTACAGCTCCTCCAGGCTCGGGTCCAGGGGGGGCGAGAGGGTGAAAAAGCCGTCGGGCCCGGTACAGCACTCCCACATCGATCCGACGTCGAGGACGGTGTTGGCCCCGAAAAAGAAGAGGCCCGGAGGGGCATTTTCACGGCCGCGGGTGTAGGCGTCGGTGAAGTATTCGCTGACGGGTATCTGCCGGAGCTCCGCCCGGATGCCGACCGCGTTCAGCTCCTGCTCGACCGCCAGCGCCATGTCCGGGCCGTACGAGCCAAAGACCGACTCCGCCGATTCCGCTATATACATAGGCACGTCGAAGCCGTCCGCGTAGCCCGCCTCCGCCATCAGTGCCCGCGCCCGCTCGGGGTCGTAGTCGAAGAGCACTTCCTGCTTCTGCTCCGCGGTCGGGTAGCCCCCGATGCCGCTGAACGCGAACATTGACTGCTGGCCCACGCCGAGCAGGAGGTTGTCGATGAGGGCCTGGCGGTTGATCGCGTGGTTCGCGGCCTGGCGGACGCGGAGGTCCAGGAACGGGTTGGGGCTGCCGTCGTCCATGGTCTGCTGCCACAGGTTGATATAGATGTTGAGCTGCCCGGTCTTTGTGAACTGGACGGTGAAGTCGGGGTCGTCCACGAACGGCGCGAGGACATCGGGGCCCAGGCTCTCCAGCGTGTCGATCTCGCCGGCCTCGAGGCCGGCCAAGCGCGACTGGAGCTCGGGCCGCACCACGACCGTCAGCTGCTTGTTGTGGGCGTAGTGCGGCGCCACGATGGGGTAGTCGACCGGGAGGAAGTGGTCCTCGAAGCGCTCGAAGACGGAGTTCTCGTCGGCCGTTTGGCTGACGAAGCGGTAGGGGCCCGTGCCCATCGGGGATGAGTCCACCGCGGCGTCGCCGCGCCCCTCCACGTCCGCCTGCGAGACGATTGCCACCTCGCCGACGCGAGCCAGGTTGACGGGGAAGAAACCCCCATCGGGCCCTGCCAACTCGAACGACCAGGTGCGGTCGTCCACCGCCTCGTTCCGGACCCAGGACTCGGCCCCCCTGGTCGGGTTCGTGGGGGTCCAGCCGCCGGGGTGATCGGTCGTCGCGCCGCCCTGGTGGTATTCGGCGACACCGCCCATGCGGTCGTAGCTGAAAACCATGTCGTGGGCGGTGAGGATCGAACCGTCGTGGAACGGTGCCGGAACAACCGACGCCCGGAGCGAGACGTTGTCGATCCACTCCGGCGCGGCGAGCGATGGGATCGCACTGCCATCGGCGGGGTGGATCTCCATGGCCGCGTTGAAGACGGCGCCATGCGAATACGCGTTGCCCTGGCTGCCGGCACGATGCTGATCCGTGCCCTCTTGCCTACTTGATATCGAGGCGACAATTGAGGCGTCCAGATCGACCTGGTCGAGCGGCCAGGGCACGGTGAACTCGGCGGCGGTGGCCGGGGCCTCCTCGTCGGCCATGGTGGCGGCGTCGGCGGCCTCGCGGGCCGCGTCGGCGGCCTCTTCGGCCGCGGCGACGGCCGCGGCGGCGGTCTCGGCCGCGGCTTCGGCGGTCTCCTGGGCCGTGGCGGCGGCCTGCCCGGCGGCGGCGGCGGCCTGCCCGGCGGCGGCGGACGCCTCCCCGGCGGCAGCCGCGGCGGCGGCAGCCGCCTCAGCGGCGGCGTCGATAGCGGCCTGGGCGGCGGCCGTGGTGGCGGTGCCGGCCTCGACGGCCGCGGCGACGTCGCGGGCGGCCTGGGCGGCGGCCTCGGCCGCCTGGGCGGCGGCGTCCGCGACGGCCGCGGCAGCGGCGTCGCCGGCAGCGCCAGCGGCGTCGGCGGCCTGGGCGGCCGCTGCGGCGGCGGCTTCCGCGGCGGCGGCCGCGTTGCCGGCGTCTTCCGACTCGGCCGCCTCGGCGGCCAGGGCGGCGGCATCGGCCGCAGCGGCGGCGGCCTGCGCGGCCGCGTCGGAGGCCTCGCCCGCGGCGTCTGCCGCCTCGGCGGCGGCGGCCGCGGCGGCCTCGGTCTCGGCGGCGCGCGCCTCCCCGGCGGCGATGGCGGCGGCAGCGGCCTCCTCCGGGGCCGTCGCGGCGCGTTCCGCCGCCACGGCCCCGGCGTCGGGCTCGTCGTCGTCGCCGCAGCCGACCAGGGCGAGGCCGGCTGCTCCAACCCCAGCCTTCGCGCTGGCTCCCAACATGGTGCGGCGTGAGATCTTCCGCTGTCGCAGGGTCGTCCAATAGTTCCGGCGGCTCATCACATGTTCCCTTCCGGTCCCCGGCTGTCCCGTTGTGGGATCGCTCGGTGCGTGAGCACGCACAGTATCGCACATTATAAGAGTGCACCCCCCCACATCGTTATGTCATATAGGAAGGAAATTAATGGGTTACCCACCGAATTTTTCGGCTTCTCACGCTGTTGGAACCCCCCCCCCTGTGTCACTCGTGGGGTTCCGGCGTGCGATCGCGCGGGGGAACGTCGCCCCCGAACCCCCGCTCCATCGTCCTGGTGGAGAGGGGGTTCGGGGGTGAGGTTCTGGAGCGATCACGGGGGGTGCCGAGGGAGTAGGGGATGTCCTCGTTCGCCCGAGGGGTTACCCTGCCACGGTGACCACCGCGCCCCACGCCGGCGCGCACAGGCAGCGAAGGGACGACCGATGGGCGAGGCAGTACTGACGGGACTCGACGGCAAGGTGGCGGTCGTGACGGGCGCGGGGCGGATGCGCAGCATCGGCCGGCCCATCGCGGTCGATCTGGCCAAGGCGGGCTGCAACATCGTGCTCACGGGGACGGGCCGCGATCCGTCGCGCTACCCCGACGATGAGAAGGCGGCCGGCTGGCGCGACATCGCCTCCGTCGCGGAGGAGGTGGAGGCGGCCGGGGCGCAGGCGCTCGCCGTGGTCAGCGACGTGCGCGACCCGGCGGCCATCGAGGCGCTGGCCGACCGGACGATCGCGCACTTCGGCCGGGTCGACTTCGTGGTCAACAACGCCGGCGCCGCGCGCGGGGAGGATCGCAAGCCGGTCACGGACGTGGACATCGACGTCTGGCGCAACGTCATCGAGACGAATCTCGTGGGCACGTTCCTGATGTCGCGCAGCTTCGGGCAGCGCCTGATCAGCCAGGGCGAGGGCGGCGTGATCATCAACATCTCGTCGATCGCGGGCAAGATCCTGCCGCCGAACACGTCGGCCTACGCGTCGAGCAAGGCCGGGATCCAGGCGCTGACGGCCTGCATGGCGCAGGAAGTGGGCCAGTACGGCATCCGCGTCAACGCGATCTGCCCGGGCATCATCGACACGTTCCGCATGGACGACCTGGGCCGCGGCGAGACCTGGGACAACATGATCCGCACGCGCATCCCCATGGGACGCGCCGGCCAGGGCGCCGACATCTCCGCGATGACGCTCTTCCTCTGCAGCGACCAGGGATCCTGGACCACGGGGCAGTCGATCAACGTCGACGGCGGTACCGTCGTCCAGCACTAGACCCTTCGGCGCTAGATTCTTCAGCAGTGCGCGCCCGCGGGGCGGGCTAGGTGTCGGTGAAGTGCGGCGCGCGCTTCTCGGCGAAGGCGCGCGGCCCCTCCAGCGAGTCGTGCATGCCGGCCAGGTTCTGCTCGAGGGCGTCGCCGTAGGCGCTGCCGACCAGCGGCTCCATGTAGTAGCCGCGATACAGCGCCTGCTTGAAGTTGCGCACGGCGCGGGGCGCCATGTGCAGCATCCGCTCCGCGTACTCCATCGCCGTGGGCATCAGCTGCTCGGGCGGGACGACGCGCTGCACCCAGCCCAGCTCGTAGCAGCGCGCGGCGTCGTAGCGGGTGTCGCCCCAGAGGATCAGCTCCAGCGCCGACGCCAGCCCGATCTGCCGCGTGACGGGGATCATCCACGACGCCCCGCCCATGTTCCAGCGCGCCTCCGCGATGCCCACCCAGGCGGTGTCGGCCATGACGCGGATGTCGGCCTGCATGGCCAGCGCGAACCCGCCCGCGACGGCGGGGCCGTTGATCGCGCCGATGACGGGCTTCCAGACGCCCATGCCCTCGGCCAGGGTCGCCGCCGCGCGCCACTGGGCGCGGGCCGCCGCATCGGCCTCGGGGCCCGGCGCGTCGGAGCGGGCCGCCGCGGCGCGCCGATCCGCCGTCTCGATCAGGTCGGCCCCGGCCGAGAAGGCGCGCCCCGCCCCGGTCAGGATCGCGACGCGCGCCGTGGGGTCGTCGCGGAAGTCCACCCAGGCGTCGTGCAGCGCCGATCGCAAGCCGCCGCCCAGCGCGTTGAGCCGGTGCGGCCGGTTGAGCGTGACCACGTGGATGCGCCCCCCGGCGGCCCGGTCGACCAGCACCTCGGGCCCGAAGGTCTCCTGGGGCGTGTCGCGGCCGTGGCGGGCGGGGTCGTAGGGCTCGCGTCGGGTCATGGCAGCCTCGCGGAGGTCTCGATCGATCCGGGGCGACGGCCCGGTCGTGCGCGCAACTTGATGGGCAGCCTAACGCAGACGGGGCCCCCGCAGGAGCCCCCGCCGGACGGTCCCTCGCCGGCGACGCCGACGCGCGCCCGCTACGGGAGCGCGCCGACTTCGCGCAGCAGTTCGAGTGTGCCCTCCAGGTCGCTCAGGTCGGTGAGCGCCAGGGAGGGCGGGGAGAGCTCGGCCAGGGACGGCACGCCCTCGGCCGGCCCCAGACCGTTGAGCGGGTACTCGAAGGTCTGGTCGCGGAAGTAGTTCTGCGCGGTGTCGCTCAGCAGGTACTCGACGAAGGTCAGGGCGGCCGCCTGGTTCTCCGCTCCCGCCAGGATGCCAAGGCCGGCGATGTTGATCAGCGCGCCCGCGCCGCCGGCGTCGGTGTAGTGGTTGGCGGCGGGGTAGTTGGCGTCCTCGCTCGTGAAGCGGAACAGGTAGTAGTGGTTGACGAGGCCGACGTCGATCTCGCCGTCGCCGACGGCCTGCACCTGCGTCGAGTTGTTGCGGTACTCGCTGACGCCGTTGGCGATCATGTCGCGCAGCCACTGCGCCGTGCGCTCCTCGCCCTCGATCTGGCGCATGGCAGTCACGAAGGCCTGGAAGGAGCCGTTGGCGGGCGCCCAACTGACCCGGTCCGTCCACTCGGGGCCCGTCAGGTCGAAGATGGAGCCCGGCAGGTCGCCGGGGGCGACCCGCTCGGTCGAGTAGACCAGCACGCGGGCCCGGCCGGAGACGCCGGTCCAGGCGTCGGTCGTGGATCGGAAGCCGGGGGCGACGGCGTCGAGCACGGAGCCCGGCAGGGCCGCGAACAGCCCGGCCGCCTCGATCGCGCCCAGCGCGCCGGCGTCCTGTGCGAAGAACACGTCCGCCGGCGAGCGGTCGCCCTCCTCCAGCAGCGCCGCGGCCAGCTCCGACGTGCCGCCGTAGCGCACGCGCACGTTGATGCCGGTGTCGGCCTCGAACTGCTCGATGATCGGGCCGACCAGGCTCTCGCTGCGGCCGGAGTAGATCGTGATCGTGGCCGATTCCTCGCCGGCGGCGGCCTCGACCGCGGCGCGGGCGTCGCGCAGGTCCGCCTCCAGATCGGCGATGCGGTCCTCGAGTTCCGCCGCGTCGGCCTGCGCCGAGCTGGCGTCGCCCTCGGCGGCCGCGGCCGCCGCGTCGGCGGTGTCCTGGGCCTCGGCGGCGCTGGCCTGGGCCTCACCGAGGTCGGCCTCGAGCTGGGCGATGCGGGCGACGAGCTGCTGGTCGGCGTCGTCACCGTCGTCGTCGCCGCCGCACGCGACCGCGACGGCGGCCACCGCCAGCAGCATGAGTGTGATCAGCGTGACCCTGAGCAGGGCGACCCGGCGCGCCCGGGGGGCGAGGGAATGGAGAGAGCGGGGCATTGGCATTCATCCTTCGGCTACGTGATGTAGTTAAGCGATCTTAATCTACACACGTAGTGACGATGAATGCAACCCCCAAAGCCACGCTTAGCGAACGCCGGCCTTGTCGCGCTGACGGGCCCGCCCGTGCTGCGACAGCACGACCTTGCGCGGCCGCACGTGGCGCGGCGTGACCTCAAGGCATTCGTCCTCCGAGACGAACTCGAGCGCCCGCTCGAGGGACAGCGGGCGCGCGGCGTGCAATGACTCCGACTGCTCCTTGGTCGAGGAGCGGACGTTGGTCTGCTTCTTCTCCTTGGTCGGGTTGACGTTCATGTCCTCCCGGCGCGGGTTCTCGCCGACGATCATGCCTTCGTAGACGTCGACCCCGGGCCCGACGAACAGCGCCCCCCGCTCCTGGATGCTCAGCAGCGCGTAGGCGCTGCTGGTGCCGCTGCGATCGGCGACCAGGCTGCCGGTCGGCCGGCCCCGGATCTCCCCGTACCAGGGCGCATAGCCCTCGAAGACGTGATGCAGGACGCCGGTCCCGCGCGTCTCCGTGAGGAACGAGGTGTGGAAGCCGATCAGCCCCCGCGACGGCACGAGGAAGTCCAGGCGCACGCGGCCGCTGCCGTGGTTGACCATGCGCTGCATGCGTCCCTTGCGCGGCGCGAGCAGTTGCGTCACGGCGCCCATGTAGGCCTCGGGCAGGTCGACGGACAGCCGCTCGACGGGCTCCTGGAGCTTGCCGTCGACCCGGCGCGTGACGACCTCGGGCTTGCCGACGGTGAGCTCGAAGCCCTCGCGCCGCATCGATTCCACCAGAATCGCGAGTTGCAGCTCACCGCGACCGCGCACCGTCCAGGTGTCGGGGCGGTCCGCCGGCAGGATGCGCAGCGAGACGTTGCCCACGGCCTCCGCCCGCAGGCGGTTGTGCAGCAGGCGGCCGGTCAGTTCGCTGCCGTCCAGGCCGGCCAGCGGCGACGTGTTGACGCCGATCGTGATCGCCAGGGTGGGCTCATCGATGCGGATCGCCGGCAGCGGGCGCGGGTCCTCGAGGTCGGTCAGCGTCTCGCCGATCATGATGTCGGCGATGCCGGCCAGCGCGATGATCTCGCCCGGCCCGGCCGACTCCGCGTCGACGCGCTCCAGCCCCTGCGAGACGTACAACTCCGTGATCTTCACGCTCTGCAGCGTCCGCTCCGCGTCGGGCGTGTCGGCCCCGTCCGGCGCCTCCGCGGCCAGGCGGATGCGGGCGACGTTCGCGCCCTTGCGGATCGTGCCCTGGTGCACGCGGCACAGGGCCAGCCGGCCGACGTAGGGGGAGGCGTCGAGGTTCGCGACCTGCGCCTGTAGGGGGTGGTCGTCGTCGTAGGTGGGGGCGGGGACGGTCCCCAGAACCAGGTCCAGCAGGGGCCGCAGGTCGGCGCCGGGCTGCGCCAGGTCGCGGGTGGCCGTGCCCGCGCGGGCGTTCGTGAAGACCACCGGGAAGTCGATCTGCGCCTCCGATGCGTCCAGATCGAAGAACAACTCGAAGACCTCGTCCAGCACCTCGTCCGCGCGCGCGTCGTCGCGGTCGATCTTGTTGATCCCCACAATGATCGGCAGGCCGCGTTCCAGCGCCTTGCGCAGCACGAAGCGGGTTTGCGGCAGCGGCCCCTCGGCGGCGTCGACGAGCAGCAGCACGCCGTCGACCATGGTCAGGCCGCGCTCCACCTCGCCGCCGAAGTCGGCGTGGCCCGGCGTGTCGACGATATTGATCTTGACGCCCGCGTACTCGATCGCGGTGTTCTTCGCGAGGATCGTGATGCCCTTCTCGCGTTCGAGCTCGAGCGAGTCCATGATCCGGTCGGTGACCTCGCGCCGCGCCGCGAGCGCGCCCGACTGCCGCAGCAGGGCGTCGACGAGCGTCGTCTTGCCGTGGTCGACGTGGGCGATGATGGCGACGTTACGAATGTCGGTGCGGGTGGGCATCGATCAATAGAACCTTGCTGGGGGCGCCGCGGTGGGTGGATACCTACGGGGGAGACGCCCTCAGCGTACCGGTCGCCGGGCGGCTGGTCTGTTGCCCGGCGCTGGGGTCAGCCCTGGCGATCCAGCCAGGCGTCCGTCGCGTCCCAAAGGCGGGTGAGGATCTCACGACCCACCGCGCCCGCCGGATCGACGAACTGCGGCTGATAGTTGAGCCGGATCACGACCGGCCGCACGCGGTAGCCGATGATCCGATCGGCGCTGAAACCCACCTCCAGCAGCACGCTCTGCGTCGTCTCGATCGACCAATCCTGGTCGAAGACGAAGTTGCCCAGCGCGAACGCGACGAGGGCCCCGCCCCGCTCGACGAGCGGCTGCACCGCGTGGGGGTGGTTGCCGACGACCAGCGTCGCGCCCGCCTCCAGCGCGACGCGGACGGCCTCGTCCTGCTGGCGGATGGTGCTCTGCACGTACTCCGCGCCGCTGCTGAAGGCGACGATGACGTGGTCGGCGACCGCCCGCGCGGCCGCGACGTCCTCCTGCAGCGACGGCTCGTTGAGTGGGGCGACCCCGGGCGTGTCCGCGTTCGCGAAGTAGTGGTCGGCTTGCCCCTCGTACGACAGCACGGCCAGGCGGATGCCGCCGCGCTCGATCAGGGCCGGCCGGCGCGCGGCGGCGAGCGTCTCGCCCGTGCCGGCGTGCGCGATCCCGGCCGCCTCCAGGACGTCGATCGTGTGCCGCACGGCGAGGGCGCGGCCGCAGCCGGTGTAGCAGTCGCCGGCGTGATTGCCGGCCAGCGTGACGACGTCGGCGCCGGCCCCCGCCAGTGCCTCGACGGCCTCCACCGGGGCCGAGAGCACCAGCGTCCGCAGGCAGGGGCTGACGTTCTCGCGCGGCACGACCGGAACCTCCATCGAGACGACCACCACGTCGGCCGCGCGCAGGTGGTCGCCCAGGTCCGCGAAGACCGCGTTGAAGTCGCCGCCGCCGAAGCGACGCACGGAGTCCGGGACGCAGCGCGCCGGGATGTAGTCGCCCGTCGCGACGAGGCCCAGCGGGTCGGATGCGGGCAGCGGCGTCCAGCCGATCGCGGCCAGCGCGGCGTCGCGGGTGGCATCGTCGGGCGCGCGCAGCCAGCGTCGCAGCCCCAGCGGGTTGACGGCGGCGGGGTCGCGCAGGGGGTCGTAGCCATCGACGATCAGGGGCAGCAACCCCGGTCGCAGCGCCGCCAGCGGCACGAGCGCCAGGGCCCCCGGCGCCGACCGCACGTCCTCGACCAGCGCCGCCAGGGGGACGTCCTCGCCGACGTCGTCCGGCAGTTGCAGGATGCGGCGCACCCGCGGCGCGATCTCCTGCGCGACGAGCAGCCGGATCGGCGCGTCGGCGCCGCCGAACGCGGACCAGTTGTCGACGGCGCCGCTCAGCGCCCCGCGCAGCTCATCGAGCGACAGTTCGAGCACGTCGTGGCGCTGATGCGCCACGGCCACCCAGGCGTCGAGCAGCAGCGCGTCCGTATCGGGCAGCGGCGCCTCGCTGATGACGACGCCGGCGTCCCCGCCGGAGCCGGGCGGCGACGCGCCGGCGGGGAGCGGGGCGAAGCCCGCGTCGGTCAGGGCCTCCGCGAGCCGGGCGCGCTCCGCCCCATCGGCGATGCGCAGATCGACGACCGCCGGTTCGTCTTCGCCGCCGTCCGCCTCGGCGAACAGCGGATCGGGCGGCGCCGGATCGACGGGGGCCGCCGGCTCGGTGAGCACGGGATCGGCGGCGGCCGGATCGGCGGGGGCCGGACCGGCGACCGCGGGAGGCGCGGCCGCGACCGTGGTTTCCGGGTCATCGCCGGGGCGATCGGGTTCGCGGTCGCACGCCGCGAGCAGGAGCCCCGCGCAAAGGGCCAGACAGATCAGCGCGATACCCGAGCGACGCAGCGGGCACCTCCGGTCTGTTCGGCCTCGGCTCGCATGGTCCCCACCGAAGGGGCGTGCATCGAGCGTAGGAGCCGCCGCGCCGGAGCGGCAACGTGGCGGCTGCCCGATCCGGCCGTCCGGGAGAGCGATGCGCCCGAAGCCGGTAGGATCATGGCAGGGCGGTGGCGACGCGAGCGCGCCGATGACAGATGAGCAGCGCGATGCCGATCCCGGCTCGCCGGCAGCGATCACTGCACTGGGGTGGCGGCGGTGGATCATCATCGCGGTGGTGCTCGTGGCCTCGGCCGGCCTCGGTGCGACGGTCGCGCTGCTCGATCGCGACGCCCCCGCCGCCGCCGGCCTCCCCGCGGTGATCATCGCCGTTCCTGACGAAGAACCGGCCACCCCGGACGCCGCTGCGCCGTCGGGCGGTGCCTCGGCGGCGCAAGCCACGTCCGATGAGACGCCCGTCGAGCCTGCGCTCGCGCCCGTGGAGCCGACGCCCGTGAAGCCGCCCACAGCCCAGCAGGCGCCGGCCGAGCAGGCCACAGCGGTCGAAGACGCCGATGCCGGCCCTGCGCCGGCCGAGGCCACGGCCGAGCCGGAGCCCGCAGTCGAGCCGGCGCCCGTGGCCGAGCCGGCGCCCGTGGCCGAGCCGGCGCCCGTGGCCGAGCCGGAGGATGTCGCCGCGCCCGCCGACGAGCCCGCCGCCGCCCAGTTCACGCCGCAGCCCGAGGCCACGTACGACGAACCGCCGTCCGACGCCGCCGAGGAATCGGCCGACGGTCAAGCGCCCGCCGGGGAGCCGCCCCAGGCCGAATCGGTTGCGCGGCCGCGCGCCACGCCGTCCGCAGTGGATTGGGCGTTCGCGGAGAGTTGGCTCGCCGGGACGCCGCCGGACGAACCGCCACCGGCTCGACCCGCGCCCGCGCCCCAGCCGTACTGGGCGGAACTGGGCGTCTGGGCCCCCGCGGCGCCCGTACCCGAGCCGACCGAGGAGCCACCCGCACCGGCGCCCCCGCCCGCGCCGGACCCCGTGACTGTCGACATCGGGCCCTTCGCCATGCCCATCGCGGGCGCGTGCTTCCCGGAGTTCGCCGGGCAGTTGCCCGGCGCGCCGCGCGACTATCGCAACGGGATTCATGAGGGCGTCGACTTCTACCCCGGCTGGGCCTGCGCGGAGATCGTGTTGGGCACGCCGGTGCTCGCCGTCGGCGAGGGGCGCGTGATCCGCGCCGACTGGGACTACGAGGAGCTGACCGACGAGCTCTACTGGGAGATGGAGGCGCGCGGCTTCGCCGGCCCCGACGACCTCGACATCTTCCGCGGCCGGCAGGTCTGGGTCGACCACGGCGACGGCGTCGTGGCGCGATACGCGCATCTGAGCGGCATCGCGGAGGGGATCGCCGAGGGAGCGCCCGTCGTGGCGGGCGACGTGCTGGGCGTCATCGGCGAGTCCGGCACGCCGGGCGCCCTGCGCCAGCCGGGCAGCGAGATCCACCTGCACTTCGAGCTGCGCATCGGCGACGGCTACCTGGGCGAGGGCGAGGACGCTGAGCGCGCCCTCGCCCTCTATCGAGCGGCCTTCACCGCCGAACCCTGACACCGTGGCGACCGATCGCGGTGTCGGTTGAGGCGTCGGTCGCGGCGCCGACATCGTCATCAGCGACGAGCCGCGGGCTGGACAGGAGGCGCTGCGGTTACTCCCCGTCAGGGGGGTCCAGGATCGATCCCGGCAGCGTCACGACGATGGGGGAACTCCTCAGCCAGCGGCCCACCTCCGCGTCCGCTGGGAAGAGGCGCACCCGCGGCAGGACGGGCGCCACTTCCACGGGGTTGAATCCGAACTCGATCTGCCCCGTCCGCAAGAGCCGGGCGGTGATGCGGCCCACCAATACTCCATCGGCCACCACATCGGACGAGACCAGCCGGCGGTTCACCTGCGCATCGGCGGGGATGATGCGCCGGGCCGGCAGGATCAAGTCCCCACCCGTGGGCTGGAAGCCGACCTCGACCCGCCCATCGCTCAAGCGGCGCGCCCGGATCCGGCCCGCAACCGCCACGTCGTCGATCATCACCGTGACCGACGAGGGGCTGCCCTCGACGACCGTCTCGGGCAATAAGCCCAGTGTCACCGTGAACGTCTCGTTGGCGGCATCGGCGTCCTGCCGCGTGCTGACCGTACCCGTGCCGCTGGTCTCCCCGGCGGCGATGGGGATGCTCGCCAGCGGCCCGTAGTCGTCCGGCTCGGCCGTGCCGGCGGTCAGCGTCACCGGGATGGCCACGTCGCTCTGCAGCGGCGCCGATAGCGTCACGGTCACCGTCACGTCCGCGCCTTCGTCCACCCGGTTCGGGGAGGCTGAGAGCCCCACCATCGCGACGGCTGGCGCGGTGACGGTTGCAGCGTCGTCCGGGTTCGGCCACACGATGCGCACGAAGGCGTCATCGGACCAGGCGATGATGATCGATCCCAGCGCCGCGATGGCGGCCACGCTGGGGTCGCGCCGCAGCAGTTCGGCGAACTCCGCCGAACCCACGACGTGCTCAACGGTGTCCTCGTCGTCGTAGTCCGTGTCGGTCCAGACGCCGTCCCGGAGGATGAAGCTGCGGTCGCCCACCACGCGCAGCACGTCGGTGCCCGTGTCGAGGTGGCCGTCGCGCAACGCCTCGATGTCGTCGGCGGCTCCGACGGCGGCTTCGCCGCTGGCGGGGGCCGCGTCCGCCGCATCGGCGAGTTCGTCCTCGGCCTCCTCCTGGTCAAACGCCAGTTCGGGCTCCTCCGCCAGGAACGAGGTGAACGGCGTGACGATGCCGAAGCGCGTCGCGATCTCCACGATCTCCGTGATCAGGGAATCGCGCGCGCCCTCGAGGCGAAGCTCGGTGAGCAGGTCGGCGATGCGCTGTTGCGCCCACACCTGCGCGACCGTGGGGTCGCCGTAGGCGCGCTCCGGGAACGACACGTCGTAGCGGAACGACTCCGGCCCGGCGGCCGTCTCGCCACGCACGATGATCGTGGCGGCTCCTGGGGAGTCGTACCGGCCCGCGAGCAGGACCTGCGTCCCGGCGAAGATGCCCGTGATGCGTTCGGGGGCCAGGCCGGAGACGCCGCCACCGTCGAACTCGATCTCCACGCCGGTCAGCACCGGCGTCGCGATGCGCTCGAACAGGCGGCCGACCTCAATGTCGATGCGCTCGTCCGGCGTGACGTAGTGGCTGGTGCCCAGGAAGTCGCGGGCCAGCGCGTCGAGCAGGATGGTGTCGACGTCGTAGCCGACGCCGAAGGTGAACATCTGCGTGCGTTCGGCGGCGCTGTCCCGCGCGATCGCCAGGATCGACTCCGGATCGTCCGGCCCGACGGTCGGCAGGCCGTCGGTGAGGAAGACGATTGTCGCGGGGCGGTCGCCGCCGGCCAAGTCCAGCGCCGTCGCCAGCGCAGCGGCGATGTTGGTGCTGCCGCCGGCCACCAGCCGATCGACGTGGGCGATGCCCGCGGCCGCGTCGGCGGCGTGCGCCAGGCCCTCGCCGAACACGGTCACGTTGCTCGCGAAGCTGACCACGCCGTAGCGGTCGCCGGCGCCCAGCCGGTTGAGCATGAAGCGCGCCGCCTGCTTGGCCTGATCGAACTTGTCGCCCTCCATCGACCCGGAGCTGTCGAGCACGAGGATCAGGTCGCGATCGACGCGCGCCGCGGGCTGCGTCGCCGGGGCGAACAGCAGGGCGAAGTAGCCCGCCTCGTCGCTGGAGCGATAGGTGAGCAGGCGGGTGCTGAGCAGCCCTTCGCCGCCGCTGAGGTCGAGCCGGAAGTCGGTCGTCGGCGACCAGCCGTCGCCCGATTCCCAACTCAGCGACAGACGGCCGTCCGCGTGGCGGGTGGAGGCGAGGGTGTACGTCGGCGCGACGGCCGCGCGCACCTCCCAGGAGACGTCGACGTCGGCGTTGACGGTGGCGCGCGCCGGTCGCGGTGACATGCGCGACCAGGGCACCGAGACGGCCACCTGGTTGCCCTCCGCCGTCAGCGGCGTGGTCACGGTGAAGCTGACGCTGCGCGTCTCGCCGGGCGGCACCGGGAAGGCGCGCACCTCGTAGAGCGTGTCGCTGATCGATTGCAGCAGCGCCGGGTCGATCAGGCGCCGCACGATGTCCTCGTAGATCCGTTCGGCGTCGCCCGCGTCGAGCAGGCGGCCCTCCAGCGTGTCGGGGCCGCCCGACAGCACGAGGTCGCCGACGGCGCTGCCCGGCGGCACCGGCACCACGATGCGCCCCTCGGCGAGCACGTCGCCGGGGTTGCTGAGGTCGAGTCGGTAGCGCGCGACGGCGGCCGCGTCGCGGACCGTGATGCCGACATCGAGCGCGTCCAGCCGCGCCCCGTCGATCGAGAACGGCGGCGGATCGACGGTCTGGGCCGCCAGGCGCATCGGGATCAGCGGCGTCAGCAGGGCCAGCGCCAGCAGTGTGATGAGCAGCCGGGCGGCGACGCGGGGGGCGCGCCGGGGCTGCGGGATGGGGGATCGCGTCATTGCAGGGTCTCCTGTGTGGTCATGGCGCTGCGGTCGGGCTGCGTGCCAAGCGAGACGGCGCAGCGCGCGCCCTGGTTCCCCGACCCGCGGCCGGACCGCGGGCGCGACGGCGTGGGGAAGGCGGGGCGTGGCGCCTCAGCCCCACGATTTCCCGGACGGGGTGAGGAAGACCTCCGCCGGGACGACCTCGCGGATCTCCGCCGCGACGAGCGTACGCTGCTCGCCCGCCCGCGTCTCCAGCACGCCCCGCACGCGCAGGAACGGCGCCGTGCGGATGGCCTCCTGGCGGCGCTCGCCCAGGGCCGCGCCGACGAGCACGTTGACCATGCCGAACTCGTCCTCCAGCAGCAGGAAGATGATCCCGCGCGCCGTGTGTGGTCGCTGCCGGCAGACGACCAGCCCCGCGATCTCCACCTGCGTCCCCGCCGGGAGGGCCTGCGCGTGCCGACTCGAGGCGACGCCCTCTCCCAGCGCCGGTCGCAGGAACTGCATGGGGTGCGCATCGGGCGAGAGGGCGAGCAGGGCGTAGTCGGCGGTCATGCGCTGGAAGGCGTCGAAGTCGGGCAGGGGGACTTCGTCCTGGCTGGTGGAGAGCGGCAGGCGGAGTTGTCGCGACGGCGTCGCGACGGACTGCCGCAGCAGGGCCCGCGACATCCCCTCCCCGAACAGCCCCAGCTGCCAGAGCAGCTCGCGCCGGTTGAGCCCGAAGGCGTCGAACGCGCCCACCTGGATCAGGTGCTCCGTGCTCTCCCGCTGCAGCCCGGTGCGCTGCACGAAGTCGAACAGCGAGCGGTAGTCGCCGTCGCGCGTCCGCTCCGCCGGGATGCGCACGCCGCCGGCCGCCCCCACGCCGCGCACGTAGCCCAGGCCCACGCGCACGGCGCTGACGCCGTCGGCCTGCGGCTGTGCGATGGTGCAGGACGCCTGGCTCGCGTTGACGTCCGGCCGCAGCACCTCGATGTCGTGGCGCTGGGCGTCGTTGGTGAGGACGTGGGGCGGGTAGAAGCCCATGGGCTGGTTGTTCAGCAGCGCGCAGTAGAACGGCGCCGGGTGGTAGCGCTTGAGCCAGCTCGACTGGTAGGCGAGCAGCCCGAAGGCCGCGCCGTGGCTCTTGGGGAAGCCAAACTCGGCGAAGCCCAGCAGATTTTGGAACATGCGCGCGGCGGTGGCGCGGGGCACGCCGCGCGCCTGGGCGGCGGTCATGAACTGCGCCTCGTAGCGCTGCATCGCCGCCAGCGAGCGCTTGCGGCTCATGGCGCGACGGAACTGCTCGGCCTCCCCGGCGCTGAAGCCGCCCATCGCCCGGGCGACCTCGACCACCTGCTCCTGAAACAGCACCACGCCCAGCGACTCCGCCAGGATCGCGTCGACGCAGGGGTGCACGGCGGGCGGACGGTAGCGCGCGCCCTGGGCGCGTTGCTTCTCCCGCTCGCGCACGTAGGGGTTCACCGCCCCGCCCACGATGGGCCCCGGCCGCACGATGGAGACCTGCACGGTGATGTCGTCCAGGCAACGGGGCTGCGTGCGCGGCAGCATGGCGATCTGCGCGCGCGACTCGATCTGGAAGGCGCCCACCGTGTCGCCGCGGCAGATGTCGTCGTAGACGGCGGCGTCGGCGAAGTCGATGCGCGACAGATCGACGGGGCGCGCACCCTGCTCCGCGATCAGCCCCACGGCCTCCTCCACCATGGAGAGCATGCCCAGGGCGAGGAAGTCGATCTTGACCATGCGGGCGTCGTCGATGCTGTCCTTGTCCCAGTGGCAGAGGTAGCGATTGGGCCAGGCGGCGGGCTGGCAGGGCACGTAGTCGATCAGCGGCTGGGAGGAGATCACCATCCCCCCCACGTGCTGCGAGAGGTGACGGGGAAAGCCCGCCAGCTGCTGCGCCAGATCGACCAGGTCACGCCAGCCGCGCGCGCCGGCGCGGTCGGCGGATTGCGGGTCGCGGGCGAGGGCGGCGGGCAGCTGCCCGACGCCGTCGTAGGGGGTGGCGCGCTTGGCCAGCCGGTCCAGCTCGGCTGCGGGCAGACCCAGCGCCTTGCCCACGTCGCGGATGGCGCTGCGCAGCCGGTAGGTGGGGAAGATCGCGACGAGGGCCGCGTGTTCCTTGCCCCACTTCTCGTGCACCCGCTCGATCAGCCGCTCGCGGATGTCGCGCGGGAAGTCCAGGTCGATGTCGGGCAGGGTCTGCATGTCCTCGTTGAGGAAGCGATGGATCGTGAGCTGGTTGGCGATCGGGTCGATGTGCGAGAGGCCGATCAGGTAGCAGACGATCGAGGCCACCGAGGAGCCCCGCCCGCGCCCGGGGGGCAGGCCGGCCAGGGCGCGGGCGCTGCCCGGCCCGCGCACCTCCCGGGCGACCTCGTGCGCGAGCGTGAAGATCTCGTGATAGATAAGGAAGAAGCCGCTCAGCTGCTGCCGCTCGATGACGCGCAGCTCGTGCGTCAGACGCGCCTCCGCGCGCGCCTGCTCGGGGCTGCCGGCGTAGCGGTCGCGCAGGCGCGCCCAGCAGATCGCCGACAACTCCTCGTGCGGGCTGCGCCCGCTCTGCAGGGGAGGCGCCGGCAGCGTGTAGCCCATGTCCTGCGTGAGGTCGAAGGTGCAGCGCCGGGCGATGCGCACCGAGTTGGCGGCGGCCTCGGGGTGGTAGCGGGCGAAGCGCTGGGCCTGCTCCACCGGCGGGCGCAGGAAGAACTCGGCGTTGGGACGGCGCTCGCGGTGGCTCTCGTCCAGCGTCAGGCGGTGCTTGATCGCGACCAGCACGTCCTGCAGGCGGTGCCGGTCGCGCTGGTGGTAGTGCACGTTGCCGGTGCCCACCACCCCCACGCCCGCCGACGCCGCCAGACGCACGAGCGCGCGGTTGCGCGGGCCGTCGTTGAACACCAAGTTGTCCTGCAACTCGACGAAGACGTTGTCCGCGCCGAACCACTCGATCAGGCGCTGGAGTTCGGCGGCCGCGTCGCGCAGCCGGCCGGCCTCGGCCAGGCGGGGGATACGCGCCGCGCGACAGCCGCTGAGCACGATCAGCCCCTCGCTGTGCGACGCCAGCTGCTCGACGGGCAGGCAGGGGTCCAGCCGTCGCGCCTCTTTGCCCGCGTTGCTCTCCTCCTGCAGGCCGAACGCCAGGCTGGAGAGGCGGCAGAGGTTGGCGTAGCCGCGCTGATTCTCGGCCAGCAGGGTGAGGTGGGATCGCAGCGGCGGGGCGTCGCCGTCCGCCGTCGGATCGGGCGGATGGGACAGCGTCAGTTCCAGGCCCGTGATGGGGCGCAACCCCGCCTCCTTGGCCGCGCGGGCGAACTCCATGGCGCCGAACATGCCGTCGTGGTCGGTGAGCGCCAGCGCGCGATGGCCCTGCGCCCGCGCCGTCTCGACCAGCTCCTCGATGCTCGACGCGCCCTCCAGCAGCGAGTAGTTGGAGTGCGCGTGCAACTCCACGTAGGGAGCGCCGTCGATCGCATCCGGCGGCAGCGGGTCGGGGGCGTCACGCGGGGCCAGGGAGCGGGGCGTGTCCGGCTCCAGCGACCGCTCCAGATCCTGCCGCTGCTCCTCCCAGCGACGCCAGCGCCGGGCATCCGCGGGGCCGGGATCGTGGTGGGCGTCTGCGACCGTCCCCGGGCGCACCTCAATACTCCTGCGCGAACCAGGCGTCCGCCTTCGTGCCGGCGGCGGCGTGCCCGAGGGCCGGGGCGTCGTCGGAGAAGCAGGTGAGGCGGCGGCCGTCGGCGAGGCGCAGTTGGTAGTAGGTGCGCCGCAGCGGTTGATCGCGCCACCACTCCTCGGCGATGCGCCAGACCTGATCGACGTCGTGGACCGCCACCGCCCGCGTCTGGTGCGGGAAGCGCACCCGGGCGGGCAGGCCGTCGGCGTCGCGGGCGACCTGCAGCGGTCGCGGCCGGCCCAGCGGACGCAGGCCCGACGGCGCGGGCGCCGGCGCGCGCTGCTCCTCCGGGAAGAAGCCGGGGCGGCTCATGGGTCGTAGTCCATCAGCGCGTAGCGCCGTTCGGGGATGCGCGACCAGGGCTCCACGGCCACGATCTGGCTCAGCGGGCTGCGGCCGTGCTGCGCGGTCAGGTGCCGCGCCATCTCCTGGAGCTGCGCGCGACGGCGGGCGGCGTCGCGGAAGAGCGAGGGCTGGCGGCCGCTCTCCGCCGTGAGCGCGCCCAGCTCCAGCTCCATCTCCACCACGGGGGCGTCCCACTGGGCCCGTTCCAGCGCGGCGCGAATCGGCAGCCAGAGGCGCGCGCGGTCGCTCGTCGGTTCGCGCAGCGCCTGGCTGCGCTCCCAGAGCCGCTCCTCCTCCATCACGACGCGCAGGCGCAGGCGCCGCACGAAGCGGCCCGAGGCGCGGGGGTGTCGCAGAGCCCGGCGCAGCAGTTGCTGGGCGCTGTGCAGGATCGCGTCGCGGCTGACCAGCGGCGGCTCCGCGTGGCTGCGCTCCACCACCGCCGCCTGCACGAAGGGGTCGGGCACGACCGGGCTGGGGTCGGCGCCGCCGGCGGCCAGCCAGGCGGCCTCGCCGGCCGCGCCGAACTGCGCCGCGACGGCGTGCCGGGGCAGCGCCGCCAGCGCCCCCATGGTGTGGATCCCGAAGAGCTGCAGGCGCGCCTGGTCGCCGGGCGGGAGGGGCAGCCAGGCCGTGGGCTTGTCGGCCAGGAAGGCGGCGCTCGCGCCGGCGGGCACGCGCTGCGCGTCGCCCGGCGCGGCGCTGCGCGCGGCGACGCCGGCCGTGAAGCGCTCCCCGGCGATGCCCAGGCGGGCGGGCAGGGACGGCGGCGCGGCCTGGAGGATCGCCCGCTCCACGTCGCCGGGCTGGGGGTAGAGCAGGTGCAGGCCGCGCAGGTCGGCGAAGACGGCGCCGGGCTCGGGCTGCTCCACGATGGGGCTGATGCCGGCCATCGCGTCGCGCAGGGCCGCCGCGACGCGGCGGTAGCGGGCGGGGTGGGGCGCCAGGACGGTGATCTGGGGGCAGAGGGCGGTGGCCTCGCGCAGGGTCTGGCCGGGGCGGACGTTGCGCCGGGCGGCGGGGTCGGTCAGCTGCGCGACGCGCAGGCCCGCGTCGTCGCTGAGGACCACGGGGCGGTCGTGCAACTGCGGCCGGCCGGCCAGCTCGCAGGTGAGCGCCAGAGCAGGGACGACGAGGCAGGCGATCGGCATGGCTCCTCCTGCGCCGGGCCGTCGGCAACGTCCGGCAGGAGGGGTATCGTAGAGAACAAGTGTTCTAGATTGCAAGTCGGGCGGCGCGGGCGGCTAAGATGCACGGAGACTCCGATCTGATGCCCCAGCGGCGTCACGACTGGCTCTCTGGGGCGAAGTCGCGCTTGCTCCGGCATGCCATGCGGAGGGCGCGCCAGCAAACGAGATGGATGAAGTCGATGGCCGAGGAAACCATACTTCGCGCATACATCCGACCGCAGCGGAGCGGTGGGTGGTACGCGCATTGCATCACGCTATCCCTTGACGCCGTTGGCGCGGACTACCGGGACGCCCGCGACAAGTTGGACGACGCCATCCTCTCCTACCTGCGATTCGCCGGTGAAGAGGGCCGATTCGAGGAACTTGTCCCTCGCCGATCGCCGCTGCGTTTTCGGATCGAATATGGGGCCGTGTGGGTGTGGAGCGTCGTCACGGGACTGCTCAGGAATGTGCGCCGAGCGATCCGCTTCGGCTCTGCGGAGCAGACCCACGAGCCCATCTTCTCCCGGCAACTGCCGTCCGGCTCCCATCCAACTGCCGCCTAAATCCCGATGCCCCGTGGGAAGCCGCCACTCACGCTCAAGGAGGTGATCCGCATTCTTGAGGAACGCGGATACACTTGGCGGGAGGGCAAGGGTGACCACCGTGTCTACACAGACAGAGAACACGTGGTGCTCGTCGATATGGGACGCCGGGAGTTCGGTTCCAAGGAGATCACGACCCTCATCCATCAGATGGGGTTGGACCGCGTCTCCTTCTACACATCCACGGACGCGACGGCCCGGAAGATCAATAGGAAGCGGGCGAAGTAGTTGAGCGACAACCCCAGGTTCCAGGAGGCGCTGATCTACTTCGTGCACGTGCTGCCGGGCATCGGCAGGACGAAGCTGATGAAGCTGGTTTTCCTCGCCGATGTCGAATCCTACAAGACGCGCGGGAGGTCGCTGACTGCCGAGACGTACCTCTCGTACGACCATGGGCCGTGGACTCGCGAACTCTATCGCGCGCTGGAATCAACGCCGGGGATCGAAGAGCGATCCTCCCCAATGCCACTTGGAGGCATGAAGTACGCCTACCACGGCACCGGGGACAGATCGCCCATGACGCACCTCGCGCAAGCGGACATCGAGATTCTCGATCACGTGGTCGAGCGGTGGGGGCGCCGCAAGCTTCGAAGCATCCTCGATCACGTCTACGCGACTCCGCCGTACGCGGGCACACCCTTCGGTGTCGAGGTCGACTTCTCCACGCTTGACGAGTCCTGAGCGACTTCCCGCATGCAGTCGGGTACGGCCGCAATCTGGCCGATTCGCGTCGCACGGAGCGCCCCCTAGATCACCCCGGCCCGGCGCAGCGACTCCAGCTCCCCGACGCTCAGGCCCAGCCCTCCGTACACCGCCTCGTTGTCCTCGCCGATGAGGGGCGCGCGGCGCCGCACGGCCCAGGGCGTGGCGCCGAAGCGATACGGCGCGCCCGGGTAGCGGATGCGGCGGCCGACCTCCGGATGCTCGACCTCCACCGGGAACCCCCGCGCCGCGATGTGGGGGTCGGCCATGATCTCCTCCGGCGCGTTGATGATGCCGCACTGGAAGCCGCGTTCCTGCGCGCTGGTGAAGAAGTCGTAGGCGTCGAGGGCGCCGGCGATGCGGACGATGGCGTCGCGGCCGGCGTGGAACATCGCGCGCAGCAGGTCGTCCTCCCGGATCTGGGCGAGCGAGAGCAAGCCCTGCTGCATGCCCTCCTCCAGCAGGGCGGCCTCCGGGAAGTCGTCGAGCAGGCCCAGGTCCCGCAGCCAGTCGCGCACGGTGCGGAACTGTGCGCCGCTGCGGGGCGGCATGCCCGTGTTGACCCAGCGGCCGTCGGCGCAGCGGGCCATCGTGGCCTGCGTGGGCTGGACGGCGGCGTGGCGGCCGGTCTGCCGCTGGACGGTCGCCCGCGCGACGTTCCAGCTCACGCTGGCCGCCTCCGTCGTGACGTTGTTGGCGGCGTGCATGTTCACGTCGACGCGCTGGCCGGGGCCGCCCGCATCGCGATGCAGCAGGGCGGTGAGCAGGCCCATGACGGCGAAGTGGCAGGCGGTCTGGTAGCCCTGGTACCCGCCCCCGGCGACAGGGGGCAGGGCGTGGTCGTCGTAGCCGCAACTCCAGGCGGGACCGCCGCCGGCCAGCAGCGTGAGATCGGTGGCCTGTTCGTGTGCGCGCGGGCCCTCGCGGCCGAAGGCCGTCATCGACACGTGGATCAGGCCCGGCCGATCCGCCCGCAGGGCGTCGTCGCCGAGCCCGTGGGCGGCCAGCGCGCCCGGCCCTTCCGCCTCCAGCAGGGCGTCGGCGCCGTCCAGCAGACGCAGGAGCAGGTCGCGCCCGGCCGGCCGGGTCCAATCGAGCGTGACCGCGCGCTTGTTGAGGTTGTAGTGCCAGAAGTGCAGGCTGCGCTCGGGATGGGGAACGTCGTCCAGGAAGGGGGGCAGGTCGCGGGTGGCGCCGCCGCCCGGCGGCTCGACGCTGACGACGTCGGCGCCCATGTCCGCCAGCAGCTTGCCGGCGAACGCGCCCGCCTCGGACTGCAACTCGACGACGCGGAGGTCCGCGAGGGGGCCGCGGACCGGCCCGTTGGGGGTGGAGGCCGTCATATCACGCCCGCTGCCCGGAGTTGATCCCGCTCCGCCCGATCGACGCCCAGCAGGTCGCCGAAGACCAGGTCGTTGTGCTGGCCGAGCAGCGGCGCGCCGCGGGCGATCTCCCAGTCGGTCTCGGAGAGGCGCAGGGGGAGGCCGTCGACGCGCACGGCGCCCATGAGCGGGTGTTGGACCTCCGGCCAGAGGCCCCAGGCGGCGGTGCTGGGGTCCTCGTCGATGCGCTGCTCGGGGGTCTGCACGCGGCTGGCGGGGACGCCCGCCTCCTGCAGCCGCGCCGCGAGCGCGGTCGCGTCGTGGCGCGCGGTCCAAGCGGCCAGCCGATCGTCGAGCGCCTCCAACTCTTCAAGCCGCCCCGCCAGCCCGGCGAGGCCGGCGTCGCGCGCCCAGGGCGCGGCGACCTGCGCGGCGAGCGCCGCCCAATCCGCATCGTGACGACACGCGATGGCGATCCAGGCGTCGTCGCCGGCGGCCGGATAGATGCCGTGCGGCGCCATGCGGCCCGGCCAGCCGCGATTGCTGTGCGGCATCCCGGCGCGACGCAGCGGGCGGCCGTTGGCGGCGTGGTCGAGCAGGGCGGGGCCGTTGAGCGTCACCCCCGTCTCGACGGTGGAGAGGTCCACCCACTGCCCCTCACCGGTCACGTTGCGATGGTGCAGCGCCATCATGATCGCCATCGCCATGTAGTAGCCGCCGGTGTGGTCCATATACGAGTACCCCCAGCCGGCGGAGGGCCGGCCCGGCAGACCCGAGCTGAAGGTGAGCCCCGACACCGCCTGCACGACCGGCCCCCAGGTCTTGAAGCGCACGTAGGGACCCGTATGGCCGAAGCCGCAGTTGGAGACGTAGACGATGTCCGGCCGCAGGGCGCGCATCTCGTCGTACGAGAAGCCGAGCCGATCCATGACGCCGGCGGAGAAGTTCTCGGCGACGACATCCGAGACGGCGATCAGGCGCCGCAGCAGATCTTTGCCCGGCTCCGTGCGCAGATTGATGGTGACGCCCAGCTTCTCGACGTTGTGATTCTGAAACTGCCCGCCGAACTCCACGCCGCGGCGATCGTCGACGAACGGCGGCGCGCCGCGCAGGATGTCCCAGCGGCCCTGCGTGGCCGGATCCTCCACGCGGATGACCTGCGCCCCGAAGGCGGCCAGAAAGCGCGTCGCGCCGGCCCCCGCGAGCTGGCCGGTGAAGTCGCAGATGCGCAACTGCGACAGGGCCTGAGCGGGCATCGGTGGTCGTCCTTCTGCTGCAGCGGGGCATCCCGCATGCGGGCCGGGCCGACAGGATAGCGCCCCACCCCGCCCGGCCCGGCGCTGGCGTGCGCCCCGGCGCTGCGCTATGCCGTGATCGTGCCGATTCGACCCCTCCGCCGACGCCTCAGCGTGACCGGCCTGCCGTTCTACTACGGCTGGGTGATCGTGGGGGCGGCGCTGACGACGCAGTTCATCGCCGTGGGCGCGCAGACGGGCGTGATCGGCGCCTTCACGAAGCCCATGACGGAGGGGCTGGGCTGGAGCCGCAGCGAGCTCTTCCTCTCCGAGACGATCGCGCAGTTGGTCATGGCCGTGATCGGCGTGCGGCTGGGGCCGTACGTGGATCGGCTGGGGACCCGGCCCGTGATGCTGGCCGGCATCGCCGTGCTGGTGCCGTCGCTGCTGCTGATCAGCCAGGTCACCGAGCTCTGGCAGTGGCTGATCCTGCGCGGCTTCGTGATGGCCGGCGGCGTGGCGCTGGTGGGGCTGTTCGTGGCCTCGGTGGCGGTGTCGAAGTGGTTCGTGACGCTGCGCGGCCGGGCGCTGGGCTTCGCCTCGATGGGCGTCTCGCTGGCGGGCGTCGTCTGGCCGCTGCTGGCGACGTTCGCGATCGACGAGCTGGGCTGGCGCGGGGCCTGGGCCCTGGTCGCGGGGGTGGCGCTGCTGGCGCTGATCCCGGCGGCGCTGCTGATGCGACGCCAGCCCGAGGACTACGGCCTTGAGCCCGACGGCGGCGCGCAGCCCACGCCCGCGCGGCGGGCGGCGGCGGCGCTGGACTACCGGGAGTCGCTGGACCGCCGGGCGGCCGTGCGCACGCCCGCCTTCTACCTGATCGTCGTCACCTTTGGGCTGTGCATCGTGGGGGTCTTCGCGATCCTCACGCAGGGCATCCCCTTCCTCACCGATAGCGGCTTCAGCCGCGGCGAGGCCGCCGCGCTCTCGTCGACGATGTCACTGCTGGCGATGCTCACCAAGCCGCCCTGGGGCGCGGCCGCGGACCGCTGGAACCCCAAGGCGCTGGCCGCGACCGGCTTCGTCATCGCCGGGCTGGGGACGGCCATGCTGGTGCCCGCCGCGCAGGCGGGATCGCTGCCCCTGGTCGCGCTCGCGATGGTGATCATCGGCATCGGCTGGGGCGGCAACATCCCCATCCACGAGGTGATCTGGGCCGCGACGTTCGGGCGCCGCTACCTGGGCGCGGTGCGCGGCCTGGGCTTCCCGGTCACGGCGGCGATCGCGGCGGCGACGCCGCTGGCGCTCGCGAGCTACTTCGACGCGGTGGGCAGCTACGCCGACGCGTTCTACTTTTGCGCCGGGCTGTGGTTCGTCGCGCTCTTGCTGATCTGCTTCGTGCGGCGCCCCGCCCGGTCCCCCGATCCGGCGGCGGCGGCGGCGGTGGACCGTCCGGCCACGAGCGAGCACGCGGACCACTAGTCTGCATGCGAACGCCGGCCCCGCCGAGCGGCGCGGGCGGCGCCGGCGAGCGAGATGGGCACTCTCCTGGGCATCGAGATTCCCGTCCTGGCCAGCGCGGATGTCGCGGGCGATCTGGTGATCCTCGTGGCGGCGGCCGTCGCCGGCGGCTATCTGGCCGGGCTGCTGCGGCAGCCGCTGGTCGTGGGCTTCATCGTCGGCGGGATGGTGATCGGACCCGTGACCGGCGTCGTGGACAGCATCGAGGACGTCGAGTTCATCGGCGAGCTCGGCGTGGCGCTGCTGCTGTTCACGATCGGGCTGGAGTTCCCGCTGCGACAGTTCCGCGCCCTCGGCGTGCGACTGCTCGTCGCGGCGGCCATTCAGATCAGCTTCATCGGCGCCGTCGGCTACGCCATCGCCGTCTCGCTGGGCTTCTCCGCCGTCGCCGCGACGCCCATCGCCGCCGCCGTCGCGCTCTCGTCCACGGCGCTGCTCGTGCGGCTGCTGGGCCAGCAGGGCAGCCGTCGCGACGCGCACGGCCAGTGGGCGCTGGGCATCGCGCTGGTGCAAGACCTGGTGGCGGTGCCGGTGCTGGTCGTGTTGCCGCAGCTGGGCGCCGCGACGGGCGGCGCGCTGGTCGAGGACGTGCTGATCGCGACGGCCAAGGGCATCGCCATGGTCGCCGTGGTGCTCGTCGGCGGGCGGTTCCTGGTGCCCTGGATCCTGGGCCAGGCCCTGGCCAACCGCTCGCGCGAGCTGTTCCTGATGTCGGTCTTCGCGCTGGCCAGCGGCATCGCGCTGGGCAGCTTCGCGGCCGGGCTGAGCGTCGCCTTCGGGGCCTTCCTGGCGGGCGTCGTGACCGCGCAGTCGATCTATGCGACGCGGGCGCTGCAGGAGGTCGTGCCCCTGCGCGACCTCTTCGCGGCCACGTTCTTCGTCAGCATCGGCGTCCTGTTCGACTTCCACGTGGTCGTCGAGCACTGGCCGATCTTCGTGTCGGTGCTGCTCTGGGGCGGTCTGGGCAAGGTGCTGCTGATCTTCGTCCTGGCGCGCTGGTCCGGCTTCGACGCCACCCGTGCGCTGCGCACCGGCCTGCTGCTGGGCCAGGTGGGGGAGTTCTCCTTCCTCTTCGCGGCGGCGATGCAGGGCGCCGCGACGGAGGAGGCGGGCGCCATCCTGATCGCGACGGGCGCCGCGAGCATGGCGATCTCCGCGGCGATGATCGGGCAGACCGATCGCATTGAACGTGTCCTGCTCCGCATCCCCGGCCTGTCCGGCTGGTGGACCTCCGAGCCCGTGGTGGAGGTGGGCGACGGGGAGCAGCGGCAGCACACCGTCATCGCCGGCTTCGGGCACTCCGGCGGCGAGGTCGCCCGGGCGCTGACCCAGCGCGGTTTCTCCTACCTCGTCATCGACTCCGACCCCGGCCTGCCCCGTCGCGCCGAGGCGGCGGCCGCGCCCTACATCTGGGGCGACTTGGCCAACACCGGGATCATGGACGAGGCCGGGCTCGACCACGCGCGCATGCTGATCCTGACGATCGCCGACAGCGTCGTCAGCGAGATGGTCGTGCGGATGGTGCGGGCCGACTACCCGCGCCTGCGGATCGTCGCGCGGGCCGACCATCCGGACGCGGCGGCGCGGCTGCTGGACGCGGGCGCCAACGCCGTCGTGCAGCCGTTGCTGGAGATCGGCCTGGAGTTGATGTACCAGGCGCTGCATGGCTACGGCGTCCCCGCGAACGAGATCCGGCAGGCGCAGGCGCGCCGCCGCCGGGAGAGCTGACCCGGCCGGACGCCGCGCCCGCCGCGCCCGACCGTCAATCCTCCGCCGGGGTGCGGGTCAGGGGCCCGCGTGGCGGCCGGCCGCCCCGCATCTCCCGATCGCCCTTCATGGCGATGCCGGGCAGCGCCAGCGCCGCGATCGCCCCCAGCACGGCGATGACCGTCGCGATGCGGAAGATATCCGTGACCGCGGTGGCCAGCGCTTCGCGGGCGCTTTCGAGCGCCGCCTCCGACGTGCCCGGGCTGCCGGCATCGACCTCGGCGCGGAAGCGCTCGACCTCGGTCGGGTCGAGCAGGATCTGCGGCCGCTCGGCGAGCAGCTCGGCGCCGGCGACGTCGGCCGTCGCCAGCCCGCCGGCGAAGCCGGCGATCAGCACGGAGCCGAAGACCGCGATCCCCATCGTGGCGCCGATCTGGCGGAAGAATTGCACCGACGACGTGCCCACGCCCAGCAGCCGGTGCGGCAGCGCGTTCTGCACGATCATCGAGTGCATGGGCATGGCCGCGCCCACGCCGATGCCCAGCAGCAGCATGTAGAGCCCGGTGAGGTTCTGGGACGAGCCCACATCCAACGTCGTGAGCAGGTACAGGCAGACGGCCATAATGCCGGCGCCGCCGACCGCGAGCGGGCGCGTGCTCCCGGTGCGATGCACGATCTGCCCCGCCACGGCCGCGCTGACGACCACGCCGCCCATCATCGGCATGGTCACGATGCCCGAGGCCGTCGCGGATGCGCCCTGCGCGCCCTGCAGGAAGAGCGGAAGGAACTGCGCGCTGCCCATCATCGCGACGGAGGTCACGGCGGTGATCAGGATCGTGACGGCGTAGGCCCGCGTGCGAAAGAGGCCCAGGGGGAGGACCGGCTCGGCGGCGCGCGCTTCCGTCCAGATGAAGAGCGCGAGCGCCACGGCCGCGATCGCGAACGACACGACGACCGGCGCCTCGCCCCAGCCGTATTCGTTGCCGGCCCACGACAGGGCCAGCAGCAGCGGCGTCGCCGCGATCACCAGCAGCAGCCCGCCGCGCCAGTCGATCGACGCGGACTGGGCTTGCACATGGTGCGGGATGAAGCGCAGCGCGACCGGCAGCGCGATCAGCGCCAGCGGCACGTTGATGTAGAAGACCCAGCGCCAGCTGAGGTTGTCGGCGATGGCGCCGCCGGCCAGCGGCCCCACGATGCTGGCCAGGGCCCAGGTCGACGCGAACACCCCCAGCCAGCGGCCGCGCTCGCGGGGGCTGAAGATGTCGCCGACCATCGTGAAGGCCATGGCGTTGATCAGGCCGCCGCCCAGGCCCTGGATCGCCCGGTAGACGATCAGCGACGTCATGTCCTGCGCCGCCCCGGCCAGCACGGAACCGGCCAGGAACACGAGGATGCCGGTCACCAGGATGGGCTTGCGACCGCGCAGGTCCGAGATCTTGCCGACGATCGGCACGGTCACCGTCGACGTCAGCATGTACGACGTGAAGGGCCAGGCGAACAGGTCCAGCCCGCCCAGGTCGGCGATGATGCGGGGCATCGCCACGCTCATCACCGTCTGGTCCAGCGCCGACAGGAACAGCGTGATCATCAGCGCCCCCATGATCACCGCCTTCTGGCGGCCGGGCAGGCGCATCATGGGCGGGCGATCGTCGTTGGGGCGGGCGTCGTTAGGGCGGGCGTCGTGCGGGGGTTGGGGCGGCGGCTCCGGGGGCGGGAACGCGACGGATGGGGCGTCGGCCTGGCCGGGCGGCCGACGACGGGGGGATCGGGATCGGAAGAAGTGCGGCACGCGGCCTCCGCGGGCCGGCGCGACCGGCCCCCGGCAGGATACTCGCGCGGCCCGTGCGCCCGTCCGCGGGTGTGTCGCCTCGATGTCTGTGCCCGCCGGGGCTGCGCCCCTGGCGCCCCCGCGTAGACTGCCCTCGTGGCGAAACGCATCTCCGACGGCTGGACGCGCTCCTTCCGGGAGGACACCGAAGGCGGCATCTTCTACGGCTGGTGGATGGTGGGCGCCGGCTTCCTGATGAAAATGCTCTACGCGCTGCTGGTCTTCCAGGCCTTCGGCGCGTACGTGGCGGTCCTGCGCGAGGAGTTCGGCTGGAGCAAGACCCTGTTCGCGGTGGCGTTCTCGATGTCGCGCGTCGAGAGCGGCGTGATGGGTCCGGCGCAGGGCTGGCTGGTGGATCGCATCGGGCCGCGGCGCGTGATGCAGATCGGCCTCGTGATCATGGCGCTGGGCTTCTTCTGGTTCAGCCGGATCAACTCGCCCGAGATGTTCGTGCTGTCGTTCTTCGTCATCTCGCTGGGGGCCGGGCTGGCCGGCTTCATGACCCTGACGATCGCGGTCGTGAAGTGGTTCGAGCGACGCCGCGCGACGGCCCTGGGCCTGATGTCGACCGGAATGGCCGTCGGCGGGCTGCTGATCCCGCTGCTGATCCTGGCGCTGGGCACGTTCGGCTGGCGCGACACGGCGTTCGTGTCCGGCATCCTGGTGCTGCTGATCGGGTTCCCGATCACGCTGGTCATGCGCACGGCGCCGGAGGAGCACGGCCACCACGTCGACGGACGGCGCGACCTGTCGCCGGCGCAGGCGGTGCGGGCGCGGCGCCCCGACTTCACCACGCGGCAGGCGCTGCGCACGCGGGCCTTCTGGTTCATCTCGCTGGGCCACGCGTCGGCCGTGCTGATCGTCTCCGCCGTGATGGTGCACCTGATCGTCTACGTCAACGAGGACCTCGGCTACTCGCTGGGCTTCGCGGGCGCGATGGTGTCGCTGATGACCGCCTGCATGATGGTGGGGCAGGTGGGCGGCGGCTTCCTGGGCGATCGCCTCAATAAGCGCCTCCTGGTCGTCGGGTGCATGGCGGGGCACGTGCTGGGCATGCTGATTCTGGCCAACGCGACGGCGCTCTGGATGCTGCTGCTCTTCTCGATCGTGCACGGGCTCTCCTGGGGCACGCGGGGCCCGCAGATGGCCGCGATCCGGGCCGACTACTTCGGCCGATCGTCGTTCGGCACGATCATGGGCTTCTCCTCAATGATCGTGATGCTCGGCATGATGCTGGGGCCGATCATCGCCGGCGTCATGGCCGACGCGACCGACAGCTATACCACCGGCTTCAACCTGCTCGCGGTGATGGCCGCCGCGGGATCGATCTTCTTCATCATGGCCCGGCCGCCGCGGCGGCCCGTCGCGGCGGCGCTACCCGTGCTCGTCCGTCATACTGAGTCAGCGGGGGCCAGCCCGCGCAGCGGAACCGAGGGGGCACGATGACATCAGCAGTGACTTCAGCAGCGACATCAGCAGCGACTCGCGACGGCATGGCGGAACTGCGGCATCGGCGCGCGGTGGCGGCCGGGCTCGGCGGTCCCGAGCGGGTGCAGCGCCAGCACGACCGCGGCCTGCTGACCGCGCGCGAGCGCGTGGACCTGCTGCTCGACGCGGGCACGGGCATCCCCTTCGGGCCATTGGTGCATTCCGGCGTGCCCGGCGAAGAGGACCGCACCATGGGCGACGGCCAGCTGCTCGGCTTCGGGCAGGTCGACGGCCGCTGGGTGGCCTACGAGGCCAGCGACGCCACGATCAAGGGCGCCTCCGGCGGGGCCGGGTCGGCGCGGCGGCGGCGCGCCTTCCACCGCGTGGTCGAGACGACGGGGCTGCCCATGTTCGGGCTCATGCAGGGCGGCGGCGCCCGCATCACCGACATCATCACGTCGCGATTCGCCGGACTCCACGGCCCCAACGTCGGCGATCGGCTCGCCTTCCCGCGGCGCGGCGCGCACCTGATCGCGGTGCTGGGCAACTACTACGGCCCCGGTCCCACCATCGACGGCGACTACCGGGTGATGACGGCGCCGTCGAACTTCTCGGTCAGCAGCCCCCCGATCGTGGAGGAGGCGACCGGCGAGAAAGTCTCCCGCTTCGACCTGGGCGGCGCGGCGGTGCACGGCAAGATCACCGGCGAGATCGACGGCATCGTGCCCGACGACGAGGCCGCCATCGCGCAACTGCGGCGGGTGTTCTCGTACCTGCCGGCCAACGCCTGGGAGGAGGCCCCCGTCGTGCGGACGGGCGACCCCTGGGACCGCCGGGAGGAGTCGCTGCGCGACCTCGTGCCGGAGCGGCCGGGCCGGGTCTACAACGTCAAGAAGGCGATCGCGGCGGTCATGGACCGCGACTCCTACATCGAGTGGATGCCGGACTTCGCCAAGCAGCTCACGTGCGGCATCGCGCGGCTCGACGGCCACACCGTCGGCGTGATCGCCAACCAGCCCGGCGTGCGCGCCGGCTCGCTCGACGTCGAATCGGGCACGAAGGTCCGGCGCATATTGAAGACCTGCGAGCTGCTGCGGCTGCCGCTGGTCGCCCTCATCGACGTGCCCGGCGTGCTGCCCACCGTCGAGGAGGAGCACCGCCGGCTGCAGGACGCCGTCTGGGGGCTGGGCGTCGACCGCGTGCGGCTGCCGCAGCCCAAGATCAGCGTCATCCTGCGCAAGGCCTACGGCTTCGCGATCTTCGCGATGAGCGGGGCCGACCCCGAGTGGTATTCGTATGCGTGGCCCAGCGCGCAGATCGCGTTCGTGGGGCCGGAGCCGGGCGTGCGGGTGGCGTACCGCAAGGAGTGGCATGCGGCGGCCGACAAGGACGCCTTCATCGCCAGCTACGCCGAGCAGATCCGTCGCGACTCGGAGCCGTGGGCGGGGGCCCAGATGGACTACCTGGACGACGTGATCGACCCCGCGGCGACGCGCCCCACGCTGGTCCGGGCGCTGGCCGTCGCGCGCGAACGGATGCGCAACTCGGAGACGCACCGCGGCTGGGATCGCCCGCGCGGCTGAGCCGGTCGCGGCGCCGTGCGCCGGACCCCCGCCCTCGACCGAAATCGGGGGCGCGGGTATACCAAAGCCGCCGGACGATGAGCGGCGGCGAGGGAGATGCCGGTGACGCAGGCGGCGGTCGAAGACGGCATCGCGGAGCTTGATCGGCGCCGCACGATCGCGGCGGGGCTGGGCGGCCCCGAGCGGGTGCAGCGTCAGCACGACCGCGGCTTCCTGACCGCGCGCGAGCGCGTCGATCTGCTGCTCGACCCGGGCACGGACGTGCCCTTCGGCCCCCTGGTCAACTCCGGCGTGCCGGGCGAAGAGCATCGCACCATGGGCGACGGCCACCTCATGGGCTTCGGCAAGGTCGACGGCCGCTGGGTCGCCTACTCGGCCAGTGACGCGACGATCAAGGGCGCCTCCGGCGGCGCGGGCTCCATGCGCCGCGGCGGCGCCTTCGAGCGCATCGTGGCCGGCGCCGGGCTGCCGCAGATCGGCCTCATGCAGGGCGGCGGGGCCCGCATCACCGACATCGTCTCGTCGCGCTTCTCCGGCTTCCCCGGGCCCGCGCGCATCTCCCGGCACCAGGGCTTCCCGCGCCGCGGCGCGCTGCTGACGGCCGTGATGGGCAACTACTACGCCCCCTGGAGCGTCGCCGACGCCGACTTCCGCGTCATGACGGAGCCCTCGAACTTCTCGGTCAGCAGCCCGCCGATCGTCGAGGAGGCGACGGGCGAGGTCGTGACGCCGTACGAGCTGGGCGGGCGCGACATCCACGCCAAGGTCACCGGCGAGATCGACACCATCGTCGCCGACGACGCGGCCGCGATCGCCATGCTGCGCCGCACCTTCTCGTACTTCCCCGCCAACGCCTGGGAGGAGCCGCCCGTCGTGCGGACGGGCGATCCGCCGGACCGCATCGAGGAGTCGCTGCGCACGCTGGTGCCGTCGAAGCCGCAGCGCCCGTTCAACGTCAAGAAGGCGATCACGGCCGTCATGGACCGGGGCTCGTTCATCGAGTGGATGCCGGAGTTCGCGAAGCAGCTCGTCTGCGGCATCGCCCGGCTCGACGGGCACACGGTGACCGTGATCGGCAACCAGCCCGCGGTGCGGGCGGGCTCGCTCGACGCGAAGTCCAGCATCAAGGTGCGGCGCATGATGCGGGTCGCGCAGGCGATGCGCCTCCCCACCGTCTCCTTCATCGACACGCCCGGCGTGCTGCCCACGGTCGAGGAGGAGCACCAGCGCCTGCTCGATGGGCTGGTCGACCTGTTCGCGGAGCGGATCGCGCTCACCCAGCCGACGATCGCCGTGCACCTGCGCAAGGGCTACGGCGCGGCCATCTTCGCGATGCACGGCGCCGACCCCGAGTGGTACTCCGTGGCCTGGCCCAGCGCGCAGATCGCGTTCGTGGGGCCGGAGCCGGGCGTGCGCGTCGCCTACCGCAAGCAGTGGCAGGCGGCGGCCGACAAGGACGCCTTCATCGCCGAGCACGCCAAGGTGATCCAGAAGAACTCCGAGCCCTGGCTGGCCGCGCAGCTGGACTTCCTCGACGATGTCATCGACCCGGCCGCCACCCGGCCGATTCTGGTGCGGGCGCTGGCCACGGCCCGCGCCCGCGTCCGCAACTCCGAGCGCCACCGAGGATGGGAGCGACCGCATGCCTGAGCAAACCGAACCGAGCGGACTGGAGCGCGTCTTCGCCGAGCACGCCGCCGTCGATGCATTCGACAGCGATCGGGCGCTGGGCCCCGGGGAGCTGTCGCCGCGGGCGCGCGTGCGGGCCCTGATCGACTCCGGCAGCGACAGCTTCGTGGAGTTGGGTGCGCGCACGCGATCGCAGCGCCCCGAGGCGCGCGAGTCGAGCTACGGCGACGGCGTGGTCACGGCGTTCGGCGAGGTCGCCGGGCGCATGACGGCGGTCCTCGCGGACGACCCCGTCGCGATGGCCCAGAGCGACGGCGGCGTGGGCAAGAACAAGCGCATCCGCACGCTGATGCACGCGTCGCAGGGCTGCCTGCCCGTGGTCTACTTCGCGCAGGCCGCCCCCGCCGACCTGCCGGCTCCGCAGGAGGGCGGCCTGCTGGGCCGCTACTCCGACGGCCCCCTGATCGTGCCGGAGGTGCACTTCGACGACCGCGTGGCCCCGATCATCACCATCCTGGGCGGCGAGGTGGCGCCGGAACTGGAGGCGCTGGCGCTCGACTCGGACGTCGTGCTGCGGACGCCGGGCGGCGCGGCGACGCCGATCCCGTCGGACCTCAGCCTGCCGGACGACGCCGGCGCCATCGCGACGGCCGCCACGCTGATGCGGCTCATCCCCACCCGAGGCGCGACGGCCCTGCAGCGGGCCGGCGGCGCCCCGCCCCCGCCCCGCGTCGGCCTGCCCGACACGGGTGCGTCCGACCTGGGCGCCGCGACCGTCGTGGAGGCCCTCTGCGACGGCGGCGCCATCGTCCCCTTCGCGGCGGACGACGCGTTCGCAGCGGGGCTGGCGGGGATCGACGGCTACGCGGTCGCCTACGTCGTGGGCGGCGGCGCGGCCTTCACGCGCGCGCAGCTCGAGATCTTCCGTCGCGTGGTGGGGATCGGGGCCCGCTTCGCGATGCCGCTCCTGCTGGTGCAGCACGGCGTCGCCTACGACGAGGAGGCGCTGAGCACGACCGACTATCGCCGGCTGGTGGGCGACATCGCGGCCACGATTCACGGCGCCGACACGCCCAAGCTCGCGATCATCTCGCGCCGGGGCCAGTCCGTCGGCGACTTCATCCTGGGCGGGCGCGAGCTGGGCACGCACTACGTCGTCGCCTGGCCCGACGCCGACGTCTCGACCAGCGAGGCGTCGCCGTTCACGGCCGCGCGCGCCGACGTGCTGGACGGCATGGGTCCCTGGGACGCCTCCGGCCTGGCCCTCGTCGATGACGTCATCGCGCCGAGCGAGACGCGCGCGCGCCTCGCCACGATGCTGGAGATCATGGCCCCCATTCGCGCGCTGCCGCCCATCGTCGAGGACAAGAAGGGGCGCGTCCCCTACCGCTGAGCCGGCGCCCAGCCGGCGTCGAATGCGAGCATGCCGCCGAACGCCAGACTGATCTCGTCCGTCTCCAGATCCCAGATGTACGTCTGCGGGATGCCGTTGCGGGTGGAGGTGAACGCGATCCGGCGGCCGTCCGGCGCCCAGGCCGGCGCGTAGTCGCCCCAGACGGCGGCCTCCAGCCGGCGCAGCCCCGTGCCGTCCCGGTTGATCACCTGTAGCCACGACACGTCGGTCAGCTCGACGCCGCTGCGCGTCCACGAGAACGCGATCCGTTCCCCGTCCGGCGACCAGGCCGCCCCCCAGTTCTTGCCCACGCCGCCCTGCAGCAGCCGCGGCGCGCCGCCGGCGGCGGGGATGATCTCCAGATGCAGCGGCGTCAACCCCGGATCGCTGGGATGATGCTCTCCGGCCGTGGAGTAGACGATCCACTGCCCGTCCGGCGACCAGGCCGGGAAGGCCAGGCCCTGCTCCTGCATCGTCACTTGCGACACCTCGCCGCTCTCCACCGCCACCACGAAGATGTTCGTGCGGTCGCCCTCCCGATCCGAAACGAACGCGATGCGCTGCCCCTCCGGTCCCCATGACGGACTGACGTCGTTCGCGGCGTCGGTGGTCAGCTGCCTCGGATCGCTGCCGTCGGCGTTCATCACCCAGATGTCCAGGCTCCCGCCCCGGTCCGACACGAACGCGATCCGGCGTCCGTCGGGCGAAAACGACGCCTCCCCATCCCGGAACGCATCTTCCGTCAGCGGGACCGGCGCCCCGCCCAGCGTCTGGACCACCAAGTCCGTGGACGACCCGGTCAGCGCGGTGAACACGAGGCGATCCTGGGCGACCGGAATCGCCGCGCCCGGTGCGCCCCCGTCCGCGATCGCGAGCGCCGCCAGCACCGACGCCACCGCCAGCAACGCCGCTGTGACGAGCAGCGGACGCCCGAGGTCGCCAAGCCGAGTCATCGTCGGAGGATAGTGCGCGCGCCGCCCGGCCGCCGATCCGTGCGGCTAGTCGGCGCCGCGCAGCCGCGGGTCCAGGAGGTCGCGCAGCACGTCGCCGACCAGGTTGAAGGCCAGGACGGTCAGCACGATGGCCAACCCCGGGTAGATGGCGAGCTGGCCGTCCCCGGTGAGCAGGAAGCGTTGCGCCGCGCCCAGCATGGCGCCCCAGGAGGGGTCGGGCGGTTGCGTGCCGAGGCCCAGAAAGCTGAGCCCCGCTTCGGCGATGATCGCGAAGCCGATCGCCAGCGACCCCTGCACGATCACCGGCGCCAGGATGTTCGGCATGACGTGCCGGAAGAGGATGCGGGGTGTGCTGCCGCCGATCGCCTCGGCCGCGAGCACGAAGTCCATCTCCTTCACGGACAGCGTGCTGCCCCGCACGAGCCGGGCCATGACCGGCACGAAGACCACCCCGATCGCGATCATCACGTTGAACACGCCGGTGCCCAGCGCCGCGATGACGATCAGCGCCAGCAGGATCGCGGGGAAGGCGTAGAGGGCGTCCATGACGCGCATCAGCGCTTCGTCCTTGAGACCGCCCATGTAGCCCGAGAGCAGCCCGTACGGCATGCCGATGCCCACCCCGATGCCCACGGAGATGAGCCCCACCAGGATGGCCGTGCGGGCCCCGTGCACCACCCGCGAGAAGGTGTCCCGCCCCAGATTGTCGGTCCCAATGAAGTGATCCCCGGACGTGCCCGCGAGCGTCGCGTCGAAGTCCGTCTCGATCGGGTCGTGCGTGGCGACGAGGTCCGTGAAGATGGCGCAGAAGAGCACGAGCAGGATGACGCCGAGGCTGACCATGCCCGCCGGCCGGCGCGAGAAGCGGCGCGCGAAGTCCCGCTGCCGGGAGAAGCGCCGGGACCGCTCCTCCATCGGGAGCGCCCGCTCAGTCATAGCGGATCCTCGGATCGAGGTACGCGTAGGTGACGTCGACGAGCAAGTTACTCAACGCCACGACGACCGCCAGCATCAGCGCCAGCGCCTGCACCGTGGGGAACTCGCGGAAGAAGATCGAATCGATCAGCAACTTGCCGATCCCCGGCAGGGAGAAGACGGTCTCGATGATGATCGCGCCGCCGACGATGTTCGAGACCTGCAGGCCGAGGATGGTGATGATGGGAATCAAGGCGTTGCGGAACCCGTGGTGCATGACGACGGTGCGCTCGCGCAGCCCCTTGGCGCGGGCCGTGCGCACGTAGTCCTGCTGCAGCACCTCCACCATCGCGGCCCGGGTTTGGCGCGCCAGGACGGCCGCCTGCGCGACGCCGATGGCGAGCGCGGGCAGGAACAGGCCGCGCAGATTCTGGATCGGATCGTCGCGGAAGCTGGTCCAGCCAAGCGCCGGGAACCAGCCCAACTCCACCGCGAAGATCAGGATCAGGACCATCGCCAGCCAGAAGTTCGGGATCGCCGCCCCCAGAACCGCGAAAAGCGTGCCTCCGTAGTCGAAGGGCGTGTTGGGGCGAGAGCCCGCCAGGAGGCCGATGGGGATCGCGAGGACGACCGCCAGGATCAGCGACAGGATGCCGAGTTCGATCGAGACCTCAAGGCGGTCGCTCACGAGGGCGCGCACGGTGTCCCCGGAGCGGCGGCTATCGCCGAGATCCCCGGTGAGGGCGTTGCCGATCCAGTCGAAGTACTGCACGACGACGGGCCGGTCGAGGCCCAGTTCGATGCGGATCGCATCGGCGACCGCCGGGTCCGCTTCCTCCCCCAGCATGGCCATCGCGGGATCGCCGGGCAGCAGGCGCATGGCGAAGAACGTGATAATGGAGATGAGGACGATGACGGGGATCGTCGCGACGAGGCGGCGAGCCATGTACGTCGCCATTCGCGTTCCCCTTCCGCCGGCCCCGCGCGGACGGCGCCCCAGAGACCTCCCCGGAGCGCCCCTACGAGCCCACTCCGGGGCGACGGCCGCGCCCCCTGGGCCGTCCCGCCGGCCCTACGTCATGCCGCGCGGCCAAGGGCCGGCGCCATGCGGCGCCGGCCCTGCGGACTGCGAGACAACGGGACGACTACGTCGCCCAACTGACGTTGTTCTGGCCGAAGTGCGGCTTGCCGTCCTTGTAGATGTTGAACTGGAGGTCCGGGTTCCAGGCCCACGTCTGCACCCCGAAGTTCTCCGGGATGATGAACGCGCCGTCCATGATCAGGTTGTTCAACTCCTGCATCGCGTCGACCCGGGCGTCCGGCTCGAAGGTCTCCGCCACCTTGGCGAAGGCCACTTGCACGTCCGGATCCTTGTCCGGCGGCAGGCTGAAGTCCATGGGGCCGTCCTGCGCGTGCCCGAACGCAATCTGCTGCCAGACGTCCGCCCGCACCGACATCCCCGCGATCAACGCGTTGGCCGCCAAGTCCCAGAACTCCAGGTAGTAGTCGGGGCTGGGACGGCCCACGATCTCCATCTCGATGCCGAACTCGGCCAGGCTGGCCTGGTGGAACTCCGCCCGGCTGATGTCGATCGGCGTGTTGAGCACGTTGGCCTTGAAGGCGAAGCCGTCGGCCATCCCGGCCGCGTCGAGCTCCTGGTAGACGCGTTCCGGGTTGAACTCCACCAGGACGTTCTCGGGCCGGTGGTAGATGCCCGTCGCCGGACCCAGCCAGCCCCATTGGTTGGGAATGCCGATGCCGTTCCGCACGACGTCGACGAGCCGGTCGCGATCCAGCGCGTAGAAGTACGCACGGCGCAGATTGGCGTTGTTCCACGGCTCCTGGTTCCGATTCAGCCAGACGTGCGCGGACCCATTGGTAGTGTTCTCGGCGACGGACAGGGGGGAGGCCTCCAGCCGCGGCCGGTCCTCCGGCAGCGTCTGATAGATCACATCGAATTCCCCGGTCAGGAGCCCGTTCGCCTGCTGCGAGGGGTTGACGCCCTGCGAGAGGACCAGCCGCTCGACGCTGGGGGCGTTGGGCATCCAGTAGCCGTCGAACGCGCCCATGATGTACGGACCGTCGATGTCCTCGTCGATGTACTGGAAGGCGCCGGTCCCCACCGGGCGCTCACGGCTGCTGGCCTCGCTGATCCGCTCGAAGGCGGCGGGCGAGGTCAACGCCCCGGCCCGGTCGCCGAGGATCAGCAGCAGCGGCGAGAAGGGACGGTTCATCTCGAAGTGGGCGGTCAGCGTGTCGACCTCCACGACGGTCTCCACCGCGTCGAGGTCGGCCTTGATGCGGGACACCTCCAGGTTCTTGCCCCGCTCGATGTGCAGCCGCACCGTCTCCGACGAGAGCGGGGTGCCGTCGTGGTACTGCACCCCGTCGCGCAGGTTGAAGATCACGTTCAGCGGATCCGGGATCTCCCACGACTGCGCCAGACTGACTTCCGCGTCCGGCGACAGGTTGGGGTTGTAGACCACCAGGTTGTCGTGCACGGCCCAGAACGCCTGGTGGTCGTCGCCGCCGGTGCCCACCGTCGCCTCCAGAGCGCTCAGGTTCTGGACGGTCGGCCAGCGCACTTCGCCGCTAGGCATGTCCGCCATGGCCTCTTCCTCGGCCTCCTCGGCTGCCTCCGTGGCTGCGGCGGCGGCCTCGCGGGCCGCTTGCGCCGCGTCCTCGGCGGCAGCCGCGGCCGCGGCGGCGGCCTCCGCGGCGGCTTGCGCCTGGTCGGCCCCGGCCTCGCGTGCGGCGGCGGCGGCGGCTTCGGCGGCGGCGGCCGCGGCCTCGGCGACCGCGGCGGCGCCCGCATCCCCGGCGGCCGCGGCGGCGGCCGCGGCCTCTTCCGCGGCCGCGGCGGCGCGTTCGGCGGCTGCGGCCGCGGCGCTGGAGTCGCCGGCGGCGGCGGCGGCCTCGGCGGCAGCCGCGTCGCCCGCGACGGCGCCGTCATCGTCGTCGTCGCCGCAGCCGACCAGGGCCAGCCCGGCCGCGCCCACGCCGGCCTTGGCGCTCGCTCCCAACATGGTGCGACGGGAGATCTTCCGCTGTCGCAGGGTGGTCCAGTAGTTGTAGTCGCTCATGGCAATTCCTTTCGCGGAAACGCGGGCCAGCCATCCGGCGACCTCGCAACAAGAGCCGGGCTGGATTATCACTGAGGCGCGCTGGGGTTGTCAACCAGTTTGCTGGAAGTCCGTTGGGGAATCCACAGATATCACCTCGTCGCGCCGAGCGAGACGCGCGCGCGCCTCGCCACGATGCTGGAGATCATGGCCCCCATTCGCGCGCTGCCGCCCATCATTGAGGACAAGAAGGGGCGCGTGCCCTACCGCTGAGCCGGCGCCCCCCGCCCGGTCCCTGCAGCTAGCGGATGTTCCGCAGCCGCGGGTCGAGGGCGTCCCGCACGCCGTCGCCGACGAAGTTGAACGCCATCACCATCAAGATGATCGCGACGGCCGGGCCGATGATGGGCCAGCCGTTGCGCGTGACCAGCGTCTCGTAGGCCGAGGAGACCATGCCGCCCCAGGCGGGCGTGGGCGGCTGCACGCCGGCGCCGATGAAGCTGAGCCCGGCCTCGACGAGGATGATGCCCGCAGCCGACAGCGACGCCAGCACCATGATGGGGGCGACGACGTTGGGCAGCAGGTGCCGCATCATGATCCGGCCCGGTCCGGCCCCGAGGGCCCGGGCCGCGTCGATGTACACGCTCTCCTTGATCTGCAGCACGACGCCGCGCGTCAGCCGCGCGTAGCCCGGCGACCAGACGATGCCGATGACGATCATCGTGTTGGTGATGCTGGGCCCCAGCGCCGCCGTGACCGCGAGGATGAGAATCAGCCCGGGCAGCGCCATGACGGCGTCGACCACGCGCATGATCACCAGTTCGTCCAGCTTGCCGCCGATGTAGCCGGCGAGCAGCCCCAGCGGCACGCCGATGCCCATGGCCACGCCGATCGCCGCCAGGACGATCTGCCAGGCGATGCGCGCCCCAAAGATCGAGCGGCTGAGCACGTCGCGCCCCAGGGCGTCGGTGCCGGCGATGTGCTCCAGGCTGGGCGGGTTGAAGACGCCGTCCAGCGTGAGGTTCGCCTCCAGGGGGTCGGCCGGCGCGATCAGCGGCGCGAACGCGGCCACGATGCCGAAGGCGAACAGGAGCACGGCCCCCACGACGGCGGGGCGGTTGCGGACGTAGACACGCAGGATCGCCCGCGTCTCGCGGTACCAGTGCTGGTCACCGATGTCGCGCAGCGCGAATGAGGGCGTCAGCGCGCGGTCGGAGGGGGTCGTGTCGGTGCTCATGCGGCGCCGCTTCCGGATCGGATGCGGGGGTCCAGGAAGGGGTAGGAGAGGTCGACCATCAGATTGACGAAGACGACCGCGACGGCGAAGAACATGACGACGTTCTGCACCACCGCGAAATCCTGGCTGATGACGACCGCGTCGACGAAGAGGCGGCCCATGCCGGGGATCGCGAAGACGCTCTCCGTGATCACGGCGCCGCTGAAGATCAGCCCGGACTGGAAGCCGAAGACGGTGACGATCGGGATCAGGGCGTTGCGCAGCCCGTGCCGCACGATGACGACCCGCCCCTGCAAGCCCTTCGCGCGGGCCGTGCGGATGTAGTCGTCGTTGAGCACGTTGATCATCGCCGACCGCGTCTGCCGCATCAGCAGCGTGGTCGCGGTGAGCGAGATGGCGATGACCGGCATCGCCATGAGCCGCAGGTTCTCGATCGGATTCTCCCAGATTGGCACATAGCCCACGATGGGCAGCCAGCCAAACTGCAGGCCAAGCAGGAGCACCAAGCCGATGCCGGTGAGGAACTCGGGGATCGAGTTGCCGATGATCATCATCGTGCTGGCCGTGACCTCGCGCTTGGATCCCGGTCGCAGCGCCGCCAGCACCCCGGTCGGGATGGCCACCGCGACCACCACGAAGAGGCTGAGCAGGCCCAACTCCATCGTCGCGGCGATGCGGCGCTCGAAGATGTCGTTCTGGGGGATCTGCGTCACGAGGGTCAGGCCCAGATCACCCTGCAACAGGTTGAAGATCCAGCGCCCGTAGCGCTCGTGCAGCGGCAGGTTCAGCCCCAGGCGCTCCTTCGTGAACTCGATCAGTTCCGGCGTGGCGTTGATGCCCGTGATCGCGAACGCCGGGTCCCCCGGCAGGACGTTCATCAGCAAAAAGGAGAGGATGCTGATCACCCAGAGGACGAAGATCGAGGAGAGGATGCGGGTGCCGGAGTAGCGAAGCATCAGCCTTCCTCGGACGAGGGCCGGCCGCACAGCGGCGCTGCCGCCTGATGGGAGCGGACGGCAGCGCGACGGCCGTCAGTCGACGGCCGTCGCGGGAAGGCCCTGGGGAGGCGGGGCGTCCCGCCCCGCCTCCGATTGCTGGCGCCCCATCTACACGTTGTCGAACCAGTGGTACTTGAAGCCCATCCCCTGGTCGAACCCGAAGAAGGGTACCAAGCGCATGCCGCCCACGTAGCCCTGTCCGGCCGCCCCCGTGGGCCACTGGACGATGTGGTGATTCCAGCCGTGCTCCTGGAAGACCTCGTACATGTCGGCGTAGAGCGGGATGCGCTCGGCCTGCGTGGCCGGGGCGGCGGCCTTGTTGAGCAGGTCTTCCGTCTCGGCCAGCCCCACCAGCACATCGTCCGAGGGGTTCTGGCTGACGTCCGCGCGGCCGGTGCGCGCCCCGTCCGCGGGCGATCCGTACATCCAGTTCTGCATGCCTTCCAGCGACTGACGCAGCACCGGGTCCGGGTCGAAGGGGGACTCCCAGGACAGCGTGGCGATGGTCCAGTCCTGCACCGCCAGCAGCCGGTCGATGATCGGCGGCTCCTGGCCGTGCACGTACTCGAGGTCGATCCCCGCCGAGGCCCATTGGGCGTGCGCCGGCTCGGTGATGATGCGCTGGTACTCGGGGGAGTAGGCCAGCTGCACGCCCTTGATGCCGTCGCCGAAACCGGCGGCGTCCATCAGGGACTGCGCCTCGCCCAGGTTGGGGGAGTCGGAGTAGTAGTCCACGCCCGCGGGCAGCGACCAACTCTCCACCGACGTGGGCCCGCGGGAGGGCTTGCCCAGCCCCTGGTGGGCCACGTCCGTGATCGCCTGCCGGTCCATGATCAAGTGCACCGCCCGCCGCATGCGCGGGTCGCGGAAGACGTTGAAGCCCTCCTCCGAGTTGGGGTTCATGTTGTACCAGGTCTGCGTCCAGACCTGATGGGAGCCGGTGATGACGGTGAAGCCGTCCGCCTCCAGCTCTTGCTTCAGGTCCAACGTGATGCCGCCCGGAGGGCCGCCGGTGTCGAGGTCGCCGTTGAGGAACGCGTTCCACGACGTGTTGGCGTCCGGGATGATCCGCAGGTTCATGCCGTCCAGCCAGACGTTGTCGTTGTCCCAGTAGTCGTCCCAGCGCTCCCCGACGAAGGCCTCGCCCTCGGTGTAGGAGCCGAACTTGAGGTGTCCGGCGCCCACGGGGTCGGTCAGCGCCTCGTCGAACTTGTCCGGCGAGATCAGCATGCCCGTGCCCGGGAACGACTGGAAGGAGACGAGCGTCGGCCCGAACGGCTCCGAGTTGACCATCCGCCAGGCGAGGTCGTCCACGGCTTCCAGGCTGACGGCGCGCTTGATGCCCTCCGAGTTGCGGCTGCCACCGCCCACGTCCACCAAGCCCTGCAGGCGCTCCATGTTGGCCTGCACGGCGGGCGCGTCGACGGGGGCGCCGTCGTGGAAGACCACGCCGGGGCGCATGTTGAAGATGTAGGTGACGTTGTCGGGGTTCTCGACGCTCTCCGCCAGCATCCCGGCGACCGCCCCATCGTCTTCGAAGCCCAGCATGCGGTCGAAGACGTGGTTGATGTAGCCCAGGTTGTCGAGGCCGGTCGCCGCGGTGTGCGGGTCCCAGCCGGTGAAGAGGTTGTCGGCGATCGATCGCCGCAGGATCCCACCCCGGCGCGGTTGGCCCGCGGCCACCGCCGGCTCCTCTTCCTCATCCATCGCCTGCTCTTCGGCCTGGGCTTCCGCCTGCTCGGCCTGCTCCTCGACTGCGGCAGCGGCGGGCGCCGCGGCGCCGTCATCGTCGTCGTCGTCGTCGCCGCCGCAGCCGACCAAGGCCAGCCCGGCCGCGCCCACGCCAGCCTTGGCGCTGGCTCCCAACATGGTGCGACGCGAAATCCTGCGCCGTCGTGCATTCGTCCAATAGTTGTGGTCGCTCATGGCAATTCCTTTCGCGGAAACGCGGGCCAGCCATCCGGCGACCTCGCAGCAAGAGCAGGGCTGGATTATCACTGAGGCGCGGTAGGGTTGTCAAACAGGTTGCTGAGAGTGTGTATGGGAATCTACAGATATCATCCCATCCCGCTCGCATCCGCGGCGACCAGGCCAGCGCCGCCGCCGATGCTATCTTCGCCCACATGCAGAACGCGCCCCGCTGGCGACGCGGCCTGGAGTCGATCACCACGCGACGGCCCGTCGTCCGGCTGCTCAGCCACACCCTGCACCGCTTCGACGCGCCCCTCTTTCGCCTGATGAGCGGACGCTCCCCCTGGGGCTGGGGCTATCCCTTCCTCCTGCTCACGACGACCGGCGCCCGCAGCGGCCGTCCCCGCGCCGCGCCGCTCCTCTACGTCGAGCTGGAGGACGGCGCGATCGCCGTCATCGGGAGCAACTTCGGCGGTCCGCGCACGCCCGCCTGGTGTCACAACCTCCGCGCCGACCCCGCCTGCAGCGTCCTGCTCGGAGGCCGCTCCTGGCCCGCCAGCGCCCGTGAGCCCCAGGCCGCCGAACGCGACGCGATCTGGGCCGCCGCGACGGCGACCTACTCGGGCTACGCCCACTATCGGGCTTGGGCGGGCGGGCGAGACTTGCCGCTCTTCGTCCTGACTGCGGCCGCGCGGACTACACCTGACGCCGGCGCACGGGGTCGAAGCGCTCCGACATGACGTCGCTGAGGAAGTTCAGCGAGGCCATCAGCAGCGCCAGCACGACCGTGGGGCCGATGACGTAGTGCGGGTCGTCGCGCATGAAGCGGCTGCCGTCGAGCAGGATCTGCCCCAACGTGGGGTCGGGCGGCTTCGCGCCCAGGCCCAGGAAGTTGAGCGCCGCCATCGTCAGCACCGACGCGACGACGGCCAGCGGCAGCTGCACCGTGAACGGCCCGAAGGTGTTGATCGCCACGTGCCGGAAGAGGATGCGCCGGCCCGAGCAGCCGATCGTGCGCGCCGCCAGCACGTAGTCGCGGCCGCGCTCGCGGAGCACCCCGGCGCGCGCCAGCCGCGCGACCCAGGGGATGTTGAAGATCGCGATCGCGGTCGCCAGCGGCAGCAGGTCCCAGCCGAAACTGATCTCGCGCAGGATGGTGATCATGACGATGGCGAGCAGGATGCCGGGGAAGGCCAGCAGGGTGTCGATCCCGCGCATGATGAAGATGTCGGTCTTGGCGCCGCGCCAGCCGGCGATGTAGCCGATCACGATGCCGGCGAACCAGCCCACGATGACGGCCCCCAGGCCGTTCACGATCGTGCGCCCGAGCCCGATCGAGTTGCGCGCCAGCAGGTCGCGCGACAGGTGGTCGGTGCCCATGGGGTTCTCCCACGAGATCCCCTGGTTCTTGGGCGCATTGGCGATCAGGTTCGGGTCCGAGGGGTCGAAGAACGGCAGGGCGTAGGCGAAGAGCAGCAGCGTGACGAGGACGAAGATCGCGATGCCGCCGCGCGGCTCCTTCGCGATCGCCCCGACTTCGTGCAGCACGTCGGTATACCAATGCCGCTCGAAGAACTGCGGCGGAGCGGTGACGCCGGTGGATGCGGCCTGTGCCATGGCTACGCCTCCGCCGTCGCGCCGATCCGGATGCGCGGATCCAGGCCGGCGTAGAGCAAGTCGACGAGCAGATTCACGGTGATGAAGATGAACACGAGCAGCAGCGTGATGACCTGCATCACGTTGTAGTCCCGGTCCCGCACCGCGACCACCAGCGCGCGGCCGATGCCCGGCCAGGTGAAGACCGTCTCAATAACCAGCGTGCCCCCCAGAATCGTGGCCATCTGCAGGCCCGCGAAGGTGACCACGGGGATCAGGCTGGGCTTGAGCGCGTGGCGCAGGAGCACGACGCGGTCGCGCAGGCCCTTGGCCCGGGCCGTGCGGATGTAGTCCTCGGTCATCGTATCCAGCACCGACTGGCGCACGAAGCGCGAGATGCCCGCCGCGACGATTCCGCCCAGCGCCAAGCTGGGCAGCAGCAGGTGCTGGATCGATTGAATGGGATTCTCGAAGAAGGGGACGCGCCCCGCGGCGGGTAACAGGTCGAGCTGCACGGCGAAGATCAGCAGATAGAAGATTCCCGCGATGAACGAGGGGACGCCGATGTTCCAGCCGGTCCACAGCGCCGCGAAGTAGTCCCAGAAGCCCCCCCGATTGATCGCGGCCAGCAGGCCCAGGGCCGTGCCCCAGCCGAAGCCGATGAGCAGCGAGAAGAGCGTCAGCTCGATCGTCGCGGGGAAGGCGCTCCAGATGATGTCCGCCGCCTCCGCGCCCTTGGTCGAGATGCCGAAGTCGCCGACGACCACCCCCCCGATCCAGTTGAAGTACTGCTCGTACCAGGGGTCGTTGAGCCCCAGCTGCTCCCGGTAGGCGAAGTAGGCCTCGGGCGTGGCGTTCTCACCGACGGCGGCCGCGGCGGGGTCGCCGGGAATGAGCCGCACCGACATGAAGACGAGGATCGAGGCCAGGAAGAGCACCGGGAGCAACTGCGTGCCGAGGCGATTGACGATGTAGGGCAGCATGGTCTCTTCGCGTGCCTCGGCGGTTCCCGGTGGATACGAAGCAACGGCGGCGCCGCGTGCGTTCACACGCGACGCCGCCGCTGATGCTAACAGGCGCCGCCCGTCAGGCGGGGATGTGATACCCCGGCGCGTAGGCCCAACCGTAGGCGTCATCCGGATGCGTCAGACCGGCCCGCGCGGAGTTCTCCGACAGCAAGGCGTACTGCCGCACGAGGCAGTTGCTCCAGGCGACATCAAGGTACTTCTCGTTCCAGGCCTGCCAGTCGTCCCAGGTGCCGTCGATGGCCGCCTGCACCATGCTGGTCCACTCGGGCTCGTCGGCGATGCCGGGCCGTTCGAGCAGCGGCACGTTCTCGTCCACGGGCGCGTTCATGCGACCGTCGTAGGCGTCGGCGAAGAGCACCGTGACCGCCGGACTGCCCGGCCGCACCCAGTTCCCGAAGCCGATGATCATGTGATTGAACGAGCCGGTGGTCTGGAGCGTGATCATCTCCGTGTACTCACGCGGGGTGATCTCGGTCTCGATGCCGAACGCCGCGACCTCCTGCTGTAGGAGTTGCGCGACGGCGGGGGCGTCCAGGCGCTCCGGCAGGATGTCCATCTTGAGGACTTCGCCGCCGGTGAAGCCGGCCGCCTCGAACAGGCGCCCCGCCTCGGCCCGCGTCGCCTCGGGATCCACCGCGATCGGGTGCGGGTCCAGCTCCGAGACGAACGCCGGAGAGCCTGGCTGCCAGGGCATGCGGCCGGCGACGTCGAAGACGCCGAAGAAGTCCCGCTGGACGCGGGGGCCGTCGGCGAGCATCAGCACCGCCTGGCGGGCCAGCTTGTTGCGGAAGGGCTCGGAGTCGGCGCGGAAGCGCAGCACCCGGCCGCCCAAGCCGTAGCCCGAGACCTTGAAGAAGTCCTCGTCGGCGAGCAGGCGCTCTCCGATCTCGGGGATGCCGATCGGCACGCCGCGATGCGTGTCGATCTCACCGGCCTCAAGCGCGATGCCCATCGCGTTGACGTCCGCGAAGAGGATGTGCTCGATCTTGTCCAGCAGCGGGGCGCCACCAGAGAAGACCGAGTGGGGGTTGTTGGAGGCGAAGTCCGGGTGCGGGATCTGATCCCAGCCCCGGTTGGGGTCGTAGTTCGTGAATTGGTAGGGGCCCGTGCCGACGACCACGGCCTCGTCGATGCGCTGCTCGTAGGTCTCGCGGTCGACGATGTTCGTCTGCTCGAGCAGCGTACCGATGTATCCCGTCGGCTTGGTCAGCGTCATGCGCACGCTGGAGGCGTCGATCGTCTCAACGCCGTCGATGTTCTGCGACATCAGGTGCATGGGCGAGCCGCCGCCGCCGGCGTTCTCGTCCTGGATCTCGTTCAAGACCCAGGCGATGTCCTCGGCGTCGAAGGAGCGTCCCGTGTGCCACACGGGGTCGGTGCGGGAGTTGATCACCCAGGTCGTGTCGTCCGGGGTCTCCCAGCCGGTGGACAGCACCGGCTGGATCGCGTAGTCGAATTCGGTCGCCCGATGGAAGTTGGGACCAACCTCGTCCTGCCGCGTGACTCCGCTGGCGCCGACCCGCGCGATGCGCTCGTAGATGCTGCCGTCCTGGTTGTAGCCGGTGTTGTTGCCGGCGTTGTTCAGCCCCAGGCGAACGAAGTTCGGCGTGGAGGTGTTGCCCCGGCGCAGCGTGCCGCCGGTGGGAGCGCCGGACACGGCCTGCTCTTCGGCCTGTGCCTGCTCTCCCTCGTCCATGGCCTGCTCTTCGGCCTGCTCTTCGGCCGTGGCCTGTGCGGCCTGCTCTTCGGCCTGCTCCTCGACGGCCGCGGCTGCGGGGGCGGGGGCGGCGTCATCGTCATCGTCGTCGCCGCCACAGCCGACCAAGGCCAGCCCGGCCGCGCCGACGCCGGCTTTGGCGCTCGCGCCCAGCATGGTGCGACGGCTGATCCGCCGCGCCCGCATCCGACGCCAGTAGTTCTGCTCCACGATGCTCCTCCTTCGGTTGCTGACGGCACCTGCTGACGGCACCTGCTGACGGCAGGCCCACGGGGCACTGCCGGACCCTCGTGCTACGGGTCGAAACGCCCAACGACCCGCCAAGAACCGGCGGCATCGTACCACGCGAATCGCCCCGGACACCTGCGGTGTCCACAGGGGTGCGGACCCCGCATCTGTGTGCCACGGCACAGTGCCCCGAGTGTGCGATGCGCCCACCCCCGGACCGCGCACGATCCCGCGCCCAGAGGCGCTCAGACGGGCGTGGCCGCCCCGTGGCAGCGCTTGTATTTCTTGCCCGATCCGCAGGGGCAGGGGTCGTTGCGGCCGGCGGTTTGCACCGTGACGTCGACCATGCCGCCGCTGATCAGCGTGGGCAGGTCGCGCTGCACGATGCCCGTCAGGGCGGCGGCGTCGGGCAGCCCGTGCTCGCACTGGACGGCGGCGATGATCTCGCTCAGCGGGCGCCGCCCGTTCATCTTGCCGATGCAGCTCGCAATGACCGTCGTGACCGGATAGCCGTCCATCAGGGCCTCGGGCCCCGTCGCGACGATTTGGAAGCCCGGCGTGTAGCCGCCCGGTCCCAGCACCGGCTTCTCTTCGAGCCGCAGGTGCGCCGGGAGCGCGGGCACGGCGCGCAGCAGCGCCGAGGGGTCGCGCAGCAGCGCTTCGGTGGAGTCCTTGCGCTGCTGGAACCACGCCTCCATGCGGTGCACCTCGTCCAGCAGGCCCGCCGGCACGACGCCGCGCTCGATGACGGCCCGCTCGTAGCCCTGCGGCGTCTGCCCACCCACGACCTTGACGAAGGCGGCGCGCGGCGTCGCGGCGTCATCGCCGAGGATGCGGCGCGCCTCCCAGAAGTACGAGTCGGCGCTGCGGTTGGTGCCGTAGAAGAGCTGCGCGGTGAGGCGGAAGTACTGGTACTGCTTGTCGTAGAGCGACTGGTAGGCCCGCGCGGCCTGGGCGCGGCTGGCGGGGTTCGCGAGCGCGGTGCGCACGTACGTGGCGGCCAGCGTCGCGCCGCCCAGCGCGAGGTGGACGCCCGACGAGAACAGCGGGTCCAGGAAGCAGGCGGCGTCGCCGACGAGCACGTAGCCGTCGCCGGCGAACGAGGAGGAGGTGTACGACCAGTCCCGCTCGATCGCCGGCTCGGCCACCAGCGTCGCCCCGTCGAGCAGCCTGCGCGTGTGCGGCGCCTGGGCGATCTGCGCCTCCAGGAAGCCCCGCGCGCCGTGCTCGCGCAGCCCCGCCTGCCCCACATCCTTATCGACCACGGCGCCGACGCTGGTGACGCCGGTGTGCAGCGGGATCTTCCACAGCCAGCCGTGCGGGTACGACTCGATGAAGATGTTGCCGTCGTTGGGTGGGTCGAGGTGCGCGGCGTCGCGGTAGTAGCCGTAGACGGCGAGGTTGCGGAAGAAGTTGTCCCACTGCTGCAACTTGAGCTTGCGACTGAGGATCGCCGCCTGGCCGCTGGCGTCGACGGTGAAGCGCGCCGCGATGGCCCCCTGGGCGCCGTCGTGCAGGTAGCGCACGCCGGTCGCCCGCTCGCCGTCGAAGTCGGCGTCGAGCACCTGATGGTTCTCGCGCACATCGACGCCGTGGGCGCGGGCGTTGTCGAGCAGGATCTTGTCGAACTCGGCGCGCACGACCTGGAAGGAGGTGGGCCGCTGGCCGGGGTCGTCGGCGAAGTACCAGCTCCAGGGGTCGGGCTCCTTGCCCCAGACCAGCGTCGCGCCGCGCTTGGTGACGAAGCCCGCCGCCTCGACGGCGGGCATCACGCCCAGCTGCTCGAGCACCGGGATGCTGGCCGGCAGCAGCGACTCGCCCACGTGCTCGCGGGGGAACGTGGTGCGCTCGAGCAGGATCACGTGCAGGCCGTGGTCGGCGAGCAGCGTGGCGGTGGCGGCGCCGCCGGGCCCGCCGCCGATCACGACGACGTCGCAGGACTCGCGCATGGCGCTCGCTCCTTGTCGGGCAGGGCCTCAACGGGCAGGGCTCCGGCCCGGCCGCGCAGGATTCACCGCGCACTCTACAGCCGGCCGGCGACGATCGCCGTCACGCGGTCAGTAGATCTCCGGGCAGCCGCTGATCGGTCTCAGGAAGCAGGCCTCGCTCACCTCGACGAGTTGGCCGCCGCGCGCCAGCGGGACGAGGCGGATGCCGGGTCGCAGGGCGCTTGACGTCTCCGCGTCCGCCGTATCGGCGGTGTTATCAGCAGTGTTATCAGCGGTGTCCCCGGCGCCGAGGCCGCTGTCGAAGCCGTCCTGGTAGGCCTGCCGGACGTCGTCCTCGGTCGGGCCGCCGGCGCCCAGCACCCCCACCACGGTCAGCAACGCCACCAGCCCGACGCCGGCCGCCAGCCCCACGGCGCCCAGTAGCGCCCGGCTGTCGCATCCACGCTGGAGAGCCCGTGCACCGATCATTGACCGTCCGCCGCCCATCCATGTCGCGGATTCCGGGGCGCACCTTGAGTCTAGGGCCTGCTGCCGACCCGCGTGCGAAGCCTCCCTTCCGGTCCACCCTCTCCATTGCTCTGCAATGGAGAGGGGGTTAGGGGGTGAGGTTCCCACGCAGGGGGTGAGGTTCCCCGCGTCGCGCGGCCGATCGGGTAGATCAAACGACCCCCGGGGTCGCCATGGACATGGCGACCCCGGGGGGACGGTGCAGAAGCCGCAGACTCCTAGGCGTGGCGCACCGCGAGGAAGAACGGCTTGAGTCCCGGATCCGCGTTCCACCACCCGTGGTAGGTAATGTTCTTCCGCACCCCGTGCTGGTGCGAGAGGTTGAACAGCGGGATGTTGTACGCCTCCTCGTACCAAATCACGCCCGCCTGCCAGTAGAGTTCGTCCGCGGCCGCCTTATCGAACGTTTGCTTCGCTTCGTCGATGATCGCTTGGAACTCCAGGTACTCCGGCAGGAAGTCGTCGTCCGCGTTCGTGTGCGAGTACGGATTCTCGATGCCCGCGACCAGGCCGTAGGCGAAGCCGGCGCCGGCCGGCGACCCGTTCTTCGTCGCCCCGTTCTGACTCATCAGGAAGGGGAAGGGCACTGCGTGGTCGCGAATATCGGCCAGCGCGCCGCCGAAGTCCAGGTAGTCCACTTGCACATCGAATCCCACGTCGTTCATCATCTGCTGGATGGCCGGCATGAAGCGGTCGTCGCCCCAGATGCCGGTCCCGACGTGGAATCGGACCTGGAAGCCGACCTGGCCCGCCTCCTCGAGCAGGGCGCGCGCCTTGTCCGGGTCGTAGCCCCGGTACCCGGAGGGGCCGAGCGGCAGGTCGTAGCCGGCCGGGAAGGGCGAGACGGCCGGCAACTCGTTGCCGGTCAGCAGGTTGTTGATGATCGCCTCCCGGTCGAGGGCGTAGTTGGCCGCCTCCCGCACGCGCTTGTCGCGCCAGGGGTTCGGGCCGCCCGTGATCGGGTCGAGGCTCTGGTTGATCGGCAGCTCGAGCCCCATGACGCGCAGGCCTGAGACGGTGATCACGTGGTGGTCGTCCGTCCCGTCGAACAGCGCGGCGCCGTCCGGGCTGAGGCGATCGGCGACATCGATCTCCCCCGCCTCCAGGGCGGCGATCCGGGCCGACTCCTCCGGGTAGTAGCGGGCGGTGATCGTCTTGGCCCAGTTCCCGTAGTACATGGTCCCGTTTTCGTCGGCGGGGCTGGGGAAGAAGTAATCGTTCCACCGCGTGCTGACCATCTCCTGGTCCGGCGTGAAGGAGACGAACTTGTACGGGCCGAAGCCGACCGGGTTGCGGGCGAAGTGCTCGTCGCCGTTCTCCACGATGTAGTCCCTGGGCGTGACCCACTGGTTGTCGCCGCCCAGCGCCTCCGCCGCGTCCACGTTGGGCGGGTCCATCCCAACCCGCAGCGAGAGGTCGTCGACCACACGCAGGTCGTCGACGAAGCGGATGCGCGAAGCGACAGCGCCCTGGTAGTCCGGGTTGTACTCGGCGAGGCCCAGGGTGCGTTCGTAGAACCACTTCAGGCGCTCGGCGTCGAACGGCTCACCGTTGTGGAAGCTGATGCCGGGCTGCACCGTCATCAGGAAAGCGGTGTTTTGCTCCACGAACTCGTAGCCCACGAGGCCGCCGCTCCGCAGGTAGTTGTGGCCACGGTCCGTGCCCAAGGGCGGGTGGAAGTGCAGTTGGTTGGTGATGGTGGCGCCCCCCTGGTTGGTACCGACGTCCAGTGAGGCCGGGAAGGCGGGGTAGCCGATGCGCAGCGAGGCATCCGTGTTGATGCCGGTGGGGCCCTCCGGCTCCGCGGCCGCCATGGCCGCGGCCTCGGCGGCCTGCCCGGCGGCGGCGGACGCCTCCCCGGCGGCAGCCGCGGCGGCGGCAGCGGCCTCGGCGGCGTTGTCGATGGCGGCCTGGGCGGCCGCCTCGGTGGCGGTGCCGGCCTCGACGGCCGCAGCGACGTCACGAGCGGCCTGGGCGGCGGCCTCGGCCGCCTCGGCGGCGGCGTCCGCGACGGCCGCGGCAGCGGCGTCGCCGGCAGCGCCAGCGGCGTCGGCGGCCTGGGCGGCCGCGGCAGCCGCGGCTTCCGCGGCGGCGGCCGCGTTGGCGGCGTCTTCCGACTCGGCCGCCTCGGCGGCCAAGGCGGCGGCGGCATCGGCGGCGCTGGCCGCCTGCGAGGCGGCGGCGGAGGCCTCGCCGGCGGCGTCTGCCGCGTCGGCCGCAGCGGCGGAGGCCTCGCCTGCGGCATCTGCCGCCTCGGCCGCAACGGCGGCCGCAGCCTCGGATTCGGCGGCGCGCGCCTCCCCGGCGGCGACGGCCGCGGCGGCGGCCTCTTCCGCGGCCGCGGCGGCCCGTTCCGCGGCCACGACCCCGGCGTCGGGCTCGTCGTCGTCGCCGCAGCCGACGAGCGCCAGCCCGGCAACTCCAACGCCGGCTTTGGCGCTGGCTCCCAACATGGTGCGACGCGAGATCTTTCGCTGTCGCAGGGCGGTCCAGTAGTTCCGGTTGCTCATGACAATCCCCTTTCTGGATTCCCGGCTGCCCCTTTGTGAGACCGCTCGGTACACGAGCTTTCATAGAATAGATCGTGGGGGGGTGTGGGGAGGGCTAGTGGTCTTTGGTAAACTTTTGGTAAAATCTTCTTATTTCCCTATTGACATGGCGTTTTATGTCGCTTGGGGCGGTGGGAAACTCACCCCGAACCCCCTCTCCGTTGCAGAGCAATGGATGAGGGGGAATCAGAGGGGATGGGGGCGGAGGGCCAAGGGTGAGGTCGGGCGTCGGCTAGCCACCCCGCCGTGTATCCGCTATACTGCGATGGAGACACGCGGACCGCGGTTGTTCCGGGCAGGAGCGCCGGTGCGTCGCCCGTGCCCACCCCGGTCCCACCCCTCGCTCACTCCCCGCCCAACCCGCTGAATTCGTGCATATGGGTGCAAGATCGTGCACGCGCCGGACTCGCGGCGCGCGCCGCTGGCGATCGGCGTGGTCGCGACACGCCCCTCCCCCGGGAGACGGCCGGAACCTCACCCCCTACTCGCCCCCATTCCCCTTCTGGTCCCCCCTCTCCAGTTGAACCGCTGGAGAGGGGGCCAGGGGGTGGGGTTCCGCGGTCGCCTAGCCACATCGCCAGGCGTCCGCTATACTGCGATGGAGACCCGCGCAGCGCGGTCGCTACAGGCAAGGGCGGGGGTGCTGAAGCCCCGATCAACCCGTGCACACTCGTGCACACTCCTGCACACTCCTGCGCCCAGATGACACCCACTGACCGCCCCTGACCCCGCCTGAGCGCCCCCGAACCCCCAGAAACGCCAGTGATTATGGGCTTTGTCGCGATACACCCCCCTCTCGGGCGGGGGAAAACCGCGGGACGCGTGCACGACCCCCTCCTCGCCCCACCCCCCTGCGGCGGTCACGGCGATCCGATCGCAGGTCCGGCGGTCGCGCCAGGGGCCCGCGGGCATCCCGCGGCACACCCCGGCGACATCGGCGCGGGCGGGCAGGCGAGGGCGGGGGGATCTCGGTCAGCCAACCGATCTCGGTCGGCGGTGGGTCTTGCGTGGCGCGCCCGGAGGGACTCGAACCCCCGACCCTCAGATCCGAAGTCTGATGCTCTGTTCCACTGAGCTACGGGCGCCTGCCGTCGTCCGGAGCATCGTGCCCCGGACCCCCCAATCGTAGCGCTTCGCGCGCCGGCCCCGCCGAGCGCAGCCGACGCCTCGCGGCTGCCGGACCTGCCGTGTAGCGTCGCTACCAGACCGCGGACAACGCCATCGACTACCTGCGCACCCTGGGCCAGTCCGCCGACGAGCCCTACTACCTCTACGTGATCGACGACGACGGCCGCCTGCAGGGCGTCGTGGGGCTGCGCGACCTGGTGGTCGCCCGGCCGGACCGTCGCATGCGGGAGCTGATGAACCGCAACGTCGTGTCGGTCAGCACCGATACCGACCAGGAGGTCGTGCTGCAAACGCTGCAGCACTACAACCTCCGCGCCCTGCCCGTCGTCGACGCCGATGGACGCTTCGCCGGCGTGGCCACCGCCGACGACCTGCTCGACGTCGCCCAGCAGGAAGCGACGGAGGACATGTTCCGCATGGTGGGGCTGGGGGCCGGCGAGGAGGCGGGCGGGCCCGTGGGCGCGTCGGTGGGGCGACGCCTGCCCTGGCTGCTGGTCAACCTGCTGACGGTGTTCGCCGCCGCCGCCACCGTCAGCGCGTTCGAGGACACGCTGCAGCGGGCCGCCGTGCTGGCGATCTTCCTGCCCGTCGTGGTGGGCATCAGCGCCAACGCCGGCGGCCAGACGCTGGCCATCGTGGTGCGCGGGATCGCGCTGGGCAGCTTCGGGCGTGAGGAGTGGCGGGCCGCCGTCCCACGCGAGGCGCTCATCGCGACGATCAACGGGGTCGCACTGGGCGTCGTCGTCGCGCTGGTGGCCTGGCTCTGGAAGGGGAACGCCTACCTGGGCCTCGCGATTGGGCTGGCGATGCTCGCCAACCTCATCGTCGCCGGGCTCGCGGGCGTGCTCATCCCCGCCACCCTGAAGCGCCTGGGCGCCGACCCCGCCCTCGCCAGCTCGATCTTCGTCACATCCGTCACCGACGTGATGGGGTACTTCTTCTATCTCGGGACGGCCCTGCTGCTGATCGACCGCATCGCCTAGGGCCGCGCCCGGCCGGACCCCGGGCGCTCCAGGCGGACCAGGAGTCGGGCTAGGAGTCGGTCGCGGCCAGGTCGAGGTCGGCGATCAGGATGAGGACCCCGCGGTCCTCCTGGTTGATGCGCAGCTCACCCTCGAAGCCGGGGTTGTCGGCGTCGCGGAAGCGGATGAAGTCGATCCCGCGCACGCGCCGATCCCCCACGATCGACCAGGGCCCCTCGCGCAGCGCGTCGTCGTAGAACGTGAGCAGCGCGTCCGCGTGCGCGTCCGACTCCCAGCCCACGATCAGCCGGCGGCGCTCGTCGGTGTCGGTGAAGGCCGAGCCCAGCAGCGTCATGCCCTCGGGCAGGGGAAAGTCCGGGGGCAGTTCATCAACGAAGCCCTCGATCCGCACATCGGCCACGGCCGTGGCGTCCTGCTCGAGTAGCACATGGCGGAACAGCCGCTGCGCCGCGAGTCGCTCCGAGTTATCGGACGAGTCGCAGGCGGCGGCCATCAGCAACAGCAACGGCGTCAATGCAGTGAGAACGACAATCAGCGCCGTCATCGGCGCCCGGCGACGGGCGGTGCGCGGTGCTCGCGACATGGAAACTCCCAGCAGACTCGCGCCGCTCCGCCCGGGCGGACGGCGTGCGCTGCTTAATCAACGTATGGGGTGGACGGTGGGATTCGAACCCACGAATACCAGGGCCACAACCTGGCGCCTTAGGCCTCTAGGCGACGCCCACCACGATCCCCGCACCTATGAGGCAATCTCGACGATTCCCATGGGCTCGGAGCGATAATCAGGCTACCCACGCCCCGGCACAGCCGTCAACGCAGTTGCGGCCAGTCGGCGGGCGCCGACAGTCGCAGCCACAGCACGTCGCCCCGCTGCAGCGGCGCCGGCGCGGCACCGGGCAGCCGCGGGAACACCGTCTCGTAGCGATGCGCTCGCGGGTCCCAGCGGAACGCGGACTGCAACACGTCCTCAAGCGATGCCAGGCCGTCCCCCAGGCCAATGGGTCCCCCGCTCCAGCGCACGAAGTTGAGGCCCGCCTCCAGAGGCGCCACGTCCGTCGGGCCATCGGCCGGGGGAGCGTCCGGCTGGACCCACAGCACATCGGGGCCGGGGCTCAGCACCAGCCAGAGCACATCGCGCGGGTGCAACACGTCCAAGTCGGAAAACGCCGCCAGACCGGGCCGGTACGCCGCCCACTCCTGCGCGGGCGCGTCGAAGCGGAATACGGCCTGCACTCGATCCCCCAACGACGCCAGCGCCTCCGTGACCGGCAGGTCCGGCCCCAGCCATGCCGCCGCCGTGAACCCGGCCCGCAGCAGCGGCGGCGGATCCGATGCGAAGTTCGCCCCGAACTCCGACGTGTTCCCGAACGGATCCACCGCGACCGCCGTCAGCACCGCTCCCGCCGCCAGCGCGTGCGTGATCGTCCAGGCGCCGTCGGCGCCGGCGCGGGCAACCGCGATCAACTCCACGCCCGGCCCGTGACCGCTGGCGTGCGGCAGCAACGACGGCTGCGCGTCGCTGCCGACGCGGTAGAGCGCGACGCGATGCCGCCGCCCCGCCTGCCCACGGACCTCGGCCTGCACGCCATCGTGCGCGACGGCGTCGATCACCGGCGCGTTCAGCAGCTGATTGGGCCCGCTGTCGCGGTCGTTGCGGTCGTTGGCGGTGGGGCCGTCGCCGCCGAGGTCGATGCCCAGCCCCCCATTGGGCAGGAACACGTTCTCGTGGACGGCGTTGCGCACCGATTTGTCCCCCAATACGACGATCCCGGCCCCGATGTTGCCGCCGATGCGGTTGCCGCGCACCACGTTGTCGTGCGCCCCCTCGCCCCGCCGATCGCGCAGCAGCAGACCGACGGCGTTGCCCGCCGGCGCCCCGTCGCGGGTCAGGCCGATCCAGTTCCCCGCGACGGTCACCTGCGCCACGTCCTCGAGCAGCACCCCGGCCTGCGTCTGGCCGACGACGACGTTGCCGCGCCCCTCGCCCTCGCGACCAATGGTGATGCGCAAGCCGCCCGACACCCGGACGCCCACGGCGCTGCCACGCAGGTGGTTGCCCAGCACGTGCACGCCACGGGTGGCGAGCTCCGCGATGGTGACGCCGGTCCGCCCGCCGACGATCCGGTTGCCCTCGCCGGCGCCGCCGCCGCCGATCTCGATGTCGCGCGAGCCGCCGATCACCGACACCCCACCCTCGGTGTTGGGCGCGGGGTCGCCCCGCGGAGTCAGGCCGATGCGATTGCCCAGCACGCGCACGCCGTGCGCCCGGTCCTCGACGGCGATGCCCACCCGGTTGGCCGACACGATGTTGGCCGTACCCGGCCGCGCGGCGCCGATCTCGATGGGGCCGGAGGCGCCATTGACGAAGATGCCGACGTCGTTGGGGGCGGGCAGGCCGGCCTCGTCGAGGCCGATGCGGTTGCCCTCGAGCCGGACCGGCAGCAGCGACGCCGTACCGCGCAGCTCGATGCCCGCCACGCGGGACGCGCCAACGACGTTGCCCGCGCCGGCCCCGTCGCCGCCGATGGTCGCGTGCGCGCCATCGACGATGAGGATGCCGTCGTCGTTGGGGAGGGGGAGACCGCCGGGGCCCAGCCCCACGACGTTGCCCAGCACACGCGCGCCCGTCGTGCCGGCGCCGCCCACGAGGATGCCGTGGCCGGTGCGACCCTCGACGCTGTTGCCCGCGACCCGATTGCCGCAGCCCACGCAGAGGTCGCCGATCAGGGCGCCGTCGGGCCCGGCGACGACGGCGATCCCGCTCAGCGCGTTGGGGTGCGATGCCGCGCCGTCGGGGCTGAGGCCGGCCCAGTTGCCCAGCAGGCGATTGTTGTCGGCGCCCTCACCGATGACGAGGAAGCCGAAGTGCGCGAAGCCGCCCGCCGCCAGCGCCCGGAACTCGATGTCCGCCGCCCGCGACACGAGGCCGCTGCCCTCGCCGGCCGCGCCGCCTTCCAGATAGATCAGGGGCGCGCCGTCGTAGCCGGGCTGGGTGCGACCATCGATCGCCGTGCCGCGCGCGGTGACGGGGGGCAGCGGCGCATCAAGGCGGATGACGGCGGGGCCGCGACCACTGTCGATCTCAATGTCGAACACGATCCGGCTGGGGCCGGAGCCGGCGTTGGCCGCGATGATGGCGTCGCGGAGGGTGCAGGTGGCGTCGCAGACGCCGTCGCCGGACGAGGCGGCCGACGTGACGACCAGCGTCGCCGACTGCGCCCGCGCGCCCGGACCGCCCAGCGCGCCGGCGACGATCGCCGCCAGCGCGACGACGAGCAGCCACCGCAGGACGACTCGGCGTGCGCGCACGACATCCCCGGATCAACCCCCGCCCAGGCCCGCGCACTCTAGGCGCGGCCAGGGATAGCGGCCAGGGAGGGGGTCAGGGGGTCGCGGCGGCCAGTTCGACGTTGGGCAGGAGGACGTCGCGGGACACGCGGACGTAGAAGGTGTCGCCGTGGGCGATGAGGTAGTCCTGCCCGAAGCCCCGGTTGGGGAAGTAGCCCTGCCAGCCCGCGCCCTGGTCGAAGCGCCAGGCGGAGACGACGACGCGGCCGATGGGTTCGACGACGGTGCTGATGAAACCGTGCGGGCCGGTCCAGGTGAGGGCGTTGAGGCCGGCCTGCAGGGGGGTCCCGCTCGTCGGGAGGGGGGTGGGCAGCACGGCCGCGGCCGCGACGACGGGGTCGCTGCCCACGACAACCGCCCGCGCGGTGACCGATGCCGGCGGGTCGGAGGCGACCGTGACGACGGTGTCGGCCGCGCCGCTGCGGGACAACGACACCGGCGGCGCGAAGACCGCCGTGCCGCCGGCCGGGACGTTCAGCGCTTGCCACCGGACCTCGTAGCCGGTCGCCACGGGTTCCCCAGCGGCGTCCCGCAGCAGGGCGCGCAGGCCGAAGTCGCCGCCGCCGAGCTCGGTGAGGAGCAGCAGCATCGAGGCGGGCGGCCCCGCGACGCGCACTGTGGCGCTGCTCTCCAGCCCCGCCGCGCGCGCCGTCACGGTGATCATGCCCGGCTCCGAGCCCGCCCCGGACGACAGATGGGCGCGCACCGCCCCGGCGGCGTCGGTCTGGAAGGAGCCGCTAGCCCCGTCGGACACCACGCTAAGGCCCGGCGCAGGTATCTCGAAGGTCACCGATACCCCGGCGACGGGCTGCCCGATCTCGTCGCGGATGACCACGACCAGGGAGCGCGGCGGCGCCGGGAAGGGGTCGTCGTGCAGGTTGATCGTGTCGCGCAGGGAGACCAACTGCATGGTGGCGGGCGGGCCGACGAGGCGCAGCTCGCGGGTGGCGGTCGCAGACCCGGCGCTGGCCTGCAGGCGCACCGGCCCCGGCGGGGCATCGAGCCGGGCGAAGGCGCGGCCGAAGCGGTCGGTCGTCACGGTGATCGTCTCGCCCTGCTCGCCGCCGCCGCTCAGACGGCCCTGGTCCGTCGACAGCGTGACGGCCGCGCCGGGCACGACCTCGCCGGCCAGATCGCGCGCCCGCAGGATCACCTCGTGCGACTCTTCGGCGGGCAGCGGACCGGCCCGCGGCGCGTCGAAGCGCAGGCCCACCGGCTCGCCGATGAAGCGCACGGTGATGCGGCGAGAGGAAATGAATGAGAAGGCGGTCACGGTGGCGCGGCCAACGCTGCCGTTCCCGACCAGCACCACCGTGGCGACCGCGGCGCCGTCGCTGTCGGGAGTGACTGGCAGCACGATCCGGGTGGGGCCGGCGGCGCCGCCGAACGCGCCGTGGGTGGTGGCGAGCGTGATGGTTTCGCCGGCGGGGCTGATGTCGGAGAGGGCGACGCTGATGGTGATGCGGCCACCGTCGGCCGCCGCCTGGGTGGGGGTGGCAGTGAGCCGGTCGATGCGCACGGCGCCGGCCTGCGCGCCCGCCGTCGCCGAGGCGAGCAGGAGGGCCAGGAGGGCGACGACGGTCAGCGCAAGGATCGCCGGCGGTCGGGCGAGGGGGCCGCGGAGGCGACGGGGGGACACGGGAGTCATGCGGCGCGCCTCTGTTCGCATCGCTCATGTGCGCCGCGTGCCGGGCGCCGCTGCCTCACCGACCCTTGCCGCGGCGGGTATACTCGGCGCGCAGGCGTCCTCGCCTCGCATGGAAGGGAGCGCAGCATGACGACGAGCGGACGGGTTCCGATTGGGGACGCCGGATGGTTCCAGGCCAGCGAAGAAGAAACCGCGGAGTTCAGGGCGGCGCTCAAGGTGTACATCGCCAACGACGAGGCCCTCTTGGCGATGCGCCCGGACCTGCTGTGCGAGCATCCCAACGAAACCGTGCTGGTGACGGACGCCGGCGCCACGGTGCGGTTCTTTCCCGACTGGGAAGCCCTTGTTACCGCGGTGCCATGGGAGGAGCGGCAGGACGGGGCGGTGGATTTCCTTGAGGATCCCCCCTCGATCCTGATCGTATGACCATCCGGGGGCGATTCCGCGCGGAGCGTCGGCTGACGTCGCCGGAGCCCACCGTCCGCGCCCGGGTGTCGTTGACGCCGGGGCGTTTCGTCAGGGTCACATTCCTGATCGACACGGGCGCCGACTGCACCATGCTGAACCCCCGCGACACGGTCGATGTACTCCCGCCCGGCGGTGCGCTCGACTGGGAGAACGACCCCTCCCTGCGCCGGGTGCGTGGGGTAGGCGCCGGGGCCAGCCAGGTCATCACCCGCGACGGGATGATTGTATTCGACGACGACCGATTGGGGCCGGTCCCGAAGCCGAGTGTGCGCTTCTTCCTCGCGGAACCGGCGACCGACCCCGGACTTCCGTCCCTGCTGGGCCGCGACGTGCTCGAGAACTTCCGGCTGACGGTGTCCACGCGAGAATCCCGAGTCACTCTCGAACTGGTCTGAACGCGTCACCGACCCTTGCGGCGGCCGGTATACTCGGCGCGCAGGGGTCTTCGCCCCGCAGGGAGTGGAGCGCAGCATGACGACGAACGGACGGGTCCCGATTGGGGACACCGGATGGTTCCAGGTCAGCGAAGAAGAAGCCGCACGACTGACGGCATTGTTCGATAAGTATGCCCTGAACGCGCTGGCGCGCCGGGCGATGCGTCCGGGAACCTCACCCCCTAACCCCCTCTCCATGGGAACCCATGGAGAGGGGGGACCGGAGGGGGAGGTCCCGGGCCGGGCGGGAACCTCACCCCCTAGCCCCCTCTCCATCTGAAGCGATGGAGAGGGGGGACCGGAGGGGGAGGGGGAATCGGGGGGACGGGGATGGGCGCGGGGGGGCGTGCGGTGAAGCGTGAGTACCTGAGCCCGCGCGCCGCGGCCCGCTCGTTGCGACAGCGGCGCACGCCCGCCGAGGCGGCGCTCTGGGAGGCCCTGCGCGACCGCCGCTTGGACGGGCGCAAGTTCCGGCGCCAATACCCGGTGGCCGACTGCATCGCCGATTTCTGCTGCCTCGCGTCGAGGCTGATCGTCGAAGTCGACGGCCCGTTCCACGCCGGCCAGGCCGACGCCGATGAGGCTCGCGACGCTTTGCTGTTGCACCACGGCTACCGCGTCCTCCGTCTCAGCAACGACCAAGTCCAGCACGACCTCCCCGCGGCCCTACAGCGGATCCGCGAGGCCCTGCAAAGCTAACCACCAACCCCACGCCCCTCCGCCGTCCGGTCCCCCCTCTCCATCGCTTCAGATGGAGAGGGGGCCAGGGGGTGAGGTTCCCCCTCAGGTTCCCCTCCGCCGTCCGGTTCCCCCTCTCCATCGCTTCAGATGGAGAGGGGGCCAGGGGGTGAGGTTCCCCCTCAGGTTCCCCTCCGCCGTCCGGTTCCCCCTCTCCATCGCTTCAGATGGAGAGGGGGTTAGGGGGTGAGGTTCCCCCTCACGTTCCCCTCCGCGGGGAACAAATCGGGGCGGGGGAGGCGCTTGCGCGCCCCGCCCCGCCCCGACCGCACGCTCGGATGAGCGTTCAGTTGCGCGCTAGGCGCGGGTGCGACGGACAGCCATCACGCCACCCAGAGCCACCACGATGCTAATCGCGAGGGCCAAGGGGAGCACGGGCAGGCTGCTGCCGCCGGCCAGACCACCGCTGCCGGTGTCCGGGAGGGCCATGGGCTCGTCGCCCATGTCGTCGGCGTCGTCGGCGTCATCGGGGTCGCCCATGTCGTCGGCGTCATCGGGGTCGCCCATGTCGTCGGCGTCGTCGGGGTCGCCCATGTCGTCGGCGTCGTCGACCTCGTCGACCTCGTCGACCTCATCGACCTCGTCGACCTCGTCGACCTCATCGACCTCATCGACCTCGTCGACCTCGTCGACGGGCTCTTCAGGGGCCGGGGAGGTCAGGTCGAGGCTGAGCTCGTCTTGCCCGCCGGCGGTGATGTCGTAGGCGTCACTCGGGGTCGAGCCGTCGATGCTGAAGGTGACGCTGGTCGCGTCGCCCGATGCGACGTCGATGAACCAGCCGTCGCCGGAGATGGTGGCCGAGCCGACGGCCTCGCCGTCCTGGTTGGTGGCGGTCACGACGGCGCCGTCGGCCGCAGGTGCGCCGTCGAGCATCGCCGAGCCGCCAACGCCGAAGAACTGGTGCGGCAGCGCCGGGGGCGCCTGCGCGAAGGCGCTCGCCGCGATGGCGAGCGCGAACACAGCCGCGCCCATCACCGACAACCAGCGCCACATGGATTTCTTTGCCATGATGTGGGGCTTCCTTTCCCTAACTTCCTGATGAGAAGCGGGGCGCCCCCTGGTGAGGCGCCCCGCTCAGATTCCGATCCCTTAGCCGAGGCTCAGGCTCACCGGCCCGTTGGACACCACGTAGATGATGTCGTTGTTGGACAGGATGAAGTTCGTCTTCGTGCCAGCCGGAGCGGCCGGGTTGGAGTTGTAGCCGACCCACATGGTGCCGGTCCACTTCCAGACCCGCACAAGGTCCGCGACGTTCTCGAACACGGACGACGACACGTCGCCGCCCTGCCAGGTCACGAACGTGCTGGCCGCACTGTCGACCAGGCTGTAGATCACCGGACCGACAGCCGCCGCGTCGTCGCCGGCGGCGACGATCAGGACGGCCTCGCCGGTGCCGCTGGTGAAGACCAGCGTGGTGCTCGCGGCTTCGCCACCGAAGACGTAGCGCACGCTCGCTTCGCCAGCGTCGTTGGTCTCGCCAGGGACCACGCCCTCAACGTTGGCGCCGACGAAGCTGCCGCCGCTGGTGGTCACCGCCGTGATCGCTTCGCCATTGGCCGGGGCAAGCCCGTCCTTGCCGACGGCGCTCAGCGTGATCGTGAGCAGCCGGCTCGTGCCAGCGTTGACGATCTGGGTGCCGCCACCCTCGGTCAGGAGTTCGCCGCCGGCCAGGGTGGTCACGCTCGTGACCGACAGACCGGTGACCGGACCGCCGACGTGCGCCTCGATCGGGTTGTCGTCAACGTCCGTCTCCCTCTTGTCGACGACATCCTTGCCGTCAGCCAAGTTGCGAATCGTGACCGTGAAGGCGTGCACGCCGATGTCGGCAGCCCGCGTCATGCCATCAACCCGGCCGACCGGTTCAGCATCATCTCCTGGGTCGTCCGTCTCCACGTAGTTCGCGGTGATCTCAATCGGGTAGACGCCCGTGGACGCCGCGTTCCCGACGCTGAACAGCAGGTCGACCTTGCTGTCCGCCGTGTCCGTCTCGCTCGGGACGATCAAGTCGTCGGAGGAGCTGTTGTCAGATTCGTCCTGGCCGCTGTCGGCAACGTTCGCCACGTTCGCAGGCAGCGGGACCAGGACGCCGTTCTTGTCACGCAGCGTGACCATGCGCTTGTGGGAGTCGCCAGGACCCAGGTTGACCGGGGTGCCGGCCGGGCCCACGGTGGACATGTCCGCGTCGGGGTCGCCCGCGACAGAGAACGGGTACTCGAACGTGCCCCCGGCAAGGCCGATCGTGATCCGGCCGATCGAGGACTGGCCCACCTCAACCAGGAGCCCTACACCGATCAGGCCGCCGGTAGCAGCACGATCGGCGGAAGTTTCGCCCGGGTAGCCGCTGTCAGCCGCCGACCCGAAGCCCGTCGCTTGCTGGATGTCCACGTACTGCGACGTGCTGCCTGTGGCAGTGCCAGCCGACAGGATGGCCGGCGCGATCGTAACCTTGTCGCCCGTGTCCACGACCACCGCGAGGAGAAGGTCATCGCGCCCCCCGGTGACTGTGTTCTCAGGGTCGGTGATCATGGCCACTTGGCCAGCGCTGTCCTTGAGCTGGAACAGGTAGCCAACCTCGCCCGCGGCATCGAGACCGGCCACCGTGGCAATCTCGCCGGTGCCGCTGAGGAAGACCGCCGGGCTCATAGTGCCCACGAAGAGCGGCTTGTCCACCGCGGTGGCCGAGGCCGGGGCCCCGGTCAGCGCATCCGCCGTCGCCGCTTCGCCAACCCACTGGCCGTTCTTGCTGTCATCGTCGCCGATCGAGCTCGTCAGCAGACCAGCGCCGGCGCCGGACGCCGTGACGGTGAAGGCACCCGGCGTGCCGTTGCTGTAGACCGGGAACTGGCAGACCTGGGTCGGGGTCCCGTTGGTCGTGAGCCTCTGGGAGGCGCAGGTGGCTGTCGTCAGTGTTGCCGCCGGGGCCAGGCTGGCCTGGCCGGTGACACTGATGGAGACGCTGAACGGACCGGTGGTCGCAGTTGTCGTGTCGTCGGGGCTGTTACTGATGGCAGCCTGGAACTCCACCCAACTCGCGGCACCGCGCCCGATCTCCCCGCGGAACACGTTGTCGGTGCCCACGAAGCCCGCTTCAAGAGCGGTGGCGGTGTCGCCAGTGCCGTCCTCAATGTCGAGCGCCAACTCGAACATTCGGCCCGCAGGACCGAACGGGACATCGTTCACGTCTGCATCGGGGTCGACGAAGCTGTTGATGTCCCCGCCAGCGACATCCGTCACACTGAGTACCACGTCACCCGCGGCCGCTTGTGCGGGCTGGGTAGCCCAGAGGCCGCCGGCCAGTGCGATGATCAGCGCTGCGACGATCGCAAACGGCGCCGCGCCAATCCCTTTCTTCATGTATGTGCGATTCAAAACAGTTCTCCCTTTTCTTGAGAGCCCGGCCATGGTTGGCCGGCATTGTCCGTGCCTGCTGTGAAGTCCGTCTCGGAGGGGGCTCCTTCCTGGTGCGTTGCCCGTCAGGGGCTTGCGGACGCGGCGTGCGCCCAGCGTGGGCCCCTTACGGGCCCCAGGGGTATTCCTGGTCAACACTAGGGAGCCGGGAGCAGGTCGGCAATGCCGTTGGGCCGCCTGGGGAAAGTGTTTACGGCGTTTTTACCCCTGGGCGGCCATCTGGGGCGTCGTGGGGCACGGCGGAGTGTCGGGCCGGGGGGTGGCGGGGTCAATCGAGCTGCATCGCGCCGATGATGAGGCCCGTCGCCATCGCCGCGACGAGGAACATGCGCCGCTCGAGCTGGTGTATCTGGGCCTGTAGGTCGGCCTGCATCTGGTTCATCTGGTCCTGTACCTCGGTCCGCAACTGGTGCATGTCGGCCTGCAGGTCGGTCCGCAGCTGGTGCATCTGGCCTTGCAGGTCGTCCCGCATCTGGTGCATCTCGGACTGCAGGTCGGTCCGCAGCTGGTGCATCTGGTCCTGCAGGCCGGCCGCCAGTTGGTAGACCTGGGCGGTGAACGTAGTTTCCTGACGCGCCTGGTCGGCGTCGAGTTCCGCTCGGCTGATCGTTTCCTGGGTCATTGGCCTGCCTCCGGGTCGCGTGTGCCGGCATCATACATGGAGCGTCGGTCGGGGAGGCGGCGGTGACACGTTGGGTCGCCTGCGGTAGCCTTGACCGGCGGAGGGCATCGGCATGGCAATGACGATCGACACGCGGCGCGCCGTCCAGCAGCTGACGGAAGCCGGGGTCGGCGACCCCGAGGCGGATGCGATCGTCGAAGTGGTGGGGGACGCGACCAGCCCGCTGGTGACGCGGGAGATGCTGCGGGCAGAGTTCGCGGCGTTCCGTACGGAGTTCCGTGCGGACATGAAGGATCTGCACGCGGAGTTCTACCGGGCACTCTGGATCCAGACGGGGGTGTTCGCGGCGATCGTCGCGGCCATCGTCGCCCTGCTGACGCTCCTGTAGCGCATCGTCGTGGCTCCGATGCGCCAGGTCGAGCGGCGGATGCGGCACTTGGTGGTCATCAACGCGGTGACGATGGTGGGGGTGCTGGTGGGGCTGGCGCTGGGCGTGGTGGCGATTCTGGGCGGTCGGTAGCCGGAGACTCGCGGCGGTCGGGGAACGCGCGGCGCGCCGACCTCACCCCCTAACCCCCTCTCCATCTGAAGCGATGGAGAGGGGGGATCGGAGGGGGAGGAGGATCTCACGCGGGCCGGGCGCGACGGGCGGGGGTCACGAACCCGAACCGGCGTGCCTGTCGATCCCAAGGCAGCGCGCCCGCATCGCGGGATCGCCGCGCTCGGGGCGTGGGGGCTAGGATGGGGCGGCAGGGTGCCCGTTGGGAGGCAGGCCATGATCGCGAACGTGAAGGCCCGATACGCGAACGGCGTGCTCACGCCGCTGGAGCCGCTCGACCTGGCGGAGGGCGCGGAGGTGACGCTGTCGATCGACGGCGCGACGGCCGGCGCGAAGCACGAGTCGTTGCTGGAGATGTTCGATCGGCTGCGCGACTCCGTCCCGCCGGATACCTGGGACAAGCTGCCCGCCGATGGCGCGAAGAACTACAAGCACTATCTGTACGGCCATCCGAAGGAAGATGGCGCGTGAGCGAAGTCTTCGCGGACACGGGCGCGGCGCCGCCGCGCCGACCTCACCCCCTAACCCCCTCTCCATCTGAAGCGATGGAGAGGGGGGATCGGAGGGGGAGGGTTAGGGAGCGGAGTGGGGCCGCGGCGCTGCGGTGCGCGGCAGGACTTGCCTGAACTGCAACTCCGAGTCGATCCGAAACACGAACGGTCGGGGCGTGGTCTCGAAGAGCGTCTCCATCTCTTCCAGCGTGCTGACGATGATCCGCAGATAGTCCCATCTGGTCAGGCGACCCCGATGCCCGAGGATGAACGCGCCGACCGCGTGATCCTGGATCACCTGTCGTTCGGGCGGGCGTCCGACGATCTTCTTGTCCCGCGTGATCACCAGCCAATTGTTGACGCCGGCCTCCAGCAACCACGTGGTGTCCGCCGTGCCACCCGGGTAGATGTCGGCCACCGAGCGCACATCGTCGCGGACCAGGCAGATCGCTCGCGCGACGCGCGGCGCGATCGCGGCGTCGATCAGGATCATGCGGTCTCGGGGAGCCGCGACAACTCGAACTGGATCGCAGCGGCGACCGACTCCACGGGCAGGTGGTAATCCTCCGCGATGGCCGTCTCCGTTTCGCCGACCTGCATCTGCTCCAGCACGATCTCGGTGCGCAGGCCGGTGTTCGCGATGACCGGCAGTCCAAACCCGAAGGCGGGATCGACCATGACCGGGACGTCGGCGCCCAGCGGCCACCAGCGGGAGACGAAGTCTCCCTCATACTCCAGCGTGTCCAGGAACGTGTGCAGCGTGTACCACGCGCGCAGGCGCTTCTTGCCGGTCAGACCGGCGAAGCTGCCGTTCCGCTCCACGAAGGTGTCCTGGGCCTGCGCCTGGAAGCGCTGCATGATCAGCGGCCGGTCGACCCCGGAGATCGCCTGGCACTCCTCGATGAGCGTGCGGATCGTGCCGAGCGACCAGCGCCCGCGCCGGAAGTGTTGCACTGCCGCGATTTCCACCAGATCGGCGAACGACACGTACTCTTCGGCAGCATCCGGACGTTGGCCGGGGATCACCGGCGCGCGGAAGCGCGCTGCCCCATCCGGTCCGCGGTAGCGGTGGCCCCGAAGCCAGCGCTTCGCGGTGCCCCGGGAGACGCCCGCCAGCCACTCGGCTTCCGCGTACGAGTACCGCGGCACGAAGACGGGAGACGTGGGGTCGATCTTGGAGGCGGTGACCATCTCGTCCTGCCATTCTGCACCCCAGGGACGGAAACCCCGGCGGCGTGACGTCAGTCTACCCGAGGGTGGCCCCCTCCGCCGCATGGTTGCGCGCGCCGTCGGTTGGGGGCGAGCGGGGGTTAGGGGGCTTGGGCGTCCGGCGCCGCCTCGACGACGGCGGTGAGGGCCTCGAGCCACGACGGCAGGTCGGGCTCCCAGGGGATGGGGCCGGCGACGCGGGCGCGGATCTGGGCGGCGAAGATCAGGCTGCGGCCGACCTGCCGCCAGTAGACGGTCATGCGGCTCTCGACGGTGTTGCGGCGGAACTCGAGGATGAAGGCGAAGCTGCGCGCGTCGCTGGTGGGCAGCACGGTCATGCCCAGCACCTCATGGTGCGTGGGCTCGACGTAGGAGGCGGTCTCGGCGGGGGTGGCGTCGCGCAGACGGGCGAGGGCGGCCTCGGCCTGGGCCGCGTCGTCGCCGATGATGATGCCACTGCTGATGTCGAGGTAGCGGGCGTCGGGGTCGCGGGCGGCCCAGCCCTGGCCGCCGCCGGAGGGGGAGTCGGCGAAGGCGGTGGCGGCGCCGAGGTTGGCCCGGCGCAGGGTGCCCCAGAAGCCGAAGCCCAGCCCGGTGGGCGCCCAGGACTCGGGCAGGTCGGCCGGCGGCAGGTCGATCGTCTGGGCCAGCGGCAGCTCGGCGACGGCCCGCGCCTCGCGATCCGCGCGGCCGCCGTCGTCGGGGCGGGGGAAGAGCAGCAGGACGACGACCGCCACGCCGCCCAGCGCCGCCAGCGCGCCGAGCTGCACCAGCAGCCGGTAGCGGCGGCGCCACGGCAGCGCCGGTCCGGACACGGACGCGGGCCGCCGGATGAGGCGTCGCTTGAGTGGGGCGATGCGGGGCATGCCTCTGATCCTCCCGGGGCGACTGGGCAGGGTCAATCCGGGGGGACCCAGGGCCGGCGCGCCGCGCTTAGCCGTCGGAGAGGGCGACCTCGAGATCGACCACGGCCGTCAGCGCGGCGAGCCACCGCGTGCGGGTCTTCGCCGACCAGCGGCCGTCGGCCGGGAGCAGTCCCACGATGGCGCCGACGAGGGCGTAGTCCTGCGGCTCGGGGGGCGGGGCGGGCGGTTCCTCGGCGACGGGCGCCGGCGGGGGTGGCGCCGGCGGGGGCGGGGGCGGGGGGGCGGCGGCGGCGGCCATCCGTGGCCCGGTCTTGCGGCCGCGCCGGGCCTTGGTCGCCTTCTTCGCGGCCTGCTTGGCGCCCGACCCGAGCCGGCGCTTGCGGGCGCGCTTCGAGACGTCGGCCTGCATGCCGATGCCGGCGGCCTTGGCGGCGTTGATGAAGAAGGGCAGCGCGCGGCGGTGGGTGGCGGCAGTGGTGCCGAGGGCGCGCAGCGCGTCCTCCACGGCGTCCAGGGTCTTGTCCCCGAGGTTGTCGACGAGGTCGTCGCCGTAGGCGCCGCGCAGCACGCCGCGCAGGCCGTCCTTGCGCGCGTCGCCGCCGGCCTTGGCGAGGGCCACGAGCGTGTCGGTGGGCGCGCCGCCGTCGAGCAGGCCCAGCGAGCGCAGGCCGACCATCAGCTGGGCGCCGCTGGCGGGGGCGAACTTCTGGCTCCAAAGCTGGCGGTCGATCTGGGCGGGGACGGGGTCCATGCCGCCGAGCCAATCGAGGAACGCTTCGAACATCGAGTAGCTGACGTAGGCGGGCTGGCGGGACTTCGTGGCGGCGGGCATCATCTCTTCGGCTGGTGTATCTGCCATCGGGGATATCCAATCTTGCTTACGCGAGGGGAACAACGCGGCGCGCTCTTGCGATCGGTATGCAGTGTAGCAGGCGATCGCGCCTACGGGCGCGTCGCGTACACGTCACGCCGATGGACCACGACGCGACGTTCGGCGTCGCGTACGGGCCGGCGCGGGCGGTCGTTCAGATCGCGCCGTCGTCCTTGAGCGCGGCGATGGCGTCCCAGTCGTAGCCAAGGTCGAGCAGGATCTCCTCGGTATGACGGCCCAGCTCCGGCGCCGTCGAGCGCGGCCCGGTGGGCGTCTCGGACATCTTGATCGGGGTGCCGGTGACCTCGATCGTCCCCAGCGAGGGATGCTCCAGCGTCGTGATGTACTCATTGGCGAGCACCTGCGGGTCTTCGACCATGGCGGCGTAGTCGTGTACGGGGGCGACCGGGACGCCGGCCGCGCGCAGCAGCGTCAGCCACTCGTCGCGGGGGCGCGTCGCGAAGGCGGCATCGAGCTCGGCCACGAGCGCGTCGTGTGCTTCCTCGCGGGCGAACGGGTCGGCGAAGCGGGGGTCGTCGGCCAGGCCGGGCCGGCCGAGCGCCTCGCAGAGCGGGCGAAACCAGCGCGGGTCCAGGATGCCGATGCTGAGGTAGCGGTCGTCGGCGGCGCGGAAGTAGTTGAAGACGGCGAACATGCGCTGCGGCGTGGGGCGCTGTACGCCGTGCCGCAGGAATTCGGTGATGTACCACGTCTGCAGCCAGATCTGGGCGCCCAGCAGCGACGACTCGACGTGCTGGCCGACGCCCTGGCGGTCGCGCGCGACGACGGCGCTGACGATCGCCAGGGCCAGGCTCATGGCGCCGATCTGATCGGCGAAGCCGAGTTGCACGGTCTGCGGGGGCTGGTCGGGGCCGCCGCCCTGGGAGTGCATAATGCCGCCCATCGCCATGCCGGTGATGTCGAACGAGGGCTCCTGCGCGAGGGGCCCGCGCTCGCCGTAACCGGTGCCGCTGGCGGTGATGATGGCGGGGTTATACGGGCGCAGCGATTCCAGGTCGATGCCCAGTCGCGCGGGCACACCGGGCCGGAAGTTATCGACGACGACATCGATGTTGGCGACGAGCTTGTGCAAGATCTCGTGCCCCTGGGGGGCCTTGAGGTCGAGTGTCATGGAGCGTTTGTTGCGGTTATGGGCCTGGTAGTAGGAGCACCAGCCGTCGGGCTCGAGGCCGAAGCTGCGCCCCAGGTCGCCGCCGCCGGGAGGCTCGACCTTGATCACGTCCGCGCCGAGGTCGGAGAGCATAACGGTGGCGGCCGGCCCCTGCTGGTAGCGCGTGAAGTCGAGAACGCGGATCCCGTCGAGCGGTCCGGGCACGGCGTCGCCTCCTCTCGTGGCGGTCAGTCTAGCCGACTCGGGAGTAGTCGAAGATGCCGCGGCCGGTCTTGCGACCGAGGCGGCCCGCCGACACGAGGCGGCGCAGCAGGGTGGGCGCGTTCCAGCGCGGGTCGCCGGTCTCGGCGCGCATGGCGTCGGCGACGTGCAGCAGGACGTCGAGGCCGGAGAGGTCGCAGGTCGCGAGGGGGCCCAGCTTGTGCGACACGCCGAGCTGGCAGGCGCGGTCGATGTCCTCGGCGGAGGCCACGCCGGACTCCAGCAGCCGGATCGCGTCCAGGGCGAAGGGCACGAACAGCCGGTTGACGACGAAGGCCGGCGTGTCCTGGACGCGGATGGGGGTCTTGCCGGTGGCGCGGCAGAAGGCCTCGGCCGCCTCCGCGACGCGGGGATCGACGGTCAGGGGGGTCACGACCTCGACCAGCGGCAGCACCTGCGCGGGGTTGAAGTAGTGCAGGCCCAGCACTCGCCCCGGCCGCACCGTCGCGGCGGCGATCTCCTGCAGAGACAGCGACGACGTGTTGCTGGCCAGGAAGACCGCTCGCTCGCAGAGGGCGTCGAGATCGGTGAAGATTCGCTTCTTCAGCGCCAACTGCTCGGGCGCGGCCTCAATGACGGCGTCCACGTCCGCGACGGCCTGCAGGTCGGTCGCGCCGTGCAGCCGGGCCAGGGTCGCGTCGCGCTCGTCGGCGCCCAGGCGGCCGCGCGCGACCATGCGCGCCAGCCCGGCGTCGATCCCGGCCAGCCCGCGATCGACGGCCGCTTGGTCGACGTCGTGGAGGATCGTCGTGATGCCGGCCAGCGCGGCCGTCTGCGCGATGCCGTGTCCCATGCTGCCCGCGCCGATGACGGCCAGGGTGCGGACGGCGGGGAGGGGGGCGGCGGGTGCGGCGGGCGGTTCCGTATCAGGCATGGGGGGCTCCTTTTCCGCGGCGAATCGTAGGGCACACCGGCCTCACGCCCCGGCGGGGGATGGGGGCAGGGGCGGTCAGGACAAGCCCCGTGGCGCAAAGCGGGCGCGAGTTTGCACGAACGTGCACTCATATGCACCGGCGGGACGAAAAGGACGGGGAGATTGGGGGTCGATCCGATTGCGGCGTTGCCGAGTCCCATTATAGCGGATTCGGCGTGCCTGTGCGAGGGCCAGGGCTTGGGCTAGGAAGCGGTCTCGGGGAAGCCTTGCGACGGCAGCGGCTCCGCGACGACCCCGGCCAGCGTCACCTCCGTGTGCGCGGCCAGCGAATCCCAGACCAGCGCCCGAATCGCGTCGAAGGCCGGGCGGGTCTCGGCCTCGATGCGCAGCGACAGGTAGGGGTTGGTGTTCGACGCGCGCAGGTGGAACCAGCCGTCGGGGAATTCGACGCGGGCGCCGTCGACCTCCAGCATCTCGTAGCGCCCGCGGAAGGCGTCAGCGACGGCGTCGGCGATGCGGAACTTGTCGGCGTCGGCGCAGGGCAGCTTGATCTCGTTCGACGTGACGTAGCGGCGCATACCGGCGAAGTGCGCCGACAGCGGCGCCGGCCCGGCCGATACGATGCAGGCGATCGCACAGGCCGCGAAGACACCGTCATCGAGGTACGGGTAGTCCTCGCCGAAGATCATGTGCCCGCTGGCCTCGCCGCCGAAGACGATGCCCTCGTCGCGCATGCGACGACGGAAGATCGAATAGCCGGTGCGGGCCAGTACGGGCTCCCCGCCGTGGCGGCGCACGTCGGCGATGGGGGAGCGGGAGCTCTTCAGGTCCATGAGGATGCGCGCCCCCGGGTGGCGGGAGAGCACGTCGCGCGCCAGTAGGGCGGCGATCCAGTCGGGGTCGTAGCGGCGTCCCGTCTCGTCGACCAGGCCCACGCGATCGCCGTCGCCGTCCCAGGCGACCCCGAGGTCGGCCCCCTCGGCGACCACGCGGGCCGCCAAGTCACGCATGCTGCCCGGCTCCTGCGGGTCGGGCAGGTGGTTCGGGAAGCCCTCCAGCAGCTCCGCGTACAGCCCCACGACCTCGGCGCCCAGGCCGCGCAGCGCCGCCGGCCCGGTCAGCGTCGCGACGCCGTTGCCGGGGTCGGCCACGATCTTCAACGGCCGCTGGAGCCGGAAGCGGCGGCGCAGCATCGCCAGGTAGTCGGGCGTGGGGTCACGCTCGATTGGGGGCGCAGGATCGGCGGCGGGGGCGGTGAAGTCGCCCGCCTCGGCGAGACGCCGGACGGCTTGGATCTCGTCGGGCAGGAGGGGCATCGCCTCCTCGCGCAGCAGCTTGAGGCCGTTGAACTCGACGGGGTTGTGGCTCGCCGTGACGACGATGCCGCCGCCCAAACCCCAGCGATGCAGCGCGTAGTAGAGCAGCGGGCTGGGCGCGAGGCCGAGCGTGGTCACCTGCAAGCCGCAGTCACGCAACCCGCGCAGCGCCGCCGTGCACAGCGCCGGCGAACTGGGACGGCTGTCGCAGGCCACGATCGCGGTCCGGGCCTGGAACCGTCGTCGCAGGAACGTGCCGAGCGCCCGCGCCGTCCGGTAGACCACGTCCGGCGTCAGCTCGTCGTCGGCGACGCCGCGCACGTCGTATGCGCGGAAGATGTGCGGGGGGAGAGGGGGGTGTTCCACCGTCCCGATTGTAGGCTCGATTGGACGGCGACGCGCCACGGCGCGCCCGCGCCGATCCCGGAGGCCCATGGCCGGCTACTCCGCCACGCCACTGCCCACGAAGCTCGGCATCAAGCCGGGCCATCGGGTCGCGCTGGTCGACGCCGCGCCCGGCATGACGGCACTGCTCGCCCCCTTGCCGGCCGATGTCCGCCTGCGCGGGGACCTGCGCGGCCGCGACACGTTCGATGTCGCGGTGCTGTTCTGCCGCCGCCGGGGCGATCTGCGCCGCCGCTTCGCGGGGGTCGCCAAGCGCCTCACCCGCGAGGGCGGCCTGTGGGTCGCCTGGCCGAAGAAGAGCTCCGGGCTGGAGACCGACCTGTCGGACTCCGTCGTGCGCGAGTTCGGGCTGTCGACGGGCATGGTCGACAACAAGGTCTGCGCGATCGACGAGACGTGGTCGGGCCTCCGCTTCGTCGTGCGGCTGCGGGATCGCTAGGCCGCGGGGTCGCGAGGGCGGTCCGTCAGGCCGGCGAGTCCGACGCCAGCAGCGCCCGCAACGCCTCTGGAGCCGTCACCGGCGGGCTGCACGCGAAGCCGTGACAGACGTAGGCCGCCGGGGCGCCGTCGAGCGGCGTCTTGCCGTGGAGCTGCGGGACCGCGCTCTCCCCGACGTCGCGGCCGGCCAGCTGGGGCATCACGACGGTCGGACCGGGCGGCCCCTGCCACACGGCGCGCAGCAGGGCCTGCGTTGCGGGGTCCGCCGCGTCGCCGACGATGCCCACCGCCTGATGCCGATCCAGCCAGTCGAGGGCGGCGACGAAGCCGCTCATCATGACGGGCGCGCGGGTCAGAATGACGCCGAAGGCGACGGCCATGGCCTCGAGGCGGTCGGCGTAGAGGCCGTCCCCCGTCAGCGCGTACAGCCGGGCCAGGACGCGGGCGGCCTGAGAGTTGCCCGACGGCGTTGCCCCGTCGTAGGTCGGCTTCTTGCGGCTGACCAGCGCTTCGTTGCCCGAGCCGGTCGTGAAGAACCCACCCGCCTCGGAGTCCCAATAGCGCTCGATCATCGTGTCGGCGAGGCGGCGGGCCTCGACAAACCAGCGCTCCTCGCCGGTCGCCTCGTAGAGCGACAGCAGGCCGTCGGCGAGGGCGGCGTAGTCCTCCAGGAAGGCCGGCACCGACGCTCGCCCGCCCGCGAAGATGCGCAACAGGCCCGCCTCGTCGCCGGGCGGGCGCATCGTCTCCAGGAGGAAGCTGGCGGCGGCGCGCGCGGCGTCGATGAAGCGCGGCGCGTCGAGCACGGCCCCGCCGCGCGCCAGGGCGTCGATGGCCATGCCGTTCCAGGCCACGATCACCTTGGTGTCGGTGGCGGGCGGGACGCGCTGCGCCCGCTCCGCGAGCAGCGTCGCCCGTGCGGCCGCCAGGGTCTCGGCGGCGGTCGCTTCCTCGAGCTGGTGCCAGGCGCCCGCCTGCGCCAGCGGCATCCGCGGATGCAGGATGTTGCGCCCCTCGAAGTTGCCCGTCTCCGTCACGTCGTAGTAGCGGGCAAACAGGGGCGCGTCGTCGCCCAGCAGCTGCGTGACCTCGGCCAGCGACCAGACGAAGTACTTGCCCTCTTCGCCCTCGGAATCCGCGTCGGTCGAGGCGTAGAACGCGCCCTCGGGCGTGCGCATCTCGCGCAGCAGGTAGTCGAGCGTCTCGGCGGCGATGCGGGAGAAGATCGCGTCGCCGCTGAGGCGCGCCGCATCCAGGTAGAGCGGCACGAGGAGGGCGTTGTCGTAGAGCATCTTCTCGAAGTGCGGCGCCAGCCAGCGCTCATCGACTGCGTAGCGGTGGAAGCCGCCGGCGAGCTGGTCATAGACGCCGCCCTCGGCCATGCGCCGCAGCGTCGTCAGGACCTGGTCGCGGGCGTGCGGGTGGTTGTCGGCGACGGCGTGCTGCAACAGCAGGGCCAGGAAGAAGGGCTGGGGGAACTTGGGCGCCCCGCCGAAGCCGCCGAACTGCTTGTCGTAGCTCTTCATGATCTGGGCGGCGGCCGCGCGACGGGCGGCGGCGGGGTCGGCGCGCTCCGCCCCCGGCTCCAGCGGGCCGGGCGCCTGCTCCAGGTGCGCGGCGATCTGGCCGGCCTGCCCTTCGACGGCGTCGCGTCGCTCCCGGTAGGCCGCGCCGACGGAGTCCAGCACCTGCCGCCAGGACGGCATCCCCTGGCGCGCTACGGGCGGGAAGTACGTCCCGCCGAAGAACGGCCGGCCATCGGGCAGACAGAACACGTTCAGCGGCCAGCCGCCCTGGCCGCGCATGAGTTGCACAGCCTCCATGTAGATCTCATCGACGTCGGGGCGCTCCTCGCGGTCGACCTTGATGCTGATGAAGAGCTCGTTCTGGCGGGCCGCCAGCGCCTCGTCCTCGAACGACTCGCGCTCCATCACGTGGCACCAATGGCAGGCGGCGTAGCCGATGCTGACCAGCACCGGCTTGTCCTCGTCGCGGGCGCGCTGCCAGGCGTCGTCGCCCCAGGCCTGCCAATCGACCGGGTTGTGCCGATGCTGCAGCAGGTAGGGGCTGGTCTCGCGCGCGAGCGGGTTCGTGTGCGGCGGGGCGGCGGCGGCAGTGTCGGCGGCGTGGGCGGTATCGCGGGTGGAGGCCATGCGCATCCTCTCGGGGCTGGGAAGCGAGCCTAGCAGCGGTGTCGCGGGGCGATCCGGGGCCCGCCCAATGGATCTCGCACGACGTTAACGAGCCGGTGCTTTCGCGACCCCCGCGGAAGTGGTTCCGTGCACTCAGGACGGGGGACGCCATGACCACACGCAACATCGCAGCACGACTCAGCCAGGACGGACTCGCCGCCATCGGGCGCCCGCTGCCGCGGACGCTGCGCCAACTCGCCGCCGAGATGTTCGGCACCTTCGGCCTCGTCTTCCTGGGCGTCGGAGCGGCCGTCGTCGATTACGCGACCGAGGGTTCCCTGGGGCGCGTGGGCAACGGCCTCACGTTCGGGCTGGCCGTCTTCGCGATGGTGCTGGCCTTCGGACGGGTCAGCGGCGCGCACATCAACCCGGCCGTCACGATCGGCCTGTGGGCGGCGGGGGAGTTCCCGGGGCGGCGCGTGCCCGGCTACATCGCGGCGCAACTGGTCGGCGCGCTGATCGCCGCATCCGTGCTGCACGGCCTGTTTCGCAACACCGGCGGGGAGCTGGGCTCGACCGTGCCGGCCGGGACGTGGGAGCAGTCGCTCGGCCTGGAGTTCATGCTGACGTTCTTCCTGATGTACGCGATCTTGGCCGTCGGGCATCAGTGGCGGGCGTCGCTGCCGCTGGTGGCGGCGACGGCGGGGGCCATCGTGGGGCTGGAGGCGACGTTCGCCGGCGGCATCTCGGGGGCGTCGATGAACCCGGCGCGGTCGTTCGGGCCGGGCGCGATCGCCTGGTTCTGGGCGCACCACTGGATTTACTGGGTGGGGCCGATCCTGGGGGCGGTGGTCGCGGCGGGCCTGCACGTCGTCATGCGGGAGGGGTCGGAGGGGGGGTGAGACCAACGCGGTCGTTAGACGAGTTGTCTCTGAGCGACGTAGGCGCGCGGATCGTGCTTCAACTCGTCAAGCATCCGCCTCAGGTCATTGAACGTTGAGACCGCTATCCCACCCCGGCGGATGAGTTCGCGATTGCCATCGGTTTCGGGCGAGCTGGACCGAACAACGAGCAGCGGCTTCTTCGCCTTCAAGCAGGCATTCCCCGCCTCCCAGGTTCCGCCCTTGAGTCCCGCCTGGACGACGACCAACGTCTGCGAAAGTGCGATGACCAGATGGTTGCGATCCATCGCCCGTCCGACTGTCCAGCGTGAGGAGTCGCTGAACTTGGAAACCGCGAGGAAGTTCTCCGCCGTCGTCAGTGGACGGTGAGTCAGTCGCGGCTTCCAACCCCCCAAACCTTCAGCGAGAACGGCCACCGTCCAGCCGCCGGCCTCAAGCGCCCCCCGCTGCGCTGCCTCATCGACACCTCGGGCGTTCCCCGAGATCACACCGAAACCAAGTTCCGCCGCGAGCAGACCGAGTCGGTGCGCGCGGTCGATTGACTCATCCGTGGCGTCTCTCGATCCGCAGATACCGATCGCGCGCATCCCGATGAGGTCGGTATTCCCTGCTGATCGCAGAACCGTGGCCCTAGCCAGGGCGGCGGCATCGGGCAGTTTGACCGCGAGGTCGTAGTCCTGCGGGGAGCCACTCATGTCATTCAGCATCGAACTTGTACCTAGTCGTCCCCTTGACGTTCTTGGCGAGGCACAGAGAGAAGACCTCTCCAAATCCGGCGGCGCGCACAGCGCGCGCGGCCTCGTTCATCGAATCGCCGTGCTCCAACACGTCGTCAACGATCAGCACCGAGCCGGATCCAGGCTCGTGCACCGCCAACGTGTCGCGCTGATGCGATGTCCGATCGGAGCCCTCCGGGAGATTCTTCTGCTTCGTGTCGCGGGCTCTGACCCGCGTGAGGTGGACATCTCGCATCCCGAAGGCCTCCGCCAACGCGGCCAGCAGTTTCGCAGGAAGCGTGTCCTGCCCAGCAGGCCCAGCGGCCGTCGATGACGGCAGCGCCGCGACGTGCCTGGCTCGACGAAGCGCTGGGTGTTTCGCGACGTAGGCGACCGCAGCCCGGATGAGCTGATCAGCCGCGGGTTCAGACCTCGGCTGCGCATACTTCGCGCGATAGATCAGCGCTCCCGTCTCCGCTCGCTGCAAGTCCTGAGTCCCCCCAGGACTCTGGCTGTAGAAGTCCAGGCAGACTGATAAGTCGGCCTCGGTCATCACCGTGACGGCCGGCGCTTGGTGAGCGCGAAGCAACTCTCGGACATCCGCCGCTGACGCACCCGCCAACGTGAATGCCGCGCCATGCGTCGGCCACGGAGCCGGTCGGACCAACGGTTCTACAGTGATAGTGCCCACCGTACTCAGCACCGCGTGAATGTTCGTGTTGCGTGCGCCCAAGGTAGTGGTCTGGACGGCGACCCAGAGGGTCGTATCCCCACTCTCCACCTTAAAATCCGAGACTCGGTAGCAGTCAACCATGTTTTCGCACTCATACTAACGGAACGGATGTTCTATGCACAAGGCAGTTTCACACATCAGCGCGGAGATCGACCCAACTCGGCAGAAGATTACGTGATCGGGGGCGTGCGCAGCCGACGGGCCGACGACCGCTGCACACCCCCTATCCTCCGGGCATGCCCCCGTCCGACGATCCCGCCGACCAGCCCTCCGCCCTCTCCGGGATCCGCGTCGTCTCGCTGGGGCAGGTGCTGGCGGCGCCGTTCTGCGCGACGTTGCTGGCCGAGTTCGGCGCCGAGGTGATCAAGGTCGAGCGGCCCGGCAGCGGCGACGGCCTGCGCGGCACCATCGCGTTCCCGCAGGAGAACCGCGGCAAGAAGTCCGTCACCTGCGACATCAAGTCGCCTGAGGGCAAGGCGCTGCTCAAGCGGCTGATCGACACGGCCGACATCCTGGTGGAGAACTTCCGGCCCGGCACGCTGGAGCGGCTCGATTTGGCCCCCGACGGCCTGCGCGCGACCAACCCGGGGCTGATCGTCGTGCGGATCAGCGGCTACGGGCAGACGGGGCCGTACCGGGAGCGGGCCGGCTTCGACCGCGTGGCGCTGAGCTTCGCGGGCATCACGGCGGTGACGGGCGAGGCCGACCGCCCACCCGTACGGCCGGGCTACATGATCGCCGACTACGGGGCCGGCACGTTCGCGGCGCTGGGCGCGCTGCTGGCGCTGCAGGCCCGGCAGCGCACGGGCCGCGGGCAGGATGTCGACCAGGCGCTCTACGAAGCGGTCTGGCGCATGAGCGGCTCGCACATGAGCAGCTTCGGCCGCAGCGGCCGCAACCGCGAGCGGTCCGGCAATTACTTCCCCGGCGTCGTGCCCGCCGAACAGTTCCAGACCGCCGACGGCGAATACCTGATCCTCAACGCCACGACCGACCGCGTCTTCGCCCGCCTCGCGACGGCGATCGGCCAGCCGGCACTCGCCGACGACCCGGCCTACGCGCAGTCGGCCCAGCGCCGTAAGCATCCCGAGGAGCTGCACGCCATCCTCCGCGCCTGGGTGGGCGAGCGCTCCCTGGCCGACTGCCAAGCCACTTTCGACGCCCACGGCGTGCCCGCCGTGAAGCTCTACACGACCAGCGACATCGCCGCCGACCCCCACTACGCCGCCCGGGCGCAGGTCCTGGAAGTCGACAGCGCGGACTTCGGTACACTGCTCCAGCCCGGGGTCGTGCCGCGACTCACCGACACCCCGGGCCACGTCGCCCGCCGCGCGCCGCTGCTCGGCGAGCACAACGCCGAGGTCTACGGCGCGCTGGGCCTCGACGCGGACGAACTCACCCGGCTGGCCGCGGAGGGCGCGATCTAGCCGGCCGGGCCCACGCCGAACGAAGCCCACGCCGAACGAAGGAGAACCGCATGCCCTTGGACCTCAGCGGCCTGATGGTCGCCCAGGTGACGCCCTTTACCGAGGACGGCGCCGACGTCGATCTCGACTGGCTGCCCGCCCACATCGCGTGGCTACACGGGCAGGGCGTGTCCTCGATCCTGACCCTGGGCACGAACGGCGAGGGCCCCTCGGTGGGGCTGGCCGAGCGACGGCGCGTCGTCGAGGCGGTGGTGGCGCAGCGCGACGCCCTCGGTGGGGGCCTGGGGGTCGTCGCGGGCGCGGGCTGCCTCGCCCTACCGGACACGATCCGCGCCGCCAACGACGCCCTCGACGCCGGGGCGGACGCTGTCGCGCTGCTGCCCGCCCACTTCTACGACAACACCGATGCGGCCGGACAGCTGCACTACTTCAGCAGCGTGATCGACGCGCTGCCGGCGCAGGCGCGCGTGCTGCTCTACAACATCCCGCCCCGCACCAAGATGGACATCGCCGATGAGATCGTGCTGGCGCTGCTCGAGCTCTTCGGGGAGCAGGTGATCGGCATCAAGGACTCCAGCGGCGACGTCGCCCGCACGCAGCGTTACATCGACGCGACGGCGGATGCCGAGTCGTTCGTGGTGCTGGCCGGGGCGGACCACGTCCACGCCGAGTTGTACGCCGCCGGCTGCGGCGGCGGCGTCAGCGGCATGGCCAATGCCGTCCCCGCCCTGGCCATCGCCGTCCAGTCGACGTTTCGGCAGGGCGGCGACGCCGAACGCCCGCAGCGCCAGCTCAACGCCGTCAAGGATCTGGTGCAGGCCTTCCCGGCGGTGGGGGCGTTGAAGTCGTTGATCGGGATCACGGCGGGCCTGCCGACGCCGCACTGCCGGCCGCCGAACCGCGATCTCTCGGCCGAGGAAGCGGCCGCCTTCCAGGAGGCGATCGGCCGCTTCCTCGTCGGTGCGCCGGCCTGACGCGGCCACGATCACGGCGTCGGCGCGGGATCAGCCGCGGGCGCCGCCAAGGGTCCACATTTCCAGGGCCCGCCGGGGCTATACTGCGACGGGGCGACGGCGATCAATCCTGGGGGCGCGTGCCGTCGGCGACCGGCGCTCCGGGCGGCGCGTGCGATCCCGCTCGACCCCGAACCCACGTGACGCCGACAAGCCACCCGGAGCGAGGCCCTTATGCGCATCCTCGTCGCAGACGATGAGCCCAACATCCGCGAACTGGTCCGCCTGTACCTGTCCAAGGAAGGCTACGACCTGGAGTTCGCCAGCAACGGTCCGGAGGCGCTCGAGAAGGCCCTGACCACGCAGCCGGACCTCGTGTTGCTGGACCTGATGATGCCCAAGTTGGACGGCTTTGAGGTGACCAAGGGCATCCGCGAACGGTCCGACGTGCCGATCCTGATGCTCACGGTGCGCAAGGAGGACGCCGTCAAGGTGGCCGGGCTGGAGTTGGGCGCCGACGACTACCTGACCAAGCCCTTCAACCCGAAGGAGCTGGTCGCGCGGGTCAAGGCGATCTTGCGCCGGTCCGACGGCATCCAGCGTTCCGGCACGACCGTGCTCGTGGGCACGCTGCAACTCGACCGGCCGCGGCGCGAGGCCTCGCTGGACGGGCGCCCCATGACCCTGCGCACCAAGGAGTTCGACCTGCTCTTCGCGCTGGCCCAGAACGAGGGCATCGCGATGTCCCGCGAACAACTGCTCTCGCTGGTCTGGGGCTACACCTTCAGCGGTGAGACGCGCACCGTGGATGTCCACGTGAACCACCTGCGCCAGCACCTGGCGGGCAGCACCGTGCGGATCGCGACGCTGCGCGGCGTGGGCTACAAGCTGGTCGCCGGCCCCCGCGACGCCCCCGGCGGCCGCGCGGCGGGCGGCCCCGATCATGGCCACGGATAGCGTCCGACTCGGAGGCGCCGCGGCGCCGGCCGGCCGCGCGGGGGTGGAGGGGCACGCCGGGCGCAGAAGCCGGCCCCATCTGCTCTCCACGCTGCAAGGGCGCATCTACCTCACGCTGGGCTTCCTGATCCTGCTCACGCTGGGCATCGCCGGCGTCGCCTTCTTCTTCCTGCTGGGCGGCTACCAGGACCGCCTCGCCGCCTCCACGCTGCGACAGATCGGCGGCCCCGTGTATCTGTCGGTCGTCACACCGCCCGGCTCCGACTTCCAGGCCTTCGAGGTCAGCCGCCAACTCGCGACCAGCGCCACCGTGGGCGGCATCCCCCTGGACCCCGACGTGCGCATCCTGTTCGTCGACGGCGCCGGCGCCGTCGTCAGCGAGGCCAGCGGCGCCCCGCGCTTCCTCGGGGAGCAGCTCGGCATCGACTTCAGCGAGGCGGGCACCGACACCTTCATCGAGGGACGCCTCACGGCCGGCGACCAGACCCGGCTCGACTACCTGGCCGCGGCGCTCTCCAACGAGGCCTCGCAGCGGTTCGGGGCCGAGTTCGTGGTCCTGGCGCTGCCGGTCGAGGACCGGCAGGCCGTGCTGGGCGACCTCACGCGGCAGCTGGTGCTGGCCGGCGGCGTGGGGCTGGCGGCCGCGATCATCGTGGGGCTGCTGCTCTCGCGCTCCATCTATCGCCCCCTGCAAGCTACGACCGCCGCCGCCCGCAGCGTCGCCCGGGGGCGCTTCGACCAGAAGGTCAGCGTCGAGGGCACACGCGAGGCGCGGGACCTCGCCGAGTCCTTCAATCAGATGACCGAGGAGGTGCAGCGCCAGCAGAGCGCCCTGCGCGACTTCCTGGCCAACGCCTCGCACGACCTGCAAACGCCGCTGACCTCGATCAACGGCTTCTCCCAGGCCCTGCTCGACGGCACCGTCGACGAGGCGGTCGCGCGGCAGAACGCCTACCGCATCATCGAGGAGGAGTCGCGCCGCCTGCTGCGCCTCGTCGAGGGGCTGCTCGACCTCTCCCGCATGGAGGCCGGTCACGTGCACCTGGAGTTGAAACCGGTCGACGTCAACGGCGTGCTGCACAACGTCGGCGAGCTCTTCGTCCTGCGCGCGCAGCAGCTCGATGTGCGCCTGGAGGTCATCCCGGCCGCGCTGCCCCCGGTCGCGGGCGACGTCGACCGCATGGAGCAGGTGCTCGCCAACCTCGTGGACAACGCGCTGCGCCACACCCCGCCCGGGGGCAACGTCGTGCTCAGCGCCCGCCGCGAGAGCGACGTCTCCGTGGGCATCGCCGTCGCGGACACGGGCGCCGGCATCCCCGAGGACCAGATCCCGCACCTGTTCGATCGCTACTACCGGGCCGATCGCCCCGGATCGGAAGGCGGCACCGGGCTGGGCCTGGCCATCGCCCGGGAGTTGGTGCGCGCCCAGAAGGGCGAGATCCAGGTCGACAGCCGGCAGGGCGTCGGGACGACCTTCCGCATCCTGCTGCGCCTGCATCAGCCACTCCCCGCGCAGCCCGCCGAGCCCTTCGCGTGACCGGCCCCGACCGCCTCCGCCGGCGGCGCGCGCCGATCCAGCGGCCGCGATCGCGGCTGGCCCTCGGCGTGACGGGCGTGGGCGTGATCGCGCTGGGCGCGCTGCTGCTGGCCGCCTGCGGGAGCGACGCCGACCGCGAGCAGGCCATCACGCCGACTCCGGTGGAGCAACCACCGCCGGACGACGCCACACCGCCCGAGCAGGCTCCCCCGCCGCAAGACGTGGGGGCCGAGGAACCCCCGGCGGGGACGGCCGCGGCGGCGGGGACGGCCGCGGCGGCGGAGGCCGCGGCCGCGGCGGCTGCGGCGGCGGCAGCCGCGGAGGCGGCGGCGGCGACCGCGGAGGCCGCAGCGGCGGAGGCCGCGGCGGCGGCAACCGCGGAGGCCGCAGCGACGGAGGCGGCGGAGGCCGCGGCGGCGGAGGCCGCGGCGGCGGAGGCCGCGGAGGCGGCGGCGGCGGAGGCCGCAGCGGCGGCGGCGGCCGAGGCCGCAGCAGCAGCTGCAGTCGCGGCGGCGGAGGCCGCGGCAGCAGCCGCGGCGGCTGCGGAAGAGGCGCGGGCGGCCGCGGAAGAGGCGCGGGCGGCCGCAGCCGCCGCGGCGGTGGCGGCGGTGGCGGCGGCCGAGGCGGACGCAGACGAGGAACAGGACCCGCCCCCCGACGACCCGGATCCGCCCGGCCCCGTCGCCGCCATCGTCGAGGTGCTGACCGACGACCTGGCCCCCGGCTTCGACGCCATCCCCTTCTACGCCGACATCCCGGGACTGCTGCGGGAGTCCCCCGACGGGAATCTCGCCGCGCTCGGTCTGCGCGCCGCCGAGGAGGGGATGGCCCGCGGGCAGGGCTTCGCCAACAACGACACCGGGGAGCTGGTGTTCGTCGTCACGATCATGCTGGAATCGGCGGACGCGGCGCGCGCCGCCGTCGACTACATCGCCACCCGCGAGCCCCTCCAGGTCAAGGAGTTGGTCGAGCCCATCGACACGCTGTTCGAGAGCGAGCGCACGCCCGACCCCATCCTCGGCGCCAGCGCGATTCGCTACGTCCTGCGCTACGGCGTCGAGGACGGCGGTCGCCGCACCCGCGATGTCGCCACGGAACTCGTCATCTTCGCCCAGGACGGCAGCCTGGTGTTCCTGCAGCGATCGGTAAACGTCACCGGCAGCGACCCCGCCAGCGCCCAGGAGACGGACGTCGATCTGCTGGCGCTGGGGCAAGCCCTGGCGGAACGCATCGGCGACATCGTCGCGCGCGGCACGCCGGCGAGCGCCGAGAGCGACGGCTAGCCCAGCCCTGCCCGGCGCGGCCGCGCCTCATCACGAGCCGGGCCAGACCGGCCGGCCGGCCGCCACGAACACCCACACCGCGTCCAGGCGCCGGACCGTCAGCGACGGACTCCGGCCCGGCGCAACGCGGGTGAAGCCGCGCGGACTCGCCGATTCCGCGTCCCAGACGAAGACCTCCAGCCGCCCCGCGACCGACCCCGGCCCGCCGGCCGCCGCGCCCGAGTCGCCGGGCCAGGCCAGCAGATGCCAGCCGGTCGTCAGCGTCCGCTCGGGAATCCGCGCGCGTCGCTGCGGCCACTGCGCCGGCTCGCTCCCGGCGAGGAACAGCCACAGCCCATCTCCGGCGCGGATCCGACCGATCTGGAACCGCGGGTCGCCGGGTACGGCCAGATGCCAGCCCCGCCCATGCCAGGCGAAGACGCGCCGCACGCCCGGCGGGAGATCCGCGAGCACGTCGGCGCCCGACCCCGTCGCTCCCGCCCAGGCCACCAGGTTCCAGCCCGGCGCCAGCGTCGCTATGTGGGGCAGCGCGAACATCATCGGGGCGGAGGCTGGGGACGCCCGCTCCCCGGCCGCGCCGCCGCCGGCCGGGTCAGGCGCGACCACCCAGGCCGTGATCGTCAGCGACGAGCGGCGCTCCGCCACGCGATCCCGCGGCAGTGCGATGCGGAAACGGCCCTCGGCGTCCGCCACGCCCGACGTCCGCGCCTCGCCCGGCGAGGCCAGCAGATCGACGCGAGCACCCGGTCGCGCGCGACCACGGACGACGAAGTCCGCGTCCGGCGCGTCGAGGTCGATGCCCTGCACCAGCGGGGCGCCGGGGGTCGCCGCGTGCAGACGCGCGATCGCGGCGGCGATGTTCAGCCGTCCGGCGCCGTCCCAGCCTGGATTCGGCCCATCGGGCAGCGGCGTGGCGGTCCCGGACAGCAACGCCAGCACCGCCGCTTGATCCAGCCCCGGTTCCAGGCTCAGCGCCAGCGCCACGGCGCCGGACACGAACGCGGCCGAGTAGGAGCTGCCGGTCGCGCGCGTGAAGCCGGCCGCCGCGGAGACCGGCAGGACATCCGTCGTGAGGATCGAGAAGCCCGGCGCGACCAGGGCCACACCCGCCTGGCTGGGCGAGAACGGCGCGCGCCTATCCCGCTGATCCCCGACCCCGTGCGACCCCACGGCGATGACCTCGGGCATCGCCGCCGGGAAGGCCACGAGGCCGCCGTCGTTGCCGCCCGCCGCCACCAGAATCACGCCCGCGGCGGCGGCGGCGCGCACCGCGGCCTGCGCCGCCTGCGGCAGGAACGTCGCCGCGAGGCTGATGTTGACGACGTCCGCCCCGTTCGCCGTCGCGTACTCCAGGCCCCGCACGAACGAGGAGATGAAGCCGCTGCCCTCGGGGCCGGTCACGCGCACGGGCATGATGCGCACGCGCCAGGCCGTGCCCGCCACGCCCCAGGCGTCGTCGCCGCGTGCGGCGATGATCCCCGCGACGCGCGTGCCGTGCCCCACGGAGCCGTCGGCGGCGCCGTCCTCGTCCTGGTCAATGCCGTCGCCGGCGGCGGGATCGCCCACGAACACGTCGGGGTTAGCGTCCTCGCCCGGCAGCCCCTCGCCGCCGGGGAAATCGCCCACGAAGTCGTAGCCGTGGACATCGTCGATGTAGCCGTTGGCGTCGTCGTCGATGCCGTTGCCCGGGATCTCACCGGGGTTCGTCCAGATGTTCGCGGCCAGGTCGGGGTGGTCGAGGTCGATGCCGCCGTCGATCATCGCCACGACGACCTCACGGCTGCCGGTCGTGATCGCCCAGGCGTCGGGCGCGCCCAGCAGCTCCCAGACCGCGGCCTGCTCGCCGTACCGGGGGTCGTCGGGGATCAGGCCCGCCACCTGGAGGCGGCCGTTGGGCTCGGCCCATGCCGTCAGGCCCGACGCCTGCAGCCGGGCGATGGCGGCGCGGGGATCGGGGTCGGCCGCGCGCAGCCGCGTGACGTTGCTGCCGGGTGAGTGGTCGAGCAGGGTCAGGCCCAGCCGCGCCAACGCCGTCGGGTCCGGGGGCGCATGGAACGAGGCCAAGATCTCGCCGGGGGCCGCCCGCGGATCCGGGGCGTCCGCGGCGGGGGTCGCCGCCGCGGACGGCACGGGCCCGCGCAGGGCCAGGACCGCAGCCACCAGCAGCAGCGCCAGCCCGGTCCGTCGCAGCGCGCGCCGTCGCGGCGACGGGAAAAGCACGGCAATCGACATATGCGCAGTCTATGGCGGCGCGGGCCGATCCCGGCGCGGCCGGCACACCTAGACTACGCACGATGGAGACCGGGACCGGGCACGCGGGATCCGCCGGGAGGGCACGGGACGCGGCGCACGCGCCGACCTGGCACGCCGCGCTGCGCGCCGAGTGCCGCCGCCCGCGCTGCGCGTACGATGTCGTGCGCCTGCTCGCCTGGGCGTACCTGGTCGTCGCGCTCGTGATCCCGGTCATCCGGATCACGGGGTCCTTCAGCCCCGCGGGCCTGCCCTTCGCGCTGGTCCCCGCGCTGGCCGTGATCCTGTGGGTCGCACCGCGGCAGGACCACTTCCGCACCTGGCTGCTGTACGCCGTGGGCATCTTCTTCTTCACGCAGTTGCGCGACGCGGCCGACGAGACGGCGATTCAGGCCAGCACCGGCTACGTGCTGGACTGGGAACTCTGGATGTTCGGCGGCACGACCCCGTCGGCGTGGCTGCAGACGCACTTGGGCGGCGCCGACGGCGACCCCGGCGTCCTGGCCTTCTTCTCGACCTTCATGCACTGGAGCTGGTTCGTCTTCCCCCACCTCACCGTCATCGGCACCTACATCTGGATGCGGCCGATGTTCTTCCGCGTCGCCGTGATCATGCTGGGGGTCTTCTACACGGGCGTGGCGATGTACTACCTGATCCCCACCGTGCCGCCCTGGCTGGCGGTCGTGCAGGGCGACACGATGGGCATCGTGCGGATCATGCGCGACGTGGGGCCCACGATCTTCGGCCAGGGCCTCTGGAACGACCTCTTCACGCTGGCGGCGGAGCCCAACCCGCGCGCCGCGATGCCCTCGCTGCACTTCGCGGCCGCCTTCCAGATCCTGCTGATCGCGCTGCTGCTCGGATCGGGGCGCCTGGTGGCGGCCGGCGTCGTCTACTGCGTCTGCCTGGCGTTCGCGCTGATGTACCTGGGCGAGCACTACTTCGCCGACATCATCGTGGGCGGGCTGGCCGCGCTCGTCTCGTTCTTGGTCGTCGAGCGGACGCTGCGCGGGCCCGGGCTGCGCCGCTGGCCAGGGCCTCGCCCACGCCTCCGCCTGCCGCGCCCCCAACTGCGCTGGCGCGCGTGGAGTCTCCCCCGTGCCGGACCCGGCCGGTCGCTCGCGCGGGATGGCCCCTGATGCGACGCCCCGCCGTCCCGTCGCGCTTGACCGCCGGACCGGCGCGAACGGCGTTCGGGCTCGGCATCAGCGCGCTGTTCGGCTTCCTCTTCCTGCGCGACACCGACTTCGGCGCCGTGCGCGACGCCTTCACCAGCGCCGACGTCGGCCTGATCTTGATCGCCATGGCGATCTTCTTCGGCGGCGTCGGGTTCCGGGCGCTGCGCTGGCACATCCTCCTGCGCCCCATCGTCGAGGCGTCTCCGCGGCAGTTGTACCCGATCATGGCCGTGGGCTACGCCGCCAACAACATTCTGCCCCTGCGCGGCGGCGAGATCCTGCGCGCCCACACGCTGTACCGCCAGTTCGGCGTCGGTCACACGGCCGGGCTGGCCAACGTCTTCCTGGAGCGCGTGCTGGACGGCGTCATGCTGACGCTCTTCCTGATCCTGGGCGTCGCGGCCAGCTTGGTCGGCATGAGCGGCATGGAGTACGCCGGCGACGTCCTCCTCGCCACGATGGCGTTCCTGGTCCTCGGGGTCTCGATCGCCGTGGGGGCGCTCTACGCGATCGCCCGCCACCCGGCGCGGGCCGAAGCGATCATCGTGCGCCGGCTGCGCCGCGTCCCCGTCCTGCGCCGGCACGACGCGAAGTGGGTGTCGGGCCTGATCGAGGGCGTCCGGCCCGCCGGCGACCGAGCCCTGCTGACGGCGGCGTTCTTCGCCAGCGCGGCGGCCTGGGGCCTGGAAGCGCTGATGTACTTCCTCGTCGGCGAGGCGTTCGACCTGGACCTGCCGCTGCCCGTCTACCTGCTGGTTGCCGCAGCGGCCAACGTGATCATCAGCGCCCCCTCGACGAGCGGCGGCGTGGGCCCGTTCGAGTGGGCCGCGAAGGAGGTCGTGCTGATCTACCTCGTCGGCGCGCACGCGCAGGAGAGCGCCATCGCCTACGCGGCGGCGCTGCACGGCTTGGTCTTGGTCCCCATCACGCTGCTGGGGCTGGCGTTTCTCTGGAACTACCACCTGCCGGTGCGTCGCTTGCTGCGCGGCGGCGCGACGTCAGAGGAGGCGGAGGCCGGGGGCATCAGGGATCCGCGCTGACCGGCGAGGCGGCGTCAGCCTCGGGCGCCGCGATGCCCGAGCGTCGCCTGCCGCGCGACGTAGTCCTTGACGGCCCGCCGGATCAGGACGCTGGGACGCACGCCCTCGGTCGCGGACGCCGCGCGCAGTTCCGCCAGGTCGTCGGGACCGAAGCGCACGGAAACGATGGCGCTGAGGGGTTTCTTGACCCGGACTTCCACTTCGTCGGTGAGATCGCTGGTCCCAGGCTGCTCGTCGTCGGTCATGTCTGCATGGTATCTCGCCCCGCCGCAGGAGGCTTAGCGGGGGGCGAACTCGATGATCTGGACGTAGTTGCCGTCGGGGTCGGTCATGGTGGCGACGAGGCCGCCCCAGGGCTCGGCCTGTGGCTCCCGCACGAAGGCGACGCCCTGGGCGGCGAGGCGGCGCCACTCGGCGCGCACATCGTCGACGAAGAGGTTGATCTGCATGCGGGCGGGGTCGGCGCTGGGGCCGCTGATCGCGGAGTGATCGAGGATGCGGATGTACGCCCCGGCGACCGCGAAGACGGGGTCGTGCGACTGCGTCCGGCGCGGCAGGCCCAGCACGTCGCCGTAGAAGCGGGCCAGCGCCGCCGGCTGCTGGGTGCCGATCATGAGGGTCAGTTCGTGGACGTGCATCGGTTCGTCGCGACCCCCTGCGCCGCCCCATCGTACCCCCGGCTCACAGCGAATCGAGGAACTCCAGCACGGCCGCGTTGACGGCGTCGGCGGCCTCCATCACGAGGCCATGGCCGGCGCCGGGCAGCAGCCGCAGGCGGGCGCCGGCGATCTGCTCGGCCAGCAGCGTGGCGTTGGCGGCGGGGACCATCCGGTCCTCGGCGCCGTGCAGGATCAGCGCCGGCATGCGCAGCGACTTGAGGCCGGGGAGCGGGTCGTACGCGGCGACCGACTGCAGCGGACCGAGCGTCGCGATGAGGGGCGCGGTGTTGGCCTCGCGCTTGGCGATGGCGCGCTGCAGCACTTCCGGGCGCCGGCGGGGGTAGTCGCCGGCGAAGACGATCTCCTGCGCCGCCGCCGCCGCTTCGATCAGGGGGAGGGCCGAGGCCCGGAACATCGCGGTCTGGGTCTCCGCCGGCATGGACGGCGCGGTGGGGCCCGCGGAGGTCGCGGCGAGGATCAGGGCGCGCACGACGTCCGGGGCGCGCAGGGCGGCGGCGATCGCGATGGAGCCGCCCAGGGAGTTGCCGAAGAGGACGCAGGGGGCGGCGTGCAGTGTCTCGATCAGGGCGAGGGCGTCGGAGGCCATCTGCTCGATGGTGTAGCCGGTGGGGGGACCGTCGGAGGCGCCGACGCCGCGCTGGTCGAAGCGGATCACGCGCCGCGTGGGCGCGAGGGCGGCCATCTGCGCGTCCCACTGGTCCATGTCCATCGCGCCGCCGGCGACGAGCACCACCGCGTCGCCGGTGCCGCGCTGCTCGCAGGCCAGTCGCACATTGCCGGCGGCGACGGTGGAGGCCGGCGTCGCGGGGCTGTCCGGGGAGTGAGCCATGGGCGTTCCTGAAGTCGTCGCCAGGGGGCGGGCGCTGCGGCCGGGTGGCGGGCCGGCGACTGCGCCGCACGCCATGATCGCAGCCGCGACGGCTACACGCCCACGATCTGCTGGCTCTCAATGATGGCGAAGTCGTCGCCGTCCAACGGGTCCATCTCGCCCTTGCGATAGGCCTTGTAGAGCCGGAAGAGTTCATCCCTGTGCGGTCGCTTGCGACCGATGGGGCAGGCCTCCCAGGCCGCGTAGTCCTCGTCGCAGTAGCCCAGGCGCAACTCGCCGCACTTGGGCTGCAGCATGCGACCCAGCTCCGGCGCCGCGCGCACCACCTCGGCGCGCATCAGCGCCATGACGCGCCGGAACTCCCACTGGGCGCGGGTGCAGAGCCGCAGGTCGGCGATGTGCAGCAGCGCCGCGAAGTTGACGGTGAGCTTGAAGTTGGTGTTGGTGGCGTTGGGCAGCAGGAAGCGCGCGTCCTCGGCCGGGACACCGGCCGCGACGAGGCGCTCGTAGAGGTCGCCGACCTCGCGGAAGAGCGCCTCCATGTCGCCGGCCATGCCGGCCGCCTCGACGGTCTTGGGGACCGTGTAGGGGAAGTCGCCGCCCTTGTAGGTGACGTAGCGCTGGCTCTGCTGCTCGAAGGAGATGCCGATGCGATGGCGCACGAACTGGTGCGAGAAGGCGCGCGACACGCCGCTGATGCCGAACTCGAAGTGCACCTGCTCCAAGGGCGAGACGTGCCCCGTCTTCAGGCGCTCCTGCACGAAGGCGGTCATCTTCTCGTGCGAGATGCGCTCGTCGGCGATGCGGGCCAGCACCTGGTCCGGCGTCAGGGCGGAATAGCAGACCCGGTAGGCCATGTAGAGGGCCCGGATCGGATCCTGGGTGTGTTCGATCAGCGTGACTTGGATGGGCATCTGGGGTTGCTCTCGCGCCGACCCGCGCCCCCTGGGCTGGGGCTTTCCAGCGTACCGTACCAGCGGCGACCAGATGGTCCTCGTTCTGTGAACTTAGGCCCCAAACGTCGTCTCGAGCTTCGCCGAGGCGTCGAAGAAGTCCTGCAGGGTCTGATTGAAGCGATAGAACTTGTCGCGGCGGTGGTAGTCGTCGCCGCGCGCGAAGTTCTCGGGGTTGTTCATGTCGAGCGTATTCAGCGTGTGATGCAGGTCCGCGCCGCCGTGCTGCGCGATGTTCTCCAGCATCTCGCGCCAGGCCTCCGGCGGCATGTTGAGCACGAAGTCGAGCGCCGCGGCGGCCTCCCCGTCGATGGGGGCGACCTCCGTCACCTCGAACGCCTCGAAGACGATCTTCCAGATCGACGGCCCCACCTCGACGCCCATCTCGCAGTCGATCGTGCCGAACTTGCGGAAGGCGGGGTCGGCGTTGGCCAGGCTGGCGAGATCCTGGAACCACTCGGTGGAGGGGAAGACGGGCATGGGGGACATCCTCTGGCTCGGCGGCTGGTCGATCACTCGCTGGGAATATACCGGCCTATCGCCGTTTGCGGTCGCGGAACGCATCGACACCGCCGGGCCGATGGCCACGGCCGCGCCCGCGAAAGCCGAAGCGTCGCTTCTTCTTGGCCGGAGCCGGCGCCACCTGCCAGTTGCCGGGCAGCCGCACGTCGTCGTCGAGGGGCGACGGCGGGGGCTGGGGTGGGGGGTCGCCGCGCAGGCGTCCCTGCCGGGGGATGCCGCGCCGGGCGCCGAAGCCGAAGCCGAACGTCGTCGGCATCGACCACTGGGGGCCTACCTCTTGGCTCGGCGCGCGCCAGCGCCCAACAAGAAAGGGGTACACCAGCAGCAGTCCCGCCACGAAGCCTCCGATGTGCGCCCACCAAGCCGTGCCCGATCCGCTGCTCTCGGCCACCACCGACCCGACGCCGGGCAGCAGGTTGAGCAGGAACCAGAATCCGATCAGCAGCGGCGCCGGCACGACGGCGGGGATCAGCAGCACCAGCGGGATCAGCACCTGCACCAGGGCGCGCGGGAACAGCAGGAAGTACGCGCCCAGGACGCCGGAGATCGCGCCGCTGGCGCCGATCATGGGCAGCAGATCGCCCGCGTCGATGTAGATGTGCGCGGCCGCGGCCAGGTAGCCCGTCGCGACGTAGAAGACCAGGAAGCGCCCCGAGCCCATGCGGTCCTCGACGTTGTCCCCGAAGACCCAGAGGAAGAGCATGTTGCCCGCCAGATGGAACAACCCGCCGTGCAGGAACATGGCCGTCAGCGGGGTCAGCAGGATCAGGAAGCCCGGCAGCAGGGGCACGCCCTGATCCGCCACGGCGTCCTGGGAGCGGGGGTCGTCGTCGAGGTAGCCGGTGATGAACTCCGGCACCGCCCCCAGGGCGAGGTTGACCTTGTCCTCTTCCGAATCGAGGTAGCGCTGCACTTCGCTGCCGTCGCTCTTCGGGATCCAGATCCATCGGCTGGGGACGTCGCTGAGGACGAAGGCGGTGAAGCCCCAGACGAGGATGTTGATCGCGATCAGCGCGCGCGTGACGTGCGGCGTGCTCGCGCGGAAGCTGCTGTCGCGCAGGGGGATCATGCCGCGCCTCGCCCCGGCCGGGGGCCGGCCAGGATGATGAGCGCCGCCGCGGCCGCAGCGACGGCGAGCGCCGCCCGATGCAGGCGCAGCGCGCGCCGCAGCCCCGCGGCTGGCTCCAGCGGCGGGCCCGCGGCGACCGTGGCCGCGGCGAGGGCGGGCGTATCGGCGGCCAGCGCGGCGCGCACGGCGCGCACGGGGTCGCCGCCGACGACCGGGGCCGCCGCGCCGTACGCGACGCCGGTCGCGCGGGCGGAGAGCCCCCGCAGCAGGACGAGACGCGGGCCCGCGCCGATCGCCCGGCCCAGCAGCGGCGCGCGCAGGACGATCGCCGGGACGTCGCCCCAGAGCCGCGCCAGCAGGGCCGGCAGGTGGTAGGCGACCGCGCCCGGCAGGTCGAACAGGGCATAGGCCAGCCAGGGCCCGACGGTGTGGTCGGCCGCGCCGCCGGCCAGCGACTCCTCGGCGCGGTCGGCGATCTCCTGCGCGGTCACGGCGGGCGGCAGCGGCTCCGCGCCCATCCGCTGCAGCGCCGCCCGCGCGGCGACCAGGTCATCGCGCTCCAGCGCGTCCGCGACGGCGTCCGCACTCCGGGCCGTGGACCAGGCATCGAAGCTGAGCGACAGCAGCGCCGCCCGCATCGCGAGGCCCAGCGTCCCGCCCCGCTGCGCGATTCGCGGCGGGATACCGAGCAGCGCCGCGCTGGTCGCAGCGGCCGCGACGGTCTCGGCCGCGCCGCCGGGCACGAGCCCGCGGGGGACGCCCGCCAGCGCGATGAGGGCCGGACCGCCGGGCCGCCGCCGGGACAGCCCCGCCTGCAGGGCGATCGCGATCACGAAGCCGATTAATCGGGAACGGCGGCCGGGGCGCGACGCGCGCTCACGGGGGGCCATCGGGGTTCAGGCGATCTCCGTGCTGGGGGGAAGCGGTGCGGCGATGTGCATGGCCCGAGAATAGGCCATTGCTCCCTTGCGCCCCTTTCGCCGGCCGGCCGTAAACCGTTTGTAAATTCCATCACAATCGAGGCCCGAAACGCTACAGTGAGCCCAATCAGCCGTTGACAGCCTGATCGGCCTGCGTCAAGAATGTTCCAGAAGTCACAAAGTCGGTGGCGGTCGGCAGGGGCGACTGCGAACCAGCTCGCGTCGCCGCTGTAAGCAGAAGGCAGGAGTCTCCTAAACATGACTGTCGCGACCCCAATTCAGTGTCCCCGTTGCACCGGCGCCATGCTCGCCGAATCCGACACCCACGGTGCGTTCAGCACCTGTCTGGCCTGCGGCTACGTCTACGAAAGCCGCGTCATCTCCGTCTTCGAGCTCGAGCAGGAGCAGGCCGTCGAAGAGGGCCGGCAGCGACGCCGCCAGCCCTCGCACGGGAAGCTGCGCCTCTAGGCACTCACCTCGAGGCGTTCGCCTCAAGGATCCGGCCCCTCAGCCCAGTCTCCGTCCTCCATCGGCGGCGGCGCACGCGCGCGCCGTCGTCTTCGCGAGCGGCCCGCAGCGCCCGGCGCCGGGGCGTAGCGGCGTGCGGGCGTCGTAAACGGGGTGTGAACGGGAGCCGGGCGAGCGGCTGCGCGTGATTGCCGCTAGCAAAACACGGACGTTAGAGTGGCCGCCCTTCGCCGCCGAGCGGGTCCGCGCCCCGCGAGAAAGACGCCCCATGACGGACACGCCACGCGGTGCGCGCTCAGGCAACGACCACCTCCGCTCCGCGATCCGGCGCGGCGCCCCGCGACCCGATCCGCGGGCGAGCGACGCCCCGGTGGACATCGTGCAGGAGTTCGTCACATCGCAAATGCAGGCGCCCGACGATGCGCCGCCGCCACCCGGGGGCTGGCTGGGCGAGCAGCTCCAGCGTCTGCAACGGCTGCTGGCGCTGCGTGACGCGCATGCGTCGAACCTCAACAGTGAGGGACGCCGCCTGCTCGACCACGCCATCTTCACGACCTTCGTGGACTGCCGCGATCTGGGGGGCGAGGCGCGGGCGTCGGCCCTGCTGACGCCGGTCCTGCTGACGACGCCCGAAGTGCACGCCAGCGCGGCGCTGCCCGCCTCGGACGGCGACGGCCCGGGCACGGACGCCCCGGCGGCGCCGGCGGCGCCCGGCGCGACGGAGTCGTCGCCCAGGGACTGAAGCCCGCCCGGCCCCGGCCCGGCTAGACTGGCGCGGCTAGACTGGCGCGGCATTGGCCTGGCGGAAGCGGGCGCAACCGAGATGATGGGCGAATACAAGCGGGCGCGGCGCTGCGAACGGCGTAGCCGGGTGCTGGGCTGCCGGCAGCCGCTGGCCGGCCAGTGTCAGTACTGCGCGCACGGTTTCTGCGCTAACCACGGGGACCGCTTCGACGACCGCCAGGAGGTCTGCCACCGGGACCGCTGCCGGGCCAAGAAGGCCGACGTGGACCGTCACCACGCCTTCCTGCGCGACGCCCGCGCCCGCAACGCCGACGGCCGCTGCGGGATGCCGGATTGCGCCGCCGCGCCCGTGACTCACTGTGAGCGTTGCGGTCCGCGCTTCTGCGTCGCGCACCTGCAGGAGACGCTGGTCATGGCGCTGCATCAGGGGGAGCGCGGCTCGGACGTGCTGCGGATGTGCGCGCACTGCCTGTCGCGGGTCAATCTGTGGGGGGACGACTAGCAGTCGGCCGCGTCAGGCGCGACGCCGAACTCCGCCGCGAAGGCCGCGACGAAGCGCCGCTTGACGGTCGGCATGTCGCAGGCGTCGGGCTGCGTGGCATCTGGATCCGAGGCGCCCGATGTCGCGAGTTCCGCGCGCAGGGAGGCGGCCCGCACCCCGGCCTGACCACAAGGATCGATGCAGGCCCAGTGCTCGGCGCTGGGATCGACGTTGAACGCGATGCCGTGCCGCGTCACGCCGCGCGAGACGTGCACCCCCAGCGAGGCGATCTTGCCCCCGGCCGTGAACACGCCGTGCATCGCGGGATCACGACGGCCGCCCAGGCCGTAGCTCTCCAGCAGCCGCAGCGCCACGGCCTCGAGCGCCCGCACGTAGGCCCGGACATCGAGTTGGAAGTCGGCCAGACGCAGGATGGGGTAGGCGACGAGCTGGCCGGGGCCGTGGTAGGTGACGTCGCCGCCGCGCTCGCTGTCGACGATGGGGATGCCCAGGCGCTTGAGGCGGGCGGGGGCGCGGACGCCGTCGCGATTGCCGCGCCGGCCCAGCGTGACGACGGCGTCGTGCTCGACGAGGAGCAGGAAGGCGCGCGCCTCGCCGGCCACGACGGCGGCGTGCGCCGCGCGCTGCCGGGCGAGCGCGGGCGCGTAGGCCATCCGTCCCAGATCCCGCACGCCGAGGGGGATCGCGGGGCGGTGGGGGGCGGTCATCGGCGGGCGCGCCAGCGGCGCAGGATCTCGGGGTCGTGCGGGAAGGCGGGCGAGGGCAGGCAGGCGAGCGGGAAGAAGCGGACGTCGCGGGCTTCGGAGCCGGCGCGCAGCGTGCCGCCGACGGCGCGGCCCGCGAAGGCGATGAAGACCAACGCATCCCCGGCCCGGGAGTAGGCGCCGAGCAAGTCGTCGATGACGGCCTCGATGCCGGTCTCCTCGCGCACCTCGCGGGCGGCGGCGGCGCGCAGCTCCTCGCCGCGGTCCACGAAGCCGCTGGGCCAGGCCCAGGCGCCCATCGCTGGCTGATGGTCGCGCTGGGTGTAGAGCAGCCGCCCGGCCTCGTCCTCGATCAGCGCGCCGACGGCCAGCTTGGGGTCGTCGTAGTGGATGAAGTCGCAGGCGGGGCAGGCGAGCCGCGACGCGCCGGCATGCTGACGGGTCTCTAAGGGCGTGGCGCAGAGGGGACAGTAGCGGGGGGCGAACTGGGCGGGGTCGTGGGGCATGGCGACGGCCGCCTCTCGCGGCGCGGTCAGGAGGGCAGATCGACGCGCAGGAAGCGCTCGTAGAAGTGGCCGTCCGCGTCGCGGAAGCGCTCGCGCATGCCGGACGTGAAGGCGTCGCCGCGCGAGCCGAACTGCGTCTTGTGCTCCATCAGACCGCTCAGCTTGCGTTCGACGCTGTCCGTGATGTCGACGTGGAAGTTCGCCTCGGGATGGCCCCAGATATAGACCTGCGAGACCTTATGCGTCTCCAGGCCCTCTTCCCGGATCTGCTCCGGGAAGTTCATGTGGTCGCGCGCCGTGGGGTAGACCGCGTCGACGGCCATGGCGCCGGTGTTGCGGTGGTCGCGATGGTTGATGAAGCCGACGAACCGCTCCGCCTCGTCGGCGTCGACGGCCCCCGGACGCCGATGGATGATCTGGTCGCTGTGGGTGAAGACGGCCAGGGGCTTGAGGCGGCGGATCTCGCGCACGATCTTGCCCAGCATGGCGCGGCTGTAGTCGAGTTCGCCGTCCTCCCCGCCCAGGAAGACGCAGGAGGAGACGCCCAGCACGGCGGCGCAGGCGCGCTGCTCCTCCTCGCGCGCGGCGATCAGCCGGTCGCGCGTCATCGTCGGGTCGTCGGAGCCCTTGGCGCCGTTGGTGACGACGATGTAGTGGAACTCCCAGCCCTGCCGGGTCCACAGCGCGGCGGTCCCGCCGGCCCCGAAGTCGGGGTCGTCCGGGTGCGCCGCGATGACGGCGGCGATCTTCGGCGGGGCCGGCGCCCCGGGCGTGCCGTCGGCGTCGTTGGCGATGGCGGCGTTGGCGATGGCGGGCTCCCTCTGGGTCGTCGCGGCCGCCCGGTGGGGGCGGGCCGGGCTGCGGATCCTGCGTCGCCGAGCATAGAGTCCCCGCCCGGCAGGGGCCGCCCCGGCGTGTGGCCGGGGCTGCGAAGCGCCGGTCCAAGACGGCACGTTGACACGGGCGCGGGAATGGGGGATAGTACCAGAACAGACGTTCCAGCGGTGGACGGATGTGGACAGCGTGGACGCGCGGGGCCATCCGGCAAGCCCGCAGGCGTCCGGGAGTCGGCGGAAAGAGCAAGTCATGAAGCGACGCTCCGACAAGCAAGAACGCATTTTGGACTTCCTGCGGGAGTTCCTGGCGCGGCACGATTACCCGCCCAGCATTCGCGACATCCAAGCGGGCTGCGCGATCTCGTCCACCTCGGTGGTCGATTACAACCTCAAGGCGCTCGAGGCGAAGGGGCTGATCCAGCGCGACCGCGAGATCTCGCGGGGCATCAAGCTGGTGGGCGATGAGCGGCGGTCGGAATCCGAGCACACGATCCGCGTGCCGCTGCTGGGCACGATCGCAGCCGGGCAGCCGCTGCCCATCCCGACGACCGAGGGCGTGGACCCCAACTACGCCGATGAGGCCATCACCATTTCCCCGCAGGTGCTCGGGGGCCGGGCGCGGGAGAACGTCTACGCGCTGCGCGTGCAGGGCACGTCGATGATCGATGCCCTGATCAACGACGGCGACATCGTGATCATGGAGCCCGCGCAGACGGTGAACGACGGCGAGATGGCCGCCGTGTGGGTCAAAGACGCCAACGAGGTCACGCTCAAGAAGTTCTACCGGGCGGGCGCGCAAGTGCGGCTGCAGCCGATGAACGCGACGATGGCGCCGATCTACCACCGGGCCGCGAATGTGCAGGTCCAGGGCCGCGTCGTGGGGGCGATCCGCTCGATGTAGGCGCGGCCGCGACGGCATCCCGAACGGCGGCGATCCGAGCGGCGGCGTCCCCAGCGGCGGCATCCTAGACTGACCCCGGCCGCGCCGCGGGCCGGCGCCGCCCGGAGGCACCGTGGCGCCCGTTCTGCGCATCGAAGACCTGTCCGTCGAATACCGCACCAAGGAGGGGACGGTCCCCGCCGCGCGGCACGTCAGCCTCGACCTGGAAGCCGGGCAGGTGACGGCGCTGGTCGGCGAGAGCGGCGCGGGCAAGACCACCGTCGCGCTGAGCATCCTGCGGCTGATCCCGGAGCCGGGCGTCGTGACGTCGGGCGCGATCCGGCTGCTGGAGCGGGGCGCGGAGCGCGACCTGGCGACGATCCCCGAGAGCGAACTGCGCACCGTGCGCGGCGACATCGTCTCGATGATCTTCCAAGACCCCGTGGCGGGCCTGAACCCGGTGCTGGAGATCGGCCAGCAGGTGGAGGAGGCGATCCTGGGTCATCGGGCGGTGACGCGGAAGGATGCGCGCGAGATCACGATGGACGTGCTGACGCGCATGCGCCTGCCCGACCCCCGGCGGGTCGCGCGGTCGTTTCCGGGGGAGCTGTCGGGCGGGATGTGCCAGCGGGTGATGATCGCGATCGCGACCGTGCTGGACCCGCTGGTGCTGATCGCGGACGAGCCGACGTCGGCGCTGGACGTGACCGTGCAGGCGCAGATCATCCACGAGCTGAACATGCTCCGCGAGCTGCGCGGCACGGCGATCCTGCTGATCACGCACGACATGGGCGTGGTGGCGCAGATCGCGGATGTGATGGGCGTGATGTACGCCGGAGCGCTGATGGAGGTCGGCGACACGCGCGAGACCTTCCGCACGCCGCGACACCCGTACACCTGGTCGCTGCTGGAGACGCTGCCCCGTCTGGACGCGCCGCGCCGGCGGCTGCTGCCGCAGATTCGGGGCGCGCCGCCCGACCTGCTGGCCCTGACCGGCCATTGCAGCTTCCTGGAGCGCTGCCCCAAGGCGCTGACGACCTGCCGCGAAGAGCCCGAACCGCCGCTCGAAGCGCCGGCCGGCGCGGCGGGCGGTGCCCCGACGGGCCGAGCGCGCGTGGCCTGCTTCAACCCGGTCGAGGGGGCCCGGCCCCGCTAACCGGCCGCCAGGTCGACGACCAGCAATTCCAGCGCCACGTCATCGTGGAGGCCGCCGGGCAGGTCGCGGCGGTAGCGCTGGATGGCGGCGTCGCAATCGCGGATGCGGGGCAGGGCGGCGGCGGCCTGGGCGGGGGTGAAGCGCCGCGCCTGCTCGGCCAGCTTCTGCGCCGGGTAGGGATGCCGCATGTGGAAGTGCTTCCGCACGGCATCGGCGTCGCCGCCCTGCGCCAGGATCTCCTGCGCGACGGGGATGCGCCGCATCTGGCTGGCGAGGGTTCTCAGCAGTCGCCCGTTGTCTTCCCCCGAGTCGCGCAGCGTTTCCAGCGCCCGCAGGGCCGCCTCGGGACGCCCCTGGCCGACGGCGTCGGTCAGGTCCCAGATCTCCGCCTCGAGGTTGCGCGGGCAGATGCGCTCGATGACGTGCTCGTCCACGGTGTCGTCGCCGGCGTAGAGCCGCAGCTTCTCGATCTCCGAGGCCAGCGCCCCTTGGTCGGCCCCGACCCGTGCAACCAGGGCGCGCTCGGCGCGGCCGGTCAGATGCACACCCGCCCGCTGCGCGCGCGCGCGCACCCAGGCGTCGAGCTGCCGGCCCTTGGCGGGCTTGAACTCCTTCGACTCGTGCGCGACTTGGGCGAGCAGGCCCTTCATGCGGTTGCCGGCGCGGATTTCGCCATCCAGGAAGACCAGCAGCGTGCTCGGCGGGAGGTCCTGCAGGCGGTCGGCCAGGCCCTCCCAGTCGCCGAGTTCACCGCGGCGGCGACGTTTGCCGGCGGGCTGGTTGCCCTGCCGGTTGTACGGCCGGCACAGCCCATCGACGCGGACGAGACGGTGGTCGGCGAGGAAGGGCGCCGTCATGGCGGCCGCCGCGACTTCGCCCGGGGTGGTGCGCGGCCCGTCCAGCACGAGCGTGTTGGCCGCCAGGGCGCCGTCGCCGTCGTGGTCGGCGCGCAGCTTGTCGTAGGCCTCGCGCTGGGAGAAGGCGTCGGCGCCGAAGTAGTGGAGAACGGGCACGAGAGACGACCCCCCGCCGCAGCCTAGCAAGGCGCGACCCGCCGCCGGCGGCTACTCGTCGAGCTGGTAGGTGGGCTGCTGGGCCCAGGTGTCGGTGGGGGGGTTCTCCTGACGGCGCAGCTGCTCGCGCCGCTGGGCGGCCTCGAAGCGCTTGGCGCGACGGATCACCGCCCGGCGCTCGCGGTCCTTGGCCTTGCGCCGCACGACGGCGGCGGCGCTGGGCGTGCGCTTGCGCCCCGGCGCGACGCGGATCCGGGCCTCGGCACGCAGCTGCTCCAGGTGCGCCCGGACGTTGCCATCGGCGGCGGCGCGCAGCCGCGTGTCGATGTCGGGGTACAGCTGCAGCATGATCTCCCAGCTGGTGCGCGGCCCGCCCCGCCGCAGCACTTTGAGGATCTGCTCCTCGCGCATGTTGCGGTGGTCGATGTAGGTCTGCAGCCGCTCGCGGGCGTCGTGGACGAGGGGGCCGTGGCCGGGGCAGAGCACCTGCAGATTTGGCAACTCCACGAGGCGCTGCAGCGAGCGGCGATAGTCGCCCAGGTTGCCCACGGTCGTCGTGCCGACGCCGAGCAGCGTGTCGCCGGTGAAGAGCACGCCGTCCTCTTCGATGTAGTAGCAGAGCGAATCGACGCTGTGCCCGGGCGTGGCCAGGACCTGCACGCGGACGTCGTCCAGATCGATGATCGCGCCGTCGCGCAGGGTCCGCACGCCGTCGGCGGGGAGCCGGCCGCGCAGCAGCCCGACGCCGTTCTCCGGCACCGCGACCTCCGCGCCCAGCGCCTCGCGCAGGTCCTTGAGGTTGCCGCTGTGGTCGTAGTGGTGGTGGGTCACGGCGGCGACGCCGATCTCGGAGCGCTCGACGGCGGCCAGGTAGCCGCGGATCATCCAGCGGAACTTGTCGATCGCTTCGCCGGAGTCGATCGTGAGCGCCTGGCCGCTGCCGACCAGGTAGATGTTGGTCGAGCCGGGCCGCATGGGCTCGTCTTCGGGCACCTGCACGGCGCGGACGTGGGGGGTGACCTGCATGGCGTGCGCCGGCGCGCTAGCGGCCGCTCTCCTGGGCGCTGGCGGGCGCGCCGCGGGCCGTGACGTCGTAGGCCATGACGAGCAGGTCGCGCTCCGCGCCCTCGCGGTCGACCACGAAGCCGGGCAGCAGCGCCACGGGCTCGAAGCCGAGACCGCGGAAGACCGACTGCGCGCCTAACTGGTCGTGCGACATCTGCGCGGCGAGCTTGCGCAGGCCGAAGATCTCGGCGATGACGAAGATCTCTTCGGCCAGGTAGTGGCCCAGACCTTCGCCGCGGGCCTGCGGGCCGACGATCATGCGGATGTCGCCGCGATGCCGCGTCCAGCCCGCGCCGCTCTGGAGCAGCGACGCCTCGCCGATGATCTTGCCGTTCTCCAGGGCCAGGATGGTGACGATGTTGAGGCGCTCAAGGTCGTCGACCCAGCCGTCGACGACACCGGCGTCGGTGATGTCGCTGCGAAGGTAGAGCAGGTCGTCGGTGGGCAAGGCGCGGGCGAAGGCGAGCACCGCGTCGCGGTCGGCGCGATGCATGAGGCGCACGTCGAAGCTGCGCCCGCCCCGCAGCGTGCCGCTGCGGGGATAGCGCTCGCGGACGAACCCGGCCTGTTTCTGACGTCGTTCGGCGGCGGATAGCATTGCGGATACTCCCGTCTGCGCGGATCGGTCGCTCTTTCATCGCGCATTGTGGCCGCTCTGTCAACGGCCGAGGGGCGAAGTGTGGGTAACCCTGGGCTGTCCCCTGCGGCGCGTGCGACTATCATGGGGCCGTTGAGCGCAGCGAGGAGGGAATCGCGTGCAGGGAATTCTGCGGTCCATCGCCCAGGGAGCGCGGGTCTTCGCCCGCCCACCGGTCACCGTGCACTACCCCGACGAGAAGCGGCAGCTGCCCAAACGCGCCCGCACGTTCCCCTACCTGATCTGGAACCACGATCTGGACGAGGCGAACTGCACGGGCTGCGGGAAGTGCGCCAAGGCCTGCCCGGTGGACTGCATGACGACGACGCTGCAGAAGAACCCCGGGTTCGCGGCGGGGACCAGCAACCACAAGTCGGTGATCAAGGACTTCTACATCGACTTCGGGCGCTGCATGCGCTGCAACATCTGCGTGGAGGTCTGCCCCTTCGACGCGATCGCGATGCTGCCCGAGTGGGAGGGCCACGAGCAGTCGAAGTTCGACCGGCGGGAGCTGGTGATGGACCTCGACGACCTGCTGGCGCCCAGCCGCGCGCGGCCGGACCTGCCGTTCTGGATCCCGGAGACGGTGCTGGAGCAGACCACCAAGGAGCGCGACGGCCGCCAGCGCTTCATCGCCGAGCGGGCCGCCGCCGAGGCCCCCGCCCAGACCTAGCGTCCCTCCGAAGAGGCCGCCGGGCCCGACGCGCCCCGACGCTAGCGCACGTGGCGCAGCCGGGGGTCGAGCGCGTCGCGCAGCCAGTCGCCCATCAAGTTGCCGGTCAGCGAGATCGTGAGCAGCGCCAGCCCCGGCAGCCAGATCGGCCACCAGGCGACGTTCATCGTCTCGCGACCCTCCGTGATCATCGCGCCCCACGACGGCGTGCCGGGCGGCACGCCGACGGCCAGGAAGCTCAGCGCCGCCTCCGCCAGGATCACGAGCGCGACCTCCAGCGTCATGATGATCACGATCGTGTTCACGACGTTCGGGAAGAGGTGCTTGCGGATGATCCAGACCGGCCCCCCCCCGGTCGCCCGCGACGCCGTCACGAAGTCGCGTTGCTTGAGCGAGAGCACGTCCCCCCGCACCAGGCGTCCGTAGGAGGGCCAGGTCCAGATCAAGAGGATGATGATCACGTTGCGCAGGCTGGGCCCCACCAGGGCCGCCAGCAGCACCGCGAAGAGGATCGCCGGCAGCGCCAACTGCACGTCCACCAGCCGCATCAGCGCCTGCCCCCAGATGCCGCCCCGCCAGCCGGCGATCAGTCCGACGAGCGTCCCGAACAGCGCCGCCCCCGGCACCACGATCGCCACCACGATCAGCGAGACCCGCGCCCCGTGCAGCAGCCGGCTGAAGATGTCTCGCCCCAGCTTGTCCGTGCCCAGCGGGTAGTCCCAGCTGCCCCCGTCGAACACGGGCGGCTCCAGCCGCACCGCGATGTCGAGAAACTCCGGGTCGTGCGGCGCCAGCCAGTCGGCCCCGATCCCCCCCACGAGCAGCAGCGTCACGATGAGCGCCGGAAAGGACAACCCCAGCCAGCGCCGCCAGCGGATGCCACCCCGCCGCCGCTCGAGTTCACCAGCCACCGCCTGCGAGGGGGTCTCCTGCGTCATCAGGCCTCCCCCGCTCTGATCCGCGGGTCGACGAACCGGTACGACACGTCGACCAGCAGGTTGGCCGCGGTGATCGAGATCGCGAACACGATGATCGACGCCTGCACCATGGGGAAGTCTTCCCGGAAGATGGAGTCGATGATCAGCCGCCCGACGCCGGGCCAGGAGAACACGATCTCCACGATCACCGAGCCGCCGATCAGGCGGCCGAGGGACAGGCCCAGCATCGTCACGACGGGCAGCAGCGCGTTGCGCAGCGCGTGCCGCACGACCACCGTCCGCTCGCTAAGCCCCTTGGCCCGCGCCGTGCGCACGAAGTCCGTGTCCATCGCCTCGATCATCCCGGACCGGGTCAGCCGCATGATCGCGGCCATCTCGAAGACGCCGAGCGCGATCGCCGGCATGATCAGCGCGCGGAACCCCTGTGAGCCGCCGGTGGGGAACCAGCCCAGCTGCACGGCGAAGAAGAAGATCATCATCAAGCCCAGCCAGAAGCTGGGCGTGGCCTGACCGATCACCGCCAGCAAGCGCGCGAGCCAGTCGATCGCCGTGCCGCGCCGGAGGGCCGCGATGATGCCCAGCGGCGCCGCCAGCGCGATCGCGAACACCAGGCCGGCCGCCCCCAGCTTGACGGTGTTCACCGCCTTGTCCCCCACCACACTGATCGCCGGCTGGCCGCCGCCGCGCCAGGAGGTCCCGAAGTCCCCCTGCACCAGGTCCAGGAGGAAGTTGCCGTACTGCACGATCAGCGGGTCGTTCAGTCCCAGCAGCTCCCGCACGCGCTCACGGTCCTCGGCGTCCGCCTCCATCGGCAGCAGCCGCGCTTCCGGGTTCCCGATGCTGCGGGCGACGAAGAACACCACGGTCACGACGATCCAGACGACGATCAGCGCCTGGAAGAGCCGGATCGCGAGGTAGTTCCAGAACTCCATCAGGTCCCTCGGGCGCCGGAACCTCACCCGCTAGCACCCTCTCCCTGAGGGAGAGGGTGGGGGTGAGGGGGCCTCGGCGGGCGCGGGCCCTCTCCCAGAGGGAGAGGGAACCGGAGCCCCCTCTCCATTGCTCGCCAATGGAGAGGGGGGCAGGGGGTGAGGTTCCGCGTCAGGCGAGGGCCTTCTGCGCCGACCAGTGCGTGTCGAAGTTCAGCTGCCCCAGCCGGCCGCCCTTGGGCCAGTTGACGTTGGATCGGGTAATGACGGCGTCCGGCGGCTCGACGAGGAAGATGAAGGACGCCTCGCGCGTATGCCACAGCAGCAGTTCCGTGGTCATCTCCAGCCGCCGCTCGGGATCCTGCTCCACCTTCTGCTGCTCGTACAGCTCCTGCATGCCCGGGTCCACGGGCGGGCCCTGCGAGAAGAAGCCGTCGGCGGCGGTGCAGCATTCCCACAACGATGCGATGTCCGGGACCGTGTTGGCCCACCACCAGTACAGGCCCGGCCTCGCGACGAGGTTCTTGGCGTTCAGGGCGTACTGCTCGGTGGCGTAATCCCCGACCAAGACCGGCACGGGCTCGGCCCGGATGCCCACCGCCTGCAGATCTTGCGCGACGAGCAGCGCCAGGTCCGGCGAGAGCTCGCCGCCCCAGTCGGGCGTCCAGAAGAGCTTGATGTCGAAACCGTCGGCGTAGCCGGCCTCGGCCATCAGCGCCTTCGCCTTCTCCACGTCGTACTCGAAGAGCACTTCCTGCTTCTGCTCCGCGCTGGGGTAGCCCGGGACACCGCTGTACACCATCAGCGCCTGCTCGCCCACGCCGAGGAAGAGGTTGTCGATGATCGACTGCCGGTTGATCGCGTGGTTCGCGGCCCGGCGCACGCGGATGTCCAGGAACGGGTTGGGGCTGCCGTCCTCCATGGTCTCGTGGTACAGGTTGGGCATCAGGTTGTGCACCGAGAAGGACCGGCCCGCCTGAAACTGGACGGTGAAGTCGGGGTCGTCCACGAAGGGCGCGGCGGTCGTCGACCCAATCCCTTCTCCCCCCACGATGTCGATCTCGCCTGCCTCGAGACCGGCGAGACTCGCCTGCATCTCCGGGCGGACCAGCGCCGTCAGCTTCTTGAAGTGCGTCGTGCGCGGCAGGCGCAGGGGATAGTCCATCCCCCGGTAGTGCCGGTCGAAGCGCTCGTACACGAAGTCTTCGTCGTCGGTGTGGCTGACGAAGCGCATGGGACCCGAGCCCATCGGCTCGTTGTCGACCGCCGTGTCGCCGCGGGCCTCGGTGTCCGCCTGCGACATGATCGTCACCTCGCCGGTACTGTCCATGCGGACCGTGAGGAAACCGGCGTCGGGCCCCGCGATCTCGATCGCCCAGGTGCGGTCGTCCACCGCCTCGTTGCGGAGCCAGTCGCCGGCCCCTCGCCCGGGCAGCGCGGGGGCCCAGCCGCTCGCGTGATCGCTCGTCTCGCCGCCCTGGTGATACTCGGCGAGGCCGCCCATGCGGTTGTAGCTGAAGACCAGATCGTGGGCCGTCATGATCGACCCGTCGTGGAACTCCGCCGGGAGGATGTCCAGCCGGATGTTCGTGGCATCGATCCACTCCGGCGTGGCGATCCCCGGGAGATGGCGGTTGTTGCGCGGATCGCGGACCAGGGGCCCGCTGAAGACGAGGCCGTGCGAGATGGTGTTGGTTACGCTCCCGATGCGATGCTGATCGAGGCCGCCCGGGTCGCCGACGACGGTCATCACGATCTCGGCGTCCAGATCCACCTGGTCCAGCGGCCAGGGCACGGAGAACTCGGGGGCCTCGCCGGCGACCGCGGCGGCGATGGCCGCCGCAGCCGCGTCGGCGGCCTCCCCGGCCGCCTCGGCGGCCTCTTGGGCCGCCGCGACGGCCGCGGCGGCGGTCTCGGCCGCGGCAGCGGACGCCTCTCCCGCGGCGGCGGCAGCGGCAGCGGCGGCATCGGCCGCAGCCTGGGCGGCGGCGGCGGCAGCAGCGGTGTCCTCGGCGCCCGCCTCCCGCGCGGCGGCAGCGGCGGCCTCGGCGGCATCCGCGGCCGCCTGCGCGACGGCGGCGGCGCCCGCGGCGCCCGCGGCCCGGGCCGCCTCGGCCGCATCGGCAGCCGCATCGGCGGCCGCCTGGGCGGCAGCGGCCGCCTGTTCGGCGTCATCCGATTCGGCCGCTTCGGCCGCCAGGGCGGAGGCGGCCTCGGCGGCTTCGGCGGCGCGGCCCGCGGCATCGGCGGCGGCGCTCGCGGCCTCCGCCGCGGCAGCGGCGTCGCCCGCCGCCGCGTCGATCGCCGACGTATCGACGGCGGCCGGTGCGGCGTCATCGTCGTCGCCGCCGCAGCCGACCAACGCGAGGCCGGCTGCGCCAACGCCGGCTTTGGCGCTGGCTCCCAACATGGTGCGGCGCGAGATCTTTCGCTGTCGCAGGGTCGTCCAATAGTTCCGGCGGCTCATCACATGTTCCCTTCTGGTCCCCGGCTGTCCCGTTGTGGGACCGCTCGGTGCGTGAGCGCCCACAGTCTGGCACATTAATGATAGTGCCCCTCCACCCGTTATGTAACTTATGAGAATTAGGGTAACCTGCGTGTAAACTCCTTGATGGCCCCATCGACCCGAATTCGGGCGTCTGCGTGGGGCGCCGGCGCGGGCGGCAGGAACCTCACCCCCTAACCCCCGCTCCATTGCCGAGCAACGGAGCGGGGGGGTCGGAGGGGAGAGGGGGCTAGGGGGTGGCGATCGGTGTACCGAAGCCTAACCGTCGGGCCCGGCAGGCCTCACTTCGGGGGCAGCGAGCCGGCAAAGTCGAGGCCGCGCTGGATCCAGCGACGCAGCGCCCGGCTGTCGCGGATGCCGGCGGCATCGACCCAGACGAACCCGCGCATGGGGCGGCCGCTGAAGTCCATCGGCCGCGCGTGCGGCTTGGCGAGCGCGGCGTCGTAGGCGGCAGGGCCCACGCGCACCATGAGGCGGTCGGTTTCGACGCCGACGGCCATGTTGCCGTCGAGCATGTAGCAGAGCCCGCCGAACATCTTCTGCTCACGGATGCCCGGCTGCGCCGCGAGCACGCGGCGCACGCGGGCGGCCAGCGCTTCGTCGTAGGGCATCGGGCGTCCGGCCGGCGTCGCGGCTAGTCGTCGACCGTGGTCACCGAGGTCGCGCGGACAACCATCAGGTGCGACATCGGCGATCCGGTGTCGGAGGCGCCGTGCCAATGGCTCACGTTGGCCGGGATCACGGCCATGTCGCCGGCGGTGATGACGTGCTCCCCGCCGGCGTCGCCGACCTTGCCGATGCCGGACACCACAAACAGGATCTGGTCGCTGGTGTGACGGTGGGGCTTCGTGCGGGCGCCCGCGGCGAAGCTCACGACCGCGGAGGTGAAGTCGGCGCTCTCGGACGCCAGCGGGCGACTCCACACCTGCGCGCCCTCGAAGATGGCGTCGCCCGTGCGCTCGGTCGTCTCGCCCTCGGCTGCTCGGATGATCTGCATCGCGACTCCTATCGGTGTGGGGGCGCCGGCCGGCGGCCGGGCCGACGGCCAGACTAGCGCCGGTGGGCGCGCAGGAACCAGGCCTGGCGGTCGACCTCGCGCTGCACCTCGATGAGCAGGTCCTGCGTCGTGGGGTCCACGCCCTCGCTCTCGCGGATCGCCTCGCCCAGCATCGCGGAGTAGTCGGCGAAGCGATTCTCGAGGACGCCCGCGGTGCTGCGGGCATCGACCTCGCCCTCCGGGAACTCCGCCAGCGCGCTGGCCGCGGCGGCCTGTCGCACGGTGCCCAGCGGCACGCCGTCGAGGGCGCGGATGCGCTCGGCGTACTCATCGGTGTAGCCGCGCATCAGGTCGGCCTGCTTGTCGAACAGCTCGTGCAGGGCGATGAAATTCTCGCCCACGACGTTCCAGTGCGCCTGCTTGAGCTGGCTCACGAGGTCGCTGGTCGTGGCGAGATGCCGGTTGAGGATGCCGATCATGTCGGTCTGGATGGAGGCAGTGGTGGTCATTATTCTCCTCGTCTCTTGCGATTTCCTGGTGGCTTCAGGGTACCAGCGGCGCCGCCCGATGACCGTTATCGGGGCGTCGGTCGGGGTGTCGCCGAGGGACGTTGGGGGGCTAGCAGCCGAGCTGATCGGCCAAGTCTTCGAGGCTGCTGGCGAAGAAGTCGAAGTCGTCCCGGTCCGGCATTGCCACCGTGCTCCCGGGTCCCATCTCCGCAGGGCGATGGACGTAGGCGGTGCGGAAACCCAGCGCCGCCGCCGCGTCGAGGTCGCCGGGGTGGGCGGCGACCATCATGCACTGGCCGGGGTCGAGGCCCATGATGGCCGCGGACCGGAGGTAGGCGTCGGGGTGGGGCTTGTACTGCCGGGCGGGCTCGGCGCCGAGGACGACGTCCCAGGGCAGCCCGGCGTGCTTGGCCATGTTGACGATGAGCTCGATGTTGCCGTTCGACAGCGTCGCGATGATGAAGCGCGACTTGAGCCGGGTGAGGCCGGGCACGCTGTCGGGCCACGGGTCGAGGCGGCGCCAGGCGCGATTGAAGTGGTCGATCTGTGCGTCGGTCAGGCCCTCGACGCCGAACTCGGCGAGCGTGGCCACGAGGTTCTCGCGGTGCAGCACGTCGAGTCGGACCCAGGGGCGGACGCCGTCGCGGATGGGGGCCATGGAGGGGCCGTAGCGCCCGCGCCAGGCCGTCGCGAATGCGGCCCAGTCGATGCCGCTCAGGCCGCAGTCGGCGGCGAGCCGCTCGCCCTCCCCGGTGATGGAGGCGTGCCAGTCGACGACGGTGCCGAAGACATCGAAGGTGAGCATGGCGGGGGAGGTCATGGGGGGGTCATCCGTCCGTCACGCCTGGCCTCGCGGCCTCGGCCGTGCGCACGATCGCGTCGAGCTTCTCCGTGATCTCGGGGTCGATCTCATCCACCGGGACATACTCCACGAGACGGTGGAAGTTGCTCTTGTTCATCAGGTTCGGCAGCTTCAGGTTCTTGAAGTACGCGCCGAACAGCGGCGTGAGGAAGTCATCGCTGACCTTCGCATCCGCGTCCCAGGGTGATCCCCGCCCGAGCGTCGCCATGGCACGCTCGACCTCATCGATCGCATCGTGCATCGCCTTCATTCGTCTCTCGACCTCAGGGGGCGCGAATAGCGGCCCCAGCTGCGCTTCGATACTCGCGCGCGCGGATTCGGAAGCGTACTGCTCGAGTGTGGCCCGGGAACAGACGTAGTTCTCGATCTCCCGCCGCTTCCAGGTCAGGATCGGCAGCCGCTCATCGTCCGGCTGCTGAGAACCGAGGCGATCAAACAGCGCCACGCCCTTCAGATCGGGGAGAGCCTCCCCCAGGCCGTGATAGTGGCTCCTTGCTGCGGGCGGCTTGTTCTCGACGTAGTGCACGAAAGGACGACCCAGGGTGCGTACCGCGTCCTCATGCCCGAGCCGGCGGGCGAACGCACGCAGAATGGCGAGGTCCGTCGAGCCCTCTAGATAGAGCACCCAGCCGGTCTGCTCCGCCTGGGCATACTGATCGAAGCCGATCTTCCGGAGCGCCTTCAGCACTTGGCTGCCGCGATCGTCAATCCGATGCGGGGCACCTACGAAGGCGATCACGGTATCCCTGCCGGCGGCCTCGTTGAGCAATACCTCGGAGTGGCTCGCGGCGATGATCTGGCTGCCGCTGGCCGAGGCGGCCTCCGTGATGAGCTCGTATATCTGGCGCTGGCGCAGGACCTCAAGGTGCGCGTCCGGCTCATCGAGCAACAGCACCGCGCCCGGGTTCGCGTGCATATAGGCGAGAATCAGCAGGGTCTGCTGTAGTCCCCGGCCGCTGGATGAGAGGTCGAGCGAGACGCCGCGCTCGCTGTATCTCATCGTGATCTCGCCCCGCTCATCGACGTAACGCGGCGCCTCAAGGCGGGCGCCGAACAGCATCTCAAGCTGCTCGGTCAGTTGATTCCACTGCTGATGCTGGGTTTCATAGATGCGGAAGCAGAGGTTTCGCAAGACCTCGGCAGTGCGGCCCTCACCGACCCGTACGTTGACGGCGCCCGGATCAAGGCGTGTCTCGGTGGCCGCGAGGCCCGACATCGGTGGGAGAAAGGCGATCTCGAGATCGCCGGCCTCCGGGGGGACCGGCATGCGCTCCGGCGACTTGCCATCGCTGGTGCGCAAGGGGCGGCAGTAGAACGACTCTTCGTTCGCGTAGTCGAACTCCAGACCGCAGGACCACGCGCTGGCGTCGGCGCCGTCCACGACGATCTCGATCCGGATGTTGCTCGTCCGCTGCTTGCCGTCCACCTTCCTGACGTTCCGCGTGTGGAGTTCGCGCCACAGCAAGTTCGCCGCCGGCGCCGGGATGGCAACGAGATCCCGGCGGTTGACGGTCACGCCCGGACGCCGACCCGGCATGGTCTGCCCACCCCGGCGCTCGTTCCAGCGCTTGAGGCCGATGTCCCACAGCGCCAGCGCCTGCATCGCCGAGGTCTTGCCCGAGTTGTTCGGCCCGATGAACACCACAGGGCTGCCGAGCTCGATCGTGACGTCCTCGAAGCGCTTGAAGTTGCGAATCGTGAGATCCGTCAGCACAGCGCCACCTCCTTGGCAGGCCCCTCAATGCGCCCTGTTCGCACTTCCCCGACACCAGCTTAGGCCGCAGAGCGTCCCCGGGGACGGGGAGGGCATCCGCCCCTACTCGTACCAGCCGGCGCCGAAGAGGAGGCCGCCGTGACGGACAATCCAGGTGTACTTGAGCTCGTCCTGGTCGCTGGCGGGGTTGAGGATCACGTAGTCGACCCAGTGGCCGTCCGCGGTGGTGGCGGCGAAGGCGGCGCCGTAGTCGACGCCGCGGACGTCGATGCGCTCGCGGGTGGCGCCGACGAGGTCGGGCCGGGTGGCGTGGGAGATGGTGTAGAGGGCGCCGTCGATCTCTTCGATGACGAATACGTACCACTCGCCGTCGACGCTCTGGGGGGAGTTGTAGTAGTCGAGGGTGGCCTGGCGGCCGTCGGCGTCGAAGCGGGCGAGGGCCTGCGCGACGAACCACTGGGTGTAGGCGCTGCGGTCGGCCTTGGCGGGGGGTGGGGCGTCGGCGGGCGAGTGGGTGTGGTCGCCGAGGAGGGCGACGAGGCCGACGATCAGGGCCGCGATGGCGAGGGCGGCGGTGAGGCCGGTCGTGATGCGTTGCGCCATGGGGGAGTCCTTCCTGCGCGGCGGGGGGCGGGGGCGCTAGCAGCGTAGCCGGGGGCGGTTGGGCGGGGGAGAGGTCGTGGGCTCGGCGGCCGGCCGTCGGGTGTTCGACGGGCGGGCCAAGCAGGGATCGAGGCGGCTACGGGACGCTGTAGTCCGTGTCATCTCGCACGGACTCATAGTCGCTCTTGGTGAGCATGTGGAACCAGTTGCGGCGCGGCCTGCTGACAAGGAGGGGTCGATTCGCTCGGTCACTGCTCCACGCGGCGGTCTCGGCGCGCGGATAGGACGAGTATCGAGCCAGGACATCCTCCAACGCCGGCAGCATGTCCGTGTCCGTCGAGAAGATGATCCCGACGTCGTACTTGCCATCAATCGCCATCGTGACGAAGTCCACGGCGAGAGCGACGTCGACACCCTTCTCCCGCTTCTTCGACCTGGGCCAATCGGGAGGGTACTTCAGCGGGCGCGCGACCACGGTCACGCCTGCGGCCTCCCATGCCGCGCTCTGGCGCCGATTGGCTGCATATCCCTTCGGTTCTTTCCGTACCTCTGGCCGCCCGAGATAGATGCGGGCCTCCTGAAGCGTCCGCTCGATCCCGGCTGGCGCGCGGGCGCATATCAACTCGCCCAGAGCAACCGGGTCGAACTGGCCGACGGTGTGAAAACCGCTCCCGGAGTAGAACGAGTGACGCGCTCCCATGTAGGCGTTGGAGTAGTCGATGAAGAGAACGACCCGATCCGGCACGGCAGCCTCCGGGAAAAAAATAACCCCGCCATTGCATCGCCTCGAGGGCGATGGAAGGCGGGGAGTATTGGAGTCCGAAGACTCGGCCCAATTATGGACCGGATGGACCCGACCTGTCAAGTGCGTTCGTGCGACCGATTCCGGCACCTCAGGGAACCCGATGGTGTCCCGACTGCCCGGACATCCGGGCGGCGGCGCTGGCGGGAGCGCATGGGAGTCGAACCCACCCAGGACAGTGCGAACTGCCCTGCAACGGTTTTGAAGACCGGGGGGGCCACCGGGCCCCTTCCGCTCCCCCGCGACGCTGCGGCCGACCGGCGAGGGGGCGCCGGGCGCGGCTAGGCGAGCGCTTCGTCGAGGCGCTTCTTGAGGTCGCCCTTGGGGCGGAAGCCGACGATCTGGCCGACGGGCTCGCCGCCCTTGAAGACGAGCAGCGTGGGGATGCTGCGGATGCCGTAGGTGGTCGCGACCTGGGGGTTGTCGTCGGTGTTGAGCTTGTAGAAGGAGACCTTGCCGTCGTATTCCTCGGCGAGTTCCTCCACGACGGGCGCCACCATGCGGCAGGGGCCGCACCAGGGCGCCCAGAAGTCGACGAGGGCGGGCAGTTCGTTGTCGAGCACCTCGTCCTTGAAGGTGGCGTCGGTGGTTTCGGTTGGCTTGGGCATGGTTCTCCTTGTTGGCGCTGGGTTGGCGCTGACTCCGCTGGACCGATCGCGGAGCCCCATTCTATACCGAATCGCCGGCCGGCCCGGGGCTGGGGACTTGTGCTGGGCAACACACGGGCGGGGCTACTCGGCGGCGACGCGCCCCGAGGGGGCGGCGGCGGGCGCGGGGCCGTCCGGGGCGGGCGCGGTGCGCCCGGCGACGGCGCGGCCGGCCAGGGCGGCGCGGATCGCACCGACGAACTCCGATTCGCCGACGGTGCGCGCGGCGCGGATGCCGGCGGCGACGGTCTCGGGGTCGGCGCGGCCGTGGCCGATGAGGACGGCGCCGTTGACGCCGAAGAGCGGCGCGCCGCCCGATTGGCGGTAGTCCATCTCGTCGCGCAGCGTGCGGAATGCGCCGCGCAGCAGCCAGGCGCCCAGCCAGTAGTGCGGCTTGCTGGCGATCACGCGGCGAAGCGAGCCCGTGAACAGCGAGCTGATGCCCTCGGAGACCTTGACGGCGATGTTGCCGTCGAAGCCGTCGGTGACGACGATGTCGGCCGCGCCGGCGATCATGGCGTTGCCCTCGACGTTGCCGATGAAGTTGGGCTCGTCGCGCTGGAGGATGGCGTAGGCCTCCTGGATGAACTGGTTGCCCTTGCCCTGCTCCTCGCCGACGTTCAGCAGGCCCACGCTGGGGTTGCGATGATGCAGCACGCGCTCCAGGTAGGCCTTGCCCATGGTGGCGAATTGCAGCAGGTAGGCGGGCCGGCAATCGACGTTGGCGCCGACGTCGAGCAGCAGCGTGCGCGAGCCGCGGCCGTTCTGGAACAGCGCGCCCAGCGCCGGCCGGTCGACGCCGCGCACGCGGCCCAGCTTGACGAGGCTGGCGGCCATGACGGCGCCGGTGTTGCCGAATGAGACGAAGGCGTCGGCGCGGCCGCGCTTGAGCAGCCCGAGGCCCACCATGATGGACGAGTCGGGCTTCTGGCGGGTGGAGGCCACGGGCGACTCGCTCATGCCGACGGCCTGCGAGGCCTCCTCGATGCGGAGGTTGGGCGGGGCGACCGGCAGCAGCCCGCGCAGTTCCGCGCCGCGGCCGACCAGGATGATCTCCAGCCCCGGGTCGCGGGCGGCGAGCAATGCGCCTTGGACCGTCGCTTTGGGGGCGTGATCGCCACCCATTGCGTCCAGCGCGACGATGGTCATGCTGCCTCCGCCGGTGCTGGGGCCCGCGCTATTCGCTCGTCCCGCAGCGAAATCCGTCGAGTACGGCGGGCCGCTCGTCCTCGCTGATCGATTGTAGCGTGAACGATCGACCGCCCTCTTCGCAGTACCAGGAGAAGACGCGCACGGGGATGCTGTTGCCGGCGGCGTCGGCGGCGGTGAAGATGCCCACGCGGCCGCTGATCGCATCAGTGAGCTGGAAATCGCCGCGCGAGTCCTCGACCGAGGAGACCGCGCCGGGGGGCTCCGACGCGGCGTCGATGGCGGTGTCGGCGTTGTAGATCGCCTGGCTGAGCGACTCCCAGGTGAGGATGTATTGCAGGACGCCCTCGGCATCCTGGGCGAAGAAGCGGCCGCCGTCGGCGGTGGGCTGATTCGCGACGCCGGCCAGGGGCAGCTCGCCGACGAAGCCGCTGACGTCGTAGGCGACGCCGAAGCCGAAGCGGGTGTAGTCGCCCGGCAGGCTGCCGGGCTCGGGGACGGCCAGGAACGAGTCGAGCGTCTGCTGGAGCACCGGCTCCAGGTCGGCGAAGGCGTCATCGATCGCGCCGGCGTTGACGAAGTAGGCGATGGGGCCGACCTGCGTGACCAACGACCGCCAGCGCTCGACCACGCCGCCGGTGGCGCGCCGGTCGACCTCCCAATCGATGATCAGGGCCGGCGTGACCCCGTCCGTCGCCAGGCTAACCTCCTGGCGCGCGAGGATGGTCGGCTCGCGATCGCCCACCGTCTCGGCCTGCCAGACGGCCTGCAGGTCATCGAGCGTTGCGTCCGCCGCGGCGGCGCGGGTGGTGACGTTGATGGCGGTCGGATCGGTCTCGGATCGGAAGATGACGAGGTCGATCCCACCGGGGTTGATGTCGCAGAAGGGGCCGCAGACCAACTCGAGGCTGTAGCCGTAGGTCGGGCTGCGGTAGCGCCGCACGATGTCGTCGGCGAGTTCGAGGCCGCCGTCGTCATCGGCGGCGTCTTCGGCGGCGCCGTCATCGGCGGGGTCATCGGCGGCTTGGTCGGCGGCGGCTTGGTCGTCGGCCGCGTCGCCCGACTGGGCATCGTCCTGGGAGTCCTCGCGGCTGTCGCTCTGGGTTGCGCTCTGGGTTGCGTCGTCGTCCGCCGAGGCCTGGCCGGCGTCGCCGGCTTCGGACGCGGCGGCCACCGGGCGGAAGAACTCGTCGGATTCGACGGCCTCGTTGCTGACACTGCAGGCCGCGGCGAGCAGCGACCCGACGATCAGCAGCCCGATGGCCGCAAGCACTGCAACACGCGTGGAGCGAAGGGGGAGGGTCACACGGTCTCCTAGCCGGGGGCGCCGGCGGGCTTGCGGGCCACGGCGATCAATCGCTCTCCCGCATCGTGCGGGGGGAGATCGTCGAGGTCGTACGAGGCGAAGCAACGCTCCGGCCGCAACCCCGCCGTCTCCAGCAGCCCTTCCAACTCGAAGCGGAAGATGTGGCGGAGCGGGAATCGTGCCAGCGTGCGGTGGACCACTCCGTCGCTCCGTGTTTCATCATACAGATACGTGATCCACTGGATTTGGATTGCCGGGGCGGGATCCGACGCGGCGAACTTCATCACGGTGTGGCCGCTGCGGGGGTCGGTGCGGGTCCATTGCAGGCGCGGCGTGGCGAGTTCCGGCGACCAATCGCCGGGGACGAAGGCGGGCAGATCGGCGACGAACCAGCCGCCGGGACGCAGCAGCCGCGCGACGTTGCGCAGCGCGTCCAACTGGTCGCCGCGGGTGAGGAGATGGCAGAGCCCCGCCAGCGGCACGATGACGAGGTCGAACGCGCCCGCCGCGAGGGCGGGATGGGGGGCCGGCCGGCGGATGTCGGCGTGCACGACCGTGACGCCGGCAGCGGGGTCGGCGAATCGCTCGCGGGCCTGCGCGAGCATGGCTGGGCTGGCGTCGATGCCGACGACGCGGCAGCCCGCGGCGGCGAGGTGCGCGGCGACGCGCCCCGTGCCCACCCCGACCTCGAGGACGGCCGGGCCGGCCGTCCGCGCGTACTCGCGATAGAGCGGCAGGTCGTCGGCGAGGGCGCCCATGTCGAGCTCGTAGAAGGGAGCGATGCGGGCCATGGCCGCCTCGATCTCGGCCGCGCCGACCGGGCGCCCGTCGGGGTCGATCAGCGGGGGGTCGATGGGAGCGGTCATGGGGGGTCTCGTGGCTCGGCGAGGCCGCGCGGCTCGCGGGCTGCCAGTACGGGCTGACAGTATCAGTGACGGGCCAGTATCAATGACCGGCGATGGGGTCGGCGATCCGGTTTGACCACCGCTCGCGCGGCTGCGTAGCCTGCGGCTGCGCCGCCCACGAGAGCGCCGGCGGCAGATGCGGAGGACGAGCGATGGTCGTGCAGGCTGACCTCCGGGCGCTGATCCGCGACATCCCCGACTTCCCGGCGCCGGGCATCCTGTTCCGCGACATCACGCCGCTGCTGGGCGACGCGGCGGCGTTCGGCCGGGCGCTGGATTGGTTCGCGGCGCTGCCGGCGGCGCGGGAGGCGACCGCGATCGTGGGGATCGAGTCGCGCGGGTTCATCTTCGGGGCGCCCGTGGCGGCGCGACTGGGGGTGGGGTTCGTGCCGGTGCGCAAGGAGGGCAAGTTGCCGCACGCGGCGCACGCCGAGGAGTACACGCTGGAGTACGGCACGAGCACGCTGGAGATCCACCGCGATGCGCTGTCGGCGGCGGACCGGGTGCTGGTCGTCGACGATCTGCTGGCGACCGGGGGCACGGCGCGGGCGGCGGCGCGGCTGATCGAGGTGACGGGGGCCAGTGTCGCCGGGCTGGCGTTCCTCATCGAGTTGGGCGAACTGGATGGGCGCGCGCTGCTGCCGGACTGTCCGGTCGACGCCCTGATCACGTATTGACCCGCCGACCGATGCCCACGCCAACCCCCGATCCCGCCACGCCCAACGCCGCGCTCGCGGTGATCGGTGGCTCGGGCTTCGCGCGCATGGCGGATCTCGGCGCGCCCCTGGTCTGGGAAACGACGACCCCGTTCGGGGCGCCCAGCGGGCCGATCACCATCGGCACGCTGCACGGCCGCCGCGTGGCCTTCCTGCCGCGGCACGGGCCGGGGCACTCGCTGCTGCCGGGGGAAGTGCCGTACCGGGCCAACGTCTGGGCGCTGAAGGCGCTGGGCGTGCAGGGCATCATCGCGGTGAGCGCGGTGGGGTCGCTGCGACAGGCGATCGCGCCCGGCGACATGGTCGTGCCCGACCAGATCATCGACCGCACGCGGCACGACCGTCCGGCGACGTTCTTCGGCGACGGCATCGTCGCGCACGTGGGCTTCGCCGACCCGTTCTGCGCCGACCTCAGCGCCCGGCTCGTGGCGGGCTGCGCCGCCGTGGGCGGGCGGGTGCATGCGGGGGGCACCTACATCGCGATGGAGGGGCCGCTGTTCTCGACCCGCGCCGAATCGCACCTCTACCGATCCTGGGGCGGATCGATCATCGGCATGACGGCGCTGCCCGAGGCGAAGCTGGCCCGCGAGGCCGAGATCGCCTACGCGATGCTGGCCACCGCGACCGACTACGACGTCTGGCACGAGACCGAGGCGGATGTGTCGGTCGAGGTGGTGCTGGCGCGGCTGCGCGAGAACGTCGCGCGGGCGCAGCGGGCCGTCGCCGAGACGATCCGCGTCCTGCCGGCCGACTGGACGAGCACGGCCCGGGGCGCCCTGCGGCACGCGATCGTGACGGACCCGTCGCGGATCCCCGCCCGTGTACGGCGCGACCTGGCGCCGATCATCGGGGAGTACCTGCCATGACGGCCGGGCCCGCGACGGCGGCGGTGGCGATCGTGGGGGCGGTGACGTTCGACGACATCGCAACGCCGGCGGCCTCCGTGCGGCGGGAGCTGGGGGGGTCGGCGCCGTACGCGGCGCTGGCGGCGTCGCTGCTGGGACCGGTACAGCTGGTGTCGGTCGTGGGCGACGACGCCCCGCCGGCCTGGCTCGATCGCCTGGCCGGGCGGGGGATCGACGTCTCCGGCGTGCGCGTCGTCCCGGGGCCGACGTTCCACTGGAGCTGCCGCTACCGCGCCAACCTGGAGGACCGGGACACCGTCTTCTCGCGGCCCGGCACATTCGCGACGGCGCGGCTTGAGGCGCCCCACGACGCGGCGCGGGTGTCGCACGTCTTCCTGAGTTCCAGCGACGCGGAGCAGAACCGGGCCGCGATCGCGGCGTACCGGGGGCGCCGCCTGACGATGCTGGACACGATCGAGGGGGAGATCGTGCGGGCGCGGCCGGCCCTGCTCGACACCGTCGCCGAGGTCGACATCGTCTCGATCAACGACTCCGAGGCGCGGCTGCTGATCGGCGCATCGGGGACAATGCCGCGGGCCGATCTGGCGACGCGGACGCTGGCCCTGCTGACGCGGCTGGGGGCGCAAACGCTGCTGCTGAAGCACGGCCCCGGCGGCGTGACGCTGGCCGACGCGCGCGGGCTGCGCCGGGTGGCCGCGGCGCGGGCCGCGCGGGTGGTCGACCCGACGGGGGCCGGGGACGCGTTCGCGGGGGCGGCGCTGGCGGCGCTGGCGCGCGGCGCGTCGCTGGAGGACGCGGTGCGCTGGGGCTGCGCGACGGCCTCGTTCGTGGTGGAGGCGTTTGGCATGGCGCGCCTCTGGGAGATCGGCCGCGGGGATGTGGAACGGCGCGCCGCGACGATCCCCGCCGCCGCGCCGCTGCCCGCGGTGGAACGGGCGCTGTCGTGAGGAGGCGGCCGTGACCGACGCATTGCGCCGTGAGGGCCGGGCGCGGCGCGAGGGCTGGGCGCGGCAAGACTTCGTGCTGCGGGAGTCGCGCGATCCCCAAGCGCTGGCGGCGATCCTGGGGCGGGACCGGCTGCACGCCGCCTACGCGCTGGCGCAGTTGGACCCCGAGGCGTTCGACCACGCCCGCTACTGGCTGTGCGAAGGCCCGGCGGGATCGGCCGCGGGCGGGGCGGGGCGGGTGAGCCTGGTCTGCCACTCGCAGGCGGGGCTGGGCGACACGACCTACGTCATGGGCCCGCCCGAGGGGGTGGCGCACATCCTGTCGCTGCACCCGGGGCCGTATCAGACGTTCATCACGGCGCGACCGGCGCACCTCGAAGCGCTGGCGTCGGCCTACCGGCTACGCAACCCTCGCACGATGCGGCGCATGCACGTGACCCGCGACAACTTCCTAACAGCGCCGGGAACAGCGCCGGGAACAGCGCCGCGAGCAGCGCCGGGGCCGGCGTTCCGGCTGCGTCCCACGCACGTGCGGGCGCTCAACCGGCTCTACAGCAGCGAGGGGGCCCCGGCGTCGTATGGGGCGCGGCACCTTCGGGAGGGCTGCTACTACGGCGTCCAGCACGAGGGGGAGCTGCTGGCGGTGGCGGGGACGCACTCGCTGAGCGCCCGGGCCGGGGTCGCGGTGCTGGGCAACGTCTTCACGCACCCCGCGGCCCGCGGGCGGGGCCTGGCGACGCTCACCACCAGCGCCGTCACGGCGGCGCTCCTGGCGGGCCATCCCGACGTCGTGCTGTCCGTCGAGCCGGAGAACGGGCCGGCGGTCCGGGCCTACCGGCGGCTGGGCTACCGCGACGTGGGCGCGATCGTGGAAGCGCAGGGGCAGCGCCGGGCGGGCAGCGTGACGACGGCGCTGCGCCGCCGCCTGGCGGCGTACCGGGGCCGTCACGCGGGCGTGGAGATCGTGCGCGGCTGACCGGAACCGCAGCCCCTCACTTCGGATGCGACGGCGTGCGGCCGGGCGCGGGAACCTCACCCCCTCCGGTTCCCCCTCTCCAGCGCTTCCGCTGGAGAGGGGGTGAGGGGGTAAGGTTCCCGACGTCGCGCGTCAGACGGGCTTCTGCGCGGCGTAGGTGCTCATGTAGTCCAGGAGGCCGAAGGGCCCACCCTTGGGCCAGTTGACGTCGCTGCGGGTCATGATGCCGGACGGCGGCTCGACGATGAAGATCATGTACGCGCGGCGCGCGTGCTCCAGGATGAACTCCGTGATCAGTTCGAGGCGCCGCTCGCGATCCAACTCGCCCTTCTGCGCGTTGTACATCTCGTCCATGTCGGGTTCCGGGGGCGCCGCGATGGCCCAATCGCCACGAGGCCCGGCGCAACACTCCCACGGCTGTGAGATATCAGGGATGGGGCTGCCCCAGAACCACCACAGACCCGGCTTGGCGTCTTCTTTGCCGCGCACGTACTCGTCGGTGAAGTACTCGCTAATGGGGACCGACACGAGATCCACCCGGATGCCGACCGTGGTCAGATCCTGCGCGACCGCCAGCGCCATGTCCGTCATGTACGAGCCGCCGTGGGCGGGCGTGTAGTACAGGGGGGTATTGAAGCCGTCCGGGTAGCCGGCCTCGGCCAGCAGCGCCCGCGCCCGCCCGGGGTCGTAAGCGTAGGTGACTTCCTGCAACTGCTCCGGCGTCGGGAAGCCCTCGGTGCTGCTGTGCGCGACGAAGGACTGCTCCCCCACGCCCGCCAGGAGGTTGTCGATCAGGGACTGGCGGTTGATCGCGTGGTTCGCGGCCCGGCGGACGCGGACATCCAGGAACGGGTTGGGGCTGCCGTCGTCCATCGTCTGGGTCCACAGGTTGGGATAGAGGTTCTGGATGGCCCACGAGATGGCGGGTCCGAACTGGACGGTAAAGTCGGGGTCGTCCAGGAACGGCTCGACGACGTCGGGACCCAGGGACGGCACCAGGTCGATCTCGCCGGCCTCCAGGCCGGCCAAGCGCGACTGGAGCTCGGGCCGCACCAGGACCGTCAGCTGTTTGTTGTGGGGCACGTGCGGCACCCGGACGGGGTGGTCGATCGGGAGGAAGTGGTCCTCGAAGCGCTCGAAGACGAAGTCCTCGTCGTCCGTGTGGCTGACGAAGCGGTAGGGGCCCGTGCCCATCGAGGATTGGTCCACCGCGCGGTCGCCGCGCCGCTCCGTGTCCGCCCGCGACACGACTGCCGTATTGCTGACCGCGGTCAGACTGACGGCGAGGAAGCCCAAATTGGGATCGCCGATCTCGATCGCCCAGGTGCGATCGTCCACGGCCTCGTTCCGGACGATGCCCTGGACCGCCCATGCGTTCGCGGGGGTCCAGCCGCCGGGGTGATCGGTCGTCGCGCCGCCGTCGTGATATGCGGCGCCGCCGCCCACACGCTCGTGGCTGAACGCCACGTCGTGGGCGGTGAGGATCGAGCCGTCATGGAACGGCGCCGGGGTGATCGCCGCCCGGATCGTGACGGGGTCGATCCACTCCGGCATGGCGAGATGGGCGGCCACGGAGTTATCGCGGGGATCCAGATCAAGGGCTGCGCTGAAGACGGCGCCATCGGCGAAGTCGTTGGCGAAGCTGGCGCTGCTGTGCGGATCCAGGCCGCCGCTGTCGTGGGTGGCTGCGGTGACGATCGAGGCGTCCAGATCGACCTGGTCGAGCGGCCAGGGCACGGAGAAGTCGGGGTCCTCGCCGGCGACTTCGGCGGCGATGGCCGCCGCCGCCGCGCTGGCGGCCTCCCCGGCCGCCTCGGCGGCCTCTTGGGCGGCGGCGACGGCGGCGGCGGCGGTCTCGGCCGCGGCTTCGGCGGTCTCCTGGGCCGTGGCGGCAGCCTCCCCGGCGGCGGCGGACGCCTCCCCGGCGGCAGCCGCGGCGGCGGCGGCGGCTTCGGCGGCGGCGTCGATAGCGGCCTGGGCGGCGGCCGCGGTGGCGGTGCCGGCCTCGACCGCGGCAGCCGCGTCGCGGGCGGCCTGGGCGGCGGCCTCGGCGGCCTGAGCAGCGGCGTCCGCGACGGCCGCGGCTGCGGCGTCACCGGCCGCGGATGCGGCGTCGGCGGCCTGGGCGGCCGCGGCAGCCGCGGCTTCGGCGGCGGCGGCCGCGTTGGCGGCGTCCTCCGACTCGGCCGCCTCGGCGGCCAAGGCGGCGGCGGCATCGGCGGCGTCGGCGGCCTGCGAAGCCGCAGCGGCGGCCTCGGATGCGGCGGCCGACGCCTCGGACGCGGCGGCCGACGCTTCACCCGCGGCACTGGCCGCGGCGCTCGCGTCACCCGCCGCGGCGTCGATCGCCGACGTATCGACCGCGGCCGGCGCGGCGTCATCGTCGTCGTCGCCGCAGCCGACCAGCGCAAGGCCGGCCGCTCCAACGCCAGCCTTCGCGCTGGCTCCCAACATGGTGCGACGCGAGATCTTTCGCTGTCGCAGACTCGTCCAATGGTTGCGGTCGCTCATGGCAAGATCCTTCCTGGATTCCGGGCTGGCCTCATGTGGGACGGCCCGGTGCCGGAGCCGCCCTAAGCATAGATCGGGGGGGGGGGTGGGGGGGGGTCTAGCGTTTTATAGTAATCGTGGTGTAAAATTATTTTTACGCCCGTTGACGGGGGGATTTGTGTCCGTTTAGGGCGGCGGGAACCGCACCCTCCGGTCCCCCCTCTCCAGCGCTTCAGCTGGAGAGGGGGCCAGGGGGTGAGGTCAGGCGGTCGGTGGGGGCCGACTTAGCGCTTGGTGTACTGCGGGGCCTTGCGCGCGCGCTTGAGGCCGGGCTTCTTGCGTTCCTTGACGCGCGCGTCGCGGGTCAGCATGCCGGCGCGCTTGAGGGTGGGGCGCAGGCCGGCGTCGGCCTCGATCAGGGCGCGGGCGATGCCCAGGCGGATGGCGCCGGCCCAGCCGCTGCGCCCGCCGCCGGTGCACTTGATCTGGGCGTTGAAGCGGCCCTCCATCTCGGTGACGGCCAGCGGCTCCAGGTACTCCCGGCGCTGGACCTCGCGGGTGAAGAACTCCTCGGCGGGCTTGCCGTTGACGACGACGGCGCCGGCGCCGGGGTAGAGCCGCACGCGGGCGACGGCCTCCTTGCGCCGGCCGACGCCGTAGTAGTAGTGCTGCGGGGGGCTGGTGGTCATGCTATTCCTCCGTCGTGGCGGCCGGCGCCGTCGCGGCGATCTGCCCGGCATGGGGATGATGCGGGCCGGCGTAGACCCGCAGGTGGCCGAATTGGCGTGCGCCGATGCGGTTCTTGGGCAGCATGCCCTTGACCGCCTTCTCGACGGCGCGCTCGGGGTAGCGCTGGATGAGGTCCTTGAAGGGCATCTGTCGCAGGCCGCCGGGGTAGCCCGAGTGGCGGTAGTACATCTTCTGCTCGCGCTTGTTGCCGGTGACCGCGACGCGCTCGGCGTTGATCACGACGACGTAGTCGCCCACGTCGAGGGCGGGGGTGTAGGCGGGCTTGTGCTTGCCGCGCAGCAGGATGGCGATCTCGGTGGCGACGCGCCCCAGGGGACGGTCGGCCACGTCGATCACGTGCCAGGTGCGCTCGACCTCAGCGGCGCGGACGGCGTGGGTCTTCGGTGTCATCGCAGTCATCGTCGTCGTCATTCCAATCCGCCAGCTCCGCCAGCGTGTATCGAACCCCAACCAAGTACAAGCCCCGCGGCGGCGCCGACGGTGCGGCGGTCCCGTAGACCGGCCGCTGCAACAGCGCCGCGATGCGCTCCGGCTCCGCCCGGCCGCGGCCGATCTCGACGATCTGCCCGGTCATGCGCCGCACCTGGTGCGGCAGGAAGGCGTTCGCCTCGAACTCCAAGCGCCAGCCCCCCGGCCGGGACCGCAGTCGCGCCGCCGTGAGGCGCCGCCGGCTGTGCCCCGTCGCGGGCCGGGCCGCGAAGGAGGCGAAGTCCCGATCGCCCGGCAGGAGCGCCAGCGCTTGGGACATCTTCGCCGCATCCAGCGGCCCGCGCATCACCCAGGCCCCGGAGTCCCAGAGCGGCTGGCGCACGGGGGCGAGGCGCAGGTGATAGTGGTAGCGCCGGGCGCAGGCGTCGCGCCGGGGATCGAAGTCGGGCGGCACGAGGCGCGCATCCTGGACGGCGACGGCGGCGGGCAAGAAGTGGTTCAAGCCATGGCGCCAGCGGTCCGGGCTGAGCGCCGCATCGCTGCTGAGCGCCGCCACCTGGCCGGTGGCGTGCACTCCTGCGTCGGTGCGGCCGGCGAAATCGACCCGGTGCGCAATTCCGGTCAGCGCCTGCGCCGCCGCCTCCATCGCGGCCTGCACGGTCGGGGGACCGGCCTGCCGCTGCGACCCCGCGAAGGGGCCGCCATCGTATTGAAGGCGGAGCGCAATGCGGCGCCGGTGCGCCGGGGGCGTGGTCAGGCGTCCTCCTTTGTTGCTTCCGCGTCCCGCGTGGGCGTTGCGGCGCCCGTGGTGGGCGTGGTGGGCGTGGCCGCGTCCGGGGAGCCGGTCGCGGCGGCCGGCTCGATGATGCTGTCGCCAGCGGCGCCTTCGACCAGCTCGATCTGGGCCATGCGGGCGCCGTCGCCCAGGCGCGGGCCCAGCTTGACGATGCGGGTGTAGCCGCCGGGGCGATCGCGGAAGCGCGGTCCCAGCTCGCGGAAGAGGCGGCGCAGGACGGCGTTGTCGGTGAGCACGGCGCCGGCGCGGCGGCGGGCGGCGCTGTCGCCGCGCTTGCCGAGCGTGATGACCCGTTCGGCGATCGGCCGCAACTCTTTGGCCTTGGCCTCGGTCGTGACGATGCGGTCATGGCGCAGCAGGTCGGTGACCTGATTGTGGATCATGGCCTTCCGGTGCGTCGCGGTGCGCCCCAGCTGGCGGCGTGCAATGCGATGCCGCATGGCTGTATCCGTTCCTGTCCGTTCGCCCCGGCGCCGTCGCTAGGGCCGGATGCCGGGCTCCTGGCCCGCCTCGCGCAGCGCCTCGAGCAGCGCCGTGCCCAGCGAGCTGATTTCTTCGTCGGCTTCCCGGGCCGGCTCGATGTCGGGGGGATCTTCGCCCGCGGCCGCCGCGGCCGCCGCGGCCGCCTCCAGAAACTCGGCGCTGCCGACCCGGCCGCGGGGGTCGTCCTCGGCCACGTAGCCGAGCTCGCGCAGGCGGTCCATCAGTTCGAAGAACGACTTGTCGCCGAAGTTGCGCAGGCCCAGCAGTTGCTCGTCGGACTTCTCCAGCACCTGCCCGATGGTCATCAGGCCGCTGCGCTTGAGGCAGTTGAAGGCGCGGACGGAGAGCGAGATCTCCTCGATCGAGGTGTTGTAGCGCTCGGGGCTGAGGCCCAGCCCCGCGCCCGGCAGCATATCGTAGGAGGAGGCCGGGGTGCCCATGTGGACGAACAGGCGCAGTTCGCGCTGGAGGATTTCGGAGGCCCGGCGGACGGCGTCCTCGCCGCTGAGCGAGCCATCGGTCCAGACTTCCAGGATGAGCCGGTCGAGGTCGCTCTCCTGGCCCACGCGGGTGGGCTGCACGGTGTAGTTGACCTTGCGCACGGGGGTAAAGACGGCGTCCATGGGGATGACGCCGATCGGCATGCCGTCGGTGTGGCCGGCGGGCACGAAGCCGCGGCCGCGCTCGACGTCGAGGGCGGCGCTGAGCCGGGCCTCGGGGGCGTCGAGCGTGGCGATGTGCAACTCCGGGTTGACGATCTCGTAGTCGCCGGGGACTTCCAGGTCGGCGGCGGTGACGATGCGTTCGCCCGAGACGTCGAGGAAGATCTTGGCGGGGCGGTCGGAGAGCGCGCGCAGGCGGATGCCGCGCAGGTTGAGCAGCAGCTCCGTGGTGTCTTCCTTGATGTGCTCGATGGTGGAGAATTCGTGCTGGACTTGGTCGATGCGGGCGGCGACGACGGCCGCGCCGGGCAGCGCGGCGAGCAGCACGCGTCGCAGGGCGTTGCCGACGGTGGTGCCGAAGCCGCGGGCGAGCGGCTCGACGACGAGCCGGACGTAGGTGGCGGTGGACTCTTCGATGGCGAGCCGGGGGTTGTCTTGCTCGGTAGTCACGTGGGGCTGTCCCTCCCGGACCGTTGCTCCGCCGGGGCGGAGGACGTCTTGGATGGCGGTGCTAGCGGGAGTAGTACTCAACAATGGCATTCTCATCGAACTTGGTATCGACGTCGGTGCGCAGGGGCAGGGCGGTCAGCGACGCTTCCAGCTGCAGTGGATCGACGGCGATCCAGCCGGGCACCTCGCGGCCTCCCTGCCACTCTTTCACGTTCTCAAAGAACTTCGTGCCCTTCCCCCGCGCGGTCCAGCCGATGCGGTCTCCAACCTTGGTCTGAATGGATGGGATGTCGGCCTTGTGGCCGTTGATGGTGATGTGGCCGTGGCAGACGATCTGGCGCGCCTGGGGCCGGGATTCGGCCAGCCCGGCACGGTAGACGACGTTGTCGAGGCGCAGTTCGAGCAGCTGCACCAAGTTGTCGCCGGTCGCGCCGGCGCGGCGGGTGGCCTCTTTGTACATGCGCCGGAACTGCCGCTCCAGGACGCCGTAGGTGTAGCGGGCCTTCTGCTTCTCGATCAGCTGGCGGGCGCGGTCCGAGACCTTGCGCCGGCGCGGTGATCGCTGGCCGGGCGGGTTCGGGCGCCGCTCGAGGGCGCAGCGCGCCTTCGAGCAGAGGGTTTCGCCGGTGCGACGGCAGAGGCGACACGTGGGTCCGGTATAACGCGCCATGGCTCGCTCCTAGACCCGGCGCCGCTTGCGGGGGCGGCAGCCGTTGTGTGGGATGGGCGTGATGTCGCGGATGGTGCGCAGCGCGATGCCGCTGGCCTGCAGGGCGCGGACGGCGGATTCGCGCCCGCTGCCGGGGCCCTTGACGAAGACATCGACCTCGCGGAGGCCGTGGTCCATGGCCTTGCGGGCGGCGTTCTCGGCCGCGATCTGGGCGGCGTAGGGGGTGCTCTTGCGGGAGCCCTTGACGCCGGTCGAGCCGGCGCTGCCCCAGGCGAGCGTGTTCCCGTTGAGGTCGGTGAGAGTGATGATCGTGTTGTTGAACGTCGATTGCACGTAGGCGCGCCCGCGGGGCACGTTCTTGCGCTCCCGGCGCCGGCCGCGGGCGGCGCGCGTGGGCGCGGTGGTGGCGGCCGCGGCGGCGGCGGGCGCCGCCGTCGGCGCGGCGGGGTCGGGCGGGGGCGTCGGCTGGTCTTGCACCATGCGGTCCTCTGGCTCCTTGGATTCCCTTTTCTGGTGGGCTACTTCTTGAGGGCGGCGCGACGACGGCCGGCCACGGTCCGGCGCGCGCCGCGGCGCGTGCGGGCGTTGGTGCGGGTGCGCTGGCCCCGCAGGGGCAGGTTGCGACGGTGGCGCTGGCCGCGGTAGCAGTTGATGTCGATCAGCCGCTGGATGTTCTGCCGCGTCTCGCGGCGCAGGTCGCCCTCGACGAGGTAGTCGCGGTCGATGATCTCGCGCAGGCGGGAGATCTCCGACTCGGTCAGTTCCCGCATGCGCTTCTCGGGGTTGAGCTGGCTCTTGCGCACGATCTCCCGCGCGCGGGTGGCCCCAATGCCGTAGATGTAGCGCAGGGCGTACTGGATCTTCTTGTCGTCCGGCACGTCGACGCCGGAAAGGCGGGCCATCGTGCTCCTCCTCGTTCCGTTTCCGTTCGTTCCCGATTCCCGCTCCGCGTCCGCCCGGGCGGCGACAGCCGCCGGCCGGGAGTCCGCGGGCGGGTCAGTCCCAGGCGGTCAGTACGTCTGCCGGCTCCCCGTCCCGGAGGGCCATTGTGTGTTCGAAGTGAGCAGAAAGTTTGCCATCTTTTGTGCAGACGGTCCAGCCGTCCGCTAACTCTACGGTCTCCGGGCTGCCAATGGTGGCCATTGGCTCCAGTGCGACGACCATTCCCCGGCGCATAATCATGCCGCTGCCCGGGTGGCCGTAGTTCGGCATGCTGGGCGGCTCGTGCATGGCGCGGCCGACGCCGTGCCCGACGTACTTGCGCACCACACCATAGCCCGCATCCTCGAGCACCGCCTGGATGGCGGCGCCGATGTCGCCCTTGCGGACGCCGACGCGCGCCACATCGATGCCGGCCCGCAGCGACTCCCGGGTGACGTCGATCAGGCGCTGGGCCTCAGCCGACACCATCCCGACGGGGACGGTGATGGCGGAGTCCGCCACCCAGCCGCCGACCGTCGCGCCGTGGTCGATGGAGAGGATGTCGCCGTCCTCCAGGATACGGTCGGTGGCGAAGCCGTGGACGAGCTGTTCGTTCACGGAGGCACAGATGGCGTCGGGGAAGCCGTGGTAGCCCACGAAGGTGGGGACGACGCCGAGGCGGTCGTACTTGCGCACCACGTGCTGGTTCAGGGCCGCGAGGCGGCGGCCGGGGCGCACCATCTCGGCGAGCTCCTGCAGCGTTTCGGCGACCACGCGGCCGGCCGCGCGCATCTGCTCGATCTCCGCCGGGCTCTTGAGGATGACCTGGTTCGCGCGACCGTCGAGCATCAGCGCCCCTCCGACAGGCCAGTCGGCAGGGCGGCCGGCAGGGCAGCCAGCAGGTCGGCGCCGACGTCGGCGGGGGGGCGCGCGCCGTCGATGCGGACGAGGCGGCCGGCCGTCTCGTAGAAGGCGATCAGCGGGGCGGTCTGCTGGGCGTAGACGGAGAGCCGCCGGTCGATGGCGTTCGGGGTGTCGTCGTCGCGCTGGGTCAGCGCGCCGCCGCAGCGGTCGCATGCGCCGGCGCTCGTGGGGGGGTTGTTCGTCTCGTGGTAGACCGAGCCGTCGGCGGGGCAGGTCCAGCGCCCGCCCAGGCGGGCGCGGACCTCGTCGGGGGGCACGTCGATCAAGAGCGCCGCGTCGACCGCCTGCTCGCGCTCGGTGAGAGCGGCATCGAGGGCGCGCGCTTGCTCGACGGTGCGGGGGAAGCCGTCGAGCAGGGAGCCGGCGGCGGCATCGGGCCGGTCCATGCGCTCGCGCAGCATGGCGATGGTGACGGCGTCGGGGACGAGTTCGCCGCGGTCCATGTACTGCTTCGCCAGGCGGCCCAGGTCGGTGCCGCCGCGCACGTTCTCGCGGAACATGTCGCCGGTGGCGACGTGCACGAGGCCCGTCGCCTGCACGATGCGGGCGGCCTGGGTGCCTTTGCCGGCGCCGGGGGGGCCAAGCAGGATGATGTGCATCGCTAGCGGATGAACCCTTCGTAGTTGCGCATGAGGAGTTGCGACTCGACCTGCTTCATGGTGTCGAGGGCGACGCCGACGACGATCAACAGGCCGGTGCTGGAGATCGTGAGGGCCTGACTGTCGGGGATGAACTCGGTCGTCAGGAAGGGCACGATCGCGATGAAGCCCAGGAACAGGGCGCCCGCGAAGGTGATGCGGACCAGGACCTTGTTGACGTAGTCCTGGGTGGGACGGCCGGGACGGATGCCGGGCACGAAGCCGCCCTGCTTCTGCAGGTTCTCGGAGATGTTCTGCTGCTGGAAGGTGACCACGGTGTAGAAGAACGTGAAGCCCATGACGAGCAGGAACGAGAGCGCCCAGTACAGCGGGCGGCCGGGGGAGAAGTTCTCCTCGACCCAGGAGGCGGCGCGCACGGCGACGCCCGGGCGCTGGCCGGCGATCTGTCCCTCGACGGCGTCGACGGTGAACGGATCGTCGGGGCCGTCGAGGTGGGTGCGCACCGCCGTCTGGGTGATGAGGTCGCCCTCGACGTCGTCCAGGACGATGAGCCCGGTTCCGATCTCGTTGTTCTCGATGCTCCAGGTGGGCACGATCTGGCCGCTGCCGGGGTCGGTTTGCGCTTCGACGCGGGTGAGCACGTTGGCCTTGCTAGTGCGGTTGATGTCATCGATGACGTCGCGGAAGGTGTCCTCCTCGGCGTTCCAGGCGACCTCGCCGGCGTTGACGAGGATCGTCCCCTCGGCGGCGATGCCGGGGAAGGCCTCGGCGAGCGACAGTTCGTCGGCCTGGTCGGCGGCGAAGGGCAACTCGACGCGGGTGCGGGTGGCGGTGTCGTCGCCGGCCGTGCCGGTCACCCAGCCGGCGATGACGGAGGGGAAGATGATGATCGAGAAGGCGAAGATGAGCGGGATCATGCCGGCGCTGTTGACGCGCAGGGGGATATGACTCTGCCCGCTCTGCCGGTACATGCGTCCGCCGCGGAAGACGGATCGGGCGTACTGCACGGGGATGCGTCGCTGGGCTTCCTGGAAGAAGACGATCAGGGCGACCAGGACCAGGGCGATGACGATGACGATGAGGATGCCGCTGGCGCCGGTGTCGCTGGCGCGGATGGAGTTGAACAGCGTGGGGAAGCTGGCGATGATGCCGCCGAAGATGATCAGCGAGATGCCGTTGCCGATGCCGCGCTCCGTGATCAGCTCGCCCAGCCAGATGAGGAACATCGTGCCGGCGGTCATCGAGATGACGGCCGAGAGCGTGGGCAGGGCGTCGGCGCCGCTGAAGCCGATGCCGGAGATCGCGTTGGCGTTCTCGAGCAGCAGCAACTGGCCGTAGCCCTGCACCACCGACATCGGCAGCGCGAACCAGTAGGTGTAGAGGCCGATCTTGTTGCGGCCCGCCTCGCCCTCCTTGGAGAGCGCCTGCAGGCGGGGGATCATCGGCGTCATGAGCTGCATGACGATCGACGCGGTGATGTAGGGATAGACGCCCAGCGCGACGATGCTGAGGTTCTCCAAGCCGCCGCCGCTGAACAGGTTGAGGAAGCCCAGCACGGGGTTGTTCTGCAGGGCGTTGTCGAGCTGGACGAGGTTGACGTTGGGCACGGGCACGTGCGCGAGGAAGCGGAAGACCACCAGCATCGCCAGCGTGAAGGCGAGCTTGCGGCGGACGTCCGGCTGGCGCCACGCGTCGACGAGGGCCTGGAGCAGGCGCGGTCTAGTTGGACTCTGCGCCGTCGGGGCTCGCTGCATTCAGCTCCTCAATGGTTCCACCCGCGGCTTCGATCTTCCGGCGCGCGGCAGCCGAGACCTTGGGGGCGCGCAGCGTGAGGGCGTGGGACAACTCGCCGCCGGCCAGGACTTTGAACGGCTCATCGGCGCGCTTCAGCAGCCGCGCGCCCACGAGCGCCGCCGCATCGACGCTGGCGCCCGCCGGGAACCGATCGCCCAGCGCGCCGACGTTGATCGCGGTGTACTCGATGCGGAAGGGATTGCGGAAGCCCGGCTTGCGCGGCAGCTTGCGGATGAGGGGCATCTGGCCGCCCTCGAAGCCGGGGCGGATGTCGTTCCCGGAGCGCGACTTCTGGCCCTTGAGGCCCTTGCCGGCGTAGGTGCCGCCGCCGGCGGCATTGCCGCGGCCAATGCGTTTGCGGGACCGGGTGGCCCCGGCGGGCGGATGCAGGTCGTTGGCGCGAAGTGGCATGACTCAATCGACCTCACTCACCGCCACCAGGTGCGCCACCTTGCGGAGCATACCACGCACATCGGGCGTATCCGGCTTCTCGACGCTCTGTCCCAGGCGGCGCAGACCCAGGGATCGGACGGTGTGCTCCTGGTCCGATCGATGGCCGATGGCGCTCTTGACGTAGGTGATCTGCAGCGTGGCCATGGGCTACTCCGTCGCCGGGGCGGCCGGGGCCGGCTCGGGCGGCGCGGCGGGCAGGCGGCCGGCCAGGGCCAGGCGCTCGCGCCGCACCTCCACTGGGTCGCGCAGCAGCTGCAGCGCTTCGATGGTGGCGCGCACGACGTTGATCACATTGTTGGATCCCAGCGACTTCGTCAGCACGTTGCGCACGCCGGCCGCCTCGAGGATGGCGCGCACGCCACCGCCGGCGATGACGCCGGTGCCGGGCGCGGCGGGCTTGAGCATGACGCGGGCGGCGCCGAAGTCGTGGGTGATGGGGTGCGGCAGGGTGCCGTCGCGCAGCGGCACGGTGATCATGTTGCGGCGGGCGACGGTCGCGCCCTTGCGGATCGCCTCGGGCACCTCGTTGGCGCGGCCGATGCCGACGCCGACCTTGCCCTTCTGGTCGCCGGCGACGATGACGGCGGTGAAAGAGAAGCGCCGCCCGCCCTTGACGACCTTCGCGACGCGGTTGATGGAGACGACCTTCTCGACGACATCGTCGCCGGGGCGATCGTCGCGGCGGCGGCGATCGCCGCGGTCACGTCCACCGCCTCCGCCTCCGCCTCCTCGATACTGGACCATGGGCAGCTCCCTAGAAGTTCAGGCCACCGGCACGGGCGGCGTCGGCCAGCGCTCGCACGCGGCCGTGATATTGGAAGCCTCCGCGGTCGAAGACGACCCGCGTGACCCCGGCGGATGTGGCGCGTTCGGCGACGCGGGCGCCCACGGTCGTGGCGCGGGCGGTCTTGTCGCCGCTGCTGCGCAGGTCGGCTTCGACGTCGGAGGCGGCAGCGAGGGTGCGCTGGGCGTCGTCGTCGATGACCTGGCAGTAGATGTGGCTGTTGGACCGGAAGACGGCGAGGCGCGGGCGATCGGCGGTGCCGCGCACGTGCTTGCGCACGCGAACGTGGCGGCGGATGCGGGCGGCGCGCGAATTGCGGCGGCTGCGTCGGGTTCCCATCTGTCGCTCCTCGACCTTTCGCTCCCCGATGGAGCGTTCCTAGGCGCCGGCGGCGCCCTTGCCGGCCTTGCGGCGGACCCATTCGCCCTGGTAGCGAATGCCCTTGCCCTTGTAGGGCTCGGGGGGGCGAATCTTGCGAATCTCGGCGGCCTGCTGGCCGACGACCTGCTTGCTGATGCCACTGACCCGGACGAGCTGGCCTTCGACCTTGAGGCTGATGCCCGGGTGCGGCTCGACGACGACCGGGTGCGAGAAGCCGACGCGCAGGTTGACGTTCTCGCCCACCATCTCCGCGCGGTAGCCGGTGCCCTGGATCTCGAGCACCTTGGTGAAGCCTTCGGAGACGCCCAGCACCATGTTGTTGATCAAGGCGCGCGTGAGGCCGTGCAGGGCGCGCATGCTGCGCTTGTCGGTGGGGCGCGTGACGGTGACCTCGTCGCCCGCGATGTGGACCTCGATGGGCGCAGGCGCCTGCCAGGCGAGTTCGCCCTTGGGGCCCGTCACGGAGACCAGACCAGCATCGACGCTGACCGCGACGCCGCTGGGGATGGGGATGGGCAGTCGTCCAACTCGGCTCATGAGGTCACCATACGTAGCACAGCACTTCCCCGCCGACGTTCTGGCGGCGCGCGTCGCGGCCGGTCATCACGCCGCGCGGCGTGGACATGATGGCGACGCCGAGGCCGCCGTACACGCGGGGGATCTCGCGGCGCTGCACGTAGACGCGCAGGCCGGGACGGCTGACGCGCTGCAGGCCGGCCAGGACCGAGTCGCCGCCCTCCTTGTAGAGCAGTTCGATGTCGATCTCGGGCTGCGGGCCGCGGGTGGAGTCACGGGTCTGGTAGCTCTTGATGAAGCCTTCCTCGGCCAGCACGTCCGCGATCGCCACCTTCATCTTCGAGGCGGGCACGCGGACGCGGGCGTGTCGCGCGGTGACCGCGTTGCGGATCCGGGCGAGCATGTCGGCGATGGGATCGGTAACGGGCATCGCGATGGCTCCTAGTTGTCCGACCGGGCGAAAGGCATGCCGAGCAGCTCGAGCAGGCGCCGAGCCTCGGCATCGTTCTGGGCGGAGGTCAGCACGTTGACCTGCAGACCGCGGATGCGGTCGACGGTGCTGAACTCGATCTCGGGGAACACGATCTGTTCGCGCAGGCCAATGCTGTAGTTGCCGCGGCCGTCGAAGGCGGTGCGGGAGAGGCCCTGGAAGTCGCGGATGCGGGGCAGCGTGGCGTTGATCGTGCGGTCGAGGAACTCCCACATGCGATCGCCGCGCAGGGTCACGGTGACGCCGACGGGGTTCCCCTCACGCAGCTTGAAGTTGGCGATCGACTTGCGGGCGCGGGTGATGACGGGGCGCTGGCCGGTGATCTGGCCGATCTCGGCCGCGACGATGTCGAGCACGCGGGCGTTGCCGAGCGCCTCGCCGAGGCCCACGTTGACCACGACCCGGGTCACCCGCGGAACCTGCATGATGCTGGAATAGCGGAACTCCTCCTGGAGCTTGGTTTGGATCTCGTCGCGGTAGCGCTGCTTGAGCCGGGGGACGGGCATCAGTCCAGATCCTCCTCACAGCGACGGCAGAAGCGGACCTTGACGCCGTCGGATCGGCGCCGGAAGCCCACGCGCGTGCGCTTGTCGCAGTCGGCGCAGACGACGGCCACCTTGCTCCAGGGCAGGGGGGCTTCGACCTCGATGATGCCGGCCTGCGTGCCGAGCTGGCGCGCCTTCATGTGTTTCTTGACGATGTTGACGCCTTGCACGATCACGCGGCCCCGCTCGGGCTGCAGCTCACGGACCTGGCCGCGGCGGCCGCGGTCCTTGCCGCTGATGATCTCCACGACGTCGTCCTGACGCAGGCGGCGCATCAGATCACCTCCGGGGCGAGCGAGACGATGCGCATGTAGTTCTTCTCGCGCAGTTCGCGGGCCACGGGCCCGAAGATGCGCGTGCCCTTGGGGTTGGTGGCATCGGTGAGGATGACGGCCGCGTTGTCGTCGAACTTGATGTAGGAGCCGTCGGACCGGCGGTAGCCCTTGGCGGTGCGCACGACGACGGCGCGCACGACGTCGCCCTTCTTCACCTCGCGGCCGGGATCCGCCTGCTTGACCGTCGCGACGATGACGTCGCCCACGCTGGCATAGCGCCGGCCGGTGCCGCCGAGCACACGGATGCACAAGATCTTGCGGGCGCCGGAGTTGTCGGCAACGACGAGGCGACTCTCCTGCTGGATCATGACTGCGTCTCGGCTTCTGGTTCTGCGTCGGTGGTCGCATCCGCGGCCGCGTCTGCGGCCGCTTCCGCAGTGGCTTCCGCGGTCGCGTCGGACGGCGGCGACTCCGCATCCTCCGGGACCGGCTCGGGCGTGGCGTCGGCGCTGACCTCCGCGTCCGGCGGCGCTTCGGCGACGGGGGCGGCTTCGGCGGCCGGCGTCTCGTCCGGGGCCTCCGAGGCCGCAGCCTCCGGCTCTTGCGATGCTTCTGGCGCTTCCGGCTCTGCCGGGGCTTCCGGCGCTTCCGCAGGCTCCTCAGCCGGCGCCTCCGATGCCTCAGCGGGGGGCTCCGGCGGCGCTTCGGCGGGCGTGTCGGCCGGCGCTTCGGCGGGCGTGTCGGACGTCATTTCGGCGGGCGTTTCGGCCATCGCTTCGGTGGGCGCTTCGGCGGTCACTTCGGCGGGCGCCTCCGGCGCCTCTTCGGCGGCGGGGGCGTCCGCGACCGCAGCCGCGGGGGCGTCGGCCGGCGCTTCCTCGGCCGCTGGGGCCTCGGGGGCTGCCGGCGGGTCCACCGCGGGGGCGTCGGGGGCCGGGGCCGCGTCGACGGACGGCGCCTGGATGTCGCGGGGCTGGAGCTCGGCGACCTCGTGGCGCGCCAGGATCTCGACGACGCGCCACTGCTTGTGCCGCGAGAGGGGCCGGCACTCTTCGATCAGCACCTGGTCGCCGAGTGCGCAGACGTTGGTCTCGTCGTGCGCCTGGAACTGCTTGCGCCGTCGCAGCACCTTCTTGTAGCGCCGATGCGTAACGGTGCGTTCGACGCGCACGACGACGGTCTTGTCCATCTTGTCGCTCACGACGACGCCGGTGCGCTGCTTGCGTGCCATCGCTAGCTCGTCTCCTTCTCGGGGGCGGTCTCGGCGTCGCCGGCGGCGGCGGCGGCGGATGAGGTCAACTCGACATCTTCGACGGCGTCGTCCACGAGGTCGTCGGCGAAGGCGGTGGGCGGGATCAGGGAGCGGGCGTCCGCGGGCAGCGCACTCGCGGCCTCTGCGCGCTCGTCGAGCGCGCGCTGCCGCTGCGGGGAGATCGGGGCGGGCGCGGCCGCGGCCAGCGGCTGCAGCGGCGCGCCGGCGACGATGGCGAGTTCGCGCTCGCGCAGGATCGTCCGCAGCCGCGCGATGCGGCGCCGGGCGCGCCGGATCGCCGTGAGGTCCTGCAGCTGATGCGTGCCCTTTTGGAAGTTCAGGTTGAAGACCTCGCGATAGGCCTCGTTGACCGCGCTGGTGAGCGCGGCGTCGTCCATCTGGCGGGCTTCGTCGGCGAGCGGGTTGGGCATGGTCAGATGACCTCCAATTCGCGCTGCACGACGCGGGTATGCACGGGGAGCTTGTGGGCGGCGAGGCGCAGCGCCTCGCGGGCGTCGAGCTCGGAGACGCCGCCGATCTCGAACAGGATGCGGCCGGGCTTGACGACGGCGACCCACTTCTCGGGCGCGCCCTTGCCCTTGCCCATGCGGGTTTCGGCCGGCTTCTGGGTGACCGACTTGTCGGGGAAGATGCGGATCCAGACCTTGCCGCCGCGCTTGACGTGGTGGGTGATCGCGCGGCGCGCGGACTCGATCTGGCGGCCGTCGATCCAGGCGGCGTCGAGCGACTGCAGGCCGAAGTCGCCGAAGGCCACCTGGCTGCCGCCGTGGGCGACGCCGCGGCGGCGGCCGCGATGGTGCTTGCGCCACTTGACGCGCTTCGGTTGCAGCATCAGGCGCTCCCCCGGGTGGCGGCGCCGCTGGGCCGCGCCAGGGGCGACGAGGGCGGCGGCGGCACGGCGTGCGCGGGGCCGCTGACCTCGCGCGCGTCGGGCTTGTTGGCGGCGGCGGGCAGGATGTCGCCCTTGTAGATCCAGCACTTGACGCCGATGCGCCCGAAGACCGTATGCGCCTCGACAAAGCCGTAGTCGATGTCGGCGCGGATCGTGTGCAGGGGGACGCGGCCGTCCATCTCGCCGGCGCTGCGCGACATCTCGGCGCCGCCCAGGCGACCGCTGATGTGAATCTTGACGCCCTCGGCGCCCCGCTGGCGGGTGCGCAGCACGGCCTGCTTGATGGCGCGGCGGAAGGCGACGCGGCGCTCGAGTTGGTCGGCGACGTTGCGCGCCACCAGGTAGGCGTCGAGTTCCGGGGTGCGAATCTCCTGGATGTTCACGCGCACGCGGCGGCCGGTGAGCTTCTCGAGGTCGGTGCGGAGTTCGTCGACCTTCTGGCCGCCGCGGCCGATGACGATGCCCGGCTTGGCCGTGTGGATGGAGACCGTGAGCTGGCTGATGTTGCGCTCGATCTCGACGCGGGAGATGCCGGCCTCGCCCCGGGCGTCGGCCAGGAAGTCGCGAATCGCGCGGTCCTCGCGCAGGAGCTTGGCGTAGTCCTGGTCGGCGTACCACTGGCTGCGCCAAGTGTAGATGGTGCCGATGCGGAAGCTGGTGGGATGCACCTTGTGGCCCATGGGCTACTCCTGCTCGTCCGTGACGATGACCGTGATGTGGCACGTGCGCTTGAGCAGCGGCTGCACGCGGCCGCGCGCGGCGGCCCGGAAGCGATGCAAAGTGCGGGCGTCACCGGCGTAGATCTGCGCGATGCGCAGGTCGCCGGCGGCGAGGTCGTAGTTGCTCTCCGCGTTGGCGGCGGCCGACTCGACGACCTTGGCGACCTGTTTCGCACCCGGCTTGGGGGTGAAGCGCAGCGTCGTGAGGGCGGCCTCGACGCGCATGCCGCGCAGCCCCTGCAGGATCATGCGGGCCTTGCGGGGCGACATGCGGACGTACTTGGCGGTCGCGCGGACTTGCATAGTTTATCGCACCCGGGTGCTGCGGTCGGAGCGGCCCACGTGGCCCCGGAAGGTGCGCGTGGGGGCGAACTCGCCGAGCTTGTGGCCGACCATGTTCTCGGAGACGAAGACGGGGATGTGGCGGCGGCCGTCGTGGACGCCGATCGTCATGCCCACCATCTCGGGGGTGATGGTGGAAGCGCGCGCCCAGGTCTGGATGACCGTGCGCTTGCCGGAGACGCGCACCCGCTCGACCTTCGCCTGCAAGCGATAGTCGATGTAGGGCCCCTTCTTGGTCGATCGGGACATAGGGTCTCCTAACGCCGCTTGCGCCCGCGGCGACGGACGATGTACTTGTCGGACGGCTTCTTGCCCCGCGTGCGATAGCCCAGCGTGGGCTTGCCCCAGGGCGTCTTGGGCGAGGGCAGGCCGATGGGCGCCTTGCCCTCGCCGCCGCCGTGGGGATGGTCGACGGGGTTCATGGCGGAGCCGCGCACCTGGGGGCGCCGGCCGCGATGCCGGGTGCGGCCCGCTTTGCCCAGCTTGATGTTGCCGTGCTCCACGTTGCCGACCTGGCCGATGGTGGCGTAGCACTCGTGGCGCACACGGCGCATCTCGCCCGAGGGCAGGCGCAGCAGGACGAAGTCGCCCTCCTTGGCCATGATCTGGGCGGCGGCCCCCGCGCTGCGCACGATCTGCGCGCCGCGGCCGGGATTCAGTTCCACGCCGTGCACGGCGGTGCCGTTGGGAATGAGATTCAGGGGCATGGTGTTGCCGGTGCGGACGGGCGCGTCGGGGCCGGTGTGGATGCGGGCGTCGACGGCCAGGCCCACCGGAGCGAGGATGTACCGCTTCTCGCCGTCGGCGTAAAAGATGAGGGCGATGCGGGCGCTGCGGTTGGGGTCGTACTCGATCGCGCGCACGCGGCCTTCGATGCCCACGCGGTCGCGGCGCTTCCAGTCGATGATGCGGTAGCGCCGCTTGTGGCCGCCGCCGCGATGCCGCACGGTCAGGCGGCCCTGGTTGTTGCGACCAGCCTTGCGCTTCTGGGGGGCGAGCAGGCTCTTCTCGGGCCGCTTCTTCGTGATCTCCTCGAACGTGTGTCCCGAGGAGTTGCGGCGGCCGGGCGACGTGGGCTTGAACTTCTTGAGCGGCACCCTACACCCCCTCGAAGAGTTTGATCTCGTAGCCGTCGGCCAGGGTGACGACCGCCTTCTTCCAGCTCGGCTCGGTGCCGTAGTGGCGGCCGAAGCGGCGGCGGCGGCCGCGCACGTTCATCGTGTTGACGCGACGCACGACGACGTTGAAGCCGATCTCGACGGCTTCCTTGATCTGCATCTTGTTGGCGCGCGGGTCGACCTCGAAGACGTACTGCCCCACGCCGGCGAGCTCCGTCGATTTCTCCGTGATGATCGGCCGTCGCACGACCGAGAAGGGGTGAATGTCCTTGGGCATCTAGGACTCCTCCTCGTGCGGCGGGGGCGGGGCGGCGGGGGCGCGACGCGCGGCGCTGCGCTCGCCGCCCCAGAGGGCCTCGGCGCGGCGCAGGGCGGCCTCGGTCATGACGATGTGGTCGTGCGTCAGCAGCGATTCCACGTTCAGCGTGTCCGCGGGGCAGGTATCCATGGCGCGCAGGTTGCGGATGCCGCGCTTGAGCGCGTCGTTGCTGCGGCTGGTCACGAGCAGGCCGCTGCGCTGCACGCCCAGATCGGCGAGCAGTTGCTCCACCGCCTGCGTCTTGGGCTCGAAGGACTCGCCGTCGAGGACGATGAGGCCGCCCTCGGCGGCGCGCTGCGAGAGCATGGAGCGGATCGCCAGGCGGCGCATGCGCCGGGGCAGGCGCTGCCGGTAGGAGCGGGGGTGGGGGCCGTGGGCGACCGCGCCGCCGCGACGCACGGGCGAGGAGGCGCCGCCCTGGCGGGCCCGGCCGGTCCCCTTCTGGCGACGCGTCTTGCCGGTGCTGCTGCGGTGGTCGGAGCGATTGAGCGTGCTGGCCGTGCCCTGCCGCCGGTTGGCGAGTTGGGCGACGTGGGCCTGATGCACGACGGGCAGGTTCGGCTCAATGCCGAAGACGGCGTCATCAACGTCGATCTGGCGCAACTCCACGCCGCTGCGGTCGACGAGGGAGAGCTTCATGCCCGGCTCCGTGACTGGCGATTGGTCTGGCGGATGCGCACGAGGCCGTCGGTCGCGCCGGGGACGGAACCGTTGACGAAGACGAGGCCGCGCTCGGGCTGCACGCGCACGACTTCGAGGTTGATCGTGGAGGCCGTCTTGCCGCCCATGCGGCCCGCCATGCGGGTGCCCTTGAGGACCCGGCCCGGCGTGGAGCCGGCGCCGATGGAGCCGGGCGAGCGATGGCGATCGCTCTGACCGTGCGTCTTGGGGCCGCCGGCGAAGTGATGGCGCTTGACGCCGCCCTGGAAGCCCTTGCCCTTGCCGATGCCCTGCACGTCGACGTGGTCGCCGACGTGGAAGACCTCATCGGCGGTGAGCGTCTGGCCGACGCTGAGCGCGTCGTAGTCGTCGGCGGGGAACTCCGCCAGGTGCTTGAGGGCGCCGTTGGAGCGGGTGTGTCCGCGCTCGGCCTTGTTGGCCTTCCGCTCGGGTATGGGGCCGAAGCCGACCTGCACGGCGGCGTAGCCGTCGCGCTCGGGGGTGCGGATCTGGGTGATGGGACAGGGGCCGACTTCCAGCACCGTGCAGCCGGCGACGCGGCCATCCTCCTGGATGACCTGCACCATGCCGCGCTTTTTGCCGAGGAGTCCCAGCACCGTCACGATTGTCCGTCCCCGTCCCTTCTGCTCTCGGTTTTTCTCTGCGCCGGTTCTGGGCGCGGGCGTCTTGGCCGACCTACAGCTTGATCTCGATGTCGACGCCGCTCGGCAGCTGGAGCCGCATGAGCGTGTCCACCGTGCGACCGGTGGGCTCCAGGATGTCGATGAGGCGCTTGTGGGTGCGAATCTCGAACTGCTCGCGGCCGTCCTTGTGGACGAACGGCGAGCGGATCACGGTGTACTTGTTGATGTCGGTGGGCAGCGGGATCGGCCCCGCGACGGCCGCGCCGGTCTTCTCCGCGGACTCCACGATCTGCGCGGCGCTCTCGTCGAGCACGCGGTGGTCGTAGGCCTTGAGTCGGATGCGGATTTTCTGACGCGCCATGCGACGGCTACTCCAATATCTGCGCGACGGCGCCGGCGCCGACGGTGCGGCCGCCCTCGCGGATGGCGAAGCGCAAGCCGGGTTCGAGGGCGATGGGGCTGATGAGGCGGATGCGCATGACGACGTTGTCGCCGGGCATGGCCATTTCGACCTCGCCGGGGAATTGGATTTCGCCGGTGACGTCGGTGGTGCGGATGTAGAACTGGGGGCGGTAGCCGGGGAAGAAGGGGGTGTGGCGGCCGCCCTCGTCCTTGCCCAGGATGTAGACCTCGGCGTCGAAGGTGGTGTGGGGGGTGATTGAGCCGGGGGCGGCGAGCACCTGGCCGCGCTCGATATCGGCGCGCTCCTTGCCGCGCAGCAGGCAGCCGACGTTGTCGCCCGCCTCGCCGGCGTCGAGCGTCTTCTTGAACATCTCCACACCGGTCACGGTGGTGCGCTCGGTCTCCTTGAGGCCCACGATCTCGATCGCGTCGCCGATGTGCACTTGGCCGCGCTCGATGCGGCCCGTGACGACGGTGCCGCGGCCCTTGATCCCGAAGACATCCTCGATGGGCATCAGGAAGGGCTGGTCGGTGAGCCGCGGCGGGGTCGGCACGTAGTCGTCGACGGCGGCCATCAGTTCGTGGATGGGGGCGTACTCGGGGGCGGCCGGGTCGCTGCCCTCCGACTCCAGGGCGTGCAGGGCGGCGCCGCGGATGAAGGGGATGTCGTCGCCGGGGAAGTCGTACTGGCTGAGCAGTTCGCGCACCTCGAGCTCGACCAGGTCCAGCAACTCGGGGTCGTCCATCTGGTCGCACTTGTTGAGGAAGACGACCATCCGCGGCACGCCCACCTGGCGCGCCAGCAGGATGTGCTCGCGGGTCTGCGGCATGGGCCCGTCGGGGGCGGCCACCACCAGGATGGCGCCATCCATCTGGGCGGCGCCGGTGATCATGTTCTTGATGTAGTCGGCGTGGCCGGGGGCGTCGATGTGCGCGTAGTGGCGCGCGTCGGTCTCGTACTCGACGTGCGCGATCGCGATCGTGATCCCGCGCTCGCGCTCCTCGGGGGCGTTGTCGATCGAGTCGAAGGAGCGCACTTCGCCCTCGCCGCCCAGGGCCAGGGTCTTCGTGATCGCCGCCGTCAGCGTCGTCTTGCCGTGATCGACGTGGCCAATCGTGCCCACGTTCACGTGCGGCTTCGTGCGTTCGAATTTCTCGCGCGCCATGGGAATCCTTCCTGCGTTCCTGGCCGGGGGCGCTCGCGGCGCTCCGGCACTCTATGCCTTCGTGGCCGCCTCGGCGACCGCCGCGGGCGCCTCCGCGTAGTGATCGAACTCCATGCTGGATGTGGCCCGGCCCTGCGTCATCGAGCGCAGCGACGTTGTGTAGCCGAAGGTCTCGGCGAGGGGGATCATCGCGCTGACGATCTGCGTCACGCCGCGCGCCTCGATGCCGTGCACCTGTCCCCGCCGGGAGGAGACGTCGCCGACGACATCGCCGAGGAAACTCTCCGGCGTGGAGATCTCGAGCTTCATGATGGGCTCCAGCAGCACCGGCTTGGCGCGGCGCATGGCCTCCTGGAAGCAGATGCTGGCCGCCGTCGTGAAGGCCATCTCGCTGGAATCGACTTCGTGGTAGTTGCCGTCGACGAGGGTGACGCGGACGTCGACGACGCCGTGCGCGCCCAAGACGCCGTTGCGCTGCGCCTGCGCGACGCCCTTGGCGACGGCCGGAATGTACTGCTGCGGGATGGCGCCGCCCCGGATGCTGTTCTCGAACACGTTCTCGGAGCCGGGGGGGAGGGGCTCGATGCGCAGGATGACGTGCGCGAACTGGCCGCGGCCGCCGGTCTGCCGCACGAAGCGGGTCTCGTGCTCGGCCGTGCGGCGCACCGTCTCGCGGTAGGCGACCTGGGGCCGGCCGACGTTGCAGCCGACGCGGAACTCGCGCGTCATGCGGTCGACGATGACTTCCAGGTGCAACTCGCCCATGCCGGAGATGATCGTCTGGCCGGTCTCCTCGTTGTAGGTGGCGATGAAGGTTGGGTCTTCTTCGGAGAGCTTGCGCAGCGCCTGGCCCATCTTGTCCTGGTCGGCCTTGCTCTTGGCTTCGATGGCGATGGAGATCACCGGGGCGGGGAAGGTGATGTCCTCCAGCACGACCGGGTGCTCCCGGGGGGCGAGCGTGTCGCCGGTGAAGGTGTCCTTGAGGCCGATGATGGCCGCGATGCCGCCGGCGTAGACCGCGTCGATCTCCTCGCGGCTGTTGGCGTGCATACGCAGCAGCCGGCCGATGCGCTCCTGCTTGTGGCGCGAGGTGTTGGTCACGGAGTCGCCGGTGCGCAGGACGCCGGAGTAGACGCGGGTGTAGGCGAGGCGGCCCACGTAGGGGTCGGTGACGATCTTGAAGGTCAGCGCGGCCAGGGGGGCGTCGTCGGCGGGCGGTCGCGCGACATCGACGCCGTCGGGGCGGCGGCCGGTGATGGGGGGCACGTCGACGGGCGAGGGCAGGTAATCGACGATGCCGTCGAGCAGCCGCTGCACGCCCATGTTCTTGAGGGCCGCGCCGCAGAAGATCGGCGTGAACTCGTTGGCGATGGCGCCCCGGCGCACGGCCTTGCGGATCTCGTCCGGGCCGACCTCGTGGCCCTCCAGGTACGAGATCATGATCTGCTCGTCGTGCTCCGACAGGCGCTCCAGCATGGTGTCGCGCCAGCGCTCGGCGGCGGCCTGCAGCGCGGGCGGGATGGGGCCCTCGACGGGGGGGTCGTCGCGCTTGCCGCTGTGGGTCCAGGCGCGCATCGCGATCAGGTCGATGATGCCGCCGAAGGTCTCCTCGGCGCCGATGGGCATCTGCACGGGCACCGGCAACATGCCCAGCCGGTCCGCGATCATGTCGATCGTGCGTTCGAAGTCGGCGCCGACGCGGTCCATCTTGTTGATGAAGCAGAGGCGGGGGACGCGGTACTTGTCGGCCTGCCGCCAGACCGTCTCGGACTGCGGCTCGACGCCGGCCACGGCGTCGAAGACCACGACGCCGCCGTCGAGCACGCGCAGCGAGCGCTCCACCTCGACGGTGAAGTCGACGTGGCCGGGGGTGTCGATGATGTTGACGCGGTGGCCGAGCCACTCCGCGGTGGTGGCGGCGGCGGTGATGGTGATGCCGCGCTCGCGCTCCTGGTCCATGAAGTCCATGACGGCGGTGCCCTCGTGGACCTCGCCGATCTTGTAGGTGCGGCCGGTGAAGTAGAGGATGCGCTCGGTCACGGTCGTCTTGCCCGCGTCGATGTGGGCGATGACGCCGATGTTGCGCACGTACTCAATGGGGATGTCGCGGGGCATGGGGTAGCGGTCCTACCAGCGGTAGTGCACGAAAGCGCGGTTCGCCTCGGCCATCCGGTGGGTATCGTCACGACGCTTGACGGCCGTGCCTTGGTTCTCGGAAGCGTCCATCAGCTCCTGCGCCAGGCGCTCGGCCATGGAGCGGCCACCGCGCGCGCGCGCGGCGGTCAGGATCCAGCGCACCGCCAGCGCGGCGCGGCGGTCGGCGCGGATCTCGACGGGCACCTGGTAGGTCGCGCCGCCGACGCGGCGGGGCTTGACTTCCATCTGCGGCGTGACGTTGCGCATCGCCTGCTGAAAGACGTCGATGCCGTCGCGGCGGGTGCGCTCTTCGATGTGCGCGAGCGCGCCGTAGACGATGCGCTCGGCGGCGCCCTTCTTGCCATTCATCATCACCTTGTTGATGAACTGTTGCAGGACGTGGCTGTTGTAGCGCGGATCAGGCGGGATCTTGTGCCGCTCGGGCCGATTCCGGCGTGGCATATCGCTCGCAATCCTTCGCTGATCAGGCCGGCGCGGCCGTGGTGGGCCCGCCGGTGCGACGGGTGCCGTACTTCGAGCGACCGCGCTTGCGGCCGCCCACGCCCTGGGCGTCGAGCGCGCCGCGGATGACGTGGTAGCGCACCCCCGGCAGGTCCTTCACGCGCCCGCCGCGGATGAGCACCACCGAGTGCTCCTGCAGCGTGTGCCCCTCGCCGGGGATGTAGGCCGTGACCTCGATGCCGTTGGTCAGCCGCACGCGGCAGACCTTGCGCAGGGCCGAGTTGGGCTTCTTGGGCGTCATCGTGCGGACGGCCGTGCAGACGCCGCGCATCTGGGGAGAGCCGCGCCCCTCGCGGGTGCGGTTGGTCAGCGAGTTATGCATGAACCGCAGCGCAGGCGCTTTGGTCTTCTTGACGGTCTTCTTGCGACCGCGGCGCACCAACTGATTGACTGTGGGCACGAGCCCCGCCCTTCGCTTGGCCTGCACGCTTGGTCCACGCGCTTCGAGCGCCGCGGACCCCCGTCGCTCCGATCGGGGCCGGCACGGCCGGACAATCCCCGGAGCAATCAGAAAGGGCCCAGGCCGTCCGATAGAACCCTTCCGGCACCAGGTGCCGGCGGTTGTCTCCGGTTTCGGCCTCGACCCGTACGGGGGACGTGAACCTCGGCGTACAGCAGCACAGCCTACGGACGCCGGATCGCGACTGTCAAGGGAGGCGGCGGGGGATCGAGGGGCAGTTTACGCGCGGCGCGCTCACCGCGTCGCCGCTCAATCGGCCGCGGCGGCGTCCCTGCCGGTGAGTTCCGGCGCGGCGGCGGCGCGGACGCTGTGATCGATCGGCTCCACGATGTCGATGCGCTTGGCGCCCGACGCCGCCGGGCCGAGCTCCTCGAACCGGCGGGCGCGGACCAGCACCCGCCCTTCGAGCGAGCCGACGCTGTCGTTGTAGGCGGTCAGGGCCTGCTGGAGCCCCTTGCCCACGCGCCCCACGTGGCCGGCGTAGACCTGCAGGCTCTCGTACAGCCGCCGCGCCTCGTCGGAGATCTGCTGGGCGTTCTCCTGCATGTCCTGCCGCTGCCAGGCCAGCGCGACGGTGCGCAGGAACGCCACCAGCAGCCCCGGCGTCGCGATCAGCACGTGGTGCTTCTGCCAGGCGTCCTCCCACAGCGACGGCTGGACCTCCATGGCCGCTTCCAGGATCGCCTCCGTGGGCAGGAACATGACGACGAAGTCGGGCGAGCCGGGCACCGTCGCCGTGTAGTCCTTGTCGCCCAACTCCTTGACCCGATCGCCCAGCGACTTCGCGTGCCGCTGCAGAAACTCCCGCTGCTGCTGCTCGTCGGCCGCGTTGTGGGCGTCGAGGTAGGAGCTGAGCGGCGTCTTGGCGTCGATCACGACCTGCACGCCGCCGGGGATGCGCACCACCGCGTCGGGCCGCCGCCGCGCCCCGTCGTCGTCCGCCGCCGACGTGACCTGCTCGTCGAAGTCGATGCCCGGGCGCAGGCCCGACAGTTGCAGGATGTTGCGCAACTGCTGCTCGCCCCACTGCCCGCGAATCTGCGGCGAGCGCAGCGCCTCGCTGAGGTTGCCCGTCACATCCTGCAGCCGGCCGATCTGCACCTTCAGGCCCTCGTAGGCGCCCTCGCGCTTCTGCTCGATGTCGTTGACCTGCTTCTCGAACTTATCCAGGTGGTCGCGGACCGGCTTGACCAGCGCCGCGACGGCCTGCTGGCGCTTCTCCAACTCCGCGTCGCTGACCTGCAGCTGCTGGGCGAAGTGCGCCGTGGTCTGGACGCGCAGCGCCTCGCTGTTGGCCTTCAGCACGCCCGCCGCGAGGCCCTTGAAGTGCGTGTCGATCTGCGCCTGGGCCTTGGCCAGCTCCTCGTTGCGGGCGATGTGGTCGGCCCGGACCTGGGCGAGCTCGACGCGGGCCTGCTGGCCCGCCGCCTGGGCCGCATCGCGGTCGCGGCGGGCCGCGTCGCGGTCGGCCCGGACCTCGTCGAGCTGGCGGTCGCGCTCGGCGATCTGGGCGCTGAGCCCCGCGATGCGCTCGCCCGGCCGCTCCCCGTCGGCCCGCACCATCCGCCGCGCCAGGTAGGCCGTCGCCAGCACGCCGATCAGCGCCACCATCCCCACAAGAACGAGTGCGATCTCCATGGTCGGCAGCATAGGGGGTGGCTGGGGGTCGGGGGTCGGGGGCTACGACGCCTGCAGGACGCCGCGCTCCCGCAGCACCGACAGCAGGTAGGCCTGTGGGCGATCGCCCTTGAGGCTGTTGCAGGCGCCGCAGAGGAGTTGCAGGTTCGACCGGTGATCCGTCCCGCCTTGGCTGCTCGGGATGATGTGATCCACGGTGAAATTGCGGAACGGGAAGAATACCCGGCAGCCGGCGCAGACGCCCTCCTGCTGCCCGTAGAGGTGGTGCTTGTGCGTGCGGTAGGCCGGCAGGTCGCCGATGTCCGTCCGCTGGGGGATGTCGTCGCGCCGGATGCAGCGCGCGAACGTGCGGGCCCGGTCTCGGAGCCGACGCTCCACCAGCTCGGCGGCGAGGGGGGAGAGGTCGATCCCGATCCACTGCCGCTCATGATGCTCTGCTGCGACGCAAGTCGTCGCGCAGCCCGCGAAAGGGTCGAGAACCAGATCGCCAGGCTCGGAACTGGCGAGGATGATCCGACTCAGGACGCGCTCGTGCTTCTGCGTGGGGTAGCCCATGTACTGTCGCGATGCGGGCTGGATGGACGGGATCCGCCAGACCGCATCGACTTTCCGGTCGGTGACGGTGCGATACATCAGTTGCCCATCGGCGTCTTTGCGATTCTTCAGCACGCCGCCAACGTTCACCCGCTGGAGTTGCCGGACGGGCTTCTCACGTGGCTCTCGCTGCGGCGTGAACGCATATCGGTCGGTCCGCGAGTAGAAGAGGATCTGGTCGTAGTTGCGCCCGAAGACCCGTTTCCCGACCCCGTACTTGTTGTAGTAGTGCCAGACGATCTCGTTGCGGAACTGCTGCGGCCCGAAGACCGCGTCCAGCAGCAGCTTGAGATAGTGGCTCGCCGTCGGGTCGCAGTGGAGATAGAGGCTGCCGGTGTCCTTGAGCAAGCGGTGCATCTCCAGCAGCCGGACGGCCATCATGATCAGGTAGGACTGCATCCCCGGCCCGTGGGTCTCGCCGGCGGCGGCGATGGCGGCGTAGACGGCGGGATTCTGCTCCGCGATCTCGCCGTGCCACGCCAAATCCACGTCACTCAGCGCCCAGGTGTCCTTGAAGGCGGCGCCCGCCGCCTCGGAGCCGATGGGGGCGCTGTAGGTCTTGTTGGAGTTGAAGGGCGGATCCAGGTAGATCAGGTCAACGCTGGCGCTGTTCATGCCGCGCATGATGGGCAGGTTGTCACCCGTCCAGATCGTCCGGTTGGCCCAGTTGGGATCGGCCATGCGATGGCCCGGCGGCACCGGTTAGTGCGCGACAGGGATCAGCCGCGCGATCGCGGCGATCACCAAGCTGCCCTGGCGGGTCTGATTCGCCGGCCGTCCCCGCACCGCTACGGCCCGCGTCTGCAGGCCCTGGTCCTCCACGAGGTGCCCCCTTCCGAGCAACGGATCGGTAGGTGACTTCCCAATCAGCCCAGGGACCACGTGCACGAGAAGGGGGCGTGGTGCCGCCCGCTGCCAGAGGCGCACGCGTCGCCTGGGCACTGACTGGGAAGTCGGGGGGGACGCTAGGGGGCAGGGATCGTGCCGTCAAGCGAAGTCGAACTGAGGCACTACCGGGGAGTGGGGGAAGGGGAGTGCAGGATGGGAAGGGCTGCCCCCGTGCCACGACGAGGGCAGCCCTGCGGTTACGCTATCCTGAGAATGGGCATGCGCCACGATGGAGGGGGTTCAGCCCTCCGGCGCAGTGGCCCAAGGACCGTGCTGAACATGGTCCGGCTCCTTTCCGGGTGGCGCGGGTTGGCCCGACAAGACCACACAGGCCCGCGCCACCCTAGGGGTTTCCTACAGGCTGCCTGTACCAGCCTCGGTAGGCACGGCACTTGTCTCGTTCTGAGGCTTGGAGTCCTTGTACTCCTCAAGGTTGGTGATCACCTCCAAAACGAACTCCCGGTCTTGCTTAGCGAGCCGCAGCACGTCGCGGGACAGACTGACCGTGATTGAGTCGCCGCTGTGCTTGAGCGGGTAGGTGTAGCCCGGGCGCTCGCCGTTTCTTTCCCGTCCCTCATCGCTGTCTTGCTCGGCCTCGCTTGTGGGTTCGGGTGTCCCGTCCTGGAAGAGGACTGAGGGTGTCGTGAGGCGGTCCTTGCCGCTGGCGAAATAGCCCGCTTGCTCGGCGGAGCGCATCATCGCCTGGCGAGCCTTGTCGGTCTGCTTCTCGGGAACGCCGAGTCGGCGCATCTCCTCCTCGACACCCGCAGGGTCCGGGAGTAGCCCTCCCTCGAAGGCCTTGTAGATGCTGCCGTAGAGAGGCACGCGGCGGAACGCCTCTGCGCGCGCCGCTTCTCGCTGGGTGGGGTCGACGCTCCGACGGCCGAGTGGCGTCAGCAGAACCGTGTCCTTCTGCTTCTCGACAAGGCCGAACATGCGAGCAGCACCGATCTTATTCCGGAATGCGCCGCTGCTCACGCTGTCGTGGCGCATCCAGCCTGCGAGCGCAGAGAGATCGCCGCGACTACCCCCGTTCGCGTTGATCGCGTCTGCGACCTCCTGGGCTGCATCAAGATCGACGTAGGGGAACGCGATCTGAGAGCGCACTCGTTCTCGCACTTTCTTTGGTGCTGCGCTGACTGTCTGCGGTTCCATGTCCCTCAGTGTCCTTCCTGCGCGACCTCCAACTAGTGCGGAATATAGCTGATCTCTATGCGGAAGGCAAGGGGCTCGTAGGCACACGTAGGCACATGTAGGCACACGCGGGCACATGTAGGCACACGTAGGCACACGTAGGCACACGTGGGCGCACGTAGGCACACGTGGGCATCGGATCATAAGAGCATTATGTGATGAGGGTGTCATCCGCCCGACGCAGAATGCCCTGCGAAGCCCGAGATGCTCTCGCGCTCATCAATTGCCCCACTCGCTCGCGCTGGGAGCGGTGCCCGCAAGCCCGACCTACACCCCCGCGTACGAGTGCAGGCCGCTGACCCACAGGTTGACGCCCAGGTACGTGAACAGGACGGCGGCGAAGCCCACGACGACGATCCAGGGGCCGGGGGGCGGCCAGAGACGGCGTCGGCGGGGGCGGGGAGCGGTGGCTTTGACGGTCCGGGCGCCGGGGCCGGCGGGGGCGGGCTGCAGGCCGCGGGCGTGCAGGTAGACGGCGAAGATGAGCCAGGTGACGAGGGCGGCGGTCTCCTTGGGGTCCCAGCCCCAATAGCGGCCCCAGGCGTCGTTGGCCCAGAGGGCGCCCAGGGCGACGCCGGCGCCCAGCAGGGGGAAGCCCACGAGGACGGCGCGGTGGGTGAGCTCCTCGGCGCGGCGGGGCGAGGGCAGCCAGGCGATGCGCTGGCGGTCGTTGCCCTGGACGATGTGCATGACGGCGGCGCCGAAGGCCACGGCCAGGACGGCGTAGGCGAGGATCATGACCGAGACGTGGGTGGTGAGCAGGGTGGGGTTCTGCAGCGCGGGCACGAGCGTCGGCTGGCCGGCGCTGGGGAAGACGAGGGCGCTGGCGTAGAGGCCGAAGGAGACGGGCATCACGAACGCGCCCAGCAGCCGCGTGCGGTAGGCGCGCTCGAAGAGGAGGTAGACCAGCGCGATGGCGAAGCCGAAGGCCATCGAGAACTCGAACAGGTTGCTGAACGGCGGGTGGTCGAGGGCGATGGTGCGGAAGACGAGGCCCAGCCCGCCGAAGACGACCGATGTCCAGGCGGCGAAGGTCGCGACGCCGCCGAGGGTGCGCGGGCGAGCCGCGCGTCCGGGCGTCGGGGGGGTGGCGGGGGCGGCGGTCGCGATGCCCGAGGGCGCGCCCTCGGGGAGGGGCGCCGCGACGGGGGCGCGGGCGAGCAGGCGGATGCGCGGCGCGGCGGCGAAGCCGATGTACAGCGGGGCGGCGATGCCCGCCGCGACGAGGCCGGCCCAGAGGCAGTAGAGGGCGAGGTCTTCCACGCTAGCTCTCCGGGTCGTCCTGTGCGGCGGCGGCGCGCTTAGTGACGGCGCGCAGGGCGGCCGTGCGGCTGGGGGCGGCGGTCCCGCCGAAGGTGAGGCGACGGAAGCCCTCGGCCCAGGGGATGCGGCCCTGCGCGGCGGCCTCCGTCTGGCGCTTGCGCATGCGCTCGCCGAGTTCGTCGCGGGTGGACCCCACCTGGCTGGCGTGGCAGAGCAGGGCGTCGATCTTGCGGTCGAACTGGCGGCCGACGTCGACGAAGTAGTCGGGCTCGCGGCTGCCGGCCAGGAGCACGGTGTTGACGCGGTGCCAGCGCAGGCCGGCGTCGGCGTGGCCGGGGAAGTAGTGCGGGGTGCGGGCCATGGGGAAGGCGGCGTCGAGGGCGACGAGGCCGACGGTGCGGTGGTCGCGATGGTTGAAGCCGCGGTAGCCGTCCCAGGTGATGAGCAGCTCGGGCTGCTGCTCGCGGATGACGCGGACGAGGCGCTCGCGGAGTTCGGCCGAGTCCTCGACGAAGCCGTCGGGCCAGCGCAGGAAGACGCACTCGGCGACGCCGAGGCGGGCGGCGGCGGCCTGCTGCTCGGCCTCGCGCATGCGGCCCAGCTCCCAGGCCCGGATGGTGTCGTCCTTGCTGCCCTTGTCGCCGCTGGTGACGAGGCAGAAGGTCACGCGCCAGCCGTCGTCGGCGAGGTTGGCGGCCGTGCCGCCGCAGGTGAACTCGATGTCGTCGGGGTGCGCCATGATGACGAGCGCGCGGCGGGGGCCGTCGGCGGCGGGGGCGGTGGGGTCAGACGTGGCGGCGGTCATCGCTGGCAGTCTATCGCCGTCGCGGCTGGGGCGGGGGCGGAATCAGGAGGCGTGGCACGAGGCGGCGCCGGTCGCGTGGCGCTCCAGCAGGTCCTCGTAGACATCGACGATCTGCCCGGCGACGACGTCCCAGTCGAACTGGCGCACCGAGGCGGGGGCGGCAGCGGCGAAGCGGGCGCGCAGGTCGTCGTTGGCGAGCAGCGCTTCCAGCCGCTCGGCGAAGGGCTCGGGGCAGCGCCACGAGATGAGGTGCCCGGTCTGGCCGTCGCGGACGGTGTACTGCAGGCCGCCGACGCGGGTGGCGATGACGGGCGTGCCGCAGGCCAGCGCCTCGACCGCGACGAGGCCAAAGCTCTCGTAGTACGAGGGCACGACGCAGACGTCGGCGGCGCGGTAGTACTGCGCCAGCGTGTCGCGATCAACGGCGTCGACGAAGTGGATGCGATCGCCCGCGCCCTGGGCGACCGCGAGGGCGCGCAGCCGCGCCCGCTCGGGGGCGTCGGCCGCGTCGCCGCCGACGATGACGAGGTGCAGGGGCGGTTCGACGTCGGCCAGGGCGGCCGCGCGGACGAGGATATCGACGCCCTTGAGCCGCTCCAGCCGGCCGACGAAGAGGGCCGTGGGCTCGGCGGGGAGGTCGAGCGCGCGGCGGGCGGCGGCGCGGTCGTGGGGGGGATCGGCGGGGCGGAAGCGGTCGACGTCGACGCCGCCCGGCACGACGCTGACGCAGTCGGCGTGTGCGCCGTAAATCTGCACCAGGAAGCTCTTCTCGTGCGGCGTGGCGCAGATCACGCGATCGGCGCGCGCGACGATGCCGCGCTCGGCGTCGATGCGCAGGGCGGGCTCGCGCTCGGCGCGGCGGGCGCGGTTCTTGACCTCGCCCAGGGTGTGGAACATCGCGACGTGGGGGCGGCGCCAGTCGTCGGCCAGGGCCATGCCGGTGATCGCGGAGACCCAGTAGTGGGAGTGGATGAGGTCGTAGGGCGCGCCGTGGCCGGCGGGCTCGGCGTCCTGCGCGACGAAGGCCTGCACGCCGGCGCGGAACTCGGCTTCCACGGCGTACACGTCGAGCGGGGGGAGGGACGCGGGCGGGCCGGCGCTGATGTTGACGACGCGCACGTTGCGATCGAGGGGCACGATGGCGGGCAGGGCGGGATCGTCGCGGCGGGTGAAGATGTCGACGCGGCGGCCGGAGCGGCCGAGCCGCCGGGTGAGGGCGTCGATGTAGACGTTCATGCCGCCGGCCTTGGTCGTGCCGGGCATGGCCAGCGGCGAGGAATGAGTGCTGAGGAAGGCGAGGCGCTGCAGGTGGTGCGACATCAGGCGGTCCCCCCGTCGGCGGGGGCGCGCTGCAGGACGAGGCGGGTGACCGGGGTGGGCTTCGCGCCGAGCTGGAACTTGTAGGGCTCCTCGCCGCGCAGGAAGTTGACCCGCGCCAGCCCCCGCTCGATGGCGTCCCGCACGACGAAGACCTTGGAGGCGAGGCCCACGGAGAGCTCGCGGAAGTCGGGGTCGTAGCCGCTGTTGTACATCTGCAGTTCACCGTCGGCGAGGAAGCAGAGCACCGCCGCGACGCGCTTGCCATCGACATGGAAGAAGTAGAGCCGCAGCAGCCCGGCCGGGGCCATGGCCGCCGTCAGCCGGTGGAAGAAGTCGGCCATGCGCGGGGTGAGGAAGCCGGCCTTGTCGGCGCGGGAGCCGGCCATCAGGGCCAGGAACTCGGGTAGCGCCGCGATCAGCGCGGCCGGCTCGTCGATCGCCTCCAGCGCGACCGTCGCGCCGCCGTCGAGCAGGTTGCGCATCTTGCGCCGCACCTCGCGCCGGTGGCGCGTCTTGATGCCGGTCAGGTAGCCGTCCCAGTCGGGCGCGAGCTGGAGCACCGGGCAGACGGCCTCGGGCTCGGAGCGCACGTCCCAGCCGCGGGCGGCGGCGGCGGGCGGCAGCAGCGTCAGCGTGCCGGAGCCGTGCGGCAGGCCGGGCAGCGACAGCGACGTCGCGCCGGCGGCGTCGAGGTGGTCGAGCAGCGCGCCGGTGACGTCGGCCTCGCGGCCGGGGCTCGCCACGATGTCCATGTAGTCGCAAACGTCCGGGTCGCCGATGAGGCCCAGGCCGGCGTCGTGGCGCATGAGGGGGAGGACGCCGATCAGCTCGCCGCCGTCGCGGACGGCGTGCAGGTCGATGCGGCAGTCGGGGCCCGCGGCGAAGGCGTCCCACCAGGCCGACTGGAACTGGGGCGAGGCGAACGCGCCGGCGGGCGGGACGGCGCGGGCCAGCAGGGCCGACCACTCCGGGGCGACGCTGGCCCAGCCGGCGGGGAGGGTGGTGAGGCTCATGGGCGGGGTTTCACCGGCCCAGAGGGCCGATCAGGGAGAGGAACTCGGTGCGGGTCTCGGGCTGCGACTGGAAGGTGCCGCGCATGGCGGAGGTGATCATGCGGCTGCCGGGCTTCTTGATGCCGCGCATCGTCATGCAGAGGTGCTCCGCCTGCACCGCGACGGCGACGCCGTCCGGCTCCAGCGCGTCGATCAGGGTGTCGGCGATCTGCGAGGTGAGGCGCTCTTGCAGCTGCGGCCGGCGGGCGACCGCGTCGACCAGCCGCGCGATCTTGCTGATCCCCACGACGCGGCCGCGCGGCACGTAGGCGACGTGGGCGCTGCCGTGGAACGGCAGCAGGTGATGCTCACACATCGAGAAGAAGGGGATGTCGCGCAGGATGACCATCTCATCGTGGCCCTCCTCGAAGCCGACCCGCAGCAGCGCGGCCGGGTCGGCGTGCATGCCCGCGAAGACCTCGGCGTAGCCCTCGGCGATGCGGCGGGGGGTGTCGCGCAGGCCCTCGCGGTCGGGGTCTTCGCCGATCGCGTGCAGCAATTCACGCACGGCGGCCTCGATGCGCTCGCGGTCGAAGGTGGGGCCGGTGGTCCTGTCGAGTTCGAGGGTCATGTCATCCCCGCTGCCGCCGACGTACTTGTCGCGGCGGCACCCGCCGACCGCGATCCGGCCGGCACGAGTGGACGCCGCGCCCAGCCTACCGGACGCGCGGCCTCCGTCCTGTCGCGCCGGGGCGCGCCGGTAAATCGCTCCGTGACGCGCGAGGCAGTCGCGCCGGGGCTCCAGCGTGCGGGCCGGCGTCAGGCGAGCGCGGCCTCGACGGCGTCGATGTCCACCGGCACGTCGCGGACGTCGGCTTCGATCGAGAGCGCCGTCTCGGGATCCTTGAGGCCGGAGCCGGTGATGATGCAGACGATGCGCGCGCCGGCGCAGTCGATGCCGCGCCCGGGCAGGGCGAGCAGCCCGGCCACGGAGGCCGCCGAGGCCGGCTCGCAGAAGACGCCTTCCTCGCGGGCGAGGTGGCGGTAGGCGTCGAGGATCTGGGCGTCGCTGACGGCCTGGATGTCGCCGCCGGAGGCGTCGCGGGCGTTGATGGCGCCGCGCCAGGAGGCGGGGTTGCCGATGCGGATCGCGGTCGCGATCGTCTCCGGGTGCTCGACGATCGCGCCGGAGACGATGGGCGCGGCGCCGGCGGCCTGGAAACCGAACATGCGCGGCGGCCGGGTGAGCCGCTCCTCGGCCTGATAGTCGCGGTAGCCCATCCAGTAGGCGGTGATGTTGCCGGCGTTGCCGACCGGCATGCAGTGCAGGTCGGGGGCGTCGCCGAGGTCGTCGACGATCTCGAAGGCGCCGGTCTTCTGGCCCTGGATGCGATGGGGATTGACCGAGTTGACGAGGGCGATGGGGTGGCGGGCCGTGATCTCCTGGGCCAGGCCGAGCGCGTCGTCGAAGGAGCCCTGCACGGCCAGGATGCGCGCGCCGTGCGCGATCGCCTGGGCCAGCTTGCCCTGTGCGATGGAGCCGCGCGGGACCAGCACGTAGACCGTCAGCCCCATGCGCGCGGCGTAGGCGGCGGCCGAGGCGCTGGTGTTGCCCGTCGAGGCGCAGAGCACGGCCTGGTGGCCGTCCTCGATCGCCTTGGCGACCGCCAGCACCATGCCGCGGTCCTTGAAGGAGCCGGTGGGGTTGCAGGACTCGAGCTTGAGATGCACCGACGCAGCGCCGGTGGCCCGCTCCAGCGAGGGGGCGCGCACGAGCGGGGTCGCGCCCTCGCCCAGGGTGATGCGCGGCGTCGCCTCGGTCAGGGGCAGGTAGGCGGCGTAGCGGGCGATGATGCCGGCCGACGCGCCGGTGGCGGCGGGCGCGGCCGGGTCCGTCGCGAGGCGCGCGCCGGGCAGGTCAGGCATCGCGGCTCTCGGCCTGCTGGCGGATGTGGCCGCGGATCTCGCGGACCTCCTGTTCGAGGTCGGAGATCTGGCGGCGGCGCAGCTTCTCCTGGAATCCCAGGAGCCGTTCCGAGTCGCGCTGCAGCAGCTCCCGCAGGTCGTCGAAGGCGGCGCGGATCTCGGTCAGGCCGCGCTCCTGCTGCTCGGATCGCGTGCGCGACCGCTCCAGCGATCGCTCGAACTCGCCGAAGCGGGCCTGGATCTGCTCGTGCTCGCTCTGCATCGTGCTGACGCGGGTGATCGCGGCCTCGTTGTCGACGCGCATGACCTCGAAGCGATCGCGCAGGGCGTGGGCTTCCTCCTGTGACCGTTCGCTGTCCTCGAGGCGTTGCTGCACGCGGCGAGCCAGCTCGGTGAAGCGCTCCATGCGGTCGCCGATCTCGGCGAAGAGGCGATCGTGCCCCTCGATTTCGGCGCCGGCGGTGCGACCGTCGTCCTGCACGCGGCGCACGGCCTCGCCGAGCGCGGCCAAGCGGGCATCGAGCCCGGCGACGTGGATGTCGGTCTGTTCCATGCGCTGGCTGACGACGGACATCGTCTCCTGGGCGCGCTGCGACATCTCTTCGGCGACGCGGACCTTCTCGGCGCCGGCCAGCGCGGCCTGCTCGGCGAACTCGGTGCGGCGGCGCAACTCGGCGCGCTCGTCGCGTTCGGACTGCATCTCCGCGCGCAGCTGCCGGCCCAGGAGCTCCATCTGCTCGGAGTCCTGGCCCAGGGCGGCCTGGGTCCGTTCGGAGCGATCGCGCAGCAGGCGGACCTCCTCGGGCAGGTCGGACAGGATCTGGATCTGCGCCACGATGTTCGCCGCGCCGCCTTCGGCGCGCTGGACGGACTCGCTGATCTGCCACAGGCGGGTGCGGTCCTCCTGGGCTTGCCCTTCGGCCTGGGCGAGCTTGGCCTTGAGGCCGCTGACTTCGGCCTCCAGCCAGTCCACCACGACGGCCAGTTGTTCGGGGTCGTGTGGGGTGGTCACGGGCTGCTCCCAATCCGGATGCGGACCGCCAACTCGCGGACCACATCCAGCATGGCGGCCGTCGCCATGAAGCGATCGACATCCGATTCGCGGGCCTCGTGGGTCGTGATGATGAGTTCCGCGGTTCCCGCCACGGCGTCCGCCTCGACCTGCAGCAGCGAGGCGATGCTGATGTGATTGGTGGCGAAGACACGGCCGATCTCGGCCATAACGCCGGGGCGGTCGCGGACCAGCACGCGCAAATAGTACCGCATGCGCAGGTCGCCCCGGCGCACGAACCCGGGCGCGGGCGTCGCTGGCCCGGCCTCGCGCGCCCCCGCCGCGGGGCGCCGCGCCCCCGCGCGGACCCCGTTGGAGACGATGTCGAGCAGGTCCGCCACGACCGCGCTCGTCGTGGGGCGCGACCCGGCGCCCTCGCCCTGGAAGATGGCGCGGCCCAGGAGGTCGCCCTCCACGGCGACCGCGTTCAGCACGCCGTCGACGCGCGCCAGGGGGTCGCGCGAGTCCAGCAGCGTGGGGTGCACGCGCACATCCAGGGCGCCGCCGGCGTCGCGCCCGGCGATGGCGAGCAGCCGGATCACGTAGCCCAAGTCGGCGGCGTAGCGGAAATCCCCGGCGCTGAGCGCGGTGATGCCCTCGTGGTAGACGTCGTCCGGGTGCACGCTCGTGTGGAAGGCCAAGCTGGCGAGGATCGCGAGCTTGAAGGCGGCGTCGACACCCTCGACATCGCTGCTGGGGTCGGCTTCCGCGTAGCCCCGGCGCTGCGCCTCGGCGAGGGCGTCGTCGTAGGACATGCCGTCCTGCGCCATGGCGGTGAGGATGAAGTTGGTCGTGCCGTTGATGATCGCCTGCAGCGAGCGGATCTCGTTGGCCTGCAGGTCGCGGGTGAGGGGGGCGATGATCGGGATGCCGCCGCCCACGCTGGCCTCGTAGAGCAGCGCGACGCCGCACTCCTGCGCCAGCGCCAGCAGCTCCGGGCCGCGACGCGCCATGACTTCCTTGTTGGCCGTGACGACCGACTTGCCCGCCCGCAGCGCCGCCGCGATGCAATCCGCCGCGGGCGCCATGCCGCCCATGAGCTCGACCACGATGTCGATGTCGTCGCGGGTGGCGAGCGCCAGCGGGTCGTCGCCGAGCAGCGCCGCGTCGACCCCGGGGCGGGGCCGGGCGGCGTCGCGCACGGCGATGCCGCGGATCTCGATCGCGCGCCCCGAGCGCTCGGCGTAGGTCGTCGCGTTTGCGCGCAGGGCGTCATGAACGCCGCGCCCCACGACACCGAGTCCGAGCAGCCCAACCCCCACCGTGCCGGAGCCGGCGGACTCCTGCGAAGCGGCCATTCCTTGCGCGCCCATCGCCGCCGGCCGCCGGCCTAGGGGGAGGCCTCGGGCGTCGCGGGGGTGTCGGGGGTGTCGGCCGGGGGGTCGTCGGAGGTCGTGGCTGGGGCCTCTTCGGGCTCGTCCGCGGGCGCCTCCGCCTCCGCGACCGTATCCGTCGCGGGGGCCTCGGGAGTCTCGTCGGCCGGGGGGGCGTCGGCCTCCGCGGCAGCGGCTTCGGGCTCGTCCGGGGGCATGTCCGGCTCCGCGACCGCGTCCGTCGCGGGGGCCTCGGCGGCCGGGGGGGCGTCGTCCTCCAGGGCAGCCGCTTCCGGCTCGTCCGAGGGCATGTCCGGCTCCGCGACCGCGTCCGTCGGGGGAGCCTCGGCGACCACCGGGGCCTCGACGACCGGCGGGGCCTCCGCCACCACTGGGGTCTCGGGGACGGCCGGGGCCGCTTCCGGCTCGGCGGCGGGGGGCGCTGCGGGCTCGGCGGCGGCGGGAGGCGGGGCGTCGTAGCGGGCGGCGCGGCTGGCCTGCCGGTAGGCGGAGGTGACCCGCAGGTGGGCGGCCGTGTACGGCAGCAGCGCGACGTGGCGGGCGCGCTTGATCGCGCGGGTCAGCTTGCGCTGGTCCTTGGCCGTGAGCCCGGTCTTGCGTCGCGGCTCAATGCGGCCGCGGTCCGAGACGAGCCGGCGCAGCCGGTCGACGTCCTTGTAGTCCATCGTCTCGACTTCGGCCGGGACGAACATGGGGGCCTTGCGGCCGCGCCGACGGCTCGAGCGCCGGTCGCGATCACCGTCGCGGTCGCCACGATCGCGGTCGCCACGGTCGCCCCGATCGCGCCGATCGCGGCCACCGCCATCGTCGCGGTCGCGACGCGGGGGGCCGCCGCGGGGGCGGGGGGCCGCCGCCGGAGCGGGGGCCGCGCGGGGCGGGGTGGGGTCGGAAGCGGGCGCGCCCGCTCCAGCATCGGTCGTCATGTGCGGTCTCCTCTGGAATCCCCCACCACGACCGGCGGCGCCACGCGGCGACGCGCCGGGCCCGGGAGGGATGCCCTATTCAAAGGGCAGGTCGTCGGGGTCCACGCTGCCGGCGGCGCCGGCGGCGGGCTTTCCAGAATCCCCATCGTAGTTACCGCCCCCACGGCGGTCGAGAAACTGGACGTCCCGGGCAACGACTTCGGTGGTGAAGCGGCGCTGCCCCTCCCGGTCCTGCCACTCCCGGGTCTGCATGCGGCCCTCGACGTAGACCTGGCTGCCCTTGGAGAGGTACTGGCTGACCAGTTCGGCGAGTTTCGCCCAGGCGACGACGCGCACCCATTCGGTCTCCTCGCGGTTGTCCCCGTCCTGCGTCGTGTAGCGGCGGCTGCAGGCGACCCGCATCGAGGCGACGGCGCGGCCGTTGGCGGTGAAACGCATCTCTGGGTCGGCGCCCAGGTTGCCGATGATCTGCACTTTGTTGAGGCTGGCCATGGCGGTGTCCGTCTCCGCCCCCGCGGCCCGCTCGCGCCGGTGCGCGGGCGGCGGAGGAGCTAGTCGTCGGTGCGGATGATGAGGTGCCGCAGCACGCTCTCATCGATGCGCAGCGTCCGCTCGACTTCCTGGTTGCCGGCGCCGTCCTCGCTCGTGAACTCCGTGATCAGGTAGTGCCCCTCGAAGTTGCGGCGGATGGGGTACGCCAAGCGGCGACGGCCCCAGTCGATCACCTCGGTGACGCTGCCGCCGTTCTCGCTGACGAGGCTGCGCAGCCCCTCCATGCGGTTGGGGATCTGCTCGGCGTTCACGTCGCCGCTGAGGACGACCATCATTTCGTAGGCTCTTGCCACTGCGTACTCCTGCTTCGCCCGCGGACCGGTCGACGGGCGGCGGTCATTATAGACAACCCCAGCCGTCGGGGCCCGTTCCCTGGCACACTCGCGCGGAATTTGCCCGCCTCGGCGTGCGATGCGGCGCCAGCTGCCCGGTCACGTCAGCTGCCCAGACCGGGGACCGGGAAGCCGGCGACGAGGTCGCGGACGGCGGCGCGCACCGCGGCGTGCGTGGCCTCGTCCTCGATGTCGTCCAGCACGCGGCCGATCAGCCGGGCGATGGCGCGCATCTCGTCCGGCCCCATGCCGCGGGTCGTGAGCGCCGGCGTGCCGATGCGGATGCCGCTGGTCACGGTGGGCCGGCGCTCGTCGTAGGGGATGGTGTTCTTGTTGACCGTGATGCCGGCCGCGTCGAGGGCCCCCTCGACCGCCTTGCCGGTCAGGCCGCGGACGCCGACGTCGACGAGCAGCAGGTGGGTATCGGTGCCGCCGGAGACGAGCCGCAGCCCCTCGCCGCGCAGCGCGTCGGCCAGCGTGCGCGCGTTCTCGATGATGCGGATCGCGTAGTCGCGGAATTCCGGCCTGGCGGCCTCGCGGAAAGCGACGGCCTTGCCCGCGATGACGTGCATGTGCGGGCCGCCGGAGGTGCCGGGGAAGATGGCCCGGTCGACGGCGCGCGCGTGATCGGCGTCGCTGAGGATGAAGGCGGAGCGGGGGCCGCGCAGCGTCTTGTGGGTCGTGGACGTGATGACCGGCGCGGGGCCGACGGGGGTGGGGTGCTGCCCGGCCGCGACAAGTCCGGCGATGTGCGCCATGTCCGCCATCAGCACCGCGTCGACGCTGCGCGCGATCTCCCCCGCGCGGGCGAAGTCGTACTGGCGCGGGTAGGCCGTCGCGCCGACGACGATGACCTTGGGGCGCACCTCGCGCGCGACGGCGGCCATGGCGTCGTAGTCGATGCGCTCCGTCTCGCGGTCGACACCGTAGGAGGCGAAGTTGAACCACTTGCCGGAGACGTTGACCTTGAGGCCGTGCGTCAGGTGACCGCCGTGGCTGAGCTCCAGCCCCAGCGCCACATCGCCCGGGTTCATCAGCGCGAAGTAGGCGGCGAGGTTGGCCTGGCTGCCCGAGTGCGGCTGCACGTTGGCGTGGTCGGCGCCGAACAGCGCCTTCACGCGCTCGATGGCGAGCGTCTCGATCTCGTCGACGAAGTCGCAGCCGCCGTAGTAGCGCTTGCCGGGGTAGCCCTCGGCGTACTTGTTGGTCAGGACCGAGCCGACCGCGGCCATGACCGCCGGGCTGGTGTAGTTCTCCGACGCGATCATCTCCAGCGACTCGCGCTGACGCCCGGCCTCGCGGCCGATGGCGGCGGCGACATCGGCATCGGCGGCGGCCAGCAGATCGGGCGGCGACGTCTGGATCATGGCGCTCCCTGCGCGCGTGCCCGGCGGCACGACCTCGGCGCCGGCGTCCCCGGCCGCCGAGGGGCGAGTCTATGGGCGGCGCCGTCCATCGGCAATGCGGGGGGCTAGTCGTCGCTGGCGACGGCCCAGCCATCGACGGAGGCGGCGCCGGCCGACAGCAGGGCCTCCGCGCAGGCGTTGAGCGTCGCGCCGGTGGTGGTCACGTCATCGACGACGAGGACGGCGCGGTCGCGCACGCGCTCGGGGTCGGCGGCGAAGGCGCCGCGCACGTTGGCGAGACGGGCGGCGCGATTCGGCTGCCCGACTTGCTGGGGGGTGCGCCGGCGACGCCGCAGCGCCCGCTCGTCGAAGGGCTGGTCGAGGCGCGCGGCCAGCAGCCGTCCGAAGACGGCGGCCTGGTTGTGGCCGCGACGGCGGCGCCGGCCGCCGGGCATCGGCACGGCCGTGACGAGGTCGAGGTGCGGCGGCAGATCGGTCAGGTCCGCGACCTCGAGCATGGGCGCGGCGGTGGCGGTGAGGCTCTGGTACTTCACGGCGAGCACGGCCCGCCGCGCCGTGCCCTGGAACACGAAGGCGGCGCGCAGCGAGCGCAGCGCCGGCGGGTCGAGGCGGCAGCGATGGCAGACCGCGGCGCCGGGCCCGTCGCCGGGTTCCCAGCAGCGCGGGCAGCGCGGCGGCGCGGCGGGCGTGAACGTGGCGCGACAGTCGTCGCAGAGCAGGGCGCCGTCGGCGGCGCAGACGGCGCAGCGCGGCGGGAAGAGGAAGTCGGCGGCGCGACCGCGCCAGCGGCGCAGGCGATCGCGGTCGATGACGTCGGTTCGCACGGCGCGCCCCTCCCCGTCCGGCCGGGCAAAGCCCATCCGGTCGGGCGAATATAGACTGCGGGCATGACGATCACGGTGCAGCTCTTCGCCAGCCTGGCCGAGTCGGCGGGAACCCGGCGCATCGAGTTGCCGCTCGACGGGGCGACGACGGCGCGATGCCTGACCAGCGCCGTCATCGAGCGCTACCCGGCGCTGGCGGCGATGCGCGACTCGGTCATCGTGGCGGTGAACGCCGAGTACGTGTCGGCGGACTTCCCGATCCGCGCCGGCGACGAGGTGGCGTTGATCCCGCCCGTCAGCGGCGGCGCTGCGGATGGCGCTGCTGATGCCGATGGCGACGCGTACTTCCGCATCACCGACGCGCCGCTCGACGTCGCCGCGCTGCACGATCTGGTGCTGCGCCCCGAGGCGGGCGCGGTCTCGGTGTTCAGCGGCGTGGTGCGCAACAACAACCTGGGCCGCGAGGTGGACTACCTGGAGTACGAGGCCTATCCGGCCATGGCCTGCAAGATCATGCGCCAGATCGCCGGCGAGGTGCGGGCGCGCTGGGAGGTCTGCGCGGTGGCGATGCACCACCGCCGCGGCCGCCTGGAGATCGGCGAGGCGAGCGTGCTGATCGCCGTGTCGTCGCCGCACCGCCAGGAGGGCATCGAGGCCTGCCACTACGCGATCGACCGGCTGAAGGCGATCGTGCCCGTGTGGAAGAAGGAGGTCTGGGCCGACGGCGAGCACTGGATCGAGGGCAGCCTGACGCCCCAGGCGGAGGCGCGGGGGGCGGACTAACGCACGTTCCGCAGCCGGGGGTCGAGCGCGTCGCGGACGCAGGGAGCACCCCCCCAACCCCCCCACGCGCCGCCGGGGCGCCCCGGGGCTGCGCCCACTCCGCGTCGCCGCGCGATCAGCGGCCAACCCGGCCTCTGCGCCGGTCGTTCAGACCTTCCCTGGGTATGATGCACCCGGCGGCCCAGGGGGAACCATGACCAGCGGCAGCGACTCCGATCTGCGGGCCTACCTCCGTGACGTTCGGCAGACCCGCGCGACCGGGCAGGCAACGGAGCACAGCTACCGGCCCGCGCTCAAGACGCTGATCGAGGCGCTGGGTGGCGCTGGCGCCGATGCGATCAACGAGCCCGCGCACACTGCCGCCGGTGCGCCAGACTTCATCGTCGAGCGCGACGGCGTTCCGATCGGCCATATCGAGTGCAAGGACATCGGTCAGAACCTCGACGCCGCCGAGACGAGCGAGCAGCTCCAGCGCTACCGCGGTGCGCTGCCCAACCTGATCCTGACCGACTATCTGGAGTTCCGCTGGTACGTGGATGGTGAGTTGCGGGAGACGGCGAGGCTTGGGCGGGCCGGCGGCGCAAGCGTCGCGAGAGAGAGCGGCGGGTCCGCGAACGTTCGGGCGTTGGTCGATGCGTTCTTCAACGCCGAAGCTGTCGTAGTCGGCGACCCGGCCGATCTGGCGCGGCGCATGGCCGGCAAGACGCGACTGTTGCGGGACGGCATTCGGCTCATCCTGGAGGACAAGGACAACGGGGATGCCGGCGGGCTACGTGACCTGATGGCGAGCTACCGCGACGTGCTGATCAGCGACCTGCAGCCGGAGAAGTTCGCTGACCTGCAGGCGCAGACGGCGGCCTACGGCCTTTTTGCGGCGCGTTGCCTCCACGATGGGCCGTCTGAGTTCACCCGCGAGACGGCCGTGTGGGCGCAGACGACGCCGTTCTTGAGTCAAGTGTTCGGGCTGATCGCCGGCCGGGAGGCCGATCCACGGATCTCGTGGATCGTAGATGACCTCGCGCGGTTGCTCGATCGCGCCGATATGGGGGGCATTCTCAAGGACTTCGGACGGCGCACCAGGCAGGAAGACCCGGTGGTGCATTTCTACGAGGACTTCCTCAACGCGTACGACCCAAAACTGCGCGAGTTGCGCGGCGTCTACTACACGCCCGAGCCCGTGGTGTCGTACATCGTCAGCAGCGTCGACCGGCTGCTGCGACGCGAGTTCGGCCTTTCCGACGGCTTGGCCGACACGACGACAGTCAAGACTGTGACCTCTGACGGGGAGCCGCAAAGCAGCCCACGGGTGTTGATCCTCGATCCAGCAGTTGGGACAGGCACATTTCTCCGCGAGGCGGTCTCGCAGATCCACGACGATGTCCAGCGCCGGCGCCTCGGCGGGGCTTGGCCCGACTACGTGCAGGAGCATCTACTCCCGCGTCTGTTCGGGTTCGAGCTGATGATGGCCCCTTACGCGATCTGCCATCTCAAGCTTGCGCTCGAGATAGGAGGGGAGCAGGGGCAGTTCACTATGCCCGCCGGCGAGCGGCTCAAGGTTTTTCTGACCAACTCGTTGGAGGAGGCGCACGAGGCGGTCAGTGGGCCGATGTTCGCCAGCCAAATCGCGCTCGAAGCTCGGAGCGCCGACGCAGTCAAGCGCGACCGTCCGGTCATGGTTGTGATCGGCAATCCGCCCTACTCGGGCCACTCCGCCAACAAGGGTAAGTGGATACGCGACCTCATCAGTGACTACAAGCGGGATGTCCCCGAACTGAAGAAGCCAGGACAGGCGAAGTGGTTGAGCGATGACTACGTGAAGTTCATCCGTTTCGCCCAGTGGCGCATCGAGCGGACCGGCGAGGGGGTGCTCGGCTTCGTCACGAACCACAGCTACCTCGACAATCCCACGTTCCGCGGTATGCGCCGATCACTGATGAAGTCGTTCGATGAGATCTACTTGCTGGATCTGCACGGCAACAGCAAGAAGCGGGAAAGCGCGCCGGACGGAGGTCTGGACGTGAACGTGTTCGACATCCAGCAAGGCGTCGCGATCGGCCTGTTCGTGAAGCGCTCTACTGGCGCGGTGAATCTAGCGCGCGTGTTCCACGCTGATCTGTGGGGTGAGCGGGGCGCGGGAACAGAGAGCGGGAAGTATGGGTGGCTGGCCGCGAATAGCGTCGAGACTACCGAGTGGACGGAGCTCGCACCGAAATCGCCGCGCTACCTGTTCGTGCCGCGTGACGAAGCGCTGGCCGACGAGTATGAGAACGCATGGTCTGTGCCGGCGATATTCGCGCCAAACGGCGACCCCGCTCCGGGCATCGTGACCACTCACGACCAATTCGCCATCTCCTGGACGGCCGCCGAGGCCGCCGCCAAGGTGGAACGCCTGCTGGCTACGGGTTCCGAGGACGAGGCGCGTTCGATCTGGCGCCTGTGCTCGCAGAATCAGTGGCAGTACGACCGCGCCAGGAAGGAGCTCTCGGAGGGGGGATGGCGAGATCACGTGGAGACCATCCAATACCGCCCCTTCGACGTCAGGGCCACCGTCTTCGACCGCAACGTCGCAGTGCATCGGCGGGAACGCGTCATGCGCCACATGTTGGCTGGGCCCAATCTCGGGCTTTCGACTACCCGCGCAACCGAGATCGCGGGCGGCTGGGAGCATGTGTTTTTGTCGAAGCAGCTGACGCAGCATCACACCGTATCGATCAAGGAAGTCAACTACCTGTTTCCTCTCTACCGATACCCAGAGGAGGCGGACGAGATGGAGCTTGCCATCGCCAGCCGGAGTCCCAATCTCGCACCTGGGTTCACTTCGTCGCTGGCAGAGGCGACCGGGCTCCGCTACTCGGCGGGCGGGACCGGCGACCCTGATGAGACGTTCGCTCCCGAGGACGTCTTCCACTACATCTACGCCGTGCTGCACAGCCCGGAGTACCGCCGCCGCTACGCCGACTTCCTGAAGTCGGACTTCCCGCGCGTCCCGCTGCCGGGCAACCGGGCACTGTTCGCCGATCTCGCCGGGCTTGGAGCGCGTCTCACGGCCCTGCATCTGATGGATGGGGATGGCGCGGACAAGCCCAGCTTCCCCGCCGGGGGAACCAATCTCGTGGAACGCGTCCGCTACACGGATCCGGTGAACGGGCGGGCCGGCCGCGTGGCGATCAACAAGACGCAGTCCTTCGAGGGCGTGTCGCCGGAGACGTGGGGCTTCACGATCGGAGGCTATCGGCCCGCCGAAAAGTGGCTGAAGGACCGAAAGGGGCGCACGCTGTCCTTCGATGACATCTCCTGGTATCAGCGGGTCTGCGCCGCCCTCGCCGAGACGCCCCGCGTGATGGAGCGCATCGACGAGACGATCGCGGCGCACGGCGGCTGGCCGATTGGCGTGCAAACGCCCTGATCCTCCCGCGCCCTGGCCTCGCCGCGTCGCCCGCCGCGGCGTCGGCGTCGGGGCGGACGCCGGAACCTCACCCCCGAACCCCCGCTCCATTGCTCGGCAATGGAGCGGGGGTTCGGCAGGGGATGGGGACGGGAGGGGTCGCGTACCTGCAGGCGCGTCCGGTTCCCCCTCTCCATCGCTTCAGATGGAGAGGGGGTTAGGGGGTGAGGTTCCGCGGCCGCCTCGCCACGTCGCCAAGCGTCCGCTATACTGCGATGGAGACCCGCGCAGCGCGGTCGCTACAGGCAAGGGCGGGGGTGCTGAAGCCCCGATCAACCCATGCAAACTCGTGCACACTCGTGCACACTCCTGCACACTCCTGCGCCCAGGTGACACCCAGTGACCGCCCCTGACCCCACCTGAGCGCCCATGCACCCCCAGAAACGCCAGTGATTATCGGCCCTTTCGCGATCGACCCCCTGCCGGGAGGTGGAAAACTCCGCAGGGCGTGCACATGTGCTCTCGACCCCCTGCCGACCCCCATTCCCCCTCCGGTCCCCCCTCTCCAGCGCTTCAGCTGGAGAGGGGGTTAGGGGGTGAGGTTGCGCCCGCCGGACCGGCGGCGCGGCCCCGACCGCGGCGCGACGGGCCGGGGCGACGTGCCGGTACGGTAGTCGCGCACGTCCAGCTCGTAGACTTGGCTGAGGCGTGGGTCGAAGATGCGCGAGGCCAGCCGCGGGTCGAGGTCGTCGGGCTTCATGTTGGTCGTGATCAGCGTCGGCGACTCCTGCAGGTAGCGGTAGGAGAGCAGCTGGTAGAGCTTCTCCTCGGCCCAGGGCGTGGTGGAGTGCGCGCCCAGGTCGTCGAGGACGAGCAGGCCGGCGTGGCGCAGGGCGTCGAGCACGTCGTCGTAGGTTTCGGCGTTGTCGGGGCGGTAGGCGCGCCGCAGACGGTCGAGCAGGTCGGGCACGACGGCGAAGAAGACCGAATCGGCGGCGGCGATGCGCTGCCGGGCGGCGGCCGCCGCGAGATGCGTCTTGCCCGTCCCGGTGGGCCCCATCAGCACCATCCAGCCGCGAGGATGCTCCGCCCACTGCCGCACCATGTTGCGCACCAGCCCCAGGTTCTCCGCCTCCTTGGCGCTGAGGCGGCCCTCCAGGCGGAAGCCGTCGAAGCTGCAGCGGTCGAGCTGGTCGCGGGAGAGGCCCCCGATCTCCCGGTAGCCGCCGGCCGGGTCCGCCGCCGACCCCGCGGCGGCGGCCAAGTCGTGCCGATCGACGAGCGCGGCGCGGTCGAGCATGGGCAGGGCGCGTCGCAGCGCGGCGCCCGGCGCCGCCGAGGCCAGCAGCACGGTGGGCAGCCGGGCCGTCATGCGGTGGTTGGCGATCTGGAAGATCTTCTCGCCGGCCCAGTCGGTGGGGTTGGCGGCGTCGAGGTCGTCGAGGATGAGGAAGGGCGCGCTGCGCACCTGCTCGAACAGTTGCGGGAAGGGGGTCTCGGCGTTCTTGCGATAGGCGGCGCGCAGGTGGTCGAGCAGGTCGGGCACGACGACGTACAGGGCGGCGCGCCCGCGGCCGATGCGGTCGTTGGCGATGGCCGCCGCCAGGGAGGTCTTGCCCGCGCCCGACGGCCCCGTGATGAGCAGCCAGGGTTTCGCGCCGGCCTCGCGGGCGGCCCCCTCGGCCGCGGCCCGCGCGGCGCCAAAGGCCGCCGGCCGATCGGCCGGGAGCTGCTCGAAGGTCACGCCCGACAGGGGCCCCAGGTTGCTGTAGCGCTGCAACCGCTCGGCGCGCTTGCCGGCCGATTCCTCGCGCGCGCAGCGACAGGCGATCGCCTTGCCGAAGGCCGGGTCGTCGAGCGGCGCGTCGCGGCGCACGAAGCCGGCGTCGTTGCACAGCGGGCAGGCGGGCGGCGGCGGGGGCGCGACCTCAGCGGCGGATGAGGTGGTCGAACTGCGACGCGGATCGCCAGCCAGCACGTCGCTCAGACGGCGCATCGTCATCGTCCCTCCCCTCGTCGTCCCAGCGCTCCAGGATGCGCTGGATATAGCGCCAGCTGCGCTTGTTGAGCTCGGCCGCCTCGCGGAAGGCGTCCTCGATCCAGGCCGGCGGGTAGAGGCCCTCGGCCTCGGCCAGGGCGTCGGCGATCTGCGGCGTGATGGGGCCGATCGTCGACTCGTAGAGCGCGTAGACGTTGATTTCGGCGCCCGCTTGGGGGCCGGGCTGCGGCGCGACGGCAGCCCCCGTGCCGGCGCGCGCCGTGCCGATCGGGACCTGCCCGGTCGCGGCGAGCTGCCCGCGCCGCCAGCGATCGAGGGCGCGCGCGTCGGACTCGCTGTTGAGCGTCAGTACCTCCGCGTAGGAGGGCGCCCTCGCCGGCGCGCCGTCGGTCGGGACGGGCTGGGCCGCGGCGCGCAGCAACGTCCCGCGCGACACGGCCGCCTCGAGCCCCCGGCGGAAGACCGCGTCGACATCGGCGTGGGGGAAGAAGCGGGCCAGCGCGGCGACCAGGGGACGCTCGGCGCGCAGCGCGGCCACGTCGAGCAGGCGCGGGAAGCGGCGCAGCCGCTGCACGCCCGCGACGCCGTACAGCGTGACGAGCAGCTCCGCCGGGTCGTCCATCTGCGGCACGGCCTGATGCAGCAGCGCCGCGGGCAGCACCACCTGGCGCGCGCCGGCGGGCAGCGTGGGGGACGAGCGCGAGGGGTCGCCGGGGGCGGTCATCGCGGATCGTCGTTGCGCAGGTGCGGGGGTGGGTCGTCGAAGTCGGACAGGTTCCAGGGGGCGTCGCCGCCGAGGGGCGCGGCGGCGGGCGCGGCCCCGACGGAGGCGTAGTCCGGCCGGGCCGGCGGGGCATCCTCGGCGTAGACCAGCAGGTCCTCGAACTTCGCCAGGTCGCGGCGGAAGCGCACGTTGACCGTGCCGATGGGCCCGTTGCGATGCTTCGCGACGATGATCTGCGCGAGGCCCCGCTGATAGCCCTCGGGCTCCTCGGGGTGCATGGTCTCCCAGTCCTCCTGGCGGACGTACATGTCCTCGCGGTAGATGAAGATCACGATGTCGGCGTCCTGCTCGATCGAGCCCGACTCGCGCAGGTCGCTGAGCAGCGGCACGTGCGGCTGCCGGGCCTCGACGGCGCGCGACATCTGCGAGAGCGCGAGCACGGGGACCTCCAACTCGCGGGCGAGTTCCTTGAGCGAGCGCGAGATGTAGCTCATCTCGGAGACGCGGTTGACGTCCAAGCCGCTGCCGGCGCCGCCGTGCACGAGCTGCATGTGGTCGACGACGATCAGGTCCAGCCCCACCTCGTGGGCCAGCCGCCGGGCCTTGGCGCGGATCTCCGCGACGGTGCCGCCGGGCGTGTCGTCGATGTAGACCTCGGCGCGCGAGAGCACGCCGATGGCGCGGCTGATGCGCCCCTCCTCCTGCTCCGTGTGCTGGCCGTAGGGCAGCCGCTGGGAGGTGACCTCCGCCTCGGCCGAGACCAGCCGCGTGGCGACCTGGTCGGCCGACATCTCCAGGCTGAAGAGGGCCACCGTGCCGCCCTGGCCGATCGCCAGGTTGCGCGCGATCGCCAGGGACAGCGCCGACTTGCCGACGGAGGGGCGGGCGGCCAGCACCACGAGGTCGGACTTCTTGAGCCCGCCGAGCAGGCGGTCCAGCTCCATGAAGCCGGTGCGCGCGGGCTCCCGCAGCCCATCGCCGTCCTCCTCGTCGGGCGGGCCCAGGAAGCTCTCCAGCAGGTCGCGCAGGGAGACGAAGTCGCGCAGGCGCTCGCCGCCGCGCAGGGCCAGCAGCAGGGCTTCGGCGCGGCCCAGGCTCTCGGGCAGGTTGGGCGCGGCCTGGTAGCCGATGCGGGCGATCATCCCGGCGGCGTCGATCAGGCTGCGGTAGGTGGCTTCGCGCTGGACGATCTTGGCGGCGTACTCGACGCCGACCGTGGTGGGCAGGTCGGCCATGATCTGGCTGAGGTAGGCGTGGCCGCCGGCCTCGGCCAGCTTGTCCTCCCGCGCCAGCTCGTGCGCCAGCGTGATGGGGTTGATCGCCTCGCGGCGTTCGTCCACGGCCAGCGCGGCGCGGTACATCGCCTGGTGGCGATTCTCGAAGAAGTCCTCGGGCTGCAGGAAGGAGGCGACGCGGGACAGCGCCTCGGGGTCGACGAGGATCGAGGCGAGGACCGTCGTTTCGGCCTCGATATTGCTGGGCGGGGCCTGATCCAGGACCACCGGGGCTCCCCTCCGCGGGGAGCCGGCTGGCGCCCCGGGCTACTCGGTCTCGGCGGCCGCGTCGGTCGACGCCTCCACCGCTTCGGACTCCGTCGCCGCCTCGCCGTCGGGCGGCTCATCCTCCATCTGTTCCAGCGCCGGCTCGTCCGGCTCCATCTGCTCTGGCTCCGGCTCCGGCTGGTCCGACGCGACCGTGACGCCGACGGTGGCGAACACGTTGCGGGTCAGCCGGACGCGCACCTCGTGCGTGCCGACCGTGCGGATCGCCTGGCCCAGCAGGACCTGGCGGTGGTCGACATCGCCGTCCGCGAGTTCGGCCAGCCGCTCGGCGATGGCGGCGGCCGTAATCGATCCGTACAGCCGTCCCTGTTCGCCCACCAGCGCGGTGAACAACAGCGCAGCGCCATCGATCTTGGCGGCGATGACGCTCGCCACGCCGTCGAGCTTGTCCTGGCGGATGCTGTCCGCCCGGGCGAGGCGCTCGCCACGCTCCAGGTTGTCCTTGGTCGCCGGGACGGCGAGGCCACGCGGAAGCAGGAAGTTGCGCGCGTAGCCCCTCTTGACCTCCTTGACCTCGCCGACCAGCGCGGAACCGGGCACTTCTTCAACGAAAACGACCTTCATGGCGACTCTCCGTGCTGCCCGGAATGCGCCGGACTTCAGTGTCGGCCCATCCGGGGAATCGAGCCAAATGGGGGCTCGTGGATGACCCGGCTTATGGCGGGGCTCCTCCACGGAGTCCACCGGGGGTCAACACGATAACTCGCGGCGGCGCGACGCTGTAGCGGTTCTGTCACAGCCGACGCCGGGGCCCTGCGTCGAGAGTCGTGCTCCTGCCTGCGCCCACCCTCTCACCACGATCATGGTAGTACAGATGTGCTAACCCTGGCGAGGCGGGGGATTCAGCCGTCGAGCGCGCGGGGCAGGGCCTCGCGATGGGCGGCGGTGGCCTCGGCGAGGGCGACGTCGATCGCCGCGCCGAGGCGCAGCCGGGCGGCGGGGTCGGCCGCGGCGACCGTGCCCAGCGGTGTGACCACGACGCCGATCTCGGCGGCGAGGGCGGCCAGGGCGTCGGTGTGGGCGGGGTCCAGGCTGACGACGGCCCGCGCGCCGGCCTCCCCGAACAGCGCCGCGTCGTGTCGGCCGTCCCATGCCACGCCGGCGCAGTCGGCGCCGAGCGCCCCGGCGATCGCGCACTCGGCCAGCGCCACGGCGAGGCCGCCGTCGGAGCAGTCGTGGGCGGAGCCCAGCAGGCGCCGCCCCGCCGCCGCGACCAGCAGCCGCACCAGCGCGGCCTCGGCGTCGAGATCGACGGGGATGGGGCCCGCGACCCGGTCGTGCTGCTGGACGAGGAACTCACTGCCGCCGAGCGTCGCGGCGGGCTGCCCGATCTCCGCGCCCAGCAGCCAGATGGCGTCGCCGGGGCGCTGGAAGCCCATGCGCACGACGGTGGTCACGTCGTCGAGCACGCCCAGCATGCCGATGACCGGCGTCGGCGTGACGGCGACGCCGCTGCTCTCGTTGTAGAGCGAGACGTTGCCGGAGACGACGGGCGTGCCCAGGGCGCGGCAGGCGTCGCCGATGCCGCGCACGGCTTCGCGCAGCTGGTAGTAGATCTCGGGGCGCTCGGGGTTTCCGAAGTTGAGGCAGTCGGTCACGGCGAGCGGGCGGGCGCCGGTGCAGGCGACGTTGCGCGCCGCCTCGCAGACGCTGCGCGCGGCGCCGGCCCAAGGGTCGAGGCTCACGGCGCGGCCGGCGCCGTCGGTGCAGACGGCGATGGCGCGGTCGCTGCCCTTGATGCGCACGACGCCGGCGTCGGCGCCGGGCACGAGCACGGTGTTGGTCAGCACCTGCTGGTCGTACTGCTGGGTGACCCAGCGCTTGTCGGCGATGTTGGGGGCCGCGAGCAGCGCGAGCAGCGCCGCGTTCGCGTCGGCGATGTCGGGCAGGCCGGCCGGGTCGAAGGCGGCGCGGGCGGCGGCCCGCGGGTCGGGGCGGGCGTCGGGGACGTACGCCGGCGGGTCGGTGAGCAACCCGACCGGAGCCGCCGCGACCTCGGCGCCCGCCTCGTAGATGCGGGCGCGGTCGCCGTCGGTGGTCGCGCCGACGACGGCGGTGGGCAGGTCCCAGTACGCGAAGTGGGCGCGCACGTCGTCGACGTGCTGCGGCTTGGCGATGACGAGCATGCGCTCCTGGGACTCGGAGAGCATCACGTCGTAGGCGGTCATGCCGGCCTCGCGGCGGGGCACGGCGTCGACGTCGATCTCGATGCCGCTGTTGCCGCGGGCGGCGCACTCGACGCTGCTGCTGGTCAGGCCGGCGGCCCCGAAGTCCTGCAGGCCGACGATCCAGTCGCGGTGATCCTGTACCAGGTCGACGCAGGCCTCCATGAGCAGCTTCTCGAGGAAGGGGTTTCCGACCTGCACGGCGGGACGCCGCTCGGCGCTGCGCTCGTCGAGCTCGACGCTGGCGAAGGTCGCGCCGTGCAGGCCGTCGCGGCCGGTGTCGGCGCCGACGAGCAGCAGGACGTGGCCGGGGCCGCCGGTGGTCGCGCCGATCAGCGTGCCGCGCCGGGCGATGCCGACGCACATGGCGTTGACCAGCGGGTTGCCGCTGTACTGCGGCCCGAAGCGCACCTCGCCGCCGATGTTGGGGATGCCCAGGCAGTTGCCGTAGCCGCCGACGCCGGCCACGACGCCGCGCAGCAGGCGGCGGTTGCGCGGGCCGGCCTCCGGGTCGTCGAGGGGGCCGAAGCGCAGCGAGTCGAGCAGGGCGATCGGTCGCGCGCCCATGGCGAAGATGTCGCGCACGATGCCGCCCACGCCGGTGGCCGCGCCCTCGTAGGGCTCGATCGCGCTGGGGTGGTTGTGGGACTCGACCTTCATCACGACGACCCAGCCGTCGCCGATGTCGACCGCGCCCGCGTTCTCGCCGCCGAGTTCGGTGAGCACGTGCGGGGCCTGGGTCGGGAAGTGGCGGAAGAGGGGCTTGCTGTGCTTGTAGCCGCAGTGCTCGCTCCACAGCGCGCCCAGCATGCCCAGTTCGACCGGCGTCAGGTCGCGATCGAGGTGGTCGCGGGCGCGCCGGTACTCGTCGCGGGAGAGCGCGAGCTGCGCCAGCGTCTCGTCATCGACGGCGACGGGCGCGGCATCGGCGACGCGCGCGCCCGGTTGATCAGCAGGGCGGTCGCCGGGCATCAGCCCCACCACTCGATCATCGACCGCCAGATCAGCAGGCCGTCCTCGCCGCCCAGCAGGGCCTCGCTGGATCGCTCGGGGTGGGGCATCATGCCCAGCACGTTGCCGGCGGCGTTGATCACGCCGGCGATGTTGGCGCGTGAGCCGTTGGGGTTGGCGCCGGGCGTGACCCGCCCGGCCGGGTCGGAATAGCGGAAGACGATGCGGCGCTCCGCCTCGAGCTCGGCCAGGGTGTCGTCGTCGACGAAGTAGTTGCCCTCGCCGTGGGAGATGGGCAGCATCAGGGCGTCGCCGGCGCGGCTGGCGCAGCTGAAGCCGGTGTCGTCGCGGGCGACGCGGACGTACTGCTCCTGGCAGCGGAACTGCAGGCTGTCGTTGCGCAGCAGCGCCCCGGGCAGCAGCCCCGCCTCGCAGAGGATCTGGAAGCCGTTGCAGGAGCCGAAGACGGGCCGGCCGGCCTGGGCGTGACGCTGGAGCGCGCCCATGACGGGCGAGAAGCGGGCGATGGCGCCGCAGCGCAGGTAGTCGCCGTAGGAGAAGCCGCCCGGCACGACGACGGCGTCGTAGCCGTCCAGGTTCGCCTCGCGATGCCAGACGCGATCGGCCTGCTGGCCCAGCCGGGCCTGCAGGACGTGCTGGCAATCGCCATCGGACCAGGTGCCGGGGAAGACGAGAACGGCGAAACGCACCGAACCCCCTCTGGTCCGCAGCGTATCAGCGGGCGGGCCAGGGGCCAGCGGCCTTAGGCGCGACGGGCGGGGCGCTCCAGCTCGGGCAGGGCGCCGCCGTCGACGGGGGCGTCGCTGCTGGGGGCGGGCGCGCCGCTGGGCACGGGGGCCGCGCCGCGGCGGCGCTCCGCCTCGCTCGGCTCCGGGTATTCGATGCGGGGGTGGTAGACGCCGTTGAGCGTGACCTTGAAGGACTCGCCGATGGCCTGGATCTGGCGCAGGGTGAGGTCGCAGTCGTCGAACTGGTGCTCGTTGAGGCGCTCCTGGATCACGGCGTCGACGAGCCGCGCGATGGTCTCCTCGTCGCGCGCCTTGCTGGAGCGCACGACGGCCTCGGTCGAGTCGGACATCATCACGATCGCGGTCTCCTTGCGGCGCGGCCGGGGTCCGCCGTAGGTGAAGAGCCCGGGGTCGACGCTGGGGTCGCGCTGGGCCGCCTTGCGGTAGAAGTAGGTCACCAGCCGCGTGCCGTGGTGCTCGGGGATGAAGGCGCGCACCGGCTCCGGCAGGTGGTAGCGCTTGGCCAGCTCGACGCCGCGGCGGACGTGATCCTGGATCACGCTGGCGCTCTCCAGCGGGTCCAGCGCATCGTGCGGGTTGCCGCCGTCGGCCTGGTTCTCGATGTACATGTGCGGCTGGGCCAGCTTGCCGATGTCGTGGTAGTAGGCGCCGACGCGGACCAGGAGGGCGTCGGCGCCGACCTGGGCGGCGGCGCGCTCGGCCATCGTCGCGACGAGCAGCGAATGGTGGAACGTGCCCGGCGACTCTTCCTGCAGGCGTCGCAGCAGGGGCTGGGTGAACTGCGCCAGCTCCAGCAGGTGCAAGCGGGTGGCGATGCCGAAGACCTGGCCCAGGAACGAGAACGCGCCGATGACCAGCACCGAGGTCGCGATCGCGAGGATGACGGAGGCCAGGGCGAGCAGCCCCAGGTCGACGGTGGCGCGGGCCGGGTCGAGCAGCCAGAAGGAGAGCCCGGTGAGGAACGCCGTGGCGCCGACCACGCCCCCGGTCGCGCCGTACTGGGTGACGTGCATCACGCGCTGCGTGGCGAGCACGCCGGCCACGCCGGTGAACAGGAAGACGATCAGCGGGCGCAGCGCCTGGGCGCCGACGAACCCCTCGCCGGCGACGAAGCTGGGGTGGATCACGGCGGCGACGCCGGCCAGCACGGCGACCACGACCGCGACCACGATGGCCAGGCTGCGCTCGAGCAGGGCGGCCACGAGGATGGCGGCCGTCGCGAGGGGCAGGCCCACATCGAAATAGTCGTCCAGGTGGCCGGGCAGGATCTCGGGCAGGAGCCAGCGCGCCAGCGCGACGAACACCACGACCAGCAACACGATCATGCCCAGGCGGCGGTTGCTGGCCGCGGCCTCGGGCGCCGCCAGCAGCAGATACGCCCCCAGCGTGACGGCGCCGGCCAGGGCCAGAATCAGCATCGCGACGAAGTCATCGACCGGGATGCCGCCGCCCTTCAGGGGGAGCCGCGCCAGGGCGCTGGCGGCGGCGGGTCCGACCACCTCCCCGGCGGGCACGATCACGTCGCCCTCGGCGAAGGCCACGGTGACCTCGTCGATGCGCAGGCGCGCGTCGGCCCGGCCCGCCTCGGTGGCCTCCGCGTCGATGGTGATGTTGGCCGAGACGCGGGGCGCGACGAGGGCCGTGACGAGGCGCATCTGCTCGTTGTTGAGATCGTCGGCGACGCGCTCCTCCATGGTCTCCCGGACGGTGACCACGTCGGCGTCGCTGATGTTGCCGGTCAGGATGTCGGTCAGGAGCCCCAGCGACTCCTCCCGCACGGTGCGCCAATCGCGGGGGTTGAGCTCCAGCAGCAGGAAGTCGGCCGGGCCCACGCTGAGGTCGGGGATGGCGTCGAGGGCGCGACCCTGCTCGGTCTCGCTGAGGCCGCGGTCGCTGCGGACCGCGTCGATCGCGTCGAGGGTGGTGCTGAGCGTGGCGACCTCGCGCCCGCGGACGCCGGCATCGAAGATCAGCACCGGCGCGACCTTCGCGGCCGCTTCCGCCCGCGCGAGGTCGGTGGCGCCTTCGTCGACGACGCGCACGTCGATCACGGCGACCACGTCGGCGTCGGCCACCTCGCCCAGCATCGGCAGCCGTTCGGCCGCCCGGGTGGGGATCAGCGCAAGCGTGAGCAGCAGCGTGAAGCACGCGACGAAGATGGCGATGCGGGCCGGGGAATAGAACGCCGCGGGTGACATGTGGTCATCATACGGCGGCCCGCGCGGGGCGGATCAGCCGCCGAGCAGTTCGCCCACGACTTCATTGACGAGGCGGCCGTCGGCCTTGCCGCGCAGTTGGCCCATGAGCGGCCCCATGACCTTGCCCTTGTCGCCGGGCCCGCTCGCGCCGGTGCGCGCCACGACGGCCTGGGCGGCGGCCATGATCGCGTCGCGGCCCATCTGCGCGGGCAGGTAGGCCTCGAGCACGCCGATCTCGGCGCGCTCCCGGTCGGCCAGATCCTCGCGCCCGCCGGCCTCGAACTGCTCGATCGAGTCCTGGCGCTGGCGCAGCTGCTTCTGGATGATCGTCAGCACCACGGCGTCGTCGACCTCGCCGCGCTGTTCGATGTCGGCGTTCTTGATGGCCGCCTGCAGCAGCCGGATGGTGTCGCGACGCAGCGCATCCTTCGCGCGCATCGCGGTCCTCACGTCCTCGCGGAGTTGATCACGTAATCCGGCCATGCCACCCCCTCGCGCCGCCCCGGCGCTTGCCTCCCGCGGACGATACGCGAAAGGCCGCGGAGCGGCGGCCCCATCGATCGCGCCAGCCAGTCAGCGTCAGTCCGTCCGCGCCAGTCCGTCAGCGCCGGTCCGTCAGCGCCGGTCCGTCAGCCTCAGTCCGCCGACGGCAGCACTTTCGGCTGCATCAGCTCCATCGCGCGGTCGCCGATCTTGAGGTCGCAATCGCCCGGCTTGATGCAGAGCACCTCAATGCCGGTCTCTTCGTCCTTGTAGCGCTTGCCAAGTTGCACAGCCATGGGTTCGGTCTCCTGGACGCCGGGGGGCGGTCCGTTTTCGCTCCCCGGGCTCGACTACTTCTTCTCCACGAGCGCCGCGTCGCCGCAGCGCAACTCGGCGTCGCCGCCGCGCGTCACGATGAACTCGGCGCCGCAATTGGGGCAGGTGTAGCGCTTGCCGGTCTGGGCAGGGGGCATGGGGTCGCTCTCCAGATAAGACTCTTGATAGCAGAATGGCGGGAAGTGTACCCAGCGAGCCTCAGAGCGTCAAAGCCGCGCGCCGGATCAGCGCTGGCCACAGGTGCCACGGGTCAGTTCCAGGGGCAGCGGCTGCTGTTGGATGGGGCGGCCCACCTCCACCTTGCTGATGGCGTCCTCGAGCGCCTCCCGCGCCTCGGCGAGATTGACCCGGGCGAGCGCGTCGTGGGCGCGGATGAGCGCGACTTCGGCGTCCCCGTCGGACGCGTTCAGGGCATCGGCGACGCCCTCCTCCAGCAGCGCCGCCTCGCGGGCCGCCATCTCGGCCTCGAGCGCCTCCAGCGCGTCGTCGTCGTCCGCGGCCGTGGCCTCGGCGAGCGCTTCCGCGAACTCCGCCTTGAGTTGGGCGGTGATGCCGTCGCGGGTGAGCTCGAGGATGGCCGTCTCCAGCGCGACGGCCAGGTCGCCGCCGGCGGCATCGATCGCGGCGTTGACCGCGGTGGCGACGAAGGACGCGCGGGTGCCGGTCACCGCCAGGTCAGCGGCCTCTTCCAGGCCGGCAAGGCTCAGCTCGTCCTGCTCGACGGCGAGGTGCACGGCCTCTTCCCAGGCGTTGCCGGCGTTGGTGGTGATCAGCGTGACCAGGTTCTCGATGTGGAAGAAGTTCAGCGAGCCGCCGTGGGCCACGGCCCAGGGCGGCATCGCGGTGCCGTTGCGCCCGCACTCAATCGTGCCGCGGTAGCGGGCCTGCAGTTCGTCCAGGGCGGGGTCGTTGAAGGAGCGGAAGGCCAGGGTGTTCGCGGGCGTGTTGAGGGCCAGGCCGATCAGGCCCTCGCCGGCGTTGCCGTGGCAGACGCGGCAGTTGTTGGCGAAGATGCGGGCGCCGCGTTCGGCGGCTTCAATGAGGTGCTGGTCTTCGGCCTCGGCGCGGCGGCCGTCGTCGAACCAGACGTAGGCGCCCAGGCTGGCGACGCCCAGGAACATCAGGATCGTCATCGCGATGATCTGCTTGTGCGTGTTCTGGCTGCTCATGCCGCGACCTCGCGGTGGCGACGCCCATCCATGGACCGCTTAGGCATAGGGGACCGTCCGTTGCGGGTTGTCCTGGTCGCCCTTGCGAACCACGCCGGTATCGACGCTCAGGGAGCCGTCCGGGTTGACGGTCACCTCCATCGTGTCCATGGGGCGCGGCGCGGGGCCGAAGACGCGCACGCCGGCGGGGGTGTAGGTCGAGCCGTGGCAGGGGCAGCGGAACCAGCCGGTGACGCCCTCGAAGTTGAAGGTGCCGCGCCAGGGCACGGTGCAGCCCAGGTGGGGGCACTTCCACCACAGCGCCAGCAGGCCGGTGTCGCCCTCGAAGCCGAAGCCGCCGTGGGTGCCGGCGCCGGCCTCAAGATGGCTGAGCCAGAACTTGCCGGGCGTGACGCGGACCGGATCGTCGCCCGCTTCTGGGACGAGCGTCGCGGAGACGGGCACCTTGCCCCCGAAGCCCTGCACGCCGCGCGGCCAGAAGAACGACAAGAAGGCCGCCAGCGCGCCGGTCAGGCCGAAGCCCATGCCGCCCCAGAAGGTGGCCTTCACGAATTGGCGGCGATTCATCTCCGCGCGGTGGGCGCGGCGGCGCTGGGCGCGCGTGACGATGGCGCGCTCGCCGACCTGCTCGTCGGTGACGACGGCGCGGCCGCTGGTGTCGAGGTGCGGGGCGCGGGCAGGGCGCGAGCCGGAGGCGATCTCGGCCGGGGCGGCCTCGATCTGGGACGGGCCGCCCTCGCCCAGGGGCCGCGCGACGACGCCGCTGCCCGGGGCCGCGGGCGGCGGCTCCTCATTCACGGCGGCAGCCGGCGCGGGGGTGGTCTGGTCGCCGGGGGCCGTCACTCTTCCACCACCACAATGTCCCACGGCGGGCGCAACTCCTGGCCCTGACCACGGAAGAACTGGCCCACGGCGGTCGTCACGATGAACACGGCGATGAAGCCGGTGAAGACGACGAGGGCGATGTCGCGCCGGGTGTGGATCCAGCCCAGCACGTTCTTGGTGAAGCCGATCAGCAGGAGCGGCAGGCCCACCATCGTCGCGACGGGCACGACTTGTTGGCTGAGGAAGCTGGGGAAGTTGAGGTTCAATAACCAGGGGTCTTCGGTGGTGCCGGGGATGCCCAGGGGGATCGCGCGCCAGTCCTCGAACATGGTGAAGGGGCCGATGCTGAAGCTGAGGGCGCTCCAGTTGATGCCCGTGTCGAGGCCGCGCAGGTTGCGCGCCCAGTCGAGCCAGGCGGGCCAGATGAAGTCGCTGTTGAGGCCGGCGCCGCGGATGATGTCCTCGGTCCACTCCACGTGCTTGGAGGCGTCGTAGAGGATCAGCCAGATGGTGAGCAGGCTGGCGATGCTGAAGGCCCAGATGGCGATCTTCGCGGCGTTCTTGGTGCTGAACCAGCTGCCCTGGCCCTCGGAGGAGCGGTCCCAGTAGGGGATGGCGGCCAGCAGGATGAGGGCGATGGTGGGCACGATGACGCCCGCCCAGGCGGGCTCCATGTGCAGCAGGAGTTCCTGCAGGTTGAGGAAGTACCAGGGCGCCTTGGAGGGGTTGGGCGTGGTGTTGGGGTCGGCGCGGTCGAGCAGCGGGGCGTTGACGAACGCCGAGAGCACCATCAGGCCGATGGTGAAGACGATCGACGAGATGAACTCGACGAAGACGAGGTCCGGCCAGACGAGGACCTCTTCCTCGCGCTCACGCCGGGGACGGGCGCGTACCGCCGAGACCGCTTGACTGACCATGCTGTCCTATCCGCTCGCGGTCCGTACCGGGGGGCCGGGCGGCGGCGGCGCGCCGTCTGGTCCCACTGCCGACTGTGGCCCCTAGAGGGGCCGGGCCAAGCCGCCGTCGCGCCGGACGCGCCAGAAGTGCACGGCCAGGAAGATGGAGATGATCAGCGGCAAGCCAATGACGTGCAGGGTGTAGAAGCGAATCAGGGCGTTGGGGCCCACTTCGAAGCCGCCCAGCAGCAGGAAGCGGCTCTCGTCGCCGAGCACCGGGGCGGAGCCGACCATCGTCGTGCCGACGGTGATGGCCCAGAAGGCGAGCTGGTCCCAGGGCAGCAGGTAGCCCGTGAAGGAGAGCAGCAGCGTGAGGATGAAGAGGATGACCCCCACGACCCAGTTGAACTCGCGCGGGGGCTTGTAGGCGCCGGTGTAGAAGACGCGCATCATGTGCAGCAGCACCAGGATGATCATCGCGTGGGCCATCCAGCGATGCAGGTTGCGCAGCAGCAGCCCGAAGCGCACGTTCGTTTCCAGCGCCTGGATGTCGGCGTAGGCCCGTTCCACGGAGGGCACGTAGTAGAACATCAGCAGGACGCCGGTGACCGTGAGGCCCAGGAACATGAAGAACGAGAGCCCGCCCAGGCAGTAGGTGTGCGTGATCTTGACGTGCGTGCGATGGATGCGCGTGGGGTGCAGGTGCAGGAAGACGTTCGTCGCGACGACGAGCATCTGGTTGCGGGGGGTGTTGGGGTAGCCGGTCCGGAAGATGGACTGCCAGACGTAGTTGCGGAAGAGCAGATCGTAGATCTGGTCGTTGACGCCCTTGCTGGGAGGTCGCTCGGCGCTGGCCACCGTCTAGCGCTCCCACCAGCGGCCGAGCAGCACCATCGCGCCCAGCGAGAAGATGACCGTCAGCCCCACGAGGGGGAGCTCCATGATCTCGGAGCGGAACGGTATCTGCAGCAGCACTTCCATGGCCTCATCCGCTCCTGCCCGCGGGCCGGATTCCGCGCCGGTACGGGCCGGCACGGGGGGCGCATCGACCTCCCGAACCCACCGTTCGTGAAGGATCGTGCAATTCGAAAATCTACGGGCGGGCCTCGGCAGTGTCAACCTGATCGGGCGTGCCGGGGTCACCCGCATGGCATCCGGCGCCCTATCTGGAGGGGCGCCTCGGCGACGCGCGAAGTCACCGCGCGGCAGTCGGCTCGGCCGGTGCGACGACCACGGCCGGGCCCGCGCCGCGCGGGACGACTTGGCCCACCGCCGTCGCGCCGGGCAGGGTCGCCAGCACGCCCGCGGCGTCGGCCGGATCGACCGCGATCACGAGCCCCAGGCCGATGTTGAACACGCGCATCATCTCGTCGTCGTCGATCTCGCCGTAGGCGCGGATGCGATCGAAGATCGGCGGCTCCGGCCAACTGCCGGCCCGCAGATGCGCCGCGCAGCCCGCCGGCAGGATGCGCGCGACGTTGCCGGGGATGCCGCCGCCGGTGATGTGCGCGATGCCCTTGCAACGCTCGAGCACGGGCGCCAGCAGGGGCCAGTATGGCGTGTGCGGGGCGAGCAAGGCGTCGGCGAGGGAGGCGCCGAGTGCGTCGTCGTGCGCCGTGAGATTGGCTGCGGGGGCGTCGTCCAAATGCAGGACGGCGCGCGCCAGGGCGTAGCCGTTGGTGTGCAGCCCGTTCGACGGCAGACCGATGAGCGCGTCGCCGGGGCGGATGCCGCGCCCATCGATCTCGTGGCCCTTGCGCACGACGCCGACGATCGTGCCCGCGAGGTCGAAGTCGCCGTCGCGGTAGAGGCCGGGCATGTCGGCGGTCTCGCCGCCCAGCAGCGCCAGCCCGCCGTCGGCGCAGGCGGCGGCGACGCCGCCGACGATCGCGACCTTCTCGTCCTCGCTCAGGCCGTTGCCGGCCAGGTAGTCGAGGAAGAAGAGCGGGCGGGCGCCGGCGGTGAGGATGTCGTTGATGCAGTGGTTGACGATGTCCCGGCCGACGCCGTCGAGCCGCCCCAGCCGCCGCGCCACGAGCACCTTGGTGCCCACCCCATCGGTCGAGGCGACGAGCACGGGGTCGTCGAAGGCGGAGAGGTCGAACAGGCCGCTGAACACGCCGACGCCGCCCAGGACTTCGGGCCGCGTGGCGGCGCGGGCGAGCGCGCGGTAGCGGGGGATCAGACGGTCGTTGGCGGCGATATCGACGCCGGCGGCGGTGTAGCGGGGCGTCGCGGCGGCGGACTCGCGGGGCGCAGCCGGATCAGCCACCCGACCCCTCGTCCGTGCGCGGCGCGACCCGGGCAAAGCTGGGCGGCGCGACCCGGGCAAAGCTGGGCGGCGCGCTGTGCACCGTCGTGGTCGCGACGAGATGGGGGGAGTCGCCGTCCATCATGCTGGGGCGCTCAAGGGCCAGCTTGTCCATCTCGAGTTGCACCGGCACGGGGTAGTCGCCGGTGAAGCAGGCGAGGCAGTGCCGGTCGCCCAGGCCGATGGCGCGGACCAGCCCGGCGAGGCTGAGGTAGCCCAGGCTGTCGGCGCCGACGTGCTCCTGGATTTCGGGGATCGTGCGCTGCGCGGCGACGAGTTCGCCGCGGTTGGCCATGTCGACGCCGAAGAAGCAGGCGTGGCGGATGGGCGGCGCGCAGATGCGCATATGCACCTCGGCCGCGCCGGCCGCCCGCAGCATCTGCACGATGCGCGGCGTCGTCGTGCCGCGCACGATCGAGTCGTCCACGACGGCCAGGCGCTTGCCCTCAATGACCTCGCGCAAGGGGTTGAACTTCAGGTTGACGCCCAGCTCCCGCAGGCGCTGGTCGGGCTGAATGAAGGTCCGGCCGACGTAGCGATTCTTGACCAGCCCCTCGGCGTAGGGCAGGCCCGACCCGCGGGCGTAGCCGACGGCCGCGGCGGTGGCGGAGTCGGGCACACCGATCACGAGGTCGGCGTCGGCGGGCTCCTCGCGCGCCAGCTCCTCGCCCATGGCGAGGCGGCTGGCGTAGACCAGCGTGCCGTCGAGCCTGGAGTCGGGGCGGGCGAAGTAGATGTGCTCGAAGACGCAGCCGGCGGCGGGCGCATTCGAGGCGACCTGCTCCGACTTGACGCCGTCGGCCGTGATGGTGACGAGTTCGCCCGCGGCGATGCTGCGCACGAAGGTCCCGCCGATGTGGTCCAGGGCGCAGCTCTCGGACGCGACCACGTAGCCGCCGTCGATCCTGCCCAGGCAGAGCGGGCGCACGCCGCGCGGGTCGCGGGCGGCCATCAGACGATCGGGCGTCAGGATGACCAGCGAGTAGGCCCCGGAGAAGGTGCGCATCATCTGCGCGAAGCGATCGCCCCAGCTGCCGGGCGTCGCCAGCAGGTACTTGCCGATCACCTCGGAGTCGGTGGAGGTGTGGAAGGCGTGGCCCTCGCGCTCCATGCCCTCGCGGATCTGGCCCGCGTTGACGACGTTGCCGTTGTGGCCCAGCGCCAGCTCGCCCTCGACGCCCTGCAGCAGCAGCGGCTGGGCGTTGCGGGCGCGGGACGCGCCGGTGGTCGAGTAGCGCGTGTGCCCGATGGCGGCGATGCCGTTCAGGGGGCTCAGCGAACTCTCGTCGAAGACCTGCGAGACGAGGCCCATGCCGGTGCGCAGCCGCAGCCGGGCGCCGTCACTCGTGCAGATGCCGGCGCTCTCCTGCCCGCGATGTTGCAGCGCGTAGAGGCCGTAGAAGGTGAGCCGGGAGACATCGAGATCGGGGGCGAAAACGCCGAATACGCCGCAGGCTTCCCGCATCTGGTCGCCCACGAGTCCCTCCGCTGCAAGCACCTCGCCAAGTGCTGAGCGCCGGTCGACGTTTGCTAGCGCGAGTGTATCACGGGGTCGGCCGCGGCCCCCGTCTTACGTCTCTTACGTCCGCTCGCGGTCCCGGGCGGCGCGCCGGCGCCGATGCTCGACCATGAGGCAGCGGTCCTGCACGGCCAGCAGCCCGGCCGCGCGGGCGCGGGCGAGGCCGGCCGGGTTGCGGATGCCCAACTGCAGCCAGACCGCCTTCGCGCCCACGGTGATCGCTTCATCGATATGCGCGTCCGTGAACTCGGGGCGGCGGAAGACGTCGACGAGATCGATGGGCTCCGGGATCGAGGCCAGGTCGGGGTAGGGGCGCTCGCCGAGCACGGGCGCCGTAAGCCGCGGGTTGACCGGGATGATGCGCAGGCCCTGCCCCTGCAGGTAGCGGGCGACTTCGTGGTCGTCGCGGCTGGGACGGTCGGTCAGGCCGACGACGGCGATCGTGCGGGCGACGGCAAGGATCGCGTCGACGTCGTCGGGCGGTTGCGGGGTGGGGGGTGGGTCGGTCACGGCGTAGCTCCTGCCAGAACGGGCCTCCTACCAGAACGGGCCGCGCACGGGGGCGCCCGAGAGCGCGGCGAAGGCCTCGCCGACGCCCATGACGATATCGAGGCCCGCCTCGTCGTGCTCGCGCGGCAGGCTGTAGCCGCCCAAGCGGATGCGCTTGCCGCTCTTCTTGACCAGCGTCAGATCCCACTGCGCGATGTCGTGGGCGGGCTCCCGGCCGTGGGCGTGCTCCTGCGCGCGGCCCACGTCCTCGACGACGAACTCGCGGATCTTCCAGAACGGGATCAGCTCCGTCGTGCCGACGCCGAGGCCCAGGAAGCGCTGCTTGACGGAGACGTTCTGCCCGGCGCGGTCGGCGACGATGTTGGCGCCGAAGATCGCGTAAACGAGCGTCATGCCCGACAGCGGCAGCAGCACGACGGAGGCCAGCAACACCAGCGGCAGGATCAGGAAGGGCAGCGAGTCGATCCAAACGACGACGGCGGCCAGCAGCGACGACATCAGCACGCTGCCGACCAGCGGCAGCAGCATCGTGCTCTTGGGGGGCCGGATCTCGATGCGCCGCGGGTTGATCGTGACGATGCGTCGGTGCAGGAACAGCTGTCGCGTCGCGAGCGCGTCCTCAGCGGCCGACCCTTCGGCCGATCCGGTGGGCGACGCGGGGGGGCGCTGGTCGTCCTGGGGCAGGGGGTCGGCGTGCACGGCCATGGGCGCGGTCAGTATACCGACCCCGGCGCCGGCCGGCGCGGCGCGCAGCGCGGCGGCCCGATACTCTGCGCGCATGGATCGCACACGACTGACGGGGGCGCTGTTGATGGCGGCCTGCGCGCTGCAGGCGCTGCTCTTCCTGGCCGGGGCGATGAAGCGCAGCTACGCCGCGCTGGCGCTGCCGGTCGGGCTGCTGGTGGGCGTGGGCTCCGTGCTGGGCTTCTGGGTCGGCTGGACGCTGCTCTCGATGGAGGACGACCTGTCGGGCCTGGAGTACGAGGCCGAGCCGCTCACGCCGGAGTAGGGCCCGGCCCCGGCGCCCACTCGGGGCCGGCGACGCGGTGCAGCCCCTCCTCGCCGATCTCCGCCAGCGCCGCACCAACGCTGCGGCGCCAGCCGGGCGGCACGATCTCCGGGGCGAGATCGGCCAGCGGCCGCAGCACGAAACCGCGCTCGGCCATGCGGGGATGGGGGAGGGTTAGCGTCTCGTCGTCGAGGCGCAGGTCGCCGTAGAGCAGGATGTCGAGGTCGAGGACGCGCGGGCCCCAGCGACGGCCGGGCGTGCGTCCGGCCGCGGCCTCCACCGCCTTGCACTTGGCGAGCAGGTCGTGGGGGGAGAGCCGCGTCTCGACGCGCAGGGCGGCGTTGAGGAACGGCGGCTGGTCGGTGACGCCCCAGGGCGCCGACTCGTACAGCGCGGACGCCGCCGTGACGCTGACCTCGGGCGCGAGCAGCGCGACGCCGCGGCGCAGGTGCGCCAGGCGGTCGCCCAGGTTGCCGCCCACGCCCAGCAGGACGGTGGGGGGCGGTCGCCAGCCCCGTACGACGGCGTCGGTCATGCGGGCGACCTGGGCCATCTCCGCCACGTCGTGGACGCGGACGATGTCGGCGCCGTTGGCGATCGCCATCGCCACGGTGGCGGCCGTGCCCAGCAGCCGCTCCTCGACGGGCAGGCCGAGCACGGCGCCGATGGCGCTCTTGCGCGAGGCACCGACCAGCAGCGGCCGGCCGAGGTCGCGCAGCTCGCCCAGGCGTCGCAGCATCTCGATGCTCTGCTCGGGCCGCCAGCCGAAGCCGAAGCCGGGGTCGAGGATCAGCCGCTCCGGGGGGATGCCGGCCCGCTCGGCGACGGCGCAGCCGGCCAGCAGGCCGTCGCGGATGTCGGCGGCGACGTCGTGGAAGGGGCGGTTGCGCTGGTTATGCATGATGACCACCGTCGCGCCGGCCGCGGCGGCGGCCTCGGCGACGCCGGGATCGCCGCGCAGCCCGCCGACGTCGTTGACCACGGTCGCGCCGGCGGCCAGCGCCGCCCGGACGACGCCGGCTTTGGTGGAATCGATGCTGAGCGGGGCGTCGGTCTCGCGCGCCAGCCGCTCGATCACGGGCACGACGCGGGCCAGCTCGACATCCGCGTCCACGGGCTGGAAGCCCGGCCGGGTGGACTCCGCGCCGACGTCGAGCAGGTCGGCGCCCTCGGCCAGCATGCGCAGGCCCTGACGCACCGCGGCGTCGGCGTCGGCGCGCAGGCCGTCGCCCAAGAAGGAGTCCTCGGTGCAGTTGATGACGCCCATCAGGAACGTACGGGCGCCCCAGTCGAAGCGGCGGCGGCCGATGGGGGTGGGCGGGGGCGGGATGGGCGAGGGGCTGGCCATCGTGCCGGACTCCTTGCCGGATGCCCTACCGGGGGGCGGCCGGGCGGGTCAGTCGCCGAGCGGGCGCTCGCTGACGACGGGGCGGCGTGCGTCGCCGCCGGTCTCGAGGCGCAGCATGACGCTACCCGGCGGCAGGGGGGCGACCTCGTAACCGACTTCGACCGGCTTGACGCCGTTGACGGCCTCCGGGTCGTCGTCGGCGGCCTCGACGATGCGCCAGACGCGGACATCGGGGGGCTCCGTCGCCAGCGAGACGAGCAGCCAGTAGGGCCACGGATCGGCGCCGACCAGCGGACGCGCGAAGCGCAGGTCGGTGGGGGAGGGGCGCGCCTCCGACATCGTGTGGGAGTGATAGACGATGTAGTGGTCGGCGTCGCGGTCGCTCATCAGGCGGTAGAGGTGGAGCAACTCCCCGGCCGGGATGTCGAAGCGGAAGGGGCGCTGGGCGGGGTCGGCGGCGTTGGTCGTGCGGTAGAGCGACTGCGCCCCGCCGGGGAAGCGCAGCACGACGCCGCAGCACTCGTCCGGATAGGTCTCGCGGGCGTGCGCGACCATGGCGTCGAGGAACTGCCGGGGGATCTGGACGGGCTCGTCGTTCGTCACAGGGGGCTCATCACGGAGTGGTCATCGCAGGGGGCTCATCGGGGGAGGCTGACGGGCGCGCGCTCACCACCAGAGCTGCCCCTCGATCGTCTCGTCGCCGGCGATGTCGTCGTAGTCGCGGCCCCAGAGGCCGGTCGAGAGGTACTTCCAGCCGCCGTCGGCCAGCAGCACGACGATGTCGCCGCTCTGCATGCGCTCGGCGACGCGCTGCGCCGTGCGCACCGCCGCGCCGCAGGAGATGCCCGCGAAGATGGCCTCCAGCTCCAGCAGTTGCTTGGTCACGGCGAAGGAGGTGCGGCTGTCGACGACGATGCGGCCGTCGAGCACCGACTCGTCGAAGACGGGGGGGATGTAGCCCTCCTCCATGCTGCGCAGCCCCTGCACCAGGTCGCCGGGGTGGGGGGCCGCGGCGACGATCTTCACGTCGGGCTTGTGCTCCTTGAGGTAGCGGCCGACCCCCGTCAGCGTCCCGCCGGTGCCGAGCCCGGCGACGAAGTGCGTGATGTCGGGGCAGTCGCGCAGCACCTCGGGGCCGGTCGTGCGGTAGTGGGCGCCGGGGTTGTCGGCGTTCTCGTACTGCATGGGCATGAAGACCGAGGGGTCCTGAGCGTAGAGCTCCTGGGCCAGCTTGACGGCGCCGTTGGTGCCGAGGTCGCCGGGGGAGAGCACGAGCTCCGCGCCGTAGAAGCGCAGCAGGTCGCGGCGCTCGTGGCTGACGCTCTCCGGCATCACGCAGCGGACGGGGTGGCCGTAGAGCCGTCCGACCATCGCCAGCGAGAGGCCGGTGTTGCCGCTGGTGGGCTCGAGGATGGTCTGGCCCGTGGCCAGGGAGCCGTCGGCGCGGGCGGCGGCGAGCATCGCCTGGGCGATGCGGTCCTTGACGGAGCCGCTGGGGTTCTGCCCCTCGAGCTTGGCCCAGATGCGCACGCCCTCGCGCGGCGACATGCGCCGCAGCCGCACCAGCGGCGTGTTGCCGATCAGGTCGAGCAGCGACTCGTAGCGCACGCCCGCGGACGCCGCGCCGGCCACCGCCTCCACCGCTCAGGCCTTCCCGGCCCGCCGCGGTCGCCGGGGCGGGCGGGCCGATCCGCCGGCCAGCGCCGGCAGGATGGCGAGCACGTCGCCGTCCTCCAGCGCGGTGTCCATCCGATCGAGGAAGCGGATGTCCTCGTCGTTGCGGAAGATATTGACGAAGCGGCGCATCTGACCGTCCTCGACCAGTTGGTCGCGGAAGCCGGGGTAATCGGCGTCGATCGTCGCGAGCAGCGCCCCGACGGTGGCGCGCTCGTAGCAGAGCGTCTTCTGGCCCTGCGTGAACTTGCGCAGGAGGGAGGGAACGCGGACTTCTACCGCCATGACCGCACCTCAGGACGCCGACTGGGCGGCGGGCCCCTCGTGGAAGGGCGAGCCGCAGAACTCTTCGTAGTCGATCAACTCGGTGACGCTGGGGGCGTCACCGCAGAGCGGGCAGTCGGGGTCGCGGCGGATCTTCACCGTGCGGAACTCCATCGCGAGGGCGTCGTAGAGCAGCAGGCGGTTGGTCAGCGGCTCGCCGATGCCCAGCAGCAGCTTGAGCGCCTCGGTCGCCTGGATCGCGCCGACGGTGCCCGGCAGCGCGCCCAGGACGCCCGCCTCGGCGCAGGAGGGGACCATACCGGGCGGCGGCGGGCTGGGGTAGAGGCAGCGGTAACAGCCCTCGCCGGGCAGGAACGTCGTCACCTGGCCCTCGAAGAGGAAGATGCTGCCGTCGACGAGCTTGACCCCGGAGAGGAACGCGGCGTCGTTGACGAGGTAGCGGGTGGCGAAGTTGTCGGCCCCGTTCACGACGATGTCGTACTGGGGGATGATCTCCATCGCGTTCTCGGACGTGAGCGGCTCGGGGTGCTTGACGACGACGACGTTGGGGTTCATGTCGGCGATGCGATCGGCGGCGGAGTCGACCTTGGGGCGGTCGAGGTCGGCCGTGCCGTGGATGATCTGGCGCTGCAGGTTGCTGCGATCGACGACGTCGAAGTCGACGATGCCGAGCGTGCCGACGCCGGCCGCGGCCAGGTAGACCAGGACCGGCGAGCCCAGCCCGCCGGCGCCCACGACGAGCACGCGGCCGTCGTTGATCTTGCGCTGCCCGGTGGGGCCCACCTGCTCCATGATCAGGTGCCGCGAGTAGCGGTCGACCTGCTCCGCGGTCATGACGGAGCCGCCGGCGATGGCGGGGATGACGGAGACCTCGTCGCCGTCGGCGACGGCGGTCTCGGAGCCGTCGAGCGTCGAGATCTCGTGGTTGTTCACGTAGACGTTGACGTGGCTCAGGATCTGGCGGTCCTCGGTGAAGACGAGGGCGCCGAAGCCGGGGTAGCGCTGCTCGAGGTCGCGCAGCACACCGCCGACGTCGCTGCCGTCCGCATCGACGAAGATGCGGTTGCCCGTCAGCCGCCGGAACGGGGTGGGGATGTAGACCTTCACTGCCATCGCTGTTCCTCCGTGCTCGCCGTGCTAGCGCAGCCGGGCCGTGAGGCTCCGCGCCGCCGACTCCAGATCAACACTCAGATACCGCTCCCCGGTGTCGCAGAGGATGGTCACCACCCGCTGCGTGGCGTCCATGCCTTCAGCCACCCGGAGGGCGGCGTGGACGTTCGCGCCGGCGGAGACGCCCACCAGGACGCCCTCCTCCCGCGCGAGCCGGGCCGTCATCCCGTAGGCGTCCTCGTCGGAGACGCCCATCACTTCGTCGTAGACGTCGCGGTTGAGCACGCCCGGGACGAACGACGCGCCGATGCCCTGAATCCCATGCACGCCGAAGCGGCCGCCGCGCAGCACCGGCGACTTCGCCGGCTCGACCGCGATCACGCGCACGTCGGGCAGCCGCTCGCGCAGGACCTCGCCGACGCCGGTGATCGTGCCGCCGGTGCCGACGCCCGCGACGAAGGCGTCGATGCGGCCGCCGGTGGCGGTCCAGATCTCCTCGGCCGTGGTGCGCCGGTGGACCTCGGGGTTGGCCGGGTTCTGGAACTGCTGGGGCATGAAGTGGCCCGGCTCCCGGGCCAGCTCCTCGGCGGCGAAGACGGCGCCGCTCATGCCCTCGATGGCGGGGGTGAGGACGAGTTCGGCGCCGTAGCGGGCGAAGAGCTTGCGTCGCTCGACGCTGTAGTCCTCGGGCATGGTGAGGATCAGGTGGTAGCCCTTGGCGGCGGCGACCAGGGCCAGCCCGACGCCGGTGTTGCCGCTGGTCGGCTCGACGAGCGTGTCACCCGGGTGCAGCAGGCCGTCGCGCTCGGCGGCCTCGATCATGGACTTCGCGATGCGGTCCTTGACGGAGCCGCCGGGGTTGAGCGATTCGAGCTTGCCCAGCAGCTCCGCCCCGCTCGCCGGGACGACCCGCTGCAGCCGCAGCATGGGCGTCTCGCCCACGAGGTCGAGGAGGCTGTCGACGATGCCGCTGCGGTTGCTCATCAAGGGCCTCGGCTCAGATGGAGTAGCGGCCGCCGGCGCGGACCGCGTCGCGCTCGGCGAGGTCGGCCAGGGTGCGGTCGCGGAGGACGCCGACGATGGCGTCGCGGACGTCCTCCCACATGCGCAGCTGGCCGGCCGATCCGGTGCAGTCGAGGTTGGGGCTGTCCAGGCAAGCGCCGACGGTGATGGCGCCGTCGAGGCTCCGCACGACGGCGTCCATGCGGATCTCACCGGGGTCCATGGCCAACTCGTGGCCGCCCTGCGCGCCGCGGACCGAGCGCGCGAAGCCGGCCGTGCGCAGCGCGCCCAGCACCTGCCCCACGAGGGACTCGGGGATGCCCTGGCGGGCGGCGATCTCGCCGCTGGGGATCGGCCCGCGACCGCGATGCTGCGCCAAATCGACGAGGGCGCGGATGCCGTAGTCGCCCTTGTTGGAGAGTCGCATCGGGCCTCGCTCCGCCGGGCAGGCCCCTCGCGCTCCCTCGGCGGGGCGGCGAGCGGGCGAATCCGGGTAATCCTAACCGGAATGGTAGCATTTAGCGTGCCCGCTCCCCGGACGCCAATGTGTCGTGGTTAAACTGGGACCGAGGGCCTTCGGATGGGCGGCGCGGATGGACGGATGGTCATGACTTCAGTCGACGCGACGGCGCTGGCGGCCGATCTGGACCCGCTCGACCCGGCCGCCACGATCGGGCGGGCGCTGGAGCTGTTCCCCGGCGAGACGCTGATCTCGTTCAGCGGCGCCGAGGACGTCGTCCTGATCGATATGGCGGCGAAGAGCGGGCGCCCCTACCGGGCCTTCACGCTCGACACGGGGCGGCTGCATCCCGAGACGCTGGAGTTCCTGGAGCTGGTGCGCAAGCGCTACGGGACGGCGATCGAGGTCGCGTTCCCCGATCCCGCGGCGGTGCAGGCCCTGGTGCGCGAGCGCGGTCTCTTCTCGTTCTACGAGGACGGCCACGAGCAGTGCTGCGGGATTCGCAAGGTCGAGCCGCTGCGGCGCATGCTGGCGGGGGCCCGCGCCTACATCACGGGCCAGCGCCAGGACCAGAGCCCGGCGACGCGGGCCGCGATCCCGCTGGTGCAGGAGGACGCCGGCTTCTCGGCCGACCCGGCGCGACCGCTGATCAAGTTCAATCCGCTGGCGGCCTGGACGTCGGCGCAGGTGTGGGACTACATCCGCGCGCACGACGTGCCCTACAACCCGCTGCACGAGCGGGGCTTCAAGTCGATCGGCTGCGCGCCCTGCACGCGTCCCACCAACCCCGGCGAGCACGAGCGCGCCGGTCGCTGGTGGTGGGAGGAAGCGACGCAGAAGGAGTGCGGCCTGCACGCGATGAACCTGCCGCCGGGCGCGCCCAAGTCGATCGTCTAGGGCCTGTGCACGTCGCGCCGGCGGCGTCCGGAACCTTCCCTCCGATTCCCCCTCTCCATCGCTTCAGATGGAGAGGGGGTTAGGGGGTGAGGTTCCGGCGCCAGGGGGTGAGGTTCCCGATGTCGCGCGTCAGGCCTTGCGCCGCTGGGCGGCGAAGGCGGTGCCGCCCCACAGGAAGCCGGCCCGCCCGCCCTTGGGCCAGTTAACGTCTTCGCGGGTGAGCACGGCGTCCGGGGCCTCGACGATGTAGACGTAGTGCGCCTGGCGCGCGTGCTCCAGGAACAACTCCGCGATCATCTCCAGGCGCCGCTCGGGATCTTGTTCGGCCTTCTGCGCGAGGTACAACTCGTGCAGGCTGGGGTCCTGGGGATCCGCGATGGTGAAGAAGCCGGCGGGGTGATCGCTCGTCTCGCCGCCCTGGTGGTATTCGGCGAGGCCGCCCTTGCGGTCGAAGTTGAACACCATGTCGTGGGCGGTGAGGATCGAGCCGTCGTGGAACGGCGCCGGAACAACCGACGCCCGGATCGTAACGGCGTCGATCCACTCCGGCGCGGCGAGCTCTGGGATCGGCGAGCCATCGCGGGGATCCACCGCCATGGCCGCGTTGAAGACGGCGCCGTGCGAGTAGAGGTTCGTGACGCTGCCGGCGCGATGCTCATCCAGGCCCCCCTGGTCGACGGGGGTCACGCCGACGATCGACGCGTCCAGATCGACCTGGTCGAGCGGCCAGGGGACGGAATACTCGGCCGTGCCGGCCTCGTCGGCCCCGAGGATGGCGGCCGCGGCGGGGCGTTCAGATCAGGGTCAGCGCGAGCGGCAGCGCGACGATGCCGGCGATGAAGCCGGCGAGGCTGGTTCGGTCGCGGCCGATGCGGTGCGCCGCCCCGTGGATGGCGCGAACGTAGGGGCGGTAGACGACGGCGAGCACGAACAGCGCGACGAGCGTCGCGAAGATGATCGTGGTGACGACGATGACCGCGGCGCCGCCCCGCTCCAGCGCGGCCGCGGCGAACAGCGTGTCAACGAAGGTCGTGATGTTGGCGCCGAGCACGTAGGGGACGATCGCGTCGCGACGGATGGTGCCGCGCAGGGCCATCGGCACGAGCAGCGTCAGCGAGACCGCGACCGACAGGGTGGCGAGGGTGACGCCGGCGCCCAGCGCGAACATCGGCCAGCGGCCTCGCAGGCGCCCCGGGGCCGCCCCCAGGCGGTCGCCGGCGTTCTCGGGGCTGGGCAAGGCGTGGTCGACGAGGCGCAGCGCGGCCAGCAGCAAGAAGACCGCCGCCGCGAACATCAGCCCGGCGGGGAGCACGTCCTGCAGTCGCGCGAGGATGGGGTCGTAGATCGCGTCGCTGAGGGCGGTGAGCGGCGCGACGGCGCCGAATCCCACCCCGTCGAACCAGCCGCCGTCCAGCGCCGCGAGGCCAAGCAGGGCGACGGGTACCCAGGTCGTGGCCGTGACGAGGAAGGCGACGATCCCCACGTGGACGCTGTCGGCCAGGCCCCGTCCGCGCAGGTAGTAGAGGAAGCCGACGACCAGCACGATGAAGGACGCGCCGATGCGCGAGCCGACGAGCTGCGCGAAGGCCTCGGACCGGGTCAGCACGCCAGCGTCGAGCAGGGTGAGGGCGGTCGCGGCGATGGGGGAGCCACTGAGCACGACGTACGAGCCGAGCCAGCCCAGTCCCACGAGATTGAGCGCGCCTTGTGCGCCGAGCAGGTCCAGGACATCGGCCAGCGCCCCGGCGCTGAGCACGAGCGCGCGCAGGGCCAGCAGGAAGAGGAAGAACGCGACCGGCGCGGCCAGCCAGCGGCGATGGGGCCGGGCGGGGCGGCGGCCGCGGGCGGAGGCGCGGGCCGCTAGACCGCGCACTCCCCCTCGCCCATCTCGTCGAGGTTGAAGAGCTTGTTGGCCTCGTGGTCGACGAACATGAGCGGGTCGTCGGTGAACTTGGGCGGGGCGCTGAACTGGCCCAGCAGGCCGCGGAAGTGCTTGAGGCCGCGGCGCTGCGAGTACTCGCGGAAGATCTCGCCGTCGTCGCGGGCGGCCTTGTAGTCGTCGATGACGGCGTGGACGGCGTCGGCCACGCGCTTGGCCGGCACCTTGCCGACGATCCGGGCGATCGCGGCGCCCTGGATGTCGGTTCCGCCCCCGATGAGCACGTTGAAGGAGGGCACGAGGCGCCCGTCGGCGTGCATCGCGGCGCCGTGGAAGCCGATGTCGGCCATGTGGTGGTGGCCGCAGGAGTTGGGGCAGCCGCTGATCTTGATGCGCATGCGCTCGACCAGGTCGTCCTCCGGGCCGCGCGCGATGACGCTCTCGCGCAGGACATCCGCCAGCCCCTTGGAGGAGGTGATGCCCAGCGCGCAGGTGTCGGAGCCGGGGCAGGACATGACGTCGGCCAGCTGGTGGGCGCTGGGCTCGTTCAGCTCCAGTTCGCCCAGGCGCAGGTAGAGGTCGGCGAGGTCCTGCTCCCGGATCCAGCGCAGGACCAGCGCCTGCTGCGCGGTGATGCGCAGGCGGCCGCCGGAGAACTCGCGCGTCAGGTCGGCCAGCGCGTGCATCTGCTCGACGGTCAGGTCGCCCAGCGGCACGGTCACGTAGGCGGCGTAGAAGCCGTCCTGGGACTGCGGCACCAGGTTGGTGCGCTTCCACTCGGCGAAGGCCGCATCGGGCAGGTCGGCGGTCCCGACGAGGCGCGGGGCCGTCGTGGGGACCTCCTCCTCGACGTCCATGAACTCGGAGACCTGGCGGAAGTGCGGGTCGTCGGCCGGCGGCAGCTGCTCGAGCGCCTCCTGCACCTGCAGGCGGAACTGCTCGATGCCGACGGACTTGATGTAGAACTTGATGCGCGCCTTGTTGCGATTCTTGCGCGGCCCGTTGGCGTTGAAGACTGTCAGCACCGCCTCCGTGATGCGCGCGACCTCATCGGCCGGGAGGAACTCGTCGAGCGTCTCGGCCAGGTGGGGCGCGGCGCCCAGCCCGCCGCCGACGACGACCTTGAAGCCCCGCTCGGTGCGGCCGTCAACCTCGCGCGTGCGGGCGACGAAGCCGATGTCGTGCATGGGCACGAGCCCGAAGTCGTGGTCGCTGGCCGAGAACGAGGGCTTGAACTTGCGCGGCAGCAGCTGGCAGACGTCGAGGCGCAGGCAGTGCGCGGAGACCGCCGCCGCGTAGGGCGTGACATCGAAGGCCTCGTCGGGCCCGACGCCGGAGAGATGGTCGCCGGTGACGTTGCGCACGGTGTTGCCGCAGGCTTCGCGCGTGGTGAGGTCCACCGAGCTGAGCATCCGCATCACGGTGGGCGTCTGGTCGAGCGGCACGAAGTGCATCTGCAGGTCCTGGCGCGTCGTCAGGTGCCCGACGCGCCGCGGCGCGTAGCGGTCGATGATGTCGGCCAGCATGTCCACCTGGCCGGCGTTGAGGCCGCCGTAGGGGATCTTGACGCGGATCATGTGCACGTCGGGCTGGCGCTGGCCGTAGATGCCGTGCTGCAGGCGGAAGAGGCGGAACTCCAGCGGGTCGATCTCGTCGCGCTGGAAGCGCCGCACCTGCGCCTCGTAGTTCTGGATCTCGGCCTCGATCTCGTCGGGCAGGTCGAAGTGGGTTGGGGGGTCGAGCTGTGCGGTGGTCATGATGGCTCCCGTGCGGTCACGCGTCGGACGGACTGTAACCATAGCGCGTCCGCCCGCAGACCGATCCGTTCACGTCGATCAACCGGTCTGCTCGATCAAAGTGTACAAACATCACCAGGATTATCAAGATTGGGCGCGACGCACCCGCCGGCGGCTCAGCGCGAGAGCGCCCGCGCGATCGCGACGCGCAGGGCGGGCGGCTCGAACGGGGCCGCGATGATCTCGTCCGCGCCACAGGCGACGACCGGCACGCGCTCCCCGTAGCGGGCGGCGAGGGCGGGGTCGGCATCGACGTCCAGCACCGTGACGTCGAAGTCGAGCACGGGCGCGAGGCGCTGGAGTTGCGCGCGCGCTTCCTCGCAAAGGTGGCAACCGTCGCGGTCGTAGAGGGTGAAGCGGGGGCGGGCGGCGGCGGGCATGTCAGCCGGGATCCCGGCGCTTGCGCCGTCGCACGCCGCCGGGCCCCGATCGGGCCGCGGGCGGCGGGGCGGCGCCTTCGACGGCGGGGCGGAGTCCGGCTTGCGCGCGGCGTCGCTCGCGGGGGCGCCGCGGCGTCGCGTGCGGGCCTCTTCGCGGTGCAGCGCGCGCGACAGGGCGACCGGCTCGGGCCGGGCGGGCGGGTTGCGCCACAGGTACCAGGCCATCGCCAGCGCCAGCAGGCCGGTCAGGATGGCCAGCAGTTGCGGCACCGAGAGCCCGCCGAAGGCGGTCTGCTCGTCGGTGCGGAGCAGGGCCAGCAGGCCGCGCACGGCGGCGTAGGCCAGGACGTAGAAGACGAAGCCCCAGCCGGGCAGCAGCCGCGTGCGACGCAGGAGCAGCAATCCGCCCAGGATCATGAAGTCGAGGATCAGTTCGTAGCCGCCCGCGACGGGGTGCACCGGCACCGGCGCCTCGGCCAGGGCGCCGGTCTGGCCGCGGAACCAGTTGGCCGCGGAGGGGATCACGCCATCGACGATGGAGGCCCAGGGCCCCTCGGTGCCGGGGTGGGTGTAGCGGAACGCCCAGGGCAGATCGCTGGCCTTGGCGAAGTGCTCGCCGTTGATCGTGTCGCCCAGGCGGCCGACGGCCTGGCCCAGGATCATGCCCGGCGCGGCCGCGTCGAGCGCCAGCCAGCGGGGGAAGTGCGGCTTCCAGATCAGGACGTAGATGAAGCCGCCGAGGGCGCCGCCGATCATCGCGCCGTAGACCGAGATGCCGCCGTCGGTGAGGGCGAAGATGTCGCCCACGCTGTGGATCAGGTCCGTGTGCTCGAGGACCCACAGGGCGCGCGCGCCCACGATGCCGCAGGGCACCGCGACCAGCGCGATCGTGAAGGCGTCGTCCTCGGACAGGCCGACGCGCCGGGCGCAGCGCACCGCCAGCCAGACGCCGCTCGCGATGCCGACGGCCGTGAAGACGCCGTGCCACGTCAGGGCGAAGGCCCCGTCGAAGATGTGGGGGGAGATGTGGATGTTGATCGCGGCGACGAGGTCGAGCATCAGCGGTCCCAGTCCTCGCCTTCCTCGGGCGCCGGCGGGGGCAGATCGGGCGCGCCGACGTCGCGGGCGAGCCCGTGGAACTCCCGGCGCGTCATGTCGACGCCGTGCGTGGCCAGCCCCGCGAGCAGGGTGCGGTCATCGGTGATGCGGGCCCAGATGCGCCGCCGGGGGACGAAGAACGTCGTCAGCAAGGCAAGCACTCCCAGGATGATCGCGACCCAGAAGACCGTGCCGCCCGGGTCGCGCCGGAGGTTGAGTCCGGTGAACTCGCGCGGGCCGAGGAAAGCGTACTCGTAGTCGCCGACGACGCGGGACTGCCCCTCGTCGAGGTCGAAGCGGGGCGCGTCGCCCAGGCCGACCGCCAGGCGGGCGGGCCGGTCGGCGTACAGCCCGCTCACCGTCGAGCGATCGAGGTCGACGTCCTCCCCGCCGAAGGCGTTGAATTCGCTCGTCGTCCGGGCGCGGCCGAAGCGTTCGATGGCGACGATCGACTGGCCGCTCGATCCGGGCAGGTCGTCGACCACGGCGAAGAAGACCGACTCGGCGCCGCCGTAGCGCAGTTCGACCCGGCCCAGCACCTGGCTCTGGCCCGGTTCGAGGCTGCCGTGGCTGGCGCGATCGACGCCCTCGCCCACGTACTCCAGGCGGGCGTCGCCCAGGGCGACCGACTGCCCCGCGTCGAGCAGTCCGCGGCGGCGCTCGTCGGCGGGGTCGAAGTAGAAGAAGCGGCGCGGGTCGCCGGCGTAGCCGACGGCGAGCAGGCTGCCGTCGGGCAGGGGCAGCAGGCCCAGGCGCTCGTCGCCGCCCGCGCCGCCGACGATCTGCTGCAGCGGCACGACGGCGTCGAGCAGCGACGCGCCGGCGGCGTCGGTCACGCGGATGCGGGGCGCGACGGGCTGCCGCTGCCCGACGCGCAGCGCGGCGCTGTCGAGCGCCCGCCCCTCGGGCGACGACGCCCCGATGGGCAGCAGCGCGTAGTGGAAGCGCACGCCCTCGCCTTCGAGCAGCAGCACCAGCGCGAGGCTGACCGTCTCCGCCAGGGGAATGAGTTCGTACGCGCCACCCTCGACATCGGCGACGGGGAAGCGCAGTTGCACGACCTCGTCGGTGAAGAGCGCGCCCGTCGCGGCGGCGCTGATGATGATGCGCGGCCCGAAGAACCGCTCTTGCAGCATCAGCGCCTCGGAGTAGAGCAGCTGGCCGCTGCCGCTGTCGCGGACCTGCAGCGCCGCGCCGTGCTCCCAGTACGCGGCCTGATGGACGCGGAAGCCGGCGGCGTGCAGGGGACCGTTGACGGTCACCTCGCCGGCCCCGACCTCCTCGCCGCCGCTGGTGACGCGGACAAGGCTGCGGAAGTCGAGCGCTTGGCCGTCGTCGTTGAAGCGGGCGATCGCGTCATCGACGATGACCTGCACCTGCTGGCGATCGCCGCCGGTCGCGAAGAGCGGGTGGCTCTGCCCCTCGGCGACCCAGAACTGCAGCTCCTCGCCGGCGAACTTCGTCAGCAGCGCCCCGATCACGAGCAGGATCAGCGCCAGGTGCGAGACGAACGTCGCGAGTTGCACCCAGGCGTACCGGTCGGCGAAGAGGTAGTGGGCGCCGTCGCGCGCTTCGGCGCGGACGGAGAAGCGGCGCCGGCGCAGCGCCGCGGCCAGGGCGTCGGCGGTCGCGGCCGGCGGGGCCGGATTGGCGAAGTCGAGCCGCTGGCGGGCGCGCTCGAAGTAGCGGTCGTTGACGCGCCGCTGGGGCCGGCGCACGTTGCGCCAGATGGGCGGGAAGCGGCTGGTCGTGCAGGTGGTGATCGACAGCGCCAGCACGGCCACCAGCGCGAACCAGTAGGGCTGGTTGAAGAGATTGAAGACGCCGCCGTTGGTGTCGTAGAGCCAGGGGAAGTGAGCCAGGATGTCGGTCAGGGGCAGCCCGCCGACGCCGCCCAGCCGGTCGACGGCGAGCCCCAGCAGCAGCCCAAGGCCACCCAGCGACAGGCCGAGCGGCAGGCGTCGCAGGGGGCGCGGGCGCAGGCCGGCGCGGACGCCCGGCGCGACAACACGGATGGCGAGCCCCAGGCCGAGGCCGAACAGCGGCAACAGCAGCGAGGCCGCCGGCACGTGGTCGAAGGTCCCGCGCTGGTTCTCGATGTGCTGCGCGACGGCGGCCGGGGAGCCGAGCAGCTGCGGGGGCGCCTGGGGGATGATCACGCCGGCCAGGGCGAACGTCGTCAGCGTCGCGATGAGCAGGATCGCGGCGCGCACCGAGGTCAGCCAGCGCCAGATGGGGTAGACGGGGTCCGGCAGCGCGACACGGCCCGCTGGGCGCGCGCTGCCGGGTTGGAGGGCGGCCATGGGCCTCCGCCTCGCTACTTCCTATGAATGGGGCTTCCTATGGATGGGGCGTCGTGTGGAGGGGGCGTCCCGCGCGGCGCGGCTCAGCGTATCGGATTCCCGGCCGCGGCCCAGGCCGGGATCAGCCCCCGCGCGACGGCTCCACGATGCCGAACGCCTCCAGGTACAGCGCCCGCGCCTGGGCGATCGGCAGGCCCTGGCCCAGGTAGCCGTCGCCGACGCGGATCTCGAAGTGCAGGTGCACGTCGGTGCCGGGGGCCTGCACGCTCTCGGGCGTGCCCGATTCCCCCGTGAAGCCGACGATCTGCCCCGCCTCCACGGTCTGCCCCACCTGGATGCCGGCCGCGATCGCCCCCAGGTGGGCGTAGCGGCTGACGATGTCGGCGCCGTGGTCGATCCAGATCTGCCGGCCGCGGAAGCGGTCGAGGATCTCCTCGCCCTGGAACCCGGCCGCGGCCGCGGCGTCGAGGTCGGCCTGCGTGAGCTCGACGTAGTCCCAGTCGGCGCGGATCACGACGCCCTGCTTCGCCGCCAGAGTCGGCGTCGCCAGGGTCACCGACAGCTCGGCCGGGCAGCCGCCGACGTCGCCGCTGTAGAAGTCGACGCCCTCGTGGGTGCCGTTGCGGTAGGCCCGCGCCGAGCCCGGCAGCAGCAGTTCGGAGGCCGGCACGCAGGCGCCCGCGACGGGGATACTGAAGCCCAGCAGCGGCGCCTCTGATGTGGCCGGGGCCGGCGGGTCGGACGCAGCCGTGGCCGGGGCCGGCGGGTCGGATGTGGCCGGGGAGTCGGCAGGGGGGTCGGGCTGGGCCGCCGACGCGTCCGAAGCTTCTGACGCGTCCGGGGCGGCCACGGCGTCGGCGCCCGAATTGGACGGTTGCGCGGCCGCGCTGCTGGACTCGCTGCCGGCGGCGGGGGCCGCGACGACCTCAGGCGCGGCGACCGGGTCGTCGTCGTTGAGGACGAAGGCCAGCGCGCCCGCGATGACGAACACCACCAGCGCGACGACCACCCAGACCTCCGTCGCGCCGGGCAGGGGGGCGCCGCCCTGCCGGCGGGCGGCCTCGAGCGATGTGCGTGGGTCGACGACCCCGACCGGGCGCGATGGCCGGCGTGCCCGGCTGGCCGGGCGTAGGGGGGCGGCGTCCTTCGGAAGGGGCGTGCGATCGTCAGACGGCGGTGGCGGGATGACGCAAACCCTCCGTCTCCGTCGGGCCGCCGGCGGCGGCGTGCCTGGACACCGCAAGAGCGTAGCGACGGGCCCGTCCCACGGCGGCGCGCCTACCGGCGCAGGCCGGCGTGCAGGGCCTCGGCGTGCGCGCGACTCTCGTAGCGGTCGTCGAGCGGGGGCAGCGGCGCGGGGTCGGCCGCGCCGTCACGGCGGGCCAGCGCGAGCGCGATGAGGCGGTCGGCGAGGCGCGGGTTCTTGGGCAGCAGCGCGCCGTGCAGGTAGGTCCCGAAGGCGTTGCGCGTGCGCGCCCCCTCGGTGCCGTCGCCGCCGTTGTTGCCGAAGCCCGCGACGACGGTCGCCAGCGGCGCCGCGCCCTCGTTGAGGTAGGTGCGCCCGCCGTGGTTCTCGAAGCCGACGAGCGTGTCGTCCTCCCACATCGCGACGACGTTGCCCACGCAGCGCTCGAAGCGACGGCCCGGGTGCGCCGAAATGATGTCGAAGACGCCGGCGCCCTCCATCACGCCGCCGTCGATGTCGCGGTAGCTGCGGCCGAACATCTGGTAGCCGCCGCAGACGGCGAGGATGACGCCGTCGGCGTCGCGGTAGTCGCACAGCGGCCCGGCGCGGGCGATCAAGTCCTGCTGGATGCGGCGCTGCTCCCGGTCCTGGCCGCCGCCGATGAAGATGAGATCGGTCGTCTCCGGGTCCCAGGCGTCGCCGATCTCGATCGCGCGGACCTCCAGGTCGATGCCGCGGGCCGCGCAGCGCGCGCGCAGCGCCATGATGTTGCCGCGGTCGCCGTAGAGGTTCATCAGCGACGGGTAGAGGTGGGCGAGCGTGAGCGTACGCCGCGGGGGCGGGGCGGCGGATCGGCGGCGAGGCATCAGGCGCCCTCCCAGATGCCCTGCGCGCCGGCCATGCGGCCGAGCTGCTCGCGGACGTCGAGCAGGGCGGTGTAGGTGGGCAGCACGACGAGCGGCGCGCCGGAGGGCAGGGCGTCGAGCCGGGCGCGCAGGGCGGCCGCGATCGAGCGCTCGACGGCGAGGGGCTCGGGGAAGCCCGCGTAGCGCAGCCGCAGCGCCATGTCGGCCGCGCGCCGCCCGCCCACGACGAGCGAGGCGGCGTCGTGCAGGACCTCCCAGTCGGTGTCCCAGATCCAGGAGACATCGGTGCCGTCGGCGAGGCCGTCGTTGAGCAGGACGAGCAGGTGCTGGGGGCCACCGGGGGTCAGGGTGCGCAGCGCCGCGTTGACGCCGGCCGGGTTCTTGCCCAGCAGGATGCGCACGGCGTGCCCCTCGACCAGCAACTCCTCCTGCCGTCCGAAGGCGGCGGCGGCGCCGGCGAGGCCGGCGGCCACGTCGGCCGCGGGGAGGCCCAGGGCCGTCGCAGCGGCGGCGGCGCCCAGCGCGTTGTAGACGTTGTAGAGGCCGCGCAGCGGCGCCCGCACGCGGCGCTCCTCGTCGCCGCTGCGGAGGCTGAAGGCGAGCCCGCCGTCGGCGTCGAGGTCGATCTCCCGCGCGACGACCCCGGGCTCGGGCCGCGCGGGGCCGTCGCCGGCCGCGCCCGGGCAGGCCCAGAGGCCCAGGTGCGCGAGGTAGCGTCGCTCGTAGACGTAGTCCGCGCCGCTCTCCTCATCCCAGAGCGCGTCCAGCGAGCGCTGCGCCGCATCGGGCGGCTCCGCGACCGCGGCGTCGTCGATGCCGAAGTGGAGGACCGGGCCGCGGGCGTCGCGGGCGAGCGTGGAGACGGACGGGTCGTCGGCGTTGAGCACGACCGTGGTCTCGGGCGGGAGTTCCGCGAGCGTCTCCCGCCACTGCTCGCGCACGGCCTCGATCTCGCCGTAGCGGTCGAGCTGGTCGCGCGAGAGGTTGCCGATCAGCAGCGCGCGGGGCCGGACGGCGCGGGCCGCCTCGCGCAGGGTCGCCTCGTCGGTCTCGAAGACGCCGGCCGCGCCGGGCGGCAGCGCGCCGGACGGGCCGGCGGCGTCGATCAGGGCGGCGCCGATGCCGCGCATCAGGTTGGACCCGGCCCGGTTGTGCACCACGCGGCGGCCGCCGGCTTCAAGGATGCCGGCCAGCATGCGCGCCGTCGTGGTCTTGCCGTTGGTGCCGGTGACGAGCACCACGGCGTCGAGCTGGGCGGCCAGCCGCGCGACCAGCCGGCCGTCGATGCGCTCCGCGACGAGGCCCGGCAGGGCGGTGCCGCCGCGGCCCAGGCGCCGGCTCGCGCGCTGCGCCAGCTTGCCCGCCAGCACCGCGGCGCGGGCGCGGGCCGGACGCGGGGGCAACGCGCGACGGGCGGCGCCGGCCGCCTCAGGCGGGGCTGGCATCGGCCTGCAGGGCGGCGACCACCTGATCCAGGCCCACCAGGCCGAGCAGCCGCCCGTCCTCGACGACGGGCAGGATGGGGCTGTTCTCGGCCTGCAGGCGCTCCAAGGCCTCCTGCCCGGTGGCGCCGGGATGGATGGGGGTGATGTTCGCGGCCGGGATCATCACGTCGGCCATGCTGGCGGTCTCGTAGCGTTCGGCGTCGATCAGCAGCAGGCTGGCGCCCGTCGCGAGCCCGACGACCGTGCCGTCGCGGGTGAGGAGGTAGGCGGTGTGGGGGTCGACGCGGTTGCGGAAGGGGGCCGTCCAGCGCACGGGGGCGCCGGCGTCGACGCTGCGCAGGTCGGTCGACATGAAGTCGCGCACGACGACGCCGGCCAGGGCCCGCTGCGTCGCGGCGGAGCGCAGCGTCTGGCTGGCGGCGTTAAACAGGAAGACGCCGATGAGGATGAACATCAGCCCGCCGAAGCCGGGGCTGCCGAAGCCCAGGTCCAGGTCGAGGAAGCTGACCACGCCCCAGACGACGAAGAGGCCCGCGAAGGCCTGCCCCACGCGCGCCGCCCAGCGGGTGGAGCGGTCGCGGTTGCCGCTGATGCCCCAGACCACGGAGCGGAAGACGCGGCCGCCGTCGAGGGGGAAGCCGGGCAGCATGTTGAAGGCCGCGATGATGATATTGCCGGCGCCCAGCCAGAGCACCAGTTCGGTCAGCAGCTCGTGCGGCTCGCCGGCCAGCAGGGCGGCGGCGATGAAGAGCCCGCCGATGATGGCGCTGGTCAGCGGCCCCACGACGGCGATGACGAACTCCTGCATCGCGGAGCGGGACTCTTGGTTGATCTGCGAGACGCCGCCCAGCACGAACAGCGTGATGCTCGAAACCTGCAGTCCGTACAGCCGCGCCGCGACCGAGTGCGCCAGCTCGTGCAGCAGCAGGGAGGTGAAGAAGACGACCGCGCCCAGCACGCCGAGGCTCCAGGCGACCACAGCGTCGGGCGGCGGACTGACCCGGTCGGGCAGCATGCTCGCGCCGAGCAGGTAGGTCACGAACGCCAGGGCGAGGAAGAACGAGTAATCGAGCAAGATTGGGATGCCGAAGATCTTGCCCAGGCTGACGCCGCCGCCACTGCGCATACAGGCCCCCTCTCGCACCGTGCCCCACCCAGCATACGGCTCCCTCAGCATACGGATCGCGCCGCGTGTCCGGTGTGTTCCGGCGAGACCGGCGTCGTCAGGCAGGGATCAGGCGTCGCTCGCGCAGCGCCTCGACGAGGCCGCCGACGCCGGGCAGCTCCAGCCCGGCGTGGATGCCGTCGCTGTTCTTGGCGCCGACGCGCACGGCCAGGCCCAGTCCGGCCTGCTGCGCGCCCAGGATGTCGGCTTCGGGGGTGTCGCCCACGAAGGCCGTCTCGGCCTTGGCCACGCCGAGGGCCGCGGCGGTGGCGTCGAACATGCGGGGGTGCGGCTTCCAGGCGCCGGTCTCGTCGGAGTAGATCTGGGCGCTGAAGTAGCGGCTCAGGCCGAGATCGTCGAGCAGCGCACGCATGACGGGGCCGGGGCTGAAGCCGCTGTTGCTGACCAGCGCCAGCCGCAGACCGGAGGCGCGCAGCGCCGCCAGGCTGTCGATCGCGCCGGGCAGGAGCTCCGGCGGCGTGTAGCGGGAGCCGCCGTGGATCGCGGCGGCGACGCCGGCGGCCGCGCCGGGCGGGAGATCGCGGGCGGGGTCCAGCGTGGGGTCGAGGTGGCGATAGGACAGCGCCAGCCGGCCGGCCCCGTCGAGGTCGAGGTTGTCCTGGTGCACCGCCACCAGTGCGTCGACGGCGGCCTGGAAGGCGTCCGCGATCGCTTCCGGGGAGGCGGGGCGGCCACCGTCGCGCAGAGCGACACCGACACGGCGCACGCGCTCGGCGGCGCGCTCCCGGCCGCGACCCGGCGGATCGGCGACCAGCGTGCCCCAGAGGTCGAACGCGAGCGCGCGCAGCATCGGGGCCTCCGCAGGCAGGCCGTCACGCCGCACCGGGCGACGCCCAACGACGCAGCCCCCGGACTGAGCCGGGGGCTCGGGACGCCGCGGACGGGCGGTGCTGCTTAGGTCTTGTCGTCCGGCGTCGCGGGGGGCGTCTCTGCTGGCTTCGCCTCGGCGGCGACGCTTTCAGCTTCGCCCTCAGCGTCCTTATCGCCTTCGTCGTCGCCGTCACCGTCGCCCTCGCCCGGCCTGATGGAGGCCTCCTGGCGGAACTCGCGCAGGCCCATCCCCAGCGCCTTACCGACGCCCGTGAGTCGCCCTGCGCCGAAGATGACGAGAACGATCACGACGATGACCACCGCCTCAATCGGCCCGAAACTCATACCGACACTCCCAGCGCAACCGTTGGAACAGAACCGCCGATCCTGCTGCGCGGCCGAGCGCAGATAGCGGCCCCTCGGACATCCCCCGTCTGCGCATCGGCGCACGACCGCGGGGGCCCGGTGAGTTGCCGCGTGAGTGTATCAGCGGCTCCGGGGCGAGGCCATCCACGGGCGAACCGGGCAGGCGCGACAGTGCGATCAGGGCGGGGCCCGTCGCGCGGGGGCCGTCTCACTTGCGGAGCAGGCGGCGCAGGGGGGGCAGCAGCAGGCCGATGATGAAGCCCCCGGCGGCGGAGATCAGCAGGGCCCCGGCCAGGCGAAACTCCGCGTTGCCGACGATGAGATTGACCTTCACCGGCTCACTGTTGAGCAGGATGAAGGCGATCAGGATGCCCACGACCGCGGCGCTGCCGACCAACAGGACCGCATGACGCCGCAGGAAACCGGGCTCGGACGGCGCCAGGGGGGCGAGCGGCGGGGGGGCGGGCAGCGGTGGCGGGACGGGGGGCGGCGGGACGGACGGGGTAGTCATTGATCGACTCCGGGTGCGGCGGCGCCCGAGGCGGGCGCCGGGTCGACGGGGCCAGGATAGCGGTCAGCGCCCCAGCGGTTCGACGAAGATGCGCATGACGCCGCCGCAGATCTTGTCCTCGCCGTCGGTGGGCTGCGTGAGGTCGACCGTCACGACGCGGGCGGCGCCGCCGTCGAGGACATCCATCGCTTCCTGCCAGACCTCGGCCTCGCCGCAGCCGCCGCCGATCGTGCCGACGAACGAGCCGTCCTCGCGCACGACCATCTTGGCGCCGGTCTTGCGCGGCGTGCTGCCGAACGTCTGCGCCACCGTCGCCAGCACGGCCGGCTCCCCGGCCGTGACGGCGCTCTCGATCGCGCGGTAGACCTCGTCGCTGGGCATCGCGTGCTCCCCGGCCGGATCGGCCTGCCCGGATTATAGGGCGGGCGCCAGCGCCTGCCCATGCGCCGAGAGCGGGCGGCCGCCGCCGCCGCGCCGCACCAGGGTGATCTCGGCCAGGACGGACAGCGCGATCTCCTCGGGCGTCTCGGCCTGAATGTCGAGGCCGATGGGGGTGAAGACGCGCGCCAGCGCGGCGGCGTCGAGGCCGTCGGCGGTCAGGTGTTCGAGGACGGTGCGAGTGCGGCGCTTGCTGCCGATCATGCCGACGTAGGCCGCGCCGCGCTCCACCACCCGGGCCAGGCTGAGCTCGTCGACCTTGTGGCCGCGCGAGACCAGCACGATGAACGTGCCGGCGTTGATCGGGAAGCGGTCGAGTTCCTGCGCGAAGTCGCCGCAGATCACTTGGTCGGCGAAGGGGAAACGGTCGCGGTTGGCGTAGTCCTCGCGGTCGTCGAGGACGGCGACGCTCATGCCGAGGATGGCGCCGATCTCGCCGATCGCGCGGCCGACGTGGCCGCCGCCGACGACCAGCAGCGTCGCCGCCGGCTCCACGACCTCCATCAGCACCTCCACCACTTCGGGCGCCTCCGCGACGGCGCGGCGGCCGGTCAGGCGATCGCCGGCGGGCGTGAAGAAGACGGTCTCGACGGCGTGGCGGGGGATCGCTTCCTGGGCCGCGCGGCGCACGGCGTCGTGCAGGGCGGCGTCGGACAGGCCGGGGCCCGGCAGGGCGCCCAGCGTGGCGCCATCGGCGAAGACGAGGAGCTTGTCGCCCGGCTGTGCGGCGTGGCCGGCCGGGGCCGCGATGACGCTGCAGTTCACCAGTGGCGGCCCATCCCGGCTGGCGCTGAGGATCGCCGCGGCGATCCGCGCGGGCAGCGAGGGGCGATCAGAGGGGCCATCCGAGGAGCCAGTGGAGGTCGTCATGCCGCCGCGATCATACCGATGCAGCTGGCATAGCGATGGCGATCGCGTGGACGAGGCTCATACGTTGAACAAGACGTGCAGCACATCGCCGTCCTGCACGACGTACTCCTTGCCCTCGGTGTGCTGCTGGGCGCGCTTGCGGGCTTCGGCTTCGGAGCCGGCGTCGAGCAGGTCCTGCCAGCCGACGACCTCGGCGCGGATGAAGCCGCGCGCCAGGTCGGTGTGGATGTGGCCGGCCGCCTCCTGCGCGTTCTGCCCGGCCCGGATCGTCCAGGCGCGACATTCGTCTTCGCCGACGGTGAAGAAGGAGAGCAGGCCCAGGATCTGGTAGGAGAGCCGCACGCCGGCCTCGAGCGCGCCATCGGCGGCGCCGATCTCGCGGCGGTACTCGGCCGCCTCGTCCGGCGTGAGCGCCTGCAGCTCCATCTCCAGCGCCGCGCAGGCCGCCGCCGTAGCCGTAGCCGTGCCCGCCGGTTCGCCAGGCGGACGGAACCCGGCCGCGATCTCCGCCGCCCGGCCGGCGTCGGCCTCGTCGATGTTGAGCAGCGTCAGCAGGGGGCGGTCGGTCAGGAAGCGGTAGTGGCGCAACTCCTTGCGCTCCGCGTCGCTGAGCGCGACGGCGCGCACCGGCGCGCCCCCCGACAACTCGTCGTTGAGGCGACGCAGGAGGGCGGCGTCGCGGTCGGCGCGCTCGCGCTCCGCCGCCTTGAGGGCCTTCGTCTCCGAGGCGATGCGGTCCAGGCGCTTCTCGATCAGGGCCATGTCGGCGAAGACGAGCTCCAGCAGCATGTCTTCGATGTCGCGGGCCGGGTCGACGCGCTGCCGGGGGTGGGGGACGGCGTCGTTGCCGAACGCGCGCACGACGTGGATCAGCGCATCCTGCTGGCTCAGCTCGTCGAGGAAGCGCACCTGCGGACCGCCACCGTCGCCTCCCAACCCGCCGCCCGGCCCGCTGGCTCCCCGGAACGACCCGCCGGGGAAGTCGACGTAGCTCAGGCTGGCCGGGGTGGTCTTCTTGGGCCGGTACATCGCCGAGAGCCGCTCCAGGCGCGCGTCGGGCACCTTGGCCACGCCGACGTGCGGCTCCTGGTGCGTCGCGAAGCCGACCGCGTGCTCGCTGCCGGTGACGGCGTTGAAGAGCGACGTCTTGCCGCTGCGCTCGAAGCCGATGATGCCAAGACCGGGCACGGGGCCCCTCTCTAGCCGCCGTCGCCGAGCGGAGGCCGGGTGCGTTCCGCCCAGCGCGCGCGCAGCGCGTCGACGTCCATGCGCTCCAACTCCGGCCCCGTCCGGGGCCAGCATTGGGTGGCGGCGATGATCGCGTCCAGGTCGTCGCGCTGCGTGGCCCAGCGGAAGACGTCGCGGGCCTCGGGCAGGGGGCGCCAGACCGCGGCCTGATGCTCGGCCGACAGCCGCACGACGGCGCCGGGCGCGGCCAGCGCCACGAAGCCGGGCACGAGGTAGACGGCGTCGGTGGCGGGCTCGTAGAAGCTGGCCACGCGGATCAGGCGGAACCAGTCGCTCGGATCGATGCCCGTCTCCTCATCGAGCTCCCGCAGCGCCGCCTGCCAGGCGGCCTCGCCGGGCTCGATGTGGCCGTGCACGCCCTGCCAGTCGCCGGGGAAGCGGTGGGCGTCGCCGCGCTGCAGCAGCAGCACTTCGATCTCGGCCGGGGCCTCGCGCAGCAGGTAGACGCTGATCAGGCTCGCCTTGACGTCGGACATCAGCGCGGGCCTGCGATCCGGGGTGCGCCGGGCACTGGGCCGATCATTGGGCCCACCTGGGGATCTCCGCGTCGAAGGAGTCGTAGAACGAGACGTAGGGCTTGATGTCGAGCACGGGCGTGCCGTTGACGACGTCGAGGCCCACGACCTTGACGATGTTGCGCGACACCCCCTCCATCGGCACGATGCTGACGCCGATGGGGTTGGGCCGGTGCGCGGTGCGCGTCGCGAAGACGCCGACCTCGGGCGAGCGCTCGTCGCCGCTGGGGTGGATGCGCAGCAGCGCGCGGCCGTCGTCCGTGACCTGGTCCAGCCAGGTGACGACGAACAGATGGCTGAAGCCGTCCAGGCCGTCGAGGGCGGGGGCGAACTCGTCACGGAAGACGATCTCCGAGCGGACGGCGGCCCAGGTGCGGCCGCTGGTGTCGTGGATCGTGTTGCGCACGACGCCCACCGGCTCCAGGTCGCCGAGGCGCTCGGGCAGGCCGCGCAGCGCCGCCTCGCGCGCGTCGCGGGCGCTGCGCAGGTGCAGTTTTTCGCGCCAGCCGACCATCGGGTTTCCCAGGCTTGCGGAGGCGCCGGCGGCGGCCCCGATCGGGCCCAGTCTCGCACGCGGGCGGGGCGCCGCCCAGCGCGCACGATGCAGTCGATGGGCCGGCCGGAGGCCGCACAGGAGGGCGTGCCGCTCTCTCTGGTAGCTGATACCTGGTGGCTGATACAGTGGGGGCAGAGCCGACCGCGCTCCGGCGGGAGTGGTGGGGCTCGCCGGGACCACTGCATGGCCAAAGTCACCAGCGATTACACCGCCTCCGACATCCAGGTGCTGGAGGGGTTGGAGGCGGTCCGCCGCCGGCCCGGGATGTACGTCGGCTCGACCGACGCGCGCGGGCTGCATCACCTCGTCTACGAGATCGTCGATAACGCCGTCGATGAGGCGATGGCCGGCCACTGCGACCGCGTGAACATCACGATCGAGGCCAGCGACTGGGTCGAGGTGACCGACAACGGGCGCGGCATCCCCATCGACCGGCACGAGAAGACCGGCCTCTCGGCGCTGGAGACCGTGATGACGGTGCTGCACGCCGGCGGCAAGTTCGGCGGCGGCGGCTACAAGGTGTCGGGCGGGCTGCACGGCGTGGGGGCGTCGGTCGTCAACGCGCTGGCGGAGTCGCTGCAGATCGAGGTCCGGCGCGACGGCAAAATCACGACGCAGAAGTACGCACGCGGGAAGGCGCTGTCGCGTCCCACGACGACCGTCGTGGGCAAGCGCGCCCGGGCGTCGATGGAGACCGGCACGACGGTGCGCTGGCTGGCCGACCGCGAGGTCTTCGAGCACCTGGACTACGACTTCGAGATGCTGGCGCAGCGCTTCCGCGAGGTCGCCTACCTCAACCGCAAGCTGTGGATCTGCCTGCGCGACGAGCGCGCCGCGGCCGGTCCCGCCGGCCGCGAGACCAACTTCTTCTTCGAGGGCGGCATCCGCTCCTTCGTACGCTACCTGAACCGCGACCGGGGGGTGCTGCAACCGCTGCCCTTCGACATCAGCCGCGAGATCGCGGGCACGTCGATCGATATCGCGCTGCAGTACAACGACGGCTTCAGCGAGCACGTCTTCGCCTTCGCCAACACGATCAACACGATCGACGGCGGCAGCCACATGACCGGCTTCCGGTCGGCGCTGACGCGCGTCCTGAACGGGCACGCGCGTCGCAACAAGCTGCTGGCCGAGGCGGACCCGAACCTGACGGCCGAGGACGTGCGCGAGGGGCTGACGGGCGTCGTCAGCGTGAAGCTGGGGGAGCCGCAGTTCGAGGGGCAGACGAAGACCCGGCTGGGCAACCCCGAGGTGAAGGGGCAGACGGAGTCGGTGATGGGCGAGGCGCTGACCGAGTACCTCGAGGGCAACTCGCGCGAGGCGCGGCGCATCATCGACAAGTGCCAGACGTCGGCGCGGGCGCGCGAGGCGGCCCGCAAGGCGCGCGACCTGGTCGTGCGCAAGGGCGCACTGGAGGGCGCGACGCTGCCCGGCAAGCTGGCCGACTGCAGCGAGCGCGACCCCGCGCGATCGGAGATCTACATCGTCGAGGGGCCGTCGGCGGGGGGCACCGCCAAGCAGGGGCGCGACCGGCGCACGCAGGCCATCCTGCCGCTGCGCGGCAAGGTGCTGAACGTCGAGAAGGCGCGGCTCGACAAGCTGCTGGCGCACGACTCGTTCCGCACGCTGATCACGGCGCTGGGCACGGGCATCAAGGACGAGTTCAACGCCGAGAAGCTGCGCTACCACAAGGTCATCATCATGACCGACGCCGACGTGGACGGCTCGCACATCCGCGCGCTGCTGCTGACGTTCTTCTATCGCTTCATGCCGGAGCTGATCGAGCGGGGCTATCTCTACATCGCGCAGCCGCCGCTCTACAAGGTGCAGAACGGCAAGAACGCCACCTGGATCTTCTCGGACGCGGATCTCGACCGGCACGTGGACGGCCTCAAGGAGGGCAGCAAGCACTCCATCCAGCGCTACAAGGGGCTGGGCGAGATGAACGCGGAGCAGCTCTGGGAGACGACCATGAACCCCGCGGACCGCCTGATGCTGCGGGTCGGCGTCAAGGACGAGATCGACGCCGACCGCGTGTTCGCGCAGCTCATGGGCGACGACGTGCCGGCGCGCCGCAGGTTCATCGAGAGTCACGCCGACCAGGTCGTCAACCTGGACGTCTAGGCGCCGGCGACCGCCGGGCCGCTGCCCAGGAGTTGCGATGCCGGCCCTGTTCGTGGAGACCGACCCCGCGGCGCCCGATGGGCCGCGCTTCTCGACCGACCCGCGACCGCTGCTTGCGCTGATCTCCTTCGGCGTGGCGGAGCCGTTCGGCACGCAGCACCCGCTGACGGAGGTGATCCGCGGGCTGAAGCGCGGCCACGGGATCGACGTGGGGCCGCTGCTCACCTTCTACGACCGCGACGTCGAGGACGCGGAGGACGCGGCCAAGCTGGACGCCGCCTGGCAGCCGGCGGCGGCGCTGCGCGACTGCGTGGCGGCGGCGCGGGCGGCGATCGCCGGGGACGTGGCGCTGGCCGAACTCGTGTCGGGGGAGCCGGAGCTGCCCACGCTGCTGGCCGAACTCGAGGCCATGGCGGCCGCCGCGGGCACGGGCCGCATCCGCATCTCGTTCCGCCTCGACGACGGCTGAGCCGTCGCCGATGGCCTGGCTAGGCTTACTGGCGTGACACGCTCATCGCCGCCGCGCCTCCCGGTCACGGGCCCCCGCCTGCGCGACGGCGTGCCCGCGTCGCTGCGCCGCTGGTGGTCGGGCCAGCCGCGGCTGCTGCTGCAAGACACGGCCGCGTACCTGCTGCCCGCGCTGCTGCCGCTGCGTCCCGAAGACCGCGTGCTGGTGCTCGACGACGCCGCGCTGGCCGACGCCCTGGCCGAGCGCGGGCATCTGTCGGCGCGGCCGCTGGTGCTCGACACGCGCGCGGGCGCCGGGCGGGGGCCGCGGGTCAGCCCGGCGGCGCTGCCCGTCGCCGACGCGGCGTTCACGGTGATCGTCGCGGGGCACCGCCTGCGGGCCTGGGACGACGACACGCTGCTGGCCTTCCTGCGCGAGTGCTGGCGGGCGCTGACGCACAACGGCATCGTCGTGCTGTGGGAGGTGGCGCCGTCGCGCTCGGCGCGGGTGAACGCGATCTGGCGCCGGCTGCTGCCGGAGCGGTCGCCGCGGCTGCGTCGCTTCGGGGAGGTCGGCGCGTGCGGCCGCGAGGCGGGCTTCGCCTGGATCCAGACGCTGGCCCTGCGGCCCTTCCTCTGGCCGCCGGGGCCGCGCCTGGCGGTATTAATGCGCAAGGAGCACTACACCCCGGAGACCGTGCACCTCGCGCCCGGCGAAACCCCGCCTCCGGCGTCCGGCCCGGCGTAGAGCCCCCGACGGCGGGCGCGGCGTCGCGGACTGGGAGTAAGATCGAGCGCACTATGAACGTGCTCTATGACGCCACCGTCGACGCGCTCTATGTCTCATTCCGGCGCCGCGCGGACGGCGATGTCGCGCGCACCGCGCACCTCGACGCGCGCCGCCTCATCGACTACGACGCGGACGGCCATCCCCTCGGCGCCGAGTTCCTCGACGCCTCCGCGGGCATCGACCTCGACGGGGTCCCGGAAGCCGCGACGGTCCACGCCACGCTCCGCCGCATTCCCCACGGCGCGCCGCCTCAGGCGTCCGGCTCGGCGTAGAGCCCGCGACGGCGGGCGTACTCCACGACGGCGGGCGCGGCGTCGCCCCCGGCGGGCTCGCCCGCGGCGATGCGGCGTCGCAGGGCGGTGGCGCTGAGCGGGTCCGCGGCGAGCGCCAGCCAATCGACGCGCACGGCCAGACCGGGCAGGATCGCGTCGAGCGACGCCGGATCGACCTCGGCGCCGGGCCGCGCCACGACCGCCAGCCGGGCCAGCCCGACGAGCCGCTCCGGCGCGTGCCAGTTGGGTAGGTCGAGGACGGCGTCGGCGCCGAGGATGAACCACAGCGGGGGCGCGCCCTGGCCGCGCAGGGCAGCCAGCGTGTCGAGCGTGTAGGTGGGGCCGGGGCGGCGCAGCTCCATATCCGAGCAGGCGAAGCCGGGCGCCGCCGCGACGGCGAGGCGCGTCATCGCCAGGCGGTCGGCGGCGGGACTCACGCGGGCGTCCGCCTTGCGCCAGGGGTCGCCGGCGGGGATGAAGAGCACGCGCGTCAGCCGCAGCTGGTCCATGGCCGCGCGGGCCATCGCGAGGTGCATCCGGTGCGGCGGGTCGAAGGTGCCGCCGAGGACGCCCCAGCGCGCCGTCGCGGCGCCCGCTAGGCCTCCCACGTCCACGTCGCCTCTCCAATGCGCACGCGGTCGCCCGGCTGCATCCCGGCCCGGCGCAGCGCCCCGCGCACGCCGCGACGGTCGAGCCAGCGATAGACCTCCTCCATCGCGGCCTCGTCGCCCATGTCCATCATCTCGATGAAGGTCTCCACCTGGCCGCCCCGCACGCGGTAGGACGTCCCATCGCGCTCGACGTTGAAGCGGCGCCGGTCGGGCCGGGGGGTGATGATCACGGGGCCCCGCGGTCGCTCGGCGGCGCGCGCCCGTTCGTCGCGGCGCAACTCCGCCAGGCGTTCCCAGGCGCGCGCCACGAGGGCCTCCGTGCCCTCCCCGGTCGCCGCGGAGATCGGCAGCGACTCGGCGCCGCGCTCGCGCAGTCGCGCTTGCAGCGCCGGCACGGCCCGCTGGGCCTCGGCCGTGTCGATCTTGTTCAGCACGACGATCTGCGGGCGCGCCGCCAAGTCGGCGTCGTACGCGCCCAGCTCCGCGTTGATCGTCTCCCAGGCGGCGATCGGGTCGGGCCCAGCGGCGTCCAGCATGTGCACCAGCAATCGCGTGCGGGCGGTGTGGCGCAAGAAGTCGTGACCAAGGCCGGCGCCGTCCGCCGCCCCCTCGATCAGGCCCGGCAGGTCCGCGACGAGGAACTCCTCCCAGCCCACCGAGACGACGCCGAGGTGCGGCTCCAGCGTCGTGAAGGGGTAGGCGGCGACGCGCGGGCGGGCGGCGCTGAGCCGGCCCAACAACGTCGATTTGCCCGCGTTCGGCAGCCCCACGAGGCCGGCGTCGGCGATCAGGCGCAGCTCCAGGCGCAGACGGCGGTGGCGTCCGGGCTGCCCGCGCTGGGCGACCCGCGGCGCGCGGTTCGTGGAGCTGCGGAAGAACGTGTTGCCATGGCCGCCGCGCCCGCCGCGCGCGATCAGGATGCCCTGGCCGTCGTTCGTCAGATCCGCCAGTTGCTCGATCGGCTGGCCGTCAGCGCCGACGCCACAGGCGATCGTGCCCACCGGGACCTCCAGCATGAGGTCGGCGCCGTCGCGACCGCGGCGCTTGTTCACGCCGCCCGGCTGGCCAGGGTCGGCGCTGAAGGTCGCCGCGCGGCGGTAGCGGCGCAGCGTGTTGATCTGCGCGTTGGCGATCAAGATCACGTGTCCGCCGCGGCCGCCGCGGCCGCCGTCCGGGCCGCCCTCGGGGATGAATTTCTCGCGGTGGAACGAAACGGCCCCGCTGCCGCCATCCCCCGCCACGATCTCGATGAGTACTTGGTCGATCATGCCGGCAGTATATGGAGCCCGGGGCCGAATACCGATTCCGGGCATTGTCCACGGCCTCTCCGAGCGAGAGCACAACAGTCAGTGATCTTCAGATCTGTCGAAGTCGGCGTCGTAGGGCGGTGGACTGTGCTGAGAGTGGGGACGGGGGCCGAAGACCCGAGACGCGCCGGTCGCCGGCTGTGCACCGACCGGCGTGGACCGGACGCGGTCAACGGGGGAGGGCCGTGGATGACCAGCGGGGCGACGAGGCTCGGGGCCGACGGGGGAGTCAGCGGGCGGCGATGGCGGAGCGGATCTCCGTCAGGTCGCGGCGCACGTCGGCGTCCGTCTCGAGGAGCTTGTCGATGCGGCGGAAGCCGTGCAGGACCGTCGTGTGGTCGCGCCCGCCGAGGATGCGCCCGATCTGGGCGTAGGACTGCTGGGCGATGTCGCGCAGGAGGTACATGGCCAGGTGGCGCGCGTAGGCGACCTGCTTCTCGCGGCGCTTGCTGGTCAGCGCCTCGACGGGGATGTTCATGACCTGGGCCACGGCGTCGAGGATGACCGACGGCATGGGCACCGCGGTGCGCGGCGTGGTCGTGATGGCGTTGAGCGCCTCGGCGGCGAGCTCGCGCGTGATCGGCTGGCGCTGCAAGCGGGCGAGCGCCGCGATGCGATTCAGCGCCCCTTCGAGCTGGCGGATGTTGTCCTGCACGCGGTGGGCGATCAGCAGCAGCACCTCTTCCGGGGGCTGCAGCCCGTCGCGCGCCGCCTTGGAGCGCAGGATCGCGAGGCGCGTCTCGACGTCGGGTGGGGCGATGTCGACGATCAGGCCCCACTCGAAGCGGGAGCGCAGGCGCTCCTCAAGCAGCGAGAGCAGCTTGGGCGAGACGTCGCTGTTGATCACGATCTGCTTGTTGCGGGTGTAGAGCGCGTCGAAGGTGTGGAAGAACTCCTCCTGCGTCTGCTCGCCGCGGCTGATGAACTGGATGTCGTCGATCAGGAGGATGTCGACGTTGCGGTACTTCTCGCGGAACTGCTCCATCGAGTGTTCCCGCAGGGCGGTGACGAATTCGTTGGTGTAGTTCTCGGCGCTGACGTAGATCGTGCGCAGCTTGGGCCCGGTGACGCGCGCGATGGCCTGCAGCAGATGGGTCTTGCCGAGGCCGACGCCGCCGTAGATGAACAGCGGGTTGTAGGTCTGGCTGGCCTGCTCGGCGACGGCGACGGCGGCCGCATGCGCGAGCCGGTTGCTGCGCCCCACGACGAACGTGTCGAACGTGTAGTGCTTGGCCAGCACGGGGCGGGAGTGCGGGGTCGCGCTGCGCTGCCCGGGCGACATCGCCTCGGCGGGCATGTCCGACGCCGTCTGACGGTGCACGACCAACTCGAAGTCCAGGCGCCGCCCGACGACGCTGGTCAGCGCCTCCGAGATGGCCGGGTAGTACTGCGCCGTCAGGGCCTCGCGGGCGAAGTCCGAGGAGACGCCGATGCGCAGCACGCCGCCCTGCATGCCGATGGCGTGGGTGGGGGCGAACCAGGTGTCGAAGGAGGGGCCGGGGACGACGCGGTGCATCCGGTCGAGGACGCGCCGCCAGATCTCGCTGGGCGCGGGTGCAGGGCTTGGGCGTTGCGCAGCGCGGTCAGACGCGTCGCCGGGGGCAGCCACCATGTCGGCGCGCAATCCTGTCATCGCTGCCCCGGGACATCTCGACGCCTGTGCGCCCGCCCGCCGGAGCGGGTGAGTGGGGGCGCGCGAGCTGTTCGGGGGTCCGTTTCTATCTGGACCGAGGGGGTCCGCCCGGAGTCTACGTCCGGGCTCGCGCGGGTGACAACCCGTCCCCGATTCAGGCCGCGATGACGGGGGTTTTGTGTGGACGGCGATCGCGCGCGGACGCACGGATCGTCCTACATGCCCCGCCCGGCGGTGTGCACACGCCGCGCGGCCCGCGTTGTAGCCTGCGTGCTGCACGCCGTGGGGCCGCCCGCGGCGCGCTGGAGGGGGCGCCATCGTGACGCTGCTGGCCGTCGATGTCGGCAATACGACGATCCAGGCGGGGATCTTCGACGACGGTGCGCTGGGACCCTCCTGGCGCCTGGCGACGGACCACGACCGGCTGTCGGACGAGTACGGCATCCTGCTGTCCTCGCTGCTGCGATCGATGGATGTCGACCCGGAGAAGGTGGACGGGGCCGTGATCTCCTGCGTCGTGCCCATCCTGCTGCCGGTCTTCCAGGCGGTCTGCCGCCGCTTCTTCGACGTCGAGCCGGTCGTCGTGGGGAGCACGATCCGCACCGGTATGCGCATCCGCTACGAGCATCCGAACGAGGTCGGCGCGGACCGCATCGTGGACGCGATCGCGGCCCGCGACCGGCACGGGCCGCCCCCGCTGATCATCGTCGATTTCGGCACCGCCACCGTGTTCGACGCGATCGACGCCAACGGCGACTACCTGGGCGGCGCGATCGCGCCGGGCGTGGGCATCGCCGCGGAGGCGCTGTTCTCCCGCGCCTCGCGGCTGGCGCGCGTGGAGTTGGAACGCCCCGCCCAGGCCATCGGCCGCACGACCACGGAGTCGATTCAGTCGGGCATCCTGTTCGGCTACGTGGGGTTGGTCGAGGGCATCATCGCGCGGTTCAAGGCCGAGCTGGGGGGCGGGCGGGTGGTCGGGACGGGCGGCTGGGCGGACCGCATCGCGCGGGAGACGCGCGCCGTCGACGTGGTCGACCAGGATCTGAGCCTGTGGGGGCTGCTGCGCGTCTATCAGCTGAACGCCGAGGGGACGCCGTGAGCGGCGCGCACGAGGGCGACGCGGTTGCGCCGCCCCGGCCGCTGGCCGGCCGCCGCATCGTGCTGGGGGTGACGGGGTCGATCGCGGCCTACCGGGCGTTCGAGATCGCGCGGCGGTTGCAGGAGGCGGGCGCGACGGTGGACGTCGCGCTGACGCCCAACGCGAGCCGCTTCGCGCCGGGCTTCACGTTCCGCAACCTGGTGGGCGGCGTCGTCAGCGACGACCTCTGGACGACCGCCGAGGAGCCGGAGCTGCACGTGGCGCTGGGCCGCCGGGCGGACGCGCTGGTCATCGCGCCGGCGAGCGCCACGACGATCGCCAAGCTCGCGCAGGGCATCGGCGACAACCTGCCGACGCTGACCGCCCTCGCGACGACGGCCCCGGTCGCGGTCGCGCCGGCGATGGACAGCGCCATGTTCGCCCACCCGGCCGTGCAGGCGAACCTGGAGACGCTGAAGGCGCGCGCGGTGATGATCGTGGGGCCCGAGCGCGGGCGGCTGGCCAGCGGGCACGTGGGCCTGGGGCGGTTGTCGGAGCCGGCCGACGTGGTGGGCGCGACGCGGGCCCTGCTGGGTCGGCACGACGGCGCCCTGCGGGGCCGTCACGTGCTGGTCACGGCGGGCGGCACGCGCGAGGCGATCGATCCCGTGCGCTACGTGGGCAATCGATCGAGCGGGCGCATGGGCTTCGCGCTGGCCGAGGCGGCGCGCGATCGCGGCGCGGCGGTGACGCTGGTCAGCACGCAGGCGCCCCCGCCGGGGCTGTACGGCGTGATGCTGGAGCGCGTCGAGAGCGCCGAGGAGATGCGCGCGGCCGTCGCGCGGCGGCGCGAGGGGATCGACGCCCTGATCATGGCCGCCGCCGTCGCGGACTACCGGCCGGCCAGCGTGGCGGCGGAGAAGATCAAGAAGGCGGGGGGCGGCGCGCCGACGCTGGAACTGGAGCAGACGACGGACATCGTGGCCGAGGCGTCGGGGCGGTTCGTCAAGGTGGGCTTCGCGGCGGAGACCGAGGACCTGCTGGCCAACGCCGCGGGCAAGCTGGTCGCCAAGGGCCTGGACCTGATCGTCGCCAACGACGTGGGGGCGGACGGATCCGGCTTCGGCAGCGCGACAAACCAGGTCACGCTGCTCGCGCCCGGCGCCGAGCCGCTGGCGCTGCCGTTGCTGCACAAGTACGACGTCGCCTGCGCGGTCCTCGACCGCGTCGCCGCCTGCATCGAGGCGCGCGAGCCCCAGTGAGCAGGCTCTAGTCAAGCCCCTCGGCGAGGGTCTCCTTGAGCGGCCGCGTGCCCTCGGGCAGCGAGAAGAAGTTGCAGAAGCAGGTGCCCTCGAAGTCGACGAGGCCGTTCAGCACGGGCGGGCAGACGCAGATCGTGTCGTCGTCGTTGGCGGGCTGGCAGGGGCAGTAGAACTTGCCGAACCGCAGCCGCATGTTGACGAAGTCCTCGATGGTCATCTCGGCGTTGGTGAGGACGTAGCCGCGCTCCTCGCAGAAGCGATCGGCCAGCTCGACCATCTCCTGGCGGTACTGGTCGCGCAGGCGCGCCTCTTCCTCGGGCGGCAGGTCGGTGATCTGCTCGGGGGTCATGGCTGCGCGGCCTCCTCACTCTGATCCTCGCTGGGACGCTGGGCGCGGTTGAGCACCCAGCGCACAAGCGTACGCACGGGCACGCCGGTGGCGCCCTTGACGGTCGTGCCGTGGTCCTTGTCGGCGTCGTCGGTGCCGGCCATGTCCAGGTGCACCCACGGCGTGTCGCCGGCGAACACCTGCAGGAACTTGGCCGCGGTGATCGCGCCGGCGTAGCGACCGCCGACGTTCTTCACGTCGGCGATGGGGCTCTTAATCAGTTCGCCGTACTCCTCGAACATCGGCAGCGCCCAGAGCTTCTCTCCCGCAGCCGCGCCGGCGGCGATGACCTCCGCGCCGAGCGCGTCGTCGTTGGTCATCAGGCCGGTGGTTGTCGTGCCCAGGGCGACGGCGCAGGCCCCGGTCAGCGTCGCGACGTCGATCAGCGGCGCGAGGCCCAGGTGGTTCGCGTAGCAGAGCGCGTCGGCGAGCACGAGGCGGCCCTCGGCGTCGGTGTTGAGCACCTCGATGGTCTTGCCGTTCATCGCGGTGAGCACGTCGCTGGGCTTGATGGCGCTGCCGCCGGGCATGTTCTCGGTCGCGGGGACGATGGCGGTGATGTTGATCGGGGCGCCCAAGCGGGCCAGGGCGCCGATCGCCGCGATGACGGCCGCGCCGCCGCTCATGTCCTGCTTCATGGTGACCATGCTGGCCGACGGTTTGAGCGAGATGCCGCCGGTGTCGAAGGTGATGCCCTTGCCGATCAGGCCCAGGCCGGGCTCATCGCCGCCGCCGCGGTGGCGCAGCACGATCAGCTTGGCCGGCTGATGGGAGCCCTTGGCGACGCCCAGGAACGAGCCCATGCCGAGCGCGGCGGCGTCGCTCTCCTCCAGCACCTGGAACTCCAGGCCGGTGTCGCGGGCCAGCGTCTGGGCGCGGGCGGCCATCTCGGTGGGGGTGAGCAGGTTGCTGGGCTCGTTCGCGAGGTCGCGCGCGAGGTTGGTCGCCTCGCCCAGGATGACGCCGCGGCGCACGCCCTCGGCGATCGCCGCCACGTCCGTGCCGAGCACGCGCGCCCCGCTGATCGACTTGGGCGCCTCCGCGGGATGCAGGTGGCGGTCGAAGCGGTAGAGGCCCAGCGTCAGCCCCTCGGCGACGGCCTGCGCGACATCCGTCTCGTCCAGCGCGTCCAGGGGGGCGCCCGCGATGGCGACATCGATCGCGCCGTCGGCGAGCGCGCGAGCGCGGCGGGCGGCGGTCGCGGTGGCGTGGCGCACCCGGTCGAGGTCGATGCCGGCGGCGTCGCCCAGCCCGGTGATCAGGACGCGCGTCATGGGCGCGCGCCCCAGCGTGTGCACGACGCCGACCTGGCCGCGCTTGCCGGTCAGCTCGCCCTCCGCGACGAGCGCGGCCAGGCCGCCGTCGAGCAGGGCGTCGATCGCGCGGGCCGGGCCGCCGGCCAGCAGGTCGTCCCCGCGCGGGACGAAGACCAGGAGGTGCGCGGCGCGGCTCTGCGTGGCCGCGGTCGTGGCGGAACCGATCTCCATGAACTCTCCCCTGTCGCGCTCGTTCCGAGCGGTGGGCGGCGCGATCCTAGCATCGCCCGGGCGTGGCGGCGCGGTCGCTACCACGGCGTGTGTGGCCTGGCTACCGTGGGCCGCATGACGATCCTGGCACGCCCCCGGCAGGGACCGTCCCGCCTGGGCTCGCGGCGGCGCGCCGCCGCGATGCGCGCCGACCTCCGTGCCGGTCTACAGGCCGGTCTACGGGGCTGTGGCCGCGAGCTGGCGCTGGTCGTCGTGGGGGGGCTCGTCTACTACCTGATCCGGGGGGCCGTGATCGATCGGGCGGCGGAGGCGTCCGCCCGGGCCGGCGACCTGATCGACCTGGAACGCCGCCTGGGCATCTTCTGGGAGCCGGCGATGCAGGACTGGATCCTGGGCTCGCGGGCGCTGATCGATCTGTCCAACGCGGTCTACTTCTGGCTGCACATGCCGCCCATCGTCGTGCTGGCCCTGTGGCTGTTCTGGCGCAAGCGCGAAATCTACCGGCTGACTCGCAACGCCTTCCTGGGCTCGGCCGTCGTGGCGCTGGTGTGCTACGCGATGCTGCCCGTCTCGCCGCCGCGCTTCTTCCCGGAGCTGGGCTTCGTCGACACGATGGCGCTCTACAGCGAGGCCAGCTACCAGGCCCAGGAGGTGGGCCTGTTCGTGAACCCGTACGCGGCGCTGCCCAGCCTGCACTTCGGCTGGGCGCTGCTGCTGGGCCTGGCGATGTGGCTGGCGCGGCCCCCGGGTCGCTGGGCCTGGGCGTTCGCCGCGGGGGCGGTGCTGATCGTGGGGGGGCAGGGCGTCGCGATCGTGCTGACGGGCAACCACTTCATCCTCGACGCCGTGGCGGGGGCTGGGGCGGCGGCGCTGGGTCTGGCGGCGGCGCTCGTCTGGCGACGGCGCTCGTCTGGCGGCGCTGGGGCGGGTCTGGCAGAGTGACGGGGACCGAATAGGCGCCGAAAGGCAAAGGAGCTGCATGATGCTGATAACGACGTCGGACGACGTCCCGGGCCGTGAGATCGTGGAAACGCTGGGACTGGTGACCGCCAACACCGTGCGCGCCCGTCACCTGGGCCGGGACATCCTGGCGAGCCTGAAGGCCATCGTGGGGGGCGAGATCGGCGCCTACCGGCAACTGCTCAGGGAGGCGCGGGCGCAGGCGCTGGCGGAACTGGAGGCCAAGGCGGAAGCCGAGGGCGCGGACGCGATCGTCGCCCTGCGCATGACGACCTCGTCCGTGCTGCAGGGGGCGTCGGAGATCATGGTCTACGGCACGGCCGTCAAACTGCGCTAGCCGAGGCACGCTAGTTGCGGTAGTGATACGCGTCGATGGGGCCCAGCGGGGTGTAGATCTCGGCGCTGAGTTCCTGCAGCTGGGCGCGCCAGTGATCCCAATCGCGGCGGGCGAGTTGCGCCTCGGTCGAGGCGAGGGCGGGCTGGACGGCGGCGTTGTCGGCGAACTCGAACATCATCAGGTGCGTGCCCGCCGGGTCGTGGGCCCCGCGGACGCGCTGCGCCCGCACGATGCCGGGGATGCCGAGCACGTGCGGCAGGTGGGTCTCGCGGTACCAGGCCTCGAACTCCGGCATCGCGTCGGGCGCGACCCGGGCCCGGACCCAGAGGCTGGGATGGTGATTGAGTTCGCTCGTCACATCAGCGCCCGTCTTGCGCCCGCGGCCGGCATGGGCGCGGGGGTCATGCGTACGATTCTCCCAGGCCCGGTGTCAGGGGTCTATGCACATGATCCTTCTGTCAACGCCGGGTCAGCGCCTCCCGCCATCGACGCGGGCGGCCGGGCCGTTGCGGGGCCGACATTCGCAGTCGGGCCGGCGCCGGGGCGCGTGTTGCCCGCGCGCGGGGCTGTGGTAGGATTCCGTCGAGACGAAGCCCGTGCGCATCGCGGATGCCACGGATGGCGAGCGCGGCCCCGGCCCCGGACACGTGGGGCGGCAGGTCAGGCGGACCACAGCCGACGCTCGCAGTCTACCGTCCTTTGGACTAGCCGCGTTTCGGGCCGTGTTTAGGGCCATGTCTAGGGAAACATGCTGACGCAGAACCAGAAGACCGTGATCACGCGTGAGCACCGGGTCCACGACAAGGACACCGGGTCGCCCGAGGTCCAAGTGGCCATGCTGACCAGCCGAATCAGCGGTCTGACCGACCACCTGCGGGCCAACAAGCACGACTACAGCTCGCGGCGCTCGCTGATGAAGTTGGTCGGCCGTCGCCGCCGCCTCCTGGCGTACCTGAACAAGACGGACGTCGGGCGGTACCGCCAGTTGATCGGCAGTCTGGGGCTGCGTCGATAGGCGCGCCCCAGTCGCGACCGCCCCAGCCGCGATCACACGGGTCGCGAGCAGCGGGACCGCGACCGGGAGGACCCCGGCGGCGCGGGCAGAGGAGAGGGGCGGCCCCGCAGGGACGCGCAACCGCGCGACTCGGGACGGCCGCAACGCCGCGAACGCGGCATGAGGATTGGTACACGCGCCCGAGAACGACGGCGCACCACACGCGCGGGAACGAAGGAAACGTTACCCCCGCACCCACGGGCCTCCGGTGCAGGACATCGGCGCCCCCCATATGCCCCGACGTATCGCTCCGGGCACAGAAAGAGGAACACGGAAACGCATGAAGCATTCGTACGACATGGACCTGGCCGGGCGACCGCTCAGCCTGGAGACCGGGGAGCTGGCCCAGCAGGCCGGGGGCGCGGTGACGCTGCGCTACGGCGACACGATGCTGCTGGCCGCGGTCACGGCCAGCGACCCACGGCGCGGGATCGACTACTTCCCGCTGTCGGTGGAGTTTGAGGAGCGGCTCTACGCCGCCGGCCGCATCCCCGGCTCGTTCTTCCGGCGCGAGGGCCGGCCGACCACGGCCGCCGTCCTCTCGGCCCGCCTGACCGACCGGCCCCTGCGGCCGCTGTTCCCCAAGGGCTACATGGACGACACCCAGATCGTCATCACGGTGCTCTCCGCCGACATGGAGAACCCGCTCGACACGCTGGGCACGATCGCCGCCAGCGCCGCGCTGACGATCTCCGACGTGCCCTTCGACGGCCCCGTCGCCTCGGTGCGGATCGGGCACGTCGACGGCAAGCTGGTCCTGCAGCCGACCTGGGCGGAGCTCGCCACCAGCGACCTCAGCCTGGTCGTCGCGGGGACCAAGGACGCGATCATGATGGTCGAGGCCGAGGCCGGCGAGGTGCCGGAGTCGCTGCTCGTCGACGCCATGGCGCTGGGCCAAGAGGCGATCAGCGAGCTCGTCGCGCTGCAGGAGCAGATGCTCGACCTGGCGAAGCCGAAGCGCGCCTTCACGCCGCGCAGCGTCGACCCCGACGCGCTGGCGCGGGCCGAGGCCGCGATCGGAGACGACCTCGTCGCGTCGCTGTCGCCCAGCTCGGGGCTGACCAAGGCCGAGCGCGACACCGCGCGCAACACGCTGCGGGCCAAACTGCTCGACGGCGTCGAAGGGGAGGAGAGCGAAGCGCTCGGCCTGGCCTTCGACTCGCTGGAGAAGCAGGCCGTGCGCCGCGAGATCCTGGAGAACGGGGCGCGGCCCGACGGTCGCGGCCTGGGCGACCTGCGGCCGCTGTCGGGCAGCGTGGGGATGGTCCCGCGCACGCACGGCTCGGGGCTCTTCCAGCGCGGCGAGACGCAGGTGCTCTCGCTGACGACGCTGGCCGGCACGGGCATGGCGCAGCGCCTCGACGACCTCACCCCCGACGACAGCAAGCGCTTCATGCACCACTACAACTTCCCGCCGTTCTCGGTGGGGGAGACCGGGCGCATCGGCTCGACGGGCCGCCGCGAGCTGGGCCACGGGATGCTGGGCGAGCGGGCGCTGGCGAACATCCTGCCCGACGTCGAGACGTTCCCCTACACGATCCGCATCGTCTCCGAGGTGCTGTCGTCCAACGGCAGCACCTCGATGGCGAGCGTGTGCGCCGCCGTGCTCTCGATGATGGACGCCGGCGTGCCGATCAAGAAGCCGATCGCGGGCATCGCGATGGGGCTGATCAAGGGCGCGGGCCCGGACGACATCGCCGTGCTGACCGACATCGCCGGGCTGGAGGACCACCTGGGCGACATGGACTTCAAGGTCGCCGGCAGCCAGGACGGGGTCACCGCCCTGCAGATGGACATCAAGGTCAAGGGCATTGAGTTGCCGATCATGGCGCAGGCCCTGGCGCAGGCGAAGGACGCGCGGCTGAAGATCATCGACCTGATCCTGGACACCATCGCGCAACCCCGCGAGGACATGTCGCCGTACGCGCCGCGGATGCACCGCGTCGACGTGCCGCAGGAGAAGATCGGCGCCATCATCGGCCCGGGCGGCAAGACGATCCGCCAGCTCGAGGCCGACTCGGGCGCGGGCATCGACATCAACGACGACGGCGCGGTCTACGTCACCGCCGTCGATCAGGCGTCGGCCGAGAAGGCGATCAACGCCATCCGTGCGCTGACCAAGGAGGTCGAGCGGGGCGAGAAGTACACCGGCAAGGTGTCGCGCATCCTGCCGTTCGGGGCCTTCGTCGAGATCCTGCCGGGCAAGGACGCCCTGGTGCACATCTCCGAACTGGCGGACTACCACGTGCCGTCGGTGGAGGATGTGGTCAAGATCGGCGACGAGATCGAGGTCGTCGTGACGGAGATCGACAACCTGGGACGCATCAACGCGTCGCGCCGCGCGCTGCTGAGCGGCCAAGAGGGCAGCCGCGAGGGCGGTGGCGGTGGCCGCCGCGAGGGCGGCGACGATCGCGGACCCCGCGGACGGGGTCGCGGCGACCGCAGCGACCGTGGCGACCGCAGCGACCGCGGCGACCGTGGTGACCGCGGCGACCGCGGTGACCGCGGCCGGCGTAGCGAACGCAGCGACCGTGGCGGTCGCGACAATCGGCCCCGCGACGACCGGCCCCGTGACGACCGGCCCCGCGAGGATCGACCCCGCGAGGACCGGCCCCGTGACGATCGGCCCCGTGACGATCGGCCCCGCGAGGATCGGCCCCGCGAGGACCGGCCCCGTGAGGACCGGCCCCGTGAGGACCGGCCCCGCGAGGCCGCCCGCGCCGAATCGGGCGCCGCCGGCAGCGAGCGGCCGCCGGCGGCCCCCCGCTACGCCCCGCGCGACCAAGACTCCGCCGGCGAGCGCGCACCGGCCCCGGCCGGCCGCGCGCCGCGCGCCGCGGACGATGAACCCGCCGCCGACGGGGAAGGCCGCCGCCGCCGTCGCCGCCGTCGCCGCCGTCCCGAGGACGGAGACGCCCCCGCCGCCGAGAGCGCGCCGGTGGAGCGCCAGCCCGACTCGACCGACTCGGGTGGCCGCCGCCGCCTGCGGCTGGGATTTAGCCGCGACCGTCGCTTCCCCAGCCCGGACGAGCCGCCGGGACCGCCGCCGCCGCCGCGCTCCGACTTCGGGGCGCCCGCCAACCACTGAGCGCATAGGGGGCCCCTCGCCGGGGGGCCCCGCTTGACGGAGGCCCGGGATGCCGATTCGCGTCGTGGTGAGCGGCACGGGCAACATGGGCCGCCGGCTGCTGGAGACGTTCGCCGCGACGGCCGACACCGACGTCGTGGGGGTGCTGGAGAAGTTCTCCAACGGTGACCGCTACACGCTGCCCGGCGGCGGCGAGGCGCCGCTGGGCCAGGACGTCGCCGCGCTGGCCGACTTCGGCGCCGACGTGGTGGTGGACTTCACGAACGCGGCCTGGACGGAGGCGCTTTTACCGGCCGCCGTGGCGGCGGGCGTGCGGCCGGTGATCGGCACCTCGGGCCTGTCCGACGCGCTGATCGCGGAGACGGCCCAGGCCTGCGCGGCGCGCGGGCTGGGCGGCGTGATCGCGGCGAACTTCGCGCTGGGGGCGGTGATGATGATGCACCTGGCGCGCGTCGCGGCGCCGTTCTTCGACGCGGTCGAGGTCATCGAGCAGCACCACGACGGCAAGGTCGACGCGCCGTCGGGCACGGCCATGGCGACGGCGCAGGCCATGCGCGAGGCCCGCGGCCGCGACTTCGCGCGCAACGTCGCCGAGCGCGAGACGCTGCCCGACGCGCGCGCGGCGGCGCTGGGCGGCGTGACGCTGCACGCCGTGCGACTGCCGGGGCTGGTCGCGCATCAGACGGTGCTGTTCGGCGGGCTGGGCGAGACGCTGACGATCCGCCACGACTCGATGGATCGCGAGTCGTTCATGCCGGGCGTGCTGCGCGGCGTCCGGGCGGTGATGGAACTCGACCACCTGGTGGTGGGTCTGGACCGGGTGCTGGGCCTGCGCCGCGACTAGCCGGGCCGCGATCTCCGCCTGCGCCGACTGATCGTCCGCCAGGGACGCGTGCGCCTGGGGCTCTCCATCTGAACCGGTCCATCTGAGCCCGGGGATTCGGCGGGAAACGCGACGCGCCCCCGGCCGCCTGCTCGCGTCGGGGGCGCGTCGGGGGTGCTCCCCCCGGGGAGTGCGGGCTACCACCAGTGCTGACGCACTGCCCGCAGGGGAAGTGGCGTTCTCCCGTCCCGGGCGTGTGCAGCCTAGCAGACGCCGGACCCGGACGCGAAATGGATGAGGGGGAATCGGAAGGGGGCGCGCGCCTGCACGCGCCTCCGGTCCCCCCTCTCCAGCGCTTCAGCTGGAGAGGGGGTGAGGTTCCCCCTCCGGTTCCCCCTCTCCAGCGAAAGCGCTGGAGAGGGGGTTAGGGGGTGAGGTTCCCGACGTCGCGCGTCAGATGTGCCGCTGCGCGGCGAAGCCGGTACCCCCCCAAAGAGTCCCTATGCGCCCGCCCTTCGGCCAGTTGACGTCGCCACGGGTCAGGACGCCGTCCGGCGGCTCGACGATGAAGATGAAGTACGCCTGACGCGCGTGCTCCAGGAGCAATTCCGTGATCATCTCGCGGCGCCGTGCGGGATCTAGCTCGCCCTTCTGCGCGAGGTACAGCTCGTGCAGGCTGGGGTCCAGGGGATTCGAGAGCGTGTAGAAGCCGTCGGGCCCAGTGCAACAGTCCCACATCGATGCGACATCGGGGACGGTGTTGGCGTAGAACCACATGAGGCCCGGCTTGGCGGTGTCCCGGCCGCGCGTGTAGGCGTCGGTGAAGTAGTCGGTGATGGGGACCGACACGGGCTCCGCGCGGATGCCGACCGCCGTCAGATCCTGCGCCACGGCCAGCACCATGTCCGTGATGTACGAGCCGCCCCAGTCGGGCGTGTAGTACAGGGGCGTGTCGAAGCCATCCGGATAGCCGGCCTCGGCCATCAGCGCCCGCGCCCGCTCGGGATCGTAGTCGAAGAGCACTTCCCGCTTTTGCTCCGGGGTCGGGTAGCCCTGGATGCCGCTGAATGCGAAGAGGGACTGCTCGCCGACGCCGAGCAGGAGGTTGTCGATGAGCGCTTGGCGGTTGATCGCGTGGTTCCCGGCCTGGCGGACGCGGAGGTCCAGGAACGGGTTCGGGCTGCCGTCGTCCATCGTCTGGGTCCACAGGTTCGGAAAGACGTTCTGCAGGGACCACGAGGCAGCGGCTTGGAACTGGACGGTGAAGTCGGGGTCGTCCAGGAACGGCTGGACGGTCTCGGGGCCCAGATTCGCCACCAGGTCGATCTCGCCGGCCTCCAGGCCGGCGAGCCGCGACTGGAGCTCGGGCCGAACCAGGATCGTCAAGTGTTTGTTGTGGGCGTAGTGCGACACCACGACGGGGTGGTCCACCGGGAGGAAGTGCTCCTCGAAGCGCTCGAAGACGAAGTCCTCGTCGTCCGCGTGGCTGACGAAGCGGTAGGGGCCCGTGCCGATCGGCGAGGTATCCACCGCGAGGTCGCCGCGCCGCTCCGTGTCCGCCTGCGAGAAGATCGCCACCTCGCCGATGCCGGCCAAGTTGACGATGAAGAAGCCCGCATCGGGCGCCGTAATTTCAAACGACCAGGTGCGGTCGTCCACGGCCTCGTTGCGGACCCAGGACTCGGCCCCCCGGCTCGGGTTATTGGGGCGCCAGCCGCCGGGGTGATCGGTCGTCAAGCCGCCGTCGTGGTATTCGGCGTGACCGCCCATGCGCTGGTAGCTGAACACCATGTCGTGGGCGGTGAGGATCGAGCCGTCGTGGAACGGCGCCGCAACCACCGACGCCCGGATCGTGACGGGGTCGATCCACTCCGGCGTGGCGAGCGATGGGATCGGATTGCCATCGCGGGGATCCTTGTCCACGGCCGCGTTGAAGATGGCGCCATGCGAGTAGTAGTTGACGGCGCTGCCGGTACGCGCCTGATCCAGGCCCCCGCCGTCCTCGCTGGTCGCGGCGACGATCGAGGCGTCCAGATCGACCTGGTCGAGCGGCCAGGGCACGGAGAACTCGTCGCTGTCGATGTCGCCGAACGCGGCGACGGCGGCGACGGCCTCGCGGGCGGCCTGGGCGGCGTCCTCGGCAGCAGTGGCGGCGACCGCCGCGGCATCGGCCGCGGCCTGGGCGGCAGCGGCGGCGGCGGCGGTGTCCTCGGCGCCCACCTCCCGCGCGGCGGCGGCGGCGGCCCCGGCGGCATCGGCGGCCGCCTGCGCGACGGCGGCGGCGCCGGCGTCGCCCGCGGCCCGGGCCGCATCGGCGGCGTCTGCCGCGGCATCGGCGGCCGCCTGGGCGGCAGCGGCCGCCTGGGCAGCGTCATCCGAGCTGGCCGCTTCGGCCGCCATGGCGGAGGCCGCCTCGGCGGCTTCGGCGGCCCGGCCCGCGGCATCGGCGGCGTCGCTCGCGGCCTCCGCCGCGGCCGCCGCGTCACCCGCCGCAGCGTCGATCGCCGACGTGTCGACGGCGGCCGGCGCGGCGTCATCGTCGTCGTCGCCGCAGCCGACCAGCGCAAGGCCAGCCGCTCCAACGCCAGCCTTCGCGCTGGCTCCCAACATGGTGCGACGCGAGATCTTTCGCTGTCGCAGACTCGTCCAATAGTTGCGGTCGCTCATGGCAAGATCCTTCCTGGATTCCGGGCTGGCCTCATGTGGGACGGCCCGGTGTCGGAGCCGCCCTAATAATAGATCGGGCGGGGGGTTGGGGGGTATATCGTTTTATGGTAAATGTGGTGTAAAATTATTTTTGCGCCCGTTGACGGGGGGATTTGTGTCCGTTTAGGGCGGTGGGAGCCTCACCACCTGGCCCCCTCCGGTTCCCCCTCTCCAGCGCTTCCGATGGAGAGGGGGTTAGGGGGTGAGGTTCCGCCCGCCGCACGCCGTCGTATCGGAAGCAGGGGGTGAGGTCGCCCGGCCGCCGTGAACGCATCGCGGGTTACGTCTGGCCGGCGCCGACGGGTGGCGCGCGTTGATACGGCGGAACGGCCGGCCGTATGATCCCCTCTCAGCGGCTGATATCCGCCGGTTCCGCCACGTCGTCGCGTCCAGCGGCCCGATGCCGCGTCGGACGGCGCCGGCGGGCTGCGCTGGCGGCCTGAGACACGAGGAAGGTTCCATGCCCCGAGAGTTGACCGTCGCCCTGGTCGGCGCGAGCGGCGTCGTGGGGACGGAGTTCCTGCGCACCATGGAGGAGCGGGCGCTGCCCGTGAAGGAGTTGCGCCTGCTCGCCACGCAGCGCTCGGCCGGGCAGACGCGACGCTTTCGGGGCGAGGATCTGACGATCGCCGAGACGACGCCGGACGCGTTCCGGGGCGCGGACATCGCCTTCATCTCGGCGAGCACGGCGGCCTCCCAGGCGCTGTGCCCGATCGCGCGGGACGCGGGCGCCATCGCCTTCGACGATTCGTCGGCGTTCCGGCAGCATCCGGACGTGCCGCTCGTCGTGCCGGAGGTCAACCCGGAGGACCTGCGCGACCACCGGGGCATCATCGCGACGCCGAATTGCAGCACCGTGCCGCTGGTGCTGACGCTGGCGCCGCTGATGGCCCGGCGTCGCGTGACGCGCGTGATCGCCGATACCTACCAATCGACGTCGGGCGCGGGCACGGCGGCGATGGCGGAGCTGGCCGGCCAGGTGCGGGCGCTGGCCGCGGACCAGCCCGTGACGATCGCGAACTTCCCCAAGCAGATCGCCTACAACGCGATCCCGCAGGTGGATGCGTTCCTGGAGAGCGGCTACACCAAGGAGGAGTGGAAGATGCTGGTGGAGAGCCGCAAGATCCTGCATCAGCCGGATCTGCCGCTCAGCGCCACCTGCGTGCGCATCCCCACGCTCGTCTCGCACGCCATCGCGGCGCACGTCGATTTCGACGCCCCGCTGGCTGCCGCCGAGGCGCGTACGCTGTGGGCCGCGCAGCCGGGCCTGACCGTCGTCGACGACCCCCTGCACGGCGGCTATCCCACCCCGCTAGACTGTGCGGCCCAGGATGCGGTGTTCGTGGGACGGGCGCGGCAGGACGTGTCGAACCCCAACGGGCTCGTCTTCTGGTGTGTGACGGACAATCTGCGCAAGGGCGCCGCCCTCAACATGGTGCAGATGGTGGAGTGGATGCTGGCCGACGGCTGCCTCTAGGCGCCGGACGGCACACGGTTCCCCGAGCGGGAACGGCAGGAGCGCCGCGATGACCGACTTCGCAGATTTTGGCCGCGTCTTTACCGCCATGGTCACGCCCATGCGCGACGACGGCTCCGTCGACCTGGAGCAGGCGACGGCGCTGGCGACGGCGCTGCTGCAGAACGGCAGCGACGGGCTCGTGATCTGCGGCACGACGGGCGAGGCGTCGACGCTGGAGTTCGAGGAGGAGCGGTCGCTGTTCAGCGCCATCCTGCCGGTCTGCCGCGCGCATGGCGCGGCGCTGGTCGCCGGGACCGGGTCGAACAGCACCCGCACGGCGATCGAGAGCTCGCGGCGCGCCGAGGCGATCGGCGTCGACGGGCTGCTGCTGGTCGTGCCGTACTACAACAAGCCGTCGCAAGAGGGCATGTACCGGCACTTCCGCGCGATCGCGGAGTCGGTCACGCTGCCCTGCATTGTCTACAACGTGCCCAGTCGCACGGGCGTCACGATGAGCGCGGCGACGCAGCTGCGGCTGGGCCGGGAGGTGTCGAACATCCAGGGGACCAAGGAGGCCAGCGGCGACCTGGACCTGGTCGGCGCGATCATCGAGGGCGCGCCGGACGGCTTCCGCGTCTGGAGCGGCAACGACGGCGACACGCTGCCGATCCTGGCGATGGGGGGCTACGGCGTGATTAGCGTCGTCTCGCACTTGGCCGGCCGTCAGGTGCGCGCGATGATTGACGGCTTCCTGGCCGGCCGTCGCGACGAGGCCGCGGCGATCCACCGTCGCTTGCAGCCGCTGACCAACAGCCTGTTTCTGGAGGGCAACCCCGTGCCGGTGAAGTACGCGCTCAACCAGAGCGGGTTCCGCGTGGGGCCCACGCGCCTGCCGCTGGTCGCGCCGGCGGCCGCCGTCCGCGCCCGCATCGACGCCGAACTCGCGGGCGCCCAGATCGACCTGCCGGCCCGCGTCTAGGCCCGGCCGCCCGAGCCGCCGGAGTCAGATGAGTCGCGTGGCGGAGCGCCCCTCCCGCTTCGACGCCTGGGATCCGCCGCAGAGCCGCCTGGAGGCGCTCGCCTTCGCGCTGTTCACCACGCGGCGCACGCTCACGCAGACCCTGGTCGGCCTGACCGATGCGCAGTTGTGGTCGCCGGGCCGCGACGGGCGGTCGGCCGGGGCCGTCGCCCGGTCGGCCTGGGACCGCGAGTTTCACTGGCTCTGGCCCCTGGACGTCGAGGCGCCGGCGCTGCCCGTCACGCCGTCGCTGGTGGAGGCGCTGTATGCGCTCGTGCGGCATCGGGCGGTCAGCGAGGAGCTGCTGATGGCGGCGTCGGACGCGGACCTGGGCCGGCCGCACCGCTCGCGCGCCACGCGGGACGCCCCGCGCAGCCTGGCCGAGGTGCTGACGTTCGTCGCGGGCGCGGAGCTGGCCGATGCGGAGCGGCTGGCCGCGCGCCGCTCGGACGCCGACGCGGGCTGGCCCGGCGTGGAGGAGTTGCTGACCCGCGCCCGCGGCGCGGTCGCGGCGCTGGTCGGGGAGGGCTGATGCGCGTCGTCCTCTGGACCCACGAGCGTTGAAGCGCCTGCCGGGTGGTCAAGAAGTTTCTTGACGAGCGGGCGGTGTCGTACGAGGTGCGGCGTGTCGGCGTGGATGCGGCGGCGGGCGCGGCGTTTCAGGCCCGCGGCTGGCGTCTGCCGCCCGTCGTGGAGATCGGGGATGCCGTCGTGGAGGGGTACGACCCGCAGCGGCTGGAGTCGCTGCTCGATGGGGCTGGGGGTGACTAGAGAAGCCGCGTCTTGCGTACTCCGCGAACCGGATTCCCCACCGCTTGCAGGCGCCAGATGAACGGAGGCGGGTCAGAACAGGAGTCGATGAACGGCCACGCGCGCGCCAGAAGTTCAACCCGCGCCCAATTGGCGGCTCCGTGTCCGGGTGCGAAGTTGAAGCATCTCGCCCCGCTCGTCTTGATCACGTCGAGCGCGAGCTGGTTGCGGTCCAGCCGATCGAACGACAGGACCGTGTAGTCGTTGGTGGCGGCCCAATTGAGCCACTCCTCATCGGGTGTGGTGGGGGAGAAGCCCTGCTCTTTGTGGTACGTGAGGCTGGCCGCCTTCTCCAGGCCGGCGCGCCGGAGGCCGAGAGGCAGGTTCTGGCCCCAGTTCTTGTCGAAGAAGAGGTTCACGCAGCGACGCCGTTCAGGGCAACGCCCTCGAATTTGAGCGCGGCGAGAACGTCCTCCCGGGAGAGCCCGAAGTCCTCTTCGATCTCGGCGATCGTTTCGTCGGACCGATATCGGTCGGCCAGCACCCAGGTGGGGATGCCGGCGGTCTCCAGGGTGGGTGCGCCGTAGGCGATCGTTGGATCGACCGCGACCGGAATGTCCTTGCCGCGGGGGTGCCAGGTCAGCGCGAGCCCGTGACGGTAGTCGAACTCCTGCAGCCGCTGTTGCACGAGGCTGGGCCACCGCATCTGACCGGCGCCGCTGGTGATGATCAGCCGGTCGCCCGCCGGAGCTTCCGCTTCCCGCCACTCTTTCAGGATGTCGGAGCCATCGCTGAGGAGCCGTTCTTCCGCGAACGGGTACTCCCGCTCGAAGACCTGCTGGAGGTACTCGCGGGCCTTGCGAATCTCGCGATGGCGCACGCCGTGCTCGATGAACCTCACGGCGACCGCGACCTCAACAAGCTGGAGGTAGTTCAGGCGCTGTCGTTTCGGGCGGTGCGTGCGGATGAACGGCGAGGCGGCGGATCGATCGCCATAGCCGCGATTCCAAGCGGAGACGCGCTGGGGGCTCACGCCGGTGAGATGGGCTGCTTGGCGCACCTCGTAGACGGGGAGCAGCAGGTGTCGATCGTAGGGTCGCGGCATGATCGTCGGCCTAGAACGTCGGTTCTCCGCAGGGTCCGGAGCCCATCGTATCGCACTCTGAGTCAACGGCGCCCCGTACGCAAGTCGAGCCGCGGCTACTCCGGCGTGCCCTCGCCGGGGACGATCGTGGCGGGCAGGGGCAGGGTCTGCAGCCAGGCGTGCACGTGCGCGACGTCCTGGTCGGTGATCAGGTCGGTCGGCTGGTGCGGCATGAGTTCGCGCGGGTTGCGGTACTGGTCGATCTGCTGGGCGAGGGTGAAGCCCGTCTGCGCGATCGTGGGGCCGATGCCGCCCTCGCCGGTCTCGCCGTGGCAGGCGCTGCAGCCGTTCTGGAAGAAGATCTGCTGGCCGAGCGTGGGTTCGCCCGGGACCAACTCGGCGGGGGGCGGCGTATCCGCGTCGACCTCTTCCACCTCCGGGGCCTCGGCGCCCTCCTCTTCCAGGCGGATGCGAAGCGGGTCCGTCTCGTCGAGGTCGGCGAGCGTGATGCGTCCGGAGTCGAGTTGGGCGATCACGGCCTCTTCGGCGCCCGCGCGCGCGATGTTGGCGTCCTTGGCGCCGGCCTTGTCGATCGCGAAGCCGGCCATCGCGATGATCCCCGCGCCGAGCAGGCCGAAGACCATGGTGAGCCAGAAGGAGTGGGGAATCCCCCGCGACGGCATGGCGACCCTTCGCGCCGGTCCACTGGGGCGCCTGCGGAGGCCAAGCGCGCGCGCACGGACGGGCGCGCCCCATGGTAGCGAAGGCCCCGCTTTGCGGAAACCGTCACAATGTGGCGTGGTGGATGCGCTATCGGGGGTCCTGGGTCTGGAACGCGTCGAAGCGGGCTTGGCCGTCGCCCAGCACGTCCTGCCAGTCGGGGATCGCGGGGGTCACCCCCATGTCGCGGATCAAGAACGCGACCACCTGCTCGATGGAGACGCGGGCGCCGGTCGGGATGTGGAGGTCGACGCCCTTGCCTTGCGGGTCGGGGACCGCGACGTGGACGTGGGGTGCGGGCCAGTTGGGGTTGTCGCGGTTCCAGTGCCAGCGGATGAGCGGCTCGGCGGTGGCAGTATCCGCGCGATCGTACACAGCGTAGGTGTAGCTTGCGGTGCTGATCTTCCATTCCCCGCGGTAGCGCGAATCCGGCCCAACAAACCCGGTCTGGAAGATCCGGAAGTAGAGAGGGGATCCCGCGGCGGTGTCGAGCTTCATCGGCCGGACGACCGTTCGCAGAGTGACCGCGTTCCCACGGACCTGAAGCACTCGGCAGAAGACGCGGCTATCCAGGCACGACAGCGCGCGCTGGATGAAGCGGCGGTACCGATCCCGTGCCTCAGCTGGGGTCGAAGCCTTCTGCCTCCAGGCATCCGGCGTAGGAGTCACCAACGAGCGCCTCCACCTCGTCCCGCGTGGCGTGCGGGACGCGCGGCAGGGTACCCGCCGCTCGAGCAACGCGGAACTCTTCGAGCGACATGTTGTACACCCGCCGCACGTCCTCGCGCAGAACCTCGACGGTTTCTTCGGGTGTGAGATCCAGGGACTGCTCGGTGACCATGAGGCCTCCTTTCGCTGGATGGGATGACGGTACCGACCCCGCGCCTCAGTCCCAGTCCATCTCTCGCCACTCCGGGGAGTTGACGAGGTTGCCACCGAGGAGTGTCTCTACCCAGTCCCGCGCGCCGCCGGGGACGCGTGGGAGGATCCCCGCCGCCCGTGCGCTGCGGTATTCCTTGATGGACATGTTGTAGACCCGGCGCACGACGCCGCGCTGGATCTCGATGGACTCTTCCCGTGTGAGGTCCCAGACCTGCTCGCTGACCATGACGGCTACTCCTAGCTCACACGGATCATACAGCGCGCTAGCCGGCGACGAACGAGAACGAGCTGTTGCCCAGGAAGGCGCCGCAGCCCAGCACCAGCAGCGATGTCAGCATGCCCAACCCGGCGACGACGCCCGACTGCACTTGCAGCCGCCGGATTTCGGGGTCGCCGTCCTGCACCTGGTCGGTGGCGCGCTCATTGAGCTCCATCAGGCGGGGCCCCAGGACGAAGCTGTGCAGCGCCACCAGACCGGCCATCAGCATGAAGAGCGCCATCTTGATGGCGAAGATCCAGCCCCAGCGCAGGTCGTAGATGCTGTCGAAGCCGCTCAGGATCGTCTCGATGCGGTCGCCGGTCAGGAGGCCGCCCGTGATCAGCACGATGAGCAGCGAGCTCCAGGCGATCAGGCTGAAGCGCCGCGTGAAGGCGCGCAGGAGGTCCATGCGGTCGGCGCGACTCTCGATCCGTCGCAGGGTCGGCACGACCGCGAAGCCCGTCAGGACCTGCGATCCGATCCACACGGCGATGAAGAGCAGGTGCAGCCAGAGGATGATCGAGCGGACTTCTTCGGACATGGCCCCTCCCATTCCAGCGGCGGTGCGTCGCGCCCGGGCGGGACGCGCCCGGGCGCGACGCGTCAGATGATCGGGTCGACGATGATCGCTTGGTCGCGCTCCGGGCCCACGCTGACGAGCGCCGCGGGCACGCCGATCAGCTTCTCGATGCGGCGCACGTAGTCCTGCGCCGCGAGCGGCAGATCGTCGAAGTTGCGGCAGCGGCTGGTGTCGGTCTGCCAGCCGGGCAGCTCCTCGTAGATCGGGCGGGCGCCGGCGAGCGCGCGGCGGCCGGCCGGGACGGTGGTCGTGCGGCGCCCGGCGACTTCGTAGGCGACGCAGACCTTGAGCGCCTCGAAGCTGTCGAGCACGTCGAGGCGGGTGAGGGAGATGCTCTGGCAGCCGTTGAGCTGCACGGTGTAGCGCGCCGCGACGCCGTCGAACCAGCCGCAGCGCCGCGGGCGGCCGGTGGTGGTGCCGTACTCCTGGCCGCACTCGCGCAGGCGGTCGCCGGTCGCGTCGGTGAGTTCGGTGGGCATGGGGCCGCCGCCGACGCGGGTCTGGTAGGCCTTGTAGACGCCCACCACGCGGTCGATGTCGCGCGGGCTGATGCCGACACCCATCGCGGCGCCCGCCGCCATCGACGTGGGCACGGACGAGGTGACGTAGTCGTAGGTGCCGTTGTCGAGGTCGAGCAGGGTGCCCTGCGCGCCCTCCAGCAGCACGCGCTCCCCCCGCCGCAGCGACTCGCGGCAGAGTTCGCCGGTGTCGGTGACGTAGCGGGCCAGGCGACTCCAGTGCTCGCGGTACTCCGCCTCGATCGCGTCTGGCTCCAGCGGCTCCAGGTCGTAGAAGCGCGTCAGCAGGCGGTTCTTGTGCTCCAGCACGAAGTGCAGCCGCTCGGCGAAACCCTCCGGGTCGGAGAGGTCGGCGATGCGGATGCCGAGCCGGCCGACCTTGTCGACGAAGGCGGGCGTGATGCCCTTGCCGGTCGTGCCCACGGCGTCCTTGCCGCGCAGGCGCTCGTCGGCGGCGTCGATGAGGGGGTGCCAGGGCATGACGAGCTGCGCGCGGTCGGAGACGCGCAGCCGCTCCGTGCTCACGCCGCGGGTCTCGAGCGCGGTGATCTCGTCGATCAGGACGGCCGGGTCGATGACCAGGCCGTTGCCGATCACGCAGGTCTTCTCGGGGTAGAAGATGCCCGCCGGCACGAGGTGCAGGGCGAACTTGCCCAGGTGGTTGACGATCGTATGGCCGGCGTTGTGGCCGGCCGAGTAGCGCGCCACGATCGACGCTTTGCGCGCCAGCAGGTCGACGATGCGGCCCTTGCCCTCGTCGCCCCACTGGCCACCGATCACCACCACCGCGGGCATCCGCATCCATCCTTGTCCGACCGCGCGCGCCGGCCGCGATCGCTGAGCGCTCAACGACCCCGCCAGCGGGGCGGGGCCGTGCGCACGACGCTATGTGGGGATCGTACCACTCCCGCGGCCGTCCGTCGGGGGCCGCGTGCGACGGCGGCTAGCGGGCCTTGAAGTTGGGCGTGCGCTTCTCGGCGAACGCGCGCGGGCCTTCGACGGCGTCCTCCGTGGTGTAGAGCTGCAGCGAAAAGTAATCCTCCAGCCGCAGGGCATCCTGCAGGGGCATGTCGGCGCCGCGCAGGATCAGCTCCTTGGCGGCGCGGACCGCCAGGGGGCCGCGCGTGCCGATGACCTCCGCGATGCGCGTCGCCTCGGCTAGCAGCCCGTCGGCCGGCACGATGCGGCTGATCAAGCCGGCCTGCAGCGCGCGCTCGGCGTCGATCGGTTCCGCCGTCAGGATCATCTCGTTGGCCAGGGCCAGGGGAATGGCGCGCGGCAGGCGCTGCGTGCCGCCGCCGCCCGGGATGATGCCCCAGCGCACCTCGGCCAGACCGAAGGTCGCGCCGGGCGCGGCGATGCGGATGTCGCAGGCGAGCGCCAGCTCCAGCCCCCCGGCCAGGCAGTAGCCGTTGATCGCGGCGATGATCGGCTTGTAGATCGGCGGGCCCTTGGCGAGCCCCGCCTGCGTGATGTGGACGCTGGGCCGGCGCTTCTCGCCCTTGGCGCGCGCCACGAGGTCGGCCCCGGCCGAGAAGGCGCGCTCGCCGGCCCCGGTGAGGATGGCGACGCGCAGGTCGTCGTTGTAGCGGAAGTCCTCGAAGGCGGCGCGCAACTCCTCGCCCGTCTGCCGGTCGGTCGCGTTCATGCGCTCGGGCCGGTTGATCGTGACCCGCGCGATGAAGCCGTCGCGCTCGTAGCGGATCTTCTTGAACTTCGGCAACTGTCCTGCGTCGGTCATTGGTTCTCCCTGCAAGGCTGCGGCCCCGGTGCCGTGCGGCGGGCGTCGCAGGATAGCGCACGCCCCGTCGCCGATCGTGCCGCCGCCGGCGACGCGGGGCCCGTGCTCACACTGCCGCCGCCGATACACTGACCGGCGATCGGCTGCGCGCGCGCGACGGGGGGACGCATGGCGTCGGAGATCGACTTCGCTCCCCTGCTGTTGGTCTGCGCGCTGGCCTTCCTGATTCCCCTGGTCGTACACCGGGTGTCGGGCGGCGCGATGCCGTCGGTGGTCGGCGAGATCCTGGCCGGGGTGGTCTTCGGCTCCTCCGTGCTGGGCATCATCGTGGACAACGTCTGGCTCGAGTTCCTCTCGCTGTTCGGCTTCGCCTACCTGATGTTCCTGGCCGGGCTCGAGGTCGACGTGGCCTTGCTGATGCGGCCGCTGGGGCGCCGCTGGCTGTATCCCCGCGTCGCCCTGCGACACCCGCTCGTGGCGGGCGTGCTGCTGCTGGTCTCGATCCTGGGCGTGACCGCGGGCGGCGTCGCGCTGATCAACGACTGGGGCAAGGCGGACGACTTCCCGCTGCTCTTCCTGGTGCTCTCGGCGACGGCCGTGGGCATCATGGCGCCGGTGCTCAAGGAGCGCGGCGGCCTGGGCGGCTACGCGCAGGTGCTGCTGGTGGCCGGGTTCCTGGTGGAGTTCGTGGGCATCGTGGGGATCGGCATCGTGGCGGCGATCGATCGCGGCGGCCTGGGCGCCGAGGCCCTGCTGCTGCTGGCGCTGCCGGCCGTCTTCGCGCTGCTGCTGCTGAGTGTCCGGCATGGCAGCACGCGGGCGCCGGAGCTGGCCGGCATGATGAGCGAGCTCGCGCACGCCTCCTCGCAGATTCAGATCCGCGGCGCGCTGGCCCTGCTCGTGATCTTCGTCGTGCTGTCGCAGGTCGTGGGCACCGAGCTCGTGCTGGGCGCGTTCTTCGCCGGGCTGGCGCTGGCGATCCTGTCGCCCAAGCACGGCTCGTCGATGCGCATCAAGCTCGACGCCATCGGCTACGGCTTCTTCATCCCGATCTTCTTCATCACCGTGGGCGCGACGCTGGACCTCAGCGCGCTCGGTGAGGGCAGCGACGCGGCGTTCCTGATCCCGGCGTTCTTGCTGATCGGCCTGCTGGCCAAGCTGCTGCCGGGGCTGCTGATCCTCTGGCCCGCGTTCGGGCTGCGGCGCGCCGCCGCGGGTGGCGTGCTGCTCAGCGCCAACCTCAGCCTGGTGCTGGCCGCGATCACGATCGCGGAGGACTTGGGCCGCTTCGAGGAGGCGACCTCGGCGGCGCTGCTCGTGCTGGCGCTGGTCACGACCGCGTTGGCGCCGCTGGGCTTCAACGCCCTGCTGCCGCGCCGCGGGCTGGCCGCGCGGGCCCGTGCGATCGTCGTTGGGGCCAGCGACACGGGGCGCTACGTGGCGCTGCGCCTGCACCGCGAGGGCATGACGGTGGTCGCGGTCGACCGCGACGCGGCGGCGCTGGCGCCGCTCGCGCAGGCCGGCTGCCGCACCGTGGTGGGCGACGCGCGCGACCCCGGGATCATCGCGCGGGCGCGGCCGGAGATCAGCGAGGTGGCGGTGATCGCGGTGGCGCTGACGGAGGACAGCTTCGAGATCGCGCAGGCGCTGCGCGCGGCGGCGCGCGGGCTGCGCATCGTGACCTGGCGCGCCGAAGCCGACCATCGCCTCGCGGACCTGGACGTCGATGTCTACTTGCGGTCGCGGGCGACCGCCGTCGCGCTGGCCGGCGCGGTGCTGCGGCCCGGGCTCTATCAGGCGCTGGGCAGCGAGGACTTCGGCGGGCTGGAGGAGGTGACGCTGCGCAACGTCCGCGCGACCGGGATCGCGCTGCGGGATCTGGGCCTGCCCGGCGGCGCGCGGGTGATCCTGATCTTGCGCGAGGGGGAGATCGTGATCCCCGAGGCCGACACGCCGCTGCTGCTGGGCGACCACGTCACGCTGGGCGGCGAGCCGGAGGCCGTCGCGGATGCGTTCGAGATGCTCAGTGGCCGTCGCCTGGTGCGGATGGAAGACGGGGAGATCCCGCCGCCCCTGGCGACGCTGGACCCGCAGGCGCAGGCGAGGCCGCCGGGCAGGCGGCGGCGCGGCGTGCGTGCGCCGGGTCCGACCCCGCCCGTCGACGACGAGTTCCTGGAGGCGGCCGACCAATGAGTGTGCAGGCCGAGGCCGGCGAGCGCGGCGTGCGACTGCCCCCGGCGCCGGCGGCGCGGCTGGTCGAGGTGAAGCGCAAGCTCGACGGCGAGGAGCAGCGCTTCGACCTGGAGCGCTGGCTGGTCAGGCCCGACCTCGTCGTGGGGCGCTGGCTGGCGGGGCCGGACAACCCCTTCGGGCTGCCGGCCGACAGCTACTCGTGGGGCGTCTGGCGCCCGCGGCTGCCGATCGGCGTCTACCGGCTGCACGCGCCCGATGGGACGCTGCTGCGCTACCGGCTGGACGTGGTCGAGGATGTCGAGGTCGGCGATGGCGAGGTCCGCTACCGCGACCTGCTGCTCGACGCGAGCTTCCTGCCGGGCCCGGCGCCGGGCGACTACGCGCTCCGCTTCGAGGATGAGGACGAAGTGGCGGCGGCCGTCGCGGCGGGGCGGCTGAGCCGGGCGCAGCGCTGGCGCATCGCGTGGGTGCGGGGCGTGCTGGCGGAGCGGCCCTCGGAGGTGCGGGGCTGGGTCGATCGGGCGATCGCGGCGGCGGTCGGGGTCCGCGACCTCACTCCCTAACCCCTCTCCAGCGCTTCAGTTGGAGAGGGGGGACCGCAGGGGGAAGGTTTCGGTACAGCGCCGCAGGGCCTCCGCTCCGGTTCCCCCTCCGGCGCGGCCGGCGTCAGGCGTCCTGCTTCTCCCGCTCGTGACGCCGCAGCGCGTCGAGCGTCAGTGGCCGGCCCTCGCGCTTCGCCGCAAGCCAGCGCTTGAAGGACCGCTGGCTCTCCCCGGACGGCCTGCCCGCGAGCAGGCCTTCGACGCTGAGATCCTCGTCGAGGTCCGGCCAGTGGATGTGATTGCCCTCAGCGAACAACTCCCACCGGTTGCGCTCCTGCGGCGTGGCGTGGACCAGCCGGGGGTACCAGTCGAGCGGCACGGAGATCGTGCGGCCGTCCGAGAGCTCGGCGGTCAGCGTGTCCTCGGTCACGACGATCGTCGTCGCTCCCGGTACTTCGAACTCAACGATTGAAGTAGTCATCCCACTCCTCCAGAAACGCAGCTTGATTCCGCTCCACGATCCGCTGGATGCGGCGCATCTCGGCCCCCCTGAAATTGCCGCTGTGCTGCAACGCTACGGGGCTCAGCCAGAACTTGGCGAATCCGGCATCGCGCCGCACGTGCACATGGGGCGGTTCCCCCCGATCACCGGCGACGAAATAGAACTGGTAGGGCCCCTCCCTCAGAATCACCGGCATCGCGCGAGTGTAGCCGGATCGCCCATACCCCAGCGCCGCCGCGGGGTCACGCGGGGACGAGACTGGCGCTGGCCTGTGGTTCCGGGACGGGGTCGCCGTGCTCGCGGAGCATCTCCACGTGGCAGGCGACGGCCTCCCGAATCAGCGCCTCCGTCTCCTCGCGCGTGTCCCCGGCCGCGATGCAACCGGGCAGGTCGGGGGCATACGCGCCGTAGCCGTTGCCCGTCTTCTCAATGACCACGACGTAGTCCATCACAGGGCTCCCTTCTCGAGTCCCGCCGGCTTGAGGATGCTGTCGCGCATCCTAGGCGAGAGTTCCTTGCTCATCCTTCCCGCGATCGTCACCGTCCCCGGTTTCTCCGGGTGACAGAACGGCCGGTGGCTGCCCCGGGTCCGCACCGCCCCGACCTCACCCCCTGGCCCCCGCTCCATCTGGACGATGGAGAGGGGGAACGTGACCGCGGCGCGGCGGGATTGGTGGCGAGGCCCGCGGGGGCCAGAACCTCTCCACCCGCTGGCGGAGCATGGACAGGGGGGGACCGTTGCCCCCATCACCTATTCCGTCAAGTGTAAAGAAATCGCTTGCGCCTAAACCCTTGACCTGCCTCTCCCTTAGGCGTCATAATGCGGGCGCTCTGGTTTCGCGAGCCCGTCCCCAGGTGGCCGGCGTCCGCGTTCCACAGAAGGGAATCAACCATGAGCAACTACTGGACCGCCCTGCGACAGCGGAAGATCTCACGCCGCACCATGTTGGGAGCCAGCGCGAAGGCTGGCGTTGGCGCCGCCGGGCTGGCCTTGGTCGGCTGCGGCGGCGACGACGATGACGACGGGGGCGCGGGCGACGCGGCTGCCGCCGAGGCCGCCGCCGCCGCCGGCGACTCCAGCGCCGCCGCCGCCGCGGCCGAACGCGCGGCCGCCGCCGCGGAAGCGGCTGCCGCTGCGGCGGCCGCCGCTGGGGATGCCGGCGCCGCCGCCGTCGCTGAGGCTGCCGCCGCTGCCGCCGAGGCCGCGGCCGCCGCCGCCCGCGAGGCTGGCGCCGACCAGGCGCAAGCGGCCGCGGAGGCCGCCGCTGCCGCCGCTGCCGCCGCCGAGGACGCGGCGGCAGCCGCCCGCGAGGCCGCCGACGCCGCCACCGCCGCCGGCGAGGAAGAGGAGGAGCAGGCCGTCGCCGTCGGCCGATTCGACACGCAGGCCACGCTGCGCATCGGCTACCCCGCCTTCCCGGCCTCACTGGACGTCAATATGGACCAGGGCGGCGCCGCGGTCACCAACACCTTGCACTTCGACCCGCCCTTCGCCCACGACAAGGGCCGTCAGTGGCTAGCGAGCGGCGGCTACGTGGGCTGGGAGTTCGTGGACCAAAACACGGCCGCCCTGCTCACGGTGCAGCCCGACGTCTTCTTCCACAACGGCGAGCAGTTGAACGCCGAGCGCCTGAAGTGGTTCTACGAGCGCAACCTGGGTATCGCCGAGTACAACCCGGACTACGTGAGCGGGATCCGCGCCCGGATGGCCTTTATCGATGACCTGCAGGTGGTTGACGACCTCACGCTTCGCGTGGGCATGGACCCGCCCAGCGTCAACATGCCGGAGCAGCTGGGCGGCGGCACCATCTGGCTGACGCCGAGGGACTACATCGTGGACAACGGTGACGAGTTCTTCGCCCGCAACCCGGTCGGCACGGGCCCGTATACGTTCGTCTCCTTCACGCCGGACCAGGAGATGGTCAGCGTGCGCTGGGACGACTGGTTCTTCCCCAACCCCGCCGACGAAGGCCCGCACGATAAGTACGGAAACTGGGTCAAGACGGTCACCGCCCGCTACTTCCCGGAGGAGTCGGCCCGGATCGCCGCCCTGGAGGCGGGGGAGATCGACGTCGCCGAGCGCCTCAGCCCGGACGGCGCCGCGCTGTTCGCGGATTCGGACGACCACCACGTGCTCACGGTGCCGGGCCTGCGCGTCATGGGGCTGGAGCTGCCGATCAACCAGTCCCTCGACCCGATCACGGGCGGCCCGAACCCCTGGCGCGACAAGCGCGTGCGGGCGGCGGCCAACTACGCCCTCGACAAGCAGTTGATCATCGACAACCTGCTGACCGGCCTCGAGTTGCCGGCCGTCTCGCCCTTCCCCGCCGGCTACCCCTTGCCGCTCGGCCCCTCCGGCCTGCGCGGCTACGACCCGGATAAGGCGCGCGCCTTGCTGGAGGAGGCGGGCCAGGTCGGCTTCCAGTTCAGATTCCACATCGGGACCGGCATCTGGGGCGACGAACGCTGGATGCCGGCCATCCAGCAGATGCTGAACGACGTGGGCTTCGATGTGGTGGTGGACTACCTGGACTTCGGCGGCGCCCTGGCCGATATTCGCGACCACGCGGTGCCCAACCCGTTCCTGATGAGTTCGAACGGGGCGACGAAGCACGGGTCGCCGTCGGGCGCCGGCTTCGCCTACAGCCTGATCGCGGCGATCGGCAACCCGTACGCGCACACGAATGCGGACGACGACTTCCTGCCGGAGTTCGTGGAGTTCCAGGCGATCCTCGACGAGGCGAACGTCACGTTCGATGAGCAGAGACGGAACGACCTCTACTGGGACGCGGCCGTGATCCACTACGAGGAGGCGTTCAACATCCCGCTGTTCAACCTCACGCAGCAGCACGGAGCGCGGAAAGACATTTCGTACCAGGGCTGGACCCACGGGGACCATTCACTCAATGTGCGGTACCTCGGGGTGAGCACCTAGGAGTCTGCGGCTTGTGAACCGTCCCCCCGGGGTCGCCATGGGCATGGCGGCCCCGGGGGACGGTTGATCTACCCGATCGGCCGCGCGACGCGGGGAACCTCACCCCCTAACCCCCTCTCCATCTGAAGCGATGGAGAGGGGGGACCGGAGGGAACGATTCGCGGCTGTGCGAGACTGGCACTGGTTGAACAGGGGCGGCGATACGAGTGCCATGGGTGCCCTTCCCACTGGGATAGCCGCCCCGCTCACCTCCCAAACATCGCGCTGCGGCCGGCGGCTAATCCGCCGCAGCCGAGCGCTTGGGCAGCATGACGGCGCGTTGGAACTCCAGGACGACCTCGTCCTTCTGGTTGAGGCCCTCGGTCTTGACGCTGACGATGCCGCGGTCGGGCTGGCTCTTGGAGTCGCGCACGGCGAGCACCTCCGTGCGGGCGTAGAGCGTGTCGCCGTGGAAGACGGGCGCCAGGTGGCGCATCTCCGATGTCGCCAGGTTGGCGATCGCCTTGCCGCTGACCACGGCCACGGTCATGCCGAAGACGAGGCTGTAGACCAGCGGCCCGGCGACGATGCGCTGGCCGAACTGCGTGTCCGCGGCGTACTTGGCGTCGGAGTGCAGCGGGTGGTGGTTCATCGTCAGCATGCAGAACAGCATGTCGTCGGCCTCGGTGACCGTGCGGCCCGGCCAGTGCTCGATCACCTCGCCGACCCGGAAGTCCTCCAGGTAGCGGCCATACAGCGCCTTGGTCGGCATGGTGTTCCTCCCCGGACTGTGCGCCTGCCGGTCGTGCCCGCCCGGCCTGCCTAGTCGATCCGATGCAGCTCCAGCAGTCGCCGCGCGATGACGATGCGCTGGATCTCGTTGGTGCCCTCGGCGACGGCCATGAGCGGCGCGTCGCGGTAGTAGCGCTCCACCGACAGCTCCTTCGTGTAGCCGATGCCGCCGTGGATGCGCAGCGCCTCCAAGGTGCACTCCAGCGCCACCTCGGTCGCGAAGAGCTTGGCCATGCCCACGTCGAGGTCGGCGCGCGCGCCGCTGTCCTTCGTGTGGGCGGCGTCGCGGGTGAGCAGGCGGGCGGCGCGGATCTTGGTCGCCATGTCGGCCAGCTTGAGCTGGATCGCCTGGTGCTGGGCGATGGGGACGCCCATCGTCTCGCGCTGCTGGGCGTAGCGGATGGAGTCGTCGAAGGCGGCCTGCGAGACGCCGACGGCCCGCGAGGCGACGTTGATGCGCCCGATCTCGAGCGCGCCGATCATGTGCTGGAAGCCGCGCCCCTCGACGCCGCCGAGCAGGTTGCGGGCCGGCACGCGCGCGTCCTCGAAGAACAGCTCCGTCGTGCCCGGGCCCTTGTAGCCCAGCTTGTCGATCAGGCGGCCGGTGCTGAAGCCGGGCGTGTCCGGCTCGACCAGCAGGGCGCTGATGCCGCGGTGGCGCGGCTGGGCGCCGGGGTCGGTCTTGACCATGGTCAGGTAGACGCCGGCGCGGTCGCCGTTGGTGACGAAGAGCTTGTTGCCGTTGACCACGTAGTCGTCGCCGTCCCGGACGGCGGTGGTGCGGATGGCCTGGGCGTCGGTGCCGGCGTTGGGCTCGGTGATGCTGAACGCCGCTTGCACCTCGCCGCTGGCCAGGCCGGGCAGGAAGCGCTGCTTCTGCTCGTCGGTGCCCCAGGATTCCAGCGCGTAGCCGTCGATGACGTTGCCGTTGATGATCCCGCCCAGGCCCATCCAGCCGCGGCAGATCTCCTCGATCACGGCCGAGTAGGTCTCGTAGGAGAGGCCCAGGCCGCCGTAGTCGGGCGAGAAGGTGATCGAGTAGAGCCCCATGTCGACCATGTCGCGGTGCAGCTGCGTGGGGAAGGCGCCGGCGTGCTCCAGGGCGTCGGCCGTGGGGATGACCTGCTCATCGACCCAGCGGCGGACGGTGCGCACGATGTCGGCGCCCACGGCGCCGTCGCCGGCGATGATCTCGCGTGCGTCGCTGGTCGCGGCCATCGCGGACATCCTCTCGATGCGCGTCGCCGGGGCCGGCTAGCGGCCGAGCTGAGCGTCGCGGGCGGCGACGCGCTGCGTCCAGTCAAGCAGTTGATGCGCGCGGTCGACGAGCGGGTCGTCGATCATCTCCCCGTCGAGGGCGATGGCGCCGCGACCCTCGGCCTTGCCGGCCGCGTAGGCGTCGATGATCCGGCGCGCCCAGGCCAGTTCGTCGTCGCTGGGGGCGAAGACGCGATTGGCGATCTCGACCTGCGTGGGGTGGATGCAGAACTTGCCGCGGTAGCCCAGGTGGCGCGCGGCGGTGAGGTCGCGCTCGAACTTGGCGAGGTCGCGGAACTCGGTCGTGGGCGTGTCGATGGGCACCACGCCGGCCGCGGCGGCGGCGTTGCTGGTCACGGCGCGCGGGTAGTTGAGTTCGGCGGCCTCGGGCGTGCGCACCACGCCGCTGTCGGTGGCGTAGTCGTCGGCGCCGAAGGTGACGCCGAGGATGCGGGGCGAGGCGGCGCAGATCTCGTAGGCGTGGACCACCGCGGCGGCGACCTCGATCCAGGGGATCAGGCGGATGCCGCCCGGTGCCAGGCCGCGCGTGGTCTCGAGCAGCGTGAGGTAGTGGTCGACCTGCTGGATGGAGCCGGCGTCGATCACCTTGGGCAGGTTCACGATGTCCAGGCTGGGCCCGACGATCGCCGCCAGGTCGTGCTCGGCGAGTCCGGTGTCGAGGCCGTTGATACGCACGCAGAGCAGCCGGCCGCGGGCGTCGAACCGGGGCAGCGCCGCGGCGACGGTCGCGCGGGCGGCGGGCTTGTCGTCCCAAGCGACGGAGTCCTCGAGGTCGAAGCAGATGATGTCGGCCGGCACCGCCAGCGCCTTGTCGATGAAGCGCTGCTGGTTGCCGGGCACCGAGAGCATGCTGCGCAAGATGGGTGCGGTCATGGGGCGGCAGCATAGCGGTCGGGCGGCGTGGGCGAACCTACCCGTCTCTCTTCAGCCCGACGGGAACGCGACGTTCAGGCCCCCGACCTCCGACGGGTGGCGGGTGAGGCGGCCGCGCAGGCCGTGGGCGCGGAGGGCGGCGTCGTCGGGGGGGAGGGACGGCAGGGGCAGGCCCTCGACGGCGGGCAGGCCCGATGCCTGGGCCGCGAAGACGACCGCCGCTCGGGCGGTGTCGAGCAGGGACGGCGCGGGCGCGTCGAGGGCCAACTCCATGGCGAGCGGGGCCGTCGCGACGCCCAGCCAGGTGAGGCGGCTGCTGGCGGCGGCCAACTGGGCGACGCGCCCCAGCGCGGCGGCGCTCTCGATCCAGAGGCCCAGCGCAGTGAGGCCCGGCTCGATCCCGGCGCGCCCTTCGACGTCCTCCAGCAGCGAGTCGACGAAGCGGAGCTGGTCGACGTGCACGACGCCGGGCAGCGAGACGCCATAGACGCCGTCGCGCAGGGTGGCGAGCAGCTGCTCGCGTAGGTCGGGCGACTGCGGGCCGCGCGTGTGCAGGTAGACGCGATGGCCGGCCTGCCGCAGCGCGTCGATCGCCGCGACGGCGGCGTCGTGGCCGCCCGCGTCGGTGTGCATGAGATCGACGAGCGTGGCGTCGGGGAGTGCGGGGGCGTCGGCGCCGATCCCGGCGAGGCCGTCGGCGTCGGCGGGGACGAGGAGCAGTGAGCGGATGGTGTCCACGCCGTTCCCTTCGAAACAGAGCCCTTCCGGGCAGGGCCCTGCAGCACAGAGCCCGCGGCCGGGTCAGGCCCCGACCAGGTCGGCCAGCTTCGCCTCATCGTCGAACGGCCCCACGACGGAGACCGCCATGTTGCCCGGTCGCACGACGCGCTGCGCGACGCGGCGCACGTCGTCGGCGCTGACGGCGGCCAGCCCGGCGATGTGCTCGTCGACGGTGCGGATGCGGCCCTCGCTGAGCAGTTGTGCGCCCGTGCGATGCGCGTGCGACTGCGCCGTCTCGAGGCTGAGGCGGAAGGAGCCGGTGGCGTGCTCGCGGGCCTTCTCCAGCTCGTCGTGCGGGACCAGCTCCTGCGTGAGCTTGTCCAGCTCGGACAGCGTCACCTCGATCGTCTCGACCAGGTTCTCGGCGGTCACGCCCGCGCCGATGCTGAGATGCCCGGTGTCGCGGAAGCGGCCGACGCCGGAGCCCACGCTGTAGGCCAGGCCGCGCCGCTCGCGCACCTCCACGAAGAGGCGGCTGCTCATGCCGCGGCCCAGCACCTCGTTGAGCAGGCTGATCGCGTGGCGGTCGGGGTCGTCGCGGGGGAAGGTGCGCAGCGCGAGGCCCAGGTTGCACTGTTCGATGTCGCGCTGCTCCAGGCGCACGCGGGCGTCGTCCATCGCGTCGTGCGCATCGGCGATCGGGGGCGCCCCGGCGGGGGCGGCGTCGTCCCAGCAGCGCCGGGTCAGCGCCAGCACGGCGTCGGGGTCGACGTTGCCGGCGACGCTGAAGACCATGTTGTGGGGCCGGTACCAGGTGTCGATGTGAGAGACGAGGTCGGCCCGATCGACGGCCGCGACGCTCTCCAGATCGCCCGCCACGTCCCAGCCCAGGGGCTGGTCGCCGTAGGCCGCCTCGGCCAGGAGCTGGGAGGCGCGCTGGGCCGGTTCGTCATCGGCGCGGCGGATCTCCTGCTGGATCACGGTGCGCTCGCGCTCGATCTCCTCGGGGTCGAGCAGCGAGTGGCGCACGCTGTCGGAGAGGATGTCCAGGGCCAGATCCAGCTTGTCGAAGGGGACGCGATTCCAGAAGCAGGTCAGCTCCTTGGTCGTGAACGCGTTGAGCATGCCGCCGGCGCCCTCGATGGCGGCGCTGATCTCGACCGCGCCGGGGCGCGACTCCGTGCCCTTGAACAGCATGTGCTCGAGGTAGTGCGAGAGGCCCAGCGTGCGGCGCGCCTCCTGGCGGCTGCCCACGCCGACATAGACCGCCAGCGAGGCCGCCTGCGACTGCGGCAGCGGCGTGACGACGAGACGCAGCCCGTTGGCGAGCGTCGCGATGCGCCAGGTCTCGCCGGGTTCCGGCGTTTGCCAGACTGCCGTGCTCATCGCGGCGGCTCCTCCTTGCAGCGTGCGGGCCTGCGGCGCGCGGGCCGACGGTCGGCAGGCTATCACGGGCTGGCTACGCTGCCGGGGTGCCGAGTGACGTCGTGCCCGTCCGCTACGAGTACAACTGGAACTCCTTAGTGGGGTGCCTGCAGGGGCTGCTGCGCGCCGCCGGGCTGCCGCACGACGCCGCGCGCGTCAGCGCTGTGAGCGGCGAGGCGTTCCGCTTGCCGTCGCTGGCGGCCGAGCCCCAGCAGCCGGCCTTCGCGGCGGGCGCGGATCAGCCCCGCGACCTCTCGGCGCTCGCCGACGACTTGGCGCTGCTGGGCCTGCGCGCCCGCGTCGACGTGTGGGACCTGCGGTCGGGCCGGCCGCCGCTGCTGGGGCGACGGCTGGGGCGGCGGCTGCGTCGCGCCCTGGCGGACGGGCGCGCGGCGGCGGTCTCCGGCGTGGCGGGCGGCGACTTCGGTCTGATGGTCGGCTACGACGGCGAGCGCCGGGCCTATCGGGTCGACGGCCCGCTGAGCGCGGAGATCGGCCGCTGGCTGCGCGCGGACCGCGTCCCGGACCCGGACGCGGCCTGGCTGGTGGCCGTCATCCCCGAGGCGGCGATGCCCGGGGGCCCGGCGGGCGCGGCCGCACTCGTGCGACGCGCGGTCGCGCACCAGCGCGACGCCGGCCGCGGGGAGCGCTTGCGCGACTGGGTGGCGGTCCTGCGCTCGGGGGTCGAGATCGACGCGCCGGGGCACGCCCGCGCCGCGCAGGCGCTGGCCGCGGCGTCGGGCGAGGCGGCGCGCTTCTACCGGCAGGCGGCGGCGGAGGGGGTCGCCGAGGCCGCCCCGCTGGCCGGGCCGGCGGCCGATCTGGCGCTGGCCCTGTCCCGCTTCGCGACGCTGTTCCCGTTCCCCGGCGGCGGCGACGTCGTCGCCGGCGGGCGCGAGGCGGGGGCGCGGTCGCTGCTGTCGGCGTTGCGCGCCGAAGCGGCGCTGGCGGCCGGGGCGCCGCCCCCGGACGCAGGCGAGAATCCCGGCTAGGATCGCGGCAGGAGGAAGACCATCGTGCCGGTACACGTGCGCATGTTTACGACGCTGGTGGCGCTGTCGAAGACGAAGCAGCCCAAGTTCGACATCGACTGGCGCGCGGGGATGACCGTGGGGGACATCGTCGCGGCGGAGGGATTCAGCGAGCAGGACGCGGAGGCCATCGCGGCCGTCGTGAACCGCGAGCAGTCCGAGTTCGACCGCACGCTGCTCGACGGTGACGAGGTGGAGTTTATCGTCAACCTGCAAGGTGGAGCGGGCGTGCATGCGGTGGTGGAGAACGTGGCCCGCTGCGTTGACACGCCCCCGGCCCGCTCATAGCATTCCGAACAGAACAGACGGTCGAATCGCCGTCGCGGGCATACAAGCGAGTTGATGCCGAAGTACATCTTTGTCACGGGCGGGGTGGTCAGCTCGGTCGGCAAGGGCATCAGCACCGCCTCCCTCGCGAAACTGCTCAAGAGCCGCGGCCTCTCGGTCAGCGTGCAAAAGCTCGACCCCTACCTCAACGTCGACCCCGGCACGATGTCGCCCTACCAGCACGGCGAGGTCTTCGTGACCGCCGACGGCGCCGAGACCGACCTCGACCTGGGCCACTACGAGCGCTTCCTGGGCGAGGACCTGACGGGCGCCTCGTCGGTCACGATGGGGCAGATCAACTCCGCCGTGATCGAGCAGGAGCGCCGCGGCGACCACCTGGGCGGGACGATCCAGACGGTTCCGCACATCACCGACGAGATCAAGTCGCGCGTGCGCGGGCTGGCGAAGTCGGCCGGGGCGGACGCGCTGATCGTCGAGGTGGGGGGCACGGTCGGTGACATCGAGGGGCAGCCGTTCCTCGAGGCGATCCGGCAGATGCGCTCCGAGGAGGCGCGCGAGGACACGCTCTCGGTCCACGTCACGATGCTGCCCTACCTGCGGGCGTCGCGGGAACTCAAGACCAAGCCCACCCAGCACTCGGTGCGCGAGCTGCGATCCATGGGCTTACAGCCGGACATGATCTTCGCCCGCGCCGAGATGCCCGTCGAGGAGAGCATCAAAGCCAAGATCGCGCTCTTCTGCGACGTGGAGGCGCGCGCGGTGATCCCGCTCGAAACGATGCCCAGCATCTATCAGGTGCCGCAGGTGCTCGAGGACGCGGGCGTCTCCGACCTCGTCGTCGAGAAGCTGGCGCTGCCGGCCGCCGAGCGTGACCTCGCCGACTGGCGCGACTGGGTGCGGCGGCTGCGCAACCCGGTGGGGCACTGCACGATCGCCATCGTTGGGAAGTACGTGGAGCTGCACGACTCCTACCTCTCGGTCCGCGAAGCGCTGATCCACGCAGGCGTCGAGCGCGGCGTCGACGTGGACGTGCGCTGGGTGCAGTCGGAGGGGCTGGAGGCGCGCGACCTGGCCGCGGAGCTCGACGGCGTCGCGGGGGTCATCGTGCCGGGCGGGTTCGGCAGGCGGGGCGCCGAGGGCGAGATCGCCACGGCGCGCTTCGCCCGCGAGACCGGGCTGCCCTACCTGGGGCTGTGCCGCGGCATGCAGCAGATGGTGATCGAGTTCGCCCGCAACGTCCTGGGCGAGCCGGAGGCGACATCGACGGAGTTCAAGAAGAAGACGCCCGTGCCGGTGATCTCGCTGCTCTCCGAGCAGGAGGAGGTGGTGGACCTGGGCGGCACGATGCGGCTGGGGCACTATCGCTGCCGGCTGGTCGCGGGGACGCGCGCCCGCGCCGCCTACGGCGTGGAGGCCGTCGATGAGCGGCACCGGCATCGCTGGGAGTTCAACAACCGCTACCGCGACGCGCTGGATCGGGCCGGACTGCGCGCCAGCGGGGTCTCGCCCGATGGCCGCCTGGTCGAGATCGCCGAGTTGCGCGACCACCCCTTCATGATGGGCTCGCAGTTCCACCCGGAGCTGCGCTCGCGGCCCGGCCGGCCGCATCCGCTGTTCGTCGCGCTGATGGACGCCGCGCTCACGGGCGGGGAGGGCGCCAAGCAGCCCGTCGCGGCGGGCGTCGCTCCGGCGGCGAGTCGCGCCTGAGGCCTCTCCGCGGCCCGATCCGGTAAGCGAGCGCCCCGCATGAGCGAAGACACCCGATGACCCAAGACGACGTCTTCCGGCTGCTGCACATGCTGTCGCTGTTCGTGTTCCTGGCGGGGCTGGGCGCGACAATGCTGCCGCTCTACCGCGCCTGGAACAGCGACGACGTGCAGCGGCAGGTCTACGCGTTCCAGGAGGCCGCCCGCAACCAGGCGGGCGTGCTGCTGCCGGGCATGATCCTGACCGGCGTCAGCGGCGTCGTGTGGGCGATCGTCGCCGACCACCTGGACCCCGTCGAGACGGGCTGGCTGCTGGCCGTGGAGCTGCTGTATCTGGGCGCCCTGTTCATCTGTCTGCCGGGCATGGTGGCCGGGCTGCGCCGGGCGCGGCTGCTGGCGCTGCAGGCGCAGCACAGCGGCGAGGTCAGCGACGAGTTACGTGAAACACTGGCCGACAAGGGGCCGGTGGTCTTCGGTACACTGATGTTCGTGCTGGTGGTGCTGATGACGGCGCTCTCGATCAGCAAACCGTTCTGAGCGACCCACCGGTGGTGGCTCGATGCAGGCCCAGGCGGCGCGCGGCCGCCGATGCGAAGGGAAACCCCATGCGGCTCTTTCTGGATACCGCGGACAGCGACGAGATCCGCCAGGCGGTGCGCTGGGGCGTCTGCGATGGGGTGACGACCAACCCCACGCTGTTCGCCAAGGTGAGTGACCGCGCGGGCTCCTACAAGGAGCGCGTGCAGGAGATCGCGGCGATCGTCGATGGCCCGGTCTCGGCCGAGTGCGTGAGCCGCAGCGCCGACGAACTCGTCGCCGAGGCGCGCGAGATCGCGAGCTGGCATCCGAACGTGGTGGTCAAGATCCCGCTCGACGCGGCCGGGCTCGAGGCGATCCATCGCGTCAGCAGCGAGGGCATCCGCGTCAACACGACGCTGATCTTCTCCGCCAACCAGGCCCTGCTGGCGGCGAACGCCGGCGCCGCCTACGTGAGCCCGTTCATCGGGCGGCTGGACGACATCGGCCAGGACGGCGTGACGCTGGTGGCGGAGATCGTGGAGATGCTGGACCGCTACCACAGCCCGGCGCAGGTCATCGCGGCCAGCGTGCGGCACGTGGGGCACGTCAGCGCCTGCGCCGCCGTGGGGGCGCACATCGCGACGCTGCCCTTCCCGGTGCTGAAGGCCATGCTCCAGCATCCGCTGACCGACAAGGGCATCGCCTCCTTCCTGGCCGACTGGGATCGGGCGCAGGCGCAGCAGCGGGCGCGCGCCGAGTCGCTGCCGGGTCGCTGAGCGGCCATCGGTCCCAGCCTGTTGTCCGGGGTATCGCAGTTGCTTGCCATGCGCCCGACCGTGGGGCTAGGCTCGACAGAGCGGAGTGGTTGCAACGCGACCGCCGCGCCCCTTCCGACCCTCTGGATGAAACACCGCCGCAGCGTCGGCTGGTGAAGGTTCACAAAGCGTGAATATCGCTGAACTCGAACCCCTGACCCGGGAAGAACTATTGGAACGAGCCAGGGATCTGGCGATCCCCGGCGTCAGCGGGCTGCGCAAGCAGGACCTCATCTTCAAGCTGCTGCAAGCGCACAGCGAGAAGCAGGGCCACATCTTCGCCGGCGGCGTGATCGACATCGTCGACGACGGCTACGGCTTCCTGCGCGGGGAATCCCTGCTGCCCACGAACACCGACGTCTACGTCTCGCAGTCGCAGGTGCGCCGCTTCGGGCTGCGCACGGGGGACTACGTGACCGGGCAGGTGCGCGCGCCCAAGGAGGGCGAGAAGTACTACGGCCTGCAGCGCGTCGACGCGCTCAACGGCATGAGCCCGGAGGAGGCGTTCAAACGCCCCCACTTCGAGAACCTCACCGCCGTCTTCCCCAACCAGCGCTTCATGCTGGAGACCGAGGACCCGACCGACCTCTCGGGGCGGCTCGTGGACCTGATCGCGCCGATGGGGCGGGGCCAGCGCGGGCTGATCGTCTCGCCGCCGAAGGCCGGCAAGACGATGCTCCTGCAGGCGCTGGCCAACGGCATCGCTTGCAACTACAAGGACGTCCACCTGATGGTCGTGCTGATCGGGGAGCGGCCGGAAGAGGTCACCGAGATGCGCCGCAGCGTGCGCGGCGAGGTCTTCGCCTCCACCTTCGACGACCCGGTGGAGGATCACACGCGCGTGGCGGAGATGGCGCTGGAACGCGCCAAGCGGCTCATGGAATGCGGGCGCGACGTCGTCATTCTGGTCGACTCGATCACGCGGCTGACCCGGGCCTACAACCTGGAGATGCCGACCAGCGGGCGTACGCTCTCGGGCGGCATCGACCCGGTGGCGCTGTACCCGCCCAAGCGCTTCTTCGGCGCCGCTCGCAAGGCGGAGGACAACGGCAGCTTGACGATCATCGCCACCTGCCTGGTTGACACCGGCAGCCGGCTCGATGACGTCGTCTTCGAGGAGTTCAAGGGCACCGGCAACTGGGAAGTGCGGCTGGACCGCAAGCTGGCCGAGCGCCGCATCTACCCGGCGATCGACATCGCCGCCAGCAGCACCCGGCGCGAGGAACTGCTGCTCAGCGGCGCCGAGCTGCAGAAGATGTGGTTGCTGCGCCGGATGATGTCGATGCTGAGCAGCAACGGCAGCTCGACGGAGCCCACCGAGCGCCTGCTGGACCGGCTCTCGCGGACCAAGTCCAACTCGGAGTTCCTGGAGTCGCTGGCCACCGCCGACGCCTAACGCGTCGCGGCTCCTCCCCCCAGTCCCCCGATTGCTTCAGTCCCCCGCTGGCTCAGTCGCCGCGCGGGGCGAGCACCTGCACGGCGGTGTGCTCGCTCAGCCCGGCCCGCGTGACGTTGATGTGATTGTCGAGCTGGGCGGGCGCGCCCCCGTCGCCGGGCGTGGCAGTGCCGCTCGTGCCGCTGCCGACGCCCGTGGTGCTGAGCCCCATGGCGCTGAGAAACGTGTCGACCGGGTCGAGCGCCGCCGTCTCGGGGCCCACCTTGTGCAGCATGGGGATCACCAGCCGGGGGTCGATCGCGCCGGCTACCTTGACGGCGGTCTTCGCGTCGAGGTGGCCGTTGCCGCCCACCGGCACGAGCAGCACGTCGGCCCGGCTCAGTTCCTCCATCGCCCGCGGGGACGGCTCGCCGCGCATGTCGCCCAGATGCGCCACGATCACGTCGTCGATCGTGACGACGAAGGCGACGTTGCGGGCCGGCGCCGGGGCCTGGTCGTCGGTGACGACGCCGGTGATCAGCACGTTCTGGATCTCGTATTCGCCCGGGGCGTCCAGCTGAGCGCGCTCGCAAGCGACCCCGGCGAACCAACCGTGCTCGGGAGCGGGGTTGGAGATCGTGACGATGTCGGCCTGCGGGCGTCCCAGGCGGAAGCCGGTGCTCGAGGGGCAGGGGTCCAGCACGACGGCGGCCTCGCGGCCGCGCAGACGGAAGGCCGCGTGCCCGATCCAGGCGATGTCCATGGCGATCGTCCCTCCGCCTCCCGGACGCCGCGCCGCGGCCGCTCCGGCGTGCCCGGCTAGACCATCGGCAGTTCGTCGCCGGGCTCGGCCCGATGCGCGCCGATCAGCAGCGCGGCGTTCTGCCCGGCCGATCCGTAGGCGCTCACGAGGGCGGCGTGCAGGTGGTCGCGCTGCGGCCGGACGGTGATGTCCAGGGCGCAGTCCGGGTCGGGCTCAGCGTAGCTGGGGTGCGGCGGCATGACCTGCTCGGCCAGCGCGAACAGCGCCGCGACGGCCGCCAGGGGGCCGCTCGCGCCCACGGTGTAGCCCAGCACGGGCGTCGTCGCGGTCACGTACATGTCGAGGATGCGCGACCCGAAGGAGCGCTCCAGGATGTCGGTCTCGCGCGCGTCGCCGGCCTTGGTGGCGGCGCCGGCGGTGAAGACCATGTCGATCTCCCCCGGGCTGAGGCCGGATTCGCGCAGGGCGCGCCCCACGGCCTGGCGCGCGATGTCGACGTCGGTGGGGGGCGCCGCGTCGCCGGCGGGGCCGGCGGTGATGGCGCCGCCGATGATCTCGCCGTAGATGTGCGCGCCGCGCAGCACGGCCACTTCGCGATCCTCCAGCACCAGCACGGCGGCGCCCTCGCCCAGGACCATGCCGTCGCGCAGCAGGTCGAAGGGGCGCTGGGCGGTGGGGGCGGCCTGCCAGGAGAGCAGGCCGCGGGCCTCGTAGGCGGCGAAGAGCTCGGGGCGCAGGGGGGCCTCGGCGCCGCCCGCCAGCGCGACGCGCACGCTGCCGGCGCGGACCATCTCGGCCGCCTGGTGGATCGCGACGAGGCCCGACGCCGCCCCGGCATCGATCGCGTAGCTGGGCCCGGCGATGTTGAGCCCCGTGCTCGCGCCCGCCAGCCCGGCGCTGAACAGGGGCGCGGGCGGGCCGGCCGGGTCGGGCCCGTGGGCCGAGCCGATCAGCGAGGCGACGGCGTAGGCGTTCTCGGCGGTGAAGCCGATGCGGGCGTCGGCGGTGGCCTGGATGGCGGCGTCGAGGGCGAATTGCGAGGCCCGGCTGAGCCGCCCCAGGAAGTCGGGCGGCACGCCGGCGGGGCCGTCGTAGTGCGCGATCTGCCCCGCCACGGCGGGCCGGCCCAGCGCACGGGTGGAGATCGGCGTCAGCGCCGGGCGACCCCGCAGCAGCGCGTCCCAGATGGAGGGAGGGTCGTGGCCGGCGGCGCTGATCGCGCCGACGCCCGTGATCACGACTCGGCGGGGTTCGTCTGGCATGTCTTGCAGTGTGGCCCTCCGCCGCGCGATGGCCAAGCCGCCCAGTCGTCAGAGGGGCGATCGGGGGTCGCGCGCCCGACGTTCTGGCACGTTTGATTGACCCCCCAGGCGGGGCGCTGCTAGTCTGCTATTGCGAAGTTAGCACTCTCATAGGGAGAGTGCTAACGGATGGAGAGTCCAGATGGCTGCGGTCACGAATCGGCGTGCCGGCATCCTGCGGATCATCGTGCGGGAGTACGTGGAAACCGCCGCGCCAGTTGGATCGCGCACCATTCACGATAAGTACGGCGTGTCCGCCTCGCCGGCCACGATCCGGCACGAGATGCAGGCGCTGGAGGAGGAGGGGCTGCTGGAGCAGCCGCATACCTCCGCCGGCCGCGTGCCCTCGGACCGGGGCTACCGCATGTTCGTGGAGTCGCTGATGGGGCAGACGGACCTGCCCGTCGAGGAGAAGGCGACGATCCGCCACCAGTTCTACCAGGCCGCGCCCGAGCTCGACGAGTGGGCCGACCTGGCCGCCGCGCTGCTGGCGCGGTCGCTGGGACTGCTGGCGCTGGTCTCGCCGCCGCGCTCGCGCGAACTGCGGGTCAAGCACCTGGAGCTGATCGGCCTCAACGAGATCCTCGCCCTGCTGGTCGTCGTGCTGCGCGAGGCGCGGGTGCTCAAGCAACTCGTGCCGCTCGACGGCCCCTTCGAGCAGGCCGAGCTGAGCGTCCTGGCGGCGCGCCTCAACGAGCGCGTGTCGGGGCGCACGGTGACGGAACTGCGCCGCGAGCCCGCCGTCGACGATGCCACCGAGCAGCGGCTGATCGAGACGCTGACCGGCATCCTCAGCGAGGAATCGGCGCGCGAAGCGGCCGTGCGGGTCGAGGGCGTCGCCGGGATGCTGGGGCAGCCCGAGTTCCGCCAGGACCATCGCGGCCTGCTCGACATCGTGACCTTGGTGGACCAGCGCGCGACGGACCGCGTCGTGCCCCCGGAGTCGCTGGGCGGCGACGGCGTCAGCGTGATGATCGGCGACGAGAACCCGGCCGGCGAACTCCAGCACTGCTCGGTGGTCGTCGCGCCGTACGGCGACCGGTCCGACATGTCGGGCTACGTCGCCGTGGTGGGGCCGACGCGGATGCGCTACGGGCGCGGCGTCGCGACGGTGCGCTACCTCAGCGGCCTGCTGGAAGAGATGATGGACCGGGTTTACGGATGACCACGGCCGATGCAGAGGGGCTCGACGGGGCCCAGTCCAGCGACACCCAGTCTGGCGGCGCCGACGACATCGCAGCGCCGGCGGCGTCGCAGGAGGTGGAGCGCCTGCGGGCCGAGTCCGAGCAGCACCTCGCCGCCTGGAAGCGGGCGCGGGCCGACTACGACAACCTCAAGCGTCGCAGCGCGACCGAGGTCGGCGAGCGCGCGGCGCAGGCGACGGCGGGGCTGCTGCTGGCGCTGCTGCCCGTGATCGACAACTTCGACCGCGCCTTCGAGGCCGACCGCGAGGATGACCCCGAGGCGTGGGCGGAGGGCATCGTGCTGATCCGCAAGGACGTCGTGCAGCTGCTGGAGCGCTTGGGCGTGCAGCCGATCGCGGCCGCCGGCCAGCCGTTCGACCCCCAGTACCACGAGGCGGTGGGCCAGGCGCCCGGCCCCGACAACGAAGTCTTGGAGCAGGTGCGCAAGGGCTACCTGCTGGGTACGCGCGTCTTGCGGCCGGCGCTGGTGGTCGTGGGGACCGGCGACGACGGCGCGCCCGCGCCCGCGCCCGCAGACGACAGCGAGAACGAGAACGAGAACAGCGACCACGCGTAACTCTCCGGCGGGCGACAGGGCCCGGCTGGCATGGAAGGCAGACTCATGGCGAATGTCATTGGCATCGATCTTGGGACGACGAACTCGGTCGTCGCGGTCATGGAGGGCGGCGAGCCGATCGTCATCCCCAACCAGGAGGGCAACCGCACGACGCCGTCCATGGTCGCGATGAGCAAGGACGGCGAGCGGGTGGTGGGGACCGTCGCCAAGCGCCAGGCGATCACGAACCCCAACAACACCATCTTCAGCGTCAAGCGATTGATGGGGCGGCGCTACGACAGCCCCATCGTGCGACGGTCGGCGGCGCTGATGCCGTTCGAGATCGTCAAGGCCGGCAACGGCGACGCCTGGGTGCAGATGAGCGGCAAGGCCTACGGCCCGCCCGAGATCGCGGCCATGATCCTGCAGAAGCTGAAGGCCGACGCGGAGGCCTATCTGGGCGAGAGCGTGACCGAGGCGGTGATCACCGTCCCCGCCTACTTCGACGACAGCCAGCGCAACGCCACCAAGGACGCCGGCAAGATCGCCGGGCTCAACGTCCTGCGCATTGTCAACGAGCCCACGGCGGCGGCGCTCGCCTACGGCCTGGAGAAGTCCGACGAGCAGCTCATCGCCGTCTACGACCTGGGCGGCGGCACCTTCGACGTCTCGATCCTGGAGATCGGCGAGGGCACCTTCCAGGTCAAGTCGACCAACGGCAACACGAACCTGGGCGGCGACGACTTCGACCAGCGCGTGATCGACTTCCTGGTCGATGAGTTCCGCAAGGATCAGGGCATCGACCTGCGCGAGGACCGGATGGCGCTGCAGCGGCTCAAGGAGGCCGCCGAGCGCGCCAAGATCGAGCTCTCCAGCACGCAGGCGACCGAGGTCAACCTGCCCTATATCACGGCCGACGCCAGCGGGCCCAAGCACTTCAGCATCCCGCTCTCGCGGGCCAAGCTCGAGCAGCTCACGGAGGACCTGGTGGAGTCGACGCTGGGCCCCTGCAAGGCCGCGCTGGCCGACGCGGGCGTGCCCGCCTCGCAGGTGCACGAGGTGGTGCTGGTCGGCGGTCAGACGCGGATGCCCCTGGTGCACGCCCGCGTACAGGAGTTCTTCGGGCGGGAGCCCAATCGGTCCGTCAACCCCGACGAGGTGGTGGCGATCGGCGCGGCGATTCAGGCGGGCGTGCTGAAGGGCGACGTGAAGGACGTCCTGCTGCTCGACGTGACGCCGCTGACGCTGGGCATCGAGACGCTGGGCGGCGTGCGCACGCCCCTCATCGAGCGCAACTCCACCATCCCGACCAGCAAGAGCCAGGTCTTCTCGACCGCCACCGACAACCAGCCGCAGGTCGAGATTCACGTCCTGCAGGGCGAGCGCGAGATGGCCATCGACAACAAGTCGCTGGGCAAGTTCGTGCTCGACGGCATCCTGCCCGCCCCGCGCGGCGTGCCCCAGGTCGAGGTCACCTTCGACATCGACGCCAACGGCATCCTCAACGTGGCCGCCGCCGACAAGGGGACCGGCAAGGAGCAGAAGATCACCATCCAGGCGGCCTCGGGCCTGGCGGAGGAGGAAGTGGAGAACATGCGGCGGGACGCCGAACTCCACGCCGAGGAGGACAAGGAGCGCCGCGAGACGGTGGAGCTGGTCAACGTGGCGGACTCGTCGGCCTATCGCGCGGAGAAGATGCTGGCCGAGCAAGAGGACAAGATCGACACCGAGCTCAAGACCGAGGCCGAGGCGAAGATCGCGGCGGTGCGCGAGGCTCTGGCCGCGGATCCGCCGGACGCCGACGCCCTGCGCACCTCGCTGGACGATCTGAACGTCGCGCTGATGAAGGTTGGGGAGAAGATCTACAGCAGCGGCGCGCCGTCGCCGGACGAGGGCGCGCCCAGCCCCGACGGTGAGACGCCCGGCGCCGACGGGACCGGCCCGGACGGCGCCGGCCCAGACGGGACCAGTGAGGAGGCCGGCACGGTCGAAGGCGAGTTCCGCGAGGTCTAACGGGGGCGTCGCCCCGCATCGCCTGAGGCAGGGAGGGGCGCGACCGCGACCCTCCGCTACGCTTACGACCTATGGCCACAGCCAGCAAGCGCGACTTCTACGAAGTGCTCGGTGTCGATCGCTCCGCATCCGGGGAGGACATCAAGGGCGCCTTCCGCAAGCTGGCGATGCAGTACCACCCCGACCGCAACAAGGCGCACGATGCGACCGAGCGCTTCAAGGAGGTGGGCGAGGCCTACGAGATCCTCTCGGACCCGGAGAAGCGCGCCCGCTACGACCAGTACGGCCCGAACGCCGATTTCGGCCCCTCGCGCGGCTTCGAGGGCTTCGACTTCGGCGGCTTCGGCGACATCTTCGATGCCTTCTTCGGGGGGCGCGGCTCGGCGCGCGGTCCCATCCGCGGCGACGACCTGCGCCTGCGGCAGGAGCTCAAGTTCGAGGAGGCCGTCTTCGGCGTCGAGCAGGAGATCCGGGTCAGCCGGCTGGAGGACTGCACGGTCTGCAGCGGCGCCGGCCACGAGCCCGGCCGTCCGCCCGAGGGCTGCCCGCAGTGCAAGGGCAGCGGCGAGGTGCGCCGCGTGCAGCGCAGCGTCTTCGGGCAGTTCGTCAACGTCTCCGCCTGCGACCGCTGCGGAGGGGACGGGGCGATCATCACGCACCCCTGCGGCAACTGCGGCGGGCTGGGGCGCGAGCGGCGCAACCGGCGCTTGCAGGTCAAGGTGCCGGCCGGCGTGGACCACGGCTCGCAGATGCGGCTCAGCGCCGAGGGCGACGCCGGGCAGCGGGGCGGGCCGCGCGGCAACCTCTACGTGGAGTTCCGCGTCAAGCCGCACGAGGTCTTCGAGCGCGACGGCGACGACCTGCGCGTGACGCTGCCGATCACGGTCGCGCAGGCCGCGCTGGGCGCCGTCGTGGAGATTCCCACCCTGGACGACCCCGCGGAAGACCTGGAGATCCCCGCCGGCACGCAGGCCGGGTCCATCTTCCGCATCCGCAAGCGCGGCGTGCCGCACCTGCGCGGCCGCTCGCGGGGCGACCTGCTGGTCGGCGTCGATGTGCAGGTGCCGACCAAGCTGAGCGCCGAGCAGCGCCAGCTCTTCGAGCAGTTGGACGGGGTGCTCGACGAAGCGACGCGGGGCAACGGTCGCGGCTTCTTCTCGCGAATCAAGGATGCCTTCAGCGCCTGAGCCCGGTGGCGAGGAGACGTGGTGGCGGATATCGCTGCCCGTGCCCGCCGACGACGTCGAGCCCGTGACGGCGCTGTTCGAGCGGCTGACGCCGTCCGGCGTCGTCGTCGAGTGGCCGTTCCGGCAGGCGGCGGACCTGACCACGGCCGGCCCCGCGGCCGGACCCACGGAGCCCTGCGTGCGGACGTACGTCGCGGCGTCGCAACTGCGCGACGCGCGGGCGGCGCTGCGCCGCCTGCTCGAGCAGGCCGGCCGCGGCGCCGATGTCGCGCGCGCGCAGTTCGAGGCGCTGCGTCGTTCGGAGTGGGAGACGGCCTTCCATCGGCATCTGCGGCCAGTGCGCGTCGGTCGCCTGCTGGTGAGGCCGCGGCCCTGCGCGGACGTCCCGCGCGCGGGTGAGGTGGTGGTCGACCTGGAGCCGGGGCTGGCCTTCGGGACGGGCGACCACCCCACGACGCGGATGGCGCTGGCGGCGCTGGAGCGGTCGCTGCGGCCCGGCGACCGCGTGCTCGACTTCGGGACGGGGTCGGGCGTGCTGGCCTGCGCGGCCGCCCGGCTGGGCGCCGGCGCGGTGCTGGCGCTGGACATCGACCCGCAGGCCGTGGACGCGGCCCGGCGCAACGTGGCGCTGAACGGGCTCGACGGCGTGACCGTCGCCCAGGCCGATGCCCCGCCGATCGGTTGCGCGCCGTACGATGTGGTAGTGGCGAACATCAGCGTCGGCGTGATCGTGAGCATCCTGCCGGCGCTGCTCGCCAGCGTGCGGCCCGGCGGGCGCTGCCTGCTGGGCGGCATCATCGCGCCGCAGCTGTCGCGCGTGACGCGGGCCCTGGCGGCCACGACCGCGGATCAGCAGCCGCTGCAGCCCCCGGAGGTGTACAGCGATGGTGAGTGGCGCAGTCTCGAAGTCATTCGTCCCGCGGGTCTTCGTGGATGATCCGGGCGCGATCGATGGGTCGCGCCTGCAGATCCAGGGCTCGCTGGTGCGACGGCTGGGGAGCGTGCTGCGGCTGCGGCACGGCGATCGGCTGGAGGTGATCCACGACGAGTCGCTGTACGAGGTCGAAGTCAGCCGCGTGAGCCGGGACACCGTGCAGACGCAGATCCTGCACTGCCGCCCGACCCGGCCCGATCCGCCGCCCCGTATCGAACTCTGCCCCAGCCTGATCCGCCCCCAGCGCTTCGACCTGCTGGTGGAGAAGGCGACCGAGCTGGGGGCGTCGGAGATCCGCCCCGTGCGGGCGGCGCGCTCGCTGGCGCGGGGCAAGAGCAGCGAGCGGCTGGGTCGCTGGAAGCGGCTGATCACGGAGGCGGCCGAGCAGTGCCGTCGCGAGCAGCGCCCGGCGGTGCACGAACCGATCGAGATCCTGGAGCTGCTGTCGGAGCCGGTGGCGCCGGGCACGCTGCGCGTGATGTCCTCGGCGCTGGAGCCGGAGCGCACGATCCCCGACGCGGCGGCGCACGTGCCCGACCTGCACACGGTGCAGATCGTCGTGGGGCCCGAGGGCGGGTTCAGCGCCGAGGAGTCGCAGGCCGCGCTCGACGCCGGCTGGGCGCCGGTCACCCTGGGCCCGCGACCGCTGCGCGCCGAGACCGCCGGGATGGTGGCGCTGGCCGTCGTGCAGACGGCGCTGGCGCTGCGCACGCTGCCGCAGTCGCCGCCGCGCTAGCCCCGTCGCCGGTAGGGAGGCCGCGGGCGCGCGGGTCAGCCGGGAATCTGCAGCGGGGCGGGCAGGGCGTCGAGCGGGTCGAACTCCTGCGTGGGGCTGGGGAAGCCCAGGACGCGGATCCACTGCACCGGGTTCACCGTGATCCCGTGCACGACGATCTCCCAGTGCAGGTGCGGCCCCGTCGCCAGCCCGGTCGCGCCCATGCGGGCGATGAACTGCCCCGCCTGCACGACCTCCCCCGGCGCCACCGCGAAGTCCGACAGGTGGTAGTAGCCCGACGTGACCCCGCCGCCGTGGTCGACGATCAGGCCGTTGCCGCGTCGCTGCGTCTGGCCGCCCCAGAGGACGATGCCGCCGCTGGGCGCGACGATCGTGTCGCCGGCGCCGCCGGCGAAGTCGACGCCGGCGTGGTACTCGCTGGGCGGGCGGAAGTTGTACGAGCGCAGCAGCCCGTAGCCCGAGGTGATCACGCCGCCGCTGGGCGGGTCGAAGATGTCGTTCCAATAGCGGTTGTTCGTGCGGCTGCGCAGGAACGGCCCGCGCGTCTCCGTGTCCTCCCGGATCACGGCCGGGTCGAGCAGGGAGCGATTGTCCTCGTCCAGCTGCACGACCTCGGTCTGCCACTGGGAGTCCTGCACGTCGATCAGGCTCTCGCGGGTCACCACGGGATCGCCGGCCCCGTTCGCGACCGAGAGGATCAGCGGCAGCGGCCCCACGCGCGTCAGCGCGTCGAGGCCGAGGATGGTGTAGAAGCGCGACCCCTCGCGCTGCATCGAGAGGATCTGGCCGCCGAAGGCGATCGATGCGAAGCCCGCCCCGGGCGCGTCGATCGCGACGATGAAGGACGAGCCCTGCAGCACTTCGCGGGGCTCGATCCAGATCAGCGGCTCGGCTTCCAGTTCCAGCGAGACCTCCTCGGCCTCGCTCTGGGCCTGTTCGGCGGCCGCCTGCTCGGCGGGGGCGGCGTCGGTCGCGGCCGACTGGGCCGTTGCCTGGGCCGCTGCCTCGGCGTCGCTCTGGGGATCGACGCTGACGCCCGGCTCCTCCTCGCCGTCGCTGCAGGCGGCCAGGACCAAGCCGGCGCCGGCGACGCCGAGCGCGCCCAGCAGCTTGCGACGGCTGAAGCGGCGCAGCGCGCGGCGTCGATCGGGGCTGGTGGGCATCGTCACGGGGAAACCTTCGGGCCGTGCGGCGCACCCCTCGCGCCGCGACCCGATCCGAGTGTACCGCCGATTCGCGATCCCGGTCGGGTCCGCGGTCTGGTCCACGATCCGATCAGGGGCTCGCGGGGTGGGCGGCGTTGACCGCGCGGCCGGGGTCGAAGTGGGCCAGGGGATCGGGGACTTCCAACTCGCGCAGCCAGGGCGCCGGGTCGACGGGGACGCCGCCGACCGTCAACTCCCAGTGCAGGTGGGAGCCCGTCGAGAGGCCGGTGCTGCCCACGCGGCCGATGGGGGCGCCGCCCGCGACCACCGTGCCCGGCGTCGTGGCGACGCTGGCCAGGTGCCAGTAGCTGCTGAACACGCCCTGCCCGTGGTCGATGATGACGCCGCGCCCGCGCCGCTCGGTTTCGCCGGTCCAGGCGACGACGCCCGCGTTCGCCGCGACGACCTCGGTCCCCCGCGGCGCGCCGAAGTCGAGGCCGCTGTGGTAGTCGCTGGGCTGCGCGCCGTTGTACGCGCGCCGCAGCCCGAAGGTGGACGTGATCACGCCCTCGGCCGGCGCGCGGAAGGGGCCGTCCCAGAGGCGCCGCGGGGAGTGCGCGCGCTGCACGGCGTCGCGCAGCGCCCGGTCCTCCGCGACGACGTCCGGGTCCAGCAGCCGCGACAGCGCCGGGTCGAGCTGCACGTGCTCGACGGGGAAGTCGGCGGCCAGCACGGCCAGCTCGATCAATTGCCGCAGGGCCAGTTGGCCGGCGTGGTCCGCGACCTCGACCTCGATGATCAGGCCGCCCGCCGGCTGCCCGAACGGGACGGGCAGGATCGCGTAGAAGCGGTCGCCCTCGCGGGCCAGCGGCACGGATCGCCCGCCCAGCGTCACCCAGGCCGCGGAGGCGTTGGTCGTGTCGATCGCGACGAGGAAGACGCCGCCGGGCCGCACGGGCGCCGGTTCCACGAAGATCGTCACTCCATGATCTGGGACGGCAGGCGCGACGGCGGGCGCCGGCGTGGCTTGGCCGCCGGCCTCGGCGGCAAGACCGGCGGCCGTCCCCCGCCCGCGCGAGTCGCCTTCGGACCCGGCCGACTGGGCGCTGGGCTGGACGGCGGATTGGGCCTGGGCGGCGCCCGCGACGGCGGACGGGTCGGCGCGGCCCGCTTCGTCGTTGAAGCAGGCGCCCGCCAGGAGGGCGCCGCATAGCGCGATGGGCGCGAGGCCGACAAGCCAGCGTGGGGGCACCGCTCCGCTCATCCCTTGTCCGGCCGCCAAGATCAGGATAGATGTGGGGGACGTAGTCACAATTGCAGACCAACAACGGGGGCGCGCGCGGCCCGCTGTGACTGCTATGCTCGGCTGCGCCCGCGGGCGCGGGGAGGCAGGGGGTCCGCATGGACGATCCGCAGGCCACACTGCGTCAGATCACGGCGAACGTTGAGCGCGTGATCCTGGGCAAGAGCGCCGAGGTGCGCCGGGCGGTGCTCGCCCTGGCCGGCGATGGCCACCTGCTGGTGGAGGATGTGCCGGGCACCGGCAAGACGATGCTGGCGCGGGCGCTGGCCGTCTCCACCGGCTGCCGCTTCAGCCGCATCCAGTTCACGCCCGACCTGCTGCCGTCGGACGTGACGGGCGTCTCGGTCTACAACCAGAAGTCGGGCGACTTCGAGTGGCGGCCGGGGCCGATCTACGCCCAGATCGTGCTGGCCGACGAGATCAACCGGGCCACCCCCAAGACGCAGTCGGCGCTGCTGGAAGCGATGGAGGAGCGCCAGATCACCACCGACGGGGTGACGCGCTCGCTGCCGCGCCCCTTCATGGTCATCGCGACCCAGAACCCGATCGAGTACGAGGGCACGTTCCCGTTGCCGGAAGCGCAGCTGGACCGCTTCCTGATGCGCATTCACGTGGGCTACCCGTCGGCGCACGATGAGATCGCCGTCCTGGAGGGCCAGCAGAGGGCCCACCCGATCGATTCGCTGGAGGCGGTGACCGACGCCGAGGATCTGCACCTGGTGCAGACCGCGGTGCGCGCCGTCTGGGTCGATCCGCTGATCAAGCAGTACATCGTGGAGATCTCGTCGGCGACGCGGCAGCACGATGCGGCCTACCTGGGCGCGTCGCCGCGCGGATCGCTGGCGCTGTTCCGCGCCGCGCAGGCCAACGCGCTGCTGAGCGGCCGCGACTACGTCACCCCCGACGACGTGAAGGAGCTGGCCTATGCCACGCTGGGGCATCGCATCATCATCAGCCCCTCGGCGCAGGTGCGGAGCGTCAGTTCGCTGACGGTGGTGGAGGACGTGCTCGACCGGGTGCCCGTCCCGGGCGCGCGGGTGGGTGTGGGGTGAGCGCGGGATGCGCCGGCTCTACGGTGCGACGTTCGGTCGGCGGCGGTCCCTGACGCTGGTCTCGCTGCTGACGCTCGTCGTCTTCGGCATCGGCTTCTCGACGAACTTCTGGCTGCCCCTGCGGCTGGGCTACCTGCTGGTGCTGGGCCTCCTCGCGGCCGCGATCTGGACATGGCTCAGCAGCCGCGGCCTGCAGGTGCGCATGCGTCGCGACTCGGAGCGCGTCCAGGTCGGCGAGGCGATCACCGAGCAGCTGCAGATCAGCAACGCGTCGCGGCTCGGCAAGTTCTGGCTGGAGGTGGAGGAGGAGTCGGACCTGCCGGGGCATCACGCCGAGCATGTCGTCAGCCTGGGCGGACGGGCCCGCCGGCAGTGGCGCGTGGATACCTCGTGCCGCCGCCGGGGGTTGTTCACGCTGGGACCGGTGCACGTCCGCGTCGGCGACCCCTTCGATCTGTTCCACCGCGAAAGGATCTTCGGGGGCCCGCGGCAGTTGCTCGTCTACCCGCGGGCGCTGGAGCTGCCGCGCTACAGCGTGCCGCCCGCGAATCTGCCCGGCGAGGGGCGCTTCCGGCGTCGCACGCACTACGTAACGCCCAACGCCTCCGGCCTGCGCGAGTACGCCCCCGGCGACAGCGTCAACCGCATCCACTGGCCCAGCACGCTGCGCACCGGCCGCATGCAGGTCAAGACCTTCGAGCTGGACCCGGCCTCGCAGCTCTGGATCGTGCTGGACCTGAACCGCAGCGACCACGCGGGCGAGGGCGACGAGGCGACCGTGGAGTACGCGGTCACCGCCGCGGCCTCCATCGCGCGGCTGTTCCTGGCCCAGAACCGCTCGGTGGGCATGATGATGTTCGCCGACCGCTTCCGCCTGATCGAGTCCGACCGCGGCAATCAGCAGCTGACCCGCATGTTGGAGGATCTGGCGCTGGCGCAGCCCGTCGGCGACGTGCCCATCTCCACGCTGCTCGCCCAGCAGTCGCCCCGCTGGGGGCGGCACACGACGGTGATCGTGATCACGCCGGCCAGCGAGCGGCGCGCGCGCGACGGCATCCGCGCGCTCACGCAGCGGGGCGTGCAGGTGGCGGCGGTGCTGATCGACGCGGCGTCGTTCGGCGGGCGCGCGGGCGGGGAAGAGGCGTGGAGCACGCTGCGCGCCTTCGGCGTGCAGACGAACCTCGTGCGGCGCGGTGATTTCCTCGCCGAGGCGCTCGACGCCGCGCAGGGCGCGCCGGGCCGCGCCGCCGTGGGGGGGCGCGCATGACCACGCGTTCGACGGCGGCCGATCTCTCCCCGGCGGCGCTGATCCGCGGCGCCGTCGCGCCCGAGCAGCAGCAGACGACGCAGGACGGCCGCTCCTGGCGGTTGATGGAGTCCGCGATCACGCTGGGCATCCTGCTGCTGGTGATCATCGCCGTGTCCGATTCCATCGCCGCCGCGAACTGGGTCGATGGCATGCCGGACGTGCGCGTCACGGCGCTGCTGGCGCTGGGCGTGGCGCTGGGGCTCGCGCGGCGGGTCGTGCCCTGGCCCGTGGCTTATGGGGGCGCCGTCGGGCTGGGCGCGGTCGTCGTCTGCTGGCAGCTGCTGCGCATGGAGCACTTCACCGGTCAGATCTGGTTCTGGGAGCGGTTCATCGACCTGCGCTTCCGGCTGGAGGACTGGTTCACGCAGGCCTTCAACGACGGCATCACGACGGACAACGTGCCGTTCGTGTTCTTCATCCTGGCGGCCGTCTGGCTGGTGACCTGCCCCGCCGCGCTCATCGTGCTGCGACGCCGCAACCCCTGGCCGCTGCTGATCCTGCTGGGCGTGCTGCTGTCCGTGAACGTCAGCTATCTGGGCGGCCGGCAGTGGGATCTGCACTTCGGCTTCTTCGTGGCGGGGGCGGCGCTGCTGGTCATGCGCGCCAGCCTGCTCTCGCGCATGGCCGAGTGGCGCAGTCGCGGGACGCGCTTCCCCGACTTCATCAGCCTCAGCTTCCTGGGGGTCACGCTGCTGGCCGTGGTGAGCATGATGGTCGTCAGCCGGGTTCTGCCGCGCCCCGACCGCGCGGAGCCGCTGACCGCGCTGTGGACCGGGGTCACCCAGCCGTTCGACGAACTGAGCCTGGACATGGAGCGCCTCTTCGGCGGGATCGACTCCAAGCGCGGCGCGCCGATCCACAGCTTCGGCTCGAACTTCGTCCTGCAGGGCGACATCAACCCGGGGCAGGGCATCATCGTGCGCGTCGACGCGCCCGAGGCCGGGCTGCTGCGCGGCGCCAGCTACGACCGCTACACGACGCGCGGCTGGCAGCAGAGCGCCGTGGTGACGACGAAGCCGGAGCCCGCGCGCTCCTTCGGCGGCGAGGACGAGAGCGTGTATGCATCGCGCCGCGAGATCGTCGTGCGGTTGTCGGTCGAGCAATCGGCGCGGGTGCTCTTCACGTTCGGCCTGCCCCTGGCGATCAGCCGCGAGGTGACGATCGACCAGACGGCGCCGGGCGCCGTGCACCTCGACATCGAGAACGCGGGCGCGCGCGTCCCGCCCGAGCTGGAAGGGGTGGCGGAAGAGATCGCGGCCCGTGAGGAGGCCGGTGAGCCGTTCTCGGCCGAGCTGATCCCCGAGGGCTGGGTGCCGGTCGGATCCGAGGTCGGCGACGATGGCGAGCTCTTGGCGCTGGAGTTGGAGAGCCGGCCCGCGGAGCCGGACGTGCTGCGGGTGCACCCGTCGGAGCCGATTCGCCCCGGTTTCACCTACGAAGTTCTGGGCTCCGTGTCGACGGCGTCGGTGGAGGAGTTGCAGGAGTCCGGCGGCGAATACCCGTTCTGGGTGCTGCAGCGCTACCTGCAACTGCCGGCCGACTTGGACGACGCCAGCCTGGCCCGGCTGCGGAGCCTGGCGGTCAGCGTCGTCGAGCGGGCCGACTCGCGCTACGACGCCGCGGCCGCCGTCGAGGGCTATCTGTGCTGCACGCCCCTGCGCGACGACGCGGGGGAACTGCTGCTGGGGTCCGACGGGGCGCCGCGGCTGCTGTACCCCTTCACGCGGGACGTGGGCCTGCCGCCGCTGCGCAGCGACGCCGTGACCTGGTGGCTGTTCGACAACCTGGACGCGGACGGGCTGCACATCGGCGGCTACTACGACTACCACGCCAGCGCCATGGCGGTGCTGCTGCGCACGCTGGGCATTCCCGCCCGCGTGAGCACCGGCTACGTCCTGGCGGAGGACAACTTCGATCCGCGCACCGCGACCTACATCGTGCGCGGGCAGCACGCCTATAGCTGGGTGGAGGTGTTCTTCCCCGAGTACGGCTGGGTGGACTTCGACCCCACGCCGGCGGTCGTGTCGGAGGGCTTCGCGGCGATCGCGGGGCAGCGCATCGCGGAGCAGCGCCTGCGCCCCTTCGCCTCCGACCTGCTGAACGACGCCGGTCTGCCGACCGGGCTGGACCCGTTCGACGAGTTTCTGTCGCTGCAGGAGCTCGGCGACCAATTCGACGACGAGGGCTTCGGCCGCGACACGGGCTTCAGCCCGCGGGTCTGGTGGGTGCTGGCGCCGCTGGCCTTCCTGCTGGCGCTGCTGGCAGCGGGCGGGAGTTCGGTGGCCGCCTGGCGGCTGTCGTTGCGCGGGCAGACGCCGGTGGAGCGGCTGTGGACGTCGACGCAGCGGTTGTCGCGCTGGGGCGGCGTGCGGGTCGATCCGGCCAACACGCCGCGGGAGTACGCGACCGCGCTGGGCGCCGCCGTGCGGGATCCGGAGGCCTCGCAGCGCCTGGCCGACACCTACACGCGGGAGCGCTTCTCGGCCGGGGCGCTGCCCGAGTCGCACTACGACCAGGCGCTGGGCGCCTGGCGGGCGCTGCGCGGGCGGCTGCTGCGTCGCATGTTCCGGCTGCCGATGCCCGCCACGCCCGGCGAGGCCGCGCCCCCCGAATCCCCTGCCCCGCCGGCACCGGCGGAGTGAGGCCGGCGGAGTGACGCCGGCCCGCTAGTAGTCGTCCTGGCCGGCGACCTCGACGTCCAGGAGGCCCAGCGTGGAGCGCCGCGCCTCCTCGATGGCGCGCAGCGCGTCGAGGATCGCGAGCGCCGCCTCCGGGCTGGGGTTGTTGCGGTCGAACTCCCGGATCGCGTCCCGCAGCGCCTCCTGGGCGGGGCTGAGGCCGATCCCCGCGTCGTCCGCGCCCGGGACGGGGGCGCGCCCCGCCGGCCGGCCCGGCGCGGTGTCGACGGGGGCGCCGCCATCTCCGTCGCCGTCTCCGCCCTCGCCGGCGCCCGCCTCGCCGGAGTCGTCAGAGTCGCTCGCCTCGCCGTCGTCGCCGGGCGGGGGAGCGAGGGCCGCCAGCAGCGTGTTGACGATCTCCAGATTCAGCTTGGCGTCGATGTCCGAGGGCTCGAGCAGCAGCGCCTCAATGTAGGCGCTGCGCGCCGCGACCAGGTCCTCGCGCTCGAAGTGGTGGACGCCGAGTTGGTAGTAGGCGCGGGCCGCGAGGGCGTCATCGTCGCCGGCGAGGGCGCGGCGGGTGGCGGCGATGGCGGCGTCGTAGTCCGCGAGGGCGTGCAGCGCGCGTCCCAGGTTCAGGGCCAGGCGCGCGTCGGTGGGCTCCGCCGCCAGCGCTTCCCGATAGGCGGTGGCGGCGTCGTCGAAGCGGCCCTCGTCGAAGGCGGCGGCGCCGTCGGCGTTGCGCTCGGCCGCGAAGTCGCCGCAGGACACGACCAGCGACCCGGCGACGACGAGCAGCCCCGCGAACAGGAGGCGTCGCCGCCAGCGCGAGGGCGCGCGCGCCCCGACCGGCGACGCGCGCCGTGGCGCCCGCGCCGCGATCAGCGGCTCGATGAGCAGCAGCGCCAGCGCCAGCGCCAGCGCGATCTGGAATCGCTCGCGGGGGCGGCGCTCCGTCGTGACCGCGAAGCGCGACGCTTCCAGCGCGTCGAAGTCGGCCGCGAGGTCGCTGAGCGCGCCCGGCTGATCGAGGCGGACGAAGCGGCCCTCGCCGCGGTCGGCGAGCGCCGCCAAGGCGGCGCTGTCGAGCCGGGTGACGATGGGCTCGCCGCTGCGGGCGTCGATCTTATCGACCGTCTGCCCGGTGTTGCGGTTGACCACCGGGATCGTCGCGCCCGCCTCGCTGCCGACGCCGGCCGTGAAGATGTGCACGTCCCCGGCCGCCGCCACGCGCGCCGCCGCGAGTGCGTCGCCGCTCAGGCTCTCGCCGTCGCCGACCAGCAGGATCACGCGCGTTTGGGCGGGCGTGGTCTCCAGCAGCGCCAGCGACTGCGTGATCGCGGCCGCGACGTCCGTGCCGGGTCGCAGCACCCGCTCGCCGGGCCGCATCGTGTCGATGATCTCGCGCGCGGTTTTCAGGTCACGCGTGAGGGGGAAGCGCACCAGCGCCTCGCCGGCGTAGATCACGAGGCCGACGCGGTCGCCGGACATGCGGTCGAGCAGCGCCGCCAGCTCGGTCTGGGTGGCGAGCATGCGATTGGGGGTCGTGTCCTGCGCCGCCATGCTCAGCGACACGTCGAGCGCGACGACCATCGCGACGCCCTGCTGCTCGAGCGCCCGCGTGCGTGCGCCGAACTGCGGCCGCGCGATCGCGATCGCCAGCAGCGCGACGACCAGGCAGATCAGGCCGAATTTCCAGAGGCCGCGCCGGGGGTCGGCCCCGGCCAGGATGCGGCCGCCGCCGCGGTCGAGCAGGCGCGTGACCCGACGGGCGCGCCAGCGCAGGATGCGCAGCGAGAGGCCGCCCGCCAGGATCCCGGCCAGCAGCAGCGCGAGCAGGGCGGGGTCGCCGAATTGGGCCAAGGGCGGCAGCGCCAGTGGAGTGATGGTCATGGCGCGCGCCTCCACCAGGTGGCGTGGCCCAGCAGCTCGAACAGGATGAGCGCCATCGCGGGGATCAGGAACCAGGGCATGCGCTCGCGGAAGACGGTGAACTCCTCGGTGTCGAGCCGCGCCCGCTCGAGGGCGTCGATGGCGGCGTAGGCGTTCTCCAGGTCCTCGATCTCGGAGGCGCGGAAGTATTGGCCGCCGGTGCGGTCGGCGATGAAGCGCAGGGCGAGCTCATCGACGACGCCCTGGTACGCGTCCGGCTCGGCGATGGCGATGGTGTAGACGCGCACGCCCAGCGCCTCGGCGATGCCGGCCGCATCGACGGGGCGCACGGTGCGCACGTTGTCCTCCCCGTCGGTGAGCAGCACGACGATGCGGCTGGGCGCCTCCGAGTCGCGTAACAGGTCGACCGCTTCGGCCAGCGCGAGGCCCACGGCGGTGCCGCCGGGCAGCAGGCCGCTGCGCATCGTGTTCGCCACCAGGCTGTCGATGGCGTCCAGGTCGAGCGTCGGCGGGCTGAGGACGAGCGTGCGGGACTCGAAGATGAGCAGCCCGACGCGGTCGTCGCCGCGCCCGGCGATGAAGTCGCGGGCCACGCGCCGGGCGGCGTCGAGCCGCCGCTCGTCCCCGAGCGCCTCCTGCGACATGCTCAGCGAGGCGTCGATCGCGAGCATGATGTCGATGCCCTCGGCGGGGGTGCTGGCCTCGGCGTCGGCGGTCTGGGGGCGCGCCAGGGCGACGATGATCAGCGCGGCGGCGGCCAGTCGCAGGACGGGCAGCCAGGGCAACGTGCGCAACCGCCAGGAGCGACCGCCGGCGGCGGCGGCGGGCAGCGCGGTCAGGCTGGGCAGCCGCAGGCTGGCGGGATGGCGGCGGCCGTCGCGGCGCAGCAGCCAGGCGAACAGCGGCAGCAGCGCGAGCAGGGCGAGCAGTTCGGGGTCGGCGAAGCGCATCACTCCACCTCGCTCGTTGGGTTGGCGGCGACGGGGCCGGCCCCGACGATGGCCTGCGCGAGGTCGAGGTAGCGCGCGACGCGGGCGGCGCTGGGCGTCGAGCCGGCGTAGGCGATGCCGTCGCAGGCCTGACAGAGGCTGCGCACGCGCTGCACGGTGCCCGCGTCGGCGCCGGCGCGGGCGAGCCGCTCGGCCAGCTCCGATGCCGTGAGGTTGCGCGCCGGCAGCTCGTAGCGGGCGGCCAGGTAGCCGCGCACGGCGGCGTTGATGCGGGCGCAGAACTCGTCGACGGCGTGGGGCAGGAGGCCGGCGTCGGCGATGGCGCGCAGGTCCCGGCCGGCCAGCGCGCCGGGGCCGGGGGCCGGGGTCGCCGCCGGCGACGACCGCCGTCGCCAGACGACGCCCAGGCGCGCGACGATGAGCAGCGCCGCGATCGATCCGCCCAGCGCGACGGGCAGCAGCGGGAAGCCCGCCCCGGCGATCTCCTCGGCCGGCTTGAGGCCGCGCGGGACCAGCGATCCATCGGCGGGCAGCAGCGAGCGCACCTCGACGATCTGCGCGGGGGGCTGGATCGGCGTGGTCAGGCCGTCGCGGCGATAGGAGAGCGCGGGCGGCGTCAGCGACAGCGGGCCGGTCGCGAAGGCGCGCGTCTCGTAGACCAGCGTGACCTGGGCGCGGCCATCGCCGTCCGTATCGCGCGTCACGACCGGCGCCGCCGGGTCGAGGTCGCCCAGCGGCCCCTCGGGCGGGGGGACGAGCAGCTCGCCCTCGGGCGGGTGCGTGACGACGACCGTCAGCCGCACGGGATCGGCGATGGTGTCGCCCTCGCGCTCCACGTGCACGGTGACGGCGACGCCGGGCGGCAGCGCGGGCGGCGCTTGCGCGAAGGTCGGGGGCGCGCCCGCTGCGAGCAAGGCGGCCAGTCCCGCGAGCGCGACGACCAGGCCGCGGGCCCTCATCGGCGCTGGGTCCGCTGGCGGAAGAGCCGCGCCAGGGCGGGGCCGGCGGGGGCGTCGCTGGGCAGCGACAGGTAGTCGGCGCCGGCCGCGCGCAGCAGCCGCCGGACGTCCTGCGTGCGGTCGGCGTCGGCGCGGGCGAACGAGTCGCCGATCGCGGCCGGGTCGGCCGTGACGACGCGGCCCGACTCGGCGTCCTCGATCGTCAGCAGGCCGCCGCCGGGCAGGCGCGCCTGGGCGGGATCGTGGACGTGCAGCGCCAGCACGTCGTGCGCGACGGCGAGGCGGCGCATGGCGGGCTGCCAGTCGCCATCGGCCCCGGCCGCGCCGTGGAAGTCGGAGATGACGGCCACGATGGCGCCGCCGCGCAGCGTGCGCGCGGCGTGCTCGAGCGCCGCGGCGAGGTCGCTGCCGGCGCCCTGCGGGTGCAGGTGCAGCAGGTCGTGCAGCAGGCGCAGGACGTGCGCGCCGCCGCGGGCGGGCCGCAGCAGGTACTCGGCGCGGTCGCTGAAGGCGATCGCGCCGACGCGGTCGCGGCTGGCGGCGGCCGAGAAGCCCAGCAGCCCCGCTACCTCGATCGCGAAGCGGCGCACGCTGCGGCCCGTCGTCCCGAAGCCGGCCGAGCGGCTGACGTCGAGCACGATCAACAGCGTGCGCTCCCGCTCCTCGACGAACTCCTTGACGTACGGCGCGCCACGCCGGGCGGTGACGTTCCAGTCGATCATGCGCACTTCGTCGCCGGGGGTGTAGGCGCGGATCGAGGCGAACTCCAGGCCGCGGCCGCGGAAGGCGCTGCGGAAGTCGCCGGCCATGCGCTCGCGCAGCGCCGTGCGGGCCTGGATCTCGATGGCGCGCACCTCGCGACGGATGCGCGCCTCCGCGTCCGCCGGCGCTTCGGCATCGCCCTGCAGGGCGCCGGGCGGGGAGAGCCAGCCCAGCAGCCGGTCAGCGAACCGCGACACTGTCCAGCATCCGCTCCACGATGGCGTCCGGCACGACGCCGTCCGCCTCCGCCTCGTAGGTCAGGATGAGGCGGTGGCGCAGCACGTCCGGCGCGACCGCCTTGACGTCCTCCGGCGTCGTGTAGGCGCGGGCGTCGAGGAAGGCGTGGGCGCGGGCCGCCTGGGCCAGCGCGATCGAGGCGCGGGGCGACGCGCCGTAGCGGATCAGCCGCTCCAGGTCGGGGTCGACGCGCCCCGGCTGGCGGGTGGCGCGGACCAGCCGCACCACGTAGTCGCGGATCGCCGTCTCCAGCCGCACCTGAGCGACGGCCGCGCGGGCCCGCAGCAGGGCCTCCGTCGTCATGACGGCGTCGGGTGGCGTGGGGGGAGCGCCGAGCTGGCGTTCCAGGATCTCCCGCTCGTCGTCCTCGGGCGGGTAGTCGACGACGACCTTCATCAGGAAGCGGTCGAGCTGGGCCTCGGGCAGGGGGTAGGTGCCCTCCTGCTCGATGGGGTTGCGGGTCGCCAGGACCATGAACGGCTGCGGCAGCGGGAAGCTCTCGCCGCCGATCGAGACCTGGCGCTCCTCCATCGCCTCCAGCAGCGCCGACTGCACCTTGGCGGGCGCGCGGTTGATCTCGTCGGCCAGGACGATGTTGGCGAAGATGGGCCCCTTGCGGGTCTCGAACTCCGACGTGCGGGCGTTGTAGATCTCGGTGCCGGTGAGGTCCGCGGGCAGCAGGTCGGGGGTGAACTGCACGCGCACGAAGTCGGCGCGCAGGCTGGCCGCGAGCGTGGAGACGCTGAGCGACTTGGCCAGCCCCGGCACGCCCTCGAGCAGGCAATGGCCGTCGCAGAGGAGGGCGATGAGCAGCCGCGAGATCAGCGTCCTCTGGCCGACGATGGTGCCCGCGACGGCGTCGCGGACGGCCTGCAGGTCGGTCGCCGCCGCGGCCAGGGCGGCGGACGCGCGCTCGCTCTCCTGGTCCGCCGCCGGGGCGGGCGCTTCGGCCACCGCTGACGGCGCCGCTGACGACACCGGGGGAGGCGCGGGCGGCGCGGTCTCGCCGTCGTCTGCGGCGGGCGTCTGCTGCTCCCGCGGCGGGGCCCAATCGCGCATGAGTGCTCCCGGAGTGCGGCGACCGTCGGTGCGCTGAGTGTAGCCGTCCGGCGGCGACGCCGATCGCGCCGGACGGGCTACGCGCCCGCGACGGCGACGGGCGCGGCCTCGATCTCCGCGGCGCCGAACTCGCCCAGCGCCTGCCGCAGCGATTCCACCAGCGCGTAGCTGGTGGTGCAGTCGGGCAGCGCCAGGGTCACGGTCTCGCCCAGCCCCGCGATGGTGAGGTAGGCGGGCTGGTCGCCGGGGGTGTCGCGGACGAGGCGCAGGACCTCCTGCAACCGCGCCCGATCGGCGGCCTCGTCGTCGGTTTCGCGCAGCCGGACTTGCAGCACAGGGGGCGCGCCGGTCGCCGGGCGCGGCGCGGCGGATGGGGCCGCGGTCGGTGCGGGCGGTGCGACGGCGACGGCGGGTGCGACGGCGGCGGCAGGGGCGGCGGCAGGCGCCGGCGAGGCGGCCTTCCCATTCGACGATGCGGGCGCCGATCGGGCGGCGCCGTTGCCGCGCTGGGGTCGCGGCGTGCGCGCCTTCAGGTCCCAGCCGGCGGGGTCGTCGCGCGGCCGGCCGCCGTCGGGGCCGTCCTCCCAGATCGTCGCGCGCTCGACGGCGACGGTGACGCGGTCGCCGCGCAAACGCACGCGCGCGTGCGCGACGATGATGTTGCCGTCCGCCCAGAGGTCGCGCGTGGCGGCGTAGAGATCGGGCCAGACGGTGAGTTCCACCGCGCCCGTGAGGTCCTCGATCTCGACGGCGGCGAAGGGCTCGCCCTTGCGCGTCGTGAGCGGTCGCACCAGGGTGACCGCGCCCGCCACGATGAGGTCCTGGCCCTCGTGCTCGGCGCTGATCTCTCCGGCGGCGATCGTGATGTGTGGGTGCAGGGCCGCGCTGGGCCGCTGGAAGGGATGCGCGGAGACGTACACGCCCAGCAGTTCCTTCTCCCACTGGAGTTGCTCCGCGCCCGTGACGTCGGCGCCGGCGACGTCCTCCAGCCCGAGCGTGGGGCGCGGCGTCTGCACCTGATCCCCGAAGAGGTCGAACATCGTCGTCTGGCCGCTGTCGCGCAGCTCGCGTTCCCGCTGGGCCAGGCGCAGGATGCGGTCGACGGCGGCCAGGGCGGGCCCCCGCTCGACCAGGGCGTCGAAGGCGCCGACCTTGATCAGACTCTCCAGGGAGCGCTTGTTCACGCCGCCCAGGTCGGCGCGCCGGCAGAGATCCTCCAGCGAGGCGAAGGGGCCGTTGGCGTCGCGCTCGGCGATCAGGGTGTCCATGGCCAAGCGGCCGACGTTCTTCACATTCGTGAGGCCGATGCGGACGCCCCGCCGGTCGCCGGCCAGGGCTTCGGTCTGGAAGGTCGCGCGGGAGCGATTGATGTCCGGCGGCAGCAGCGGGGTACCCATCCGGGCGCACTCGGCGGCGGCCAGCCCCACGCGGTCGGAGTTGCCGCCGGCGGCGCGCAGCACGGCCGTCATATAGGCGACGGGGTGGTGCGCCTTCAGGTAGGCGGTCTGGTAGGCGATGCTGCCGTAGCAGACGGCGTGGGCCTTGTTGAAGGCGTAGCCGGCGAACGGCTCCACCAGGTTGAAGACGGTGTTCGCCTGCGCGGCGCTGTAGCCCAGCCGCTCGGCCCCCTGCACGAAGCGGCCGCGCTCGGCCTGCATGATCTCGGCGTCCTTCTTGCCCATGGCCTTGCGCATGATGTCGGCCTGGCCCAGCGTGTAGCCGGCGAACTTGCGCGCGATCTGCAGCACCTGGTCCTGGTAGACGATGACGCCGTAGGTGGCGTCGAGGATCTCGGCGAGGTCGGGGTGGGGGTAGCTGATCGCTTCGTCGCCGTGCTTGGAGCGAATGAAGCGCGGGATGTGGTCCATGGGCCCGGGCCGGTACAGCGCCACCATCGCCGCCAGGTCCGACAGCTGCGTGGGCTTGAGGTCCTGCACGTAGCGCCGCATGCCCGCCGACTCGAGCTGGAAGACGCCGAAGGTGTCGCCCGTGGAGAGCATCGCGAACGTCTCCGGGTCGCCGTCGGGCAGCTTGACGTAGTCGGGGCGCTCGCCGGTCTCATCCTCCACGATGGCGACCGCCGCCTCGAGGATGGTGAGGTTGGTGAGCCCCAGGAAGTCCATCTTGAGCAGGCCGATGGCGGCGCACTGGTTCATCGCCCACTGGGTCATGGGGATGGCGCTCTCGTCGTCGTCCTCGGCGCGGGCGGGGCGCTGCAGGGGGACGTTCTCGATCAGCGGCTCGCGCGCGATGACGACCGCGGCGGCGTGCGTGCCGGCGTGCCGCGCGACGCCTTCGAGCTTGCGCGCCTGGTCGACCAGCTTCTTCGTGTCCGGCTCCGCCTCGTAGGCGGCGCGCAGCTCCTGGCTGCCCGTCAGGGCGGAGTCGAGCGTGGTGTTGGGCTGCGTCGGGACGAGGCGGGCGATGCGGTCGGCGGCGCCGTAGGTCATGCCCAGGGCGCGGCCGGTGTCGCGGATGGCGGCCTTCGCGCCCAGGGTGCCGAAGGTGATGATCTGCGCGACGCGGTCGTGGCCGTACTTGTCGGCGACGTAGCGGATCACCTCGTCGCGGCGGTCGTCGGCGAAGTCCATGTCGATGTCCGGCATCTCGTGCCGCTCGACGTTGAGGAAGCGCTCGAAGATGAGGTCGTGGGCGAGCGGGTCGATGTCGGTGATCTCGAGGCAGTAGAGGATGATGCTGGCCGCGGCGCTGCCGCGCACGCCCATGGCGATGCGCTGCCGGCGCGCGAACTGCGCGAAGTCGCGCACGATCAGGAAGTACTCGGCGAAGCCCGTCTGCTCCACGACGCTGAGCTCGTATTGCAGGCGCGCGACGTGCTCGGCGCTGGGCGCGCCGTAGCGCTGCTGCAGCCCCGCGGCGCTCAGATCGGCGAGGTGCTGCTGGGCGGTCGTGCCGGGGGGCAGGTCGGGGTCGGGGAGCTGCAGGCGGTTGAACGCCAGCTCGACGTCGCAGCGCTGCGTGATCGCGACCGTGTTGCGCAGCGCCTCGGGCAGCTCCGGGAAGCGCTCGGCCATCTCCGACTCGGCCGCCAGATAGAAGTCCTGGCCGTCCAGCTTGAAGCGGTCGGCCTGGTCCATCGTGGCGTTGGTGCCGATGCAGAGCAGGACTTCGTGGCTGATGGCGTCCTCGGGGGCGGTGTAATGCGAGTCGTGCGTGGCGACGAGCGGCAGGTCGAGCTCGCGGGCCAAGTCGACGAGCTTGGGGATCACGGGGGTGAACTTGGGGTCGTGGTGGTTCTGCAGCTCGATGTAGTAGCGGTCGCCGAAGACCTCGCGGTACCAGCGCGCGGTGGCCAGGGCGTCGGCGTCGCGGGCCTCGTGCAGCGCCCGGTGCACCTCCGCCGAGGGGCAGCCGGAGAGGGCGATGAGGCCCTCGCTGTGGGCGCTCAGGCACTCCCGGTCGATGCGGGGGCGGTAGTAGAAGCCCTCCAGGTGCGCCTTCGTGGACAGCGCGACGAGGTTGCGCCAGCCAGTGTTGTTCATCGCCAGCAGCGTCAGGTGATTGGCGTTGGCGCGGGCGGCGGCGTTGCGCTCGGTCATCTTGCCGGCCGCGACGTAGGCCTCCATGCCCAGGATGGGGTGGACGCCGGCGCGCCGGCCGGCGCTGTAGAAGTCGAGCGCGCCGTACAGGTTGCCGTGGTCGGTGATGGCCAGGGCTTCCTGCCCCAGCCGCTGCGCGCGCTCCATGAGCGCGTCGATCTTGGCCAGGCCGTCGAGCAGGCTGAACTCGGTGTGGGTGTGGAGATGGGTGAACATCGGCTTGGCGAGCGTAGCAACGCGCGGGCCGCCGGCGTCGCGGTTGTGGCCGGTGTGGGGAAATCATGTGGACGGAGGGGCGAAGGCCTGCCCACATCGGTCGCCGACCTCCCCCTCCGACCCCCCCGCTCCGTTGCTCGGCAATGGAGCGGGGGTTCGGGGGCGAGGTTCCCCCGCGCGATCGCACGCCGGAACCCCACGAGTGACACAGGGGGGGGTTCCAACAGCGCCTGAATCCGAAAAATTCGGTGGATAACCCCATAATTTCCTTCCTATTTGACATAACGGGGGGGGGGGGGTACACGCTTATAATGTGCGAGACTGTGCGTGCTCACGCACCGAGCGATCCCACAACGGGACAGCCGGGGACCAGAAGGGAACATGTGATGAGCCGCCGGAACTATTGGACGACCCTGCGACAGCGGAAGATCTCACGCCGCACCATGTTGGGAGCCAGCGCGAAGGCTGGGGTTGGAGCAGCCGGGCTGGCCCTGGTCGGCTGCGGCGACGACGACGGGCCCGACGCCGGCGCCGTGGCGGCCGAACGGGCCGCCGCGGCCGCGGAAGAGGCCGCCGCCGCGGCGGTCGCCGCCGGGGATGCGCGCGCCGCCGAATCCGCCGCCGCCGCCGCCGTCGCGGCCGAGGCGGCAGACGCCGCAGGCGAGGCCTCCGCCGCTGCGGCCGACGCGGCAGACGCCGCGGGCGAGGCCTCCGCCGCCGCCTCGCAGGCGGCCAGCGCCGCCGATGCCGCCGCCGCCCTGGCCGCCGAAGCGGCCGAGTCGGAGGACGCCGGCAACGCGGCCGCCGCCGCGGAAGCCGCCGCCGCAGCGGCCGCCCAGGCCGCCGACGCCGCTGGCGCTGCCGGCGACGCCGCTGCCGCGGCCGTCGCGGACGCCGCCGCCGAGGCGGCCGAGGCCGCCGCCCAGGCCGCCCGCGATGTCGCCGCGGCCGTCGAAGCCGGCACCGCCACCGCCGAGGCCGCCCAGGCCGCCATCGACAACGCCGCCGAGGCCGCGGCCGCCGCCGCCGCCGCGGCCGGGGAGGCGTCCGCCGCCGCCGGGGCGGCCGCCGCCGCCGCCGGGGAGGCCGCCGCCACGGCCCAGGAGACCGCCGAAGCCGCCGCCGAGACCGCCGCCGCCGCCGTCGCCGCCGCCCAAGACGCCGCCGACGCGGCCCAGGAGGCCGCCGAGAGCGCGGCCATGGCGGCGGAGGAGGACGAGGCGCCAGCCGCCGCCACCGGCCCCCGCCGGGGCGGGATCGCGCGCTCCTACAACACCCAGGCGATTCAGGGGTGGGACCCGGCCATAAACACCCACGGCGGCGCTCACTTTTGGTTCCTCAACCGCGTCTTCGACCGCCTCCTGGACTACGACAGCAATGGCAATGCGATCCCGATGCTGGCGGACAGCTGGGAAATCCCAGACCCGGTGACGTACAACTTGCACATGCGCGGCGCCCTCTTCCACGACGGGAGCGTCGTCGACGCGGAGGCGGTCCGGCTGAACATGGAGCGGATCCAGGAGATCAGTCCCACCAGCATCAAATCCGGACTCGCGAGCGCGGACTCGCTTGAGGCAGTAAGCGCCTCCACGTTCCGGCTGGTGAACAGCGAGCCGTTCGCGCCAACGCTGGCGGGCTTCTTCGGGCGCCCGGCCGCCGGCATGATGATCTCGCCGGCCAACTTCGATGATGCGTCCACCAACCCGGTGGGGGCCGGTCCGTTCAAGTTCGACCGCAACATCGACAACGACGTCTTCGAGAGCAGCCGGTTCGACGACTACTGGAATGCGGAGAACATCTGGCTGGACGGGTGGCATGCGTTCACGGTCCCTGACGAAAACTCGGGCTTCGCCGCGTTCCAGGCCGGCGAATTCGACATGGGGAAACCGATCGGCTATGCCCTTCCCACCGATCAAGTTGCCGATTTGGAGGCCGACGGTTTCCAGGTCCTCACAGGGCTGTACCAGACTTGGGTGAACAACTGGTACAACATGGACCCGGCGCAGGAAAGTCCGATGGGGGATGTCCGGGTCCGCAAGGCCCACACGGCGGCGATCCAACGGGAGCAACTCCGGAAGGTCGGGTTCCATGAGTCTGGCGCCGTCAGCAGGGGCATTGGGGCGGTCCAGGCCTGGTATCACGAGGGCGGCAGGGACTTCTACGAGAACTCGTACGACCCGGCCGAGGGGCGGAAGTTGTTGGACGCGGCAGGGTACGGCGACGGCGTCGATCTCACGATGATCACCTTCAGCTTCCAGCCCCAGCCAAGGATGGCCGAGGCCCTGCAGGCCCAGAATCGGGAGATCGGCATCAACTTCGAAGTCATCGCGGAGGAGATCCCTGTCTCGGTCGATCGGCTGTTGTCGGGCGGCCAGTCTGGGCCGTGGGATATGGCGTTCTATACCTGGGAGTCCCCCTACGACCCAGACCCCGTGTTCCGAGGCATCGCCGAGAACCATCGGGGTTACCAGATTGGCTATTTCGGCGAGGAGAAGGCCGATCGATCCACGGCCCTTGGGGCAGAGGCGAACGACCTGTTTGACCTGATGGACGCTGCCGCCCGGGTACCGACTCCCGAGGAGCGAACCCCCCTGTACCACAAATGGTTCGAAGCGATACTCGAGAACGAGTGGCAAAGCACCTACGTGCAGTACAGCAACGTCGAGATGGCGCCAGACTACGTCAAAGGCCTTGCTTGGCGCGACGTCGACGGGATCCTGAAAGACGACGCCCATACCGTCTGGTTCGACCTGTAGGCACTCGCGTGCACCGCAGAGGTGGCGCCCGCCCGATTCGGGCAGGGGTCGCCTCTGCGGTGCGCGCGCCCGCCGCTCGCGCACCGCGCTTCCCGGCAAGGGTCACCCACCATGATCCGTTACGCCACCACGCGGATACTCTCGTCCATCCTGGTGCTCTGGATGATCAGTGTCATCGCCTTCGCGCTGATGAATATCCTCCCCGGCGACCCGGCCTCGGCGTTGCTGGGGATCAACGCCACCCCGTCCGACATTGCGGAGTTTCGGGAGCGTCTGGGCTTGAACGATCCGCTCTTGGAGCGGTACGCCGACTGGCTCACGGGGGCCATGCACGGCGATCTCGGCGCGAGCATGCTCACCGGAATCCCGATCACGGAGCTGTTCGAGCATCGCGCTCCCGCCACACTGGAATTGGGGCTGCTCGCGCTGATCGTGATCGTGACCGTCGCCATTCCGGTCGGCGTCGTTGCGGCGCTGCGTCCCGGCTCTCGGACGGAGGTGGCCGCCAGCACGCTCATGATCGCGGGCAATTCGATCCCGGAGTTCCTGACCAGCATCGGGCTGATCATCGTGATCAGCCTGGAGCTCGGCTGGCTCCCGGTCGTCGGCTACGAGCCCATTTGGGAGGATCTCGTCCAGAACCTGCGGCACATGGCGCTGCCGGTCATCGCCATCTCGCTGACCGCGACGACGCTGCTGATGCGCCAGACGCGCTCGGCCATGATCAACGTGCTCAACGATGACTACATCCGCACGGCGCGGGCCAAGGGGCTCTCGCAACGGGCGGTGCTCGTGCGGCACGCGCTGCGCAACGCCCTCGTCCCGATCATCACCGTGTTCGGGTTCCAGGTGGGGTTGATCTTCAGCGGGGCGGTGATCACGGAGCAGGTCTTCGCCATTCCCGGCATGGGAAGTCTGTTCGTCGAGGCGGTGGTGGTCCGGAAGGACTATTCCGTCGTCCAGAACACCGTCATGTTCTTCGCGGTGATGACGATCCTGGTCAACTTGATCATCGATCTCTCGTACCCCTTCATCGATCCGCGGATCCGCGTTGGGCGAGGGGGGTAGCGTGCGCAAGACATCGGCGCCCGCCGGCGTTGACGCCCGGCTGCCCGCGTTCGGGCAGGCACGCCTGCGCGACCATCCCCGGATCGCGCAGGTGCGCGGGATTGCGCGCGTGTACGCGCGCAACCGGCCCGCGGTGGTGGGGGCGCTGCTGCTGCTCGGCTTCGGCATCGTGGCGGCGTTCGCGCCGCTGATCGCGCCGTATGATCCCCTGGCCCCCGATTACGACAACCTCCTCGGCGCTCCGAGTTGGGACCGCATCGCCGGCACCGACACGCTGGGCCGTGACCAGCTCAGCCGCACGATCTTCGGCGCCCGCATCGCCTGGCAGCTGGTGCTCGCCGCGCTCGCTGTCGCCATCGGGATCGGTGTCCCGCTGGGGCTCATCGCCGGGTACGTAGGCGGCAAGCTGGACGAGCTCGTGATCATGCGGATCGTCGATGCCCTTATGGCGATGCCCGGTCTGGTCCTCATCCTCGCCATCACGGCGGCGCTCGGGCCCAGCATCACGAACACGATGATCATCGTCGGGTTCGTCTGGTCGCCCGGCTACGCCCGGCTCACCCGCAGCCTCGTCCTTTCCCTCAAGCAAGAGGTCTATATCGACGCCGCCCGCGCGATCGGCGCGACCCCGGCCCGGATCATGGCGCGCCACCTGCTGCCCAACGTCGTCGCGCCGATCATGGTGCTGGCCTCGCTCTCGGCCGCCGGCATCATCCTGGTCGAAGCCGGGCTCAGCTTCATCGGCGCGGGAGTGCAGCCGCCCACGCCCGCCTGGGGCGGCATGGTGGCCACGGGGTACCAGGAGATCTTCTTCTCGTTCTGGCCGATCGTCGCGCCGGGCGCGGCCATCATCCTGCTCGTGATGTCGTTCAACTTCGTCGGCGACGGCGTGCGGGACGCCTTCGATCCGCGCCTGCGCAACATCCGCTAGCCGCGGGCGCTATCCTCGTCCCGGCCCGTGGGGCCAGACCAAGACCGACAGGAGAATCGGCAATGACGACTGCCACCGCGACCCGCACCTGGGAGCCGCTGAGCGAGGTGCGCAAGCGCCTGCGCGTCAAGTGGTACCGCTCACCGATCGACAAGCCGACGCTCTGGGAGCTGATGGAGCGCAGCGACCGCAAGGGCCTCACCCACGCGCTGGGGCACTTGGGGCTGATCGTGGCGCTGGGGGCGCTGACGGCGGTGGCGTTCGAGCAGGGCTGGTGGGCCGTGTTCGGCGTCGCGCTGTGGTTCTACGGGGCCGTCGCCGGCTTCCTCCCCGGCGTGGCGACGCACGAATTGGTGCACGGCACCGTGTTCCGGACGCCGGCGCTGAGCCGCTTCTTCCTGCGCCTGTTCAGCATCGTCGGGTGGTGGAACTACAACGAGTACCGGATGAGCCACACGTATCACCATCGATACACGCTCTTCCCGGACGGCGACCGCGAGGTCTTGCTGCCCAAGGAACCGTCGCTGCATCCGCTGGTCCTGCTGGAGATGTGCACAGTCAATGTGCGGGGCATGTTTCGGCTCCTGCGCTCGGTCGTGCTGATGGCGCTGGGGCGCTTCGATATGGACACGGTCAGCTCTCACAGCGGGGTGCACTCGACGCAGTGGAGCGCGGCGGTCTCGGAGGTGCATCCGGAGACGTATCGCGCGGCGGTGCGCTGGGCGCGCTTCCTGCTGCTCTTCCAGGGCGCGGTGATCGTGCTGTCGATCGTGCTCCAGCTCTGGTGGCTCATGATCCTGCTCAGCGGCGGCATCTTCGTGGGAAACGCGTGGAAGTACTTCCTCGGGCTGACGCAGCACGCCGGCCTGCGCGACAACGTGCCCGACTTCCGGCTCTGCGTCCGCACGATCAAGGTCGACCCGCTGTCCTCGTTCCTCTACTGGCACATGGAGCGGCACATCGAGCACCACATGTACGCGGGCGTGCCGTGCTACAACCTCAAGCGGCTCACCGAGGAGATCGCGGACGACCTGCCGCGGCCGCGCTCGGTGCTCGGCGCCTGGCGGGAGATGCGCGGCGCGTGGCTGCGCCAACTCGCCGAGCCCGGCTACCAGTACGACACGCCCCTGCCACCGACGGCCCGCCCGGCGATGACCATCGAGGCGGCGGTGGTGGGCCTGCCCGCCCCGCCCGAGGGCACGGCCGAGATGGCGGCGTCGATCGGGGCGCTGGACCCGGACGAGGACCGGGTCCTGGTCTGACGCGACGCCCTCGATCCGCGCCTGCGCCACGTCCGCTAGCCGGCGCCGGCCCCGCCCGGCCGCACCGGCTCGTCGAGCTCGAAGGCCGCGTGCAGCACCTGGACCGCCGACTGCCCGTCGTCCTCGTGCACGATGGCGGTGATGCGGATCTCGCTGGTCGAGATCAGCTCGATGTTGATCGCGGCGTCGGCCAGGGCGCGGAACATCTTGGCGGCGTAGCCGACGCCCGACTGCATGCCGGTGCCCACGATGGAGACCTTGGCGGCGTGCTCGTCGAGGATCACGTCGCTGGCGCCCAGGTCGCCGGCGCCGTCTTGGCAGAGCGCGTGGGCGGCGGCGGCCTGGTCGTGCGCGACGCTGAAGGTCATGTCGGTCAGGCGCTCGGCGCTGGCGTTCTGGACGATCGTGTCGACGTTGATGCCCGCCTCGGCCAGGGGGCCGAAGACCTGCGAGGCGATGCCGGGCCGGTCCGGGACGGCGCGGATGGTGATCAGGGCCACGTCGGGGTCGAGCGCGATGCCGCGCACACGGTTGCTGGGTTCCATCTGGACCTGCTTTCGGATCAGGGTGCCGGGGACGTCCTCGCGGAAGGAGGAGGCGACGAGGATGGGGAGGTCGTAGAGCAGCCCCAGCTCCACGGCGCGGGGATGCATCACGCCCGCGCCCTGGGAGGCGAGTTCGAGCATCTCCTCGTAGGCGATGTCGTGCAGCTGGCGGGCCCGCGGGTCGATGCGGGGGTCGGTCGTGTAGACGCCGTCGACGTCGGTGTAGATCTCGGCCTGGCGGGCGTGCAGCGCCGCGGCCAGCGCGACGGCGGAGGTGTCGGAGCCGCCGCGGCCCAGGGTCGTGAAGTCGGAGGCGGGGGTGATGCCCTGGAAGCCGGCGATGATCACGACTTCGCCGGCGTCGAGCTCGGCCAGGATGCGATCGGTCTCGATACGGGTGATGCGGGCGCGGGTGTGGGTGTCGTCGGTGTGGACGCCCGCCTGCTGGCCGGTCAGGGCGATGGCGGGCAGGCCGTGCTCCTCGATGGCCATGGCGAGCAGGGCGGCGCTGACGATCTCGCCGGAGGCGAGCAGCATGTCGTACTCGCGGCCGGCGGGGTGGGCCGTGATCTCGCGGGCGAGCGCGGCGAGGCTGTCGGTCGTCTTACCCATCGCCGAGACGACGGCGACGATGCGGTCGCCGCCCGCCGCCCGCGCCGCGATGCGGCGGGCCACGCGCTGCAGGCGCTCGGTGCTGCCCACGCTGCTGCCGCCGTACTTCTGCACGACGACGGGGACGGGGCGGGGGGCGCTCACACCCCGGCCCAGGGATCGTCGGCGTCGATGACGACGGTGGCGCCGATGGGGGAGGGCGCGGCGATGAACGGCCGCCCGCTGATGTCGAAGCGCGCCGCGGCGTCGGAGAGGGCGTCGCGCACCGCCTCGGCGCGCTCGGGCGTCGTGAGCGCCAGGATCGTGGAGCCGCCGCCCGAGAGATAGGCGCAGAGCGCGCCGGCGGCGCGGGCGGCGGCGAAGAAGTCGAACATCTGGGGGAAGAGCCGGCTGCGCGGGCGCTGGTGCAGCCGTTCCTCGCTGGCGACGGCGAGCGCGTCCCAGGCGCCCGTCGCGAGGGCGGCGACGAGCAGGGCGGCGTGACCGCTGTTGAAGACGGCGTCGGCGCGGCTCAGGGTGTCGGGCAGCGAGGCGCGGGTCTCGTTGGTCGGCATCGAGAAGTCGGGGGAGAATCCGGCGCAGGTGATGCCCGCGGGGATCGGCACGGGCACCCGCTGGAAGCGCGGGCGCTGGTTGCCCTGGCCGGGGGCGGTGTCGGCGGCGGCGACGACCTGCAGGCCGCCGAACAGGGCCGGGGCGATGTTGTCGGCGTGCCCCTCCAGCCGGGCTCCCACCGCCAGCAGCGCCCGATCGTCCAGCGGCCCGCCGAGCAGGGCGTTGGCCGCCACGACGCCGGCGCCGCGGGCCGCCGCGCTCGCGCCCAGGCCCCGGCCCAGCGGGATGTCGCTGGCGACGTCGATGTCGATTCCACGCGGGGCGTGCTGCCCCGCGCGCTTGTAGCCGGCACGGAGTCCGGCCTTGGCCATGCTGCTCATGGGGTCCAGGCGGCCGGGGCGGCGCCCCCCGTCGTGCACGCGCACCGTGAAGGTCGCGAACATCGACACGGCCATGCCCACGGCGTCGAAGCCCGGCCCCAGGTTTGCGGTCGTCGCCGGGACGCGGACGGAGACGGAGGCCGGATTCATGGGTGGGCTCGCGCGGTGTGCAGAGGCGGGCGGTCGGCCCGCCTGGGGGGGCTGGGGCCAGCCTACGGTTCGCCCGCCGGACGGGGCAATCGACGGGGTTGCGCGCGTCGCGCACATGCGTCAAGCGCGGTCGGGGAATCCGATCCGCGAGAGCCGCGCCGCCACCAGCTCCCAGGCGTCGGCGATCACGGTGTCGATCGGTTGGGCGGCGTCGATCGACTTGATCCGATCCGGCTCCATGATCGCCAGGCGCCCGAAGCCCTCGTAGACGCGGGTGTGGAAGTCGGTCGTCTCGTGACCGATGCGGTCGAACGTCTCCAGGCGGGTGCGCGCCAGGCCGATCGAGACCGGGACGTCGAGCAGCAGGGTGAGGTTGGGCGTCGTGCTGCCGGTGACGGCGCGGTTGAGCTGCTGCAGCAGGTCGAGGTCGAGGCCCCGGCCATAGGCCTGATAGGCGATGGTGGAGTCGGTGAAGCGGTCGCAGATCACGACCGCGCCGCGGGCGAGCGAGGGCCGGATCACGCGCGCCACGTGCTCGGCCCGGTCGGCCAGGAAGAGGAAGGCCTCGGCCCAGGCGCCCATCGGCTCGTCGGTGCGCTCGTCACTACGGAAGAGCGACTCGCGGATCGCCACGCCCAGGGGCGTGCCCCCGGGCTCGCGCGTGAGCACGACCTCCGCGCCGCGTGCACGGGCGCGATCCGCCAGCGCCGTCGCGACGGTGGTCTTGCCCGCTCCCTCGCCGCCCTCCAGGGTGATGAACAGGGCCATCGTCGCGCTCAGGTCCGGAAGACGCGCACGCGACGGTGGGGGTCGTGGCCCATACTGGTCGAGAAGAGGTCGAAGCGCTCGGCGAGCTGGTGCTGGAGCCGGCGGATGTAGGCGTTCTGGGGCGCCAGCTCGACGGCCGACTCCGCGCCCGCGTTGAGCGCCTCGATGGCGGTCTCGGCCTCCGCCAGGGCGCTGGTTACGGGGTCGAACTCCGACTGGCCCTGGGACAGCGCGCGCAGGCTCTGCTCCATCTGCACGACGGTGTTGTGCTTGAGCACGAAGATCGGCAGGCCGCGGGCTTCGGCGTCGCGGACGGGGCCGGGGCGGCGGCGGAAGATCGAGCGCAGCGTCATCATGGCGTCGCAGCCCTCCAGGTCATCGGCGACCGAGGCGTTCGCGCCCGACTCGCGGATGGCCTCGTTGAGCCGGTCGGGCGAGACGCCGAAGGGGTGGATGCGCCGGTGCGGGCCCACCGGGCGCAGGCGCACGGGCGGGCGTTCCAGCTCCAGGCCGGCGCCCGGCTGCATGCGCGCGACGGCGCGCCGGGCGGGCGGTCGGTCGGCGATGTGGACCGCCCCCTCGTCGTCCATCTCGCGCTGCGTGGGGTCGACGGCCTCGCCGCGCAGCAGCGCGTCGACGGTGCGGGCGACATCGCGATGGATGGAGACGCGGTGGAAGGACTGGATCTCCACCAGCACGTCGAAGGTGGGCGGCGCCATGCGCTCGAGCACCGACTTGCGGGTGCCGCGGCGGCGGGCCTCCTCGTCGGAGAGGGTGACGGTCTGGATGCCGCCGATCAGGTCGGCCAGGGTGGGGTTCATCATCAGGTTGGCGAGCGTGTTGCCGTGCGCCGTGGCGACCAACTGCACGCCGCGCTCGGCGATCGTGCGGGCGGCCTGGGCCTCGAGTTCGGTGCCGATCTCATCGATGATGATGACCTCCGGCATGTGATTCTCGACGGCCTCGACCATGACGGCATGCTGCTGCGCGGGCGTCGGCACCTGCATGCGCCGGGCCGGGCCGATGCCGGGGTGGGGGATGTCGCCGTCGCCCGCGATCTCGTTCGAGGTGTCGACGACGATCACGCGCTTGCCGGTCGCGGAGAGCACGCGCGCGACCTCGCGCAGCATCGTGGTCTTGCCCACGCCGGGCCGCCCCAGCAGGAGGATGCTCTCGCCCGACTGCACCAGGTCGTCGATCACGCGGACGGTGCCGTAGACGGCCCGGCCGACGCGCATGGTCAGCCCCACGATCTCCTGGCGGCGGTTGCGGATGCACGAGATGCGGTGCAGCGTGCGGGTGATGCCGGCGCGGTTGTCGCCGCCGAACTCGCCCAGCTTTCGCACGACGGCCTGCAGGACGGCCGCCTCCACCTCGTCGTCGCCGAGCACGATCTCGCGATCGGGATAGCGCGCCGAGGCGGGCCGGCCCAGGTCGAGCACGATCTCGAGCAGCAGGGCGTTGTCGGGCTGGCGGGCCAGCGCCTGCCGCAGCGGGGCGGGCAGCACGCCGAGCAGGGCGTCGAGGTCGTCGGTGATGGCGTCCGTGGGCGCGGGCGCGGGCGGCGGCTGGATGTGGCTGGGCGGGGGCGCGTCGGCGGGGCCGGGCGCGGGCGGGATGTCGAAGGGTTCGGGGTCGCGCATGATGCAGGTCCACTGGCGGGTCGAGTGGGCGGGTCTATCGGGCGGGGTCTACTGGATGGCGGGCCAAACCGCCCCTTCCACCGACCGCTCGGCCAACTGTAGCCGCTGCGTGCGCTGGGCGATGGAGCGGACGCTGAGATCGAAGTGGGCGGCGTCGTGGTAGCCGTGATCGCGGAAGGCATCGGCGACCACCGGCAGGTGGCCGGGCAGCAGCACCTCGGTCGTGCTGCGCGGGCCGCCCCCGTGCGCGCCGCTGCGACCGAGGCGGCGCAGCAGCGCGACGGCGGCGTCGGCGGGCTCGCGCCGGTCGTCCGACAGCAGCGTGGCGCGGATGCGGCCCTCCCCGCGCCGGACGCGCAGCAGCGCCGCTCCGCCGAGGCCGGCGCAGACCCATTCCTGGCCGCCGCGCCCCAGCGGATCCTGGGCCGCGCGCCATTCCTGCGGTGTCAGCGCCACCTGCCAGCGGGTGTCCTGCGGCGCCGTGTCGCCGAAGAGGCGGAACAGGTCGTGGTCGTCGGCGCGGGTGCGACGCCGCCACGCCGGCGCGGCGGCCGCGGCCGCTGCGAGGCCGGATGGGGCGTCGCCGCCGTCGTCGGCGCCGCGGACGAGCAGGGTCTCGCTCCCGGCCGCCGCGAAGCCCTGACGCCGCGCGGACGGCAGGGCCAGGTTGCCGGCGGCCAGGCGCAGAAAGAGCCGATGCGCGCCGCGGGCGCCCGCCGTCGCGACGCAGCGCTCCAGCAGGTCCAGGGTGAGGGCCTCGGACTGGACGCCGAGCACCAGCACGTCGATCTCCCAGGCGCTGGCGCCGCCGCGCGGGCGCACGGCCGCCAGCCCGCGCAGCGAGAGCCCGTCGCGGCTGACCCAGACCTCGCGGCCGCCGGGTTGGATGCTGTTGCGTAGGAGCCGCGTCCAGCCCGGGCGGCTGCGCACCGAGGCGGCGCCGTGCTCGAGCGTGACGGCCTCGTTGGCGTAGGGCGCGCGCCCCGCCAGCGCCATCAGCGGCAGGTCGCCGACTCGCAGCGGGCGGGTATGGGCCGTCACGCCGCGCCTCCGCCCGCCGCCTCCGCCGCGAGGGCGACGCCGGCCTCGACTTCCCCGTCAATCCGGCCCTCAACCACGGTCTCGAGGAAGTACTGGTGCCAGCGACGGTCGGGCGTCAACTCGGGGTGGAAGGTGGTCGCCAGGAGCGAGCGATAGCGCACCGCGACGGGCTCCGCCTCGCAACTCATCAGCACCTGCACGCCGTCGCGCAGCCCGCGGATGCGCGGCGCGCGGATGAAGATCGCGTGGTAGGGCGGGCGCGCCCCCGCCGCCGTGGGGGGCAGGCCGGGCGCGTCGAGGTCGGTCTCGAAGGAGTCGATCTGGCGGCCGTAGGCGTTGCGCTCGACGGTCATCGGCAGCAGCCCCAGCGGGGGGCGGTCGAGGCCGGGCACGTCGTCGGCGAGCAGGATCGCGCCGGCGCAGGTGCCCCAGATGGGCAGCCCGGCCGCGCCGCGACGCCGCAGCGGGGCGTGCAGGTCGTAGGCCAGCAGCAGCCGCGCGATGGTGGTCGATTCGCCGCCCGGGATGATCAGGCCGTCGAGGCCGTGCAACTGCTCCGGCTTGCGGATCTCCCGCGCCACGGCGCCCAGCGCGCGCAGGCTGACCGCGTGCTCGTGGAAGTCGCCCTGCAGGGCGAGGACGCCGATCGTGGGGGGCAAGGCGCGCCTCACCAGCCTCGCGAGGCGAGGCGCTCGCTGGGCGGGATGTCGTCCAGGTTGAGGCCGGGCATGGCGTCGCCCAGGCCGGTCGAGACCTCGGCCAGGATCTGGTCGTCGTTGTAGTGGGTGGTGGCGCGGACGATGGCGTCGGCCATGCGCTGCGGCTGCTCGGACTTGAAGATGCCGCTGCCGACGAAGACGCCGTCGGCGCCCAGGCGCATCATCAGCGCCGCGTCGGCGGGCGTCGCGATGCCGCCGGCCGCGAAGTTGACGACCGGCAGTCGTCGCAGGCGCCTGGTCTCGCGCACCAACTCCACGGGCGCGCCGATCTCCTTCGCGTAGTTGACGAGCTCCTCGTCGGCCATGCCGGCCAGCGCCCGGATCGCGCCCTGCACGGCGCGCATGTGCCGCACCGCCTCGACGATGTTGCCGGTGCCGGCCTCGCCCTTGGTGCGGATCATCGCCGCGCCCTCGGCGAGGCGGCGCAGCGCCTCGCCCAGGTCGCGGCAGCCGCAGACGAAGGGCACCGCGAAGGCCCACTTGTCGATGTGCAGCTTCTCGTCGGCGGGGGTGAGGACTTCCGACTCGTCCACGTAGTCGACGCCCAGCGCCTGCAGGATCGAGGCCTCGACGAAGTGCCCGATGCGCACCTTGGCCATCACCGGGATCGTGACGGCGCCGATGATCTCCCGGATCTTGGTGGGGTCGCTCATCCGCGCGACGCCGCCGTCCTTGCGGATGTCGGAGGGGACGCGCTCCAGCGCCATGACGGCGCAGGCGCCCGCCTCCTGCGCGATGATGGCCTGCGGAGCGGTGACGACGTCCATGATGACGCCGCCCTTGAGCATCTCTGCAAGGCCGGACTTGACGGTCTGCGTGCCGGTTTCCAGGACCATGGGGGCCTCCGTCGCCGCCCGGCGGCATGCTGCCGGCCGCGGCGGACAGAGGCAGTTTATCATCGCCCGCGCGCCCCCCGCGCCCGTGCAGCCGCCCAGGGCGCTCTCAGGGAGTCACTGTGACGCACGACACGCTCCTCATCGGCCCCCTGACCCGCGATTTCATCCGTCGCGATGCTGCCCCGGCAGGCGCCGGACTGCGATGGTCGCAGCCGGGCGGGGCCGTCTGGCACGCGGGGCTGGCGCTCGCCCTGGCCGAGCCGATGCAGGGGGCGCGCGTGTCCGTCGTCGCGACGGCGGGGCCGTGGGCGCGCCGCGACGCGCTGCCCGGGCTCGCCGCCGCGGGCGTGCGCTGGCGCGGCGTGGATTCGCCCCGCGACACGGCGTTCGTCAATCGTTACGACCGCGACCGCCGCCGGCAGACGCTGCTCTCGCGCGCGGCGCCGCTGTCGGCGTCGGCGATCGAGGCCGGCGCGATCGGCCCCCCGGCGGCCGTGGTCGTGTCGCCGCTGATGCCGGGCGACACGCCGCCCGAGACGGCGCGGCTGATGCGCGCGCGCGGGGCGTTCGTCGCGGCCGACGCGCAGGGCGACCTGCGGGTCGCCGGCGCCGGCGGCCGCATCGAGACGCGCGCCGCCGACCTGCGGGCCGCGCTCGACGGCGTGCAGGCGGTCAAGTTCTCGCTGCGCGAGTTCCGGGTCTACGCGGGTTTGTCGGCGCCGGCCGACTGGCGCGCGGCGGCCGTCGGCGCAGCGATGTCGCTGGGCGTGGAGATCGTGGTCTCGCTGGGGGGCGACGGCGCGGCCGTCGCGGCGCCCGGCGCGGCGCGCGTGACCGACGTGCCCACTCCGTCGCCGGGCGGGACCGGGGACACGACCGGCGCCGGCGACATCCTCATCGCGACGTATGCGCGGGCTCGCAGCGTGGGCCTCGGGCCCGGGCCCGCGCTGGAGCGCGCGGTGGAGCAGACGCACGCGGTGCTGCGCCGTCGCTCGGCGGCGGAGAGCGAGGCCGGGCGGGCGCTGCTGCCGGTGCTGCGCGAGTTGCAGGGCCTCGCGGCGCTGACCCGTCGCCGGGTGCGTCGCGGCGACGCCTGCGACCGCGCCTTCCGGCCCGACGGCGCGCTGGCGCGGGCGGTCGGTGGAGCGTTGCCGTCGGGGCCGCCGCCGACGATGACTGCGCCCGGCGCGGACGCCCGCGCGGCGGCCGTCAGCGGGGCCTGCTGGGCGCTGTTCAGCGCCGGCTGGCCCGCCGACCCGCGCCTCGACGCCGGCGCCCTGTCGGCGCTGGTGGCGGCCGAACGCGAGCGCGTGTGCGGCCCGGCGCCGTCCGGCTGTTAGGCTGGCGGGCTGTTAGGCTGGCCGGCATGTTGATCGGCCTGATCTCCGACACGCACATCCCGGAAGCCGGCCCCGAGCTCTGGCCGCAGGCCTACGACCGCATGCGGGGCGTGGACCTGATCCTGCACGGCGGCGACATCCACGTGCTGGAGGTGATCGACAAGCTCGAGGCGATCGCGCCGATCTACGTCGCGCGCGGCAACGGCGACGACGGCGGCGCCGGGCGTCCCATCGTGCCCGAGGATCCGCGGCTGCGCGAGGCCTGGGCGCTCGACCTCGAGGGCTTTCGCGTCGGCCTGACGCACGACCTGTCGCTGCCGGAGTGGCCGCCGTACCGCACGCTGCACACGGTCATGCAGCACTACTTCGGGGGGCCGCAGCACATCCTGGTGCACGGCGACACGCACGTCGCGGGGGTCGAGACGATGCGCGGCGTGCTGATCGTGAATCCCGGCAGCCCCATGTACCCGCGCAACCTGAACACGCGCCTGGGCACGATCGGCTTCCTGGAGCTCAAGGACGGCCGGGCGCGCGCCTGGCTGGAGCAGCTCGACGAGACCGGCAGCCACCCCGTCGCGACGCAGCCGCGCTACGTCTGACCGACCCGCGGCGCCCCAGGATCGCACTCCATATGACGATCTTGCGTGACCGGCACGATGTCGCGTGACCGGCTCCGGGGCGAGGTCTATGCTGCCCGGTGCGCGCTCCCGACGAAGACACGCCCGCAGGCAGGCGTGGGGAGGTAGCCGTGGCGTCCGGCTTGACTCTGCTCGTCCCGTTCGACCGATCTCCCGCCGGGCAGCGCGGGCTGGAGACGGCGTTCCGCATCGCCCGCAGCGAGAAGAACTCCACCGTGCACGCCGTCTACGTGGTGGTCGTGGACCGGCGCATGCCGCTCGACGTGGACCTGCCGGATCAGGCGGAGCGCGGCGAGCTGTGCCTGGCGGAGGCCGAGCGCCTGGCCCGGCGCTACAAGCTCGACGCCCAGGGCGAGATCCTGCAGGCCCGCGACGCCGGCCACGCGATCGTCGATGAGGCGCTCGAACTCGGCGCCGACGCGATCGTGATCGGCGTGCCGCGCAGCGGCCGCGAGGGCATGGCGCTCAGCCTGGGCAAGACCTCGGAGTACATCCTGCGCCACGCGCCCTGCGAGGTCGTCGTGGTGCGTGACCGCAGCTCCGCCGACGGGCGGTCGGGCCGATGAAGGTCGTGATCATGGGCTGCGGCCGGGTGGGCGCGCGCGTGGCCGCGGAGTTCGATGCGGAAGGCCACGACGTGTCGGTCATCGACCTGCAACCGGACGCGTTCCGGCTGCTGCCGCGCGAGTTCGCGGGGCGGATGATCGTCGGCAACGGCGTCTACGAGGAGGTGCAGCGGGAGGCGGGCGGCGAGGGCGCGGAGATCTTCATGGCGCTGGCCAACGGGGACAATCGCAACGCGATGGCGGCGCAGGTGGCGCGCCACCTGCTGGGCGTGTCCCGCGTGGTGGCGCGCATCTTCGACCCGGAGCGCGCCGAGGTCTACCGGGAGCTGGGGGTGGAGGTCGTGAACCCCACCGTGGTCGTGTCCAATCTGGTGCGCCAGGCGGCGCTCAATCCGGCGCGGCAGCGCTGATGTACATCGTGATCGTGGGCGGGGGGCAGGTCGGGGCGCAGACCGCGCGGGAACTCGTCGCCTTCGGGCACGAGGTGACCGTCATCGAACGCGACGCCGCGACGGTCCATGCGCTCAACAATGAGCTGGGCGAGATCGCGATCCTGGGAGACGGTACCGAGGTCTCGACGCAGGATGAGGCGGGTGTCAACCGGGCCGACCTCGTCGTCGCGACGACGGGCCGCGACGAAGCGAATCTCGCGGTCGCGCAGGTCGCCAAGCAGCGCTTCGGCACGGCGCGGGTGATCGCGCGGATCAACTTCCCCAAGAACGAGGAGATCTTCCGCGTCGTGGGCGTGGACATCACGGTCTCGGCGACCTCGGCGATCATGTCGCAGATCGAGCAGTCCCTCCCGTCGACGCCCTTGATCCGCCTGCTGGAGTTGCACGGCAGCCCCTTCGAGCTCGTGGAGGTGGTGATCGGGGCGGACGCGGCGACCGTGGGCCAGGCGGTGCGCGACCTGCAGCTGCCCGACCAGGCCCTGCTGGCCCTGGTCGTGCACACGGACGGCCGGCCGGAGTTGCCGACCGGCGACACACGCTTGACGGCCGGCGCGGTCGTGCTCGCCGTGACGCTGCCCGAGCACGAGGCGGAGCTGCGCCACGGGCTGACCGGCGGCGTCTGATGCCCCAGCGCCTGATATCAGAGCGCCTGGCCTTCCTGGGGCCGCGGGGCACGAACACCGAGGCCGCGGCCCTGCGCTACGCCCCCGGCGCGACGCTCGTCGCGGGGGAGTCGATCACCGGCGTGACGGAGCTGGTGCTGCGCGGCGCCGCCGACGAGGCGATCGTGCCGATTGAGAACAGCCTGCAGGGCTCCGTGACGGAGACCGTGGACCTGCTGGTGCATTCGCTGCCGCTGCGCGTCAAGCGCGAGGTCATCGTGCCGATCCAGGCGGCGCTGATCGCGGGGCCGGGCACGGCGCTGTCGGACGTGGGGACGGTCTACTCGCATCCGCAGGCGCTGGCGCAGAGTCGCCACTACCTGCGGGCGACGCTGCCCGGCGCGCTGCAGGTCGCGACGCTATCGACGGCGCAGGCGGTGGAGCGGGTGGTGAGCGAACCGGGCGCGGCCGCGATCGCGCCGGCCCGCGCGGCCGCGATCTACGGCGGCGTGATCCTGGCCGAGGGCGTGCAGGACGATGCCCGCAACAGCACGCGCTTCGTCGTGCTGGCCCAGGAGGACGCGCCGCCCAGCGGCGCCGACAAGACGTCGATCGTCTTCAACGTCGACGACCGGCCCGGGGCGCTGGTGCGGATCATGCAGCTGTTCGCCGACGCCGGCATCAACCTGACCAAGATCGAGTCGCGGCCGGCGCGGGAGGCCCTGGGGGTCTACGTCTTCCTGCTGGACTGCGAGGGGCATCGGCTGGACCCGGTGCTGCGCGACGTGCTGGCGACCGTCGAGGGGCAGTGTCGCTGGCTCAAGATCCTCGGCTCCTATCCGCGCGAGGCGGGGTCCGGCCCGGACGGCTAGCACGTCGTGCCCGAGATCCCGGACCTGGAGCACATCGGCGCGGTCTTCAACGCGCAGCTGCCGGGGTTGCGGGTCGAGCGGGTGGACTTGCCGCGGCCGATCGTCGTGCGGGTCGCCCGCGACGAGTTCGAGCGGCGGCTGCGCGGCGCGCGCCTGGGACCGGTGCGGCGGCGGGGGAAGTTCCTGCTCTTCGGGCTCGAGTCGGGCGACGTGCTGGTCGTCAACGCGATGCTCGCGGGGCGCTTCCAGTACGTCGAGGCGGGGGTGAAGCGGCCGGCGCGTACCTGCGTCGCGCTGACCCTGTCGAATGGGCGGGAGCTGCGCTACGTCGATGAGCGCTTCATGGGCAAGGTCTATCTGCTCGACGAGGACGCGCTGGACCAGATCCCGCAGTTCGCCGAGATGGGCCCCGACGCGCTCGACCCGGCGCTCACCGAGGACGCCTTCCTGGAGCGCCTGCGCCGCTACCGAGGCCAGGTCAAGAGCGTGCTGGTGAACGCGCGGTTCATCGCCGGGATCGGCAACGCCTACGCCGACGAGATCCTGTTCGTCGCGGGGGTGCACCCGTTCACGAAGGTCGGGACGCTGGACGAGACGCGCCGGCGCGGGCTCTACCGCGCGATGCACGCCGTGCTCGACTGGGCGATCCCGATCGTCGCGCAGCAGATGGGCGATCAGACCGACCGCAAGCCGCGCGACTTCCTGCGGGTGCATCGCAAGGGCGGCGCGCCCTGTCCGTCCTGCGGCCACGCGATCTCCGAGGTCAGCCCCAGCCGGCGGGTGACGTCGTTCTGCCGCCCCTGCCAGCCGTCGTAGATCAGCCAGCCGTCGTAGATCAGCCAGCCGCCGGCTCGCCGACGGCGCCGCTCGTCCGGCGGGCGTCCTCGTGGTCGGCGCCGGGGAAGAACGGCCGCCAGCCGGGATGCCGCTCGATGTGCCGCCAGAAGACCGCGGCCAGCGTCGCGCGGGGGCGGCGGGGGTCGCGGATCAGCCGCATGCGCGCCTCGGCGGGCGTGCGCCCGGCCTTGCGGTGGTTGCAGGGCCGGCAGGCCGAGACGAGGTTCTCCCAGGTGTGCGGCCCGTTGCGATGGCGGGGCAGCACGTGGTCCAGGGTCAGGTCGTGGCTGTGCTGGCCGCAGTACTGGCACGTGAAGGCGTCGCGGGCGAAGACCTCGCGGCGCGACAGCCGGGCCGTCGGCCGGGGCCGCTTGATGTAGTACACCATGCGGATCACGCTGGGGATGTGGAAGGCGCGGGCCACCGAGCGCAGCGCCCGCTCGCCGTCCTTCACGACCTCCGCCTTGCCCCGCTCGATCAGCACGAAGGCGCGCCGCGCGTTGCACACGTTGAGCGGCTCGTAGTTCTGGTTCAGCACGAGCACCGGCGCGTTGACGAGGCTCACGGGTGGCGACCTCCCGGCGGGCCGGCCCCGGACGCGGAGCGGCCCTCGATCGCGGCCATGCTACCAAGCCATGCAACCACAGGGCGGCGGACGTCAGGTGGCGACGAAGTCGCGCAGCGCGATGTCGAATTCCTCGGGCAGCAGGGCGACGACGACGGGGGCGCTGTCGAGCAGGAACGCGCCGATCTCGGAATCGGCGATGGCGGCGTCGACGCCCAGGGCCGGCTGCAGCACGAAGATCACCGTGATCGCCTGCACGATGACCACGCCCTTGAGGAAGCCGAAGCAGGCGCCCGCCGCCCGGTCGGCCCAGCCCAGCATGAGCAGGCTCGCCGTGCGGCGCAGGAAGATCGACAGCGCCCAGCCGGTCACGGCGACGATGCCGAAGATCGTCAGGAAGGCGACCACCCGCGTGGCGGTCTCGTCGTCGATGAAGATCTGGAAGTTCTCGGCCAGGTTGTCGTGGAAGAGGCCCGCGATCAGGACGCCGAGCAGCACGGCGGCGAGCCCCACCGTCTCGCGGATGAAACCGCTCAGGTAGGCCGCGACCGTGAACCAACCCACGATTGCGATGATGAGGAAGTCGAGCCAGTTCACCGTCAAATGTTGGCGCCCCTCCGGGGTCACCCGCCGCGCCGCGTACCGTACCATTGCCGCTCGGTACGTTGCAGCGCGGGGGATGCGAAGGAGGCTGGTCGTGGAGCGCGCGTCGCTGATCGCCCTGCTGCACGCGGTCCGCGCGGGCGAGATTGGCGTGGACGAGGCGCGCGCGCGTCTGTCGACGCTGCCCGCCGAGGACCTCGGCTTCGCCCGGCTCGATCATCAACGGCCGCTGCGCGACGGCCTGCCCGAGGCGATCATGGCCGAGGGCAAGACGGCGGCGGAATGCGCGACGCTGGCCGGGCGCATCGTGGCGCAGGGCGATCGCTTGCTCGTCACGCGGGCCAGCGCCGAGCAGGCCGCCGCGGTGCGCGGCGTCGTGCCGGCGGCGCGCTACCACGAGCGCGCGCGCTGCCTGACCTGGCGGTCGGCGGACGTCGCGCCGCGGCCGACGGCGCGCGGGGTGCTCATCTGCAGCGCGGGCACGGCCGACGCCGCCGTCGCGGAGGAGGCGGCGCTGACCGCCGCGATGATGGACTGCCCCGCCGAGCGCCTGACCGACGTGGGGGTGGCCGGGCTGCACCGGCTGCTGGGCGAGCTGCCCACGCTGCAGCGCGCGACCGCGATCGTGGTCGTGGCGGGCATGGACGGCGCCCTGGCCAGCGTCGTGGCGGGGCTGACCGCCGTGCCGGTGATCGCGACGCCGACCTCGCAGGGCTACGGCGCCGCCTTCGAGGGGCTCGCGCCGCTGCTGGCGATGCTCAACGCCTGCGCGCCGGGGGTCAGCGTCGTCAACATCGACAACGGCTTCGGCGCCGGCTACCTGGCGGCCACGATCGCGCGGGCGTCGGCGGGCGCCCCGGCCTCGGCGCCGTCGCAAGAACCGTCCCTGCCGCGGCAAGAACAATGAGCGACGCCGCCCGGCCCGACCGCGCCTGCCTCTACCTCGACTGCCCCGGCGGCGTCAGCGGCGACATGCTGCTCGGCGCGCTGATCGACCTCGGGGTCGAGCCGGAGGCGATCGCGGCGCCGCTGCGGTCGCTGCCGCTCGGCGACTGGTCGTTGTCGGCGCGGGAGGTGCGGCGGGCGGGGCTGCGCGCCACCCACGCGATCGTGCAGGTGGCGCGCGAGGCCGAGCCGGCGCGGACGCTGGCGGAGATCGAGGCGCTGCTGGGCGCGGGGGCGCTGCCGGAGGGGATTCGGGCGCGGGCGGCGGCGGTCTTCCGGCGTCTGGCCGGGGCCGAGGCGCGGGTGCACGGCGAGCCGGTCGAGCGCGCGCACGTGCACGAGGTGGGCCGCACCGACGCCGTGGTCGACATCGTGGGGACGCTGCTCGCCCTCGACCGGCTGGCGATCGGGGCGGTGCACTGCTCGGCGCTGCCGCTGGCGACCGAGGGGGCGACGCGCAGCGCCCACGGGCCGCTGCCGCTGCCGGCCCCCGCGACGCTGGAGATCCTGAGCCGCGTGTCGGCCCCGATCCGCGCCGGCGCGCCCGCGACGCGGGGCGAGCAGGTCACGCCGACCGGGGCGGCGCTGGTCGCCGAGCTGGCGACGTTCGGCCGGCCGCCGCTGCGCCTGGAGCGCGTGGGCGTGGGCGCCGGCACGCGCGACGACCCGGACCACCCGAACATCCTGCGCGCCTGGATCGGCGTGGCCGCGGCGCCCTCGGAACCCGCAGGCCCCGCGACGGCGCTGCCCGTGCGGCCGGTCGTGGTGCTGGAGACGAACGTCGACGACGTGACGGGCGAGCAGGCCGGCTTCGCGGTGGAGCGGATGCGGGCGGCGGGGGCGCTCGACGTGTGGCTGGCGGCGTCGGCGATGAAGAAGGGCCGCAGCGGCTTGCAGGTCACCGCCGTCGCGCGGCCGGAGGCGGAGTCGGCCGTGGCGATGTCGATGCTGCGCGAGCTGCCCACGCTCGGCGTGCGCGTGCGCGACGAGCGCCGCTACGAGGCGGAGCGCGAGCTGCGGCGGGTCGCGACGCCGCTGGGGCCGGCCATGGTCAAGCTGCGGCGGCTGCCGGGCGAGGCGCCCGCCGTCGCGCCCGAGTACGAGGACTGCGCGACGCTGGCGCGGGAGAGCGGCCGGCCGATCGGGGAGGTCTTCGCGATCGTCGAGGCGGCGGCCTGGGCCGCGATCCTCGCGTCGCCGGAGGAGGCGGCCTCAGCTGAGTAGGCCGTCGGTCACCATCGAGACCCAGCGCCCGTGCTCGCCGATGATGACGTGGTCGAGCACGCGCACGTCGAGCAGCTTGCCCGCCTCGACCAGTTGTTTGGTCATCACCAGGTCGTCCGGCGAGGGCGCGGGGTCGCCCGACGGGTGATTGTGCACGGCGATGATGCCGAAGGCGTTGCGCGCGACGGCGGGGCGCAGCATCTCGCCGATGCGCACCTGGGTGCGGTTCACCGAGCCGGTGTAGGCGTTGTGGGTGGCCAGCACTTCGTTCTTGGCGTTGAGCACCAGGATGCGCAACTCCTCCACTTCGAGCGCGGCCATCTCGGTGGCCAGCAAGGCGGCGACGACCTCCGGTCCGTTGATGCGCGGCCGTTGGTCGGGTTGCAGCGCGCCCAGCCGGACGCCGAGCTCCAGCGCCGCCTTGATCTGCGCGGCCTTGGCCGGTCCCAGCCCGCGCTCCCTGGCCAGCAGGTCGGCGTCGAGGCGCTGCAGGCCGTCGAGGCCCTGGTCGGCGAGCAGCCGCGCCGCGATGTCGAGGGCGCTCTCGCCCTTGATGCCCGTGCGCAGCAGGATCGCGATCAGCTCCGCGTTGGACAGGGCGCCGGGGCCGGCGCGCAGCAGCCGCTCCCGCGGGCGCTCGTCGCTGGGCAGGTCGAGGATGCGGACGTTGTACGGCGCTTCCTCGTCGGCGGCGCGCCGGGGCCGGGGCGGGCGGACGCGGTCGCCGCCGGCCGGGCTCACGCGTCGTCGCTGTCGGGTGGGTCGCCGGGCCGGCGGCCCAGCGATCTGTCGGGCGCGTCGCCGGGCTGGCGGCCCGGCGATCCGCCGAAGCGCGGCGGATCCACGCGCCGGGCGGGTCGCTCGCGCTGCTCGACGCGACGCGGCGCCGGCGAGGCCCCGAACGAGGGCGGCCGGACGGCGCCGGCGGGCGGCGTCGACGCGAGGGCGGGCCGCCCGCCGAGCGGGGACGCGGGCTCGGCCGCCTCGTCGTCGGGCGGCTCGACGCGTTGCCAGTCGACCACGGTGTTGGTGTGCGGGTAGTGCAGCAGCAGGACGCGGCCGGGCACGTCGGGCATCTCCAGCCAAACGTGCCCCGCCACGCGGAAGACGCGCTTGCCGACCATGAGATAGTGGCTCTTGGCGATGAAGAAGTCGTTCTTGCGCCACTTCCGCTGCAGCGCCCCCTCGGTCTCGACGGGATCCGTGCGCAGGTCGCGCAGCGCGGCGACCAGCAGCGGCAGCGTGAGCAGCGCGATCAGGCCCATGATGGCGAACCCGATCCAGGCGCCGCTGGTCTCCGTCACGGCGCGCACCAGGAAGAAGACCGCGATCGTCGTGAAGAACACGAACAGCGGCGCCCAGCCCAGCGCCGAGCGCAGGATCTGGCCTCGCGCGCGGGCGCGCTGCTCCGGGCTGGGCTGAATCGTCGTGGTGGGGGGTCGATCGGGGTGAACGGCTACTCCTCCGGAACGAAGATGATCTGGCCGACGAGGATCTGCGTGCCGTCGCCCAGGGCGGGGTTGAAGCGCAGCAGGTCGTCGATGGAGACGCCGTAGACGACGCTCACGTCGTACAGGGTATCGCCAGGCTGCGCGATGAAGTGGATGAAGGCGGCCGGCTGGATCGGATCCGCGGGCTCCGGGGGCCGCGGCAGCGCGTCCGCGCGCAGGCGGGGCAGCACGATCGCGGGGGCGGGCGCGGCGCTGAACTCGGCCGGCGCCTGGGTGGCCACGGTCGCCGTCGGCAGCGAGATGCGCGCTTCCGGCGCGGGCGGGGGGTCGGCGCGCACGACGCTGATCACTTGCGCCGGCTCCACGGCGACGGGGGCCGGACCGTCGCGCCGGCCCCACACCATCACGACCGCCACCGTGAGCACCACCACCGCCAGCAGGCGGACGGGGCTCTGGGGCGGGCGCAGCGCCGGCGCCGTGACGGGGCGCCGGCCGGCGCTCCCCCGCAGGGATCCGGCGGCGTGTGAGGTCGAGAGCATGACGCGGGTGGCGCTCCCCTCAGCCCCCGGCGCGGCATCGCCGCGGGGGCCCAGGGGTCAGGATACCCGATCGCCCCGCGATGCCGGCGGCGCTGCCCGGTGCGACGGCGGCGCTACTGGATGGCCACGCTGGCGCCGGCCGCTTCCAGGTCGGCCTTGACCTTCTCGGCCTCTTCCTTGGGGACGCCCTCGCGGACGTTCGCCGGGGCGCTCTCGACGAACTCCTTGGCCTCCTTGAGGCCCAGCGTCGTGAGGGCGCGGACGGCCTTGATGACGTTGATCTTGTTCGCGCCGTAGTCCTTGAGCACGACCGTGAACTCGGTCTGCTCCTCCTCGGGTTCGGCCTCGGCGCCGGGGGCCGCCATCATCGCCATCGGCGCGGCGGCGCTGACGCCGAACTCTTCCTCGATCTTCTTGACGAGATCGCGTGCTTCGAGCACGGTCATCCCGCTGATCAGATCGAAGGCCTCTTGAACCTTAGCCATTGCTGTCTCCTTCCGCGTTCGCGGTCTCACTGGCGGCCTCGTTGGCGGCCTCACTGGGGGTCTCACTGGGGGAGGCTGGGTCTTGCGTGCTGTCGAGCTGCTCGGCGCGGGCCTCGATGATCGCCGCGACCTCGCGCAGCAGGGCGTTGATGCCCGCCGCGATGCCGCCGACGGGGCCATTCACCCCGCCGGCGATGCGGGCCATCAACTCGGGGCGGGTGGGCACCGACGCCAGGTCGTCGACCTGTGCGGCGGAGAGAACCTCGCCGTCCAGGTAGCCGCCGTGGATGGGGATCTCCAGGCGGGTCTCGCGCAGGTACTTCTTGAGCGCCTTGGGCGGTCCGACCTCTTCCTCGTAGCCGAGCACGAGGGCGGTCGACTGGTTGGCGATCGTGCCCACGCCGGGGCGTCCGGCGTTCTCGGCGGCGCGCTTGAGCAGCGTGTTCTTGACGACGCGCAACTCCATCGACGGCTCTTGCGCGCGCAGCGTGAGGCGCAGCGCGCGCATCTGGCCCACGCTGAGGTGGCGGAAGTCGAGTCCGATCGCCATCACCGCGCGGCCAAGCCGCTCCTCCAGGTCGGCGACCTGTTGGATCTTGCGTTCAGTGGGCATAGGCGGCTCCTTTCAGAGGTTCGTGCATGGGCCAGAGGCTCGTTTCCGTGGGCGGGGCGGGCGGTACTGGCGGCAACAGAAAAGCCCTCCGCGTCCTGCCGGTCTGCCGTGACGGCGCCGATTGGACGGGAGGGGCGGGACGCCCGGCCGCGGGGCCGGGACGTTGAATCCGCACCTGCACTGGAGATTAAGGCGAGGGGCTCGCCGCCAGCGGTCTTCGGCGCCGGGAGCGGAGGTTTACTCCGCGGTGGTGCTAATCGTGCTTTGCAACTCCAGTTTGACGCTCGGTCCCATCGTAGAGGTGAGATGGAGCCCGCGGATATAGCTGCCCTTGGCGCCGCTGGGCTTGGCCTTCACGATTTCACTGACGAGCGCGGCGATGTTGTCGAGCAGCTGCTGATGGTCGAAGCTGGCCTTGCCCACGGGCACGTGCATGATCGCGAGGCGGTCGAGGCGAAACTCGACGCGGCCCGCCTGCGCCTCCACGACGGCCTTGCCGACGTCGGCGGCGCCCACGACGGTGCCCGCGCGGGGGTTGGGCATCAGGCCGCGGGGCCCCAGGATACGGCCCAGCCTGCCGACCTTGCCCATCATCTCGCGCTGCGCCAGGGCGACATCGAAGCCGGTGAAGCCGTCGGTGACTTTGGCGATCAGGTCGTCGCCGCCGACGATGAACGCGCCGGCCGCTTCGGCGTCGCGGGCGGCCTCGCCCTCGGCGAAGACCGCCACGCGAACCGTCTTGCCCAGGCCGTGGGGGAGGTTGGTGGTGCCGCGCACCTGCTGGTCGGCGTGGCGCGGGTCGAGGCCGGTGCGCACGTGCAACTCGACCGTTTCGTCGAACTTGGTGGTGGCGCTCTGCTGGACGCGGGTGATGGCCTCGCCCAGCGCGACGGGCGTCTGCCGGTCGAACTCCGCGAGGGCGGTGTTGTAGCGCTTGCCGTGTTTGGGCATGTCTTACTCCGAAACCGTGACGCCCATGCTGCGGGCGGTGCCGGCGACGATCTTCATCGCGCCGGCGATGTCGTTGGCGTTGAGGTCCGGCATCTTCTTCTCGGCGATCTGCCGCACCTGGGCCGCGTTGATCTGCCCCACCATCTCGCGCCGGGGCTCGCTGGAGCCCTTGCTGAGGCCGGCGGCCTTGCGAATCAGGTCCGAGGCCGGCGGCGTGCGCAGCTCGAAGGTGAAGGAGCGGTCCTCGTAGATCGTGATCTGGGCGGGGGCGATATCGCCGGCCATGCTGGCCGAGCGTTCGTTGTAGGACTTCACGAAGTTCATGATGTTGACGCCGTGCTGGCCCAGCGCGGGGCCCACCGGCGGCGCCGGACTGGCCTTGCCGGCCTGCATTTGGAGGGTCAGAATCGCGCGGATTCGCTTCGCCATCGCTACACCTTCTCGACTTGCATGAAGTCCAACTCCACGGGAGTGTCGCGACCGAACATGGAGATCATGACGCGGACCTTGCCCTTTTCGATGTTGATCTCGTCGACTTCGCCCGAGAAGTCCTGGAAGGGCCCCTCCATCACGCGCACCATGTCGGCGACTTCGAAGCCCACGCGCACGCGCGGCTCGGCGACGCGGGTCTGCTTGAGGATGCCGGCGACCTCTTCGCGCGGCAGGGCGTGCGGCTTGTCGGCGCCGACGAAGCCGGTGACGCCGGGCGTGTTGCGCACCACGTACCAGGTGTCGTCGTCGAGGATCATGCTGACCAGCACGTAGCCCGGCAGCAGCTTGCGCTGCACCTGGCGGCGCTGCCCGCCGCGGATCTCCAGCTCCTCCTCGGTGGGCACGACGACATCGAAGATGCGATCGGCGACGTCCATCGACTCCACGCGGCGCTTGAGGTTCTCGTCGACCTTGTTCTCGTGGCCGGAGTAGGTGTTGAGCACGTACCAGGCGCGACCGTCGCCGGCGTCGGGGCCCAGGATCTCGTCCGCCTCGGCGGCGGCGAGGCGGGCGGCGGCGTCTTCGGCCGCTTCCGGCTCCAAGGGGGCGGGTGGCTTCTCCTCGCCGAGGCCGAGCTGCTCGGCCAGGCGTTCGGCGGTGGCGGCCTCCCGGTCGATGGCGGCCGTGGGCGCGCTCTCGTCGAAGCCGAGCGCCTTCACGGCGCGCATCGCGGCCTCGTACTCGCGCTCGGCGGCGCTGAGGCGGGCGTTGGCGTCGGCCGTCGAGGGTGTGGCGGTGGCATCGACGCCGAACAGGGCGGCGGCCGCGGCGGCGGCGTCGGCGTCACGGGCGCTGGCCTCGGTGGGGACGTCGTCTGCCAGCGGCACGGGCGTCAGTGGCATGGGCGCACCCGGCTCCACGGCATCGTCGTCCGCGGCATCGTCGACCATGGGGGCGTCGCCCACGGGGGCGTCGCCCTGTTCGGCGTCGCCCTGTTCGGCGTCGAGCGTGGGGGCGTCCGGAGCGTCGGTGGTGGTGTTGGGGTCGATAGTCATCGTGGGTTCAGGAGTGTCGGTTCCGGTGCGCTAGTTGAGCAGGACGTTTTCCATCAGGCGGTTGAAGACCCAGTCGACGGAGCCCAGCAGGATGCCGACCGCGATCGCGATCACGATCACGACGGTCGACAGACTGCGGGTCTCGGCGCGGCTCGGCCAGACGACCTTGCGCAACTCCGCGATGATCTCCATCACGAAGCGGGGATGCGTGAGGCGGTAGAGCCGGCCGCGGCGACCGCCGCCACCGCTCTGGGCGCCGGCCGTGGGGCGCGGCGTGCCGCGACGGGGCCGGACGGTCTGCACGGGGGGCGGCGTGGTCGCGGGGGCGGGCGGCATGCGGGGCGGCGTCCTGGGCGGCGGCGTGACCGACGCGGCCTCCCGGCCGCGTGCTTGCGCACCCGTTTCGGGGGTCTGACCGCCGGTCTGGCGGCGGCGGCGTGGGCGACGCCCGGCGCGAGGCATGATTGGTCCTCTCGCCGCTCAACGGGTCTCGCGGAACGGGTGATGCGCCCGGCACCGGGGACAGTACTTGCGCAACTCCAGCCGGGCCGTCGTGTTGCGACGGTTCTTCTTGGAGTGGTACGAGAAGCGCTGGCACTCCCGGCAGCGCAGCGTGATGTGAATGCGATCGCCTTTAGCCATGCGGGAAGCCTACTCCAGGATCTGCGCGACGGCGCCGGCGCCGACGGTGCGGCCGCCCTCGCGGATGGCGAAGCGCAAGCCGGGTTCGAGGGCGATGGGGCTGATGAGGCGGATGCGCATGACGACGTTGTCGCCGGGCATGGCCATTTCGACCTCGCCGGGGAATTGGATTTCGCCGGTGACGTCGGTGGTGCGGATGTAGAACTGGGGGCGGTAGCCGGGGAAGAAGGGGGTGTGACGGCCGCCCTCGTCCTTGCCGAGGATGTAGACCTCGGCGTCGAAGGTGGTGTGTGGGGTGATCGAGCCGGGGGCGGCGAGCACCTGGCCGCGCTCGATGTCGGCGCGCTCCTTGCCGCGCAGCAGGCAGCCGACGTTGTCGCCCGCCTCGCCGGCGTCGAGCGTCTTCTTGAACATCTCCACGCCGGTCACGGTGGTGCGCTCGGTCTCCTTGAGGCCCACGATCTCGATCGCGTCGCCGATGTGCACCTGGCCGCGCTCGATGCGGCCCGTGACGACGGTGCCGCGGCCCTTGATCCCGAAGACGTCCTCAATGGGCATCAGGAAGGGCTGGTCGGTGAGCCGCGGCGGGGTGGGCACGTAGCTGTCCACCGCCTCCATCAGTTCGTGGATGGGGGCGTACTCGGGGGCGGCGGGGTCGCTGCTCTCCGACCCCAGGGCGTGCAGGGCGGCGCCGCGGATGAAGGGGATGTCGTCGCCGGGGAAGTCGTACTGGCTGAGCAGTTCGCGCACCTCGAGCTCGACCAGGTCCAGCAACTCGGGGTCGTCCATCTGGTCGCACTTGTTGAGGAAGACGACCATCCGCGGCACGCCCACCTGGCGCGCCAGCAGGATGTGCTCGCGGGTCTGCGGCATGGGGCCGTCGGGGGCGGCGACCACCAGGATGGCGCCGTCCATCTGGGCGGCGCCGGTGATCATGTTCTTGATGTAGTCGGCGTGGCCGGGGGCGTCGATGTGCGCGTAGTGACGCGCGTCGGTCTCGTACTCGACGTGCGCGATCGCGATCGTGATGCCGCGCTCACGCTCCTCGGGGGCGTTGTCGATCGAGTCGAAGGAGCGCACTTCGCCCTCGCCGCCCAGGGCCAGCGTCTTCGTGATCGCCGCCGTCAGCGTCGTCTTGCCGTGATCGACGTGGCCAATCGTGCCCACGTTCACGTGCGGCTTCGTGCGTTCGAATTTCTCGCGCGCCATGGGAATCCTTCCTGCCCCTCGCACGGGCCCGTGGGTGGGCCGGGCCGTGCCTGCCGACTGACTGGAGCCCACATCCAGATTTGAACTGGAGACCTCGTTCTTACCAAGAACGCGCTCTACCAACTGAGCTATGTGGGCCGGACGTTCATCCTTACCTGCTCGGCTCGGCCGCGCGACCGCCGGAGCGGGATGCGCGCGGGCCGCGATGTCTGGTGCTGGGGGCAGGATTCGAACCTGCGTAGCCCTTCCGGGCGCCGGTTTTACAGACCGGTGGTATTAGCCACTCACCCACCCCAGCGCGCCCCGGCGCAGGACTGGCAGGCCGTCGCCGGCGGTTGGAGCCCGAGAAGGGATTCGAACCCCCAACCTGCCGATTACAAATCGGCTGCGCTGCCAGTTGCGCCACTCGGGCTCAGCCCGAAACGAAAAAGACACGCTGAACCGCGCGTCTGTCAAGCAGTATATGGGGGCCCGAAAAATCGGGTCAAGACGATCGCCGCCCCACAGCGGCGCGGGAACGCTAGAAACGTAACGTATCCGCCGCTTTGCCGGTCGCTTTGGCCGCCGATGGGGCGCTGGCGGGCGCGGCGCCGGCGGGCACGGCCGGTTCGGCGCTGCGCCAGGTGGTGCGGTCGCGGCCGTCCTCCAGCACGACGCCGCGCTTGCGGAGGTCGTCGCGCAGCTCGTCGGCGAGGGCGTACTGCTTCGCCGCTCGCAGCCGCTGGCGCACGTCGACCAGGAGGTCGATGAACGGGGCCGCCTGCGCGTCGTCCCGCCGCGCTTCGAAGCGCAGGCCCAGCACGCCGCCCAGTTCGCGCAGCAGCGCCAGCGCCATCCCGGCGGGGCGGCCCGCGGCGGCGGCGCGGTTGATCGCGTGCGCGATCTCGAAGAGCACCGCCAGCGCCTGCGGCGTGCCCAGGTCGTCGTCCATGCTGCGCCGGAAGTGATCGCGCGCGGCCGCGGCGTCGAAGTCGCCCGGTCCCGGCGGCAGGGCGGCGCCGACGGCGATCCGCAGGCGCTCGGCGCCGCGCGCCGAGGCCACGAGCGACTCCTCGGAGTAGGTCAGCGGGCTGCGGTAGTGGCCGCCCAGGATGAAGATGCGCAGGCCGTCGGCGCCGTAGCGATCGAGCCCCTCGCGCAGGCTGATGATGTTGCCCAGCGACTTGGACATCTTCTCGTCGCCGAGCTGCATCATGGCGTTGTGCACCCAGTGGCCGACGAAGGGCCGCTTGCCGCTGAAGCCCTCGGACTGGGCGATCTCGTTCTCGTGGTGGGGGAAGATCAGGTCCATGCCGCCGCCGTGCAGGTCGATCTGCTCGCCCAGGTAGCGCAGCGCCATCGCGCTGCACTCGATGTGCCAGCCGGGACGGCCGGGCCCCCAGGGGCTCGCCCACGACGGCTCGCCGGGCTTCGCGCCCTTCCAGAGCGTGAAGTCCATGGGGTGGGCCTTCTGCGAGTTCTGCTCGATGCGGGCCCCGGCGATCATGTCCTGCAGGCTGCGATTGGAGAGCTTGCCGTAGTCGGGCGGCGCTTCGACGCGGAAGTAGACGTCGCCGCCGGCGGGGTAGGCGGCGTCCTGGGCGATCAGCCGCGCGATGACCTCCTGCATCTTGTCGATCTCTTGGGTGGCGCGGGGATGCACGTCGGCGGCGCGGATGTGCAGCTCGCGCCACTCCTGCTGGAAGCGACCGATCTGGCGGGCGGCGAGTTCGGGCACGCTGATGGCCAGCCGGCGGGCGCGGGCGATCATCTTGTCGTCGATGTCGGTGAAGTTGTAGACCAGCCGCACGGCGCGGCCGTCCCACTCGAGGTAGCGGCGCAGGACGTCGAAGACGACGATGCTCATGGCGTGGCCCAGGTGGGCGTCGTCGTAGGGCGTGATGCCGCAGACGTACATCGAGATGGGGGCGTGCCGGGGCTGGAAGGGCGCCTTGCGCCGGGTGAGGGTGTTGTAGAGCTGCACGCGCGTCTCCGATGTCGTGGCGCTGGTCAGTTTACGCCGGTCAGTCCGCGCCGGGCGTCTCCGCCGCCGCTGCGGGGGTCTCGACGGCGGCGGCCGCGTTCTCGTTGGGGTATTCGTGGTCGCTCAAGCGCGATTCGAGTTCGAACAGGCGCTGCTCGACGATCTCCAGGCGGTCGTGCTCGGGGTCGGGCAGCCGCAGCACGGTGTCGTCGCCGGGGTCGTAGAACGAGACGACGTGGCCGGGCACGCCGACCACGGTGGCGTACTCGGGCACGTTGCCCACGACGACGGAGCCGGCCCCGATCTTCGCGCCCTTGCCCACGGTCACGGCGCCGATCACCTGCGCGCCCGCGCCCACGGTGACGTCGGCGCACAGCGTGGGATGGCGCTTGGTGCGCCGGGTGCTGGTGCCGCCCAGCGTGACGCCCTGGTGCAGGTGGCAGCCGTCGCCGATCTCCGCCGTCTCGCCGATCACGACGCCCATGCCGTGGTCGATGAAGCAGCGGCCCTCGATGGTCGCGCCGGGGTGAATCTCGATCCCGGTGAGGAAGCGGCCCAGGTGTGAGAGGGCGCGCGGCAGGAACGGCACGTGCAGCCGCCAGAGGGTGTGCGCCAGCCGGTGCATCTCGCGGGCCTGGAAGCCCGGGTAGAGGAAGACCACCTCAAGCGAGTTGAGGGCGGCGGGGTCGCGGTCGAGGACGAAGCGGATGTCGTCGCGGATGCTGCGCAAGACGAACATGGGCCTCCTGCGGACACTGGTCGTCGATGGAGGGGCCACCGACGGCGGGGCCGGCGGGGCGCGCTGGGCACGCGCCGGTCGGGGGGCGGACGCGGGCCGTCGCGGTCGCTCAGGGACAGCGCGCCAGGGGGACGCCGGGCAGCACCGCGCCATGACGCTTGAGCGTGCGGACGTAGGGATTGGCCGGCGTCATCTGCCCTGCTCCTCCTGCGTCCGTCTCGGGCGCGTCAGTCGCGGCGGCGGATCAGCGCGATCGCCTGCGCCTGCATGCCCTCGGCGCGACCCAGCGCGCCCAGCCCCTCGGCCGTCGTGGCCTTGACGCTGACGGCGTCGGGCTCGACCGCGAGGACGGCCGCGAGCCGCGCCCGCATCGCCTCGACGTGGGGCCGCAGTCGCGGCCGCTCCGCGACCACGGTGGCGTCCACGTTGCCCACACGATACCCATGTTGCTCCAGGCTGGCGACCGTGCGGCGCAACAGATCGAGGCTGTCGGCGCCCGCCCAGGCGGGATCGTCGGGCGGGAAGTGCGCGCCGATGTCGCCCAGGGCGGCCGCCCCCAGCAGCGCGTCGATGATGGCGTGCGTGAGCACGTCGGCGTCGGAGTGGCCCGCGAGGCCGTCGCTGCCGGGGATCGTGACGCCGCCCAGCACCAGCGGCCGATCGGCGCTGAAGCGATGCGAATCGCTGCCCAGCCCGATGCGGTCGTGGGCGGGGCTCATCGCTGCGCCGCCGCCGCCGCGCCGCCGATTTGGGCGCGGGCGCGCAGGAGCGCCTCGATGACCGCCAGATCCTGCGGCCGGGTGATCTTGGGGTTGGGCACCTCGGCGTCATAGAGGAAGACGGGGGCGGGCAGGGCCTCCACCAGCGCCGCGTCGTCGGTGGCCTCAGCAGTAGCGTCCGATGTCGGTTCGGCGGCGTGCGCGCGGCGCAGGAGGTCCAGGCGGAACGTCTGCGGAGTCTGCGCGGCGCGCAGCGTGGCGCGGTCGATCGTGCGTTCGATGCGCGCCGGGGCGTGGGCCGCGCCGTCACAGGCCGCGCCGTCACACGCTGCGGGGGGGCCGATCTGCTTGATCGTGTCGGTCACCGGTCCGGCGACGACGGCGGCCCCGTGGCGCGCGGCCAGGTCGATGCCGCGACGGATCATCGCATCCGTGACCAGCGGGCGGGCCGTGTCGTGCACCGCCACCAGGTCGACGTCGGGGAGCGCCGCCAGGCCCGCCGCGACGGAGTCGCGGCGCCGTGCGCCCCCGGACGGGATGGCGCGCACCTTGCCGCCGCCGTGGCCGGCCGCGAGGCGGGCCAGGATGTCGCCGTTGTCCGGCCCGGCGACGAGCACGATGTGGTCGATCGCGGCGCAGGCCGCGAAGGCGCGCAGGGAATGCGCGACGACGGGCAGGCCGGCCAGCGCGGCGGTCGTCTTGTCGATGCCGCCCATGCGCGCGCTGCGCCCCCCGGCCAGCAGGATCGCGCCCGTCCGGGGCCGGCTCACGAGGGCGCTCCGGCGGGCGTCTCGGCGCCGACGCCGGCGGCGGGCGTCTCGGCGGCGTCCGCGCCGGGCGTCGGCGGCCGCAGTTGGGCGAAGAGCATGCGCCCGGCGGCCGTCTGGATCACGCGCTGCACCTCGACGGCGACGTCCTGGCCCACGAGGTCGCGGGCCTCCTCGACGACGACCATGGTGCCGTCGGCGAGGAAGCCGACACCCTGGCGGCGCTCGCGCCCGGGCTGGTGGATGGGGAGGTGGAGCGTCTCGCCCGGCAGCGCCACGGTGCGGACGGCCTGCGCGAGCACGTTGATGTTCAGCACGCGCAGGTCCTCGACGCCCGCGACGCGGTTGAGGTTGAAGTCGGTGGTGAGCAGGGCGGCGCCGCGGATGCGGGCCAGCGCCAGCAGTTTGGCGTCGACGTCGGGCGCTTCGGGGAAGGCGCGCTCATCGATGATCGTCTTGACGTGCGTCCCGGCCTGGATGCGGGACAGCAACTCCAGCCCGTGGCGGCCGCGCCGGCGCTTGAGGGCGTCGCTGCTGTCGGCGACGCGGCGCAGTTCGTCGAGCACGAAGCGGGGCACGATCAGGTCGCCGAGCAGGAAGCCAGACTCGACGATCTCGGCCAGGCGGCCGTCGATGATGGCGCTGGTGTCGACGACCACGCCGCTGCGGACCCCGCGCGCGACGCCGGGCGGGACGATCGCCTCGGTCACGGTGTCGGTGCGCTCCCGCACGCCGCTGAAGAAGCGCTCGACCTCGGGCCGCCGCCCCAGGGCGATCGCCATGCCAGCCGGCACGAGCAGGATCGCGACGCCGATGGCGGCGAAGTCGCCCGCGGTCCCGGGCAGTTGGTTGAGCGCGGGCGTCAGCAGGGCCGTCACGACGAGCGCCGCCACGGCGCCGAAGGCGGCCAGCAGGATCTCCAGCGTGGACAACCCCAGGCGGACGCCCCGGCGCAGGACGTTGATCGGCCAGAGCAGCAGGCGGGTGAGCGAGGCGGTCGCGCGCCGGCGCGAGTGCATGGCAGGCCCCGTCGGGCGCATCGACGCGCAGGCCACGCAGCCTGCATCGATCACGCCGGAAACAGAAAGGCGGCCTTGCGGCCGCCGAATGATGCCAGGGTGGGACGCGCCCACCGAATGAATTCGGGCCGCACCCGTGGGTAACGACGGCAGCAGTCTAGCAGACCCGGCGAAGGCGTTGCAACGGGCGGCCGGCGCCGGGACCGGGCGCGGCCCCTGTAGGATGAGCAGCAGGCTGGATCGACAGCAGGCTGCATCAACAGCATGGGCGCCGGGGTCATGGGGCGCCGCGGGCCGGGACGGCGGAGGCTAGCGTGCCACGTATCGAGTTGGACCCACTGCTAAACGGAGTCTCGAAGCCGGCCCGCTACAGCGGCGGCGAGTGGAACAGCATCGTGCGTCCCTGGGACGACGCCGAGATCCGCTGGGCCCTGATCTACCCCGACGTCTACGACGTGGGTATGTCCAACGGCGGCTTGGCGATCCTCTACGACCTGCTCAACCACACGCCGCGCACGCTGGCCGAGCGGGCCTTCGCGCCCTGGCCCGACATGGAGGCGTCGCTGCGGGCGCACGGCGCGCCGCTGTTCAGCCTGGAGAACCGTCGCCCGCTGGGCGAGTTCGACGCGCTGGGCTTCTCGCTGAGCTACGAGCTGACCTACACGAACCTCTGCAACATGCTCGACCTGGCGGGCATCGCCGTGCTCGCCGCCGAGCGCGCCGACGACGCCCCCATCGTCTTCGCGGGCGGCTCCGGGGCGCTGGTGCCCGAGCCGCTGGCGCTCGTGATCGACGCCTTCATCCTGGGCGAGGGCGAGGACGTGATCCTCGAGGTCACGGAGGTCCTGCGCGCCTGGAAGTCGGCCGGGGGCGGGCCGCGGGTCGAGCTGCTGCGCCAGCTGGCGCGGACGCCCGGCGTCTACGTGCCGCGCTTCTACCGCTGGCACTACGGGCCCGACGGCACGGTGGCCGAGGTCGAATCGCTCGACGCGGCGGCGTCGCTGCCGGTGGTCAAGCGCTTCATCCAGGGGCTGCCGCCGATTCTGACCACGCCCATCGTGCCGTTCCTGGAGACGGTGCACGACCGCGCCGGGATCGAGATCCAGCGCGGCTGCACGCAGGGCTGTCGCTTCTGTCAGGCGGGGATGATCTACCGGCCGCTGCGCGAGCGCACGCCGGAGGAGGTCGTGGCGGGCGCGCGCGAACTGCTCGCCAACACTGGCTACGACGAGCTCTCGCTGGTCTCGCTGAGCAGCACCGACCACAGCCAGATCGACGGCATCGTCGCGGCGCTGCGCCGGGAGTTCGGCGACGGCCTGGGCATCTCGCTGCCCAGCACGCGCGTCGATTCCTTCAGCGTCGATGTCGCGCTGGCCTGCGCGCCGCGCCGCCGGCGCTCGATGACGTTCGCGCCGGAGGCCGGCAGCCAGCGGCTGCGCAACGCCGTCAGCAAGGTGGTCGCCGACGAGGACCTGCTCACGGCGGCGCGCAACGCGTTCGAGAACGGCTGGGGCAGCATCAAGCTGTACTTCATGGTGGGTCTGCCCACGGAGACGATGGACGACGTGCAGGGCATCGTGGACTGGGCGGCGCAGGTCAAGCAGATCGGCCGCGAGGTGGTGGGCAACCGGGCGCGCGTGCGCGTCTCGACGTCGAACCACGTGCCCAAGGCGCACGCCCCCTTCCAGTGGGCGCGGCAGGACACCGCCGCGGAGTTGGACCCCAAGCATCGGCTGCTGCGCGAGGGCTGTCGCGGGGCCCGGCTGGACTTCACCTGGAACGACCCGTCGGAGTCGATCCTGGAGGGGGTGCTGAGCCGGGGCGACCGGCGCGTGGGCGAGGCGGTCGTGGACGCCTGGCGCCGCGGCGCCCGCTTCGACGCCTGGAGCGAGCATCACGACCCGGCCATCTGGCAGGCGGCCTTCGCCGCGCACGGCATCGACCCCGACTTCTACTGCCACCGCGAGCGCGACCTGTGGGAGAAGTTCCCCTGGATGCACATCGCCAGCGGCGTCAGCGAGGCCTACCTGCGCCGGGAGTGGATGCGGACGCAGAAGGAGTTGACGACGATCGACTGTCGCGACGGCTGCCAGGTCTGCGGGCTGGAGCACGCGGCGCAGTTGTGCGAGCTGAAGTTGCAGGACAAGGTGCTGACGCAGCGCGCGCGCAAGGCGGGGACCGAGCTGCCCGTCGTCGTCTGATCGGCTGGGGCGGGCCGGCGGGGGCGGGCCGGCCGGGGCTGGAGCGAGATGAGCGAGCAGTCGGAGCGGGACCTGAGCGACGAGACGCGCGACATCCTGGACTTCCTGGTCTGGCAGTTGGATCAGTCGTTCGAGTTCAAGCCGGAGCACTCGCTGCTGCGCAACCTCTCGACGGTGACGCCGGCGATGCTGGACCAACCGCCGTCGTCGGGTGGGCGCACGCTGCGCGACCTCATCGCGCACTGCGCGTCGGTCAAGCGGATGCACGTCGCGCACGCCTTCGGCGACGGCGCCCTGGGCTGGTGGGAGACCTGGGACGGCGAGGGGGAGTTGAAGGACGCGAACTTCGAGGCGCTCGTCGCCTGGCTGCGGCGGGCGCACGCCGAGGCGCAGGCGGCCGTGCGCGCGCTCGAGGAGGACGCGGAGCTGCTGATGGAGCGTCGCACGCACTGGGGCGAGCTGCGCCAGACGCGCTTCATCATCGACGCCATCGTGATCCACGACGTCTATCACGCGGGCGAGATCAATCACCTGCGCGGGCTGCTGCAGGACGCCGATCAGTTCCCGCACGGCGGCCGCACGTAGAGCACGACCGCGGGCGGGGGCTATCGTGCCCCGGATGCCCTCTCCCGACTTACCGGCCCCCGATCCGACGGCGCCGCGCTCCCGCCTGGACTCCACCTCGTCGATGGCGCCGCTCGCGGTGCGGGACTTCCGGCTGCTGTTCCTGAGCTTCGTCGGCTGGCAGATGATCTACCCGCTGCAGGTGGTCTCGCTGATCTTCTGGATTCAGGACAAGGCCGACGACGATACGCGGATCATCCTGATCGGCGTCCTGGGCAGCCTGCGCGGGCTGGGGGCGCTGGTCTTCAGTCTGGTGGCGGGGGCGCTGGCCGACCGCTTCGATCGGCGGCGGCTGTTGCTGGCGGCGCAGGGGTTGGGATTCCTGATCGCGCTGACGGTCGCGCTGCTGATGCGGGTCGCGCCCGGCGACACGCTGGGCTTCGCGCTGATCTTCCTGCTCGCCTTCCTGAGCGCGGCCCCGGCGGCGATCGACTTCCCCACCCGGCAGGCGATGGTCCCGGAGATCCTGGGGCCCCGTCTGACGTCGCAGGGGATCGCGCTCAACTCGGCCGGGATGCAGCTGACCCTGCCGCTGGGCATCTTCGGCGTGGGGCTGGTGATCGAGGCGCTGGGCACGGGCGGCGCGTATGCGCTGAGTTCGGCGGGCCACGCGACGGCGTTGCTGCTGCTGCTGCCGATGTCGTACCGCACGGGGGCTCGCCCGCACGTGGCCGGCGCGGCGGTGCGGCGCACCCTGGCCGACATCGTGGCCGGCTTCCGCTTCGCGCGCGGCCACGCGGTCGTGTTGTGGGTCATCGTGCTGGTGGTCGTGGTGCTGGGGATCGGCTTCCCGCCGACGGCGAGCCTGGGCCCGACCTGGGTCACGACGGTGGTGGGGGCGACGTACGCGGAGTTCGGCTTCATCGCGCTGACCTGGGGCGTGGGCGCGCTCTTGGCCTCGCTGTGGATGACGCGCGTCGCGGCGGTGCAGCGCCAGGGGCGGATGCTGTCGCTGGGCGCGCTGACCTTCGCCGGCGCGTTCGTGCTGTTCGCCGCCGGGCACTCGTGGCCCTTCGCGGTGGCGGGGAACCTCGGCTTGGGCGCGGGCTTCGCGATCACGCAGATCGCGGCGACGTCCCTGATCGCCCACCACACGCCCAACGAAGTGCGCGGCCGGGTGATGAGCCTGCTGATGATCGGCATCTTCGCGGCGCAGTCGCTGGCCCTGCCCGTCGCGGTGGCCGGGCAGGCGCTGACGCTGCAGACGCTGTTTCCCATCCTCTCCTACGTATGCGTCGGCAGCGTCGTCGTGCTGCTGCTGGCCCGTCGCGAGTTGTGGGGGCTGCGCGTGGTCCCCGGCGCCACACCGCCCGGCGAGCGCCCTCAGTCGACGGGCGGGCGCCCCGGCCGGTAGCCCGTGGCGCGCTCGTAGGCGCGGCCGATGCGGAACAGCGTGGGCTCGCTCAGCGGCTTGCCGGCGAACTGCACGGCCAGGGGCGCGCCCTCGTCGTTGCGGCCGGCGGGCAGCGTGATCGTGGGCCAGCCGTTGAAGTCGAAGGGGACCGTGAAGCGCATGCGCCAGGCGGGGAAGGCGTCGGGCGGCGTCATGTAGAACTCGCGCGTGACGGGGAACGGCGGCGTGGCCATGGCTGCACTGATCAGCACATCGACATCGGCCGTGGCCTGGCGCAACTGCTCGACCAGCTCGATCCGCCCCTGATTGGCGCGGGCGTAGTCGATGCCCGAGGCGTCGCTCCCCATGCGCAGGAAGTGCCCGAAGTAGGGGCCGTACTCATCGGCGCGGCTGGGGTAGGTCTCGGCGTGCGCCGCCGCCGCTTCGACCGAGCAGAGCACCGGCCAGCCCGCGATGGCGGCGTCCATCGGCGGCAGGGTCAGCGGCACGATCTCGGCGCCGCGGTCGCGCATGGTCGCGACGGCCGCCTCGACGGCGGCGGTGATGCCCGGGTCGGTGCGGTCCAGCGCCCAGACGCGGTCCAGGCCGATGCGCAGCCCGGCCACGCCGTCGTCGATGGAGGCGGTGTAGTCGGGCACGGCATCGGGCAGCGACGTGGGGTCGTCGGGGTCGGGCCCGGCGATGGCGGCGAGCACGACGGCCGCGTCCCAACTGGAGCGGGTCATGGGGCCCACGTGGTCGAGCGATTCCGCCAGCGCCAGGACGCCCGCGCGGCTGACGCGCCCGTAGGTGGGCTTGAGCCCCACGATGCCGCAGGCGGCGGAGGGGAAGCGGATCGAGCCCCCGGTGTCGCTGCCCAGCGAGGCGTAGCACTGCCCGGACGCCGTCGCGACCCCGGAGCCGCTCGACGAGACGCCGGTCCAGAGGTCGGCGCGCCAGGGGTTGACCGGGATCGGCAGGTCCGGGTGGTAACCGCCCATGGCGCCCTCGGTGAGCGTGAGCTTGCCCAGGATCACCGCGCCCGCGGCCCGCAGCCGCGCGACGACCGTGCCGTCGGCGTCGGGCGTGAAGTCGCGGCGCACCATCGTGCCGCCCCCCGTCGCGACGCCGGCCGTGTAGCAGAGGTCCTTCACCGCCACCGGGACGCCGTGCAGCGGACCGCGGTAGTCGCCCGCGGCGATCGCGGTCTGGGCGGCCTCGGCCTCGGCCAGCGCGGAGGCGGCGGTGAGGGTGACGTAGGCCTTGAGGGAGGGGTTGAGCCGCTCGATGCGGTCGAGCTGCGCCCGCGTCAGATCGACGGGCGAGAGCTCCCCCACGGCGATGCGCGGCGCGAGCTCCTCGATGGCGCCATAGGCGAGGTCGAGGGCGAGGTCGAGGGCGGAGTCGTTGGGCATGGCGGTCCTCTCTGCGTGGGCAGCGTCGCGCTGCTGCTGCTGGCCCGCCGCGAGCTGTCGGGGGCGCGCGTGGTCCCCGGCGCCACAGCGCCCGGCGAGCGCTCTCAGTCGACGGGGGGCCGCCCCGGCCGGTAGCCCGTGGCGCGCTCGTAGGCCCGGCCGATGCGGAACAGCGTGGGCTCGCTGAGCGGCTTGCCGGCGAACTGCACGGCCAGGGGCGCGCCCTCGTCGTTGCGGCCGGCGGGCAGCGTGATCGTGGGCCAGCCGTTGAAGTCGAAGGGCGCCATGAAGCGCATGCGCCAGGCGGGGAAGGTGGGCATAATGTGGAACTCGCGCGTGACGGGGAAGGGCGGCGTGGCGAGGGCCGGGCTGATCAGCACATCGACATCGGCCGTGGCCTGGCTCAACTGCTCCACCAACTCCAGCCGCCGCTGATTGGCGCGGGCGTAGTCGATGCCCGAGGCGTCGACGCCCATGCGCAGGAAGTCCCCGAAGCAGGGACCGTACTCATCGGCGCGGCTGGGGTAGGTCTCGGCGTGCGCCGCCGCCGCCTCGACCGAGCAGAGGACCTGCCAGCCCTTGATGGCGGTTTCCATGGCCGGCAACGTCAGCGGCACGATCTCGGCCCCGCGGTCGCGCATGATGTCGGCCGCCGCCTCGACGGCGGCGGTGATGCCCGCGTCGGTGGGGTTCAGCACCCAGGCCGAGTCCAGGCCGATGCGCAGCCCGGCCACGCCGTCGTCGATCGAGGCGGTGTAGTCGGGCACGGGACCGGGCAGCGCGGTAGGGTCGTCGGGGTCGGGCCCGGCGATGGCGGCGAGCACGGCGGCGGCGTCCCAGCTGGAGCGGGTCATGGGCCCCACGTGGTCGAGCGATTCCGCCAGCGCCAGGACGCCCGCGCGGCTGACGCGCCCGTAGGTCGGCTTGAGCCCCACGATGCCGCACGCGGCGGAGGGGGCGCGGATCGAGCCCCCGGTGTCGCTGCCCAGCGAGGCGTAGCACTGCCCGGACGCCGTCGCGACGCCGGAGCCACTGGAGGAGGCGCCGGACCACAGGTCGGCGCGCCAGGGGTTGACGGGGATCGGCAGGTCGGGGTGGTAACCGCCCAGCGCGCCCTCGGTGAGCGTGAGCTTGCCCAGGATCACCGCGCCCGCGTCCCGCAGCCGCGCGACGACGGTGCCGTCGGCGTCGGGTGTGAAGTCGCGGCGCACCATCGTGCCGCCCGCTGTCGCGACGCCGGCCGTGTAGCAGAGGTCCTTGACCGCCACCGGGACGCCGTGCAGCGGGCCGCGGTAGTCGCCGGCGGCGATCGCGGCCTCGGCGGCCTGCGCCTCGGCCAGGGCGGAGGCGGCGGTGAGGGTGACGTAGGCCTTGAGCGAGGGGTTGAGCCGCTCGATGCGGTCGAGTTGCGCCCGCGTCAACTCCACGGGCGAGAGCTCACCGGCGGCGATCCGCGGCGCGATCTCCTCGATGGTGGCGTAGGCGAGGTCGAGGGCGGAGTCGTCGGGCATGGCGGTGCTCTCTCCGTGGGCGGGGCCGGTCTAGGGGAAGATACCCCGCAGTTCGATGGCGCGCACGACGCGATCCACGCCCAGGACGTTGGCGGCGTCGCGCAGGGAGAGCCCGCGCTGCTCGGCGCTGTCCCAGACCTCGGCGAAGGCCTTGCGCATGATCCGGGCCAGTTGCCGGTTGACCTCGTCCTCCTCCCAGAAGAAGGACTGCAGGTCCTGCACCCACTCCATGTAGGAGACGGTGACGCCGCCGGCGTTGGCCAGCACGTCGGGCACGAGCACGCGCCCGCGGTCGAGCAGGATGCGCTCGGCTTCGGGCGTCGTGGGGCCGTTGGCCGCCTCCACGATGACGTCGGCCTGGATGCGCTCCGCGTTCGACGCCAGGATGACGTTCTCGATCGCGGCCGGGATCAGGTAGTCGCAGTCGATCTCGATCAGCTCCGCGTTGCTGATCCGGTCCGCGCCGGGCGCGCCGCCGCCGATCATGCCGCGCTCGTCGGCGCGGGCGATCAGGGCGGGGATGTCGAGGCCGTTGCCGTTGTAGTAGCCGCCGCCGGCGTCGGAGACGGCGACGATCCGCGCCCCGGCGTCGGCCAGGAGCCGCGCGGCGACGCTGCCCACCTGCCCGAAGCCCTGCACCGCGACGCGCAGCCCCTCCAGCGAGTCGCCGCGGCGCTTGGCGATCTCCTCGGTCGCGAAGAGGACGCCGCGGCCCGTGGCCTCGTAGCGGCCCTGGCTGCCGCCCACCTCCACCGGCTTGCCGGTGACGATGGCGGGCACCGTGTGGCCGTGGCCCATCGAGTAGGTGTCCATCATCCAGGCCATGACGCGGGCGTTGGTGCCCATGTCGGGGGCGGGGATGTCGCGGTCCGGGCCGATGATCGGCTCGAGTTCGGAGATGAAGCGGCGGCTCAGGTTCTCCAACTCGCAGTCGCTCAGCGCGGCCGGGTCGACGATGACGCCGCCCTTGGCGCCGCCGTAGGGCAGGTTGACGATGGCGCACTTCCAGGTCATCCACATGGCGAGGGCGCGCACCTCGTCGAGGGACACGGCGGCGGAGTAGCGGATGCCGCCCTTGTGGGGGCCGCGGGCATCGTTGTGCTGCACGCGGTAGCCCGTGAAGGTGCGGACGCTGCCGTCGTCCATCTCGACGGGGAAGTGCACGGTGAACTCGCGGCGCGGCATGCGCAGCGTTTCCCGCAGGCCGCGGTTCAGGCCCAGGATGTCCGCCGCCGCGTCGAGCTGCTGCAGCGCGGACTCGTAGGGGTTGAGTTCCTGGCGCGGGGCCGGGGGGGCGCTGGTCGCGGGGTGGGTCGCCGATTCGGTTACTGCGTCGGTCATGGGGGGGCTCCCTGCGGGGCGCTTACAGGTGCAACTCGTCGCGGAAGGGCTCCTCCGCCTCGAACGGGCCCACGACGCCGAGGTGCAGGCTGTCGTCGCGGATCAACCGGGCGGCCAGGTCGGCGATCTGCTCCGCCCCCACGGCCTCGATGCGCTCGACGACCTCGTCGACGCTGCGCGTGCGGTTGAGCAGCAGCGCCTGCGCGCCGTACCACGAGGAGACGGCGCGGGTGTCCTCCATGTTGAGCAGCATGCGCCCCTTGATGTACTCGCGGACGCGGTGCAGTTCCGCCGCCGGGATGCCGTCGCGCAGGCCGCCGAGCTGGTCGAGCGCGGCGCGCAGCGCGGGCAGCGCGTTCTCCGGGTCGACGCCCAGGTAGATCAGCAGGCTGCCGGTGTCGCGCAGGTTGCTGGCGTAGGAGTGGACGTCGTAGGCCAGCCCCATCTCCTCGCGCAGCGAGACGAACAGGCGGCTGCTCATGCCGTCGCCCAGGATCGTGGTCAGCAGGCTCAGGGCGTAGCGGTCCTCGTCGAGGGCGGAGAGCCCGGGCAGCCCGATCATCAGATGCGCCTGCTCCGACTGCTTGGCGTACAGGCGCAAGCGGGCGCTGTCGGCGGCGGGCGGGGTGTACGTCTCGGGCGGGCAGGCGGCGCCGTGCTCCCAGACCGCGACGCTGCGCTCCGCCATCGCGACGGCCTGCTCGGGGTCGACGGCGCCGGCGATGGAGATCAGCGCGTTGCTCGGCGTGTACTGCGCGCGGCGATAGGCCACGGCGCGGTCGCGGGGGATCGCGCGCACGCTGTCGGGCGTGCCCGCGACGTCGCGGCCCAGCGCCTGGCCGGGCCAGAGCAGCCCGTCGAGGACGACCTCGGCGAGCTGGCCGGGGTTGTCCTCGACCATGGCCAACTCTTCGAGGATGACGCTGCGCTCCTTCTCCAACTCCGCGGCGTCGAACAGCGGCCGCAGGACGATGTCGGCCAGCACGTCGATGGCGACGCCGGCGTGCGCCGCGGGGACCTTGGCGTAGTAGACGGTGTACTCGCGATCGGTGCCGGCGTTGAGCACGCCGCCGATGCCCTCGATCGCGGCGGAGATCTCGGGCCCCGTCGGCCAGCGCGGCGAGCCCTTGAAGCAGCAGTGCTCCACCAGGTGCGAGATGCCGGCCTCGTCGGGCTGCTCGTAGCGCGATCCGGCCCCGAAGTAGAAGCTCACCGTCACCGATCGGCTGTGCGGCATGGGCGTCGCCAGCACGCGCAAGCCGTTGTCGAGCGTGCGCTGATGCGGCGCCGGGTCGGCGGTGGGCGCCACTAGTCTCGCTCCCAAAGCACGTTGCCGTGCAGGTCGGGCGCGTGCTCGCGGGCGGCGTACACGGCCTGCTCCGCCTTGCTCTGGGCAATCGTGCAGTCGTCGCCGTGGCCGTTGAACATCAGCGTGTCGTCGGGCAGGGCGTAGATGCGTTCGCTGATCGACCGCACCAGCGTCCGCAGGGCGTCGTTGCTGCGCGAGTGGCCGGGGCCGCCGGGGAAGAGCGTGTCGCCGACGACCAGGAAGGGCGGCGCGTAGTAGCAGATGCTGCCCGGCGTGTGCCCCGGCGTGTGGATGGCGGTCAGCGTCGTCTCGCCGAGCTCGATCGTCTCGCCGCCGGTCAGGTGCACCTGGATGCGGCTGTGGTCGGCCCAGGGCTCGTCGGGGTGCATGTAGAACGGCACGTCGAGGGCGGCGTCGAGGTGGTCGAAGCTGTCGATGTGGTCGTGGTGCGAGTGCGTGAAGAGCACCATCGCGACGGTGCCGTCGGCCGCGCCGGCGAGCACCTGCTCGGGCTCCGCCACGGCGTCGATCAGGGCGCTCTGCCGCGTCGCCTTGTCGATCAGGATGAAGGCGTTGTTCGAGATCGGGCCGAAGGGGCCGAGCTTGCGAATGATGAGCGAGTCGCTCTCGGCGTGCGTGGCTGGGGTGGTCATCGTCGGGCTCCTCTGCGGGCCTGCGTGCGCGGCCAGTGTGCGCGGCTCGCGCGCAGGCGTGCGGCGGAGTCTACTCGACGACTGGGTGGGCGTCGTCAAGGGGGTGCGTGGACCGGCGCCACTTCGCGCCCGTAGACTGAAGACGCCGACCGCCGCGGCCTGGACCGCGGCGCGGCTGGGATACGACATCGATGGCCCGAGCGGCCGCCCGGCCGACGCGTCGCGTCGCAGGGGCGGGCCCGGCCGTCGTGATGATGCTGGACGACCGCCATGGGCGAGACTCCCTCGGAGCCGCTTCCCGCGTGTGTGGGGGGCCTGCTCCCGATCACGGCCGCGATCGACGACGCCGGCCACCTGCGGGTGGCGGGCTGTGACGTCGTGCAGCTCTGCCGCGACTACGGCACGCCGCTGTATCTCTACGACGAAGCCACGATCCGCCAGATCTGCCGCGAATACCGCCGCGAGTTCGAGTCGCGCCTGCCCGGCGCGCGCGTCCTCTACGCCGCCAAGGCCTTCCTGAACCCCAGCCTGGCCGCCCTGCTGGCCGAGGAGGGCGTGGGCATGGACGTCGTTTCGGGCGGCGAGCTGTACGTCGCGCGGGCGGGCGGCTTCCCGGCCGCCCGGATGGCGTTCCACGGCAACAACAAGAGCGCCGCGGAACTCGCCGAGGCGGTCGAGGCGGGGGTGGGGCGGATCATCGTCGACAACGATCACGAGCTCGCGCTGCTGGAGGGGGTCGCCGCCGATCGCGGCGTGCGGCAGGCGGTGATGCTGCGCGTCACGCCCGGCATCGATGCGCACACGCACGCCAAGACCAGCACCGGCCTGGTCGACAGCAAGTTCGGCTTCCCGCTGGTGGGCGGCGCAGCCGAGGCCGCCGTCGTGCGGCTGCGCGACTCGGCGTCGCTGGAGTTGACGGGCTACCACGTGCACCTGGGCTCCCCGATCTTCGACACGGCGCCGTACGAGGCGGGCATCGAGGTGATGACCGACTTCGCCGCCGCGATGCGCGACCGCCACGGCGTCACCTGGCGCGAGTTCAGCCCCGGCGGCGGTTTCGCGCTGGGCTACACGCCCGATGCGCCGCCGCCGCCCATCGGGGTCTACGCGGAGGCCATCGCGACGGCGCTGCGCGCGGGCTGCGAGCGGCACGGCCTGCCGCTGCCGGAGCTGCACGTCGAGCCGGGGCGCTCGGTCGTGGGGCGGGCGGGGGTCGCGGTGTACACGGTGGGCGCGCGCAAGGAGATCCCCGGCGTGCGCACCTACGTCGCCGTCGACGGCGGCATGGCCGACAACGTCCGCCCGGCGATGTACGGCTCCGCCTACACCGCCGTCGTCGCCAACCGCATGCGCGACGCCGCCGAGGAGACGGTCGCGATCGCGGGCAAGTTCTGCGAGAGCGGCGATGTCCTGATCGACGCCATCGCGCTGCCGCGGCTCGCGCCCGGCGACCTCGTCGCGCTGCCGGCCAGCGGCGCCTACAACCTGGCGATGGAGAGCAACTACAACCAGGCGCAGCGACCGCCCGTCGTGTTCCTGCGCGACGGCGCCGCCCGCGTCGCGCGGCGGCGGCAGACCTACGCCGACCTCGTCGCGCTGGAGACCGCGCCATGACGGCCGGCTGGGGCGCGATGGCGGGGAGCGCCGCCGCCGGCACGCTGTCGCGGATGATCGCGGGCGGACGACTGCCGCACGCGCTGCTCCTGGCGGGGCCGCCGCAGGTGGGCAAGGCGCAGCTGGCGACGTCGCTGGCGCAGGCGCTCAACTGCGCCGCGCGCCCCACCGGGCAGGGCGACCCCTGCGGCGACTGCGCCCCCTGCCGCCGCATCGCGGGGGGGCGGCACGCCGATGTCGAGACCGTCGCGCCGGGCGGCGTCTGCCGGGTGACGGACCACTCCCACGAGAGCAGCGCCACGGTCGGCATCTGCCAGATCCGGCGGCTCGAGGTGAACGCCGCGCTCAACCCCTACGAGGGCGGGCGCCGCGTCTTCGTGATCGACCCCGCGGACGCCATGACTACCGACGCCTCGGACGCCTTCCTGAAGACGCTGGAGGAGCCGCCCGACGCGGTCACGATGGTGCTGGTGACGGACTCGCCGGCGCGACTGTCGGAGACGGTGCGGTCGCGCTGCCGCCGCATCGACGTGACGCCGTTGGCCCGCGGTCTGCTGGCGGCGCGGCTGGCGGGCGAGGATGGGGTCACCGACGAGACCGCCGACGCGCTGTCGCGCATGGCGCGCGGGCGGGCGAGCTGGGCCACGAACGCGCTCGCCGACGACGATCCGGTCGCGCAGCGGCGCGCGGAGATCGAGCAGTTGCGCGCGCTCAGCGCCGGGGGCGCGCGCGAGCGCATGGAGTTCGCCGAGCACCTCTCGAGCCGCCGCGGCGACCTGGGGCCCGCGCGCACGGCGCTGGAGTACTGCCGGGAGTGGTGGCGCGACCTGCTGCGCGTGCGCCTGGGCGTCGCGACGGGGGTCACACACGAGTTCCTGCGGGCGGAGCTGGAGGCGGATGCGCCGCGCTACCGCCCGGGCGACATCGTCGCCTTCCTGCGGGAAGTGCGGCGCACGGAAGAACTACTGCGGATCGGCGTCGACGTCCGCGTCGCGCTGGAAGCATTAATGCTGGCCGCGCCCCGTCCGGGGCCGCCGGCGGTGAGGAGCGCGGCATGAGCGCGAACATGATCGGCGTGCGCTTCCGCGAGGCGTCGAAGATCTACCACTTCGCCCCCCCGGCCGACCCGGTGCTGGAAGGCGAGTACGTCGTGGTGCGGACGGCGCGCGGCCTCGAGATGGCGCGCGTCGTCACGTTGCCGCCCGACGATGCCGGCCCCGTGCCCCGCGACGCGCGACCGATCGTGCGGCTGGCCGGCGCGGACGACCGCGATCGGGCGGACCGCATGCGGGAGCGCAGCGAGGTGATCCTGGCCCGCGCGCGGTCGCTGATCGCGGCGAGCAACCTGCCCATGTACGCCGCCACGATGCAGCTCAACCTGGCCGGCGAGGAGGCGACCTGCCACTTCCAGTCCGACAGGCACGTCGACTTCACGCCCGTCGTGCGGGAGGTGGAGGAGGAGTTCAACGTCCGCCTGCACATGCAGCAGGCCGGCCCGCGCGACCGCGCCAAGCTGGTCGACGGTCACGACATCTGCGGCCTGCGGCTCTGCTGCTCGAGCTGGATGACGGACTTCCCCAGGGTCGGCATTCGCATGGCGAAGGAGCAATCGCTGGCGCTCAACCCCGACAAGCTGTCGGGCGTCTGCGGACGGCTGCTCTGCTGCCTGACCTTCGAGTACCCCGTCTACCGGGAGATGCGCGGCACGCTGCCCAAGCTGGGCAAGCGCGTGTCGACGCCGTCGGGGATGGGCAAAGTCGTGCAGATCAACGTGCTCAAGCAGACGATCGCGCTGGAGCTCGACGACCGCGCGGGGCGGGTGGAGGTGTCGGCCGCCGAGATCGGCATGGCCGTGCGCATCGAAGAGGAGCCGAACGCGGCGCTACAGGAGACGCTCAGCGACGTGCTCGGCCGTCCGGCGACCACTGCGCCCGCCAGGCCCACTGCGCCCGCCGCGGCCACTGAGCCCACCGCGCCCACCGTGCCCACCGCGCCCGCCGAGCGGCCCGCGGGCCAGCCCGTGCGGCGCGGCGGGCGTCCGCCCCGCGGCGGGGGTCGCGCGGCGACGCCGGCGGATGGCGGAAGCGACGCCCCGGCCGATGCGGCCGCCGCGGGCGAGGAACGTACCGGCAGGCGACGTCGGCGGCGCGGCGGTCGCCGTCGGGGGCGCGCGGCGGGCGGCGCCGCGACAACGCCCGACGCGACAACGCCCGGCGCGACGGACGAGCGGCCATCGGGCGCTGCCGCGTCCGGCGCCGACGCGCCGGCGACGCCGGGGGCTGCCGCCGAGGGCGGCGACGGGCAGGACGCCCCGCGACGCAAGCGGCGACGCCGGCGCCGGCGTCGCGGTGGAGGTGGAGGATCCGATAGCGGGGCTCAGGGCGGATCGACGCCGTAGGACCGCGTATCGCGGATTATCGGCCCTCCCGGGCTTATCCTTCGACCTCGAGGATCACGTCGACCTCGACGGGCACGCCCGCGGGCAGCGCCGCCAGGCCGACCGCGACGCGCGCGCCGACTCCGGCGTCCGGGCCCAGCACGTCGCGCAGCAGCTCCGATGCGCCGTTGATCACCTGCGGTTGCTGCGTGAAGTCGCTGGTCGAGGCGACGAAGCCGGTCAGCCGCACGACCTGGCGGATCGCGTCGAGCGAGCCCAGCGCGCCGGCCGCGGCGGCCAGACAGTTGATCGCGCACTGCCGCGCTGCGGCCCGCCCCGTCGCCAGGTCGACCTCCGCCCCCAGCCGGCCAATCGCCGTGAACTCGCCATCGGCGACGGGCAGCTGGCCCGACACGTAGAGCAGGTTGCCGGTGCGGACGGCGGGCTTGTAGACCCCCACGGGGCCGGGCGGCGGCGGCAACTGGATGCCGAGTTCCTGCAGGCGGTCGTCGATGGACATGGTCACTCCTTCGGTGCTGGGGTTCCGGTGCTGGGGTCCGGGCGCCGCCACGTCAGATGGTGAGATGCGCGGGCGGGGGCGGCAGCGCGTCGGTGTGCCGCGCCGCCAAGCGCTCGGCGAGGTGCTGGAGCTGTTCGTCGTCGTACCAGCGGATCTCCAGCGTGCCGCCCCGGCCGCCGCGATGCAGACGCACGCGGGTGCCCAGCGCCCGTTCGAGGTCCGTGATTAGCGCCGCGTCGGCGTCGCGGTCTCGCGACGGGTCGCCGGGCTCGGGGGCAGGCGCCGCGGCGGCGGCGTTCACGGCGCGGGCCGCGCGCTCCGTCTGACGCACGTTGAGGCCCTCGGCGACGACGCGCCGCCAGAGTGCCTCGCGCGCGGCGGGGTCGGCGACGGCGAGCAGGGCGCGCGCGTGGCCCTCGCTGATCTCGGCGCGGGCGAGGCTGTCGCGGATGGGGGCGGGCAGGCCCAGCAGTCGCAGCGAGTTGGCGACGGTGCTGCGGCTCTTGCCGACGCGCTGCGCGATGCGCGCCTGGCTCTCGCCGCTGGCGGCCAGCAGCCGCGCGTAGGCGCCGGCCTCTTCGAGGGGGCTCAGGTCCTCGCGCTGCACGTTCTCGACCAGGGCCGCCGTGAGCAGCTCGTCGCCGGCCAGACTCGTAACGACGACGGGCACCTCCCGCAGCCCCGCCAGCCGGGCCGCCCGCCAGCGGCGCTCGCCGGCGACCAGCGTGAAGCGGCCCCCGGCGCCGGCGGTGACGAGCAGCGGCTGCAAGACGCCGATCGAGCGCACGCTGGCGGCCAGTTCCTGCAGCGCGGCGGGGTCCACGACGCCGCGCGGCTGCTCGGGGTTGGGGTCGATCTGGTCGATGGCGACGCGGGGCGGGGCGGGCTCGTCGCGGCGGTCCTGCGAGCGCGGGATCAGGGCGTCGAGTCCGCGGCCCAGGATCGGTCGGGCGGTGGTCATGCTGCGCCTCCTGCCGCCGCGACGAGGCCGCCGCGGGTGGAATCGATCGCGCCGGACGCCGGCGCGGGCGGTGTTGCCGGGGCGGGGGCTGTGCGGCGCTCCTCGCGCGCCAGGAACTCCCGCGCCAGGGCGCGGTAGGCGCCGGCCCCGGACGAGGCGGGGGCGTGGTCGAAGATCGTGCGGCCGAAGCTGGGCGCCTCGCCCAGGCGCACGGAGCGCGGGATGACGGTGCTGTAGGTCTGCGGGAAGTGGCTGCGCACCTGCCGCACGACCTCCTGCGACAGCTTCGTGCGGGAATCGAACATCGTCAGCAGGACGCCGTCCACGCGCAGCGACGGATTGAGCCGCTCCGCGACGCGGCCGATCGTGTCCGCCAGATAGCCCAGCCCCTCCAGGGCGAGGTATTCGCACTGCACCGGGATCACGACGCGGTCGGCGGCGGTGAGGGCGTTCAGCGTCAGCAGCCCCAGCGACGGGGCGCAGTCGATCAGGACGAAGTCGTACCCCGAGCGCAGCGTCGCGATCGACGTGCGCAGGCGGTATTCGCGGTCGGGCAGCGCGGCGAGTTCCACCTCGGCGCCGGCGAGGTCGCGGCAGGCGGGCAGGATCGCGAGGCCCGGCTCCCCGGTCTCCTGGACGCAGGCCGCGGCCGGGACGCCGCCGAGGACGTCGTACAGGCTGCCGCGTCCGTCAGCGCCGCGCCCGCCGGGCACGAGGCCGAGGCCGCTGGTGGCGTTGGACTGCGGATCAGCGTCGACGAGCAGGATGCGCCGCCCAGAGCGGGCCAGCGCGGCGCCGAGGTTGACGGCGGTCGTCGTCTTACCGACGCCGCCCTTCTGGTTCGCGATCGCAATGATCGGCACAGACCCCGCCTTCGTAGCAGAGCCGACCCCAGCTACTCGCCACGGTAGACGATCTGGACCCGTCGCGCAGCGCCCACGCCGGTGCTCTCCGTCTCGATGCCGTTGAACCCGGAGAGGTTCAGGTGGATGATGCGGCGCTCGGCCGGCGGCAGCGGCTGCAATTCGACCATGGCGCCCGTCTCGCGGGCTTCGGCGGCGGCGGCGGCGGCCATCGCCAGGAGCTCCTGCTCGCGGCGCTGCTTGTAGCCGTCGACGTCGACCGTGAAGGAGTGGCGGCCCTCCAGCGCGCGGCTGGTGATCAGGTTGATCATGTACTGCAGGGCGGCCAGGTGCTGGCCGTTGGGGCCGATCAGGATGTCGAGCCCGTCGCCGGCGTCGTCATCGCCGGATGGCCCGCCGGATGGCCCGTCCGATGCGCCATCTGGCGGGCCATCCGGCGGGCCTACGATGAGCACCGCCACGGCGTGGTCGAGCCCCTCCATAGGAATGGCCGGCGGGCGCGCCGTGACGACGGCCTCCACGCGCATGAGGTGCAGCAGGTCGGTGAGCACGGCCGTCGCGAACTCGGTGGCGTCCTGGTCGTCCTCGGGCTCGAACTCGGGATCGGCGAGCAGTGCGAACGGCAGCGGCTCGGGGCGGATGATCGGGTCGCGCTCTTGGCCGCCGCGTCCGCGTCCGCCGTAGCGGCCCCTGCCCTGGTAGCCACCACGGTCGCGATCACGGTCGCGGTCGCGGCCGCCGTCGCGACGGGGGGGCGGGCCCGATCGGGACGCGCGGTCTCGTGGCGGGCGATCTTGCGGCGTGCGGGCCGTCGGCGGACCCAGCGACGGGTCGCGGCGGCGCGCGCCGGGCGGACCCCCGGAGCCGCCCCGGCCCCGTCCGGGACCGGCGGGCCGCCGATCGACTTCGGCGTAATGGGCGTAGTCGTCGATCTTCGGCAGCGGCGCCTCGTCGGGGTCGCCGCCGGCGGGGGCGGCGCCGATGACGCTCACCCGCACGCGGGCCTCGTTGGCCCCGATGCCGAACACGCCGGGCCGGCCCTCGCTGAGGACGCGCACATCGACTTGGTTGCGCGTCCGGTTGAGCCGGCGCAGGGCCTGCAGGACGGCGTCGTCCACGGTCTTGCCGGTCGTTTCCACGCTGTTGGGGTTGTCTGTGGGCATGGCTCAGTCGGCCCTTTCTTGTTTCGCGCCCCCGCTGCCGCGCCGGCGCCGGCGGCGGCGTCTGCGGCGACGCGCGGCAGCCGAGCGGCTGTCGGACGCGTCGTCCGCGTCGGGGGTGGCACTCGAGTCTGGGGGGGCGGATTCGCCCGCCGGCGTCGCGGAGGTGGTCTTGGCGGCCCCGCCGGGGGCGCCGGGGGACATGGCGGCGCTGCGCGCGCGCGCCTTCGCCGACGGCGGCAGCGCGTCGAGCGAGATCAGCCAGCGCCACGTGATGTTGTCGGGCTTGTAGTAGAGGTACGACGTGATGATGCCCACCAGGCTGGTCGTGAACCAGTACAGGCCCAGGCCGGCGGGGACGGTCATCGTGAACCAGCCGAAGAGCAGCGGCATGAGGTAGAGCATCATCTTATTGGTCGCGGCCTGGCGGTCGTCCTTCACCTGCGAGCGGGTCGCGGTCGAGAGCTTCTGCTGGTAGAACGTCGCGGCGGCGACCAGCACGGCCAGCGGGATCGATCGCTCCGCCAGGTCGATGAACAGGAAGTCGCTGCGCAGCGGCACCGACTCGGTGATGTAGTCCCAGTCGTAGAGGCGCGAGGCGAGGCCCAGCAGGGCCTCGGGCGTCGTGCCCACGGTGCGGCGGATGACCTGGAACAGCGCGATCCAGATGGGAATCTGCACCGCGAAGGGGACGAGGCAGCCCAGCGGGTTGAAGCCCACTTCGCGGTAGAGCTTCATCATCTCCTGCTGGCGCCGCTTGGGATCCTTGTACTTCTTCTGGATCTCCTGCATCTGCGGCTGCATCTCCTGCATGGCGCGGGTGGTGCGCAGCTGCCGGATCGTCAGCGGGAAGGTGACCAGGCGGATGAAGATCGTGAACGCGATGATGGCCAGGCCGAAGTTGTCCAACAGGGCGTTGGACATGATGATCAGCGCGTTGATCATTGGGTTGACGAGCAGGTCGTTCCAGAGGAAGCTCACGCGCGCCGCCCCCTAGCCCTGGTCCGCGTCGAGCAGGCGCTCGCAGTCGAGGTTGCGCTCGGGGAAGATCTCGCAGACGCGGCCGCTGCCGACGCGCGATCGCCAGAGCACGCCCTGGTCGTCGCTGATCAGCACCGAGTCGTCGGCCAGGATGAGCGGCGTCGCCAGTACCCGGTTCGATGTCTTCAGCGGGTTGCTGGGGTCGCCCCAGACCTGCCGCCCGGTGTCCGGATCGATGGCCAGCAGCGTGCCCTCGCGGGTGATGATCACCAGCGCGCCGGCGCTGGTGAGGGCGGGCTGCGCGCGGATGCGCTCCCCGGCCTGGAACGGCTCCGGCCAGCGCGCCGCGCCCGTCGCCGCGTCCCAGGCCCAGACCGCGCCGTGCAGATCGCCGACGAAGACCGTGCCGTTCACCAGCAGCGCGCTCGTCCAGAACCAGTGCGCGCCCTCGGCGCGCCAGCGCTCCTCGCCGGTCTCGACATCGAGCGCGTAGAAGGTGCGGTCGAAGCCGCCGAAGAAGGCGAGGCCGTCCCCGACCACGACATCGCTGGCGATGCCCGCGCCCGAGCGGAACGTCCACAGGACCGAGCCGTCGTCGGTGCGCAGCGCGACCACATGACCGGCCATCGTGGGGACGATGAGCAGCGGGCCGTGGGCATCCGTGCGGGCGATGGCCGGCGTGCCCCAGATGCGCCCCTCGATCCCCTCCGCGATCCAGACGAACGCCTCGGCATCGTCCACGCTCAGGGGGGGACTCTCGGTGTCGATGGCGTACACGCGCTCGCCCGTCGTCGCGACGAAGATGGTCCGGCCGTCGTCCGCGGCGACGACGCCGGCGATCACCGGGGCCCCCGTGTCGAGCAGGACGCGGGCGCTCGATCCGTCGCGCTGGATGGCGTAGACGATGCCCTCGTTGTGGTCGGCGACGACGATCTCCTCGGCGTCCGCGCCGATCACGGCGGGCGCGCCGTAGAAGCCCTGCGCTTCGACCTGCTCGTCGAGGCCGGGGAAGGGGCGCTCGTCGTCCTGCGCGGGGGCCTGTCCGGCGGCGACGCCGGGGAACATCCAGACGACCGGGTTCGCCCGGTCGAGGTCGATCGCCGCCATCGCGTTGTCCTCGACGCGGGCGATGACGATCGGCCGCCCGTCCAGCTCGGTGGCGATGGGCGGGGCCCAGCCGTCGGGGTCGTTGGTGACCGTACAGGCCGCCAGGATGGGGATCGCGGCCAGCAGCGCGAGGCCACGCAGGCGGCGGCGGCCAAGAGGGTTTCGCATCAGCGGGACGTTCCGGGGCGGTGTTTCACGTGAAACACCCGCCATCGCGAGGCCCGCGGGTGTTCCGCCGCCGCGTCGGTCTCGTCGCAGGGCGCGGTGTGGGGCGGGTCGCAGGGCGGGTCGTAGCCGCCGGCCGCCAGGGGGTTGCAGCGCAGGAGGCGCCAGACGGTCATCGCGCCGCCCCGCACGACGCCGTAGCGCTCGATCGCCTGCAGGGCGTAGTCGGAGCAACTGGGGAGGTAGCGGCAGGCCGGCCCCAGGCCCGGCGAGAGCGTGGTCTGGTAGCCGCGGATCAGGCGCAGGACCAGATGGGCGGGCCTGGCGGCCGGACGGCCGGCCGCACGATCGACGGCGCCTCCCTGGGTACTCACAGCGGGTTCACTGGCTTCTCTGGATTATCATGGCGCGTCGTCCTCGCCCGGCTCGGTTCGCGTCAGCCCGGCGCGACGTAGCAGGCCGGACAGCGCCGCATGCAACTCCTGGTAGCTGGCGTGCTGCGCGCCGTGCCTCGCGATCACGACGATGTCCACCTGTCCGGCCGCCCCGCAGAGTCGCGCGGCCGCCCGCAGGCGGCGCTTGATGCGGTTGCGCGTGACGGCGCCGCCCAGCCGCTTGCCGACGGCGAAGCCGTAGCGCGGCGCGTCCGTGTCCGGATTGGCGCGGATGCGGAGGGCCAGGGGGCCACGGGCATAACTACGCCCCGATCGGTACACGGCCGCGAAATCCCGCCGCCGCCGGAGTCGCTGATGGCGCTGCATCGGCAGCTCCCGCCGGGCGGCCGTCAGTGGCGCAAGCAGGGAGGGAGTTCCGCGCGACGCCTGCTGAACGGCCAGCTAAACGGCCGACTCGGCGGCCGGTTAAACCACTGTCAATCTCGAGCCACCGTCAATCTCAAACCACCGTCAATCGATGACGACCGCGCTGCCGGCGGCGGTGCAGCACCGCCCGTCCGCCGCGCGACGCCATGCGCTTGCGGAAGCCGTGCTCGCGCTTCCGCGGGATTCGCTTGGGTTGCCAGGTGCGCTTAGGCATGGCCCTGCCAGCATCGGACGCGCCGTGATCGGCTGTGCGCCCGGGAAAGCGACGACGGACCCGCCGTCGCGACGTGGAATCAGTATATCCAGCCGTTCTCTGGCCGCAACCGTCGCCGCAACGGTGTCGGCAGCGGTGTCGGCGGCGGCGCCGGTGTGGGCCGGCGCACGCGTCAGGGGCCGGGCGGCAGCAGGGTGGGGGCGCTCGCGCCGCGATAGACGTACTGGTACCAGGCGTAGTTCTCGAGGACCAGGCGCAGGTAGGCGCGGGTCTCGCTGAAGGTGACGGCCTCGTAGAAGAGATCGGGGTCGAGCGCCGACGCGCCCTGCGACCAGCGGGCGGCGCTGCCCGGTCCGCCGTTGTAGGCGGCCAGCGCGATCGGCGCCGCGCCATCGAAGCTCGTGAGCTGCTGGCCGAGATACGCGGCGCCGTAGCGGATCGAGCGCTCGGGCCGGAACAGCAGCGAGGTCTGGAAGCCGCCGTCGTCGAGCATGCGGGCGATGTCGCCGCCGGTCGCGGGGATGACCTGCGTCAGCCCCAGCGCCCCCGCGACGGAGCCGGCCTGCGGATTGAAGAGGCTCTCCTGGCGGATCAGCGCGTAGAGCAGGAGCTCATCGACGTCGAAGCGGCGCGCCGCCGTCGCGGCCAGCTCGGGCCAGCCGCGCGGGTAGGCCCAGCGCAAGATCTCGATCGGGGCGGCGGGGCGATCCGCGTCCGGGACGCGCAGCAGCAGGTTGACGGCGGCCGCCAGACGCAGATGCACGGCGCCCATCGCGTCGAAGACGCGGGCGGCGTGGACGATCGCCCAGGGGTTCGCGGAACGCGCCAGGGCCAGCCGGAAGCGGGGCTCGGCCTGCGCGCCGAGCCCGACGGCCCACAGATCGACGGCGGCGCGCCAGTCCTCCGACGCCGCGATGGCGTCTGCGGTCGTCGCATCGGCGCCGGGCAGCGCGTTGATCCACGCGTCGAGGGGCGACGCGGCGGGCGGGTCCAGCGGAGTGACGGAGCCCCGGATCAGTCGCGGCGTGTCCAGCGCCCCGGCCGCGAGCGCCTGCGCCCGCAGGGCGGCGTAGTCGTGCGGGGCGCCGCCTTGGCCTGTCGATTGTGCCGATGCGAAGGCCGACGCCGCGCCCGCCGCGTCGCCCAGGGCGTCGAGGCTCTTGCCCAGCCACAGCCAGGCCCGCTGAGCCTGCGCCGTGTCCGCACTGTCGGTGAGGGCGCGGAATTCGGCGGCGGCGGCGGCCAGCGCGCCCGCCCGGTAGCGCGCGAGCGGGGCCCGGAAGCCGGCCTCGATCGCGAACTCGCTGTCGGGGTAGTCGTCGGCGAGCCGCGCGAAGACGATCCAGGCCAGCGTGTTCGACTCCTGCTCCTCCAGCAGCCGGCCCGCCCACCACAGCGCGTTGTCGGCCTGCGGGCCGTCGGGGTCGGCCGCGACCGACGCCAGGTAGCCCTCGATCGCGTCGGCGCCCGCGCCCAGGTCCTCATCGATCGCGGCCAGGTAGTACAGCGCGACGCCCGTCTCCGCGGCTGTGGGGTCGCCGTCGAGCAGCGCCGCGTAGACCGCCGTCGCGTCGTCGAAGCGGGATTGGCGGTAGAAGTAGAGCCCGGCCACCAGCGGGTCGACGGCGATGCCCTCGGCGATCAGCCCGTCGTAGGCCTCGATGGCGCGCCAATGCCCCGGATGGTCGATCAGCAGCTGCGTCCAGGCCTCGCGGACGCCGGGCATGTCGTCCTGTTGCAGCCGCACCGCGCCGCTGCGACGCAGCGCGAAGGCGTCGTCGGAGACCCACGGCGAGACATCGCCGAGCGCGCGGTACCAGTCGTCGGCCTCCGCGTAGCGGCCCGCGTTCTCGAGCAGCAGCCCGCCCTCCAGCAGCGCGCTCTCCAGGTCGAGGGCGGCTGTGGCGGGATCATCGCGAATCGACTCATAGTCGCGGAGTGCGAACTCGGTATCGCCAATCGCGGCCCGCAGCCGGGCGCGCTCCACCAGCGCGTGATGCCGGGCGCCGCCGCCGGCGTCGAGGTAGGCGTGGTAGGCGGCGACCGCCGGCTCGGCCCGGCCGATGGCCGTCAGGACGCGGGCGCGGATCAGCCAGCGCTGCGCGGTCGTGACCGGCGCCCCGCTCGCGTCGAGCGCCGCCAGCGTGCTCTCCGCCCGGCCGGGCGCCTCCAACTCCAGCAGCAGCCGGATCTGGGCCAGGTAGGCGTCGCCGAGGTCGCCCGGCGAGAGCGTCGCGGCCGAGGCGTCGCCGAGGGCCTGCGCGCGGGCCTCGGCGGCCGCCTCCCAGAAGCCGTCGTGCTCGAGTTGCGCCGCCCGCTCGAGCAGGATGTGCGCGCTGACCGGCGGCGGGGGCGCCGGCGTCGCGGGCGCGCGCCGTGCGGAGGCGTCCGCCGCCGGGGCGTCGGCTTGGCCGGCGGGTTGGTCAGTTGGTTGGGCCGCGGTGCGGGGTCGGGCGCGACCGTGGGCTGCGACGGCGGGTCGCCGGGGTCCGGCTGGGGTGGGTCGTCGCCGCTGCAGGCGACCGGCAGCAGCGTGCACACGACGATCAGCCAGAGGGCCGCCCGCTTTGACCCGTATTTTCCACGGGTGGTACGGTGCGAGCGGTCCCTCGGCGGGGATCCAGAAAGCCGAGACGACTCTTGTCGCATGCGTGGTCCATCCCGCCTTGCACACGGGATGCTCGGCACCGCCGCCCCCAACAGCCCCGTGCGCACCGTACCCGCGAGCCCGAGGGCTGTCCACGTGCCCCACGCCCGGAGCGACGCCCGTGAGCGCGCTGAATTGGGTTGCGGTCGACCTGGCAGCCGTGCGGCACAACGTGCGCGCCCTGCGCGCGCGCGCCGGGACGGCGGAGCTGGCGGCCGTGGTCAAGGCGGACGGCTACGGGCTGGGCGCGGTCGCGATCGGGCGGGCCGCGCTCGACGCGGGAGCGGGCCGGCTCTGCGTCTTCACGCTCGACGAGGCGCAGGCGCTGCGCGACGGGGGCATCGACGCCGCCATCCTGGTGCTGGGGCCGTGGCCGCCGGACGAGGCGGCGCGCGTGGCCCGCCTCGGCATCGCCAGCACGCTGACGCGGCCCGAGTTGGTCGGGCCGCTGGGCCGGGCGGCGGCAGCCGCGGGGCGCACGCTGGCGGTGCACGTCAAGGTGGACACGGGCATGCACCGGCTGGGTCCGCCGGCCGCGGTCGCCGAGTCGCTGGTCGCGGCCGTGCGGGCCGAGCCCGGCCTGCGCCTGGAGGGCTTCTACACGCACTTCCCCAACGCAGACAGCCCGGACGCGGACGACACCGGGCCCGACGACACACAGCGCCGCTTCGCGCGATTCCTGCCGCTGGCCGAGCGCGCCGGCGCGCCGCTGCGTCACGCGGCGAACAGCGCCACGCTGCTGCGCTACCCCGGGATGTCGCTCGACCTGGTGCGCGTGGGGGCGGGCATGTACGGGTTCGGGCCCGGGGCGTCGGCTGGGATCGCGGCCGAGTTGCTGCGGCCCGTCGCGACGTGGCGGGCGCGGCTGGTGCAAATCCAGGATGTCGCGGCCGGCGAGGCGGTCTCGTACGGGGGCACGTGGACGGCCGCGCGGGAGGCGCGCGTGGGCGTTGTCGCGGTGGGCTACGCCGACGGCTTCCGGCGCGTACTGTCGAATCGGGGCGTGATGCTCGTGCGGGGGCGGCCCGCGCCGGTCGTGGGCACGGTCTGCATGGACATGACGCTGGTCGATCTGAGCGGCATCCCCGAGGCCGCCCTGGGCGACACGGCGACGCTGATCGGTCGCGACGGCGACGCGGAGGTCAGCCTGGAGGCCTTCGCGGAGCGCTGCGGGACGATCCCCTACGAGGTCCTGACGGGCCTGGGGTCGCGACCGGAGCGCCGCTACATCGATGCGGCGGCGGAGCCGGGCCGCGGATAGCGCGGCGGGCCGGCCTGACGGGTGACGTGCTGGCGGGCGACGCTCAGTCGTCGTCGAAGTCGTCATCGCCGCCCTCGGGGCGCACGCCGGTCACGACGGGGGCGTCGTCGTCGTGGCGGCGGGGGCGGACGGGCAACTCCGCGATGCGGGCCCGCAGCGCGGCCACGTCGTCCGCCGAGGGCGACTCCAGCAGCAGCACGACGACGCCGGAGTCGCGCAGCACCTCCAACAGCCGCGTGGCGGCCGTCGCCGGGACGGGGACGGCCAGCGGCGCGCCGACGCCCAGTCCGATGCGGCGCAGGGAGATCAGCGCGGCGACCGGCATCGGCGCGGAGACGGCGGGCGCGATCACGAGCGCCGGGCGCAGGCTGGCTACGACACGCAACTCCGAGTCCTCGATGCTCCGCGCCGGCAGACGCAGCACGTAGTCCAGATCGACGCGCAGCAGCGCCTCCGCGTCGGCGTCGTCGGGGTCGTAGACGACGAAGGCCGCGCCCGCGCGCTCCGCGGCCTCCGCGCCCTCCGGCGTGAGCGGGCTCAGCTCGACGCCGGCCAGCGCGTCGCTGCCGGCGACGGCGGCGGCGTCGGGCAGGACGGCCAAGTCGGCCCCCGCCGGGTCCGGGCCGCGCGACGCGATCAGCAACCCGCGCTCCGCGCCCTTGGGCGCGCCGGCGACGCCGAAGCCCAGACGTCGGCCGCGGCGGCGGGCATGGCGGAGGCGCTCGGCGAGCTTGTTCATGGCACGGCTTTCCGGGCTGGGTGGCGCGGGGCCGATCGTATGGACGGCGCGCCCGGCGCGTCAATCCGGCGTCGCCGGTCGACGGCGGCGGCGCGACCCGCTAGCGTCCGCGGGATCGTCCCCGCGGGGGCTGGAGAGGGCGCCGACGATGGACTGGCTGACCGAGCCGTGGGGCGTGCAGAACCTGGAATGGGCGGCGGTGCCCCTGCGCATCGCGCTGGGCGTGATCTTCATCGACGCGGGCCTGGGCAAGTGGCGGCGCGGCATCCGCGGCACGGGCGACTGGTTCGGGAGTCTGGGCTTCCCGCAGCCGCACCTGCTCGCGATGGGCGTCGCCTCGCTGGAGCTCGTGGGCGGCGGGTTGCTGCTGCTGGGGCTGGGCACGGCCTGGGTCGCGATCCCGCTGGCGGGCAACATGCTCGTCGCGACGTGGGTGCAGAAGACGAAGCTGAACGCGCCCTTCCAGGGCGGCGAGGTGCAGGGCTATGAGCTGGACGTGCTGCTGCTGCTGGCCTGCGTGTCGCTGATCTTCCTGGGCGCGGGGCCGGTCTCGCTCGACAGCCTGATCAACTGAGCCCTGATCAACCGAGCCCCCATCAACTGAGCCGGACTCACTCGCCGGGCAGGCCGCCCTTCTGGTAGACGCGGTAGCGCTTGTAGATCTGCGCGCCGGACCGCTGCAGGCCGGTGTTGAGCAGCTGGTTGTCCTCGAGGACCCAGCCCAGCTCGGCCCACTCGTAGCCGCGGCGCTGCCCGCGCCGGTGGATCTGCGCGAACAGCAGCAGCGCGATGCCGGCGTAGCGGCGCTTGCGGTACTCGGGGCGGATGCCCAGCAGCATCACGCGGCCGGTCCGGGGGCCGCGCCAGAGCCGCCACTTGACCTTGATCCAGCCGAAGGGGAAGAGGCGGCCGTCGATGTCGCGGGCGACCTCGTTGAGGTTGGGGATCGCGAAGACCATCGCCACGGGTTCATCGTGGATCGACACCAGCGCCGTGAGGTCGGGGTCGGCGAACTGCCCCAGGTCGCTGGCCAGTTGGTCGACCTCGTCCTCGCGCACGGGCACGAAGCCCCAGTTGTCCCGCCAGGCGTCGTTGAAGATGTCGATGCCGATGCCGATGTCGCGGCGCAGGTGCTTCTTCTCGAGCTCGCGCACCGCGAGGCCGTCGATCTCGCGCCGCACGCGGTCGTGCACGCGCTCCATGCGGGGGTCCGGCTCGTGCACCGGGTACTTCCAGGCGAAGAGGTCCTTGGCCTTGGCGTAGCCGGCGCCGCGCAGCAGGGCGTCGTAGTAGGGGCGGCCGTGCGGCATCGCGACCATCGGCGGCGTGTCGAAGCCGTCGACGAGCGTGCCCATCTCCTGGTTGATCGTGAACGAGACGGGGCCCCGCACCCAGTCGACGCTCTCGCCCGCCAGCCAGTCCTCGGCCGACTCGATCAGGGCGCGGGCGCAGGCGGCGTCGTCGATGCACTCGAAGAAGCCGAAGAAGCCGGCCCGCTCCCCGTGGCGGGCGTCGTGCGCGGGGTTGGTGTGGGCCGAGATGCGCCCCACGACCTCGCCGTCGCGCTCGACGACGAAGAGCTGCGCCTTGCCGTAGCGCAGGAACGGGTTGTGCTTGGGGTCGAGCTGCGCCGACAGCTGGACGCGCAGCGGCGGCGTCCAGACCGGGTCGCCGGCGTAGACACGCCACAGCGCGTCGATGAAGGGGCGCGCCTGCCGGCCCTGGCCGATGGGCCGGATGCGGACGGTCATGCCGCCGAGTCTTACAGAGGCTCGGGGCGGCCACAACTCGCCGGTATGCTGGCGCCATGCCGGAGCCGGGCTGGGACGCCGAACGCTACGCCGAGGCCTTCGCCTTCGTGCCGCGGCGCGGCCGGGAGTTGCTGGTCTGGCTTGACCCGCAGCCCGGCGAGCGCATCCTCGACCTGGGCTGCGGCACCGGCGCGCTGACCGCCGCGATCGCCGCCGCCGGCGCCGATGTGGAGGGCGTCGATCAGGACCCCGCGATGCTGGCCCTCGCCCGGCGCGAGCATCCGGGCGTCGCGTTCCGGCGGGCCGACGCGCAGCGACTGCGCGTCGACGAGCCGCTCGACGCGGTCTTCTCCAACGCGGCGCTGCACTGGATGCCCGACCAGGACGCCGTCATCGCCAGCGTGGCGGCGGCGCTGAGGCCGGGCGGTCGCTTCGTCGTCGAGATGGGCGGGCGGCGCAACGTCGCCGCGATCCTCGCGCCGCTGCGCGCGGCGCTCGATCGCGAGGGGCTGCCCGTCGCGCGACAGCCGCAGCCCTGGGTTTTCCCGTCGCCGGCCGAGCAGGCGGCGCGACTGGAGGCGCACGGGCTGGAATTGCGACGGCTGTCCGCCTTCGATCGGGCGACGCCCCTGGAGGGCGGCGCGGACGGCATGCGCGACTGGCTGCGGATGTTCGCAGGGGCGTTCCTGGCCGCCGTGCCCGCCGACCGCGCCGAGGCGCTGATCACGGCCGTGGAGACCGCCAGCCGCCCGCAGCTCTTCGACGGCGAGCGCTGGGTCGCGGACTACGTGCGGCTGCGCTTCGTCGCCGTCCGTGTCCCAATCGTCCGGCGTGCGTCCGCGGGCGGCGCGGTCGCGTAGGATCGTTGGGCGTGCGCGGCTGCAGAGCAGATGGGGGAGATCGATGACCGACACCTGTTGCAACTCCGAGCCCAACCGCGACGCTGCCCCAAGCTGCGCCGATGCGCCCGCGCCCGCCCTCGCCTGCGACGTGCCGACGGTCACCGCGGTCGCGCCGGCCCGATCGCTGCGGCGTCGCGCGCACCCGCTGGCCGAGCCCGCGGCGCAGCGCGCCCTGCTGGGCGATCTGGCGCTGCCGCGCGCCTTCCCCGACGCCGTCTCGGAGGCGGGCGCCGGGCCGCTGCGGGCGGGGACCGTCGAGGTGCTGCAGATCAACGTCGGCAAGTACTGCAATCAGACGTGCAGCCACTGCCACGTCGACGCGGGGCCGGACCGCACCGAGATCATGCCCGACGCCGTGGTCGAGGCCTGCCTGGACGTGATCGCCCGCCACGACGTCCCCACCGTCGATATCACGGGCGGCGCGCCGGAGCTGCACCCCCGCTTCCGCGACCTCGTGGCGGCGGCGGCCGATCGCGGCGCGCACGTGATCGATCGGGCCAACCTGACCGCCTTCCTGATGCCCGAGCAGCGCGACCTGCCGGCCTTCCTCGCCGAGCGGGGCGTGGAGATCATCGCGTCGCTGCCCTACTACCTGGCCGGCCCGACCGACGCCCAGCGCGGCGTGGGCGTGTTCGATCGCAGCCTGGAGGCGCTGGCGGCGCTGAACGCGCTCGGCTACGGGGTCGAGGGGTCGGGGCTGGAGCTGAATCTGGTCGCCAACCCCGTGGGCGCGTTCCTGCCGCCCGATCAGGCGTCGATGGAGTGCGACTGGAAGGGGGAGCTGGATCGTCGCTACGGCGTGCGCTTCAACCGCCTCTACACGCTGACCAACCTGCCGGTGGGTCGCTATCTGGAGACCCTGCAGGATTCGGGCCAACTCGAGGACTACGTGCACCTGCTGGCGCGGTCGTTCAACCCGGCCACGCTGCCGGAGCTGATGTGCCGCAACACGATCTCCGTCGGCTGGGACGGCGCCCTCTACGACTGCGACTTCAACCAGATGCTCGAGATCGACCTGGCGCTGCCGGGGGCGGGCCCGCCGCCGCGCATCTTCGGCCTGGAGTTGGAGCGGCTGGCCGGGCGGCGGACCGCCGTCGGGACGCACTGCTTCGGCTGCACGGCGGGCGCGGGCGCGAGCTGCGGCGGCAGCCTGGTCTGAGCGCGGTCAGCGCCCGGGAATCTCGACCTCCTCGACGATCTCCTCGGCGGCGTTGCGGCAGAGCACGACCTCCGCGTCGCCGTCGTCGCGGGGGTTGGCGATCTGGTGCAGCGCGTGCGGCGGCACGAAGAAGAAGTCGCCGCTCTGCGCGACGTGCTCCTGGGCCAGCCCCTCGCCGTAGCGCATGATCAGCGGCCCCTGCAGGACGTACATCGCGGTCTCGCAGTTGACGTGCGTGTGCGGCGTGCTCTGCATCCCGGGCGGGATGCGCTGCCGCGTCATGAAGACCTGCGACGACCCGCTCAGGTCCTTGGAGACGCCGAACTGGATGCCCATCCCCGAGCGATGCTCGGACCAGGGCAACTCGGCCCCGTGGCTCATGCGGATTTCGGTGCTCATGCGCGTGCGCTCCCGTCGTGCTGGGCCGATGTCCGGGGCCCCGGCCCCGGCTGTGTCGCCGCAGTATCCCACGACTACGGGCGTCGTGGCCGCGCCGGGCCGTAGGCTGTGTGCGGCAAGGCGGTCCGCGCGGATCGCCGGCGCAGCGCAAGGGGGACCGGATGTCGGACGCCGGAGAGCAGGCCATGGCGACGGTGCGCGCGTTCATCGACGCGTTCAACGCCCAGGACCACGAGCGTCACGCGGACACGCTCAACTACCCGCACGTGCGCCTGGCCAAAGGCGCGTTCGAGACGATCGCGACGCGCGAGGACTGCGTGGCGCGCAGCCGCCGCGGGGAGGCGGCGCTGGCGGCGGAGGGCTGGCACCACACCGTCGTCGCGGCGATGGAGGTCGTGCACGAGGGCCCCAACAAGGTGCACGTCGCGATCACGAACCATCGCTGTCACGCCGACGGGACCGTCTACAAGCCCTTCGATACGCTCTGGATCGTGACCCTGCAGGACGGCCACTGGGGCGTCCAGTTTCGTTCCAGCTACCTGCGCTAGCCGGGGGCCTGACGATCGTTGATGATCGGACGGTGATCGTCGAAGAAGTGAGGGACTACCATGACTGAGCAGACGCTCGCCTTTGTCGAGCCGGACTACACCTCGCACCCCGGGGTGCTGCTGGCTGAGGAGTTGGAGGCGCGCGGGCTGTCGCAGCGAGAGTTGGCGCGGCGCATCGGCCGGCCGTTCCAGGTCGTGAACGAGATCGCGCGCGGGCGGAAGGCGATCACCGCCGAGACGGCCGTCCAACTCGAGGCCGAACTGGGCATCCGGGCGTATCTCTGGCTCGCGATGCAGGCGAAGCACGACTTGCTGGCCGCCCGGCGGAAGCTCGCGGCGCCACCCGCCGCGCCCTGACGACGCGCCGCCCGGCATCGGCATCGCCTCCCAGGGCGGACGGGGCGTGAGGGGGAAGGTTGGAGCCGGCGGGGGGATTCGAACCCTCGGCCTGCTGTTTACGAAACAGCTGCTCTACCACTGAGCTACACCGGCCTGCGGGCGACTCTATCAGAGCGTCGGCCCGCGTTCCGCATCCGTGCCGCGCGGGCGTCCGGGCGGTACCCTCCAGCGAGCGGCGCGCGGGGGCACGGATCGGAGCGTGATCATGGACTACGGCATCCTGCTGCCGACCTACATCGACATGTGGCGCGAGGTGCAGGCCGCCGAGGAGGCGGGCTTCAGTCACGCCTGGTTCCCCGATTCGCAGCTGATCTGGTCGGACTGCTACGCCGCCATGGCCCTGGCCGCCGACAAGACGTCGCGCATCACGCTGGGCACGCTGGTCTCGATCCCCAGCAACCGCATCGCGCCCGTGACGGCGACCGCCGTCGCGTCGATCAACAAGCTGGCCCCGGGGCGGGTCGTGCTGAGCCTGGGCACGGGCTACACGGGGCGCAACACGATGGGCCTGCCGTCGTACCCGGTGGCCGCCTTCCGCGAGTACGCCGCCCAGGTGCGCGGCCTGCTCGACGGCGAGGACGTGCTGTTCCGCGAGGGCGACCGCGAACGCTGGATCCGGCTGATCCACGGCGACCACCCGGACTTCATGAACCTCGACGATCCGATCCCGATCTTCCTGGCGGCCAACGGCCCCAAGGCGATGGCCGTTGTGGGCGAGATGGGCGACGGCTGGGTGACGTCCGGCGCCAGCCCCCGCCTCGCGGAGGGCTTCGCCGTGATCCGCGCGGGCGCGGAGGCGGCCGGGCGCGTCTACGAGAAGCCCTACACGGTGGTGCTCGAGGGCGCGTGCGTGCTGCGCGAGGGCGAGTCGCTGATGTCGCCGCGCGTGTTGGACCGGGTGGGCCCCATCGCCGCGGTGCGCCTGCACACGATGTGGGAGGCGAAGTACGGGCGCTGGGGATCGAACCTGCCCGTCGCCGACGCCGACCTCGCCGCCCGCTACAACCGCTACATCGGCGAGTACGCCGCCGCCTGCGGTCACCCGGACGACCGGCTCTACCTGGACGTGCACGAGGGCCACTACACCTACCTCAAGGAGGGCGAGGCGGCCTTCCTGGAGGAGGAGCGGATCGGCCAGACGATCACGGGCACGGGCCCGCAGATCATCGAGAAGCTGGAGCAACTGGAGTCGATGGGCGTGGACCACGTGGCGCTGGCGACCGTCAGCCGCGAGGGCGCGCGCGATCTGATCGCCGACTTCCGCCGTGAGGTGATCGACAAGCGGGGCCGCTGAGGCGGTCGGTCCCCCCGTCGGAGCAGTGAGGAGCACGCGGTGAGCGCCCTAACCGCCCATTTGCGCGATGCGCCGGGCCATCCATTCGACGTAGGCGCGGCGGGTCATGCCGCGCCGCCGGCGCTCCTCGTCGATGAAGGCGGCCACCCCGGCGTCGAGGGAGAGGTTGGCGCGCACGGGGACGCCCGACGGCCGAATCAGCGGGACGGAGACGAGGGCATGGCCCGCCGGCACGTCGATCGCTTCCAGCGCGCTGGGCGGGGGAACGGCATCGCCGTCCTCGTCCGCGACGGCGACCCAATCGCGGAGCGCGTCCTCGGCGTTCAGCAAGGCTTGGTCGATGCTGGCGGCGGCGGCCACGCAGCCCGGCAAATCCGGGAAGATGACGCCAATGGCGTCGGGGCCATACTCGATCAGCGCCGGGTATCGCATCGTCTAGCCTCCTTTGCTGATCCATCCGGCAGACTGGGCACTGCTGTGGAGAATGTGCGTATATTCGCACATGCGGCGATCGATGGTAAGCCTTGGGCGACGGCTGGGTCACGGCCGGAGCAGGACGGAGCAGTGAGGAGCACGCGATGAGCTACGAACAGATCATCTACGAGCCGGGGCCGGTGGCGCGGATCATCCTCGACCGGCCCGACGTCAACAACGCCCAGAGCCGCGTGCTGCTGGCCGAGATGGACGACGCCTTCAACCGCGCCAACGACGACCGCGGCGTGCACGTCGTGGTGCTGTCCGGGAACGGGCGGCACTTCTCGTCGGGGCACGACATGGGCAGCGAGGCGGAGCTGATCGACCGCGCCGGGCACGGCTACGACGAGGAACGCCCCGGCAGCTACGACCGCCTGCGCGAGCGCAACCTGAGCAACACGCTGCGCTGGCGCAACTTCCCCAAGCCCAGCATCGCGATGGTGCACGGCTACTGCATCTACGGCGGCTGGATGATCGCCTCCGCGATGGACGTGATCTTCGCCTCCGACGACGCGCGCTTCCTGCCGGCGCACAACCAGTACTTCGGCGTGCCCTGGGACCTGGGCGCGCGCAAGACCAAGGAGCTGCTCTTCCAGAACCGCTTCCTGACGGCCCGCGAGGCGCACGCGGTGGGCTTCGTGAACCGCGTCTACCGGCGCGACGACCTGGAGCGCGAGACCCTGGCCTACGCCGCCGAGGTGGCCGCGACGAGCCCCATGCACAACCGGCAGGTCAAGTTCTCGGTCAACAACATGCTCGACGCGCAGGGCTTCACGGCGCACGTCACGGCCGCGTTCCAGACCTACGCGATGAACGCCTCGGGCATTGGACCGCCGACGGGCAGCCTGGCGGCCGAGGGGGCGCCGCGCCGCATGGAGGGCGTCGATGGGGCGCTGGCCAAGCTCAAGCAGGGCCGCACGGCCTTCAGCGACTACCCGCCCGGCTCCGAGGATCCGGCCCCCTGACGCCGCCTAGCGCCGCCGCGAGATCGAGAGCCCGTCGAAGGCGGGCAGCAGCACGGTCTCCAGGCGGTCGTCCTGCACGGCGAGCTGGTTGAAGCGGCGCAGCCCGGCGGTGCTCTCGCGCTGGTCGGTGTCGTCGGCGACGGCGCCGCTCCAGAGCACGTTGTCGGCCAGCAGCAGCCCGCCCGGCCGCAGCCGCGGGACGAGCTCCGCGAAGTAGTCCGGGTAGCGCTCCTTGTCGGCGTCCAGGAAGGCGAGGTCGAATTGGGGCCCCGCGGGCAGCGCGCGCAGCGTCTCGATGGCCGGCGCCAGCCGCAGCTCGATGCGGTCCGCGACGCCGGCGCGGCGCCAGTAGCGCCGCGCGATCGCGGTCCATTCCTCGCTCACGTCGCAGCACAGCAGCCGCCCGCCCTCGGGCAGCGCCGACGCCATCGCGAGCGACGAGTAGCCGGTGAACGTGCCGACCTCGATCAGGTCGCGGGCGCCGCTGATGCGCACCAGCAGCGCCAGCAGGCCGGCCTCGTCGGGCCCGATCTGCATGCCCGCCATCGGCAGCGCGACCGTCTCGGCGATCAGGTCGCGCGCGATGGGGCCGGGCGGCTCCGTGTGCGCCCGCACGTAGGCGTCGAGCGCGTCGCTGAGCAGGAAGTTGCGAGCCGTCATGCGCCATCCCTCAGGACACGTCGACCAGCGGCACCAGCAGGCTCGACTCGCGGGCGCCGTCGCCGCGGCCGAGCCGGGGCACCTGCCGCTCGGCGTGGTACGACGAGCGCACCAGCGGCCCCGACTCGACGTGCCGGAAGCCCATCGCGCGGGCGCGCACGGCCAGCGCGTCGAACTCCGCCGGCGGCACGAAGCGCGCGACCGGCAGGTGCTTGAGCGTGGGGCGCAGGTACTGGCCCACCGTGAGGACGTCGCAGCCCACGGCGCGGAGGTCGCGCAGCACGGCGTCGATCTCGTCCATCGTCTCGCCCAGCCCCAGCATCAGGCCGCTCTTCGTGACCGGGCGCGGCGACCAGGCGCCGGCCCGGCGCAGCAATTCCAGACTGCGCTCGTAGCGGGCCTTGTGGCGCACCGTGCGGTAGAGGCGGGGCACCGTCTCGGTGTTGTGATTGAGGATCTCCGGCGCGGCGCGCAGGACGCTCTCGAGGGCGTCCCAGTTGCCGTCGAAGTCGGGTGTCAGCAGCTCGACCGTGGTGCCCGGCGAGAGCCGCCGGATCCAGCGCACGGTCTCGACGAACAGGCCGGCGCCGCCGTCGGGCACGTCGTCGCGGTTGACCGACGTGATCACGGCGTGCTCCAGCCCCATCCGCTCGACGGTCAGCGCCACGCGGCGCGGCTCATCCGCGTCGAGCGGGCCGGGGCGGCCGCTGGTCACCTGGCAGTAGCCGCAGGCGCGGGTGCAGACCTTGCCCAGGATCAGGAAGGTGGCCGTGCCGCTGTTCCAGCACTCGCCGATGTTGGGGCAGCGCGCTTCCTCGCAGACGGTGTGCAGGCCCTCGTCGCGCATCAGCCGGCGCAGGCGCTCGTAGGTGGGGCCGCCGGGCGCGCGCGCCTTGAGCCAGGCGGGCTTGGGTCCCGACGCGCCGCGACCGCGCGGCGGGGCTGGGGCTGGCGTGCTGCTGCGCATACCGCGATCCTAGCGCGAGTGACGCCGGCGGGTCGCGATGGCCGCCGGTCGCCGGTAGGGTGAACCCATGTTTCGGGTGACATTGATCACGGCCGACCCAGCCCTGGCCGACTCCGTGGGCCCGCTGATCGAGCGCGCCGGCCTGGAGTTCGTCACGCTGCCGGCCTTCGACGAGACCGCGGAGCCGGATCCGGCCGCCGCGCCCGACGTGCTCTGCCTGGACCTGCGGGAGTCGCGCCCGCCGGCCCGCTCGCCCTTCCAGGATCCCTGGCCGAACGCCTTCGCGCTGGGCATCGTCGCGCCGGTGCAGGTGCCGGCGCTGGACCCGGCGCTGGGCCTGGACGACTTCATCACGACGCCGCTGCACCCGCCCGAGTTCGTGGCGCGGGTGCGGCAAATCCTCTGGCGGCACGGCCGCGCGCCGGCCGGCAAGACGCTGGCCGCCGGCGACCTGGTGATGGACCTGACCACCTACCAGATCTTCGAGGCCGGGCATCCGGTCACGCTGACCTACAAGGAGTACGAGCTGCTGCGCTTCCTGATGACGCACGCCGGCACGGTCTTCAACCGCGAGCAGTTGCTCAACCGGGTCTGGGGCTACAACTACTACGGCGGCTCGCGCACCGTCGATGTGCACGTGCGGCGGCTGCGCAGCAAGCTGGAGCGCGGCGGCCAGGCCTACATCGAGACCGTGCGCAACGTGGGCTATCGGTTCGGGCAGCCGCTGCGCTAGCGCGCCGCCGACCGCACCCCTTCTCCAACTGAACCGGGCGATTCGGAGGGAAACGCGACACGCCCCCGGCCGCCTGCTAGCGTCGGGGGCGCGTCGGGGATGCTCTCTCCGGGGGGTGCAGGGAAACGCCATTGGCCTCTAGGCCCCTGCAGGGGGGATCACAACTCCCCGTCCCCGGCGTGTTCATCCTAGCAGACGCCGGACCCGGACGCGAAATGGCGCGGGAGCGAGATCTCGTAGGGGCGGTTCGCGAACCGCCCCCTCCCCGCGCCCACTCCCCCTCCGGTTCCCCCTCTCCATTGCTCGGCAATGGAGAGGGGGTTAGGGGGTGAGGTTCCCGACGTCGCGGGTCAGCACGCCTTGCGGCGGCTGCTCCAGCGTGTGTCCGGCGAGCCCTTCTAGGTCCTGAACACGTTGATCTGGTGCAGCGAGCCGTCGTTACGCGCTTGGGCTGCGCCCACGTTCCACTCGATGTTGGGGGCCAGCACCGTGGCCCCGAAGAGCTCCGTCAGGTAGACGTACGACGCGTTCAGATAGTGCGTGACCAGGAGTTCCTCCATCGCGACATCGCGGTCGGCGGGGTCGGTGGCGGTCTTCGTCGCCTCGTACAGCGGCTGCATCTCCGGGAAGGGCGCGAGGGCGTAGGTCCCGTTTCCGTCCGGGCGGGTCGTCGATCCGAGCACGCTCTCCGGCTCCGTGTTGAGGTTGGACTGGAAGAAATAGAGGCCCGGCAACTCAAAGGTGCGGGTCGTGGCGAAGAACTCGCCGCTGGGGTACTCGCGCAGCTCAAGGTCGATCCCCACGGCCGCGAAGTCCTGCTGAATGACCAACGCGACCGTCGGGTACTGGGGGGCGTAGTCGGTCGGCAGGTGCAGCGTGTAGGAGAAGCCGTCCGGGTAACCGGCCTCGGCGAGCAGGGCCTTGGCCAGATCCGGGTCGTAGGCGTAGGGCCCAATCGCGTCCAGCGCGGCCTTCGGGAAGTGGGCCGTACCGGCCCAGTGCCCGTACGAGTAGCCCTCGGTCCCCACCAGCAGGGTCTGGATGATCGCGTCCTTGTTGACCGCGTGGTTGGCGGCTTGCCGGACGCGGATGTCGAGGAAGGGGTTGGGCGCCCCATCGATCTCCGTGATGTGCAGGTTGGGAATCAGGTGCATGTTGCCCTGGCCTGCATAGCCCCAGATGACCTGAAAGCTCGAGTCGTCTACCAGCGGCCTGGCGATGTCCGCCGCCATGCTCTTCGCCACGTCCAGCTCGCCGGCCTCGATACCGGCGATGCGGGAGAGCGGCTCCGGGCGGACCAGATGGCGCCGGTCCTTGTAGGACGTCTTCGTCGGCAGGCTGGGCTCCCGGCTCCACTCCCGGTGGTACTCCTCGTTGCGCGTGAACACGAAGTCGGTGTCCTCCGCGTGACTGACGAAGCGCATCTTCCCCGTGCCCATGGGCAGTTGGTCCACCGCCGCATCTCCGCGGGTCTCCGTATCCGACTTCGACATGACGAGGGGGACCGCCATGGCCGATCCGAGGTGGGTGGCGTCCGGCGCGGCGGTCACGGTGACAAACGTCTGGTCGTCCAGCACCTCATAGCTGGCCCAATGCTGCGCGCCGTATGGCTCGCGGGCGCTGGCCCAGCCGGCCGGGTGGTCCGAGGTCGCGCCACCCGTGTGGTACTCGGCAATGCTGCCGACACGCTCGTGGGTGAAGATGATGTCCTCCGCCAGCAGCGGGGCGCCGTTGTGCCAGGAAATGCCCGGCGAGATGCTGAAGACGTAGGTCACCGCGTCTGGGATCTCCCACGTGTAGAGGTTGCCCGTGGGGGACCCGGTCTCGGCATTGGCGCGAACGCCGTTGTCGAAGACCGCCGCCGAGTTCCAGTAGTTGGTCTGGCTCCCGGCGCGCTGCGGATCCAGGCCGCCCTGATCGCCCGCCTCCGCGATGCGCAGCGTGGCCTCGGTGTCGATCTCGCCGGCGGCGGCGGCCGGCGCGTCCTCCTCGTCGGCCATGGTGGCGGCGTCGGCGGCCTCGCGGGCGGCCTGCGCCGCGTCCTCGGCGGCGGCCGCCGCAGCAGCGGCGGCGTCGGCGGCGGCTTGCGCCTGCTCGGCGCCGGCCTCGCGGGCCGCTTCGGCGGCGGCGGTGGCCGCCGCAGCCGCAGCCTCGGCGACCGCGGCGGCGCCGGCATCCCCGGCCGCTGCGGCGGCGGCAGCGGCGGCTTCCGCGGCCGCGGCCGCGCGTTCGGCCGCGGCGGCAGCGGCGCTCGAGTCGCCGGCGGCGGCAGCGGCCTCGGCGGCAGCCGCGTCGCCCGCGCCCCCATCGTCGTCGTCATCGTCCCCGCAGCCGACCAGGGCGAGGCCGGCTACGCCAACGCCGGCTTTGGCGCTGGCTCCCAACATGGTGCGACGCGAGATCTTTCGCTGTCGCAGACTCGTCCAATAGTTGCGGTCGCTCATGGCAAGATCCTTCCTGGATTCCGGGCTGGCCTCATGTGGGACGGCCCGGTGCCGGAGCCGCCCTAAGCATAGATCGTGGGGGGTGGGGCAACCAATTCTAGGTACCCGCAATATAAAATTATTTTTGCGCCCGTTGACGGGGGGATTTGTGTCCCCTTAGGGCGGCGGGAACCTCACCACCTGGCCCCCTCCGGTTCCCCCTCTCCAGCGCTTCAGATGGAGAGGGGGTTAGGGGGTGAGGTCGGACGCCGCCCGCCGTCGGATCGGGCGTCAGGGGGTGAGGCCGGGGCCCGCGGGCATCCCGCGACACACCCCGGCGGCGGCGGCGGACGCCTGCGCGGTGAAGTTAATCGGGACGTAACACCCCCGCCACGGGCCGGCGGCGGGCCGATCGTACAATTGGCCTCGGTCAGCGATGGGCATCCCGGCCGACGACGCCGGGCTCGTGGCACGCACTGCGAGAACGCCGCGAATGGGAGGCCGCCCGGATATGGACATCACCGGACTGAGGCAGTACATGGACGACAACGACGTGGAGATCGTTGATCTGAAGTTCGCCGATCTGCTCGGCACCTGGCAGCACTTCTCGATCCTGCCGTCGCTGCTCGACGAATCCGCGCTGAGCGACGGACTCGGCTTCGACGGCAGCAGCATCCGCGCCTTCCAGGGCATCCACCGCTCCGACATGGTCCTCATCCCCGATGGGTCGACCGCGGTGATGGACCCGGCGACGAAGCACAACACGGTCTCGCTGATCTGCGACATCAAGGACCCGGTCACCGGGCAGCCGTATCACAAGGACCCGCGCGGCCTGGCCGCTCGCGCCGAGGCGCACCTGCGGAGCACCGGCATCGCCGACACGTCGTACTGGGGCCCCGAGGCCGAGTTCTTCGTCTTCGACGACGTCCGCTACGACTCCGAGCGCGAGACGTCCTACTACCGGCTGGACTCCGTGGAGGCGGCCTGGAACACGGGGCGCGACGAGGGGCCCAACCTGGGCTACAAGACCGACCACAAGGAGGGCTACTTCCCCACCGCCCCGCGCGACACGCTGCAGGACCTGCGCTCGGAGATGGTCCTGGAGATGCAGAAGGCGGGCATCGAGGTGGAGGTCCACCACCACGAAGTCGCGACCGCCGGGCAGTGCGAAATCGACATGCGCTACGACACGCTGCGGACCATGGCCGACAACCTGATGATGTACAAGTACATCGTCCGCAACGTGGCCCGCGCCCACGGCAAGACGGTCACCTTCATGCCCAAGCCGATCTTCGAGGACAACGGCAACGGCATGCACGTCCACTCCTCGCTCTGGAAGGACGGCACGAACCTCTTCTTCGACGCCGAGGGCTACGGCATGATCTCGCAGCTCGCGCTCTACTACATCGGCGGGCTGATCAAGCACGGCCCGGCGCTGATGGCGTTCTGCGCCCCCACCACGAACAGCTACAAGCGGCTCGTGCCGGGCTACGAGGCGCCCAACATCCTCGTCTACAGCGCCCGCAACCGCAGCGCCGCGATCCGCATCCCCATGCTCTCCTCGAACCCCAAGACCAAGCGGCTGGAGTTCCGGGCGCCGGATCCGACGGCCAACCCGTACCTCGCGTTCGCGGCCATCCTGATGGCCGGCCTGGACGGCATCCAGAACAAGATCGACCCGGGCGACCCGATCGACGACGTCGACCTGTTCGACGTCGACCCGGAGGAACTGGGCTACCCCACGGTCCCGGGCTCGCTGGAGGAAACGCTGCAGGCGCTGAACGACGACCACGACTTCCTGCTCAAGGGGGACGTCTTCTCCCAGGATCTGGTCGACACCTGGATCAGTTACAAGCTGGAGAACGAAGTCGCCGCGGTCCGCATCCGCCCGCACCCGCACGAGTTCCACCTCTACTTCGACGCCTAGCGCGGCCTGGGACGCGGGCAGGGGACGCTGGCGCACGCGCAGGTCTCACGGAGGGAGCGGCCCCGGATGGCTGCCGAGACCACGGAATACGTCATCGCGACGGCCCGCGAGGCCGACGTCAAGTTCATCCGGCTCTGGTTCACCGACATCCTGGGCTCGCTGAAGTCGTTCGCGATCACGGTCGGCGAGTTGGAGGCCGCGCTGGAGCGGGGCATGGGCTTCGACGGCTCCTCGATTGAGGGCTTCGCCCGCGTCGATGAGTCGGACATGATCGCCCGGCCGGACCCCGCGACGTTCGTCGTGCTGCCCTGGCGGCCGCAGCAGCACCGCGTGGCGCGCATGTTCTGCGACATCCACATGCCGGACGGCTCCCCGTTCGAGGGCGACCCGCGCTTCGTGCTGCGCCGCCAGCTCGAGCGCGCGGCGGAGGCCGGCTTCACGTTCTACGTGGGGCCCGAGCTGGAGTGGTTCTACTTCAAAGCGCCGGACAACCCGGAGCCGCTCGACGCCGGCGGCTACTTCGACCTGACGCCGCTGGACACGGCCAGCGACCTGCGCCGGGAGACGGTGCTGATGCTCGAGGAGATGGGCATCGCGGTGGAGTACAGCCACCACGAGGTGGCGCCCTCGCAGCACGAGATCGACCTGCGCTACACGGACGCCCTGACGATGGCCGACGCGACCATGACCTACCGGCTGGTGGTCAAGGAGATCGCGATCAAGCACGGCGTGCACGCGTCGTTCATGCCCAAGCCGCTGACGACCGAGAACGGCAGCGGGATGCACCTGTATCAGTCGCTGTTCCGGGGCGACGAGAACATGTTCTTCGCGCCCGAGGCGGCGTCGCACCTGTCGCCGATGGCGGGGCACTACATCGCCGGGCTGCTGCGGCACGCGCGGGAGTTCACGCTGGTCACGAATCAGTGGGTGAACAGCTACAAGCGGCTGCGGCCGGGCTACGAGGCGCCGGTCTACATCACCTGGGCGACGCGCAACCGCAGCGACCTGATCCGCGTGCCCGAGTACCAGCCCGGGCGCGCCAAGGCGACGCGCATCGAGTACCGCGCGGCCGACGCGGCCTGCAACCCCTATCTGGCCTTCGCGGTGCTGCTGGCCGCCGGCCTGAAGGGCATCGAGGAGGCGTACGAACTCCCCGCCCCCACCGAGGAGAACGTCTTCCTGCTCGACGACGCCACCCGGCGCGCGCGCCGCATCGGGCTCCTGCCCGGCTCGCTGGGCGAGGCGATCGACCTCTTCGCGGCCAGCGACTTCATGCGCGAGACGCTGGGCCGGCACGTGTTCGAGAGCATCCTGGCCAACAAGCGCATCGAGTGGGACGCCTACCAGGCGCACGTCACCGACTTCGAGCGCGAGCGCTACCTGCCGATCCTGTAGTCCGGCGCAGACACGCAGGCCCCGCGGCTAAAGCCCGGGGAATAGCATCGACGTGGACGCGTCGATGGCCTTGAAGAGCGGCGCCGGGTAGAGCCCCACCAGGAACACCGCCCCGGTCAGCACGGCCAGCGCGCCCATCATCGGCAGCGGCACCGCGAAGCGGCCCGTGTCGGCGCCCTCCGGCTTGTAGAGGTACATCTGCTTGATCACCATCAGGTAGTAGTAGAGCGACACGAACGAGACGGTGACGGCGATCGCGGCCAGCCAGAGATGGCCGTTGTTGGCCGCCACCTGGAAGATGATGAACTTGGTCGCGAAGCCGGCGAAGAGCGGCATCCCGGCCAGGGAGAACAGCCCCACCGAGAGCAGCAGGGCCAGCACGGGCTGCCGCTCGGCGAGCCCGCGCAGGTCGGCGATGTCGTCCTTGCCGGTGCGGTTGTAGAACGCGATCAGCGCCGTGAAGACCAGCAGGTTCGTCGCCACGTAGCCCATCAGGTGCAGGACCAGCGCCGTGGCGGCGTCGTGCGACTGCACCAGCGAGCCGGCGTCGAGCGCCACGATGCCGATCAGCAAGTAGCCCACCTGCCCGATCGAGGAGTAGGCCATCAGGCGCTTGAGGTTCGTCTGGCGCAGCGCGATCAGGTTGCCGGTGATCATCGTCATCGCGGCGATGACCGCGACCAGCCAGGACCACTCGGCGGCGGCGGGCAGCAGCGCCTCCGCGAAAAAGCGCAGGAAGAACGCGAACGCGGCGGCCTTGCCGGCGGCGCTCAGGAAGGCCGTCACGGGCAGCGGCGCGCCCTGGTAGGCGTCGGGCGTCCACTGGTGGAAGGGCACGGCCGACACCTTGAAGCCCAGCCCGGCGACGATCAGCACCAGCGAGACGATGATCGCGGGGCGGACGTCGCCCGGGATGGGCAGGGCGCGGTCGATCGTGGCGGCGCTGAAGTTGCCGAGCTGCTGGGCGATGTTGCGGCCCGCATCAATGCCGTCGGGCTCGATGGCGCTGTAGGTCGTGGCGCCGGTGACGCCGTAGAGGATGCTGAGCCCGTAGAGGAACAGCGCCGACGAGAAGGCGCCCAGCAGCAGGTACTTGAGCGAGCCCTCGTTGGAGAACGGGTTGAGCTTGTTGAAGCCCACCAGGATGTAGAGGCTGAACGACATCAGCTCGAGCGACAGGTAGGCGGTGATCAGCTCGCGCGAGGACGCGAGCAGCATCATGCCCAGCGTCGCGAACATGATCAGGCCGTAGAACTCGCCCTGATGCTTGAGCCGGTCGCCCGCGAATTGGATGCTGGCCAGGATCGCGAAGGCGGCGATGCCCAGGAAGAAGACGCGGAAGAGGACCGTGTAGTTGTCGACCGCCAGGACGTTGGCGAAGTCGTCGTTGACGTTGATGTAGAAGACCGCCGTCAGCACCAGCAGCACGACCAGCCCGGCGACGGAGAGGTAGCCCCATACCTCCTGCGGCACGCGCCGGAAGCTCACGGCTCCCGCCACGATCAGCGTGGCGAAGCTGGCCAGGACCAGTTCGGGGATGATCAGGCTGTATTCGAGGTCCATCATCCGCCCCGAACCACGGGCAGGTTAGCCAGGCTGCCACCTACCGCATCGACGCTGGGCAGTTCGAGCACCGCGCTGGCGATGCGGTCGACGAAGGGGTCGGGCCAGACGCCCATCGCGACGATTGGGGTCAGCAGCATCAGCCCCGCGGCCAGCTCCCAGCGGGTGATGTCGTGCAGGCTGTCCCAGCGCTCGTTGAAGGGGCCCAGCGCCGCCCGGCCCAGCAGTCGCAGGACGTAGACGGCGGTCAGCGCGGCCGAGAGCACGCCGATGGCCGCCCAGAAGGGGAACACGCTGACGGCGCCGACGAAGATGTGGAACTCGGCCACGAAGCCACTCAGCCCGGGTAAGCCGAGCGAGGCCAGCCCGGCGATGCCGAAGAAGATCACGAACAGCGGCATGCGTTTGATGATCCCGCCGAACTGCGTGATGTCGCGGGTGTGGGCCTGGTCGTAGATCGCGCCGACCATGGCGAAGAAGAGGGCCGTCATGACGCCGTGGCTGAACATCTGCAGGGTCGCGCCGGTGACGCCGATCGTGTTCATCGTGCCCAGGCCCATGAGCACGAAGCCCATATGGCTGACGGAGGAATAGCCGACCACGAACTTGAGGTCGGTCTGGTGGATCGCCGAGAAGGCCCCGTAGATGGCGGCGATGCCGCCCAGCACCAGCAGCACCGGCATCCAGAGGTCGGTGCCGGCGGGCAGGATCTCGATGCCCAGCCGGATGATGCCGAAGGCGCCCAGCTTCATCAGCACGCCCGCGTGCAGCATCGAGACGGCCGTGGGGGCCGCGACGTGGCCGTCGGGCGACCAGGTGTGGAAGGGCCAGAGGCCGGCCAGGACCCCGCAGCCGATCATGAAGAAGGGGAAGAAGGTGTTGGCGAAGGATTTGCCGAACTCGACCTCGCGCAGAACGCCCATGTCGAAGGTGCCGGCCCCGGCCTCGGTGAAGACGGCGAAGATGCCGATGAAGACCAGCACCGATCCGCCCACCAGCACCATGGTGAGCTTCATCGCGCCGTATTCCTTGTTGGTGCTGCCCCAGACCACGATCAGCAGGTACATGGGCAGCACGGCGAGCTCGTAGAAGAAGAACCAGAAGAACAGGTCCTGGCTGATGTAGACGCCGAAGACGCCCGCCACCAGCGCCCAGAAGAGGACGAAGAAGTCCTTGTTGCGGTAGTCGATCTTCCACGACACCAGCACGCCGGCGCAGGCCACGATGCCGTTCAGCAGCACCAGCGCCGCGGCGATCCCGTCGATGGCCAGGAACAGCGAGATGCCGTTCTCCCGGAACATGCCGACGTTCTCGATCCAGACGTAGCGCAGCGCGAACTGCAGGCCGCCCTCCTTGTAGTCGAAGGCGGCGAAGACGATGACGGAGACGACGAAGACGGCCACGCCGGCGACGAGCGCGATCACCCGCACCACCTGGTCGTGGCGGCTGGGCGTGAGCATCGTCAGGATGCCGGCGGCGCCCGGGATCAGCAGCAGCACGAGTAGCAGTGCGCCGACGTCGTTCACCGGTCCCCGTTTCTCATCCCCCGGCGCACCTGACGCCGGCGGTCCCTGCGCACCCGGCGCTGCCGCCGGGCGCGTCTCCTAGTTGAGTCGCAGCAGGAAGCCCAGCGCTCCCAGCAGTGCGACGCCGACGATCATCAGCAGCGCGTAGTCCGGCAGGCGGCCGGTCACGTGCCGGCGCACCCGCTCGCCGGCCCAGCGCGTCAGGTTGGCCGGGCCGTTGATGCCGGTGTTGTTGACGACCATGCGGTCGAACGCGGCGACCAGATGCCCGAGGGGCAGCACCGCGTGGTCGATGACCCACTGGTAGGCCTCATCGAAGTAGAACTTGTTCTCCAGCGCCGCCGCCATGCGCGGCTGCCGCTCGCGCAGCGCCTGGGCGCGGCGGGCGTTGTGGCCGTAGAACAGCCACCAGGCCGTCCCGATGCCCAGCAGCGAGACGAGGCCGGTGGCGGCGGCGAGCAGCGAGTTGAAGTGGAACGCCTCGGGCTCGGGGTAGTAGATGTACTGGTTGATGCCGCCCGGGAAGCCGAACCAGTCGCCCACCTGGTCCATGGCGAACCAGCCGGCGAGGGCGGTCAGCACGGTCAGGAAGACGAGCGGGATCAGCATCAGCGCCGGCGCCTCGCGGGTGCGCCGGATGACGTCGAGATCCTTGGGCGCGCCGAAGAAGGTGATCATCACCAGCCGCGCCATGTACACCGCCGAGAGGAAGGCGGCGACGCCCAGCAGGATCAGGATCGCCTCGTGCTGCGTCGACTCGACGACGGTGAAGATCTCGTCCTTCGAGAAGAAGCCCGACAGCGGCGCGATGCCGGCCAGCGCCAGGGCGGAGAGGATGAACGTGCCGGCCGTGACCGGCATGCGCCACCAGAGGCCGCCCAGCCGGCGGGCGTCCTGCTCGTCGCTCATGTGGATGATCGAGCCGGCGCCGAGGAACAGCGTCGCCTTGAAGAACGCATGCGTCATCAGATGCAGCATCGCGATGCCGACGGCGCCGGCGCCCAGCGCCACGAACATGAAGCCCAGTTGGCTCACCGTGGAGTAGGCCAGCACGCGCTTGATGTCGGTCTGGGCGAGGGCGATCAGGCCCGCCAGCAGCGCCGTGATCAGGCCCACCGCCAGCACCACCTCCAGCGCGCCGGGCGTCACGTCGAACAGCGGCAGCAGGCGCGCCACCAGGTAGACGCCGGCGACCACCATCGTGGCGGCGTGGATCAGCGCCGAGACCGGCGTGGGGCCCTCCATCGCGTCCGGCAGCCAGACGTGGAAGGGGAACTGCGCGCTCTTGCCCATCGCGCCCAGGAAGACGAGCAGCACCGACAGCGTCAGGTAGGCGTCGCCCATGACCTGCGGCAGGTCGTTGAGGCGGCCCGCCTGGGCGGCCTGGATGACCTCGCTGATCTGGAAGCTGCCGGTCGCGCGCCAGAGCAGGATGATGCCGATCAGCAGCCCGACGTCGCCCAGGCGCGTCGTGATGAACGCTTTCTTGGCCGCTTCCACGGCCGAGGGGCGCTCGTAGTAGAAGCCGATCAGCAGGAAGGAGCAGACGCCGACGCCCTCCCAGGCGACGTAGAGCAGCAGCAGGTTGTCGGCCAGGACCAGCGCCAGCATCGAGCCGACGAACAGGCTCAGCACCGCGAAGTACCACCAGTAGCGCGCCTCGGGCTTGCCGTGATGGCGCATGTATTGCGTGGAGTAGAGGTTGACCATCAGCCCCACGGTGGCGATCACGCCGATCATCACGACCGCGATCGAGTCCAGCGTCCAGCCGATGCGCAGGGAGAAGTCGCCCGCCTCCAGCCAGGTGAAGCCGCTGTTGGCGATCCCGCCCAACCCGTCGCCGATGGAGCCCAGCTGCTCCGTCAGCACGACGAAGAACAGCACGAAGACGGCCCCGATCGCGCCGATCGAGAGCCAGTCGCCGCCGCGCGGCAGGAAGCGGCCCACCAGGAACAGCACGAAGAAGGCGCAGACGGGCAGCGCGGGCAGGATCCAGACGTGCTCCATCCAGAACATCTAGCGCCGCCCCCTCGTTGCTGGGGCCGCGGGCGCGGAGGGCGGCGTCGGCGGGAGGGTCAGCACGGCGCCTACCACTTGAGAAGGTTCACTTCGTCGACGTTGGCGGTGGCGCGGTTGCGGAACGTGCGCACCACGATGCCGAGCGCCAGCGCCACCTCGGCGGCCGCCACGACGATCAGGAAGAAGGCGAAGATGATGCCGGTGAAGTTGCCGAACTCGATCTTGCCGTAGACCGCGAAGGCCACCAGGTTGAGGCTGACGGCGCTCAGCATGATCTCGACGGACATCAGGATCAGGATCGCGTTGCGGCGCGTGAGCACGCCCATCACGCCGATGGCGAAGAGGATCGCGTTGATCACGAGCACGTGCTCGATGGGTGGCACTAGCCCTCCTCGTCTTCCGGCGTGGCCAGCAGGATCGCGCCGTCGAGGGCGATCGAGAGCAGAATCCCCACCACGATGAAGGGCACGACCCAGACCGTGAAGATGACGTCGCCGATGGCCTCGAAGGGCACCGGCTCAATGCCGCCGCGGTCGGCGGGGGTGACCCAGTCGGTGCCCACGGCCGCCCCGATCAGCGCGGCCAGCAGGCCCAGGGAGGCCAGCACGCCCAGCGGGCGCGTCTTGCCGAACAGGGCCTGGGGGCGTTCGCGGACGCGCGTCAGCATGAGCGCGAAGAGGATCAGGATGACGACCGCGCCGCCGTAGATCAGCAGCTGCACCAGGGCCAGGAACTCCACCGTCAGGAGCAGGTACATGGCCGCCACGCCGCCCAGCGTCGCGATGAAGAGCAGCGCCGCGTAGACGATGTTGCCGGCCATCGTGACGCCCAAGGCGCTCAGCAGCGTCAGCACGGCGATGGCGTAGAAGATGATCTCGGTTGCGCTCATGCTCCACCCGGATTGGCCCCTTCCGGGGGCCTGCGCGTTCAGTAGTGGGCCCGTGCCGTGGCGCGGGCCCGCTCGCACGTCAGTCGCCGGCGGCGACCTCGGTGCTCGTGACGAGGCGCGGTCGCGCCGGTTCCAAGTGAATCGACTGGCCGCCCGCCTTGGAACGAGTCAGAACGTAAATCAGGGCCACCAGTGAGACAAGCAACGCCAATGAGACCAGCGCCACGATCCAGTCGGCGCCGCCGTAGGCGAGGATGATGCCGTTGGCCAGCACCTGCAGCAGGGCGAAGGGCAGCAGCACCTTCCAGGAGAAGGCCATCAGCTGGTCGATGCGCAGGCGCGGGAACATGGCTCGCAGCCAGAACAGCACGAAGATCAGCGCGCCGGCCTTGAGGAGCGTCAGCACGATCTGCAGGCCCAGTCCGCCGTCCTCGCCGTAGGGGAAGTTCCAGCCGCCCAGGAAGACGGTCGAGGCGAGCATCACCATCAGGAACAGGCCCGTGTATTCGGCCAGGAAGAACAGGCTCCAGCGGATGCCGCTGTACTCGACGAAGTAGCCCCCCACGACCTCCGACTCCGCCACCGGCATGTCGAAGGGCGGGCGATGCAGTTCGGCCAGCGCGCCGATCATGAAGATCACGAAGCCCAGCGGCTGCAGCACGATGTAGGGCGTCGTGCGCTGGTCGCCGGCGATGAAGTTGAGGTTCAGCGCCCCGCCCACCAGGCCGTCGTCCTGCAGGTGGCCGGCCGCGATCATGATCACGCCCGCCGCCGCCAGCAGCATGGGCAGCTCGTACGAGATGGCCTGCGCCGCGGCGCGGATGCCGCCCAGCAGGGCGTACTTGTTGTCCGACCCCCAGCCGGCCATGATCACACCTATGATGCTGAGTCCCAGCACCGCGAAGACGTAGAGGAAGCCCAGTTCCAGGTCGCGGATGAACCAGGTCTCCGTGAAGGGGATGGGGACGAACATCAGGAACACCGGCACGAAGACGAAGAACACCGCCAGCTCGAACACCCAGCGGTCGGCCGAGTCGGGGCGCACGTCCTCCTTCGTGAGCAGCTTGATGGCGTCGGCGAGCGACTGCAGGATGCCCATTGGGCCGGTGCGCGTGGGGCCCACGCGGGCCTGGAAGCGGGCCAGCACCTTGCGCTCCAGGTAGATCAGCGCCAGCGCGTTGATGGTCATCAGCGCGACGATGAAGACCAGCCGGATCAGGGCGTCGATCCAGTCGGGCATGCCGATCCCGGCGAACTCGCTGAGCATGATGGCGTCGGGCATCTAGCGGTCCACCTCACCCAGCACGATGTCGACGGAGCCCAGGATGATGACGGCGTCGGCGATGTACGAGCCTACGGTCAGCTGCTTGAGCGCGCTGAGGTTGTGGAAGCAGGGCGAGCGCACCTTCATGCGCCAGGGCTTGTCGCTGCCGTCGGAGACCATGTAGATGCCGTACTCGCCGCGCGGGCCTTCCTGGCGCTGGTAGATCTCGGCCGGCGCCGGCCGCAGCCGGGTCGGCAGCCCCTCGGCCACGATGGGCCCGCTGGTGGGCATCTGGTCCAGCGCCTGCCCGATGATCCGCAGCGACTGCCGCATCTCCTCCATGCGCACGAGGAAGCGGTCGTAGACGTCGCCGCGATCGCCCACCGGGATGTCCCACTCGAAGCGGTCGTAGATGGAGTAGGGCTCGTCGACGCGCAGGTCGAAGGCGACGCCGGAGGCGCGCAGCATGGGCCCGGTGACGCCGTGGTTGATCGCGTCCGCGGCGCTCAGCACGCCCACGTCGCGGCAGCGCGCGATCATGATCTCGTTGCGGGTCATCAGCGCGTCGAGGTCGTGGATGCCGGCGTGCATGCGTTCGATCAGCCAGCGGCCGTCCTCGACGAAGGTCTCGTGCGGCTCCCAGGCCAGCCCGCCGACGCGGAAGTAGTTGTACATCATGCGGTCGCCGGTGACGGCCTCGAAGAAGTCCTGGACCAGCTCGCGCTCCTTGAAGGCCCAGGTGAAGGCCGTGCCGAAGAAGCCCACGTCGGTGCCGAACGCGCCCGCGAACATGAGATGCGACAGCACGCGGTTGAACTCGGAGAGGATCAGCCGCACGTACTCCGCCCGCTCGGGCGCCTCGACGCCGGCCAGCCGCTCCGTCGCGTTGACGTACACCCACTCGTTGCAGAACGCGGCCAGGTAGTCGGTGCGGTCCTGGAAGCCCAGCGCGCCGCGGTAGTCGAGCGCCTCGCTCAGCTTCTCGGCCCCGCGGTGCAGATAGCCGATGTAGGGGATGACGTCCTTGACGAGTTCGCCATCGACGGTCAGGACCATGCGGAAGACCCCGTGCGTCGACGGGTGCTGGGGCCCCATGTTGATGTTCATGTCGACGGTCTGGAACTCGCGCTCCACGACCACCGGCTCCGTCATCATGACCGGCTCCGCCATCAGCCCTCTCCTCGCAGTTCGGCGCGGCGGGCGGCGGCGAGCTCGCGGCTGCGCCTGACGCGTTCGGTCTGGGCTTGCTTGCGCTCGGCCAGTTCCTCGGGCGTCATGTCGGCCGTCGCCTTCTTCGCCGCGACGCTGGCGGGGGCGGCGCTGCGCGCGGGCGCGGGCGTCGCCGCGGGCGCGGCAGCGCCTCCCGATGCGGGGGCGTCCGTCGCGGCCGCCGGTACCGCGGCGGCCGCTGTGCCTGTGGGGCTCTTGGGGCCCATGGGGGTCTTGGGCCCCTCGCGACGCCGCGCGGCGGCCAACTCGCGCGCCTTCTGGACGCGCTCCGCCTGCGCGGCCCGCTTGGCCGCCAGTTCCTCGGGCGTCAGGTCGCTGGCGGGCTTCTTCTCGTCCGCGGCCTGCTTCGCGGCGGCGGCGGCCCGGCCCGCGTCCGGCGCCGCCCGACGTTCCGGCGGGTGCTCCTTGGTGAAGTACTCGACATCGACGCCCTGCGGCAGCTCGATCTCGGCCAGCGGGTGGCTCTTGAGCAGCGGGTGGATGTCGAGGTCCTCGTCGAGCAGCAGGTTGCGGGGGTCGGGGTGGCCCTCGAACTCGACGCCGAACATCTCGCGCACCTCACGCTCGGCCCACTCGGCGCCCATGTAGAGGTCGGTGACCGTGGCGATCGAGGGCGCGTCGCCGGTCAGCCGCGCCTTGATGCAGACGCCGTGACGCTGGCGCAGCGAGTAGAGGTGGTAGACCAGCTCGATGCCGGCGTCCTGCCAATCGACCGCCGTGAGGTTGCGCAGCAGGTCCATCGACAGCCGCGCGTCGTCGCGGCTCGCCGCGATGACATCGTGCAGGTCTGTCGGCGCGACGGTCAGGGCCATGTCGATCTTCGTCGGCGCCGCCGTGAACGCCAGCACCGGCAGGACCTCGCGATAGAGATCCGCGACGCTGCCGGCCTCCGGCGTCGATCGCGCGGCGTCGGTCTGCGTCGTCATACGCCGCGCGCCCGGGTCTCCATGATCTTGTCTTGCAAGGCCAGGAAACCGTCCAGCAGCGACTCCGGCCGCGGCGGGCAGCCGGGCACGTAGACGTCCACCGGGATGATCTTGTCGACCCCTTGCAGCACGCGGTCGTACTGCGTGTAGGGGCCGCCGTTGGTCGCGCAGGCGCCCATGGCGATGGACCACTTGGGGTACGGCATCTGCTCCCACAGCAGCTTGACGGCGGGGGCCATCTTCTTGGTCACGGTGCCGGCGACGATCATCACGTCGCTCTGGCGCGGCGACGGCCAGGGCACGATGCCGAAGCGGTCCAGGTCGTGGTGCGCCATGTAGGTCGAGATCATCTCGATCGCGCAGCAGGCCAGGCCGAAGGTCATGGGCCACAAAGAGGCCTTGCGCGCCGCCGCGATGAGCGTGTCGGCGGGCACCTGCATCACGCCGGGCAGCGCGACCTTGTAGGGGATCAGCGGCGCGCCGTCATCGATCGGCAGGAGCCGCAGCTCCTCCGGCGAGACCGGCCCCGTCAGATCACTGACTAGCGAGCTTGGTCGGTCGACCATTCGAGGACGCCTTTCCGCCATGCGTAGGCCAGCCCCACCAGCAGGGTGAAGATGAACAGCACCATCTGCCAGAGGATCACTTTGTCGAACGCCGCCGGGCCCACCGATCCGCCGCTGTCCATCAGCCCGAGGAACGAGGCGGCCCAGGGGAACAGGAAGACGATCTCGACGTCGAAGACGAGGAAGAGAATCGCGAAGATGTAGTAGCGCACGTGGACCTGGGCCCAGTTCTTGCCGATCGGCAGCATGCCGCACTCGTAGACCTGGCCCTTGAGCCGGGTGGGCCGGCGCGGCGCGAGCACCTTCGTGACGACGAGCGCGTTGAGCACCAGGAAGGCCCCGACGGGCACCGCGAGGAGCACCGCGCCGTAGTTCTCGATGAGCTGTTCCACGGCCGTCTCCGTCTCGCCTGGGGGGTGATTGTGCGAGATTTCGCAGCCGGATCGTATGGCCGCCCTAGATCGGTGTCAATCGAGAGCGCCCTGCCAATGGGCGCTAGCCCAGATCGGCGCGGCGCTCGCGCAGGCCGTCGAGCCGCTGCTCGAGTTCGCGCAGCCGCTCGCGCTCCCGCGCGACGACCGCCGCCGGCGCCTTGGACGTGAAGCCCTGGTTGGCGAGCTTGCCCTGCAGGCGGGCCCCATGCTGCGTCGCCTCCGCGATCTGCTTGTCGAGGCGGGCCCGCTCCTGCCCCAGATCGACCAGCCCCCCCAGCGGCAGGACGACCTGGGCGTGGTCGAGCACCTGCGTGACGACCTGCGCGTCCGGGGCCTCGGCGCGGGTGCTCACGACGTGCAGCGGGCGCGCGCGCGCCAGCGCCTCGATCACCGCGGCGCGGTCGCGCAGCGGGTCGCCGCCGTCGTCCTGGGGGCCGGCGACGATGTAGGCCTCGATCCAGCGCGGCGCCTCGACGCCGCGATCGGCGCGCACCTGCCGGATCGCCCGCACGACCTCCTGCACGACCGCGAAACCGCGCTCGGCGGTAGCGTCAGCAGCGGCGTCGGCGGCGGTGTTGTCAGCAGTGGCGGGCCGTGGGTAGGCCGCGATGATCAGGGCCGGGCCGTCCTCGCCGGCCAGATGCGACCGCAGTTGCTGCCAGATCGCCTCGGTGGCGAAGGGCAGGAAGGGGTGCAGCAGGCGCAGGCCCTGGTCGAGCACGTGCGCCAGGACGCCCAGCGGCGTGTCGTCGCCGGCGCGCAGGCGCACCTTGCTGGCCTCCACGTACCAGTCGAAGAAGTCGCCCCAGAGGAAGTCGGCGATGCGCCGCCCGGCCTCGCCGAGCTGGAACTGGCCCAGCAGGCCGTCGACGCCGGCGGTCAGGCCCGCCAGCCGCGAGAGGATCCAGCGGTCCTCCAGCGCCAGCGACGGATCGCCGGCCGTCGTGCGCGGCGCGACGACGCGGTCGCCCAGCTCGCCCAGCACGAAGCGCGCGCCGTTCCACAGCTTGTTGACGAAGTTGCGGCTGCCCTGCAGGCGCTCGTCGGTCAGGCGCATGTCGTTGCCGGGGGTCGAGCCGGTGGCCAGCGTGAAGCGCAGCGCGTCGGTGCCGAACTGATCGCTGACGTCCAGCGGGTCGATGCCGTTGCCCAGGCTCTTGCTCATCTTGCGGCCCTGGGCGTCGCGCACGAGGCCGTGCAGGTAGACGGTGCGGAAGGGCGGCACGCCGTCCATGTTGTGGCAGCCCAGCATCACCATCCGCGCGACCCAGAAGAAGAGGATGTCGTAGCCGGTCTCCATCACGCTGCCGGGGTAGAAGCGCGCCAGGTCGTCGCCGGGCTGGGGCCAGCCGAGCGTCGAGTGGGGCCAGAGCCCGCTGCTGAACCAGGTGTCGAGCACGTCCGGGTCCTGCACCAGCGGACCCCGGCCGCAGCGCCCGCAGCCGTCGGCGGCGGGCTCCTCCGCGGCGACGATCGGCGTCACGTCGCGCCCGATCGTCAGCTCCGTCGTCAGCGCCGCGATGCGCTCCCAGGGCAGCCCGGCGGCGGCGACCGCGGCGGCGGCGCCCGACCAGTGCGCGCCCGCGCCGCTCGCTTCGAGCCCCGCGCCGCCCGCCGGCAGGCTCGACCGCGGCACGCTGACCTGGATCGCGGCCCCGTCGCAGCGCAGGCAGTACCAGGCCGGGATGCGGTGTCCCCACCAGAGCTGGCGGCTGATGCACCAGGGCCGGATGTTGTCCATCCATTGCAGGTAGACCTTCGCGAAGCGCTCCGGCACGATGCGCACCTCGCCCTCGCGGACGACGGCGGCCGCCTTGGCGGCCAGCTCCTCGACGTCCACGAACCACTGATTGCTGATCAGCGGCTCCACGACGGTGCCGCAGCGCTGGCAGTGGCCCACGCTGTGCTCGTGCGCTTGCGTCCGGACCAGGTGACCGGCCGCCTCCAGATCGGCGGCGGCCCGCTCGCGGGCGACGTCGCGGTCCAGGCCCTCGTAGGGCCCCGACTCCGGGGTCATGGCGCCGTCCCAGTCGATCACGCTGATCGCCGGCAGCCCGTGCCGCTCGCCGATCTCGAAGTCCAGCAGGTCGTGGCCGGGGGTGATCTTGAGCGCCCCGGTGCCGAAGCCGATCTCGACGGCGGCGTCGGCGACGATCGGGATCGCGCGGTCGATGCCGGGGATCGGGACCATGACGCGCCGGCCGATCAGGTCGCGCCAGCGATCGTCGTCCGGGTTCACGGCCACGGCGACGTCGGCCGGGATCGTCTCCGGCCGCGTCGTCGCGATCACGATGCCGCTGCCGCCGTCACCGTCGCCGTCGCCGTCGGCCGCGGGGTAGCGCACGTACCAGAGCTGCCCGGCCTCCTCCTCGTACTCCACCTCGAGGTCGGAGAGCGCGGTGCGACAGCTGGGGCACCAGTTGATGATGCGATGGCCGCGGTAGACCTTGCCGCCCGCGTGGAGGTCGCGGAAGGTGGTGCGCACCGCCTGCTGCGGGCCGGGGTCGAGCGTGAAGACCTCGCGCTCCCAGTCGCACGACATGCCCAGCCGCCGCTGCTGGTCGGCGATGCGCCCGCGGTAGCGCGCGACCCACTCCCAGACCCGCTCCAGGAAGGCGTCGCGGCCGATGTCGTGGCGGCTCAGGCCCTGCTTCGCGATGTCGGCCTCGACGACGTTCTGCGTCGCGATGCCGGCGTGGTCGACGCCCGGCAGCAGCAGCGCCGCGTCGCCGCGCATGCGCCGCCAGCGGATCAGGATGTCCTCGATCGTCGTGGTCAGGGCGTGGCCCAGGTGCAGCGCCCCGGTCACGTTGGGCGGCGGCACGATGATGCAATAGGGCTGCCCGTCGGGATGGCGTGCCAGCGGGCGGAAGTAGTCGCCCGACTCCCACATCGCGTAGATCGGCGCCTCGACGGCGGCCGGGTCGTAGGTCTTGGGCAGCGCGCTGACCGGGGGCGCGCTCACCGGGGCCGCGGGCGATCGGGGGCTGGTGGGGGCGGTCTCGCTCACTGGGGCTCCGCTGCTGTGGTTGCTGGGGGGATGGGGACGGCCGCCCGGGGTTTCAGGCGACCGGCACGGCGACGCCGTCGATGATGGCGGTCGGCGCCTCGATGCTCGATGCGGGCTGACGGCTGCGCTTGAGCTCCTCCATCGCGCTGAGCCGCTGCACGCCGCGACGCGTGTCGCTCGCCACGCGGGCCGGATCCTGCGCGGCCAGGCGGCGCTTGAAGAGCCAGTAGGTGAACTCCTTCAACTCCGACAGGCTGATGCGGTCCAGCATCGCGCGGCCGGTGGCGGTGCGGAAGTCGCGGATCAGGTCCGCGTGGGCGGCGCCGTAGATGCGCTGGAACGCGTCGTCCTCGTGGGCGGCGTCGCGCCGGAACGTGGCGTTGCCCCGCTCCTTGCGCACCTCCTCCTCGACGGTCAGCTGCAGCGCCTCCTCGACCCGCACGCCGTAGGTGAAGTTCAGGTGCGCCCGGTACTTGCTCGGCCCCAGCGCCTGCTGGAACGTCTCCTCGCGCATCGGCGTGGGCCAGCGCTCGTCGATCAGCAGCGCCTCGACCTCGGCCTGGGGCAGCAGCGCCGGCTCGACGGCGTCGAGCAGGCGCTCGGCCAGCACCAGCCAGTCGAACGCCTCGCCGCCGACGAGGTAGTGGTACTCCCGCCCCTCGACCTCCTCGCTGGTCACGTCCCAGGCCGCGATCGCAGCCAGCAGCGCCTCGGTCCAGGCGCGGCCGGCCTGCAGGTCGGCGCGGAAGGCGGCGATGTGCGATGCCGGGTCGCGGTGCAGGAGTCCGGTCATGCCGCCGCTCCGTGGCAGCGCTTGTACTTCTTGCCGGAGCCGCAGGGGCAGGGCGCGTTGCGCCCCGTTTTCCCGCCGCTCACGCCGGCGACGGCGCCCGACGGCGCGGCCGCGACGGCGGCGCCCGCGCCGCTGATCTCGCGCACGCCGCGCACGCCCATGCGCTCGGCGGCCGCCCCGGAGTCCGCCGCGGCGGAGTCGGCCGCGGCGGCTCGGCGCGCCCGGCGGCGCGGCGACCGCCCCGTGGACGGCCGTCGGCCATTGCCACTGCCATTGCCGGCGGCGGCGGCGGCGCCTGTCGCCGGCCGGGCCGGCGTCGCGGGGGCCGGGCGCACGCGCAGCACCGCGCGCGCCACCTCGCGGCGAATGGTCGCCGTGAGCTGATCGAACATGTCGAAGGCTTCGCGCTTGTAGGTCACCAGCGGGTCCTGCTGGCCGTAGGCCTGCAGCCCGACGCCCTGGCGGAAGGAGTCCATCTCGGTGAGGTGGGCGATCCAGGCGCGATCGATGACCCGCAGCGCGATCTGCCGCTCGGCCTCCTCGAACACGCTGTCGCCCAGCTCCGCGCGCCGCTCCTCGTAGAGGGCGACGGCGTGCGCGCTCAGCGCCGCGATGACCGCCTCGTTGTCGGCGCCCGAGACCGCGCCGGTGTCGAAGCCGTCCAGCGGGATGACGCCGCCCAGCTCCGCCCAGAACGTGTCGATGTCGCCGGCCGCGAGCGAGCCGCCGCCGCCGAACTCCTGCACCTGCGCCCGGACCTCGTCCTCGATCATGCCGCGCGCGATGCCGTGGATATCGTCGCCGGCCAGCACCTTGTCGCGCTCCGCGTAGACGACCTCGCGCTGGCGGTTGATCACGTCGTCGTACTCGACCAGGTGCTTGCGGATGTCGAAGTGATGCGCCTCGACCTTCTGCTGCGTCTGCTCGATCGCCCAGCCCACCATGCCCGACTCCAGGGGCGTCTCGTCGTCCCAGCCCAGCTTGCCCATCATTCCGGTCACGCGCTCGCTGGGGAAGCGCCGCATGATCGTGTCCTCGAAGGAGACGAAGAAGCGCGACGCGCCGGGGTCGCCCTGGCGGCCCGAGCGCCCGCGCAACTGGTTGTCGATGCGGCGCGACTCGTGGCGCTCGGTGCCCAGGACGAGCAGGCCGCCGGCGTCCTGGACGCCGGGGCCCAGCTTGATGTCGGTGCCGCGGCCGGCCATGTTCGTCGCGATGGTGACGGCGCCGGCTTGGCCCGCCTCGGTGATGATGCCCGCCTCGCGCTCGTGGTTCTTGGCGTTGAGGATGTTGTGGGGGATGCCCTGGCGGGTCAGCATGCCCGCCAGCCGCTCGGAGGATTCCACCGACGCGGTACCCACCAGCACCGGCTGTCCGTGGCCGCGGGCGCTGGCGATCTCCTCCACCGCCGCGCGGAACTTGGCCGCCTCGCTGCGGAAGATCAGGTCGGCCTGGTCGTCGCGCCGCATGGGCGCGTTGGTGGGGATCACCATGACATCGAGCGAATAGATCTTGTGCAGCTCCTCGGCCTCGGTCTCGGCCGTGCCGGTCATGCCGGCCAGCTTGCGATACATGCGGAAGTAGTTCTGATAGGTGATCGTGGCCATGGTCACGGTCTCGCGCTCGACCTGGGCGCCCTCCTTGGCCTCGATCGCCTGGTGCAGCCCCTCCGAGTAGCGCCGGCCCTCCATCACGCGGCCCGTGAACTCGTCCACGATCACCACCTTGCCGCCGCGCACCATGTACTCCTGGTCGCGGTGGTACATGAACTCGGCCCGCAGGGCCGACTCGAGGAAGCGGGTCAGGCGCGCGTTCTCGCCCTCGAAGAGGTTGCCGATGCCCAGGCTGTGCTCGACCTTCTCGATGCCGGGCTCGGTCAGCGCCACCGTGCGCGACTTCGGGTCGGTCGTGAAGTGGCGCCCCTCGGTCAGCGTGCGCACGATGCGCGCGAAGGTGTGATAGGTGTCGAGCGGCTCGGCCGCCTGGCCGCTGATGATCAGCGGCGTGCGCGCCTCGTCGATCAGGATGTTGTCGACCTCGTCCACGATCGCGTAGGCCAGCGGGCGCTGCACGCGCGCCTCCAGCGTGGTCGCCATGTTGTCGCGCAGGAAGTCGAAGCCGAACTCGTTGTTCGTGCCGTAGGTGATGTCGCAGTGGTAGGCGCGGGCGCGGGAGCAGGGGCGCAGGTGCCGCAGGTCGCCCAGCCCGGCCCGGCGCACGCGCTCCTCCGCGTCGACCTCCTCGTCGGCGGTGACGCTCGTGGGGTCGTAGGCCGGGTCGTACTCGAACGAGGCGCGGTGTTGCAGCACGCCGATGCTGAGCCCCAGGCCGTGGTAGACGGCGGCCATCCAGCGGGCGTCGCGCTTGGCCAGGTAGTCGTTGACCGTGACCAGGTGGACGCCGTCGCCCTCCAGCGCGTTGAGGTAGATGGGCAGCGTCGCGACGAGCGTCTTGCCCTCGCCGGTGCGCATCTCGGCGATCTTGCCCTGATGCAGCACGGCGCCGCCGATGATCTGCACGTCGTAGTGGCGCATTTGCAACCAGCGCTTAGCGGCCTCGCGCACCGCGGCGAAGGCCTCCGGCAGGACGTCGTCCAGCGCGGCGCCGTCCTCGAGCCGGGCGCGGAACTCGGCCGTCTTGTCGCGCAGGCCGGCGTCGGTCAGGGCGGCGACTTCGTCCTCCCAGGCCGCGACCTCGGCCACGAGGGGTTGCAGCCGCTTCAACTCACGACTGTTGGAGTCGCCCAGGATGTGCTTGGCTCGCTTGAAGATGCCCATGTTTCGTCCCGCCGCGCGCCCCGGCCCGCCCGGTCCGGCGCGCGCAGTCGATCTCAGGATAGCGCCGTCCGACCTCACCCCCTAACCCCCTCTCCAGCTGAAGCGCTGGAGAGGGGGGACCGGAAGGGAAATGGGGGTCGGCAGGGGCGGTTCGCGGACCGCCCGGTGGCATCAACCCGTCCGCGCCGCGTGCGGCGCGCTGACTGCCACGTCGACCATCGCGAAGGTCGTTGGCCGATCGGGGCTTGGCGGCGCGAACATGGCGAGGGTCTCCTCGTCGTACTCGGCGATGGCGTCGCGGTGGTAGGCGGCAGCCTCGGCAAGGGACATCCGTGGTTCTGGGAAGGGCTCGCCGTGCTCCACCATCAGTTCGATGTGGACCGTGATCGCCTCGCGGATCATCGCCCGGATCTCTTCCCGGGTGTCGCCCGTGCTGACGCAGCCGGGCAGATCGGGCACATAGGCGCAGTAGTTGTTGGGGCTCTGCTCGAAGACCACGGCGTAGGTCTGTGTGATTTGCGTCATTCGCGTCTCCCCTACAGTCCCGCTTGTCTCAAGATACTCTTCCAGATACCGGGTTCCAGGTCGTCGCGCGGGTGGCCGGGGATCGTCACCGTTCCCGGCTTCACCGGGTGATGGAACTGCCGGTGGCTGCCACGAGTGCGCACATGGTACCAGCCGTTCCGCTGGACCAGCCGGATTGCCTCACGAACCTTCGGCATCCTTCACCTCGCCATCGCGGTCTTCGCCCGGCCATCATCCCACCCCCCAGCCAATCGCGCCCTCCGCCTCCGATCCCCCCGCGCCATTGCTCCGCGATGGAGCGGGGGTTCGGGGGCGACGTTCCCCCGCGCGATCGCACGCCGGAACCCCACGAGTGACACAGGGGGGGGTTCCAACAGCGTGAGAAGCCGAAAAATTCGGTGGATAACCCCATAATTTCCTTCCTATTCGACATAACGGGGGGGGGGGGGTGCACGCTTATAATGTGCGAGACTGTGCGTGCTCACGCACCGAGCGATCCCACAACGGGACAGCCGGGGACCAGAAGGGAACATGTGATGAGCCGCCGGAACTATTGGACGACCCTGCGACAGCGGAAGATCTCACGCCGCACCATGTTGGGAGCCAGCGCGAAGGCTGGGGTTGGAGCAGCCGGCCTCGCCCTGGTCGGCTGCGGCGACGACGACGGGCCCGACGCCGGCGCCGTGGCGGCCGAACGGGCCGCCGCGGCCGCGGAAGAGGCCGCCGCCGCGGCGGTCGCCGCCGGGGATGCGCGCGCCGCCGAATCCGCCGCCGCCGCCGCCGTCGCGGCCGAGGCGGCAGACGCCGCAGGCGAGGCCTCCGCCGCTGCGGCCGACGCGGCAGACGCCGCGGGCGAGGCCTCCGCCGCCGCCTCGCAGGCGGCCAGCGCCGCCGATGCCGCCGCCGCCCTGGCCGCCGAAGCGGCCGAGTCGGAGGACGCCGGCAACGCGGCCGCCGCCGCGGAAGCCGCCGCCGCAGCGGCCGCCCAGGCCGCCGACGCCGCTGGCGCTGCCGGCGACGCCGCTGCCGCGGCCGTCGCGGACGCCGCCGCCGAGGCGGCCGAGGCCGCCGCCCAGGCCGCCCGCGATGTCGCCGCGGCCGTCGAAGCCGGCACCGCCACCGCCGAGGCCGCCCAGGCCGCCATCGACAACGCCGCCGCGGCCGCGGCGGCTGCGGCCGAAGCCGCCGGCGAGGCGTCCGCCGCCGCCGGGCAGGCCGCCGCCGCCGCCGGGGCGGCTGCCGCCACGGCCCAGGAGACCGCCGAAGCCGCCGCCGAGACCGCGGCCGCCGCCGTCGCGGCGGCCCAAGAGGCCGCCGACGCGGCCCAGGAGGCCGCCGAGAGCGCGGCCATGGCAGCGGCGGAGCCGGAGGGTCCGGCCGCCGGCGAACCCCGGCGGGGCGGCACCATGCGTCGCGCCTGGGCAGAGAACCTGTTCAGCGGCTGGGATCCCCACACCAGCACGACCGGTGCCGACGCGCTGGGCTACATCCAGCACGTCTACGACCGCATGCTGGGCTTCAACGACGACGCATCGGTCAAGCCGATGCTCGCTGAGAGCGTCGAGAACCCCGACGAAGTCACCTACATATTCAACATGCGGCCGAACACGATCTTCCAGGACGGTGCGCCGGTCGATGCGAACGCGGTGCAGCTCAACATGGAGCGGGTCAAGGAACAGTCCGACATCGGCGGCGGCACGCGCAACGGCCAGGGCGTCGCCCGGGCCGTCAACTTCGAACCGGTGGACGATCTCTCCTGGCGGATGGTCAACTCGGAGCCCTTCGGGCCGACGTTGGCCGCCTTCCAGGGCTTCCCGGGCACCGGCCTGCTGATCTCGCCGGAGCACTTCGACACCGCCCTGACCGACCCTGTCGGCGCCGGCCATCTCAAGTTCGTGTCTTACACCGAGGGTGAAGGCTTCGTCGGCGAGCGCTGGGATGGCTACTGGGACGCTGAGAACGTTTGGCTGGATGGCCAAGAGGTCTCGGTCATCCAGGACACGAATACGGCGTACAACGGCTTCCTCAACGGCGACTTCGACATCGGCCGACCTAGCGGCGGCGTCACCGCCGAACTCAAGGATGAGCTCGAGGCCGACGGATTCAAGGTGATCACGGGCCCCGCCCAGAACTGGACGCAGACTTGGTACAACCTCAACCCGGGCGCGTCCGAGGACATCAACTACTTCCGCGATCCACGCCTGCGGCGCGCGGCGCACCTGATCCTGGATCGCAACGCCATCAACGATGCCGCCTACCAGGGAATCGGCGTGCCCTCCAAGGGCCCGACCGGGGTCGAGAGCTGGGCGTTGACGAAGGACTACTACGCCGACTCGCCCAACCTGGACGAAGCGCAGCAACTGATGGACGCCGCCGGATTCGGCGACGGGCTGACCGGGGTGATGCTCGGTTTCGGAACGGTCCGCCAGCGCCTCGTGACCGAGCCGGCGCACGCTCAGTGGGCCGGAAGCGGCATGAACTTCGATTTCGTGACCGGGGCGGAACCCCCGATCATCGACCGCCTGCTGGCGACCCAGGACTGGTCGATCGCGGCGCTGACCTGGGAATCGCCGTTCGACCCGGACCCGGTGCTGCGGGCGAGCCTGGAGGGCCTGCAGAACTGGATGTACGGCTCGCCGGAGGGCGGGCCCCGCACCGGGCGCGCCAGCCTGGACGAGAACCCGAACGACCAGGTCCTGCAGGGCCTGGTGGAGACGGAGGAACAACTGAACGCCGCGGCCGCCCCGCCCACGCAGGCGGAGCGGATCCCGCTCTACGACACGTTCTTCCAGACGTTCCAGGATCACGGCTGGAACCACCACATCGTGCAGTGGCCCGCGGGCTTTGTCGCACAGGGATACGTGGAGGGGTTCCGGCTGGTGCCGTTCTTCGGCCTACCCGAGGGCGGAGGCTTCAAGGGGATCTGGTACAACAACGTCTAACGGCGTGAGCCGGGCGCGGGGTCGCACCAAGGTCCCGCGCCCTTGCCGGATCTCTCGCGACGGCCGTTCCCGACGGCCGTCGCGCTGCCTCCGGATCTTCTGCCTCCTGCTCGGGGGCAACTGAACGACGCACCATGCTCCGCTACATCGCGACCCGAGCGCTCTCCTCGCTGTTCGTGCTTTGGGTCGTCAGCGTCCTCTCGTTCCTGTTGATGAACGTGCTGCCGGGTGATCCGGCGTTCGCGATCGCCGGCATCGACGCCACGCCCGAGCTGATCGAGGCGACGAAGGACCGCTTAGGGCTCAACACGCCACTGGTCGAGCGCTACGCCAACTGGATATGGAACCTGCTGCAGGGCGATCTCGGCTTGACACTCGTGAACCAGCTGCCGCAGAACGAGATCTTCGAGCGACGCATTCCCGCGACGCTGGAGCTCGGTCTGCTGAGCCTCTTCGTTGTGGTGAGCGTCGCGATCCCCGTCGGGGTGCTCGCCGCCCTGCGACCCGGGTCAAAGAGCGAGGTCGCAGCCAGCACGATCATGATCATCGGGAACTCGATCCCGGAGTTCCTCACCGGCATCGCTCTTGTGCTCGTGATCGGGCTGGAGCTGGACCTGCTCCCCATTCTGGGCTACGTGCCGATCTGGGAGGACCCGGTCGAGAATCTCAAGCACATGGCGCTGCCCGTGATTGCGATCGCGCTGACGGCGACGACGCTGCTGATGAGGCAGACGCGCTCCGCGATGATCAACGTGCTCAACGATGACTACATCCGCACCGCCCGCGCGAAGGGGTTGCGAGGGCGCGTCGTGATCGTGCGGCACGGCCTGCGCAACGCGCTGATCCCCATCGTGACGGTCTTCGGATTCCAGGCTGGGCTGATCTTCAGCGGCGCCGTGATCACCGAGAGCGTCTTCGCGATTCCGGGCATGGGACGACTCTTCGTCGACGCCGTGATCGACAGTCAGGACTTTGCGGTCGTGCAGAACGTCGTGATGTTCTTCGCCGTCTGCGTGGTCGCCGTGAACCTCGTCGTCGATCTGTCCTACCCGCTGCTCGATCCGCGGATTCGCGCGGGGCAGGGAGTGACATGAGCAGCGACGCAGCTCCCACCGGATCGGCCGCGCCGCCGGCGCTCTCCCTCACTGCGCTGGAGGAGCGCCACTGGTACCGCGAGTTCCGCGCCATCCTCCGGGTCTACACGCGCAACCGGCCCGCGGTGGTGGCGGCCGTGCTTCTGATCGGCTTCGGAATCGTCGCGGCCTTCGCGCCGCTTATCGCTCCGGCCGACCCGCTCGAGCCCAACCTCACACTCGAGGGGACCTTCCAGCCTCCCAGCTGGGACCACATCGCGGGCACGGACAAGCTGGGACGTGACGTACTCAGCCGCTCGATCTTCGGCGCCCGCATCGCCTGGCAGATCGTGCTCGTCGCGATCGGCGTGGCGGTGGGCGTCGGCGTGCCGCTGGGGCTGCTCGCGGGCTACATGGGCGGCAAGCTGGACGAACTGGTGATCATGCGCCTCGTCGACGCCGTCATGGCGATGCCGGGCCTGGTCCTGGTCCTTGCCATCACGGCCGCCCTCGGACCCAGCCTCACCAACACAATGTTGATCATCGGCGTGATCTGGGCGCCGGGCTACGCACGGCTGACTCGCGGGGTCGTCCTGTCGATCAAGCAGAGCGTGTACATCGACGCGGCCCGCGCCCTCGGGGCCGGACCAGGCCGGATCATGCTGCGGCACCTGCTGCCCAACGTCGTCGCCCCCATCATGGTGCTCGCCTCGCTCTCCGCCGCGGGGATCATCCTGCTGGAAGCCGGCCTCAGCTTCATCGGCGCCGGGGTGCAACCGCCGACCCCGGCCTGGGGCGGCATGGTCTCGAGCGCATACGAAACCTTGGTCACCCGCAACGGCTGGCCGATCATCGGCCCGGCCGTCGCGATCATTTTGATGGTGATGGCCTTCAACTTCGTCGGCGACGGCATGCGCGACGCGCTCGATCCGCGCCTGCGCAACGTCCGCTGAGCGCGGGCGCCCCGACCTCACCCCCTGTCCCTCCCTCCATCTGGACGGTGGAGAGGGGGCTCCGGTTCCCTCTCCCTCTGGGAGAGGGCTAGGGTGAGGGCCCGCGCTAGCGGAAGAGCGCGCCGACCGACTGCCCCGTGTGGATGCGATGGATGGCCTCGCCCAGCAGCGGGGCCACGCTGATCGAGTCGATCTTGTCGCTGCGGGGCTCGTGCATGGGCAGCGTGTCGGTCACGATCAGGCGGTTCAGCGCGCTGTGCTCCAGGCGCTCGAGCGCGGGGCCCGAGAGCACCCCGTGCGTGCAGGCGGCCGAGACCACGTTGGCGCCGTGCCCCTTGAGCAGCGTCGCCACCTCGACGATCGTGCCCGCCGTATCGACCTCGTCGTCGATGATCAGCGCGTCCTGGCCGGCCACGTCGCCGATCAGATGCAGCACCTGCGCCTTGTCGTCGTTGGCGACGCGGCGCTTCTCGCACAGGGCCAGCGGCACGCCCAGCCGTTCGGCCATGTTGCGCGCCCGCTTGGCGCTGCCCAGGTCGGGCGCGACCACCACGCCGCGGAACTCGCGCGCCTGCACGGCGTCGCCCAGCAGCCCCAGCGCGGTCAGTTCGTCGGTGGGGATGTTGAAGAAGCCCTGGATCTGGCCGGCGTGCAGGTCCATCGTCAGGATGCGGCTGGCGCCCGCGGTCTCCAGCAGATTGGCGATCAGCCGGGCCGTGATCGGGACGCGCGGCTGATCCTTCTTGTCGGAGCGCCCGTAGGGGAAGTAGGGGATCACGGCCGTGATGCGGCCGGCGCTGGCCCGCCGCACGGCGTCGATCATGATCAGCAGTTCCATGAAGTTGGCATTGACCGGCCGCGCCGCCGACTGCACGAGGAAGACGTCGCGCTCGCGCACGTTCTCGCAGATGCGCACGAAGATGTTGTCGTTGGAGAAGGCCGACACCTCGGCGCGCCCCATGGGGATGTCGAGCGACTCGCAGATCGCGTCGCCCAGCGCCGGGTGGGCGTTGCCTGTGAAGATCAGTGGGCCGAGCAGGGTCACAGGTGCTCCAGGTCACCAAGTGCTCCAGGCGGCGCCGCGGGCGGCGCGTGACCGAGTATCCCCCGCCCCCGCGATGCCAGCAAGCAAACGCCATGCGCCCGGCCCTTGAGCGCGCGTGTGTCCACCGTTCGTCCCCATGATCGGAGGGGACGGCGCGCGTTCCGGGTCAGCTGGGTGACAGAACGGGCGCGGATCGGCGCGATTCGGGGGGGCGGGCCCGCTTGCGCCTTGAAACCGCGCCGCGAAGGACGTAGCATCACTCTTGGCCACGCATGCCCCACACACGTATCCGACTCACCAGAGGTCCGCGTTGATGGCCGGTTGCCGTGCACGGGTTCACCGTGCATGCCTCGTGATCGAGACCGGCCTCCCACGTCGAGGAGGCGTTGTTCTGCAATGACGCCACGACCCCGGACTTCGGCCCGGCCGTCATCGGTCGGCGCCCCCAGCCCGGCGTCGTGGGTCGGCGTGCCGCCCCCCGGCGCCGCCGCCCCCCGACGCCACCGGCCCCCGACGGCCCGCCGCGATTCTCCCGGTTCCGTCCGCAGCGTGCCATCCCCGCCCGGCTCACCACTGCCGAATTCAGCACTGACGAGTTCCACACTGACCAGTTCAGCACAGACCCGTTCAGCACAGAGGAGTGCCCCGCGATCATGACGACCACCTCCCGCAAGCCCGCCGACGCCCCTATGGGGCGTAGTCTCGTGCCCGAAGAGCGCCGCGTGTACTCGTCGATCCCGGAGCGGCACGCGCTGCCCAACCTGATCCGGGTCCAACTCGATTCCTACCACTGGTTCTTGGACCAGGGACTGCGGCAACTCTTCGACGAGCTGTCCCCGATCGAGGACTTCACCGGCAAGCGCATGGAGCTCATCTTCGGCGGCTACCGGCTCGACGTGCCGGCGTACTCCGAGCACGAGTGCCGCCAGCGCGACCTCACCTACGCGGCGCCGCTGCGCGTCACGGTGCAGCTCGTCGTGAAGGACAGCGGGGAGATCAAGGAGCAGGAGCTCTTCTTCGGCGACTTCCCGCTGATGACGTCGACGGGCACGTTCGTGATCAACGGCGCCGAGCGCGTCGTCGTCTCGCAGTTGGTGCGCTCCCCGGGGGCCTACTTCAGCACCGTCACCGACCCCACCACCGGCCGCGAGCTGTGCTCGGCGAAGCTGATCCCCAACCGCGGCGCCTGGCTGGAGTTCGAGACCAGCAACCGCGACCTGCTGACCGTCAAGGTCGACCGCAAGCGCAAGATCCCGGTCACGACGCTGCTGCGCGCGATCGATTCCGACCCCGAGATCAGCGACGAGACGCTGCTGGGCAGCGACGAACGCATCCGCGCGATGCTGCCCGACGCGGACAGCAACCCGATGCACCCGTACCTGGAGGCGACCCTGGCCAAGGAGCCCCGGCCGCTCGACGGCGAGGACCGCAGCAAGGCCTGGGCGCTGCTGGAGGTGTACCGCAAGCTGCGCCCCGGCGACCCGCCGACGGCCGACAACGCGCGCGGGCTGCTGGACAGCCTGTTCTTCAACCCGCGGCGCTACGACCTGGGCCGCGTGGGGCGCTACAAGGTCAATAAGCGGCTGGCCTCGCTGCTGGGCGGGTCCACGGACCAGCGCACGCTGCGCCTGACCGACATGCTGGCGATCGTCCAGCAGCAGGTGCGGATCAACAACAGCGAGGACCAGCGGGACGACATCGACCACCTGGGCAACCGGCGCATCCGCGCCGTGGGCGAGTTGATCCTGAACCAGTTCCGCGTCGGCCTGCTGCGCATGGAGCGCGTGATCCGCGAGCGCATGACGATCACGGACCCCGAGCAGGCGACGCCGAGCGCGCTGATCAACATCCGCCCCGTCGTCGCCGCGATGAAGGAGTTCTTCGGCGGCAGCCAGCTGAGCCAGTTCATGGATCAGACCAACCCGCTGGCGGAGTTGACGCACAAGCGCCGGCTGAGCGCGCTGGGCCCCGGCGGCCTGAGCCGCGACCGGGCCGGCTTCGACGTGCGCGATGTGCATCACAGCCACTACGGCCGCATCTGCCCCATCGAGACGCCGGAGGGCCCCAACATCGGCCTCATCGGCAGCCTCGCCACCTACGGCGTGATCAACGAGTTCGGCTTCATCCAAACGCCCTACCGGCGCGTGGTCTCGGAGCTGCCGGTGGGGTCCGAGGCGCTGGTGGGGCAGCTGCTCAGCACGACCCTGAGCGGGCCCCGCGGCGGGCAGATCGGCCAGGCCGGCGACGTCGTCACGGCCACCATGCAGACGCGGCTCGCGCACGCGGGCATCGACCCGGTGCCGGTGCGGGCCTACGTGGAGGACGAGATCCAGCTGCTCACCGCCGACGAGGAGGACCGCTTCGTCGTCGCGCAGGCCAGCGCGCCGCTCGATAGCGCCGGGCACTTCCTCGAGGAGCGCGTGGAGGTCCGCGACGGCGCCCACTTCGAGGAGATCGAGCCCGACCAGATCGACTACATGGACGTCTCGCCGCGGCAGATCGTCTCCGTGGCCACGTCGCTGATCCCGTTCCTGGAGCACGACGACGCCAACCGCGCGCTGATGGGCTCGAACATGCAGCGCCAGGCCGTGCCGCTGCTGCGGCCGGAGGTCCCCATCGTGGGTACCGGCATGGAGCGGCAGGCGGCGCACGACTCGGGCCAGGTGGTCTTCGCGCGCGCGGCCGGCACGGTGACCAAGGCCACCAGCTCCCAGATCGCGATCAAGTACGACGACGGCGAGGAGGAGACCTTCACGCTGCTCAAGTTCATGCGCTCCAACCAGGGCACCTGCATCAACCAGCGCCCCATCGTCGCGACGGGCGACACGGTGGCGGCGGGCCAGGCCCTGGCCGATTCCTCCTCGACCGACAAGGGCGAGTTGGCGCTGGGCCAGAGCATTCTCGTCGCCTTCATGGCCTGGGAGGGCTACAACTTCGAGGACGCCATCATCCTCTCCGAGAACCTGGTGCGCGAGGACAAGTTCACCTCGATTCACATGTCGAAGTACGAGGTGGAGGCCCGCGAGACCAAGCTGGGCCCGGAGGAGATCACGCGCGACATCCCCAACGTCGGCGAGGAGTCGCTGCGCGACCTCGACGATCAGGGCATCATCCGCATCGGCGCCGAGGTCGGTCCGAGCGACATCCTGGTCGGCAAGATCACGCCCAAGGGCGAGACCGAGCTGACCGCCGAGGAGAAGCTGCTGCGCGCGATCTTCGGCGAGAAGGCGCGTGAGGTGAAGGACACCTCGCTGCGGGTGCCGCACGGCGCGCGCGGCACGGTGGTGGAACTGCGCGTCTTCCGGCGCGCCGAGCACGACGAGCTGCCGGCCGGCGTCGAGCAGATGGTGCGCGTCACCATCGCCGAGCGCCGCAAGCTCTCCGAGGGCGACAAGATGGCCGGGCGGCACGGCAACAAGGGCGTCATCTCGCGCATCATGCCCTCGGAGGACATGCCCTACCTGGAGGACGGCACGCCCGTCGAGATCATCCTCAGCCCGATCGGCGTGCCGAGCCGCATGAACCTGGGCCAGATGCTCGAGACGCAGCTGGGCTGGGCGGCGCACAACCTGGGCTTCCGGGCCGTGACCCCCGTCTTCGACGGCGCCACCGAGGGCGCCATCGCCGACGCCATGGGCCGGGCCTGGATCGTCCGCGCGGCCGGCGCCAACGGCTATGCCGACGTGCCCGACCAGCACGCGGTGGTGCCGGCGATCGACCGCGAGCGCGCCGACGAGTGGCTGCGCGAGAATGGCTACGACGCCGCCGCGATCTTCGACGAGAGCCAGGAAGGGCCCGCCAAGCGCGCCGCCCTGGAGTTGTGGCTGGAGCAGCTCGGCGAGCTGCTGGTGCGCAGCCTGTCCGACGAGGAGTTGCTGGCGCGGGCCGACGCCGTCTACCAGGCGGGCCGCGGCGCGCCGCCGTTCTTCGGCAAGCAGTGGCTCTACGACGGGCGCACCGGGGAGCGCTTCGACCAGCCGGTCACGGTGGGCTTCATCTACATGATGAAGCTCAGCCACATGGTCGAGGACAAGATCCACGCGCGCTCCACGGGGCCCTACTCGCTGATCACGCAGCAGCCGCTGGGCGGCAAGGCGCAGTTTGGCGGGCAGCGCTTCGGCGAGATGGAGGTCTGGGCCCTGGAGGCCTACGGCGCCGCGCACATCCTGCAGGAGCTGCTGACCGTGAAGAGCGATGATGTCGTGGGCCGCGTCAAGGCCTACGAGGCGATCGTCAAGGGCGAGGCCGTGCTGGAGCCGGGCGTGCCCGAATCCTTCAAGGTCTTGGTCAAGGAATTGCAGAGTTTGGGCCTCTCGGTGGAGGTCCTCAACGAGTCCGACGAGCGCGTCCTCATCGAGGACACCTCGCGCCAGGATATGCCCGAACTCGGCGTCAATCTCAAGGGATTCGAGGGGGAGGAAGTGCCCAGTGCTTGAGGTCAACGACTTCGACGCGATCCGCATCGCCCTGGCGTCGCCGGAGCAGATCCGCTCCTGGTCGTACGGCGAGGTGCAGAAGCCGGAAACGATCAACTACCGCACCCTGAAGCCGGAGAAGGACGGGCTCTTCTGCGAGAAGATCTTCGGCCCGCAGAAGGACTTCGAGTGCATGTGCGGCAAGTACAAGCGCGTGCGCTACAAGGGCATCATCTGCGACAAGTGCGGCGTCGAGGTGACGCGCAGCAAGGTGCGGCGCGAGCGCATGGCGCACATCGACCTGGCGGCGCCGGTCAGTCACATCTGGTACGTGAAGGGCACGCCCAGCCGCGTGGCGCTGCTGCTCGACATCTCGCCGCGGGCGCTGGAGCGCGTGATCTACTTCGCGCAGTACATGATCACCGGCATCAACGAGGCCCAGAAGGCCAAGGCGATCCGGCACCTCACGCTCGACGCCGAGGACGCCATCGAGGCCTCCGAAAAGGAGATCGAGGACGCCCTGCACATGCTGAAGGCGGCCAGCGAGGGCCGGCTGACGGCGATCGCGCAGGCGCTCGAGGCGGGCAAGCAGGCCAACGCCGCCGCCGTCGTGACGCGCCGCGCCCAGCTCGAGGAGGCCGGCACGACCTTCGCGGCCCTGCTGCGGGAGTTCGACGGCAAGAAGGCGCGGCGCAACGTCAAGGTCGATGACCTGACGATCGCCGCCCGCGGCGACCTGGTCGTCGCGGACAAGATGATCCGCAAGCTCAACCAGACCGTCCAGCGCAAGCTCAACCGGGCCGGGCGCGACGCCACCGCCGCCGAGGCGAAGATCGTCGCGCAGGCGGAGGCGGACGAGAACCAGACCAAGGACGACGTCTTCGCCCAGGAGGAGCAGCTGCGCGAGCGGCTGGCCTCGGTGCGCGAGCGGGCGGAGAAGGAGCTCGAGGCCCGGCTGGCGGAGTTGGAGGGGCTGACGAACCCCCGCGAGACGATGGACTTCAGCGAGGCGATCATCACCGAGCAGCGCGCCGCCGAGCTGCAGGAGCGCTACCCGGGCGTGGTGCAGGTGGGCATGGGCGCCGAAGCGGTGATGCCGATCCTGGAGAAGATCGAGCTGGAGGCGCTCAGCCAGGAGCTGCAGCAGGAGGTCGCCGTCACCTCCGGCCAGCGCCGCAAGCGCGCCATGAAGCGGCTGCGCGTGGTCGAGGCGCTGCGCAAGTCGGGCAACAAGCCGATCTGGATGGTCTTCCGGGCGCTGCCCGTGCTGCCGCCCGACCTGCGCCCCATGGTGCAGCTCGACGGCGGCCGCTTCGCCACCTCCGACCTCAACGACCTCTACCGGCGCGTGATCAATCGCAACAACCGGCTCAAGCGGCTGCTCGAGCTGGGCGCGCCCGAGATCATCATCCGCAACGAGAAGCGCATGCTGCAGGAGGCCGTCGATTCGCTGATCGACAACGGCCGCCGCGGGCGCGCCGTGACGGGCAGCGGCAGCCACAAGCTCAAGAGCCTCTCGGACCTGCTCAAGGGCAAGCAGGGGCGCTTCCGCCAGAACCTGCTGGGCAAGCGCGTCGACTACGCCGGCCGCTCGGTGATCGTGGTCGGGCCCACGCTCAAGCTGCACGAGTGCGGCCTGCCCAAGCGCATGGCGCTGGAGCTGTTCAAGCCCTTCATCATGCACGAGCTGGTGGCGCGCGGCCTGGCGCACAACATCAAGAGCGCCAAGCGGGTCGTCGAGCGGGCGCGGCCGGAGGTCTGGGACGTCCTGGAGGACGTCGTGCGGCAGCGGCCGGTGCTGCTCAACCGCGCCCCCACGCTGCACCGGCTGGGCATCCAGGCCTTCGAGCCGGTGCTGGTCGACGGCAGCGCCATCCAGATCCACCCGCTGGTCTGCTCGGCCTTCAACGCCGACTTCGACGGCGACCAGATGGCGGTGCACGTGCCGCTGAGCCGGGAAGCCGTCGCCGAGGCGCGGCAGATCATGCTCAGCACCAAGAACCTGCTGCTGCCCTCGTCGGGCGAGCCCACGATCGCGCCCACGCTGGACATGGTCATGGGCTGCTACTACCTGACCCTGAGCCGGGACGACGGGCAGGGCGGCTACCGGCCGGGCGCCCCGCCGCGCGGCCTCTACGCCTCGTTCGAGGAGGCGCGGCTGGCCTACGACCTGGGTGAACTGCACCTGCACGCCAAGATCCGGGTGCGCGACGCGCGCAGCGGCGGCGCTCTGGTGGAGACGACCGTGGGGCGCATCATCTTCGACGACGTGGTGCCCGACGGAATGCCCTTCCAGAACGCGCTGATGGACAAGAAGACGCTGCGCGACCTGGTCTCGCGCTGCTACAAGGAGCTGGGCGGCGACCCCACGGCGCTGATGGCCGACAAGATCAAGGACATGGGCTTCCGCTTCGGGACCCAGTCCGGCGTCACCATCGCGGTCGACGACCTGCGCGTGCCCAAGATCAAGGGCAGCGTGCTGGCGCAGGCCGAGGCGGCGGCGGAGGAAGTGCGCGAGCAGTTCCAGATGGGCCTGATGACCGAGCACGAGCGCTACGGGCAGACGGTCAACATCTGGCAGGGCGCGACCGACGCCGTCAGCAACGCCATCTCGGAGCACATGGAGGAGTACGGCTCGGTCAACATCATGGTCTCCAGCGGCGCCAAGGGGAACATCGCGCAGGTGCGGCAGATGGCCGGCATGCGCGGGCTGATGTCGGACCCCGCGGGGCGCATCATCGAGCTGCCGATTCGCTCGTCCTTCCGCGAGGGGCTGTCGGTGCTGGAGTACTTCATCTCCACCCACGGGGCCCGCAAGGGGCTGGCCGACACGGCGCTGCGCACGGCCGACAGCGGCTACCTGACGCGGCGGCTGATCGATGTCTCGCAGGATGTGATCATCCGCGCCGAGGATTGTTCCACCGACCGCCCCGCCCCGCCGGGCCTGCTCTTCCAGGAGGAGGCCCGCGAGCTGGGGCTGCTGGAGACCCTGCGCGATCGGGTCCTGGGGCGCTTCACGGCGGCGCCGGTCGCGCATCCAGAGACGGGCGAGATCCTGGCGGCCGCCAACGCGATGCTCGACGAGGAGACGCTGGCCCCCCTGCTGGAGGCCGGCGTGAGCAGATTCCGCGTGCGCTCGCCCATGCTCTGCGGAACCCGCAACGGGCTCTGCCAGTACTGCTACGGGCGCAGCATGGCGACGGGCAAGCTCGTCTCCATGGGGGAGGCCGTCGGCATCATCGCGGCGCAGAGCATCGGCGAGCCGGGCACGCAGCTGACGATGCGCACCTTCCACACCGGCGGCGTCGCCGGCGTGACCGACATCACCAGCGGTCTGCCGCGCGTGGAGGAGCTCTTCGAGGCGCGCACGCCCAAGGGGCAGGCCGTGATCACGGAGATCGACGGCCGCGTCAGCATCCTGCGCGAGGGCGAGATCCGCAAGGTGCGGGTGACCGCGACGGAGACCTACCGCGACGAGTACGAGCTGCCCACCGGCGCGCGCGTCAGCGCGAAGCACGGCACTCTGGTGGCGGAAGGCGACGTGCTGGCGACCCTGCCCGCCTCGGCTAGGGCGCTGGAGCCGGGAGCGGGCGGGCCCGAGGCGGGGGCCACGGCCGCGAAGAAGTCCGGCAAGAGGTCCGGCAAGACGTCCGCCGCGAAAGCCGACGAGCGTAACTACCTCCTGGCCCGCGTCGCGGGGCGCATCGAACGCAAGCCGCGCGCCCGCAAGCTGGCCATCGTCTACGAGCACCAGGACGTGCGCGAGTACGCCATCCCGGCGGCGTCGCGCATGCGGCTCAGCGAAGGCGAGCAGGTGCAGGCCGGGGATCGGATCACCGAGGGCTCGGTGAACCCGCAGGAGATGCTGCGCATCTTGGGCGTGGACGCCGTGCACCGCTACCTCGTCACCGAGGTGCAGCAGGTCTACCGCGCGCAGGGCGTGAACATCAACGACAAGCACATCGAGGTGATCGTGCGGCAGATGCTGCGCAAGGTGCGCATCGAGACGCCCGGCGACTCCGACCTGCTGGCCGGGGAACTGCTGGACCGCTTCCAGTACGACGACCTCAACCAGCGCCTGATCGCGGAGGGCCGGGAGCCGGCCAGCGCCCAGCCGGTGCTGCTGGGCGTCACCAAGGCCTCGCTGTCGCAAGACTCGTGGCTCTCGGCCGCCTCCTTCCAGGAGACCACGCGGGTGCTCACCGAGGCGGCCCTGACGGGCTCGGTCGACCGCTTGGCGGGACTCAAGGAGAATGTCATCATCGGCAAGCTGGTCCCGGCGCGGGCGGAGATCGAACTGCCGCCGCTGCCGGAGCCCAGCACGATCATCACCGGCGGCGACGCCGCCGCCCTGATCGGCGACGACGCCCTGGAGGGGCTGACCGAGGAGTTGATGCGCGAGCTGGGCTTCAGCACGCAGGAGCCGGAGGCCGAGGCGGCCGCGCCCGTGGCCGCCGGCGTCGCCGAGTCGCCGCTGAGCTTCATCGCCGAACCGGACGAGCTCTGAGCACTCCCGGCCGCGAGACCGCTGGCCACAGCGGTCCGCGCCGCGCCCGTCTCAGGAGGCGGACACGAAGAAGCCGGGGCCTTTGGGCCCCGGCTTCTCGGTGTCGTGGGGTCGTGGGGTCGCGGTGTCTGCTCGGCCGGGCCGCGGGCGCCCGGCCTGCTAGTCCGGACTAGTAGTCCATCGACGGCTCGCCGACGGGGGCGGCCGGGGCCTGCGGGATGTCCGCCACGAGCGACTCGGTGGTCAGCACCATGCCGCCGATCGAGGTGGCGTTCTCGATCGTCGAGCGCACCACCTTGACCGGGTCCACGATGCCGAACTTGAACATGTTGCCGTAGCGATCGTCCTTGGCGTCGTAGCCGAAGTCCCAGCTCTTGTTCTTGCGCACCTTGTCGATCACGACGGAGCCTTCCTGGCCGGCGTTTTCCGAGATCTGGCGCAGGGGCGACTCGATCGCCAGGCGCAGCAGGCGCACGGCGGTGCGCTCGTCGCCCTCGACTTCGCTCTCCAGGTCGGCCAGGACCTTGTCGGCGCGCAGCAGGGCGATGCCGCCGCCGGCCACGATGCCCTCTTCGACGGCGGCGCGGGTGGCGCTGAGCGCGTCCTCGAGCTTGGCCTTCTTCTCCTTCAGTTCGACCTCGGTGGGGGCGCCGACCTTGATCACGGCCACGCCGCCGGCCAGCTTGGCCAGCCGCTCCTGCAGCTTCTCGCGGTCGAAGTCGGAGGCGGTCCCGTCGACCTGGGCCTTGATCTCCTTGATCCGGTTCTGGATCGCCTCGTCGGAGCCCGCGCCCTCGACCAGGGTCGTGTCGTCCTTGCTGGAGACGATGCGGCGGGCGCGGCCGAGGTCGGCGATCTGCGCCTGGTCCAGCGTGCGGCCCAGCTCCTCGGTGATGACCGTGGCGCCGGTCAGGACGGCGATGTCCTCGAGTTGCTGCTTGCGGCGGTCGCCGAAGCCGGGCGCCTTGACGGCCAGCACGTTGATCGTGCCGCGCAGCTTGTTGACCACCAGCGTGGCCAGCGCCTCGCCGTCGACGTTGTCGGCCATGATGACGAAGTTCTTGCTCAGCTGCAGCACCTTCTCCATCAGCGGCACGATGTCCTGGATGGCGGAGATCTTCTTATCGGTGATCAGGATGTAGGGGTCGTCGATGGCCGCTTCCATGCGCTCGGGGCTGCTCACGAAGTAGGGCGAGACGAAGCCGCGGTCGATCTGCATGCCGTCCGTGAACTCGGTCTCCATGCGGATGCCCTTGCCCTCTTCGACCGTGATCACGCCGTCCTTGCCGACCTTCTCCATGACGTCGGCGATCATCTCGCCGACCTCGGGGTCGTCGGCGCTGATCGACGCCACGGAGGCGATCTCGTGCTTGGCCTGGACCGGGCGGGCCTGGCTGCGCAGCTCCTCGACGATGACCTTGGAGCCGCGGTCGAGGCCGCGCTTGAGGCTCATCGGGTCGGCCCCGGCGGCGATGTTGCGCATGCCCTCGCGCACGATCGCCTGGGCCAGCACGGTCGCCGTGGTGGTGCCGTCGCCGGCCACGTCGTTGGTGCGGATCGAGACCTCTTTGGCGAGCTGCGCGCCCATGTTCTGGAACGGGTCGTCGAGTTCGATCTCCCGCGCGATGGTGACGCCGTCGTTGATGATCAGGGGGGCGCCGTACTTCTTGTCCAGCACCACGTTGCGGCCCTTGGGCCCCAGCGTCACCCGGACCGCGTTGGCCAGTGCGTCGACGCCGCCCTTGAGCGCGCGCCGCGCCGTCATATCGAAGGCCAGTTGCTTGGCCGCCATGTGTCTGTCCCTTCCACCGGCCCTGGGGGCCGTCTGCTGTGGGCGGAACCCGGCGAGGGTCCCGCCGCCCTTGCGCTCGCCTCGGCGCCGGCGTCGCCGTCAGGGGTCCGCGCCGCCCCCGCGGGGCGACCGGGCCCGATCGGGCGCCGCCGCGCGCTAGACGATGACCTTGGCCAGGATCTCGCTCTCCTGGAGCACGACCAGATCCTGGCGGTCGATCTTGATGTCCTGGCCGGTGTACTTCTTGTACAGAATCCGGTCGCCGATCTCGATCTCGATCGGCACGCGGCCGCCGGAATCGTCGCGCTTGCCGGGGCCCACCGCGATCACTTCGCCCTGCTGGGGCTTCTCCTTGGCCGTGTCCGGGATGACCAGGCCGCTGTCGAGTACCTGCTCCTGCTGCACCGGAGTGACCACCACCCGGTCGTTCAGCGGTTCCAGCCGTGCGCCGTCCTTTTTCGCCATTGCTTTCAGTCCTTCGTCGTCTGCATGTGCCCGCCCGGCTGGGGATTCTCCCCGCCCGCGGCGGCCCTTCTCGGTTGATTAGCACTCCCAGGCGGCGAGTGCCAATAGGCATCCTATCCGAGCCGCGGGAGATCGTGCAAGCCTGCGCGTCGCACAGGCCGCGCCCCGCCCGCCGGGCCGCCGCCGCGCCGGCGGACTCGCGGGATTACCTGTTAGCGTGTATCCTCTGGCGCATGGCCCCGTACAGCGCCCGCGGGCGGCAGCCGCGCGACGACGACTGGAACGAGGGCGCCGTGCGCGCCCTGCGCGAGCACCTGCGCATGAGCCAGCGCCAGTTCGCCGGCGAGGTCAACGCGCGCCAGCAGACCGTCTCCGAATGGGAGACGGGGCGCTACCGGCCGCGCGGCGCCTCGGCCCGGCTGCTGACCCTGATCGCGGAGCAGGCCGGCTACTACGGCCCGTCGGGCGGCGGCGCGTCGGGCGGCGGCGAGCCGGGCGGCGGCGCGTCCGCCGGGGCGCCGCGGGGCGACGCGCCGGCCGATCCCCCGCCCCCGGACGTCCCGTCCGCCGGGACGTAGCGCCGCCGCGTGCAGGCGCCACAAGAGACGTCACCGCAGACGCCGCCGGAGATGGAGCTGCAGGCGCCACTACAGGCGCCACCGCAGACGCCGCTGGAGATGGAGCTGCAGCGCGGCTGGGCGACCGCGCCGCCCGCCCGCCTGCGCGAGGACTCGGGCCGCGAGTGGCGGGTGCTCTTCGCCGGGACCTGGAACCACGGCCCCGGCCCGGACTTTCGCGACGCGCTGCTGCTGCCCGCCTGGGGTCCGGCGCTGCGCGGCGACGTGGAGATCCATCGCCGGCCGGCCGGCTGGCACGCGCACGGCCACGACGCCGACCCGGCTTACGCACGCGTGCTCTTCCAGCTCTCGGCGGATCGCCCGCGCGGTGTCGTCCCTGGGCCGGGGGCGGCGCGGTCCGGCCCGGGCCGCCCGGCGCCGCCCCGCGACGCCCAGCTCGTCCGCGGCCCGCCCGCCGCGCCGCCGCCCTGCGCGCAGGTCGTGCAGCGCGGTGGGCAGGCCGCCGTCGCGGGGGTCCTGCGGCGGCTCTCGCGGGAGCGGCTGCTGGCCAAGGCCGATCGGCTGCGCGCGGCCGCGGACTGCGACGGAGACGGCGAGGCGGACGCGGCCGCCTACGGGGCCTTGTTCGCCGCCCTGGGCGCGGGCTCGATGGGTACGGGCTCGATGGGTACGGAGGGGGGCGGCATCGCGCGCATCCCCGATCGGCTGCCCTGGGCGGAGCTGCGCCGGGGCCTGGGGTTGCGGGCGCTGACGGGTGATCCGGGCGACGCCCATGGCGATTCCGCTGCCGAGGGCCCTGCGGCGATCGCGCTGGCGGCGCGGCTGCAGGGCGCCCTGCCCGCCGACGTCGCGGCCCCGGGACGCCCGGCCAACCGGCCGCGGCGACGCCTGGCGGCCGCGGCCACGCTGCTGCTGCGCCTGCACGAGTCGGGCGGCGGCTCGCTCGCGGCGGGGCTGATCGGGCTGGCGCGGGCGCCCGAGCGCGAGGCCCTCGCCGCCCTGCACGTACCGCGCCTGCTGGGCGCCGAGCGGGCGCGGCAGCTCCTGGTCGACGCGGCCTACCCCTTCGCGCTGGCCTGGGCGCCCGACGCGGACCTGATCGGCGCCTGGCAGCGGCTGGGCGGGGCGCGCTACGGCCGCACGCAGGCGCTGCGCGCGCGGCTGGCCGCGGGCGGGCTGGGCGATTGGCGCAACGGCTCGACGCAGGCCCTGCTGGGGCTGGAGCGCTGCTACTGCCGGGCGGGGGCCTGCGCCGTCTGTCCGCTGGCGCGGGCGGCCGGCCTGCGGCCCGGCCGGGCGCCGCTGCCCAGCCCCAACGCCGGCCCCGAGGGGCCGCTGCCCAGTTCCAACGCCGGGCGCGGCTAGCCGCCGCCGGCCTGAAAGACGCCCGGCCCCGAGGTCGAGAAGAGGTCGAAGGCGAGCGCCGGGTCGGCCTGACGGCGGTAGAAGGCGGCGCCGCCGATCATGGCCGCGTTGTCGGTGCAGAGCCGCGGCGGCGGCCAGCGCACCGGGACCGGCGATCGCTCACGCAGCGCCGCGCGCAGCGCCCCGTTGGCCGCCACGCCGCCGGCGATGATCACCGAGCGCGCCCCGTACTCCCCGGCCGCGCGCGCCGTCTTGGCCGAGAGCACGTCCACGACCGAGTCCTGGAAGGCGCGCGCCAGCGGGCCGGGGTCGCGCACGATGGCGGCGCCGCCGTCGGCCTGCCCCCGCACGCGCTGCAGCACCGCCGTCTTGAGGCCGCTGAAGGAGAAGTCGTAGCTGCCGCGCAGCCAGGCCCGCGGCAGCCGCTCGGCCGGGGCGCGGTCGCGCGCCGCCCGCTCGATCGCGGGACCGCCCGGGAAGGGCAGCCCCAGCAGCCGCCCCACCTTGTCGAAGGCCTCGCCGGCGGCGTCGTCGAGGGTCTGGCCCAGACGGCGGAAGTCGCCGTGGTCGCGCATCAGCAGCAGCTCCGTGTGACCGCCGCTGACCACCAGGCAGAGCACGGGGAAGGGCGGCGGCGCGCCGTCGTAGGCGTCGAGCGAGGGGGCCAGCCAGTTGGCGTAGAGGTGCCCCTCGATGTGGTGCACGGGGATGCAGGGCAGATCCCGCGCCCAGGCCACGGCCTTGGCGGCGTTGATCCCGACCAGCAGCGAGCCGCCCAGGCCGGGCCCCTGGGTGACGGCGATGGCGTCGATCGACGGCCAGTCGCGGCCCGCCTCGGCCAGCACGGCCTCGAGCACCGGCGCCACGCTGCGCAGGTGCTCGCGCCCCGCCAGCTCCGGCACGACGCCGCCGTAGCGCGCGTGCAGCCGCGCCTGGGAGGCGACGACCGAGGCCAGCACCTCGCGCCCGTCCCGCACGACCGCGGCGGCGTATTCGTCGCAGGAGGATTCCAGCGCCAGGATGGTGTCGCTCATGGCCCCCGCCCAATGATCACAGCCGCGAGACGGATCAGCTGCCGATGATCGGCGGCAGCGCCGAGCTGAGCAGCCGGTCGGCGGTGACGAAGTAGAGCCGGCCGTTGCGCTCGTCCGGCGCGACGCCGCGCACGCCGCTGAGTTCGTCGGCGCGCAACTGCACGACCAACTCGCCCGCGGCGCTGAACACCGCCACGCGATTATTGCCCCGGTCGACGGTGTAGACCAGCCCCGTCAGGGCGCCGATGGCCAGCGAGTCGGGCACCAGCAGGGGGCGGTCCAGGTCGAGCAGCGGGAAGCCCTGGTCGGCGCCGTCGCTGAAGCGGCGGATGCGGCCGTCCGACCCGGCCACGAACAGGGAGTCGCCCACGGCCAGCGATCCGGCCGCGCTGAGGTCGGTGCGGGTGATCGCCAGTTGCGGCTCCAGCAGCGTCCCGTCGGCGAGCTGCGGGAAGCGCCAGATGGCGCCGCCGGCCACGTCCAGCACGAAGATGCCGCCGGCATCGACCGCGACCGCGTCGGGCGAGCCGATCAGCTCCCGGCTGGGCATCGTCAGGGCCTGCGCGCCCCGGCCGGGCAGGACGCGGAAGAGCTGGCCGTTGTCGTCCAGGATGGTCAGCGACTGCCCCGCCGCGCCGCTGGCCCAGTGCATCCCCACGGGCGCGCCCGCTTCCTGCTCGGCGGCGAGGGACAGCACCGGGTAGCGCTCGCCGGCGGCGAAGATCAGCGACGGCTCGCCGCCCGCCAGGGGCAGCGCGAAGACCCGCTGCCCGCTCTCGTCGAGCAGGTACAGCGACGCGCCCCCCACCTGCACCAGCGACAGGGCCAGCGGCGGCGGCACGATCGCGGACAGGTTCGCCACCTCGACCAGGCCCGGCGGGCGCACGACCGCGTTGATCTGCGACAGCGCCGTCGCGACCTCCCCTTGCAGGGCCAGCGCGCTCTCGTCGAGGGGGCGCAGATCCAGCGCCGCCGCGACCGCCGCGCGGGCCTCGGTCAGCTCGGCCCGGCCGGCCGTCGCGTCGCTGGTCAGCGAGGCGGCGGTGAGCCCGCGGCGCGCCTCCTCGAGCCGCGCCTCGAAGCGGCCCTGCTCGGAGTTCTCCAGCAGGTCCGGGACCAGCAGCACGCCCACGACGACCCCCAGCACCGCGACCACGGCCAGCACGGCCAGGGCCAGGGCGCCCCAGCCGCGCCGCGGCGCGACCGCCTCGCCGGCGCGGTCGGCGTCGGCCTCGGGGCGCCGGCGGAAGCGCGGCATGCGCCCTTCGAGCCGGAACATGGGCAGCGGGAAGCGGGCAGTGTCGGCGTCCCGGCCGGTCTCCAAGACCGGCGCGGCGGGCGTGTTGAAGGGGTTCGCGGGCCAGCCGGCCGCCTGCGGCTGCAAGGCGCCGGGGCCGCTCTCGCCGGGCGCCAGCCGGTATTCGACGGTGCGCGCGGCGCCGGGCGCGTCTTCGCCTGCGTCTTCGGCAGTGTCCGCGGGGTCGCCCGGCGGCTCGTCGCCGTCCTCGGGGCCGTCCTCCGGGCCGTCGTCGTCGGCGCTGTCGTCGTCGGCAGTGTCATCGTCGTCGTCCGAGGCATCGGCGTCTTCGGGCGCCTCGTCCGTGGGCGCGTCGTCCGCGGGTTCGTCATCCGTCGGCTCATTGGCCGCAGGCTCATCGTCCGGGGGCTCGTCATCCGCGGGCTCGTCGTCTGGCGGCTCGACGTCTGTGGGCTCATCATCCGTCGGCTCGTCGTCTGACGGCTCGTCGTCGGGGGCCTCCTCGTCCGTTGGCTCGTCCTCCGTGGGCCCGTCCTCCGCGACGTCCTCGGGGTCGCCCGCGGCGACCTCGGGATCGGAGACGGGGCTGGCCGTCCAGCTGGGCCCCGGCCACGCCGCATCCTCCTCCTCATCATCATCGGCCTCGGCCCAGGGGTCGGGGCCGCGCGGCTTGCGACGGAAGACGCCGGTCAACCCCGAGAACAGGCCGCCGACGGCGGCGCGCAGCGAGGTGCGCTCCGGGAAGTCGTCGTAGAGGTCGCCATAGGGATCGTCGTCGGCGGGGTCGCCGGCGGGGTCGCCATAGGGATCGCCGGCGTATGGGTCGTCGAGCTGGGGGCCGGCGGCGGCGGCATCGTCCCGCGACCAGTCGCGCGCGTCCGGCGGGCTCGCGGCGGGCGCCGGCGCGTCCATAATCGGATCGCTGGGCTCAATCGGCGCAGTGCGCTCAGGCGGCTCGACGGGCGCCGCCGAGTCGGGCACAGGCATCCCTCCCGGCGCCACGACGAGCGCCGAGACGCGCGGCAGCGTGCGCAGCCTGGAGTACAGCGCCGGCAGGACGTCCTCGGCGGGGCGCTCGCGCAGCGCGGCGATCGCCTCCTCGCCGACCGTGCGCGCGACCTCGCTGCTGATCAGCAGCACCCAGTCGTCGTCGCCCAGCCGCAGTTGCGAGAACTCGGGCGCGGAGGTCTCGGCGGCGCCCAGGGGCGCGGCCGCCGCTTCCGACGTGGGCCGGCGGCGCAGCAGGCGTCCGCCGCGGCGGTAGTACGCCAGGCAGGGCCCGACCTGCATCAGGAAGACTTCGCCCTCGTGCACGACGAGGCAGGAGAGGCCGTAGCTGGCCTGGTCGCGCGGCAGGCTGGTGCGGTTCCAGTTGAGCAGCTCCGCGTGCCGCTCGCGGATCACGCGCTGCAGCACGCCGGTGAGGGATCCGTCGCCCTCGAGGAAGTCCTCGCCGATGCGGCTGACGAGGTCGCCGATGTAGGGCTCGCTGCCGGGCCGGTCCGGCTCCGCCAGGATGTACAGCGCGGCCGGACGGCCGATCGCGTCGCGCCGTTCGGCGTACGCGATCTCCGGCGCATCCTCGCTGGCGAGACCGTCGATGATATGGAGTTGGGCGGTCCAGTTCTCCGCAGCCACCCGGCTGACCCCTCCCGCCGCCCGCATGTTCCCAGCCTATCGCGCGGACAGCGCCGAGGCCAGACGATCGCGTGCCCGGGCGCCTCGCTATGATCACTGGCGTATCATCACGGGCATGACCGACCTCTCCGGCCGGGCCGCCGCGGACCTGCGCGCGGCCGACCGCATCCTGGAGCGCGCCGCCGACGATCTGGAGGCGCTGCTGCGCGACGCCGCCCGGCGCTTGCGCCCCTTCCCGCCCTTCCCCGGCGCGCTGTTCAGCTACGGCGTGGAGGTGGAGGCCGAGGGCGTGCGCGACCGCAGCCTGGGCTGCGTCGTCGTGACGGAGACGGGCGAACTCAAGGAACTGCAGATCGGCTTCGACGCCGAGGGCCCCGCCCTGGGCCCGCCGGACCCGGTCTCGATGCGCGAGGAGCGCCTCGTCGATATCGCGCCCGCGCCGCTCGATCGGCTGCTGCTGGCCGCGGAGGGCCTGCGCGCCGTGACGGCGCTGCTGGCGCACCGCCCCGACCTCACCCCCTAGCCCCCTCTCCATCTGAAGCGATGGAGAGGGGGGACCGGAGGGGAGGTTTCGGGGCGCCGCCGCGGGGCCTCCGACCCCGCGCGCCCCGCCGCCCTAAGCGGACACAAATCCCCCCGTCAACGGGCGCAAAAATAATTTTACACCACGATTACCATTAAACGCTAGACCCCCCACCCCCCCCCCCCGATATATGCTTAGGACGGCTCCGGCACCGGGCCGTCCCACATGAGGCCAGCCCGGAATCCAGGAAGGATCTTGCCATGAGCGACCGAAACTATTGGACGAGTCTGCGACAGCGAAAGATCTCGCGTCGCACCATGTTGGGAGCCAGCGCCAAAGCCGGCGTTGGCGTAGCCGGCCTCGCGCTGGTCGGCTGCGGGGAGGACGAAGCGCCCGCCGCGGTCGACACCTCCGCGATCGACGCCGCGGCGGGCGACGCGGCCGCCGCGGCCGCGGCCGACACGTCCGCGATCGACGCCGCGGCGGCCGCCGCCGCGCAGGCCGCCAGCGCCGCCGAGGCCGCCGCCGCCCTGGCCGCCGAGGCGGCCGAATCGGAGGACGCCGCCAACGCGGCCGCCGCCGCGGAAGCCGCGGCTGCGGCTGCCGCCCAGGCCGCCGACGCCGCATCCGCGGCCGGTGACGCCGCGGCCGCGGCCGTCGCGGACGCCGCCGCTCAGGCCGCCGCGGCGGCCGCCGCCGGGGAGGCGTCCGCCGCCGCGGGCCAGGCCGCCGCCACCGCCCAGGAGACCGCGGCCACCGCGGAGGCCGTCGCCGAGGCCGCCGCCGAGACCGCCGCGGCCGCTGTCATGGCGGCCGAAGAGGCCGCCGACGCGGCCAGTGAGGCCGCCGACGCGGCCCAGGAGGCCGCCGAGACCGCCGCCATGGCCACGGCGGAGCCCGAGGGCCCGGCCGCGGGCTCCACCGACCTGAACGCCACGGTGCGAGCCGGTATCGCGCAGGCGGCGGGCGGCACCGACATTGGGGGGCCGGGAGGCGGCAACGGGCCTCAGACGTGGATGCACTACGACCAATGCATGCAGTATGACCAGTACTCAAGGGAACTGGTGGCGAACATGGGGGCCTTCGAATGGGCCGCGGACGACTACACAGAGGCTGTGTTCAACGTCAAGCCGGGCCAGAGGTTCCATGACGGCGCGCCCGTGACCGCGGCGGACGTCAAGTTCAGCTACGATCGCATTTCCGGCATCGCCCCCTACAACCCCGACGGCAAATTCGACGCCCGCGCCACCTACATCACCGCCGCCGTCCAGGGCGAGATCACCGTGGTGGACGAGCGCACCGTGCACTTCCCGATGCGAGCGGACGCGTCGGCGTTTGGCTTGATGGGGACGGGCGGGTTGGTGGTACCGAAGCACATCGTCGAGGAGATCGGCGACCAAGCGTACAACGTCTTCTCGGTGGCCAGCGGCCCCTTCAAGCTTGTGTCGTACGACCCGGACGATCAGGTGACGAGTGTGCGCTACGAGGACTACCACGTCGAGGCCGGCTCGACGACCCGCCAGCACAAGCCCTACATCAAGAAGATGCAGCAGATCGTGCGGCCGGAGCCGATCAGCCGCGTGGCCGCGCTGGAGGCCGACGAGATCGACTTGGCGATGGCCCTGCCGGTGGACCTGGCGGAGAACTTCCTCGACAGCGATGATTTCAATGTGCTGTACACCGAATGGGCCGACAACTGGCAAATGTTCTTCAACACGTTGCGCCCGCTGGCCGACGGATCGACGCCGTTCCAGGACCTCCGCGTGCGCCGGGCGATCAACCACGCCGTCAACATCGACGCGATCATCGGATCCCTCACCGGCAAGGAGGAACGCAACTATGGGGTTCCGTCAGGCGCGTTCGGCGCCCTGACGGACGAACAGAAGGCGGAGCTGACCTACGAGTACAACCCGGACAAGGCGCGCGCCTTGATGGCCGAGGCCGGCTACGCGGACGGCTTCCACACCCCCATGTGGGTCCACAAGGGCACCTACGCCGGCACGGAGGAGGCCGGGCTGGCGGTCGCGCAGGACCTGGAGAAGATCGGCATCACGTCCGACTTCCAGGCCGATGTCCATGCCGTCTTCCGGCCGCGCTTGGGGTCGATTGGCGACGACGGCATCCACGAGGCGCCGGGGATGCACTTCTACTTCGCGAACCACAACCCGGATCCGGCCAGCTTCATCAACGCGGAGGTGTCCGCGGGCGGCTCGATCGCGATGGGGCAAGTCCCGGACTCCAACATCCAGGAGCTGGTCGACGCGCAGAAGAACGCGTTCGACCCGGCCGAGCGCGCGAAGAGGATCAACGAACTCGCGGTTGCCGTCTACGAGCAAGCGATATTCCTCTTCCTCATCGAGCCCGTCAGTACGGGCGTCATGCGGAAGAACCTGGAGTGGATCAACTACGGCACGCGGCGGGATCACTTCAACTATTGGGGGATCCGCCCGATGGTCACGTAGGCGCGACCTCACCCGCTAACCCCCTCTCCAGCTGAAGCGCTGGAGAGGGGGGACCGGAGGGGCGTGCCCCCTTCCGATTCCCTCTCACCATGTCGCGTCCGGGTGCGGGGTCTGCTAGGATGAACACGCCGGGGACGGGGAGTTGTGATTCCCCCTGCGGTCTGGGGCGTCGAAACGGCCTAAGGCTTGACCGCACTCCCCGGAGGGAGCATCCCCGACGCGCCCCCGACGCTAGCAGGTGTTCGGGGGCGCGTCGCGTTTCCCGCCGAATCGCCCTACTCCAGGCGGATCTCGCCCGAGCGGCCGCCGCTCTTCTCGCGCAGCCGCACGTCCGTGATGCGCATGCCGCGATCGACGGCCTTGGCCATGTCGTAGACGGTCAGGGCGGCGACGCTGACGGCCGTCAGCGCCTCCATCTCCACGCCGGTGCGTCCCCGGCAGCGCACGCGCGCCCGGATCGCGACCGCCCCGCCGAAGCCGGGCGGCGTCGCGGGGTCGCTCTCCAGCGCGCATTCGACGCCGACGTGGCTCAGCGCCAGCGGATGACAGAGCGGGATTAACTCGTGCGTGCGCTTGGCCGCCATGACGCCGGCCAGCTCGGCCGTGGTCAGCAGGTCGCCCTTCTTGAGCGCGTTGTTCGCGATCAGCGCCGCGGTTTCGGCCTGCATCAGCACGCGCCCCTCGGCGACGGCGGCGCGCTCGCTGACCTCCTTGTCGCCGACATCGACCATGCGCGCCCGGCCGGCCGCGTCGACGTGGCTCAGCGAGGGATCGCCCGGCGCGCCGCGCGCGGCCTCAGCCACCGATGTACGACATCTCGATCTTGCGGCCCGGCTCGGGCAGCCCGGGCGTGGCGGCCGCGCGCAACTCCGAGTAGCGGTCCTCGCGCGCCGACCAGACCGCCTCCAACTCTCGCCGCGGCGCGTCGGGGTCGTCGCCGCGCAGCAGGGCGCGCAAGTCCGTGCCGTGGGTCGCGAAGAGGCAGGTGTAGAGCACGCCCTCGGCCGACAGCCGGGCCCGCGTGCAGTCGCCGCAGAAGGGCTGCGAGACGGACGTGATGACGCCGATCTCGCCGCCGCCGTCGCGGTAGCGCCAGCGCCGCGCGACCTCGCCCCGGTAGGCGGGCTCGACCGGCGCCAGGGGCAGCGCGGCGTCGATGCGGCGCAGGATCTCCGCGCCCGGCACGACGTCGTCCAGCCGCCAGCCGTTGCTGGCGCCCACGTCCATGTACTCGATGAAGCGCAGGCTGTGGCCGCTGCCGTGGAAGTGCCGCGCCAGGTCGACGAGCGTGTGGTCGTTGACGCCGCGGCGCACGACGGCGTTGATCTTGATCGGCCCCAGGCCGGCCGCGGCCGCCGCCTCGATGCCCGCCAGCACCTGCGCGACGGGCGTCTCGGCGTCGTTCATGGCGCGGAAGACGGCGTCGTCGATGCTGTCCAGGCTGACGGTGACGCGGTCCAGCCCCGCCGCCGCCAGGTCCGCCGCCTGCGCCGCCAGCAGCGAGCCGTTGGTCGTCAGCGCGATCTCCAGGCCGGGCAGCGCGCGCAGCATCGCGACCAGCGCCGGCAGGCCGCTGCGCAGCAACGGCTCGCCGCCCGTCAGGCGCAGCTTGCGCAGCCCGCGGCCGTGCAGGATCGCGACCACCTGCGTGATCTCCTCGAAGCTGAGGATCTGGTCGCGGGGCAGGAATTGGAAGTCGGCGCCGAAGACCTCGCGCGGCATGCAGTAGCGGCAGCGGAAGTTGCAGCGGTCGGTGACCGACACGCGCAGGTCGCGCAGGGGGCGTCCCAGGCGGTCGCGCAGGGGGGCCGGCGTCGCGGGCGTCATGGCGCGGCTCCAGCGGGCCCGTCGCCGGGCAGCGGCCCGGCCAGCGCGTCGAGCGCCCAGGCCAGGTCGCGCAGGGCGCGCCCGCGATGGCTGATCGCGTTCTTCTCGTCCTGGCCCAGCTCGGCCATGCGCCGCCCGTCCGCCAGCGCGAAGACGGGGTCGTAGCCGAAGCCGTTGGCGCCGCGTTCGTCCATCGCGATCCGTCCCTCCACCGCGCCCTCGCCGAACCGCACGTTGGGTCCGTACGGGAACGACAGCGCCACGACCGCCCGGAAGCGCGCCCCGCGCTGCGCCGCCGGCACGCCCTCGAGGGTCCGCAGCAGCTTGGCGCGGTTGTCCCCGTCCGATGCGCTGTTACCAGCATAACGGGCGCTGCGCACTCCGGGGGCGCCGTCGAGCGCATCGACCTCCAGACCGGAGTCGTCGGCCAGCGCGGGTAGGCCCGAGGCGTTGGCGTAGGCGCGCGCCTTCTTGGCCGCGTTGGCCCGCAGCGTGTCCCCGTCCTCGACGACGTCCAGGCCCGCGATACCGGCCTCGGCGGGCGTCACGACGTTCCAGCGGGCGGCGTCGAGCAGCGCGCGGAACTCGCGGATCTTGCCGGCGTTGCCCGTCGCGATCAGCAGCCGCCGCCGCGCCGGCGGCGCCGCTGCGTCGTCGTGGGGGCCCGCGCCGCCGGCGGAACGCGACACGCCCGCTCGATCAGACGCCGGCCGGCGCCGTCGCCGGCGCGGGGCGGTAGGCGCCCTGGCGGGCGGCGCTGGTGGCCTGCGCGCGCTCCTGGAAGGCGGCCTGGGCCGCGGCCACGCGCGCGGGGTCGCCGCCCCAGGCGCGCAGCGGCGTGGTCTGCAGGCCGCGACCGTAGGAGTAGCTGAGCTGCCAGGGCGCGCCCCCCTGGGCCTGCGCCAGCCGGTTGATCGCGTCCAGGTTGACGGTCGCCTCCTCGTCGCCCTGGCCGCCGGAGAGGAAGACGACGCCGGGCACGGCCGCCGGCACCGTGCGACGGAAGCAGGCCAGCGTCGCCTCGGCGACGGCGGCCGCGTCGGCCCGCTCGGCCGCCTCCTTGCCCGACAGCACCATATTCGGCTTCAGCAGCATGCCCTCCAGCGAGACGCGCTGCGCCGCCAGCTCCTCGAAGACGCGGCGCTGCGTCGCCTCGGTGACCTCGAAGCAGCGCTCGATGCTGTGGTCGCCGTCCATCAGCACCTCCGGCTCGACGATGGGCACGAGGCCCGCCTCCTGCGACAGCGCCGCGAAGCGCGCCAGCGCATGCGCGTTGACGTCGATGCAGTAGCGTGACGGCAGCCCCGGCCCGATCGCGATCACGGCGCGCCACTTCGTGAAGCGCGCGCCCAGCTCGCGGTACTCGTTCAAGCGGTCGCGCAGCCCGTCCAGGCCCTCGGTCAGCTTCTCGTCCGGCGAGCCGGCCAGCGCCTTCGCGCCGGTGTCGACCTTGATGCCGGGCATCACCCCCTGCGACGACAGCACCTCGGCCAGGCGGCGGCCGTCCGACGCCTCCTGCCGCAGCGTCTCGTCGAACAGGATCACGCCGCTGACGGTCTCGCCGATGCCGGGGCAGGTGAACAGCAGCTCGCGCCAGTCGCGGCGGTTCTCGGGCGTCGACGGCACGTTGATGCTGGCCAGCCGCTTCTGGATCGTGGGCGTGCTCTCGTCGGCCGCCAGGATGCCCTTGCCGGGCGCGACGAGCGCCCGCGCCGTCGCCGCCAGTTGGTCCGCGTTCATGGTCTCCTCCGGGGCTCGCCCGCCGCGCGGGCGGAATTGATGCTAGCGCGCCGCTGCGTCGTGGACGATGCCTGGGGAGCGGCTGGGGATTCGATGGTGGACATCTTCCGCCGGCGGCCGGCCGCCGGTCAGCCCCCGGCCAGGGTGCGATCGACCTCGTCGACCAAGCCGGCGTTGCCCACGATCAGCGGCGTGCGCTGATGCAGCGCCTGCGGCGGCACGTCGAGGATCGACCCGGCGCCGGTGCTGCCGCGTCCCCCGGCCTGCTCCGCGACGAAGCTCAGGGGGTTGGCCTCGTAGCCCAGGCGCAGCTTGCCGGCCGGGCTCTTGACGTCGCCGGGGTAGAGGAAGATGCCGCCCTTGAGCAGGTTGCGGTGGAAGTCGGCCACCAGCGAGCCGACGTAGCGCAGCCCGTAGCGCGCGCGCAGCGCCGCCACGGCGTCCTGCATGGGCGCCGTCCAGCGGTCCTGGTTGCCCTCGTTGACGGAGTAGCAGGACACCGTCGCCGGGATGCGGATGTCCCGATGCGTGAGCCGGAACTCGCCCGACCCCGGGTCCAGCGTGAAGCCGTCGACGCCGGCCCGCGTCGCGACGACCAGCACGGTGCTGGAGCCGTAGATGGCGTAGCAGGCGGCGATCTGGTCGCGGCCCGGGCGGCGCAGCGTCGCCTCGTCGACGGGCGCGTCGTCGAGGCGGCGGTAGATCGCGAAGATCGACCCGATGGTGACGCCCACGTCGATGTTGCTGGAGCCGTCGACGGGGTCGAACAGCGCCAGGTAGGGGTGATCGGGCGCGTCGCTGACGTGCACCATCGCCTCAAGCTCCTCGCAGGCCAGCCCGGCCACGCGTCCGCAGTCGCGCAGGGCCGCCACGAAGATGCGCGTGCCCTCGGCGTCGAGGCGCTGCACCAGCTCGCCCTGCACGTTGGTCTCGCCGGTGTCGCCCAGCACATCGGCCAGCGCCGCCTGCCGCGTGAGGCGCTCGACCGCGACCGCCCCGCCCGCGATCGCCTCGATCACGACGCCCAAACCGGCCGCCGTCTCGGCGGGCGGCAGCCGCCGGGCCAGGGCGTCGTGCAACGTGTCTCCCGGCGCCGGCGCCGCGTTCGCTCCTGACATTGGTTCGCCCCGTCCCTGTGGCCCATTCCCGCGGACTGACTCGCCGCGGACTGACTTGTGTGGGCAGCGTCGCGCCAGTCCCGCGAGAAGGTCAAGCGTCCCGTACCATGGCCGGGCCGGCGCGGGCCGCCGGCGCGGGAGCACGATGGACTACGCGGCCGCCGTCGAGTACATCCTGGGGTTCGCCGACTTCGAGCGCGCCGGCAATCGCCGTGTGCCGGAGGCCTTCGCCCTCGACCGGATCAACGCGCTCATGGATCGCCTGGACCGCCCGCAGGACGGCGCCGTCGCGGCCCCGCGCCTGACCGTGCACGTCGCCGGCTCGAAGGGCAAGGGCTCCACGGCGGCGATGATCGAGTCGATCCTGCGCGCCGCCGGGCAGCGCACCGGGTTCTTCAGCAGCCCCCACGTGCACGACTTCCGCGAGCGCATCCGGCTCGACGGCGAGCCCATCGCCCCGCAGCGCTTCGCCGCGCTCGTCGAGCAGATCCGCCCCGTCCTGGAGGCGGAGCTGCACGACGCCCCGGGCCGCCTGAGCACCTTCGAGATCCTGACCGCGATGGCCTTCAGCGCCTTCCGCGACGCCGCCGTCGATGCGCAAATCATCGAGGTCGGCCTGGGCGGGCGGCTGGACTGCACGAACGTCATGCGCCGCAAGGACGTGGCCGTCGTGACGGCGCTCTCGAAGGAGCACGTGCACGTCCTGGGCGACGACATCCGTAAGATCGCCTGGGAGAAGGCGGGCATCGTGCACGCGGCCACCAACGCCGTGGTGTTGGGGCCGCAGCGCGACGCCGCGGCGGCGCAGGCGGTGCGCGCGCACGTGGACGACATCCCGGCCCCCCTGGTCGATGTCGCTGAGCGCTACGCGACGGAGCCCGCCGGGCACGAGGCGGCGGGCCAGTGGTTCCGCCTGTGGCGGCGTCGGCCGGCGGCGGGCGAGCCCGCGGAGACCCTGCACCTGCTGTCCCTGCTGGGCCGGCACCAGATCGAGAACGCCGCTACCGCGGTCGCGACGATCGACGAGCTGCGCCGCCAAGGCCTGCCGGTTTCCGACGCGGCGCTGCACACCGGCCTCGCGACGGTCGTCTGGCCGGCGCGGCTGGAGACGATCGCGCGGGACCCCCAGATCGTGATCGACGGGGCGCACAACGAGGAATCGCTGATCCGGGTGCTGGACTCGCTGCCGCACTATTTCACCTACGATCGGCTCATCGTCGTGATCGGCGTCCTGCGCGACAAGGACTTGGCGCCCATGGCCGAGCGCCTGGCGGCGCAGGCCTCGGCGGTCGTCGTGACGGCGGCGGGCCATCCCCGCAGCCGGCCGGCCCAGGAGATGGCGGAGGTGTTCGCCTCGCGCATCCCGGAGATCGTCGTCGAGCCGCGCGTCGCGACGGCGGTCGAGACGGCGCGCTCCCTGGCCGGCCCCGGCGATCTGGTCTGTGTGTTGGGCTCTCTCTTTGTGGCGGCCGAGGCGCGTGCATATATTCAACGGCAGGCGGGCGGGCGGCCGGCGCCGTCGCGCGCCGACCGGGAGCCGTGAGGTGTCGCCCGTGACCACGACCCCCGCAGCGGACAACGAGCGGCCGGACAGCGAACGGCCGGACAACCAACGGCCGGACAGCCAACGGCCGGACAGCCAACGGCCGGACAGCCAACGGCCGGACAGCCAACGGAGAGTGCGATGACCGATTCCCGTCCTCGCGTCTTCATCACCGGGCTGGGCGCGATGACCCCGCTGGGGCTGGGCGTCGACGCCTTCTGGTCGGGCCTGGTCGAAGGGCAGAGCGGCATCGGCGCGATCACCTGCTTCGACACGACCGGCTTCCCCTGCCGGATCGGCGGCGAGGTGCGCGGCTTCGACGCGCGCGACCACATGGATCGCAAGGCCGCCCGGCGCATGGCGCGCTTCTCGCAGCTCGCCGTCGCCGCGACGCGCGAGAGCATCGAGGACGCCGGCCTGGACCTGGACGCGGAGGACCGCGCGCGCATCGGCGTCGTGCTGGGCAATGGCAACGGCGGCTTCCCCGATGTCGAGAAGGCCGCCGGCGTGGCGGACGAGAAGGGCGGCATGCGCATCGACCCATTCTTCCTGCCGCGCATCCTGCCCAACATGGCCGCCGCCAACGTCGCGATGCAGTTCGGGCTGGGCGGCTTCAACAACACCGTCGTGACCGCCTGCGCGGCCGGCACGCAGGCCATCGGCGACGCCAGCGAGGTGATCCGGCGCGGCGCCGCCGACATCATGATCTGCGGCGGCACGGAGGCCGGATTTTGCCAGCTGGGGCTGAGCGGCTTCGCGGTGATGCGGGCCCTCTCGACCGGACGCAACGACGACCCCGCGGGGGCGTCGCGCCCCTTCGACGCGGACCGCGACGGCTTCGTGCCCGCCGAGGGGGCGGCCATCGTGGTGCTGGAGAGCGAGGCGCACGCGCGCGCCCGCGGCGCCCGGCTGCGGGCCGAGGTCGCCGGCTTCGGCTGTAGCAGCGACGCCTCGCACCTCGTCGCGCCGGACGCCAGCGGCGCCGGCCCCGTGCGCGCCATGCGCTGGGCCATGGCCGACGCCGGCATCACGCCGGGGGAGATCGACTACATCAACGCGCACGGCACCTCGACGCCGCTCAACGACGTCTCCGAGACGGAGGCCATCAAGATCGCGCTGGGGGAGGCCGCGGCGCGCGTGCCCATCAGCTCCAGCAAGTCGATGACCGGCCACAGCTTCGGCGCGGCCGGCGCCTTCGAGACCGTGGCCGCCGTGCGCACCCTGGAGACCGGGACGATCCACCCCACGATCAACCAGCAGACGCCCGACCCCGAATGCGACCTGGACTACGTGCCCAACGTCGCGCGCGAGGCGACGGTGCGGGTCGCGCTGAGCAACTCCTTCGGCTTCGGCGGGCAGAACGCCTGCCTCGTCTTCCGCGCCGCGCCGTAGCGGCGCCGTGATGGCGCCGGGGGCGCGTGGCCGCTGCGGCGGGGGCTAGGCGGTCGCGGCGGGGGGCAGCGCCGGCTCGGCCGGCAGCATGCCCGAGAGGATGCGCCCCATCGCCATCGCGTGGCTGCAGGTGTGATAGCCGGCGAAGAAGTGGCAGTCGCACTGCCAGACGCCCTCGCGCAGCTGCACCGTATGGCTGGCGTTGTCGCCGCGAATCTCGCAAGCGATCGATTCGATCGTGATGCGGTCCCGCTCCTCCGCGTAGATGCGCGCCTTGGCGATCTTGCCGATGAGACTGCTGTGCATGCCGGTGTCCCGTCCTCGCCGATCCGCTGCGCCGACCGAAGTGGGGGAGCGATCGTCCACGGCGGCGGACACGAAAAGGCGCCAGCCCGCCCGCTGACGGGCCGACAGCGCGTCAGCGGCGCGTCCAGCGCGCCGCATCGAGTCCAGCCGGTGTGTGAAGACCGGTTCCCACCACATGGGGCAGTGTACCGTCCCGCGGCCCTAATGCGGCGCGCCGTTATGGCGTATGCGCAATTCGGTCGCCCCAGTCGCCGTCTGGCTCCTGCATCGGGGACGCGTCCCCTCGGCCACGAGCCGGGTGGCGAACGGCCCGCCGCGCCGGCTCGGCACGCGGATCGGCGCGAACCGGCTCGATGCCCCGCCCGCTCAGCGCGTCCTCAGCGCCGGCGCCAGTCGGCGTAGACCGCGCGCAAGCCGAGCGCGGTCAGGACCGGCAACATGGTGAAGTGCGTGACCTCTGGGAAGATGCGCCAGGTCAGCTCGAGGCTGGGGTATCGGCGTTGCTCGAGCGCCTCCGCCAAGCGCCGCGTATGGGCGGCGGTGTCGGCGGCCCCGAAGTTGGCCTGCATCGGCGCGGACAGCCCGGGGGGCAGCACGTCTTCGTGCGCGCCCGCGGCGAGGAACACGGTGGCGTCGAGGTCGCTGTGATCGGCGGCATAGGCGGGCTCATACGCCGTGGTCGTCTCCACGTCCCAGCACAGCCAGGGACTGCCGATGATGTAGCGGCGGAACGCGGCGGGGCGGTGCAAGAGGGTGTAGACGCCGAACAGCCCGCCCAGCGAGTTGCCGATATAGGCCGCGTCGTCGCTCACGGCATAGCGGTCGCGCACCCAGGGCTGGAGTTCGTCCGCCAGGAAGTCGAGAAACCGCGGCGCCCCGCCCGTCTCCACCGGGTCGGCGCCGATGGTTTCTGCGAGAGCAGCATACTGCGCCGGGTCGGGCGAGGGCGAGGGAGAGAAGTCCCGCGTGCGGAGCCGCAGCCACGGAGCCTCCTCGGCGCGGACCGGGTAGCCCACGCCGACCAGGAGCAGCGGCGGAATCTCCCCGATCGTGGATAGCGAGCGGACCGTCTCGACGGCGGTCCCGATCCGTGTGGTCGCGTCGGTGAAGTACACCACACCGACCGGGCCCTCCGTCCCGGGCGGCGGCGCGGCGACGGTGATTTCGAACGCGTCTCCGACGGCGTCCGACTGCATCGTGTGGACTTCGGTGCCGGAGAGTTGCTGCGGCGGGTGGGTCACAATTGCTGGCCCCCTTTGACTTCGGGGACAGCGTAGCCGCTGCCGCACGCCGGAACCTCCCTTCCGGTCCCCCCTCTCCATCGCTTCAGATGGAGAGGGGGTGAGGGGGTGAGGTTCCGGCCGTCGCGCGTCAGATGTGCTTCTGCGCGGCGAAGGCGGTACCCCCCCAAAGAGTCCCTACGCGCCCGCCCTTCGGCCAGTTGACGTCGCCACGGGTCAGGACACCCTCCGGCGGCTCGACGATGAAGATGAAATACGCCTCGCGCGCATGCCACAGCAGCAGTTCCGCGATCATTTCCAGGCGCCGATCGAGATCGATCTCGACCTTCTGCGCGAGGTACAGCTCGTGCAGGCCGGGGTCCAGGGGATCCGAGAGGGTGTAAAAGCCGCCGGGCCCGGTGCAGCAGTCCCACATCGATCCGATGTCGGGGACGTTGTTGGCGATGAACCAGAACAGGCCAGGCAGAGCGTTGGGGCCGCCGCGGGTGTAGGCGTCGGTGAAGTACTCGCCGGCGGGGATCGACCGGAGATCCGTCCGGATGCCGACCGTGGCCAGATCCTGCGCCACGGCCAGCACCATGTCCGCGATGTACGAGCCGCCGTAGTCGGGCGTCCAGTAGAGGGGGATGTCGAAGCCGTCCGGGTAGCCGGCCTCCGCCAGCAGCGCCCGCGCCTTGTCGGGGTCGTAGTCGAAGAGCACTTCCCGCTTCTGCTCCGGGGACGGGTAGCCCTGGACGCCGCTGAACGCGAAGAGTCCCTGCTCGCCCTGGCCGAGCAGGAAGCCGTCGATGAGGGCCTGGCGGTTGACCGCGTGGTTCGCGGCCTGCCGGACGCGGAGGTCCAGGAACGGGTTCGGGCTGCCGTCGTCCATCGTCTGGGCGTACAGGTTGGGATAAATGTGGTGCAGGGTGTTGGTGCCGGATTGGAACTGGACGGTGAAGTCGGGGTCGTCCAGGAACGGCTTGACGGTCTCGGGGCCCAGATTCGCCACCATGTCGATCTCGCCGGCCTCGAGGCCGGCCAACTGCGACTGGAGCTCGGGCCGAACCAGGATCGTCAAGTGTTTGTTGTGGGCGTAGTGCGACACCACGACGGGGTGGTCCACCGGGAGGAAGTGCTCCTCGAAGCGCTCGTAGACGAAGTCCTCGTCGTCCGCGTGGCTGACGAAGCGGTAGGGGCCCGTGCCGATCGGCGAGGTATCCACCGCGAGGTCGCCGCGCCGCTCCGTGTCCGCCTGCGAGAAGATCGACACCTCGAAGACGCCGGCCAAGTTGACGACGAAAAAGGCGGCATTGGCCTCTGGCAGTTCGAACGCCCACGTGCGGTCGTCCACGGCCTCGTTCTTAACCCAGGACTGGGCCCCCCGGGTCGGGTTATTGGGGCGCCAGCCGCCGGGGTGATCGGTCGCCAAGCCGCCGTCGTGGTATGCGGCGTGACCGCCCATGCGCTGGTAGCTGAACACCATGTCGTGGGCGGTGAGGATCGAGCCGTCGTGGAACGGCGCCGGAACCACCGACGCCCGGATCGTGACGGGGTCGATCCACTCCGGCGTGGCGAGCGATGGGATCGCGTTGCCATCGCGGGGATCCTTGTCCATGGCCGCGTTGAAGATGGCGCCATGCGAGTAGAGGTTGGCGGCGCTGCCGGTACGCGCCTGATCCAGGCCCCCGCTGTCCTCGCTGGTCGCGGCGACGATCGAGGCGTCCAGATCGACCTGGTCGAGCGGCCAGGGCTGGGAGTACTCGGCGTCCTCGGCCATGCTCGTGCCGGCCTCAATGGCCGCGACGGCCTCGGCGGCCTCCTGCGCGGCCGCGACGGCCGCGGCGGCGGTCTCAGCCGCAGCCGCGGAGGCATCCCCGGCGGCGGCAGCAGCCGCCGCGGCGGCATCGGCCGCAGCCTGGGCGGCGGCGGCGGCGGCCGCGGTGTCCTCGGCGCCCGCCTCCCGCGCGGCGGCGGCGGCCGCCTCGGCGGCATCGGCGGCCGCCTGCGCGACGGCGGCAGCGCCCGCGTCGCCTGCGGCCCGGGCGGCCTCGGCCGCATCGGCAGCCGCGTCGGCGGCGGCTTGGGCGGCCGCAGCCGCCTGTTCGGCGTCATCGGAGCTGGCCGCTTCGGCGGCCAGGGCGGAGGCCGCCTCGGCGGCTTCGGCGGCGCGGCCGGCGGCATCGGCGGCGGCGCTCGCGGCCTCCGCCGCGGCTGCGGCGTCACCCGCCGCGGCGTCGATCGCCGACGTATCAACGGCGGCCGGTGCGGCGTCATCGTCGTCGTCGCCGCAGCCGACCAGCGCGAGGCCGGCTGCTCCAACCCCAGCCTTCGCGCTGGCTCCCAACATGGTGCGGCGTGAGATCTTCCGCTGTCGCAGGGTCGTCCAATAGTTGCGGTCGCTCATGGCAAGATCCTTCCTGGATTCCGGGCTGGCCTCATGTGGGACGGCCCGGTGCCGGAGCCGCCCTAAGCATAGATCGTGATGGGGGGGGGTCTAGCGTTTTATGGTAAACGTGGTGTAAAATTATTTTTGCGCCCGTTGACGGGGGGATTTGTGTCCCCTTAGGGCGGCGGGAACCCGGGGCAGCCATCGGCCGTTCTGGCACCCGGAGAAACCCGGGACGGTGACGATCGCGGGAAGGATGAGCAAGGAACTCTCGCCTAGGATGCGCGACAGCATCCTCAAGCCGGCGGGACTCGAGAAGGGGGCCTTGTGATGGACTACGTCGTGGTCATTGAGAAGACGGGCAACGGCTACGGCGCGTACGTCCCCGACCTGCCCGGTTGCATCGCGGCCGGGGACACGCGCGAGGAGACGGAGGCGCTGATTCGGGAGGCCGTGGCCTACCACGTGGAGATGCTCCGCGAGCACGGCGACCCCGTCCCGGAACCACAGGCCAGCGCCAGTCTCGTCCCCGCGTGACCCGGCATCGGAGCTGGGGTATGGGCGATCCGGCTACAATCGCGCGATGCCGACGATCCTGAGGGAAGGGCCGTACCGTTTCTTCTTCTACGAGGGCGACAGGGGGGAACCCCCGCACGTGCATGTGTGGCGTGACAACCGCCTTGGCAAGTTCTGGCTCGATCCCGTGCGGTTGCAACGGAGCGGCGGACTGCGACGCTCCGAAGTACGCGAGATCACGCGTATCATTGAGCGGCAGCAGCGATTTCTGAGGAGTCAGTGGGATGACCATTTCAACCGTTGAGGCGCGGGCGCCGGAGGCAGAGCAAATCATCGTGACCGAGGACACGCTGACCGCCGAGCTCTCGGACGGCCGCACGATCTCCGTGCCGCTCGACTGGTACCCCCGGCTGGTCCACGCGACGCCGCAGGAGCGGGACAATTGGCAACTCCTCGGGGCAGGTGAGGGCATCCACTGGCCCGACCTCGACGAGGATCTCAGCGTCGAAGGCTTGCTCGCGGGCAGGCCGTCCGGGGAGAGCCCGCGGTCCTTCAAGCGCTGGCTTGCGGCGAAGCGCGAGGGCCGGCCACTGACGCTCGACGCGCTGCGGCGTCACGAGCAGGAGAAACAGGACGCCTGACGCCGTCCGCGCCGGAGGGGGACCGGAGCGGAGGCCCTGCGGCGCTGTACCGAAACCTTCCCCCTCCGGTCCCCCTCTCCAGCGCTTCAACTGGAGAGGGGGTTAGGGGGTGAGGTTCCCGCCGATCCCCAGCGCGGTGGTCAGCAGGGTCGTGTAGCGCGGACCATCGGGTCGCAGCTCGCTGCGGATCAGCTCCAGCGCCTCGACGCGGAAGCCGGCCGGCGTCGGCTTCGATGGCGCCGTCGCCGCCGCCGCCACGAGCGACCGCAGGCGGGCGTGCGCGTCGCGGCCGGCCCGCCCCGACAGCCGCGCCAGGGTGAGGTGCGGCCGCAGAGGACGCGGGTCGTCGGGGAAGCCCTCCGCGGCCAGCGACCGGTTGAGCATCGCCGCGCAGGCCGCCAGCGCCGCCAGGTCGCCCTCCAGCCCCACCCAAACGACGCGCGGCCGTCGCCCGCCGAACGTGCCCAGCGCGCCCAGTCGCAGGTCGATCGGCGCGCTCGCGGCGGCCGTCGCGGCCAGCGCCCGCTCGATCGCCGGCGCCCGGTCGCCGGGCGTCTCGCCCAGGAAGCGCAGCGTCAGGTGCATGGCCTCGGGCCGGACCCAGCGCAGCCGCGGGCCGGCGTCGGGCGGCGCCGTCCCGGCGCGCAGCGCCTCCTGCGCCGCGACCAGGGCGTCGCGCACCGGCGGCGGCGGCACGGCCGCGATGAACAGCCGCGACGATCCCCCGCCGCCACCTGCCGCCGACCGATCAGTCGCCGGCACGGGCTTCGAGGTGCAGCAGTTGTTGCAGGTTGCCGCCCAGGATCGCGGCCTCCGCCTCGGCCGACAGCCCCAGGCCGCGGATGCGGGCGATCTCGGCCGCCGGGTCGCGCAGCGGGTAGTCGCTGCCGAAGAGGATCGTGTCGTAGCCCAGCACCTCCCCGACGATGCGGAAGACGGCGTCGTCGTACAGCAGACCGCTGGCGGCGCTGTCGACGTGCACGCGGTCCAGGTCGTCGCGCACCTCCGGCATCAGCGCGAAGAAGGGCAGGCCGCCCGCCCAGTGCGCGCCGATCACCTGCGCCTCGGGGTGGTGGTTGAGGAACTCGGCGAAGGCGGCCATCGGCGCGCCCGGCTTGCCCGGGTAGCGATGCCCCACCGGCTCGGTGACGTGGATCAGCAGCTGCAGGTCGTAGGCGCTCGATCCCCAGGCCAGCAGCGCCGGCGCGCGCCCGCTCGACAGCGAATAGCCCTGCTGCTCGGGTCGCAGCTCGCCGATACCGCGCGCCCCGGCCAGGGCCACGCGCTCCATCTCGCCGCGCACGTGCGCCTCGCCGGCCGCGCCCTGCACCATGCAGAACGGGATCAGGCGGCCGTCGCTGCGGCGGGCCGCGTCGAGCACGTAGTCGTTCGTCTCGCGGATGCGGTCGAGGTCGGTCCAGGCGAAGTTGCAGATCACCGCCGCGTCGAGCTCGCCCCCCTCGACGAGGGCCAGCACGTCGTCGGCGCTGGCCAGCTTCGCGTTCGGGTCGGGGTAGACCTCGCGGAAGGCGGGCTCGCTGTGCAGCAGCTCCCCGCGCCGGGCGATCAATTCGGGCGGGAAGACGTGCGTATGGGCGTCGATGATCACGCGTGGGGCCTCCTTGTGCCCGGGGCCGCCCGTCCGCTCGCCTTATGGCGTCCCGAGCGTCGTCAGGGTAGCGCGGGGATTTTACCCGCCCCGGCCGCCTCCATATACTCGCCGCACGTGCCCTCCGCGATCGCCGCCACCTATCGCCGGCGCCGGGCACGGCAACCGGACGGGCCGGGATGACCACGCTCACTTCCCTGGAGGCGTTGCAGCACACGGCGCAGCGCCTCCGGCGCCACATCGTCGAGATGACGCACGCGGCCCAATCGGGGCACCCCGGCGGGTCGTTGTCGGCGGTCGAGATCCTGACGGCGCTTTACTTCGGCGGCGTGCTGCGCTACGACGCCGCCAGGCCCGATTGGCCCGACCGCGACCGCTTCGTGCTGAGCAAGGGCCACGCGACCCCCGTCCTCTACGCGACGCTGGCCGAGGCCGGCTACTTCGACCCGGCGCTGCTGCCCAGCTTCCGCCGCCTCGGCTCCCAGCTGCAGGGCCACGTCGTGCGCGGCGCCCCGGCGGGCGTCGAGATGAGCGGCGGCGCGCTGGGCATGGGGCTGTCGTTCTGCCTGGGGCTGTCGCTGGCGGCCCGCATCGACGGCGCCGCCTGGCGCTGCTACTGCCTGCTGGGCGACGGCGAACTCAACGAGGGCCAGAACTGGGAGGCGGTGATGGCCGCCGCCCACTTCGAACTGGACCAGGTGACGGCCATCGTCGATCGCAACCGCTTCCAGAACGACGGGCCGGCGGCGGACATCATGCGCATGGACCCGCTGCCCGAGAAGTGGCGCGCCTTCGGCTGGCACGTGATCGAGATCGCCGACGGCCACGACGTGGGCCAGGTGCTCGCGGCGCTGGAGGAGGCGAAGGGCGTCAGCGGGCGGCCGCAGGTCGTGATCGCGCCGACGCACAAGGGCAAGGGCGTGTCGTTCATGGAGCAGAACCCGGGCGGCTGGCACGGCAAGGGCCCCTCCGACGATCAACTGGCCCAGGCGCTCCTCGACCTCGGCTTCGACGGGAGCGACGCATGACCAGTAGCGCCGTCAGCAGTGCCGTCCGCAGCGCCGCGACCCGCGAGGCCTACGGCCCCACGCTGGTCAAGCTCGTCGACGCCGGCGTCGACCTGGTGGCGCTGGACGCAGACCTCGCCGCCTCGACGGGCGGCGACAAGCTGGGCATGGCGCACCCCGATCGCTGGTACACCGTGGGCGCGGCCGAGGCCAACATGATCAACATGGCGGCCGGTCTCGCGGCCGCGGGCAAGGTCGCCTTCGCGGCCTCCTTCGCCGTCTTCCTGCCGGGGCACTGCTTCGACCAGATCCGCGTCGGCATCGCCCAGCCCCGGCTCAACGTAAAGCTGATCGCCAGCCACGGCGGCGTCAGCGTGGGCGAGGACGGGGCCTCGGCGCAGGCGCTCGAGGACCTGGCGCTGATGACCTCGCTGGCCAACATGCGGGTGATCGTGCCGGCCGACGTCGTGGAGATGGAGCAGGCCCTGACCGCCGCCGCGTACAGCGACGGCCCCATCTACATCCGCATGGGGCGGCCGAAGATCCCCGTGATCCACGACGACGGCTACCAGTTCGAGATCGGCAAGGCGCACCTCGCCCGCCCCGGCGACGATGTCACCGTGGTGGCCTGCGGGCTGCTCGTCGGCGTGGCGCTGGAAGCCGCGGCCGCGCTGGCCGAGGAGGGCGTCTCGGTGCGGGTGCTCAACATGGCGACGATCAAGCCGCTCGACGAGGTCGCGCTGGCCGCCGCCGCGCGCGAGACCGGCGCCATCGTCAGCGCCGAGGAGCACAACGTGATCGGCGGGCTGGGCAGCGCCGTCGCGCGCTGGCTGGCGCTCAACGCGCCCCTGCCCATGGAGCAGGTGGGCGTGCAGGACCGCTTCGGCGAGTCGGGCACCTGGACGCAGCTGCTCGAGCGGCACGGCCTGACGCCGGCGGGCGTCGCCGACGCCGTGCGGCGCGTGCTGGCGCGCAAGGCGTAGTCCCGTCCTCGCGTGCCCCTGCGGTCCCCGTCAGCCCGGGGAACTCTCGATCGACTGCGGCGCGATCTCCACCACCAGCCACTGCACCGATTCCCAGTCGCGCAGCGTTTGCGCGTGCGCCGGGTCGGTCATGTCCCAGTAGCGCGCGGCCAGCCGCTGCGCCAGCGCCAGGCCGTCGTCGGCGACGACCGACGCCCGGCCCTTGATCAGCACCCACTGCTCGGGCTCGTCGGGGTTGTTCGGCGCCAGCAGCGCGACGCGCGGGTCGGCCGCGATGCGGCGCAGCTTGGGCGCGCCGGCGGCGCTGAACAGCCGCGCCCGCTGCCCGTCCCACTCGAACCAGAGCGGGATCGGCATGGGCACGCCGTCGGCCCCGTTCGTCGTCAGGATGCCGTAGCGCCGTCCGTTCAGGAACGCGTCCCGCTGCTCATCCGTCATTCGCGCCATTACGACCTCCCTTACCCGCCCGGCGCCACCGTGACGCCGGACCCTGTGATCTCGGACGGTGGCCCGCCCGACGATAGCGCCGCCGGCAACTCGCGCAGCGACGCGATGATCGCGCAGTCGTGCCCAGCCGCCTGCGACGGCCCGGGCGCCCCGGCATCGTGCAGCCAGACGGCGGCCAGCCCGGCCTCGCGCGCGCCCACGACATCGGCCGCGACGTTGTTGCCGACGTGGATCGCCGCGCCCGCCTCGACGTCCAGCGATGCCAGCGCGCGGGCGAAGATCGCGGGGTCCGGCTTCGAGACGCCGGCTTCGCCCGAAATCGTGACGCTCTCGAAGGCCGCGGTCAGGCCGGCCCGGCGCAGCTTCTCGCGCTGCTCCGGGCCGGGGCCGTTGCTGATCAGCCCCACCCGGTGGCCGGCCCGGGCCCAGGTCAGCGCCTCGGCCGCGCCGTCGAGCAGGCGGACGTGGTCGAGGCGCGTGCGCAGGTACAGCGCCGCCAGCTCCCCGGCGTCAACGCTGGGCAGGCCCAGCCGCGACAGCGTCTCGATGATGGCGCTCTGCCGTGAGAAGACGGGCGGCCAGGCGCCCCCGTTCGCGGCCAGCAGATCCTCGATCACCGTGTCGGCCGCGGCGCTGTAGGCGGCGTCGCTGACGGCGTGGCCGCCGGCGCGCAGCGCCGCCGCCACGCGGGCGCGCGCCTCCGCGACGCCCGCCCGCTCGTCGATCAGCGTGCCATCCAGGTCGAAGAAGATCGCGCGGTAGCGGCAGGTCATGCCCGCGGCCTTAGTCGCCGGCGTCGTCTTCGTCGTCAGCGTCCTCGTCCGCGTCCGCGTCGTCCGCGTCGTCGGCTTCGTCTTGATAGATCTCGAAGGGCCAGATGGGCCAGTCCTCGAACGCCTCGGGCGGGTCTTCCGTGGGGCCCTCGGGGTGCTCGACATCGGCCTCGTGGTCGGGGATGTACGACTGCGTGGCGTTGGCGTTGAACTCCAGCCCCTCGTCGTGCGTGACGACGTTGGAGAGCGCGTAGCCAATCCAGGCCAGGCAGGAGCAGTCCAGCCGGAAGGAGACCGCGAAGCGGCGACGCATCAGCGCCTCCTCGCGGATGAAATCGTGGAACTCGCCCAGCTCTTCGGGCGGGATGAGCTCCTCGGTCCGCCCCTGGAAGAGCATGTCCAAGGCGCTGGACGCTTCTTGCGCCGCGACGGCGTCTCCGGAATCTGTCATCGTTTCATCCTGACGCTTCCGCGGTCTGACACTCGCAGCCGCGATCCTGATTGCTCGGTGCTGATTGCTCGGCGCTGACTCTACCGGCGCTGACTCTACTGGCGCTGATTCCACTGGCGCGCGGCATCGCGGCGCCCGCGATGGGGCCGCTCATTCGGCGAGTCCAACGGGCACGCCCGCCGGCCCCGCCGCCGTGATCACGAGGTCGTCCAGCGACTCCTCGTCCGAGTAGACCGCCACTTCGTCGCCCGACCACACGGTCACCACGAAGTCCTCCCGGAACGGGTCGGCGGTGCGCACGATGCGGTCGTCGAGGTCGGCGATCACGTCGCGGATGTCGTCCTCGCTCCAGTCGGCCGGCACGCAGAGCGTGCTGTAGACGATCGTGGGGGTGAAGTGCAGGTCGGCGCGGGCCCGGCTGCCGCCCTCGTTTTCGATCACGTACGCCTCGGACTGCGGCGTGCGACTCTCGCGCTCGTAGCTGAACATGGCGTACTCCTGCCGGCGCGGGGGCCGCGAAGGCCTGCCGGGTGGCTGCCAGTGTAGCGACCCAGTGTAGCGGGCTCAGCGAGGCCGGGTCTGCCCCGTGCCGCGCACGACCCACTTGTACGACGTCAGCTCGCGCAGGCCCATGGGGCCGCGGGCGTGCAGCTTGCCGGTGCTGATGCCCACCTCCGCGCCCAGGCCGAACTCGCCGCCGTCGGTGAATTGGGTCGACGCGTTCACGTACACCGCCGCGGCGTCCACCTCGCGCAGGAAGCGCTCCCCCAGCGCGGCGTCGGCCGTCACGATCGCTTCCGAGTGGCCCGAGCCGTGCGCCGCGATGTGCGCCAGCGCCGCCTCGGCCGTGTCCACCACGCGGACCCCCGCCACCATGTCCAGGAACTCCGTGTCGAAGTCGTCCGGGCCGGCGGGGCGGGCGCGCGCGGGCGTGCCGGCCAGCAGCGCGGCGGCGTCGGCGTCGGTGCGCAGCTCCACGCGCTCCCGCCAGCGCCCGGCCAGCGCGCCGAGGAACGGCGCCGCGACGTCGCTGTGCAAGATCATCACGTCCAGCGCGTTGCAGATCGACACCCGCCGCGTCTTGGCGTTGTCGACGATGTCGAGCGCCATCGCGAGGTCGGCCGCGCGGTCGACGTAGGTGTGGCAGATGCCGATGCCGCCCGCCACCACCGGCATCGACGCCTCGTCGCGGACGCGCTCCACGAGGCCCTTGCCGCCCCGCGGGATCATCAGGTCGATGAGGTCGTTCATGCCCAGCAGCGCGCCCACCAGGGCGCGATCGGTGTTGGCGACGAACTGCACGGCGTCGCCGGGCAGCCCCGCCGCGGTCAGCCCGGCGGCGATGATCGCGGCCAGGATGCGGTTGCTCTCGATCGCCTCGCGGCCGCCGCGCAGCACGCAGGCGTTGCCGCTCTTGAGGCACAGCGCGGCGATATCGATCGTCACGTTGGGCCGGTTCTCGTAGATCACGGCGATGACGCCGAGCGGCACCCGCACCCGGCCGATCTCGAGCCCGTTGGGACGCAGCTCCGATTCGATCGTCTCGCCTACCGGGTCCGGCAGCGCGATCACGGCGGCCAGGGAGCCGGCCAGCCGGTCGACGCGATCGGCGTCCAGGCGGATGCGGTCGACCACGGCCGGCGTGACGCCGCCGGCCCCCGCCTTGGCGATGTCGCGCGCGTTCGCCGCCGCGACCTCGTCGCGGCGATCGCGCAGCCCCGCGGCGATCGCGGCGATGGCCGCGTTCTTTTCAGCGCTCGTCGCGACCGCGAGGGCCGGGCTGGCCGCGCGCGCCGCCGTCACCTGGGCGCGCAGGGCATCAAGGGCGGATGTGCTGGTCATTGGGCGCTCCCCACTGGCGGCTCCCGACTGGCGGCTCCCGATCAGGACAGTCGCGGCGGGTCGCCCGCGCCGCGGAATTCGTACTCGTCGCTGGTGACGCCCAGGCGGACCTCCGCCCCCCGCACGATCTCGATGCGCGCGGCGACCTCCGCGTCCCGCGGCCGCAGCCCGTACAGGCCCCCGTACGCGTGCTGCGGCTCCGTGAGCGACGTGAGACGACCCTCCCAGGCGACGCTGCGAACGCCTTCCGAGACCGTCGTCACGATGTCGATGAAGGCGTAGCACTCACTCAACACGTGGCCCTGCGGGGTCAGCAGCGTGGCGGGGAAGTCCTTGCGCCTGCGTAGTGTGGGCATCGCTCGCTCCCCCTTCCTGGACGCGATCCCGCGTCCGCCGTTGCGTTGATCCTACCGGCTCGCGGGCCCTGCGGCCCGGTCCCCGTCCGGCCACCGGCGCCAGTCAGGCCAGCGCCAGGCCAGTCAGGCCAGCACCAAGTTGTTGCGATGGATGACCTCGTCCCCGTAGGCGTAGCCCAGCGTCGCGGGGATCTCACTCGAGCGCCGGCCGCGGATGCGCTCCACGTCGTCCGACGCGTAATCGCTGATGCCCACCGCCAGGCGCGCCCCGCCGGCGTCGCGCACCGCCACGATGTCGCCCCGGTCGAAGCGGCCGCGCACGGCCACGATGCCGGCCGGCAGCAGGCTGCGCCCGTGCCGTCGCAGCGCTTCGACCGCGCCCGCATCGACGGTGATCTCGCCCGTCGTGGAGACATCCGACAGCAGCCAGCGCTTGCGGCTCTCCAGCCGCGTCGCGCGGGCGGGGAAGCGCGTGCCCAGCGGCTCGCCGCGCGCGATGCGCACGAGCGCCTGCGGCTCCTCGCCGTGCGCGATCACGACCGTCGTGCCGGCGGCGGCGGCGCGCGTCGCGGCCGCCAGCTTGGCCCGCATGCCGCCGCGACCGGGGCCGGCCGGCCCCGTCGTTTCGGCCTGCTGCGCCACGTCCCGCCCGGCGACGGCGATCAGCTGCGCGTCTGGATCCGTCGCGGGGTCGCGGTCGTAGAGCCCGGCGACGTCGCTGAGCATGACCAGCAGATCGGCGTCCAGCAGATTCGCGACCAGCGCGGAAAGGCTGTCGTTTTCGCCGAAGGCGCCGCCGCGCAACTCCTCGTTGGCGACGACATCGTTCTCGTTGATGATCGGGATTACGCCGCGCGTGGCGGCGTCGCCCCCGCCCGCGGCCAGCAGGCCCTCCAGCGTGTTGCGGGCGTTGAGATAGCCGGCGCGGTCGGCGAGGTCGGTGCGGGTGAGCAGCGCCTGGGCGGCGATCAGCCCGTGCTCGCGCAGGAGCCGGTCGTAGCGATCGATCAGTTGCCCCTGGCCGATGGCGGCCAGCACCTGCCGGCGCTGGATGTCGCGGGTGGGCGCCGCGCCGACGCGGGCGCGCCCGGCCGCGACCGCGCCACTCGACACGACCGCGACCTGCGCGCCCTCGCCGTGCAGCGTCGCGACCTGGGCCACCAGGTCGGACATGATGGCCGCGTCGAGCCGCTCCCCGCCCCGGCAGAGCAGCTTCGTGCCGAACTTGACGACGATGCGCCGCCCGATCATCCGTCGTCCTCCCGCTCGTCTCCGCCCGCCACGGAGGCGGCCCCGGTTGCGCCCGCGATCGTGGGCATTGAGCGAGCTTAGCGGCCCGTCGCGGGCCACACCGCGCCGGGCCGTTCCGCGCGGCTGGTGGACCCCGGCTGCTGCGCGCGCGCCGCCTGCCCCATGCATACTGCACGCATGCACCTCAACGCCGATAGCTGGCGCCACTGGGCGCAGCGCCTGCGCTGGTACTGGGGCGACGCCCGCCTCCTGTTCCGGCGCACCGGGCAGGAGTTCGCCGGCGACCGCTGCACGCAGCTGGCCGCCGCCATCGCCTACTACGTGCTGTTCTCGATCTTCCCGCTGGCGATCCTGCTGGTCTCGATCAGCGGCCTGCTCCTGGCCGACGACCGCCTGCGCGCGGACGTGGTCGATGAGATCTTCCTCGCGCTGCCGCTCTCCGAAGGCGAGGGCCGGGACAACCTGGAGAGCGCCGTCGAGGGCATCGCGACGGGCTTCTCGCTGATCGGGCTGGTGGCCATCCTGGGCCTGGTCTGGTCCGCGACGGCGATGATGGGATCCATCCGCCAGGCCCTCAACCAGGTCTGGGGCGTCCCCCATCGCTACCCCCTCCTGAAGGGCAAGCTGCTCGATCTCACGCTGGTGTTCAGCGTTGGCGTGCTGATCATCGCGTCGATCAGCGCCACGGTCCTGCTCCAGGTCGCTCGCAACCTCTCGGACGGCCTGTCCGACGCCCTGGGGCCGCTGGGCGTCGGCGCCAGCGGCGCCGTTGAGGTCGTCGCCATCCTCGTGCCGCTGCTGATCTCCTTTGGCACCTTCGCGGCGCTGTACAAGTACGTGCCCAGGGTCGGCACCCACTTCCGCCACGTCTGGCCGGGCGCCCTGCTGGCCGCCGTGCTCTTCGAGCTGCTCAAGAACGGCTTCGCGATCTACCTGCGCTTCTTCGGCGACTACGACGCGATCTACGGGTCGCTCGGCGCGGTGGTCATCTTCCTGTTCTTCGTCTACCTGAGCGCCGGCGCGATGTTGATCGGGGCGGAGATGGCGGCCGAGTGGCCGCGCGTGCTGCACGGCCACTACGACGCCGAACTCGCGCGGCTCGGCCTGGTTCCCCGCGCGCCCTGGTACCGGCGCGCTCTGGCGGCCCTGACGGGCCTCGTCTCGAGCGCCGCGCCCGCGCCCGCCCACGTCGATGACGCCGACGCCCGTGCGCGTCGCCTGCGTCGCGAGGCGGACGCGGCGGGCAGCCGGGCGGACGCTCCCGAACCCCCGGACCCCACTGACCCCCCCGACCCAGACAGGCCGCCGCCCGACTGACCTGCGGTCGTGCGGCTACGCGCGCCGCACGCCCAGGCGTGCGCGCTGCCCCGCCACGCTCTCCTCCACGACGTGCGCATCGTCGGGCGGCGCGGCGCTGTGCAGCGCGACCGCCAGCGTTTCCGCGCGCACGTAGGCCGCGTGCGCCGCGACGGCGGCGTCCGCGTCCGCGCCGCCGTCGATCCAGACGACGATGCGGTCCGCGATCGCGAAGCCGGCCTCGCGGCGCAGGGACTGCAGGCGGTGCACGAATTCGCGCGCCGTGCCCTCCCGCACGAGCGCCGGGGTGAGCGTGGTCGTGAGCGCGACGGTGGCGTGGGCGTCCTGCGCGGTGGCCGCGCCGGCCCGCTCCCGCAGCTCGATCAGCAAGTCCGCGGGGGCGAGGCTGACGCCGGCGATCTCGATCGTCTCGCCCGCCTCCGCGGCCTGCGCGATGCCCGTCGCGACCGCCGGGTCGAGCTCCTGCATCGCGCGGCGCAGCGGGCCCACCGCCTTGCCCAGCCGCGGGCCCAGGACCGGCAGGTTGGGCTTGATCACGTACTCGACCAGCGCCCCGGATGCGTCGCCGCTCTCGGCACCGCCAGCGGAGGCATCAAGGAACGTGATCGCCTTCACGTTGAGCTCGTCCAGGAGCATCGGGCCGTAGCCCTCGACGAGGGCGCGCTCGCGGGCCGAGCGCAGGCCCACCAGCAGGGCGGGCAGCGGCTGGCGCACCTTGACGCCGGCCTTGCTGCGCGCCGCGCGTCCCAGCGACGCCAGTCGCTGCACCAGCCGCATCGCCTCGATGCGCTCCGCGTCGATCAGCGACGCATCCGCCGCCGGCCAGGCCGCGAGGTGTACCGACTCCGGCGCCCCGGGGTCGGGCCCGGCGACGAGGTTGCGGTACATCTCCTCCGCGACGTACGGCGTGAACGGCGCCAGCAGCGTCGCGACCGTGGCCAGGCATTCGTGCAGGGTGTGGTAGGCGGCGGCCTTGTCGTGGTCGTCCTCCGACTTCCAGAAGCGCCGCCGGCTGCGCCGCACGTACCAGTTGCTCAGCTCGTCCACGAACGACTCGATCGCCCGGCCGGCGCGCGTGGGGTCGTAGCCCTCCAGCGCGTCGGTGACCTCCTGGATCGTCGCGTGCAGCGCGCCGCGTGCCCAGTCGTCGAGTTCGGCGCGCTCCGCGGGCGCTGGCGAGGCGGGGTCGAAGCCGTCGATCTCCGCGTAGGTGACGAAGAATGAGTAGGTGTTCCACAGCGTCAGCAGGAAGCGGCGCCGCGCCTCGCCCACCAGGTTGCTGCTGAAGCGGCGGGGGGCGCCGGTGGGGGAGGCCGTGAACAGGTACCAGCGCAGGGCGTCGGCGCCGTGCTCGTCGAGCACCGACCAAGGGTCCACGACGTTGCCCTTGGACTTGCTCATCTTCTCGCCCTGCTCGTCCTGGATGTGGCCCAGCGAGATCACGTTGCGGTACGAGATCGGCTCCGGCGCCGCCCCCACGCGGTGCAGCAGCGCCGCCTCGGCGTGCAGCGAGTAGAACCAGCCCCGCGTCTGGTCGACGGCCTCGCAGATGTAGTCGGCGGGGAACCGCTCGCGGAAGATCTCCTGGTGCTCGAACGGGTAGTGCCACTGCGCGTAGGGCATCGCGCCGCTGTCGAACCAAGCGTCGGCGACCTCCGGCACGCGCTGCATCGTGCCGCCGCAGGCGTCGCAGGGGATGGTGATCGCGTCCACGAAGGGGCGGTGCGGGTCCGCGATCGGGGGCGCGCCCGATCGCTCGGCCAGCTCCGCGAACGATCCCACGGCGTCGGTCGCGTTGCAGCCCGTGCAGCGCCAGAAGGGCAGGGGCGTGCCCCAGAAGCGCTCGCGGCTCACCGCCCAGTCGACGTTGTTGGCCAGCCAGTCGCCGTAGCGACCGTCGCGGATGTGCGCCGGGTACCAGTGCATGTCCTCGCGGTTGCCCCGGTTCAACGACTCCGCCACCTGCGTCGTGGCGACGTACCAGGACGGCTTCGCGTAGTAGAGCAGCGGCGTGTCGCAGCGCCAGCAGAAGGGGTAGGTGTGTCGCACCGTGCCGCGACGCAGCAGCAGCCCCCGCGACGTGAGGTCCGCCATGATCGGCGCGTCGGCGTCCTTCGCGAAGAGGCCCGCGAAGGGCCCACCCGTGAAGCGGCCCTGCAGGTCGATCGGTTGCAGGAAGAACAGGTCGTGCGCGCGGCCCAGGTCGTAGTCGTCCTCGCCGAAGGCCGGCGCGATATGCACGATGCCGGCGCCGTCCTCCATCGAGACGAAGTCGCCCGGCAGGACGCGGCGCTGGGGCGCGGCCTCGGCATCGTCCAGGCGGGCGTCACGGAAGCGCAGCACGCGGTCGCCCCAGTCGCCGGGCTCGTAGAGGCCCTCGTACTCCACGCCCACCAGGGCCGACCCGGGCAGCGTGCGCACGACCGTCGGCGATGCCAGCCCGGCCTCGGCGCCGTCGAGGCGCGCCTGCGCCAGGATCAGTCGCTCCCCCGCCTCCGTCTCGACGACGGCGTACGTCTCTCCCGGCGCGACGGCCAGCGCCGTGTTGCCCGGCAGCGTCCAGGGCGTCGTCGTCCAGGCCACGAAGTACGTCTCGCCGTCGAAGCCGCGCAGCGCGGGCGGCAGCGACTCCGGCAGGGCGCGAAACTTGATCGTGATGCTGGGGTCCGGCGTGTCCTCCTGGTAGCCCAGCGACAGCTCGTGGCTGGACAGCGACGTCTCGCAGCGCGGGCAGTGGGGCGTCACGCGCCGCGCCTCGTAGATCAGGTCGCCGTCCCACAGCGACTTGAAGATCCACCAGACCGACTCCACGTACTCGGCGTGGAAGGTGACGTAGGCGTCGTCCATGTCGACCCAGAACGCGATGCGATCGGTCAGGTCGCGCCACTGCGACACGTAGCGCATCACCGATTCCCGGCAGCGCCGGTTGAACTCGGCGATGCCGAACTCCTCGATCTCGGCCTTGGTGTCCAGGCCCAGCTCCCGCTCCACCTCCAGCTCCACCGGCAGGCCGTGCGTATCCCATCCCGCCTTGCGGGGGGCGCGGTAGCCGCGCATCGTCTTGTAGCGCGGGAAGAGGTCCTTGTAGACGCGCGAGAGGACGTGGTGCACGCCGGGCGCGCCGTTGGCGGTGGGCGGGCCCTCGTAGAAGGTGAACAGCTTGCCCGTCGGCCGCTCGGCGATGGAGCGCTCGAAGATCCGCCGCTCGCGCCAGAAGTCGCGCTGGCGCTGCTCCATCGCCAGGTAGGGCATCGTGCTGCCCACGGCCGTGAATCGACTGCTCATCGCGTCCTCCGGCGGGACCGCGGCGGGCACACAAACGGCCCGCCCACTCAGGGACGGGCCGACACGTCGGTCCGCGGTACCACCCTGCTTCCCCCCACCCCGGCCGGGTCGGTGCGGGAGGCGCCTCGCGGACGGCCAGCACCGTCCGGCCCTGTGCTAACGGGGGGTCTCCGGCCGCGCCTACTGATGCGCTGCGGGGGCGCACGTTCGGGCGGCGGCTCGGGAGGGATGTTCGATGCGGGGGCCGGCGTGTCCGCTTCCACCATCCGGACTCGCTGGTGCGCGGTGCTCCCCGTCGACGCGGTCTCCGTCGCAGCCTTTGATCGAGCGTAGGCGGTCGCTCCGGGGCGGATCAATCGCGTCCGAGTCACCAGGACCGCGGTTTGGAGATCGTCCCGTGCCGATCGGTCAGCGTCGGTGGGAACTGACTGCTAGCCAGCACGCCGCGCCGAATGGGCCGATAGAAGTCGGCCACGTTCCGCATGGCCCAGCTCACCTTCGGACCATGCGGGGTGAGGACTCCGACCGTCTTCCCGAACCTCTTCCGAACTACCTCGATCGGATGCACGAGGTCTGAATCGTTCGAGACGACGATGGCGGTGTCGTACTCGTCGTCGAATGCATCGAGCAGGAGGTAGGTCGCGAGGTTCACGTCGGAGCCCTTTTCCTCGGTGCGCAGGACCTCAACCCTCCGCGACGGGTCGCTGGCCAGAGACTGGCGGGCGAGTAGGTCAGGAAGTGCCCGTAGTGGATCGAGAGATCCGGAAGGGTCTCCAGCGCACGGAGGTACATCTGCTGGCGCGCCTGCTGCTCAAGGTCCGGCTGGCGCGCCTTGACGGGGGCGGTGAAGTAGCGAATTCGTCCGAGCGTGTTGTTGGGGAACAACTTCTGGAAAAGGGCGCTGAAGTCGAGCCACTTGTAGTTCGTGCCGCGCACGGCGCCGTAGTAGAAGTTGAAGCCGTCGATGTAGTAGTTGGTGGCCATCGACGAGACTCGCTTAATGAGCAGAGGCCGCCCGAAGGCGGCCTCGCGCCCGGCCACCGAAGCAACCGGGGGGATGCATGAGCATCATATACGATCCGCAACTGGCTTGGGAAGCCCCCCGTCAACGAGTTAACAGCGGACTCGTCAGCCCGGCGCCAGCGCCGCCACGGCCGACGTCACGTCGTCCTCGGGGCGCCGATCAAGGGTCATCGGTCACGCGGCGTGGTCGCGAGGTCTCCCATGGCAGCTCGGAGGTCGTCCCCAATCGCGTGCCAGTCGGCCCAAAGTGCGCGCTTGTCGCCGGCCTCCGGATCGGTTGAAGTGTTGTAGACGCTCAGGCTGTTCGCGAAGTCGAAGACCCGCGCGCAGCCCTCAAGGAACGAGGGGCGCGCGTACAGGAAGTCGGTGTAGATCGAAACTTGGCGACGAGGTCCAGTTCCCATGGCCTGTGCCCTTCCAGGTAGCTAGCTTCATGCAACTCCAGCGGAATCGCATGACGGCGCGCTGCTCCGCGCTCAGCCACCCACGAAGTGATCATATACGACAGGTCCCGTCGCCTGCATTAATGAGCAGAGGCCGCCCGGAGGCGGCCTCGCACCCGACCGCCTAAGCAGTCGGGGGGATCTATGGGCATTGTAGACGATCCGGGGCCGCCTGGGGAAGCCTCCCCGTTGACGGGTTGACCCGGACTCGTCAGCCCGGCACCCGACGACGTACCTCCGCCTCCGCCTGCCGCCCGATCTCCGACCGCAGATCCGGCGGCAGCAGGGCCGCCAACTCCGACAGGCGCTCCTCGATGAAGGCCAGCGCGGCCGCGGCCGACGTCACGTCGTCCGACGCCAGCGCTTCGGTGACCAGCCCATCCGCGATGGCGTTCGGGTCGGCGCGCACCCGTGCGACCAAGCCCGCCGCCTCAAGGACGGGCGCGCCCGGTGGGTCGCCCAGCAGCCGCGACAGACGCCGCGCCTCCGCGCTCGACATGCGGCGCTCGATCCCCGGCGCGTGCGGCTAGTTCCGTCGCGCGTCGCCCGGCCGGCCCGGGCCCCGGCCGCCGAATCCCGGCCCGCGGTCGCGCGGCCCGCCGCCAAACCCCCCACCAAAGCCGCCGCCCCCGAAGCCGCCGCCGCCGCCGCCGAACCCGCCGCCGGTCGTCGCTCCCTCGCGGGGCTCGCCCTCGCGGGGTGGGGGCGGCGCGTTGCGCAGGAACTCGCGCGCGTCGTCGTTCTGACAGGGGCGCTGGCCCCACTTGTTGGCGACCTCTTCCAGCTGCATGCCGTGGGTCATCAGGCGCTTGACCGCCGAGCAGAACACGGGGCGGTCGCCGCGCGGGATGAAGGGGACCTCGATCATGTCGCCGCACAGCGCGCAGGCGGCCGGGTGCATCTGGCGCGGCGTGCGCCCCCCAAACGACGCGGCGCCGCCGTAGCGGATGTAGCCGCTGTCGTTCTCCAGCGTGTTGCGCGCGCTCTTGCGCGCGTTGCGACAGTCGGGGCAGCGCACGGGGTCGTTCTGCAAGCCCTTGCTGGCGTAGAACTCCTGCTCGCCGGCCGTGAAGACGAACGCGTTCTGGCAGTCGCGACAGGTCAGGGAACGGTCCTGCATACTCACCTCAGCCTTCCGGGATCGGGGCCTTGCGGGATCGGGCCCCGGCGGTCCGATCGTGGCGGGTCACCGGCCCGCGGGCGCCGCGCTGCGCCGTTAACGAGAAACCCCGCCAGATGCGGCGGGGTCGCGATGACACCTGGACCATCGCAGCGTACCAGCTTCGACGGGGTCTGTGCGATTGCTAGCGTCCGCGTCTGCCAACCAGCGACCAGACGCGCGCCGTGAGCGCCTGCGCCTCCTCGACGCGCATCGCCAGCATCGCGCCCTGATACACGGCTGCGCCCACGGCCGTCCCCACCAGCAGCGCGAAGAACGACTCGGGCCCGAAGTCGCCGCGGGAGTCCAGCGCCAGCAGCACCAGCACCAGCGCCTCCGTCATCAGCAGGGTTCCGATCACGATGCGGTAGACCGTGGTCGCGGTTTGGCGGTCCCAGAGACCGCCCTCCATGCGACGGTGCAGCACGAAGAACAGCCCCAGCGCCTCCACGATCGTCGCGACGGAGAGGGCCAGCGCCAGCCCCCTGATCTCCAGGGGCCCGACGAGCAGGGCCGACAGCACGATGTTGATCAGCATCGCGCTGACCGCGAAGGTCACCGGCGTGCGCGTGTCGGCCATGGCGTAGTAGCCGCGCGACAGGATCTCGATCGAGGCGTGGGCGGCAAGCGCGATGCCGTAGTAGAGCAGGGCGTCGGAGACGAGCGCCGTGGCCTCGGCGTCGAACGCGCCGTGCTCGAGCAGCGCCCGCACGAGGGGTTCGCGCAGCAGGATCAGCCCCACCGACGCGGGCACGGCCAGGTAGAGCGTGAAGCGCAGCGCGCGCCGCACCATCAGCCGCACCTCGTGCATGCCCCCTTCCTCCGCCGCCCGCGCCGCCATCGTGGGGAAGATGGCGACCGCCAGCGACATGCCGAACAGCCCCACGGGGAACAGCAGGATCAGCCAGGCGAAGTTGAGCGCCGAGATCGAGGAATCGCCCAGGAAGGAGCCGAAGAAGGTCAGCACGACGAAGTTGATCTGCGCCGCCGCGAGCCCGATCATCCGCGGCCCCATCAGGCGCAGCACCTCCCGCGCGCCCGGATCCCAGATCTTGATCGACGGCACGATGCGCGCCCCAGCCGCGATCAGCGCCGGGATCTGAATCGCCAGGTGGGCGCCGGCGCCGACGATTACCCCGATCGCCAGCGCCTCGACGCCGAAGCGGTCGGAGAGCAGCAGCGCGCCCAGGATGATCGCCAGGTTGTAGAGCATGGGCGCGAAGGCGGGCAGCAAGAAGTGCTGCCGCGCGTTGAGGATGCCGGTGATCATGCCCGAGACGCAGAACAGGATCGGCGCGACCAGCATCACCCGCGTCAGGAAGATCGCGTCGGCGCGCAACTCCGACTGCATGCCCGTGTCTTCGCCCAGGCCGGGCGCCATCGCGGGCACGATCCACTCCGCCGCCACGAACATCGCCAGCGCCAGCCCGATCGTCGCCAGGAGCACGACGTTCAGCACGATCGACGCCAGCCGCCAGGCTTCGGCGTCGCCGCGGCGGTGCAGGTAGCGCGCGTAGACGGGGATGAAGGCGCTGGCCAGCGTCGCGCCGGCGAGCAGCTGGAAGACGAGTTCCGGCAGCCGCTGCGCCACGAAGAAGGCGTCGAGGTCGGCGCTCGCCCCGTACTCGTTGGCGATCACGACGGCGCGCAGCGCGCCCAGCAGGCGGCTGCCGAGAAAGCCGAGCGCGACGAGGATCGCCGCGTTCGTGACGGTGCGGCTGGAGCCGGTCAGCACGGCAGGGGGGGCGTTTCCGGTGACGGCCGGCCCCGCCGCCGCGGAGCGCGCGGTCCGTGTCGCAGCATGTGTGGACACTCCTCCGCCACGGTCCCTACGATAGCGGCGCACTGTTCTAAATAGCAGTCCGCCCGTGCTGGGACGGTTTGCGAGGAGTTGTCATCGCGAACAAACAGGCCGCTGAGAAGTACCTGCGCGCGTCGCAGCGCCGGCGCATGCGCAATAAGCCCGTGCGCACGCGGGCCCGCACCGCCGTGCGCGACGCCCTGCTCGCCATTGACGCGAACGACTGGGCCGACGCGGACCAGCTCGTGCGGGACGCCGTCGCGGCGCTGGACCGCGCCACGCAGCGCGGCGTGGTGCACGCCAACAACGCCGCCCGGCGCAAGTCGCGGCTGCTGCGGCACTATCACCGTGCGAAGGCGCCGGACGTGGCCGTCCGCCCGCTCGTGCGGCGGCCGGAGCCGGTCAACGTCCCCTAGCCTTTTCGGATAGGCGCCTCGCTCACGATCGACGCCAGCGGCTGGACCGGGGCCCGTGGCCGTCCGTCATGTCCTGCCTGCCCCGCGATGAAAGGGAACCCGGATGCGCGCCCTGATCTTCCATGCCCCCCGGCGCATCGTCGTCGAGCAGCGCGACGACCCCGTCCCCGGCCCCGGTGAGGTGATCCTGCGCACCGACGCCGCCGGCATCTGCGCCTCCGATCTGCGCGTCTTCCGCGGTGAGAAGCACGCCGCGGCGGGCGTGATCCCCGGCCACGAGATCACCGGCGCCGTGGCCGCCGTGGGCGCCGGCGTCGAAGGCGTGGCCCTGGGCGACCGCGTCGCCGTGTACCCGATCGTCGCCTGCGGCCGCTGCGACTTCTGCCGCCGCGGCCTGCGCAACCGCTGCCAGTCGCGCCGCACGCTGGGCTACGACCTGGACGGCGGCATCGCCGAGTACGTGCGCGTGCCCGCGCCGATCGTGGGGCAGGGCCAGCTGATGCCCATCCCCGACGGCGTGCCCGCCGAGCGCGCCGCGATGACCGAGCCCACCGCCTGCGTGCTCAACTCGCTGGAGTCCTGCCGCTTCCGCGCCGGCGCGTCGGTCGCGATCATCGGGGCCGGCCCCATGGGGCTCTCGCACATCATCCTGGCGCGCGCCCTGGGCGCCGGACCCGTCGTCGTGGCGGAGCCCGTCGCGTCGCGGCGCGCCGTCGCCGCGGAGCTGGGCGCGACCGCGGTCTGCGGCGGCGACCCGGCCGAGATCAAGCAGGCGGTGCTCGACGCCACGCGTGGGGCCGGCGCGGAGGTGGTGATCGTCAGCGTGGGACTCGGCGGCCTGACCGAACTGGCGCTGCCGATCGCGGCGAAGCAGGGCGCGATCAACCTCTTCGCGGGCTTCCCGCCCGACACCAGCGCGGTGCTCGACGTGAACTTCCTGCACTACAACGAGATCGTCCTGACCGGCAGCCAGAACGCGACGGCGGACCAGTTCCGCCGCACGACCGACCTGCTCCCCTCCCTGCGCGGCCTCGACCGCCTGACCACGCATCGCTTCGCGATGGCCGACGCGGCCGGCGCCTACACCACGCGCGACGACCCCGACGCCCTGAAGACGATCGTCTTCCCGGCAGGCTTGCCGCAGTGAGCCGGCCGGCCGCGGAGCGCGCGCGATGACGGCCGAACGCGGCCCCCGGCGCAAGCTGACGGGCATTGGCTCCGAGTTGCGCGACGCCCGCCTGGCCCGCGGCTTCTCGATCGAGGAGTGCCAGCGCGTCACCCGCATCTCGCGCCGCTACTTGGAGGCCCTGGAGGTCGAGGAGTTCAGCGCCCTGCCGGCGCCCGTCTTCGCGCGGGGCTTCCTGCGCTCCTACGCGCAGTTCCTGGGGCTCGACCCCACGGCCATGGTGGCCCGCTTTCCCGCCCACCCGCGCGCCCCCGCCGGCGCCCAGGGCGACGGCGGCTACCCGCGCGACATCGCTCCCACCCGCCTGCGCAGCGCCGCCCCCTACTACGACGACGAGTTCGCCGAAGACCAGGCCCTGCCGCCGATCCCCAGCCTGGAGACCACGCCCAGCAGCTTCCGCCTGGGGCCCTGGCTGGTCGCGGTGTTCGTGGTGCTGGTGGTCGTGGCGGGGGTGGTGGTGGTCGTGACAATAGGCAACGAGGACTCGGAGCCCGGCGTCGAGAGCGCCGCGCCGCCGCCCGGCGTCCCGGCCGGCCCGTCCGATCTGGAGGGCGAAGACGATTCGTTCACGGCGCCGCTCAGCGTGCCCTCGGGCACGCTGCTGCCCAGCTTCGCCAACGTCGGCATCAGCGATGCGCAACTCTGGTTGCGCCGCTCCGGCGTGCCGTTCGTGCTGGTGGAGGTCTACGACCCGGCCGAGGCCGGCCGCGTCATCGATCAACTCCCGGCTCCCGGGACGACGCTGGATTCGGGCACGGCGGTCACCGTGGTGGTCAGTCGTGGGCCGGCCCCAACCGCGCCGCCGCCCGCGGACGCCGACGCCGGCGACGGCACTGGCCCGTCCGGCACTGGCCCGGCCGACGCCGCCCCGGTCGATGCCGGGGCGCAGTGATGCGCTACCACCTGCGGACCCTGGGCTGCCCAAAAAACACGACCGATTCCGAGCAGCTCGTGCGCGCCCTCACCCGCGCCGGCCATCGCCCCGACGCGGCCGACGCCGCCGAGGTGCTGATCGTCAACACCTGCGGTTTCATCGACGCGGCCAAGGAGGAGTCGGCCGCCGCCGTCGCGGGCCTCGAGCGCGACAAGCGCCCCGATCAGCGGCTGCTGGTCGTCGGCTGCTGGGCCCAGATCGAGGCGCCGCGCATCCGCCGCGAGCACGCCGGCGTCGATGCGACGTTCGGCATCGAGGCCTGGGACGCCATCGTCGAGTCGCTGGGGCCCGGCACGCCGGGCGACATCCCGGAGACGGGGCCGGCCGGCGTCGCGCCGCGGGCCAGCGCCTACCTCAAGATCTCCGACGGCTGCGCGCGCCCCTGCACGTTCTGCAACATCCCCGGCATCAAGGGGCGCGCCTTCCGCAGCGCCCCCATCGACGCGCTGGTCCTGGAAGCGCGGCGGCTCGCCGATGCGGGGGTCCGGGAGCTGGTGCTCGTCGCGCAGGACTCCACCGCCTACGGCGAGGACATCGGTCTGCGGGAAGGGCTGCCGCGGCTGCTCGAACGCCTCGCGAGCGAGGCGCCCGGCCTGGCCTGGATCCGCCTGATGTACGCCTACCCCGGATTCGTCACGCCGGCGCTCGTCGAGACGATGGCGGCCATCCCGCAGGTCTGCCACTACCTCGACATCCCGCTGCAGCACGGCGCCGCCTCCGTGCTGCGACGGATGAAGCGCCCCCACAACGTGGCCATGGTGCACGACACCCTCGATCGCCTGCGCGCGGCCATGCCCGACATCGCGATCCGCTCGACGTTCATCGTGGGGTTCCCGGGCGAGACCAAGGCCGAGTTCGAGGAGCTGCTCGACTTCGTCCGCGCCGGCCGCTTCGACCGCATCGGCGCGTTCACGTATTCGCCGCAGGACGGCACGCCCGCGGCGACGCTGCCGGACCACGTGCCGCAGCGCCAGATGGAGCGTCGCTACCGGCGACTGATGAGCGTGCAGTCGCGCATCTCCGCCGAGATCGGCGCGGCGCAGGTGGGCCGGGAGCTGCCCGTGCTGGTCGAGTCGATGGACGGGCAAACGGCCGAGGACGGCAGCCCCATCTTCGTCGGCCGCTCCTACCGCGACGCGCCGGAGGTCGACGGCTTCGTGTTCTGCCGGGGTGTGGCGCGGCCCGGCTCGATGCCCGTCGTGCGCATCACCGGCGCGCTGGAGCACGACCTCGTCGCGGAGCCCGTCGCCAGCGACACGCTGCTGCTGATCCCGGTCTGATCGCGGCCCCAACTCTCAGCACGCCCGGGGTCAGAACGCCTGCACGATCTCCGTCTCGACATCGCGCAGCTCCGCGTCGAGCCCGAGATCTTCCACGAAGTCCCGGATCGTCATCAGCACGGCGTGGCCGTGGGCGGCGTCGGTCGTGACGCAGGCGACGCCGATCGTGATCAAGCGATGGTCGTCGAGGCTCTCGACCTCCGCCACCGCGACCGGGAAGCGCTGCCGGACGCGGTCGCGCAGGCGCCGCACGACGGCCCGCTTGCCCTTCAGCGAGTCGTTCTCGGGCTGGGCCAGCGTCAGCCGCAGGCAGGCGACGAACATCCCGGATCCCCGGCCGCCGGCCCGCGCTAGGCGCCGCCCGCCGCGGCCTGGCCGTCCGCGCCTGCGGCGGGGCGCGACTCGGCGCCGGCCGGCAGGGGCAGCGCCGCTTGCGTCGCAGGGCCGGACAGCCCGGGCAACGGCGGCAGCTCCCCGAGGTCGTGCAGGCCGAAGTGAGCCAGGAAGGCGGGCGTCGTCGCCCAGAGGTGCGGGCGGCCGGGCGCGTCCGACTGCCCGATGGAGGCGACCAGTTCCCGCCGCCGCAGCGTCGCCAAGGGGCCGTCGCAGCAGACCCCGCGCAGGCGCTCGATCGCGCCGCGGGTGACGGGCTGCTGGTAGGCGATGATCGCCAGCGTCTCAAGCGCCGCCTTGGAGAGTTTGTTGGGCCGTTCCAGCCCCAGCAGACGGCGAATGAACGGCGCCGCCTCGGCCGCGGTCACGAGCCGCAGCGTCTGGCCGCTGCGTTGCAGCCGCAGGCCGCGCGTCGGCGCCGTCGCGCTGAGCTCGTCGAGCGCCCCCTCGACGGCGTCGCGGGAGACGTTGGCGGCGCGCGCGATCTGCGACACCGTCGGCGGCTCGCCGGCGGCGAACAGCAGCGATTCGATGATCAGCGGCAGGTTCCGCGCCGGCTCGGGCGCGCCCGCCTCTACGAGGGCGAGCACTGCCGGCATCGTCGCCGGCGCCGCGGGCGGCGCGACGTCACGCAGCAGGTAGTCCGGGGGCGTCGCGCTGTGGACTGTGGATGGAGGCGGGGCGGGCGCCGACGACGCCGGGTGGGCGACGGCAGACGCGCCGGAGGCGGGTCCGGTTTCCATGTCGGTCATCCTCGGCCGCCACCAAAGCGAGCCCGATCACCCTAGCAGCCGCCCCGCGACGGCTCCAGCCGCGTCGCCCTGCGCCGCGCCGAGGCGCAGGGCCAGCAGCCGGTTGGTGAGGTCGGGGCCGCCCACCGGGGCCGCGACCTCGACCGGCACGTAGGTGTCGGTCAGGCCCCGCCAGACGTCGCCGCGCCGCGACTCGATCAGCACCGCCGCGACGCTGCCCGCCAGCTCCGCGCGGAACGACGCGCGACTCTCCGCCACGACCGCCTCCACGGCCTGCAGCCGCTCGCGCTTGACCTGCGGCGGGACGTCGTCGGGCAGCTTGGCGCCGCTGGTGCGCGGGCGCGGCGAGTAGGGGAAGACGTGCACATCGGCGAAGGCCGCCTCGCGGCAGACCGCCAGTGTCGCCGCGAAGTCGTGCGCGCTCTCGCCCGGGAAGCCCACGATCACGTCGGCCGTGATCGCGACGCCGGGCACGGCCGCGCGAATCTGCTCGAGCGCGCGCAGGTAGCCATCGGCCGTGTAGCGGCGTCGCATGCCGCGCAGCACCGCGTCGGCGCCGCTCTGCAGCGCCAGGTGGAAGTGACGGCAGAGTCGCGCGTCCTCCCACTGCGACAGCAGCGCCGGCGTGACGTCCTGCGGCTGAATCGACGAGTAGCGGATACGGGGCAGCGTCGTGGCCGAGAGCAGCGCCGCTAGCAGCGACGCGGCGTTCGTGCCGGGCGCCCCATCCGGCGTGGCCGCGTGGTCGTCGCGGTCGCGGCCGTAGGCCCCCGGCTGCGTCCCCGTCAGCACGACCTCCAGCGTCCCGCGCGCCTCCGCCGCCTGGGCCTCGCGCACGATCTCCGCGATCGGCCGCGCCCGCTCGCGCCCGCGCACGGCCGGCACGATACAGAAGGCGCAGACGTCGTCGCAGCCCTCCTGGATCTTGATGAAGGCCCGTGTGCGCCCCAGCGCCGCGACGCCCGGCCCATCGCCCCGGCCGGCCGCGGCGACACCCGTCGCCGGCTGCGTTTGCATGGCCGCCAGCAGCACCGTCGGCGCGCGCGCCTTGTCGCGGTTGGGCAGCACGACGTCGGCGCCCGTCTCGCGCGCCAGCGCCGCCCCCGCCCACTCCGCGTAGCAGCCCGTCACGACCACTGGCGCCGACGGCGCCAGCCGCTTCGCCGCGCGGATCAGGCGCCGCGCCTTGCGGTCGGCGACGTGCGTCACCGAGCAGGTGTTGAGCAGGTAGCCGTCGGCCGCCACCGGTCGGTCGACGACCTCGCAGCCGGCCGCGCGCAGCGTCCGGCCCCAGGCCTGACTCTCGGCCTGATTGAGCTTGCAGCCCAGGGTCAGCACGCCCACCAGCGGGCGGTCGGGCGCTGCGGGGCTGGGAGGTCGATCCGTCATGACGCTGATCCTACGTCCCCCGCAGCGCCGCGACCCGCTACTATCAACGCATGGCGGAGATCGGCATCGCAATTTTGTTCATGGGCGTGCTGCTCGCTGCCGACCGCGCCCACATGCAGATGCTCACCGAGAGGGTGCGCGAGCTGCTCGATTGGCTTGAGCGGTCGTCCTGACGTCGCGCGCTTCCATCGCCCAGCAAGCGTGTTCGCGGTCGCAGCATCGACGGGCGGCGACCCGCGTCGCCGTGTTCCCATCCATAGAACGCATGTGCTACGCTCCCCGCGAGAGGAGTCGCCATGCCGATCACGATGACGCGCGGCATCCAAGTGCCGCTGGCGCTGCCGACCGCACCGGCCACCGCACAGCCCACCACCCACGCGACCCCCAACCCGCGCCGCCGCATCCGGCCCGCGATGCCGCGGCGACGCCCGGCGCAGCGCTTCTGCGACAACTGCCGGGGCCCCGTCGCGAGGGGCGAGGGCTTCCTCACCTGCGTGGTCTGCGGGCTGCGCCGCGCCGCCTAGGTCCGGCGTCTGCGACGCCCGGGCGCCGGCCCGGCTGGCCTGGACCGATCGTCGCTGCGTACGATGCGGCGGCGGGCCGGTATCGGAACCCGGCCCGCTGCAGCGAGGCGGAGCGGTCGTGTTCGAGGGCCTGCTGGTGATCTTCATCGTGCTGGGCGTCATGTACGCCATGGGCGTGCTGCCCACGGCGGGCGTGATCCACGTCTACAAGCGCATCCGCCTGGCCGGGTTGCTGTGGGCCGCGGCGCTGACCCTGATCGCCGCGGGGCGCATCTTCGACTTCCCGTAGCCGTCGTATCCTGCCCGCGATGCGCATCGTCTTGGCCCCCCAGGAGTTCAAAGGCAGCCTGACGGCCGCCGAGGCCGCGGCCGCGATGCGCGTCGGCGCGCTGCGCGCCCTGCCCGGCGCCCGCATCGACGCCGTGCCGCTCGCCGACGGCGGGCCCGGCACGGTCGAGGCCGTCGTCACGGCGGCCGGCGGGCGCTACTCCCATGCGCGCGTCGAGGGGCCCCTCGGCGACCCCGTGACCGCGCGCTGGGGCCGCATCGACGACGGACGCACGGCGATCATCGAGATGGCCGCGGCCTCGGGGCTGCTGCTGGTGCCCGCCGGGCGACTGGATCCCCGCCGCGCCTCGACGATCGGCACCGGCGAGCTGATCGGCGCCGCGCTCGACGCCGGGGTCTCGCGGCTGCTGGTGGGCGTCGGCGGCAGCGCCACGAACGACGGCGGCGCGGGCATGGCGACGGCCCTGGGCGCGCGCTTCCTCGACGACGACGGCCGCCCGATCGCGCCCGGCGGGGCGGCCCTCGCGGGCCTGGCGCGCATCGACGTGGGCGGCCTCGACCCGCGGCTCGCGGCCGTCGAGGTGCGCGTCCTGGCCGACGTGCGCAACCCGCTCAGCGGGCCCGACGGCGCCAGCGCGGTCTACGGCCCGCAGAAGGGCGCCGACGCGACCACGATCGCCGAACTGGACCGGGCGCTCACGCACTTCGCCGACATCGTCGCCCGCGACGTGGGCGCCGACATCCTGACGCTGCCCGGCGGCGGCGCGGCCGGCGGGCTGGGCGCGGGCCTGATCGCCTTCACGGGCGCGCGCATCGAGCCCGGCATCGAGGCCATCGCCAGCGCCGTGCGCCTGGACGCGCGGCTCGCCGGGGCCGACGTCGTGCTGACCGGGGAGGGGTCGCTGGACCGCCAGTCGGCCTTCGGCAAGACGGTGGCGGGCGTGGCCGGCCGGGCCGCGGCCGCGGGCGTGCCGTGTCTGGCGGCGGGCGGTCGCGTCCGCGACGCCGACGCCGTGCGCGCGATCCCCGGCCTGCGCGACGTGGAAGCCGCGGCCGGTGCGGATGTCGGCGACGCCGAGGCGATGGCCCAGGCGTCCGTCCTGCTGGCCGCCGCCAGCGAGCGCCTGCTGCGTCGCTGGCGGGGTTCCGGTCAGGCCTGACCGCACCCTTGGCCCTCCGCCCCCATCCCCTTCCGATCCCCCCTCTCCGTTGCTCGGCAATGGAATGGAGAGGGGGCCAGTGTTCGGCAATGGAGAGGGGGCCAGGGGGTGAGGTTCCGGCCGGCTCCCGGGGGAGGGGCGTGTCGCGAAGGCGCCGATCGCCGTCGGCGCGCGCCGCGAGTCCGGCGCGTGCACGATCGTGCACCCATATGCACGAATTCAGCCGGTTGGGCGGGGAGTGGGCGGGGACTGAGCGAGGGGTGGGACCGGGGTGGGCACGGGAGACGCACCGGCGCTCCAGCCCAGGGAGACCGCGTTTCGCGTGTCTCCATCGCAGTATAGCGGATGCCTGGCGACGTGGCCCGACGGCGGCGCGGAACCTCACCCCCGAACCCCCTCTCCAGCTGAAGCGATGGAGAGGGGGGACCGGACGGGCGAGGTTCCCCCGCGCGATCGCACGCCGGAACCCCACGAGTGACATAGGGGGGGGTTCCAAGAGCGCCCGAATCCGAAAAATTCGGTGGATAACCCCATAATTTCCTTCCTATTTGACATAACGGGGGGGGGGGGGTACACGCTTATAATGTGCGAGACTGTGCGTGCTCACGCACCGAGCGATCCCACAACGGGACAGCCGGGGACCAGAAGGGAACATGTGATGAGCCGCCGGAACTATTGGACGACCCTGCGACAGCGGAAGATCTCACGCCGCACCATGTTGGGAGCCAGCGCGAAGGCTGGGGTTGGAGCAGCCGGCCTCGCCTTGGTCGGCTGCGGCGACGACGACGGGCCCGACGCCGGCGCCGTGGCGGCCGAACGGGCCGCCGCGGCCGCGGAAGAGGCCGCCGCCGCGGCGGTCGCCGCCGGGGATGCGCGCGCCGCCGAATCCGCCGCCGCCGCCGCCGTCGCGGCCGAGGCGGCAGACGCCGCAGGCGAGGCCTCCGCCGCTGCGGCCGACGCGGCAGACGCCGCGGGCGAGGCCTCCGCCGCCGCCTCACAGGCGGCCAGCGCCGCCGATGCCGCCGCTGCCCTGGCCGCCGAAGCGGCCGAGTCGGAGGACGCCGGCAACGCGGCCGCCGCCGCGGAAGCCGCCGCCGCAGCGGCCGCCCAGGCCGCCGACGCCGCTGGCGCTGCCGGCGACGCCGCTGCCGCGGCCGTCGCGGACGCCGCCGCCGAGGCGGCCGAGGCCGCCGCCCAGGCCGCCCGCGATGTCGCCGCGGCCGTCGAAGCCGGCACCGCCACCGCCGAGGCCGCCCAGGCCGCCATCGACAACGCCGCCGAGGCCGCGGCCGCCGCCGCCGCCGCGGCCGGGGAGGCGTCCGCCGCCGCCGGGGCGGCCGCCGCCGCCGCCGGGGAGGCCGCCGCCACGGCCCAGCAGACCGCCGAAGCCGCGGCCGAGACCGCCGCCGCTGCCGTCGCCGCGGCCGAAGAGGCCGCCGACGCGGCCCAGGAGGCCGCCGAGAGTGCGGCCATGGCAGCAGCGGAGGACGAGGGCCCGGCCGCCGGCGAGGTCGACTTTGACGCCACGCTGCGCATCGCGGCGGCGAGCGACAACGGCGGCCTGGACCCGATTCGTGCGGGCAGCCAGACCAACTTCGTCAACTCGCACGGCATCTTCGACAGGAGCGTCAATCCCGACCCGGAGGGGAGCGGGGAGATCCGCCCGAACTTGATGACCTGGGAGAACCCGGACGACGTGACCTGGAACATGACCGTGAAAGACCAGGTCTTCTTTCACAACGGTCAACAACTGACGGCGGAAGACATCATCTTCACGCATGAGCGGGCGGGGGGCATCGCCGAGTATCACCAGGGCGGCGAGACGTCCGACCACCCCGCCGCCTGGGCCAGCTCGCGCAAGCCGTTCGGCGCCCAGCACTGGCTGAGCTACGCGCAGACCGACAAGCTGCACTGGACATTCACGACCGACGGGCCGGACGCCACGATCCTGGGATCGACCTTTTGGATCCCCTACGTCATGTCGAAGGCGGACACCGAGGAGCGCGGAGACGCGGCCGTGGACGCCGCTTCCATGGGCACGGGGTACATGCGCTTCGTCAGTCATGCCGAGGACACCGACTTCATCTTCACGCGGAACGACGACTACCACAACGAGTGGTCACGCACCGTGACTCCGAATGGGTACCAAGCAGCCTCGTACAAGAATCAGGTCCACCTCGTGCGGCCGGAGCCGCTCTCCCGCATCGCCGGCATCGAGGCGGGCGAGATCGACGTGGCGTACTTGATGGGAGCGGATATCGTGGCGCCGATCGAGGACGACCCGGACCTCAAGGTCACCTGGGGATTGCACACGACCGCCACCACCAACATCATGCCCAACCTCAACTTCCTGGAGGTGAACGGGGAGCCGAATCCCTTCCTCGATGAACGCGTGCGCAAGGCCCTGAACCACGCGATCAACAAGCAGGCGATCATCGACAATCTGCTGACCGGCGACGAAGACGTCTCCTATGGGCTATTCCCAGGAATGATTGCCTCCCCAATCGAAGCGCTCAGAGCGATCGGCCCCTACGCCTACGACCCCGATCTGGCCAAAGCCCTGCTCGCCGAGGCGGGCTACCCGGACGGCTTCTCGACGACGATCCACTACCTGCCGACCTGGACTACCCAGTACACGCCAATGGCGCAGGCCGTGAAGCAGGACTTCGCGGCCGTGGGCGTCGAGGCCGAGCTGAACGCGTTACCCCAAAACGAGTTCTTCAGCCAGGCCCGTAGCCTGGAGATCCCGGGCCTGTGGTGGATGCCCTTCGGCCTCGGGGCCGAGCAGCAGGGCAACATCGGGGCGTTTTACACGCTCGAGGGCACCTACGCGCTGACGCCGTACGACGACCTGGAGGACGCGTACCAGCGCCAGCTGCGAAGCGTCGACATCGACGACCGGACCGCGGCGATGCACGACCTCCTCGTCGGGCACTACGAAAGGGCGGGGTTCATCTACCTGACGGAGCTCCGCGCGGCTCACGTGACGGCCCCCCACATCGAGTGGCCGCTCGGCGCCGGGCAGTTAGCCAACGAGCAGGCCTTCGCCCAGATCAACGTGCTGACGACGTAGGAGGGCCAAGCGGACGCGCCAATCGGCCGCAACCGGAGCAGCCGCCGCAAGGCGGCTGCTCCGCTCGCGGCCCTGATGGTCCGTCCGGCCCCTTGCCGGCCGGCGGCCAGCGGGAATCGCGATGCAGTTCTGGAACTTCCTCGCGCTCCGTCTGCTGCAGGCCTTCGTCGTCGTCTTCATCGTCGTCAGTCTCGTCTTTCTGGTCTCCCGGCTGGTGGGGAACCCCGAGGAGTTCCTCGCCTCCCCGGACGGCACGCAGGAGGACATCGAGCAGATCAGGGAACGCTTCGGCCTCAACGACTCGATCCTCGTGCAGTATGGGAACTTCCTGGGCGATCTCTTCCAGGGCGACTTCGGAAACTCGTACACCGGGGGCGGCGCCTCGACGATCGACTCCATCGGCGACCGCGCGTGGAACACGTTCAAGCTGGGCGCTGCGGCGCTGGTCTTCGCGATCGCGACGGCGGTCCCGCTGGGCGTGGCGGCCGCATTGCGTCGAGGAGGCGTCGTCGACTGGCTCGCGCGCGCGCTGGCCGTCGTGGGCCAGGCGGTGCCCGGCTTCTGGCTGGGCCTGATGATGATCTTCTTCTTCGCCGTGCGGCTCGACCTGGTGCCCACCGGCGGCGCGGTGGGCTGGCAGTCGCTGATCCTGCCGGCGATCTCGCTGGGCATGCTGGAGATGGCCGCGATCATGCGGCTGACCCGCTCCGGGATGATCGAGGTCATGGACACGGACTTCATTCGCACGGCCCGCGCCAAGGGCTTGCCGGAGCGAACGGTGATCCTGCGGCACGGGCTACGGCACGCGATGCTGCCCGTCGTCACCATCCTGGGGCTCTCGCTGGGCCGGCTGATCGCCGGATCGGTGATCATTGAGGTCGTCTTCGCCTGGCCCGGCGTGGGGCGGCTGATCATCGATTCGATCGTGCGCTCGGACTACCCCATGGTGCAGGCGGCGATCATCGTGCTGGCGGCGTCGATCTCGCTGGCCAACGTGCTCGTCGACGTCTCCTACCGCTTCATCGATCCCCGCATCCGGGCGGGATCCCTCTGATGGCGCAGGACGCGACCGCGACGCTCGCTCCCCCGATCCTCGAGCGGCCCCGGCGCCGCAACTGGCGCCGCTACGCCGGCCTCTCGGTCCCCGCCGCCATCGCCGCGGTGTTCATCTTCTGCGGCGCTTTCGCGGGGCTGCTCTCGCCGGACGATCCCAACTTCTTCATTCTCGCCGAGCGACTGCAGCCGCCCGTCTTCGACGGCGGCACGTGGGATCACGCCCTGGGCACCGACGACCTGGGCCGGGACATCCTCAGCCGGATCCTGCACGGCGCCCAGATCTCGCTCATCGTCGTGGCGATTGTGGTGCCCGGCGCGGCGGCGATCGGGACGCTGATCGGGCTGGTCGCGGGATGGAGCGGCGGCCTCGTCGGGAATCTGTTGATGCGGCTGACGGACATTCAACTGGCGCTGCCGGCGATCCTCTTCGCGGTGTTTCTGGGCAGTGTTCTAGGCCCCAGCCTGCGCAACGTGATCATCATCCTCCTGCTCTGGAACTGGTCCCCGTACTCGCGATTGGTGCGGGCGGAGGTCATCTCGCTGCGCGAGCGCGATTTCGTGACCGCCTCCCGCTCGGTCGGCGGGGGCGGGCTCTGGATCATGCGCAAGCACCTCTTCCCCAACATCGTCAACACGATCGTGATCATCATGACCCTGGAGGTCGCGATCGTGATCCTGGCGGAGGCGGCGTTGAGCTTCCTCGGCGTCGGCGTGCCGCCCGGCACGCCCTCCTGGGGCGCGATGATCACCGAGGCCCGCAACTTCATGGTCCAGGCCTGGTGGATGATCTGGCTGCCGGGCATCGCGCTGATGGTCGTGGCGTTCACGGGCAACCTGATGGGGGACTGGCTGCGGGACGCCCTCGATCCGCGCCTGCGGCACGTGCGCTAGCGAACCTCACCCCCTAACCCCCTCTCCATTGCAGAGCAATGGAGAGGGGGGATCGGAGCGGAAGGGGCGCGGGGAAGGGCGGTTCGCGAACCGCCCCTACGATGTCTCGCCCCGGCCCTCCGGTTCCCCCTCTCCAGCGCTTCAGCTGGAGAGGGGGTTAGGGGGTGAGGTTCAGGTGGGCGCGCTAGTACGCGCCGATGTCGTGCAGGCGCTCGTCGTCGATGCCGAAGTGGTGCGCGACCTCGTGCAGCACGGTCTTGCGCACCTGCGCGAAGAGCTCAGCATCGCTGCGGCAGACCGACTCGATGGCTTCCTGGTAGATCATGATCCGGTCCGGAAGCGTGTTGCCGTAGTAGCTGCCGCGGACCGTCAGCGGATGGCCCACGTAGAGCCCCAGCAGCTGGTCGCGGGGGCCCAGGCCCGCCTCGGCGCGCTCCTCGGCCGTGGGCCGCATGCGGACCAGGATCTCGACGTTATCGAGCTGCTCGGCGAACTCCGGCGGGATCGCCGCCACGGCCGCCTCGACCACCCGCCGGAATCGCGCGCGATGCATGTGCTCACCATACCCGTCCCGCGCCGGACGCCCACTAGTCGAGGCTGGGAACCCAGCCCGAGAGCATCGTGCGCTCCAGGACGATCCGCGCGATCGGGCCGGCGTCGCCGGCGCCGGATTCCCCGTCGTCGAGGACGACCGTCACCAGCAGCGACGGCTCGGGCACGTCCGCCCAGACGACGAACCAGGCGTGGTTGCGCGTGCCGTCGTCTTCCTCTTCCTCCTCCTCGGCATCGTCCTCCTCGCCCTCCGCCGGCTCTTCCTCCTCTTCCTCCTCCTCGCGCTCCTGGAAGACGTCCTCCAGCCGCACGATCTGTTCCGCCGTGCCCGACTTGCCCGCCGCCAGCAGCGGCGAGCCCTGGAAGATGTAGAAGCCCGTCCCGCGCCGGGTCGAGATCACCTCGCGCGTGCCCTGCAGCAGGATCGCGTGTGACTCCGACGAGATCGGCAGCACGCCGATCGGCGCCGCCTCGAAGCGCTCGACGACGACGCCGTCCGGCGTGCGCAGCGAGTGCGCCGCCAGCGGCGTCCGCAGGATGCCGTCGGTCGCCAGGGCGGCGTAGGCGTTCGCCATCTGCATGGGTGTGACGTCGAGGAAGCCCTGCCCGATGCTGACGTTGATCGTGTCGCCGGTGAACCAGAAGTCGTTGCGGTTGAGGCGTTTCCACTCGGGACCGGGGTTGATGCCGGGGACTTCGCTGAGGCCCAGCACGCCGGTCTCGCGCCCGAAGCCGAAGCCCGCCGTGTACTCGCGCAGCAGGTTCTCGCCCTGCAGGTGCAGCTCCATGCCCACCTGGTAGAAGAACGTGTTGCAGCTCTCGGCCAGCGCCTGGGCCAGGTTCAGGTTGCCCGCGTCGTCTTCCTTCCAGTTCTTCAGCGGCACGTCGGGGCCCAGGCCGAACCAGACCGAATCGCAGGGCAGGATCTTGTCCGGCGTGTAGTCGAGCGCCTCCAGGGCGGCGGCGGCGGTCACGACCTTGAACGTCGAGCCGGGCGCGTAGGTCTCCTCGGTCACCCGATTGACGAACGGGCGCTGCTCGTTCTCCAGGTAGGCGTCCAACTCCTCCTCGCTGATCCCGCCCACGAAGTCGTTGGGGTTGAAGCGGGGGTACGACGCCGCCGCCAGCAGCTGGCTGGTGCGCGGATCCATCACGATGATCGCGCCGGCCTCGTCGCCCAGCGTCGCCTCCGCCAGCTGCTGCACGCGCAGATCGATGCTCAGGTAGACGTCGCGGGCGGGCGCGGGCGGGCGTTCGGCCAGCAGGCGCACGGTCGAGCCGTTGGGCGCGATGACCGTCAGCCGCCCGCCGCGCGCGCCGGCCAGCGTCGATTCGAAGATCGCCTCCGCACCGTCGCGGCCGATCGCGTCGCCGGGGCGGAAGCCCTGCGATTCGAGCGCGGCCAGCTCCTCGGGGTTGACCTCGCCCATGAAGCCGATGATGTGCGCCGCCGTCTCGCCCTGGGGGTAGAGCCGGATCGTCTCGCGGCGCACCAGGATGCCCAGCGCGGCCAGCTGCTCGAACTCGGCGATCAGCGCCGGCGACGTGTTGTGGTCGAGCCGCACGATGGGGATGAAGTAGTACGACGGCACATCCTGGAAGACCAGATTGCGCACCGCCAACTCGTCGAGGCCCAGCTTCTCGACGAACGTCGAGACCACGAGGTCCTCGTCACGGGTGTCGATCAGGTCGTGCGAGATGCCGATCACCGCCTGCTCGCCCTTCACGGCCAGCGGCACGCCGTTGCGGTCGAAGATGTCGCCGCGGATGGGCACGTCGACGAAGCGGTGGACCAGGTTCCCCGGCTCTCCCAGCCCGTCGAAGATCAGGTCCGGGGTCCAGTCCAGCACCCAGTTGGGCTGCCGCAGCGTCCGCACGAAGATCCGGTCCGGGACGTCGCCGAAGAACTCCGTCTCGTAGACCAGGTTCACTTCCAGGCCGGCCACGTTGGGGCCCGGGGGCGGCACGATCGCCCAGCGCAGCCCGGTGATCGTCGCTTCCGCCCAGATGTCGTGGTGCCGCCCGACGAAGGCGTCGATGGCGATGCGCTCCCGCGCATCGAGGGCCAGCAGCCGGTAGGCGTCCTCGAAGCGGCCGCTGGCGACCAGCGCGAAGTACTTCTGCACGGCCTCCAGCGCCGTCTCCGGTGGGACGCTGACATCGAGCAGCCGCTCGTCGACCTCTTGCGCCGGCACGGCGGTGGGGTCGTTCGTCGTGGGGTCGGCGGCGGCCTGCTGCTCTTCCGCCGTCGTGCCGTCGGCGGCCTCGGCTGCGGCGTCTTGCGCGACTTCGTCGGCTGGGGCCTCCGGGAAGAACTCCGAGAGGTCGCGTTCGCCCTCGCCGCCGAACACGCAGGCAGCGCTCGCGGCGGCGACGATCAGCAAGCCAATGGTGAGGGTGAGCGCGGAGCGTGGGCGCGCGAGCATGACTGCCTGGGCCCCCGCCTTCGCATGGCACAGTGTACCCAACGGAACCGCGCGGCGCGAGCCGCCGTCACGGTGGGGGAGGCCGTACGATCGGACGTATGCAAGTGCGACACCCGCGGCTGGGACATGCGCGATCGTGGTCAGCGACGCTGGCGCTGATTCTGGCGCTGGCGCTGGCGCTGGCCGCCTGCGGCGGCGAGGACTCGCCCGCGGAGCCGTCGCCCGCGACATCGCCCGCTGATCCGGCCGCCGATGCGGAGCCAGAGACCGTCGCGGCGGAGTCACCGCTCGACGGGCTGCGCGCCCGGGTCGCGCCGGCGCGACCGCCACGCAGCGGCCCCGCGCGCCCGTACGCGCTGGGTTTCACCGCGACGCCCGCCACGCTGACGCCCGACGCCTACGTCGATGTGTTCGACGCCGCGGCCCGCAACGCGGACCTGATCATGCTGCAGCGCCCCGTCGCCTGGGCCGAGGTGGCGCCCGGCGGCGCCGTGCCGCCGGAGACCCGCGCGACGATCGCCTGGGAGCGCCAGCTGCTGGAAGAGCGGGGCCTGGACCTGCTCTTCGCCATCGACCCCTGGGAGGTCGCCGACCGCGGCCGCCTGGCCGGCGACGCCCCGGGCGACGGCTTCGGCGACGCCGCCGTCAGCGACGCCTACGTCGCCTACGCGGAGTTCGTCGTGCGCGAGTACCGGCCGCGCTGGCTGGCGCTGGCGGTCGACCTCGACGCCGTCGCGCGGGCCCGCCCGGACGACCTGGACGCGATCGAGGCGGCGTACCGGCGCGCCTACGCCGCGGTCAAGGCGATCGCGCCCGAGACGCAGGTCTTCGCGACCTTCCAGCTCGAGGACATGCAGGGCTTGGTGCCCTGGTCGGACCACCTGCCGCAGTGGTCGTTGGTGCTGCGCTTCCAGGACGTGCTCGACCTCCTGGCGGTGAGCAGCTACCCGTCGTTGATCTTCCCCTTCGCCAGCGACATCCCCGACAGCTACTACTCGCGGCTGGAGACGTTCCAGAAGCCGATCGCGCTCGTGCCGAGTGGGTATGCGTCGGCGCCCGCTCGCGAAGGCGTGACCTTCGGGACGATGCGCGGTCAGCAGCGCTTCCTGGAGCGCCTGCTGCGCGAGGCCGAGGCCGGGGCCTGGGCGCTGGTCGTCTGGCTGACGCCTGACGACCCGGCCTTCGCGACGGACCCGCCGTTCGACCTCTTCGCGCAGATGGGACTTCGCGCCGTGGACGGCGGCGAGAAGCCCGCCTGGTCGGTGTGGGTCGAGAGCGCGTCTCGCCCCTGGCCGGCCGGCGACGGCGCCGATTAACCGGCCGGCGACGGACGCCGATCCATCCTCGCGCAGCATCTGCGGGCGTCGTCCGCCCTATACTGCCGACGCGTTCTCGTGCCGCGGCGCCCGCCGCGGCGCACGGGGAGAAGGGGTGCGGCGTGACCCAGGCGGACCCGGCCTACAGCGAGCAGAATCCCATGCCGGTGGCGGTGGTCTCGGACTACATCTGACCGTGGTGCTACATCGGCACGGCGCGCGTGGACCAGATGTCGCGCGAGTTCGCCGTCGAGATCGAATGGGTTCCATTCGAATTGCACCCCGAGACGCCGCCCCAGGGGCTGGACAAGGATCCGGCCCGGGGGCCCTCCGACATGCGGGATCGGCTCTACGCCATGGCGGCGGCCGAGGGCCTGCCCATGCAGTCGAACCCCCACCAGGCGAACGGGCACAAGGCGCTGGAGGCGGCCGAGTGGGCGCGCGAGCAGAGCATTGAGACGTTCGACCGCGTGCATCGGGCCATCTTCCAGGCCTACTTCGTCGGCGGCGCCAACGTCAGCACCATCGACCAGGTGGACGCCGCCGTCGCCGGGACGGGCGTCGACCGGGCGGCGCTGCGCGCGGCGCTGGAGGCGGGGACCTATCGTGACCGCGTCGACGAGTACACCCAGCTCGCCCGGGGCAACGGCATCAACGGCACGCCGACGTTCATCCTGGACGACAAGTACGTGATCTCCGGGGCGCAGGACTGGCCGGTGTTCGAGAACGTCCTCACCCGCCTGGGCGTCCCGCGCCGCCAGGCTGCCGATCCCGCCCCCGGCGGCGGGCCGGACGGATAGGAGACAGGACTGCGATGCACTTCCGTCACGACACCGCCCTGGAGGGTTTCCGCGGCGAGGTGCGCGAGTTCATCGGCGAGCACCTGCCGCCGGACTGGACCACGCGCAGCGACGACGACGGCGCCTACGGCGCGCGGGCGATCGCGGATACGCGCACGTTCCAGCGCGCCTTGGCCGAGCGCCAGTGGCTGACGATGGCGTGGCCTCGCGAGTACGGCGGGCTGGGCGCGCCGCACTGGCAGCAACTCGTCATGAACGAGGAGATGGCCTACCACCGCGCCCCCGGCGGCAACATGGGCGTGATGTGGGTGGGCCCCGCGCTGCTGCTCTACGGCAGCGACGCGCAGAAGGCCCAGCACGTCCGCGCGATCGCCGAGGCCGACGTCTGGTGGTGCACGCTCTACTCGGAGCCGGGCGCGGGCAGCGACCTCGCCGCCATGCAGACCCGCGCCGTCGCCGATGGCGACGACTACCTGATCAACGGCCAGAAGATCTGGACGTCGGGCGCGCATCGCTCCGACTGGGGCTGGCTGGCCGCCCGCACCGACCCCGACGCGCCCAAGCACAAGGGCCTGACGATGTTCATGGTCGACATGCGGAGCCCCGGCATCAGCGTGCGTCCGCTGGTCAACATGGCTGGCGGCCATTCCTTCAACGAGGTCTTCTTCGAGGATGTGCGCGTGCCCAAGACGAACGTCGTGGGGGAGGTCAACCGGGGCTGGTACCACATGGCCGTGGCGCTGGACTTCGAGCGCTCCGGCATCGGCGCTTTCGCGGGCGGGCGTCGCATCGTGGAGGAGTACGCGGACTACGCCCGCGACCACCCCGAGACGACGCGGCGACGCCCGGGCCTGCGCTACGACCTCGCCGATCGCGCCATCGAGGTGCAGGTGGGAACGCACTTGGCCTACCGCATCACCGACATGCAGAGCCGCGGCGTCGTCGCGAACTACGAGGCCTCGGTGTCGAAGCTGTTCGGATCGGAGCTGGCGCAGCGCATCCAGGCCACGGGGCTGGCGATGCTGGGGCCCTTCGGCGCGTTGATCGACCCCGGCGACGACTGGACGGCGCTGCGAGGCAGCCCGGGCCGGGGGTATCTGCACGCCGCCAGCGCGACCATCGCCGCCGGCACCAGCGAGATCCAGCGCGGCATCATCGCGACGCGCGGCCTCGGTCTGCCGCGCGGCTAGCGCCCTCACGTCACGGGCGGATGTGGCATCGCGGGCCGTGCGATAGGCTGCCAGGAGTCACGGGGCGCAGCCTGTCGCCTCGTGCGCATCTGTAGCGCACGCCCGCCTCGCCGGGAGAGACGTGAAGGAACTTCCCATGCCGACGCCCCTGCTTGGCTCCCTCGTCCGACGGCCCCTGCTCGTTGTCGCGCTGCTCGCGGCGACGCTGCTCGCCGTGCTGCCCGCGGTCACCTCCGCGCAGTCGCTGCCACCGAGGCATTTCTGGGGCAGCAACGACACTGTGACTATCGGCGGCCAGCCCTGGGATGGCTCCACGATCGAGGTGATCAACGAGGCCGGTGACGTCGTCGCCACCATTGAGCGTGAGAGCACCAGTTGGAGTGTTGAAATCCCCAACGACGTCGTCTCTTTCCGCTTCCGCGCCAGCAACGGCGGCGTCTCGGAGGTCTACAGCCCCGTCCGTGGCGCCATACGGGAGAACTTCGTACTGATAATCGGCAGCCCCCCCGGCGACGACCCCACCCGGGCGGTCACGCTTGAGGACGGCTTCAACTTCATCGTCTGGACCGGGCACACCACTGCCATCGACGACGCGCTGGCCGGCTTCCCCGATCGGTCCGAGCTGACCGCGATCTGGGAGTTCGACGTCGACCAGCAGACCTGGCTCTCATACCGGCCAGGCCGGCCCGCCTTCATCAATACGATCGCCGACCTACAGGCCGGTACCGCGTACTACCTTCTCGTGGGCGCCGCGATGACCTGGGACATGCCGACCAACGGGGAGCTGGCCGGTACGCGGACGATCGCCGACGGCTTCACGGCCATTGGCTGGGTGGGACCCGATGGGACGCCGCAGGACGTGCTGGACGCCATCGCGGACCCGGACGCCGTGGCCGCGTTCTTCCGCTTCAACGCGTCCACGCAGAAGTACGATTCGTACCGGTCCGGCCTGCCCGCCATCGTGCAGGGCATCCGCGCGATCCAGCCCTTCGATGTGCTGTTCATCAGCGCGACCGCGCCGACCACGATCACGCAGTAGCTGGAGATCGCGCGCCGCACGATCGACGAGGCCCGTGTATCGCCCGGGCCTCTCGCCGTCCCTGCAGCCCGTCGTGGCTAGGGCATGTTGACATTCAGGATCAGGACTTCGCCTCACGCGCCTTCGATGCATCAAGAAGAAGCTGAATGCGCTTATACGTCTCCCGAAATGCGTGGGATCCTGCTGTTCCCCCGTCGATGAGAACGATCGCAGCTGGCTGTGTGAGGGCCGCCTTCTCGACATCACTGCCGAAGTGTTCGCGGAGCGAGGATAGGAGGCGGGCAAGAATGAACTCTAAGGCAAGATGTCGCCAGTACCGCTCCTGCTCATCGGGGTTCCCGGGCAATGGGTTGCCCAAGTTCATCAACTCGCGCCATTCGTTTTCGAGCTCCGCCACTCGATCAGACTCAGCCATGTCCTGTTCCTTCCTGGTGCGTGCGGCCCAAGGATTTAGAGGGCAGCCCGGCGCGTTCGTGAATACATCCTACGCGCTCACCGGCTCCGCGGCGCGGGGCGCCTCAGTGGGGGCCGCCGGCTCGAACGCGCCGGGCCGTCGCGAGAAGCGGTAGCCGCCGCCCTCGTCGTCGGGCTCGCCGTAGTCGACCGTGATGCAGTCGCCCGGCTCGTAGCCGCCGCGCAACAACTCCTTGCTGAGCGGGTTCTCCACCCGGCGCTGGATTATGCGGCGCAACGGGCGCGCGCCGAAGGCGGGGTCGTAGCCCTCCTTGACGAGCGCCTCGCGGGCGGCCGGCGTCAGCGCGAAGGTCAGCCCGCGTTCCTCCAGCCGCTGCCGCTCCTCGTCCACCAGCAGGTCGACGATCTGCGTCAGTTCGTCGTGCGTCAGCGGTTCGAAGACGATCACCTCGTCGAGCCGGTTGAGGAACTCGGGCCGGAAGAAGTCGCGCAGGGCCCGCTCCGCCTTCTCGGCCCGGGCGCGATGCTCGCCGGCGTCGGCGGCGCGCGAGCCCGAGAGGAAGCCCAGGCTGGATTGCGCGGCGCGCGCCGTGCCCAGGTTGCTGGTCATGATCAGGACGGTGTTGCGGAAGTCCACGATGCGGCCGTGGCCGTCCGTGAGCCGGCCGTCGTCGAGGACCTGCAGCAGCACGTTGAACACGTCCGGGTGCGCCTTCTCGATCTCGTCCAGCAGGATGACCCGGTAGGGCCGCCGCCGCACGAGTTCGGTCAGGCCGCCGGCCTCGTCGTAGCCCACGTAGCCCGGGGGCGCGCCCATGATGCGGCTCACCGTGTGCGGCTCCTGGTACTCCGACATGTCCAGGCGCACCAGCGCGTCCTCATCGTCGAACAGGTAGGCCGCCAGGGTCTTCGCGAGCTCCGTTTTGCCGACGCCGGTGGGGCCCAGGAAGATGAACGAGCCGATGGGCCGCTTGGGATCCTTCAGGCCGGCCCGGGCGCGGCGGATGGCGTCGGCGAGCACGCCGATCGCCCGGTCCTGGCCGATCACCCGCCGGTGCAGGTCCTCCTCCATGTGCAGGAGCTTCTCGGCCTCGCCCTCGAGCATCCGCGCGACGGGGATGCCCGTCATGTCGGCCAGCAACGCGGCGATGTCCTCCTCGCCGACGTCGGTCGTGATCGCGTGCGCGCGCTCCCACTCCGCCTTGCCCGCCCGGTAGGTCTCCTCGATCTGCAGCAGCTCCGACTTGATTCGCGCCGCCGCCTCGAAGTCCTGCCGCGCCGCCGCGGCCTCTTGCTGGTCGCCCAGCTCCCGCACGCGGCGCTCGAGGTCGGTCACCTGCGCCGGCCGGGACTGGTTGGCGATGACCCGCTTCGAGGCGGCCTCGTCAATCAGGTCGATGGCCTTGTCGGGCAGCTGCCGCTCGGTCAGGTAGCGCTGACTGAGCCGCACCGCGGCCTCCAGCGCGGCGTCGGTGATGGTCACGCCGTGGTGCGCCTCGTAGCGGGCGCGCAGCCCGCGCAGGATCGCGATCGAGTCCTCCAGGCTGGGCTCGTCGAGGTAGACCGGCGCGAAGCGACGCTCCAGCGCCGCGTCCTTCTCGATGCGCTGGCGGTATTCGTCGGGCGTCGTGGCGCCGATCACGTGCAGCTCCCCGCGCGCCAGGGCGGGCTTGAGCATGTTGGCCGCGTCGATGGCGCCCTCGGCCGCGCCCGCCCCCACGACCTGGTGCAGCTCATCGATGAAGAGGATGACCTGGCCCTCGGCCGCCTTGACCTCGTCCATGACGGCGGTGAGGCGCTCCTCGAACTCGCCGCGGAACTTCGCCCCGGCCAGCAGTTGCCCCATGTCCAGCGCCAGCACCTGCTTGTCGCGCAGGTTCTGCGGCACGTCGCCGGCGGTGATGCGCTGCGCCAGCCCCTCGACGACGGCCGTCTTGCCGACGCCCGCCTCCCCGATCACGACGGGGTTGTTCTTGGTCCGCCGGTTGAGGATCTGCATCACGCGCCGCACCTCCGCCTCGCGGCCGATCACCGGGTCCAGCTTCGACTCGCGGGCCAGCAGGGTGAGGTCCGTCGTGTACTTGCGCAGCGAGCCATAGCGCGACTCCGCGCTGGGCTCGGTCGCGCGATGGCTGCCGCGGATGCGCTGCAGGGCGTCGTAGATGCGCTCCTGGCTGAGGCCGTGCTCGCGCAGGATGCTGGCCCCGTTCTCGTAGGGGCGGGGCCCGTCGGTGATCGCGGTGATCGCGATCAGCAGGTGCTCCACGCCCACGTAGTCGTCTTTCAGGCGCGACGCCTCGGCGTTGGCGCGCTCCAGCATCTTGACGACGCGCGGCGTCGTGTAGACCTGCACGACGTCCTGCGCCAACTGCGGCGCTTGCGCCAGCGCCGCCTCCGCCTGCCCGGCGAGCCGCTTGGTATCGACCTCCAGCGCCTCGAAGATCTGCGCCGCCAGGCCACCCTCGGTCGCGAGGGCCAGCAGCACGTGCTCGACGTCCCACTGATTGTGGCGGCTGCGCCGCACGAGTTCCTGACTGGCCGCCAGCACCTTCTGCGCCTGCTCCGTGAAGCGGTCTTGTCGCATCATCGCTGTCGCTCCCTGTCCCTTCCCCGTCTCAGCCGTCCGCCGGCGCGCCGCCGCCCGGGTCGACGGGCCGCGGCGCCGGCAGGTGGCGGTCGCGTTCGCGCTGCAGGTCGTCGCGCAGCCGCGCGATCTCCGCCTGCAACTCCTGCATGCGTTCCATGAGATTGAGGATCACGTCGACGCCGGCCAGGTTGCAGCCCAACTCGTCGACGAGCGTGCGAATGCGGCGCAGGCGCTCGATGTCGTGGTCGGAGTACATGCGCACGCCGCCGCGCGACCGTGCCGGGCGCACGAGGCCCTCGCGTTCGTAGGTGCGCAGCGTTTGCGCGTGCACGTCGAGCATGCGCGCGGCCACGCTGATCACGTACAGCGGCTCGCCGCCGTGCTGCTCGATCCGCACGCGGATGCGCTCCCGGGCCTCTCGTTCCATCATGGCGTCCTCGCATCCCCGGCGCCGGCCGGCGCATCGCGGCCGGCCGCGCCCGCGTTGCCGTCCGACTCCAACTCGCGCAGCCGCTCGAACAGCGCCCGGCGCTCGTCGTCGATCTGCTCCGGCAGGACCACGCGCACCTTGGCGAACAGATCGCCCGCGCGGTCGCGCTTCATCACCGGCATGCCCTTGCCGGCCAGACGGAAGACGCGGCCGTTCTGCGTCGCCGGGGGCACCTGCAGCGCGAGCTGGCCCGTGATCGTGTGCACGATCACCTCGCCGCCCAGTAGCGCCGTCGTCAGGCCGACGGGCACGTCGGTGTGCAGCGCCGACCCCCGGCGCTCGAAGCGCGGGTTCGTCGCGACCTCGACCTCCAGCACGACGTCGCCCGGGGGCCCGCCGGCGCGGCCGGGACCGCCCTTGCCCCGCAGCCGGATCTTGGCGCCGGTCTCGATGCCGGCGGGGATCGTGACCTCGATCCGCTTGTCCCCGCGCGTGCGGCCCTGGCCCAGGCACTCGTGGCAGATGGCGGCGCCGACCCGGCCGCCGCCGCCGCAGGCCGTGCACGGCTCGAGCGTTGGCAGGCGCACGGTCCGCGTGCCGCCGGAGAAGGCCTCGGCCAGGGACACGGTCACCTGCTGGCGCAGCTCCTCGCCCTTGCTGGGGCGGGGGCCGCCCGGGCCCCCGCCGCGGAACAGCCGCTCGAAGCCGCCATGGTCGCCCCCACCGCCGAAGACATCGCCCAGACCGCCGAAGGGCCCGCCCTGGCCGCCGAACTCGAAGCGGACGCCGCCGGAGCCGCGCCGCCCGCGGGCGAAGCCGCCCTGGCGCTGCGCCTCCTCGAGCTGCTCGGCGTGCATCCAGCGATCGCCCCACTTGTCGTAGGCGGCGCGCTTCTTGTCGTCGCCCAGGACCTCGTGGGCCTCGTTGATCGCCTTGAAGCGCGATTCCGCGGCCTTGTCGCCGCCGGTGACGTCGGGGTGGTACTTGCGCGCCAGACGCCGGTAGGCGGACTGGATGTCCTTCGGCGTCGCGTCGCGCTTGATGCCCAGGGTTCGGTAGTAGTCGTTGGCCATGGTGGTCCGCCTGGAGTCATCATACGAGACACGACAACAGATGACCAGCGCTTATTGAGACCTGGGAAGTTGATAGGACAACACTCATGTACATTGACAGCGTGTTCGGACGTGCGTACGATTCTGGCAGTCGGGTGGATTCCATTCCCGCCCGAGCAGTTCTTTTGAAAGGAACCGACCCAGATGCCTCGTACGATGATTGTTCCCCGCACCCGCACCGTTCGCGACCCCTTCCAGGACGTGCGACAGCTCATGCGTCGCGCCTTCGATGACATGCCCGGCTGGTTCGACGACCTGCCCGCCGTCGGCGCGTCCGCCGAGCGCGGCCACACGCTCCCCCTCGACGTCTTCGAGTCGGCGGACGGGCTGACCGTCGAGGCGTCGCTGCCCGGCATCGCCGCAGACGACGTGCAGGTCACCCTGGAGAAGGGCAAGCTCTCGATCCGCGCCGGGAAGTCCGCGCCGGAGAAGGGGCCCGCGCCGGTGGAGGGAGAGGAGACGGCGGACGAGGGGCGCACCTACTTCCTGCGGGAGCGCCACCACGCGCCGCACGCGCGCAGCATCCTCATCGGCGACGGCTACGACCCGGACTCCGTCCAGGGCGGCCTGAAGGACGGCGTGCTCACGATTAGCGTGCAGAAGGCCGTCCGGGCACAGCCGCGGCACGTCGCGATCAGCGTCAACTAAGCGGCAGGCCCAGCCGGGCCCGCCATCGCGGTCGCCAGGCCGGCCGGTCCGTTTGCGCGGATCGGCCGGCCTGTTTCGTGTCCGCCCGCGCTTGACGCGACCCCCACACCGATCGCAGGCTGAACCCATGCCCACCCGCAGCATCGCTCTGCTCTTCGATGACTTCACCCGTGGCGACATCGATCTGCTGCGCGCGCTCTACGACCGCGACCGCGTCGACGGCGCGCCGCCGCACGTGCCCGTCGTCGCGCCCTTCGACGAGAACACGCCGGCGGCGGATCTGCTGGAGATGATCGGGCTGATCGTGGCCGTGCATCCGCCGTTCATGCTGCAACTGGGCACGCCACAGCAGTTCTTCGACGGCGACGACCAGCTGCTCCAGTTCGTCGCGACGCAGGGGGCCGAGGAGTCGCAGCGACTGTCGGAGGCACTCTATCGCGACATCTTTCCCCACCACCGCCCCGGCGACGCGGAGGACTCGCCCCTGCGGCGCCCGGCGCTGACCGTGGGGCGCTTCACCCGCGCCGACGAGGCCGCCAGCGCCGCGCGGCAGCTGGCCGGGAAGTCGTACTTCTGCGTCATTACGCAGGTGGCCATGCTGGAGGCCGGCGACGACGGCGGCTGGACGATCCTGCACACCGCCGACCTGGGGTCGATGATCTCCACTGCCTGAGGCCCCGGCTCCCTGAGACCACGGCTCCCTGAGGCGACAGTGCCGCGGGCGCGCTAAGATCGCCCCAGGGCCCTCCGCCCGGCGGAGCGCCCTGCGCAGGGGGTGCCGCATGCCCGTGGTCACGGTCTCCAGCCAGTTCGGCGCCGGTGCGCGCCAAGTGGGTCGCGTGATCGCCGATCGGCTCGTGCTCCAGTACGTCGACCAGGCCGTCCTGGTCGACGCGGCGCGGCAGCTCGGCGTGACGGTGAAGAGCGTCTCCAAACACGACGAGCGCACGGATTCCCTGCGCCAGCGGCTGGGGCACTTTCTGCAGCGCGCGCTCGAGCGCTCGGCGGTCGGCGGCAACGTCGACCCGCTGATGGGGGCCGGCAACCTGGAGTTGATGCTCGCCCAGTCCTACCAAGATGTGATGGAGTCCGAAGTCCCCGCCTTCATCGACGACCGCGCCTATCTCGAGACAGTGACGAGCATTCTGCAGGACGTGGCCCAGCGCGGCGACGTGGTGTTCATTGGGCGCGGCAGTCAGATGATCCTGCGCGACCGTGCCGACATCCTGCACATCCAACTCATCGCCGACGAAGAGAAGCGCTTCGAGCGGGTGATGCAGTGGGAGGCCGTCGATCGCGAGGAAGCGCGGCGGCGGGCGCGCGAATTCAACCGTCACCGCGCGGCGTTCCACAAGAAGTTCTGGCGCGTGGATGTGTGGGATCCGCGGCTCTACGACGTGGTGATCAACACGACCAACATCAGCTACGAGGATGCCGCCGCCATCGCCTGCGTCGCGGCCGAGTCGAAGTTGGGCGTCGCGGCCGGCGCCTAGCAGCCTGCTGAAGAAGCGTTCGCGGCCGGGGCCGGGGCCTCGCCGCCCTCGCCCAGCGCCCGGCGCAGCACCTGCGCCCCGTCGGCGATGCGCACCGCCATGCCGTGCGCGCCATCGATCTGCAAGCCCTCGGAGTCCAGCGGGTCGATCGGCCCGACGGCGGCCTGGAAGGCCGCGCGCAGCGGGTGCTCGGCGCCCACGAAGTCGGTCAGCAGTTCCGCGCTGCGATCCCGCCAGCGCAGATACGCATCCGTCGGGGGGCCGGCGGCCCGCAGGCGCGCGGCCTCGTCGATCTGGGCGCGGATGACGCTGTCACGATCCATGCCCCGAGTATCGAGCGTCGCCGGGTGGCGGTCCAGCGCCGGGCTCAGGCCCCGATGCGCGCCCGCCGATGCGCGTCAGCCCGATCCCGCGCTCGCGGCCCAGCCGGGCGCGCTGCGCCGCGAGCCGCGCCCGGGCCGGGGGCGCGCCCACCTCCGCGAGCACCATGATCAGCGCGTCCTCGTCGTCGGCGTAGTAGCGCCGCCGCCGCCCCACGACCTCGAAGCCGAAGCCGCGATACAGCGCCTGCGCCGCCTCGTTCGAGGCCCGGCACTCCAGGCGCACGGCCGGCGCCTGGGCCTCCAGCGCCAGTTCCACCGCGCGCATGACGAGCACCGCGCCCAGCCCCCGGCGTCGCTGGTCCGGGTCGACGCCCAGCGTGACGATGTGCACCCCGTTCGGCATCAGCCAGCAGCCGGCGTAGCCCAGCGGCGCCCCGTCGGGCTCGCCCAGCACGAAGTAGCGCGCGAAGCGGTTCTCGCGCAGCTCGGCGAGGAAGGCGCGCCGTGGCCACGCCCCGGCGCCGAAGGCGCGCAGGTCGATGGCGGCCACGGCGGGCACGTCCCGCTCGGTCATGGGTCGCAGCACGAGTGCGCGCGGCGGGGGCGGTGCGGCGCCGGACATCGCGGCGAGTCTACCGCCGCGACCGCCCCGTCGCGGGTCGGCCTGGGCGGGGACGCGTGCGGCGCGGCCGGGCGGCCCAGTCCAACGAGCCAGTCCAACGAGCCAGTGTGTCGCCGCGCACGCAGCCGGCGACACACTGGCCGCCAGGGCGCGGCAAGCCGCCCTATACTCGGCGCATCCACGAAACCGAGCCAGATGGCTGAGTCTGCGTCCTCACGCGGAGCGTCCGCTCCGCCGCCCGCCCCCGATCCCGCCGCGTCCGCGCGCGGGCAGATGCTGGGTATGGGCAGTTCGATCCACGTGATCGGCCGTCTCCTGCGCTACGTACTCCCGTACCGGCGCGGGCTCAGCATCACCCTGGTGGCGATCGTCGCCACCGGCGGCTTCGCCATCGCGACGCCCGTGCTGCTCGAGTGGGCGGTCAACACCGGCCTCGGCGTCCAGGTCAGCAACGGCGTCACGACCGTCGATGTGGACGAGCGCCTGCTGGTCATCGCCGGGCTGGCGCTGCTGGGCGCGGCGCTGATGCGTGGGCTCTCACAGTTCCTGCAGTCCTACCTGGGGGAATCGGTCGCCCAGGCCGTCGCCTACGACATCCGCAACGAGATCTACGAGCGCCTGCAGCGCCTCTCCTTCGCCTACCACGACGAAGCGCAGACGGGGCAGGTGATGGTCCGCGCCACCCAGGATGTCGAAGTCGTGCGGATGTTCCTCAACATGGGCGGCGTGCGCCTGATCTTCATGCTGGGCCTGCTGACCGCGGTGGGCGCGCTGATGTTCCTCACCAACTGGCTGGTGGCCGTGGTCGTGCTGCCGTTCATGATCGTGCTGCTCATCCAGTCCTATCGCGTGGCGCGGACGCTGGTCCCGCTCTGGCGCGATGTCCAAGAGGGGCAGGCGCAACTGGGCATCGTGCTGCAAGAGGCGCTGACGGGCATCCGCGTCGTCAAGGCGTTCGCGCGGGAACCGGTGGAGGGCGAGAAGTTCGCCGACAAGGCGAAATGGCTCTACCGCACGAGCTTCCGCACCAGCATGGTCCAGGCGAAACATCAGCCGCTGATGACCGCCCTCTGGATGGGGGCCATGATCGCCACCGTCTGGGTGGGCGGGATCGAGGTCGTCAACGGCAACCTCTCCCCGGGCGGCCTGACCAAGCTGCTGTTCTTCGTCGCGCTGGTGCAGATGCCGGTGCGCATGCTGGGATTCATGGTGATGATGATCCCCCGCGCCGCGACGGCTGGCCAGCGCATCTTCGAGATCCTCGATCACGAGTCGGAGGTGCTCGAGTCGCCGTCGGCGGTCGCGCCCGCCGCCCCCCGCGGACGCATCCGCTTCGACGACGTCAGCTTCAGCTACGACGGCGTGCGCCCGGTCCTGGACCACGTCAGCTTCGAAGCCGAGCCCGGCGAGGTCGTGGCGCTGCTCGGTCCCACCGGCTCCGGGAAATCGAGCATCGTCAACCTCATCCCGCGCTTCTACGACGCCAGCGCCGGCGCGGTCACCTTCGACGGCGTCGACGTGCGCGACCTGACGCTGCTGGGCCTGCGGGCCGAGGTCGCCATCGTGCAGCAGGACGTCTTCCTGTTCTCCGCCACCCTGCGCGACAACATCGCCTACGGCCGGCCGGACGCGACCGATGAGGAGGTCGAGGCCGCGGCGCGGCTGGCGCGCGTGCACGAGTACATCCACTCGCTGCCGTCGGGCTATCGCACCTGGGTGGGCGAGCGCGGCGACACGCTGTCGGGCGGGCAGAAGCAGCGCATCGCGATCGCACGGGCGCTGCTGATGGACCCCCGCGTGCTCGTCTTCGACGATTCCACGTCGAGCGTGGACACGGGCACCGAGCAGGAGATCCAGGCCGCCATGGCGGCGCTCATGCAGGGGCGGACGACCTTCATCATCGCGCACCGGCTGCGCAGCGTGCGTGATGCCGACCAGATCCTGGTGCTCGATCAGGGTCGCATCGTCGAGCAGGGCCGGCACGCGGAGTTGCTCGCGCGCGGCGGCCTCTACCGCGAGATCTACGACCTGGAGCTGCGCGATCAGGCCGAGGCCTACGCCCAGATCGCCGGGGGGGCCGACTAGTGGGCTTCCACGGATCCATGGCGCAGGGCTGGTCCACCAACATCGGCGGCCAGGGGCACGGCTCGCGTGGCGGCAACTGGGGCAGCGCCTCGCACGGCGACTGGGCCGACGAGTACGGCTCGCTCTACAACCCGGCGCTCGCCCGGCGCATCGTGCGCTACCTGGGCCCGCACAAGAAGGAAGGCAGCCTGGCCTTCCTGTCGATGGTGGTGTTCGCCTGCTTCTCCTACATCCAGCCCTTCCTGATCACCCTCGCCGTGCGCGACTTCATCACCGAGGGCGACCTGTCCGGCCTGAAGTGGCTGATGATCGCCTTCATCGGCGTGGCCATCGGTGCCTGGGGGGCCGAGTACGTGCGGCAGTGGGCCATGGCCCGCGTGGGCCACAGTGTGCTGCTGCGCATGCGCCGGGAGATGTTCGACCACCTGATGTCGCTCTCCCAGCGCTTCTACGACGGCGCCGAAGTGGGACGCGTGATGTCGCGCGTGACGTCCGACGTGCAGGTGCTGCAGGAGCTCCTGACGTCCGGCGTGCTGACGGCCATCGCCGATGTCATCGGGCTCGCCATCGTCGTCGCGGCGGTGCTGATCCTCGACTGGCAGCTGGCGCTGTTCACCTTCGCGGTGCTGCCCGTCCTGATCGGCGTGATGATCATCTGGAGCAAGTTCGCGCGCCGGGCCTTCCTCGAAGTGCGCATCACCATCGCCGGGGTCAACAGCACCCTGAACGAAGACCTCAACGGCGTCCGCGTGGTGCAGGGCCTGAGCCGCGAAGAGGAGAACGCGCGGCGCTTCGACCGGATCAACGCGCGCAACCTGCGCGCCACGCGCCGCGCCGGCATGCTCTCCGCCTCGGTCATCCCCGTCGTCGAGGTGCTGGTCGCCGCCGCCACGGCGCTGGTCATCGTCGCCGCGGGGGTGCGCATCGCCGGCGGCGGGCTCGACCCCGCTCTGGGCTTCGCGGCGGTGCTGGGCTTCTCGCTCTACATCCAGCGCTTCTTCGACCCCGTGCGCGACCTCGTCCTCCAGTACACGATGTTCCAGCGCGCCGTCGCCGGCGCCGAACGCATCTTCGAGGTGCTCGACACCGAGCCCGAAATCACCGACAAGCCCGGCGCGGTGGAACTCGACGACATCGAAGGCGACGTCGTCTTCGACAACGTCAGCTTGGCCTACGTCGAGGACCTGCCGGTGCTGCACGACATCAGCCTGCACGTCCGCGCCGGCGAGACGGTCGCCTTCGTCGGCGCCACCGGGGCCGGCAAGACGTCGATGACCTCGCTGATCTCGCGCAGCTACGACGTCACCGAGGGGGCCGTGCGGGTCGATGGCCACGACGTGCGCGACGTGCAGCGGCGCTCGTTGACCCGCCGCATGGGCGTCGTGCTGCAGGACCCGTTCCTGTTCTCGGGCACCGTCGCCGAGAACATCCGCTACGGGAACCTGGACGCCACGGACGCGGACATCCGCCGCGCCGCGCAGATCGTGGGGGCCGACGACTGGATCCGCCGCCTCGGCGACGGCTACGACACCGTCCTGGCCGAGCGCGCCCAGAACCTCTCGGTGGGGCAGCGGCAGCTGCTGGCCTTCGCGCGCGCCGTCGTCTCCGACCCGCGCATCCTGATCCTCGACGAGGCGACCGCCAACGTGGACTCCCAGACCGAGGCCATGATCCAGGCCGCGATCGCGCGCGTGATGCATGGCCGCACGGCGTTCGTCATCGCACACCGGCTCAGCACCATCCGCTCCGTCGACCGCATCCTGGTCATGAGCGACGGGCGCATCGTGGAGTCCGGCAGCCACGAGGAGTTGCTCGCCGCCGGCGGACGCTACGCCGACCTCTACCGGCTGACCTACGCCGAGCAGCAGGACGAGGAAGAGTTCGACGAGGGCGCGTCGCTGGGCGTGCTGGCTCGTCTCTGGGAGCGCGCGCGCATCGAGAAGGCCGGCGGCGCAGCGGCCGCGGCGCCCGCCTCCGGCGGCTGACGCCGACACCGCGTCGCCGGCACTGTGCCGTCGGCTACGTATCGCCGGGGTTCTCTGGGTCCGTGGGATCGACATCGGGATCCGCCGCGGGGTCGAACAGCGACGGTTGGGCGGCGCCGGCTGCCGTCCCCTCCGGCAGCTCGACGCCCAGGTGCGCCCAGGCGGCCGGCGTGGCCAGGCGGCCGCGCGGCGTGCGATGCAGGAATCCCAACTGCAGCAGATAGGGCTCGTACACGTCCATGACGGTGTCGGACTCCTCGGCCACCGACGCCGCCAGCGTCTCCAGCCCCACCGGCCCGCCGCCGAAGCGCTCGATCAGCGTGCGCAGCAGCGTGCGGTCGCGGTCGTCCAGGCCCAGGCTGTCGATGCCCAGCCTGGCCAGCGCCGTGTCGGCCACGCCGGCGTCGATCGTGCCGTCGCCGCGCACCTCCGCGTAGTCGCGCACGCGGCGCAGCAAGCGGTTGGCGATCCGCGGCGTGCCGCGCGCGCGCCGCGCCAGCAGCGCCGCACCGTCGTCGCTGATCGGGATCGCCAGCTTGGCCGCGTTCGTGTGCACCAGGCCCACGAGGTCGGCGGGCTGGTAGAACTCCAGCCGCTGCACCATGCCGAAGCGGTCGCGCAGCGGGGAGCTGATCAGCGCGTAGCGCGTCGTCGCGCCCACCAGCGTGAAGCGCTTGATCTGCAGCCGCACGCTGCGCGCGCCCGGCCCCTTGCCGATCAGCAGGTCCAGCGCGAAGTCCTCCATCGCCGGGTAGAGCACCTCTTCGACGGCGTGGGGCAGGCGGTGCATCTCATCGATGAAGAGCACGTCGCCGTCCTGCAGCGTCGTCAGCAGGCCGGCCAGGTCGCCGGGCCGCGCGATGGCCGGCCCCGACGAGGCGCGCAGGTTGACGCCCATCTCCGCCGCGACGATGCGCGCCAGCGTCGTCTTGCCGAGCCCGGGCGGGCCGTAGAACAGCAAATGGTCGAGCGGCTCGCCGCGCCGCTGCGCCGCGGTCAGCGCGATCGTGAGGGAGTCCTTGAGCAGCGGCTGGCCGACGAAGTCGGCCAGCCGGGTGGGGCGCAGCGACCGGTCGAGGACGTCGTCGGCCACGTCGGGCTCGGGCGCGACGATGCGCGGCGCCGTCGTTTCACTGGAGTGCTTGGATGTGCGCGCCATGCGATCCCGCCCCGCCGCCAACCCGACTACTATACACGCACAGGTGTTCTGGCCTTCCGGCGCGCATCGCAGGTTGCTAGACTACGCGCGTCGAATGTCTGTTCCAGGCGGGTTCCAAGTGCCAAGCCTCCCGATCCCTGCCAGCCGCGTCGCCGACTACTTCCTCGCGATTGCCGACGAGGACGATGTCCTGTCGAACCTCAAGCTGCAGAAGCTCTGCTACTACGCGCAGGGGTTCTGCCTGGCGGAGACCGGGCGACCATTGTTCCCTGAGCGGATCGAGCGCTGGCAGCATGGGCCCGTTGTTCGCAGCCTGTATCACGCGTTCAAGGAGTATGAGCGGCAGTCGATCCCCTTCCCCGACTCGGTCGAGTTGCGCGACTACCCGGATGTGGCGCTGGAACTGATCGATCGCGTCTACGCGACGTACGGGCGGTTCGAAGCATGGGCGCTGCGCAACATGACCCACGATGAGCCCCCGTGGCGCGACTCGACGCCAAGCGGAGTGATCACCAAGTCCCGGATGCGGCAATACTTCAAGACACAGGAGCTTCCGCCAGACACGGTCATGCTCCGATTCCGCCGGGCCGTCTCGCGGGATTCCGCGCTCGCGGCCATGACCAGGCGGAGCCACGAGGAGTTCCATGCCCTGGGAGTGGGAGCTGTCGCCGACAGTTGAGCAGGTTCTGGCGCAGCTAGACACCGGACTCAAGGGCGCATTCAACAAACGCATGGGGGAACTGATGCGGGATCCAACCCCCGCGAACCCCTTAGTGGTCTCAATGTCCAGAACTGGCTACCCATCTGCAACTCTGGGCTATCACGCCTATCCGTTCTGGATCACGTTCGAGATCAATGGCGACGTGGTGCATGTTGAGGGCCTCGTCCACAACCCTCGGGCCTTCTAGAGTCCCTTGCTTCTTGTCTCTGCCAGCGCCCAATTCCGCGTCGCCAGGGCCACGGGGTGCAGCACCCGGCCGTTCGACACGTAGTGCGTGATGCGACGATCGAGGAAGGCCAGCAGCGCCCCGGCGGGATCGTGCTCCGCCAGGACGCGGATGCCCGCCAGTCCGGGGTCGGCCGCGACTTTGGCGGGCTCCAGCTTGTCGGCCAGGAAGAGCGTCAGCGCGACCGGGCTCATGTCCGGATGGCCCGTGGTGTGGAAGCGGATCGCCTCGAGCACCTCCGCGTCGCCGACGCCCCACGCCCGCTCGGCCCGCGCCGCCGCGACGGGGCCGTGCAGGAGGATGGGCGCGGCCTGCTCGGCCGCGTCGGGCGTGATCGCCAGGTCGCGGGCGGCGCGCAGCAGCGCCTCGTCGTCGAGGTGGCGATAGAGGTCGTGGCCCCAGGCGGCGGCCTGCACGCGCGACGGGTCGACCTCGTGCAGCTGCGCCAGGCGGCGCCCCTCGGCCACGACCCGCCCCGTGTGCGCCCGCAACCAGGACGGCAGGTCCGCCGCCCGCCCGCGCAGCGTTTCGAGGGCCAGCGTCGTGTCCGTGCCCGCGCGGCGGTCCGGCACGCGCGCTAGCCCTCGGCGGCGAGCCGCCGCCCGCCGACCAGATGCAGGTGCAGGTGGGGGATGGTCATGCCGGCGGCCTCGCCGACGTTGAACGCCAGGCGGTAGCCGTCGGCGGCGACGCCCTCCCGCCGCGCGATCGTCGCGGCGGCCGCGAACAGTTCGCCCAGCAGCGGCGCGTCCGCGGGGCGCAGCGCGCCGGCGTCGGCGATGTGCCGCCGGGGGATGATGAGCACGTGGATCGGCGCGCGCGGGTTGATGTCGCGGATCGCGAAGAGGTGCGTGTTCTCGACCAGCAGCTCGACGGCGATCTCGCCCGACGCCATCTTGCAGAACAGGCAGTCGCCGGGGCGGTCGCTCATGCGTCGCGCGTTCCCGGACGTCGCGGGGGCCGCTCGTTGCGACGCACCGGCACGCCGATGAACGTCCCCAGCGGCACGGTCGCGGCCATGACTTCCTGGTCGGTGTGGTATGTGCCCAGCGCGAGGGGCGGGCGCTCGTAGAAGCCGATCGCGGCGTAGTGGGTCTCGTTGAGCTTGAAGATGAAGCGCCCCCGCTTCATCCACACGTAGATGCGCTCCACCTCGTCCAGCTCGAAGTCCCAGCTGCGACCCCAGCGCCACAGCAGCCGCTGGTCGACCTCCCCGGTCTCCGTCGCGCCGTCCAGGCGGATCTCCAGCCGGTCGCCGCCCACCGCGCCCACGATGGCCCAGAGGATCGCGCCGGCCAGGTAGGCGCCCAGGATCACGAAGCCGCCCAGCCGCACGGCCTCGTCGCTGGTCTGACCGGCGGCCGAGGCGACGGCGATCGAAATGCCGCCCACGGCCAGCGAGAACGTGACCGGGATCACCCAGGCCGGGAACGGATTCCAGATCGTGCGCAGGCGCAGGCCGTCGTCGCCGATCTGCTCGATGCGGGCGAAGCCGGTGCGCTTCGCGCCATCCTTGGGTGCGGATTGACGGGGATTACTCATTCGCGCAGGCTATCGACGCGTGGCCCGACCCGTCTACCCGCATCGTCCACCGCCATCGTCAAGCGGGGCCGCGCGTGCGATGCTGCGGGGGCCCGTGGGGAACCGCTCGCGCGTCGCCGGCGTCCTGCCCGGTGGAACGGAGACGCAATGCCTCGTGCCCTCGATGTTCGCCCGACAACCGTCCTGATGCTGGCCCTCGCGCTGTGCGCCGCGCTCTTGGCACTCGCGCCGGCGGGTTCCGCGCACGCCCAAGCCCCGGCGGGAGTCGTCGATGCGGCGACGGCGCACCTCGCGGAGCAGTTGGACGCCGACCCGTCCGGGCTGGAGCTGCTGCGCTCGGAGGCGGTGGTCTGGTCCGACGGCTGCCTCGGCGTGAACGAGCCCGACACCGTCTGCACGATGGCCCTGGTCGATGGCTTCGCGCTCTGGCTGAGCGATGGCGACGTCGCCTATCGCTACCACACCGACGCGACGGGGACCGTCGTGCGGCTCGCCGAGTCGGGCATCGCGCTGGGCGAGGTCGCGGGCGCGCCGCTGCCCGAGGGCGAAGCCGGGCCGGCGCCGCCACCTGAGCCGGCGCCGCTGCCCGAGGGCGAGGACGAGCCGGCGCCGCCGCCCGAGGGCGAGGACGAGGCGCCGCCGCTGCCCGAGGGCGACGACGAGCCGGCGCCGCCACCCGAGCCGGCGCTGGCGGACGACCCGGCGAGCCCCGAAGCCCTGCCCGCCTCCGGCAGCGGCGGCCTCGCCAACGACACCGACGCCCCGGCGTGGGTCTGGGCCGTCATCGCGGCGGTCGCGCTGAGCGCGATCGCGACGGGCGGCGCCTACCGCCTCTGGCTCCGCTCCCGCCGTCGCTGAGCCGCCCGCGCTGAGGCACGGATTCGCACGCGCTCCTATCCTGCACTGGCCTACCCTGCACTGGAGATCGCCCGGGCCCGGCGACCGTCGCGCCCGGCCACCGATGCAGGACGAGGAGCGTCATGACCAGCACGACCCGCGCCGCGGTGCTCTACCGCGCCAACGAGCCGCATCAGATCCGCGAGTTGCAGATGGAGGACCCGCACCCCGGGGAGGTCGTGGTGCGGGTGGGGGCGGCCGGCATCTGCGCCAGCGACCACCACGTGATGCAAGGGCTGACCGCCCTGCCCCTGCCCTCGGTGCTCGGCCACGAGGGGGCGGGCACCGTCGAGTCGGTGGGGCCCGGCGTCACGGGCGTCCAGCCCGGCGACCGCTGCATCCTGTCGTTCGTCTCCAGCTGCGGGCACTGCAGCAGTTGCCGTCGCGGGCGCTCGAACCTCTGCGACACCAACGCCGCGACCGGCACCCGGCAGTACGACGGCACCACCCGCCTGACGGACCCGGAGGGCCTGGGCATCCCGCAGATGGGCAAGCTGGGCGTGTTCGCGGAGCGGCTCGTCTGCCCCGCCCAGGCCTGCTACCCGATCCCCGACGACGTGCCCCTGGACGTTGGGGCGCTGATCGGCTGCTGCGTCACGACCGGCGTCGGCGCGGTCGTGAACACGCCCGACATCCAGCCCGGCTCGACCGTCGCCGTGTTCGGCTGCGGCGGCGTGGGCCTCAACGTCGTGCAGGGCGCGGCGCTGATGAGCGCGTCGCGGATCATCGCCGTCGATATCCACGACCACAAACTGGAGTTCGCGCGCGGCTTCGGCGCCACCGACACCATCAATGCGCGCGACGTCGACTCGGTCAAGGCGATCCGCGAGCTGACCGGCGGCGGCGCCGACTTCGCCTACGACGTCCTCGGTAGCCCCGAGACCACGCGCAACGCCGTCGACTGCCTGGGCAAGGGCGGCACGGCCGTCGTGGTCGGCCTGGCCGGCATCGAGGACAGCGCGCCGATCAACCTGGTGGACCTAGTTCGCACCCAGAAGCGCATCCTGGGCTGCTACTACGGCTTCGTGAGCCCGCACGAGTCCTTCCGCACGATGGTCGACCTCTACCGGAGCGACCGCCTCGAGGTCGACGGCCTGATCCAGCGTCGCTACCGCCTCGAGCAGATCGACGCCGCCTACGCCGACCTGGCGCGCGGCGAGAACGGTCGCGGCGTCATCGTGTTCGAGTGAGTCAGGGGATCGGGCCGCACGAGAGAACGCTTGTGCTATAACCTGGATGGCGGAGGGGCACGTGGTCGCGACCAGAACATCGTCGGGTGGGTTCTACTCGGTCCGGGATGTGGCGCGCCTGTCCGAGATCCCGCTGCGCACGCTGTACGACTGGCAGCAGAAGGGCATCATCGCGCCGGCGTTGGAGGTGGAGGGTGAGAACGGCCGGGTCGAGGAGGGCTACACGTACGCCCAACTGACCATCATTCGGGTCATTCGATCGGTGCGCGATCGGCGCCTCGACTTCGCGGCCGCGGCGGTCGCACTGGAACACCTGTATGACCGGCTTGGCGCCCCAACCAGGGGATGGGCGGGCGAACGGGTCTACGTCGTGGGCAGCAGGATCTACGCGGACCGGCCCGACGAGTGGGAGATCACCGCGGCGACAGCGGGCGGGCAGAAGCTGGAAGTTGGGCTGTTCGGTGACTATTTCGACGAACTCCGCGAGATTCACGCGGGCGAGTCCATCCTCGTGCCTCCCGAGTTCCGGAAGTACGTCCACATCGATCCGGATGTCATGGGCGGGGAGCCGGTGGTCAAGGGGACGCGGGTGCCCACGCGCCTGCTCGCCTCCCTGAGCCGCGCGGGCAACTCCGTCGCGGAGTTGGTCCGGGCGTATCGCATCAAGTCCCGGGAGTCCGTCGAGAGCGCGATTGCCTACGAGAAGCGGCTCGACGCCGCGTCCTCCCGCGCTTGAGCGTGTGCTGCTCGACGCGGACGTGCGCGTGGAGCTCCTGCGGCTGCTCGCCGTCGTCGGGTTCCGGCCGCTGACGGTCCTCGACCTGGACGATGTCGATGTCCATGACGACGTGGACATCCTGCGCTGGGCCCGTCGCCGGCGGAGGATCTTGATCACGCACGATCACTTCCGAGACCGGAGCACGAAGGTCCGAATGAATCTGGAAATCGCCGAGCGAGGTGGCCGGGTGATCACTCTCCTCGGGGGACCGGACCAGGATCCGTACACGAGTCTCGGACGGATTCTCGTCAACCGAGTTCGATGGCGGGAGCAATTCGTGGTCCGGCAGGAGCACGGCGTCGCTCGGCTCGGCCAGCAGAACATGGAGTTCTGGGATCGCGAGGAACTCCGTCGCCGGCTTCCCCATGCGCGCGCGTTGGACGAGGATCTCGTCCACGAGGCGTCGCGCCGGCTGGGAGACTACGCACCTCCCCCGGGGCGCAAGCGCAGGCGCCCGCCCCGGCCCGGAACCGAACGCCTGCTCTAGGGCGCAATCGGCGGACGCAGGAGCTCCAGGTTCGCCTCGATCACGCCTGCCTCGCTGACGATCAGGCCGGCCGCGATCAGGTAGTCGAGGTCGCGCGAGAGCGTGCGGGCCGATCTGCCGCGATAGAAGCGCGCCGCCCGATGCGTCCCGTCGAGCAGTTCCGAGACCGGGATCGGCGCCTCGGCGGCTTCGAGCGCGAGATTCAGCCGACGCTCGCCGGTCGCCGATCGCAGGCTGCCCGATCGCTGCATCTCGTCCGCTGCGTGTGCCCGGAACGCGATCCGGGTGAGGCCGTCGATGGCCTCTTGCTGGACGTCCGCCAGCTCATCGAGCAGCCCGTGGAGCGCGAATCGCGCGAACTCGGTGAGGTCGCCGTCATGGACGAAGAGCGTCCGGTCCAGCATCTCGATGTACTCCGGGCGCTGGCGGTAGTAGAAGTTCGCGAGCGAATAGAAGCCGAGCCTGTTGATCCCGGCCTGGTACAGGATGAAGCTCTCGGCGGCCCGCGAGGTTCTGCCGTTGCCGTCGCCGAAGGGGTGGATGGAGACCAGGTAGAAGTGCGCGGCGATGGCGCGAATCGCGGCGGGCCAGGCGCGGATGGGCCCGGAGCGCAGCCAGGCGACCAAGTCGCGCATCAGGCGCGGTACGTCCGCGGCCTCCGGGGCGAAGTACGTCCCGACGGAGACGCCGTGCTCCCGGTAGCGCCCCGGCGTGTTGTGCGGGTAATTGATGCCCCGCGTCGTGCGGAAGTGGATATCCTTGACCAACTCCTCCGTCAGCGCCTGCCCGGGATCGCGGGCCAGGCTGTCGGCGACGAAGCGCATGACGTCGGCCGCGTTGCGCGCCTCCCGTTCCTCGCGCGCCCGCTCGGGCGCGAGCACGGGGCCGGGTGAATCGATGATCTCCCCGGTCTCGGCCTCCGAGAGGTGGGTGCCCTCGATGCCGATCGTGCCGCGGACCGCGCGCACGATGTTGATTCGATTGAGGCGTTCGCGCAGGCGGGGCGGCAGCGGCAGGCTGTCGAGCACCTCGCCCTGCGCTTGGACTCGCGCCAGCAGGAGCGCGATCTCGATATCAGCGTGCGGAGGCGTCGGGTCGAAGCGAACGGACCAGCTTGGGATGACGCACGACCTGTCGTGAGAACTGCCGTTCTTTTGTCACGTGATATCGACCATGATAGCAGGGGAATTGTGCATATGTGTGGAGATGTTGTCATCGCTGATGACGCACGAACTGTCCGGCGATATGTCAGCCCCCTTCCCCCAGACGCCCGGAAGCCCGGGGGAACCCCGGGCTTCCGCAACGGGGGGCCACCCCGCCACCAACACGGTTGACCGACGTTAGATCGCCAGCAGGTCCGCGACCTTCTCGCGATGGTACTCGCCGTCGCCCCACATCAGCTCGGCCATCTTCTGCCGGCGGAAGTAGAGCTGGATGATGTACTCCTTGGTGAAGCCGATGCCGCCGTGGATCTGCTGCCCGTGCGCGACTACCCGGCGGCTCGCGTCGGAGCACCAGGCCTTGGCCATGCTGACCTGCAGATCCTGGTCGGCCTCGTCCTCGTTCACGGCCCAGGCCGCGCGGTACATGATGAAGCGCGAGCCGTCGACGTCGGTGACCATGTCGGCCGCCTTGTGCTGGATCGCCTGGAACGAGCCGATCGGCCGCCCGAACTGGATGCGCTCCTTGGCGTAATCGACGCTGATCTCGAAGTCGCGCTGGGCCAGGCCGACCAGGTAGGCGCAGTAGGCGACGGTCGCCCGGCGCTGGAGCTGCTGCATCGTCGCCCAGCCGCCGCCGACCTCGCCCAGCACGGCGTCCGCGCCGACCGCGACGTCCTCGAACTTGACCTCGCACTGCTTGTCGGCGGCGATCGTCTTCAGGACCGTGCTGGTCACGCCGGTGGCCTTGCCGTCGACCAGGAACAGCGTGATGCCGTCCTCGCCGCTGCCGCCGGTGCGCGCCACGACGACCATCTTGTCGGCCACGTGCGCGTCGGGGATGAAGAGCTTGGTTCCGTTGAGCACATAGCCGTCGCCCTGGGGCTCGGCGCGGAGGGCCACGCCCTCGGCGTCGAAGCGGGCCGACGGCTCCGTGAAGGCCAGCGTCATGACCAACTCGCCGCCGGCGACCTTGGGCAGGATCTCCTGCTTCTGGGCGTCGCTGCCGGCCAGTTGCACCGGGATCGCGCCCAGCACGACGGTGCTGATGAACGGCCCCGGCACCAGCGCCCGGCCGAACTCCTCGAGCAGCACGCACAGGTCGAGGAAGTCCATGCCGATGCCGCCGTGCTCCTCGGCGATCATCAGGCCCTGCCAGCCCTGCGCGGCCATCCCCTGCCAGAGCGCGTCGGTGTAGCCGCGCTCGTCCTCTTCCATTTCGCGGACGAGCTTCTCCGGCGACTCCTTTTCGAGGAAGTCGCGCGCGAAGGTCTTCAACATTTCCTGTTCTTCGGACAGGCCCAGATCCATGAGTGCTCCCTTGTCTTGCGCGTCTCGCGCCGCGCCGGAGGGCACGGGCCGACCGCGCGCTCGCAGCGTCGCGGGCGGCAGGCTATCCGATCGACGGGCGTCCGCGCTAGCCGCGAGGCAACGTTGACGGGGCGCAGTGCGTACGCTGCGACCGACGGGAGGGGGGCGATGGGCGCAGCGCTCCAGGATCGACGCTGCATCGTCTACGGCGCGGAGACCGGGCACGGCCCGGCGCTGGTGCGCGCCCTGCGCGAGGCGGGGGCGCAGGTGGCGATCACCTCCGCCACCACGGGCGGCGCGGCCCTGTTCGCGCTCAAGCGGTTGGCCGGGCCGGGCGGCGCGGCGCAGGCCGTCGATCTGGCCAACCCCACCAACATCCGGGTGGCGACGCGCAAGCTGGCCAAGCAGTTGGGCGGCCTCGACGTGGCCGTGGTCGTGGGCGCGGCGGGCGGGCCCGCCCTGCTCGACATCGCCGCCCGCGAGTTGCGTCGCGCCGATCGGCCCCGCCTGATCGTCGTCGGCGCCGCGGCCGCGGCGGACCCGGCCGACGCCGTCCGCGAGGTCCCGCTGCACGCGATCGGCGGCCCCGATCCGGTCGCCGAGCTGCTCGCCCTGCTCCAGGACGACGGGGCGCGCTAGACTCCCGCCCACAACGGGCCGCGCGGTTGCGTCGCGGTCGCAACGACAGAAGGAGCCCCAATGGAACTCGACAACATCCGCTACGAAGAACGCGGCGGCGTGGCCTACATCACGCTCAACCGCCCCGAGAAGCTCAACGCCCTCTCCACGGACCTCATGGAGGAGTTGAACCAGGCGCTGTGGGAGGCCGACAACCGCACCGACGTGCATCTCGCCGTGCTGAGCGGCGCCGGCCGCGCGTTTAGCGCCGGCTACGACATCACCCCCGGCCGCCGCGCCGAGGCCGCCGGCTACCGCGGGCGCGCCAGCATCGACGACGACTCCTGGCGCATGGAGAAATCGCAGCGCGACAAGATGGCGCTGTTCGACATGCACAAGCCGATCATCGCCAAGGTGCACGGCTACTGCCTGGCCGGCGGCACCGATGTCGCGCTGCTCTGCGACCTCGTCATCGTCGCCGACGACGCTGTGATCGGGTTCCCCCCCACCCGCGCCCAGGGCACGCCGCCGCACCAGATGTGGCTCTACCACGTGGGCCCGCAGTGGGCCAAGCGCATGCTGTTCAGCGGCGACAGCATCAGCGGCGTGGAGGCGGCCCGGATCGGCTTCGCGCTGGAATCGGTCCCGGCCGACGAACTCGACGCGCACGTCGACGCGCTGGCCGCCCGTCTGGCGATGATCGACTCCGATCTGCTCGCCGCGCAGAAGCGGCTCATCAACCTGGGTCTGGAGGTCATGGGCGCCCGCACGATGCAGCGCGTCGCCTGCGAGATCGACTCCCGCGCGCATCAGGCCCCCGCCGCTATCGAGTTCAACCGCATCAGCCGCGAGCAGGGGCTCAAGTCGGCCCTGGAGTGGCGCGACACCAAGTTCGGCGACGGCCGCGGCACGACCGCCTATCAGCGCCGGCGGGCGGCCACCCTGGGCTGACGGACGCCGGCCCGACGGAGATCGGCATGGAGCTGGCGGGCCGCACCGCCCTGGTGATCGGCGCGCAGCGGCCGCTGGGCCGCGCCATCGCGGTCGCGCTGGGCGAGCGCGGCGCCGACGTCGCGGTGGCCGGCGTGGGCCGCGACCAGCGCGAGGACTTCCGCGTCCACTCGGTCGCGAACGAGCTCTGGGCGATGAACCGGCGCAGCCTGGCCGTGCCGATCGACCTGCGCGTCCCCAGCCTGGTCGGGGCCGCGGTGCAGCAGGTCGACAGCGAATGGTCGCGGCTCGACATCCTGGTCAACGCCCAGGACCGCCTGCTGGCGCTGCCCTTCGACGAGACCGGCCCCGACGAGTGGGCCGAGATGCTGGACGCCAATCTGACGTCGGCGGCGCTGGCCTGTCAGGCGGCCGGCCGCGTGATGATGCGCGACCACGCCATGCACGGCCGCGGCGGCGCGATCGTGAGCCTGGTCAGCGCCCCCGCCGTCGAGGGGCGGCCCGGCTTCGCGGCCTACGCGGCGGCGGCGGGCGGCCTGCTGGCGCTGACCCGATCGCTGGCCGCCGAGTGGGCCGAATGGGAGATCGCCGTGGCCGCGCTGGAGGTGGGCTTCGGGGAGGCCGAACTCGACGCGGCGGCCCCGGCCGGGGCGTCGCACCCGGTGGCGCTGCCCGGCGAGGCGGGCACGCCGAACACCGAGATCGCGACGGCCGTGGCCGCCCTGATCGAGAGCGGGGAGTCGGGCGTCGTGCGGCGGCTGCGTCCCTCCGGCGCCTAATCTGACGGCACGCCGCACCGTCTCGGTGTCTGCTACAATGGGGACGGCGCCGGGGTAGCAACCCCCGACGAGCGGGCCGGGTGCTCCGCCCCGAGGGGCGGAGGTTGGGAGCCGGCCCGCCCGCCACCCGAAAGGGCGACGCCGCCGCCCCCGACCATTGCGCCGGGGGCGCTCTGTGTCTGACCGATCGTCCTACCGGCTGCGTCCGTCCGGCGGCTAAACTGGCCGCATGGCGTATCGCTCCGGGCCGCACCGCATCGTGGCGCAGCGCATCGTGGCGCAGCGGTCAGCGCCGGAAACCGTCACCCGTCCCGGCGCCGGCCACGCGGAGTCGGCCGAGCCCGAGAAGCGCCACCACGTCTGCTACAGTGGGGGCGGTGCCGGGGGAGCGACCCCCGACGAGCGGGCCGGACACTCCGCCCCGAGGGGCGGAGGTTGGGGCCCGGCCCGCCCGCCACCCGAAAGGGCGACGCCGCCGCCCCCGACCATAGCGCCGGGGGCGTTCTGTGTCCGGCCGATCGTCCTACCGGCTGCGCCGGCCCGGCGGGTAAACTGGCCGCATGGCGTATCGCTCCGGGCCGCACCGCATCGTTGCGCAGCGATCCGCGCCCGAGACCGTTACGCGCCCAGGCGTCGGCCACGCCGAATCGACCGAGCTCGACAAGCGCTACCACCTGATCCTGCTCGACGACGACGACCACAGCTACGCCTACGTCGTCGAGATGCTGGGCCGGCTGTTCGGCTACAGCAAGGAAAAGGCCTTCGCGATCGCCGCCATGGTCGACACGCAGGGCCGCGCCATCGTGGAGACCGCCTCCTACGACCGTGTTCGCCACGACCAGCAGCGCATCCACGACTACGGCCCCGACCCGCGCATCGCGCGCTGCCTGGGGTCGATGTCGGCGCTGGTCGAGGAGGCCTGATCAGGCCAGGCAGCGCACGGGGCCGCCGTTGAACGCCACCATGTCAGCGGCCATCCGGGCGGAGTCGATCGGCGCGCCCAGCGCCTCGCCGCGCAGCTCCGAGTAGGCCCGATGCAGGTTGCCCACCAGGCGCTCGCTGTCGAGCAGGCCGGCGAAGCGCCCCAGGTCGGTGTCGCGGGCCAGCTCCAGCGGCGTCGCGCCGGCCTCGAAGCCGCGCCGCGCGACCTCCTGCACGAAGCGCAGGTAGGCCGCGACCTCGTCGATGGCCTCGGGGCCGCAGACCGGCCCGTGCCCGGGGATCAGCGTCTCGGCCCCGGTCTCGCGCAGATCCTCCAGGGTGTGCAGCCAGCCCGCGATCGAGCCGGCCACCGCGAACGGCGTGCCCTGGTTGAAGATCACGTCGCCCGTGATCAGCACGCGCCGCTCCGGGATCCAGGCCACGACGTCGTTCGTCGTGTGCGCCGGCCCCACGTACTCCAGCTCCACCGGCAGGTCGCCCGCATACAGCGTCACCGACTCCTCGAACGTCAGCATCGGCGGCACGACCTCGACGTCGCCGAAGTCGACGGCCGGGAAGAGGCGGCGCGCCCCCGTCATCACGCCGTCGCCGGCCGCGACGATCTCCTCGCGGCAGCCCTCGTGCCCCACGATCGTCACCTCCGGCCCGAAGACCGAGTTGCCCAGCGTGTGGTCGAGGTGGTGGTGCGTGTTGAGTAGCGTGCTCACGGGCTTGTCGGTCGTGCGGGCGATCGCCGCCCGCAGGTCGCGCGTGCGCCGCTCCGTCGCACCCGCGTCGACCACGATCACGCCGCGGCCGCCGGTCAGGAAGGCCATGTTGTTCAGGCACCAGCTCCCGTCGGGCTGCAGGTAGGCGAAGATGTCCGGGCCGACCTCCTCGAGGTGCGGCGGGGGCAGCGCGGCGCCCTCGGGGATCTGCTGGCTGGTCATCGTGCACGCTCCTTCGTTGGGTCTGGCCCTGGTTCAGTCTGAGCCGCGGCGCCGGTAGCGCCGGGCGTCGAACAGCGCGATGCCGAGGCCCAGCGTCAGGAAGCCGATCGTCAGGCCCAGCAGGACGGCGGCCGTGGTGGCGTCGTAGTCCCCCAGCGCCCGCAGCGCGAGGAACGTCGCGCCCAGCAGCGCCGCGACGAAGATCCCCGTCCAGTGCCGCACGGACTCGCTCAGGAACGCGATCGCGATGCCCACCGTCGTGGCCCCACCGACGACCAGGGCCAGCACGATGTCCTCCTCGCGGTTCCAGCCGCCGCGGGCCGTGCCGGTGAGCGCGTTGACCTCGTCGCCGGGTTCGCCGCCGCGGATCGCCAGGAACGCCACGACGATCGCCATCGCCACGCCGCCGCCCAGCAGCGGCCGCCCCCAGCGGCCGGCCAGATCGTCGAGGCTCGCCCGGCCGTAGCGCGTGCGCTCGCGGCGCGCGTGCTCCGGTGTCGGCGTGGGGTTGGAGGAGTCGGTCATGGCTGCGGCGGTCGCTTCTCCCGGCCGTGTCAGGTATTCGAGCGGCTCTGCCCGCCATCGACGTTAATGCACGCGCCCGTGATCCACGAGGCGCGGGGCGAGGCGAGGAACGCGACCACGTCGGCCACCTCGTCGGGCCGCCCGAAGCGCCCCCAGGCGATCCCGTCCAGGATCGTGCGCTGGATCGTCTCCGGGTCATCGTCGTAGCGGGTCTGCCAGCGGCTGCCGGGCCAGGCGATCGAGCCCGGCGCGACCGAGTTGACCCGGATGTGCGCCGGTGCCAGCTCCTCCGAGAGGGCCTTGGCGTGGCTGTGCATCGCCGCCTTCATGGCGTTGTACTGCGCCGAGCCGCCCGCCTCGCGCCCGAAGATCGAGCCGATGTGGATCACGGCGGCCGGCGCATCCGACGTGGCGCGGGCGCGCAGGTGGGGCAGCGCGGCGCGCGTCGTGCGCACGGCGGCCAGCAGGTTGAGGTCGAACATCTGCTGCCAGACGTCGTCGCCCTCGCCGCGGATGGAGACGCCCATGTTATTGACGACGATGTCGATGCCCCCCAGCCCCGCCGCCGTCTGCGCGACGACGCGCTCCACGTCCGCCGCGACGCCCATGTCGGCGGGCAGGCCCAGACAGCGCCCCGGGCCGGCGGCGTCGATCTCGGCGCGGGCGCTCGCCACGACGTCGGGCCGGCGGGCGCAGATCGCGACGTCCGCGCCCTCCGCCGCCAGGGCCAAGCCGCAGGCCTTGCCGATCCCCTCGGACGCGCCCGTGATCAGCGCCACGCGGCCCCGCAGTCCCAGATCCATCGTGTCCCCTCGCTCGATGCCTGCGTGCGGCGACGTCGCGCCGGCGGACGCCAGCATACGGCCCGTAGGCGGCGTCTCCGTACACTGCGCCCAAATGCCCCGACTCCCATCTCGAACCGTCGCGGGGCTGCGCGCCCAAGCCCGCGGGCTGCGCCTGACTCTGTCGCAGGGCGGGGCCTTCGCTCGCGCGATGGGCGGGGAGTTGCTGCGACGGCCCGCGCCGCCCCAGATCGACGGCGCGCTGCGGGCGTCGGGCCTGCGTGCGCCGGTCGAGATCATCCGCGACGCGTCGGCCGTGCCGCACATCTACGCCGAGTGCGAGGCGGACGCCCTGTTCGGGCTGGGCTTCGTGCACGCCCAGGATCGCTACTGGCAGATGGAGTTCTACCGCCGCGCCGCGCAGGGGCGCATGGCGGAGGTCGCCGGGCCCGCGGCCCTGCCCTCGGACCGGCTGATGCGCTCCGTGGGCCTGCAGCGCGCCGCCGACGCCGCCTGGGATGCGCTGCCGGCGGCGTCGCAGGAGCGGGTGGCGCCCTACGTCCGGGGCGTGAACGCGGCCATGGAGCGCGGCCCGCGCCCGCTCGAGGCGCGCATCCTCGACTACGACCCGGAGCCATGGCAGGCGCGCGACTCCGCCCTCTGGGCGAAGCTGCTGGCCTTCATGCTCTCCCCGGCCTGGGAGGTGCAGATCCAGCGCGCCCGCCTGATCGAGCAGGCCGGCGTCGAGGCGCTGATCGCGCTGGACCCCGGCTACCCCGTCGACGGCCCCACCATGATCCCGCCCGGCGTCGCCTTCGGTCACCTCTCCCGCGAGCTAAGCGGCGCCTACGCCGCCCTCGTCGAGGCGACCGGCCTGGGCGCGACCGGGGCCGGCAGCAACGCCTGGGCCGTTGCCGCCGCCGCGACCGCCGCCGGGACCGCGCTCTTCGCCTGCGACCCCCACCTGACCGCCGTGAATCCGCCCTACGGCCATTTCGCGCACATCGAGTGCCCCGAGTACAGCCTGGCCGGCGCGACGGCGCCCGGCTTCCCCGGCGTCATCTGGGGCTGTAACCGCCGCATCGCCTGGGGGGCGACGGCGGGGCTGGTGAGCACGCAGGACGTCGTCGTGGAGGAGTTCGACGACGCGGGCCGCTACCGCACGCCCGACGGCTGGGAGCGCGCTGGCGAGATCGAGGAGCGCATCGCGGTGCGGGGCCATCCCGACGAGGTCCTGCGCATCCGCACGACGCGCAACGGCCCCATCGTGTCGCCGCAGATCCCGGGCGTGCGTTATGCCCTGGCGCTGCGATCGGCGGTGCTCGACGCGCCGACGTCAGTGCAGGCGCTGCTCGACCTCCCCCGCGCGGGCGATGTCGACAGCTTCCGCGCCGCGGTCACGTCGTTCCAGGAGTTCAACCTGGTCGTCGGGTACGCCGACGTGGAGGGCCACATCGGCCTGCAGATGACGGGCGCCGTGCCGGAGCGACCGCCGGGCTCGGCCTGGTTGCCGGCCTGCGGCTGGGATCCGGCCGCCGAGCCCGGCCGCCTCGTCCCGGCGGAGGAGCTGCCCCAGTTGTTCGACCCGCCGGGCGGCCGCGTCTGGGCCGCCAATCACGCCCCCCTGCCGATTGACGCGCTGCGCTTCGACGGCGAGTTCCTCGACGCCTATCGCGCGGCGCGGATCGGGGAGGCGCTGACCGGCTCCGACCAGCACACCCCCGAGACCATGCGCCGCCTGCAGGTGGACCGCCACTCGATCGGGTTCCGCGCTGTCGCGCGCCACCTGGGCGCCCTCGACGGCGTGGGCGAGCGCGAGCGCCGGCTGCTCGATCGCGTGCGCGACTGGGACGGCGAGGCCGGCGTCGAGTCCGTCGCCGCCGCGATCGTGGGCGTCACGTACTCGCGGCTGCTGGACGCGGTCGTGCGGGCCAAGCTCGGCGACCACGCGTCGCTCTTCTTCGGCGACGTGCACGCCGTGCCCAACCTCAACATCCTGCTCGCCCGCGGGGCCTCGCTCGTCGTCGGGCTGCTCGACGACGCGCCCGCCGATTGGTTCGGCGCCGCCCCCCCGGCCGGCGGCGAAGCCGCCCCCAGCGGCCGCGACGTCTGGAGCGCCGTCCTGCTGCGCAGCTTCCGCGACGCCGTCGCCCTGCTCGAGGAGCGGCTGGGGCCCGACCCCGATCGCTGGGCCTGGGGCCGCGTGCGCCGCGTCACGCTGAAGCACGGCCTGGGCGACGTCCCGATCCTGGCCAAGCTGTTCAATCTGGGGCCCCTCGGCGTGGGCTCCGACGCGCAGGCGCCGCTGCAGGCGGGCCCCCTGGGCCCCAACCCGTTCGCGCCCGTCACCGGCATCCCCGCCCTGCGGCTGATCGTCGAGATGCGGGACCCGCCCGTGGCCCGCTTCACGCTCGCCGGGGGGCAGGTGGGACGTCGCGGCGACCCGCACCACGACGACCTGCTGGAGGATTGGCGCGCCGGCCAGCTGCGACCGCTGCACACGCAGCGCGAGGACGTCGAAGCGGACGCGGCGCATCGTTTGCGGCTGCAGCCCCCCGGCTAGCCGGCGCCGCGCTGTTGCGGCAGGCGCGTAACGGGGCGACCCTGCGGAGGGAACGCAGAGATGGACGCACTCACCCGGGACGCACTCACACGGGATGGGCACATCGCGCGACTGACGCTGCCGGCGGCGCTCGACGCCCAAACGGTGGCGTTGCTGCGCGACGCCTGCGCCGCCGTCGCGGGGGAGCCGGAGATCCGCGTGCTCGTCGTGGAGGCGCCGTCCGGCTGCTGGCGCGGCTGGCCCGAGGCGCTGCTCCCGCGGCTGGCGTCGGAGGGCCTGGTGGGCGACCCCTTCGGGCCGCTGGCGGCGCTGCCCCAGCCGACGGTCGCCGTGCTGCGCGGCGACGTCCTCGACGCGGGCCTGGAGCTGGCGCTGTGCGCCGACCTGCGCCTCTGCGACGACGGCGCCCGCTTCGGGCTGCCCGGCGTCGCGGCGGGGCGTCTGCCCGTCGCGGGGGGCTTGCAGCGGCTGGCCCGCGCCGTGGGGCGATCGCGCGCCACCCAACTCCTGCTGGGCGACCCGATCGACGCCGCCACCGCGCGCGACTGGGGCCTCGTCAGCGAGACCGGCGACGACCCGGCCGCGCTCGCCGGGGCGCTCGCCGGCCGCATCGCGGCGCGCGGCCCCATCGCCACGCGGCTGGCCAAGGAGGCCGTCGCGCGGGGGCTGGAAATGCCGCTCGATCAGGCCCTGCGCTACGAGACGGACCTGACGATCCTGCTGCAAAGCACCGACGATCGGGCGGAGGGCGTACAGGCCTTCCTGGAGAAGCGACCGCCGCACTTTCATGGCCGTTGAGCGCCCCAGTGGCGCGCCGCCGTGACACTGGCGCTGGTATCAGGCATGATCGATCAATGCGCCGTCCACAGGGGCGGCGCGGAGCGTCGTGCCGGTGGCCATCGCGGCCGCCGAAATCGACGCCACCATCAGCAACGCCGCGGGAGGCAGCGGGACGCCCCGCGACCCACAGCCATCCCGCGTAGCACAGGCAAGAGGAGACCACCGTGCACATCATTCTCGACGAGGAAGAGGCCCTGTCGGTCCTGCAGCTGGTCACGGCGCAAGTCGTCGATGGGGTCGAGCTGTCGGATGCGACGGTGGACGCCATTCGCGATTGGCGGAACAAGACGCTGGAGCGCGGCAGTGCGGACCTGCTGACCTTCGCCACGGCGCTGAACGAGACGCTGGGCAACACGATCGACGACGAACTCAAGCGGACGATCCGCCGCCGCGACTACTACCGCAACGCATAAGCGCCCCCGCGCGCGCCCCCGAAAGCGAGCCGAAATCATGGCCACCATTGAATTCAACGTCGACGAGTCGTGGGAGCTGATGTCCTTCATCGTCAGCCACATGCTCGACAACGTGCCGATGGACAAGTCGGACCGCGCCAAGGTGCGACGCTGGAAGTCGGGCGAGATGCGCGCCTCCAGTGAGGACATGCGCGCGCTGCATGAGAAGATCAACGCCGACATCTCCCGCCTCTGGGAGGTGCGCCGGAAGAGCGAGCTGCGGCGCCCCGACTGGCGCTGATCGGCCGTCGTCATGCCCGCGGCCCCCTCCGACAGCGCCGCCGATGACGCGGCCGGTGACGCCCCCGACGCGTCCGTCCTGCTCTACGCGAAGCCCGCGCCCGGCGTCGCCACGCTGACGCTGAACCGGCCTGCGGCGCTCAACGCCATCAACCTGGCCATGCGCGACGAGCTCTGGGGCTACCTCGACGCCGTGGCCGTCGATCCCGACGTGCGGGTGCTGCTCTTCCGCGGGGCCGGTCCGCGCGCCTTCTCGGCCGGCGCCGACATCACCGAGTTCGGGACCGCGCCCAGCCTGCTCGCCGCCCGCGCCGCCCGCCACCAGCGCGACGTCTGGGATCGGCTCGAGCGGCTGCCCGTGCTCAGCATCGCGGCGCTGCACGGCTTCTGCTTCGGGGCCGGCATCGAGTTGCCGCTGTACTGCGACCTGCGCATCGCGGCCGGGGACACCCGCATCGCGCTGCCCGAGGTGACGCTGGGCTACATCCCCTCCGCCGGCGGCACGCAGATGCTGCCCCGGCTGATGCCCCCCGGCGTCGCGCGCGGCCTCGTGCTCAGCGGCGACGCCATCGACGCGGACCGCGCCCTCGCCTGGGGCCTGGTGCACGACGTCGTCCCCCGCGCCGAGCTCGACGCGCACGCCCTGCGCCGCGCGACCGAGCTGGCCTCGCGGGACACCGCCACGCTGACCGCCGCCGCGCGCGCGATCCGGCGCGGGCTCGACCTGGGGCTGCGCGACGCCATCGCCGCCGACGCGGCGATGGCCCTCGCCGGGTGACGCGCTCGGCGCAGCCCCGCGGGCTCGGTAGGCTGGACCGTGGCGCGCGCAGCCGCTATTCCGGTCTGCGTGCCCCCGGCACGCGCCGGGGCCGGCTGACCGGGGCAGCGTGATCGGCGGCGGCAGCGGAATCGAAGGCAACGGCGCGCCCGTGTACGCGGGCGCCCGGCGGAGGGGTCAGGCATGAACACCGCGGAATTCTTGGACATCTCGGCGGCCGTCGTGCCCGACCGGGTGGCGCTGGTCACGGAGGACCAGCCCACGACCTTCGCCGAGATGAGCGCACAGGTGACCCGGCTCGCCAACGCCCTGCTGGGCCTGGGGCTGCGCAAGGGCGATCACCTGGGCATAATGTCGGTCAATTCGTCGCAGTACGTCGTCACCTACTACGCCTGCGCCCGGCTGGGCGTGACCTTCGTGCCGCTCAACTATCGCGCCAAGGCGGACGAGCTGGAGTACATGATCAACACGGCGGAGGTGAAGGCGCTCTTCCTCTCCGACCGCTACCAGGACTTGGTCGCGGCTAGCCGCGCCAACCTCCCCAGCGTGGAGCACGTGGTCGCGCTCGACAGCCCGCGCGACGGCCAGATCGCCTACGCCGCGCTCATCGAGCAGGGCTCCGACGACTACGTCTACACGGAGATCGACGACGACGACCCGACGATCATCATCTACACCTCCGGCACCACCGCGCTGCCCAAGGGGGTCGAGGTCACCTACCAGGACCTCACCGTCTACGTGACCAACACCATGGCCCCCGCCGACCCCGACGGCGAGCACGAGAAGACGCTGCTCAGCGTGCCGCTGTTCCACATCGCCGGCGCGACCGCGATGATCTCGGCGATCTGGGGCGGCCGCAGCCTGGTCATCCTGCCGCAGTTCACGCCCGAGGCCTGGATGACCGCCGTCGATACGCACGGCGTCACGCACAGCATGGTCGTGCCCACGATGGTCAAGCGCTTGATGGACCATGAGGACTTCCCGCGCTTCAGCGGCGCCAGCCTCAAGCTGCTCGCCTACGGGGCGGCGCCGATGCCCTTCGAGGTCGTGCGCAGAGCCATCGACGAGTTCGACTGCGGCCTGATGAACGCCTACGGCCAGACGGAGGCCACCTCCGCCATCACCTTCCTGGGCCCCGAGGACCACCGCCTGGAGGGCTCGCCCGAGGAGGTCGCGCTCAAGGAGCGTCGGCTGCGATCGGTGGGCAGGGTCATGGACGACGTGGACCTCGCGATCCAGGCCCCGGACGGGACGATCCTCGCGGCCGGCCGGGAGGGCGAGATCTGCGTCCGCTCGGGCCGCACGATGAAGGGCTACTACAAGCAGGAGGCAGCCACCCACGAGGCCATCCGCGACGGCTGGCTGCATACCGGCGACGAGGGCCTGCTGGACGATGACGGCTATCTGTTCATCACCGGGCGCGTGAAGGACTTGATCATCCGCGGTGGCGAGAACATCGCGCCGGGGGAGATCGAGCAGGTGCTCGAGGACCTGCCGGCGATCGAGGACGTGGCCGTCATCGGCGTGCCCGACAGCGAGATGGGCGAGGCCGTCAAGGCCGTGGCCGTGCTCGCGCCCGGCGCCGCGGTCACGGTCGACGAGTTGCGGGCGTTCTGCAAGGGGCGCCTCGCCAGCTACAAGGCCCCCGAATACCTGGCCGTCGTCGACGACCTGCCGCGCAACCACATGGGCAAGCTGCTCAAGAACGACATCCGCAAGTTCCACGGCGGGCCCAACAACGAGTAGCCTGCGCCCGCCGCGCGCCCCGGCTCTGCCGGGGGCCGGGGAGAGGCCCGCCGTGCCGCCTGCCGCGCCTCATGGTCCGCTGCCGATCGGGCGTCCCGCCGCGGGCGTGCGCCCGCCCCCCGCGACCGACGGCCCGCCCTCGCCCCCGCGTCGCGTTGCGCAGCCCGGCCGACTGCGCCGCACGGTGCGGATCGGCGGCCTGGCGGTGCCGATCTGGGTGCCGCTGGGCGGGCTGGGCCTGCTGGCGGCGGCCGAGACGGGCCGCATCGACGGGCCGCACCGCGAGCTGTTCTTCAACATCGCCGACTTCTGGGTGCTCTACGCGCTGCTGCCGCTGCTCGTCGTCGTCATCGCCTACAGCGTCGCGCGGCGGGCGCGCATCTGGCGCATCGGCCGCGCCGACTTCCACTTCGACAACCCCCGTGCGCGGCTGCGGCAGGCGCTGCGCGGCGGCGCCGGCACCGAGCGCGTCCTGCGCGACCCCTACGCGGCGGTCATGCACCTGTGCATCATGTCCAGCATCCTGGTGCTCTTCCTCGTCACCGCCCTGCTCGCCATCGACGACTACCTGCCCGACGACAAGGTGCGCATCCTGGTCGGCGATCGCTATCTGGGCTACTCGCTGGTGGGCGACCTGTTCGGGCTGATCGGGCTGGTCGGGGTCGGCATGGCGATCGCCCATCGCCGCGTGCGGCCGCGCACGACGTGGCTGCCCAGCGCCGAGGACAAACTGATCTTGGGCGGGCTGGGCGTGCTGCTGGTGACCGGCTTCCTGATCGAGGGCTTCCGCATCCAGACGTCGGAGATCGCCGAGCACCGCGACTGGTCCTACTGGTCGCCCGTGGGCTTCGTGGTCGCCGAGGCCGTGAGCGGCGTCGAGACCGGCGCCCTGCTGAGTGCGCACAAGGCGCTGTGGTGGTTCCACATGGTCCTGGCGCTGAGCTGGATGGCCCTGCTGGGCTTCACGAAGCTCAACCACATCGCCTACGCGCCGGCCAACGCCTTTCTCAAGAGCCCCGGCTCCAGCGGCAAGCTGGCGCTGATCGCCAACATCGAGGAGCAGGAGCACTTCGGCGTCAGCCAGCTCGAGCACTTCACGCAGAAGCAGCTCTTCGAGCTCGATGTCTGCGTGCGCTGCGGCCGCTGCACCGACCACTGCCCCGCCGACATCGCCGGCCAGCCGCTCTCGCCGATGCACATCATCCAGGACCTCAAGGCCTACGCCGGCGACGTGGGCGCGCGCAAGGCTAGCAACCTCGCCCGCGGCGCGCCCATCGATGAGGGCCTCGCCGACGCCCCCGTGATGGTCGGCGAGGTCATCCGCGACGAGTCGCTCTGGGCCTGCCGCACCTGCGGGGCGTGCGTGCAGGAATGCCCCGTCTTCATCGAGCACATCCCCACCATCGTCGACATGCGGCGCAGCCTCGTCATGGAGGAAGCGCGCATGCCCGACACCGTGCAGTCGACGCTGGAGACCCTCGAGCGGCAGGGCCACCCCTGGCGCGGCACGCCGTACACCCGCGAGTCGTGGATGGACGGGCTGGATGCGCCGCGCTGGACGGGCGAGCAGGAGTACCTGTACTTCGTCGGCTGCACCGGGGCGCTCGTCGACCGCGTGCAGCCCATCACGCGGTCCGTCGTGCGGCTGCTGCGCGACGCGGGCGTCAGCTTCGGCGTGCTGGCCGGGCAGGAGTCGTGCAACGGCGACCCGGCCCGGCGCCTGGGCAACGAGTACCTCTTCCAGATCCTGGCCGAGGGGCTGATCGCCACCCTCGACGCGGGCGGCGTCAAGAAGATCGTCACCCACTGCCCGCACTGCTTCAACACGTTCAAGAACGAGTACCCCGACCTGGGCGGGCACTATGAGGTGCTGCACCACAGCACGCTGCTGGAGCGTCTCGTCGCCGAGGGCAAGCTGCGGCCCAAGCCCGACGCCGCGCCGCAGACCGTGACCTTCCACGACTCCTGCTACCTGGGCCGGCACAACAACCTCTACGACGCGCCCCGCAACATCCTCAAGCAGATCCCCAACCTGACGCTCGTCGAGATGCCCCGCAGTCGCGAGCGGGGGCTCTGCTGCGGCGCGGGCGGCGGCAACATGTGGATGGAGGAGCAGGGCCGGGCGCGCGTGAACGAGGTGCGCGTCGCGGAGGCGCTGGACACCGGCGCCGACAGCGCCTGCACGGTCTGCCCGTTCTGCGTGCAGATGTTCGAGGCGGGCGTGGGCACGGTGCAGATGGGGACCGACGAGTCGCAGCGGTTGGGTGTGTTCGACGTCGTCGAGTTGCTGGATGTGGCGCTGCCCGACCCCGCGCCGGCCGCGGGATCGCCGTCCGCGGGCCCTGCGTAACCCAGCCGTTTGATTCGGCCCCGTCGCGGCGCAAGAATGCCCCCGGCTGGATGCACGCCGCGGGCGGCACGGCGATCGCCGTCCTGACCCCCGGCGCGGCGCGAAGGAGCATGCGCGATGGACGCAATTGTGTGCGTCAAACAGATTCCCGACCCCGAGACGCCCGCCGCCGCCTTCCGCGTCGACGAGGCGGCGATGCAGGTGGTGCAGGCGTCCGGCGTCTCGCCGGTCATCAACCCCTTCGATCAGCAGGGCGTCGAGGCCGCCCTGCGGCTGCGCGAGGCCGACGGCGGCGCCGGCACGATCTCGGTGCTGTCCCTGGGCCCCGACTCCGCCCGCGACGCCATCAAGACCGGCCTCGCCATGGGCGCCGACGAGGGCTACCAGCTCAACGACCCCGCCTTCGAGGGCGGCGATGCTTGGACGACGGCGCTCGCCCTGGCCAAGGCGATCGAGAAGATCGGCCTGCCCGACGTGGTCATCTTCGGCCGCCAGGCCGCCGACCTCGATCAGGGCACGGTGGGCAGCATCGTCGCGGAGTTGCTCGGCCTGCCGTCCGTCACGGTGCTGCGCTCGGCGGAGTTGATCGACGGTGAGATCCGGGTCTCGCGCGTCGTCGCGGACGGCTTCGAGTCGATCAGCACGCCCACCCCCGCCGTGCTCACGATCAGCAACGAATTCGGCGACCCGCGCTACCCGCAACTGCGCCAGATCATGCAGGCGGCGCGGAAGCAGGTCATCGTCTGGACGCCGGCCGACATCGGCCTCGACGCGGCCGACGTGGGCGCGGCCGGGGCGCGTGTGAAGCTGCACGCGCTCTTCCAGCCCAAGAACGAGACCGCGTGCGAGTTCATCGAGGCCGACAGCGCCGAGGAGAAGGCGAGCCAACTCGCGGCCAAGCTGCGCGAAGCCAAGCTCGTCTAGCCCCGGCAGCGCCAGAAAAAACGCCAGAAAGAGCCCCCATGGCCAGCATCCTTGTCTTCGGAGAGAGCGCCCCCGGCGGCGGCCCCGCCAGCATCACGGCCGAGTTGCTGGGCGCGGCGACGCGCCTCAACGCGGCCCTCGGCGGCGAGGGCGGCGTCGCCTGCGCCCTGATCGGGGCCGGCCTCGATGCGGTGGCGCAGGCGGCCATCGCCGCGGGCGCCGACACCGTCTACACGGCCCAGGACGACGCGCTCGCCCAGTACCAGACGGACGCCTACCTGCCGGTGGCGACGGCGATCGTGGAGCAGGCCGCGCCGTCGGTGGTGCTCCTCGGTCAGACCAGCATGGGCCGCGACCTCGCGCCGCGGCTGGCGACCCGGCTGGGCAGCGCGGTCGCCATGGACGCGCTGGCGCTGGACGCCGGCGACGGCCGCGTCCGCGTCACGCGCTCCTGCTACGGCGGCAACGCCCGCCAAGTCGTGACCGTCGAGAGCGACCCGCAGGTCGTGACGGTGCGCGCCAAGTCGCAGGACCCGCTGCCGGCGGACGCCGGTCGCAGCGGGGAGGTGGTCGCGGTGGCCGCGGCCCCCGGCGACGCGCGCGCCCGGCTCTTGGAGAAGCAGACCGCCGACGCCGCCGGCGTGCGCCTGGAGGACGCCGGCATCGTGGTGTCGGGCGGGCGGGGCCTGGGCGCGCCCGAGGCCTTCGCCGACCTGGAGCGCATCGCGGCCGACCTGGGCGCCGCCGTGGGCGCCAGCCGCGCCGCCTGCGACCTGGGCTGGTACCCGCCCAGCCAGCAGGTGGGGCTGACCGGCACCGTCGTCTCGCCGGATCTGTACCTGGCGATCGCGATCAGCGGCGCGAGTCAGCACATGGCCGGCTGCGGCGGCAGCAAGAACATCGTCGCGATCAACAAGGATCCCGACGCGAACATCTTCCGCTACTGCCGCTTCGGCATCGTCGACGATTACAAGAAAGTGCTGCCCCAACTGGAGGCGGAACTGCGGCGGCTCGTCGCCGACAGTTAGGCGTTGCCGCGGGCCTTGCGCCAGGCCCGGATCTCCGACGCGTGCTCCGCGTCGTGGTCGATGAAGCCGTCGATGAACTCGTCGGGCGACATCGGGTGGCCGCCCAGGTCGTAGCGCTCCTGCGAGCGCTCGCTATCCGACATCGTCGACAGCTGCGCGATCATCTCCGCGCGGGAGGTCCGCAGCAGGCGCTGCAACTCGAGCCCCGTCAGCGAGCGCGTGTGCTCCAGCCACTCGCGGGTCATCCGGTCGTCGTCGGGCTCGGCGACGTCCTCGCCGCGCTCCAGCGCCGCGATCGCCGTGACGCCCCAGGCGTCCCAGCTCAGCAGGTGCGCCAGCGCCCGGCGGACGCACCACTCCCCCACCACGCCCGGCACGTCGAGCAGCGTATCGTCCAGGGTGGCGAAGCTCTGCACGAGCTTCGCGCGCGCATCGGCCAGGTCGGCGGTGCTGCTGAGCGCTTCAATGACCATGCGAACTCCGCACTGGGGTGTCGGCGCGGGAACCCGGCTGCGCAATTATCGCAGCCCGGACCCCGAGCCATCACGCTGCAATGTCGCTTCCGACACGGTCTCCGTCCGGGGCGAGCCCCAGAGCCACGGCTGGCCCATCCGGCGCCCCCGGCGCCGCGGTCTGCGCGGGACCGTACCAGACCGCGGGTCGGGTCGTCGCTATCTTGCGGAACACACGCGGGTCGGGCCGCGCGGCGCCGTACGGCCCCGTTCAGTTGTCTGGTTGACGCTGCCGATGGGCGCTGGCTAGCCTCCGGGACGGGTCCGCGGGGGCCCTTCCGTATGATCCGCAGCGGCGTTGCTGGCCCCAGCCCTGGGCAGACGGCAGCAGGGACACGCGTCCCCGCGACGGGAGAGCAGGCGCATGCGTTCGATCGGTCTCAGCGGTGGCATCGCCTCCGGTAAGTCCACGGTCACGGCCACGCTCGCCGATCTCGGCGCGACGGTCATCGACGCTGACAAGCTGGGCCACCGCGCGTACGAGCCCGGCACGGCGCCCTTCGCCCAAGTGGTCGCCGCCTTCGGCGAGGAGATCGTGGCACTGGATGGGACGATCGACCGCGCGGCGCTGGGGGCGAAGGTGTTCGCGTCGCCCGCCGCCATGACCCAGCTGACCGATATCGTCTGGCCCGCCATCGCCGGCCTGGTCGGCGAGGAGTTGGACGCGGCGCGCGCGGCCGGCGCGTCCGTCGCCGCGGTCGAGGCCGCGGTCCTCTTCGAAGCGGGCTGGGACCACCTCTTCGACGAAGTCTGGGTGATCAGCGCGCCGCCCGGCGTCGCGCGGCAGCGGCTGATGGATCGCAACGGCTTCAGCGCCGAGGAGGCCGGCAAGCGCATCGCCTCGCAACTCAGCAACGCCGAGCGGGAGAGTCGCGCCGGCGTCGTCATCCACACCGATTGCTCACTGGACGATGTGCGCGGGCGGGTAGAAGCTGCCTGGAGCGCGCTGCAAGCCCGGCTCGCCGCGACGGGCTAGCGCCGCGGCGTCCGACACGCACCAATGCCCCCTGCGGGCGCCAGGACCGGAGTTCACGCCCATGACCACCGCACCCGAAGGCACCATCGCGCAGTACCGCTCCTGGGCCGTGGAGGAGTTCCGCGCGGAGCAGGAGCCCTACTACGTGCCGGTCGCCGACGAGGTGGAGTTGTTCCGGGCCGCCTGGGAGTCCAAGATCCCCGTCTTGCTGAAGGGCCCCACGGGCTGCGGCAAGACCCGCTTCGTGGAGTACATGGCCTACCACCTCAACCGCCCCACGGTCGTCATCCGCGACGGCCGCACGGTGATCGAGAACGAGGACAACCTACCCCTCGTCACCGTCGCCTGTCACGAGGACCTGACCGCCAGCGACCTTGTGGGCCGCTACCTGCTGGAGGGAGAGGAAACGAAGTGGATCGACGGGCCGCTCACGCGCTCGGTCAAGGCGGGCGCGATCTGCTACCTCGACGAGGTGGTGGAGGCGCGCAAGGACACGACCGTCCTCATCCACCCCCTCACCGACCACCGCCGCATCCTGCCGATCGAAAAGAAGTCCCAGCTCCTGCAGGCGCGGGACGGCTTCCTGCTCGTCATCTCCTTCAACCCCGGCTACCAGAGTGCGCTCAAGGATCTCAAGCAGAGCACCCGCCAGCGCTTCATCTCGATCGACTTCGGCTACCCGCCCCGCGAGATGGAGGCGCGCATCGTGGCGCACGAGTCCGGCGTCGACATGGACGTCGCCATGAACCTCGCCAAGATGGCCGAGAAGGTGCGCAACCTCCGCGAGCACGGCCTCTCCGAGGGCGCCAGCACGCGGCTGCTGATCTACGCGGGCAAGCTGATGCAGAAGGGCATCACGGCGCGTCGCGCCTGCCAAGTCGCCGTGGCCTGGGCCCTGACCGACGACGGCGACGTGCAGCGCAGCATCGAGGAAGTCATTTCCTCGATCTTCGAGTAGCGGCGTGCGGCTCGGCATCGTCTCCGACGTGCACGGCAACATCGAAGCGCTCGACATCGCGATCGAGCGGATGGGCGACGTCGACGAGCTGCTCTGCGCCGGCGACGCCTGCTACCAGTTCCGCTTCTCCAACGAGGTCGCCGCGCGCCTGCGCGAGGTCGGCGCCCGCTACGTGCTGGGCAACCACGAGGAGATCCTGCTGAGCCCGGCGGGCATTCGCGCGCAGCAGTCGTCGCGTGTCGACCAGGAGTTGCTCGAGTGGACCCGGGGCCAGCCCTCCACGATCACCACGCAGGTGGGCGGCAAGCGCCTGCTGATGTTCCACGCGACGCCCTGGCAGCCCAATCGCGACTACCTCTACCCGTCGAGCCCGGAACTGCGCCGGCTGGCCGCGCAGGAGGCCGACTACATCATCTACGGGCACACCCACTATCAGATGGCGCGCCGCATTGGGCGGGCGCTGGTCATCAACCCCGGTTCCACGGGCGACCCGCGCGATCCCAACAACGACTTCCAGGTCTCCTATGCTGTGCTCGACACGGAAACCGACGCCGTGGAGATCGGCAACTTCACCGATCCCACCCGGACCATCGCGAAGCACTCGGGATAGCCGCAGCCGATGAACCAGCGCCCCCCACCCAGCATCATCCTCGACACCGCGGCGATCTCCCGTGGCTGACGCGCCCGCCCGCCTGCGCGACGCCCTGAGCGCGTTCCCCCCCAGCCTGCAGCAGGACTTCGATCGGGCCGAGGCGGCGCTGCGCGAGGTCCTGGCGCCGCAGGAACTCGCCGCCTGGGCCGGCGACGGCGTCGAGATCGCGCGGCATTCCTTGCGCTCCTGGGAGGCCGCCGGGGAGTACTTCCGCGCCAGCCCCGGCATGCTGGAGCAGCTCACCTTCAGCCGCTTCCGCGAGTGGACCAAGACCGGCACGGAACTCGCCGAGTCGTCGCCGGCGCTGGCGGGGGCGTACTTCCGATCGAGCCCCACCTCGCTGCAGTACCTCTCCGTCACGCAGGCGCCCGACTGGGCCGCGCAGGGCCGTTCGCTCTACAAGGGCACCTGGAAGTCGGGCTCGCTGGCCGCGCAGTACTTTGAGGTCAGCCCCCTGGTGCTGCCGAAACTGCCGCTCAACCAGATGCGGCTGCTGGTCGAACTGATCGACTCCCTGGCCGGCCACTCCTACGAGCTGGCCAGCGCCTGCCTGAACATGGCGCCGGGCGTGCTGGAGCAGCTCGACCGGCCCGACCGGGCGCCCTTCCTGGAGTTCGGCTCGGTCGTCGCCGGCACCGCCTGGGTCGACGCGCGCGTCTACTTCGAGCGCGGCCCCGCGCTGGTGCGTCACCTGCACCCGCAGCAGCGGGCGCGCTTCCTGGCGCTGGCGGGCCGGGTGGCGGTGAGCGTGGGGCGGCTGGGGCATCCCTACTTCATGGAGGCCTCGCAGGCGCTGGCGGAGATCGATCGCGAGGCCCACCGCGAGATGCTCGAACTGGCCGAGGGGATCATGCCGGTCTCCGGCATCGCGGCGATGGAGTTCATCAAGTCCGCCCCGGAGGTGCTGCGGCGGCTGCGCCCCGAGGATCTGCCGCGTTGGCAGGAGGCGGGCCGGCAGATCCTGGAGACTAGCCCGGAGGGCGGCGAGGCCTTCTTCCGCCTGGAGTCCTCGAAGGGCGAGGACATCATCGACGCCCTCTCGTCGCGGGTGGAGTTGGAGCGCGTCTCGGACCTGATCCGCATGTACTGCAAGGCGCTGACCGGCGCCGATGTCGCGGTGCACTCGTCCGAGCAACTCACCGAAAAGGGCGTCGGCTGGGTCAACGAGAGCAGCCCCACCACGGAGGGCACGGCGATCTACCTGCCGCCCATCGTGGAGCAGTACACCGAGAAGGACGAGAACTTCGCCGTCTACAAGGTCTTCGCGACGCATCAGGCCGCGCGTCTGGAGTTCGGCTCCTTCGCCTTCGACTTCGCCCGGCCCGGGCGCCTCTTCCAGCGCGCCGCCCGCGAGGACGCGCCCCCGCGCGACCCCGAGCAGCCGGAGGCGATCACGGCCATGGAGCGCTTCTTCGACGGCTTCGAGGACCGCCGCCTGGCGCACGACATCTTCACGATCGTCGAGGACACGCGCATCGACACGATGGTGAAGCGCGAGTACGCCGGCATCCGCCGGCCCATGTCGCGCCTGCAGGAGGCCGCGCTGGAGCGTCGCCGCCCGCTGGAAGACATGCCCGTGCGGCAGGCCATGATCGAGAACCTGCTGCGCGCCTCGCTGGACGAGGAGTTGCGCCTGCACTGGCCCGAGGACCTGCACGAAGTCATGCAGCGTCCGCTGCGCATCCTGAGCCGCATCCGCGACGCCGGCGCCACCGTCGAGGACTCCGGCGCCGCCACGCGCGTGCTGTACGACTGGATCCGCCGCATCCCCAACGTGGAGTTGGACGACGCCGACTGGTCGGAGATGACGGGGGGCGCGGCCGACGAGGAGATGGTCGACATCGGCCCCGGCGCCGGCGGCGAGAGCGGGCTGGAGTCGTACCAGCCCAATCTGCCCCACGGCGAGGAGCAGCCCTACGAGTCGCCCGAGCCGATCGACTTCCGCGGCGACTTCAAGCCGGAGCTCGTGCAGCTGCTCATGAAGCTCAAGAACCAGCAAATGGGCGACGGCGATACGCCGCCCGTGAAGCTCAGCAAGGAGCAGTTGCAGGAGCTGCTGGAGAAGTCGACCGAGATCAACATCACCGAGATGTCGGAGGGCGACCTGGACGAATCGTCGGGGATGTTCCTCGACAACCTGATGAAGGAAGTCGAACAGCAGCTCCAGCAGTCCGCCCAGCAGCAGGCGGGCAAGCGCGGCGACGGCAGCGACCCCGAGGACAGCGGCGAGCCGCTGCCCGAGATCGCCGAGTCGTTCTACTACGACGAGTGGGACTTCCGCGCCTCCGACTACAAGCCGCGCTGGTGCCGCGTCCAGGAGATGCGCCTCGACCACGGCGAACTCGACTACTACGAGCGCACGCTGGCCGACTACTCGCAGCTCGTGCAGGAGACGCGGCGCCAATTCGAGCAGCTCAAGCCCGAGATGTTCCGCAAGATCAAGCGGCTGCCCGACGGCGACGACTACGACCTGGACGCCGTCATCGAGTGGATCGTCGAGCGCAAGGCGCAGGCGCAGTCGGATGCGAAGCTCTACTACCGCCGCAACAAGGTCGAGCGCGACGTCGCCGTCGCCTTCCTGCTCGACATGTCCGCCTCGACCGACGAGGAGATCACCAAGCACCAGCCGCGGCCGCAGGGCGCCGACGACAACTTCGACGACGACCCGCGCAAGTACCTGAGCTGGTGGGCGCAGAAGCGCGCCCAGGAAGCGCGCCACCCGGCCAAGCGCATCATCGACCTGGAGAAGGAAGCCGCCGTCCTGCTGATCGAGGCGCTGGAGACCATCGGCGACACCTACGGCGTCTTCGGCTTCAGCGGCTACGGCCGTGACAACGTCGAGTTCTACGTCATCAAGGACATGGACGAGACGCTCAGCAACCACGCCAAGGCGCGCCTCGACAAGGTGGCGCCGGTGCGCAGCACGCGCATGGGCCCGGCCATCCGGCACTGCATCTACAAGCTCAAGCAGACCGCCGCCAAGGTGCAGATCCTGGTGCTGCTCTCGGACGGGCGGCCGCAGGACCACGGCTACGGCCGCGACCGCACCGAGAAGGAATACGCCATCCACGACACGAAGATGGCCCTGACCGAGGCCCGCCGCGAGGGCATGACCCCCTTCTGCCTGACCGTCGACCGCGCCGGCCACGACTACCTCAAGCAGATGTGCGCGGACATGGGCTACGAAGTCGTCGGCGACATCGAGTCGCTGCCGCGCCGCCTGCCCTCCCTCTACCGCCGCCTCACGCAGTAGCGCCGGCCCGGCGCAGCCGCAGCGACCCCCCCGACCGCTCCTCCACGACCTTGCCCCGCTCCAGCAGGATGTCGATGTGCCCTTGCACCTCCGCGAAGGCGGGCAAGAGGCGGGCATCGGGGCGGGGGCGGAAGAACTTGAGCAGCAGCTCGTAGGGGGTGAGCGGTCCGTCGCGCAGGCAGCGCAGCAGCCGCTGCCGCCGCCGTTCGTGACGCGCCAGCGTCCAACCGATCGCCTGCGTCACCGGGACCTGGCAGGGCTCGCCGTGGCCGGGGTAGAGATGCTCGGCGCCCAGCGTCGCGATGCGCTCCAGCGAGCGCGTGTAGGCGGGCAGGCCGCGGAAGCGCGCGCCCGGGCCCAGGAAGTGGATGCCGGGGTTGGGCGTGATCCGCGGCAGCAGTTGGTCGCCGCTGAACAGCGACCCCGACGCCTCCTCCAGGCAGACCGCGTTGCCCGGTGTGTGCCCCGGCGCGCTGATGAAGCGCAGGCGACGGTCGCCGGCCTGGAGCAGGTCGCCGTCGTGGAGGGCGCGGTCGGGCGCGAAGGGCGTGCCGCGCAGCACGGCCGGCCAGCGGTCGCGGGCGGCGGCCCGCGCGCTGCGTCGGGTGCTCCGTCGCCGCTGTAACGCCTGCTCCCGCTGATCGTCCGGGAAGCCCGACTCCCGCAGCAGCCCATCGACCAAATCCGACTGATACGCGTACAGCCGCTCGCCCAGCCCGAAGCGTTCGACCTCCGCCACCGACCCCACGACCTCCGCCCCCTCCTCCTGCCAGCGACGCGCCAGCCCGCAGTGGTCGAGGTGCGCGTGCGTCACGACGACCGTGCGGACGTCGGCGGGGCTGAGCCCCGCGGCCTGCAGCTGGGCCGTGAGCGCCTCCCAGACGCCGTCGTAGTCGGGCCCCGCGTCCACGAGCAGGACGCCGTCGCGGGCCGGATCGGCGGCCGGCAGTGCGTAGATCCAGTTCGCGCCCAGCGAGATCGGCAGCACGCGCCGCTCGTCGAGCATCGTCGTGTTGGGCGCGGCGTTCATCGATCGAGTGTGGGGGCTCGGCGGTAGGCGAACAAGCGGGCGGCGACTCCCTCGCGGCGTCTGCCCGCGCCCGCCCGGCGCCCGCCTAACGCCGCCGCCCCCGCAGCCACGACGCGGCCAGGATCAGGCCCGCGACGCCCAGCGGCAGGATCGCCGCCGCCGCCGCGACCTTGAAGTAGGGCGACACGATCTCCTCCTCGCCCGGGGTCGGCGCGTACTCGAAGAGGAAGTTGCCCGTCGCGACGGTGGAGACGAGCACCGCGAGCACGGCGATCGTCCAGCCCAGCGCCACGCAGGCGATCGCGGCCTGCCTCGCGTGCGACATCGGCCCCTCCTTTGGCGCCCTCAGAGTGGGAACGACCCACCCGCGAGATCGTTCCAACATCGCGACGACGGCCGCGCCCCGTCGGGAGTGAGGGCACCGGGCGCGGCGGCTAGAAGTGGTGGAAGCAGTGCGGGCGATGCCGCGTCGCGAAGGCCCGATCGACGGCGGCCAGGTCGAGCCCCGCCGACGCCTCCGCCCGCCCCATGCCGACCAGCGCGCCGGCGCCGCGGTAGCCCGTCACCAGCGCCGCCAGCGACTGCACGGGCAGCGTCAGCTCCGGGGCGCCATCGCTGCGCGTGACGGTCGTCTGCGCGCCGTCCGTCTCCATCGACCAGACGCCGTCGTTCCAGGGGCAGAGCGGATCGATCACGCGCAGCCGCAGCGAGAGCGGGCCGCCGTACGGCCGCTGCGGCAGCCCCGCCGCCACGTCGACCACGCGTGCCATGATCCCGTCCTGCGTCCAGCGGCGCAGCAGCCGCGGCTCCTGCACGAGGTCGAACAGCGGGTCGTCCTCCGGCACGTTGTCGTAGCGGATCCGGCGCACCAGGTCGTGGCTGCCGACCACCCGCCAGAGCGCTTCGTAGGCCGCCGGGCTCAGCGCGACCAACTCCCGCAGCGTTAGCCGTTGGCTCTCGTCGGGGTGCCGCTCCTCGCTCGTGGGGCCGTAGACGCCGTCGCGCACGGTGTACAGCGCGTAGCCGCGCGCCGCGCCGCCCTCCTCGTAGACGGCCGCGTAGATCGGCCCCTCGCCCCTGCGCTCACGCAGCGCGCCGCGCTCCCACATCGGCTGGCTGCGATGCAGCTCCCCCGTGCGATCCGCGATCCAGGCGTCGTAGACGGGGCGCAGCGTCTCGACGTCCGGCCGGTCGCTCAACTGCACCTCGCCCCCGGCCTGCGGCGCCCCCACGCCCGGCAGCGCGGCGAAGTCGATGTCGCCCGGCCGCATCTCGTAGTGGACGTCGTGCGTCACGACTTGGTACCCGAAGCGCCGGTAGATGGCCGTGTGCGTCCCCCACAGGATCGCGAACGCTTGGCCCGCGTCCCGCTGCCGTCGCAGCGATTCCTCCATGATCCGCCGCACGTGCCCCCGCCGCCGGCGATGTGGCAGCGTCCCCACGTCCGCGATCCCGGCCGCCGCCACCTGCGCCCCGTTCAGCATCCACTGGAACGGCCAGGCGTTGAAGGCGGAGACCATCGCCCCGTCCTCGAAGGCGCACAGCGTCGTCTCGGCCGGCGTCCACGGCGGCCCCTCCGGCCGATAGGCGAACACCGTGCTGTTGATGAAGCGGTAGGCCTCCGCCTCTGCGGCCGTCGCGGACCGGATTTCGATGTCGGGCATGGCAGCTCCCCTCTTCCTCAGGCCGACCCCGCCCGCCGCGCGTCCTCACGCGACCGGGCGAAGATCAACTCCTTCTCGCGCAGTTGTCCCAGCGCCGCCCGTCGCAGCAGCAGCAGGCACGACGTCACGGCCCGGCGCTTGATCGCCGCCCGCGTCTGCGCGAAGACGTACTCCGAGTGCGAGCGGCCCGTCGCGGTGGCGACGCCGATGTGCGTCGTGCCGACGGGCTGCCCGCCGTGCGTCGCCGGCCCCGCGACGCCCGTCACGCCGATGCCGATGTCGGCGCCGAGCGCCTCGCGCACGGCCGTCGCCATCGCGACCGCCGTCGCCTCGCTGACGACGCCGTGCTCGGCGATCGTCTCGGCCGGCACGCCGTAGCGGATCTTGGTCGCCTCGCTGTAGGTCACCAGGCCGCCCCGGAAGTAGTCGCTCGAGCCGGCGACGTCGGTCAGGGTGCTGGCTACCAGCCCGCCCGTCAGCGACTCCATCACCGCGACGCTCAGCCCGCGCTCCCGCAGCAGGTCGCCCACGCCGCCGGCCAGCGTCGTCTCGTCGGCGCCCCAGACGGCCGTGCCGAACAGCGCCCGCACCTGCTCCTCGACGGGGTCGATGCGGGCGCGGGCCTCGGCCTCGGTGGCGGCCTTCGCGGTCAGCCGCAGGTGGATGCCGTCCGACTTGGCGTACACCCCGATCGTCGGGTTGCGGCTCTTGAGCAGCGGGCTGGCCATCTCATCGACTGTCGCCTCGCCGATGCCCACGGTCTTCAGCGTGCGGCTGACGATCACGTCGCCGTCGCTGCGCGCGGCCAGCCGCGGCGCGACCTCGCTGGCCCACATCCCGGTCATCTCGGCCGGCGGCCCCGGCATCGCCACGACGATGCCGTCGGCGTTCTCGACCCACCAGCCCGGCGCCGTGCCGCGCGGGTTGGGCAGGATCGTGCCCGAGGGGAGGATCGTCGCCTGCTTGATGTTGCGCGCCGGCATGTCGCTGCCCCGCCCCGCGAAGAAGGCGCGCAGCGTCGCCGCCGCGCCGGGGTCCACCCGCGCCTCCTCGCCGACCGCCCGCGCGATGGCGTCGCGCGTGATGTCGTCCTCGGTCGGTCCCAGGCCACCGGTGCAGATGACCACGTCGGAGCGATCGAGCGCCGTGCGGATCAGCCCGCCCAGCCGCTCGACGTTGTCGCCCACCTGGTGCATGTAGTACAGGTCGACGCCCAGCGCCGGCAGCCGCTGCGCGATGTAGTGGCTGTTGGTGTCCTGGATGTCCGCCAGCAGGATCTCGGTCCCGATGGAGATGATCTCGGCGCGCATGCTCTCTCCCGTCCGGCCTCCCGGCCCCTGGCGCAGCCTAACGCCGCACGACGATCCGGCCCGCGTCATCGACGCCGGCCCGCGGCACGACCGTCTCGCTGTCCATCTCGGCCGCGAAGCCGATGTCCGCCTCGTAGCCGATGCTGACCAGGTATTCGGCGTGGGGAGCGTCGGCCAGCGCGCGGTGTGGGTCGCGTCCGTAGGCGTCGAAGATGCGCAGCGCCAGCCGCGCGCCCGACTCGACGAACGGCGCCCCGGGCGCATCGCCATCGGCCAGCAGCGCGACGAGCGCCCCCGCCGTGAAGGCGTCCTCGACCGAGGCGGCCGTGGCGTACTGCTCGCCCGCGCAGATGATGGCGATGTCGTGCTCGCCGGCCGCCGCCGTGGCGCGGAGCGTCCGCGCGGCCGCCGCCCGGTTGCGCAGGCAGACGACGAACGCCCCGGCGGCGTGTGCGGCCAGCGCCGCCGCGCGCGTGCCGTTGCTCGTCGTCTGCACGAAGCGCATGCCGCGCACGTCCATGGCCGCGAACTCGGTCGGCGAGTTGCCGAAATCGAAGCCCGCGATACGATGCCCGCCGCGCTCGCCGCACAGCCGGGCGCCCGGGATCGCGGCCGCGAGGGCGCGCGCCTCGGCTTCGCCGGGGACCGGGTAGACGGCGTCGGCGCCACCGGCGATGAGCGTGGTGAGCGTGGTCGTGGCGCGCGCCGTGTCGATCACGGCGATGGCCCGCCCCCGCACGCGCTCGGGCGGCGGCGGGCTGAAGAACACGTTGAGGCGTCGTGCAGGCGACATCGCCGGCGGCTCCCCCTGTTGCGTCCCCGCCATTCGGGTGACGACGATTAGTATGCCCGTATGAACCGTGTGTCGGCATGACCCCATCAGCGACGTTCGCAGACAAGCTCGCCGCGGCCGCGGAGCGCAACCGCTCCTGGCTGTGCGTGGGGCTGGATCCGCAGCCGGGGCGCACGCCGCTCGATGAGATCGTGCCGTTCACCCGCGCGATCATCGACGCGACGAGCGACCTGGTCTGCGCCTTCAAGCCGCAGGCGGCCTTCTTCGAGGCGCACGGCCGGGCCGGCTGGGACGCCCTGGCGGCGACCATCGCGGCGGTCCCCGACCACGTGCCGGTCGTCCTGGACGTCAAGCGCGGCGACATTGGGCATGTGGCCGAGGCCTACGCGACGGCCTGCTTCGACGCCCTGGGCGCCGACGCCGTGACCGTGAATCCCTATCTCGGCCGCGACGCCGTGGCGCCGTTCCTGGCCCGGCCCGACAAGGGCGCGTTCATCCTCTGCCGCACGTCCAACGCGGGCGGCGCCGACCTGCAAAGCCTCGACGTCGGCGGAGAGCCGCTGTTCCTGCGCGTCGCGTCGCTGGTCCTGGAGTGGGGCGCCGAGCATCACAACGCGGGGCTCGTCGTGGGCGCGACCTACCCGCGGGAGTTGGCCGCCGTGCGCGATCGCGCCCCCGGCCTGCCCATCCTGCTGCCCGGCATCGGGGCGCAGGGCGGCGATCTGGAAGCGTCGGTGCGGGCGGGCGGCGGCGGCGGCGGCCTGCTGGTCAGCGCCTCGCGATCGGTGATCTACGCCGACGCCGGCCCCGGCTTCGCGACCGCCGCGCGCGCGGAGGCCGAGCGCCTGCGGGCCGCCATCAGCAGCGCGATCAACGGCGCGAACAGTAGCGCGCCGGCGTCTGACTGAGCAGCGCGGGCCCAGCCGGGCCGTCGGAGGGGCGTGCGCCGATGACGGTGGTCGACTTCCAACCCGGCGACCTGCTGGAGTTGCGCAAGCCGCACCCCTGCGGCAGCCGGCGCTGGTCGGTCGTGCGCATCGGGGCCGACATCGGCATCATCTGTCAGGGCTGCGCGCACCGCGTGACGCTGGAGCGGCGGCTGCTTGAGCGGCGCTTGAAGCGCGTGCTGGAGCGCGACGATCCCGCATGAGCGACCCCGCCGACCTCCCGCCCGGCCGCGATGGGCCTGCCAGCGATGGGCCTGCCAGCGCCCCGCGGCGCGGCCGGCGCTGGGCGCCGCGCGTGCCGGGGCTGCGCCGGGCGCTGGGATTGGTCTCCTCCCACGACACGGCGCACGCCGGTCGCGCCGTGCGCAGCATCGCGCCGCCGCCGATGGCGGCCGCCCCGCAGACGGCCGACCTGCCGGAGGCGGAGTCGGAGTCGCCGCGGCCGTCGCGGCCCGGCGAGCCGGCCGTCTCGATCTTCCGCAACCGCGACTTCCTGCTGCTGTGGTCGGCGCAGGGCCTCTCCCTGATGATCAACACGGCGCTGCAATTCGTCTTGCTGATCCTGATCGTGGAGCGCACCGGCAGCAGCATCGCCGGGTCGGGGCTAATCATCTTCCTGGCCGCCCCGCCGGTGCTCTTCGGCCCGATCTCGGGCGTCATCGTCGACCGCATCGACAAACGCACGGTGCTGATCGCGACCAACGTCGTGCGCGCCGGCGCCACGGCCATGCTGCTGCTCGCCGATGCCTCGGTCGCGTCGATCTACGCGGTCGCCTTCGTCAGCGCCACGATGGGGCAGTTCAACCTGCCCGCGGCCAGCGCGGCGCTGCCGGCCTTCATCCCCCGCCCCCAGTTCCTCACCGCTAACTCGGTCTTCCAACTCACGACGGCGGTCGGCCAGCTCGTGGGGATGGTCATCGTCGCGCCCGTGATGCTGAAGGCCCTGGGCTTCGACTGGTCGTACATCGTGGGCGCGGTGCTGATCCTGGCCACGGCGCCCCTGCTGGCCCGGCTCCCCGCCCTGCCCCCCGAGGCCTCCCAGCAGGGCGACGCCTGGCGGCAACGCGTGCGCGCCGTGCCCCGCGATCTGCGCGACACCTGGCTGGTCGTGCGCCGCGACCGGCTCACGCAGCTCGCCATGTTGCAGCTCTCCGTGGGCGGCATGCTGCTGTTCATGTTCGCGCTGCTGGTGCCGCGCTTCGTGACCGACGTGCTGGGGCGCCCGGCGGAGGACTCGGTGTTCGTGTTCTGGCCGGTGGGCGTGGGGGCGCTGCTGGCCCTGCGGGCGCTGCCCGCGCTCGGCCGCCGCTTCACGCCCACCGGCATCGTGACCACGGCGCTGTTTGGGCTGACCGTCTCGATCGGCGCCTTCGCCGCGATCCACTTCCTCGTCAACGCGCTCCAGGGCACGCTGTTCGGCTTGGACCGCGTCGAGGGCGACGTGCTCTTCATCGGCGTCACGCTGGTGCTCGCCTTCCCGATGGGCGTCACCTACGCGATGGTCAACGCCCCCGCCCAGACGGTGCTGCACGAGCGCACGCCCGCCGGCATTCGCGGCCGGGTCTTCGCCTCCCAGCTGATGTTCGCCAACGGCGCATCCATGGTCGCGCTGCTCGTGGTCGGCGGCATCGCGGACGCCGCGGGCGTCGAGACGGCGCTGTTCGCGGTCGCCGTGCTCACCCTGCTGGCGGCGTCGGCCAGCGTCCAGATGCGGCGGCAGGTGCGCCGCGCGGGCGACGTCCGGCCGCCGCCCGTGGCCTGAGCCGGCCCCCGGCGCCGACGGGCGCTGGAGCCCGACGGCGGGACGGCTGTAGGCTGCGCAGCAGCGGACCGCGCGCGGCGCGCAGTGTCGGCTTCAGCGATGGGGGGTCACGATGGTCGAAGTCACGGAAGTCACGATCGAGAGCATCCGCGTTTCCCTGATGAACTACAACCGCGTCGTCGTGCTGCGCGAGTCCGAGAGCAACCGCTACCTGCCCATCTACATCGGCGCGCCCGAGGCCGACGCCATCGCCATGCGCCTGCAGGGCGTCTCGGTGGCGCGGCCGATGACGCACGACCTGCTGGCCACGGTCCTGCAGGAGCTGGGCGGCGTCGTGCAGCGCGTGGTCGTGAGCAACCTCTCCAACGCCACCTTCTTCGCGCAGCTCTACGTGCGCGTCGACGAGCGCGAGCTGGAGATCGACGCCCGGCCCAGCGACGCCCTCGCCCTGGCCGTGCGCAGCGAGGTGCCGATCTACGTCGCGCAGGCGGTGCTGGAAGAGGCCGGGGTGACGCTGGACGACACCACCGAGGCGGAGGAGGGCGACGGCGGGCGCCCGCGCGGCCCGGCCGTCAAGCCCGAGGAACTCGAGAAGATGTCGGCCTTCACGGACTTCATCGAGAGCCTCGATCTGGACGATTTCGACCAGCGCTAGCGGTGTGCGTGGGCGCCGTCGCGCGCCGCCGTGCGTGTCCTGGGCTTCGTTGCCCGCACCAGATGGCTTGTGATACGGTTCACCAGGTTTGCACGGGGGTCGGTTTCGGATGAGAGACCTCCCACCAGCACTAGGCCTGATCGGGATCGGTTGGTACGTCGCAACCTGCATCGTTCTGGGGACGGTCGCCGGGCTCTGGATCGATGACGCACTGGGCGCGAAGCCGGTGTGCACGCTGCTCGGCATCGCTGTGGGGCTGCTCACGGCGGGGTACGGTGGCTACCGCATGTTGATCGACGTAGTCCGGCCGGCGAGGCAGCGGCGGCGCTAGCCGCCCAGCGGGGGACGACGGAGTGCCACAGCGGCACCGCGGCAAACTGATCGGGCTGCTGTGCCTGGGGCTGATCGTCCTGGGCTTCGTCCTGATCAAAGCGCCCACCCCGATCATCTCGATCGCGGCCGAGCCCATCATCGACGGTGGCTACACCATCACGAACACGATGATCTCCGCCTGGGTGGTCATCGTCCTGCTGGCCCTGATCGTCTTCTGGCTCTACTTCACCAAGCTGCGCAACATCGAGAAAGCGATGGTGCCCAGCGGCTTCCAGAACGTCATCGAGGCCCTGCTCGACGCCTTCTTCGGCATCGTCAAGCTGGTCGCCGGGGAGACCAACGGCCGCCGCTTCTTCCCCGTCGTGGCCTCGATCTTCCTGATCCTGCTGTTCGCCAACTGGTTCGGCCTCTTCCCCTGGAACAACTCCTTCGGGCGCACGGTCGACCTGCGCTTCGAGTACGTCGAGCTGCTCGAGATCGACGTGCACCACAGCCTTGAAGACCTCGCACACGACGAGGCGCCGGCCGAGTACATCTCGCTGTTCAACACGCATTTCAGCACCTACTACTTCGACCCCATCCCCTTCGAGACGGCCCACCTGGACGAGGCCGACGAGCGTATCGGCGCCATCCTGCGCAACGACCTGAGCGCGTCCGAACTCGCCGTGCGCGACGTCTTCGCGCGCGATCCCTTGCCAGAGGGCCTCAGCGTCGCCGAGCTCGTGCACGGCATCGAGGAGCGCATCGAGCACGGGCTGGAGGCAGCGGGCCTCACGGAGGAGGTCCGGCACCGCTACGAGGCGGACGACCTGGAGGCCGCCGTCGAGCACGCCATGCTGTTCAACTTCCCGATCGCCGTCACCGAGGTCGGCGAGCCCGAACTGTCGGGCTGGGTGATGGACAGCGGCGGCGTGAACGTCGTGCCCGTCAAGGCCGACGACTTCACCTACGACCCGTTCCTCGAACCGGTTATCGCCGGGCTCGACGGCAGCTTCGCGAACGGCCGCGTCGCCATCGACCGCGAGCCCCCCGGCGACGGCGAGGGCGCCCTGCCGGTCAGCCTCAACACGGCGCACATCGGCATCATCCTCAAGCAGGAGCAGGCGGGCGTGATCGACATCCAGGCCGGCGTGATCGAGCGCAGCAAGGGCGTCGGCGAGATCTTCCCGCTCTTCCGCGCCATCGCGACGGACCTCAACCTGCCCCTGGCGATCGCGCTGTGGTCGTTCATCTTCGTCCAACTGTGGGGCATCCAGAGCCTGGGGCTGGGTACCAACTTCGGCAAGTTCATCGGCGTGGGCAGGGCGGCCGTGGTCAAGGGGCCCATCGGGGTCGTCGTCGGGCTGCTCGAGGTGATCTCGGAGCTGGCCCGCATCATCTCGTTTACCTTCCGGCTTTTCGGCAACATTTTCGCCGGGGAAGTCGTGCTGTTCATGGCCGCGTTCCTGGTGCCGCTGCTGGCGGCGACGGTGTTCTACGGCCTGGAGTTGTTCGTGGGCTTCATCCAAGCGTTCGTCTTTGCGATGCTCACGCTCGTTTTCGCGGTCACGGCGGTCTCCCACGGGGAGCACGGCCATGATGAAGAAGAGGCAGAGGAGACTGCCGGGCACTAGCGTCGGCCGACGCGCGGGCCCGGGGATGTCACAAGCAGACGGAGCGGCCGAGGGCGCCGCGGGAGGGAAACCTGATGGACCTGCTACTGCAAATTGGCGACAGCGGTTTTTCCGATGGACTGAAGTTCATCGGCGCCGGCCTGGCGATCGGCTTCGGGGCGCTGGGCCCCGGAGTGGGGATCGGCTTCCTGGTGGGCAAGGCGATGGAGGCCCTGGGGCGCAACCCCGAGGCCGCCGAAGTCGTGCAGCCCAACATGATCTTGGGCATGGCCTTCGCCGAGGCGATCGGCATCTACGCCCTGGTCGTCGCGGTCATGATCGGCTTCGTCTTCTAGCGAACGGACACAGCGGGGCGGCCGCGCGGTCGCCCGCCCTCCGTTCGCCCGGCGGCGCGGCCACGCGTGTGGTGCGGCGCCGTCGCGACGACGGTCGTAGAAAGGTGAGGGGTCGCCGTGGATGGTCTCGGCATTAACCTCCCGAGCCTGATCACCCAGTTCATCAACTTCGGCATCCTGCTGGCGTTGTTGTGGATCTTCCTGCACAAGCCGCTGGCGCGCGTCCTCGACGAGCGCCGCCGCCGCATCGAGGAGGGCCTGCACGCCTCCGAGACGGCGCAGGCCGAGGCGGAAGAGGCCAAGGTCCAGGCCGCGGCCCAGATCCAGGCCGGCCGCGAACAGGGCCAGGAACTCGTCGCGCAGGCGCAGGCGATCGGGCAGCGCATCGAAGCCGATGCGCGCGCCGCCGCCGGCGCCGAGAGCGAGACGATGCTGGAGCGCGCGCGGCAAGAGATCCAGCGCGAGCGGGATCTCGCCATCGCACAACTGCGCACGGAGTTCTCCGACCTCACGATCCGCGCCGCCGAGCGCGTGATCGGACAGTCGCTGGACGCCGAGGCGCATGAACGCCTGATCGACGAAGTCCTCACGGATTCGTCGATCGCTGGCCGGCAGAATTAGTTGTAGGGCGAGGACCACGCGATGCCGCGATCCGAAGTCGCCGCCAAGCGCTACGCCCAAGCCGCGTTCGCCATCGCGACCGCGGACGACAGCGTCGACGCCTGGCAGACGGCGCTCGACGGCCTCGCGGCCCTGACCGCGGACCCCACCGTGGGCAGATACCTGCAGACGACCAAGGTGGAGGAGGCGACCAAGTTCGCCACCCTCGACCATGCGCTGGCTGGCGTCGATCCGAAGGCGCGCAGCTTGGCGAAGCTGCTCGTGCGCAAGCGCCGCACGGTGCTGGCGGGCGACATCGCCAGGGTGTTCAGCGGTCTGGTCAACGTCGCGCGCGGCCGGGCCAGCGCCCGGGTGACCACCGCGCGGGCCCTGACCGACGACGGCCGGGCGTCGCTCGTGCGCAGCGTGCGCGCCAGCACCGGCGCGACGGACGTCGATCTGGATGAGCAGGTGGATCGGGACATTCTGGGCGGCGCGATCGTCCAGATCGGGGACCACATCATCGACGGCAGCGTGCGCACGCGCCTGCGTGGGCTGCGCCGCAGTATCTCCGGCAGCATCGGCTAGCCGGCCGCGGGGGACGGCTGGCCCCACGGGATCACCGGTCCCACGGGACAGCCGGTCCCACAGGAAAGCGAGGAGCACAGCATGGCGGTTCGACCAGAAGAGATCGCCTCCATCATCCGGCAGCAGATCGAGGGCTTCGATACCGGCGCCGTCGCGGCCGACACGGGCACGGTCGTGGAGGCGGGCGACGGCATCGCCCGCATCTTCGGGCTGGCCGGCGCCCTCTCCGGAGAACTCCTGGAGTTCTCCCGCACGGATGACACCGGCCAGCCGATCATCGGCATGGCGCTGAACCTCGAAGAGGACATCGTGGGCGCCGTGGTCCTGGGGGACTACCGCCCCATCGAAGAGGGCGACGAGGTCCGCTCCACGGGCCGCGTGGCCGAGGTGCCCGTCGGCGACGCCATGATCGGCCGCGTGGTCAACGCCCTGGGCGAGGCCATCGACGGTAAGGGCCCGATCGCCTCCAGCCAGCGGCGGCCCATCGAGCAGATCGCGCCCAACGTCGTCACCCGGGCCGGCGTGAACACGCCCGTGCAGACGGGCATTCTCGCCATCGACTCGCAGATCCCGATCGGCCGCGGCCAGCGGGAGCTGATCATCGGCGACCGCCAGACCGGCAAGACGGCCGTCGCCATCGACACGATCATCAACCAGAAGGGGCAGGACCTGCTCTGCGTCTACGTCGCCATCGGCCAGAAGCAGGCCAAGGTCGCGCAGGTCGCGGGCGTGCTGGAGAAGTACGGCGCGATGGACCACACGGTCATCGTCAACGCCTCCGCCGCCGAGTCGGCCGCGCTGCAGTTCATGGCGCCGTACGCCGGCGTCGCCATCGCCGAGCAGTTCATGGCCGAGGGCAAGGACGCGCTGATCGTCTACGACGACCTCAGCAAGCACGCCTGGGCCTACCGCCAGATCTCGCTGCTGCTGCGCCGTCCGCCCGGCCGCGAGGCCTACCCCGGCGATGTCTTCTACCTGCACTCCCGCCTGCTCGAGCGGGCCGCCAAGCTCAACGACGCCCACGGCGGCGGCTCCATCACCGCCCTGCCGATCATCGAGACGCAGGCCGGCGACGTCTCCGCCTACATCCCCACCAACGTGATCTCGATCACGGACGGCCAGATCTTCCTGGAGTCCGACCTGTTCAACGCCGGCCAGCGCCCGGCCGTCAACTCCGGGGTGTCCGTGAGCCGCGTGGGCGGCTCGGCGCAGCGCCGCTCGATGCGCTCCGTCGCCGGGCAGCTGCGCCTCGACATGGCGCAGTTTCGCGAGCTCCAGGCCTTCGCCCAGTTCGGCACCAGCGACCTCGACGACGCGACGCGGCGGCAGCTCGAGCGCGGGCAGCGACTCTCGCAGCTGCTCATCCAGCCCGAGAACGCGCCCCTCTCGCTGGCCCACCAGGTCGTGCTGCTGTTCGCCGCCAACGACGGCCTCGCCGACGATGTCGCGGTCAACAAGATCACCGACTTCGCCAAGGCCCTGGGCGACTACATGACCAGCAGTGAGCCCGGCATCCTAAACACGATCAGCGCGACTGGTGAGCTGAGCGACGACACGAAGGCGGCCCTGCGCACCGCGATTGGGACGTTCAAGCAGTCGGTGCCGTTCTAGGAGCGGCCGGTGGCGCAGAGATCGCTAGAGAAGGGCTGAAATGCCGAGCACGCGGGAGATTCGCCGGCGCATTCGCTCCGTCGAGAACACGGCGAAGATCACCAACGCCGTGCAACTCGTCGCGGCGTCGAAGATGCGCCGCGCGCAGTTGCGCGCGGAGGCGGCGCGCCCCTACGCGGACAGCATGCGCGGCCTGCTGGCCAATCTGGCCTCGGCCGGTGGCGACGGCCAGGACACCGGCCCGCTGCATCCGCTGCTGGAGCGTCGCGAGATCCGCGAGACCGCGATCATCCTGATCACGCCCGACCGCGGTCTGGCCGGCGGCCTGATCTCGAACCTGCAGCGCCACGCCGGCTCGCTGGTGCTCAGCCCCGAGCAGGCCGGCGGTGTCTCCATGATCCCCGTCGGCCGCAAGGGGCTCGACTACTTCGCCCGCTTCGACGTGCCCTTCCGGGGCGAGTTCCAGCGCCTCGGCGACTACCCCAGCCTCGACGACACCCGCCCCATCTCCCAGATCGCCATGGACGATTACATGAGCGGCGCGGTCGATCAGGTCTCACTCGTCTTCGCGTCGTTCGTGAGCACGGTGCAGCAGCGCCCGACGACCGTGCCGCTACTGCCGGTCGATGCGCCGACATCCGACTCCGGCGACGCCGCGTCGGAGGTGGAGTACATCTTCGAGCCCAGCCCGCAGGCGGTGCTCGACGAGCTGCTGCCCCGCTACGTCGAGATGCAGGTCTACCAGGCCGTCCTGGAGTCGGCCGCCAGCGAGCAGTCGGCCCGCATGGTCGCGATGCGCAACGCGACCGACGCCGCCAACGAGATGGTGGACGACCTGACGCTGCAATACAACAAGGCGCGCCAGGAACAGATCACGTCCGAGCTGCTCGACATCGTCGGTGGTGTCGAGGCGATGGCCTAACCCGCGATGCCCCCACTCCCGACCCACCCCCTGTCCGCCATGGGCGCCGTCATCTTCGACATGGACGGCGTCCTCGTCGACGGTGAGCCGCTGCACTTCGCCGCCGCCCGGGACGTGCTGGCTGGCTTCGGCGCCGAGTTGACCTGGGAGACCTACACGGACTGGATCGGCGAGACGTTCGACGCCATCTGGCCCGACATCCAGCGCCGCTTCGCCCTGCCGGTCGGCCGCCGGGAGTACGAGCGCGCCTTCGGGCCGCGCGTGCAGGAGCAGTACGAGCGGCACGCCGTCGCGATGCCGGGCGCCCGCGACCTGCTCGCCCGCCTGCACGCCGCCGGCGTGCCCCTGGGCCTGGCCTCCTCGACCAAGCGGCCCCGCGTCGACGCCGCGCTGGCGCGCCTCGACCTCGCGCGCTTCCTGCCCGTCACCGTCTCCGGCGACGAGGTCGCGCGCGGCAAGCCGGACCCCGAGATCTACCTGGCCGCCGCCGCCCGCCTGGGCGTGGCGCCCGAGCGCTGCCTGGTCCTGGAGGACTCGCCGGCGGGCGTCGCCTCGGCGCGCGCGGCGGGGATGCGCGTCATCGGCGTGCGTATCGACGGCGGCAGCGGGCGGCCCCTGGAGGGCGCGGAGCGTATCATTGAGGCGCTGTCGGACTTCGACCTCGGCTGGGTCGGCGCCGCGCAACGCGAGGGGGCGCGCAGTGGCGCCTAGTTCATTGTCTCGTTCATACACCCGTTCAGACGGAGCCCATTCACACGGAGCCCATTCAGACGGAGCCAAGTCACCGGGCCCGCGTGCCCGCGAGAGGAGTACGTGATGGCTGCAACAGGACGTGTCGTGCAGGTCATCGGCACGGTGGTCGACATCGAGTTCCCGCCCAACGCGCTGCCGGCGCTGTTCGACGCCGTGACGATCACCATGGGCAACGGCGCCGAGGTCGTGACCGAGGTCCAGCAGCATCTCGGCAACAACCGCACCCGCTGCCTGGCGATGGACGCCACCGAGGGCATGAAGCGCGGCGACACGGCCGAGGACACCGGCCAGCCCATCGCCGTGCCGGTCGGCGAGGTCGCGCTGGGCCGCATCTTCAACGTGCTCGGCGAGCCGCTCGACGACATCGGCCCGATCGATCCCGGCGCGCTGCGCTGGCCCATCCATCGCAAGCCGCCCAGCTACGAGGAGCAGGTCTCGGAGGCGCAGATCTTCGAGACGGGCATGAAGGTCGTCGACCTCATCGCCCCCTTCACGCGCGGCGGCAAGATCGGCGCCTACGGCGGCGCCGGCGTCGGCAAGACCGTCGTCATTCAGGAGTTGATCCGCAACATTGCGACGGAGCACGGCGGCTTCTCCGTCTTCACCGGCGTCGGCGAGCGCTCCCGCGAGGGCAACGACCTCTGGAACGAGATGAAGGAGTCGGGCGTCCTGGCCAAGACGGCGCTCGTCTTCGGCCAGATGAACGAGCCGCCGGGCGTGCGGCTGCGCGTCGGCCTCACCGGCCTGACCATGGCGGAGTACTTCCGCGACGAGGAGGGCCAGGACGTCCTGCTCTTCATCGACAACATCTACCGCTACACCCTGGCCGGGCAGGAGGTCTCGGCGCTGCTCGGTCGCATGCCGTCGGCGGTGGGCTATCAGCCCACCCTGGGCACGGAGATGGGCGAACTCGAGGAGCGCATCACGACGACGCGCAAGGGCTCGATCACGTCGTTCCAGGCGATCTACGTGCCGGCCGACGACTACACCGACCCCGGCGTGGCGACCACCTTCGGCCACCTGGACGCGGTCATCGCGCTGGAGCGCTCCATCGCCTCGCAGGGCTTCTACCCGGCGGTGGACCCGCTGACGAGCTTCAGCCGGGCGCTGGACCCGGCGATCGTCGGCGACGAGCACTACGGGGTCGCCAGGGGCGTGCAGCAGGTGCTGCAGCGCTACCGCGACCTGCAGGACATCATCGCCATCCTCGGCGTCGACGAGCTCTCCGAGGAGGACAGGCTCGCCGTCGCGCGGGCGCGCAAGATTCAGCGCTTCCTCACGCAGCCCATGTTCGTCGCCGAGCAGTTCACGGGGCTGGCCGGCCAGTACGTCTCCACGCGCGACACCGTGCGCGGCTTCGCGGAGATCCTGGAGGGCAAGCACGACGACCTGCCCGAGCAGGCCTTCTACAACGTGGGCGCGATTGAGATGGCGGTCGAAAAGGCCGAGGGAATGCGGGCCGGGTCGGCCGCTTAGGCCGAGCCGGACGCGCGAAAGGGCGCCGAGATGGCGAAGCTCACGCTGGAGATCATCACGGGCGAGCGGCTGTTGCTGCGCGAAGAAGAGATCGACGAGGTCGTCGCGCCCGGCAGTCTGGGCGAACTGGGCATCCTGCCCAGCCACGCCCCGCTGGTCACGAGCCTGCAGGCCGGATCGCTGCGCGTGAAGCGCGCCGGCGCCGAGGACGACTTCTTCGTCAGCGGCGGCTTCCTGGAGATCCGCGCCAACCACGTCAAGGTCCTCGCCGACTCCGCCGAGCGCGGCATGGAGATCGACCTCGAACGCGCCGAAGTAGCCCGGCAGCGCGCCGAAGATCGCCTGCGTGGCGAGGCGACGGCGGACCGCGTGCGGGCCGAAGTGGCGCTGCGGCGGTCGCTCATGCGCCTCAAGGTCGCGCGGCGCCGGCGTCGCGGCCGGGCCGACATGCCGACGGGGCAAGGCGGGGCGGAGTAGCCGTCGCCGCCCCGGCGCGAGCGTCACGCTGCCCGGGCCGTGGTACGTTGATCCGAGGCTGACGCGCGCCCCGGCGCGGCGGAAGGGCGTCCCACGATGGAGCCGCTGTACCGCGTGCAAGGCGGCGGGCCGCTGCGAGGCGACGTCCGCACCAGCGGCGCGAAGAACGCTGCGCTGCCCTGTCTGGCCGCCACGCTGCTCACCGGCGAGCCCTGCACGATCCGCAACCTGCCCGCCATCGCCGATGTCAGCGGCTTCCTGGAGATCCTGCGCCGGCTCGGCGCGGAGGTCGATCACGACCCGGCGGCGCATCGCGTCACCGTGCGCGCGGCCGGGCCGCTGGCGGAGGCGCCGCCCGATCGCCTCGTCGCCAACCAGCGCGCCTCGTTCCTGGTGATGGGGCCGCTGCTGGCCCGCGAGGGTCGCGGCGCCTGCGCGGCCCCCGGCGGCGACATCATCGGCCAGCGCCCGCTCGACGTGCACCTGCGCGGCTTCCGCGCCCTGGGCGCCGACGTGCGCACCGAGGCCGGACGCTTCGTCGCCGCCGGGCGCCTGCGCGGCGCGCGCATCGTGCTCGACTACCCCAGCGTGCTCGGCACCGAGAACCTGATCCTGGCCGCCGTCCGCGCCGACGGAGAGACCGTGATCGTCAACGCCGCCGCCGAGCCGGAGGTCGAGGCGCTGGCGGCGCTGCTCTCGGCGATGGGGGCGCGCATCCGCGGCGCGGGCTCGCACACCGTCACGGTGTCCGGCGTCGGCGCCCTGCGCGGGGCCGACTACACGCTGATCCCCGACCGCATCGAGGCGGGCACCTTCGCCATCGCGGCCGCGATCACCGGCGGCGACGTGCGCATCCACGACGTGCGCCCGCGCCACCTCGACGCGCTGCTGTTCAAGCTGCGCGAGATCGGCGTCGACATCGACGAGGACGATCACACGCTGCGCGTGCGCCGTCGCGGGCCGATCGGCGCGACCACCGTGCAGGCGGTGCCCTTCCCCGGCCTCGCCACCGACCTGCAGGCCCTGGTGACCACGCTGCTCACGCAGGCGGAGGGCGTCAGCGTCGTCAACGAGCGCGTCTTCGAGAACCGCCTGGGCTACGTGGCCGAGCTGCGCAAGATGGGCGCGCGCATCGTCACGGCCGGCGCCACCGCCATCGTGCAGGGACCGTCGCCGCTGCACGGCGCGGTCGTGCAGGGCCTCGACGTGCGCGCCTCGGCGGCGCTGGTCGTCGCGGCGCTGGCCGCCGACGGCGAGACCGAAGTGCAGGACATCGTCCATCTCGAGCGCGGCTACGAAGACCTCGGCCGGAAGCTGCGCGGCCTGGGCGCGGTCGTGGAGCGGCGGGACGGCGCGCCGGCGACCCCCGCGTCCGATCCCACCGGCGCGCCCGGCGTTGACTGTCAGCCGCCGCCGGGGCCGGTATGATCGTCTCGTTGCGCCCGCGGTCCGGTAAGCCGGGCTGCTCTGCACGTCTCACGGAAGCCTGAGGGAGCCATGGCGCTCGGCAAGAAGATCGGCATCGACCTGGGTACGGCGAACATCCTCGTCGCGATCCGGGGCCAGGGGGTGGTGCTGCGCGAGCCTGCGGTGGTCGCACTGTCCCAGCGCGACAACGCCGTCGTCGCCGTGGGCGAGGACGCCCGCGCGATGATGGGCCGCGCCCCCGAGGGGATCAGCATCGTGCGGCCCATGCGCGACGGCGTCATCGCCGACTACGTCGTGGTGGAAGCGATGCTGCGCTACTTCCTGGGCCGGGTCACGGGCCGCCTCAACCTGGTGCGGCCGGAGGTCATGATCAGCGCCCCGGCGGGGGTCAACACCGTCGAGCAGCGGGCCGTGCGCGACGCCGCCGAGCAGGCGGGCGCGCGGCGCCCCGCGCAGCTCGTCCCGGAGCCGCTGGCGGCGGCGATCGGCGCCGGCCTGCCCGTCGCGACCCCCCGCGGCAACCTCGTGGTCGATATCGGCGGCGGCCGCACCGAGGCGGCCGTGATCTCAATGTACGGGATGGTCGTCTGGCATTCCGAGCGCGTGGCCGGCAATCGCTTCGACGAGGCCATCCAGAACTACGTCAAGCGCCGCCACAGCCTGATCATCGGCGAGCGCACCGCCGAGGACCTGAAGATCGCCATCGGCTCGGCGCTGCCCGTCGAGGACACGCTGCGCACGCAACTGCGCGGGCGCGACCAGGTGAGCGGCATGCCGCGCACGGTCACCGTCACCTCGAACGAGATCGCGACGGCGCTGCAGGAGCCGCTGGCCGGCGTCGTGGGCGTGATCCGCTCCGTGCTCGAGGAGATGCCGCCGGAGCTCTCCGCCGACGTCATCGACCGGGGGGTCGTGCTGACCGGCGGCGGGGCGCTGCTGCGCAACGTCGACCGCCTGCTCACGGAGGAGACGGGCATCCCCTGCCACATCGCCGACCGGCCGCTGGATTGCGTGGCCGAGGGCGCGGCGATCGCGCTGGAGTACATCGACGTGATCCGGCGCTCGCTGCCCAGCGACGAGGGCATGCTGGCCGGCGCGATCGAGTAGCGCGCCGATCAGCCGCCGGGCGCTGCCGGGGATCCGTCCTGCGTGAGGAAGCCGTCCTGCGTGAGAATGCCCTCCCGCGTGACGAAGCCCTCCCGCGTGAGGAAGTAGGTCATGCTCTGCAGCGAGAGCACCGGGTCGATCTGACGCAGTTGCACGCCGCGCGGCACGCGCACGGCGACGGGCGCGTAGTTGATCACCGCGTGCACCCCGTTCGCGACGAGCACGTCGATCACCTGCTGCGCGATCTCGCCCGGCACCGCCACGATCCCGATGTCGACCGGCTGATCCCGCAGCGACTCCCCAAGCTGCCCCACGTCCTCGATGACCAGCGACCCCTCGCGACGGCCGATCAGGCTGGGGGAGGAGTCGAACGCCTTGACGATGTGGAAGCCCTGCGGCGCGAAGCCGCCGTAGCTCAGGATCGCCTGCCCCAGCCGGCCCGCCCCCACCAGCGCCATCTGCCACTCGCGGTCCAGGCCCAGGATGCTGCGCAGCGTGTCCAGCAGGTGGCGCACGTTGTAGCCCCGCCCCTGCTTGCCGAAGCGCCCGAAGTACGACAGGTCCTTGCGAATCTGGGCGGGCGTCACGCCCAACTCGCTGCCCAGCTCCCGCGAGCTGACCACGGTGCGGTTCTCGATCGCGAGCAGGGCCAGGGCGCGCACGTAGACCGGCAGCCGGTTGATGACGACTTCGGGGATTTCGTGGACCGTCACAGCGCTCGCCCCCGAGCGGACCCCAGCGGGTCCGGCGGGTCCGGCGCCGCCACCGCGACCCCTCCCCGTCTGGCACGCCCGTGTATGACGTGTCAGTGTATCGGCTGCCGGGGTAGCTACAAACGCGGACCCTCCCGCCCGGCGCAGCCCATAGAGTGAGCCGATGCCGGGATCGCGAGTCGTGCTGGACGCCGGACTGCTGCCGTCGTTGCGGGAGCGTCCCTGCGCCTACCCCGACGCCCGGCCCCCCGATCAGCGCGCGCCGTACGTCTACGCCGCCGGCAGGGCCCACGTTCTCGGCGAAGGCGAGCGCCCCGACGGGCCCCTGCGATCACTGAGCGGCGCGCCGATCTCGGCCCGCATCCCCGTGCTCGCCGTGGGCTCGAACGCCTACCCCCGGCAACTGCTCGACAAGTTCGCCGCGGCCCGCCTCGCCGACGACAGCGTCCCCACGCTGCGCTGCCGCGCGCCCGATGTCGCGATCGCCTACGCCGGGGCGCTCTCGCGCTGGGGCTACATCCCGGCGACGCTGCGCGCCCGGCCGGGCGCGTCGTGCGACACCTGGCTGCAGTGGCTGACCGTCGAGCAACTCACGCTCATCTCGTCGACGGAGGGGCGGGCCTACCGGCTGGTGGCGGCGCCCGGCGTCGTCGCGCCGGCGATGGGAGGGCGGCCGATGACCGCGCTCGGCTGGGCGCACGAGTCGCTGCTCGACCTCGGCGGCGGGCCCATCGGGCTGGCCGAGATCGGCCAGCGGGCGCTGCTCGATCGCGTGCTGCGCGGCGTCGATGCGGGGGCCGCGTGGGACGGCTGCGCGCTGCCGGCGGCGGCGATCGAGCCGCTGCGGGGCTGGTTGCGGGAGCGCAGCGCCGCGAATCCGCTGCCCCCGTCGTGGCGCCGTGTCGCGCGAGATCCGGCGGCCTTCGCGGCCTACTGGGCCGGATAGCCAAAATCCGGCGGATCGCCCGTGTTTTCGGTCGTTTATTGGTCTATGTCGCAAGCCCCGGGGTGGTAGAATAATGGGGCAAATGGCGCTGGACCCCAGCCCCATCCCGCTCCGAGAGGGACAACGCTCATGGTGAGTGGCGAGGAAGCGATCCGTCCGCCGCGGCCGCGCGACATCGAGACGGAGATGCGCACCTCGTACCTCGATTACGCGATGAGCGTGATCGTCTCGCGGGCCCTGCCCGACGTGCGCGACGGCCTCAAGCCGGTGCAGCGCCGCATCCTCTTCGCCATGGACGATCTGGGGCTGCGCTCCGGGTCGTCCTTCAAGAAGAGCGCCCGCATCATCGGCGAGGTGCTGGGCAAGTATCACCCGCACGGCGACTCCCCCGTCTACGAGGCCATGGTGCGCATGGCGCAGGACTTTTCGCTGCGCTACCCGCTGGTCAATGGGCAGGGCAACTTCGGCTCGATCGACGCCGACCCGCCGGCCGCGATGCGCTACACCGAGGCCCGCCTCAGCCAGATCGCCGAGGAGATGCTGGCCGATCTCGACAAGCAGACCGTCGATTTCTCCCCCAACTTCGATAGCTCCCTGAACGAGCCCACCGTGCTGCCCGGCCGCCTGCCCAACTTGCTGGTCAACGGGGCGCAGGGGATCGCCGTGGGCATGGCGACGAGCATTCCCCCCCATCACCTGGGCGAGATCGGGGCCGCCATCAAGCTGGTGCTGGCCAACCCGGGCGCCGGCGTGGACGAGCTGATGGAGGTCGTGCACGGGCCCGACTTCCCCTCGGGGGCGCTGCTCTTCGTCGGCGAGGGGCGCTCGTCCCTGCGGGACATCTTCGGCACCGGGCACGGCCGCGTCACGCTGCGCGCCGTCCATCACACCGAGGAGACGGCCCGCGGGGGCCGCATCCAGATCGTCTTCACGGAACTGCCCTACCAGGTCAACAAGGCGGCCTTGATCGAGCAGATCGCGAATCTGGTGCGCGACAAGCGCATCGACGGCATCGCCGACCTGCGCGACGAGTCGGGCCGCGAAGGCCTGCGCGTGGTCGTGGAGCTCAAACGCGACGGCAGTCTGCAGATGATGCTGGCGCACCTCTGGAAGCTGACGCCCCTGCAAACGACCTACGCCGCGAACATGGTCGGCCTGATCGATGGCCGCCCGCGCACCTTCTCCCTCAAGCAGGCGATCGAGGCCTACATCGACCATCGCCGCGAGGTCATCCGCCGCCGCTCGGAGTTCGACCTGGCGAAGGCGCGCGACCGCCACCACGTCGTCGAGGGGCTGCTCCGCGCCATCGACATGATCGACCAGATCATCGCGGCGATCCGCGAGGCGGAGTCCGCCGACGCCGCCAAGAGCCGCCTGCAGCAGCCGCCCTTCGCGTTGTCCGAGCGCCAGGCGCAGGCGGTGCTCGACATGCAACTGCGCCGTCTGGCCGCGCTGGAGCGCACCAAGCTCGAGGAGGAGCACCGCGAGCTCTCGGAGACCATCGCCTACCTGGAGGGGCTGCTGGCCGACGCCAAGAAGATCGATGCCGTGATCACGGAGGACGTCGACGAACTGACGGAGCGCTTCGCCGGGGAGCGGCGCTCCCAGGTCATCGCGCGGGACGCGGAGAGCTTCAGCCCAGAGGACCTCATCGACCACGTGGAGACGGTGATCTCCTACTCGCGCGGGGGCTACATCAAGCGCATGCCGCTCGACACCTATCGCACCCAGCACCGCGGCGGCAAGGGCATCAAGGCGATGCAGACCCGGCCCGAGGATGCGGTGCGGGAGCTGCTCGTCGCCGACACCCACGACAGCCTCCTGCTCTTCACCGACCGCGGGCGCGTCTTCAGCCTCAAGGCGCACGAGGTCGAGGAGCGCACCCGCGAGTGGCGCGGCCTGCCGATCCGCAACCTCGTGCAGGTCGAGCCCGAGGAACGCATCACCGCCATGGTCGCCGCGCCGCAACTGGACCACGACTACCTGCTGCTGGCGACGCGGGATGGGCAGGTCAAGAAGACCGCGCTCAAGGAGTTCGCCAGCGTGCGCCGCGCCGGCCTGATCGCGTTCAACCTGGGGAACGGCGACGAACTGGTGCTCGCCACCACGGCGCACGCCGGCGACGACGTGCTGGTCGCGTCGGACGGGGGGCTGGCCGTGCGCTTCCCCGTCGATTCGCTGCGCGAGGCGTCGCGGACGAGTGGCGGCGTGCGTGCGATCCGGCTCCCCGCCGGTGGCCGCCTCGTCGGCCTGCTGGCGATCAGGCCGGACCAGGAGCTGCTCACCGTGACGGCCAACGGCTTCGGCAAGCGCACGCCCGAGTCCGAGTACCCCTGCAAGGGGCGCGGCGGCAAGGGCATGATCGCGCACAAGGTGACCGCGGATACCAAGGACAGCAAGGGCACCGGGAAGCTGGTCTCGCTGCATCAGGTCGCCGGCGACGAGGACCTCGTCCTGATCTCGGCCGAGGGCAAGTTCATCCGCACCACCGTCACCTCCATCCGGGCGCTCGGTCGCTCGACGAAGGGCGTCACGGTGATGAAGACCGACGGTATGGACGTCGGCGCCGTCGCCGTCGTGCGGCCGAGCGCTTGGGAGGGCTCGCCGCCGCCGGAGACGCCCGCGCCCGTCCCGAACGGCAGCCAGCGCGGCAAGCGGTCGAGCGCCGGGCCGCGCGCGGGCGGGCGCAGCGGCCCGTCCCGAAACGGCGCCGGCGGCACGAAGAAGCGTCGCAACGGGCGCTGATTATTCGCCCGGCCCGTGGCGGTGGTCGTGGTGTCCGTGCGAGGGCTCCGCACCGGAGCCGGGTGCATCCCTTCAACAGCCCGGCTGCCCCGGGTTCCCGCAGCACAGCGACAAGTGCCGCAGCTTGAGCCAGTTGTTGCGCGCGAACAGGCGCAGCGTGCCCGCCCTGGAGGCGTCGGAGTGGCGCCAGCTGAGCAGCATCCGGCGCAGCCGGGGCCAATTCCGGCGCACGAAGCGGTACAGGCCGGCCGGTATGGAGGCGCAGCGGTCGCGCCACCTGCGGATCCCGCTGCGGGGCGTCGGGTGCGGCACGGGTCGCTCCTCGGCGAGGGTGATCGCGCGGCCCGCGGCCGGACCTCCCCACTGGCCCTACGTACTGGCCCCATCCTATCCGCTCCAGCACACTGGCCCCATGACCGCCGACCCGCAGCTCGCCGACGCCCCGCCCGCCGTTTGGCAGGTCCGCACGCACGACCCCGCGGAGACGCGGTCCCTCGGCGAGCGCCTCGGCGCGCTCGTGCCGCGCGGCGCGGTCGTGCTCCTGCAGGGCGACTTGGGCGCCGGCAAGACCGTCGTCGCGCAGGGCGTCGGACGCGGTCTTGGCGTGCCGGGCATCGTCAACAGCCCGACCTTCGTGCTCGTCAACGAGCACCTGGGCGGTCGCCTGCCCATGCTGCACGCCGACCTCTATCGCCTCGACGACGCGGCCGAGATCGCGGAGCTCGTGCTCGATGAACTGGCGGCGGACGGCGTGCTGCTCGTCGAGTGGCCCGAGCGCAGCGCCGAGCCCATCGCCGAGGATGTCCTCCGCGTCACGATCACCCCCGGCGCCGGCCCCGAGGAGCGCACGCTCACCTGGGAGGCGCGGGGCGACCGCTCGCGGGCCCTGCTGGACCGCCTGCGCGCCGCATCCGGCTCCGAGCCCGCCCAGCCCGAACCCGCCTAGCCGTGGAACTCTCCATCGACAGCGTCGGCATGCAGTCCAGCGTCGCCGTCAGCGACGCCGGCCGGCCGCTGGTCGAGGTCAGCTGGCCGACTGGCCGCCGCCATACGCCCAGCCTGCTGCCCACCGTGGACACGGCGATGCGCCTCGCCGGCGCCGAGCGGGCGCAACTGACCGCGGTCTTCGTCGACGTGGGGCCGGGCGCCTACGGCGGCATCCGCGCCGGCATGGCCGCCGCGACGGGCATCGCGTTGGCGCTGGGGCTGCCGGCCGTCGGCGTCGGGCGCTTGGAAATCGAGGCCTACGCCCAGGCCGCGGCGGGCGTCGTGGCGGCCGTGCACGCGGCCGGACGCCGGCAGTGGGCCGTCGCGCGCTACCGGGGTCCGGCGTCGGAGTGGGTGCAGGAATCCGGGCCGCGCTTGGTCCCGGCCGATGACTTGCTCGCCGCCCTGCGCGACGGCCCCGCCGGCGTCTGCTGCGGCGACCTGGAGGCGCTGCCCGACGCGACCCGCGCCGCTCTGCAACGCGACGGCTGGACCCTGAGCGGCCATGCCGCAACGATGCGCCGGGCCGGGCTGCTGGCCGAGCTGGCCTGGCGACGTCTGGAGTCGGCCCGCGCGCGCGGCGACGATCTGCACCCGGCGCGGCTGCAGCCGATCTACCTGCGCGAGCCGGCCATCGGCCCGCAGCCCCCGCCGGCCGCGAAGCAACCTCAGGCGGCGAAGCCCGGGAAAATGAAGGAAGCGGGTCGATGAGCAGCGAGCGGACGTTGGTCCTGGTCAAGCCCGACGGCGTGCAGCGCGGCCTGATCGGCGAGGTGCTGGGCCGGCTCGAGCGGCGCGGCTTGCAACTCGTGGCGCTCAAGCTGATGCGTATGGACGAGGCGCTGGCGGCGCGCCACTACGCCGAGCACGTCGAGAAGCCGTTCTACCCCGGCCTGCGCGACTTCATGACCAGCGGCCCCCTGGTCGCCGCGGTCTTCGAGGGCGAGAACGCCGTGCGCGCCGTGCGTCAGGCGATGGGCGCGACCAACCCGCTGGAGTCGCCCCCCGGCTCGATCCGCGGCGACCTCGCCGTCGACCTGGGGCGCAACATCGTGCACGGGTCGGACTCCGCGGAATCGGGCGCGCGTGAGGTGGCCCTGTTCTTCCGCCCCGAAGAGTTGCTCTCGTGGACGCAGGGCACCGCCCGCTGGGTGCGCGAGTAAGCGCCGCCCCTCCGCGCTGCCGGGCGAGCGCTAGGCTGGCCCCATGCCCTCACTCGATGCGCAGCAGCTGCCGCCCCGCCGACCACAGCCCCTCAAGGTTGTAGTAGGCGCGCTCCTCGCGGCCGAAGATGTGCACCACGACGTCGCTGAAGTCGAACAACTGCCAGCCGCCGTCGCTGCCGCCCTCGCGCCGCAGGTGGCGGTCGCCCGCCCCCCGCGAGACCGCCAGGCTGAGCGCCTCGAACTGCCGCGACGACGTGGCCGAAGCGATCACGAAGTAGTCGGTGAAGCCCGCCACCGCGCTCACGTCCAGCAGCACGATCTCCTCCGCCTGCCGGTCCGACAGCGTATCGGCGATGCGCCGCCCCAACGCCTCGGCCTCCTCCAGGTGCGGGGCTGCGCCTCCGGGCGCATCGGGCGGTGCAGCGTCGGGCGGGCCAGTGTCGGGCGGTGCGGTGTCGGTGGACATGTGCAGGGGCGGCTCCTACGTGTTGCGCGGCGTGCTGGCTGTTCGGGCCATGCTACCCGGCCCGGTCCGCGCGTGGGAGCGGTGTCGTGAGCCGGGTGGTGGTCGCGATGAGCGGCGGCGTCGACTCCAGCGTCGCGGCGGCGCTGCTCGTCGAGGCCGGGCACGAGGTGATCGGCGTCACGATGCGGCTCTGGACTGAGCGCCGCCCCGAGGCCTTCCGCGGCCGCACGCAGTGCTGCGGCATCGAGGACATCGACGACGCCCGCCGCGTCGCGCAGCGGCTCGGCATCCCGCACTACACGCTCAACCTGGAGCAGCCGTTCCGGCGCTTCGTGGTCGATGCGTTCGTCGCGGAGTACGCGCAGGGGCGCACGCCGAATCCCTGCCTGAACTGCAACACCTTCATCAAGTTCGACGCCTTCCTCGAGCGCGCCCTGGCGCTGCGGGCCGACTACATGGCCACCGGCCACTACGCGCGCCGCGTCGAGCGCGACGGCGGCGTGGAGCTGCATCGCGCCCGCGACGGCGCGAAGGACCAGTCGTACGTGCTATACACGCTCTCGCCCCGCGCGCTGGCGCAGACGCTCTTCCCGATCGGCGACCTGCCCAAGCCCGAGGTCCGCGCGATCGCGGCCCGGCACGGCCTCGCCGTCGCCGAGAAGCCCGACAGCGCCGACATCTGCTTCGTGCCGGGCGGCGACTACCGCGACTTCGTGCGCCGCCGCGTGCCCGACCGCCCGGGCGAGTTCCGCGACGCGGCCGGCGACGTGCTGGGCGAGCACGCCGGCGTGCAGCACTTCACCGTCGGGCAGCGGCGCGGCCTGGGCGTCGCGGTGGGCGAGCCGCGCTTCGTCACGGCGATCGAGCCCGCCGCCAACGTCGTGCGGCTGGGCCGCCGCGAGGATCTGCGCGTCGACGCGCTGTCGCTGGCCGAGCCGCACTGGCTCATCGACGGCCCGCCCATCGATCGGCCGGTTGCGGTGCAGGTGCGGGCGCACGCCGATCCGGTCCCCGCGCGCCTGCAGGCCGAGCCGGGCGCGGGCGACGCCGCCCTGCACGTCCGGCTCGACGCCCCGATCTACGGCGTCGCGCCGGGACAGGCGGCCGTCCTCTACGACGGCGACCGTGTCCTGGGCGGGGGAACCGTCGCCCACACATCCCGCCGCGGCCAGAGTGCGGCGACGGGGGTGATATAGTTTCGTTCGCTTTGCCGCGATCCCGCCGCAGTTCGGCGGCGACGACGGGATTCCGCCGCCCATGGACGTTCTCTCCACCCTGACCAACATCCGCGACATCGTCGTGATCGTGGCCGGCATCGTCGGCATCGTCGCGCTGACGCTGTGCATCATCTTCACGGTGCTGATCGGCTGGGCGGCGCTGAAGCTGATCAAGACCACGCGCGGCACCGTGCGCGACGGCCTGGGCCCAATCCTGGACAACGCCCGCGACACCACCGCCGGGGTCAAGGGCTCGACCGACTTCGTCACGGAGACGGTCGTGCGGCCGCTGATCAAGGCCTACGGCGTCGTGGCGGGCGTGCGCAAGGGTCTGTCGGTGCTGGGCAAGGCGCGCGGCGGCAAGGACCGGGACGGCTAGCGGCCGGCGACACAGGCCGGTGCGGGGATCGCCCCGGCGCTGCCCGCCCACGAGCGGCGGGCCACACGAAGGAGACGCAACCATGGACTTCAATCACAGCCCCAAGGTGATCGAACTGAAGGCGCAAGTCGAGGCCTTCATGGACGAGCACATCTACCCCAACGAGGCCGAGTACCACGCCTACACGCACGATCACCACAACCTCTGGACGCAGCCGCCGTTCATGGAGGACCTCAAGGCCAAGGCCCGCGAGGCGGGCATCTGGAACTGGTTCCTGCCCCGCGACTACGAGCCCTGGAGCCCCGGCCTCAGCAACATCGAGTTCGCCCCGCTGGCCGAGGTGATGGGGCGCTCGCCCTGGTCCTTCGAGGTCTTCAACTGCTCCGCGCCCGACCGCGGCAACATGGAGGTGCTGGCCAAGTTCGGCACGCCCGCGCAGCAGGAGCGCTGGCTCAAGCCCCTGCTGGCCGGCGAGATCCGCTCGACCTTCGGCATGACCGAGCCCCAGGTCGCCTCGTCCGACGCCACCAACATGCAGCTCACCATCGTCCGCGACGGCGACGACTACGTGCTCAACGGTCGCAAGTGGTGGAGCAGCAACATCATGCACCCGCTCAACCGGCTGCTGGTCGTGCTGGGCGTCACCGACCCCGACGCCGAGCGTCACGAGCGCCACTCGATGATCCTGGTCCCGCGCGACACGCCCGGCCTGGAGATCGTGCGGCAGCTGACGGCGATCGAGAGCTACGACTCGCCCGGCGGCCACGGCGAACTGCGCTTCAGCGACGCCCGCGTCCCGGCCGAGAACCTGATCTGGGGCGAGGGCAAGGGCTTCGCCATCGCGCAGGGGCGGCTGGGGCCCGGCCGCTTCCAGTACGCCATGACCTGCGTCGGGGCCGCCCAGCGCGTCCTCGACCTCATGTGCCACCGCGTGGAGGAGCGCGTCGCCTTCGGGCAGAAGCTCAGCAAGCAGTCCAGCATCCGCCAGGACATCGCCAAGTCGCGCTGCGAGATCGAGCAGGCGCGCCTGCTGGTGCTGCGCGCCGCCGCCGCCATGGACGAGGGCGGCATCGAAGCCGCGCGGGAGTACCTGCCGATGGTCAAGATCGTCGGCCCCAACATGTGCTGGAACGTCGCCGAGCGCGCGATGCAGGCCTTCGGCGGCCAGGGCGTCAGCTCCGACACCATCATCCCCAAGGTCTGGGCGATGGCCCGCACGATGCGCATCGCCGACGGCCCCGACCAGGTGCACATGTCGCAGCTCGGCAAGATGACCATCGCCCGGGCGCTGAACGGGGGCTAGGCATGGGCTTCCGTCGCGGCTGGCTGCTGGGGCTGCTCGCGGGCATCGTCGCCGCCGTGATCAGCGGTCGGCCCTCGAAGCCCTCAGAGCCCCCGAAGGACGAGGGCGCCGACGGGCACGCCGCCGGCGGCGCCCCCGGGTCGCTGCTGCACGAGGCGCGCGCCGCCGGCAACGCCGAGCGCGCCGCCACCGAGGCCCGCATGGAGGAGCGCTTTCGCTTCGCCCGGCGCACCGGTCACATGCCCGAGGATCGGTCCTAGCCCCTGCCGCCCCGCCGTTGTCCCGTAACACAGCGCGCAGCCCAGCCTTGCTACGATGCCCGTGGAGAGGTGTCCGAGCGGTTTAAGGTGCCGATCTCGAAAATCGGTAGGTCTCAAAAGGGCCTCGTGGGTTCGAATCCCACCCTCTCCGCCAACTCGGCTGCCACGTGTCCCGTCTGGAGAGGTGACCGAGCGGCTTAAGGTGCACGCCTGGAAAGCGTGTGGGGGCGCAAGCCCCTCGTGGGTTCGAATCCCACCCTCTCCGCCAGGCGTGGCGGCTCAATTGATCGAGAGGCCGATGCTCGCCCTGATCCGCAGCGCCTCGTGTCTCACCACCGGCCGGCTGCGCTCCGGTCCGCGCAGATCGGGAGGCGTGGTCTGATGCGCCTGTCGTGGAACGAGATTCGCGCCCGCGCCGCTACCTTCGCCGACGACTGGCGGGACGCGGCCTATGAGAAGGGCGAGACGCAGAGTTTCTACAACGACTTCTTTGACATCTTCGGGGTCAAGCGTCGCGCAGTAGCGCGCTATGAGGAGCACGTCGCCAAGCTCGATGATCGTTCGGGGTTCATCGACCTGTTCTGGCCGGGTGTCCTGATCGTCGAGCAGAAGAGCGCCGGGCGCGATCTCGCCCAAGCCTACGATCAGGCCGGGGAGTATTTCGACGCGCTCCCAGAGCACGAACGCCCCCGCTACATCCTGGTCAGCGACTTCCAGACCTTCGAGCTTCACGATCTCGACGAGCGGGAGAAGATCGAGTTCGCGCTCGGGGATCTGCCCGCCCATGTCGAGGCCTTCGGCTTCATCCTGGGGGTGCAGCGCCGGACGTTCCGAGATCAGGACCCGGCGAACATTGAGGCCGCTGAACTGGTCGGCCGTCTGCATGACGCGCTCGCCGCGTCCGGGTACCGGGGCCACGACCTGGAGCGCTTCCTGGTGCGGATCGTGTTCTGCCTGTTCGGCGACGACACCGGCATCTTCGAGCCGCGCGACATCTTCCTCGAATTCATCGAAAGCCGGACGAGCGAGGACGGCGCCGACCTGGGGCCGTGGCTGTCGCAGCTGTTCGAGGTTCTGGACACGCCGGAGGATGCGCGTGCTGCGACGCTCGACGAAGACCTGGCGCGGTTCCCCTACGTCAACGGCGAATTGTTCGACGGGCCGCTGCGCATTCCCGACTTCGACGCTTCCATGCGCGCGTTGCTGCTCGATGCCTGCCATTTCGACTGGTCGGACATCTCACCCGCCATCTTCGGGGCGCTGTTCCAGTCGGTCATGGACCCCAAGGAACGGCGCGCCCAGGGCGCGCACTACACCACCGAGCAGAACATCCTGAAGGTGATCGAGCCGCTGTTCATGGACGACCTGCGAGCCGAATTCGCTCGGCTTAGATCCCGCAAGGACAGCAGACGTCTATTCGATCTTCGGCGCTTTCAGGAGAAGCTGGGGCAGTTGCAGTTCTTCGACCCGGCATGCGGTTGCGGCAACTTCCTCATCATCGCCTACCGGGAACTGCGGATGCTGGAGATCGAGCTGATCCGAGAGACTCGCTCCGCGGCCGGGACCGAGCAGCAGGCCGGACTCGACGTTGCGTTGCTCTCACACGTCGACGTGGATCAGTTCTACGGCATCGAGATCGGCGAGTTCCCCGCGCGCATCGCCGCCACTGCGATGTGGATGATGGACCACATCATGAACAACCGGCTCAGCCTGGAGTTCGGCCAAACCTACGCGCGTATCCCACTGAGGAAGTCACCGCACATCGTCCACGGGGACGCCCTCGAAACCGATTGGGCGGAACTGCTGCCGCCCGAGGAATGCTCCTTCGTCTTTGGCAACCCGCCCTTCGGCGGCTTCGTCATGCGGAGTCAGGCGAAGCAAGCACAGTCGAAAGAGTTGATGGCGCGGCTCGGCGCGTCTGGATCGCGTCTGGACTATGTGGCCGCATGGTTCCTAAAGGCGGGGGCGTACTTCGAGGGGCATCGCGCCCGAATCGGCTTCGTGGCCATCAACTCCATTACTCAGGGTGAGCAGGTCGCGCAATTGTGGCCGGCCTTGTTTGAGCGGTACGGCCTGGAGATCGCTTTCGCGCATCGCACGTTCGCCTGGGGGTCTGACGCTCGTGGCGTCGCCCACGTGCATGTAGTGATCATTGGTTTGTCGGACCGCAGCGGTGTTCCTGACGAACGGCGTTTGTTCAGCTACGAGAAGCTCGACGGCGATGCGCAAGAAACCCGGGTTGCCGCGATCAGTCCGCATCTCGTTGATGCGGGACAACTGTCCAACCATCACCTTGTCGTGAAGAGGCAGAGAACAGCCATCAACGGCCTCCCAAGAGTGAGTGTTGGGACGAAACCCGTCGATGGCGGCAACTACATTTTCCACGCGGCGGAACGCGCCGCGTTTCTGGAGGCGGAGCCGGAGGCCGCGCGCTGGCTTCGACCGTTCATCGGGGCACGCGAATATCTCCAGGGCCGCGAGCGCTGGATTCTGGCGTTGCACGACGCTCCGCCCGATGTGTTGGCGCGGCTGCCGCGCGTGCGGGAGCGGATGGCCGCCGTCCGCGCCCAGCGCGAGGCCAGCACGAGCGCGTCGATGCGCAAGCTCGCGGGGACGCCAACGCTCTACCATGTCAACGTGCTGCCCACCGCGCCGTTTCTGGTCATTCCCGAAGTCAGTTCCGAGCGGCGGGAATACGTCCCGATCGGCTGGCTGGAGCCGCCGGTGATTCCAAGCAACAAGCTCTATGCACTGCCCGACGCGACGCTTGCGGACTTTGCCTTGCTCACGTCCGCCATGCACATGGCTTGGCTCCGCCACATCGGCGGACGGCTTGAGAGCCGCTACAGCTATTCTAGCGGTCTGGTCTACAACACTTTCCCGCCGCCGCCTGCTGACGCGGACCGATCGAAGATCGAGCCGCTCGCGCAGGCCGTGCTCGACGCCCGCGCCGCGCATCCCAACGCCACGCTGGCCGATCTCTACGATCCGGACCTGATGCCGCCCAACCTGCGGCGAGCGCACCAGGGCCTCGACCGCGCCGTGGATCGGCTCTATCGCAGCAGCCGCTTCGCCTCCGAACGCGAGCGCGTCGAGCATCTGTTCACGCTCTATGAGAAGATGCGGGCGCCGCTGGAGGCTGGAATAGTGGGGAAGCCGAGGCGGCGGTGGAGACGGTGACCACGCGGTTCGAATCCCACCCTCTCCGCCAGGCATCCCCCACAGATCGGGCCCGCCCGCCGCGGCTGACAATGCGATCGCCCGTGTGCTAGTTTATGGGCGGAGCCGGGGTTCCAAGGCCCCGACGCCGGCCGGCTCGTAGGTTCGTTGGGAGAGCCGGCCAACGCCACCCGCGATGCGGGCGACTCTGCCGCCCCCGAGCCTAGCGCCGGGGGCGTTCGCGTTGCAGCGGTTGCCCGTGCCGACGGAGGCCATCGGGGCGTCCGTCGCGGCTGACAACGCGATCGCCCGCGTGCTAGGATGTGGCGACGCCGGGGATGTCACCCCCGACGATCCGGCGGGCCGGCGCCGACCATGGCCCAGAGGCCCGCCCTCGCCACCCGCCATCGGGCGACGCTGCCGCCCCCGAGCCTAGCGCCGGGGGCGGTTGCGTTATACCGGCGGCCCGTCCCGCACGGCGGCCACCGCGGCGCCGACCGCGGCCGCCACGGGAACCCCGCTCGCCGGCGACTCGTTAGGCTTCCATGCGAGGTACTGCCATGCGACGACTCCTGACACTGCTCCCCATCGCGCTGCTCGTGGCGATCGCGCTGGTCGCCTGCGGCGCCGGCGACGACGACGAACGCTTCTTCGAATCGACCGCGACCTCCGGCCAGTCGACCGCTGCGATGGCCGCGCCCGACGCCGCCTTCGCCGAATCGGAGGAGATGGCGGACGAGGAGATGGCCGAGGACGCGATGCCCGAGTCGGCGGCGGCGATGGCCGAGGCGCCGGGCGGGAGCGACGGCGGCGACGCGGCGCTGCAAGTCTCCGAGCGACGCGTCATCTCCACGGGCTTCATGAGCCTGGAGGTCGACGACGTGCCGGCCGCGGCCGGGCAGGTGCGCATCGCCGCCGAGGCGCTGGGCGGGTTCGTCGAGAGTTCGACGGTGTCGGGCGACGATGAGGACGCCTTCGCGGAGGTCACGATTCGCGTCCCGCAGGAGGTCTTCCCGGAGGCGCTCGACCGCGTGCGCCGCATCGGCGAGGTGCGCAGCGAGGACCTGCGCGCGCAGGACGTGACCGAGCAGTTCATCGACCTCAACGCGCGGCTGCGCTCGGCCCTGCGCACGGAGGGCAGCCTGCTCGACCTGCTGGATCGCGCCGCCGACGTGGAGGACGTGATCAGCATCGAGCGGGAGCTGAGCCGCGTCCGCACCGACATCGAGCGCCTGCAGGGGCAGCTCAACTTCCTGGAGCGGCGTGTGTCGCTGTCCACGCTGACCGTCTCCCTGGTCACGCCCTCGGCGATGCGCACGGAGCCGCCCTTTGCCCACTTCGGCATCGAAACCAGCGACGTCGAGCGCGCCATCGCGACCGTCGAGGGCATCGCGGCCTCCGCCGGCGGCCTGGTCGACGCCTCCGAGATCACCATCAACGACGGCGAGGCCGGCGGTTACGTGCGCATCCGCGTCCCGCGCGATGCCTTCCAGCGCGCCGTCGCCGCCGCCGAGGCGGTCGGCGACGTGCGCAGCAAGACCGTCCGCACCGGTGAGGGCGCGGACGACCCCGACGCGGCCGACGGCGACGAGCCGGATGCGCGCATTGAAGTGAGCCTGGGGGAGGCGCGTGGTCCGGGCGCCGAAGACATCGTGCCCGTCGTCGTATTGGTCGCGGTGATCGTGCTGGCAGTGGCGCTCATCGCCTATGGCGGACGGCGCGTCCGCCGCCGGCGCCCGCCGTCGCCGGATGCACCGCCGGATGCACCGCCGCAGGCATGATCCGGCATCGGCCGATGGGGTGTAGCGGCCCAGTGGTCTAGCGTCGGGGCATGCGCAACGGCCCGACGTTCGTCCCGCTCGCGGTGGTCCTGGGGCTGGCGCTCGCCCTCGTTGCGGGGGGCTGGGCCGTCGGGGGCCGGACCGTCACGGCCCAAGATGCCGACCCTCCCGCGCGGGTGATCCAGCCCATCGCCGGCGGCTGGTCGCTGCTGGCCAACACCGGCCCCGCCACCTCGCCCGCCGACCTGCTCGCGCCGATCGAAGATCTGGTGACGGCGGCCTTCACCTTCGACCCGATTCGGGACCGCTTCCGCGCCTACCGCCCGGGCGCGCCGGCCCGAACCGACCTCGTGCAGGTCGAGACGGGGGAGGCGCTGTGGGTCTTCGTGCCGCCCGACCGGCTCGACGGCGATATCGCGTTCCTCGAGGTGCCGGCCTCCGCGCGCAACCTCCCCACGACGCTGGAGCCCGGCTTCACCCTCGTGGGCTGGACCGGCACCGACGGCCTCCGCGTCTCCGCGGCGCTGGAGGGGCTGCCGGTCCGCCGTGCCTACCAGTGGGAGGCGGCGTCGCAGCGCTACCGCACCTGGAGCCCCAGCCTCCCCGCGTCCGCGCGCGATGATTTCCCCCTCGAATACGGCGCCGGCGTCTGGATCGACCTGCGCGGCGACGAATCCGTCGTCTGGATGCAGCGCTAGATTCCCGGGCCCTCGGAGCCGGGCTCAACCCCCGCCGCGAAGGCGGTCTCCGGGGGCAGGCGACTCCGCATCACGGCGATCGCGTCCGGGTTCTCGTCGATCAGCAGGAAGCGACGCCCCAGCCGCGCCGCGACGGCCCCCACCGTGCCGCTGCCCGCGAAGGGGTCGCAGACCAGGTCGCCGGGGTTGCTCGAGGCGCGGATGATGCGCTCCGCCAGCGCCTCGGGCTTCTGCGTGGGGTAGCCGGTGCGCTCGCGGCCGCGCGTCGGGACGACCGTGTGCCACCAGGTGTCGGTGGGCAGCTTGCCGCGCGCCGCCTTCTCGGGCCCCACCAGCCCCGGCGCCATGTAGGGGATGCGATCGATGTCGTCGCGGTTGAAGGTGTAGCGATCGACGTCCTTCACGTAGAGCAGGATCGTGTCGTGCTTGGCCGGCCAGCGCCGTGTTGGTCGGCCGCCGTAGTCGTAGGCCCAGACGATCTCGTTGAGGAAGCACTCCCGGCCGAAGATGCCGTCGCAGAGCACCTTGACGTAGTGCACCTCCCGCGCGTCGAGATGCAGGTACAGCGAGCCGCCGGGCGCGAGCAGACGCCGGATCTCCAGCAACCGCGGCTCCAGGAAGGCCAAGTAGTCGTCGAAGGCGTCGTCGTAGGCCCGGTCCGAGATCGTCTCGCTGCGGTAGCGCCGCCCGGCGAAGCCTGTGCGGTCGCCGTCGCGGTCGGCGGTCGTGCGCAGGCGGCGCTGGCGACGCGGCCCCCCGGTGTTGAACGGCGGGTCGGTGTAGACGAGGTCCAGGCAGGCGTCGGGCAAGGCCCGCAGGATGGGCAGGTTGTCGTGCGCGACGACCGTCCCGCCGCCGCGGAGGTCGAGACCGTGATCGGTCATGCCGGCGCGCCGGCTACTGCTCCGGACGCGGACGCGGCAGCTCCGACGTCTCGGGTTCGGCCTCCCCGCGGCGCTCCTGCTCGAAGCGCGCCTCGGCCGCTTCCTCGCGCTTGATCACCCGTTCCGCCTCCGCCTCCTCCAGCTCGTGCCCCAGCCCCTCCTCCGCCATCTGCTCCGGCGAGCGCTGGTCCACCTGCGCATCGAACGCGGCCGACAGCACCGAGTAGGTGCGCCCGCCGAGGTAGCTCAGCGGCTTGTACTCGTCGTCGGCGAGCGACCAGACGCCGGTCTCGAAATCGAAGGCATCGGTGTCGGCCTGCGCCGCCATCACCCGCCCCACGAACAGCGTGTGGTCGCCGGTCGTGTACGAATCGTGGACCGTGCACTCGATCCAGCCCACGCAGCCCTCCAGCAGCGGCGCGTCGCCGATCTTGCCCCGGAAGTAGGGCAGGCGGGAGCTGTCGAGCTTGTCGCCCTGCAGCCCGCTCACCATGCCCAGCCACTGGGTGTGGTTGAGGATGACCTTGCTGGGGAAGTTGAGCGCGAACTCCTCCCCGAAGGTGATCATGTCGTGGCTGTGCCGCGACTGGTGCACCGCGATCGCGATCAGCGGCGGGTCCACGCTGACCGGCATCGACCAGGCCACCGGCATGGCGTTGGGGACGGCCTTCCAGCGCGTCGTGACGATGGCGACGGGCGCGCCGCCCAGCAGGCGGCGGGCGTCGAAGTCTCCCAGCTTACGTCGGACCATGGTCCCCCCTCGTGTCGATCGTCGGGATCGAGCGGATGGATCGAGCGTACCGCGCCCGGCTCGCGCCTGCGGCATTTCCCGCTGTGCGCCCGCGGTGACGGCGGCATCGTCCCCGTGCCGCTAGCATGCGGGGGCAGTCGTGAGGAGTGCAACATGGTCCAATTCGCCGATTCACCCCAGGAAGCCGCGTTTCGCGACGAAGTGCGGACGTTCATCGAGGATTCCTACAATCCGCTGCGTGAGGCCATCCGCGTCGAGACCGCCGCGGCGGAGACCAAGGCCGACACCACGCCGACGAAGCGCAAGTGGCTGTCGACCCTGGCCGGGAAGGGCTGGATCGCGCCGGCCTGGCCCACGGAGTACGGCGGGGCCGGCATGGGCGTCATGGAGCAGTTCGTCTACAACGAGGAGATGGCCGAGGGCGGCGTGGCCGGGCCCAGCGGCATCACGGTGGGCTTCATCGGCCCCACGATCATCACCCTGGGCACCGACGACCAGAAGCAGGAGCACCTGCCGCCCATCCTGCGCGCCGAGACGCAGTGGTGCCAGGGCTACTCCGAGCCCGGCTCCGGCTCCGACCTCGCCTCGCTGCAGACGCGCGCCGTCAAGGACGGCGACGACTGGGTGATCAACGGCGAGAAAATCTGGACCAGCAGCGCCCACGTGTCCGACTACATGGTGCTGCTGGCCCGCACCGACCCCGACGCCCCCAAGCACAAGGGCATCACCTACTTCATCGTCGACATGCACGCCCCCGGCGTCGACGTGCGCCCGCTCGTCAACATGGCCGAGACGCACGAGTTCAACCAGGTCCACTTCGAGGACGTGCGCGTGCCCGGCCGCAACATCCTGGGCGAGGTCAACCGCGGCTGGTATGGCGCCGTCACCACGCTCGACTTCGAGCGCTCCAGCATTGGCTCCGCGGTGGGCATGGGCAAGCACGTCAAGACGCTGATCCGCGCCGCCCAGGAGCACCAGGGCAACGGCGTCTCGCAGCTCGGTCACCGCGCCGGCCTGCGCGTCGAGCTGGCCGACCGCTACCTGGAGTCGCAGATCGCGCGGTTGATCTCCTACCGCATCGTCACGATGCAGGCGCAGGGACTGATCCCCAACCACGAGGCGTCGATGGGCAAGCTCTACGCCATGGAGCTCAACCAGCGCATCGCCTCGACCGCGATGCACGTCTTCGGCCTGCACGGCCAGCTCTGGCCCGGCGAGGAGCGCGCCCCCCGGCGCGGCGTCTACAACTACGACTACCTGCGCACGGTCGCCAACACGATCGAGGGCGGCACCAGCGAGATCCAGCGCAACATCATCGCCGGGCGCGGGCTGGGCCTGCCGCGCTCCTGATCCGTCGAGAGGTGGGGGAGGATGGAGGAGCCGTCGCCCGAAGATCAGCCCGGGCAGACGCCGGCGCCCGGCGGTCTGCTGATCGATGACTGGCTGCCCGACTTCGACGTCCGCGACCTCGCGACGACGACGCTGCGCGGCTCTCCCGCGCGCGCCTTCGCCGCCGCCCGCGAAATGAACGCGCTCGACGATTCCCTGATTCGCGGCGTGGTCACGCTCCGCGAGGCCCCCCTGCGCATGCTCGACTGGTACCGTGGCGTGAAGCGCCCGCCCACGGAGCCGGCGCTCGTCACGTTCGAGGCGCTCGCCCGCGGCGAGCGGGGCTTCGTGCTGCTGGGCGAGGACGCCTGCTCGGCGGACGGCCCGCACGAGATCGTGCTGGGGGCCGCGGGGCGCCTCTGGACGGCCCGGCCGGTCTTCCGCTCCCTGACCGCCGACGAGTTCCGCGCCTACAACGTCGCCGGCGACGCCCGGGCGGTCCTGGGCCTGCGCACGGAGCCCACCGCCGACGGGCGCAGCCGCGTCGCTGTGGAGTTCCGCGTCGCGCCCATCGGCCGGGGCGCGCGGCTGGCGTTCCGCGCCTACTGGACGGCGATCGGCCCCGCCTCGGGTCTCGTCCGCCGTCGCGCCCTGGATCGCCTCAAGCAGGAATTCGAGGACTAGGCGCCGCCGCCGCCCGTCACCCCGCCCGCGGGACGAGCTGCGGGATGGCCTGAAAGCCGTGCGGCAGGGCCAGCACCCGCGCCCGCTCCTCCGTGCGACGCTCGTGCGAGGCGGCCTCTCCGTCCTGTTTGTCGCCCTTGGACAGCGGGCCGAGGATAGCGGAAGGCGATCGGTGGACAGACATTCGAAGCGCGATTCACGATTCCGGACGTGCCGCTTACGATCGTGGGCTTCGGCTCAGACGAGGAGCGGTTGAAGTGAGGGCGGGATGTATCGCTTGTTTCGGCGAGTTACCGCTTCACCGTAGAAGCTAGCCAAGTTAGCGAACACCTGGATCGGACGCGCCGCGGATCGCCGCTTTGCGAGTTGCTCACCCCTGACGAAGTAGTCGTACCCACTCCTCGCGAGCTGAAATGCATTCCCGTTGGTCAGTACCAGTTCCAGCGGTTCCGTCAGGCGAGCAAGCTCGATGACCCGGGCAGGTTGGGCGACTCCGTTAATCACAATGCGCTCCAGCGATGTCGCCCGTTCGAGGAGTGCAGGGAGAGCCTCGCGCACGTGGTTCCAGCTCGCAGCAGCGTCGGCGCTCTGCAGGTCCACGAAGATCGAGTGCAGGCCGTAGCGGGCCAGCCAGCCGCCGACGAAGGCTGCGTCTGCCATGTCGACAAAACCGACCGCGGGAATCGCCTGAATGCCAGCGTCATTCAAGCATCGGTAGAGATCGAGGTTCCGTGAACGATTTGCGAGCCGCTCGAGGGGTGGCCTGCCAACATAGATCGAGAATGCCGGGCCGAGCACGATGTCGACCCTCGCTTGGTGAACTGCGTTGATGAACGCGCGGGGCTTCTTCCAAACGGCCTCGAGTTGGCGATCCTTCGAGGTTCCTACAAGAACCACGCAGGAAGCACCGTGCTGCCGCAGCAAGTGAGCCCTCTTGATCCCTGCCTCATAGGACCTCCCTCCGCAGGACACGAACTTGGTCAGGGTGAGCGCGGTCGCGCGTGGCACTCTGTCGAGCAGGGGGGTCCTGGGCTCAATCTGCGGGATGTAGGGTGGCAGCGGTTGTTCGGACGCCTGCGGTAGATGACACGGCAGCCGGAAATCATCGAGTTGGTCGAGCAGCAGTGGCAGATCGGTGGAGACATGTGTGAGGGCAGCGCGATCGGGCGCTTGTAGCTCCACTTGGAGGCACGCACGCTCGGCATCGGCCCGGTCTGGGCAGTCTTCGACTGGGCATCGCGTGCACGCTATCCCAAAGAAAGAGGGCTGCTTAGCCGTTTCCTTCAAGGACGATCACCGCCCGATCGGCCGCGACGGCGGCCACGTGGCCCTCGTATCGACCACCGGATTCATAGCACTGTTTGATGGTCCGCACCGCCGCCTCATCATCCACCCAAGCGAGGATCTGCCCTCGGCTCAGCAGGCGCACTCGCGCGCCCCGCAACTGGGCCGACACAGAGTCGCGATCATGTACAGACACTCCCGTGGCGATCGCAATTTCGAGCGTCAACGGAGGGCAGGCCTCATGCGAAGGGGGCGGGCCTAACGGCTGTGGCTCGACGGCAGTAGCCATCCGATTTGGCACTTTCACCATCTGATCACCTCTCTGCAACGCAGGGCGCTACCGCAATCAGTCTCATCCATGCTGTCGAAGGCCATCCGTGTTGTGGAAGGCAATGTCCGGACCACGGATACGTGCTCGCGGTTTGGCAACCCCCGCTCAACTTTCCCTTTCAGGAAGGGTAGCAGTTCCCGCAACAATCGCACAAGTGTTCTTGACGACTGGACGCGCGATGAGTGCCCGACCAGGTGACTGACAGGTTCGCGTCAATGGGAGTACCGACACGGTCGACGACCGCCTACCCCCCGACGGACTACGCGACATTGGGGTCAGGCGGGACGCCGGGATTGGCGCACTTCCCCTTGAGTCGTCGGACGGCGCGCCCGCCTGCCCCTGCGCGCGTCCTGGGCCGCCGCCGGCCCCGCCTCGGGGCTCGTCCGCCGCCGCGCCCTCGATCGCCTCAAGCAGGAGTTCGAGGACTAAGCGTCGCTGCTAGTCACCCCGCCCGCGGGACGAGCTGCGGGATGGCCTGAAAGCCGTGCGGCAGGGCCAGGACGCGCGCCCGCTCCTCCGTGCGACGCTCGTGCGCGGCGGCCAGCCGCGACACCGTCGCGCTCACGTCCGTGATCGGCTCCAGGTGCGCGGCGCGCACGCTGGCGTCGTCCAGCGCCGAGTAGACGTGCAGCCGCGCCCGCTCCTGCACCGCGACCTGCATCTGCACCTGCCACTGGTCGATGCGATGGAAGTCGGGTTGCAGCAGCTGCTCCATCGCCGCCGCCGGCGACGCCGCCGCGGCGAGCAGCTCGGCGTACTCCGCGCTGCCGAGGCCGTCGCGGCACTCGGCGGCCAGGATGATGTCGCCGCCGTCCCGCACGCCCAGCGCCGCCGACACGATGCCCTTCACCGACTGATACAGGTTGAGGTCGGCCGGGTAGCCCCCATTCGAGCCGACCACGATGTCGTAGGGCTGGGCGATGGGGCGCAGGGCCTGGCGGTTGACCTGCGCGATGGCGGCGTCGTGCGCGGCCACCAGATCGCCGCAGAAGACGCCGGTCACGCGCTTCTGCGCGTCGAGCGTGACGTTGCAGAGGAAATCGACCCCGGCCCGCAGCGCGATGCGTCGCATGTCCTCAAAGATCGGGTTGCCCTCCGTCACGCAGTAGGTCGCGTGCGGGTGGGCGAGGTTGGCGACGCCGTGGTTGCGCATGATGTTGTGCGCCGCCGCGACGCCGGGGAAGACGCCCTTGCCGCCGCCGCTGTAGCCGGCGAACAGGTGCGGCTCGACGAAGCCCGTGACGATGCGCACCGTGGCCTGCATGAAGGCCGCGTTGAGGTAGATGCCGCCGCGCGGCTCGCCCGGGTAGCGCTCGAGGAAGATCTGCTGGTCGGGGTCGCGGGCGTCGTGCGCGATGGTCCGGTAGCGGGCGGTCACCGCGGGGCCCAGCAGCCCGTCGATCTGCGCGCGCGTCATCGGCGTGTGCAGGCCGCCGCCGACCAGCAGCGTGATCTGCCCGTCGGGCACGCCCGCCGCGGCCAGCGCCTCGAGCAGCGCCGGTGCGATGACCGTGCTCGGCACGGGCCGCGTGTTGTCGCTGAAGACGATCGTCACGTGGTCGTCGGGGGTGACGCGGTCGGCTAGCGGCGGCGCCCCGATCGGCGACGCGATCGCCGCCCGCAGCGCCCCCGGGAAGTCCGCCAGCGGTTGGCTGACGACCGGCTCCAGGATGTCGCTGCCGTCGGGCAGCTCCACGGGCAGTCCGCCGTCGCCGTAGGCAAGGTCCACGCGCATAGCGACAGGATATCCGCTTGCGGCCCCGGCGTCCCGGCGCCCGCCGCCTCCCCATCGATCTGCGCATCGATTTCGCGCTGGGATCACGCGACGCGGGAACCACGGCCCCCGCCCCCGCGTCCTGCTACCTGGAACGTGGCGACCGGGATACCGAGTGAGCGACCACGCCGGCCCTCGCAACGGGGCCCCAGTCACCGGGCCCTCGCGGGCCGAGAGGAAGCAGCATCCGATGAGTGTGCCCCGGTTCGCCCGTCGTCTTGTCGCCCGGCCGGCCACCGCGCCCGCCCCCACCCCGCGCCGTGGCGCCGATCGGCCACCCGCGCCGCGTGGCGACGACCGCCCGCCGGCGCATCGCCGGCCCGGGCTGGCTGTCCGGCCGGTCGCTAGCGCGCTGCCGCGGCGGCGCGCTCCCGCTCGAAGACGTACGTCTCGTGCACGTCCCGGACGGTCTCCTCGAACTCGGTGTAGCCCGACCGGATCAACTGGATGAAGTCGCGCCGCGTGATCGCGCGACGCGACCAGGCGCTGCCCTCCGGCAGATCCTCCAGCTTGCCGGCCGTGCCGTAGAGGAAGAGGTCGTAGCGCACGCTGCCCGGCGCCACCGTGGTGTTCTCGTCGGTGGCCTCCCTCTCGAGGCGGGTGTGCTGCGTCCACTCCTTGAGCTGGATGCCCCACTGGCCCCGGCAGACCGGCTTCAGCCAGCGCCCCAGTTGCGCGCCCGGGCCGCCCCGGGCCGACGTATCGCGCGCCGCGGCGTCGACGCCGAGGGCCGGAATCAGGAAATGTGACTCGCCCTCGGCCCGGACCACGACCATCCGGTCCTTGTAGCCCAGGATCAGAAAGACGCGGTCGGTCTGATCCAGCGGCGGCGTCTCATCCGACTCGACAAGCCGGCCGACCCAGTCGTCGCCGAGCGCCTTCTCGTAGGTGAAGTGACGAATCCGTCTCCGTTCGGCCGCGATTTTCTGCTGGGCGGCCTGCATCTCCGCCTCGTTGATACCGCCACCTTGCATCAGGCTCCTCCTTTGTGCTGGGCACTCGTGTGCTGGGCGCTCGGCGCGACGACCTCTTCGTCACGCTCCGGCGCCTCGTCGATGAAGTGATTCCGGCCCTCGCGCCGCACCAGCCGCCCCGCTCCGGGGTAGGGCGTGTGCACCGAGAGCACCAGATGGTTGCCGTCGATGGCCTCGCGGATGAGGCGCTTCTTCGTCTCCAGGCTCACCAGCGGCAGCACGTCGAAGGCGCTGATCCACGCCACGCGCTCGAGCTGCACCCGGTGCTGCGCGATGTCGCCGATGTAGATCGCCGTCTCGCCGCCGTCGCGGATCAGCACCGCGGCGTGGTCGGCGGTGTGCCCCGGCGCCTCGATTACGGTGATCTGCGACGTCACCGCGGTCTCGCCCGCGATCAGATCGAGCTGGCCGGCCTCCCGCAGGGGCAGCAGGTTGTCGGCCAGGTAGGTCGCGCGGGTGCGCTCGTTGGGGTGCGTGGCGACATCCCATTCGCCCGCCTGGATGACGTAGCGGGCGTTCGCGAAGCTGGGCCGCAACTCGCCGTCGATCCGGCGCGTGTTCCAGCCGCAGTGGTCGTTGTGCAGGTGCGTGTTGATCACGATGTCCACATCGCCCGGCGCGACGCCCTGGCCGGCGAGAGCGTCGAGCAGCTTGCCGTGCCCCACGACGCCGCCGCGCTCGCGCAGCTGGGCGAAGTCCTTGTCGCCTTGGCCCGTCTCGATCAGCACGGTCTTGCCATCCGATTCCAACAGCAGGCAGTTGAGCCCCAGCGGGATCTGATGCTGCGGGTTGAGCCCCGTCGTCACGCGCTCCCACATCACGCGCGGGACGAGCCCATGCACCGCCCCGGCATCCTGCCACGACTGGCCGTCGGAGAGGACGCGGATCGGCACACCGCCGACGTTGTAGCGCGCTGCCGGCATCCGCACGCCCCTTCGGGTCGCACGCCGGCCGCCCACGCGGGCGGCCGCTCGTGGTCGCGACAAACCGTGGCCCAAGCGCCCAGCCTACCGGCATCCTTGGCCCGCTCGCCAGCGCGGGCCGCCAGTGAGGCCCGCCAGCGCGACGGACTTGGCAGGGCGGTGGGCCGTCGTGCGCTTATACTGGCGCGGTTGCGAAGGAGAATCGCCCATGTCCGGCACCCCCTACGCGTTTCTCAAGGGCGAACTGATGCCCTTGGCCGACGCCAAGATCGGCCTCATGACGCACGCCTTCAACTACGGCACCGCCGTTTTCGAGGGGATCCGGGCCAACTGGAACGCCGAGCACGAGACGCTCTATCTGTTCCGCGCCCGCGAGCACTTCGCACGCCTGCGCAAATCGGCCCACGTGCTGATGATGGACCTGCGCTACAGCGATGACGAACTGATCGACCTCACGCGCCGGCTCGTCACGAACAGCGGCTTCCACGAGGACCTCTACATCCGGCCCATGGTCTACAAGTCGCAGGAGGTGCTGGGCGTGCGCCTGCACGACATCGAGGACGACCTGCTGATCTACTGCGCGCCGTTTGGGGCCTACCTCGACTTGGAGGCCGGCATCCGCTGCTGCACCTCGTCCTGGCGCCGCGCCGACGACACGTCGATCCCCGTCCGGGCCAAGGTCACCGGCGTCTACATCAACTCCGCCCTCGCCAAGACGGAGGCCCACCACCACGGCTACGACGAGGCGATCATGCTCAACGCCGACGGCCACGTCGCCGAGGGCAGCGGCGAGAACATCTTCATGGTGCAGGACGGCGCCCTCATCACGCCGCCCTCGTCCGACAACATCCTGGTCGGTATCACCCGGGCCACGGTGATCGAACTGGCCCGGACGGAACTCGGCCTGCCGACCATCGAGCGCAGCATCGACCGCAGCGAGCTCTACGTCACCGACGAGGTCTTCATGACGGGCACGGCGGCGCACGTCACCCCGATCCTGGAGATCGACAGCCGGCCCGTGAACGGGGGCGGCATCGGCGTCGTCTCGGCGCAGCTGCAGCAGCTGTTCTTCGACGCGATCCTCGGCCGGCTGCCGCAGTACGAGCGCTGGCTGATCCCGATCCCGGCGGCGGATCTCGCCGGGGCCTGACCCCCGGCCCCGCCGGCGCGCGTCCCCGGAGGGCAGCCGCACACGAGGGCGAGGGCGAAAGCGAGGCCGCGGCCGTGACCGAGTTGCTCGCCGTCGCGCTGGCCTATCTCATCGGGTCGATCCCGATCAGCTGGCTGATCTTCTACTGGCGCAGCGGCGGCCAGGATCTTCGTACCGTGGGCGACCACAACGTGGGCTCCGGCAACGCCATGAGACAGGGCGTCGGCCGGCCCTGGGGCCACATCGCGCTGCTGAGCGACATCGGCAAGGGGCTGCTGGCGGTCTCGGTGGCGCGCTGGCTCGATCTGCCGATCGGCTGGTGGGTGGCCTGCGGCTACATCGTCATCCTGGCGCACATGTTCCCCGTCTGGCTGCGCTTCCGCGGGGGACGCGGCGCCGCCACCGCGGTGGGCGCGGCCGGCGCGTTCCTGCCCTGGCAGTTCGGCATCACGATGTCGGCGGCGACGGGCGCCTTCTTCCTCTTTCACATCGCCGAGATCGGCATCCTGGTGGCCGCCGCGCCGCTGCCGTTCATCGCTATCGCCGCCGACCTGCCCGTCGCGGCGATCGTGTTCTGCTTCACCGCGCCCGTCCTCGCCGGCCTCAAGGCCGCCTTCGACCGCTGGCGGCGCTCGCGGTCGGCCCCCGCCGTGAGAGAGGAACCATGAGCGCCCCCAATGAACACACCATGACCAGCGCGCCGTCGTACGACTGCATCGTGGTGGGCGCCGGCCCGGCCGGCTCGGTCGCGGCCTACGACCTCGCCACCGCGGGCGCGCGCGTGCTGCTGGTCGATCGGGCCGCCTTCCCGCGCGACAAGCCCTGCGGCGGCGGCGTGCTCGTCGGCGCGGCCAAGCACCTGCCGTTCTCGATCGAGCCCGTCGCCGAGCGGACGCTGTCCGCCTTCCGGGTGCGCTACCGGCGCGACTGGGAGTTCGAGCACGACGCCGGCCGGCCGCTCGTCTACATGACCCAGCGCGCCCGCCTCGACGCCTACCTGGCCGAGCAGGCCACGGCGGCGGGCGCGACGTTCCAGGACGGCCGCCGCGTGCGCGAGGTCGAGGCCACCCCGGACGGGGTCCGCGTCCGCTTCGACAACGGCGACCTCGCGACGGCGCCCGCGCTCATCGCCGCCGACGGCGTCAACGGCGTCTGCCGCGGCGCCGTCGGGCTGCCCGGCCAACGCACCGCGGTCGCGCTGGAGGCCAACACCCCGGGCGTGCCGGACAACTGGTCCCGCCACGTGGGCGTCGAGCTGGGCAGTCTGCCGGGCGGCTACGGCTGGATCTTCCCCAAGGGCGACCACTGCAACATCGGCGTCGGGGGCTGGCCCGTCGCCGGCCCGCGCCTGCGCGCGGAACTCGAGGCCTACGGCATCGCCGAGCGCTTCTCGGCCCCGGCGCTGGCCGGCCACCGCGGCTACCGGCTGCCCCTGCGCGACGCCGGCAGCCCGGTCGTCGTCGGACGGGTGGCGCTGGTCGGCGACGCCGCCGGCCTCGTCGACCCGCTCTCGGGCGAGGGCATCGGCAACGCCTTTCGCTCCGCGCGCATGGCCGCGGCGGCGGTGTCGCGGCTGCTCTCCGGCGAGGCCTCCGACCTGCGCGACTACGAGCGCGCGCTGGAGCGCAGCATCGAGCCCGATCTGGCCATCGCGCGGCAGCTCGCCGACCTGCTCCAGGACCACCCCTGGCCGTACGTGCAGATCATGCGTCGCTCCGGCTGGTTCCGCGGGCTGCTCTGCCGCATCGTGCGGGGCGAGGACGACTACCAGGGGATGCGCGCCCGCCTGGGCCCGCTCGCGCCCCTGTTCGAGCTGGCAGCGCGCCGGGCCGCGCGCAAAGTGTCGCGGCGCAAGCGCCGAGCCGCAGGCCGGGCAACCGTCAGTTAACGTCGCCGCTTCACACGCCCGGCCGCGCTGGGCTACAGTGCCGATGGCTCACTACATCCAGAGTTGGGAGTGCAGACGTGGCGCGACTCATCTTGCTTGGCGTGACCCTGCTCGTGGTAGTCGTAGCGATGCGCTCCGTTGGGGGCGGCGAAGCGTAGCCGTCGCCCAGCACAGCGGAGCGCAACGCCGGTCGCAGGGACCGGCGTTTTCTTTTCCCGCGATCCCCGAGGGGACGCGGCCGGCGAACGAAGAGGTCCAATCATGAAACTGACCGGCGCACAGATCCTGCTGGAGTGTCTCAAGGCCGAGGGCGTCGAGACGCTGTTCGGCTATCCCGGCGGCGTCGTGCTGCCGCTCTACGACACCTTCGTCCAGTACCCCGAGATCCGGCACGTCCTCGTCCGGCACGAGCAGTCGGCCGCCCACGCCGCCGACGCCTACGCCCGCGTCAGCGGTCGCACCGGCGTCTGCCTGGCGACCTCGGGCCCCGGCGCGACCAACCTCGTCACCGGCATCTGCACGGCCTACATGGACTCCGTGCCGATGGTCGTCCTGACGGGCAACGTCGCCCGCGACCTGCTCGGCCGCGACGGCTTCCAGGAGGCCGACATCACCGGCATCACGCTGCCGATCACGAAGCACAACTACCTCGTGATGCGCGCCAGCGAGGTGGCGCAGGCCGTCAAGGAGGCCTTCCACATCGCCTCCACGGGCCGCAAGGGGCCGGTGCTCGTCGACATCCCCAAGGACGTGTTCATCGAGACGGCCGACTGGGATGGCTACCCGGAGCACGTGCATCTGCGCGGCTATTCGGTCGTCACCCGCCCCGCCCAGGCCGACGTCGAACGCGCCGCCGAACTCATCAACGCGGCCGAGAAGCCCGTCATCCTGGCCGGGCAGGGCGTCATCCTCTCCGGCGCGGCCGATGAACTGCGCGCGGTTGCCGAGAAGGTCGACGCCCCCGTCATCACGACGCTGCTGGGCATCTCCTCGATCCCCGACGCGCATCCCCTCTCGTACGGCTTCCTGGGCATGCACGGCCACTACTACTGCAACATGACGGCCGACGCCGCCGACGTCGTGATCGGCATCGGCATGCGCTTCGACGACCGCGCGATGGGCCGCTTCAAGGACTTCAACCCGGGCGCGAAGATCGTCCATATCGACATCGACCCGGCCGAGATCGGCAAGAACTTCCAGACCCACGCGCCGGTGCAGGGCGATGTCGCCGAGACTCTGCGCGCCCTGGCGCCCCTGCTCGAGCCGGCCACGCATCCGCAGTGGCGCGCCTGGATCGACGGCGTCAAGGCCGAGCACCCCACGGAGTACTTCGGCGCCGAGGACGAGCTCACCGGCACCTGGCTGGTGCGCGCCATCGCCGAGGAGACCAACGGCGACGCCACCGTCGTCACGGGTGTCGGCCAGCATCAGATGTGGGCTGCGCAGTACTACCCGTTCAAGCGCCCCCGCCAGTGGGTCACCAGCGGCGGCCTGGGCACCATGGGCTACGAGGTGCCGGCCGCCATCGGCGCGCAGTTCGCGCAACCGTCGGAGCCCGTCTGGTCCTTCTGCGGCGACGGCGGCTTCCAAATGACGCTGCAGGAGCTGCAGACCGTCAAGGACCACAACCTGCCCATCCGCTACGCGCTGTTCAACAACGGCTACCTGGGCATGGTGCGTCAGTGGCAGGAGCTGTTCTACAAAGACAACTACCACTCCGTCGACCTGGGCCAGCCCGACTTCCTGAAGCTGGCCGAGGCCTACGGCATCACCGGCCTGCGCGCCACGACCCGCCAGGAAGCCCGCGACGCCATCCGCGCCGCCCAGGCCGTCGACGGCCCCGTCCTGATCGACTTCCAAACGGCCAGGGTGGAGAACGTCTGGCCCATGGTCCCGGCCGGCGCCGCCCTGTCCGAGACGATTGAGGAGCCCGCCCCATGACCGACTACAGCACCATCGTCGCGCACGTCGAGGACCGCCCGGGGGTGTTGGCCCGCGTCGCCTCGCTGTTCCGCCGCCGCGGCTTCAACATCGAGAGCCTGACCGTCGGCAAGGCCGACGAGCCCGGCCTGAGCCGCATGACCATCGTCGTCGAGGGCGGCGCCGGCACCGTGGCGCAGGTGGAGCGCCAGCTGTTCAAGCTGATCGACGTCGTCTCCGTCGTGGACATCAGTAATCAGCCCGTGATCGACCGCGAGATGTCGCTGATCAAGGTCGCCTGCCGGCCCCCCCAACTCGTGGAGGTGGGTGAGCTCGTGAAGGCGTTTCGCGCCGACATCGTGGATGTTGGCCCGCAGTCGATCATCGTGCAGGTGCTCGGCGACGGCCGCAAAGTTGAGGCCCTGGAGGCGATGCTCCGCCCCTACGGCATCCTGGAGATGGTGCGCACCGGCCGGGTGGCGATGGTGCGCGGCCCCTGCACCAGCAAGCCCGCGCCCATCAGTCCCGGCGAGCAGCAGGCGGAGGCCGCGCGGGCGCAGCTGGGCCGTCGCCCGGAGGGCGCGCTGCCCTTCGCCAGCGACTAGCCCCGCGGCGGCGCCCGGCCGCTCGCGCCGGGCGAAGCGGCGGGTATAGCATCCGCCCTGCCGCGAGCACACCGCGCCGTCAGCACGCGCCGTCGCCCCGCGACGGCCGCAGAAGAGGAGCCCCCATGGCCGCCAAGATGTACTACGACCAAGACGCCGACATGTCCTACCTCCAGGACAAGACGATCGGCGTCATCGGCTTCGGCAGTCAGGGGCACGCGCACGCGCTCAACCTGCACGAGAGCGGCCAGCGCGTCATGGTGGGCCTCTACCCCGGATCCCGCTCCTGGCCCAAGGCCGAGGCGGCGGGCTTGCAGGTCGGCAGCGTCGATGACGTCGCCGAGGCGGCCGACATCATCATGGTCCTCACGCCGGACCACATCCAGAAGGAGATCTACGAGAACCACATCGCGCACGGCATGCGCGAGGGCAAGACGCTGATGTTCGCGCACGGCTTCAACATCCACTTCGGCCAGATCGAGGCGCCCCACAACGTGGACGTGTCGATGATCGCGCCCAAGGGGCCCGGGCACTTGGTGCGGCGCGTCTTCCAGGAGGGCGGCGGCGTGCCGGCCCTGCTGGCCGTGCACCAGGACGCCTCCGAGACCGCCCGGCAGACGGCCCTGGCCTACGCCCGCGGGATCGGCGGCACCAAGGGCGGCGTCCTCGAGACCACCTTCCTGGAGGAGACCGAGACCGACCTCTTCGGCGAGCAGGCCGTGCTCTGCGGCGGCGTCTCGGCGCTCATGCAGGCCGGCTTCGAGACGCTCGTCGAGGCCGGCTACCAGCCCGAGTCGGCCTACTTCGAGACGGTCCACGAGGTGAAGCTGATCGTCGATCTGATCTACGAGGGTGGCTTCGCCAACATGCGCTACTCCGTGTCGGACACGGCCGAGTACGGCGACTACACCCGCGGCGCGCGCGCCGTGGGGCCCGACATCAAGGCGCGCATGAAGGCGATCCTGGAGGAGGTCCAGAGCGGCCAGTTCGCGCGCGAGTGGATCCTGGAGAACCAGGCCGGCCGCCCCGGCTTCGAGGCGATGCGGCGTCGCGCCGCGCAGCACCCGTCCGAGGAAGTCGGCGGCGAGTTGCGCGGCATGATGTCGTGGCTCCGCGAAAAGGCGGACTGACCCCGGACGATGGTCACGGGGCCGGCTGCTTCGCGAGCCAGCCCTGCTCATCCAGCACCGTCCACGCGATCCCGATCTGAGTGCGCGTGAACTGCTTCTTGCGGTCGTTCCACGCGTACAGGGCGTCACCCGCTTGCTCGGCGCTCCGGGCGCCGTCGCGGGTCGCCACCCAATGGACCGACGCTAACAACTCAAGGCCGAACGGCGTCTCGAACCCGTCGACCAACTTGCTGACGCGATCGAAGCCCGCGCGGGCCTCGTCGTCGCTCGCGAGGAACGCGTCGGCGTCGTTGGTCGCGCCGGGGATCAGTGTGATCTCCTTCGTCGGATCGTCGCCGCCGTCCGCGTAGCCGGTGGTGTAGTGACCCTCTATCTGGTGCATGACGTGCCGCAGATTCTCCGCGTAGGGTCCGTACGGCGCCTTGACGTACTGCAGGCGCATGTCGCGTCCCGACGCCTGCAGGAAGTACAGCAGCTTGTGCAGTTCCAGGAGGGTCGCCGAAGGCTCGAACGATCCGCGCAAGTACTGGTCCAGCAGTCCGATGAGCGAGGCTCGTCCAGCCGTCATGCGGGGCGCCTCGGACGTTTTCGGCAGGCGCTCCGGGGCGCCGGATGGCTCGAAGACCAGCGCGCGGACCTCGGGCAGTGTGTGCAGAGCCGCTTCGATCCGTGGGCGAACCTCATCCCAGTCGAGGCCCCCTAGCCCGCATCCCAGCGGCGGGATCGCGATCGAGCGGATGTTCCGCTCGCTCACGGCCCCCACAAGCGACTCCAGCCCAGCCTCAATGTCGCCCAGCCGGCTCTTCGCCCGCCAGTGTCGCTTTGTCGGCACGTTGATGATGAACCGCGGGTTCGTGAGCCGCCCCGTCTCGAAGACGAAGACTCGTCCCGGCTCCACGTCGCCGCGGTCACAGGCCGCCGCGTAGGCGCGGAAGTTCTCCGGGTACTGCCTCTTGAACTGCAGCGCGATCCCGCGACCCATCACGCCAACACAGTTCACAGTGTTGACCAGCGCCTCCGCGTCCGCTTCCGTCACGTCGCCGCTCGTGAACGTGATCATCGTTCGGCCCCTCCGGCTAGAAGTACCAAGTCGGCTGAATCGAGACTGATGGTTGATGCGATGCCGACGCGATGGCGTCCGTGGCCCTGTCACGAACGGCTCCCGAGCGGACGCCGATTCGCTCGACCAACTCCCAGGGGAATTCGTGGTGGACCAGGAACTCCGCCTGCTTCTTCTCTTGCACCTCAGGTTGCCGGAAGTCGTTGCTCCGAATGGCGGACCAGTCGAGTTCGCGAAGCCCGGGAGCGTGCAGCGGAAGTCCGCGTACGCCCTACCGGCGTTCTGGAGGCTGATCGCCCACCCTCGCCCGGACCTCCCGGCCCATTCGATAACCCTGCGAGCGTCGGCCTCAAGATGCACGATGGGCCCCTGTCCGCCGCGGTAGGTTAGGTCGGGATGGTCCCCGCGGTGGATCACGTACAGCATGACCGATCGCGAGCAGAAGTTGAACGGCACATAATCGCCGACGTGCCCACGGGGATGGCAGTGGACCGGCAAGCCGAGCCGGCGCTGCTTGATCTTCGACATGCCGATCGTCACGGCCGCGCCCTTCGCTTCGCTGATCCGCCTGTCCGACAGTAGCGCCCCGTCCGACACGATCCCGGGCAGGTTGGTGACGTGCGTGATGTGGTAGATCTTCGGCCGCGCGGGCATGCTCACGGAACGCGCCCTCCATGCCGCACAGAATAGAACAGATGTGCTCCTTTGTCCTGCCCTGGGGAACCACCACACGTCGCTAGCCCCTCCGATTGCAAACGCCACGCAAATCCCGGCGGGATCCGCTAGGCACAGCTTCCCTCCGCCTGACATACTGGGAGCGTGATGCAGAACCACTTCCTGGCAGGGACATCTCGGCGGGCCCACTCAGCCCGCCGCAGCCTTGGGGGACGACGCTGATCCAGCCGTCCACCCCGCCGGGGCGTGCCCTCCTGCACGCGCCGCGCTGAGCCCAGGAGTCCGACCCCATGCCCGACCGAATCAAGATCTTCGATACCACGCTGCGCGACGGCGAGCAGGCCGCCGGCGTCAGCTTCTCCGCCGAGGAGAAGCTGCAGATCGCCAAGCTGCTCGAGCGCATGAACGTCGACACCATCGAGGCCGGCTTCGCCGCCGCCTCGCCCGCCGACTTCGACGCCGTCGCCCGCATCGCCAAGGAGGTCCGCGGCGCCTCCGTCGCCACGCTCTGTCGCGCCGTCCCCAACGACGTCGACCAGGGCTGGGCCGCCATCCAGGACGCGGAGGACCCGCGCCTGCACGTCTTCCTCTCCAGCTCCGACATCCACATCGCCCACCAGCTGCGCAAGGACCGTGAGTACGTCCTCGAGCAGGCCCGGGAGATGGTCGCGCACGCCAAGCGCTACGTGGAGAACGTCGAGTTCAGCCCGATGGACGCCACCCGCTCCGACCGCGACTTCCTGATGCGCATGCTCAAGGAGTGCGTCGAGGCCGGCGCCACCACGATCAACATCCCCGACACCGTGGGCTACGCCATCCCGGAGGAGTTCGAGGCCTTCATCCGCCAGATCATGGAAGATGTCCCCGGCATGGACCACGTCACGGTCTCCGTCCACTGCCACAACGACCTGGGCCTCAGCAGCGCCAACAGCCTCGCCGCCGTGCAGGCCGGCGCGCGCCAGATCGAGTGCACCATCAACGGCCTGGGCGAGCGCGCCGGCAACGCCTCGCTGGAGGAGGTCGTGATGGCCATCCGCACCCGCCCCGACTTCCTCGACGCGGAGACCAACGTCGACCCGCGCTACCTGGTCCCGGCCTCGCGCATGGTGCAGGACTTCGCCGGCATGCATGTGCAGCCCAACAAGGCCATCGTGGGGCTCAACGCCTTCCGCCATCAGTCGGGCATCCACCAGGACGGCGTCATCAAGCTGCGCGAGACCTACGAGATCATGGACCCGGAGGAGGTCGGCTGGAAGGAGGGCAGCCAGTTCGTGCTCAGCAAGCTCTCCGGCCGGGCCGGCTTCCGCTCCCGCCTGCACGACCTCGGTTACACCCTTGAGGACGAGGAATTCAACCGCGCCTTCCTGCGCTTCCAGGAACTGGCCGACCGCAAGAACACCGTCGATGACCGCGACCTGGAGGCCATCGTCTCCGACCACATCGGGCAGGCCGAGGAGGCCTGGCACATCGAATCGATCAACGTCACGACCGGCACCGGCGCGACCCCCACCGCCAGCATCAAGCTGCGCGGCCCCGACGGGGAGTTCCACCAGGCGGCCGACACGGGCACCGGCCCGGTGGACGCCGTCTACAAGACGATCCGCGGCCTCATCGGCACCCAGGACGTGCTCACCGAATACGCCGTCACGGCCATCACCGAGGGCCTCGACGCCCAGGGCGAGGTCACGATCCGCATCGAGATCGATGGCGGCACGTACACCGGGCGGGCGCTCGATCAGGACATCCTGGTCGCCAGCGCGCGCGCCTACGTCAACGCCGTCAACCGCTACCTCACCGGCAAAGTGGGCGCCCGCCCGTCGGTGACGCAGCGCCGCACGCCCTAACAGCTGCCGGGCCCCGCTCGCCCGGGGCGACGAAAGGACTTACGCGTGGCCGAAGCTCGCACACTGGCCCAGAAGATCTGGGATGAGCATCTCGTCCGCCAAGGCGACGGCGAGCCCGACCTGCTCTACGTCGACCTCCACCTCGTGCACGAGGTCACCAGCCCGCAGGCCTTCGAGGGCCTGCGCCTGACCGGGCGGCCCGTCCGCCGGCCCGACCTCACCCTCGCCGTGCCCGACCACAACGTCCCCACCGACAACCGCGTCGAGCCCTACCGGGATCCGCTCTCGCAGCAGCAGGTCACCTCGCTGCGCGAGAACTGCGCCCAGTTCGACGTCCCCCTGTTCGACACCTTCGACCCGCGCCAGGGCATCGTGCACATCATCGGGCCGGAGCAGGGCGTCACCCAGCCCGGCCTGACGATCGTCTGCGGCGACAGCCACACCTCGACCCACGGCGCGTTTGGCGCGCTCGCCTTCGGCATCGGCACCTCGGAGGTCGAGCATGTGCTCGCCACCCAGACGCTGCCGCAGAAGCCGCTCAAGCAGATGTCGGTCGAGGTCACGGGCGCGCTGCCGGCGGGTTGCACCGCCAAGGACGTCGTGCTCACGATCATCAACCGCATCGGCGTCGACGGCGGCGTCGGGCACGTGATCGAGTACCGCGGCGACGTCATCCGCGCCCTCTCGATGGAGGGGCGCATGACCGTCTGCAACATGACGATCGAGGGCGGCGCCCGCGCCGGCCTGGTCGCGCCCGACGAGACCACCTTCGACTACCTCCGCGGTCGCCCCCACGCCCCGACGGGCGACGCCTGGGACGAGGCCCTGGAGTCCTGGCGGCAACTCCCCACCGACCCCGGCGCGCGCTTCGACCGCGAGTTCGTGCTCGACGGTGGGGGCATCGACCCGTACGTCACGTGGGGCGTGACGCCCGCGCAGAGCGTGGGCGTCGGCGGCCAGGTGCCGGACCCGGCCGAGATCGACGACCGCGCCGCCCGTGAGACGGCGGAGCGCGCCCTGCGCTACATGGACCTCGAACCCGCGACTCGCATCGTGGACATCAACCTCGACCGCGTCTTCATCGGATCCTGCACCAACGCCCGCATCGAGGACCTGCGCGCGGCCGCGAAGGTGATCGAGGGCAAGACGGTCGCCGGCGGCGTGCATGCGATGGTTGTGCCGGGCTCGGGGCTCATCAAAGCGCAGGCCGAGCAGGAGGGGCTGGCCGACATCTTCCGCGACGCCGGCTTCGAGTGGCGCGAGGCCGGCTGCTCGATGTGCCTCGGCATGAACCCCGACATCCTCGCTCCCGGTGAGCGCTGCGCCTCGACCAGCAACCGCAACTTCGAGGGGCGGCAGGGTCCGGGTGGCCGCACCCACCTCGTCAGCCCCGCGATGGCCGCCGCCGCCGCCGTCGCCGGCCACTTCGTCGACGTGCGGGACTGGAGCTAGGCGACTCGGAGCTAGGATGCCGGGCCTTCGGAATGTCAAACAGGACGAGGCCGTCCGGGCGTTCGTTCACTTGGGTGGCCGAGAGCGGGCGTCGAAGAAGAACTACCGCATGGTGACGATGCCGAACGGAGCGTTGCTCGCGATCCCCACCGGTACACTCAAGATCGGTCTGCTGCATCGGCTCATTCGTCGCGCCGGGGCGACCGCACAGGAGTTCGAGGAGGTGATGTGATGGTGGCTTCCGAGGCTCCCGTCTACACGATCGCCGTCTATGAAGCAGAGGAAGGCGGCTACTGGGCGGAAGTCCTCGACCTGCCGGGCTGCGTGGCGCAGGGAGAGACGCTCGACGCCCTGCGGGCGCGGTTGCCCGACGCCATCGCCGCCTACATCGAGACGAAACGAGAGCTCGGCGAGGAACCCGAGCCCGCCAGTGCATTCACGTGGTCCCTCCGCGTGGAGGGCAGCGGCCTGGCGTCGGTGAGTTAGGAGCATTATGCAACCCGTCACGACCGTCAGCGGCCACGCGATCCCGCTCGACCGCGCCGACATCGACACCGACCAGATCATCCCCGCCCGCCACCTCAAGAAGATCGAGCGCACGGGCTACGGCCCCTTCGCCTTCGAGAGCTGGCGCAAGGACGCCGACTTCGTCGTCAACCAGCCGGAGTACGCCGGCGCCCCCATCCTCCTGGCGGGCCCGAACTTTGGGGGCGGCTCCTCGCGCGAGCACGCCGTCTGGGCGATCCAGCAGATGGGCGTGGGCGTGGTCATCGCCCCCTCCTTCGCCGACATCTTCCGCAACAACAGCGCCAAGATGGGGCTGCTCACCGTCACCCTGCCCCCGCCCGACTGCGAACACCTCATGGCGCGCGCGGCCGAGACGCCCTCCGCCCCCATCACCGTGGACCTGGCGGCCCAGACCGTCTCGACGCCCGGCGGCTGGTCGCGCGGCTTCGAGATCGACCCCTTCGTCAAGCACACGCTGCTCAACGGGCTCGACGGGATCGACATCACGCTGCAACACGTCGACGCGATCACCGCCTTCGAGCAGGGCCGTCCGGCCTTCAAGCCCCGCATCAGCGCCTGAGCCCGCCCCCTGGGAGGATCTTCGTGAGCCACTTCAACATCGCGCTGCTGCCCGGCGACGGCATCGGACCGGAGGTCGTCGCCGAGGGCGTCAAGGTGCTCGACGCCGTGGGCGCGCGCTTCGGGCACGAGTTCAGCTACACCGCCGACATCGTCGGCGGCGCCGCCATCGACGACTACGGCGTCGCCCTGCGCGACGAGACGCTCGAGATGTGCCAGGCGCAGGATGCGGTCTTCTTCGGCGCCGTCGGCGGCCCCAAGTGGGACGATCCCGGCGCCAGCGTCCGCCCCGAGCAGGCCATCCTGGGGCTGCGCAAGGGCCTGGGCCTGTTCGCCAATATCCGCCCCGTCAAGGTGTACGACTTTCTCGTCGACAGCACGGCGCTCAAGCCCGAGGTCGTGCGCGGCGTGGACATGATCGTCCTGCGCGAGCTGACCGGCGGCATCTACTTCGGCCAGCCGCAGAAGCAGTGGGTGGAGAACGGCGAGCGCCACGTCGTCGATACGCTGGCCTACTCCGAGCACGAGATCGAGCGCATCGTGCGCGTCGGCTTCGAGCTGGCGCAGGCGCGGCGCAGGAAGCTCACCTCCGTCGACAAGGCCAACGTGATGGCCAGCTCCCGCCTCTGGCGCGCGATCGTGCTGGAGGTCGCGCCCGACTACCCCGACGTCGCGGTCGAGCACCTGCTCGTCGACGCCTGCACGATGCACCTCATCTCCCGCCCCGGCGACTTCGACGTCATCGTCGCGGAGAACTTGTTCGGCGACATCCTCAGCGACGAGGCCTCCATGCTGGCCGGCTCGATGGGCATGCTGCCCAGCGCCAGCCTGGGCCTGCGCAGCCGCGACGGCACCGGCCTGGGCATGTACGAGCCGATCCACGGCACGGCGCCCGATATCCAGGGCCGCGGCATCGCCAACCCCATCGCCCAGATCCTCAGCGGCGCGATGATGCTGCGCCTCTCGCTGGGCCTGGAGGCCGAGGCCGCCGCCGTCGAGGCGGCCGTCGACGCCGTGCTCGCCGCCGGCCACCGCCCGGCCGACCTCGCCGGCCCGGACGACCGCCCGAAGGACACCGCCGCCATGGGCGACCTCATCGTCGCGGCGCTGGCCTGACGAGGGCGCTCCGCCCCGACCTCACCCCCTGGCCCCCTGTCCACCAGGACGATGGAGCGGGGGTTCGGGGGCGAGGTTCCCCCGCGCGATCGCACGCCGGAACCCCACGAGTGACACAGGGGGGGGTTCCAACAGCGTGAGAAGCCGAAAAATTCGGTGGATAACCCATCAATTTCCTTCCTATATTACATAACCGGGGGGGGGGGGTGCACTCTTATAATGTGCGATACTGTGCGTGCTCACGCACCGAGCGATCCCACAACGGGACAGCCGGGGACCGGAAGGGAACATGTGATGAGCCGCCGGAACTATTGGACGACCCTGCGACAGCGGAAGATCTCACGCCGCACCATGTTGGGAGCCAGCGCCAAAGCGGGCGTTGGGGCCGCCGGGCTGGCCCTGGTCGGCTGCGGCGACGACGACGGGCCTGACGCCGGCGCCGTGGCGGCCGAACGGGCCGCCGCGGCTGCGGAAGAGGCCGCCGCCGCGGCGGTCGCCGCCGGGGATGCGCGCGCCGCCGAATCCGCCGCCGCCGCCGCCGTCGCGGCCGAGGCGGCAGACGCCGCAGGCGAGGCCTCCGCCGCTGCGGCCGACGCGGCAGACGCCGCCGGCGAGGCCTCCGCCGCCGCCTCGCAGGCGGCCAGCGCCGCCGATGCCGCCGCTGCCCTGGCCGCCGAGGCGGCCGAGTCGGAGGACGCCGGCAACGCGGCCGCCGCCGCGGAAGCCGCCGCCGCAGCGGCCGCCCAGGCCGCCGACGCCGCTGGCGCTGCCGGCGACGCCGCTGCCGCGGCCGTCGCGGACGCCGCCGCCGAGGCGGCCGAGGCCGCCGCCCAGGCCGCCCGCGATGTCGCCGCGGCCGTCGAAGCCGGCACGGCCACCGCGGCGGCCGCCCAGGCCGCCATCGACAACGCCGCCGAGGCCGCTGCCGCCGCCGCGGCGGCCGCCGGGGAGGCGTCCGCCGCCGCCGGGCAGGCCGCCGCCGCCGCCGGGCAGGCCGCCGCCACCGCCCAGGAGACCGCCGAAGCCGCGGCCGAGACCGCCGCCGCGGCCGTCGCCGCCGCCGAAGAGGCCGCCGCCGCGGCCCAGGAGGCCGTCGAGCAGACGGGCAACATCGCCGCCGCCTTGACCGCGGAGGCCGAGTTCGTGGACTGGACCGTGCCCTGGCCGCTCGACGAGATCGACCTGGACGCCACGATCACCGTCGCCGTCCCCGCTGACTCGGGGGGCCTGGATCAGCACAAGATCGGCAGCGAGGCCAACTACATGTCGCACGGCGCCGTCCTCGACGGCCTCGTGGAGATCTCGCCCCTGACGAAGGATCTGATCCCGCATCTGGCCACGCTGGAGTGGGCCGACGAGGGGGCCACGTGCATCGGCACCCCGAACCGGGCGATGTTCCACGACGGCTCCGTGGTCACCGCGCACGACTTCGCCTTCACCTACGACCGCATGGGCGGCGTCGCCGAGTATCACCAGGGCGGCGAGACGAGCGACCATCCGGCCGGCTGGCAACCCGCGCGGCCGAGCTGGGCGGCCTCCTACTGGCTCCGCAACGAGGCGGTCGACGACAACACCTGGGTGATCGAACTGCCCGAGTTCGACGCGGGCTTCTGGGGCACCGTGGGCATCTCCGGCAACGTGGCGGTCATGTCCAAGGCGGACGTGGAGCGGCGCGGCGACCTCGCGCTGGACCAGCACCCGATCGGCACGGGGCCCTTCCGCTTCGTCAGCCACTCCGACGAGGAGGACTTCGTCTTCGAGCGCTTCGAGGACCACTTCAACCCGATCGACCACCCCATCCGCGTGCCGCACTACGCCCACCACAAGCACCTGATCGGTCTGGTGCGCCCCGAGGTGCAGTCGCGCATCGCCGGCATCGAGGCCGGCGAGATCGATGGGGCCGCGGAGTTGGGGGTCAACGCGGTCGCGCCGTTCATCGACGACCCCGACTTCACGGTCCAGTTCGTCCCGGGGCTGGGCTGGACGGTTCACAACATCTACCCCAACCTCTGGAAGGAGACGCGCGAAGACGGCACGCCCAACCCGTGGATGGACGAGCGCGTCCGCATCGCGGCGAACCTCGCCATCAACCGGGCGGCCATCGCCGAAGGGCTGCTGCTCGGCGTGGAGCCCATCGAGCCCATGTGGAGTTACCGCGGCGTCATCGGGTATCCCAGCGAGGAGGACGCGCGGGCGGCGGACTGGGGCTACGACCCCGAGCGGGCGCGGGCGCTGCTGGCGGAGGCCGGCTACCCGGACGGCATCGACGAGACGCTGTACTACACGCCCGACTGGGGCGGCGACCTCCAGGAAGACTTGGTGCTGACCACGGCGCAGATGCTGACCGAGGCCGGCATCCGGATCACCCCGGTCTCGCTCCCCGCGACCGAGTACTTCACCGACGCCTACTCCCGCGGCGGTCCGTCGGGCACCGCGCCCGTGGGGCTCTACTGGTTCTGGGCGAACTGGTTGGCGGACCCGAGCGTGATGTGGACCTGCTGCGCCAACTTCGAGGGCTTCTACACCATGGCGATCCACGGCGACCCGGTCCTCGACGAGATCTACGCGCAGGTCAAGGCCGAGCGCGATCCCGAGCGGCGCAACGAGCTCACCTCGGAGTTGTTCCTCCGCCACAAGCGGGGCGCCTGGTTCATCAACGTGATCGAGCCGCTGGACGGCGTGCTCACCCGCGGGGACGTCAACTGGCCGGTGGGTGGACCCTTCGGCTCGCTCGGCTTCTTCAGCACGTACTCCATCCAGAAGCGCAAGGCCACCTAGGGCCCGGCCTCCCGCTGGATCGATCGGCCCCCGGCGGCCGCCATGCCCATGGCGGTCGCCGGGGGCCGCTTCGTCTGGCGCGCAGTCGCCGACGGCCTGCAGCCGGCCGCCCTCGGTGAGGCGCGCGCGCTTCCTTACCCCTGCCACGTTGCCGCCACGCCCGGCGCTCAGTACGGTGAGCGTGGACCAGGAAGCGAGGCGACGCCCCATGTCCGCGACGCCACCCCCGACGGGAGCCCCAGCCGCCGCGATCGTCGCGGCGGTGACGATTGCGTCCTGAGCGGCGCTCGCCCCCCGCGACCCCCGCACGGGTTCGCTCCCTCGCGTCCGCCCCCACCCCCGATCCCCCCGGCCCGCGCCGCTGACGGCGGCGCACGGCGCTTGGAGCGCGACATGTCCCAGTCCCCGCCGATCGTCCTCTACGACACCCTGCTGCGCGACGGCTCGCAGATGGAGGGCATCGCCTTCTCCCTCGACGACAAGGTCGCCATCGCGCACCGCCTCGACGCGATCGGCATCCACTACGTGGAGGGCGGCTTCCCCGGCAGCAACGAGAAGGACAAGGCCTTCTTTGAGGCCATGCGGGCGCGGCCGCTCAAGCACGCCCGGCTGGTCGCCTTCGGCGGCACGCGCAAGCCCGGCGCCGACACGGCCGGTGACTTCAACATGCGGGCCCTGCTCGGCGCCGAGACGCCCGTCGTGACGCTGGTCGGCAAGGCCAGCGCCTACCAGGTGCGCGTCGCGCTGGAGACGTCGCGGGAGGAGAACCTCTCGATGATCCGCGAGTCGGTCTCCCACATCCGCGCGCAGGGCCGCGAGGTCCACTTCGACGCCGAGCACTTCTTCGACGGCTACCGCGAGGACCCGGACTACGCGCTGCAGGCGCTGCGCACCGCCGACCGCGCGGGCGCCGCATACCTCGTCCTCTGCGACACCAACGGCGGCGCCATGACCTCCGACATCCTGCGCGTCGTGGCCGCCGTGCGCGAGGCGCTCCCGGATGCGCGGCTGGGCATCCACTGCCACGACGACTGCGGCCTCGCCGTCGCCAACAGCCTGGCCGCCGTCGAGGCGGGGGTCACGCAGGTGCAGGGCTGCGTCAACGGCTACGGCGAGCGCTGCGGCAACGCCAACCTGACCAGCGTCATCGCCAACCTGCAGCTCAAGATGGGCCGCCCCGTCGTCAGCGACGCGCAACTCGCCGAGCTGACCAACGCCAGCCTGTTCGTCGCCGAGCTGGCCAACCTGCCGCTCGACGGTCAGGCGCCCTACGTGGGCGTGAGCGCCTTCGCCCACAAGGCGGGTTACCACGTGGCCGCGATCGTCAAGGATCCCGACACCTACCAGCACATCGACCCCGACGCGGTGGGCAACGGCCGCCGCATCCTGGTCAGCGAGCTGTCGGGGCAGCGCAACATCTCCGTCAAGCTGGCCGAGCGCGGCCTCGACTTCCCCCTCAGCAAGGAGGAGAACCGCGCCCTGCTCGACCGCGTCAAGGAGATGGAGAGCCGCGGCTTCCAGTACGAGGGCGCCGAGGCCTCGTTCGAGCTGCTGGCCCTGCGACTGCGGCCCGGCTACCGCCCCCCCTTCGATCTCGAGGACTTCCTGATCGTCAACCGGCGCCGCCACAAGGACGACGGCGACCCCACCACGCACTCCGACATGCAGGCCGAGGCGATGACGAAGATCGCCGTCGGCGAGGAGGTCTTCCAGACCGCGGCCGACGGCAATGGCCCCGTCTCGGCCATGGATGCGTCGATCCGGCGCGGGCTGCGACAGCCCTACCCGGCCATCGAGACGGTGCACCTGCGCGACTACAAGGTCCGCATCCTCGATGCGGCGAGCGGCACGGGCGCGAGCGTGCGCGTGCTCATCGAATCCTCGGACGGGGAGCACATCTGGAACACCGTCGGCTCCTCGACCGACGTCATCGAGGCGTCCTGGATCGCACTCTCCGACGCCTACGAGTACTTCCTCTGCAAGCACCCGCAGTGGGCGGCGGCGGAGGCGGCCGGGGCCGCTGGGCTCCCGGCCCGGTCCTAGCCGCGCGCCGGCGGCGCGCCCGCCCGTGCGACGAAGTAGTTGTGGAACGCGTCGCTCTGCGACCGCACGACCTCGACCTCCAGCCCCGCCGCGACCAGCACCTCGCGCGTCGCTTCCTGGCCCCACAGCGCCCCCAGGCCCTTGCCCCCGCAGGCCACCGAGTGGGGCACGCAGTGCATCAGCGAGAGGTCGTACATCACCTCGACCAACGGCTGGCCCAGGTTGCGCTCCAGACGGCTGGAGGCCGCGATCTCTGTCGCGACGAAGAAGCCGCCGGGCGCGATGATGCGCGCCACCGCCTCGACGATCTCCCTGGGATTGGGCGTGTCGTGCAACATCCCGAAGGCCAGCATCAGATCGTGTGACTCGGGCAACTGCGTCACGTCCGCCTCCACGAAGGCGCAATTGCCGACGCCCGCCCGCTCTGCGTCGGCGGCCGACAGCCGCACGGCCGTGGGGTTGAGGTCGTAGCCCGTGAAGCGGCTGCGCGGGTAGCGGCGCGCCAGCTCGATGAGCAGCCGTCCCCGTCCCGAGCCCGCCTCGCCCACGCTGATGCCGCCCTCGAGCGCGGGGGCGAGTTCCGGCGCGGCGCGGAAGGCGGGCGCCAGGCCGTGCGCGGGCCGCGGCAGGATGTGGATCAAGCTCTCCCACTCGTTGGCCATGCCCGCCTCGAGCCGCACGCCGTCGCCGGCCCGGATGTGCGCGATCAGGCGGTCGTCGGCGGGGTCGCGCGGCGTCGTGCTGTCGAGCAGGTCGAGGAACGAGTCGGGCCGCTCCGGCGTGAGCAGCGCGCGCTGCGGCGGCGCCAGCCGGAACTGTCGCGTGGCGGCGCGGTAGGTCACGATGCGGTGCGCGGCCAGCGCCTGCAGGATGGCGCGCACGTAGCGCCCGTCGATGCCCGTCTGCGTCGCGATGCGATGCACGCTGGCGGGCGGCAGTTCGCGCAGCGCCTCGACGACGCCGGTCGCCGTCGCGACGCGCAGCACGCGCTGCAGCAGCGAGCCCCGCATCGCGTCGAGCAGGTACTTCGCGAAGTCGACCTCGCCCGGCTGCGAGGGCGACTGCGCGGACGGCTGCGCGGGGGCGTCGGCGGGCGGGCCCCACAGCGCCTCGCGCACCGACGCGCGCGAGGACACGCCGAGCCGGCTGAGGATCTCCGCGACATGGTACTTGACCCCGTCCTTGGAGATGCCGAGCTGCTCGGCGACCTCGCGGTTGGTCAGTCCCGCGGCGACCAGGCCGGCGACTTCGCGCTGACGATCGGTGAGTGCGTCGGCCATGTCGCCAGCTTATGGCCCCGGGGGGCGATCCGCGCCGGCGGGCCGGGCGCGGTCGGGCGGGCCGCGATAGAATGAGAACGGCCCGAGCGTGACGGGAGCGCTGGGGAACCCGAGGCGGCGTTCGCGCGTCGTGCGGGATGAAGGGGGTGACGGGTGGAGGACGGGCTGTTCGCGTTCCCGCCGTGCCAGCGCTGCGACACGGGGCACCTCGTGCCGTTGTCGGACTTTGGCAGCCAGGGAGCGGCGATTCACTACAAGGCGTGGGTCTGCACGAATGGGCACTGCGGCTACAACATCAAGATTCGGAACGGCGATGTCTACATCGACGAGCCCATCCTGGAGGGCGAGTCCGGCCGCCGGCGCTAGCGACTCGGGCGCACAGCCCCTGCCGCCGCCCGGGGCGGATGGCCCCCCACCCGACGAGACCGTCTGGTCTGGTCCGGTGCTCGGCTTCCTGCTCACCCTGGTGGTGGCGGTCCCCATCATCTTCGCGGTGCTGATGCTGACGACGTTCAGCGTGTTGCGAGACACGGGCGGCGGCGCCCAGGACGCCGTCGTCGCCGAGGGCGCCGCAGCGACGCAGGCCGCCGACGACGCCGACGTCGCGCCGGTGGCCGAGACGGTCGCTATCGCGCCCGACGCGGCGACGGACGCCGCCGCGGCCGCCGTCGCCGCCGCCTTGGCCGAGGCCGAGGTGCCGGCGCAGCCGCTCGACCAGATTTACGTCGTCGTGCCGGGCGACGTGCTGAGCAAGATCGCCCAGCGCTTCGCAGTCACCACCGCCGCGCTGGCCGCCTACAACGAGCTGAGCAACCCCAACGCGCTGCGCATCGGCCAGGAGTTACGCATCCCGCCGCCCGGCTACCAGCCGCCGGACCCGGAGGCCGACGCACAGACGGACTTCGCCAGCGGACCGCTGTCGCCACAGGGCTAGCGACTCAGCGCCGTGCCGCGTCTGCGCCCCGCGCGATTGTTCGAGCGCGACACGCTCGCCTACGCTGGGTCGGCGTCGGGGAGTGGCGCAGTCCGGCAGCGCGCTTCGTTCGGGACGAAGAGGTCGGAGGTTCAAATCCTCTCTCCCCGACCACCCCCGACTCTCCCCGCTGCCGCGGTCCTCAGCCGCGGGACGCCGCTCCGGCGCGCCAGTCCAGCAGCGGCCGGCACTCGCCCTCCTCGATCTGCACGGCCCGGGTCGCCACCCGGCGCAGGATCTCGCGGTCGTGCGACGCGCAGATGATCGTCCCGTCGTAGTCGGCCAGCGCCTTGATCAGCCGGGCGCGGGTCGCCCCGTCGAGGTGGTTGGTGGGCTCGTCCAGCAGCAGCACGTTGGACGGCCGAATCAGGAACTTCGCCAGCGCGACGCGCGACCGCTCCCCACCCGAGAGCACGGAGATGCGTTTGAACACATCCTCGCCGCGAAACAGGAAGCGACCGAGGACGCTGCGCAGGTCGCCGTCGGTGTGGTCGCCGGCGATCGACGCGACCTCCTCCAGCACCGTGCGGCTGGGGTCCAGCGCTTCGTCCTGGTGCTGGTCGTAGTAGCCGAACTCGGCCCGCTCCGCCCACGCGATGCTGCCCTCGGTCGGGGCGATCTGGCCCGCCAGAGCCCGCAGCAGCGTGCTCTTGCCGCCGCCGTTCGGCCCTACCAGGGCGACCTTCTCGCCCCGCTCGATCTCCAGGTTCGCGCCCACCAGCACGATGTGGTCGTCGTAGGCGTGGCTCAGATCCTGCACCGTCAAGACGGCGCGCTCGGGCCGGCCCGCCGTCTGGATGCGGAAATGCACGGCCCGCTCGGCGTTGGGCGCGCTCACCCGATCGATCTTGTCGAGCGCCTTGATCCGGCTCTGCACCTGCTTGGCCTTGGTGGCGGTGCTGCGGAAGCGATCGATGAACCGCGTCTGGCGGGCGATCTCGCGCTGCTGGCGGTCGGCGGTCGACCGCTGCTGCGCCAGCAGGGCGGCCCGCTGGCGACGGTAGTCGCTGTGGTTGCCGGGGTACGAGCGCGCCTCGCCGTCGCGCAGGTCGATGATCCGCTGCACCGTCGCATCCAGGAAGTCGGTCTCGTGCGAGACGATCAGCACCGTGCCCTTGTAGGCCTGCAGATGCCCGATCAGCCACGCCCGCGCGGCAGTGTCGAGGTGGTTGGTGGGCTCGTCCAGCAGCAGATGATCGGGACGCCGGACGAGCACCTGCGCCAGCGCGACGCGCATCCGCCAGCCACCGGAGAACGCCCCGCAGGCCTTGCCGCTGTCGCCGGCTGTGAAGCCGAGCCCGCGCAGCACCTGCCCGATGCGCTTGTCGATACGATAACCGTCCAGGTGGTCGAACTCGTCGAACAGTTGCGCCTGCCGGGTGACCAGCGCGTCGAGGTCGTCCCCGGCGTTCTCGAACGCGGCGGCGACCTCGTGCAGCTGCTCCTCGACGGCGCGCGCCTCCGGGAACGCCTTCCACATCTCCTCGACCAGCGGCAGCCGGCTGCTCAGCTCGGCGTCCTGCTCCAGGAAGCCCAGGCTCCCGCCGCGGCGCCCCGCGACGCCCGCGTCGGGCGGCAGCAGCCCGGCCATGATGCGCAGCAGCGTCGACTTGCCGGCCCCGTTCGGCCCGATCAGCGCGACACGCTCGCCGTCGCCGATGTTGAAGCCGACCTCGTCCAGGACGGGGACGCCCTTGAAGCGCTGGGACACGGTATCGACGTAGAGCACGGATGATGGGCCGGAGCGGGATCGGGAAGAGGGAGTTGCTGCGCTCACGGTACCGGCTGCGCGCCTTGCGGGGGGTGTCGAGCCAGACGTACGCGCGGCTCTAGACTGTGTTGTCATGACCGACGCGCCCACCGGCGACCAGCCCCCGCCCGACCTCCCCGGCGCTCTGACGGGACTGCGCGTCCTGGATCTGACCGACGAGCGCGCGATCTATGGCGCGAAGCTCATCGCCGACATGGGCGCCGATGTCGTGCGCCCGGAGCCGCCGTCGGGCGACCCGCTGCGGGAACGCGGTCCCTTCGCCGGCGGTCGGCCGGGGCCGGGGCGATCGCTGTGGTACGCCTACTTCGCCTCCAGCCGCCGTTCGCTCACGCTCGACCTGGACTCGGCGGCCGGGCGCACGCGGCTGCACGAGCTCGCCCGCGCGGCGGACGTCGTCCTGGACAACGGCGCCCTGGCCCTCGCCGGCATCGACGCGGAGGATCTGCTCGCCACGCGGCCGGGGATCGTCGTCGTGCGGTCCACGTCGTTCGGCCGCGACGGCCCCTGGCGCGACTACCTCGCGCCCGATCTGGTCGCCTCGGCGCTGGGCGGCATCTGCGCCACGACCGGCGACGTCGACACGCCGCCGCTCAAACTGTTCGGCGAGCTGGCGTTCATGATCTCCGGGACCTACGTGGCGATCGGCGCGCTGGCGGCGCTGCGCCACGCGCGCGAGACCGGCCAGGGCCAGATCGTCGACGCCGCCGTGCACGAGGCGATCCCGTCGGCCCTGGAACACGTGCTGATGTACGCGTGGTATTGCGACCTGGTGGAGTGGGCCGAGACGCCGGTCCTGCCGCGGCAGGGGGCGCTGCACTGGACGACCGTGTACCAGGTCCTGCAGGCGCAGGGCGGCGGCATCATGGTCACGCCCACGCCCGACCCGGAGGCGCAACTGGCCTGGCTCGTGGAGGAAGGCTTCATCGAGGATCTGCTCGATCCGAAGTGGCAGGATCCCGACCTGTGGGTGGAGTACGTGCGGCGCCTCATGGACGTGATGCGGGCCTGGGTGCCCACGAAGGAGGTGGGCGCCCTGTTCGAGGAGGCGCAGGCGCGCCACGCACCCTACGGCCGCGTGCTGCCGCCCGAGATGCTGCTCGACAACCCGCAGCTGGCGGCGCGCGGCTGGTGGCAGCCGCGCACGATCGCCGGCGGCGCCGTGCGCGGCCCCGGCGGGCCGTACCGCTTCGGTCGGACGCCGTGGCGCGCCGCCGACGAGACGCCCGCCCTGCCCGAAGCCGGCCCGCCCGCCACGCCCGAGGCGCTGCTCTCGGCGGTCGGCTGGGACGACCGATGACCGGCCCGCGCCCCCTCGACGGCGTGCGCGTGCTCGACTTCACGCACGTGCTCGCGGGCCCCTTCGGGACGCGCGTCCTCGGCGATCTGGGCGCCGACGTGGTCAAGGTCACCACGGCCGACCGCGCCCAGGGCGTGGGGGCGGACCCGGCGCGGCCGTACTTCGTCATGTGGAACCGCAACAAGCGCGCGCTGGCGCTCAACATGGCGACGGAGGAGGCGCAGGCGATCGGCCTGGCCCTCGCGACCCGCGCCGACGTGCTGATCGACAACTTCTCGCCGGGCGTGCTCGACCGCTGGGGCCTGGGTGAGTCCGTGCTGCGCGCGGCCAACCCCGGCCTGATCGTCGTCAACATGTCGGGCATGGGCGGCGGCGGCCCCTGGTCCGGCTACGTCACCTACGCCCCCACCATCCACGCGCTCTCGGGCCTGACCGCGCTGACCGGCGTGCCCGGCCGCGACGACATCGGCATCGGCTTCTCCTACAACGACCACGCCGCCGGCCTGCACGCCGCACTGGCCGTGCTGGCCGCCCTGGAGGCGCGCCGCCGCGACGGCGTCGGCCAGCGCATCGAGGTCGCGCAGTTCGAGACGGGCGTCAACTTCCTGGGCCCCACCCTGCTCGACTTGGCCGTCAACGGCGGCCGGGCGCAGGCGACCGGCAACCGCCTGCCCTACGACGCCGCCGCCCCGCACGACTGCTACCCCTGCCGGCCGCTGGCCGATGCCGTCCCCGGCGAGGAGGAGCGCTGGGTGGCGATCGCCGTCATGACCGACGGCCAGTGGCGGTCCCTGCGCGCGCTGCTGGGCGATCCCGCCTGGGCCCGCGACCCCGCCCTCGACACCGCGGCGGGGCGTGTCGCCGCGATGGACGCGATCGATCGGGAGCTGGCGGCCTGGACCCGCACGCAGGACGCGGAGGCCGTCATGGAGCGCTGTCAGGCGGCCGGGGTGCCGGCCGGCGTCGTGCAGTCCGGCGTCGACCTCACCCAGCGCGACCCCCAGTTGCGCGCGAACGGCTTCCTCACCACCGCCGACGGGGAGCACCCCGCCATCGGCGTGCAGCACATCGAACGGCTGCCGCTGCGCTTCTCGGCGACGCCGGTCGAGACGTACGCCCGCACGCGCCTGGGCGGCGAGGACACCGCCGCCGTCCTCAACGACTGGCTCGGCATGCCGCCCGACGAGGTCGCCGCCGGCGAGGCCTCCGGCACACTGCGCTAGGCCCGGTCCCTTGACAATGGATAGTACGTATGTTCTGATCAAGTCCGGCCGGGAAGGGCGGACGCCGTGGTGGAGTACCGCGAGATCACCTGCAAGTCGGCGCTCAACCGGGTGCGGGGCATGCCCTTCGCGTGGTCGCTCAACCCCTACCGCGGCTGCGCGCACGGCTGTCACTACTGCTTCGCGCGGCCCACCCACCGCTTCTTCGAGCTGGGCATCGGCGACGACTTCACCGGCATCATCTACGTCAAACGGAACCTGGCCGAGGTGCTGGCGGGCGAGTTGTCGCGACCGGGCTGGCGGCGGGAGCAGGTCGCGCTGGGCACCGCGACCGATCCCTACCAGCCCGCCGAGGGCCGCTACCGCCTGACGCGGGCGGCGCTGGAGCAGTTCGCGCGCTTCCGCACGCCCGTCTCGCTGCTCACCAAGAACCCGCTCATCGTGCGCGACCTCGACGTGCTGCAAGACCTCGACGCCCGTGCGGAACTCAGCGTCGCCTTCAGCGTGCCGACCGTCGATCGGGAGATCTGGCGTCGCACGGAGCCCGGCACGGCCCCGCCCCACCAGCGTCTCGCCGCGATGCGCCGCCTGGCCGACGCGGGCGTCAACGCCGGCGTGCTGATGGCCCCGCTGCTGCCCGGGCTCTCGGCCGACCGGGCGCAGGTCGAGCGGACCGTGCGCGCCGCGGCCGATCACGGGGCGCGCTTCGTCGGGTCGGGGCTGCTCAATCTGAGCGCCGAGCTGCGCGACTACTACTTCGACTTCCTGGCGGCGGAGTACCCGTCGCTGCTCGACGGCTACCGGCGGCTCTACGGCGAGAAGTACGCTCCCAAGCGATACCGGGAGCGCGTCTCGGCGCGCGTGCTGGAGGTGCAGCGTCTGGCGGGCATCCCGGAGCGGGCCGATCGGCCCCGCGCCGTGACGCCTGCGGTGCGGCAGTTGGGCCTGCCCCTGCGCTAGCCTCGCGGAGCGCGCCGACGGAGGGATGCGAGCATGACGATCGAGCACCGCCAGCTGGCGCTCTCAACCGGGATCTCGATGCACGTCGCGGAGCAGGGCGACGGACCGGCCGTCGTCTTCGTGCACGGCTTCCCGGAGCTCGGGTACTCGTGGCGGCATCAGTTGCCGGCCCTGGCCGCGGCGGGCTTCCGCGCCATCGCGCCCGACATGCGCGGCTACGGCCGCACCAGCGCGCCGCCCAACGTCGAGGACTACGCGCACCGGCTCATCTGCGACGACCTGCTGGCCCTGCTCGATGCGCTGTCGCTCGAGCAGGCCGTCTTCGCGGGCCACGACTGGGGCGGCGCCATCGTCTGGGCGATGGCCGTGCACCACCCGGACCGGGTGCGGGCCGTCGCGGGGATCAACACGCCCTACCGCGGCCAGCCGCCGGCGCCGCTGCTGGAGATGGTCAAGGGTCGCCCCGGCGCCTGGGACTACCAGTTCTACTTCCAGGAGCCCGGCGTCGCCGAGGCCGAGTTGGAGGCCGACCCCGAGCGCACGATGTCGCTGCTGCTGCGCAGCAGCGACCCCGCCGATCGGCTGGACGCCCTGGGCGGCACCAAGAGCGTCCGCGAGCGCGGCGGCATGCTGGTGGGACTGCCCGAGCGCCCGGTCCGCAGCGTCATGCTGAGCGCCGAGGATCTGGCGGTCTTCGTCGAGGCCTTCCGCGCGACCAGCTTCCGCGGGCCGCTCAACTGGTACCGCAACGATCGGGCGAACTGGGAGTGGGGCGAGGAGAGCAAGGCGGAGCGCATCGGCTGCCCGGCGCTGATGGTCACGGCCGGCAAGGACCCGGTCCTCACGCCCAGGCTCTCCGAGGGGATGGAGCGCATCATCCCGCAGCTGCAGCGCGGCCACATCGAGCAGTGCGGCCACTGGACGCAGCAGGAACGCCCCGATGAACTGAACCGCATCCTGATCGACTGGCTGGCCGGGCTGCCCCCGGCATAACGCCGCAAGACCGCGCCGAAACGAGGACCACATGCCGCCCCTGACGCCCGCCGAACGCAACGCCTTCCTCGACGCCCCGGGGGTGCTGATGCGCATCGCCACCGTCGACGCGCAGGGCGACCCGCACGTCGCCCCGATCTGGTTCCTTCACGAGGAGGGGCGGCTGTGGTTCACGCCCCGCGCGATGTCGGACTGGCTGACGCACATCCGCGCCCATCCCCGCATCGCCTGCGCCATCGACGAGACGGCCACGCCGGCACGCAAGCTCGTCGTGGAGGGCGACGCCGAGATCGTCCACGACCTCGGCGGGGACGACGTCTGGCGCGACCTCTACCGCCGCATCGCGGAGCGCTACATCTCGCCGGCTGCCGCCGCGGGTTACATCCGCAACACGATCGACCAGCCCCGCGCCCTCTGCGCGCTCCCCCTCGCGTCGGCGCGCATCCGAAGCTGGCGCATGCCCATGGGCGACGAGGCACGCAGCGGCATCTGGCACCGTCGCTACTACGTGCCCGGCAGCAAGTACGGCGCCGAGGCCGGATCGACGGCGGAGTAGGGGGAACCGATGAGCGTGCGCATTGGCCTGGGGATCGCGAACTTCCCCTTCGAGAACCCGCGCGGCTTCTGGCGCTGGGTAGAGCAGTGCGAGGCCGGCGATGTCGATTCGATCTGGCAGACCGACCGCCTGATCGGCGCGCAGCCCTTCCTCGAATCGATGACGACGATGGCGGCCCTGGCCGGGGCGACCGAGCGGCTCAAGTTCGGCATGAACGTGGTCGTCGTGCCGTTCCGCGACCCGCTGGTGCTCGCCAAGGAGTGCGCCACGATCGATTTCCTCAGCGGCGGGCGCATGCTGCCGGCGTTCGGCGTGGGCGGGGCGGTCGCGCCCGAGTTCCGCGCCACGAGCCGGCCCATGGCGCGTCGCGGCGCCCTCGCCGACGAGGCCCTGCGCCTGATGGTGCGCCTCTGGGCGGGCGAGAGGGTCAGCTTCGCGGGGGAGCACTACGAGTACCGCGACGCCGTGATCGCGCCGCTGCCCGTGCAGCAGCCGCTGCCGCTCTGGATCGGCGGCGACAGCAGGGCCGCGATCCGCCGTACGGCGACCATCGGCAGCGGCTGGCTGGGGGGCCTGCACAGCCCGGCGCAGGTGGCGCGGATCGTCGCGGCGATCAAGGGGGCGGCCGTCGCAGCCGGGCGCAGCATCGATGCCGACCACTACGGCGCGGCCTTCGCCTACCGCTTCGGCGACCCCGGCGACGCGCCCGTGCAACGACTGGCGGCCGGATTCCGCCGCCGCCTGCCCGGCATCGACCCGGCCGGCTACTTCGCCGTGGGCGACGCGGCCTGCATCCAGGCGCGCGTCGCCGAGTACGTGGCGGCGGGGGCGTCGAAGTTCGTGCTGCGCCCCATCGCCGACGGCGACGCCGACATGCAGCGGCAAACCCAGCGCCTGATCGAGGAAGTGTTGCCCGTCGTCCACGGGCGGGTGGCGGCCCCGGCCCGATAGCTCCGTCGGCCGACCCGCGACGTCGTCGCGCGTCTTCGAGCAGCGCCTATTCGACCAGCCAGGTGTTGTCCCCGGCGACGAGCGCCGCCAGGTCGCCCGCGCCCTTCCCCGCCTGGGCCTCCGCCACCTGCTGGCCCAGCATTTCGCCGTAGGTCGGCTTGAGGACCTGGCGGAAGACGCCCATCGGCACGGGCATCTCGGGGTACTGGAAGCGGGCCAGCATGTTGCCGCTGATCGGCGTCGGCTCGGCCGGGTTGTGCACCAGGACCTTCGAGCGGTCGCCGTTGACCTCCACGATCTCCGGGCGCGCTCCGTCCAGCGCGATGCCGTGCTCCAGTTCTTCGCCGAACAGCATGGGCGCGCCCGCTTCCAGGTAGAGCAGGCGCTCGCCGCGCACCGGCTTGTCGGTGAAGTCGCGGAAGGCGCCGTCGTTGAAGATGTTGCAGTTCTGGTAGATCTCGACGAAGGCCGATCCCTTGTGGTGCGCCGCCGCCTCGAGGGTGCTGACGAGGTGGTGCGGGTCCGTGTCGAAGGTGCGTGCGACGAACGTCGCCTCCGCGGCCAAGGCCACCGCGACCGGGTTGAGCGGGTTCTCGATCGATCCCATGGGCGAGGACTTCGTCACCTTGCCCATCTCGGAGGTAGGCGAGTACTGGCCCTTCGTGAGTCCGTAGATGCGGTTGTTGAACAGCAGGATGTTGAGGTCCTGGTTGCGGCGCAGGGCGTGCAGCAGGTGGTTGCCGCCGATGCTCAGGCCGTCGCCGTCGCCGGTGATCACGAACACCAGCAGGTCGGGGCGGGTCAGCTTGAGGCCCGTCGCCAGCGTCGGCGCGCGGCCGTGAATCGAATGGAAGCCGTACGTGTTCATGTAGTACGGGAAGCGGCTGGAGCAGCCGATGCCGGAGATGAAGACGATGTCTTCCCGGCGCTTGCCCAGGTTGGGCAGCATGCGCTGCATCTGCGACAGAATCGAATAGTCGCCGCAGCCGGGGCACCAGCGCGTGTCCTGGTCCGAGGCGAAGTCTTTCTTGGAGAGGCGCACGGCCTCCGCGGGAATCGGCTCACGGTCTGCGACCACCATCTCCGCGTCTCCTTGCTCGTTCCGCTCGCTCGTTCGTCCGCGCCGCCGCTAGGAGGCCCGTGCCCGCGACGGCGTCGCGCTGCGCAGCGCCATGATCCGCTCCGTGATTTCGCCGGCGCTGAAGGGCTGCCCCGAGACCTTGTTCAGGCCTTGGGCGTCCACCAGGAACTTCGCTCGCACCAGCATCCGCAATTGGCCGGCGTTGGTTTCCGGAATCAGCACCGTCCGGTAGCGGCCGAGCACGGCGCCCAGGTTGCGCGGGAAGGGATTGAGGTAGCGCAGGTGCGCCAGCGCGACATCGGCGCCCTGGGCGCGCGCATCCTCGACCGCCGTGACCGCCGGGCCGTAGGTGCTGCCCCAGGAGAGCACCAGCACGTCGCCCGACTCCGGTCCCTCCACCTCGAGCAACGGGATGACGCGAGCGATGCGCTCAATCTTCTCCGCGCGCAGCGCCACCATGTGCGCGTGGTTGTCGGGGTCGTAGGACACATTGCCCGAGCCGTCGGCCTTCTCCAGCCCGCCGATGCGATGTTGCAGGCCGGTCGTGCCGGGCACGGCGTACTGTCGCCGCAGCGTCTCCGGGTCGCGGGCGTACGGCGCGAAGGTGCGCGCATCCTCGTGGAACTGCACCTCAATGCGGGGCAGCTGGCGCACGTCCGGCACGGGCCAGGGCTCGGCCGTGTTGGCCAAGTAGCCGTCGGACAGGAAGATCACCGGCGTCATCGACGCGAAGGCCAGGCGCACGGCCTCGATCACCATGTAGAAGCAGTCGCCCGGGCTGCGCGGCGCGACCAGGCAGACCGGGCTCTCGCCGTTGCGGCCGAACATCGCCTGGAGGAGGTCGCCCTGCTCGGTTTTGGTGGGCAGGCCGGTGCTGGGCCCGCCGCGCTGGATGTCGAGCACGATGATCGGCAGCTCCGTCATGACGGCCAAGCCGATCGCCTCGCTCTTCAGCGCCAGGCCCGGGCCGCTGGTGCCGGTCACCCCGATCGATCCCCCGAAGGCCGCGCCGATCGCCGCGCCCACCGCCGCGATCTCGTCCTCCGCCTGGAAGGTCTTGACGCCGAAGCTCCGATACGAGGCGAGCGAATGCAGGATGTCGCTGGCCGGCGTGATGGGGTAACTGCCGTAGAACAGCTGCAGCCCGCTGAGTTCCTGCGCCGCGACCAGCCCGATGGCCGTCGCTTCGTTGCCCGTGATCGTGCGGTACGTGCCCGGCGTGAGCGAGGCCGGCGGCACCGCGACGTGGGCGTCGGCCAGCTCGGCGGTCTCGGCGAAGGCATGGCCGGCCATGAGCGCCGCCTTGTTCGCCTCCACGATGTCGGGCAGCTTGGCGAACTTCTCTTCGATCCAGGCGATGCTGGGCGAGGGGTCGCGGTCGTAGAGCCAATAGACGACGCCCAGCGCGAAGAAGTTCTTCGTGCGCTCCGCGTTCTGCACGGAGACGCCCGACTCCCCCGCCGCCGCCGACGCGAGCTGCGTGATGGGGGCTTGAATCAGGCGGTAGTCGGCCAGCGAGCCGTCCGTGAGCGGGTTCTGGCGATAGCCGGCCTTGCGCAGGTTCGCGCTGGTGAACGCGTCCGTATTGACCAGCAGCAGGCCGCCGGGCAGCAACTCCTTGCCGTGCACTTTGAGCGCCGCCGGATTCATCGCGATGAGCGCGTCGGGCGCGTCGCCGGGCGTGTGAATCGTGCGCCGGGAGAAGCTGATCTGGAACGAACTGACGCCCGCCAGGGTCCCGGCGGGCGCCCGGATTTCGGCCGGGAAATCGGGCAGCGTGCTGAAGTCGTTGCCGAAGACGGCGGTGGCGTCGGTGAAGCGGTTGCCGGCCAGCTGCATGCCGTCGCCGGAGTCGCCTGCGAAGCGGATCGTTGCCCGGTCGCGCTCCGCCGTCGGCTCGCGCGAGTGTGATTCCAGCGTCGGCGACTCAACCATCGCTGCTGGCCCTTCCTGCCTTGGCGCGCGCCCCGATCGGTGCGATCGTAAGAGGCGCGGTCACCCGCTCGGCCGGCCGGTCCTTGAGGTGCTTCACTGTCGCGCCGCCTCCTTGCAGACGCACCCGTTCACACCCACCTCGCATCGTAGCAGCGCGATCAGCGCGTGCATCATCCTTCCGTTGTCCCCGGCGCGGTGTTACGTAGGGGTTACGTTCGGCACGGATCGGGGGATGCCGGCGAGCCGACCCCGGGAGACCCCTATCCTACCGGACAGGACGGGCATGATTGGAGGCCGTATGTCGCAGTCCGCGCCCGGTCGCGCCGCCATGCAGGCGCGGGCCATCGCCGCGATCGATGCCGCCGCCGCGGACCTGCGCCGCGTCAGCGCGCAGATTCACGATCGGCCCGAGCTCAACTTCGAGGAGCGCTACGCCCACGACGTGCTCACGACTGCCGCCGCCGCCGCCGGCCTGACCGTGCAGCGCGGCGCGTTCGATCTGCCCACCGCGTTCAGCGCGAGCGCGGGCGCCGGCGGCCACCGCGTCGCCATCTGCTGCGAGTACGACGCGCTGCCCGAGATCGGGCACGCCTGCGGGCACAACCTGATCGCGGCGGCCGGGCTGGGCGCCGGCATCGGCGCGGCCGCCGGGCTGGCGACGGCGGGCGCGGCGGGCCGGGTGGTCGTGCTGGGCACGCCGGCCGAGGAGGGCGGCGGCGGCAAGATCGATCTGATCGCGCGCGGCGCGTTCGAGGACGTCGACGCGGCGCTGATGGCGCATCCCGCCCCCAGCGATCTCCTGCGGCCGGGGGTCAGCGCCCTGCAGCAGTTGGACGTCGTCTATCGGGGGCGCAACGCGCATGCGGCCGGCGCGCCCTGGGAGGGTCGCAACGCGCTCGACGCGATGGTGGTCGCCTACAGCGCGATCTCGGCCCTGCGGCAGCAGTTCCCGCCCGGCGCGCTGGTGCACGGCGTCATCACGCACGGCGGCGACAAGCCCAACATCATCCCCAGCCTCACCCGTGCCGAGTTCATCGTGCGGGCCCGCGATCGCCGCGAGCTGGCGCGGCTCAAGGAGCGCGTGCTGGCCTGCTTCCGGGCCGGGGCCGAGGCCTCGGGCTGCACCGTGGAGGTGCAGCAGCGCGGCCACGAGTACCTCGACATGCGGCACAACGCCCCCATCGTCGAGGCCTACGCGGCCAACCTGCGCGACTTGGGCGCGCCGCCGCGCGAGGACCCCGGCGGCTTCAGCGCCTTCAGCACCGACATGGGCAACGTCAGCTACGTGACGCCGTCGATCCATCCCGTCTTCGGCATCCCCGCCGCGGCCGGCAATCACACGCCCGAGTTCACGGCGGCCGCGGCCGCCGCGCCCGCCCAGGACGCGATGCTCGTCGCCGCCAAGGCGATGGCGCTGACCGCCCTCGACCTGCTCAGCGACCCCGAACTGCTGGCGAAGGCCCGCGCCGACTTCGCCGCCGACTGCGCTGTCGGGAAGGACGCCGCGACATGAGCCCCGCCGCCCCGCCGACGCCGGACCAGGTGGTCGACCACATCGTCGACCACATCGTCTACGCCGCGCCCGATCTCGACGACGCCGTGGCCGATCTTGAGGCGCGGCTGGGGGTGCGCGCGTCCTACGGCGGCAACCACCCCGGCGCGGGGTCGCACAACGCGCTGATGGATCTGGGCGGCGGCGCGTACCTGGAGATCATCGCGCCCGACCCCGGCCAGCCCGACCCGGCCGGCCGCCGCCGCCCCTTCGGTTTGGACGACCTCACCGAGCCGAAGCTCGCCGGCTGGGCGGCGAAAGCGACCGACCTCGATACGCGCGTCGCGCTGGCGCGGCTGGGCGGCTTCGACCCGGGGCTGGCCCGCACCATGCGGCGGGAGCGGCCGGACGGCGTCGAGCTGGTCTGGACGCTGACGAGCGCCGGGCCCGGCCTGGGCGGGCTGGTCCCCTTCCTGATCGACTGGGGCGAGGCGCCACATCCCGCGGCGACCGCGCCCGGCGGCTGCCGCCTCACCGCCCTCTCCGGCCGCCATCCTCGCCCGGCCGAGGTGGAGGCGGCGCTCGCGGCGCTCGACCTGGCGCTGCCGGTCGAGGAGGGAGCGGTCGCGCTGGTGGCCACGCTGGACACACCGAACGGCGTCGTGCGGCTAACCTGACCGGCGTCCGCCCCGCGGGGGCCGGGCGGCGGACAACGACAAGGGGCAGACCATGAAACTCGGTTTCAGCGCGGGCAGCTTCGGCCCGCGCTACCAACTCGACCTCGATCTGATTCGGCATGTCGAGGCGCTGGGCTACGACTCGGTCTGGACGGCGGAGGCCTACGGCTCCGACGCGGTCACGCCGCTGGCCTTCATCGCCGCGCACACGCAGCGCATCAAGCTGGGCACGGGCATCCTGCAGATCCCGGCGCGCACCCCCGCGATGACCGCCATGACCATGGCGACGCTCGATCAACTGGCCGGCGGCGGCCGCGTGATCGTGGGGCTGGGCCTGTCGGGCCCGCAGGTCGTCGAGGGCTGGCACGGGCAGCCCTGGGGCAAGCCCGCCACGCGCGTGCGCGAGTACATCGAAGTCATGCGCAAGATCCTGGCCCGCGAGGCGCCGGTCACCTACGACGGGGTCGAGTACCAGCTGCCCTATCAGGGCCCCGGTTCGAGCGGCCTCGGCAAGCCGCTGAAGTCGATCCTGCACATGCAGCAGCTGCCGATCTACGTCGCCTCGCTGGGCCAGGCCAACGTCAAGAACACCGCCGAGCTGGCCGACGGCTGGCTGCCCATGTGGTTCTCGCCCTACCGCATGCAGAACTACCAGCCCTGGCTCGACGAGGGCATGCAGCGCGGCGAGGCCAGCAACGCGCCCAAAGCGCTGGACGACTTCCAGATTCAGGCCGCCTGCACCGTGATCGTCAACGACGACGTGGGCGAGTGCATCCGCCAGATGCGCCCCAACGTCGCGCTGTACATGGGCGGTATGGGCGCGAAGTCGAAGAACTTCCACAACGACGTCATGGTCCGCTACGGCTACGCCGACGCCGCAGCGTCCGTGCAGGACCTCTACCTGTCGGGCCGCCGGGCCGAGGCCATGGAGGCCCTGCCCGACGAGTTCATCGACGAGATGGCGCTGATCGGCCCCGCCGACCGCATCCGCGAGCGCTACAAGGCCTGGGAGGACTGCGGCATCACCGGCATCACGGTCACCGCCCGCCAGCCCGAGGCCCTGGAGCTCATGGCCGACCTCGCCGGCACGCGCGCCAACGTCTAGTCCCGGCCGATCAGCCGACGCCGATCAGTCGCCGCCGATCGGCGCGCCGCCCGGCCGCACGCCGGCGCGATTGCGCGCGCTCATCTGCCCGAGCAGGTGCTGCCAGCGGGCGTCGACGCTGCTCCAGCCGCCGTCCACGACGATCGCCTGCCCGGTCACCAGGCTCGACTCCTCGCTCGCCAGCCACAGCGCCGCCTGGGCGATGTCGAGCGGCTGCCCCGCCCGTCCCAGCGGATGCACGGCGGCGAAGCGCTCCGTCATGATCTCCTCCGCCCGCGGGAACGGCGCCGACAGCGGCGTGACGATCCCGCCCGGGCAGATGCAGTTGACGCGGATGCCGTGGGGTCCGCCCTCGGCGGCGGCGCTGCGGGTGAGCGAGATCACGCCGGCCTTGGTCATCCCGTAGATGGCCTGCCGCTCGAAGCCCCCCAGCCCCGCGACCGAGGCCGTGGAGATGATCACGCCGCCGCCCTGCGCGCGCATCCGCCGGGCGGCGTGCTTGATGCCCAGCCAGACCCCCTTCAGGTTGACCGCCGTGACGAAGTCGAACGTCTCCTCCGGCGCGTCCGCGATCTCGCCCTCGACCATGCCCACGCCGGCGTTGTTGTACATCACGTCCAGCGCGCCGAACTCGTCGACCGCCGTCGCTACCAGCCCCGCGACGTCGCGGTCCTCGCGCACGTCCGCGACGACGGCGCGCGTCGCCTCGCCCAACTCCGCGGCCAGCGCCCGCGCCCGCTCCCCCTGCACATCGCCGATCACGACGCGCGCCCCCTCGGCCACGAACAGGCGCACCGTGCTCTCCCCGATGCCGGAGGCGCCGCCCGTGATGACCGCTACCTTGCCGTCGAGTCGTGCCATGGCGTCCTCCCGAATGTGCGCGCTCCGTCGACGGCTGCCGCTCAGTCGTCGCCGGCCATCTCGGCGGCTGCGTCGTCCCCCTCGGTCTCGCGCAGCACGAACCAGTACAGCAGCGCGCCGGCGACGCCACCCACGGCCGGGGCCAGCATGTAGACCCAGACGCTGTCGAAGGCGTTCGAGACCAGCGCCGGCCCCAGCGTGCGGGCCGGGTTCACCGACGCGCCCGTCAGCGGCACCGCCACCAGGTGGATCGCCGCCACGGTGAGCCCGATGATCAGCGGCGCGACATGACCGGCGCCCCGCTTCGACACCGCCGTCGCGAAGATCACGATCAGCAGCACGGCGGTCAGGATCGCCTCCAGCACGAACGCGCCCAGGTCGGTCACGGCGGCGCTGTTGATCGCGTGCGCGCCGAAGTTCGTCAGCTCCCCCGCCGCGTTGTCCAAGATCACGTAGAGCACCGCGGTCGCCAGGATCGCGCCCGCGAACTGGGCGATCATGTAGCACACCCCGGGCAGGATCTTGATCTGCTTCGTGACGATCATGCCCAGCGAGACGGCCGGGTTCAGATGGCCGCCGGAGATGTTCGCCGTCGCGTAAACCATCAGCCCGATGCCCAGCCCGTGCGCCAGCGCGATGACGATCAGCGAATCCGCCGCCCCCGAGCCGACGCTGGTGATGACCGCCCCCGTGCCGATGAGGACGAACAGCATCGTCCCCACCAGCTCCGCCAGGTAGGCGACCACGTTCGAGCGGGCCCCGACCTCCTCACTGCCCAGATCGCCGGATCCCATGCGCAGTCGTGCGAGCGCCATGCCGTCCCCCTCGTTCCACTGATGGCGCCAATTGTATGGCGCCAGTGATGTCGCGGATCTGCCCGGAGCCCCGCGATTGGCGGCTCGGCATGCGCTCCGCCGCCCGAATGAACACCCCCAGGATGCGGCCCACCAGATAGGAGGTCAACCACCTGCCCGGCTGTCCCGTGAATCCACCGGTCGGGCCGGCGACGGCCCCGGCACGACCGGCGCGGCGGCGCCTGATATCCTCCCGTGCGTGGCTGCCGGGCGCGGCCCAGCGGCGCCGAGGCGGTCGAGGAGAGCCATGCACCTGAACGAATTCGCCGCCGACGCCGGCCCGCTCGACATGACCACGTTCGACGAGTTCGGCAGCCTGCAGCGCAGCGCCGCCGACCTGGGCATCCCGCATCCGGGCCGCGTGCGCTACGTCTCCCGCAACGTCGTCGTCAATCACCTGCGGCTGCACCTGCTGGAGTGGGGCGACCCCGGCGCGCCGCCCGTCATCCTGCTGCACGGGGCCAATCAATCGGCGCACTCGTGGGACCTCGTCAGCCTGCACCTGGCCGATCGCTACCACGTCTACGCGCTCGACCAGCGCGGGCACGGCGACACCGAGTGGGTGCGCGACGCCGACTACTCCTCGCCGGCCATGGCCCGCGACGCCGCCGCGTTCATCGAGGCCGAGGGCCTCGACGCGCCGATCGTCTTCGGCCACAGCATGGGCGGCATGGTCACGCTCAATCTGGCGCTCAGCCATCCCGGCGTCGCGCGCGGCCTCGTCATCGTCGATGCGGGGCCGCAGATCTCCGAGGCGGGCGCCCGCATCATCGGCAACTTCGTCAGCAAGAACCGCGAGTTCGACTCGATCGACGAGTTCGTGGAGCGGGTCGTCAAGTACGACCCCTTCCGCAGCCGCGAGCACATGGAGCGCACCGCCCGCTACAACCTCATCCGCCGCGTCGATGGCAAGTACATCAGCAAGTCGGACCGCGTGCTGCACGACGAGAGCTTCCGCCGCGCGCGCTCCGAGCACGCGCCGCGCCTGGCGATGGACGACGTGCGGGCGATCACGACGCCCACGCTGCTCGTGCGCGGCGCGCAGTCGAACGTGCTGGAGGTCGACGGGGCCGAGCGCTTCGTCGCGGCGCTGCCCGACGGGCGGCTGGTCACCGTGCCCGACTGCGGGCACAACGTGCACACCCAGAACACGCCCGGCTTCCTGGCGGCCGTGCAGCCGTTCCTCACCGCGCTCGACGCCGCCCGCGTCTAGCGCCGCGCTCCCCGCGCCGCCGCGCGCGCGCCGGGACCGCCTGCGGGGCTAGTTGCCCTTCACGATCTGCTGCATCGACTCCGGCATGCGGTCGATGCGCTCGCCCAGGCCGGCCACCTTGAGCCGGTGGTAGTACTCGGTCAGCTGCTTGCGCTGCACGAGCTGCTGCAGGCGCCAGCCCTCGTCGAGCTGCGCCGGCGAGGCGCCGCCGCCCAGCAGGACCGTCAGGGCTTGCACCGACAGCGGATTCTGCGTGCCCACCGGGCCCTGGCCCTGGACGCGGTCGGCGCGGTCGAGGTAGGAGTGGATCTCCTCGCGCCGCTCGGGCTCGCTCTCCAGGATGTGCTTGAGGTGCATGACGCCGAAGGCCAGGTGCCGCGACTCGTCCTGCGCGCAGAGCCGGAAGATCGTCTTCTCGGCCGTGTTCTGGCCGATCAACTCGCCCATGCGGAAGAGCGACTGCACGACGCCCTCCCCCTGCACGTGCAGGAGCGCCGACATCTCCGTGAAGTCGCGCGCTTCGAGGATCAGGCGCAGGCCCTCGCCCGGCCCCTGCTGGAGCAGCCCGCCGCCGTTGATCAGCGCGCGCTTGCGGAAGACATCCATGTGGCGGGCCTCGTCCATGATCTGCGTCATCAGGAACAGGCCGACCTCGTAGTATTCCGGCGAGAGCCGCGGCAGCCACTGCCCGGGGACGTCGGCGGCGATGAACTCCACCTCGTTGAGGACGGTGCAGAACTGGCACATCGCCCGCTCGACGGCGTCGGGCAGCGGCTCGATGGTGTCCCAGGGGATGTCCGTCGCCGAGGACCACTGCCGCTGCACGGCCTCCTCGTAGAGCATCGGCACCGCCTCCGACCAGCTCTCCGCCTTGCCCACGTAGGCGTAGCCGAAGCGCGGCGCGCCCTCGCGCGGGGCCGTCCCGCGCAGGCGCATCGTGTGGTTGCCGGCCTGCGGCGCGTCGGGCGGGAAGGCGGCCTGGTTCAGGCCGTCCAGGGTCAGCCCGCGACGGCTGGGCGTCGCCTGCGTGTCGAACTGGTCGTCCAGGTTGAGCCAGGACAGGTCGAGGGGTTGGGGCCGGGCGTCGGGTGTGGTTTGGGTCGTCATCGTGGCTCTCCTTACCGCCCCGTGATGCTAACGCACCGCGGCGTCGCCGCGCACGGTACCGCAGGATACGCGCGTCGAGCCGGACGCCGCCGCGTCCCTAGTTGCCCTTGATGATGTCCTGCATCGCCTTCGGCATGCGGTCGATGCGGTCGCCCAGCCCGGCCACCTGGAGCCGGTGGTGGTACTCCGTGAGTTGCTTGCGCTGCACGAGCTGCTGCAAGCGCCAGCCCTCGTCGAGTTGCGCCGGCGAGGCGCCGCCGCCCAGCAGGACCGTCAGGGATTCCACCACCAGCGGATCCTGCGTGCCCGCCGGGCCCAGGCCCTGGACGCGGTCGGCGCGGTCGAGGTAGGAGTGGATCTCCTCGCGCCGCTCGGGCTCGCTCTCCAGGATGTGCTTGAGGTGCATCACGCCGAAGGCCAGGTGCCGCGACTCGTCCTGGGCGCAGAGCCGGAAGATCGTCTTCTCGGCCGTGTTCTGGCCGATCAACTCGCCCATGCGGAAGAGCGACTGCACGACGCCCTCCCCCTGCACGTGCAGGAGCGCCGACATCTCCGTGAAGTCGCGCGCCTCAAGGGCCAGGCGCAGGCCGTCGCCCGGCCCCTGCTGGAGCAGCCCGCCGCCGTTGACCAGCGCGCGCTTGCGGAAGACGTCCAGGTGGCGGGCCTCGTCCATGATCTGCGTCATCAGGAACAGGCCCACCTCGTAGTACTCCGGCGAGAGCCGCGGCAGCCATTGCCCGGGGACGTCGGCGGCGATGAACTCGACCTCGTTGAGGAAGGTGCAGAACTGGCACATCGCCCGCTCGACGGCGTCGGGCAGCGGCTCGATGGTGTGCCAGGGGATGTCCGTCGCCGAGGACCACTGCCGCTGCACGGCCTCCTCGTAGAGCATCGGCACCGCCTCCGACCAGCTCTCCGCCTTGCCCACGTAGGCGTAGCCGAAGCGCGGCGCGCCCTCGCGCGGGGCCGTGCCCCGCAGGCGCATCGTGTGGTTGCCGGCCTGCGCCGCGTCGGGCGGGAAGGCGGCCTGGTTCATGCCGTCCAGCGTCAGCCCGCGACGGCTGGGCGTCGCCTGCGTGTCGAACTGGTCGTCCAGGTTGAGCCAGGACAGGTCGAGGGGTTGGGGCCGGGCGTCGGGTGTGGTTTGGGTGGTCATCGCTGTGCTCCCTGCTGTCCCGTGATTCTAGCCCATCGCGGCGACGCTGTGCAGGGTATCGCTGGATACACGCCCCCGCGCGATCGCACGCCGGAACCCCACGAGTGACACAGGGGGGGGTTCCAACAGCGTGAGAAGCCGAAAAATTCGGTGGATAACCCCATAATTTCCTTCTATTTGACATAACGGGGGGGGGGGGTGCACTCTTATAATGTGCCATACTGTGCGTGCTCACGCACCGAGCGATCCCACAAAGGGACAGCCGGGGACCAGAAGGGAACATGTGATGAGCCGCCGGAACTATTGGACGACCCTGCGACAGCGGAAGATCTCACGCCGCACCATGTTGGGAGCCAGCGCGAAGGCTGGGGTTGGAGCAGCCGGGCTGGCCTTGGTCGGCTGCGGCGACGACGACGATGACGCCGCGCCGGCCGCGGTCGATACGTCGGCGATCGACGCGGCCGCGGGCGACGCGAGCGCCGCGGCCAGCGCCGCGGGTGAGGCATCGGCCGCCGCGTCCGAAGCGTCGGCCGCTGCATCCGAGGCCGCCGCCGCGGCTTCGCAGGCCGCCGATGCCGCCGATGCCGCCGCCGCCCTGGCCGCCGAGGCGGCCGAGTCGGAGGACGCCGCCAACGCGGCCGCCGCCGCGGAAGCCGCCGCCGCGGCTGCCGCCGACGCGGCCGATGCCGCGTCCGCAGCCGGTGACGCCGCAGCCGCAGCCGTCGCGGACGCCGCCGCGCAGGCCGCCGAGGCCGCCGCCCAGGCCGCCCGGGACGCGGCTGCCGCGGTCGAGGCCGGCACGGCAACCGCCGAGGCCGCCCAGGCCGCCATCGACGAGGCTGCCGCCGCAGCTGCCGCCGCGGCCGAAGCCGCCGGCGAGGCGTCCGCCGCCGCCGGGGCGGCTGCCGCCACCGCCCAAGAGACCGCCGAGGCCGCGGCCGAGACCGCCGCCGCTGCCGTCGCGGCGGCCCAGGAGGCCGCCGACGCCGCCCGCGAGGCCGCCGAGAGCGCGGCCATGGCGGCGGAAGAGGACGAGCCGGCCCAGGCTGTCAGCGGAGTGCCCCGAGGCGGGATCGTCAGTTACGGCACAACAGCTGACCTCTTTGCCGGGTTCGGCATGGATCCCGCAACGTCGATCAGCCAATCTGGCCTCTGGCGCGCGATCTTCGACCCGCTGATCGCGACACGCCCGGACGGCAATGTTGACCTGGACGCGTCACTCGCGGAAGCGTTCGAGCTCGTGGATGACACCAACATCGTCTTCACGCTCCACCAGGGCGTGAAGTTCCACGACGGGACCGACTTCAACGCCGACGCCGTCAAGTTCAATCTCGATCGGGCGGTCGACACGACGATCGCGGGTGGGGCCGTCTACGCGGCGGCGTACTCGGTGATCGAATCGAAAGACGTGCTCGACAGCCACACGATCGGCTTCGGCCTGACGGGGCCCAGCGCGGCACTGTTCCCGAACCTGCAGGAGCGCGGCGGCATGATGGCTTCCCCCACCCACGTGGAGGCGACGGCCCTTGAGGAGCTGCGCTCAAACCCCGTCGGCACCGGCCCCTACCAACGCAGCGAGTGGGTGCCCGATCAGTCCACCGTACTGACCCCGTTCCAGGACGGCTGGCAGAGACGCGAGGACGGCGGGCCCTACGCCCTGCTGGATGAATTCCACTTGGTGTCCATCCCGGACGAGGTCGTCCGGGTCGCATCGCTCGAGGCCGGCGACGTCGACGCCTTGGTCGCACCGGACAGTCAGGTGGGGCTGCTGCTGGATAACGAGGATCTGACTTCGGTGGTCCGCCGGGGGGCACTGCACGTCTCCTGGGGGGTGAACCACTGTCTCTATCCGGCGGACAACGTCGATTTCCGGCGGGCGCTGATGCTCGCCTGGGACAAGGAAGGCATGAACGAGGTCTTCTTCGGGGGGCGCGCGGACCCGGGCGTCGCCATCCTGACCAGCGGCAGCTGGGCGCAGGCGCCGCAGGAGAATTACCCCACCGAGTTCAACCTGGAGAAGGCCAAGGAATTGCTGGTCCAGTCCGGCATTCCCGAAGATGATCGCGTGATCGAGCTCGGGAGCGGCTGGGCCCCCAACAGGCCCCTGCTGGAGGCGCTGGCCGCGAACTGGGAAGAGTTGGGCGTGCGCGTCATCCGGGTCCCCGACGATGAGTTCAACCTGCGTATCAACAAGAACCGTGGCAATCCGGGGGATGTGAATTGGTTCGGCTTGGGCGGCGATCGTGGCGACCCCGATACCTTCCTGAATCTCAACCTGGTGGAGAAGGCGGCTTATAACCCGGGCGCTTGTGCGACGCCCGAGGTCGAAGGCCTCGTCCAGGACGCGGGCGCCACCTACGACACGGAGGAGCGCCGGCGGATCTATGCCGAGATCCAGGAGATCCACGCGGAGCGGCTCTACACCATGCTGCCTGGGCTCTACAGCCCCCGCTATCAGTTCAGCCGCAGCGACGTGGGCGGCGCCCAATTCGACTTGAACGGGTTCGAATGGTTCAAGGAGCTGCACCGGACAGACCTATAGCCATCTCTCGCACGCCCGTGCAGCCACGCCCCAGCCGGGCGTGGCTGCACGCCGTCGGGACAGAGGTTCCGCGTGAGCACGTTCATCCTGACTCGCCTGGCCCACACGGTGCCCGTCCTGATCCTGGTGTCGATCCTGACCTTCGCCGGACTGGAGTTGGTGCCCGGCGATCCGGTGGTGACCATCGTTGGGACGGCACAGGAGGGGGGCACAGCCAACGCCGAGGACATCGAGCGGATCAGGGAGCAATTCGGCCTGACTGGATCGCTCCCGGAGCGCTATTTCCGCTACGCCGAGCGGGTCGTCTTCCACCTCGACTTCGGCACGTCGCTAGCTTCGCAACGACGGGTGACCGAGGTCATCGGCCAGCGTCTACCGGTCTCGCTCTGGCTCAATGGCCTGGCGCTCGGGGTGAGCATCGTCCTGGGACTGACGCTGGGCCTGCTCGCCGGCGTGCGGCCGGGAACCCGCGGTGACTTGGGGGTCACCCTTCTCGCCGTCGTCGGGGTCGCGGCGCCGAACTTCTGGCTCGCGATTGGGCTGATCATCCTCTTTTCGGTCGGGCTGGGATGGCTGCCCGCGTCGGGCTGGGTCGATCCGACCACTGACCCCTGGGAGGCCGCCAAACACCTGGCGATGCCGGTCTTCGCGCTCTCGCTCGGCGGCGTCGCCGTCATCGCCCGCCAAACACGATCCTCCGTGCTGGAGGTGCGCCGGCAGGACTACATCGTGACCGCGCGCGCCAAGGGGCTGAGGGAACGCACGGTCCTCTTCCGCCATGTGCTGAAGAACTCCATGCTGCCGGTCGTCACCATCATGGGGCTGCAGATCGCGGCGCTGTTCGGCGGCAGCGTGATCCTGGAGCGAATCTTCGCGATGCCCGGTGTGGGGCGGCTCGCCTTCGACGCGACGCTCGATCACGATTTCAGAGTTCTGCAGGGCATCGTCTTCCTCGTCACGATCGTCGTGGTCGTCGCCAACCTGCTCACGGACGTGCTCTACGCGTATCTCGATCCACGGATTCGCTACCAATGACCGAGCGTGAACAGGTCCCCGTCTCGGCGCCCCAGTTCCGCCGCCTGCGCGTGCCCAAGGGCGTCCGGATCTTCTTGCAAGATCCCAAGGCCAAAGTGGCCTCGTTCATCTTCGTGGTCGTTGTCTTCTTCGCCATATTCGGCCCGGCGCTCGCCCCCTACGGCGAGAACGAGCAGAATCTCCGCGCCAGCCTGGAGGCGCCGTCCTGGTCCCACCCGCTGGGCACCGACCAGCTCGGCCGTGACGTGCTCAGTCGCGCCATGTACGGCAGCCGCGTCTCGGTCAGCGTGGGGCTGATCGTGGTCGCGATCGCGGTGGCCGTGGCGCTGCCCATCGGGCTGGGCGCCGGCTATTTCGGCGGCTGGATCGACACCATCCTGATGCGCTTCGTGGACACCTGGATCTCGTTCCCGCCGCTCATCCTGGTCCTGGCCATTGTGGCCATCGCGGGCACGAGTCTGGTGAACGTCATGCTGGCGATTGGCTTAGTCAGCTTCCCCGTCTTCGCGCGTCTGCTGCGGGCGCTGACGTTGTCGCTCACAGCGCAGGATTTCGTCCTGGCCGCGCGCACCCTGGGGGCGACGGACCAGCGCATCCTGGCGCGACACCTCCTCCCCAACACGGTGCAGCCCCTGATCGTGCAGGGCACGCTGCTGGTGGGGGTCGCGGTCCTCGTCGAGGCCGGCCTCAGCTTCCTGGGCTTCGGGGCGCAGCCGCCGTCGGCCACCTGGGGCAACATGATCGCGGAGGGCTTCCCCGTCATCCGCATCAGCTTGTGGCCCACGATTCTGCCCGGCGTGCTGATCATGCTGTTCGTCCTGGCGGCGAACTTCATGGGCGACCGTCTGCGCGACGTCCTGGACCCCCGGCTCCGGGGGAGCCGCTAGCGTCGGCGGCCGGGCATCGGCGCTCTGCCCCGACGCCGCTGTACTGTGCTGGCGCATTGTGCCGGCGCCCCGTGAAGGGGCGCTAGACGTTCAGGTCTTCGTCCGGGTCCGCGGCCCACTCTTCGTTGAGGATGGTCTCGATGATGCGATTCAAGAGCGGGCGCTGCTCGACGATGCCGATCACCTTGAGCTCGAACTCCGCGACGACGGGCAGGTGGTGGACGCCCTCCACCGCGAGGCGCTGCACGGCGCAGCCGACGGGCTCTTCCTCGCCGATGATCACGGGGTCGGGCGTCATGATGTCGCGCACCAGCAGCTCCGCGCCGGTGTCGCCGGGCTCGATATGCAGCACGGCGTCGCGCTCCGTGACGATGCCCAGCAGGTCCTCGCCCCGCATGACGAGCACCGCGCGGACGCTGTGCTGCCGCATGCGATAGATGGCGAGTTCCATCGTGTCGTCGGGGCCCACGGTGATGAAGGTGTCGGTCGTCACCGTGCTCGTCGGCGTCTCCAGCAGCATCTCCTCGAGACGATCCTTGGGCAGCAGGAACTCCACGGTGGACGGGATCCAGTCGGAGTCTTCCCACGGGTCTTCGTCGCTGAGGGGGGTGTAGTACCGGTCGGACGTCATGCTGATCCCGCCAGTGATCCAGCTGGTGTTCCCGCTGGTGTTCCCGAGGGGGTCGCGGCGCGAGGGGTGGCCGGCAGCAGGGGATGGCGCGTCATCAGCCACCCTCCCGGCTGCTGGGGTAGGAGAGCGCTGGCGGCTGATTGAGCACGGCTTCGGGCATCGATTCGGCCAGGTAGTTGAGGATGTCGCGCGCGCGGATGATGGCGCGCAGGGTGCCGTCGGGCTCGACCAGGGGCAGATGGCGCATGCGTTCGTGGTCGATCAGCTCCAGCGCGTCGTGAATGCTGGAGTCGGGCGTGACGCTGATCACCGGCGAGTTCATCACCAGGCCGACCTCGGTGTCGCCGCTGACGTCCTTGGAGAAGCACTTCTGGAGCATGTCTTGGTCGGTGAAGATGCCCACCAGCGCGTCGCCGTCCATGACGGCCAGGCAGCGGGTCCGCTCCTGGCGGAGCAGGTGGGCGGCGTCGCGCAGGGGCGTGTTGCGCTGCACGCGCACGGGGCGCGTCCTGGCGAGGACGGAAACGGGCGTATCGAGCACAGGCCGCCTCCGGATCGGAACTCGGCGATTTATGCATTGTAGGGGGCGCGTCCAGCCCCCGCGAGACCCGGTCCGCCGCGGGCGCGGGAGAGGGGTCCGTCGCCCGCCCGCGACGACGGCGAGGCGCGGGGTTCGAGGGCGCCCGCCCGCTACCAGAGGTAGCTGAGCGCCAGCAGCACGCCCAGCAGCAGGTGCAGCTGCCCGGTGCGCTTGAGGACGCCGTTGAGCGCGCGACCCTCGACACCGCCCAGCACCAAGCGCAGCAGCAGCAGCGCGAGCGGCAGGACGAGCCAGGCCTGCATCGACCACCAGGGCATGAGGCCCGCCGCGGCGAAGATGGGGATCAGCGCCAGCGCGCCCAGCAGCAGCAGCGCGTACTGCGCGCGCGCGAAGCCGGGGCCGAAGATGACGGCGAGCGTGCGCTTGCCGACGCGCCGGTCGCTGGCGACATCGCGCAGGTTGTTGACGACGAGGATCGCGGTGACGGTGCAGCCCATCGGCATCGCGATGGCGGCGGCCTCCCAGGTCAGCCGCTCGGCCTGCACGAAGTAGCTCCCCATCACGGCGACGACGCCGAAGAAGGCGAAGACGAACAGGTCGCCGAGGCCGTGGTAGCCGTAGGGCCAGGGGCCGCCGGTGTAGAGGTAGCCCGCGATGATCGAGGTCACGCCCACGGCCAGCACGGGCCAGCCCGCCTCGATCGTGAGGTAGATGCCGCAGGCGCCCGCCAGCGCGAAGCTGATCGCGGTGGCGACCGCCATCGTGCGGGCGCTGACCAGCCCGGCCTGCGTGGCCCGGGTGGGCCCCAGACGGCCGGCGTCGTCGGCGCCGCGCTGGAAGTCGGCGAAGTCGTTGGCGTAGTTCGCGCCGATCTGGATGAAGATCGCGCCCAGCAGCGCCGCGACGAACGGGCCGGGGCGAAAGTCCACCACGACGGTCGCGGCGGCGCTGCCGGCCAGCACGGGCGCGATGGCGGCCGGCAGCGTCGCGGGCCGGGCGGCCAGCAGCCAGACGCGGACACCGGCGGCGGGGGTGGCCTGGGTCATGGGCGGGCCTAGGGAAAGCGGGTGAACTGGCTGAAGTCGGGCTTGCGCTTCTCGATGAAGGCGTTGCGGCCCTCCTTGGCCTCGTCGGTGAGGTAGTAGAGCAGCGTGGCGTCGCCGGCCAGCTGCTGGATGCCGGCCAGGCCGTCGGTGTCGGCGTTGAAGGAGGCCTTCAGGAAGCGCAGCGCCGTGTGGCTCATCTGCAGCATCTCGCGGCACCACTGCACGGTCTCCGCCTCGAGCTGGTCGAGCGGCACGACGGTGTTGACCAGGCCCATGTCGAGCGCCTGCTGGGCGTCGTACTGGCGGCAGAGGTACCAGATCTCGCGCGCCTTCTTGTGGCCCACGATGCGCGCCAGCAGGGTCGCGCCGTAGCCGCCGTCGAAGCTGCCCACCTTGGGGCCGGTCTGGCCGAAGCGGGCGTTGTCGGCGGCGATGGTGAGGTCGCAGACGATGTGCAGCACGTGCCCGCCGCCGATCGCGTAGCCCGCGACCATCGCCACGACGGGCTTGGGCAGCGTGCGGATCTGGCGCTGCAGCTCCAGCACGTTGAGCCGCGGGACGCCGTCGTCGCCGACGTAGCCGCCGTGACCGCGGATGCGCTGGTCGCCGCCGGAGCAGAACGCCAGCGAGCCCTCGCCGGTGAGGATGATCACGCCGATGTCCTGGTCCTCGTGGGCGCGGGAGAACGCGTCCTTGAGTTCGAACAGGGTCTGCGGACGGAAGGCGTTGCGGACGTGGGGCCGGTTGATCGTGATCTTGGCGATGCCCTCGGCCGTCTCGTAGCGGATGTCGCCGAAGTCGCCGGCCGCCTGCCAGTCGGGCAGCGCCGGGGCCGCGTTCTCAGTCGTCATGTCGGTCTCCAGAGTCATGCCGGTCTCCATCGTTGGCCGGCCGGGGCGCGGTCCCGGCGGCGGGGAGGGGGAGCTGGACGCCGATGCTGCGCAGCAGCGTGAGGCGCAAGCTGTCGTGGATCTGATCGAGGGTGCGGCGTTCGGCGCCGCGCGGCCCGGTGGTCACGTAGCGCTGCAGCACGGCGTCGAGTGCGCCCATCCAGGCCTGCGCGACGACGGTCGTATCGACCGGCGCGATCGCGCCGGTGGCGACGGCGTCGTCGAGCTGCTCTCGGATCAGGGCGATGAATTCGTCCTGGATGGCCGAGACGCGGGCGTTGAAGCGCGGCCCCGCCCCCGCCGCCTCGACGGCGAAGACGCGGGCCAGCGTGCGGTGCTTGGCGAGGATGCGCAGCAGGGTGCGCAGGGCGGCGTCGGCCTTGGCGACGGGGTCGGGCTCGGCCGCGATGGCGCTTTCGACCTTGCCGCGCAACAGGGCGGCGGTGTGGTCGAGCAGGGCGAGCAGGATCGCCTCCTTGCCCGGGAAGTGGAAGTAGACGCCGCCCTTCGAGGTCTGCGCCTCGCGCGCGATCTCCTCGACGGCCGCGTCCCGGTAGCCCCGCCGGGAGATGACCGTGGCGGCGGCGCGCAGGATCTTCTGCTGTCGGTTGCGGGCGCGGAGTTGCTGAACGGGCATGGACGACTCGCGGGCGGGACCGGCCGCAAAACCGACCGGCCGGTCGGTTTTGTTACGCTACCAGCCGCCCTCCCGGTGTACAAACCCGCTGCGTCGCTGGGCCGGTCGGCCGGCGCGCGTGGGCCGTCGCGGGCGGAGCACGGAGAGACCCCCATGCCGCAGCCCGATCCGACGCCCTTGCGCCCCGCCCCCGGCGTCGCTGCGCCGCTGCCGCCCGGCGCGCGGGCGGCGGAGGTGCGATCGATGTTCTCGCAGATCGTGCCCCGCTACGACCTGATGAACCGGCTGATGACCGGGGGCATGGACGGTCGCTGGCGGCGGCGGGCCGTGCGCGCCGCCCTCGACGGGACAGGCGCGCGCGGGGGCATCGTGCTCGACCTGGGGACGGGCACGGGCGATCTGGCCCGCGACCTGCGCCGCGCCGGCGTCGCCCGGGTGGTCGCGAGCGACTTCGCCCGGCCGATGCTGGTGGCCGGCCGTCGCAAGGCGGGCGTCGACGACGGGGCCCTGCGCTGGCTGCTGAGCGACGCGCTGCAGCTGCCCTTCGCCGACGACTCCTTCGACGCGGTGACGAGCGGCTTCCTGCTGCGCAACCTGACCAGCCTGCCGGCGGCGTTCGCCGAGATGCTGCGCGTGCTGCGGCCGGGCGGCCGGCTGGTGGCGCTGGACATGACGCACGCGCCGCCCGGCCCGCTGGGCACGCTGACGCGCTTCGGGGTCGAGCGGGTGGTGACGCCGGCGGCGGGCTGGGCGTCGGGGCGGCGGTCGGCGTACCAGTACTTGCGGCGCTCGCTCGAGGGCCATCCCGACGCCGAGGCGATGGTCGCGCTGCTGCGCGCGGCGGGCGCAGAGGAGGCGGGCTACGAACGGATGGGGCTGGGCGCCGTCGCGCTGCACACCGGGCGCAAGCCGGGCGCAGGCGAGGGGCGGAGCCGCTAGCCTCTCGGATGACGACCGACCCCGCCGCGACGGCGCACCAGCAGAGCCCGGGCCCAGTAGAGGAGCAGCGATGGACTACGGAATCTTCATCTTCGCGACCGACAAGGCAATCCCGGCGCTCGAGCTGGGGCCGGAAGTCGAGGCGCGCGGCTTCGACTCGTTCTGGGTGCCGGAGCACGTGCACATGCCGGTCCGCCGCGAGACGCCGTTCCCCGGGACGCCCGATGGGTCGCTGCCGGAGCCGTACTTCCGCTGCCAGGATCCGTTCACGCTGCTGGCCGGGGTCGCGGCCAAGACGACGACGCTGAAGGTCGGCACCGGCATCTGCCTGGTCACCGAGCACGAGCCGATCGCGCTGGCCAAGCGCATCGCGACGCTCGACCTGATGTCGGGCGGGCGCTTCCTGTTCGGGATCGGGGCCGGCTGGCTGCGGGAGGAGATGGAGCCGCTGGGGACGCCGTTCGAGAAGCGCTGGCAGGTGACGGCCGAGCGCGTGGCGGCGATGAAGGCGCTGTGGACCGAGGAGGAGGCCGAATACCACGGCCGCTACGTGAGCATCCCGCGGACGTTCAGCTACCCGAAGCCGGCGCAGTCGCCGCACCCGCCGGTGTACATCGGGGCGGGCAGCCGCTGGGCGCGGCAGCGCGTCGCCGAGTGGGGCGACGGCTGGCTGCCCAACATGCCGCAGCCCGACCGGATCGAGCGCGGCATGGCCGACATCCGCGAGCAGGCCACGGCGCTGGGCCGCGACGCGGACGCGATCCCCACGTCGGTCTTCGGCGCGGCGCCGGAGGACCTCGATGCCTACGAGCAGATGGGCGTCGCGCGCTGCATCTTCCGGCTGCCCTCGGCGGGAGCGGAGGAGGTGATGCCGGAGTTGGTCCGGCTCACGAAGATCATCGAGGAGCGGCGCGGCTAGACCGTCGGGGCTACGTCGCGCCTGGATTACGCGCTTCAGGCGCGATGGCGTCCAGGATCGCGCGGACGCCATCGCCGGGCGCGCCGCGCGACGCCCGCAGCCGCACGACACGGCGGCCGCTGCCGCGGATTAGCCGCCCGCCCCAGCGGCTGCGCACACGCGCGTCCGTTCGCAGCCACTCAGCGGCATCGATCTCGAAGCCCGTCGCGAGCAAGGCCGGCGTCAGCCGATCGGCCAGCATGGCGGGGTCGACCGTCGGGATGGCGGGCAGGTCGGTGACCTCGTTGACCAAGAGCTGCAGCGAGCAGTCGGGGGCGGCCAGCGCCGACAGGGCCGTCGCCAGCGGGCCGGAGCCGTCGTCGCGGTCCGCCAGCACGATCTCGAGCAGCCGCGCCCAGGGGAAGTTGATCGTGATCGCCCCGGCCAGCCCGGCCAGCTCCTCGGGCGGCGCTTCAATTGCGGCCACGACGTAGAGGCAGTTGGCGCGCCCACCGCGATCGGGCTTGCGCCGGGCGCGGCGCGCGTTCGCCGCCATCGCCTCGGCGTTGGGATCGAGGCCCAGGCAGAGCGCATCCGGGAACTGGCCCGCCAGCCGATAGGAAAGCGCGCCGTCGCCGGCGCCGATGTCGAGCCAGCAGGTGTCGTAGGCGGCGGCCCGGCGCCCGAACTCGGCCGCCGCGATCGCCGCGATCGTCTTGCCCGTCACGACGCGCATGGGACGCCGGCTCAGTCGTCCTTGCCGAAGATCATCCGCCGCGCGACGGCGAGCGGCGATTGCGCCCGCTGCAGGTCGCGCGGCAGGTGCGGCAGCAGACCCGGCTCGCCGGCCGCCAGCCAGTCGTTCCAGCCGCGCAGCTCGTCCAGGCTGGGCGCGCGATCGGGTCCGCCGCGCAGGTGCTCGAGCGGGCGCCAGGGCCCGCCGCGGGCGGGCCGCGTCCAGACGTCGGCGCCGGCCTCCCGGCAGAGCGCCGCGCCGGCGGCGACGTCCCAGATGCGCAGGCTGTGGAAGACGCCCACCTGGAACGTGCCCTCGGCGGTGAAGACGAGTTCGGCGGCGGCGCTGCCCAGCGTGCGCGCGGTGCCGAACTGATGCCGCCCGCGGCGACCGTCGACGCCGGTCAGGCCGGCCGGCATGGAAGTCACCCGCGACCCCACGGGCAGGCTCGTGACCTCGAAGCGGAAGGGCTCAGCCTCGAAGAACGCGCCGCCGCCCCGGCGCGAGTGGTGCACGCCGGCCACGGCGTGGCGACCCCCGCGCAGGAACACGGCCCCGACGACCGGCATGCCGCGCCAAAGCACGCCGATGGAGCAGCAGAAGATGCCCAGCCCGTTGATGAAGTTGGTCGTGCCGTCCAGCGGGTCGATGGCCCAGACGAAGTCGGCGCCGGCCGCGCCGTGATTGGTCCCCTCCTCGCCCAGCACGGCGTGATCGGGGAAGTCGCGCTTGACGCGCTCCAGCACCTGCGCCTCGACGGCGCGGTCGACCTCGGTGACGGGGTCATCCTTGTGGCCGCCCTTGAACTCGACGGTCATGCTGGAGCGGAAGCGGTCGAGGATAAGCGCGCCGCCCTCGCGGGCGATCGCGACGGCCGCGTCCTCGATCGGTCGCAGGGCGTCGGGGCCGGGGATCGTCGCGTGGTCGGACACGATGCCATCGTAGGGACCGGCCCGGCGTCGCGCCGGAGACGATGCCCAAGCGCGCGCGTCGCTACACTCGCCGGGAGCAGCCCACCAGGAGCAGGAGGAGCGCCATGCCCGACGGTGAACCAGCCCAGACCCGCGATGCCGCGCCCCAGCCGGGCACGGAGATCGATATCGACCCGATGGACCTGATGGAGGACGACGCGCCGCTGGCCGCCTCGGCCAGCGTGACCGCCGGAACGGCGCGTGCCCGCGCGGCGCTGCGCGGCGGCGACACCTGGCAGGAAGCCGCGGAGGCGATCATCGAAGACTTGGGAGGGCAGGGCCCCGTGGACCTGGCGATCGTCTTCGCCGACTCGCTCTTCGGTCACCATGGGGAGCTCAGCCAGCGGCTGCGCGAGGGCTTGCAGGCGCGGCACCTGATCGGCTGCACGGGCCAGAGCGTGATCGGCAGCGGCGTGGAGGCGGAGGACGGGGCGGCGCTGTCGGTGCTGACGCTGGCGATGCCGGAGGCGGAGTTCACGCCGATCGCCGTCATCCCCGGCATCACGACCGAGGAGGACCTGGCCGTGCTGCCGACGGCGGGGGCCGAGACCTGGCTGATCTTCTCGGACCCGTTCAGCCTCAACACCGACAACCTCGTGCAGGGGCTGCAGGGGCGGCTGTCCGACATCGTGCTGCTGGGCGGAATGGCGTCGGCGCACAACCGCGACGTCGGCACGGCGCTCTTCCTGGACGGGAAAGCGTACGAGGACGGGGCCGTGCTGCTGGGCATCAAGGGGCTGCGGGTGCGGCCGATCGTGGCGCAGGGCGCGGAGCCGCTGGGCCGTCCGCTGACGATCACCGCCTGCGAGCGCAACCTGGTGCAGTCGATCGGATCCCGGCCGGCGCTGGACGTGCTCAAGGAGATGCTGGCCGAGCTGGACGCCGCGACGCGCGATCGCGTGGGCCACAACCTGCTCGTCGGGCTGGCGATGGACGAATACCGCGAGCAGCACGGCCGCGGCGACTATCTGATCCGCAACATCGTGGGCGTCGACCGGAACACGGGCGCGATCGCGATCAGCGCCGTGCCCCGCGTGGGCCAGACGTTCCAGTTCCAGTTCCGCGACGCCGACGCCGCCGACGAGGACCTGCGCGCGCATCTGGCGGCCGCGCGGGCGGCGATCGACGAGGGGGAGGTGGTGCTGGGGTCGGTGCTGTGCGCCTGCAACGGGCGCGGGCAGGGGCTGTTCGGCACGCCGCACCACGACGCGGCGGCGGTCGCCGAGGCGCTGGGGCCGATCCCGACGGCGGGGCTGTTCTGCAACGGGGAGATCGGGCCGGTGGGGGGCGCCAACTACCTGCACGGCTTCACGGCCAGCATCGCCCTGCTGACGGTGCCCCCGGAGTAACCAGCGCCCGTGGACGCCATGACGCTCCAGGTCTTTATCTCTTCCGTCATGACGGCGGAGGACCTCGGCGCCGAACGGAGCGCGGCACGGGAAGCGATTGAGTCCATCACGCTGACAGTGCCGTGGGCCTTCGAATTGAGCCCGGCCGAGCCGTCCCCTGCTGATCAGGTATACCTCCGCGAGGTGCGGGCGAGCGACATACTCGTGCTGCTCGTCTCGAACACGCAGACGTCCGCCGTACAGGCGGAACTCGACGCGGCGCAGGCTTCGGGAACACCGATTCTCGCCTTCGTCCGGTCGTTCGATGCCTCGGAAGAGACGAACGACAGGAGAGAACTCCTGCGCTGGCTCCGCGCGACGGTTAAGTACCGGGGCTTCGCGACTCTAGAAGAGTTGAAAGACTCGGTCGTGAAATCGATCTCTGCTGAGATCGTCCGCGGATACCGCAACTATCGTGAGCGGCTCAAGGAGCAGGATCTGCGGACTCTGTTCGCGAAGCGAGAGGACGTCCCTTCGCTCATCGTCCGCGATGCGACCCCCCAGGACATCCCGGGCGTCCAAACACTCTTGGAAGATCTGAAGGCCTGGTACCCGCAAGTTGACTCGTGGATCGGTCGGATGCTTGCCGACGGCGTCGACAGGGGGAGACGAATCCGCGTAGCGAAGCTCGGCGCTGAAACAGCTGGCATCGCTGTGTCGCAAGACAAAGACGACGGGGTTCGGAAGCTATCAACCCTCTACGTCCGTGCCCAATCCCGCGGGGCAGCCGTCGGACCCCACTTGGTGCATGAAGAAGTCCAGCGTGCCGCCAAGGACCGGATTCGGAAGCTGTATGTGACCTACGCGGACGAACTCCAGCCCACCCTTGAGGGCCTGTTTCGACGCTATGGCCTCGCACTGGAAGGGGTGTCGGCTGGCCGCTACCGCTCCGGGCGGGCCGAGCGGGTCGCAGGGAAGGTCTTCGTCTACGACAACACCAGCCCAGACGAATTCCCGCAGCTCGTCAAGAAACATCTCATCCAGGAGCGCGGTAGCCGGGTACGCCGGGATCTGGGGGCGACCCTCCTCATCGAGCCGCCGCGAATCAGCGGCACGGCTGCGAACCGTCGGATCCAGTGGGTCGTGATGTCGACCTCGACGACCCCGGAAGACGACTATGAGGCATGCCGCGAGCGCTTCCGAGATCGCGAGTGGCTCTTTGTCAGCCTCACGGGCCGCCCCGCATCAACCAGCCACTGGAGTCACCGGAAGCGGAACTGGATCGACGGGTACGACATCGCCTCAGATTTCTACCCCCTTGAGATCCGCGGCGCGGGTGGGCAGTCAATCATCTGCAGCATTCTTCCGGGATTCGCGAACGCACTGATCCCGCGCCAACCTCAGATGCCCCTAATGGCTCCTAGCCGACTACAGGTGCGCCCAGACAACGTCTACTACCGAGCGCCAACAATGCACCAGGACCTCCGTCGGGGATCACGCATTTTCTTCTACGTCACGGAGCCCGAGAAGGGGATCAGGGGTCACGCACGGATCAAGCGGACGCTCGTCGGGAGTGCAGAGGAGTGCATCTCGGCCTACGGGGCCATGGGCATTCTGGACTTCGCTGAGCTAGAGCAGATCGCACGCTCGAACCACGGTAAGGTCCTCGCGATCGAGTTCGACTGGTATGAGGAGTTCGAACGGCCACTCAGACTCGAGAGGCTCACAGGGCTCATCCCCAAATTCAATCCTCAAGGGGCGTCGCTGATCGACGGCGCAACGGACCGGCGGCTTCGAGGGATCGCGTGACTCCCATCGTCATCTCGCTTCACTCCAAGTACGCGGAGGCGATCCTTGCCCAGTCGAAGACCCGCGAGCTTCGCCGGAGGTTTCCTCACGTGTCGCCGGGAACCCAGGTTTACATCTACGTCACTGCCCCAGAATCGGCCATCGTCGGATCGTTCACCGCTGGAGACTGCGCCGACCAATCACCCGAGGAGGTCTGGTCCCGGTTCCAGCCCGACCTCGGGATGAGCCGGAAGGCGTTCGCGGGCTACACCAAGGGACGAACGTCGGTGAAGGCCTTCGCGGTGAGGGAGCCCCGGCGGTTGCGCCGCCCGGTGCCGAGGGCGGAGGCGGCAGGAGTCTCACCGGGATGGCGCCCACCCCAGAGCTTCCGCTATGTGAGAGACCCGAAGCTACAGGACCATCTCAGCCGCCTCGCGCGGTCGGGCTAGATCTCGGGCGGCAATCCGGCGACGAAGGCGGCGATGAGATCCGCGACAGCGTCCGGCTGCTCCCGGACGAGGAGGTGGCCCGCCTCGGGCAGCGTCTCAAGCTGTGAGCCCGGCAGCCGGGCGTGCAAGTCCTGGGCGTTGGCGGGCGTGCCGAAGCGGTCGTGCTCGGCGTAGACCAGCAGCGCCGGGGCCGTCGCGCGGCCCCAGTAGCTGGGGCTGGGCGCGATGCGCATGTCGGGCCGGGCGGCGCGGACGCGCGGCGCGTTCCAGATCACGTCGCCCGTGGCCCGGAAGCCGGCGGGGTCACGCCGGGCGTAGCCGGGCGCGCAGTAGAGCCGCGTCATGCAGTCGTCCCAGGTCGCCCGATCGGACGCCTTGCGGGCGGCGCCCATCTCGCGCAGCCAGGCCGGCTCGATGTTGGGCGGCAGCTGGCCGCCCGTGCCGCAGACCACGAGGCCGCGCAGCCGGTGCGGGTAGTCGCGGGCGAAGACCTGGGCGACGCGGCCACCCCAGGCGTGCCCGGCGACGACCGCTTGCTCGACGTCGAGCGCCTGCAGCAGGGCGTCCACGTCGGCGGCGACGTCGAGCAGGGAGAAGCTGCCGGCGAAGTCGCTGGCGCCGGCGTTGCGCTGGTCGAAGCGGATGACCCGCGCTCGCGACGCCAGCCGCTCCGCGACGGGATCCCAGAAGGCGAGCGGCAGCGTCGCGCCGTTGATCAGGACGATGGCCGGGCCGTCGCCCTGGACGGCGTAGGGGATGCGTACGGAGGCGTCGCGCTGGAGCGTGGGCATGGCGGCGCCGGACTCAGCGGCGGTGGCGCGAAGCCGCGCCGCCGGAGATCGCCGGGATGATGACGATCTCGTCGTTCTCGGCGATCGGCTCGACGAGGCCGGCCGCGACGATGCCGCCGTTCACCGCGATGGAGATCTCGGGCCGGATCTTGTTGCCCTGCACGAGGCGCGCCTTGACGCCCGGGTAGCGCGCCTCAAGCTCGTTGATCACGCGCCGCAGCGTCGCGCCCTCGACCTCGATGCGGGCGACGTCGCCGGTCAGCGGCCGCAGCAGCGGCGGCACGATGACGACGGCCACTGCGCCGCTCCCCTCGTTCCCCGGGCCGCCGCCGGCGCGACGCTAGTCGTCGTCCGGCAGGGTGCGCTCGAGGATGCGCGTCGGCGACATGGGCAGGGTGCGCATGCGCTCGCCGATGGCGTTGTAGATCGCGGCGTGCAGGGCCGGCGCGGGCGGAATGATGGGCACCTCGCCCACGCCGCGCACGCCGTAGGGGTGCCCGGGGTTGGGCACCTCGACGATGATCGTGTCGAGCATGGGCAGGTCGAGCGCGGTGGGCATGCGGTAGTCGAGCAGGCTCGAGTTGACCATGCGCCCCTTGTCGTCCCAGATGTACTCCTCGTTGAGCGCCATGCCGATGCCCTGCGCGGCGCCGCCCTGCATCTGCCCCTCGACGTAGGAGGGGTGAATCGCGGTGCCCGCGTCCTGGATCGCCGTGTAGCGCAGGATGTCGACCTTGCCGGTCTCGGGGTCGACCTCGACATCGACGATGTGGGTCGCGAAGGCGGGGCCGTGGCTGGTCTTCGAGACGTCGGCCCGGCCCACGATGCCGCCGCCGGTGTTGGGCAGCTCGCCCGCCAGCTCCTGGAAGCTGAACTGCTGCGCGGCGCCGTCCTCGTCGTTGGGGCCGCGGATGACGCCGTCGTCGCCGTAGCCCACGTCCTCGCGGGGGCAGTCCCAGATCGTCGCGGCGCGCTCCTCCATCTGGCGGCGGATGTCCATGGCGCACTCGTAGGCGGCCCAGCCGTTGGCGAAGGCGGTGCGGCTGCCGCCGGTGAGGAAGGTGAAGCCGACCGAGTCGGTGTCGACGATGTGCGGCTTGACGTCCTCGGCGGCGATGCCCAGGGCTTCGGCCAGCTGCATCGCGGCGGAGACACGGCTGCCGCCGATGTCGACGGCGCCCATGACCAGCGGCACGGTGCCGTCGGCCTGGACCTGCGCGGCCATGCTGGTCTCGAAGCCGATGTTGAACCAGAAGCCGGACGCCACGCCGCGGCCGCGGTTCTCGCCGCTCAGCTCCGACTGGTAGTGCGGGCTGGCCTGGGCCGCCTGCAGGCACTGCTCGTGGCCGATGGGCCCGTAGGTGAAGCCGTCGGCGCGGCTGGCGCCCTCCACGGCGGAGTTCTGCATCCGCAACTCCAGGGGGTCGCGATCGAGCGCCTCGGCGATCTCGTCGATGACGGACTCGGCGGCGTACTCGGAAGCGGGCGCGCCGGGAGCCCGATAGGCGGCCGTCTTCGGCTTGTTGAGGACCACGTCGTAGCCATCGACGATCTGGTTCTCGCAGTCGTAGGGCGCGAAGACGCACATCGCGCCCGCGCCCATGGGCGAGCCCGGGTAGGCCCCGGCCTCGTAGGCCATCCAGCCCTGCAGGGCGGTGAACGTGCCGTCGCGCTTGGCGCCGATCTTGATGCGCACGTACGTGCCCGACGTCGGGCCGGTGGCCTCGAGGACCTCCTTGCGCGACATCGTGAGCTGGACCGGCCTGCCGGTCTTGCGGGACAGCAGCGCGGCGGGGGGCGAGAGGTAGTCGGGGATCTTGCCGCCGAATCCGCCGCCGATCTCGACCGGCTGCACCTTGACGCTCTTCACCGGCAGGCTCAGCATCCCGGCGACGCTGTCGCGGACGGCGAACAGGCCCTGCGTGCTGCTCCAGATCGTGAGCTCGTTGTCCTTGCTCCAGTAGGCGGTGCTGTTGTGCGGCTCGATGTAGCCCTGGTGGGCCATCGTGGTCCGGTACTCGCGCTCGATGACGAGGTCGGCGGCGGCGAAGCCCGCCTCCACATCGCCCTTTTCGTGGTGGATATGCAGCGCGACGTTCGTGGGCGTGTCGCCCGTCGAGCCGTCCGGCTCGGCCGTCCGGCGCGTCGCGTCGAGGATGGGCGCGCCGTCGAGCATGGCGTCGCGGACGTCCATGACGTGCGGCAGGACCTCGTACTGGACGTCGATCAGGGCCAGCGCGTCCTCCGCGGTGTGCTGGTCGACGGCCGCCACGGCGGCGACGGCGTGCCCGACGTAGAGCACGCGGTCGCGCGCGAGCACGTTGTCCGCGCGCCCGACTTCGCCGGCGTCCTCCGAGCCGTCGCCCTCCCCGGACGGGAAGTCGGCGTTGGTGACGACGGCGCGCACGCCCGGATGGGCTTCGGCGCGGCTGCTGTCGATGCCGAGGATGCGGGCGTGGGCGTGGGGGCTGCGCAGGACCGCGCCGGACAGCATCCCGGGCAGGCGCACGTCGGCGCCGTACTCGGCCCGGCCGATGACCTTGTCGACGCCGTCATGGCGAATGGGGCGCGTGCCAACGACCTTGTAGGCGGGCTTTTCGGTGGTGACCATGGCGTGCCTTCCGTTCGATTCCTGCGCGAGTCCGTCGCTCGGCGCGGCTGGGGCGGTTGGGGGAGTCTAGGGGGCGCCGGCGGCGGCGTGCTGCACGGCGCGGACGATCTTGTCGTAGCCGGTGCAGCGGCAGAGGTTGCCCGCCAGCCAGTAGCGGATCTCGTGCTCGCTGGGGCTGGGGTTCTCGTCGAGCAGGGCCTTGGCGGCGACGAGGAAGCCGGGCGTGCAGATGCCGCACTGCAGGGCGGCGTCCTCGAGGAACGCCTGCTGCAGGGGGTGCAGGTGGTCGGCGTCGGCGATGCCCTCGACCGTGGTGACGTCGCAGCCCTCGACCTCGGCGGCCATGACGAGGCAGGAGTTCACCAGCCGGCCGTCGAGCATGACGGAGCAGGCGCCGCAGTTGCCGTCGTTGCAGCCTTCCTTGACGCCGAGCACGCCGGCCGCGGCGCGCAGCGCCTCCAGGAGGCTGTCGCGCTGGGAGACGAGCATGTCGGTGGGCTCGTCGTTGATGGTCGCGCTGACGATGATCTTGTCGCTCACGATGTCCGCCTTCCTGCGGCTGGCATGTCCTGCCCTGGGTGGTCCGGCGGCTAGGCGCGCGCGCGATCGGCGGCGATGGCGATCGTGCGCTGCGTGTAGACGGCGGCCAGGTGCTTGCGCTGCTTGATGGATCCGCGCATGTCGTCGATGGGGCGGGCGGCCGCCTTCGAGGCGGCGGCGGCGGCGGCGATCGTCTCGTCGCTGAGGGGCCGGCCGACGAGCGCGGCGGCGGCCTCGGGGACCAGCAGCGGCGTGGGCGCCGTCGCGCCGATCGAGACCCGCGCCCAGGAGACCGTGTCGCCGTCGAAGCGCAGGTGGGTGGCCGCGTTGACGACCGCGATGTCCATCTCGTTGCGCGGGATGAAGCGCAGGAAGGCCGCGCCGCTGTTGGGCGCCGGCGGCGGGAAGTGCAGCGAGACGAGCAACTCGCCGGCTTGCAGCACGTTGCGTCCGGGGCCGGTGCAGAAGTCCTCGACCGGCACCGTGCGGCGACCGCCGGGCCCGGCGATCTCAGCGCTGGCCTCGAGCACGTACATCACCGGCAGCGAGTCGCCCGAGGGGGAGGAGTTGCACAGGTTCCCGCCCAGGCTGGCGCGGCCCTGGATGCCCGTGCCGCCGATCAGGGTGCTGCAATCGATCAGGGCGGGGTAGCGCTCGCGGACGGCGGCGTCGCCGTAGATCTGGTAGCAGGGCGTCGCCGCGCCGACGGTGAGGCCGCCGTCGGCGCCGAACGTGAGCTGCATCGCCTCGTCGATGCCCTTGACGTCGACCAGCAGGTCGATGTCGCGCACGCGGGCGCGCGCCTGCACGATGACGTCCGTGCCGCCGGCGAGCACGCGCGCCGTGGGGCCGCCCGCTTGCAGCGCGGCGACGGCGTCGTCCACGGTGCTGAATTTCGCGTATCGCAGTTCCTGCACTCGACCCCCCTCGCGTCAAGGGCGCCCGGTGCGGCGCCCAGTGCAAGATACCGAGTCGCTGCCGGGGAGGCTAGCCGCGCGGGCGTCCCCGGGCGATCCCGGCCTGGGGCCGGGCGGCTAGAACGGGTCGCTATCCCCGTCCAGGCCCTCGTCGATGCGCGACGGGGAGAGCACACGCAACGCCAGGAAGCCCACCACGGCGGCGATGATCGTGGCGGCGAAGATGCCGATCTTGGCTTCCTCGACCAAGTACTCCTGGTCGAAGGAGAGCGTGGCGATGAAGATGGACACCGTGAAGCCGATGCCCGAGAGCAGCGCCACGCCGCCGATATGGCCCCAGCGCACGCCGGCGGGCAGCTGGGAGATGCCCAGGCGGACGGTCAGGTAGGTGAACAGCAGGACGCCGACGAACTTGCCCAGCAGGAGGCCGGCGGCCACGCCCCAGGCGACATTGGAGCGGAGCGCGTCGGCGATGGCGTCGCCGGTGAGGGCGATGCCGGAGTTGGCCAGGGCGAAGAGGGGCACGACCACGAAGGCGCTCCAGGGACCGACGCCCTCCTCGACCCGATGCAACGGACTCTGGGTTTCGCGGGTCAGGTCGCCCATGCGGTGCACGACCTGGTCGGCGAGGTCCTCGCGCATCTCCGCATCGGCGAGTTCGCCGGGGTGCATGCCGGTATGCCGGCGTGCGTCGGGCTGGCTGTCGGGGGCCTCCAGGGGCCCGCGGCCCAGCGCGCCGTGATAGCTCTCGAGCATCTTCGTCATCGAGACGCCGAATCGGTCGCGCGTGATGAGGGCGTGGGCGGGGGTGAGCAGCCCCAGGATCACCCCGGCGATCGTCGCCTCCACCCCCGACTCGAAGACGCACAGCCAAAGCAGGATGCCGGCGGGCACGTAGGCGAGCGTGGGCCGGACGCCGCCGCGCTGCATGGCGATGATGCCGCCGATCGTGGCGGCCGCGCCGAGCAGCCAGAGCAGCGAGACGTCGTCGGCGTAGAAGACGGCGATGATCAGGATGCCGCCCACGTCGTCGGCGACGGCGAGCGTGAGCAGGAAGACCTTGAGCTGGATGGGCACGCGATTGCCGAGCAGCGAGAGCACGCCCAGGGCGAAGGCGATGTCGGTCGCGACGGGGATGGCCCAGCCGGCGCCGCCGGGACCGCCGGCGTTGAAGGCCGCGAAGATGGAGGCCGGGACCACCATCCCACCCAGGGCGGCGAGGATGGGCAGCGCGGCCTGGCGACGGTCGCGCAGCTCGCCGTGGACGGCCTCGCGTTTGATCTCCAGCCCGACGACGAAGAAGAAAATCGCCATCAGGGCGTCGTTGACCCAGCCGTGCAGTGACTCGCTGAGGGTCACGAGGCCCAGTTCCAGCACGATCTCGGTGTGCCAGAAGTCCGCGTAGGAGTCGCCGAAGGCGTTCGCCCAGATCAGCGCCGCGACGGCGGCCAGCACCAGCACGATGCCGCCGCCGGCCTCGATCCGCATGAAATACGTCGTGGGCTGGACCACGTAGCGGGTGAGCGGCCCCTCGCCGGTTCGGCTGCGCGGGTCGAGGAACTCAGCCATGGACGAGGCGCCTCCGTGGATACCGCGCGGGGAACCCGTTCCCCGGCAGCGTATTGGCGAGGTCCGGTTTCGTCGATGGAGCCGATGGCGTTGCGGGCGTCAATGCAGCCGATGGAGTGACGCCGCGGCGCGGGCGGCTCAGCTGTTGCCGGTCAGATATTGAAGTACGCCGCTTCCGGGTGGGCCGTGATGATCGCGCTGGTGGACTGCTCGGGCACGAGCTGGAACTCGTCGGACAGGCTGACGCCGATCTCCTCCGGTCGCAGCAGGGTGAACAGCTTCTCCTGGTCCTCCAGGTTGGGGCAGGCCGGGTAGCCGAAGCTGAAGCGCGCGCCCCGGTAGCGTCCAGCGAAGAGGTCGCGCACGGCCGGGCCGTCGCCGGCGGCGATGCCCAGCTCGCGGCGCACGCGGGCGTGCCAGTACTCGGCCAGCGCCTCGGCCATCTCCACGCCGAAGCCGTGCCAGTAGAGGTACTCCTGGTAGGCGTTGTCGGCGTAGAGCTGCGCCGCGTAGTCGCTGGCCCCAGCCCCCACGGTGACGATGTGGAAGCCCGCCACGTCCATCTCGCCGCTCTCGACGGGGCGGAAGTAGTCGGCCAGGCAGAGGCGCTGCTTGCCGGGCTGACGCGGGAAGTCGAAGCGCAGGCGTTCGCGGCGGGTCTCGGCGTCGTAGACGATCAGCGCGTCGCCGTCGGACTGGACGGGGAAGTAGCCGTAGACGACGGCGGGCTCGAGCAATCCGCGCGCGGTGGCTTCCTGGATCAGGCGTCGCAGCGTGGGACGGGCGTCGCGCTCCAGCGACGCCTCGAACTCGGCGTCGCTCTGCTCTCCCTTGCGGAAGCCCCACTGGCCGCGGAACAGCGCGACCTCGTTGACGCAGGCCGCGACCTCGGACACGGAGAGGCCCTTGTGCACGCGGCGGCCCCAGAAGGGCGGCGTGGTCGGCGGGACGTCGCTCGCGACGGCGGAGCGGGCGGGAAGCGCGGCGGCAGGGACCGGCGGCGGCTTGGCAGCGGGCGCGGGGGCCGTCCGATCCTGCCCCGCGGGCGTCTCGCCGCGGCTGATCGCATTCATGATCTCCAGGCCCTCGAAGGCGTCCTGGCCGTAGTAGACGGCGCCGTCGTAGATGTCGCGCAGATCCTGCTCGACGTAGCGACGGGTCAGCGCGGCCCCGCCCAGCAGGACGGGGTAGCGCGCCGCCAGGCCGCGACGGTTGAGCTCCTGCAGGTCCTCCTTCATCACGACGGTGGACTTGACGAGCAAGCCGGAGAGGCCGATGGCGTCGGCGCCCTCGGCGTCGGCGGCGTCGATGATGTTGGCGATGGGCTGCTTGATGCCCAGGTTGACGGTCTGGAAGCCGTTGTTGCCCAGGATGATCTCGACCAGGTTCTTGCCGATGTCGTGCACGTCGCCGCGCACCGTCGCGAGGATGATCTTGCCCTTGCCCGAGGCCGCGCTCTTCTCCATGTGCGGCTCCAGGTAGGCGACGGCGGCCTTCATCGTCTCGGCCGATTGCAGCACGAAGGGGAGCTGCATCTTGCCCGCCCCGAACAGGTCCCCCACGACCTGCATGGCGGGCAGCAGGGTGTCGTTGATGATCGACAGCGCGGGGCGCTCGCCCAGCGCCTCCTCGAGGTCGTCGGTGAGGCCGTCGCGCAGGCCGTCCAGGATGCGGTGGTGCAGCCGCTCGTCGAGCGACACCTGCGTCAGATCGACGGCGTCGCGCTGGACGGAGGCGTCGGTGAACAGCGGCAGGAAGGCGTGCAGCGGGTCGACCGGGTCGCCGGCCGGGCCGTCGATCCATTCGTTGTCGATCAGGCGCTGGGCGGCGAGCAGATGGGCGGGGTCGATCTGGTGCTCGGGCAGGATCTGCTGCGCGTTGACGATCGCGGCGTCCAGCCCTGCGTCGACGGCGCGATGCAGGAAGACGCTGTTCAGCACCTGGCGGGCGGCGGGGTTGAGCCCGAAGGAGACGTTGCTGACGCCCAGAATCGTGTGCACGCCCGGCAGTTCCGCCTTGATCCGGCGCACGGCCTCCAGGGTCTCGCGCCCGTCGTTGCGCAGCTCCTCCTGGCCCGAGCCCAGGGGCAGCGTGAGGGCGTCGAAGAAGAGGTCCTCGGCGGGCAGGCCGTACTGGTGCGTCACGAGGTCGTAGATGCGATGCGCGATCGCCAGCTTGCGGTCGGCCGTGCGGGCTTGGCCGTCCTCGTCGATGACGAGCGCCACGACCGCGGCGCCGTAGCGCCGGGCGGCGCGCAGCGTGCGGTCGAGGCGGGCGCCGCCGTCCTCCAGGTTGATCGAGTTGAGGATCGGCTTGCCGCCGAGCAGCTTGAGCCCGGCCTCCAGCACCGGCGCCTCGGTCGAGTCGAGCATGATCGGCAGGGTCGTGCGGCCGCGGGCATCGCCGATCAGGCGCTCCATGTCCGGCGCGCCGTCGCGGCCGACGTAGTCCACGCAGACGTCCACGATGTGCGCGCCCTCGGCGGCCTGGTCGCGGACGACGTTGGCCATCTCGTCGAAGTTCTCCGCCTCGAGCAGCCGCTTGAAGCGCCGCGAGCCGTTGGCGTTGGCGCGCTCCCCGACGATCAGCACGCTGGCGTCCTGGTCGTAGGGGACGGCGGTGAACAGCGAGGCGACGCCGGGCTCGGGCCGGGGCGCGCGGGCGGCGGGGACGGCGTCGCGCAGGCCCTCCACGACGGCGGCCATGTGCGCGGGGGTCGTGCCGCAGCAGCCGCCGATCAGCGAGACGCCGTACTCGCCGACGAACGTGCGGTGGGCGTCGCGCAGGCCCGCGGGGCTGAGGTCGTAGACCGCCTGATCGTTCTCCACGCGGGGCAGCCCGGCGTTGGGCTGGCAGAGGATCGGCAGCGGCGAATACCGGGACAGGTAGCGCAGGTGCTCGTGCATAAGCTCGGGCCCGGTGGCGCAGTTGATGCCCAGCGCGTCGATGCCCAGCGGCGCGAGGGCCGTCACGGCCGCCCCGATCTCGGAGCCGACCAGCATCTGGCCCGTCGTTTCGATCGTCACGGAGACGAAGATCGGGGCCTCGCGGCCGGCCTCGGCGAAGGCGTCCTGCGCGCCGATGATCGCGGCCTTGCCTTGCAGCAGGTCGTAGACGGTCTCGACGAGCAGCACGTCCACGCCCTCGTCGAGCAGGCCGCGCGCCTGCTCGCGGTAGGCGGCGGAGAGCGTGTCGAAGTCGATCTGGCCCAGCGTGGGCAGCTTGGTGCCCGGCCCCATCGACCCCGCCACCCAGCGCGGGCGTCCGTCCGCGGCGGTGAAGGCGTCGGCCGACTCGCGGGCCAGGCGCGCGGCGGCGGCGTTGATCTCGTAGGCGCGGTCGGCCAGGTCGTACTCGGCCAGGGTGACCGATGTCGCGCCGAAGCTGTTGGTCAGCACCGCGTCGATGCCCACCTCCAGGTTGAGCCGGTGCAGCCGCCGCACGACGCCGGGGTTGCAGACGTTGAGGTACTCGTTGCAGCCGTCCAGGCCGCCGAAGTCGTCGGGGGTCAGGCGGAAGCCCTGCAGGCCGGTGCCGGTGGCGCTGTCGAAGATGACGGGGCGGCGGCGCGCCGTGTCGAGCAGGCCCATGCCGAGCAGGCCCATGCCGAACGGGGAAGGGGCTGGGGCCGGCACGAGACTCCCTCTCCGCAAACCGGGGCGCCACGGTCTGATCGAGGCATTCCGCCTGTGGCGCCCAATGGCCTGTGGCGCCCAGTGTACGGAGCGCGACGCGCGCCTCCCCACCCGGGTAGTATCCCCGGCGCAATCCCGGGATAGCATCGCGGACGACACCGCGAGCACGACTCCAGCAATCAGGCGCGAGAGCAATGACGACACCCGACCCCGCCCCTCCGGCCCCGGACTACCGGCTGCGCTCCATGCTGGAGCGCGGCGAATGGGTGCTCTCGGCCGAGCTCGACCCGCCGCACGGCCTCAGCGCCGAGGCGGGGCTGCGCGCCGCCGTCGCCCTGCGCGACGCGGGCGCCGACTGCGTCGACGTGGGCGACAGCCCCATGGCCTCGGTGCGCATGAGCCCCGTCGCGTTCGCGGCGCGGGTGCAGCAGGAGACCGGGCTCGAGGCGGTCCTGCACTTCGCCTCGCGCGACCGCAACCTGATGGCGCTGCAGTCCGACCTCATGGGCGCGCACATGCTGGGCCTGCGCTCGGCCATTGCGCTGTCGGGGGATCCGCCGTCGCTGGGGCAGTACGCGGGGGCGTCGGCCGTCTGGGACGTGAAGGCGGAGGGGCTGATCGAGCTGATCGCGACGCTCAACGCGGGGCGCGACTCGGCGGGCAACCCGATCGGCGGGCAGACGGCGTTCACGATCGCCGCGGCGGCCAACCCCAACAACCCGGACCAGGTGGCCGAGATGGCCCGGCTGCGGCAGAAGGCCGACGCGGGCTGCGATGTCTTCTTCACCCAGCCGACGTTCGACCTGGCCGCCGTGGAGCGCTTCGCGGAGCAGGCGTCGGGCGTGGGCCGCCCGATCGTGCTGGGGGTGATGGTGCTCGCCAACGCCCGCAACGCCCGCTTCATGGCGAAGAACGTGCCCGGCATCGCCGTGTCGCAGGCGATCGTGGATCGGCTCGATGCGGCCGGCGACGGGGCGGCGGAGGCGGCGGTGGACCTGGCGCAGGAGTTCGTCGAACAGGTGCGGCCGCTCTGCGCGGGCGTCTACCTGATCCCCACGCTCGGCCGTCTGGCCGGCACGATCGAAGTCGTGCGCCGCTTGCGGGCGCAGGATCGCCGGCCCGGCTGAGGGCCGCGGGGGCGTCGCGCCTGGAAGGAACACGATGACCGTCGCGGATATCGCCGACCCGGGATTGGCCGACCAAGGCGTGCTGCGCCTCGATTGGGCCTCGCGCGAGATGCCCACGCTGCGCGAGATCAGCGCCCGCTTCAGCGTCGAGCGGCCGCTGGAGGGGGTGCGCTGCAGCGCCTGCCTGCACGTCACGGCGGAGACGGCCAACCTGATGCTGACGCTGAAGGCGGGCGGGGCCAGCGTCCGGCTCTGCGCCAGCAACCCGCTCTCCACGCAGGACGACGTCGCCGCGGCGCTGGTCGCGCGGCACGGCATCCCCGTCTTCGCGATCCGCGGCGAGGACGATGCAACCTACTACCGGCACATCGATGCGGCGCTCGATCACGCGCCCCACGTGACGATGGACGACGGCGCGGACCTCGTGGCGCGGCTGCACACAAGCCGTCGCGAACTGCTGCCCGGCGTGCTGGGCGGTACGGAGGAGACGACCACCGGCGTCATCCGGCTGCGCGCGCTGGCCGAGAGCGGGGGGCTCGCCTACCCGATCATCGCCGTCAACGACGCCGAGACGAAGCACTTCTTCGACAACCGCTACGGCACCGGGCAGAGCACGTTGGACGGCGTGATCCGCGCGACCAACATGCTGCTCGCGGGCAAGGTGCTGGTCGTCGCCGGGTACGGCTGGTGCGGCAAGGGCGTCGCGATGCGGGGGCGGGGCATGGGCTCGCGCGTGGTCGTGACGGAGGTGCAGGCCACCCGCGCGCTGGAGGCCGTGATGGACGGCTTCGAGGTGCTGCCGATGGCGGCCGCGGCGGCGATCGGTGACCTGTTCATCACCGCGACGGGCGACAAGCACGTCATCGACGCGGCGCACTTCGCGGTCATGAAGGACGGCGCGATCGTGGCCAACAGCGGCCACTTCAACGTGGAGATCAACACGCAGGCGCTGCAGGAGGCGGCGAGCGAGGATTCGCCGCGCAGGGTGCGCCCCTTCGTCGACGAGTTCCGGCTGTCCGGCGACCGGCGCGTGCACCTGCTGGCCGAGGGCCGGCTGGTCAACCTCTCCGCGGCCGAGGGTCACCCGCCCAGCGTGATGGACATGAGCTTCGCCAATCAGGCGCTGGCGGCGGAGTACCTGATTCAGTCACCACCGCAGGGCCCGCCGCGGGTGGTCGACGTGCCACTGGACATCGATCAAACCGTCGCGCGGCTCAAGCTGGCCGCGATGGGCGTCGGCATCGACACGCTGACGGCCGAGCAGGAACAGTACCTCCACTCCTGGGAGATGGGAACCTAGCCATGTCCACAACCTTCTCGACATCGCCCTCGCTGTTGCTGACCTCCGAGTCCGTGACGGAGGGGCACCCGGACAAGATCTGCGACCAGATCTCCGACGCCGTGCTGGACGAGTGCCTGCGCCAGCATCCGCAGGCGCGGGTGGCCTGCGAAACCTCGATCACGACGGGGCTGGTGATGGTCTACGGCGAGATCAGCACCGAGGCCTACGTGGACGTCGACGCGATCGTGCGCGACGTGGTGCGCGAGATCGGCTACACGGACTCGCGCCTGGGCTTCGACGCCGACACGTGCGGCGTGGTCTCGTCGATCAAGGAGCAGTCCCCGGACATCTCGCTCGGGGTGGACCGATCCTGGGAGCAACGCGAGGAGGAGCGGGCCGACGATCGCTACGAGCGCCAGGGCGCCGGCGACCAGGGCATGATGATCGGCTTCGCGTGCGGGGAGACCGAGGAACTGATGCCGCTGCCGATCGCGCTGGCGCACCAGCTTGCGCAGCGATTGTCGCGCGTGCGGCGCGACGGCACGCTGCCCTGGCTGCGGCCCGACGGCAAGTCGCAGGTGACCGTCGAGTACGCACAGGGCGTGCCGAAGCGGGTCCACACCGTGGTCATCGCCGCCCAGCACGACGACGCGGTCAGCAGCCAGGAGATCCGCAATCAGATCCAGCGCCACGTGATCGAGGCGGTCGTGCCGGCGGCGCTGATGGACGCCGGCACGCAGGTCTACATCAACCCCACCGGGCGCTTCGTGGTGGGCGGGCCCCGCGGCGACGCCGGGCTGACCGGCCGCAAGATCATCGTCGATACGTACGGCGGCGTGGCGCGGCACGGCGGCGGCGCGTTCTCGGGCAAGGACCCCTCGAAGGTCGACCGCTCGGCCGCCTACGCCGCGCGCTGGGTGGCGAAGAACCTGGTCGCCGCGGGGCTGGCCGACCGGCTCGAGATTCAGCTGTCGTACGCGATCGGCGTCGCGCGGCCCACCTCCGTGTCGATCGAGACGTTCGGCACGGCGCGCGTCGCGGAGGAGACCCTCGCGACGCTCGTGGACGAGCACTTCGACCTGCGCCCGGGCGCGATCATCGAAGCGCTGGACCTGCTGCGGCCGATCTATCGCCAGACGGCGGCCTTCGGGCACTTCGGGCGCACAGATGTCGAACTGCCCTGGGAGAGCACGGCGATGGCGCTGGGGCTGCGGGCGGCGGCGGGACTCTGAAGACTCGCGAATGGGGCCGGGCGAACCCGCGTCGGCGACGACGCCGGCGGTTAGGGCGCCAGCGCCAACTCCCGCTCCAAGGCCCCCTGCCAGCGCGCGTCCAGATCCGCGGCGCGGACCGTCTCCAGGACGTAGTCGCCGAACTCGCGCGATGTCGCGCCGCTGGAGCGGCCGGTCATCGTGATCCGCTTCTCGTACTGACCGCAGAGGTCCATCGCCATGTCGAGCTTGCGCCCAAGGTCGGGGAAGCCGATGTGGCTGAGGAGCATCGCGGAGGCGCGAATCATGGAGGAGGGGTCGGCGTACTGGGCGCGGCCCTCGCGGACCATGCGCGGGGCGGAGCCGTGGATCGCCTCGAACATCGCGTACTGGGTGCCGATGTTGGCGCTGCCGGCGGTGCCGACGCCGCCCTGGAACTCGGCCGCCTCGTCGGTCAGGATGTCGCCGTAGAGGTTGGGCAGCACCATGACCTGGAAGCTCGATCGCCGCTTGGGGTCGATCAGCTTCGCGGTCATGATGTCGATGTACCAACCCTCCCAGCGGATGTCCGGGAAGTCCTGCGCGACGAGGCGCGCGGCGTCGAGGAAGGCGCCGTCGGTCGTCTTGACGACGTTGGCCTTCGTCACGACCGTCACCCACTCCTTGGCGTTGGCCCGCGCGAACTCGAAGGCCAGGCGGATGATGCGCTCGGCGCCGGGGTCCGAGATGATGCGGAAGTCCATATTGATATCGCCCAGGGACAACCCCTGGCTGCCCAGCGCGTAGATGCCCTCCGTGTTCTCGCGGAAGAAGATCCAGTCGATGCCCAGGCGCGGCACGCGGACGGGGCGGACGTTGGCGAACAGGTCCAGCTCCTTGCGCATGGCGACGTTGGCGCTCTCGATGTTCGGCCACTCGTCGCCCTGCTCGGGGGTGGTGGTGGGGCCTTTGAGCGTGACGTGGTAGTCGCGGATCTCGGCTAGCACGTCGTCCGGGATGGCCTTGAGTTGGGCGGCGCGATTCTCGATCGTGAGGCCGTCGATCGTGCCGAACTGCACCTTGCCGGCGGCCACCTGCCCGGCGAGCAGCTCCTCGAGCAGGCGTCGCGCCTCGGCGGCGATCGCCGGGCCGATGCCGTCGCCGCCGATGATGCCGATCTTGATCGATTGCAGCGCGCTGAAGTCGGTCGGGGGCGGGGCCAGCCGAATCTTCGCCACCCGATCGGCTTGCTCCGCCAGGATCGCGCCGAAACGCTCCTGGGCCTCCGCAATGCTGTGGACATCCGCCACGCTGTCCCCCCTGGTGCTGTCCGCCCCGCCGGTCAGCGCCGCCCGCACCCGCGCGCGCCCTGCCCCGCTGGGAGCCAAACGGCCGGTGAATTCCCCCAACACCGCCGTCGCCCGGCCGATCGGAGTGTGCTGCAAGACGGGGCGCGGCGCAATCGCGCCGCGCTCAGACGCCATCCTCAGGAGGGGGCCTCCGGGTCGAGGCCGAGGTCGCGCAGGAACGCCACCGGCGACGGCTCCCGCCCCAGGAACTCGCGCACCAGGGCGTCGCCGTCGCGGGTCCCGCCGGCTTCCAGGATGCCCCGGCGGTAGGCCCGGCCGATGTCCGGCGCGGGCAGCCCGGCCTCCTCGAAGCGGGTGAACATGTCGTCGCCGGCGACCTTCGACCAGAGGTAGCCGTAGTAGCCGGCGTCGTAGCCGAAGAGGTGCCCGAAGCCGGCCTGGAAGTGCGTCCCCTCGGGGAACGGGAACCCGGTGATGGCGTGCAACTCCCGCGCGATGGCGTCCGTGTCCTTGCGGGCGCCGTCGCCGGGCGCGCCGTCGCCGGGCAAGGGCGGCCCGTGGTAGGCCATGTCGAGTCGCGAGAAGTAGATCTGGCGCAGCGTCGCGATGCCGCTGCTGGCATTCTTGGCGGCGATCATGCGCCGCACGAGGTCGTCGGGGATGGGGTCGCCGGTGCGGTGGTGGCGGGTGAAGCCGCGCAACACCTCGGGCTGCCAGCACCAGTGCTCCAGCATCTGCGACGGCGCCTCGACGAAGTCCCGCTCGACGCTGGTGCCCGAGAAGCGCAGGTAGCGCGCCCGCGTCAGCGTCTGGTGCAGGATGTGCCCGAACTCGTGGAACAGCGTCACGACCTCGGAGTGCTGCAGCAGCGAGGGCGTGGTCGGCGTCGGCTTGGTGAAATTCGCGACGATGGCGCTCACGGGGGCTTGGTATCCCGATCCGGCGGGCTGCGCCCGCCCGCCCTGCAACGAGAACGCGGCCGCGTGCCCGAACTTGCCGGGGCGGGGATGCAGGTCCATGTAGAAGTGCCCCACCACGCCGCCCCCGGCCTGACCATCGGTGTCCCGGTCCTCGATGTCGAAGAAGCGCACGTCGGGGTGCCAGGCGCCGGCGCCGTCGCGGGGCAGGAAGCGCACGCCGGTGAGCCCCTCGTAGACGCGGAAGAGGCCGTCGAGGACGGCGTCGAGGGGGAAGTACTCGGCGACCTCGAAGGCATCGACTTGGTACTCCTCGCGCAGCAGGCGCTGCGTCAGGTAGCGCCAGTCCCAGATCGCGAAGTCGGCCCCGGCCAGCGCGCGCAGGCGCGCCATGTCGGCCGCCGCCTTGGGGCGCACGCGGGCCTCGAGATCGCTCAGGAACTCCAGCACGATCTCGGGCGAGCGGGCCACGCGGATCTCGGTCTGGTAGTCGGCCCACGAGCGGTAGCCCAGGATCGACGCGATCTCGGCGCGCAGGCCGATCGCCTCCTCCAAGAGCGGCAGGTTGGCCTGGGCGGCCTTGTTGTGGTTCTTGCGGAACAGCTCCTCGCGCAGGCCGCCGTCGTGGGCGTTCTCCATGAAGGGGACCATGTCGGGGTAGTCGAGCGACACGCGATAGCGGGTCTCGCCGTCCCGCTGCTCCGTGGCGAGCCCGTCGATGTAGGCGTCCGGCAGGCCGTCGAGCTGGGCGCGCGACACGACGATCGCGTCCTCGTACTCGTCGATGTTGCGGCGGAAGGCGATGCCCAGCTGCACCAAGCGCTCCTTGAGGTCGCGCAGGCGGCGGCGGCGCGCCGCGTCCAGCGACATCCCGTTGCGACGGAAGTCGCGCAGGCCGAAGTCCAGGTAGCGCGACGCCTCGGGCTCCGTCGCGCGGTCCTGGGAGACGCCGTCGAGCGCGCGCAGGGCGGCGTCGAGCTCCTCGCGGAAGCCCAGCCCGGTCGCGAAGGTGTCCAGCTTCTCCTCGGCCGCGTGCGCGGTCTCGCGCAGGGCGGCGTCGGGCGAGACCTGGGAGAGGAAGCCGTAGCGGCCGCCGGCCTGCATCAGCAGGTCGCTGATCTCGTCCACGGGGTGCAGCGTGTTCGCCACGCTGCGCGCGGCGTCGGGCACGGCCGCGATCTCGCCCACGAGCGATTCCGCGCGCACGATCGCCGAGTCGATGCCCGCCTGCACGTCGGCGGGCGTGACCGACGCGTAGTCGAAGGGGACGGCGTGTGCGGGATCCATCGCGTGCCTCTCCGCGGCGCGGCCAGTGGCAACTTAGGTGGCGCCGTCGGCAAGCAGGCTACCAGCGGGCCCCGTCGGCGCTCGACGGCGAGGGCAGGGGCGCTAGTCTCATCCCGCGCGACCACCACCTCGTCGTCGCATGCCCGTCCGGAAGGCGGACCCCCCATGACCGACACCGACCTCAACTTCGCGTCGATACGGCAGTTGGCGGCGCTCGTGCGCGAGAAGCGGATCTCGCCACTGGAGCTGATGGAGCACACGCTGGCGCGCGTCGAGGCACTCAACCCGCGGCTCAACGCACTCGTGCAGTTGGATGCGGAGACCGCGCGCGCCGAAGCGGCGGCGCAGACGGCGCGGCTCGCCGCCGGCGAGGACCTGGGGCCGCTGGGCGGCGTGCCCGCCGGGGTCAAGGACCTGGAGAACGCGACGGGGTTCATCACGACACAGGGCTCGCCGCTGCACGCCCACGACGCGCCGGCCGACTTCGACGACGTACACATCGAGCGGCTCAAGGCGGCGGGGGCGATCGTCGTCGGGAAGACGAACACGCCCGAGTTCGGCCTGGTGCCCTACACCGACAACGAGGTCTTCGGGGTGACGCGCAACCCCTGGAACCTGGAGCGCACGCCGGGCGGCTCCAGCGGCGGCTCCTCCGCCGCCCTGGCGTCGGGGATGCTGGCCCTGGCGACGGCCTCGGACGGGGGCGGCTCGATCCGGATTCCGGCCTGCTACACGGGGCTGTACGGGCTGAAGCCGTCGTTCGGGCGGGTGCCGATCGCGCCGCGGCGGCACGACGCCTGGATGGACACGAGCGTCTACGGGCCACTGACGCGGACGGTGGCCGACGCCGCCCTGCTGATGGACGTCATGGCGGGCCCCGACGCGCGCGACCGCAACACGCTGCCGGCGGAGCCGCGGTCGTACGGGGAGCGGCTGGCGGAGCCGCTGCCGCGGCTGCGGATCGCGTTCAACCGCACGCTGGGCGTCACGCGGCTGCAGACCGACGTCGAGCGGGAGGTCGAGGCGGCGGTATCGGTCTTCCGCGAGCTGGGCCACGAGGTGGAGGAGAACCAGGACGCGATCCCGGAGACGGGCCGCTTCTGGAACGACGTGACCGCCTGGAACAACGTCGCGATGCACTGGCAGGACTACACGACGCGCCACAACGAGTACGGCGAGACGGTCGTGCAGATCCTCGACCACGGCCTGGGCCTCGACCCGGAGCGGATGGGGCGCTTCATGGAGCTGCGGCAGACGATCACGGCCTGGACGGCGGAGCTGTTCGGGGACTACGACCTGCTGCTGACCCCGACCCTGCCGACGGAGGCGTTCGCGGCCTCGGGGCCGGTCCCGCGCACGCTGTACGGCGAGAAGTTCCCCACCATTGCGCTGACCTACCCCTTCAACTTCAGCGGGCATCCGGCGGCCAGCGTGCCTGCGGGCCTGACCGACGCGGGCCTGCCCTGCGGCTTGCAGATCGTCGGGCCGCGCTTCCGCGACGACCTGGTGCTGCGGGCCTCGCTGGCCTACGAGGAGGCGCGGCCCTGGGATCGCTGGCCGCGGCTCTGACGACCGACCGTGGGCGAGAGCGTCGATATACTCGATGCTCGCCAAGGCACGGGCAGACGACCACCACATTGAGGGCGCGATGATCACTCACGACGACGCTTCCGGTCCGAACGTTCTCACGCAGGTCGAGGCCGCCGATCGCGCGGCCCTGATCCACGGGGTCGAGTACGACCTCGCGCTCTCGCTGCGCGCCGGTCGGCCCGACTACGAGGGCGACGTCACGATCCGCTTTGAGCACCGCGACCCGGCGGCCGGGGTTTTCCTCGACTGCACGGGCGAGGAGATCGTGCGGCTCGACGTCAACGACGCCGACGCGCTGGAGTCGGAGGGCGTGCGCTGGTCGCGCAACCGGCTGACGTTGCCCGGGTCGCTGCTGCGAGCGGGGAACATCGTGCGGGTGGTGTATCGCAACGCCTACGACCACAGCGGCGTGGGGCTGCATCAGTTCCGCGACCCCGAGGACGGCGCCGAGTACCTCTACACGCAGTTCGAGCCGTACGAGGCGCATCGCATGCTGCCCTGCTTCGACCAGCCCGACATCAAGGCGCGCTACCGGCTGCGGGTGGCGGCGCCGGCCGACTGGTCGGTGGTGTCGAACGCGCCCGAGACGGGCGCCGCGCCCGCCCCCGGCGCCGACGGCGAGCCGTCGCGCAGGCTGCACGAGTTCGCCCGGACGCAGCTCTTCAGCCCCTACCTGCTGGCGCTGATCGCGGGGCCGTACCACGTGTTCACCGACCTCCATGTCAGCGATGGGCATGTCAGCGATGGGCAGGGCGAGACGCCGCTGGGCATCTACTGCCGCAAGTCGCTGGCGGCGCACATGGACCCTGAGGAGTTCTTCGAGATCACGAAGCAGGGGCTGACCTTCTTCGCGGAGTTCTTCGACTGGCCCTACCCGTTCGAGAAGTACGACCAACTCTTCGTGCCCGAGTTCAACTTCGGGGCGATGGAGAACGTCGGCGCGATCACGTTCAGCGAGCGCATGGTCTTCCGCGACCCGCCCACCGACCTGCAGCGCCTCAACCGGGCGGAGGTCGTGCTGCACGAGATGGCGCACATGTGGTTCGGCGACCTGGTGACGATGCGCTGGTGGAACGACCTCTGGCTCAACGAGAGCTTCGCGACGTACATGTCGTACCTGGCGATGCAGGAGGCGACGCGCTTCCGCGGCGGGGCCTGGCCGGCCTTCCACGCGCGCATGAAGGCCTGGGCCTACGAGCAGGACCAGCTGGTCACGACGCACCCGATCTCGGGCGAGGTGCCCGACACCGACGCGACCTTCCTCAACTTCGACGGCATCACCTACGGCAAGGGCGCGTCGGTGCTGAAGCAACTCGTCGCCGCGATCGGGCGCGAGGGCTTCCGCGACGGCATGCGCCACTACTTCCGCACGCACGCCTGGGGCAACACGACGCTGGCCCAATTCCTGGCCGCGCTCTCGCACGGGGCGGGCCGCGACCTGGAGGAGTGGTCGCAGCTGTGGCTGGAGCAGGCGGGGCTGAACACGCTGAGCGCCGAGTGGGAGGCGCCGGATGGGCGCCTGTCGGCGTTCACGGTGGCGCAGGGCGCGCCGCCCGACCACCCGACGCTGCGCCCGCACCGCGTCGAGATCGCCCTCTTCGACGTCGGCGCCGACGGCGCGCCGGCGCTGCGCACGGCCGTGCCGGCCGATGTCGCCGGCGCGCGCACAGTCATCGAGGAGTTGGTGGGGGCGGCGGCGCCGTCGGCCGCGTTCCCCAACCACGACGACCACGGCTACGCGAAGATCGCGCTGGACCCGGCGTCGCTGGACTTCGTCCGGGAGCGGCTGGAGCGCTTCGACGATCCGCTGCTGCGGCTGCAGCTCTGGCAGTCGCTGTGGGAGATGGTGCGGGACCAGCAGTTCCGCTCGACGGAGTGGCTGGCGATGGTGCACGCCAAGCTGCCGCACGAGCCGGCGCTGGAGCTGGTCGCGACGACGCTGGCGCACGCGCAGCACGTGATCGGCGCCTACGTGCCGGAGTCGCGCCGCCTGACGGAGGCGCGGGCGCTGTTCGATCTGGCGGCCGAGCAGCTGCCGCGGGTCGCGAGTCAGGACCTGCGGATCACCTGGGCCCGCAACCTGGTGGGCGTGGCGGCGGAGCCGGCATCGGTGACGGCGGCCTGGCGGCTCGTCGATGAGGGCAGCGGGATCGAGGGCTTTGAGCTGGACCAGGACATGCGCTGGTCGCTCGCGATCCGGGCCGCGGCGCAGGCGGCGCCCGACGCGGGCGCCCGCCTGGCCGGCGAGCGCGCGCGGGACGGCAGCGACCGCGGGCAGCGGGCGCTCGAGACGGCCGCGGTGGCGCGCCCGGATGCGGACGTGAAGGCCGAAGCCTGGACCCGCTTCCGCGAGGACCGCGACTCGTCGCTGCACATCGTCCGATCGGCGATGGGCGGCTTCTGGGCCAACCGCGACTGGTGGCTGGAGAATCCGGCGCTGCTGAGCGAGTACGTCACGCGTTTCTTCGCCGAGATCCGCGGGATCTTCGAGGGCCGCGACAAGGACTTCGCGACCAGCTTCTTCCGCCAGCTCTACCCGTCGCAGATCCCGACCGAGGACACGATCAGCCGCACGCGGGCGGTGCTCGACTCGCTGACGGAGGGCGAGGTGCTGCTGCGCCGCAGCCTGCGCGAGGCGCTGGACGAGGCGCAGCGGGCGCAGGCCTGCCGGGCCTTCGCGATCTCAAAAGCCAAGAGTTAAGGACTGACATGGAACGCTTCGCTGCCATTGATGTCGAAACCGCGAATGAGCGGCTCGAGTCAATCTGCTCGGTCGGACTGGCTCTATTCGAGAACGGCGAAGTCACTGACGAGTTGTACACAGTCATTGATCCTCACGAAGAGTTCTCCGGGATGAACATCATGATCCACGGTATCCACCCGGAAGATGTGCAGGGAGCCCCAACCTTTGCGGAGGTACTGCCGAAGCTGATTGAGTTCGTTGGTGATGCACCGGTCATCCATCACACGCATTTCGATCGGACCGCAGTGCGACAGGCGGCCTCGCGATGGAACATCCAAGCACCCCAATGGGAATGGATCGATTCTGCGAGAGTGACGCGACGAGTGTGGCCAGATCGCCGCAAGCGCGGGTACGGGCTCATGCCGGTATGCGAGATGATCGGGTACGATTTTGAGCACCACCACGCCTTGGAAGACGCCAAAGCGGCGGGGCACATCATTCTTGCCGCTTTGGAGAAGGTCGGCACGGATATTCCGCTGACCGCGATGCTCGACATCAATCCGACTGCGAGGAGCCGCGAGCGATTCGCGGGCCAGGCCACCGGTGAAGGGCCCCTGGACGGCGAAGTCGTCGTGTTCACTGGGACACTGGTCATCCCACGACGGGAGGCCTCGGCCATAGCGCGCGGCTTGGGCTGCACAGTAGCGGACGCTGTGAATCGAAAAACGACCCTTGTGGTTGTAGGTGATCAGGATCTGAGTAAACTCGCGGGGGCAGAGAGGAGCAGCAAACATCGGCGTGCCGAAGCGTTGATCGCCGACGGATACGACATCCGTATCCTGTCAGAGGCTGATTTCATCGCCATGCTGCCTGAGAACGGGTAGCTACCATGCAGATCACCACCTGTTGCAAGTGTCCGGTCAAAGGCATGACTACCAACTTGGCGCCCTCGTCGACGCTTCGCGGTGTTCAACGCGAGCCAGTCCGCTTGCGCAGCCTAATCCGAGTCACTTATTAGCGGTCTCGACATCGGCGGCGCATCAACCGTTGTCGAGGAGCTAGCAGGGCAAGGCATGGATCGCTTTCCCGACCGCGCGTGGGATCCCGGCCGCGCCGACATCGCGCGGCTGCTGCGCGACGCCGTCGTGACGGACTCCGGCCTGATCCCCTCCGCGTCGAACTACGTCTTCGTGCTGAGCCTGGCCGCCCCCGGCGACGCGGACGGCGATCCGGGCCCCGGCGCGGCGGTCTACAAGCCCGCGCGCGGGGAAGCGCCGCTGTGGGACTTCCCGCCCGACATCTACCGCCGCGAGGTCGCCAGCTACGTCGTCTGCGAGGCGATCGGCTGGCGGCTGGTGCCGCCCACGATCGTGCGCGACGACGGCCTGCCGCACGGCCCGGGCTCGCTGCAAGCCTTCATCCCCAGCGACTACACGCGCACCTACTTCGAGCTGCGCGACGTGCACGCCGACGCGATGCGCCGCATGGCGACGTTCGACTGGCTGACGAACAACGCCGACCGCAAGGGCGGCCACGTTTTGCTGGGCGAGGACGGCACGATCTGGGGCATCGACAACGCGCTCTCGTTCCACGTCGAGGACAAGCTGCGCACCGTGATCTGGGACTACGCCGGCGAGCCGGTGCCCGAGCCCCTGCTGTCCGACGTGGAGGCGTTCCTGCCGCAGCTGCGCCCGGAGTCCGCCCTGTGGGCGTCGTTGTCGGAGTACCTGGACGCGGCCGAGTGCGCCGCGCTGCGCGGCCGGGCCGAGCAGATCCTGGAGTCGCGCGTCTTCCCGCAGCCGCCCGAGGGGCGCCGTCCCTACCCCTGGCCGCTGATCTAGGTCGCCCTCTGCTTGGACGCCCACAAGGGGCGCCCCGACAGTGTCCCCGCCGTCCGTCGGGGCGACCCTTGTGGTCGCCCACGAACTCAGACGTCGTGGGCGTTGCGGACGAGGATGCGCCCGGGCCCGCCGTCGAGGGGGATCGTCTTGACAGCCAGGGCGACGCGGTTGCCCGCGTCGAGGGCGTCCCAGTAGGTCGCGAGCACGTGGCCGACGCCGCCCGCGAGCGGCAGCCAGAGCGGATCGCCGCGGAACGGCGGCAGCGGATCGCCGTCGCCGGCGTAGGTCGTGATGCCCAGGCCCAGGCCGGGCGGCGGCAGCGCCGGGCGCGTCGTGATGCGGTCCGACTGCGCGGCGTCGGCGTCGGCGGCGCGCAGGATGCTGATCGCCATCCGTGGGGACACGCCGTGCATGTGGCCGCGCAGGTCGAGCAGACCGCTGATGCGGGGCGTGTAGTTGGGGGCGTCGTCCTCGCGCTCGCGGGTGGCGAGGGCGTCCTCGAAGCTCCCGCCCGCGGCCAGCCCCTCGACGATCGTGCGCGACTGGTCGCCGTTGGAGACGACGTAGAGGTCGGGCAGTTCGAGCATCGCCTCGTAGATCACGTTGGTCGGATCGCTGAGCTTGCCGGGGTCGACGGCCTCGGTGCGCATCGACGAACCGTCCACGACGAAGCGGCGGTTCCGGCTGTTCTCGCTGCGCCCCATGATCCAGTAGACCTGCAGCCAGGCCGCCCCGTCGGCGCTGCGACCGATGACGAGGCCGCGGCCCGGATAGGGGTTCTCGCGCAGGTGGCGCTGCAGATTGCCCTCGGCCACGGCGGGCAGGCCCGCGTCGGGGATGGGCATGGCGGACATCAGTGCCGGAACAATCGCAGGCCCGAGAGGGCCATGGTCATGCCGTACTCGTCGGCGGCGGCGGTGACGCCCGCGTCGGCGATGCTGCCGCCGGGCTGCAGGACGTAGCGCACGGCGCTGGCCTGCGCGCGGTCGATGTTGTCGCGGAAGGGCAGGAAGGCGTCGTGACTGAGGACGGTGCGGAAGCCCGTAATCCAGTCGCGGCGTTCGGCGTCGGAGAGGGGCTCGACGGGGGCGGTGAAGTGGTCGCGGAGGTGGGCGCGCTCGGGCTCGGACAGCTCCGCCCAGGCGATGAACTGCTCGCGGGCGGTGAAGCGCTCGGGCCGCTTGATGCCGGCGACGAAGGGCAGCGCCAGCACGCGCGGGTGCTGTTGCAGCATCCAGCGGTCGGCCTTGCCGCAGGCGATGCGCGAGCAGTGAATGCGCGACTGCTGCCCCGCGCCCAGCCCGATCACCTGACCGTCGGCGGCGAGGCAGACGGAGTTCGACTGCGTGTAGCGCAGCGCGATCGTCGCGACCATGAGGTCGCGGACGGCGTCGGGCGGGAAGTCGCGCTCACGGGTGACGACGTTGCCCAGCAGGTCCGGCGTGATGGGCGCGCTGTCGGCGGGCGCCTCCAGCGTCAGCCCGAAGGCCGAGCGGCGCTCGATGGCGGGCGTCTCGAAGTCGGGGTCGGCCTGGATGACCAGGTAGCGGCCGCCCTTCTTGGCGCGCAGGATCTCCAGGGCGTCGTCGTCGAAGGCGGGGGCGACGATGCCGTCCGACACCTCGCGCTTGAGCACCTGCGCAAGCGACACGTCGACGCGGTCGCTGACGGCCGCGACGTCGCCGTAGGAGGAGACGAGGTCGCCGCCGCGGGCGCGCACGTAGGCCGTCGCGACGGGGGAGAGTTCGCGGTCGCCGACCTGGTAGGCCGCGCGCAGGGCGTCGGAGAGGGGCAGCCCGATGGCGGCCCCGGCGGGGCTGACGTGCTTGAAGCTGGCCCCGGCGGGCTCGCCCAGCGCGGCGCGCAGCTCCCGCACGAGTTGCCAGGCGGAGATCGCGTCGAGCAGGTTGATGTAGCCGGGGGCCCCGTTGAGGACGCGGAACGGACCGGGACCGTCCCCATCGACGACGGCGCGGGCCGGCGTCTGATGCGGGTTCAGGCCGTAGCGCAGCGCGATCTCGCGATCCATGCCAGCCGTCCTCCGCGCCGTGGTTCGGGCCGCCGGTCCAGCCGGCGCCGCCGATCCCTGGGTACCGAGGCGCGGCCCGCCCGTCAACCGACGAGGTCGCGCAGCGCCCCGCCGATCTCCGCGTGCCGGAACGCGTAGCCCGACTCCCGCGCCCGATCGGCGCTCACGCGCTGGCTCGCGGTGAGCACGCCGGCGCGCTCACCGAGCAGCAGCCGCAGCGCGATCGGGGGTGTCGGCATCAGGGCGGGACGGCGCAGCGCCGCGCCCAGCGCCTTGCCGAAGGCGGCGTTGGTCACCGGCGCCGGCGCGACGCCGTTCAGCGGCCCGTCCAGGCTGGGGCTGTCGATGGCGTGCAGGATCAGCCCCACGATGTCGTCGCGGTGGATCCAGGGCATGTACTGCCGCCCGCGACCGATGGGCCCGCCGGCGCCCAGCTTGAACGGCGGCAGCAGCTTCGCCAGCGCGCCGCCCTCGCGCGCCAGCACGACGCCGGTGCGCAGGGTCACGGTGCGCACTCCGGCCCCCTGCGCGGCCGCCTCCCAATCGACGCAGAGCCGCGCCAGGAAGTCGTCGCCGGGCGCGCTCGCCTCGGTCAACAGTTCGTCGCCGCGCGATCCGTAGATGCCGACGGCGGAGCCGGCGACGAGCACGGCCGGCTTCCCGGCCGTGGCCTGGATGGCAGCGACGATCCGCCGGGCCGTGTCGATGCGGCTGTCGCGCAGCTCCCGCTTGCGCCCGGCCGACCAGCGCTTGTCGGCGACGCCGGCCCCGGCCAGATGCACGACCGCGTCCGCCTCGGCGATCGCGGCCGGGAGATCGTCCCAGGATCGCCAGTCGATGTCGCCGCCGTGGGCCCTGGGCGCGCGGGTGATGCCGGCCACGTCATCGCCGCGGTCGCGCAGCGCCCCCGCCAGCGCCCCGCCGATCGTCCCGCTCGCGCCCGTCACGACCACACGCATGCGCCCATCCTTTCGCGTTGACTGCCCGGCGCCCCGGCGACGCCGCTCAGGCCGGCGCCTTCGGCTCCTCGTCCGGCCCATCGGAGACGTCGTCGGGCGCGTCGTCGGACGCGGGCGCGGGCGGGGGCGGCCAGTCCGGCAGGCCGCCGGGGGGAACGTCCAGCCCAAGCGCTTTCCCGAGTTGCTCGGCCGTGGCGTCGTCGAGGCCGCCCAGGTCCTGGAACTGGCGCGCGAGATCCCGCAGCTGGTCCTGCGTCACGCCCATGCTCTGCATCGTCTCGCGCACGAGCCGGCGGACCTCGTCGGTGTCGCCGCGGATCAGCGCGTCGGCCAGCTCGAGCTGCGTCTCGACGGCGCGGAAGCCGGCCCGGCGCTCGGTCTCGTTCTCGGTCGCGAGGAGGGTCGAGGCGAGGCGGGTGAACAGGGTGGTGGTGCGGGCGATGCGCATGCGGTCGTCGGGGTGGGGCGGGAACTGCCCCGTGACCGTGACTTCGACCCCGGTGCGCTTGTCGGATGCGACGTACTGATCTGCCATGCCCCCAGCATATCCCCGTGGGGCATCGTGGGGGCGCGGCGTCCCCGCCCCTTCCGGCTAGTCGGCGCCGCGCAGGCGCGGATCCAGGAGGTCGCGCAGGACGTCCCCCAGCAGATTGAAGGATAGCACCGTCAGCACGATGGCCATCCCCGGGAAGATCGCCGGCCAGGGGTGCGTGGCCAGGTAGAGCTGTCCCCCCTTGAGCATGGTCCCCCAGGAGGGGTCGGGGGGCTGCGTCCCCAGTCCCAGGAAGGAGAGGGCCGCCTCGATGATGATCGCGAAGCCGATGCCCAGCGACATCTGCACCAGCACGGGCGCCAGCACGTTCGGCGCGATGTGCCGGAAGAGGATGCGCGGGGTGGCCGCCCCCATCGCCTCGGCCGCCATGACGTAATCGTTCTCCTTGGCCGACAGGGTGCTGCCGCGCACGATGCGGGCGTACAGGGGAACGAACACGACGCCGATCGCGATCATCACGTTGACCGAGCTGGAGCCCAACACGGCGATCATGATCAGGGCCAGCAGCAAGGCCGGGTAGGCGTACAGCGCGTCCATCACGCGCATCAGCCCCTCGTCCTTGCGGCCGCCGACGTAGCCCGCGACCAGGCCGTAGGGCAGCCCGATGCCCACCCCGATGCCCACGGAGATCAGCCCCACGACCAGGGCGGTCCGCGAAGCGTGGACGAGGCGGGAGTAGGTATCGCGGCCCAGCTTGTCGGCGCCGAACCAATGCTCCCCCGTCGGCGGGCTGAGGCCCGCGTCGCCGTCGAGCGCGATGGGATCATGGGTGGCGACGACCCCCGGGATGATCGCCGCGACGAGGACCACCAGCACGATCGCCAGGCTCACGACCCCCGCGGGCCGCTGACGGAAGCGCCGCGCGAACTCCCGCTCGCGCGCCCCACGGCGCTCGCGGAGTTGCAGGGGCGGGGCGCCGGTCTGCCGGTCACTCATAGCGGATCCGCGGATCCAGGAACGCGTAGGACACGTCGACGGCCAGATTCGTCAGGGCGACGGCGCCGGCCAGCATGACCCCGATCGCCTGCACCGTCTGGAGCTCACGGTTGAAGACGGAGTCGACCAAGAGCTTGCCGACGCCCGGCAAGTTGAACACGCTCTCGATGATGACGAAGCCGCCCACGATCGTGGAGACCTGGATCCCCATCACCGTGACGACGGGGATGAGCGCGTTGCGGAACGCGTGCCGCACGATCACGCTCCGCTCGCGCAGGCCCTTGGCGTAGGCGGTGCGCACGTAGTCCTGCCGCAGCACGTCCACCAGGGCGGCGCGGGTCTGCCGCGCCAGGATCGCCGCCTGGGTCACACCGACCGCGAAGGCCGGCAAGGCGACCGAGCGCAAGTTCTGGACCGGGTCGTCGAGGAAGCTGGTGAAGCCGACGGCCGGGAACCAGCGGAATTGCACCGAGAAGAGCAGAATCAGCATCAGCGCCAGCCAGAAGTTCGGGATGGCGGCCCCCAGCACGGCGAGCGCGGTGCCCCCGTAGTCGAGGATGGTGTTCGGCCGCGCCCCGGCGAGCAGCCCCAGCGGGATCCCGATCGCGGTCGCGATCAGCATCGCCAGGATGCCCAGTTCGATACTGACCTCCAGGCGCTTGGCGATCAGGTCGCTGACTTCCTTGCCCGCGCGCGCACTCCGGCCGAGGTCACCCTGCAGCGCGTCCCCCACCCAGTCGAAGTAGCGCACGACGACCGGCCGGTTGAGTCCCAGTTGCTCCCGCAGCGCCTCCAGGTGCCGGGTATCCGCCTCCATGCCCAGCATGGCGATGGCCAAGTCGCCGGGCAGCAGCGCCACGGCGAAGAACGTGATCGCCGAGATCAGGATGAGGACCGGGATCGTGACCAGGAACCGCCGGGCGATGTAGGTGGTCATCGTGTGCCCTCATGGGGGGCCTCGCTCCCTGACCCCCTCTCCCTGAGGGAGGGGGGGGGGGTGAGGGGGCCTCGGCGGGCGCGGGCCCTCCCCCTAGCCCTCTCCCAGAGGGAGAGGGAACCGGAGCCCCCTCTCCCTCTGGACGATGGAGAGGGGGAACGTGAAGCGTGCGCCATCACCCCTCCTCCTCCGGTCCCCCCTCTCCATTGCTCCGCAATGGAGAGGGGGTTAGGGGGTGAGGTCGGGGGGGCCGGCGGGCTACGTCGCCCAGCGGACGTCGTCCTGCCCGAAGTGGAACTTGACGTCGCCGAAGAGCTCGAACTGGAGACCGGGGTCATGAGCGACGACGGCTTTGTAGTGGACGGTCTTCACCTGGTAGGAGCGTGATTCGGCGACGCGGTTGAGTTCGCGCATCGCCTCGATCCTCGCCTGCAGTTCGAACGTCTCCTCCACCTTGACGAGGGCAGCCTGCACCTCCGGATCTTTGTCGGGCGGCAGCATGTGGTCATGGGGCCCGCCCTCGCCGACGTTCCAGAAGACCTGCTGCCAGATGTCGCCTCGCATCGACATGCCACCCATGAAGCCCCCGACTTCCTCCGCATACCACTCCGACCAGAAGGCGGGGTGGGGCTTCGCATCGATGTTCATCGTGATGCCGACCTGGGCGAGCGCGGCCTGGACGAACAGCGACTGGTCGATGTAGAGCGGGTCGTCGGCTTTGACATTCATGTTGAACTCGAGGCCGTCCTCGAAGCCGCCGGCGGCAAGGTGCATTTGCACGACCTCCGGGTCGAACTCCCAGAAGCGCTCGTTCGGGTCGTGATAGATGACCGACGGACCATACCAGCCCCACAGCGCCGGCGTGTGGTAGCCGCCGAAGACCGTGTCGTTCAGTTCGGTGCGATCGAAGCCGGCGTTGAACGCATGGCGGGCGTGCGGATTGTTCCAGGGCTCGATGTTCGTGTTCATATTATAGAAGCCGGTGGTGTTCGATGGCTGGATGATGAGCTCGTACCCCGCATCCCTGATGCGGTCATGGTCCTCTTCCGCCGGGAAGCGGATGGCGTCGTAATCGCCGGCGAGGAGAGCGTTGGTGGCCCCAAACGTGGCATCCTCGCCCGCGTTGAAGGTGACGCCCTCGATGTGGGGCGCGTTGGGCTTCCAGTAGTTGGGGTTGGCGTCCATGACGAAGGGGCCGTCGAGGGACTCCTCGACGAAGACGTGGGCCCCGGTGCCAACGGGCGTGTTGCGGTTATTCAGCTCCGTGAAGTCGTCGAAGGAGTTCGGCGAGAGGATCAGGCCGGCGCGGTCCCCGAGGATCCAGAGCAGCGGCGAGAACGGCCGATCCATCCGGAACGCCGCCGTCATCGTGTCGGTCTCTTCGACGCTCCCCACGGCGGCGAGGTCGCCCTTGATGGTCGAGGCCTCCAGCGTCTTGCCGCGCTCGATCCAGAGCCGCACCGCCTCCGCGGTGAGCGGCAGGCCGTCGTGGAACTGCACGTTCTCGCGGATGCTGAAGATCACGTTGAGCGGGTCCGGGGTCTCCCAGCTCTGGGCCAGGCTGCGGTCCGGCTGGGGCGTCAGGGACGCGTCGTAGGACACGAGGGGGTCGTAGAGACACCAGAGCATCGCGTGATCGTTGCCGTTCGTCCCGGTCCCCGCCTCGGTCCCGCCGAAGTTCGGCGTTGGGATGCGGACACGGGGGCCCCGGAGGGCGGCGGCCGCCGTGGCCTGCGCCGCGGAGGCGGACTCGGCGGCCGTGGCGGCGGTGTCGGCGGCCTCCTGGGCCGCGTCGGCGGCCTCTTCGGCGGCGGCGACGGCGGCGGCGGCGGTCTCGGCCGCGGCTTCGGCGGCCTCTTCGGCGGCGGCGACGGCCGCGGCGGCGGTCGCGGCGGCAGTGGATGCGGCGGCTTCCGCGGCTGCGGACGCCTCCCCGGCTGCGGCCGCGGCCGCCGCCGCCGCCTCGGCAGCGTTGTCGATGGCGGCCTGGGCGGCCGCCGCGGTGGCCGTGCCGGCTTCGACGGCCGCGGCGACGTCGCGGGCGGCCTGGGCAGCGGCCTCGGCGGCCTGCGCGGCGGCGTCCGCGACGGCCGCGGCCGCGGCGTCACCGGCCGCGGATGCGGCGTCGGCAGCCTGGGCGGCAGCCGCAGCCGCGGCTTCCGCGGCGGCGGCCGCGTTGGCGGCGTCCTCCGACTCAGCGGCCTCGGCGGCCAAGGCGGCGGCCGCATCGGCGGCGCTGGCCGCCTGCGAGGCGGCGGCGGAGGCCTCGCCGGCGGCGTCTGCCGCGTCGGCCGCGGCGGCGGAGGCCTCGCCTGCGGCGTCTGCCGCGTCGGCCGCGGCGTCTGCCGCGCCGGCCGCGGTGGCGGCCGCGGCCTCGGAGTCGGCGGCGCGCGCCTCCCCGGCGGCGACCGCCGCGGCGGCGGCCTCTTCCGCGGCCGCGGCGGCCCGTTCGGCCGCCACGGCGCCGGCGTCGGGCCCGTCGTCGTCGCCGCAGCCGACCAGGGCCAGCCCGGCGGCCCCAACGCCCGCTTTGGCGCTGGCTCCCAACATGGTGCGGCGTGAGATCTTCCGCTGTCGCAGGGCGGTCCAGTAGTTGCTCATGGTCGATTCCTTTCTGTGGAACGCGGGTGCCGCCCACCTGGGGACGGGCTCGCGAAACCAGAGCGGGCGCATTGTGACGCAAGGGGAGGGGGCAGTCAAGGTTTTGGGAAAGTTCTTTTTTACACTGTGGATAATCGGGATGCAGGGAACCTGCCCCCCTCTGTATCTCTGCATCAGGGTGTGGAGAGGGGGTCAGGGGGTGAGGTCGAGCGCCGCCGACAGCGCCGCGTCGTCGGTGGGCAGCGCCTCCACGACCCCCACCGCGTCGATCAGCACGTACGTCACGCTGGCCCCCGCCCCGAACAGCGCCGCGGCGTCGCGCTCCCAGACCAGGCTCGTGTACGCCGCGACCGTCGCCAGCGGCGCCGAGGGTGTGCGGGCAATCGCCGCCTCGATCCCGGCCGCCGCCGCCGACTCCACGGCCCGGCGCAGTTCGTCGTCGCACTGCGTGCAGTTCGGGCGGGCGAAGACCAGCAGCACGGCCCGCCCGCGCTGGTCCGAGAGGCGCCAGCGCCGCCCCGGGTCGTCCGCGCTCGCCAGCACGCTGTCGTCCGCGCTCGCCAGCACGAGGTCCGGCGCGAGCGACCCCACCCGCACCCCAATGCGCACCGCGTCGCCGGCCGCCGCCAGCAGCGCCGCCGGCAGCGCCTTCGGGCCCGGCGCCAGCAGCGGCCCCACCGGCTCGGCCAGCGTCGCGACCAGATCGGCCATCGCCTCCTCGAAGCTCGCGTCGGGCGCCTGGCCGCGGAAGATCGTGCGGATCACGCCGTCGGGCCCCAGGAACATCGTGTGCGGCGGCCCCAGCGTCCCGCCGATGCCGTAGCGCCGCGTGACGGCGCCGTCGAAGTCCATGGGCAGCGCGAAGTTGATCCCGAACTCCGCCGCGAAGTCCCCCGCCGGCGACCGCGCCTCCTCGATGTTGACCCCCACGACGATCAGCCCGGCCTCGCGGTACTGCTCCTGCAGCCGGATCAAGACCGGCATCTCGCGGCGGCAGGGGGCGCACCACGACGCCCAGAAGTTCAGCACCACCGGGTGCCCCGCCCAGTCCGACAGGCGGAAGCGCCCGCCGTCGAGGGTCTCCAGTTCGAAGTCGGGCGCGAGCCGGCCGATGGCGTCGTCAGGCGGCAGGGCCGCGTCGGGCAGGTCCGGGGGCAGCAGGTACGCCGGACGCGCCGCCGGCCCCAGGTCGCCGCCGCGGTCGGGCCCGGCGCCGTCGCCCAGCGTCAGCCAGAGCGGGATCGCGACCGCCAGCAGCACCAGCAGCGCCACGACCAGCGTGCGCGCGCCGTGGTACTCGCGCGGGCGGGTGGGATGCTCGTCGGGGAAGCCGGCGCCGGCGCCGTCCGCCGCTGCGCTGTCCGAGTCGTCGCTGCTCATAGGGGCTGTGCTCCCGCACGATTCTACGGCCGGACGGCTGCCGCGGCCCTCCGCGCCGCCCGGTCGCCATTCGTCAGCAGCCCCAGGCCGCATCTCCGGCTATCCTCGCCGCGCTGGAGGGACCGCCCGATGACGACGACCGCGCAGTCGATCCCCGCCGCGACGCTCCTGCAGGCCCTGCTCGACGCCGGCGTGCAGGACATCGTCGCCGTGCCCGACACGCACCAGCGCACGCTCATCGCGGCGATCGAGGCGCGCCCCGAGCTGCGCTTCATCCAGGCCACGACCGAGGACGAGGCGACCGCCATCTGCGCCGGCCTGATCGTCGGCGGGCGGCGGCCGCTGCTGCAGATCCAGCACGCGGGGCTCTACGCCTGCGTCAACAACCTGCGCGGGCTCGGCATCGACGGCGGCTTCCCCATCGTGCTGCTGGCCGGCCTGCTGGGCCGCGACCCGGCCAAGGCGCCCGGCGACGACTTCGGCTCGATGGTGCGGCTGGCGGCGCCGCTGCTCGACGCGCTGGAGATCCCGCACCGCCTCATCGACGGTCCGGCCGACCTGCCCCATCTGGCCGCCGCCTACAACGAAGCCGAGGCGCGCGGCGGCCCCGTCGCGCTGCTGCTCGGCGCGGAGACCAGCTAACGATGCCCGGCCCCGCCCCCGAACGCCGCATGCCCCGCGACGCCGCCCTCGACGTCCTCGCCCGCCGCCGCACCGATCAGGTGGTCGTCTCCGCCATGACCGCGCTGGGCCCCTGGCGGCGGCGCTCCCCCAGCGACCGCAACCTGTTCAACCTCGGCTTCATGGGCGGCGCCTCGACCTACGCCCTGGGCGTCGCCCTGGCGCGGCCCGACGTGCCCGTCTGGGTCATCGACGGCGACGGGTCGCTGCTCATGCAACTCGGCTCGCTGGCCACCATCGCGCACGCCGCCCCGGCCAACTTCCTGCACGTCGTGATGCACAACGGCGTCTACGAGACCAGCGGCGCGCAGCCGATCCCCGGCGAGGGGCGGCTGTCGTTCGCGGGCATGGCGCGCGAGGCCGGCTACGCGCAGACCGCCCGCTTCGACGACGTGGAGGCCTTCGACGCCGACCTGGACGACCTCCTGCGTCGCGACGGCCCCACGCTCGTCGAGCTGATCACCGCCCCCGCCGGCGCCTTCTATTCCCCGGCGCCGCCGCCCGCGACCCGTCCCACCCCCGCCGTCGCTCGCAACTGGCCGACAGTGCGGGACGCGCTCAGCACTGACTAGCGCCTAGTGACAGTGCCCCGGCGTCGTGGCAGTGCGCCGATTCCCGGCCGCCCCAGCTAGCGCACGTTGCGCAGCCGCGGATCGAGCGCGTCGCGCAGCCAGTCGCCCATCAGGTTGCCGGTCAGCGCGATCGTCAGCAGGGCCAGCCCCGGCAGCCAGATCGGCCACCAGGCGACGTTCATGAATTCGCGGCCCTCCGAGATCATCACCCCCCACGACGGCGTGCCCGCCGGCGCGCCGACGCTGAGGAAACTCAGCGCGGCCTCGGCCAGGATCACCAGCGCGACCTCCAGCGTCATGATGATCACGACGGTGTTGACGACGTTCGGGAACAGGTGCTTGCGCATGATCCAGGCCGGCCCCGCGCCCACCGCCCGGGAGGCCGTCACGAAGTCGCGCTCCCGCAGCGAGAGCACGTCGGCCCGCACCAGCCGGGCGTACGCGGGCCAGGTCCAGATCAGCAGGATGATGATCACGTTGCGCAGGCTCGGCCCCACCAAGCTCGCCAGCAGCACCGCGAAGAGCATCGCCGGCAGCGCCAGCTGCACGTCCACCAGCCGCATCAGCAGCTGGCCGGTGAGGCCGCCCACCCAGCCCGCGACCAGCCCGATCAGCGTCCCCACCAGCGCCGCGCCCGGCACGACGAGGAAGACCACGATCAGCGCGATGCGCGCGCCGTACAGCAGCCGGCTGAAGATGTCCCGCCCCACGTGGTCCGTGCCCAGGACATGGTCCCAACTGCCCCCGTCGAAGACGGGCGGCTGCAGGCGCCCGCCCAGGTTGAGGAACTCCGGGTCGTGCGTCGCCAGCCAGTCCGCCCCCACACCCGCCACGAGCAGCGCCAGCGCGATCAGGGCGGGGACGGACAGCCCCAGCCGGCGCCGCCAGCGCCTGCCGCCCCGTCGCCGCTCGACGGCAACAACCGGAGCCTGCGCCGCGGTCTCCGCCGTCGGCCGGGCCATCAGGCGGCCCCCGCCCGGATGCGCGGGTCGATCAGCCGGTACGACACGTCCACCAGCAGGTTGGTCACCGCGATCGACGCCGCCAGCACGATGATCGACGCCTGCACCATCGGGTAGTCACTCTGGACGATCGAGTCGACGATCAACCGGCCGATCCCCGGCCAGGCGAACACCAACTCGATGATCACCGAGCCGCCGATGAGGCGGCCGAGCGAGAGGCCCAGCAGCGTCACGACCGGCAGCAGCGCGTGCCGCACGGCGTGCCGCCGGATCACCAGCCGCTCGCTCAGCCCCTTGGCCCGCGCCGTGCGAATGAAGTCGGTGTCCAGCACGTCGATCATCCCCGACCGGGTCAGCCGCATGATCGCGACCAGCTCCAGCAGCCCCAGCGACAGCGCCGGCAAGATCAAGGACCGGAAGCCGTCCTCCGCGCCGGCGGTCGGGAACCAGCCGAGCCGCACGGAGAAGAAGAAGATCAGCATCAGGCCCAGCCAGAAGCTCGGCGTGGCCTGCCCGATCACGGCCAGGAAGCGGGCCAGCCAGTCGACGGCCCGGCCCCGCCGCAACGCCGCCACGAGCCCCAACGGCGCCCCCAGCGCGATCGCGAACACCATGCCGGCCGCCCCCAGCTTGAACGTGTTCAGCGCCCGGTCGCCGATCGCGCCGATCGCCGGTTTGCCCCCGCCCCGAAACGAGGTCCCCAAGTCCCCTTGCGCCAGGTCCCAGAGGAACTTGCCGTACTGGACGAACAGCGGGTCGTTCAGCCCCAGGGTCTCCTTCAGCTGCTCGACGTCGGCGGCCCGCCGCGACTCCATCGGCAACAGGGTCGCCACGGGATTCCCCACGAGGCGCGAGACGAAGAAGACGATCGTCACGACGAGGAAGACGACGAAGAAGGCCTGCGTGAGCCGGATCGCGAAATAGTGCCAGAACTGCATCAGGTCCCTTGCCGATCACGCGCCGGCGGTCCCGGGGGCGTGTGCCGCGGGCGTCGGCGCCCGCGGCGTCTCGCCGGCTCCGATCCCGGTGGGCGCATCCGACAGGGGCGCGTTCGGCGGGGGCCGCCTACGCGAACTGGTCGCGGCCGGCGACCTCGAGTGCCGCGGTGCGCCCCGGCTCTTCCTCGTACTTGAACGGGTAGAGGTGCTCGAGGCCCAAGAGGCGCGGCAACTCGGGGTGGCGGTCGAGGAGATTGGGGTCGCTCTCCCGCCAATCCTGGATCGGCTTCATGTACGCGCGCATCCACATCAGAGCCAGGGTGACGCGCAGGCCGGGCGTGGTGCGGGGCAGCGCGCCGTGCCAAGTCGCGCCGTGCCAGACGACCAGGGAGCCCTCGCGCGCGCTCAGCGGCACGACGCGGTAGGGGTTGTCCTCCCGCGTGAAGTCCTGCTCGTGGAGGAAGGGGGCGCGACCGAAGAGGTGGCTGCCCGGCACGTAGACCGTGGGGCCGTCCTCCTCATTGCTGTAGTCGCTCAGCACCCAGGAGGTGTTGCAGAAGTGGGCGTTCTGGGACATGGGCGGCGGCACGGCTAGGGCGTCGCAGTGGAGCAAGAGGGGCTTCGTCTGGTCGTCCGTGCTGATCCCGGGAGCCTTGTTGCTCCCCTTGAGCAGCCAGGTGGCGCCGGTCATGACCGCGCTCTGGCCGCACATCCAGCGGGCGATCGCCAGGGCCGCCGGGTTGAGGACAGCTTCGACGAAGGCCTCGTCCTCCTCGAGCAGCCACCAACTGTTCCGGAACCCCGCCTTGAGCTCGGCCGTGCGGTAGTCGTCGATCGGATCATCGTTGCGGGCGCCGTGCGTGCGCAGGATGGCGTCGCGCAGGCGCTCCACGAAGCCGGGCGCGGCCACCGTCTTCTCCGGCGGGATGACGGTGAAGCCGTAGGCGTCGAGCTCGACGACGTTGTGCTCCAAGCCGTAGCGGGTGATCTCGCTGACGGCGGCGTCGGCGGCGGGGGAGGCGTGCAGAGCGGTGATGTCCATGATCGGGTCTTCCCTTCCGAAAGTCGCGGGAGGTTCCGGGACGTCGCGCGTTAGATGTGCCGCTGCACGGCGTAGGTGCTGCCCCCAAACAGATATCCGGCGCGCCCGCCCTTGGGCCAGTTGACGTCGCCGCGGGTCAGCACGGCGTCCGGGGCCTCGACGATGAAAATCAACCACGCTTGGCGCGCGTGCTCCAGGAACAGCTCCGTGATCAGCTCCAGGCGCCGCGCCGGATCTTGCTCGGCCCTCTGCGCGAGGTACAGCTCCTGCAGGGCCGGATCGTGGACCCCCTCGCCGTTGAGCTCGAAGAAGTCGGATTCGCCCGAGGCGCAGCAATCCCACATCGATCCGACGTCGCGGTTGTTGTTGGCCCAGAACCAGTAGAGGCCCGGCGGGGAGTCGCGGCCGCCCCTCACGTAAGCGTCGGTCAAGTACTCGGCCAGGAGGGTCGACTCTTCGTGCGCGCGGATGCCGACCGCGGTCAGGTCCTGCACCACCGCCAGCACCATGTCCGCCTCGTACGCGCCGCCCCAGTCGGTCGTCCAGTACAGAGGGATGTCGAAGCCGTCCGCGTAGCCCGCCTCTGCCAGCAGTTGCTTGGCCCGCTCGGGGTCGTAGTCGTACTGGACTTCCTGCTTCTGCTCCGGGCTGGGATAGCCGTTGACGCCGGTGAACGCGAAGAGTGGATACGTGCCCTGGCCGAGCAGGAGGTTGTCGATGATGGATTGGCGGTTGATCGCGTGGTTCGCGGCTTGGCGGACGCGGAGGTCCAGGAACGGGTTCGGGCTGCCGTCCGGCATCGTCTCGGGGAACAGGTTGGGATAGAGGACCTGGATGGCCCACGGTCCGGCGGGCTGGAACTGCACGGCGAAGTCGGGGTCGTCCGCGTACGGCGCCACGTGATTGGGGCCCAGTTCCGCCACCATGTCGATCTCACCGGCCTCCAGGCCGGCGAGCCGCGACTGGATCTCGGGCCGTATCACGACCCTCAGGTGTTTGTTGTGGGCGTAGTGCGGCACCACGAGGGGGTGGTCGACCGGGCGGAACTGGTCCTCGAAGCGCTCGAAGACGAAGTCCGTGTCGTCTTCGTGGCTGACGAAGCGGTAGGGGCCGGTGCCCATCGCCTCCTGATCCACCGCGGCGTCGCCGCGCCGCTCCACGTCCGCTTGCGACATGATGCCGATCTCCAAGGTCGAGGCCAGGTCGATGATGAAGTAGGCCGGATTGAACGCCGGCAACTCGAACGACCACGTGCGGTCGTCCACGGCCTCGTTCCGGACCCAGTCCCGGGCGCTGGCCCGGTTGGGGTTCCAGGGGGCCCAGCCGCCGGGGTGATCGCTCGTCTCGCCGCCCTGGTGGTATTCGGCGAGACCGCCCTTGCGGTCGAAGTTGAACACCATGTCGTGGGCGGTGAGGATCGAGCCGTCGTGGAACGGCGCCGGCACAACCGACGCCACGATCGACGTGGCGTCGATCCACTCCGGCGCGGCGAGGTCTGGGATCGGCAAGCCATCGCGGGGATCTATCGCCATGGGCGCGTTGAAGACGGCGCCGTGCGAGTAGTGGTTCGTGATGCTGGCGGAGCGGTGCTGATCCACCCCCCCCTGGTCGGAGGGGACCACCCCGACGATCGAGGCGTCCAGATCGACCTGGTCGAGCGGCCAGGGGACGGTGAACTCGGCGGCCTCGGATATGGCCATGCCGGCCTCGACGGCCGCCGCAGCCGCGCTGGCGGCCTCCCCGGCCGCCTCGGCGGCCTCTTGGGCGGCGGCAACGGCCGCCGCGGCGGTCTCGGCGGCGGCTTCGGCGGTCTCCTGGGCCGTGGCGGCGGCCGCCCCGGCGGCGGCGGACGCCTCCCCGGCCGCGGCGGCAGCCGCAGCGGCCGCGTCGGCGGCCGCGTCGATGGCGGCCTGGGCGGCCGCCGCGGTGGCGGTGCCGGCCTCGACCGCGGCGGCCGCATCACGGGCGGCCTGGGCGGCGGCCTCGGCGGCCTGAGCGGCGGCGTCCGCGACGGCCGCGGCCGCGGCGTCACCGGCTGCGGATGCGGCGTCGGCGGCCTGGGCGGCCGCCGCAGCCGCGGCTTCCGCGGCGGCGGCCGCGTTGGCGGCGTCCTCCGATTCGGCCGCCTCGGCGGCCAGGGCGGCGGCGGCATCGGCGGCATCGGCGGCCTGCGAAGCCGCGGCGGCGGCCTCGGATGCGGCGGCCGACGCTTCGGACGCCGCGGCCGACGCCTCACCCGCGGCGCTGGCCGCAGCGCTCGCGTCACCCGCTGCGGCGTCAATCGCCGACGTATCGACCGCGGCCGGCGCGGCGTCATCGTCGTCGTCGCCGCAGCCGACCAAGGCCAGCCCGGCTGCTCCAACCCCAGCCTTCGCGCTGGCTCCCAACATGGTGCGGCGCGAGATCTTCCGCTGTCGAAGGGTCGTCCAATAGTTGCGGTCGCTCATCACATGTTCCCTTCTGGTCCCCGGCTGTCCCGTTGTGGGACCGCTCGGTGCGTGAGCGCGCACAGTATGGCAGGTTAAGAGAGTACCCGCCACTCTCGTTATGTCACATCGAAAAGAACTATTGATGCTCCCATGGAATTTATCGGTGCCGGGCGCCGCGACCGCCTCCGCGATCCCCCGATCGACGCTGCCCCCCCCCCCCCCCCCCCCGCCAGTCAGCGCCGCGACGCCAGCGACCGCACGACCGGCGTCGTCCGCCGTCCGGCGACCCGGGTGCCCGGCGCCGCCCGGCCGATCCGCGCCCGCAGGTCCGCGAGGTCGTCCGCCGTGTCGATGTCGTGCAGCGTCTCGACGCGGGCGCTGCGCAGCCCCGCCGCCGCGGCCGCCGCCTGGGACCGCGCCAGCACGTCCGGCCCGCCCCACGGGATCGACGCCGCGAACAGCGTCGCTTCGCGGTCGTCGCGCAGGCGGCGCAGTGCGACCAGGTAGTAGCCCCCGTCGGCGGCCGGCCCGAAGACGACGTCGGCCGCCGGCGGGGCGCCGAGCGCCCGCTGCGCCCGCTCGACCTGCGACGCGCGCAGCGCCGGGATGTCGGTCCCGACCAGGGTCACCGGCCCCGCCCCGGCCGCGAACAGCGCCGCCGCCGCCGCCCGCATGCGCGCGCCGATATCGCCCGGCGCTTGCGGCAGGACGTCGTCGTGGCCGGTGAGCGCGCGGACGGCGTCGACCGTCCCGGCCGGCTCGACGAACACGACCGTGCGCCAGGGCCCCGCCGCGATCGCCTCCACCGTGTCGCGCAGCATCGCCGTCGCCAGCGCCACGGCGGCGGCGTCGCCGATCGTGCGGGCGAGCCGGGTCTTCGTGCGGCCGGGCGCCGGGGCGCGCGTCAGGATGCCGACGGCGGGGCCCGGCATCAGCGGATGTGCCGGTACAGCCGCGCCAGCCGATGCGGCGAGACGCCGGCGCAGTAGCCGAGCTGAATCACGACCCACGACGCCCAGGTGCGCGCGAGGCCCCCCCGCTCCCAGCGCCGCGGCGAGGCGCGGACGGCGGCTCGCAGGTACGCCATCCGCCCCATCCGGTGCAGCCGCCGCACGAACGCCAGATCCTCCATCAGCGGGACGGGCGGGAAGCCCCCGCACGCCGCGAAGGCGCCGGCCCGGCAGAAGAGCGCCGAGTCGCCGTAGTACACCCGGCAGCGCCGCATCACGTGGTAGAGCGCGGCCAGGAAGCGACCGTGCGCGCTGGGCCCGAAGTCGACGCGGTGGTTGCCCCCCACGACGCGGGCGTCGCGCAGGGCGGCCCGCATCGCGCGGCCCGCGGCCGGATGCAGGCGGGCGTCGGCGTGCAGGAAGCAGTAGATCTGGCCGCGCGCCGCCTCGGCCCCCCGATTGAGCTGCGGCCCCCGCCCGCGTGCGCCCGTCACGACCCGCGCGCCCAGCGATTCCGCGATCGGCGCCGTCGCGTCGTGGGATCCCGCGTCGCTGACGATGACCTCGTCGGCCCCGGCCGCGAGGGCGCTCGACACGGCGCCGGCGATCGCCTCCGCCTCGTTGAGGGTGGGAATGATCACGCTCAGCATCGGCTGCGACACGATGTCCTCCCCCGCGCAGGCCGACCCGCGGAGGGCCGCCCGGCTCGGCTACGATAGATGCATGGCTACCGCGCCGGCTGCCGCACCCCTGCTTCCCGTCGATCCGCCCCGCCGCGCGACCTTCGCCCACGCGACCGCCTTCGTCGCCGGCTTCTCGGTGGTCTTCGTGGTGCTGGGCGCGTCGCTGGGGGTCGTGGGCTTCGCGCTGCAGGAGCAGATGATTTGGTTCCAGCGCGTGGCCGGGGTGGCGCTGATCATCCTCGGCCTGCACCTGGCCGAGCTGATCACCATCCCCTTCCTCTGGCGCACCTACCAGTTCGGCGCCGATGGACCCCCGCCGGCGACGCCGGCCGCCCCCCGCGGTCGCCTGCGCAAGTACGGCCACTCGCTGTTCGTCGGCTCCGCCTTCTCGCTCGGCTGGACGCCCTGCGTGGGGCCGATCCTGGCCGGCATCCTGACGCTCGCCGCCGACGGCGCCTCCGTCGCGCAGGGCACGCTGCTGCTGCTCTTCTACGCCGCCGGCCTGGGCATCCCCTTCCTCATCGTTGGCGCCGCCCTGGGGTCGGCGACGGCCCTGCTGCGCCGGCTGGGCCCGTACATGTCGCTCATCTCCATCGCCAGCGGCGTGCTGCTGGTCTTCATGGGCATGCTGATCGTCCTCGACAACGTGCGCGTCCTCAACGACAGCTTCACCTTCATCCCCAGCACCGAGGACACGGGCGCCGCGACGGTGACGGGCGCGTTCGGCTTCGGCATCGCCTTCCTGGGCGGGCTGCTGTCGTTCCTGTCCCCGTGCGTGCTGCCGCTGGTGCCCGTCTACCTGGGCCACCTGGCGGGCGTCGGCGCGCAGGAGGCGTCGCGGCAGGCGCAGCGCGACGCCGCCGCGCCGCCCCTCGGGGCGGGCTGAGTCAGCCGCCGTTGAAGCGCGGCAGGCCCTTGCGCCGCCCGCGCCTCGACAACATTTGCCAAGCTGTCTAGCATTGCCGTATGAGGACGATGAACATCTCGCTCCCCGCGGCCCTCCGATCCTTCGTGGAGCGGCAGGTCAGCGCCCGCAGTTACAGCTCGTTAAGCGAGTACGTCCGCGAGTTGATCCGCAAGGACCGGGATCGCCAGCGCCTGCACGATCTGCTCCTCAAAGGCGCGGCGTCGCCGCCGGCGGTCACCGCCGATGCCGACTACATCGGCCGGCTTCGCGATCAGGTCCGCGAAGCCAACCAGCGGTGACCGAAAAACCGATCGTCCTTCGCGAGCGGGCCCTGCGCGATGTCGAGGCGGCCGTCGAGCACTATCTGGCCCTGGCGCCGCCGGCCCTGGCGCCGGCGGCCCTAGCGCCGGCGGCCGCCGCGCTCGCCTTCATCGACGCGCTGGACGCCGCCTTCCAGCGGATGCGCGAGCAGCCTGGAAGCGGTGAGCCCCGTTATGCGCGAGAACTGGATCTCTCCGGCCTGCGCACGACGCTCGTGACCGGGTTCCCGTACCTCGTCTTCTACGTTGCGGGGGAGGCGGACATCGACGTCTGGAGGATCCTGCATGCAGCGCCGGACATCCCGGCGTGGCCGCAGGATCCACTCGAGGACTGATCCTGGGCGCCGGCCGGTACGCTGCGGCCATCCGACCCACCCCATCGGACCCAGCGAGGAAAGGACCGTGCGATGTTCGTCGCCATGAACCGATTCCGCGTCGTGCCCGCGCGCGAGCGCGATTGGGAGCGCATCTGGAAGGAGCGCGAGACCTACCTCGAGGCCGTCCCCGGCTTCGTGCAGTTCGCGCTGCTGCGCGGCGACGACGAGGGCGACTACGTCAGCCACAGCATCTGGCGCGACCGCGCCGCCTTCGAGGCCTGGACCCGCTCCGACGCCTTCCGCAAGGGCCACGCGCAGGGATCGCTGGAGGGCGTGCTGGCCGGCCCGCCGCAACTCGGCCTCTTCCAGGCCGTCATCCATGAGGCCCCCGGCGGCCTGCGCGAGGTCGACGACAGCGACCCCGTGCCCGGCCGCCGCGGCCCCCGCCACTGACGCGCACCCTGCTAGCCGAAGCGCGGCGTCTCGGGGTCGGCGAGCGCGGCCTCGCCGTCGCGCGGCAGAACGTCGAGGTGGTTCAGCGCCGCGTCGACGTCGCCCTGCCACTGCTCGGCCGGCAGCGAGTACAGCAACTCCACGCCGTGCCCGTCGGGGTCCTCGACGTAGACGCTGTGGCTGGTGCCGTGGTTGACCCGGCTGCCGAACTCGACCCCCGCCGCCTGCAGGCGTCGCAGCTGCGCCAGCCAGGCCGCCTGATCGCCGTACTCGACCGCCAGATGGTTGAGCCCCGGCCCCCGCGACGCCGCCTCCGCCTCCGCCTCGGCGGCCCCGTCGGGCAGCTGCATCAGCGCCACGTCGTGATGGTTGCCGCCGCGGCCGGCGTAGAAGCGCATCCGCCGCGCCCGCGACGGGTCCGACTCCGCCACCTGACGGAAGCCCAGCACGTCGGTCCAGAACCCGTGCGCGCGCTCGAGATCGCGCACGTTGAGCACGATGTGGTTGAGACCGACCGGCCCGGGCGGGGCTGATCCTGCGCCGGCCTCCGGGCCGGCGTCCAGCGTTGGGTTTCTGGGCATGACGACTCCTCGCGGGCATCCGGTCGGCGCCTCGGGCGCGACCGTTTGCCGGCAGTTTAGCCCAGCGCCCGTGCGGCGGCGCGCCTGGGTTGCGGCCGCGTGCGGATGGTCGGGCGCCCCGACGCTAGCGCACGTGGCGCAGGCGCGGATCGAGGGCGTCGCGGAGCCAATCGCCCATCAGGTTGCCGGTCAGCGAGATCGTCAGCAGGGCCAGGCCCGGCAGCCAGATGGGCCACCAGGCGACGTTCATGAAGTCCCGGCCCTCCGAGATCATCACCCCCCACGACGGCGTGCCCGGCGGCGCGCCCACGGTCAGGAAGCTCAGCGCCGCCTCGGCCAGGATCACCAGCGCCACCTCCAGCGTCATGATGATCACGACGGTGTTGACGACGTTCGGGAACAGGTGCCGGCGCATGATCCAGACGGGGCCTGCCCCGGTCGCCCGCGATGCCGTGACGAAGTCGCGCTCCTTGAGCGTGAGCACGTCGGCGCGCACCAGCCGCGCGTACGCGGGCCAGGTCCAGATCAGCAGGATGATGATCACGTTGCGCAGGCTGGGCCCGACCAGGGCCGCCAGCAGCACCGCGAACAGGATGCCCGGCATGGCCAGCTGCACGTCGACCAGGCGCATCAGCAGTTGGCCGGTGAGGCCGCCCGCCCAGCCCGAGATCAGCCCCACCAGCGTCCCGAGCAGCGCCGCGCCCGGCACCACGGCCCCGACGACGATCAAGGAGATCCGCGCGCCGTACAGCAGCCGGCTGAAGATGTCCCGCCCCACTTGGTCGGTGCCCAGGAAGTAGTCCCAGCTGCCCCCGGCGAAGACGGGCGGCTCCAAGCGCCCGCCCAGGTTGATGAACTCCGGGTCGTGCGGCGCCAGCCAGTTCGCCCCCAGGCCCGCGACGAGCAGCGCCAGCGCGATCGCGCCGGGCACGGACAGCCCCAGCCAGCGCCGCCAGCGGATGCCGCGCCGCCGCTGCGCCAGGGGCGTCGCCGTCTGGCCCGCCGCTTGGCCCGCCATCAGGCGGCCCCCGCCCGGATGCGCGGGTCGATCAGCCGGTACGACACGTCGACCAGCAGGTTCACGACCGCGATCGAGGCCGCCAGCACGATGATCGAGGCCTGCACCATCGGGAAGTCGTTCTTGAAGATCGAGTCGACGATCAGCCGGCCGACCCCGGGCCAGGCGAACACCATCTCGATGATCACCGAGCCGCCGATCAACCGGCCCAGCGAGAGGCCCAGCATCGTCACGACCGGCAGCAGCGCGTGCCGCACGGCGTGCCGCCCGATGACCACCCGCTCGCTCAGCCCCTTGGCCCGCGCCGTGCGAATGAAGTCGGTGTCCATGACCTCGATCATCCCCGAGCGGGTGAGCCGCATGATCGCGACCAATTCAAACAGGCCGAGTGCGATCGCGGGCAGGATCAACGAGCGGAAGCCCGCGTCTTCACCGCCGGTCGGGAACCAGCCCAACTGGACGGCGAAGAAGAAGATCATCATCAGGCCCAGCCAGAAGCTCGGCGTGGCCTGCCCGATCACCGCCACGAAGCGCGCCAGCCAGTCGATGACCGTGCCCCGCTTCAACGCCGCGAGGATGCCCAGCGGGACCGCCAGCGCGAGCGCGAACACCACGCCCGCCACCCCCAGCTTGAGCGTGCTCACCGCCCGGTCGCCGATCGCGGCGAGCGCCGGCGTGCCCCCGCCCAGCCACGAACTCCCGAAGTCGCCTTGCGCCAACTTCCCCAGGAAGATGGCGTATTGGACGTGGAGCGGGTGGTGCAGCCCGAGATCCTCCCGCAGGCGCTCGACGGCTTCGGGCCGTCGCTGGTCGGGCGCCAGCAGGGTCGCCTCGGGATTGCCCACGAGGCGCGAAACGAAGAAGACGGTCGTCGCGACGATGAAGACGACGAAGAACGCCTGGACCAGCCGGATCGCGAAGTAGCTCCAGAACTGCATCAGTCCCCCTGCGGTGCGGGCGCTGGTGGTCCGGCGGCAGTGTAGCGGAGGCAACCATGCCGGCGGGCCGCCGGAATCTGACCCCCGAACCGAACCCCCTCTCCGTTGCAGAGCATAGGAGAGGGAATCGGATCCCCTCTCCCCAGGGGAGAGGGTGAGGGTGAGGGGGACCCGGCGCCCGCGCCCCTGTCCCCCTCTCCATCCTTCTGGATGGAGAGGGAATCGGATCCCCTCTCCCCCTTGGGGGAGAGGGTTCGGGTGAGGGGGTCTCCGCGACCGCGGACCCTCACCCTAGCCCTCTCCCAGGGGGAGAGGGGACCGGAGGTTCCGGCGCCTTAGGTGGCCTTGCGCCGCTGGATGGCGTAGGCCGAGCCGCCCCACGCGAAGCCGGTGCTCCCGCCCTTGGGCCAGTTGACGTCCGCCGGGGTTAGCACCGCGTCCGGCGCCTCGACGATGAAGATGAGCCACGCTTGGCGCGCGTGCTCCAGCATCAGTTCCGCGGTCATCGCGCTGCGCCGTGCGGGATCGAGCTCGGCGCGCTGTGCGAGGTACAGCTCGTGCAGGGCCGGATCCATAACCCCCTCGCCGCCGAGCTTCGTGAAGTAGGATTCGGGCCCGACGCAGCAATCCCACATCGATCCGATGTCGCGGACGATGTTGGCCCACATCCAATAGAGGCCCACCGGGCGGTCGCGGCCGCCGACGAGGTAGGCGTCGGAGAAGTACTCGGAGACGAGGGCCGCCTCCGGCTGCGTGCGGATGCCGATCGCGGCCAGGTCCTGGGCCACGGCCGGCACCATGTCCGCCATGGCCTGGCCGCCCCAGTCGGTCGTCCAGTACAGCGGAACCTCGAAGCCGTCCGCGTAGCCGGCCTCCGCCATCAACTGCCGCGCCAGTTCGGGGTCGTAGTGGTACTCGACTTCCGCCCGCTGCTCCGGGGTCGGGTAGCCGTACACGCCGGCGAACGTGAACAGAGGATAGTGGCCCTGGCCGAGCAGGAGGTTGTCGATGATGGCTTGGCGGTTGATCGCGTGGTTCGCGGCCCGGCGGACGCGGAAGTCGAGGAACGGGTTCGGGCTGCCGTCCGGCATCGTCTGGGGGTACAGGTTGGGATAGAGCACCTGGATGGCCGCCCCGTTGATGCCGGGTTGGTATTGCACCGTGAAGTCGGGGTCGTCCAGGTACGGCTGCACGTTGTTGGGGCCCAGGTCCGGCACCACGTCGATCTCCCCGGCCTCGAGGCCGGCCAGCTGCGACTGGATCTCGGGCCGCACCACGACCCGCTGGTGCTTGTGGTGGGCGTAGCGCGACACGACGACGGGATGGTCGACCGGGAGGAAGTGCTCCTCGAAGCGCTCGAAGACGAAGTCCGTGTCGTCTTCGTGGCTGACGAAGCGGAAGGGGCCAGTACCCATCGGTGAGGTGTCCATCGCGAGGTCGCCGCGCGCCTCCGTGTCCGCCTGCGACATGATGACGACCTCGCCGGTCCCGGCCAGGTTGACGACGAAGAAGCCCGCATCGGGCAACGGCAACTCGATCGACCAGGTGCGGTCGTCCACGGCCTCGTTGCGGACCCAGTTCGCGGAGCTCCGGCCGAAGTTCGAGGGGGTCCAGCCGCTGGGGTGATCGGTCGTCTCGCCGCCCTGGTGGTAGGCGGCCTTCCCGGCCATGCGGTCGTAGCTGAACACGATGTCGTGGGCGGTGAGGATCGAGCCGTCGTGGAACGGCGCCGGCACCACCGACGCCACGATCGACGTTTGGTCGACCCACTCCGGCGCGGCGAGATGCGGGATCGCCACGGCGGCGGCGGGCTCCCATTCCATGGTCGGACTGAAGACGGCGCCGTGCGAGTACTGGTTCGTCTTGCTGCCGGTCCGCATCTGGTCCAGCCCCCCCGCGTCGGAGGGGACCACCGGGATGATCGTGGCGTCCAGGTCGACCTGGTCGAGCGGCCAGGGCACGGAGAAGTCCTCGGTGTCGCCCAGGACGGCGACGGCGGCGACGGCTTCGACGGCCTCGCGGGCTGCGTCGGCGGCCTCCTCGGCGGCCGTGGCGGCGACCGCCGCGGCCTCAGCGGCGGCCTGGGCCGCGGCGGCGGCGGCGGCCGTGTCCTCGGCGCCCACCTCCCGCGCGGCGGCGGCCGCGGCCCCGGCGGCATCGGCGGCCGCCTGCGCGACGGCCGCGGCGCCCGCGTCCCCCGCGGCCCGGGCCGCGTCGGCGGCGTCGGCCGCGGCGTCGGCGGCGGCCTGAGCGGCGGCGGCCGCGGCCGCGGCGTCATCGGAGCTGGCGGCTTCGGCCGCCATCGCGGAGGCGGCTTCGGCGGCTTCGGCGGCGCGGCCCGCGGCATCGGCGGCGTCGCTCGCGGCCTCCGCCGCAGCCGCGGCGTCGCCCGCGGCGGCGTCGATCGCCGACGTATCGACCGCGGCCGGCGCGGCGTCATCGTCGTCGTCGCCGCAGCCGACCAAGGCGAGGCCGGCGGCCCCAACCCCAGCCTTCGCGCTGGCTCCCAACATGGTGCGGCGTGAGATCTTCCGCTGTCGCAGGGTCGTCCAATAGTTGCGGTCGCTCATCACATGTTCCCTTCTGGTCCCCGGCTGTCCCGTTGTGGGATCACTCGGTGCGTGAGCACGCACAGTATGGCAGGTTAAGCGAGTACCCGTCACTCTCGTTATGTCACATAGAAAAGAACTATTGATGCTTCCATGGAATTTATCGGTGCCGGGCGCCGGAACCTCACCCCCTAACCTCCTCTCCATTGCCGAGCAACGGAGCGGCGGGATCGGAGGGGAGAGGGGGCTAGGCGGTGGCGCCGACCCCGGACTCTCGCCCCCATTGCCCTTCCGGTCCCCCCTCTCCAGCGCTTCAGCTGGAGAGGGGGCTAGGGGGTGAGGTTCCCCCGCCGGTCCCCCCTCTCCATCGCTTCCGATGGAGAGCCCCAGGCGCGCGACCGCACCCCGTCGTATCGGAAGTCAGGGGGTGAGGTCGGGCCGTGCGGCGGTTACGAGGGTTCGGCCAGCACCATGCCCGCCGCGACGGTGTTCGACGTCGCCTCGTCGATCAGGATGAAGCTGCCTGTCGTGCGGTTGCGCGCGTAGGCGTCGGGGAACAGCGCCGTCGTGCAGCGCAGGCGCACGCGCCCGATGTCGTTCAGCGACAGCGCCTCCACGCCGGGCTCCGGCCGGAGCGAGTTGACGTCCAGCCGGTACGTGATCGCGTCCGCGACCACGCGCGCCGTCCGCGTCGTGTGCTTGATGCCCAGGCGCCGCCCCGGCGCGAGCGTGCCCGCCTCCGACATCCAGCAGACCATCGCGTCGAAGGTCTGCCGCGCGGCCGGCCGCGTGGCGCTGTGGCAGATCAGGTCGCCGCGCGAGACGTCCAGGGCGTCGCGCAGGGTCACCGTCACCGACAGCGGCGGTCGCGCCGACTCGACCGCCACGCCGCCCACCGCGATCTCGCCAATCGTGGTTTCCCGCCCCGAGGGCAGCACCGTCACCGGGTCGCCGGGGCGCAGGATCCCGCCGGCCACGACGCCCGCGTAGCCGCGGTAGTCGGACCCCACGGGCCGGATGACGTATTGCACCGGCAGGCGGCCGTCGTCGAGGTTGTGATCCCAGGCCACCTCCACCGACTCCAGGTAGTCGAGCAGGGCGGGGCCGTCGTACCAGGGCATCGCCGCGGACCGATCGACGACGTTGTCACCGCGCAGCGCCGAGATCGGGATCGCCCCCACGTCGATCGTGCGCCCGTGCGTCGCGCGCAGCTTGACGGCGAACGCCGCGAAGTCGGCCCGGATGCGGTCGAAGACGGCCTGCTCGTAGCCGGCCAGGTCCATCTTGTTCACGCACAGCACCAGGTGCGGGATGCCCAGCAGCGTCGCCAGCGAGGCGTGGCGCCGGGTTTGCTCGAGCAGCCCGTGGCGCGCGTCGACCAGGATCAGCGCCAGGTCCGCCGTCGATGCGCCGGTCACCATGTTGCGCGTGTACTGCACGTGGCCGGGCGTGTCGGCGAGGATGAACTTGCGGCGCGGCGTCTGGAAGTAGCGGTACGCCACGTCGATCGTGATGCCCTGTTCGCGCTCGGCGCGCAGCCCGTCCGTGAGCAGCGCCAGATCGACGTAGGCGTCGCCGCGCGCCTTGCTGGTCCGCTCGATCGCCTGCAGCTGGTCGTCGAACGTCTGCTTGGCGTCGTACAGCAGCCGCCCGATCAGCGTGCTCTTGCCGTCGTCGACCGACCCGGCCGTCGAGAAGCGCAGCAGGTCCGACGCGCCGTAGCGGCCGGCCGCGCCGTCCGTCGCCGCCTCGCTCGTCATCCCGCGCCCAGGGTCGGGCGGCTAGAAGTAGCCCTCACGCTTGCGGTCCTCCATGCCCGTCTCCGAGATGCGATCGTCGGCGCGCGTCTCGCCGCGCTCCGTGATGCGCGTGGCCGCGATCTCGCCCACGACCGCCGTCAGCGTCGTGGCGTCCGACTGCACCGCCGCCGTGCAGGTCATGTCGCCCACCGTGCGGTAGCGCACCCGCGCCCGGAACGGCGCCTCGTTCGGCAACAGCGTGACGTGCGGCCCCAGCGCGTACAGCATCCCGTCGCGACGGAAGACCTCGCGCTCGTGCGCGAAGTAGAGCGGCGGCAACTCGAGCCCCTCCGCGTCGATGTACTCCCAGATGTCGAGCTCGGTCCAGTTGGACAGCGGGAAGACGCGCATGTGCTCGCCCAGGCGGTGCCGGGCGTTGTACAGCGTCCAGACCTCGGGCCGCTGATTCTTGGGGTCCCACTGGCCGAAGTCGTCGCGCAGCGAGAAGACCCGCTCCTTCGCCCGCGCCTTCTCCTCGTCGCGGCGCGCGCCGCCGAACACCGCGTCGAAGCGATGCTCCTGGATCGCGTCCAGCAGGGTCACGGTCTGCAGGCGGTTGCGCGACGCCCGCGGCCCCGTCTCCTCGATCACGCGCCCCGCGTCGATGCTCTCCTGCACCGACGCCACCACCAGCTCCACGCCCAGCTCCGCCACCTGCCGGTCGCGGAAGCGCAGCACCTCGGGGAAGTTGTGGCCCGTGTCGATGTGCATCGCCGGGAAGGGGATGCGTCCCGGCGCGAAGGCCTTGGCCGCGACCGCCAGCATCACGATGGAATCCTTGCCGCCGGAGAACAGCAGCACCGGCCGCTCGAACTCGGCCGCGACCTCGCGCATGATGTGGATCGCCTCGGCCTCCAGCTGGCGCAGGTGGGGGATGCGATTGGCGGCGGGAAGCCGGGCCGGCGCGGCGGCTGCCATGTCGTGACACTTTCGGGCGGCTCGACGATCGCGGGGCGCGGCGCCCTGTGCGTCGTCGTGGCCGCGCATCAAACAACACTAAGATAACCGGAATTATCAAGATTGCCGAGCGCGCGGTGTAACACTGGGCGATCGCCCAGGGAGAGTCAGGCGTCGCCCTTGGCCCTGAGCCGTCGCGACCTCGCCCCCTAGACTCGCCACATGCCGCAGGACGAATTCGACCTCGCTGCCCTGGAAGAGGGCCAGGTGTTGGGGCCGCCGCCGCCCCGGCCGGGTCAATCGCCCGCTCCCGTTCCCCCGGCCGCGGCGACCCCGCCGCCGCCTGCGGCGCCCCCGCCGCCCCCTACGGCGCCCCCGCTGACCCCCACGGCGCGCCCGCCCTCGTTCGACGCCCCGGTCCCGGCGCACGCCCAGCGGGGTCTGAGCGCGGCGGAGGTCGCCGACCGCCTGCAACGCGGCCTCGTCAATCGCGACGACAGCAAGCAGCGCCGCGACCGCGACGTCGTCCGCGAGAACGCGCTCACCTACTTCAATCTCGTGCTCTTCTCCCTGATCCTGATCCTGTTCATCCTGGCCATCGTCGATCGGGACACGGGCCACGCGCAGGACGCCTTCTTCGTCGGCATCGTCGTCGCGGCGAACATCACCATCGGCACCTGGCAGGAGATCCGCGCCACGCGCACGCTGCGCGCCCTGCAGGCGCTCGCCGCCCCCCGCGCGACGGTCGTGCGGGACGGCGCCGAGTCGCAGATCCTGGCCACCGAGGTCGTCCAGGGTGACCTCCTGCTGATCGGTCCGGGCGACCAGGTGGTGGCCGACGGTCGCGTCGTCGTCGACGTGGCCGAAATCGACGAATCGCTGCTGACCGGCGAATCGGCGTCCGTGCGCCGGGTCCCCGGCGAGACCGTGCTCTCGGGCAGCTTCTGCACCGCCGGCCGCCTCGGCTACGTCGCGGAGCGCGTGGGCGCCGAGTCCTATGCGCTCCAGCTCACCGCCGACGCCCGCCAACTCGTCCGCCGCGCCACGCCGTTGCAGATCCGCTTCCGGCGCATCGTGCGCATCCTGCTCATCGCGACGGCGGCGCTGGGGGCGCTGCTGCTCGTCTCGGCCGCCGTCGCGCACGACGACCTGGCCGACGCGATCAAGAACACGACCGCCACGATCTCGTCCGTCGTGCCCGAGGGCCTGCTGCTGGGCATGACCGTCGCCTTCGCCGTCGGCGCCGTGCGCCTCTCGCGCCGGGGCGCGATCGTCCAGGACATCAACGCCGTGGAGGCGATGAACTACCTCGACGTGGTCTGCCTCGATAAGACGGGCACCATCACGGCCAACGAACTCAGCCTGCAGGAGACGCTCTGGCTCGGCCACGACGATGAGCCGGATGCGGGAACCAGGGCCGCCCAGATCGCGACCGGCCGCGGCTGGCTGGGCGCGTTCGCCGCCGCCGGGGCGAACGAGAGCGGGACCGGCGCCGCCCTCGCCACCGGGCTGGGGGCGGAGTCCAACGGCGCCCAGCCCGTCGCACGCGTGCCCTTCAACTCGGAGCGACGCTGGAGCGCGCTGACGCTGGAACGGCGCGGCGTGCGGCGGCACTTCGTGCTGGGCGCGCCCGAGACCGTCCTGCCCTACGCGGACGACGACGGCCGTCTGGGCGATCGCTACGCGGAGGCGGCGCGGATCGGCCTGCGCGGGCTCATCTTCGCGGAGGCCGCGGCGCTGCCCGACCCCGAGACCGGCCTGCGCGACGTGCGGGCCCTGGCCCTCGTCACCGTCGCCGACGTGCTGCGCGACGAGGTCGCCGACGCCTTCCAGTTGATGGACGAGATCGGCATCGAGCCGAAGATCATCAGCGGCGACAACCCCGCGACCGTCGACGCGCTCGTGCGGCAGCTCGGCATCGAGCTGCCGGGTGGCCACATCTCCGGCGCCGAGCTGGCCGCCCTGGACGAGGCCGACTTCCACGACGCCGTGGAACGCCACAGCGTGTTCGGCCGCATCGCGCCCGAACAGAAGGCGCGCATCGTCACGGCGCTGCGCGACAACAAGCACTTCGTCGCGATGATCGGCGACGGCGCCAACGACGTGCGCGCGCTGCGCGCCGCCGACGTCGCCGTCGCGATGGAGTCCGGCACCCAGACGGCGCGCGCCGTGGCCGGCATCGTCCTGCTCAACGACTCCTTCGCGGCCTTCGTCAGCGGCACGGCCGAGGCGCAGTCGGTGCTGGGCAACAGCGCCCAACTCAGCAAACTCTTCATCACCAAGAGCTTCTACGCGTTCCTCATCATCATCGCCTCCGACATGCTCCAGCTCGACTTCCCCTTCCTGCCCCGCCACGGCTCGCTGACGTCGCTCTTCACGCTCGGCCTGCCCACGCTGTTCATCGCGCTGACCAAGCCGCCGCCCCGCGCCGGCGCCGACTGGACGAACACGGTCCTGCGCTTCGCGCTGCCCGCCGCCTTCGCGCTCGCCGCCGCCAGCGTCGCCGTGCACCTGCTCACCGAGGGCTTCCTCAACCGCCCCATCGAGGACTCGCGCACGCTGGTCTCGCTGACGATCGCCATCGTCGGCATCTACTTCATGGTGCTGGTCATCGGCTTCGACGGGATCACGCGCGACATGCGCGGCCGCGAGCTCGTGCGGCCCGTGATGACGTCCTTCTTCGGGGTCGCGCTCGTCGGCCTCTTCGTCCTGACCCTCTACACCCCGCCCATCCGCGACTTCTTCGACTTCGTCCCGGTGGGCGCCACCGAATGGGGCATCGTCATCCCGGCCGTGATCATGGGCATCATCGGCCAGTACGTGCTGAGCCGGAACTGGCGCCAGATCCTGGCCTGGATCATCAAGCAGCCGGAGGCCGAGGAGCTGGAGCGCGGCCGCGCCGTCTGACGGCCGCCGCCGATCGGGGCGCTACTCCGCGTACAGCGCCGCGACCTCGGGGTCTTTGCGCGCGATCAGTTCCGCCGTCTCGAGCAGCACGCGCGCCTGCTTGTAGGTCGCGTCGTCCTGCATCTTGCCGTCCACGACGGCCACCCCCGACCCCCCCGCGCCGATCGCCGCGACCACGCGCCGCGCGAAGTCGACCGCCTCCGGGTCGGGCCGGAAGACGCGCCGCGCGATCGCGATCTGGCGCGGGTGCAGCGTCCACGCCCCCACGCAGCCCAGGATGAAGGCGTCGCGGAACTGGTCCTCGCAGGCCGCGTCGTCGGAGAAGTCGCCGAAGGGGCCGTAGAACGGGAAGATGCCGCTGCCCGCACAGGCGTCGACCATGCGCGCCAGGGTGTAGTGCCACGGGTCCTGCATGTAGGTCGCGCGGGGCGCGTTGGGCCGCGCGGGGTCGGCGTCGTCGCGAACGATGTAGCCGGGGTGCGGGCCGCCCACCCGCGTCGTTTTCATCCGCCGCGACGCGGCCAGGTCCGACGGCCCCAGGCTCATGCCCTGCATGCGCGGGCTGGCCGTCGCGATCGCCTCCACGTTGGCCACCCCGGCCGCCGTCTCCAGGATCGCGTGCAGCATGATCGGCCGCGAGAGCTCCCGCCGCGCCTCCAACTGCGCCAGCAGCTGATCGACGTACTGCACGTCCCAAGGGCCGTTCACCTTGGGCAGCATGATCACGTCCAGGCGGTCGCCGATGGCGTCGACGAGGTCCAGCATGTCGTCCAGGAACCAGGGGCTGTCGAGGCTGTTGACGCGCGTCCAGAGCTGCGTGTCGCCGAAGTCGTGGGCCCGCGCCACCGCGATCAGGCCCTCGCGGGCCGCCTCCTTGCGCTCGACCGGGATCGCGTCCTCGAGGTTGCCCAGCAGGATGTCGACCTCGCCCAGCATCCGCGGGACGCGGCCCCGCATCTTCTCGCTGCTGGGGTCGAAGAAGTGCACCATCCGCGAGGCGCGTGTGGGGATCTCCGCGAGCGGCGTCGGCGCGCCGACGGCGAGCGGCTGCAGGAAGTCGCGGGGGTTGCGCATGGGGACTCCTTCGCCGGGCGGCGCGCGTCGATCCGTTCGCGCCCGACGATACCCCAGCCGCCGCTAGTTCGCTCCCAGCAGGTCGTCGAGCGGCGTGTGATCGCGGCCCAGCGACGCCGCCACGGCCGGATGCGTGATCTGTCCGCGGTAGGTGTTGACGGCCCGCCACAACTGGCGATCGCCCCGCACCGCCGCCTCGAATCCCGCGCCCGCCACCTTGAGGATGTAGGGCAGCGTGAGCCCCGTCAGCGCCCGCGACGACGTGCGCGGCACCGACCCCGGCATGTTCGGCACCGCGTAGTGCACCACCCCCTCCTCGACGTAGATCGGGTTGCGGTGGTCGGTGGGGCGCGTGGTCTCGACGCAGCCGCCCTGGTCGACCGCGACATCGACGATCACGGCGCCCGGGTGCATGGAGCGCACCATCGGCCGCGTCACCACGACCGGGGCGCGGCGCCCCGGCGCCAGCACCGCGCCGATCACGACGTCGGCCTCGGCCACCGCCTGGCCCACGCTCTGCCCGCTGGCCAGCACCGTTTCGATCCGGCCCGTGTACAACTCCTCCAGGCTGCGCAGTTGGTCCTCGTTGATCGAGAGCACCGTCACCCGCGCCCCCGCCCCCACCGCCGCCCGGCAGGCGTTCTTGCCCACCGTGCCGGAGCCCACCACGACGACGTGCGCGGGCGGTACGCCGGGTAATCCGCCCAGCAGCTGGCCGCTGCCGGGGCCGGGCTTCTTGAGGAACTGCGCCGCCATCTCGACGGCCATCCGCCCCGCCACCTCCGACATCGGCGCCAGCAGCGGCAGGAAGCCGTCGTCGCGTTCCACCGTCTCGTAGCCGATCGCCGTGCAGCCGGACGCCAGCAGGGCGTCGGTGACCGCTTCCGCCGCCGCCAGGTGCAGGTAGGTGAACAGCATCTGGCCGTCGCGCAGCAGCGCGTACTCGGAGGGCTGCGGCTCCTTCACCTCGCAGAGCAGCTCGGCGCACTCGAAGACGGCCTCGGCGTCCGGCGCCAGCCGCGCCCCGGCGGCGACGTACTCCGCGTCCGAGAAGTTCGATCCCGCCCCCGCCCCCGCCTCGACCAGCACCGTATGCCCCGCGCTCACGATGTCGGCCACGCCCTGCGGCGTCAGCGCGACGCGGTACTCCTCCGTCTTCGTCTCGGTCACCGTGCCGACGATCACGTCCGGCTCCTCCCCATTCAGTCCGCCCTTCAGTCCGCCCGCTCCGTCCCCGCTGGCGTCAGGGCCGCGCCACCGGGCTCGCGTGGTGGTGCAGCAACTTCCAACCGTCCCTCTGACGAAGAAACGTGTTGCTGACCGCGATCGGATGCCCCCCCACCAGCTCCCGCCCCACCACCAGTGCCACCTCGCCGACAATCTGGGCCGTCTCCGCGGCCCCCACGATCTTGGCCTGCTCGGCGTTGCCCAGAATCGATCGCCAGCTCTCCAGCACCGCCTCGCGACCGCGCAGGATGTTCCAGCCCGGATGCACGCAGGTGACCTCGGCGGCGGTCGCCCAGAGCGCCGCCATCGCGTCGCTGTCGCGCGCGTTGAAGGCCGCGTAGAAAGCGGCGTTGGCGGCGAGCACGGCCGCCTCGTCGTGCTGCGGCATGGGGCTCTGGGGCATGGGGCTCTGGGGCATGCGCTCGCCCCCGTCGGAGGCGGAGCCCGGCGGATGCGGGGTCGTCACGGCGGGCCGTCAGCCCGGCGTGTCCGAGCGCCGACGGCGCGGTCGCCGCTGCCGGGGCGCCGACGGCCGCAGCCAATCCTGTAGCTCGCCCGAATACGCCCCCACGATCAGCACCACGATCGACGCCGCCCGCGTCCCTCCCGGTGCGCCGACGTCATCCAGGAACGTCTTGTAGGGATCGGTCGCGACCATGCCCACGTCGAAGTGCAGGATCGCCAGGACCGTCAGCAGGACCAGGCTCAGGCCCGCGATCGGGTGCGCGCGGTAGTGCGCCCGCTGCGCCCACAGCACCACGATGAAGACCAGCGGCACACCGAACGCGATGTACTCCAGCACCGACACGCCCCACCTCCAACCGCGTGCGCCGCTCGCGGAGTCGCGGCGTTCACCAGCCTAGCGATCGCAGGGGGAGGCCGTGAAGCCGCCGCGGTGCGACAATACCCCGATGCAGTGGAGCAAGGCGCTGTCGAGCAAGGCGATCGCGTGGCGACGACGGCACGCCGCGCCCATCGGGGTGGCGGCGGTGACGACCGTCGCGCTGCTGGCGTTCGCCTGCGGCTCCGACGGCGCCGACCCGGGCGCGCAGGCCGTCCGCGAGGTCGCCCCCGCGCAGGCCGCCGCCGAGGAGGCGCCCGCCGAGCAGGCCGCTGCCGAGCAGGCCGCTGCCGAGCAGGCCGCCGCCGAAGCTACCGAAGAGGCCCCCGCGGAGGCCACACCAGAGGACGAGCCCGAGGCCCCCGCGGAGGCCGCCGCCGAGGAGGCGCCCGCCGAGCAGGCCGCCGCCGAGAGCCAGCCCCAGCCCGAGGATCGCGCCGAGACCCAGGCCGAGGCCGAGACCGAGACCGAAGCCACCGCAGAGGCCCCCGCGGAATCCACCGCAGAGGACGAGCCGGCGTCCGACCCCCCGCCCCCCGACTCAGGCACGTTCCTGCCGCTCGACGCCGACCTCACGCCCGCCGGCGAGCCGATCCTGCGCGACCTCGGCGCGCCGTCGCACTTCGGGCGCACCTGGAACACCAACTTCGACATCAGCCTGGTGGACTACTCGGAGATCCTCTCCGGCGGCGTCCCCCGCGACGGCATCCCCACCATCCGCGACCCCCGCTTCATCTCCATCGCCGAGGCCGACGCGCTGTATGCCGGCAGCAGCCCGGTCATGGAGGTCAGCCTCAACGGCGACGCCCGCGCCTATCCGCTCGAGATCCTGATCTGGCACGAGATCGTCATCGACGTCGTGGGCGGCGTGCCGGTCGCCGTGACCTACTGCCCGCTCTGCAACACCGCCATCACCTTCGACCGCACGATCGGCGGCACGACCTACGACTTCGGGGTCAGCGGGCTGCTGCGCAACAGCGATCTGATCATGTACGACAGCCAGACCGAATCGCTCTGGCAGCAGATCGGCGGCGTGGCGATCGTCGGTGACATGGTGGGCGCCCGGCTGACGGTCCTGCCATCCACCATCGTGGCCTGGGGCGACTTCAAGGCGCAGTACCCGGAGGGCATCGTGCTCTCGCGCGAGACGGGCTACGCCCGGCGCTACGGCGCGAACCCCTACGCCGGCTACGACCGCATCGGGAACACCCCCTTCCTCTTCCGCGGCGAGATCGACGAGCGGCTCAGCGCCATGGAGCGCGTCGTCACGCTGGACCTGCCCGGCGACGCCGTGGCCTACCCCTTCACCCTGCTCGCCGAGCAGCGGGTCGTCGCGGACGTCCGCGACGGCCGGGAGATCGTGGTGTTCTGGACCCCCGGCGTGACCTCGGCGCTCGACGGGGCCGACATCGCGCGGTCCCGCGACGTCGGCACCACGGGCGTCTTCGAGCGCAGCGTCGACGGACGCCTGCTGGACTTCCAGCCCAACCCCGACGACCCGGCCACGTTCCTCGACGCCCAGACGCAGTCGGTCTGGAACATCTTCGGCTCGGCGCGCTCCGGGCCCCTGGCCGGCACGCAACTGACGCCCGTCGTGCACGCCAACCACTTCTGGTTCGCCTGGGCGGCCTTCCAGCCCGACACCGTTGTCTTTGGCGGCTGACGGAGTTCGGACTCGGCCAGCGACGACGTCACCGCCCGTCGTCAGCCCTGCGACATGAACACCTGCGGCCGGCCGTTGTCCGGGTGCGGCAGGATGCGCGCCTCGATGTCGTAGCAGCGCCGCAGGTTGTCCGGCGTCAGCACCGATCCCGGCGCGCCCTCGGCGATGATGCGGCCCTCCGCCAGCATCAGCAGGCGATCGCACCAGCGCGCCGCCAGATTCACGTCGTGAATCACGATCAGCACGCCCAGCCCCCGCGCGTGCGTCATTCGCTCCAGCGCCTGGAAGAACAGCGACTGCTGCGCCAGGTCCAGGTTGTGCGTCGGCTCGTCCAGCAGCAGCACCGCCGGCTCTTGGGCCAGCGCCATCGCCAGCGCGACGCGCTGCTGCTCCCCGCCCGACAACTGCCGGTAGGGCCGCGACGCCAGCCCTTCGATGCCGACGGCCCGCATCGCCCCCCGGGCCGCGTCGGTGTCGGCCCGCGTGTGACCGCGCAGCCAGCCGACGTGCGGCCCCCGCCCCAGCAGCACCAGCTCCTCGGCGGTGAAGTCGAAGGCCACCTGTAGCTCCTGCGGCACGAGCGCCAGCCGTCGCGCCAGCTCGCGCCGCCCCCAGGCCGACCGGTCGCGCCCCCCCACCCGCACGGCGCCCGCCTGCGGCCGTCGCGTGCCCGTGATCAGACGCAGCGCCGTCGTCTTGCCGCAGCCGTTGCGTCCCAGCAGCCCCACCATCTCCCCCGCCGCGACCTCCATGCTCACCCCGTCGAGCAGCGGCGCGTCGCCGTAGCGGAAGTGGATGTCGTGCAGCGCCAGCGCCGGTGCGATGCCGAAGGGGCGCCCCGTGGCCGGGACCGCGCGAGCGTCCATGCTGCGAACGGAGGGGGCGCTAGAAGACATAGTGCCCCCGCGCCCGGCGCAGCAGCAGCAGGAAGAACGGCCCCCCCACGATGCCCGTGATCACGCCCAGCGGCACCTCCGTGGGCGAGATCAGCGTCCGCGCCACGAGGTCGGCCAGCACGACGAACAGCGCCCCGTACAGCGCCGACGCCCACAGCAAGCGCCGTTGGTCGGGGCCGATGAGCAGTCGCAGCACGTGCGGCGTCACCAGCCCCACGAACGCCACCAGCCCGGCCGCCGCGACGGCCGCCGCCGTCATCAGCGAGGAGGCGGCGATCAGGATCAGCTTCGTCTGCTCGACCCGCACGCCCAGCGCGTGCGCGTGCTCCTCGCCCAGCGCCAGCGCGTTCAGCGGCTGCGCCAGCGCCCGCGCCACGAGCAGCCCCGTCGCGACGAACGGCCCCAGCAGCAGGAATTGGTCCCAGCCCACCGTGCCCACGCCGCCCAGCAGCCAGGAGAAGATCGCGCCCAGCCGGAACTGCGAGTCGCTCTGCGTCAGCATCAAGAACGACATCGCCGCCGTCAGGAAGGCCCCCACCGCGACCCCCGCCAGCAGCAGCGTCGTGACCGCCACCCGGCCATCGGAGCGGGCCAGGAAGTAGACCAGCAGCACCGTCGCCAGGCTGCCGGCGAAGGCCAGCGCGGGCACCCACGAGAAGCCGTAGACGATGAACCCCGCCTGCGGCGCGATCAGGAAGCCGATCACCGCGGCGAAGGCCGCCCCGCTGCTGGCCCCAATGATGAACGGGTCGACCAGCGGGTTGCGGAAGACGCCCTGGAAGACCACGCCGGACGCGCTCAGCGCCGCCCCCACGACCGCCGCCGAGATCACGCGCGGCAGCCGGATCTCGCGCAGGATGGTCGCTTCCGCGTCGGTCCAGCGCTGGTCCAGATGCACGAGCGGCAACGAGTCGGCCAGGATGCGCAGCGTGTCCCCCAGCCCGATCGACGCCGACCCCACGGCCGTCGCCCCCGCCACCGCGCAGAGCAGCAGCAGCGTCCCCAGGCCGTAGAGCAGGGCCGCCCCGGGCACGCCCGGGCGGACGAGACGGCGCCCGCTCGCGAGGCGCGGCAGTGGCCGTTGCAGCGGCAGGCGCTGGGTGGTCATGGATCGCTCCGGGCCGTCATGCGGCGTCATCCTCCAGCGCCTGGGCCTGCGCGAGGATCTCCGCGACCCGCTCCAGCGCGTCGAGCAAGCCCACCCCGACGTTGAACAGGGTGCTGGGCAGCGGCACGACCATCCCGTCCCGCACGGCCGCGATCTCCCCCCAGCCCGTGCGCTCGCCAACCTCCGGCACGGAGATGGGGTTGAACGACATCTCGTCCGCGAACTCTTTCGAGTTGAGCAGCAGGATCACCTGCGGGTCCGCGGCGATGATGCTCTCCCAGTTGACCTGTGGGAACGCGCCCTCCGCCCCCGCGAAGATGTTGGCGCCCCCCGCCAGCTCGATGATCTCCTGATGCAGCGACCCCGGCCCCACGCTGAACGGCTGCGCCGGCGTCGACTGATCGACCTCGAGGTAGACGCGCGCCGGCGATCCCGCTCCGGCGGCCACGGCCCGACTCACCGCCGCCAGCCGCTCGCCCAGATCCTCGGCCAGCGTCTCCCCCGCCGCCTGATCGCCCAGCAGCCGGCCGATGCTGCGCAGCTGCTCCAGCATCGTCGTCAGCCGGTCCGGGTAGGCCATCGCGTAGACCGGGAAGCCCAGCGCCCGCGATTGCTGCACCAACTCTTCCGTCCCCCCCACCGCGACCAGGATCAGGTCGGGCTGCAACTCCGCGATCACTTCGATGTTGAAGGTGAAGTTGTTCCCGCCCACGCTGACCGCGTTCGGCGCCTTGGCGAGCGAGAAGTCATCCACGCCCACCAGCCGATCGACCAGGCCCAGATCGGCGATCAGGTCCACGACTGACGGCAGCACCGCGACGACCCGCTCGGGGCGCGCCTCCAGGGTCAACTCGACGCCGGTGTCATCGGTCACGGTCAGCGGGAACGCGTTCAGGGCCGGCGCGACGCTCCGCTCCACGTCGGCCGCCGTCACCGGACCCGGCGGCGGCGGATCGTCCTCGCCGCCGCAGGCCGACAGCGCCGGCATCAGCAGCGCCAGCAGCCCGAGCAGCGCGAGCAGCGCGACCCCCCTCGACGCCCAACTCCGCTCCGCCGGCTGGTTCGTGTATCCGCGCACGCCATGCCCCTTTCCAGCCCTGGGGGGTCCGGACGTTGGGCGGTTCGCGGTGTCGGCGGGGCGAAAAAAACGACCCGGCCGGCGCGGCGGGGTCGCACAGCGCCAAGCCCTTCCTCGAAGGCTTTTGCAGCGGTCGGGACGACGCAGGTGTTCGGGCTTCCCCACCGGCCGCGGCGCGGCGGCGGGGCTACCGTTGCGGGACAGCGCCGGATTTCGACCGGCTTCCCCCGCGGCGTCCCAGTGATTGCGCGGTCAGTCTGGCAGCCGCTCCCCGGCCTGGTCAAGCGCGCGGCCCGTCCCGGCCGGGCCGCCGTCGGCGCGCCAGACCGACACCCGCTCGACCCGCAGCCGGATGACGGGCCGATCGTCCAGCGCCATCGCGGCGTACTGCGCGTAGCGCGCCCGCAGCGCCGCGACGGCCGCCGCCTGCTCCGGGCCCGGCGCCAGCACCGACGCCGCGCCCCGCAGCATCGCCCAGCGCAGCCGCGACCAATCCTCGTCGTACACGTCGACCAGCAGCGCCGCCCGCGGGTTCTCCGCGATGTTGCGCAGCCGCCGCAGCCGCAGCGTCGTCTTCGGCTTCTCGTCGATGACCACGTACGCGTCGTCGTCCACCAGCGCGAAGACGACCGGCACGACGTGCGGCGCGCCGTCGGCGCCCGATGTCGCCAGCCGCCCCACGCGCTGCTCGTCGATGAAGCGCCGCGTCTCCGCGTCGATGGTCGGCCGGCTCATGCTGGCTGCCTCATGCTGGCTACCTCACGCGGGCAGTATCGCGGCTATCATCGACCTGCGCCGCTCGCCGCCCGCGCACGCACGGCTGCACACGATATGGAGTCGCCATGGCCCGCCCCGAAAAACTCGATGACGCCACCGTCGCCCAACGCGCCTCCGAACTGGCCGGCTGGTCCGTGGCCGACGGCAAGCTGCGCCGCGCCTTCCAGTTCGACGACTTCGTCGGCGCGTTCGCGTTCATGACCGCCGCGGCCCTGCAGGCCGAGAAGCTCGACCACCATCCGGAGTGGTTCAACGTTTACAACCGCGTTGTGGTCGATCTCTCGACCCACGACGCCGGCGGCGTCACCGACCTCGACTTCCAGCTCGCCGCGGCGATGAACGCCATCGCCGGCGAGTAGCCGCCGCCGGCCCGGCCCGATCAGAGCATCGCCCGCAGTTGGTCGCGCGTCACGTTCGCGCCCGAGACGACCAGCACCACTCGCTTGCCCCGCAGGCGACCGCCGTCGCCTGAGTTCGCCTCGTGCAGCGCTGCTGCGGTGCTCGCCGCGCCGGAGGGCTCGGCCAGCACGTGCGCCAGGTCGAGCAGCGTCCGCACCCCCTCCTCGATCTCCGAGTCCTCGACCAGCAGGAAGTCGTCCAGCGACGCCAGGAGGCCCAGCGGATAGGCGAACGCGCCCGCCGTCGCCAGCCCCTCGGCGATCGTCGTGTTGGGCCGCTCCAGTGGCGTCCCCGCCCGCCACGAGTCGTGCAGCGCCGGCGCCTGCGCCGACTGCACTGCCCAGATCTGGGCCGGGTGCCCCAGCCCGTCGCGCACCGTCACCCAGCCGCACCCGCCCGACCCGCCCCCCGCCGGCACGATCACGACCTCCGTCTCCGGCCCCTGGTCCTCCAGCACCTCCAGCGCCGCCGTCCCCACCCCCGCCACCAGCAGCGGCTCGTCCGACGAGTGCACGTAGCGCAGCCCCCGCTCGGCCGCGAACTCGGCCGCCGCCCGCCGCGCGTCGTCGTAGCGCGCCCCGCGCAGCGTCACCGCCGCCCCCAGCCGCCGCATCGACGCCACCTTGTCGGCGTTCGCCCCCTCCGGCGCGAACACGTGCGCCCGCACCCCGAACAGCTGGGCGGCGTACGCGATCGACTGGCCGTGGTTCCCCGTCGATGCGACCACCACGCCCGTCTCGCGCTCGGCCGCCGGCAGCCGCGAGATCAGGTTGATGCCGCCGCGCAGCTTGAAGACGCTGATCGGGTTGGCCGTCTCGAGCTTCAGCGAGACGTGCGCCTCCAGCCGCTCCGACAGCCCCGGGCTGTAGACCAGCGGCGTCGGCAGCGGCACGTGCGCCGCGATCGTGTCGGCAGCGCGCCGCACGTCGTCGAGGGTGGGAGGTGGCGTCGTCATCGGTACAGGCTACGCGCGATCGCGATTGCTATTTCCAGATCGTTGACGCTCGGGTGGATCGCGGTCACGGCGTATTCGATGCTCGTCTCCTCGTGGAAGATCTGCACCTTGGTCCGCGAGTCCGGCGAACCCCCCGGGTCGTATGACAGGAGCGCAGCGTGGCCGTCGATGATGCGCAACTCGGTAACCTGCCCAGCGACCGGGCGCGACGGGCCGCGCCTGCCCGCCGGGCGATAGTCGACCAGCCGGACTTCGGTCCAGAGCGCTTCGGCGCCGCCCGGTTCGTCGTATCGGGCCACTACCTGCACGGGGAGAGGTCCGTGTTCATCCCCCCCACCGTTTTGGGCCTGCGAGTGTGCCAAGGACCACCCCAGAGGCAGGTCCGGGTCGCGCCACAACGGGTGCTGCCGGTGCTGCGCGGGATCAAGCGATGGCCAACGGAGCGTTCCGTCGGGGGAGCGAGCGCCAGCGGGAGCAGCGATCGGAACCCAGCGCTCGAAGTGTCCGTCCCACCGCCGGGGATACAAGATGTATGGCCCGTGGCGGACTGGTGACGTTATATCGGGAGAAGTGATGGTCGGGGGGCCCCACCGGATGCCGGCCGAGATATCGGCAGGGACGGAGCCCGTGCAGCCCGTGCCTGCGTAGGTGATCCAGTCGATCGCGAAGTGCTTGCGTGGCTCGGTGCCCGGCCGGTCCGGCATCAGGGCCGTGACTTCGTAGCGGATCCAGCAGTCGTCCGCCTCCCACCACTCGAAGACATCGCCCACCGTGGCCTCTTCGTAAGTGCTGGCGCGCGACATCCCCTCCGCATCAACCGGATGGATGCGCAACCCCGCGGCCTCCCCCCGCAACCCCTCATACGTGGTGATCACGTCCCCGGCACTGTCCAGGAACGCGAAGCTGCCTGCGGTCGCCACCTCCCCCGACGCGTCGAGCCGGTTGTAAGGCGCGGTGCGGCGCGAGACCCTCGTCGCCGGGATCGGCCCCGTGAGTCGGTTGCCGTCCAGCCGCAGTTCCCGCAGCTTGGCTAGCCTGGCGAGTGATGCCGGCACCGGGCCGCTGAAATGGTTGCCATCGAGGCGCAGTTCCCGGAGGTCGTGCAGGGATCCCAGAGCCTCGGGGACCACTCCGCCCAGTTGGTTGTCGCTCAAGTCCAGGAACCTCAGATTCGACAGGTCTCCCAACGCTCTCGGGATTGGGCCCGTAAGCTTGTTCCCGTCCAGACGCATGGACCACAGATTCGACAGGGCCCCAAGCCTCAGCGGGATCGATCCCGCGAGTTGGTTGTCGTGGAGCCTTAGGGACCACAGGTTGGACAGTTCTCCCAGTGCCGACGGGATCGGGCCCGTGAGTTGGTTACCGTCCAGCCACAAGTACTCCAGGGCGGACAGTTCTCCCAGTGTCGCCGGGATCGCGCCGCTCAACTGGTTCCCACTCAACCCCAGGACTTCGAGGTGGCGCAGATCTCCGAGTGCTCCCGGGATCGGGTTCCCGAGATCGTTGTCCTGCAACCGCAGTTCCCGCAGCCCACCCAGCGCACCGAGTTCCGCAGGGATCGTGCCCGCCAACTTGTTCCCACTCAGGTCCAAGTGCTCCAGTTCGCTCAAGGCCCCCAGTGCTGCCGGGATGGTCCCACTGAGTTGGTTATCGTTCAGCCGCAGTTCCCGCAGATTGGCTAGGGTTCCCAATTCCTCCGGGATTGTGCCTGTCAACCGGTTGCCGTCCAGCCGCAGATCCCACAGTCGGTCCAGCGCCCCCAGCTCCGCCGGGATTGCGCCCGCGAGTTCGTTGTCGCTCAGGTGAAGGGTTCCCAGCGTGCGCACGGCCCCGAGCTCGGCGGGAATCGGGCCACTCAACTCGTTGTCGTTCAAGTCCAGACGCCACAGGTACGGAATGGCGGCCAACTCCGATGGGATCGGGCCGGTGAGCCGGTTGCCGTCCAGCCGCAGCCACTCCAGGTTCGGCAGGGACCCCAACTCCGCCGGGATCGGGCCGCTCAGGCGGTTGTTGTGCAGCCACAGCGTTTGGGCGGGTAGCGCCCCTAGCTCTGCAGGGATTGGCCCACTCAGGTCGTTGTGGTCCAGCCAAAGATGCCGTGCGGACAGGCGCCCCAGCGATGCCGGGATCGGGCCGCCCAGCTGGTTGTGACCCAGATTCACCCAAGACAAGCGCGGCATGCCCCCCAGTTCCGCGGGGATTGGTCCGCTGAGTTGGTTGTCGTTGAGCCATAGCCACCACAGGCGTCGCAGAGACCCCAACTCGGCGGGGATCGCTCCTGTCAGCAGATTGTCGCCCAGCCACAGGTCTCCCAGTTCGGCGAGTCCGCCTAGTCCCGGCGGGATCTGGCCTGTGAGTCCGCGCGACGTGAGATCCAGCCCGTGCACGCGCAGAGGCACTCCGCCGAGCGTGATGCCTTCCCACTCGATGATCGGGGTGTCGACGTCCCAGTTGAGCGTGGCCTTGCCGGCGAGCACATCCTGCACGGCGAGCAGGGTGGCACAGTCACTGACGAGGCCGGGGTGGACTCGGGGCTCGGCCACGACCGTGCCGTTCGCACACGGCTGCGCGGACACGCTCGGCGGGAGCGGCGGCGTCGGGCAGTCCTCGAGACCGACTTCGGCGAGGTCGTGACCGCGCACGTCCCGCAACTCCGGCGGGACGCAGCCCGTCAGCCCGGCGTTTCCCGCCAGATGCAGCCGCTCCAACCTGTTCAGGGACACCAACTCCGCCGGAATCGCGCCCGTCAACTGATTGTCGTTCAGATGCAATTGCTGGAGTCTCCGCAGACGGCCCAGTTGCGGCGGGATTCGGCCCTTCAGACCTCTCGACGCCAGAGCCAGCCGCCACACGGGACCCCGCGACTCTCTGACATCGACCCCCTCCCACTCCCCCATCGGCCTCCCCGCATCCCAGTTCAACGACGCTTCGCCCGACAGCGCGTCCCGGATCGACAGCAGGATCGCGCAGTCACCGACCAACTCGGGATTCTCCTCCGGCCTCGGAACCGCGATCCCGTTCTCGCACGACGCCCGTGCTTCCTCCTCTGTAGGCGGCTCCGGCTTCACTTCGGACGCTTCGACATCCCCCGAGGGCTCCTCCTCCACCGCCGACGCCGTCTCGACCTCTGTCTCCCCCTCCCCCTCTGCGACCTCAGCCGACTCGCTGGTCTCCTCTTCCGGCTCCTCCAGCTTCTCAATCTCTGCCTCGACCTCCGGCGCCTCAGCCTCCGCCTCCTGCGCCACGGCTTCGACGACCTCGGCGGGCGCCTCCGCGACCTCCCGCTCCCCCGTCTCCTCCCCACTCCCCCGCAGCACCACCGCCGACACCGCGCCGGTTACCACCACCACCACCACCAACAGCCCCAACACGACGGCGCGCACACGCACGGATCACTCCCGGTCCGTACACGCCTCCCCAACCCGCTCCCATCCTACGCCATCCGCGACGCCTTCACCGGTACTTCGACCGCTGCTCCTCCTGCAGGCCCGCGATCGTCTCCGCGGCGCGACCGTAGATGTCGGGCGGGTCCCAGCCGTTGATGCCGGCGTAGGTGTCGATCTGGCTGCGATGGTGGATGTCGTGCTCCGTCATCAGCAGCAGCACGCGCCAGCCCGACATCGCGCCGCCGCTGTCGATCATCTCCACCTTGCGATGCAGCCACGCGTCCGGCGTCTCCGTGAGCAGCGACCACAGTTGCGCCGCGCTCTCCTCGAGCACCGGCAGCCAGCGCTGCCGCGTCGACACGTCGGCCTGCTCCGGGCTGACCCAGCCCTCGCCGCGGTAGGCGCTGGCGAAGTACAGCCGCGCCGTCGCCATGTGCCCCACGATGCCGTTGATCGTCCAGGCCTTCTCGCCCTCCCCCTGCGACGGCCGCCAGCCGTCGGCCTGCGGCGGCAGCGCCGCGACGTCGCGCAGCGCCCGCCGGTGCACGCCGCCGAAGTAGCGCAGGAACTCGTCGATCGAAGTCAGCATCGTGGCTCCCCTTCCGTCGCCCGCGCTTCGCGCCGGCGCCTGATCACGAAAACAGTGCTCCCTGCCGCGTGCCCAGCGGCGTCTGCGTGGCCAGTTCCGCCTCGGGGTCGAGGGCCAGGCAATCGGGGTCGTCGTTGCGCACCGAGTTCACCCGGCGCGAGACCGCCTGCCCCACGAGCAGCGACTCCGGGGCCGGCCGCAGCAGCCCCAGCACGACCTCCGGCTCGTTGCCGGGGTACACCCACTCCGCCGCGTCGTCCGGGCTCAGGACGACCGGCATGCGGTCGTGGATCGGCGCGACCGTGGCGTTGGCGGCGGTCGTCAGGATCGTGAACGTGCGCCGCCAGTCGTCGTCGCCCGCCCGCCACGACTCGTACAGCCCGGCCAGCAGGACCAGCCCCCCCTCGGGACGGTGGAACCAGACCGGGCGCCGCGCCGACTTGGGCCCCGTCCACTCGAAGAAGCCGTCCGCCGGCACCAGGCAGCGACGCCGCTTCTCCCACGCGGCCCGATAGGCCCGCCGCCGCGGCACGTCCTCGGCGCGCGCGTTGATCTGCGCCCCGGCCCGCTTGGCGTCGGTCGCCCAGGTGTTGACCAGCCCCCATCGGGCGGGCAGCGCCTGCCGCTCCTCCTGCCGCTCCCGCACGATGAAGTGCGGCTGCGTGGGCGCGATGTTGTAGCGCGGCCGGTACGCGATCGTCGCCAGCGCCGCCGGGTCGACGCCCAGCGCCTCCGCGACCGCTCGCACCCCGGCCGTCAGCGTGAATCGAGCGCACATACCGGCAGTCTAGCGAGGCGTCGCGGCTTGCCACCGCCTGCGGCAGCCGCGACCATTGCCGGGCGCGCGGCCCCCGCCGGGGATCGCGGCCGCCGCCGCCCTGGAGACTGCACTTGGAGGATGGGATGAACGATACCGTGCTCGTCGATCGCCGTGGCGACGGCGTCGCGCTGGTGACGCTGAATCGCCCCGAGTCGCTCAACGCGATGAACACCGATCTGAGCGACGCCCTGCGGGCGGCCCTCGCCGATCTGGCCGCCGACCCCGCCGTGCGCTGCGTCGCGCTCACCGGCCAGGGCCGCGCCTTCTGCGCCGGCGGCGACGTCAAGTCGATGCGCGACCGCTCCATGCAGGAGGGCCTCGGCCCCGACGGCGAATACCACACGGACGTCGCGATCCGCGCCATGCAGGACCGCCAGCTCGAGACCAGCGGCCTCCTGCACACGATGCCCAAGCCCACCGTCGCGCTGGTCAACGGCTACGCCATGGGCGCCGGCTTCAGCTTCGCCCTCGCCTGCGACCTGCGCCTCTGCTCCGAGAAGGCGAAGTTCGGCATGGCCTTCCGCAACGTCGGCCTGCCCGGCGACTTCGGCGGCGCCTACTTCCTGCCCCGCGTCGTCGGCCAGGGCCTCGCCCGCGAGATCTACTTCACCGGCGAGGTGATCGACGCCCAGCGCGCCCAGGCGATCGGCCTGGTCAACCGCGTTTACCCCGCCGACGACTTCCTCGCCGAGGCCCTCGACTACGCCGGCCGCCTCGCGCAGGGGCCCACCAAGGCGCTCGGACGCATGAAGGCGAATCTCAACCGCTCCGGCGAGGGCGCCAGCATGGAGGAGGTGCTGATGTCCGAGGCGATCAACACGCGCATGTCGCGCCAGGACCACGATCACACCGGCGCCTTGGAAGCCTTCATCCGCGGCGACAAGCCCGTCTTCAGCGGGCGCTGACCCCCGCCGCGCGCAGCGACCCGCGACACACCTGGAGGACCGATGTCCGACTCCCCCATCCTTGTTGACACGCGTGACGACGGCGTCGCGCTGATCACGCTCAACCGCCCCGACCGGCTCAACGCCATGTCGGCCGACCTGCTGGCGCAACTCGCCGACGCGCTGCGCGCCGCCGCCGCCGACCCCGCCGTGCGCTGCGTGGCGATCACCGGCGCCGGCCGGGCCTTCTCGGCCGGCGGCGACGTCAAGGCCATGGCCGCCGACCGCCGCGCCGTCACCTTCGGCGGCGAGACCGACGAGGAGGCGTCGGGCCTGCTGGCGCGGGCCGCCCAGAGCACCACCGGCGCGATCTACGCCCTGCCCAAGCCCGTCGTCGCACTGGTCAACGGCGTCGTCGTGGGTGGGGCGCTGGGCCTGGTGCTGGCCTGCGACGTCCGGCTCGCCACGCGGCGGGCGCGGCTGGGGACGGCCTTCCGCAACGTCGGGCTGAGCGGCGACTTCGGCACGACCTACCTGCTGCCGCGCCTGGTCGGCTGGGGACGCGCGCGGGAGCTCTTCCTCAGCGGCGACCTGCTCGGCGCCGACGCCGCGCAGCAACTGGGCCTCGTGACCGCCGTCTACGACGACGACACGTTCCTCAGCGACGGCCTCGCCTACTGCGCCCGGCTGGCGCAGGGCCCAACCCTCGCCTTCGGCCGCATGAAGGCCAACCTCAACTTCGGCGAGGGGCACTCGCTCACCCAGGCCCTGGCGCACGAGGCGCTGAACCAGCGCTTCAGCGCTCTCGACAGCGACCACCACGACGCCGCGGTCGCCTTCGCCAACAAGCAGGAGCCCGCCTTCCGGGGGCGATAATCCAGTCGGGGCCGCTGAGTGACCCCGCGCAGCAAAGGAGATCGACATGGAATTCGGCAACTTCCGCGGCTTCGAGGTCAGCCTGCGCGACCCCGGCATCGCCTGGGTGCGGTTCAACCAGCCCGAGCGGCTGAACGGCATGACCCACCACCTCAAGCGCGACCTGCGCGAGGCGCTGCTCCAGGCCCAGTTCGACGACGCCGTGCGCGTCGTCGTCATCACGGGCTCGGGCCGCGCCTTCTCAGCCGGCGATGACATCACCGGCCGCCCGATCACCTTCGCCGACGACGCCCGGCCGCTCGTCGGCCCCATCGACAGCGGCCATCACAACCCCATGGCGACCTACTACGGCCTGCGCATGATCTCGCAGCCGCTCAACAAGGCCGTGCGGGAGTTGGACAAGATCACCATCGCCGCGATCAACGGCGTCGCCGTGCAGACCGGGCTCTCGCTGGCCCTCGCCTGCGACTTCCGCATCGCCGCCCAGAGCGCCCGCCTGACCAGCGGCACGCTGCGCTTCGGCCTGCTGCCCGACGAGGGCGGCCACAAGCTGATGGTGCAGCACATGGGCGTCACCAAGGCGATGGAGTTCTGCCTGCGCATGCGCTTCGCCGGCGCCCAGGAGGCGCTCGAACTCGGCATGCTGAACGAGGTCGTCCCCGACGACGAGCTCGAAGAGCGCACTATGGCGCTCGCCACCGAGATCGCCAACGGTCCCCAGGTCGCCATGCGCCTGCTCAAGCGCACGATGTACAACGCCGACGAGATGACCTGGGACCAGGCCTGCGACGACATCGCGACCAAAACCGCCATCGCCGACTGGGATCCCGACGCCAAGGAGGGCGGCCGCTCGTTCAAGGAGAAGCGCGCGCCCGTCTTCAACCAGCAGCTGGGCGCGGCGCGCGGCGCGCAGCCGTGGGCGTCGCCGTCGTAGCCTCCGCCGTCGCGATGCCCGCCGCCTCCGCCAGCAACTCGTACGAGCGGCGGCGGGCGGCCGGGTCGTGCGTGATCGTCAGCACGACGAACTCGTCCACGTCGTACGTGGCGCTCAACTCCTCCAGCCGCGCGACGCACTGCGCCGGCGAGCCATGGATCGATAGCCCCTGCATGTGCTCGATGTAGGCCAGCTCGCGCTCGGTGTAGGAGAACGTGCGGGCCGTCTGCACCGACGGGATGCCCCCGCCCATGCCGCGGTTGCTCATGATGCGCCAGCACCAGCGGCTCCAGGAGAGCGCCAGCGCCTCCTCCTCGGTCTCCGCGCAGGTCACCGAGACGCCCATGTTGGCGCGCGGCTGCGCCAGCCCCGGCGAGGGACGGAAGCGCTCGCGGTAGTTGCGGATCACCGCCTCGCCGCCCTCCGGGCTGATGAAGTGCGCGAACGAGAAGGCCCAGCCCAGCTCGGCCGCGTACGTCGCGCTCACCGTCGACGACCCAAGCAGCCACAGCTCCGGCATCCCGCTCACCTCCGGGGTGGCGCGCACGCCGCGGAACGGATGCTCGGCCGGCAGGTCGCCTGCCAAGTAGCCGTACAGGTCCATCAGCTGCTCCGGGTAGTGCTCGATGCCCAGCGCGCCCGGCCCGTGCGCCAGCGCGCGCGCGGTGCGACCGTCGCTGCCCGGCGCGCGCCCCACTCCCAGGTCGATGCGGCCGGGGTGCATCGCCTCGATCACGTGGAACGACTCCGCCACCTTGAGCGGGCTGTAGTGGCTCAGCATCACCCCGCCCGAGCCGACCCGGATGCGCTGCGTGCGCGCCGCGACCTGCGGGATCATCACCTCCGGCGCCGGGCAGGCCAGCGCCGTCGTGTTGTGGTGCTCGGCCAGCCAGTAGCGCTCGTAGCCCAGCTGGTCCGCCAACTCCGCCAGGGCGAGCGTCTCCCGGATCGCCTGCGCACCGTCGCCGCCCGCCGTGATCGGAATCTGGTCCAGGACGCTCAGTCGCATGCGCACAGCCTAGAGACTGCCCGCCGCCCGGTCCCGGCGCTGGCGCCCGCCCCCGCACTCCGTACACTGCCCGGGGAGGCGCGATGACCACCGAGACGCCCGACCTGGAGGCCGAACTGCACGCCGTCGCCGCCCGCAGCGGCGCGCGCTGGGGCGACCGCGACCCCGCCGACTTCCAGAGCGCGCGCCTGCGCGGCCTGTCCGGCGGCACCATGACCGACTGGGGCCTGGCCGGCGGCGGCGTCAAGTCGAAGCGGCCGCCGATCTCCATGGCCGGCGGCATCCCCGACGCCGCCTCGCAGCCCAAGCAGGGCCTCCTGCGCGCCATGGAGCGCGCTCTCGCCGTCCCCGACGACAGCCCACTCGTCTACGGCGGCCCCGTGGGCTACGAGCCCCTGCGGGCCGAGATCGGCAAGTACTTCGCCCGCGACCACGCCGAGATCCCCGGCGCGGACCACTTCATCCTCACCAACGGGGCCGCCGGCGCGATCGACATGGCCGCGACGCTCCTGCTCGACCCCGGCGACGTCGTGATCTCCGAGATGCCCACCTTCGCCGGCTCGCTGCGCACCTTCCGCGGGCACGGCGTCGAGGTCGTGGGCGTGCACCTGGACGACGAGGGCATGCGGCTCGACCAGCTGGAGGCCCAGATCGCCCGCCTGCGGGCCGACGGCCGCGCGCCCAAGCTGATCTACACGATCCCCACCTACCACAACCCCACCGGCGTCACGATGTCGCTGCAGCGCCGCGTCGACCTGGTCGACCTGGCCGCCCGCGAGGGCATCCACATCCTCGAGGACACCGCCTACAACGAACTCTTCTTCACGCCCGAGCGCCCGCCCACGCTCTCGGCCGTGGCCGGCGGTCGCGGCGTGCTGCTGGCGGGCACGTTCTCGAAGGTGATCGCGACCGGACTCCGCGTCGGCTGGCTGCAGGCCGAGCCGACCCTCATCAACCTGCTGCTGCCCGGCCGCTTCGACATGGGCAACAGCCCCCTGCTGCACCGGATGCTGCACGAGTACATGGTGAGCGGCGAGTTCGCGCCGCACGTCGCGCGCATGCGCGGCATCTACGCGGCCAAGCTCGACGCCCTCGCCAGCACCCTGCGCGACGCCGGCGAGCCCTACTTCGACTTCACGACCCCGGAGGGCGGCTTCTTCCTCTGGCTGCGCCTGCGCGACGGCCTGCGCGGTCGCGACGTGCAGCGGGCCGGCTTCGAGGAGGGCGCCATCTTCCCGCCCGGCGCCGGCTTCTACCCCGGCGGCGACCTCGACGGCGATCCCGAGGCCGTGCGCCTAGCCTACTCCTGGACCAGCGCCGCCGACATCGCCGCCGGAGGGGAGCGCATCCTCGCCGCCTGTGCCCGCGTCGCCGGCGCCTGACTCGCCCCGTCCTCCGACCTGCCAGTCGTCAGGCCCGCTCCGGCCAGCGCGCCGGCGCCTGCGCGCGCAGGAACTCCCCGATCTTCGCCATCACTTCCTGCGACTCCGGCAGCGCCGGGAAGGCCGGGAAGACGTGCGGCATCTCGGGGTAGATCTCCGCCTGCACCGTGACGCCCATCATCCGCGCCAGCGCCGCGATCCGCGTCGTGTCGTCGCGCAGCACCTCGTGGTCGCCGGCGATCAGGTACAGCGGCGGCAGGTCCTCCAGATCGGCGAACACCGTCGAGACGAGCGGGAAGCTCGGCCGCAGCGGCCCGGGCAGGATCCAGTCGATCATCCGCTCCGTCGTGGCCCGCTGCACGAGCAGATCCTCCGCGACCCGCGTCCGCCACGACTCGCCGCTGAGCGTCAGGTCGGCCCAGGGCGAGAGGAGCACGGCGGCGTCGGCCTGCCGGTCGTCCAGATCGCGGATCTTCACGAGCGTGCCCAGCGCCAGCCCGCCCCCCGCCGAATCCCCCGCGATGAAGGCGGCCTCCGCGTTCGCGGCCCCCGACGGCCCGTGCTGCGTCATCCAGGCGAAGGCCGGGACCGAGTCGCGCACCGCGGCCGGGCAGGGATGCTCGGGTGCCAGCCGGTAGTCGAGCGACAGCACCGCCATGCCCGTCGCGGCCGACAGCCGGCTGGTCAGGTTGCGATGCGTCGCCGGGCTGCCCAGGCAGTAGCCGCCGCCGTGCAGGTAGAGGATGCGCCGCGCCGCGTCGGCACCCGGCGCGAGCACCCACTCCGCCGGCGTCTCGTCGGGCCCGCCGCCCGACGCGCCCGGCCCGGCTGCCATCACCGGCGCGATCGTCGTGCCCGCGATCGCCGGCGAGGGCGCCACCCAGGCCCGCATCTCCTCGATGCTCGCATCGGCCGGCAGTTGGTTCTCGCGCAGCCAGGTCCGCGCCCGCTCCAGCGCTTCCGACGTCATCGCGCTGCCCCGCTGGCCGACGGCGGCCGGATCACGTGCACATCCGTCGCACGATCTCGTACGTCAGCTCGACGCCCATGTTGAGGTTGTCGACCGTCAGGAACTCGTCGTTGCCGTGGAAGCCGGCCGCCTCCTCGGGGCTCAGCAGGCAGGGGATGAAGCCGTAGGCCGGGATGCCCTTCGCCCGCAGGAAGCGATTGTCGGTGCCGCCGGTGCACAGGTTGGGCGCGACCACCGCGTCCTCCGACGCCTCCTTCATCACCGACTCGATCGTGCGGTAGAGCTCCGTGTCCCAGGGGATCGGCTCGGGCACATCCTGGCCCCAGTCCGTGTAGAAGCCCACCTCCACGCGCGGATCGTCGACCACTGCCGCCACCTCCTGCCGCCACGCCTCGCGATCCTGGCCGGGCAGCAGCCGGCAGTCGATCACGGCCGTGCTCTCCGCCGGGATCACGTTGGCCTTGATGCCGCTGCGGATCATCGTGATGTTGAGCGTGTTCTGGAACGCCGCCTGCTGCCCCGGGCTGCTGCGGATCAGCGCCTCCAACTCCGCCTCCGATGCCGCAGCGGGCATCAGCCCCTCCTCCTGCAGCCGCTCGATCGTGTAGCGCGTCTCGGGGATGAATTCGAGCGGGCGTTCCCAGTCGGCCAGGCGCTGCAGCGCGCGCGTCAGATGCACCGCCGAGTTGTCGGCGTGCGGCCGGCTGCCGTGCCCCGGCGCGCCGACCGCCCGCAACTCCAGCCAGCACATCGTCTTCTCGTTCGTCGCGACGTTGAACAGTTGCACGTCCTGCTCCAGGAAGCGCGACGTGCCGGAGCCCCCCTCGCTCAGCTCGAACTCCACGTCCACCAGCTCCGGATGCCGCTCCGACAGCCACTGCATCCCCCAGACGCTGCCCGCCTCCTCGTCGGGCACGGCGCAGAACACGAGGTCGCGGCGCAGGGGCGCGCCCTGCCGCTTCAGCAGCAGCATCGTCAGCAGCTGCATCACCGCCGCGCCCTTCATGTCCACCGCCCCCCGGCCGTAGATGCGGCCGTCCTCCACCAGCCCCTCAAAGGCCGGCTTCGTCCAGTACGACGCCTCCACCGGTACGACGTCCGTGTGATTGCACAGCATCATCGGCCGCTTGCCGCCGTCGCCGGGCAGCGTCGCCAGCAGGATGTCGCGCCCCGGCTGCGGCTCGAGGTACGTGCAGTCGAAGCCCTCCGCCGCCAGCAGGTCGCCCAGGAAGTGCGCCGCCGGCGCCTCCCGCCCCGGCGGATTCGACGTGTCGATGCGCAGGTACCGCGTCAGCACGTCGAGCGCCTCCGCGTGCACCGCCGCCCAGTCGATGGGGGAGTGGGTCATGCGTCGTCCTCCACTGGCCGCTGCGGTCGGGCCGCTGCTCGCGACGCTACCACCCGCCGTGGCTGCGCGAGAGGCGGCTGCTCGGCCGGCCGCTTGTGTTTGACCGGAATTCCCGTCGACGGCTCGGGCCGTCAGGGCGCCGGCGACGTCACACGCGTCACGCTCTCGCCCCCACGGCCGGCAACTCATCCCACGTGCGACCATCGAGCACCCGGCCCGACGCCTTCTTCCCGCGGCGGACGCCCGCCTCGTCGTGGGCGCCCCACTGCTTGAAGAAGAACGGCACGCCCGCGGCCTCGCACTGATCCCGCACCGACGTCGCCCACGACAGCTGCATCGGTCGCGCGCCGTGGCCGCTCTCGCCGCCCACGATCACCCAAGCGATGCCCCGCAGATCGAGCTGCAGCGGGCCCAGCAGGGGCTCGCACGAGAGGAATCGCACCGCCGCCGGAACCGCGCGCAGCTCCTCGATCCGCGACGTCCAGCGCTGGTTCTCGACCGACACCCCCATCCACACGTTGTCGGGCCAGGGCAGCCGATCGGCCAGCGCCCGCACTCGCTCCGGCCGCTTCGTCAGCACCTGGAAGACGTGCCAGTGCGCCCGCCGCATGACGTCGAATACGTCCGCGATGTACTCATCCGGCACGCCCTCGTGGAACAGGTCGCTCATGCTGTTGACGAAGATCACCCGCGGCCTCTTCCAGGCCAGCGGCTGCTGCAACCGCTCCGGGCGCAGCGTCAGGTCGAAGCCGGGCTCGTAGGGGTGGCCGGGCACTCCCCGGAAGCGCTCCGCGAACGTCTCCGCGTAGCAGTGCGCGCAGCCCGGCGACACCTTGGTGCAGCCGGTGACGGGGTTCCACGTCGCGTCCGTCCATTCGATCGTGCTGGACTCACTCATGGCAACTCCCAGGTAGAGAACATACGTTCTCGCGTAACGATTGTCCACACTCTACCCTGCCCGTCGACCGCGATCTCCTTTGGGCACCCCCACCACGTCGCTTGGCGGTGGTGAGGAGGGCTCGCAGGTCAGGCCCCGACTCCTGCTAGAGTGCTTGAACAGAACACATGGTCCAACTCACCGACCCCCCCGCTCCCGCCCCCCCGCCCGACGTGGCCCCGGTCCTGCGCGACTTCCACCCCGCCGTCCAGGCCTGGTTCCAGCGTCACTTCGCCGCTCCGACCGACGCTCAGACCGACGGCTGGCCCCACATCCGCGCCCGCCGCGACGTCCTCATCGCCGCGCCCACCGGGTCGGGCAAGACGCTGGCCGCCTTCCTGGCCGGCATCGACGCCCTGATCCGCAAGGCCGAGGCCGGCCTGCTCGACGACCACCTCGAGATCCTCTACGTCTCCCCCCTCAAGGCCCTCGGGGCCGACATCCACCGCAACCTCGAGGCCCCGTTGGCCGAGATCAACGCCATCGCCGCGGAACTCGGCTACGAGCTGCCGCCCATCCGCGTCGCCGTGCGCAGCGGCGACACGACCCCGTCGCAGCGCCAGGCCATCACCAAGAGCCCGCCCCACATCCTCATCACCACGCCCGAGTCGCTCTACCTGATGCTCACCGCGGCCAAGGCCCGCCTCACCCTGCGACACGTGCGCACCCTCATCGTCGATGAGATCCACGCCCTCGTCCGCGACCGGCGCGGCAGCCACATGGCGCTCAGCGTCGCCCGGCTCGACCATGTCGCCGACGAACGCGCGGCCCGCATCGGGCTCTCCGCCACGCAGCGCCCGATCGACGAGATCGCGCGCTTCCTCGTGGGGCCGGAGCGCGCCGCGGAGGATGGCGGGCCCAACACTGCGCCCGGTTGCGTCATCGTCGACCGCGGCCACCAGCGCGACCTCGACCTCAGCATCGAACTGCCCAACTCCGAGATGACGGCCGTCGCCTCGCACGAGCAGTGGGCCGAGGTCTACGACCGCCTGGCCGCGCTCATCGCCGGCCACCGCACGACGCTGATCTTCGTCAACACGCGCCGCCTGGCCGAGCGCGTCGCCCACCATCTGGCCGAGCGCGTCGGCGAGGAGCACGTGGCCAGCCACCACGGGTCGCTCTCGAAGGAGCGCCGCCTGCAGATGGAGCAGCGCCTCAAGAGCGGCGACCTGCGCGCGCTCGTCGCGACCGCCTCCCTGGAGCTGGGCATCGACATCGGCTCCATCGACCTCGTCTGCCAGATCGCCTCGCCCCGCGCGATCAGCACCTTTCTCCAGCGCGTCGGCCGCTCCGGCCACGCCCTCGGCCTGACCCCGCGCGGCAAGCTCTTCCCGACCACACGCGACGAGCTGGTCGAGTGCGCCGCCCTGGTGCGCGCCGTCCGCGCCGGCCGCCTCGACCGCGTGCAGCAGCCCGTCGCACCGCTCGACGTGCTGGCGCAGCAGATCGTCGCCGAGACCGCCTGCGAGGACTGGCCGGTCGACGCCCTCTTCGACCTCGTGCGCCGCGCCGCCCCGTACCGCGACCTCTCCCGCGACGACTTCGACGACGTGGTGGCGATGCTGCGCGACGGCGTCGGCGAGAGCGGCGGCCGCGCCCACCCGCTCATCCACCACGACCGCATCAACGGCGTCATCCGCGCCCGCCGTGGCGCGCGCATGAAGGCGCTCACCAACGGCGGCACGATCCCCGAGCTGGGTGACTACCGCGTCGTCGCCGAGCCCGACGGCACCTTTGTCGGGACGGTCAACGAGGACTGGGCCATCGAGAGCATGGCCGGCGACATCTTCCTGCTCGGCACGACCTCCTGGCGCATCAAGCGCATCGAATCCGGGACCGTGCGCGTCAAGAACGCGCAGGGCGCGCCCCCCACGATCCCCTTCTGGCTGGGCGAGGCGCCCGGCCGCACCGTCGAGCTCTCCGCCGAGGTGAGCGCCCTGCGGCGCGACATCGCCGCCGGCGCGGCCGACATCGAGGCCACGACGGAGATGCTGCACGAAGCCTGCGGCCTCGATGCGCTCGGCGCCGCGCAGCTCTTCGACTACGTGCGCGCCACGGACGTGGCGCTCGGCGTCGTCCCCTCGGACACGGATGTCGTCTTCGAGCGCTTCTTCGACGAAGCCGGCGACCAGCATCTCGTCGTGCACGCCCCCTTCGGCGCGCGCATCAATCGCGCCTGGGGGCTCGCCCTGCGCAAGCGCTTCTGCGTTCGCTTCGACTTCGAGCTGCAGGCCGCCGCCAACGACGACGCCATCGTGCTCTCGATCGGCCCGGCGCAGTCGTTCCCGCTGGAGGAGGTCTTCGGTTACCTCACGGCCGCCACCGCCGAGCCTGCGCTGTCGCAGGCCATCCTCTACGTGCCGCAGTGGGGCACGCGCTGGCGCTGGAACGTCACCCGCGCCCTCGCCGTCGAGCGGCAGCGCGGCGGCAAGCGGGTGCCGCCGCAACTCCAGCGCATGCGCGCCGACGACCTGCTGGCCTCCGTCTTCCCGGCCCAGGTCGGCTGCCAGGAGAACCTCACCGGCCCCCTCGATTACCCCGACCACCCCCTCGTCCGCCAGTCGCGCGAGGACTGCCTGCGCGAATGGATGGACACCGACGGCCTCGTCGCCACGCTCGCCCGCATCGAGGCCGGCGCGATCAGGCTGCACGCGCGCGACACCGTCGAGCCCTCCCCCATGGCGCACGAGATCATCAACGGCAAGCCCTACACCTTCCTCGACGACGCCCCCCTGGAGGAGCGCCGCACGCGCGCCGTCATGCTGCGTCACGCGCTGCCCAGCGACGCCCGCGACCTCTCCGCGCTCGACCCCGCGGCCATCGCCCGCGTGCGCGAGGAGGCCTGGCCGGTCCCCCGCGACGCCGAGGAGGTCCACGACGTCCTGCTCTCGCTCGTCGCGCTCTCCGACCGCCACGTGGCCGGCTGGGAGGCCTGGCTCGACGACCTCGCCGGGCTGGGCCGGGCCGCCGTCGTGGAGCCCGCCGGCAGCCTCCCCGGAGCGGCGCCGCGGCACTGGTTCGCCGCCGAGAACCTCCCCCTCGTCGAACTGCTGTTCCCGGGCGGGCGCATCGCCCCGTCGCTCTCGCTCCCGTTCGGCGCGGCCGCCGGCGTCGCCGACCGCGAGGACGCCCGAGCGCGCCTGCTGCGCGGCCACTGCGAGGTTCTGGGCCCGGTCACCGCCGCGGCGCTCGCGGCGCGCTGCGGCCTGCGCGCCGAGGACGTCGAGCGCGGCCTCGTCCAGGTCGAGGCCGCCGGCCACGTGCTGCGCGGTCGCTTCACGCCGCCCGCCGTCGCGACCGGCCCCCTGCCGACGCCCGGGGCCCCCGGTACGCCCCCCGACGCGCCGGACGAATTCTGCGACCGCCGTCTCCTGGCGCGCATCCATCGCTACACGCTCGACTTCCTGCGCAAGCAGATCGAGCCCGTCGGCGCGCGCGACTTCATGTGCTTCCTCCTGCGCTGGCAGCACTGCACGCCCGACACCCGCCTGCACGGCAAGCAGGGCCTGCGCGCCGTCGTCGAGCGGCTGCAGGGCTTCGAGGCCCCCGCCGTCGCCTGGGAGCGCGACCTCCTCCCGGCCCGCCTGACCGACTACGATCCCGCCTGGCTCGACGAGCTGTGCCTCGACGGCACGCTCACCTGGGGCCGCCTCAGCCCCCGCAAGTCGAGCCGCGACGCCGGCCTGCCCGCCAGCCCCTCCCGCGTGATGCCCGTCAGCCTGGGCCTGCGCGCCGACTTCCCCCTCCTCCGGGCCGCGACCGCCGCCCCCCCGGCGGCCGACGAGGCCGAGCCTGCGACCGTCGGCGAGCCCGTCGCGGGCGCGTCCCGCGTCGTGCTTGACCTGCTGCGCGACCGCGGCGCCCTGTTCTTCGACGAGATCGTCAACGGCAGCCGTCGCCTGGCCACCGAAGTCGAGGCGGCCCTGCGCGACCTCGTCGCCCGAGGGCTCGTCCACGCCGACGGCTACGAGGGCCTGCGACACCTGGCCGGGAAGCGCCGCGCGGGCACGGGACGGCGTCGCGGGCTCTCCCGCTACCCGGGCGGGCGCTTCGCCGGCTCCGGCCCCGCCGGTCGCTGGGCCGTCGTGCGCGACGCCCCCGCCGACCTCGACGCCGAGGATCTGGCCCAGGGAACGGCCGAAATCCTGCTGGCCCGCTACGGCGTCATCTTCCGCGACCTGCTGGCCCGCGAGAGCATCACCGTCCCCTGGCGCAACGTCCTCAAGGCGCTGCGACGCCTGGAGGCCCGCGGCCAGGTGCGGGGCGGTCGCTTCGTGGCCGGCTTCGTCGGCGAGCAGTACGCCCTGCCCGAGGCCGTCGAGGCCCTCCGCGCCGTCCGTCGCCGCGAGCAGGGCGGCGAGCGTGTCTACCTCAGCGCCGTCGACCCCTGCAACCTCGTCGGCATCGTGCTGCCGGGCGACCGCATCACCGCCCGCGCGGGCGACGCCCTCACCCTGATCGACGGCGCCCTCCCCGACGACGCGGAGACCGTCGGGCGGATCGCCTGGCCGCACCGCCCCGAGCAGGTCGTCGTTACCCCCCGCGCCGATCTCGATCCCGCCGCTTTCCCCTCCGACGCCGCCCCCGGCGGCAAGGCCGCCCGCCGCGCCGTCAATCGCGTCACCGGCCGCTCCTGAGCCCCCGCCCCCGCCCCGGGCGTCAGCGCGCGTAGCTGCGCGCCAGCGACTCCGCCGGGTCCGTCTCGATGCCCAGCGACGCGATCGGGTAGCGCAGCCCGTTGCGGTTCAGCGCCGCCAGCCCCTCGATCACCTTGGGCAGGTAGCGCGGCGGGATCGCCATCAGCAGCTCGTCGTCCTGCACGCCGCCGAAGCGCCGCTCGGCGAAGCACGGGATCGACACGCTCGGCTCCCCCGTCCGCAGCGCCCGCCCCCACGAGTCCGCGCAGGCCGACTCCCCCACGCAGGAGAAATCCAGCTTCTTGTAGCCGCGGAACTGCAGCGCGTTGATCAGGATGATCATCTGCCCCGGCGTCGCGTAGATCAGCGCGATGTCGGGCGGGTCCAGCCGCCCCGTCGCCAGCGGCGACACCGCCAGCGCCGTGTACCGCCCCGACGGCAGGCAGTCCATCGCCTGCTGATGCGCGATCGCGTCCGCGTCGCTGGCGAACCAGACACCCGACATGTTCGTGCTGCGCCGCCAGTCCGGCTCCTGCGGGTAGAGCCCCACCGGCGCGCCGCACTGCGGCCCCGCCAGGTCATCCATCGTCACGCCCACCGTGCGATTCAGCCAGCGCGCCTGCGCCACGATCTGGTCCAGCGCATACCTGCAGTCCGGGCGGCGAATGCGCGTCACCGCCTCCATCTCCGCGACGGTCTCGAACAGCTTCATCCCCACCGGGGTCGCCTTGATCCGCAGGTAGCGCGTCAGCCCGTCGACCAGCGCCGTCCAGTCGTACGACTCCGGCTCCGGCGGCGCGTCAGCCGCCACCCCAATCGCGACGCTCTCATTCGGCATATGACACCTCTCTGCTTCTCGGCGGCCCGTTTGGCCCCCACGCGGCCCCCCTTTGGTCCGGCGAGGCTAGCAGCGACTGCCGCCACCCGACGGCGAGAGTAGAATCGGGAGGGCCTTCGGGCGGGCGAGAGGAGCCACGAGCCATGGCAGCAGCGCTGGACGGCATGCGCGTCCTGGATATGACCCAGTACGAGGCCGGCACTTCCTGCACCCAGGCGCTGGCTTGGCTCGGGGCCGACGTCGTCAAGGTCGAGCGGCCCGGCTCGGGCGACCCCGGCCGCGTCGTCCGCACCGGCCAGGACCACTCGCCCTACTTCCTGACCTGGAACAGCAACAAGCGCAGCGTCTGCATCGACCTCGCCGCCCCCGAGGGCCGCGACATCCTGCTCACCCTCGTGCCCCACTACGATGTCTTCGTCGAGAACTACGGCCCCGGCGTCATCGAGAAGCTCGACATCGGCTACGACGCGCTCTCGGCCGTCAACCCCGGCATCATCTATGGGCGCATCAAGGGCTTCGGCGTCACCGGCCCCTACGCCGGCTTCAAGTCCTTCGACATGATCGCCCAGGCCATGGGCGGCGGCTTCTCGGTCACCGGCGATGCCGACGGCCCGCCCGTGCGTCCCGGCCCCACCGTCGGCGACTCGGGCACGGGCGTGCAGATGGCGCTCGCCATCACCGCCGCCTACGTGCAGCGGCAGCGCACCGGCCGCGGCCAGGAGATCGACCTCGCCATGTACGAGGCCTACACCTACTACATGCGCAGCAAGCTCGCCGTCACCGAGAACGCCGGGCCCCACCACCCTGCGCCCCGCGGCGGCAACGCCGGCGGCGCTCCCACCGACCTCTACCCCTGCAAGCCCTTCGGCCCCAACGACTGGGCCTACATCATGGTCGTCACGACGCGCATGTGGGATGCCCTCTGCATCGCCATCGAGCGGCCCGACCTGCTCGCCGACGCCCGCTTCGAGCGCGGCCGCCTGCGCATCAAGAATCGCGAGGCGCTCTACGAGGAGATCTCGCAGTGGACCCGCGCCCGCACCAAGCACGAGGTCTTCCAGATCCTCGGCGCCGCCGGCGTGCCCTGCGGCTACAACGCCGACACGACCGACTACTGGACCGACCCCCACATGCAGGAGCGCGGCCTGATCCAGACCGTCCGCCACCCCGAGGCCGGCGACATCGACCTCCTCCGCTTCCCGCCCCTCATGTCGGACTCGCACGTGCCCATCGAGGCCGCGCCCCTGCTCGGCGCGCACACCGCCGAGGTTCTCGCGGCCGAGGCGGGCCTCAGCGACGCCCAGATCCGCGACCTCCAGGACCGCGGCGTCCTCGGCGCCCGCGAAGCGCCCCAGGGCGCGGAGATGGAGCCGGACCCCCAGCCCGCCCGCTGACGCCCACGCACTAAGACCGGCTACGCTTCCCTCAATCGTTGAGGAGAGACCCGATGGCAGAGAAGCCAGAGCCCAGCGGGAAGTTGCCGAGTCGGCAGATATTCCTCAGTCATGCACATGCAGATCGTGAGCTCGCGAATGACCTCGGCACTCTCGTCGAGCAGGTGTTCTCGGGGCTTGTCACAGTGTTCTCGTCCACTGACCCCGCGCCAGCGGGAGGCATCCGGCCGGGGGAAGAGTGGTACCCGAAGATCCACTCCGAACTCGGGGCGTCCGAGTCTGCATGGGTGCTCGTGACACGAACCTCGATCACACATCCGTGGCTGTACTGGGAGGCAGGTATCGCGCGCGCGATCTGCCCCGGGGGTGTGGCGGTCATCCGTGTCGGCATTGAGATGAAGGACGTTCCAAGCCCGCTCAACATCTTGCAGACCTATGACGGGCTGAACGGCCAGGGCGAGGGTATCGCTGTGATGCTCATGAAGATTGGCGAGTCTCTCGGGATGAAGATTAACGACCAACTCATATCGGCCGCGACTGAGAGTTGGATTGAGAAAGCGAAGAACTACGAGCCAATTCCCATACCCGATGGGCAGACCGCCCAACTCGCTCCGGAGAGCTTGGACCGGCTCGATGCTGCGATCACCAGGCTGGAGTCGGCCACGTCGCGTTCTGAGCGGCATATCCGCCGAAGTCCTGGTCGCTCAAGAGGCTCTGGAGGATCTGAGGAGATCGCCCATTGGCTGCGTAGGCTGACAGCCGCGGGCTTCATTGAGGATGCGGATGAGATGAGATCGCTCCTTGACGCTGCTCCGCCAACGACATCGTTCAGGGTCCGAGAAACAGATGAAGACGGCGACATACCGATCGATGTCGAGTCGAGTGATGGCGAGCTCCAGAGGACCCTGTACGTGCGAGGTCGCTGGCTTGATCACTGGACTCCCGCCCCGTCCGATTCCGTGCGCCTCGCGCGACTCATGCAAGATGTCCGGGCGAAGTGGAATCCCGTCGATCCTGATGATCTGCCTTTCGAGTAGGAACGAACCGGTCGGACATCCCGCTCAGTTCACCGGTTGCGGTCGTACTGCTGGAGCAGCGCCGTCAGCGTCGCCAGATGCGGCGTCTCGACGCCCAGCTCGCGCGCCCGCGCCAGCGGCGCCGCGAAGATCGCCGGTACCTCCATCGGGCGTCCCTCGACGTAGTCGATCATCGTGCTGGGCCGGTACGGCCCCATGCGGTCCGTGAAGCCGAACATCGTCTCCACGATCGCCGCGCCGTCGAGCCGCAGCGCCTCGCCGCGCGCCTCCAGGTCGGCGTTGCCCGCCGCCACCACCTCCTCCATCGTCGCCCGGGCGATGGCGCGCAGGGCCGCGTCGCCCACCACGATGTCGGTCGTCACGCCGCCCGCCGCGACGCAGAGCCCGTTGAAGGGGATGTTCCAGCACAGCTTCTCCCAGCGCGCCCGCCGCAGCGACTCCACGCCGCTGAACTGCACCCGCGCCGGCGCCCACAGCGCCAGCGCCCGCTCGACCTCCGACGCGTCGTCGAGCAGATGCCCCACCGTCACCGCCCCGTACGCCAGGTGATGCACCGACCCCGGCTCGCCCCGGTTCACGCACGTGAACGCCATCCCGCCGAACACCCGCTCGCGCCCGAACCATTCGGCGAAGCGCTCCTCCAGCCCCAGCCCGTTCATCAGCAGCAGTATGCGCGTATGCGGTCCCAGACACGGCCCGACCAGCGCCTCCGCCTCCCCGACCGACGTCGACTTCAGCGCGCAGATCACCCAGTCCGCCGGCCCGATCTCCACCGGCGTCCGCGCGATCGACGGCGCCTCCAGCGCGAAGTCCCCCATCGGGCTCGTGCAGCGCAGCCCCCCCGACCGCACGGCCTCGTAGTCGCGACGCATCAGGAAGCGCACGTCGTGACCCGCCTGCGCGAGGCGCGCTCCGTAGTAGCTCCCCACCGCCCCCGCCCCAATGACCGCGACCCGCTGCGCCTCCACGTCGTCGCTTGCCCCGCCCCGCTACGCCGCGTGATCGCGCAGGAACGCGCGGATCGTCTCCGTCGTCGCCGCCCGCTTCTCCTCCGACCGGCAATCGATGTCGAGGCAGCGCGCGTCGGGCGCTTCGGCGCAGATCTTCCGCGCCACGCTGGTGGGATGGAAGTCGTCGCTGCCGGGCAGGATCAGCAGCGGCGCGGGGCAGCCCCGCAGCCACTCCTCCGAGACCGTGAAGTAGGGCGGCCGGTCGGGCCAGATCGCCCAGGCGAACTCCTCGATGAGGCCGATGTACTCCTCCCGCGACATCGCGGCGATCGTGTCTCGGAAGGCCGGGTCGGCCGCGATCCGCCGCGCGAAGGGGCCGCCTCCGTTGGCCTGCACGAACAACGGATCCTTGGTGGCCGCGCCGACCACCGCCGCCGGCCCGTGCTCGCGCGCGAGTTGCAGCGTGGAGGCGAACATCCGATGGAACACGGCCGGCGAGTTGGTGTGATCGAGCCCCACCGGATCCTGCCCCACCGCCCCGCTGATCCGCTCCGGCGCCTCCTGGATCAGCCGCAGCAGATAGCCCACGCCGATGCAGCCGCCCCAGACCTGCGCCCGCTCGACCCCGGCGTCGTCCAGCACCGCCAGCTGATCCTGCCACGCCAGGTCATACGAGAAGTGCGGCGGCGCGTTCCAGCTCCGGCCCGCGTGGCGCTGGTCCATCCCGATCAGCGTGAACTCCGACGCCAGCGCCGCGATCGGGTCGATGGCCCCCCGGGCCCACATGCCGATCTCGCTGTTCACGCCGCCCGGCGCGATCAGCAGCACCGCCGGCCCGCTGCCGAACGTCTCGTAGTGGATGATTGCCCCGTCGGGCCGTGTGATGTCCGGCATCGTGCTCCTCCGCGCCCCTCAATTCACCCGGCGCGACTTCCCCTGCCAATACTGATTGCGCAACTCGAACTTCTTCAGCTTGCCCGTCGCCGTGCGCGGCAGGGCCTCGACGAACTCCACCCGGCTCGGCGTCTTGAAGTGCGCCATGAGCCCCCGGCAGTGCGCCCGGATCTCGTCGCTCGTCGGGCTGGCGCCCGCGCGCGGCACGATGATCGCCATCGGCGTCTCGCCCCACTGCTCCGACGGCACCCCGATCACCGCCGCCTCGAGCACCGACGGATGCTTGTAGAGCACGTCCTCGATCTCGATCGACGAGATGTTCTCCCCGCCCGAGATGATCACGTCCTTCGCCCGGTCGACGATGTTGATGTAGCCGTCCTGGTTGATCGTCGCCATGTCGCCCGTGAAGAACCAGCCGTCGCGGATGACCTTGGCCGTCTCCTCGGGCTGCTGCCAGTAGCCCGCCAGCACGACGTTCGATCGCGCCGCCACCTCCCCGACCGACTCGTCGTCCCAGGGCACTTCCGCCCCGTCCGACCCAAAGATGCGCACGTCGGTGCCGATCGCTTCTTGGCCGGCGCGGGCCTTGGTGCGGTAGTAGGCCTCGCCCGTCAGGTTCAGGTGCGGCTTGACCTCGCCGATCGTCAAGATGGGCGAGGTCTCCGTGAGCCCGTAGAGCTGGATGAACTCCCATCCCAGCTCCTCCTCGAGCCGCTGGATGAACGTCTGCGGCGGCGGCGCACCGGCGACCACGAAGCGGGGCCGCGTGGTGATCGTGTAGGCCGCCTTGTCGGGGAACTCCAGGATCGTGGCCAGCACGGCCGGGGCCATGCAGGCGAACGTGATGCGCTCGTCCTGGATCATCTGGTAGATCGCCGCCCCCTCCACCTTGCGCAGCACGATGTGCGTCGCGCCCATCGCCGTGACCGCGTAGGGGCCGCCCCAGCCGTTGGCGTGGAACATCGGCAGCGTCCACATTTCGCGGTCGTCCTGCGTGATGCGCCAGTGCACGATCGCGTTGTAGGCGTTGATGTAGGCGTTGCGATGCGTGATCATCACGCCCTTCGGCCGGGCCGTCGTGCCGGAGGTGTAGTTGATGCTCAGCAGGTCCGACTCCGACAGCCCCGGATCCGGCGGCGGCGGCGCCGGCTGCGCCGCGACCAGCGCCTCGTAGTCCTGCCAGCCGGGCAGCACTGCCTCCGTCTCGAACCGCACCGTCACGTAGCGCTCCACGGCCGGCAGCTTGTCGCGCAGCCCCTCCACGGCCGCCGCGTAGTCCGAGTCCACCACCGCGACCATCGTCCCGGAGTGGCTCAGCACGTACTCGAAGTCCGACGCGATCAGGCGGTAGTTGATCGGCACGACGACGGCGCCGATCGCGGCCGTCGCGTACAGCACCTCGAGGAACTGGTGGCTGTTGGGGCTGAGGATCGCCACGCGATCGCCCTTGCCGACGCCGAGCGCCAGCAGCGCGTTCGCGAATTGGTTCACCCGCGCGCCGAACTCGGCGTAGGTGAGGCGGAGCTCCCCGTTGACGACGGCCTCTTGCCCCGGATAGAGCTTGACGGCCCGGCGCAGAAAATCGTTGACGACCAGCGGGACTTCCATCGGCGTGCTCTCCTCACATGCGGCGGCGGCGTGGCGCAAGTCTGGCATCCGCCCGCGCCCGCTCGCAAGATCGCCCGTCCCTGCGATGGGCGTCGCCGCTGCCTCCCTCGATCAACGCCCGGCGACCGGCTCGCGCGGGCTACGGCCGTGCGCCCGGCATCACCCAGACCGACGGCGTGGGCCGGTCGAACGACAGCCCGGGCATGCCCGGGTACAGGTTGCTCAGCGTCAACTCGAACGGCTGCGTGTAGACGATCTTCCCGTCCACCAGGCGGAACGGCCGGTCGTGGCCGGGGTAGAGCACATCCGAGGCGGCGACCACCTTGCGGATGCTCGCGTCGGCCAGCGTCTTGTCGAAGAAGACCAGCGGGCTCTCGCCCGTCAGCGCGATCCGCGCGAAGTGCAAGGCGTCGCCCGTGAGCCCCGAGATGCCGTCCTCGGTCTCCACCAGCAGGCCGATGCTGCCCGGCGAGTGCCCCGGGATGTCGATCACCCGCACCCCCCGCGCGAGCTCGTCCCCGTCGCTGACCTCCTGGATCGTGTGGGTCTCCAGGGCGGCCCCCGTCCAGGCGGGCGTCGCCCAGTCGTTGGGGTGGGGGTTCTGCGCATAGCGACGCTCGTCCGGGTGGATCAGCATGGGCGCGGTCGTGAATCGGTCGAAGTTCTGCGCGTGGTCCCAGTGCGCGTGCGACATCACCTGCAGGTCGATGTCCTCGGGCCCCAGCTTGCGTTCCTTGAGCGCCACCTCGAGCCCCGGGTAGCGGCCCACGTGGCCCGTATCGAACAGGATGCGCTTCCCCTCCGACTCGACCAGGATGATCGAGCACATCGCCGGGATGCCCGTGCTCGCGCCCCAGGCCTGCCCCGGCATCAAGATGTCTACCGTTGCCATCGCTTCTCCTCCTGCTCGTGCGATCTCGGGTCCGTCGGACCGCCACGCTGCGTATGCTCCCGCCCCGCGCGACTACGCGCATCACCGGATGCGTCGCCTCAGCGCGGGCCGGCGGCCGCCGCCTGCGCCCGGGCGTGGTCCAGACTCACCGGCGCGTTTGCCTGGAAGGGGTCCGTCAGGCCCAACTCGTCGCCGATGTCGCGCAGGGCGGGCATCACTTCCCGCCCCAGCAGCTCGATGCAGCGCTTCGAGTCCTCGTGACTAACGCCGCCGTCGTTGCCCCACAACGAGAGGATGCCGGGCCGCGTCTGCTCCAGGATGGGGCGCAACTGCGCGACCACCTGGTCCGGCGTCCCCGCGATGATCGACCGCGTCTCGAGCTGCTGCTCGAAGGGCGGCGCGCCGTCGTTGCGCCCCCGCCGCATCCCGTTCGCGATCTGCACGAACGCGCGCCGGTGCCGCGGCGAGCCGTAGCCGGCCGGGTTGCCCCACACGGGATGGGCCAGGCCGGTGAACTCGCCCATCATCCACATGAACTGCCGCGCGTTCTCCTCGGCCTTCTCCTGCGTGTCCTGCACGTGGCAGCGGATCAGATACCCCCGATGCTCGGGCCCGGGCGTGAGGCCGACCGTGGCCGCCGCCTCGTCGTAGACGGCCCAGATCTTCTTCGTCGCCTCGACCGTCGTGTTGAGGCAGATGTAGGGGTAGCCGTGCTGCGCCGCCCAGCGTGTCGTCTCGGGGCTGGAGACGCCGGGAATCCAGATGCGCGGATGCGGTCGCTGCAGGGGCAGCGCCCACGGATTCACGACCCGGTTCTGGTAGTGCGTCCCCTCCCAGCGCCACGGCCCCGGCTGCGTCCAGGCCTTGACGATCAGGTCGTGCGCCTCGGCGAAGCGCTCCCGGTTGTAGGTCGGGTTGACCCCCGCCGCGAGCTGCTCCGTCCCGCCGCCGCGCACGAAGCCCGACACCAGCCGCCCCTTCGACACCATGTCGATCATCGACAACTCTTCCGCCAGCCGCACCGGGTTCTCGGTCAGCGGCAGCGGGTTGCCCAGCAGCACGATCTTCACCCGCTCCGTCATGCCCGCCAGGATGCTGGCGAAGATGTTGCACTTGGCCTGCATGCAGAACGGCGCGTTGTGGTGCTCGTTCAGCATGATCCCGTCGACGCCCACCTCCTCGGCCAGCAGGTACTCCTCGATGCGCTCGTTGTAGAGCCGGCTGCCCTCCACCGGGTCGAAATTGGCGTTCGAGAACATCAGCGCCGTGTTGCCGACGCGCCGGCCCTCCTCCGCGTCGTAGGTCGACATCGGTTGCTCGGTGAAGTACATCAGGTGCATTGCGATCTCCGTCGCCGGCCGCGCGCGCTACTCGGATGTGAAGGCGCGGATCAGGTCGGCCAGCGCCCCTGGCCGCTCGCTGTCGATGTGACGCCCGGCCGCCGCCAGCACCTCCAGGCGCGCGTTCGGCAGCGCCTCGGCGTACTGCTCGCCGCAGTCCAGCGGCACGACGCCGTCCTCCGCGCCCCACACGATCAGCGCCGGCGTGCGCACCGCCGTCAGCAGGGCCGGCAGCGCGGGGTTGTACATGTACGGCTTCCAGGCGATGCGCCCCGTCATCTCCCGGTTCTCGTCCCAGCGCACCAGGCGATCGATGTGCGCCTGCTCGTCGCCCTCCCCGCCGTAGGTCGCCTCGTAGGCGGCGCCGGAGGCGAAGCCGGCCCGCACATAGGCCGTGTGACTGAGCAGGAACTGGTCGCTGATCTCCCCCGCCCGTGGCTTGATCCCCGGCGCGCCGACCAGCACCAGCCGCTCCAGCCGCGACTGCGCCATCGTCGCCATCTCCGCCGCCAGCCAGCCCCCGAAGCCCAGGCCCACCAGCGTCGGTGGGCCCACCGCCAGCGCGTCGAGCAGCAGCCCCATGCCGATCGCCATGTCGCGCACGTTGCGCATCCACTCGAAGCGCGGCGTGCCGTCGTAGCCGGGCAGCACCGGCGCGACGACGTCGTAGTCGGCGGCCAGCGCCGCGTGGAACGCGCCCCAGCCGTCGCAGCCGTGATCGTGCGGCAACACGACCAGCGCCGGCCCCGCGCCGCCGCGTCGCACCGTGACGGGCTGCCCCATCAGTTCGACGCGGGCCTCGCTGTAGGTGGACGTTTCCACGCTGGACGTGCCCACGCGGGACATCGCCGTCGTCATCCGGACCCCCAACCTGGGTCGCGCGACCCCGGAATCGTGGTGCGCCGACCCCCGATCGCCGCGCAGTCTAGCCGCTGCTCCCGGCGCGCGCGACGGGGCGTCGCCCCCGAGTCGCGGGCGGCGCTGGCGGCAGCCGCCCCGTTTGCCCTACGATCGGCCCGCCCCCGATCATGCCCGCTCGCCGGGCGCAACTCCGGGGGGCACGACAAAGGCCACTACCGGCCGCTCATGACGAAAGGGATCCCATGACCACTCCAGATGAAGCGCGCGCCGCCGTCGACGCCGCCCGCAGCGATCTCAGCGCCGCGTTCGATGCGGCCATCGGCGGCTGGCAGAAGAAGCCCGAGGCCGGCGAGGGCGAAGAGGCGTGGTCGGCGCAGGAGACGGCCGCCCACGTGCTGGGCGCGGAGATCTTCTTCGCGCGTTCGGTCTGCGAGTCCTCTGGCCTCGACGGCCCCGCCAACCCAATCAAGGGCGCGCTGATCGCCTCGCCCGAGGAGGCGCAGTCCGCGCTGGAAGCCGTCGCCGAGGCCGCCAACGCGAAGGTCGCCGCCGTCGGCCCCGACGACATGGGCAAGCCGCACGAGATGATGGGCACGGTGGAGCAAGCGTTCAAGGCCTGGGCCGGCCACCTCAGCGACCACGCCGCGCAGATCCGCGCGGCCGCGGCGTCATGAGGCGGCTGCTCACGCCGCTCGCGGCCGCGGCGTTGCTGCTGCTGCTGACGAGCGGCGCCGCCCTGGCCGCCGGCGAGGGTGGCGGCGATCTGCCCGCGGGCGCGATCGTGGGACTCGTCGTCTCCGTGCTGATCGCGGGGCTCGTCGTGGTGCTGTCGCTGGGCTACATCCTGCCCAAGCCGCCCGGTCGCTAGGGGCCGCCCTGGCCCGGCCGGGCGCCACGCCGATCCTGCTCCTGCCGGACGCCGGCCACGACGCCCGCTCCTGGCCGGCCGCCTTCCTGCACGCCCTCGAGCCGCGCCCGCTCCTGCGCCCGAGCTGGCCCGCCCTCCCGCCCGATCCGACGATCGGCCAGCTTGCCGCCGCCGTCCGTGCGGACGTCGATGCGCAACTCCCGCGGGGCGCACAGGTGCACGTCTTCGGGCAGGGCTTGGGCGCGCTCGTCGCGCTGGAACTCGCCCTCGGACGTCGCAGGCTGGCGGCATCGCTGACGCTCGTGGCGGCGCATCCCGGCGAGCGCACCGCCGTCGCGTCGCCGCCGTGGGTCGCGACCGCCCTCGCGGAGGCGCTCGACTCCGATGTCGCCGCGCTGCCCATCCGGCTCAACGCCCTGCGGCACGCCCCCGCCTTCAGCGACCGCCCCGCGCCGCTGGCGCCCGCCGCGCAGATCCGGGCGCAGCTCCGCGCCGCCGCCAGCGCCGACAGCTACGGCCGCCTGCCCCGCCTCCGCCTCCCGACGTTGCTGCTGCACGGCAGCGCCGACGTCCTGGTGCTGCCCGACAACAGCCGCATCCTGGCGAGCCGCATCCCCGGTGCGCAGTTGCGCATCGTGCCCGGCGGCGGCCACGCGCTGGTCCAGGAGCGGCCCGCCCTCGCCGGTGCGCTCCTGCGCGACTTCGTCGCCTCCGACGGCTGACCGGTCCCGCGGTCCCGGCATAACCGATCGGCGCCGACGGTCCCGCCCGCTAGACTGCGATCGTGCCTCCTCGCGACCGACCCCTCGCCTACGCGCCGCTCGAAACCGCCCTGGGACGGATCCTGGTCGGCTATCGCGGCGACACCGTCCTGTCGTCCAGCCTCACCCAGACACCGGCCCAGTTCGCCTCCGCCCTCGGCGAGCGACACGGCCGCCCCCCCGAGGCCCACGCCGGCCTGCCCGATCAGTTGCGCGAGCCCGTCCGCGCCGCCGTCGAGGGTGGCCCCTGCGTCGTCGACATCGACCTCGCCCCGCTCACGCCCTTCCAGCAGCGCGTCCTGCGCGAGGTCGTCGCCATCCCGCGCGGACAAACCTGCACCTACGGCGAACTCGCCGAGCGCGTCGGCGCGCCCCGTGCGGCCCGCGCTGTCGGCTCCGCCCTGGCGCGCAACCCCGTGCCGCTGCTCATCCCCTGCCACCGCGTCGTCCGCTCCGGCGGCGACATCGGGAAGTACGGCATGGGCGGCGCGCAGATCAAGAAGCAGTTGCTGCGCCGCGAAGGCGCGCTCAGCGCCGCCGGCCGCGTCGTCGCCTGACCCCGCCGCGTCCTCGCCTGACTCCGCAACGTCGCCGCGCGCGCCTAACGGAACTGCGGCAGCACCTGCTCCGCGAAGAGTTGGGCCGGCTCAATCGTGTCGCGCCCGAAGAACTCCATCATGAACATCGTGCAGCCCAGGTCGATGTGCTGCTGCACGCGCTCCACGATGCGCTCTGGTGTCCCCGTCAGCGCGATGGGGCCCGCCGGGTCGCCCATGTGCCCGCCGAAGATGCGCTGCGCCCGCTCCGTCGCGACGGCGGCACTCGCCTCGTCGGCCGCGATCGTCACCAGCACCTGCTGCGAGATCGTGATCTCGGCCGGGTCCCGGCCCACGGCCTCGCAGTGCCCGCGCAGCACGCCGATCTTGTGCGCCAACTGCTCGTGCGTCCCGGCCGCGTTGTTCCAGATGTCGGCGTGCTGCGCCGCGAGCTTCAGCGTGACTTTCTCGCCGCCGCCGCCCAGCAGCAGCGGCACGCGGCGGCTCGGCTTGGGCAGACAGACCAGGTTCTCCGTGCGGAAGTACTGGCCCTCGTAGCTCAGCGACTCCGTGTCCTCATCCCACATGCCGCGCAGCAGTTCCACCGCCTCGCGCATCTGCCCCAGGCGATCGCGGGTGTTGGGGAACGGCATGTTGAAGTCGGTGTACTCGCGCGGCATCCAGCCCGCGCCGATCCCCGCGATGATGCGGCCGTCGCTGATGTGGTCGACGGTCGCGATCACCTTGCCCAGATGCGCGGGGTTGCGCATGCCCGCCGGCGTCACCAGCGTGCCGATCTCCACGCGCTCCGTGCTGGCCGCCAGCGCCGCCACCTCCGACCACGCTTCCAGGATTGGAATGCTGGGCGACTGCGGCCCGTAGAGGTGGTCGTTGACCCAGATCGAGTCGTACCCCATCTCCTCGAACGCCGTCGCGGCGCGGCGGGCGTCGGCCCAACTGCGCTTGATCTGCGGCGTCATCACCCCGAAGTGCGCCTGGCTCATCGCTGCGGTCCTTCCCCATGCCTGCGCTCGCGTCGCAACCGGGGCGAGGGTAGCTGCCGCAGTCCGCGGACGCGAGCAGCCCGCGCCCGGCCGGGGGCCCGCGCGGTATGATCCACGCCCAAGGAGTGACCCATGCGCTGGCTGGCCGCCACGACGAGCGTCGAGATCGAACGGCCGATTGACGACGTCTGGGCGTTCGTGACCGACATCGGGAACATGCCCCACTGGGTCGATGGCGTGTCGGACGCGGCCCTGACGCCGGGGGCGGATCCGGCAGCGTCACGCCTGGCGGTCGGGACGCCGTTCATGAGCCAGTACACCTACGCCGGACGCCGCCACACGATGGAGTACGTCGTGACCGTCCTGGAGCCGCCGGGCCACTACGCGCTGGAGTCCACCGCGGGCCCCTATCCCGTCGAACTGCGGCTGCGGCTCGCAACGGGCGCCGGGGGCGCGGTGACGCTGGAGAAAACCACCCGCGCCGGCTCGGACGGCATGATCACGAGCGCGATGTTCCTCCTGCTCGGCCCGCTGCTGCGCCGCATGATGCGCAAGCAGATGTCGAAGGAACTCGCCCGCTGCAAGGCGGCCTGCGAGGGCTGAGCGGGATCGATCTGCGCACGCCCGTGTCAGGCGTCGGCCGGCGTCCGCATGGGGATGGTCGCCGGCGGCGCGGGTCGCATCGCGGCCAGCGCGTCAGTGACGCCGCGGAAGATGCTGCCGGGCGGATAGACGCCGTGCGCGCCGACGCCGCCCGCCTCCCGGCCGGTGAGGATGCGCAGTCCCTCTTCGACCCGCGTGACGGCCCAGATGTGGAACTGCCCCGCCGCCACGGCCCGCACCACATCGTCGCGCAGCGTCAGGCTGCGCCGATTGGCGTGCGGGATGATGACGCCCTGCTGCCCGGTCAGCCCGGCCTCGGCGCAGACGTCGAAGAAGCCCTCCACCTTTTCGGTCACGCCGCCCACGGGCTGAATGTTGCCGAACTGATCGACGGAGCCCGTGACCGCCAGATCCTGCCGGATCGGGACCCGCGCCAGCGACGTCAGGATGGCGTAGAGCTCGGCCGAGGAGGCGCTGTCGCCGTCGACCTCGGCGTAGCTCTGCTCGAAGGTCAGCGAGGCCGAGAAGGACAGCGGATGCTCGCGGCCGAAGGTGCCGATCAGGAAGCCGTTGAGCACGAGGATGCCCTTCGAGTGGATGGCGCCGCTGCGCTCCACCTCCCGCTCGATGTTGATCACCCCGGCCGTGCCCGCCCCGGTGCGGCAGGTGATGCGGCTGGGCGTGCCGAACATGTGCTCGCCGATGCCGAACACGGCCAGGCCGTTGACCTGGCCCATCACCGAGCCGCTCGTCTCGATGTGCAGCGAGCCCTCCGCGATCGAGCGCCGGATGCGGTCCGGGACGAGGTCCGAGCGGCGGCGCATCGCGGCCAGGGCGTCGCGGACATGGGCCGCGCCGATGCCCCGGTCGCCCGCCATCACGGCCCGCTGGTTGGCTTCCTCGCAGAGGTCCTGGATGGCCCCGTAGCGGGTGCTGAGCCGGTCCTGCCGCCCGGCCAGCCGGTTGCCGTAGCGCAGGATCTCCACCAGCGCCCCCTGGTCGAACTGGCGCAGCGCGCAGTCATCGCAGGAGCGACGCACGAACGCGATGTAGGCGCGGATGGCGTCCTCGTCGATCGGCGTGTCCGGCTCGAACTCCGCCCGGATCTTGAAGAGATCGCCGAAGTCGGGGTCGGCCGCCTGGAGCAGGCCGATGGTGGCGGGCGAGCCGATCAGGACGACCTTCAGGTCGAGCGGAATCGGCTCCGGAATCAGATGCACGACCGGGAACGGCCCGGCCGTCTCGCCGATCTCCTCGACGCGGACCTGCCCGTCGCGCAGCGATTGCTTGAGCTTGCGCCACGAGCGCGGGTCGCTGAGCAGGTCTTCGGCCTGCAGGATCAGGTAGCCGCCGTTCGCCAGGTGCACCGCGCCCGGACGGATCATCGTGAAATCGGTCGTCATCGAGCCATAGCGCGGCTCGTAGTCCAAGCGCCCGAACAGATTCGAGTAGGTGGGCTGTGCTTCGTCGACGATGGGCGCATGCGGCGCCGGCTGCTCGCCGTGCGTGACGAACAAGTTGACCGCGTAGCGCTGGAAGATCGCCTCCCGGGGGTCTTGCCCGGCCCGGGCGCCCGGCGTGCCGGCTGGCCCCGCGGGCGGCGCCTCCGCCGCCGCCGGCCGCCGCAGCGCGTCGATGTTGTCCAGGATGTCCTTCTCGATCGCGGCGAAGTGGGCGGCCAGCTCGGGCTGGGGGTGCTGCTCGCGGAGTTCGTCGAGCACGGGACCGCTGACGAAGCGGGCCACCTCGCGGTTCAGCGCCTCCAGGGCGTCGCGGGCGCGCCCCTCCAGACGCCGCAGCTCGCGCAGCACCCGGTTCGACGCCTCTTGCACGCGGCCGGCGCGCTGCTCCAGCTCGCGCCGCGTCGTCTCCGGGAGCTGCGGGAACGCCTCCGGCGGGATCGGCTGGCCGTCGTCGCCGCGCGGCAGGCTGACGAAGCCGCTCGGCGTCAGCGAGACCACGAAGCCCTGCTCCGCCGCGACGCGCTGCAAGCCCTCCAGGATCTGTTCGCGCTCCCGCATCACGCCCTGCAGCGCCTGTGTGCGCCGCTGGTCGTACGACTCGTCGTCGAACACGGTGGGGAGATCCGCGCCCAGGGTGTCGACGAGGCGGGCCAGGTCGCGCTTGAGGTCGTCGCCGGTGGCGCTGGGCAGCGCGACCGCGCGGGGGCGGTAGGGGTCGTCGAAGTTGTGCAGGTAGCACCAGTCGCGCACCGGGGGGCGCCCCTGCGCGGCGGCCTGCACCAATCCCGCGACCGCCGTCTTGCGGCCCGACGACCGCTGCCCCGCCACCGCGATGTTGTAGCCCTCGGCCTCCACGCTGAGCCCGAAGCTGATCGCCTCCAGCGCCCGGTCCTGCCCGGCCACGCGCGCCAGCGGTTCGATGCTGCTCGTCGAGGCCGGGATCAGCCCGTCGGCGTACTGCGCACGGAGTTCGTGGGACCCCAACTCCAGCGAGCCGAGGTCGAGGTCATCGCCGCCGCTGCCGCTCATCCCGCCCACCTCCGCGCCGTCGTGATCCGACGCGAGTATATCCGGGGCGGGACCGGGCACCGGGCGTCGGGCCGTCGTCTGGCGTTCCCGCCAATCCAGCCGCTAGTCCAGGTAGTCGCGCAGGCGGCCGGCCCGCGAGGGGTGGCGCAGCTTGGCCAGCGCCTTGGTCTCGATCTGGCGAATCCGCTCCCGGGTGAGGTGGAACAGCTCGCCCACCTCCGACAGGGTGCGGCTGCGACCGTCGGCCAGGCCGAAGCGCAACTCCAGCACCTGGCGCTCGCGCGGCGTGAGCTCCTCCAGCACCTCGCCCAGCGCCTCCCGCATCAGCTTGCGGTCGACCTGGTCCGGGGGCGCCGGCGCGCCTTCGTCCTCGATGAAGCTGCCCAGCGTGTCCGCGTCGTCCTCGACGCCGACGGGGGAGTCCAGCGAGGCCGGCTCCAGGCTGGCCTTGAGGATCTCGCGCACCCGCTCCTCCGGCAGCTCCATGATATCGGCCAACTCGGCCGGGGCCGGCTCGCGGCCGTACTCCTGCACGAAGCGGCGGCTGGCGCGGTTGAGCTTGTTGAGCACTTCCGTCAGGTGGACGGGGATGCGGATCGTGCGCGACTTGTCGGCGATGGCCCGCGTCACGGCCTGCCGAATCCACCACGTGGCGTAGGTGGAGAACTTGTAGCCCTTGCGGTAGTCGAACTTTTCCACGCCGCGGAAGAGGCCGATGTTGCCCTCCTGGATCAGGTCCAGCAGGCTCAGGCCGCGGCCGGCGTACTTCTTCGACACCGCGACCACCAGCCGCAGGTTGGCCTCGATCAGGTGCGTCTCGGCCTCATGGGCCTCCCGCTTGATGCGGTCGAAGTGGCGCTCGAAGCGCGGCTCCAGCGACGCCAGCTCCGCGGCCAGCGTCGGGCTGGGCGCGAGCAGCGCTTCGTCGCCGAGGAGTGCGCGGCAGCGATCGAGCAGCTTCGCGTCGAGCAGGTGCGCGACCACCGAAAGCTGCACCAGGAGCGTGGCCGCCTCGGCCTCGTCGACGCGGCGGGCGCGCTGCACGCGCGCCCGCATCTCCTCGTTCATCTCGCCGTCGATGCGCCCGCGGAAGCCGGGGTCATGCATCAGCGTCAGTTGGGAGCGCTTGCCCCAGCGCAGCGAACGGCCGATCGCGACCGAGACCGGCCGCAGGTGCTCGAACTGCTCCAGCAGCGCCACCCACACGTCCGCCCCGCTGGGGTCGTGGCCCAGGCGCTCGCTGAGGCGCTCCTCGACATCGTGAATCCAGTTGCCGTCCTCAAGTTGCCGCGCCAGGCGGCGCTCGTCCGCGGCGGTGAGCAGGTCCACGCGGCCGATCTCGGAGAGGTACTGGCGGACGGCGTCCTCGCCGGCGCCGGTCAGGTCTTCCACGCCGCGCGTGGGACGCGGCGGGGCGACGCCGGTCAGCCAGACGGGCGGCGCGCTGCCGCTGGTGTCGCCGCGACGCGCCCGGGCGGCGCGCCGGCGGGAGGCGGCCTTCTCCGTGCTGGGGGCCGTGCGCTCGATCGGGCGCGCGGCGGACTCGCGACGGACGCGCCGGGCGGCGCGAGTCGGGGGCTTATTCGTGGGCTTGACGGTGATGTTGCGCATGTCCCTCTTGGACTTCGTTGCACCCGGGTTCCGGACGGGTGGGTGGGGGAGTGGAGGCGGCGCGCCGGCCGGTCTTGGAAGCGGATCGGGGGCCGGGGGCCGTCGATCCGGGTGGCGCGGCCGGGCGGGGCCTAGCGGTCCCGAAAGCGACCGCGCCCGGCGTGGGTTCCCCCGCGCCCCCCGCGCTGGAGTTCCGGCAGGCCGTCGCGGAGGAAACTGCGATGGCCCTTGCGGTGGTCCAGGTTCGCGGGCTGGCGGTCGGGATCCGCGGTATTGCCGTCGCTGCGGCGATGTCGCTTACGTGGCTTGGTCATGCTGGTCCTTTGGCGGCTCATGCGCCGCGGGTGCCCTCGTGCGGGGCCGGATAGGGGCCGCTGGCACGTCCAGTCCGCGGTGTTGCTCGGGTGTGGACTGCCGGCTGCGCACTGTCGGAGTGGGACTGCCGGAGTCGGACTGCCCGGCACTGGCGTGCCACCAGGGCGGTCCTACCCGGATCGTCCTGCGCGGACCGGTCGGAACTCACCCTGAGATTACCACACGCGGGTTTCGCGCCCGCGTCGCGCAGGTAACGCCGGGGCCGCGACCTCCGATACGCACCCGGGCTCGCGAGGGCCGCTAGGAGAGCTCCAACGCCGGGAAGTGGGGATCGCGACGCTCCTGGAAGGCCGCCACCCCCTCGGCGAAGTCCGGCCACGCCAGCGACTCCCGGATGCGCTCCTCCCCGTCGTCCATTGCCGGGCCCAGCGGCCGCATCAGGTCGCGGTAGGTTTGCTGCTTGATGTGCATCAGCGAGCGCGGCGACGCCGTCCGCGCCAGCGTGCGGATGTAGCCCTTGGCCGCGTCCAGCAGCTCCTCGGCGGGCACGACCTCGTTGACCAGGCCGCAGTCCTTCGCCTCCTGCGCCGAGACGCGCCGGCCGGTCCACATCATGTCCAGCGCCCGCGCGTGCCCCATCAGCCGCGGCAGCAGCCACGTCGTCGCGTGCTCCCCGCTCAGCCCACGCTGCGCGAAGGAGTTGACGAAGAACGCGTTCTCCGCCGCGAAGCGGACGTCGCACGCCGCTGCGAACGAGAGGCCCATGCCGGCTGCCGGACCGTTGATCGCCCCCACCACCGGCTTGCGCACCGCCATCACGAACGTCGCCGACTTTTCGTAGTCCGCGTCTCGATCCGCGCCGCCGGGAGTCAGCGTCTCCTCGACCTCCTTCAGGACCGCGTCCGAGCCTGCCGCGGCCAGATCCTTGAGGCCGCCCATGTCGGCGCCGGCGCAGAAGCCGCGGCCCGCTCCCGTGAGCACGATGCCCACCACGGACGTGTCCCGCTCCGCCGTCGCCATGGCGTGCCGCAGTTCGGCCAGCATCGCCCCGCCGATCGCGTTCAGCCGTTCGGGCCGGTTGAGCGTGATCACGGCCACCGGGCCGTCCACTTCGTAGCGAATGGTCGTGTACGTACCTGTCGTCATCTCGATGTCTTCCTTTGGTGGCGCTCCGCCCGGTGCGGACACGCTGCGCGTCGTGGGGAGTGTACCCGACCGCGATCCCGCCGAGGCCCCGCTCCATGACGCAAGCCGCCGGGTTCGGCTAACCTGCCCGCACGATGACCACTGCCGACACCTCCACCCGCCCCTTCACCATCGCGACCGATCGCGTGGGCCGCCGCACGATTGCCGTCACCACGGAACTGACCAAGCGCCGGCTGCTGGCCTTCGCCGCCGGCATCGGCGAGTGGGCGCCCCAGTACAGCGACGACCTGCGCGAGGGCGGCCTGCTGGGCCACCCCGGGCTCGTCGAGAGCCTCATGTGGAACGCCCGGCACATGCCCGACGACGACACCGACCCGCGCGCCATCCCCTTCGGCGTGCACGCCTCGACGGACTGGCGCTTCAGCCGCGCCTTCCGGCAGGGCGACGTCATCACCACCCAGGGCCAGGTGATCGCCGTCGCGCAGATCCCGCCCGGGGCGATCAGCACGACGCGCTATCGGATGCTCGATTCGCGCGGTGACGAGGTGGCGGTGATGGACACGAGCGGGATCATGCGCGGGCTGCGCACCGACGGTCCCGACCGCGTGCTGGCCACGGCGCCGCCCTTGCCGGAGCGGATCGTCGCGTCGGAGCCGTTGTGGAGCACGGTCGTGCCGCTGTCGCCGCAGACCGCGCACGTCTACACGGAGTGCGCCGACATCTGGAACCCCATCCACACCGAACGCGGGTTCGCGCAGGATGCCGGCCTGCCCGATCCGATCCTGCACGGCAGTTGCACCTTCGCGTTCTCCCTGCGCGAGTTGATGCGCCGCTACGTCGACAGCGACCCCACGCGGCTGCACCGGGTGGCCGGCCAGTTCCGCTCGATCGTGATGCTGGGCGACCCCATCACCGTGCAGGCGATGGGCGAGACGCGGGACGGCGGCCGGCGCGTCGTCTTCTGGGAGACCCGCAACGTGCAGGGCGCGCCCGCCATCGCGAACGGCGTGCTCGTCTTCGACGCCTGAGCGGCTAGCGACCCTGGTACTTGGGCTCGCGCTTCTCGGCGAACGCTTTCGGCCCCTCGGCGAAGTCGGCCGTTTGGCGCGTCGCGAAGGCCAGCATCGACTCCAGCCGGATCGCGTCCTCCAGCGGCAGCCCGTGCCCCCGCACGACCGACTCCTTGATGGCCCGCTGCGTCAGCGGCGCGCCCGCGGTGAAGCGGGCCGCCGCCTCGCGCGCCAGCGGCATCACCTCGGCCGACGGGACCACGCGGTTGATCAGCCCGTATTGCAGGGCCTGCTGCGCGTCCAGGTTGTCGCCGTAGAGGATCAGCTCCATCGCGATGGCGTGGGGCAGTTGGCGGTAGAGCCGGTGCGTCGCCCCCAGCGTGGGGAAGATGCCGCGCCGCACCTCGGGCAGTCCGAACACCGACTTCTCCGACGCGATGCGGAAGTCGGTCACGCTGAGCAGCGTCAGCCCCGCGCCCAGGCAGTAGCCATCGACGGCGGCGATGATCGGCTTCCAGACGTGGATGCCGTCGTCGAGCGAGGCGCCGCCCCTTGGCTGGAACACCCGCGCGATCTCCGCCCCGGCGCCGCCGGGCCGGCGCGGAACCGTCTTCTTCAGGTCCGCCCCGGCCGAGAACGCCTTGCCGCCCGCGCCCGTCACGATCGCCACCCAGATGTCGGGGTTGTCGCTGACCTCGGTCCAGGCCTCGGCCAGCGCCGCGAACGTCTCCGGGTCGAGCGCGTTCATCGCTTCCGGGCGGTTGAGCGTCACCGTCGCGACGCGGTCCTCAACGTCGAAGCGCACGGGTCGAGCGTCGGGCATGGGATCTCCGGGTGTGCCACCGCCAGGGTTGGCGGGCTATGGTGAGCGAGACTACCATCGCCTGCGAACGGTGCGAAGTCGCACGTCACCACGAGAGATTAGGGAGGTCCAAGATGTCGGACGACAGAGTGCTCTACGAGAAGCGGGACGACGGCGTCGCCCTGATCACGATCAACCGGCCGACCCGCCTCAACGCGATCGTGCCGGACATGGGCGACCTCATGCACGACATGTTCGCCGACGCCGAAAAGGACGAGGCGGTGCGCTGCGTCGCCCTGACCGGCGCCGGGCGCGCCTTCACCGCCGGCGGCGACGTGAAGGCCATGGCGGAGGATCAGGATACCGCCAGCGGCGGCGCCGCCAACTCCCTCGACGAGGCCGCCCGCAACTTGGCCGAGTGGGGCTGGAAGATCGCGGGCCGCCTGTACAGCCTGCCCAAGCCCACCGTGGCGCTCGTCAACGGCTTCGCGATGGGCGCCGGCATGAGCATGGCGCTCGCCTGCGACATCCGCTTCTGCTCCAGCCAGGCCAAGTTCGGCACCGCCTTCCGCAACGTCGCCCTCTCCGGCGACTTCGGCGGCAGTTGGTTCCTGCCGCGCATCGCCGGCGCGGCCGTCGCCCGCGAGCTCTACTTCAGCGGCGAGATCATCGACGCCGATCGCGCCCTGGCCCTGGGCGTGGCCAACCACGTCGTGCCGCACGAGGAGTTCATGGATGCCGGGCTGGAGTTCTGCGCCCAGATCGCCGGCGGCCCCCCGCTGGCCATGGCCCGGATGAAGCTCAACCTGCAGCGCTCCGAATCCCTCTCCCTGCGCGATGCCTTCCTCTCCGAGGCGATGCACCACACACTCAGTTCCCACGACGAGGACCACGCCAGCGCCACCAAGGCGTTTGTCAACAAGGAAGCGCCCGTCTTCCGCGGCCGCTAATCCGGCCCCGCAGGACCCGGCGTGTTGGGCCCCGCGGCCCGGCCCGCGCGAAACGACGGACAAGCATGAGCACGCAGCCCGCGCCCCCCGAGATCATCGACGTACGTGACGCCCACCGATTTGACGAGGCACGGCTGGAGGCGTACCTCGCCGAGCACATCGAGGGCTTCACGCCCCCCATGAGCGTGCGGCAGTTCGACCGCGGCCAGTCCAACCCGACGTTCTCGATCGAGGCTGGGGGCAAGGAGTACGTCGTCCGCAAGAAGCCGCCCGGAGAGCTGCTCAAGAGCGCCCACGCCGTCGACCGCGAGTACCGCGTCATGGACGCTCTCTGGGAGACGGACGTGCCCGTCCCCCGCATGTACCACCTCTGCGAGGATCCGTCGGTGATGGGCACCGAGTTCTTCGTCATGCAGCGCCTGCACGGCCGCGTCTACGCGGACTACGCCACGGCCGGCAAGGACGCGACGGAGCGCCCCGCCATCTTCCGCGACGCCATGCGCGTCCTCGCCGCGCTCCACGCCGTCGACCACGAGGCCGTGGGCCTTGGCTCCTTCGGCCGGCCCGGCAACTACGTGCAGCGCCAATTCCACCGCTGGACCAAGCAGTACCTCGCGTCGCAGACGGAAGAGATCGAGTCCTTCAACCAACTGATGGCGTGGTTGCCGGAGCGGATGCCCGAGGAGGAAGAGACCACCATCGTCCACGGCGACTTCTCGCTGCACAACATCATGTTCGCGCCCGACGCGCCGCGCATCGTGGGGCTGCTCGACTGGGAGATCTCCACCCTCGGCAACCCCCTCTCGGACGTCGCCTACTTCTGCTCGCGCTTGTACTCGTCCGATCCCGACAAACCGATCGTGCCGGGAGAGAACGGCATCCCTCGCTGGGAGGACGTCCTCGCGCAATACGAGGAGTTCTCGGGCCGCACCGTCACCGACTTCCACTTCTACGTGGTCTTCAACCTCTACCGCAGCGCCGCCATCGTGCAGGGCGTTTACTACCGGGGCGTCCAGGGCAACGCGGCCTCGTCGCAGGTGATGACGATGGCAGGCGCGGCGCGCCGCACCGCCGACATGGCCTGGCGCTTCGCCCAAGAGGGCCTGCCCGGCTGATCGACCCCCTCAGCCCGCTTCGACTGCCGCCTCCAGCCCGGCTTTGCACGCCTCCTCGACGATCTGCGACAGCGCCGGGTGCGCGTGCACGGTGTCGACGATCGTGCGCAGGCCGCCGCCCGCCGTCATCGCGACCGCCACCTCGTGGATCAGCAGCGACGCGTTCGGCCCCAGGATGTGGCATCCCAGGATCGTGTCGTCCGGGGCGGCCAGCACCTTGACGAGGCCGTCCTCACGCAGGGCCATGCCCATGGCGGTGTCGCGCAGCTGCCAGCGCCCCACCTTGTAGGGGCGGCGTCCCGCGCGCAGCTCCTCCTCCGTCCGGCCGACGGCCGCGACCTGCGGCGCCGAGAAGACGGCGTGTGGGATGACGTCGTAGCGCATGGGGCGGCGGTCGCCGTCGAAGAGGGCCCGGCTGATGTGGCGCGCCTGGCGCACCGCGACGTGCTTCAGCGGCAGCACACCGGTGATGTCGCCCAGGGCCCAGACCCCGTCCTGGCCGGTCTCCAGATACTCGTTGACGATCACGTGGCCGCGGACGTCGAGCGCCAGCCCGGCGGCGGCGAGGTCGAGCAGGTCGCTGTTGGGCGTGCGCCCCGTCGCGACCAGCAGTTGGTCCGCCTCGACGTCCTCGCCGCCGTCGAGGTGCACGCGCACGCCGCCGGCGGCCGCGGAGACGCGGCGCACGCGCGCGCCCAGGCGGACGTCGTGGGTCGCGCGGTAACGCTCGGTGAAGGCGGCTCCGATTTCGGCGTCCTCACGACTGAGCAGCTGCTGCGACGGCTCGATGATCGTGACCGCGCTGCCCAGCGCGCCGAAGAAGTGCGCCAGCTCGCAGGAGATGTAGCCGCCGCCGACGATCGCGAGGCGGCGTGGCAGCGTCTCCAGATGCAGCGCCTCGTCCGAGGTCAGGTAGGGCACGTCGGGCAGGCCGGGGATCGGCGGCACGAACGGGCGCGAGCCGCCCGCGATGACCACGCGGTCGGCGCTGATGACGTCACCCCCGACCTGCATCGTCTTGGCGCCGATGAAGCGCCCCTCGCGCTGGAAGAACGTGACCCGATCGCTGGCCTTGAGCGCCGCCTCGCGCTCGTCCGACTCGGCGTCCAGCGTCGCGAAGACGTTGCGCACGATGCCGGCGAGGTCGACCCGGTCGAGGTTGGCGTGCACGCCGAAGCGCGGCCCGTCGGCGACGGCGTCGGCCAGGTCGGCGCTGTGGATCAGCATCTTCGAGGGCATGCAGCCGCGGTTGTGGCAGGTGCCGCCGATGCGCCCGCGCTCGACGAGCGCGACGCGCAGCCCCGCCGCCTCACCGGCCAGCACGATGTCGCGTCCGGTGCCGCCGCCGGCGACGAGCAGGTCGAAGTGTGTCTCGGTCATGGCGTCCCCATCATTGCTACGGCTCTCGCTGGATTGGCCGCTGCTCGCGTCAACTGGGAGCGCGCGCGTTGATTTCGCGCTCGCTAGCGTGCCGCGTACGGCAGGCCGGCCTGCCGGCGGACACCGAGGGAGCAAGCATGGCTGATCGATCGATTCGCGGCCGTTTCGTGTGGCACGAGCTGGAGACCGACGACCCGGCCGCCGGCGAGGCCTTCTACAAGGCGCTGGTCGGCTGGGACACGATGACCGACGACCCGGGCGGCGGCCCCTACACGATGTTCACCCAGAACGGCGTGCCCGCGGCCGGCGTGATGGACCTGCCCGAGGAGGCCAAGCAGATGGGCGCGATCCCCTGCTGGCTGCCCTACGTTGGCGTCGAGGACGTGGACGCGGCGGTCGCGCAAGCGACGGCGCTGGGCGCAATCGCGCCGATCGAGTCCTTCGATGTGCCGGCGGTGGGTCGCATTGGGCTCATCATTGACCCGCAGGGGGCGGCGCTGGGCCTGTTCGCGCCGGCCGGCGACGACCCGCCGGCGAACCCTCCGCCGGGTGTCGGCACGACCGTCTGGCATGAGCTGGCGACGACCGACCACGAGGCGGCATTCCGCTTCTACGAGCAGCTCTTCGGCTGGTCGAAGGTCGACGTCATGGATATGGGCGAGGGCGGCATGTATCAGATGTACGGCCTGACCGCGGGCGAGCCCCTGGGCGGGATGTTCAACATGCCGCCCGAGATGCCCCGTCCCGCCTGGAACATCTATTGGGAGGTCGCCGACGTCGACGCCGCCGCGACCCGGGTCGAAGGTCTGGGCGGCCGGCTGCTGATGGGGCCGATGGAGGTTCCGGGCGGCGGGCGCATCATTCAGGGCAGCGACCCGCAGGGCGCGACCTTCTGGCTGCACACCGCCCCGGCGGGCGCGCCGACAGACCAGCCCGCGCCCCTCGCCACCGGCGACGGCTGCTCGCCCGAGGCCGACGCGGGCTAATCGTCGAGGCCCCAGAGGTCGGTCGCGTTCTTGCCGACGATCTTCTGCCCGTCCTCGATCGTCTCGGCGGCGTCGAAGCAGGCCTGGACGCTCTCCTGGGTGTAGCCCAGCGTGCTCTCCGGGTGCGGGTAGTCGTACGTCCACATGATCCGGTCGGCGCCCATCAGGTCCACCTGGCGCAGCCCCGGCGCGTCGTCCATGAAGGTGGCGTAGCAGTTGTTGAACCAGTAGTAGCTGGGCGGGTGGGCCAGCCGCGGGTTCATCTCCGACTCGAAGGCCTTGTAGACCTTGTCGGCCTCGAACAGCGCCGACGGCACCCAGGCGATGCCGCCCTCCGTGAAGACGACGCGCAGGCTGGGGTGGCGCTCGAGGATGCCCGAGAACGTCAGCAGCGACCACAGCCGCCGGAAGCCCCCGAAGGCCACCACGATCGTCGTCGCGAGCCCGCCCAGGCCGCGCGCGTCGAACGTCTCGCCGACATGGAAGGAGAGCGGCAGCCCGATCTCCTCAATGGCGTTCCACATGCCCTCCACTTTGCGGCCGTTGTAGAAGACGCCCGGCGGCAGCGTGGGCATCATCATCGCCTTGAAGCCCAGCTCCTTGAGTTGGGCGCCGCCCTCGCGCACCGAGGCCTCGTCCCAGAAGGGAAGTACGCCCACCGGGAAGAGGCGGTCCCGATGGGGCTCCACGTAGTCCATCACGATCTCGTTGTAGGCGCGGAAGCAGGCCGCCACGAAGTCGTGGTCGTCGTTGCGGATGACGCCCATGGTGCGCTGCGGGAAGAGCACGTCCTTGCTGATGCCCTCCGCATCCATGTCGCGGATGCGCAGGTCGACGTCCCACATGCCGGCCCGCCCCTCGATCATCTCCGAGGGGAAGCCGGGGTTATCCAGGCTGCGGCCGTCGACCACCATGTGGAAGCCGGTCTCGTCCCAGTGGCCGCGGGGCCCGCGATCGCGGTACTTGGGTGGCAGGTAGTCCGTCCAGTCCATCGGCTCCAGGAAGTGGCTGTCCGCCGAGACGACGGTGGTCCCGGCGGGCCAGGGCGACTCGGGCGCGTGGGGCAGGCGGTGCTTCGGCCAGGCGCGGGGTTCGTGAACGGCGACCATCGGACTCCTCCAGTCTCTAGGGCAGGCGTGACACCGCTATCTATACCACCTTCCGGGCCCGCCTGTCCCGGATCGGCGCTTCTAGTCGCCGCTGGCGGCCGTGGTCCAGAGCAGGCCCCCGTCGACGGTCAGCGTCTGGCCGGTCGTGTAGGTGGAGGCGTCGGACGCGAAGTAGAGCAGCGCGTCGGCGATCTCGTGCGGCCGGCCCACCCGCGGGATCGGGATGATGCGCACGGCCGCCGCCTTGGCCGCGGCCTGCTCCTCCTCCGGCATCAGCGCGAACATGGCGTTGTAGAGGCGCGTATCGATCGCCCCCGGCGCGACGCAGTTCACCCGGATGCCGTACTGCGCCCACTCGACCCCGAGATGCGAGGTGAGCATGATCACGCCCGCCTTGGCGACCGAGTAGTGCGCCGTGGGGATCTGCGGCCGCAGCCCGCTGACCGACGAGATGTTCACGATCGCGCCGCCGCCGTGCTCCTTCATGTGCCGTGCCGCCGCCTGACTGAGGAAGAAGAGGCCCTTGAGGTCCAGGTTCATGACCGTGTCCCAGGACCGCTCGTCCATCTCCATGGCCGGGGAGAAGAAGTTCGTGCCGGCGTTGTTGACCAGGATGTCCAGCCCGCCGAGCGCGGAGATGGTCGTGTCGACGATGCCCTGCAGCTGATCCATGCGGCCCGCGTGCGCCGGGATCACGACCGCGCTGCGGCCCAGCGCCCGGACCTGCTCCGCCACCTTCTCCAGGTCCTCCTGCTTGCGGCTGCTGACGGCGACGTCGGCCCCGGCCTGCGCGAACAGCACGGCCGTGGCTTCGCCGATGCCGCGGCTCGCGCCGGTGATGAGCGCGACTTTGCCTTCGAGCGAGAAACGGGGAAGGTCGGGCATGAGTGGCTCCTTGCCAGCCAGTGATCCGGTGCGTCCGACGCGGGGGGCGCGGGTTGCTGGAGGATAGGCAGGCGCCTCGGCAGTGACAACCACGCCCCGCTCGCGAGGCGCCGCCCCGCTTCGCTCCCTGTTCTTCCGATCCCGCCGCTCCGTTGCTCGGCAATGGAGAGGAGGTTAGGGGGTGAGGTTCCGGCGCCCGGCACCGATAAATTCCATGGAAGCATCAATAGTTCTTTTCTATGTGACATAACGAGAGTGGCGGGTACTCTCTTAACCTGCCATACTACGCGCGCTCACGCACCGAGCGGTCCCACAACGGGACAGCCGGGGACCAGAAGGGAACATGTGATGAGCCGCCGGAACTATTGGACGACCCTGCGACAGCGGAAGATCTCACGCCGCACCATGTTGGGAGCCAGCGCGAAGGCTGGGGTTGGGGCCGCCGGCCTCGCCTTGGTCGGCTGCGGCGACGACGACGATGACGCCGCGCCGGCCGCGGTCGATACGTCGGCGATCGACGCGGCCGCGGGCGACGCGGCGGCCGCGGCGGAGGCCGCGAGCGACGCCGCCGATGCCGCGGGCCGGGCCGCCGAAGCCGCCGAAGCCGCCTCCGCGATGGCGGCCGAAGCCGCCAGCTCCGATGACGCCGCGGCCGCGGCCGCCGCCGCTCAGGCCGCCGCCGACGCCGCGGCCGACGCCGCCGACGCGGCCCGGGCCGCCGGCGACGCGGGCGCCGCCGCCGTCGCGCAGGCGGCCGCCGATGCCGCCGGGGCCGCGGCCGCCGCCGCGCGGGAGGTGGGCGCCGAGGACACGGCCGCCGCCGCCGCCGCGGCCCAGGCCGCCGCTGAGGCCGCCGCCGCCGCCGCCACTGCTGCCGAGGACGCCGCCCAGGCGGCCCGCGAGGCCGTCGAAGCCGTCGCCGCCATCAGCGTCCTGGGCGAGACCGAGGACTTCTCCGTGCCCTGGCCGCTCGACGAAATCGATCTGGACGCCACGATCGTCGGGGTGGTCCCCTCCGACTCGGGGGGCCTGGATCAGATGCGGCTCGGCAGCAAGGGGAACCAGTACTCGCACGGCGCCGCCTTCAGTGCGGTCATGGAATGGGAACCCGCCTCCGCCGCGGCGATCCCACATCTCGCCGCGCCGGAGTGGGTCGACCCCACGTCGATCGTGGCGTCGGTGGTGCCGGCGCCGTTCCACGACGGCTCGATCCTCACCGCCCACGACATGGTGTTCAGCTACGACCGCATGGGCGGGAAGGCCGCGTACCACCAGGGCGGCGAGACCACCGATCACCCCGGCGGCTGGGGCCCCTCGAACGTCGGCCGGAGCGCCGCGGACTGGGTCCGCAACGAGGCCGTGGACGACCGCACGTGGTCGTTCGAGTTGCCGGGGCCCGATGCGGGCTTCTTCGTCGTCAACCTGGCCGGGACCGGCGAGGTCGTCATCATGTCGCAAGCGGACACGGAGGCGCGCGGCGACCTCGCGATGGACACGCAGCCGATGGGCACCGGCCCCCTCCGCTTCGTCAGCCACGAAGACGACACGGACTTCGTCTTCGAGCGCTTCGAGGAGCACTTCCTCCCGGTCGACCATCCCGTCGTGGTGTCGCGCTACGCCCACCACAAGCACCAGCGGATCGTGGTGCGGCCCGAGATCCAGTCGCAGCTGGCCGGCCTCGAGGCCGGGGAGATCGACGTGGTGCCCGGACTGGGCCCCAACAACGTGGAGCCGTACCTGGACGACCCCGACTTCACCGTGCAGTTCCAGCCCGCCATCTCGGCGACCGTCCAGGTCATCTATCCCAACCTGTACCCCCAGACGATGCCGGACGGCAGCCCGAACCCGTTCCTGGACTTCCGCGTCCGCCGGGCCGCGAACCACGCGATCAACCGCCAATCGATCATCGACAACCTCCTGCTCGGCCAGGGCCACTATCCCCTCTTCACGTTCAGCGGCGTGTACGGCTACCCGACCGCGGAGCAGCGGGCGGAAGTCGAGTACAACTACGACCCCGAACTGGCGCGGCAGTTGATGGCGGAGGCCGGCTACGCGGACGGCTTCGACGTCCCGCTGTACTGGACGACCGACTTCGGCGGCGCGTTCATGGCGGACATCTCGCTGGCCGTGGCGCAGGATCTGTCCGCGGTCGGCATCCGCACGCACGACGAGGCGGCCCTCGTCGGCGACTACTTCTCCGACGCCTACGTGATCGGCGGCCCGAACCGTCCGGTGGGCCTCTATTGGATGTGGGCCAACATCGTCCGCGACATCGGATCGATGTGGGATTGCTGCGTCGGGCCCGAATCCTTCTTCACGAAGCTCGGCGGCGAGGGAGTCATGGATCCCGCCCTGCACGAGCTGTACCTCGCGCAGCGCGCCGAGCTCGATCCCGAACGGCGCAGCGCGATGACCTCGGAACTGATGCTGGAGCACGCGCGCCAAGCGTGGCTCGTCTTCATCACCGAGGCCCCGTCCACGCTGCTGACCCAGGCGGACGTCAACTGGCCCAAGGGTGGGCGCACCGGCTTCATGTGGGGGGGCACCGCCTTCGCCATCCAGCGGCGCAAGGCCACCTAAGGCCCCGCCTCCCGGACCTCACCCCCTGTCCCCCTCTCCATCCAGAAGGATGGAGAGGGGGAACGTGGGCGCGGGCGCTGGGAACTCCGGTCCCCTCTCCCTCTGGGAGAGGGCTAGGGTGAGGGCCCGCGCCGCCGTTACACTTGCCGCCGGTACCGCGTCGGGGGAGCCCCACTCGGCGGAACCCCGGCGCGCGATCCGCACGGAGCCTGATGCAGTTCTGGAGCTACTTCGCGATCCGGCTGGTCCAGGCGTTCTTCGTCGTCTTCATCGTCGCGACGACCGTCTTCTTCGTCTCCCGCCTCGTGGGCAATCCCGAGGCGACCCTGCTGGCGCCCGACCAGCGACGGCCCGACGCCGTCGAGCGCCTGCGGGAGGACCTGGGGCTGCACCACCCGCTCTATGTCCAGTACGGCATCTTCCTGGGGAAGTTGGCGCAAGGCGACTTCGGGAGCTCGTGGCTGGGCGGGGGCAGACCCGCGCTCGACGCGATCGGCGACCGGGCGGTGAGCACGCTCAAGCTGGGGGTGGCGGGCGTGGTGTTCGCGCTCGCGCTGGCGGTGCCGCTGGGCATCCTCGCGGCGTTGAAGCGGGGCACGGTCATCGACTGGCTGGCGCGCTTCGTGGCGGTGATCGGGCAGGCGACGCCCAGCTTCTGGCTGGGCCTGATGATGATCTTCTTCTTCGCCGTCCAGTTGGGCTGGTTCCCGACCGGCGGTGAAGAGGCCGGCTTGCGCTCGTTGATCCTGCCGGCGATCGCACTCGGCCTGTTTGAATTGGTCGCGATCATGCGGCTGACCCGCTCGGGGATGATCGAGGTCATGGACACCGACTTCATTCGCACGGCGCGGGCCAAGGGGCTGAGCGAGCGGGTGGTCATCGGGCGGCACGCCGTGCGGCACGCGCTGCTGCCGGTCGTGACGATGCTGGGCCTCTCGCTGGGCCGGTTGATCGGCGGCTCGGTGATCATCGAGATGGTGTTCGCCTGGCCCGGGGTCGGTCGGCTGATCGTCGACTCGATCTTCAAGAACGACTTCCCGATGGTGCAGGCCTCGATCATCGTGCTGGCGGCGTCGATCGCGGTCGTGAACCTGCTGGTCGACGTCTCCTACCGGCTGATCGACCCGCGCATCCGGGCGGGGGCCGCCTGATGGCGGGCCAGACGGCGGCGCCCCTGGCGCAGCGGCGGCGCGGCATCCGCTGGCGGCGCTGGCTGGGGCTCTCCGTGCCCGGCCTGATCGGGCTGGCGCTGCTCGTGGCGGGCCTGGGGGCGAACGTGCTGGCGACGCACGACCCGGAGTTCATCAACCTGGGGGTGCGCCTGCAGCCGCCCATCTTCGACGGGGGCAGCTGGGACTATATCCTGGGCACGGACCAAGTGGGGCGGGACATCTTCAGCCGGCTGTTGTACGGGGCGCGCATCTCGCTGATCGTGGTCTTCATCGTGGTGCCGGGCGCGGCGCTGGTCGGGACGGTGCTGGGGCTGGTCTCGGGCTGGGTGGGCGGCCTCACGGGCCAGCTGCTGATGCGCGTGGTCGACGTGCAACTGGCGATGCCGGGGATCCTTTTCGCGGTGCTGCTCGCGGCTTTGGTGGGGCCGAGCCTGCGCAACGTGATCATCATCCTGCTGATCTGGACTTGGCCTTCCTACGCGCGGCTGGTGCGGGCCGACGTGCTCACGCTGAAGGAGCGCGACTTCGTCACGGCGTCGCGGGCGACCGGGGCGGGCCCCGTCTGGATCATGCGCCGGCACCTGTTCCCGAACGTGGTCAACACCGTCGTGATCATCATGACGCTGGAGGTCGCGCTGGTGATCCTGGCCGAGGCGGCGCTGAGCTTCCTGACCGTCGGCGCGCCGCCGGGCACGCCGTCGTGGGGGGTCATGATCTCCGAGGGCCGCGACTTCATGAACGTCGCCTGGTGGCCGATCTGGCTGCCGGGGCTGGCCCTGCTGACGATCTCGCTGACCGGCAACCTGATGGGCGACTGGCTGCGGGACGCCCTCGACCCGCGCCTGCGCAACGTGCGCTAGTCGGGGCGGCAGGCCGGTGCTAGGCGGGCCCCCCGTCGCGACGATCGCCGCTCAGCAGCCCCCGGATGCGCTCGAGCGCCGCGCGGATGTTCTCGGCGCTGTTGGCGTAGGAGAAGCGCAGGTAGCCCTCGCCCATCCGCCCGAAGCTGGTCCCCGCCACGACGGCCACCCCCGCCTCCTCCATCAGGCGCCGCTGCAATGTGCTCGCGTCCATCCCCGTCCCCTCGATGTTCGGGAAGACGTAGAACGCCCCACCCGGGTCGGCGCAGCGGAACCCGGGGATCGCGTTCAGCCCCGCGACGATGATCCGCCGTCGCTCGTCGAACGCCTGGCGCATCTCCTCGACCGCGTCCTGCGGGCCCTGCAGCGCCGCCAGCCCGGCGTGCTGCGCCACCGCGCTGGGACAGGAGTAGGAGTTCACGGCCAGGCGCTCGGCGTGCGGGAACAGGCTCGGCGGCCAGACGCCGTAGCCCAGCCGCCAGCCCGTCATGGCGTACGTCTTGCTCCAGCCGTCGATCACGATCAGCCGGTCGCGAATCTGCGGATAGCGCAGCAGGCTCACGTGCGTCCGCTCGCCGTAGAGGATGCGGCTGTAGATCTCGTCGCTGAGGATCGTGACGTCGGGGTAGGCGGCCAGCCCGTCGATCAGCCGCTCGATCTGCTCGGCCGGGACCACGCCGCCGGTGGGGTTGGCGGGGCTGTTGAGGATCAGCAGCCGCGTGCGCTCCGTGACGCTGGCCAGCACCTGCTCGGCGTCGAAGGAGAAGCCCGCGCTCTCGTGCAGTTCGATGGGCACCGGCGTCGCCCCGGAGTACGCGATCACCGACTCGTAGATCGGGAAGCCGGGGTTGGGGTACATGATCTCGACGCCCGGCTCGCCGAAGAGCAGGATCGCGAAGTACATCACGGGCTTCGCGCCCGGCGTGATCAGCACCGTCGCCGGGTCGACCTCGGCGCCGTACCGCGTCAGCAGATCGTGCGCCACCGCCTCGCGCAGCGCCGGCAGGCCCGCGCTCGGCGTGTAGCCGTGGTGTCCCGCGTCCAGCGCCCGCTTCGCCGCCTCGACGATGTGCGCCGGCGTGCGGAAGTCGGGCTGGCCGATGCCCAGGTTGATGATGTCGCGGCCCTGCGCCGCCAGTTGCTGCGCGCGGGCCAGCACCTCGAAGGCGGTCTCGGTGCCCAGACGGTCGAGCGCGGCGGTGGGGTGTGGCATAGGTCGGTCGTCCTCTACATTCGCGGCGCCCCGCGGCGCGTCCGTGATCCGGTTAGGCTTGGCAAGCGGCCGTCCGTTCGCCACTATGCATTATGACCCCTGCAACCGCTGGCACGCGACCAGCGCGGGGGACGAGGAGAGCATCATGACCTTGCGACTTGGAGACACGGCGCCCGACTTCCGGGCCGAAACCACGGAGGGATCGATCTCCTTCCACGACTACTTGGGCGACAGCTGGGGCGTCCTGTTCTCGCACCCGGCCGACTTCACGCCCGTCTGCACGACGGAGCTGGGCGCGGTCGCCCGGCTGAAGCCGGAATTCGAGAAGCGCAACGTGAAGGTCGTGGGGCTGAGCGTCGACCCGATCGAGCGCCACGCCGAGTGGGTGAAGGACATCAACGCCACCCAGCACACGACGGTGAACTTCCCGATCATCGCCGACGGCGAGCGCAGCGTCGCCGAGACGTACGACATGATTCACCCCAACTCGGACGACAAGACGCCCGTGCGCTCGGTCTTCGTCATCGATCCGAGCAAGAAGCTGCGGCTGACCCTGACCTACCCGCCCTCGGCGGGCCGCAACTTCGCCGAGATCCTGCGGGTGATCGACTCCTTGCAGCTCACCACCTACCGCAAGGTGGCGACGCCGGCCGACTGGCAGCAGGGCGAGGATGTCGTGATTCTGCCCACGGTCAGCGACGACGAGGCGAAGGAACTGTTCCCGGCGGGCTTCACCACCCACCGGCCCTACCTGCGTACGACGGCCGCCCCGGAGTAGGCCTGCCCGCGACTGATGGCCCGCCCTAGCCGGACCCGCCAGCGGCGAGCCGCCGCGCATAGTCGATGGCCGCCTGCATGTTGACCGGATTCGCCACGCCCTGCCCGGCGATGTCGAACGCGGTGCCGTGTTCCACCGATGTGCGGATGATCGGCAGGCCCACCGTCACGTTGACGCCGTCCTCGAACGCGATCAGCTTCATCGGCACGTGCCCCTGATCGTGGTACATGACGACCAGGATGTCCCAGCGGCCCGCGTAGGCCTGCCGGAAGGCGGAGTCGGCGGGCAGCGGGCCGTCGGCGTCGATGCCCGCCGCCGCCGCGTCCTCGCAGGCGGGTCGGATCTGCTCCTCGTCCTCGACGCCGAACAGCCGGTGCTCGCCAGCATGCGGGTTGAGCCCGCAGACCCCGATCCGCGGCGCGTCGATGCCCAGCTGCCGCATGTGATCATGCGCCGCCTGGATCGCCGCCAGTACGCGCTCGCGCGTGACCCGCTCCACGGCCTCGCGCAGCGAGAGATGCGTGGAGACGTGGATCGCGCGCAGCCGCGGCGATCCGAGCAGCATGAAGTAGTTCGTGGCCCCGCAGAGGTGGCCCAGCAGACCGGTGTGGCCGTCGAACTTGTGGCCGGCCAGCTGCATCGCCTCTTTGTTCAGCGGCGCCGTCACGATGGCGTCGATGCGGCCGTCGAGCGCCAGCTCCGTGGCGCGCACGACCGTCCCGTAGGCGGCCTCACCCGTGTAGGCGTCGACGGTCCCGACCGCCACGCGGGCCGGGTCGCAGTTCCGCAGGTCCAGGACGTCGATGCGGCCCTGCGCCGGCGCGGCCTCCATCGGATCGGCGATCACGCGCACCGACCAGCCCTCCAGCCAGCGCGCGGCGGCGTCGCGCACGACCCGGGCGTCGCCCAGCACGATGGGACGGCTGTCACCGAGCGCGATCCGGCTGGGCAGCGCCTTGACCGTCACTTCGGGGCCGATACCGGCGGGGTCGCCCAGCGTGATGCCGATGATGGGGGTGCTGGTCACGCGGGCGCGCCTTCAGAGTCCGGACAGTCCGGATGGAGCCGGTGCAACAGTCGCACGAGCGTCTCGTCGTCGCCGAATGCGCCGGCCTTGGTCGCGATGGCAGCGCCGTCGAGCGGCCCGCCAGCGATCGCGCCCACCGGCGCCCCGGGCTCGACCTCGCCCGCCAGCACGATACCACCGGCCTCGATCGCCGACAGCACCGCGAAGGCCGTGTCTCCCCCCACCAGCACCAGGCCGCCGATCGCGTGCTCGCCGGTAAGGCCGGCGACGATCGCCGCGAGTTCCCGGGTGATGGCGTCCGCGGCGGCGCGGATCGCCGGCGCCGGCGTGGGGAGGTCGCCCCGCACGACGGCCCGCAGCGCCACGCTGCGTCCCGCCGCGAGCGCCCCTGCTGCGGCCTGCCGATCGAAGCGCGCGCGGGTCGCCCGCCCGCTCCCGTCGATCTGGAACGACAGCGGATGGACGTCGGCCATGCGCCGCGCGGCAAGCTGCGCGATCTGACGGTCCGCCAGGGCCCGCTGGCTCGCGGTCACCACGAGGATTGGCGGCGCGGCGGTCGGTGTTGCCGCGGCGACGTCGCCGGCACGCCAGGACGCCCGCGCCAGCGCCGACGCCAGCCCGGCCGAGCCCGCGAACAGGACGGAGGCGTCCGGGCTCTCCGACCGCAGAGCAGCCGCGACCAGCCGGTCCAGGTCGCTATCGCTGGTCGCATCGCAGAGCAGCAGCGACGGCCCGTCCGGCGCGGCCCCGCCCATGCCGACCGCAAGCGTGTGCCGCACGCGCCCGGAGCGGATGTCGCGCAGCGAGCACGTGCGCAGCGGCAGCTGGCAGTGCCGCCGCAGGACATCGGATATCACGCTGCTCGCCACGGGGCTCAGCGGATCCCGGCCGACCTCGGTCTCCGCCAGCGGCACGCCTTGCACCGACAGGCGGCCGTCTTCCACCGTCCGCCCGGTGGCCGGGAACGCGGGCGTCACGACCACCAGCCGCGCCCCCGACGCCTCCGCCGCCGCGCCGATCTCGACCCCCGGATGCCCGCGTAGCGTCGAGTCGATCTTGATGTAGCGGAGCCGTCCGCCGGCGGCGCGCGCGGCTGCGACCGTGTCCGCGACCACGGCGACCGCGTCCCATGCGGGCATCCGTCGCGTGTCCATGTTGACCGACACCAGGTCGGCCCGCGGCGCCCGCGCGATGTCGCGGCCCGTCGATACGAACGACGAGACGCCACGGCTCGCGAACGCGGCGGCGCAGTCCAGCGCGCCGGTCAGGTCGTCGGCGAGCAGCACCATGCGTGCGCGCTGGTCCAGCCCGTGCTGTTCCGGTGGCTGCTCGTCCAAACGACCTCCCCGCCCGTCGGCCCGTGCCGGATCATATCCCGGCCGGGTCCGAACGACCCAGGTCGCGTAGACTCCCGACGACGCAGCACGGCATGGGACTGGTGATCGGAGCAGGACAATGAAGCTGGCAGTGGAGTTCCCCAGCGTCGTCTATCGCGAGGGACCGGCCGCGGTCTCGCGCCTGGCCGCCGGCATCGAGGCCATCGGCTACGACCAACTCGACATGTTCGACCACGTCGTCATGGGGCACCCCACGGAGGGCCGCGCAGCGCAGCCCTACCCCTCGAACATGCCGATCCTGGAAGCCTTCATGACGCTGGCCTACGTGGCCGCCGCGACGAGCAGCATCGGCCTCGGCACGGAGGTGCTGGTGCTGCCGCAGCGCCACCCCACCCTGGTCGCCAAGCAGGTGAGCACGCTCGACACGCTGTCGGGCGGGCGCGTGCGACTGGGGATCGGGGTGGGCTGGCAGGAGTCCGAGTACGACGCCCTGGGCATGCCCTTCCGCCAGCGCGGCCGCATGATGGACGAGTCGATCGCCTTCCTGCGCGCCTGGTGGGGCGACGCCTCGGTGGACTTCGACGGCGAGTTCTTCCAGGCCCGCGCGATGGCGATGGAGCCCAAGCCGCCACGCGGGGCGTCGATCCCGATCTGGGTGGGCGGCGGCTCCCCGGCCGCGCTGCGACGGGCGGGCACAATCGCCGACGGCTGGCTCGGCAGCGCCTCGATGGGCGACGCCGGCGTCGTGGCGGGCATGATCGCGCGGGTCAAGGAGCACGCCGCCGCGGCCGGCCGCGACCCGTCGAGCCTGGGCTTCCAGGCCCAGCTCAGCCCCCCGCCGCGCAGCGACGACCCCGGCGGGCGGACCTTCTACAACCGCCCCGACGACGTGGCGGCGGTCGCCCTGGCGGCCAAGAGCGCCGGCTTCGGCTGGGCCACGATCAACGTCACGGGCGTCTTCCTCGCCGGCGCGCGCACCGCCGACGCGATGATCGAGTCGCTCGGCGTGCTCCACGATCGCCTGCGGGCGGAACTGGGATCGGACTAGCGGCGGACGTCCGGCACGCGGGCGTCCCCGGGCAGTGACGGGAGAAGCGGATGAAGGTCACCGGGCTCAAGACGATGGTCGTCGAGGCGGAGGAGCCGTACATCGGCGGCAAGTACTTCCTGTTCCTCGAACTGCGGACCGACGAGGGCATCACCGGCATCGGCGAGCGCATCGCCGGCAGCTCCTACTCCGACCACCTCGGCGACCTCAAGTCGCAGGTCAGCCTGATCGAGGAGTTCGTCGGTCAGTTCGTCATCGGCGAGAACCCGCTCAACATCGAGCGCATCTGGGATCGCATGTACGGCGCGCGCCACGATCTGCGCCACCCCAGCCTCTACGCAACCCCCGTGATCAGCGCCATCGACATGGCCCTGTGGGACATCGCCGGCAAGGCCGCCAACCAGCCGATCTACAACCTGCTCGGCGGGCAGTATCACGAGACGTTGCGCGCCTACGCCTACATGCCCAGCGACGGCCTCGATGAGCATCCGGAGAAGGCCGGCGACGTCGCCGCGCAACTCCTGGCCGAGGGCAACTCCGCCTGCAAGATCGACCCCTTCATGCCCCTGCATCCCATCCGCGACATCCCCCTCTGGGAGATCGAGCGCGCGGGCAAGATCTTCGAGAGCATCCGCAAGGCCGTCGGCAATCAGCTGGAGGTCGGCATCGGGACGCACGGCCAGTTGCCCACCTACAGCGCCATCCGCGTCGCGCACTACCTGGAGCCGTACCACCCCTTCTGGTTCGAGGAGCCGGTGATGCCGGAGAACGTCGAGGAGATGGCCCGCGTCGCCGCCCACACCAGCATCCCCATCGCGACCGGCGAGCGCCTGGTCACGAAGTACGAATTCGCCCGCGTGCTCGAGAAGCAGGCCGCGCAGATCATCCAGCTCGACGTCGGGCAGTGCGGCGGCATCACCGAGGCCAAGAAGATCGCCGGCATGGCCGAGGCGCACTACGCGATGATCGCGCCGCACATGTACTGCGGGCCCGTGGCCGCCGCCGCGGCCATCCAGATCGACACCTGCTCACCGAACTTCCTGATTCAGGAAGCGAACCAGGGACCGCTGCACAAGACGATCTTCAAGCAGCCGCTGGTGGTCGAGAACGGCGTCATCATCCCGCCCACCGGCCCCGGCCTGGGCGTCGAGTTCGACGAGGACGTGCTTCGGGCCCACCTCGTGTCGTAGACGGGGGACCGGGGCTACACCTCGGCCGACGCTACACCACGACCGGCGGCACCAGCAGCTCGGCCGGTTCCAGGCCGAACTCCTCGATCATCTCGTCGGCGTACGCGATCCGGCCCGAGACCTCGGAGGCGGGGCCGTAGGCCAGCCGCAGGCAGGCCTCGGCCATGTGCTCGACGGGGGTCACCCGCTCGCGGTTCGACTCGGTGATCAGCTTGTGGAACACGACGCCCGGCGTCGCGACCAGGCCCGGCGAGATGGCGCTGATGCTGACGCCGTCCGCGTTGACCTCGGCCGCCAGGCCGGTGCTGAAGCGCTCGAGCGCCGCCTTGCACATGCCGTAGACCGTCCCCGGTCCGCCGCCGCTGTCGAGCTTCGGATGCAGCGCCGCGTGCGACGAGACGTTCACGACCCAGCCGGTCTTGCGCTCGCGCATGCTGGCCAGCACCAGTTGCGTCAGGTGCAGCGGCCCGTAGACCTGCACCTCCTCCATCAGCTTGTAGCGCTTCTCCGGGAACTGGCCCGTGGGGATGAAGAACGTCACCGCCGCGTTGTTGACCAGGATATCGACCGGGCCGTACTCCGCGACGGCCGCCTCGACCAGGGCCTCGCGGTCGGCGCCGCTCGACAGATCGCAGCGCACGGCGTGCGCCGTGCCGCCCGCGTCGGTGATCCGTCGCACCACGCTGCTGATGCTGCCCGGCAGCGGGTGGTCGCCGTCCTCGACGGTGCGCGCGCAGACGACCACCTTCGCCCCCTCCTGCGCGTAGCGGTAGGCGATCGCCTCGCCGATCCCGCGGGACGCGCCCGTCACGATCGCGACCTTCCCGGCCAGCAGGCCGTTGGGGTTGACGGTTCCGGTCATGGGTGTTCCTCCTGTGTATTCGTGCGCATTCAGCCGACGGCGCCGGCCGCCCGCAATTCTTCGATCTGCGCGGCGCTCAGCGCCAGGTCCGCCGCCAGGACCTCGTCGGAATGTTCGCCCAGCAGCGGCGCGCGGCGCACCGGGACGTCGCTCTTGGACAGCCGCGGCGCCCAGCCTAGCAGCCGGATGCGGCCGTGGTCGGGGTGCTCGAGGTCGTGCACGAAGCCCCGGCTCAAGAGATGCTCATCGTGGAAGAGATCGACCGTGTCGAAGACCGCGCTGCACGGGACGCCGGCCTCCCCCAGGGTCTGCATCACCTCCCACTTCGTGCGCTGCTTCGTCCAATCCCCAATCAGCGCCGACAGCTCGGCGTCGTGCTCCGCGCGGCCGGCGGCGCCCTCGTAGCGCGGGTCGGTCGCCAGCTCCGGGCGGCCCAGGACGCCGCACAGCGTCCGCCACATGCGGGGCGTCGTGGCGATCACGTAGGCGTAGTCGTTCGGCCCGAAGGGCCGGCAGGGGTACAGGTTCACCAGCGCCCCGTGCCCGTTGCCGTTGCGCGGCGCGACGGCCTCCCCCCACTGCGAGCCGCCCGCGATCCGCGAGCGCATGTAGTAGGTGCTCGCCTCCTGCATGGAGATCTCCACCGACTGGCCCTCGCCGGTGCGCTGCTGCTGGACGTACGCCGCCAGCAGCGCCAGGGCCATCTGCACCCCCGTCCCGGAGTCGCCGATCGTGGGGCCGGGCATGGTGGGCGGGCCCTCGGGCTCGCCCGTCACGGAGAACGCGCCCGCCGCCGCCTGCGCCACCATGTCGTAGCACTTGTAGCCGGCGTAGGGGCCGCTCACTCCGAAGCCCTTGACGCGGGCGTAGATGATCCGGGGGTGCGCCGCCTTCATGACGTCGTAGCCGATGTCGAGCTTCTCCACGACGCCCGGACCGTAGTTCTCCACGAAGACGTCGTAGTGCGGCGCCATGTCGAGCAGCAACTGCCGTCCGCTCGGCTGACGCAGGTCCAGCACGATGCTGCGCTTGTTGCTGTTCCAGTTCAGGAAGTAGGGCGAGTTGCGCAGGCCGCGCAGCTCGCCCCGCCCCGGGTCGCCGCCGCCCGGCGGCTCGACCTTCACGACGTCGGCCCCCATCCAGGCTAGCGCCTGCGTGCACGAGGTCCCCGCCTCGTACTGCGTCATATCCAGGATTCGCATTCCATCGAGCGCGGGCATGCTGTCACTCCGTCCAGGTGTGCGCCACCATGCTAGCGCCCGCTTGCGACGCTTTCCGCCCGGCGGCTACGGTGGACGACGTGCCCCGGCGGACCAGCCCCGGCAGCGGACGGTCGTGGAGCGGGCGGCGGCTCCGTCGCGGCGCGGCGTGGCTCGGCGGCGCGATCGCCGATCTCGGGCGCAGAATCCGCGCCGCCGCCTCGATCGACGACATCTCCATCGACGTCTATGACCGCCGCACCCGGCGAGGCGCGTCCAAGGTCGCGCGCCTGCAGCTCCGCCGCACGGGCGCCCCTCAGGCCGGCGGCCCCGATGCCTGGATGGTGACGGCTCGTTCCGACGAAGCGGCGGCCGAAGAGCCCGCCGCGCCGCCCGGCCCCGTCATCGAGTTGGAGGCGGGCGTGGTCGCCCCCGATCTGGAGACGCCCGATCCGTCCCGCGACGCACCCTAGTCCGCCCCGTACAGGCGGCTCTCGCCCACCAGGTTCGCGACCGCGAACCAGAACGCGTTGCTGCCGTTGACCCGCGGCAGCGTCTCGCCGTCCGCGCCGACGAGCGCGTCCTCCCCCACCGTCCAGCGCCCGCCCGACCCGTCCATCACGACCCCCGCTGCGTCCGCCGCCGTGAAGCGCCGCTCGGCGCGTGCGAAGGCGCGAGCCCCCATGCCGTCCGCCGTCGCCACCACGACGATGGGCAGGTCGCCGACGCGATCGTTCACCACGCCCAGCGTCCGCAGGTCGGCGATGGCGTACGCGCTCACCCCCTCCTGCGTCCGCACGACGAACACCACGTCGCGCTGCGCCAGCCGGCCGCCGTCCACCGGCACGGCGAAGATCAGCGCGTCGCTGGCGTTGTACTCCGCGTAGGCGGCGCCGGGCGCGTAGTTGAACAGGAAGCCCGTCTCGATGTCCAGCACGGAACTCTCCGGGTTCATCGACAGCCAGGCGGCCCAGGTCGTGTTGGTGGAGGCGATCGGCGTCAGGCGCAATCCCTGCCCCGCGAGCGTGCACCAGGCGGGCTCGCCGCTGAACTGATTCCACAGCGTCCTGGTCGTGCGGTCGTACATCAGCTTGTTCGACCGATAGAGCAGCCCGCTCGTCCCGAAGCGGTACACCTCGCCCTGCAGGCGGCCGTCGTAGACGATCGCGCTGCCGCACAGCGTGCAGTAGGCCAGCGACACCGGGACGCCGCCGATCGTGTCGTTGACCATCTCGTGCGCGGCGATGATGCGCACCGGGAAGGCGCGCGCGTCGCCGTTGATCGAGACGCCGACCACCTCATCGTCGGGCCGCAGCCAGGCCGCGGCCTGTGCCGCGCTCACGTACGACGGGAACTCCAGCGGCGGGATCACGTCCACGCCGACGCCGCCGAAGCGCACCTCTCGCCCGTCGATCATGCGCTCCCAGCGCTCGCTCAGGAAGATCGCGAACGCCGGGTCGATCGACCCGAACAGCTGCTGCTTGAACTCCAGGTAGGCGGGCGTCTCGCGGTCGCCGGGGGGCGGGAGGGCGAGTTCGGGGAAGTGCGACAGCCGGTCCGCCCCCGGCCGGCCGAAGCGCACCCGCAGATGGTCGAGGATGCGGAGGGCGTACGGCGTCGGCACGTTCGCCAGGTCGACGAGGTACTTGTCGGCCCCCGGATGGCCCGACGTGGCCAGCTCGTCGAGGCGCGCCAGCAGGATGTCGGGGGCGGTCAGGAAGCCCTCCCCGTGCAGCGACCCCCAGAAGAGCAGCACGCGCAGGTCTTCGCCGTCCGGGTCGTAGCCGGCGGCGGCGGCGGAATCCGCGACCGCCGCGACGGGCGCCTCCGGCTCCGTCGCGGAGTCGCCCGCGCAGCCGGCCAGGATGACGGCCAGCAGCGCCAGCAGCGCCGACAGACGCGGCAGGAGCCGGGTCACCGCGGGCGCCGGCGTCAATGCAAGAGGCCGTCGGCCGCCAGATCGGCGATCTCCGCGCCCGACAGGCCCAGTACGTCGTGCAGGATCTCCGCCGTGTCCTCCCCGATCAGCCGGCTGCGACGCAGGTCGCAGGGGGCATCGGGCAGCTGGAAGGCGTGCTGCGGCGCGTGGTATCGCACCATCGCCGGGTGGTCGAGCGGGCGCCAGAAGCCGCGATGCCGCAGTTGCGGGTCGTGCTCCAGCAGGTCCTCGCCCCGCTGCACGACTCCCGCCGGGACGCCCGCCGCTTGCAGCGTCGTCATCACCGCCTCCGGGGTCCGCTCGCGCGTCCATCCGTCCACCAGTGTGTCGAGCGCGTCCTCGTGCGACTTGCGGCCCGCGTGCGTGGCGAAGCGCTCCGCGCCCGCCCAGCCGGGATCCCCGATCGCCGCGCGGAACGCCCACCACTCCGACTCGCTCCGCACCGCGATCACGCACCAGCGATCGTCGCGGCAGCGATACGCCCCGTGCGGCGCGGCGTCGGGCTGCCGGTTGCCCTGCCGCCCCGCGACGCGACCGTTGACGCTGTAGTCGAGCAGCGTCGGCGCGAGCCAGTGCATCGAGGCCTCGTACTGGGACACGTCGAAGCTCTGTCCCAGCCCGGTCCGCTCCCGGTAGTCCAGCGCCCCCAGCAGCAGCGCCACGTTGAAGCGCGGCGCGATGAAATCCGTGTACGCGCTCAGATAGCCCGGCGGGTCATCGGGGCGGCCCGTCAGATGGTTGAAGCCGGCCAGCGCCGCGTAGTGGCCGCCGCCGCCCTTGCTGTGACGGTGCGGTCCCGTCTGCCCCTGGCCGCTGCAGCTCAGAGAGATGATCGCCGGGTTGCGCGCGCGGAGCGCTTCGTCGCCCAGCCCCAGCCGCTCCATCGCGCCCGCCGAGAAGTTGTTCACCACGACGTCCGCCCAGGCCGCCATCCGCAGGACGATGTCGCGCCCCCCGGGCCGGGAGATGTCGAGCATGATCGAGCGCTGATTGGTGCGCACCTGACCGTAGTCGCTGCATCGTTCCGGGTCCCGCACGCCGTCGCGGAACGGCCCCGACGTGCGCTGCCCGTCGATGCGCACGCTGCTCTCGACGTGCACCACGTCGGCCCCGTAGTCGGCCAGCACCTTGGTCGTCATCGGGCCGACCATGAACCAACTCAGGTCGAGCACCTTGACCCCGGCCAGCGGCATCGCGACGCCCGACGCCTCCGCCCCGTCCGGCTGCGCCGCCGGCTCCGCCGGCTCCGCCGGCAGGGCCGCCAGGATCTCCGCCGTGTGCTCGCCCAGACGCGGCGCCGGACGGAGCAGACGGGGCGGGGTGCGCGTCGCGCGGGCGAAGGGGCCCGGCATGCGGATCGCGCGACCCAGCGCCGGGTGCGGCACGTCGTGCCAGAAGCCACGTGCCTGCAACTGCGCATTGGCCATCGTGTCCGCCGCGTTGGCCACGGGGTACAGCGTGAACCCGTACTGGATCGCGGCCTCGTACAGCGCGGCCTTCGTGTACTTCGCGAAGACGGCCCCCGTCGCGGCGACCACCGACCGCCAATCCGCTGGCGGCTCCTGGTACGGGACCATCGCCTCCCAGTCCAGGGCGAGCAGATCGGCCCCCTCCCCCTCGTCGCGCAGCCAGGCGAAGAAGCCCCCGGCACGCGTGGTGGAGCGCGGCCCGACGGCCTGCAGCCAGACCACGTAGCCGTCCCGGCAGCGCCACATCCAGGGCATCGGCGTCTGCGAGGGCCGCTGCTCCCGCGGCAGGTTGCGCCCCGTCATGTCCCAGCTCGCCGCCACCTGGAAGCTGCTGCGGATCACCGACTCCTGGATCGACACGTCCACGTGCTGGCCACGCCCGCTGCGACGCCGCTGCAGCAGCGCCAGCAGCGCCCCGGCGGCCGCGTCGCCCCCGGCCGCGAAGTACGACTGGGCGTTGTCGCTCACGTGGGCGGGCGGGCCCTCCGGGTCGCCGCAGATCGACATCAGCCCGCTCATCGCCCACGTCACGATGTCGGGGCCGCGGTAGTCCCGATGGGGCCCGTGCTGCCCGAACGGGCTGATCGAGACCAGCACCAGGCCCGGGTTAATCGCCGCCAGACGCGGGAAGTCCAGCCCCCAGCCCGCCATCCGTCCCGGCGGGAACGACTCGATGACCACGTCCGCCGTCGCGGCCAGCCGCCGGAACCGCGACCGCCCCGGGTCCGTCTCGAGATCGGCCTCGCAGCTGCGCTTGTTGGCGTTGCAGGCCAGCCAGTAGAGACCGCGCTCCGGCCCCGGCTCGTCATCGACGAAGGGCGGCCGCCGCCGCGACGGGTCACCGCCGGGCGGCTCGACCTTGATCACGTCGGCGCCCAGATCGGCCAGCAGCTTGCCGCACGACTGCCCCGTCTCGTCCGACAGGTCCAGCACGCGGTAGGGCGCGAGCATCCCCGCGTCGGCGGCGTGCGGCGGCATCACCCGCTCCGCCCCGGCGCCGCCTAGCGCTGCGTGACGTGGTCGAGGGCGGCCCGGTAGTCCTTGTAGGGACCGTCGCGCCAGGCCAGCGCCTCCTTGAACCCGCCGCCGGTCGACATCGCTTCGTTGAACTTGTCGTGCCACTTGTAGGCGAAGCCGGTGAACTGGTAGAGCGCGTCGAAGTCGGTGCCCGCCCGCATGGCCGGGTAGATGCCCATGTGCTCGTAGTAGCGGTTCAGCGCGTGCTTGTGGACGGCCAGGCTGTCCCCGTCCTGGGTCGCGATGCGCCGCGCGTAGTTGAGCGTGTACGACTCGAGGTCGGCCCGCGGCACGACCGCGTTGACCATGTTGATCTCCAGCGCCCGCTGCGCGGAGATGCTGTCGCCCGTGAACATCAACTCCTTCGCCTGGCGCATGGGGATCACGAACGGCCAGATGCAGCCGTTGCGTGGCGTGCCCAGCCCCCGCGTGCCGGGGTGCCCGAAGGTCGCGTCGTCGCCGGCGATGACGAGGTCGGCCATCATCGCCAGCTCGCCGCCGCCGGCCACGCAGTAGCCCCCCACCTGCGCCACGGTGACCTTGGCCATGTTCCAGAAGTAGAGCAGCACGTCGGTCACCTGGACCATGCTGGTGCGCATGCCGCCGACCAGCGGGCGGCCCTGGTCGTCGCGGCTGGGGTAGGTGCGCCCCTTGTAGGGGTGGCGCGCGGAGGTGAGGTCGTAGCCCGCGCAGAAGGCGCGCCCCGCCCCCGCCAGGATCACGACGCGCACCTCGGGGTCGCCCTCGGCGTCGTGCAGGGCCTCGCCCAGCTCCATCAGCAGGGGGTTGGATAGCGCGTTCAGCTTCTCGGGGCGGTTCAGCGTCACCTTGCAGATGCGACCGTCGTCCAGGGTCTCGTAGAGCAGGTTCTCGAACTCGGGCATGGTTGGGTCCTCTCGTGCTGCCGGCGGGGTCGGGATCGCCCGCCGGGGTCGGGCTCGGGCGTCGCCGCCGAGGCTAGCGCAGCCCCGCGGGTTGCGATGCATCCCCCGTCGCAACGGCCCGCGCCCGATGTTTTCCACGTCTGTGTGCGACTGGCTTGCCCTGATGGCCCCGGCGGATGCATACTTCCCGCGCCCTGCCCCGCCCGATCGTGCGCGCGGGGTCGCCGGCAGTGCGGAGACCCAGATGGACTTCGGGTTCAGCGCAGCAGATCAGGCCTTCCGCGGCGACGTGCGCGACTTCATCGCGCGTGAGTGGGCCGCGCCCCCCGCCGGGGCCTCGCCCGACGAGGCGCACGCCACGACCCGCGCCTTCGAGAAGAAGATGGCCCAGCACGGCTGGCTGACGATGGCTTGGCCGGAGGAGTACGGCGGTCGCGGCGCGAGCCACATCCAGCAGATGATCTACCGCGAGGAGGCGTCGCTGGCGGGCGCGCCCATGGACGTACAGGGCGCCGGCATGGTCGGCCCCTGCCTGATGCTGCACGGCAGCGACGCCCAGAAGCGCGAGTTCCTGCCCCCCATCGCGAACGCCGAGATGGTCTGGGCGCAGGGCTACAGCGAGCCCGGATCGGGCTCCGACCTCGCCTCGCTGCAGACCCGCGCCGTCCGCGACGGCGACGACTTCGTGATCAACGGGCAGAAGATCTGGACCTCCGGCGCCCACCAGGCCGACTGGATCCACGTGCTCACCCGCACCGACCCCGACGCGCCCAAGCACCGCGGCATCTCCTACTTCCTGGCCGACATGAAGTCGCCCGGCATCGAGGTGCGGCCGCTCATCGACATGGCCGGCAACCACAACTTCAACGAGGTCTACTTCGAGGATGTGCGCGTGCCGGCGGATCAGATGCTGGGCCCCGAGAACCGCGGCTGGTACGTCGCCACGACCCTGCTCGACTTCGAACGCTCCGGCGTGGGCATGCCGGCCTCGGCCCGCCGCGACCTCGACCGCTTCGGCGCCTGGGCCGTCGAGGCGCTGCCCGACCGCATGCGTGAGAACCGCAACCGCAACCGCTACGCCGACCTGCACATCAACGTCGAGATCGCCCGCTGGCTCGCCTACCGCGTGAGCTGGATGCAGAGCGCCGGTCTGGTTCCGAACCACGAGGCCTCGATGTCGAAGATGTTCGGCTCCGAGGTGCTGCAGGACGTCTACCGCTTCGCCGTCAACCTGATGGGGCTGGCCGGCCAGCGCATCCGCGACGACGCCGCGCCCTTGGGCGGGTTCATCCCTCAGCGATACCTGGAGTCCGTGCCCAACACGATCGCGGCGGGGACGAGCGAGATCCAGCGCAATATCATCGCTGAGCGGGGTTTGGGGCTTCCGCGGCCGTAGTCCTGGTGACGGTACGCGCCTGAAGGGGGCCCGGGTGACCGGGCTCCCTTCGATCCCGGCCCCGCCGCGCTACCCTATTGCTGCGATGGCCCTGGGCCCGCAGAGGAGGAATCATGCCCGCGCTGGACGGAATGCGAGTCCTGGACATGACCCAGTACGAGGCGGGGACCTCGTGCACGCAGGCGCTGGCCTGGCTGGGCGCCGACGTCGTCAAGGTGGAGCCGCCGAGCGGCGACCCCGGCCGCGGGGCGCAGCCGGAATGCGGCGACTCGGCCTACTTCGTGACGCTGAACAGCAACAAGCGCAGCGTCGTGATCGACCTCTCGACATCCGAGGGCCGCGACCTCCTGCTGTCGATGGCGCCGCGCTACGACGTGTTCGTCGAGAACTACGGCCCCGGCCGGATGGAGAAGCTGGGCATCGACTACGCGGCGATGCGGGCCGCCAATCCGCGCATCATCTACGCGCGTCTCAAGGGCTTCGGCACTTGGGGGCCGTACAGCGGCTACAAGTGCTACGACCCGATCGCGCAGGCGGCGGGCGGCGCGTCATCGATCACCGGCTACCCGGACGGCCCGCCCACCATGCCCGGCAGCATGTCGGCCGACTCCGGCTCGGGGCTCACGATGGCGCTCTCGATCACGGCCGCCTACGTGCAGCAGCAGCGCACCGGCGCCGGGCAGATGATCGAGCTCTCGATGCAAGAGGCCGTGACCTACTTCATGCGCTCGCGCATCGCGACGCACGCGGACTGGGGCAAGTCCGTCGCGCCGCGCATGGGCAACCACTTCTCGGCCACGATCGACATGTTCCCCTGCGCGCCGGGCGGCCCCAACGATTGGGCCCAGATGATGGTCGTGACGTCGAAGCACTGGGACACGCTCTGCGCGGCGATCGGGCAGCCCGAGTTGGTGGTCGACCCGCGCTTCGAGACCGACGCCCTGCGGGAGGAGAACAGCGAGGCGCTGAGCGAGATCATCCGCGCCTGGACGTCGGTGCGCACGAAGTGGGAGGTCATGGAGACGCTGGGCGGTGCGGGCGTCCCCTGCAGCGCGGTGCTGGACACGGTCGATCTGTTCCAGAATGAGCATCTGCGGCAGCGGGGCTTCATCCACACGCTGGACCACCCGGTGCACGGCGAGATCCAACTGCTGGGCTGGGCCCCCCAGATGAGCGAGAGCCGGGTGGAGTTGCACGCCGCCCCCCTGCTGGGCGAGCACTCGGACGAGGTGCTGGCCGCGGACCTCGGCCTCGACGACGCCCGCCTCGCGGCCCTGCGCGCGGCCGGCGTTGTCGGATGACGCCGTGCTGATGAACCCCGCGTCGCGCCCGGTGAGGCGGCCACGGTGACCCTATTGCTCGTTGCGCTGGGTGGGGCGCTGGGCTCCGTGCTGCGCTACAAGATCGACGGCTGGGTGCAGGCGGGGGCCGGCGGCGCCTTCCCCTGGGGCATCTTGGTCGTCAACGTGACGGGCGCCTTCGTCGCGGGGCTGCTGATGACCGTCCTGCTGGAGCGGACCGCGGTCTCCGACGAGGTGCGGACGGGGCTGCTGGTCGGCGTGCTCGGCGGCTACACGACGTTCTCGACCTTCAGCCTGCAGTCGCTGGACCTGGCCGACGCGGGCCTCTGGGGGTACGTCGCGCTCAATGTCCTCGCCTCCGTGGCCGGGGCCCTGCTTGCGGTCTGGCTCGGGCAGCAACTGGCCCGGCTCTAGAAGGGAATCGAGGAGTGGCGATGGAGCGGCCGACGGCCCTGATCACGGGCGGCAACGCGGGCATCGGCAAGGCCGCGGCCAAGCAGCTGCTGGAGCGAGGCTGGGAGGTCGTGATCACGGCCCGGCGCCCGCCGGCCGGCGAGGCGACGGTCGACGCGCTGCGGCGCCACGGGCCGATCTCCTGGCTCCCGCTCGACCTCGCCCGGCTGGACTCGGTGCGCGAGTGCGCGGCCCGCCTGGCCGCCGATCACGCCCGCCTCGACGTCCTGATCAACAACGCCGGCACGGTCCGCTCGCGGCGGGAGCTCAGCCCGGACGGCTTCGAACTCACCCTACAGACGAACCACCTGGGCCCCTTCCTGCTGACGCACCTGCTGCGACCGGCGCTGCAGGCGTCCGACGCGCCGCGCATCGTCAACGTCAGCTCGACGATGCACCGGCGCTCGCGCGGCCTCGACTTCGACGACCTGCAGATGGAGCGCGGCTACGGCCCCGTCCGCGCCTACTCCGACACCAAGCTGGCCAACGTGTACTTCACGCGCGAGCTGGCGCGGCGCTGGCCCGAGGTCGTGTCGAACGCGGTGCATCCCGGCGGCGTGCGCACCGAGCTGGGCGGCGGCGGCGAGATTCGCGCCCCCGGCCGCTGGGTCTGGTGGTTGATGAAGCGCTTCCTGCTCCCGCCGGGCAGCGGCGCGGCGCCCGTCGTGCGGCTGGCGGCCGACGACCTCGCGGGTGCGAACGGCGCCTACTTCCATCGCTTCAAGCAGCCGACGCTGCTCGGCCCCGCCGCCGACGACGACGCGGCGCGCCGCCTCTGGGAGGCCAGCGAATCGCTGCTGGGCATGTGAGTCCGGCCCGGCGGCGTCGCGATCCCCGGCGCCGCGCCCTAGACTGCGCCCGGATTGGAGTCGCCATGCTGCAACCAGGCGATGCGATGCCCGAGTTCACCCTGCGGGATCCGGAGCGGGAGAAGTTCACCGACGCGGAGTTGCGCGGCGCGATCGCCGTCGTGGCGTTCTACCCGATGTCGTTCACCGGCGGTTGAACGCGCGAGATGGAGGGCTTCCAGCGCCGCTACGCGGAGCTGCAGGCCCTCGACGCCCGGGTCGTGGGCGTCAGCATGGACTCCTGGGCGGCGCAGGGCGCGTTCGCGAAGCAGGTGGGGATGGAGTTCCCGCTGCTCTCCGACTGGCCCAACGGGCGCACCGTCGCGACCTTCGGCGTCCAGCGCGAGCAGGGCCCGACGGCGCGCCGGGTGACATTCGTCTTCGACGCCGGCGGCGTCCTGCGTGACGTCATCGACGACGAGCGCTCGATGGAGGCCCACCCCGACGGCGCGCTGGCGGCCGTGCGGCGGATCGCCGAGGGCGGTTAGGGCCAGACCATCCGCTTGTGCGGGCGATCGGCCAGCCGTTTCAGCTTCGGCTGCGCCAGCTTCACGAACTGACAGGCCAGCCGCCGCGTCTGCCGCGGGTCGATCATGTCGACGACATCGAAGTCGTGCGCGGCCTTGATCGGCGAGCGCAGGCGCAGCAGCCGCTCCTCGATCATCAGGCGGTGCGCGTCGGGGTCGGGCGCGGCCTCGATCTCGCGCTTGTAGGCGGCGGCGACGCCCCCCTCGATGGGGATGCCGCCCCACTCGCCGGCCGGCCAGCCGAAGCGCAGGTTGACGTTGAACGGGTGGCCAATGCTGTTCGGCGCGTCGGCCGCCACCCCGTACGACTTGCGCACCATGAACTCCACCTTCGGCACTTCCGCTTCCGCGCTGGCCAGCAGCGCCCGCGCCCCGCGTCGCATCTGCGCGCCGCGCTCGGCGGCCGAGCCCAGCATGAAGCCGGGCATGTCCAGGAAGATCACGACGGGCAGGTTGAACGCGTCGCACAGCATCACGAAGTGGGCGTACTTGTCGGCCGCCGGGCCGTCCATCGCCCCGGCCATGACCATCGGGTCGTTGCCGATGATGCCGGCGCTGTAGCCGTCGAAGCGGCCGAAGCCGGTGATCAGCGAGCCGCCGAAGTAGCGCCGCATCTCGAAGAACTCGCCGTTGTCCACGACCAGCCGGATCAGCTTGCGGGGGTCGTAGCCGCGCGTGCGCTTGGGCGGCACGATGTTGAGCAACTCTTCCACCGGCCGCTTCGGGTCGTCGCCGGTCTCGATCCGCTCGGCGACCCCGTACATGTTGTCCGGCAGGTACGAGAGGAAGCTGCGGATCTGGTCGAAGAGGTCTTCCTCGTCCTCGGCCGCGTTGTCGACCTCGCCGCTGGTGTGGACGTGCATCTTGTAGCCGCCCAGGTCGTCCTTGTGGATCTTCTCGCCGATCGCCCGCTCGACCACCGGCGGCCCCGACGGGAAGACCTGCGACTGCTCCTTCACCATGCAGTTGAAGTGCGACATGCAGCCGGAGGCGGCGGGCAGCCCGGCGCACGCCCCCATGAACCCCGCCGCGACGGGCACGTTGCGCATCAACTCCGCCAACTGCCACCACCCGTCGCCCTGCGGCAGCGCCATGCGACCGGAGTGCTCGTCGGACTTGGAGCTGTGCCCCACCCCCTCGATCAGCCCGACGTAGGGGATGCCGTAGGTCAGCGACAGCGGCTGCGTGTACTGCCGGGGCCCCTTGTGCACGTCGTGCGGGCTGCCCCCGGAGATCGTGAAGTCGTCGCCGCCGATGGCCACGGGCCGACCGTTGATCTCGGCCAGGCCCATGACGTACGCGCCGGGCTTGAAGCCGGTCAGGTTGCCGTTGGCGTCGTACTCGGTCGCGCCCACCAGCAGGCCCGCTTCCTGGAACGTGCCGGGGTCGGCCAGCCGTTCCATGCGCTCACGGGCCGTGTACTTGCCCTTCTCGTGGAAGCGCGCGATCCGGTCGAGCCCGCCCATCTCCCGCGCCAGGCTGCGGATGTACTCCAACTCGTCGAGCGCCTTCTCCCAGGACTCGCCGGGTTTCCAACTGTCGTGACGGGGGTCTGCGGGCATGGCGTCTCCTGGTGATCGGCGATGACGCGGGCAGCCTATATCGCGGCGACCGTTCGGGCCGCGACCGGCGTCCGTGGCGGGCTACATCCGCGAGAAGCCGCTGCTCCCGGTCACGACTACCGCCTTGCCGCCGGCGTCACATTCCCGCCCTGGCGGCGCCGATCCCGTAGCGGCACCAACTCCGTCAGGATGCCGCCGGCGCTCTTGGGGTAGAAGAACGCCGCCCTGATCGCGCCCAGCTCGATGCGGCGTAGGCCTTGCTCCTCGAGCTCGCGCGCTGCCGCCTCCACGTCGCGGCAGGCGTAGCCCAGGTGGTGCAGGCCGGGACCGAAGCGCGCCAGCCGCCGGCTCGTGCCGGTGTTGGCGCCGGGCAGCGGGATCAGCACCTCCAGGTAGGTCTCGCCCTCCCCGATCTTGACGAAGTAGTTGTGGGTCTGCTCGGGCTCGAAGAAGATCTTGTCCAGGTCGTCGGGGTTCGTGATGTTGCGGTCCAGGCTGAGCCCCATCTGACGCTCCAGCACGTCGCTGGCCTGCGCCCAGGTCTCGGCGACGATCCCCACGTGGTCCAGCCGTACGAGTCCAGACATTCGGTCCCTCCCTGTTGCGCGCCTGCCGCCCCGAAGCGACATCCTCGCCGACAAGATAGTGCAGCGCCGCCGCGGCCCGCTCAGACGCCCAGGCTCAAGCCGCCGTCGACGAGCAGGGCGGCGCCGGTGATGAAGCGCGCCTGCTGCGAGCAGAGGAAGGCAACGGCCTGACCGAAGTCGTCCGCGTCGCCGATCACGCCCGTCGGCAGGCTGCGCGCGATCGCGCCCAGGTCGGCGTTGTTGCCCCGCAGCCGCGCCGTGTCGTGCGCGCCCGGCTGGACCGAGTTCACCGTCACGCCGTCCTTCGCGACCTCCCGCGCCGTGATCTTGAGGAAGGCCGTCAGCCCGGCCCGCGCCGTCGCCGAGGCGATCAGCTGCGGCGGCGGCTGCCGGACGCCGTAGGAGGTGATCGCCACCACGCGGCCCCAGCCCCGCGCCTGCATCGCCGGGATGGCGGCGCGGCACATCGCGATGCTGCCCAGCATCGCCAGCTCGTTGGCCGTGCGGTACGCCTCAATGTCGGTGCTCGCGAAGTTCCCCGGCGGGGGGCCGCCGCAGTTCGCCACCACGATGTCCACCGCGCCCAGACGCCGCTCCGCCTCCGCGATGAACGCCGCGCTGTCCTCGGCCGTGCCCACGTCGGCGACGAGGGCGATGACGTCGCCGTCGATGGCCGCCGCCGCCGCCTCGAGGCGCTCGCGGTCGCGGCCGCAGATCGCGACCCGCACGCCCTCGGCCGCCAGCGCCTTGGCCGACGCGAGCCCCAGCCCCGCCGAGGCCGCCGCGACGGCGGCGCGCTTGCCTTCCAGTCCCAGATCCATGCTCGTTTCCTCCTCGATCGTTCGATCCGCCGGGGCCAGTCTACGTGGCGCGACGCGGCTCTGGGCTAGACTCCGTCCGCACGCGAGTGACGTGCCACGCCGATGCAGCAGCGGAGAGGGAGGCATCGTGGCGATCAAACAACTCAGCGCCGCGGACGTGACGGAGATCGCGCGGCAAGTCAGCAACTGGGGCCGCTGGGGCCCCGACGACGAGCGCGGCGCGCTCAACCTGATCACGCCCGAGCGCCGCGCGGCCGCCGCGGCCCTGATCCGCGACGGCGAGACCGTCAGCTGCGCCCGGCCCCTGGCCACCCGCCCCGCGCCCAACAACCCCTTCCCCGTGCAGCACCTCATGCTGGCCACCGGCGACGCCCCGCCCCGCGTCGGCCCCTCCGGCGCGATGGACTACTTCGCCATCGCGCCGCACGGCATGGCCACCACCCACATCGACGCCCTCTGCCACATCTTCACCGGCGACAAGATGTTCAACGGCTTCGACAAGTCGGAAGTCCGCAGCGACGGCGCGCAGAAGCTCAGCATCATGGCCGGCAAGGACGGCATCCTGGGGCGCGGCGTGCTCCTCGACATCGCCCGGCTCCGCGGCGTCGACTGGCTGGACAAGGGCGACCCGATCGGCGTCGAGGAGCTGGAGGCCGCCGAGGCGGCCCACGGGGTGACCGTCGGCCCCGGCGACATCCTGCTCATCGGCACCGGCCGCGACCGCCGCGAGGCCGAGGCCGGCGGCCCCTGGAGCCCCGTGGAGGGCATGGCCGGGCTGCACGCCGAGACCCTGCCCTGGCTGCGTGACCGCGACATCGCCATGCTCGGCTGCGACGGCGTCTCCGACGTCATCCCCAGCGGCATCCCGGACGTCACGATGCCGATGCACGAAGTCGTCATTCCGTGGATGGGCGTGCAACTGATCGACAACATGCAACTCGACCGCCTGTCGGCCGCCTGCCGGGAGCGGGAGCAGTACGCTTTCTGCCTGGTCTTCGCGCCCCTCCGGCTCAGGCGCGGTACCGCCTCGCCGGTCAACCCCCTGGCGATCTTCTGAGCGGCCATCTTCTGAGTGGCCATCTTCTGAGTGGCCATCTTCTGAGTGGCCATCTTCTGAGTGGAAGGACTTCACGCAGCCATGGACGCCGTTCCATTCATCACCCAGACCTTGGCGCAGGCGCAACTGCGCCTCCGCGTCACCTGCGACGGCCTCGACGACGCGCAGGCCCGCTGGCGCCCCGCTCCGCAGGCGAACTGCGTCGGCTTCATCCTCTGGCACCTCGCCCGCGTCGAGGACAACCTCGCCAGCGCCGAGCAGGGCCTCGACACCCTCTGGGCCGGCGACGGCTGGCACGCCCGCTTCGGCAACGATGTCGACACGCCCGCGGTGCTCGGCGACCGGCAGTCCGCGCTCGCCCTCGCCATCCCGCCCCTGCCCCTGCTGCTCGAGTATCAGGCTGCGGCGGCCGAGCGCACCCGCGCCCTCCTGGCCGGGCTGTCGGCCGGCGATCTCGACGGCCCCTCGCGGTCATGGCCGGGTATGCGCCTCGCCGACGTCCTGCGCCACCTGGCGACGCACAAGAACAACCACCACGGTCAGATCGACTTCCTGCGCGGCCTCCAGCAGGACGACTGGGACCTGCCGCCCGGCACCGGCGTCCGTCTGCCCGACGACGCCTAGCGCGAGTCGACCGTGCCGCCGCTCACGTAGATGCGCTGGCTGCTGACGTACGACGCGCCCGGGCCGCAGAGGAACACGACCACGCTCGCGATCTCCTCCGGCGTGCAGACGTGCCCGAACGCCGACTCGGAGTCGATCTCCCGCAGCGACTGCACGCCCCGCGTCGCCCGCATCAGCCGGAAGCCCATCTCGGTGTCGACCAGCCCCGGCGCGACGATATTCACGTGGATGCCGTTCGGCAGCTCCTCCTTCGCCAGCGTGTGCGCGAAGGCCTCCTGCGCCGCCTTGGCCATGTTGTACGGCGAGCCGTTGGCCTGCAGGCCCGACGTCGCGGCGCTGGTGATCTGCACGACGTCGCCGCGCTCCTGCTCGCGCATTTGCGGGATCAGCAGGTGCGCCATGTACCACGATCCGAAGGCGTGCGTGCGCACCACCCGCTCCATCTCGGCCGGCTCGCCCTCCCCCACCGTGTTGCCGCGCGAGGCGATGCCCGCGTTGTTGACCAGGATGCTGATCGGTCCCAGGCGGTCCAGCGCCTGCCCGGCCATCGCCTCGCAGGCCGCGTAGTCCGACACGTCGGCCTGGAAGATCTCGGCCCGGCGCCCGCCCGCCCGGATCGACTCCGCGACCTCCTCGGCGTGCGCGGAGCGCTTGGCGTAGTTGATCGCGATGTCGGCGCCTTCCGCCGCCAGCCCCCGCGCGATCGCCGCGCCGATGCCGCGACCGCCGCCCGTGACCAGCGCCGTCCGTCCGTCGAGAGTGCCCATGGGATCCCCTTATCCTGTGTCCTGCCTGACCGTTGTTGCGAGTCGCCGCGTCGGTGCGCCGCGCCCGCCCGCGCCTGTACGGTCGGGGCCAGCGCGTCCATTATGGCGACGGTCATGCTAGACCTGCGAGATGGTTGCGTCTTGGCGACGTCCGAGGCAGGACCGCACGAGAACCAGCCGGGAGGCCTGAGATGAGGGCGAGAGTATGAGTCTGCACAAACTGCTGATCGCCAACCGCGGCGAGATCGCGATCCGCATCGCGCGCGCCGCCATAGAGCTCGATATCCCCACCGTCTCCGTCTACTCGTCCGATGACGCCGCGTCGTCGCACGTCCGCGCGACGGACGAATCCTGCCCGCTGGAAGGGATCGGGGCCGCCGCCTACCTCGACATCGAGGGCGTGATCGGCGCGGCCAAGGCGTCCGGCTGCGACGCGCTGCATCCCGGCTACGGCTTCCTGGCCGAGAACCCCGGCCTCGCGCGGCGCTGCGCCGAGGAGGGCATCGTCTTCGTCGGGCCCAGCGTCGAGTCGCTGGAGCTGTTCGGCGACAAGGCCCGGGCCCGTGCGCTGGCGCAGGAGCACGACGTGCCGGTGCTGCCCGGCAGCCCCGCCGCCGTCGATCTGGCCGGGGCGGAGGCCTTCCTGGCCGGGCTCGGCGACGGCGGCGCAATCGTGATCAAGGCCGTGTCCGGCGGCGGTGGTCGTGGCATGCGAGTCGTCGAGGACGCCGGCGGCGTCGCCGAGGCCTACGCCCGCTGTCAGTCCGAGGCCAAGGCCGCCTTCGGCGACGGCGCCGTCTACGTGGAGGAGTTGATCCCGCGGGCGCGCCACATCGAGATCCAGGTCGTCGGCGACGGCTGCGGCGGCGTCAGCCACCTGGGCGAGCGCGAGTGCAGCGTGCAACGCCGCCACCAGAAGATCGTTGAGATCGCGCCCAGCCCCCAACTCAGCGAGGCGCTGCGATCCCGCATCGCGGGCGCGGCGGTGCGCATGGCGCAGGCGGTCGGCTACCGCAGCCTGGGGACCTTCGAGTTCCTCGTCGATGCCACCGCCGGCGATCGCTTCGTCTTCATCGAGGCCAACGCCCGCCTGCAGGTCGAGCACACCGTCACCGAGGAGGTGACGGGCGTCGACCTCGTGCAGTCGCAGTTGCGCATCGCCGGCGGCGAATGCCTCGCCGACATCGGCCTGACGCAGGAGTCCGTGCCGGCGCCGCGCGGCTACGCCATCCAGTCACGGGTGAACCTGGAGCAGATGCAGCCCGATGGGACCGTGCGGCCGTCGGGCGGCATGCTCACCGTGTTCCAAGCGCCGTCCGGCCCGGGCGTGCGCGTCGATACGTACGGCTGCGCCGGCTACGCCACGAACCCCAACTTCGACTCGCTGCTGGGCAAGGTCATCGCGTCATCGCCGTCGCCCGACTTCGGCGCGACCGTGAAGCGATCGCTGCGGGCGCTGGACGAGTTCCAGATCGACGGTGTGGAGACGAACATCGGATTCCTCTGCAACGTGCTGCGTCACGCCGACTTCGCCGATGGCACGGTCTACACCCGCTGGGTCGATGACAACATCGCGACGCTCGCCGTCACCGAAGCGGTTGCACCCGCAGGCGCCGACTCCCGCGACGGCGTCGCCGGCGCCGGCGCCAAGCTCGACTCCCGCGACCCGCTGGCCGCGCTCGACTTCTTCCGCCAGGGCGAGGGCACCCGCGGGGCGGGCGCGCCCGCCGCCGCCGACATCGCCGGCCCGCCCAACACCGACCCCGTCGGCGCGCCCCTGCAGGGCACCGTGGTCGAGATCCAGGTCGCCCTCGGTGACCACGTCCGCGAGGGCCAGCTCCTCTTCGTGATGAGCGCGCTCAAAATGGAGCACCTGGTCCATGCGACGTTCGGCGGCGTCGTGCGCGAGATCACCGTCTCCGTCGGCGACACGGTCTACGAGGACCACCCGCTGGTCTTCGTGCAGCCCGCCGACGTCGGCGATGCGATCGTCGAGCCGGACAAGGAGATCGACCTCGACTACATCCGCCCCGACCTGCAGGCCCTCTTCGACCGCCGCGCCTTCGGCCACGACGTCAATCGGCCGGCCGCCGTCGAGCGACGCCACAGCCGCAACCGCCGCACCGTCCGCGAGAACATCGAGATGCTGATCGATCCGGGCACCTGGATCGAGTACGGCGAGCTGGCGATCGCCGGGCAGCGTCGCAAGCGGCCACTCGATGAGCTGATCCGCAAGACGCCCGCCGACGGCCTGGTCGCCGGCGTGGGCTCGATCAACGGCGAGCACTTCGGCGACGACCGCAACCGTGTCGCCTTCATCTCCTACGACGACACCGTGTTCGCCGGCACGCAGGGAATGAACGGGCATCACAAGACCGACCGCATGGTCGACCTCGCCTACGAGCTGTCGTTGCCGGTCATCTTCCACGCCGAGGGGGCCGGCGGCCGCTCCGGCGAAACGGACGGCTGGGAGGGGCGCGGCTTCGGCGGCGACGTGCGCACCTGGGATAAGATGTGCCGGCTCAGCGGCACGGTGCCGATGATCGGCATCACCGCCGGTTGGTGCTACGCCGGCAACGCCGCGATCCTGGGCGTCACCGACCTGATCATCGCGACCGAGGACGCGCTCATCGCGATGGGCGGCCCCGCCACCATCGAGGGCGGCGGCATGGGCGCCTTCCTGCCCGAGGAGGTGGGGCCCATCTCCGACATCGCCCCGGCCGGCACGGTCGACCTCGTCGTCAAGGACCAGGACGAGGCGATCCTGATGTCGAAGAAGCTGCTCTCGTACTTCCAGGGCGCCATCAAGGGCTGGGAGTGCGCCGACCAGCGGTTGCTGCGCCACGTCATCCCCGAGCACCGCATGCGCGCCTTCGACGTGCGCGAAGCGGTGCATCTGCTCGCCGACAAGGACTCCGTCGTGGAGTTGCGGCGCGACTTCGGCATCGGCATGGTCACGGCCTTCATCCGCATCGAGGGGCGCCCCTTCGGCCTGACGGCGAACAACAACGCCTTCATCGGCGGCGCCATCGACAGCGACGGCTCCGACAAGGTGGCCCGCTTCTGGCAGCTCTGCGACGCCTGGAACATCCCCATCGTCACGCTCGTCGACACGCCCGGCATGATGGTCGGGCCCGACGTCGAGCGGACGGGGCTGGTGCGTCATTGCAGCCGGCTGTTCGTCACCGGCGCGAACCTGGAGACGCCGCGCTTCGCCGTGATCCTGCGCAAGGGCTACGCGCTGGGCTCGATGGCGATGCTCACCGGCAGCGCCCGCGCGCCCTACTTCACCGTCGATTGGCCCACCGGGGAGCACGGCGGCATGAACATCGAGTCCGGCGTGCTGCTCTCCAACCGGGAGATGCTGGCGAAGATCGAGGACGTCGATGAGCGCGCGGCCGAGTATGAGCGCCTCGTCGAGCTGTCCTACGTGCGCGGCGGCTCGCTGAACGTCGCCTCGACCTACGAGATCGACAACACCATCGACCCCGCCGAGACGCGCTACTGGATCATGCAGGGGCTCAAGGCCTGCCCCAACCCCGACCCCATCCGTCGCGGCCGCGCCCAGTTCCTCGACACCTGGTAGCCCCCCGCGGCTCCGCTAGTGCACGATCTCGTCGATGACGAGTTGCGCCAGTGTGTCGTCGTCGAGGCCCAGCTCGCCCTGCAGGATCTCCAGGTTGTGCTCGCCCAGCCCCGGCGACGGCCGGGCCGGCAGGTAGTCGCCGTTCCACGTGAAGGGCTGCTTGTGGGCCAGGAACGGCACCTCGCCGCGTGAGTACGACAGGTAGTAGTCCCGCATCCCCGCGTCCCGCTCGACCTGGTCCGCGACGCTCTCGACGGCGCTGGCGGGCACGCAGCGCGCCTGCAACCGCTCCGCGAGCTCCCACTCATCGCCGTCCGATGTCCAGGCCGCGATCGCGGCGTTGATCTCGGCCTCCGCGCGGCGCCGCCCCTCGACGCCGGCAAGGTCCGACCGTGTCGCCAGGTCGTCGCGACCCATGACGTCGCACAGCGCCCGCCACTGGGCGTCGCCGCGGGCGCTGATCGCGACCCAGCGGTCGTCGCCGCGCGTGGGGTAGATGCCGTGCGGGACGTCGTCGGGCGAGGAGTTGCCGTGGCGCGGGGCCATGACGCCGTTGACCAGTCGGTCGATCAGCTCCGTGTCCAGCAGGTGCACCGACGCCTCGTACTGGGCGATCTCCAGGAACTGGCCCTCGCCCGTCTCCTCGCGCTGCAGCAGCGCCGCGATCAGCCCCGCCGCCGCGATCGGCGCCAGCGTGAAGTCGGTGTGCAGCGTGCCCATGCCCACCGGCGCGCGGTCGGGCTCGCCCATGTGCCCCGGCACGCCGCTCAGCGCCAGCACGCCGTTGCCGATCGCCCGCCAGTGCGACTTCGGTCCGCTGTGCCCCATCACCGGGAACGAGCCGATCACCAGGTCCGGCCGCAGCGGCAGTAGGTGCTCGGGCCCCAGCCCCCACTTCGACATCGCGTCCGGCGCGTAGTTCGACGTCACCATGTCGAAGTGCGGCAGCAGCGTCTGCTTGATGAACGCCACCGTCTCCGGCTTGTGCAGGTTCAGCGTCAGGCTGCGCTTGTTGGTGTTGCAGTCGGCGAAGAAGCCGCCCGTGTCGATGCTGAAGCCCTGCGGCGGGTGCACGAACTCCCGCACCTGATCGATCCCCGTCGCCGACTCCACCTTGACCACGTCCGCCCCCAGGTTCGCCAGCAGCTCCGTGATCAGCGGCCCGGCCGCCATCCAGCAGAAGTCGAGCACCCGGTAGCCCGACAGCGGTAGGTCGCCCCGACGCCCCCGCGCCGTCCCCCGGCGGGCGCCGAGCGCCCCCTCCGACAGCGCCCGCAGGATCGGGTCCGTGTGCTCGCCCAGCGCCGGCGCCGGCCGCGCCTCCACGTCGCAGCCGGAGAAGCGGTACGGCGACCGCGGCTTCGGGATCGCGCGGCCCAGGGCGGGGTGCTCCACCTGCGGGAAGAAGTCGCGCTCGTGCAGGTGCGGGTCCGCCGCGATGTCCGCCGCCGTCTGCACCGGCGTCGCGTAGTGCCGTCCCTCCTGCCCCCGCCGCACCAACTCGTCGCGGTCCAGCGACGCGCAGAACTCGATGAAGTACCGGTTCATCTCCTCGCGATGCGCCGCCCGGAACATCGGGTCGTGCCACGCCTCCGTCGCCATCCCGTAGCCCTCGCCCATCACCTCCCGGTACCACTCCGAGAACAGCCCCCAGCGCACCGGGTTCGGCATGAACGCCACCCACTGCGAGTCCTTCGTCGCGAACGTCGTCCCGTACGACTTGATCAGCGTCACGGTGCCCGTGTTGCCGGTCTTCCACGAGTTGAAGCCCGTGCCCAGCGCCCGGTTCTCGAGCCCCTGCTCCCCGCCGCGCTCGCAGACCGACCCCCACCAGCGCCAGATGTTCTGATTGGCGGCCTGGATCGTGGTCGACGCTGTGGCCTCCTGCAGGCTCACCTCCACCGCGTTGCGGCGACCCCGCAGCCGCCGGTCGAAGATGGCGGCGCAGGCCGCGGCCACGCTGATGTAGGCGCTCTGCTTGTAGCCCAGCTTGCCCGCCGGGTAGTCGGGCGGGACGCCGGGGTAGCCGCAGCAGTACAGCAGCCCGCCGGCGGCCGCCGTCGCCAGATCGCTGACGGCGAGGTCGGGCTGCCCGCGGCGCAGCACCGCGTCGATCACGGTCGGGCCGTCGTCCTGCCCGGCCAGCGCCTCCAGCAGCGATCGCGCCCCCGCGCTCTTCTCGACCGGCGCGATCACGACGTCCGCCGCCTCGGCGATGGCCCGGATCCGTCCCCACGCTTCGTCCGACTCCAGGTCCAGCGCCAGGCTCTGCTTGCCCGCGTTGTAGAGCAGATGCGGCAGCCCACGCTCCGGCCCCGCCTCCCCATCGACGAATGGGCCCCGCGCGCGGGTCGCGTCGCCGCCCGCCGGCTCCACCCGGATCACGCGCGCCCCCAGGTCGGCCAGGTAGCGCCCCGTCACGAGCAGCGGCTCGTCGGCGAGGTCCAGGACGAGTGCGCCGTCGAGCGGCTTGGCGTTCGGCATGGTGGTCCCCTCAGTCTCCCGCGCTCGTCCGACGGAGCCGGTCCCCGGGCAGCGGATTGAACCGGCCGCCCGTCGGCAGTATCGTCCCGATTGATGTCCCCCGTCGCGCCGCTCAGTCCCTACCGCGTGGTCGAGTTGTCGAGCGAACGCACCGCGTTCTGCGGGCAGATACTACGCGACCTCGGCGCCGACGTGATAGCGGTCGAGCCGCCCGACGGCTCCGACGCCCGCCGCTTCGGCCCCTACGCGCATGACACCCCCGGCCTTGAGACCAGCCTCGCCTGGTGGGCCCACAACCGCGACAAGCGCAGCCTGGCGCTGGACATCAAGGCCGACGCCGGTCGCGACATCCTCGCACGCCTGCTGGGCGACGCCGACTTCCTCATCGAGGGCGTCGATCCGGAGCGCCAGGCCGGCCTGGGGTTGGACGACGCGACGCTGGCGTCGCGCTTCCCGCGGCTGATCGCCGCCTCCATCACCCCCTTCGGCCGCGAGGGTCCCAAGGCCGCCTATCGCGGCGGCGAGTTGATCGCGCTGGCCGCCTCGACCCTGCTCTCCACCTGGGGCGACCACGACCGCCCGCCCGTGATGATGGCGGTGCCCCAGGCCTACGCCCACGCCGGCGCCGAGGCCGCCGTCGGCTGCATGGTCGCGCTCACCGAGCGCGCGATGTCCGGACTCGGTCAGCGTGTCGAGGTGACGGCCCAGACGGCGCTCACCTTCGCGACGCAGTGCACGACGCTGAACGCGCTCTGGGGTGGCGGCAACTTCGTCCGCTGGGGTGGCGGCGCGAAGTTCGGGCCGCTGGCCGTGCGCTTCATCTGGCCCTGCAAGGACGGCTACGTCGCCGCCGGGCTCTTCTTCGGCAGCGCGATCGGTCCGCCCACCAACCGCTTCATCCAGCTGATCTACGACAAGGGCTTCTGCGACGCGTCGATCCGCGACAAGGACTTCATCACCTACGTCGGGCCGCTGCTGAGCGGCGAGGAGCCGATGTCGGAGTTCGAGCGCTGCCAGGAGGCCGTCGGGCGCTTCTGCGCCGCCCACACGCGGGCCGAGATGGAGGTCTACGCGGAGGAACACGATCTGCTGATCGACGCCGTGCGCACCACCACGGACCTGCTGGCCGAGCCGCAACTCCAGGCGCGGGGCTACTTCCGCGAGATCGACCAGCCCGGCGCGGCGGCCCCGGTGAGGGTCACCGGCCCCTTCGCCCGGTTCAGCGAGACGCCGATCGAGATCGGCGGCCACGCGCCATCGATCGGGGAGCACACGCGAGGGGTGCTGCGCGACGACCTGGGTCTGACCGCTGCGGAGATCGACGATCTGGCGGCGCAGGCCGTGATCGGGGTGGCGCGATGAGCGACGCGAAGACGGCCGCCACGGCCCTGGCCGGCGTGAAGGTGCTCGACCTGAGTTGGGCGCTCGTCGGCCCGGCCGCCATGCGCGTCCTGGCCGACTTCGGCGCCACGGTCGTCAAGGTGGAGAGCAGTACCCGCATCGACCCGGTGCGCGCCGGTCCCCCGTTCTGGCAGGGACAGCCGGGCCCGGAGCGCTCGTCGAACTTCATCAACTACAACGTCAACAAGCGCATGATCCAGCTCGACCTCTCGAAGCCGGCGGCCCGCGACGTCGTGCGGCGCCTGGTCGACTGGTGCGACATCGCCATCGAGTCGTTCGTCCCGGGCGTGATGGAGCGCTGGGATCTGCACTACGACGCGCTCAAGCAGCGCAAGCCGGATCTGATCATGGTCAGCACCTGCCTCAATGGGCAGACCGGCCCCGACCGCACGGGCGGCGGCTACGGCGTGGGCGGCGCAGCCCGCGCGGCCATGATCGAGGTGCTCGGCTGGCCCGACCGCGACCCCTCCCTGGCCCGCGCCTACACCGACTACACCGCCTCGCGCATGGTGGCCGTCGCCGCCCTCGCCGCGCTCGACCACCGCCGCCGCACCGGGCAGGGCCAGTACATCGACCTGTCCCAGGTCGAGGCGTCGATCCCGTTCATCGGCCCGGCCGTGCTGGACGCCAGCGTCAACGGGCGCGTGCTGCGCCGCCGCGGCAACCGACAGCCGGGCGCGGCCCCGCACGGCGTCTTCCCCTGCGCCGGCGAGGATCGCTGGATCGCGATCGCCGTCTGGTCGCAGGACGAGTGGCGCGCACTGTGCGGCGTGGCCGCGGCGGCCTGGGAGAGCGACCCCCGCTTCGCCGACCGGGCCGAGCGCGAGCGCAACCAGGATGCGCTGGAGGCGGCGATCGCCGCCTGGACGGTGGGCCAGGACGCGCACGCGCTGGAGCGCGGGCTGCAAGACGCCGGCGTCGAGGCGCACGCCGTCCTCGACAGCCTGCAGGGCGACCAGGACGCGCAGCTCCAGGCGATGCGGCACTTCGTCGAGGTCGAGTCCTCCGACCTCGGCGCGCTGCCCGTCGAGAACACCCGCCAGCGGCTCTCGCGGACCCCGTCGGACCCGCGCTGGGTGGGAACCTACGGCGAGGACAACGACTTCGTGCTGCGGGAGCTGCTGGGCCTCGACGACGACGCCATCGCCGAGATCGCGGCCGGCGGCGCCCTGCAATAGGGCGGTCGCCGTTCGCGTGCGCCCCGATCAGTGCGGCCCCGATCAGTGTGGCAGGTGGGCGGCGACGGTCTCCGCGTAGAACGTGGCCCCCTCGGGGTTCAGGTGGTAGCCGTCGGGGTAGAAGATGCCGCGCTTGCCGGCGCTGGCGGAGTGCCAGTCGACCAGGTACGCGTTGCGGTGCTTGGCGACGCCCTCGCGCAGCACGCTGTTGTTCCAGTCCTGCCAGTCCCGCGGCACGCGCAGATTCACGAAGAGCACCGTGCGGTCGGCCAGCACCTCCATGATGTCGCTGAAGTGCGCCTTCGAGATGGCGCCGTTGTTGCCGATGTGCAGGATCACCGTGTCGCCCAGCAACCCCTGGCTCGCGTACGTGCTGAGCAGGTCGATGACCGGGGCCACGTGCCGCGACGTCGCCGCGTCGATCCCGATCGGGCCGATCACGGCCTCCAGCGCCAGGGCGGCGCCCAGCATCACCGAGTCGCCGATGGCGGTCAGGGCGGGCGCGGGAGGCGGCGCGGGGGGCTCCGCCACGGCCGCCACGGTCGCCTCGGCTGGCTCGGCTGGCTCAACCACCTCGGCTGGCTCGACCGGCTCGGCTGGCTTGGCCGGCTTGGCCGGCTCCGCAGCCGCCTCGCCGACCGGCGGGGGTGGGTCCGGGCGCTCGCGTGCGGGCGTCGCGACGGCCGCGACGGCCTCCTCGTAGGCCACCGGCGCTGCTGCCGGCGCCTCGGCCGCGGGTTCCTCGGCCGCGGGCCTCTCGACCACCGGCTCCTCGGCCGCCGGCTCCTCAATGGCCTCCTCCTCGACCGCCGCGACGGCCCTCGGCCGCGGATCGTCCTCTTGAACGATCGCCGCCGCGTCCATTTTGGCTTGAACGATCGCGACCGCGAACGGGAGCCCGTCCTCCGCCGCGTCGGCGCTGACGACCTCGGCCGCGGCGGGCGGGAGGATGCCGAGGTCGGCGTTGAGTCGAGCGCCGGGAGGATCGCTGCGCGTGTCCTCCGCGACGGCCGCGGGCTCTTCGACGGGCGCGATCGTCTGCACGGCGCTCACGCCCGTCTGCTCGACCGTCGAGCTGGCCGGCGTGGCTTCGAGCGTGGCCGGGGTCGGCAGCCGGGCGGCCGGTGCCGCCTGAACGGTCGCCACCGCGTCGCGGGGCTCTTCGTCTGGCAGCGCGACGGCTCGCGAGTCCTGGTCGGGCGACGCCGGCTCGGGCGATTCGGGCTCGGGCTCCAGCGCGACCGCTTCCGATGCCTCAGCCTCGCCCACGCCCGCATCGGCCGATTCGGTCTCCGGCGGCGCCGCGTCCACCGGCTCGGCCTCGACGGCGGCGACCACCCTGATCGTGGAGATGCGCTCCGTCGCCAGGTAGCTGGGCGGCTCCGCGGCCGGCGCGACCGCGACGACGACGCCGAGCGCCACCGCGCCGCTCAGCGCCGGCCCGATGATGACCCCTCGCCGCACCTGTCGCGCCCACCCACGCCGTGTGCGCGTCCGCGCCCAGATGCGGCCCAGCGCGCCGTGTCGGATCGGCATCTCCACGAAGCGGTAGGAGATCTCGGCCAGTAGCAGGGTGAGGGCCAGGCGCACGGCGAGCAGCTCGATCTCGCCCAGGTGGACGTCGATGCCGGGCCGGGTGACGATGAAGATCGGCCAGTGCCACAGGTAGATCGAGTACGAGCGCAGGCCGATCGCCCGCAACGGCGCGACGCCCAGCGCCCGCCCCAGCCGCCCTCCCGGCGCCACCGCCGCCGCGATCACGATCACCGTCAGGCCCGACACCAGCGCGAACCCGCCCAGGTACAGCGCCGGCTGGAACGAGTTGAACGTGACGACGATGTAGGCCAGCCCGGCCAGCGCCGCCAGGCCGGCGATGTCGAGTGAGACGCGCAGCAGCCTCGCCAGCCCGGAGGCGTAGAAGAGCCACGCCACCACGCGGCCCCGCGGGGCCGGCAGAGCGCCCGCGCGCCAGACGACGGCCAGCGCCGCGCCGAACAGCAGGCCGGCCGCGCGCGTGTCGGTGCCGTAGTAGACGCGGGAGACATCGGCGAAGGGCTCGTACAGGACGGCCATCAGCACGCTCGACCCGACGATGCCCGCCACGATGGCGGCGAACAGCAGCGCCCGCCCGCGCAGCGCCATCAAGCCCACGAACAGCGGCGGCCAGACGACGTAGAACTGCTCCTCGATGGCCAGCGACCAGAGGTGCAGCAGCGGCGAGGGGCGTCCCACCTGCTCGAAGTAGGGGGTGTCACGCAGGATGAAGGCCCAGTTGCTCACGTAGAGCATGGCCGCCAGCGCGTCGCCGCGGACCGTGGCGACCTCCGCGGGCAGGAAGATCGCGAAGTAGGTCAGCACGACGGCGACCAGCAGGAAGAGCGCGGGCAGCAGCCGTCGCGCCCGCCGCATCCAGAAGCGGCGCAGCGACACGGCGGAGGTCGCCGCGTGCTCCGAGAGCAGCAGCGACGTGATCAGGTACCCGCTGACGACGAAGAAGATCTCGACGCCCAGGAAGCCCGCGGGCATGAAGTCGACGCCGGCGTGGTACAGCACGACCGCGATGACGGCGAGCGCCCGCAGGCCGTCCAGGCCCGCGAGGTAGGGCAGCCCCGACGGTCGCAGGCTGGCGCCGCCTGCTGGAGCGGTGACCGCGGCCGTCGCGGGCGGGGGCGTCCCAGCCTCGGGGCGCGGTCGATGCCCCGGCAGCCGGACGGCGATCGACGCGGCGCGGGCAGCGGCATCCGCCGCGTCCGTCGCGCGCATGATGAGACGCCGGCATGGTCGCCGGAGATGCTCAGCGATAGCCACGTTATGCCTTCCCGCTCTAAGGCCTCGCAGGCTAGCGTCCGCGGCCGGGGGATGCACCCCCGCGACCGCGCCGCAGTCTATCCTGCGCGAGGCAAGAGGAGGTGTTGCATGGGACCGCTGACCGGTATCCGAATCGTCGAGTTGCAGGGCATCGGGCCGGGGCCGTTCTGCGGCATGATGCTGTCCGACATGGGCGCCGAGATCATCCGCATCGACCGCGCCGATCGCGTCCAGGGCGGCGACCCCGCCGACCCGCCCAGCGACCTGCTGGCGCGCGGCCGCCGATCGATCGGGATCGACCTCAAGAACGCGGCCGGGGTCGAGACGGCGCTGCGCCTGATCGACGGCGCCGACGCCGTCTTCGAGGGCTTCCGCCCCGGCGTCATGGAGCGCCTCGGCCTGGGCCCCGACGTCTGCATGGCGCGCAACCCCAAGCTGGTCTACGGCCGCATGACGGGCTGGGGCCAGGAAGGGCCCTACGCCCAGATGGCCGGCCACGACATCAACTACATCGCGCTGGCCGGCGCCCTGGCGCCCATCGGCCGGCAGGGGCAGGCGCCCGTGCCGCCGCTCAACCTGATCGGCGACTTCGGCGGCGGCGGCATGCTGCTCGCCCTGGGCATGGTCGCCGCCCTGCTCGATGCCCAGCGCTCGGGCGTGGGCCAGGTGGTCGATGCCGCGATGGTCGACGGCGCCAGCTCCCTGATCACCTTCATCCACGGCGCCATCCACGCCGGTGGCTGGCTGGAGCAGCCCGCCTCGAACATGCTCGACACCGGCGCGCACTTCTACGACGCCTACGAAACCGCCGACGGCAAGCACATCGCGCTCGGCTCCATCGAGCCGCAGTTCTACGCCGAACTGCTCGAACTGACCGGCCTCGTGGACGAGGATCTGTCGCCGCAGATGGATCGCGAGGGCTGGCCCGAGTTGAAGCGCAAGGTCGCGGCGGTGGTCAAGTCCAAGACGCGGGCCGAGTGGGAAGCGATCATGGACGGCAGCGACGTCTGCTTCGCGCCCGTGCTCCAGCCCACCGAGGCGCCGCAGCACCCCCACGCCAAGCACCGCAAGTCGTTCGTCGAGATCGCGGGCATCACGCAGCCGGCGCCGTCGCCGCGCTTCAGCCGCACGCAGAGCGCCGTGCAGGGCCCGCCGGCCCACGCCGGCCAGCACACCGACGACGTCCTCTGCGACGCCGGCCTGGGCGCCGACGAGATCGAGTCGCTGCGCGCCTGCGGCGCGGTCGCGTAGCCGCCGCGACGGGGCCTCGCCGGGCTTCCGTCGCGCAGATGATGGCCGCTGCCGGGCCAAACCCGTATCCCTAGCCGGGGCTGGCCCGGTCGTTCCCGGCCGTTCTCCGACAACTGACCAGCCTGCGCTTGACTGGCCTGCACTGCATAAATTGAGGAGCCCGACAATGGTCGCAATCACCGACATGGTCTCGCTGGAGCAGCGCGGCGGCATCGCCCTGGTCCTGATCGACAACCCGCCCGTCAACGCGCTGAGTCACGGCGTGCGGCTGGGCCTGCTCAAGGCCTTCGAGCAGGTCGCCGGCGACGACGCGGTCACGGGCGTCGTGCTGGCCTGTCGCGGCCGCACCTTCATCGCCGGGGCCGACATCACCGAGTTCGGCAAGCCGCCCAAGGCGCCCGGCCTCCAGGAGCCCCAAACCGCCATCGAGGACTGCCCCAAGCCGGTCGTGGCGGCCATCCACGGCACCGCCCTGGGCGGCGGCCTTGAGGTCGCGATGTGCGCGCACTACCGCGTCGGCGCGCCGGCCGCGCAGTACGGGCAGCCGGAAGTCAAGCTGGGCCTCGTGCCGGGCGCGGGCGGCACGCAGCGGCTGCCGCGCGTCACCGGCGTCGCCAAGGCGCTGGAGATGTGCGCCATCGGCGACCCCATCGGCTCGCAGGAGGCGCTGGCCGCCGGCCTGATCGACGCCATCATCGAGGGCGACCTCGTCGACGGCGCGGTCGCCTTCGCGGAGCAACTCGTCGCCGGCGGCGCGCCGCTCAACAAGATCCGCGACCGCGAGGAGAAGATCGACCAGGCCCGCGCCAACCGCGCCGTCTTCGACGGCTTCCGCAAGCAGATCGCCCGCAAGACGCGCAACTTCCACGCCCCCGCCAAGAACGTGGACCTGATCGAGGCGGCGCTCGACCTCCCCTTCGACGAAGCCCTCGAGCAGGAGCGCGATGTCTTCGAGAGCCTCATGGCGGGCCGGCAGTCGCAGGCGCAGCGCTACTACTTCTTCTCAGAGCGCCAGGCCGCCAAGGTGCCCGACCTCCCCCGCGACACCGCCCGGCGCGAGGTCAAGAGCGTCGGCATCCTGGGCGCCGGGACGATGGGCGGCGGCATCGCGATGAACTTCCTCAACGCCGGCATCCCCGTGAAGATCGTCGAGCGCGACCAGGCGGCGCTCGATCGCGGGCTGGCCGTCGTGCGCAAGAACTACCAGCGCTCCGCCCGGCGCGGCCGCTTCACGATGGAGCAGGTCGAGGAGCGCATGAGCCTGCTCGAGCCCGGCACCGACAAGTCCGCCTTCGCCGACGTCGACATGGTCATCGAGGCCGTGTTCGAACTCATGCCGCTCAAGAAGTCCGTCTTCACCGAGCTCGACGCCATCTGCCGCGACGGCGCGATCCTCGCCACCAACACTTCCGCCCTCGACGTGAACGAGATCGCCGCCGTCACCAAGCGCCCGCAGGACGTGATCGGCACGCACTTCTTCAGCCCCGCCAACGTGATGAAGCTGCTCGAGATCGTGCGCGGCGACGCGACCGCCCCCGACGTCCTCGCTACCACCCTCCAGGTGGCGAAGACGATCGGCAAGGTCCCCGCCGTCGTCGGCGTCGCGCCCGGCTTCGTCGGCAACCGCATCCTGCACCAGCGTGGCTTCGAGGCCGAGCGCATGATCCTCGAGGGCGCGCCGCCGGCCCAGGTCGACGGCGTCCTCTACGACTTCGGCCTGCCCATGGGGCCCTTCGCGATGGCCGACCTCGCCGGCCTCGACGTCGGCTGGGACCCCGACGACACCCACGGCCGCACCATCCGCGAGGTGCTCTGCGAGTCCGGCCGCCGCGGTCAGAAGAACGGCCACGGCTACTACATCTACGACCCCGAGACGCGCGCCCCCACGCCCGACCCCGAGGTGCTCGACCTCATCCGCGACTTCGCCGCCCGGCGCGGCGTCGCCCACCGCGACGAGATCAGCGACGAGGAAGTCCTCGAGCGCTGCCTGCTGCCGATGGTCAACATGGGCGCCAAGATCCTCGAAGAGGGCAAGGCCATGCGCGCCTCCGACATCGACGTCGTCTGGGTCAACGGCTACGGCTGGCCCGTCTACCACGGCGGCCCCATGTTCTGGGCCGAGGGCATGGGCCTGGACCGCGTCGCCGCCAAGATCACCGAGTACGGCGCCCGGCTCGGCGGCGAGCACTGGGAACTCTCCCCGCTGCTGGCCAACCTCGCCGCCGAGGGCAAGAGCTTCCAGGACTTGGCGCCGCAGAAGATCCGCTAACCGTCGCTCTCGCACATTCCCGAACGACCTCACCCCCGAACTTCAAATACGACGGCGGGTGACGCCGCTGCCGCGGCGGAGGCCGCGAGCGCCGCCGCCGATGCCGCAGGCCGCGCCGCCGAAGCCGCCGAGGCGGCCTCCGCCCTGGCGGCCGAAGCGGCCGAATCCGATGATGCCGAGCAGGCCGCTGCGGCCGCCCAGGCCGCCGCCGATGCGGCCGCCGATGCGGCCGAGGCCGCCCGGGCCGCGGGCGACGCGGGCGCCGCCGCCGTCGCGCAGGCGGCCGCTGCGGCCGCCGAGACCGCCGCGGCTGCCGTCGCCGCCGCCGAAGAGGCCGCCGACGCGGCCCGCGAGGCCGCCGACGCCGCCGCCATGGCCGACGAGGAGGCCGCACCGGCGGTGGCGGCAGCCGGTGGCGTCTACCGCCGGCCCAACACCTCCACGCCCAACTTCGTGCGCCTGGGCTTCGGTAACGCCGGCAACAACACCGGCTTCAACCTGGACTACAGCATCTTCGAGCGGCTGGCGCGGGTCTCCGGCACGACCTGGGAGGCGGACCCGAGCGGCGGCGTGAGCATGGAGCGGGTCTCCGACCTCGACTTCACGGTGGAGCCGGTCCTGGCCACCGGCTGGGAGCGCCCCGATGACACCACCTGGGTCTTCGGCATTCGCACGGACCCCGTCTGGCATACGGGCCGCCCGTTCGACATCGACGACGTGCACTTCATGTTTGAGGCGATTCGGGACGAGAACGTGGCCGGTGGCGGCGCCCCGCGTTCCGGCTGTCGAAGAACCTGGATGTCCGCGAGCCGGTCGACGCGTCGACCTACCGCCTGACGCTGACCCGGCCGACGGGGTACATCGAGACGCTGCTGGAGGCGACGAACCTCGTCGACCGTGAGACCTACGACGGCGCATGGACGAGGCGGTGGTCGTGGGGACGGGCCCGTACACCTTCGAGAACTACGACCCCAACCGCGGCTGGGACCAGTTACCGCACGCGGACTTCGCGGCCGACAACAACCACCCGATCTTCACGGGCGGCGCGCCGCAGCTCGACAAGATCGAGCACACCCTCTTCGCGGACGCTGCCGCCATGGCTCTGGCCTTGGAGGCGGGCGAGCTGGACTCGCACCAGGGACTCGCCCTCGGCCTCCCGGAGGTCGAGGAGCGACTGCTGGAGAACGAAGATTTCACCGCCCAGACGGGCTGGGGCGTCGGCGGCCGCGTCGCGCGCTTCCGCGCGGACTCGGAGCCGTTCCGCAACAAGCTGGCCCGGCAGGCCGTGCTCATGCTAATCGACGGCCCGCGCATCCAGCGCGAGTTCGCCGGCAAGTTCGACATCCCCGGGCGCATGCACTGGCAGCCCGGCTCCGTGGCCTATAAAGAGGGCAGCGGCGCCGCCCTGGATCCGCACCCCATGGGCGTGGACCTGGACGCCGCGCGTGCGGAAGCCGGACAGCTCTTCGATGCAGCCGGCTTCACCGGCGGCGAGACACTCAAGATGGACATCCTGCCGGAGCGCCTGGACGCCCCGGCGCTGGCCCAACTCCTGCAGCAGGAGGTCGCCGCGTTCGACATCAACACCGAGATCAACCCCCGTGAATACACGGAGATGATCACTCTGCAGAGCACCGGCACCTTCGATCACATGATCCTCGGGTTCGGGAACTGGATTAAGGCCGGCTCCCCGGCGGTCACGGTGCTGTTCGCCGACGCCTACAACGGGCGCGGGAACGCGCTGGTGGACGAGAACGTGCCCCTAGCCGCCCCAGGCGGAAGCCGGCAGCAGAACGTGGCGCTACTGACGGCCGCCGAGGCCGCAGTACGGGGCCAGTCATCGGCGGGCTCATCACCGCCGAAGGCAGCGGCGCCAACCGGCAGCTGCGGCTGACAGGACCTGGAGCCGCAGCCGATTCGTTGATTGGATCTCGCGTCGCTGCGAGCGAACGAGCGGGCCATGATGGCCCGCTCGTGGCGTTTAAACGAGGGCGTGGCGGGTGTGCAGGGCGCGTAGCAGGTATGTTTTCACCCAGTAGGAGGAGTATGTGATGCCGATTGAGAAACTGCTCGTCGCGAACCGCGGCGAGATCGCGATCCGGGTGATGCGCGCCGCGCGGGAGTTGGGGATCGTGTCGGTCGCGGTGCATTCGCCCGACGACGCGGCGTCGCTGCACGTTCGCCGGGCCGACGAGGCGCGGGCGCTGCCGGGCGCCGGCGCGCGCGGCTACCTCGACATCGAGGCGGTGATCGCGGCGGCCAAGGCGGCCGATTGCGACGCTGTCCATCCGGGCTACGGCTTCCTGGCCGAGAACGCGGCCTTCGCGCGCCGCTGCTCCGAGGAGGGCATCACCTTCGTGGGGCCGTCGGTGGGGTCGCTGGAGTTGTTCGGCGACAAGGCGCAGGCGCGCAACCTGGCCGTCGGCCACGACGTGCCGGTGCTGCCCGGCAGCGCCGACGCCGTCGACCTCGACGAGGCGCGCTCCTTCTTCGACTCCCTCGGCGAGGACTCTGACGTCGAGCCGGCGATGGTGATCAAGGCGATCGCCGGCGGCGGCGGCCGCGGGATGCGCGTCGTGACGGACGCCGGCGAGATCGAGGAGGCCTACACGCGCGCCCAGTCCGAGGCGGGCGCCGCCTTCGCCAACGACGCCGTCTTCGTGGAGCGGCTGATCGCGCGGGCCCGGCACATTGAGGTGCAGGTGATCGGCGACGGGCAGGGCGGTGTCGCGCATCTCGGCGAGCGCGAGTGCAGCCTGCAGCGGCGCCACCAGAAGGTCGTCGAGCTGGCGCCCAGCCCCTGGCTGAGCGACGCGACGCGCGATCGGATCACCGCCGCGGCCGTGCGCATGGCCGCAGCCGTCAACTACCTGAGCCTGGGCACCTTCGAGTTTCTGGTCGATGAGGGGGACGAGAGCCACTTCGCCTTCATCGAGGCCAACCCACGCCTGCAGGTCGAGCACACCGTCACCGAGGAGGTGACCGGCGTCGACCTGGTCAAGGCGCAGCTGCGCATCGCGGGCGGCGCGTCGCTGGCCGACCTCGGGCTGGAGCAGGACGCGATCCCGGCCGCCCGCGGCCACGCGATCCAGTGCCGCGTGAACATGGAGCGCATGCAGCCCGACGGCGAGGTGCACCCCTCGGGCGGGATGCTGACGTCGTTCGAGCCGCCCTTGGGGCCGGGCGTCCGCGTTGATACGTACGGCTACCCCGGCTACACGACGAACCCCAACTTCGACTCCTTGCTGGCCAAGGTGATCACCTACTCGGCCTCGGGCGACTTCGCCGAGGCGGTGGGGCGGGCCCGCCGGGCGCTGGGCGAGTTCCACGTCGCGGGCGTCGAGACGAACCTGGGATTCCTGGAACGCGCCCTCGAGCACGCCGACTTCGTGAGCGGCGGCGTCTACACGCGCTGGGTCGACGACCACATCGCCGAACTCATCGCGGCCGCCGAGCCCGCGGCCGCCGTTGGAGCAGGCGCCGGAACGAACGGGATCTCCGGCCTCGCCGGGGCGCAGCTCGACAAGCGCGATCCGCTGGCCGGCCTGAACTACTTCCGCGAGGGCTCGGGCACGCGCGGCGGGCAGGTGGCGGCCGTCGCGACCGCCCCCGGCAGGCAGCCCGCCCCCGAGATCGTGGGGCCGCCCAACACGACCCCCGTGCGCTCACCCCTGCAGGGCACGATCCTCGAGATCACCGTCGCCGCGGGCGACCCGGTCCGCGAGGGCCAGCAGATGTTCACGATGGACTCCATGAAGATGGAGCACCTCATCAAGTCCGGCGTCGGCGGCATCCTGCGCCTCATCACCGTGGCGGTGGGCGACGTCGTCTACGAGGGCCACCCCATGGCCTTCATTGAGGAGGCCGACGTCGGCGCGGCGATCGTCGAGGAGAAGGTGGAGATCGACCTCGACTACATCCCGGAGCGGCTGCAGGAGTTCTTCGAGCTACAGGCGATCGGAGCGGACGAGAACCGCAAGGAGTGGGTCGACAAGCGCCACGCCAAGGGCAAGATGACCCAGCGCGAGTGCCTGGCGGAGATGATCGACGCCGGGTCCTGGTTCGAGATGGGCGAGTTGGTGCTGCCCGCCCGCCACATGATCATGTCGGACGAGTTCCTGCGGCGTCGCGCGCCGGGGGACGGGATGATCACCGGCATCGCGACGGTCAACGCGGACCTCTTCAAGGAAAACCGCGCGACCACCCTCATCGCCATGTACGACGAGACGGTCTGGGCCGGCACGCAGGGCATGATGGGCCATCTCAAGACGGACCGCGTGATCAAGATCGCCGGCGAGCAGGCGACGCCGCTGATCCTCTGGGCCGAGGGCGCCGGCGGCCGCTCCGGCGATACGGACATGCACCACATCATGGCGGCGGGCCAGGCGGCCACCGAGACCTACGACATGCTCGGCAAGCTCAGCGGCTCCGTGCCCACGATCGGGATCACCGCCGGGCGCGTCTTCGCCGGGAACGCATCCATGCTGGGGATCCTGGACTGCGTGATCGCGACGAGGGACGCCAACATCGGCATGGGCGGCCCCGCCACGATCGAGGGCGGCGGCCTGGGCCTGTTCCTGCCCGAGGAGATCGGACCCATGGAGGATCTGGGCCCGGCCGGCTCGGTGGACATCCTCGTCGAGGACGACCACGAGGCGATCGCCGCCGCGAAGAAGTACCTCTCCTACTTCCAGGGCCCCATCGACGAGTGGGAGTGCGCCGACCAGCGCCTGCTGCGCCACGTGATCCCGGAGAACCGCCTGCGCACGTTCAAAGTGCGCGAGGTCATCGAGCTCCTGGCCGACACCGGCTCGGTGCTGGAGTTGCGGGAGGAGTTCGGCGTCGGGATGGTGACGTCGCTGGTCCGCATCGAGGGGCACCCGGTCGGCATCATCGCCAACAACAACGAGCACCTCGGCGGCGCCGTCGATAGCCCCGGCGCCGACAAGCTCTGCCGCTTCGCGCAGCTCTGCGACGCCTTCAACATCCCCATCCTCGTGCTGTGCGATACCACCGGCATGATGGTGGGGCCGGACGTGGAGCGGACGGGCCTGGCGCGCAAGTGCAACAACGTCTTCGTGACGCTGACGAACGTGCAGACGCCGAAGTTCTGCCTGATCCTGCGCAAGGCCTACGGTCTCGCGGCGCAGGCGATGCAGACGGGCAGCGCCCGTGCGCCCCTGTGGACGCTGGGCTGGCCGACGACGGAGATCGGCGGGATGAACCTCGAGGCCGCGGTGCGGCTGGGCCAGCGGGCGGAGCTGGCCGCGATCGAGGACATCGAGGCGCGCGCCGCGCGCTACGAGGAGCTCGTGGCGGAGTCGTACCGGCGGGGCAAGGGCGTCAATTCGTCCTCGGTGCTCGAGAACGACGGCATCATCGACCCGGCCGAGACGCGCCGCATCTTCGTGCGCAGCCTCATGGCCTGCGAGAACCCGAACCCCATCCGTCGCGGCCGGCGGCCGAATATCGATACCTGGTAGGGCGTCGTGCCATGCGCCGCCGTGCGCCGTCGTCGCGCTGGCACAGGCGCCGATCGCACCGGCAATCGTGGCTGGGCCTGATCGCGGCGCTGGCGCTGGCCCTGGCCGCCTGCGGCGGCGCCGATCGCCCCGATCCGGCCGCGTTCGACCCCGACGCCCACGACCTCACCCAACTGGTCATCTGGGAGCGCAGCGACAGCCTCATCCTCGTGCGCCAGAATCTCCCGCCCGCGCAGCAGGACCTGATCGACCAACTCCTCGCGTCGGAGCTGCCCGGCCTCGACAAGTACGTCGTCGACCTCGCCGCCTTCCCCAACCCCTACCGCCTGCAAGTCATCGACTACCTCCGCGCCCGCTACCGCACGCCGCCCTACACCATCGTCTTCAACTACCCCCAGATCTTCGATTTCCACCCCGCCGACTCCGACACCGACGCCTACATCGCCTTCAAGCGGGCGCTCTTCGGCGCGCTCTATCCGCGCATGGCCGCGATGATGGACCCCGGCGCCCCGCGCCTCATCGACGCCCGTGAGGTGCTCTGGGGCGGCGTCGAAGTCGACGGCATCCCGGCCCTCGAGTTCCCCAGCCAGGTCTCCGCCCAAGACGCCGCCGCCTGGATCAACGACAGCGACCGCGTGATCGGCGTCGCCATCAACGGTGATGTCCGCGCCTACCCCATCCGCATCATCGCCTGGCACGAGATGGTCAACGACACCGTCGGCGGCCTGCCGGTCTCGCTCGCCTACTGCACGCTCTGCGGCGCGCCCATCCTCTACGACGGCCGCGCCGGCGACGCCGTCTACCGCTTCGGCACCAGCGGGCTGCTCTATCGATCCAACAAGCTGATGTACGACCGCACGACGGAGACGCTCTGGAACCAGTTCAGCGGCGAGCCCGTCTGGGGCCCGCTCGCCGGCCGCGGCATCCGGCTGACCCCGTTGCCCGCCGTCCGCACCACCTGGGGCGAGTGGCGCCGCGCCCATCCCGGCTCCACCGTGCTGGACATCCAGACCGGCTTCAGCCGCGACTACGGCCCCGGCGTCGCCTACGCCGACTACAACGCCAGCCCCGACCCCCTCTTCTACGTCCCCGTCCGGGACGACCGCCTGCCCGCCAAGGCGGAGGTCTACGTCGTGCGGCTGCCCAACGCCGTCGCGGTCTACCCCGTAGCCCGGCTGGCCGAGTTGGTCCTCATCCAGGAGCGCGTCGGCGGCGTCGGCCTCGTCGTGGTCGCCACCGCCGACGGCCTGGGCGGCCGGGCGTACGAGTCGGGCGGCGTGCGCTTCACCGACGCCGATCCGGCCGCCGGCACGCTCACCGATGCCGCCGGCGGCGTCTGGCTGCTGGACGAGGAGGGCCTGCGCGGCCCCGGCGGTCGCCGGTTGCCGCGCCTCGGCGGGCATCAGGCTTTCTGGTTCGCGATCGCCAATCACACCCCGCAGGCCGTGCTCTTCGCGGGCTAGCAGCCTGCTGACGAAATGGCCACGTGCGCGCGCGACTGGCGGCCCTGGCCCCGAAAGGGCTAGTATGCGCCGAACCCGCCGAGCCGGGCGGCGATCCACGAAAGGGTGACCGCGCCCATGCAGTTCTGGAACTTCCTCGCGATCCGGCTGCTCCAGGCGTTCTTCGTCGTCTTCGTCGTGGTGAGCATCGTCTTCTTCGTCTCGCGCACCGTGGGCAGCCCCGAGACGTTCCTGCTCCCCTTCGACGCGACGAACGCCGATATCGAGGCGCTGCGCGAGAACCTGGGCCTCAACGACCCGATGATCATCCAGTACGGCAACTTCCTCTGGGAGCTACTGCAGCTGGACTTCGGGAATTCGTTCCGCGGCGGCGGCATCTCAACGATCGAGTCCATCGGCGACCGATCGGTGAACACATTCAAGCTGGGCGGCGCGGCGCTCGTCGTCGCCATCGGCGGGTCGGTGCCACTGGGGATCATCGCGGCCCTGCGGCGCGGCAAGCCGGTCGACTGGCTGGCGCGGCTGCTGGCCGTGATTGGGCAGGCCACCCCCAGCTTCTGGCTGGGCCTGATGATGATCTTCTTCTTCGCCGTGGAGCTGGGCTGGTTCCCCACCGGCGGCGCATCGGGGTTCAAGGCACTGATCCTGCCGGCCATCTCGCTGGGCTTGCTCGAGATGGCCGCCATCATGCGGCTCACCCGCTCGGGCATGATCGAGGTGATGGACACCGACTTCATCCGCACCGCGCGCGCCAAGGGCCTGAATGAGCGCGTCGTGATCGTGCGGCACGCGGTGCGGCACGCGCTCCTGCCGGTCGTCACGGTGATGGGCATCGGCGTGGGCCGCCTGATCGCTGGCTCCGTGATCATCGAAGTCGTGTTCGCCTGGCCCGGCATCGGACGGCTGATCATCGACTCGATCCAGCAGAACGACTTCCCGATGGTGCAGACCGCGATCATCGTGCTGGCGGCGTCGATCTCCCTGGCGAACGTGCTCGTGGATGTCTCCTACCGCATCATCGATCCCCGGATCCGGGCGGGAGGACTCTGATGACCCAGCGCGCGGCGGCGGCGCCGGTTCACATCGACGAGATCCCCGGGGGCATTCGCTGGCGGCGCTGGCTGGGCCTGTCGCTCCCGTCGCTGATCGCACTGACCCTCCTCGTGACGGGGGTTCTGGCGGACGTGCTCGCCACGCACGACCCGAACTTCATCGACCTGCTCTCGCGCTTGCAGCCCCCCGTCTTCGATGGGGGCGCCTGGGACCACCCCCTGGGCACCGACGAACTGGGGCGCGACATCTACAGCCGCCTGCTGCACGGCGCGCGCGTGTCGCTCATCGTGGTGGCGATCGTCGTGCCGGGCGCGGCGCTGATCGGTACCAGCATCGGCATGATCTCCGGCTGGGTGGGCGGGCTCACCGGGCAGGTGCTCATGCGCGTCGTCGACGTCCAACTGGCGCTGCCGTCCATCCTCTTCGCCGTGCTGATGGCCAGCGTCTTCGGCCCCAGCCTGCGCAACGTGATCATCATCCTGCTGGTCTGGACCTGGTCCGCCTATGCGCGGCTGGTCCGCGCCGACGTGCTGTCCCTCAAGGAGCGCGACTTTGTCACCGCGTCCCGGGCGACCGGGGCCAGCGGCGGGTGGATCATGCGCAAGCACCTGCTCCCCAACGTGACCAACACGATCGTCATCGTCATGACCCTGGAGATCGCGATCGTGATCCTGGCCGAGGCCGCGCTCAGCTTCCTGGGCGTCGGCGTCGCCGCCGGGACGGCCTCCTGGGGACGGATGATCACCGAGGGGCGCGAGGTGATGAACGTCGCCTGGTGGCCCATCTGGCTGCCCGGCTTGGCCCTGCTGATCATCTCCCTGACGGGCAACCTGATGGGCGACTGGCTGCGTGACGAACTCGATCCGCGCCTGCGCCACGTGCGCTAGCCGTCGATCGCCCTCGCCGACCCGGCCGCACCGCTCCCTCCCCGACGCTCTGTTGTCCACTTGATACTTTCTGAGTCCCGCAGTTGATGATTCGGCCTGCGGGCCGCGATACTACCGTCGCTCGACCGCCGTGACGTTCCCAGGCGGGACCGTCGGCGTTGCAACGAAAGGCATTGCCATGAGCGACCGCAACTACTGGACCGCCCTGCGACAGCGAAAGATCTCGCGCCGCACCATGTTGGGAGCCAGCGCGAAGGCTGGCGTTGGAGCGGCTGGCCTTGCGCTGGTCGGCTGCGGCGACGACGACGATGACGCCGCGCCGGCAGTCGTCGACTCGTCGGCGATCGACGCCGCGGCGGGCGACGCCGCGGCCGCGGCGGAGGCCGCGAGCGACGCCGCCGAGGCCGCGGGCCGCGCCGCCGAAGCCGCCGAGGCGGCCTCCGCCCTGGCGGCCGAAGCGGCCGAATCGGATGACGCCGAACAGGCGGCCGCTGCCGCCCAGGCGGCCGCCGATGCGGCTGCCGACGCGGCCGACGCGGCCCGGGCCGCGGGCGACGCGGGCGCCGCCGCCGTCGCGCAGGCGGCCGCCGATGCCGCCGAGGCCGCCGCCCAGGCCGCGCGGGAGGCGGGCGCCGAGGACACCGCCGCCGCCGCCGCTGCCGCGCAGGCCGCCGCCGACGCCGCAGCTGCGGCTGCGGCCGCCGCCGGGGAGGCGTCCGCTGCGGCGGCCGAGACCGCGGCCGCGGCAGTCGCTGCGGCCCAAGAGGCCGCCGAAGCGGCCCAGGAGGCCGCCAGCGCGGCTGGCGCCGCCGTCGCCGCCGGGATGGGCGAGGACGCCGAGTTCTCCGTGCCCTGGCCGCTGGACGAGGTCGATCTGGACGCCTCGGTCGTCACGGCGGTCCCCTCCGACAACGGGGGCCTGGATCAGGGGCGTACCGCCAGCTTCACCAACTTCTACTCGCACGGCGCCGTCTTCGGCCCGGCGATGCAGGTGGACCCGCGCGATAACAGCCTGATAGCGACGGTCGCCACGCCGGAGTGGATCGACCCCGTCTCGATCCGGGCGGCGATCGCTCCGGCGCCGTTCCATGACGGCTCGACCGTCACGGCGCACGACCTAGTGTTCACCCACGAGCGCGCGGGCGGCGTCGCCGAATATCACGACGGCGGCGCGACGTCCGATCACCCCGGCGGCTGGACGACGTGCTGCGGGGTCTGGGGATCGAGCACTTGGGCCCGCAGCGAGGCCGTGGACGACCGCACCTGGGAGATCGAACTCCCGGGGCCCGACGCGTCCTTCCTCCTCCTCCACATGGCCACGGTCAACACCTCCATCTTCTCCAAGGCGGATACGGAGCGGCGGGGCGACACCGCGGTGGACCGATCCCCGATGGGCACCGGCCCCTACCGCTTCGTGAGCCACACGGAGGACGAGGACTTCGTCTTCGAGCGCTTCGAGGACCACTTCTTCCCGCTGGACCACCCCGTCCGGGTGCCGCACGTGCCCCACAACCAACAGCTGACGGTCCTGGTGCGGCCCGAACTCCAGTCGCGCCTGGCCGGCCTCGAGGCCGGCGAGATCGACATGATGGAGGGGGTGGGCCCCGACGTCGCCGAGCCGTACCTGGACGACCCCGACTTCACCGTGCAGTGGGGAGCCCCCCTCACCTGGGGCCTCCAGCACATCCAGCCCAACCTGTTCGCCCAGACGTTGGACGACGGCAGCCCGAACCCGTTCCTGGACGTCCGCGTCCGCCGGGCCGCGAACCACGCGGTCAACCGCCAGGTCCTGATCGACAACCTCCTGCTCGGCGTCGGCGAGCAGTCACTCGTCGCGCACAGCACCGCCCAGGGCTACCCGACCCCGGAGCAGAAGCAGGAGGTCACCTACGCCTACGACCCCGAGCGGGCGCGGGCGCTGCTGGCCGAGGCCGGCTACCCGGACGGCTTCGACATCCCCCTGTACTGGACGCCCGACTGGGGCGGCTCGTATATCTCGGACATGGTGCTGGCGGTCGCGCAGGATCTGAACGCGGTCGGCATCCGGGTGGAACCCATGTCGCTCGGCGCCGGCGACTACTTCTCCGATGCGTACACCCGCGGCCGGGACCAGGCCCCGCCGGGCCTCTACTGGTTCTGGGGCAGCCCCAACCCCGATGTCGGACATCCGTGGGAGTGTTGCGCCGGGCCCCGAGGCTTCTTCAGCCTCGCGGCGCCCCCGGAACCCGACATGGACGAGATGTTCCTCGCGCAGAGGGTCGAGCAAGATCCCGAACGGCGCCTCGAGATGATCGCGGAATTCATCCTGGAGCACGCGCGCCGCGCGTACTACATCTACATCGTCGAGCCCCCGGACGGCGTCCTCTCCCGCAGCGACGTCAACTGGCCCAAGGGCGGCCGGCTGGGGCTGCTGAACTTCTACAGCACCTACGCCGCGCAGCGGCGCATCTGACGCCCGGACCCTCACCCCCTCACCCCCTCACCATCTGAACCGATGGAGAGGGGGGACCGGAGGGACGGCTTCGGGGCACCGCCGCGGGGCGTCCCGCGACTCTCGGAAAGGAAGACCCGATCATGGACATCACCGCTCTGCAAGCCTCACCCGCCGCCGACGCCGCCGTCAGCGAGATCACCCGCTACGGCTTGGAGCGCAACGTCGTCGAGCTCGACGCCTACGGTTTCACCGTCATCCCGCCGGAGAAGACGGGGGCCGCGCCCGGCTTCGTGGAGCGCCTGCGCGACGCCATCCTCCGCACGCACGGCGCCCGCAACGATGATCCGATCGACGACTACCGCACGGCCGAGCTCAAGACGGGGCTGCGGAACAGTTGGTGGCTGCTCGAGGAGGATGAGGCCTTCGTCGAAGCCGTCCTCAACCCGGCGGCCCTGGCGATCGCCCGCTGGATGTGCGGCCAGAGCGCGGTCATGACCGGCGCCACCTGGCTGCTCAAGGGGAGCAACAAGGTTCCCGGTCTCGGCAAGGGCGACCAGACGGATCCCCTGTTGCTCCACAACGACGCCCAAGGCGTGCCGCCGCCCATGTCCCAGTACGCCCACTTCTGCAACACCTCCTGGGTGCTGAGCGACTACAGCAAGGAGGAGGACGGTCCCACGGTGTACGTGCCGGGCAGCCACCTCTTCGGCCGCCCCCCGTTCGCCCACGAGCAGGACTTCACGCGGGAGGACAGCCCCTACCGCGTCGTGCCGCTGAGCGCGCGCGAGGGCTCCCTGGCCGTCTGGCACGGCGCGACCTGGCACGGCGCGCTGCCCCGCACCACGCCCGGCCTGCGCGTCACCCTGGTCATGGCCTGGATGCGCTCGTACATGAAGCCGATCCAGGATTGGCGGGAGAGCGACGCCGAGTTCCTCGACCGCCACCCCGAACTGGCGCGCCTCTTGGGCCTCGAGCACCTCTACCCGTTCAAGTACGAGGAAGAGGCGGGGCGCGCCGAGGCACTCAAGGTCGCCGGCCGCGACCAGTTCGCGTAGGCGGCCCCCGCCGAACGCGCCCCTGGAGGATGCGCCCACCGGGATCGGAGCCGGCGAGACGCCGCGCGCGCCGGAGCCGGGGGAACGCCCCCGCCGGAACACCCCCGCCGGAACACCGGAGAGCGATCCGCAAGGGATCTGATGCAGTTCTGGCACTACCTCGCGATCCGGCTGGTCCAGGCTTGGTGGACGATCTGGCTGCCGGGGCTGGCCCTGCTCACGGTCTCGCTGACGGGCAACCTGATGGGCGACTGGCTGCGTGACGAACTCGATCCGCGCCTGCGCCACGTGCGCTAGCCGGAGGCCGCCGCGATCGCGGTGGCGTGGGGACGCGTCCAGCCCAGCGTGCGCTCGCCCAGCAGCGCCGCGCCATCACGGGCTGCTTCCCGGTGCACAAGCTCGTCTAGCCACGGCTTCACCGCCACGCGATAACGAGCGGCCGCCGCAAGGCGGTCGCTCGCGGTGCGCGCCGCCGCTCTCCGTCGCGCTGCGATCAAGCGATCCCCTTGGCAGTCGCGGTGTCATGGCGTATTCTTTGTGCCGTTGTTCGCGCCTCCCGGCGCGATGTCAAAGTGCGACCACGCGTCGCGAGAGGAGACTGCCATGAGCGGAATGAACTACTGGACCACCATGCGCCGTCGGCGTATCAGCCGCCGCACGATGTTGGGAGCCAGCGCCAAGGCCGGCGTTGGCGCGGCCGGCCTCGCCCTGGTCGGCTGCGGCGACGATGACGATGACGACGCCCCGGCCGCCGCCGCGGCTCCCGCCGAGGAGCAGGCGGAGGAGCAGGCCCAGGCCCAGGCGGAGGAGCAGGCCGAAGCGCAGGCGCAGGCCGCCGATGAGCCTGCGGAGGAGGAGGCCGAAGAGCAGGCCGTGTCGGCCTTCGCCGGCATCGACCTCGAGGCGACCATCCGCACGACGGCGGCAGCGGACAACGGCGGGCTCGACCAGCTCCGCGCCGGCAGCCACACCAACTACATCTCCCATCAGTGCGTGCACGACAACGGCATCTGGCTGGAGCCGGACACGAACGAGGTTTACGGCCACCTGGTCACGCCGGAGTGGGTCGACGACGTGACGATGACCGCGGCGGTGACGCCCGCCCCGTTCCACGACGGCTCGATCTTCTCGGCCGTGGACGCGAAGTTCACCTTCGACCGGGCCGGCAACATCGCCGAATACCACAATGGCGGCGAGACGACCGACAACCCGGCTGGCTGGACCAGCGCCCGCACGACCTACGGCGCCCATAACTGGGCCCGCAACGAGGCGGTCGACGACCGCACCTGGCTGGTCGAACTCAACGCCCCGGACGCGGGATTCCTTGTCGTGGCGTTCACCGGCGCCGTCGTCATGATCTCCCGCGCCTACACCGAGCGCGTGGGTGACGCGGAGATGGACCGCGCCCCCATGGGCACCGGCGCCTACCGCTTCGTCAGTCACGCCGACGATGAGAACTTCATCTTCGAGCGCCACGACGAGCACTTCCACCCGCTGGACTACCCGGTGAACGTGCCGCACGTGCCGTTCCACAAGCGCCTGGAGGTGCTGGTGCGGCCGGAGGTGCAGTCGCGCCTGGCCGGGCTGGAGGCGGGCGAGATCGACACCGTGCCGTCCCTCGGGTTCAACGAGGCGGAGCCCTTCCTGGACAACCCCGATTTCAACGTCTTCCTGCAGCCCGCCGGCGCGGCCTCGTGCCACAACGTCTACCCGAACCTCAACAACCCCGTGCTGGAGGACGGCAGCCCCAACCCCTTCCTCGACCAGCGGGTCCGCCTGGCGGCGAACCTGGCGCTCAACCGCGGCAACATCATCAACGGCCTGCTCTCGGGCACCGAGGAGCAGGCGCTGTTCACCTTCAGTGGCGCCATCGGCTACCCGACGCCCGAGCAGAAGGCGGAAGTCACCTTCCCCTACGACCCGGAACAGGCGCGCGCGCTGCTGGCTGAGGCCGGCTACCCCGACGGCTTCGACACCACGCTGCACATTCACGGCACCTGGGGCCAGCTCGTCGACGACCTCTCGCTCATCGTGCAGCAGGACCTCGGCGCGGTCGGCATCCGCTTGACCATCAAGCCGTGGGCCGCGGCCGAGTACTTCACCGACGCCGCCGTCCGTGCCCGCCCCGGCGAGCCCGGCCTGTGGTGGTTCTTCGCCAACACCAACCCGGATGTCGGCTCGATGATCAACTGCTGCGTCAAGCCCTCGGGCCCGTACGCGGTCGCCCCGGGCAGCCAGAAGATCTTGGACATGGTGGCCGAGCAGGAAGTCGAGCTGGACCCCGTGGTCCGCAAGGGGCTCATCACCGAGCTCTTCCTGGAGCACGCCCGCGAAGCGACGTTCATCTTCGTGATCGAGCCGAAGGAAGGCGTGATCACCCGTGGCGACATCAACTGGCCGGCGGGCAAGGTGCAGCGCCGCGCCGAGGCGCTGAACTTCGCCACGCAGAGGCTCGTTTAGTCCACCCGAACGGAGGATCGAAGAGCGGCCGCCGCAAGGCGGCCGCTCTTGCGTTGTCGGGGCTTGCGTTGGTCGGCTAGCCGACCGGTGATCCGTAGATCGACGTCTCCGGCTCGAACACGGCCCACGCGAACCACAGGTGCGTGCCGTGCGCGATCGGCGTCAGTTGCGCCCCGGCCAGCTCCCCCGCCACCGCCCGCCCGAAGATGTTCCACGTCGACCCCGTGCCGACGTCGCGGAAGGTCTGCGGGTCGTCGGGGTTCGGCTCGAACGTGAGCGCGACGCCGTCCAGCGTGGGGCGGAACACCGCCGCCCCGCCCACCTCGCGGCTCGCCTCGATCACGACCTGGTCCAGCACCGACACCGCCCCCGGCGTCCACACCACCACCACCGCCGCGCCGCCCACCACGTCCGCGACCACGGGCTCCACGGCCAGCACCCGGAACGGGTACGCCACGGCCTCGCCGTTGATCGATAGCCCCACCACCCGCTCGGCGAAGTGCAGGCGCTCGTCGGGCTCGCCCCGGAACAGGCGGCGAACGTCGGCGGCGGCCGCCAGGTTGTCGTAGCCGGTGTACGGCGTTGTGCCATAGGGGATGCCCCCGCCTGCGCTGTTCCGCAGGTCCGGGCGGGCCAGGACCAGCGCGTCGGGGAAGGCGTCGCGGAACTGCCCCCACGACACGATCCCGCTGGGGATGGGCGGCAGCGCCGCCCCCACCATGTCCCCGATCAGCGCCTTGCCGCCCACCTGCTGCCAGACCGACTCCGTCTGATGGTCGTACATCACGAGGTCGCTGTTGCGCAGGAGGCCGGACGTCCCGAACGACAGCGTCGTCCCCCCCACCCGCCGATCGAAGGCGATCGCGGTGTTGCAGAGCGGGCAGTACGTGACCAGCACGGGCACGCCGCCGACGGTGTCATTCACGACCTCGTGCCACAGCATGATCGCGACGGGAAAGGCGCGCACATCGCCGTTCACGTCGATGTGCTGCACCGGGTAGCCGTCGCTGTAGATGCGGTCCGCCTCGGCCACGCTGATGTAGTCGGGGTCGCTCAGCGGGATGATCGCGTTGCGCAGCAGCCGCGGGTCGAACTCCTCGAACTTGACGATGCGGATACCGAAGTTCGTCAGCCAGTCGAATCCGAAGAGGTGCGGGCGGCTGGCGTCGCGCAGGATCGCCTCCCCGGCCGGCGTGAGCCTCGCATCGGGCGGCAGGAACGGCGCCCGCTCTGGGATGGGTGGCGCGTTCGCGATCGCCATCTGATACACGCGCGCGTGGCGTTCCTCGTCCAGGATGCCGCTGTCGTCGCGCAGATCCGCCAGCGCGAGCTCGACGGGGTCCACCAGCGTTTCGGCCTCGTCGCGCCTGACGATCGCGGTGTCAGCGGCCCCCTGCCCATCGGACGACGGCCTGTCGGCCGCCGGACCGCCCCCGTCCGGCGAGCAGGCCGCCCCGGCGACGAGCGCCACCAGGACCGCGGCGAGCGCCCCGGCCGCACGGCCGGCCGCCACTACTGATACCACTCGTGCAGGATGGCCTGCGCCGCGACCTCCCCCTGCCGGGCGGCGCCCATCGCGCCCGCCCAGCCCCGCACATCGCCCGACGCCCACACCCGCTCGACGCTGGTGCGCTGCCCCCCGTCCCCGGCCACGTGGCCCTCCGCGTTGAGCGTCAGCCCCAGCGTTCGCGTCAGCCGCGCGACGAGTGGCGTCGGCTCGGTGGGCGGCATCCAGAGCAGCGTCTGCATCTCGACTTCCGCGCCGCTGTCCAGCGTGAGGCTGCGGATCTGCGCCCCGTCGCGGCGGATCCCGGCCACGTTGCCGCGGTGCAGCCGGACGCCCAACTCCTCCATGCGCCGCGCCTCGCTGTCGGCGAGTTGGGCGTCGCCGCCCTGGATCAATTGCACGTCCTTGGTCCAGTGCATCGCCAGGCGCGGGTCGGTCGTGCGGGACACCGCCGACGCCCGCACGATCGCCCAGGCGCGGTCGCGGTGCTCGTAGCCGTCGCAGAGCACGCAGGGGATGATCGATTCGCCCCAGCACTCGCGGAAGCCGGAGAGGTCCGGGAAGACGTCGCGATAGCCGGACGCCAGCACCACGTGGCGCGCCGTCAGGGCCGCCCCCGCGCGCGTGTGCAGCACGAAGTCCCCGCCCGCCCCACGCTGCACGTCCTCGACCCGCGCCTCATGCAGCGTCGCGCCGCCGTAGCGGTCGATCTGCTCCCACGCCACCCGCCGGACCTCCTTCGGCGGCAGGTCGTCGAAGCCCAGGTAGCCGTGCAGCGCGTGCGATGCCGCGTTGCGCGCCGGCGCCGGATCGTCGAACACGGCGACGCTGCGCCGCCCGCGCGTCAGGGTCAGGGCCGCCTGCAAGCCGGCCGGCCCGCCGCCGATCACCGCCACATCGACGGACGGGAGGTTGGGCGCCGGCGCCGGCACGGGCGCGACGGGCGCGGTGTGCGGCGCGGCGGGCGGCATGGGCGCGACGGGCGCGGTTCGCGGCGTGGCGGGCGCCGCCGGCGCGGCCGGGCGACCGCCCGGCCCCGGCGGTCGGGCGATGCCCGTGGGCGGCAGGATCAGGCCCGACTTCGGTTCCTCCGGGCCCCCACGCGGCTTCAGCTCCACCTTCGCCAGTGTGCCGTCGAGGATGCGCGGCGCCGTCGGATTCTCCCGGTCCACCTGCGAAGAGAGCGCGTACACGGCCAGGTCCAGCGGCATCGTCACGCCGGCGAACCCCCGCGAGTTGTTCACGAACGTCAGTGGCGTGTGCGTCATCTCCAGGTCGTGCACCAGCGCGGGGAACGACTCCATCGCGTACACCGCCGCGTCGGCGCGCGGCGTGCAACTCGCCAGCGTGAACGCCGTGGTCCCCGCGTGCGTCCCGGACTTGTCCGTCAGCGATGCCATCACGCGCACGGCGATGGGGCCCTCGATCTGCTCCAGGGCCAGCGCGACGTCCGCCGGCGGCGCCTCCGGGTCGTTCGCCGTCCGCTCGATCGCCTCCAGCAGCAGCGGCAGGAAGTGCCCCGCGGGCCGCCCGAAGATGCGCAGCCGGCCGTCGGTCGGGCCGCCGCCGTCGCGGCTCAGCACGATGCCGGGGATGCGGTCCACGCCCAGCGCTTCCGCTCGGGCGGCGTGCACGCTGTAATCCTGGCTGCGCAGCCGCAGGTTGTCGCTGACGCCCGCGATCTGCTCCAGCGCCTCATACGTGGCGGGGCAGTCGCGGCAGGGCTCCTGCACGCGCCCCGGGACCACGATGCTGCTGGTCCCCGACTGATACAGATCGATCGTGACCGGGTTCGGCAGTCCCGCCAGCCGTTGCCGGAAGACGGCGAGGATACTCTCGGCGATCATGTGGCTCCTCCAGCACGCGAGCGGCGCCCCGCGGGCGCCGCTCGGCGCGGCTCTGGCGTCTCGGGTCTGGGGCCAGCATCCCCGCCCGGAGCGATGCGGGCAAGCGTCGGGCACGGGGATCGATTCCGGGTCCGCGGTGACTTTTGCACCGCCACGGGAGCGTTTAGCGCCCATGTGTGTATCCTGTGGCTGTGACGCAGAGGAGCGTCGCCCTGATTCGCCTCGGTCGTTGGTTCCAACTCCGGTGTCGTTTCTGGTTTCTAGGCTCGCCTCGGGGCGGGCGGTGGCGCCGGACCGGCGTTCACGATCGAGAGGGTCTCTCTTGTCGAAGAGAATCTATGTTGGCAATCTGCCGTTCAGTTCCTCCGAGGAGGATGTGACGGCGCTGTTCGAGGCGTATGGGCGGGTGGTCTCCTGCGCCCTCCCCACCGACCGCGAGACCGGGCGTCCGCGCGGCTTCGGCTTCGTCGAGATGGACGAGCGCGACGCCGAGCAGGCGATCAACGCTCTGAACGGCCAGGACTTCCAGGGCCGCTCGCTGACGGTCAACGAGGCCCGCCCGCGCCGCGAGGGCGGCGGCGGTGGCGGCGGCGGTCGCGACCGCCGTTGGTGATCGCTCCTCGACCCCCCGTGCGAGTCCGAACCGCCGCGAGCCCCCCGCTCGTGAGCCGTGGGCGATGCGCGCATGGCTGAAGAAAAGATCGAGGTCGAGGGGGTCGTCTCCGCGGTCCTCGGGAACGACTACTACCGGGTCGAACTGGCCAACGGCTCCGAAGCCCTGGTCCGTCCCGCCGGGCGGCTGCGCAAGTTCCGCATCCGCACGCTGCTGGGCGACCGCGTGCTCGTGGAGTTGTCCGAGTACGACCTGACCCGCGGTCGCATCACCTACCGCTTCCGCGATTAGGCTTGGCCGCTTCCGCGACTGAGCCCGCCGGCGGGGCGGCGCGTTAGGCTGGCCCTGCGGCCTGCCCGGCCTCGCCGTGCCCGCCCCCGAGAGGACGCCATGACCGACTACGAAAACATCCTGCTCGACATCGACGACGCCGTCGCCACGATCACGCTCAACCGCCCCGAGAAGCTCAACGCGATGAGCGCCGACCTGATCGCGGAGTTGTTCGGGGCGCTGCGGGAGCTGCGTCACGGCGACGAGGTGCGCGTGATTCGCATCAAGTCCAACGGGCGCGCCTTCTGCGCCGGCTATGACCTCACCCCCGCGCGCGGCGCGTTCTCGTGGAAGCCGAACCAGCGCCGCGGAGATCGGGCGGCCGACCTGGGGGAGTCGCGCATCGCGCTGGACCGGGAGAGCTTGCGCGACAACGTGGAGCGCTGGCTGTGGATGTGGAGCTACCGCAAGCCCATCGTCGCGCAGGTGCACGGCTACTGCCTCGCCGGCGGCGGCGAGCTGATCGGCGCCTGCGACATCGTCTTCGCGGCCAACGATGCCCGCTTCGGGCACCCCGCCGGTCGCGCCCTGGGCGTGCCCCCCATCACCTGCATGTGGCCGTTCAAGATCGGCATGCTGAAAACCAAGGAGTTGCTTTTCACCGGCGACATGATCGACGGCCGCGAGGCGGAGCGCCTGGGGATGGTCAACCACGCCGTGGCCGCCGAGGAGCTCGACGACGCCACGCTGGCCTTCTGCCGCCGCATCGCCCAGCTGCCGCTGGACATGCTCACGATCCACAAGCACGCCACCAACCGCTGGTTCGAGGAGGCCGGGCTGCGCACCGCCGCCTACGCCTCGGGCGACTTCGACGCCATCGCGCACGAGGCCCCTTCGATCGCGGAGTGGCGGCGCATCGCGCAGGAGTCCGGCCTGAAGGGCGCGCTGGCCTGGCGCGACCAGCCCTTCGGCGACGGCTGGGGCGCGAAGACCCCCCCGCCCCCGCCCGCCGCCTCCCCGGCCCCCTGATGTCCCCGGTCTCCGGACTGGCCCGGCCCCCGGACTGGCCCGGCGGCCTACGCCTCGCTGAGAATCGTCTGCACGGCGACCACGATCATCCCCAGCGCCAGCAGTCGCATGAGCCGCCCCTCGCCGAGCCGGCGGTTGAGCCAGCGCCCCGCGGGCACGGAGAGCAGCACCCCGATCCCCAGCCAGAGGGCGTCGGCCATGGGGCCGTCGCTGCTCCAGTCCGCGTTGCCCATCGCCATCTGGAAGCCCGCGCCGCTGACCCCCACGAGGAATACCACGCTGTGCGCCGTGGGCACGGCCAGCCAGTGCGGCATCCGCATGACCCCCGTCGCGATGGGCACCAGCAGGATGCCGCCGCCGATCCCGGCCATCGCCGCCAGCGTCGAGACGCCGAACGCGGCTGGCAGCGCGCGCCGCAGCGGCACCCGGTAGAGGAAGCGGGCGCCCGCCGCGTCGCGCTGATTCCGCACCCAGCCCCGCGCGCCCGGCTGCAGCAGATTGAAGACCGGCCGCCACAGCATGTACGTCGCGGCCAGCAGCAGCAGCGCCGCGAAGCCCAGCGCGAAGACTTGGCGGGGGACCGTCGTCGTCAAGGCCGCGCCGATCAGCGCTCCGGCGATGGCCACCGCCGCCAGCGCCAGCACCAGCCCGCGGTCCACCCGGCCGTCGCGCAGCCCCAGCCCGGCCGACGCGCCGGCCAGCAGCGCCGCCACGCTCAGCGAGGCGGCCGTGATCGCCTCCGGCGGCGCGTCGCCGTGACGCCAGAGCAGCAGCGGCGCGATCACGAAGCCGCCGCCCGCGCCGATCGCCCCCGCGTAGGAGCCGGCCAGCAGGCCCAGCAGCACCAGTCCGATGATCTCGGGAGCGCTCACGCGGCCCAAGGATAGCCCCCAACCATCCCTTCACGAGATTCGCCAAAAGACACAGTGCCACAGGACACTGCGCCGGGGGACACTACGCTGGCGGACGCCGCACGCGGCGCGTCCCGTCGGGCAGGGAAGCGAGGCTCTGGATGTCCCTGGAACTGCGCAACGCGCACAGCGTGCTGGCCGCGCTGCAGGCCCGCCCCGCCGATGTCGAGGAGGTCGTGCTGCCGCAGCGGCCGTCCGGCGTCTGGCGCACGATCGCCAGTCTGGCCACCGAGGCGGGTGTGCCGACGCGCCTCGCTCCCCCGCCCGGCGAACGCGCCGGCGATCCCCGGTCCCCCCGCGGACGCAGCGACACGGGCCCCAAGCTGGGACGCGTGGGCGCGGCCTGCGCGATCGTCGCGGAGCGCGCGCCCGTTGCCATCGAGGCACTGCTGGCCCGCCCCTCCGGCGACGCTCGCGGCCTGTGGCTCGCGCTCGACTCGATCCAGGACCCGCGCAACGTCGGCGCGATCTTCCGATCGGCGGCGTTCTTCGGCGTGCGCGGCGTCGTGCTGGGCGAGCATCGCGCCGCAGCCCTGACCGCCGTCGCCTACGACACCGCCAGCGGCGGATTGGAGAGCGTCCCCTTCGCCGTCGAGATCAACCTGCGCCGCGCCTTGACCGCGGCCAAGGACGCGGGGCTGTGGATCCTCGGCACGTCCGAGCACGCCAAGCAATCGGTCGCCTCCGTGCCGCGCGACCGCGACTGGCTGCTGGTGGTCGGCAACGAGGAGCGCGGCCTGCGACGCCTCACGCTCGAGGCCTGCGACGCGGTCTGCATGATTCCGGCCCCGCCCACCCCCCGCGCCGGGAACCCGGCCGTCGTCCGATCGCTCAACGTCTCCGTCGCCACCGGCGTCGCGCTGGCGGTCCTCTCCGGGCTGGGCCAGTGAGTTGAGGCCGGTGCGTCGCTGGTGCCGCGCCCGCCCGCGCTCTGTTGGCCCGGGCGCGCCTGCTCCGGCACACTGGGCCCGTGGTCGGGCCGATACGATGGGGCCGGGATAGGAGACCGCCGTGGCTGAACACACATACGAGCAGGTCGCCGGGTTGCAGGTCGCGACGACGCTGTATCGCTTCATCGAAGACGAGGCCCTGCCGGGCTCCGGCGTCGAATCCGCGGCGTTCTGGCAGGGGCTCTCCGAGTTGGTCAACGAGCTCGGCCCGCGCAACGCCGCGTTGCTCGCCCGGCGCGAGGATCTGCAGCGCGCCATTGACGGCTGGCACCGCGAACACCCCGGCGCCGGCTTCGACCCCGCCGAGTACCGCGCCTTCCTGGAGGAGATCGAGTATCTGGAGCCCGAGGGCCCGGACTTCCTGATCGACACCGAGGGCGTCGACCCCGAGATCGCGGAGGTGGCCGGGCCGCAACTCGTCGTGCCGGTGGACAACGCGCGCTACGCGCTCAACGCCGCCAACGCGCGCTGGGGGTCGCTCTACGACGCCGTCTACGGCACCGACGTCATGGGCGACTCACCCCCCGGCGGCCCCTACGACCCCGTCCGCGGCGACCGCGTGATCGCCTGGGTGCGCGCGCTGCTGGACGCCGTGACGCCCCTGGCGTCCGGCGCGCACGCCGATGTCGAGGGGTACGCGGTGGTTGCCGGACACCTCGAGGCGACGCTGCCCGGCGGCGCGCGCACGGGGCTCGCGATGCCCGATCAGTTCGCCGGCTACGGCGGCGACCCGGCCGCTCCCTCGGCGCTGCTGCTGCGTCAGAACGGGCTCCACCTCGAACTGCGGATCGACCGCCAGCACGCCGTCGGCGCGGTCGACAAGGCCGGCGTCGCCGATGTGATCCTCGAGTCGGCCGTGACCACGATCATGGACCTCGAGGACGCCGTCGCGACGGTGGACGCGGAGGACAAGGTCCTCGCCTACCACAACTGGCTGGGCCTCATGAAGGGCGACCTGACCGAGGCGATCACGAAGGAGGGCCGCACCTTCACGCGCCGCCTCAACGGCGACCGCGCCTACACCGCGCCCGGCGGCGAGCCGTTCCACCTGCACGGCCGCTCCCTGATGCTGGTGCGCAACGTGGGCCACTTCATCCGAACGTCGGCCGTCCGCGACCGCAACGGCGAGGACGCCTACGAGGGCCTCGTCGATGCGATGGTGACCGTGCTCGCCGCCCGCCACGACCTCAACAAGCGCGATGGGGCCGGCCCCGGCGGCCTGCGATCGTCGCGTGCCGGCTCGGTCTACGTGGTCAAGCCCAAGATGCACGGCCCCACCGAGGTCACCTTCACGGACGAGATCTTCGCGCACGTCGAGGCGACGCTGGGGCTCGCGCGGAACACGGTCAAGATCGGCATCATGGACGAGGAGCGCCGCACGACGCTCAACCTCAAGGAGTGCATCCGCGCCGCCAAGTCCCGCGTCATGTTCATCAACACGGGCTTCCTCGATCGCACCGGCGACGAGATCCACACATCGATGAACGCCGGCCCCATGATCCGCAAGAACGACATGAAGTCGCAGACCTGGATGACCTCCTACGAGGACTGGAACGTCGACGTCGGGCTGGCCTGCGGGCTGCCCGGCCGGGCGCAGATCGGCAAGGGCATGTGGGCCGCGCCCGACCTGATGGGCAAGATGCTCGACGAGAAGCTGGCGCACCCCATGGCCGGGGCGAACTGCGCCTGGGTGCCGTCGCCCACGGCGGCGACGCTGCACGCCACGCACTACCTCGCCGTGGACGTCTTCGCCCGGCAGCGGGAACTGGCCGCCGGGCCGCGCCGCGCCGCCCTCGACGACCTGCTGCGCGTGCCCGTGGTCGGGTCGGCGGACTGGGGCGCCGACGAGATCCGCGCCGAGCTGGAGAACAACGCGCAGGGCATCCTGGGCTACACCGTGCGCTGGATCGACCAGGGCGTCGGCTGCTCGAAGGTGCCGGACATCAACGACGTGGGCCTCATGGAGGACCGCGCGACCTGCCGCATCTCCTCGCAGCACATCGCCAACTGGCTGCACCACGGCGTCGTCGATGAGGCGACCGTGCAGGCCGTCATGGAGCGCATGGCGGCCGTCGTCGATGGGCAGAACGCCGACGACCCGCTCTACACGCCCATGGCCCCGGGCTTCGACGGCGCCGCCTTCCAGGCGGCCTGCGACCTCGTCTTCACCGGCGTGCGGCAGCCCTCCGGCTACACCGAGCCGAGCCTCTACGCCCGGCGTCGCGAGCGCAAGGCGATGGCCGCCTCGTAGGCCGCCCCGGCTAGTTTCCGCTGGCGAATTGCCGCTGGCTAGTTTCCGCTGGCTAGTTTCCGAAATCCCACGACTCGCCGCCGTGGTAGCGCTTAAGGATGTTCTTCGCGATCAGGATCTTGTGCACCTCGTCGGGCCCGTCGGCGATGCGCAGGGTGCGCGCGCCCAGGTACATCCCCGCCAGCGGCAGGTCGCCGGAGATCCCCTTCGCGCCGTAGGTCTGGATCGCCCGGTCCACGACGCGCGTGTACGCCGCCGGCACGAAGACCTTGATCGCGGAGATGTCGGTGCGGGCGTCCTGTTCGGCGTTCATCTTCTCCGCCGTCGCGATCGTCAGCAGGCGCGCCGCCTGAATGTCGATGTAGCTGTCGGCGATGAAGCCGTGCATGAACTGCTTCTCCTCCAGCAGCCCGCCGTGCACCTCGCGCGTCATGTCGCGCTCCAGCATCAGGTCGAAGGCGCGCCACATCTGCCCCACCGAGTTCATGCAGTGGTATATCCGGCCCGCGCCCAGCCGATCCTGGGCCGCCTGGTGCCCCGTCCCGCTCGCGCCCAGCTGGTTGCCGAGCGGAACCCGCACGTTGTCGTAGATGAACTCGCAGTGGTCGCTCTCCTGTCCCCAGACCGGGACGCCGCGCACCAGCTGTAGCCCCGGCGTGTCGGTCGGCACGATGATCTGCGTCATCTTGCTGTTGCGGTCGCCGGGCGCGTCCGGGTCCTCCGTGCGGCACATCGCGATCAGGAAGTCCGCATCCTTCCCGTTCGAGGTGAACCACTTGTGCCCGTTGATCACCCACTCGTCGCCGTCGCGGACCGCCGTCGTGCGCAGCGAACGCGGGTCCGAGCCCGCGGAGTCGGGCTCCGTCATCGAGAAGCCCGACTGCATGCGCCCCTCGGTCAGCGGCACGAGCCACTTCTGCTTCTGCTCCTCGGTTCCGTACTTGAGCAGGATCTTCTGATTGCCGGAGTTCGGCGCCACGACGCCGAACAGCGCCGCCCCGCCCAGGCTGTAGGCCAGCACCTCGTTCATGTAGGCGTGATCGAGGAAGCCCAGGTCGCAGCCGCCGTACTCGGGCGGCAGGTGCGGCGCCCACAGGCCGGCCGCCTTGACCTTCGCCTGGATCTCCCGCCGCAGCTCGGCCGACCGCTCGCGCCGCGTCGTGTCGCGCGTGCCGTCGGCCCGCCACGCCGACCACAGCTCGGTCTCATTGGGCAGGATGTCGGTGTTGACGATCTCGGCGGTCTGCATCCGGATCTCGTTGGTGCGCGGGTTCAGCGTGGGGACGGGGTTCACGTTCATCGGCATTGGGGTCCTGCTTCCTGTTGCTGCGATTGCGTCGTGTGGCGCGGGCCGCGGGATGTCGCCGGCGAGGCTAGCTTCCGGGCAGTTCCCGGCGCGCGTGCCAGGCCGCGGAGTCGACGATGGCCAGCAGCAGCCCGTGCTGCCGCAAGGGATGGATGAAGCCCAGGGTATCGTCGGTTCCGTCCCAGCCGGGGCCGGTGCTCGTGACGCGCTCGCGCAGCTCCGCCAGGGCGCCCGGCCCCGCCTCGATCGAGGCCATGTAGATGCCCTGCCCCACCTTGCGCAGGAAGCGCGCGACGGCCTTCTCGGGGTCGGTGGGGTCCAGGTACTCCAGGCTGTCCAGCAGCCCGTCGCGCTCGGTGTCGAACCAGACGATCGCGGCGTCGTAGCCGTACAGCTCGTTGGCGTAGCGATGCGTGAACATCCCCCCGATGCCCAGCAGCGCCCCGTAGTGCGCGATCGCCGCCTCGAGGTCCGGCACGGCGTAGGTGATCTGCCAGAGCCGGGTGTCCAAACCCACCGGTTCCCGCTCCTCGCGCTTGCTGATGATCATGCCGATGCCGCCCCCGTCCTCGGGCGTGACGACGTAGCGCTCCGGGCCGCCGGCCTGGACCCGCGCCCCCGCCGCCTCCATCGCCGCCGCGACCGCCCCCGGGTCGGCCGCCGCGAAGCCGCCCGCGAAGATGCCGCGCCGGTTCTCGGACAGGAAGGCCTGCACCGGCCCCTCGCCCGCCGGCTCCAGCAACTCCAGTTGGTCGTGGCCCCAGCCCAGCGTCAGGCGATGGGCGTTGAACGGCGCATCCATCGCGTCGTCCACCACTTCGGCGTCGTACAGCTGACGGAAGGCCTCCGCCGCGACGCGGCGGTCGGGCACGGCCAGGGCGAGTCGGTCGGTGCGTTCGAGCATGGTTGGTCCTCCGCTGTTGCACGTTCCGACGGCGAGGCTAGCGCAGCACGGCGCTCTCGAGCGACAGCGTCGCCAGCCGGCCGGGGTCCGGCTCCGGGATCGACGCCGGCGCCCGCACGACGGGCACCCCCGCCGCGTCGCGATCGATGGTCAGCGGTCGCTCCGCCAAGTCCTCGTGATAGAAGCGGCTGCTGGGGAAGATGTCGGCCGGATACGTGAAGTTGTCGAGCATCGCCAGCGCGGCGCAGACGCTCGCCCCCGTCGCGCTCTCCAGCATCCCGCCCACCCAGCAGGGCACGCCCGCCTCGCGGCAGAGGTCGTGGATCGCGACGGCGTTGGTCAGCCCCCCCACCCGCGCCGGCTTGACGTTGATGTAGCCGCAACTGCCCAGCGCGACGGCCTGCCGCGCGTGGTCGGGGTGGCCGATGCTCTCGTCCAGGCAGAGCGGCGTGCGCAGCGCCGATTGCAGCGTCGCGTGGTCGACCAGGTCGTCGTGGGCCAGCGGCTGCTCGATCATCGCCAGGCCAAGTTCATCGACCTCCCGGAACAGCGGCAGGTCCGACAGCCGGTAGCCGCTGTTGCAGTCGATGTGGATGGGGTGCTCGGACTGCCGCGCCCGCACGGCCCGCAGCATCGGCAGGTCCCAGCCCGGCCGGAACTTGAGCTTGATCCGCGCGTACCCGTCCGCGACGGCCCCGTCGACGCTTGCCAGCAGCGCGTCGATGTCGTCGCCGACGCCGAAGTCCTGGCCCACCGGCGCCTCGGTCCGGGTCGCGCCGAGCAGCGCGTGCAGCGGGCGCCCCTCGATCTTGCTGCGCAGATGCCACCAGGCGATGTCGAACGCGGCCTTGGCGAAGGGATTGCCTTTGAAGGCCGAAAGCCGATCCTGCAGCGCCGCGCCCGACGCGATCTCCTGCCCCAGCAGTCGCGGCGCGAGCCAGTCGCGCGCCAGCAGGAAGACCCCGCCCCCCCACTCCGGCTTGTACGTCGGTGCGGCGAACAGCGCGCTCTCGCCCCACGCGTCAACCGACCCGCTCGACAGCCGGCAGAGCAGCGCGTGGACGGCGCTGTCCTCGCCGTAGGCCGTGCGCCAGGGCGTGATCAGCGGCATCGCGACGTGATGCAGCTCGATCCGGTCGATCAGCACGGGCATCCTCCACCGGCTTGATCGGCGCGCGCTTGCGAGCGCCGGGCTGCGATGTTATCCCGCGCGTGGCGCACACTGCACGCAAGTGAAGGAGGCCGTCGTGGCCGAACGATCGGGATCGGACCTGCTCGCGCACCAAATGCGCGAGGAAGGCGTCGAGGATCTCTTCTACATCATGGGCGGACCGATCATCGAGGTCGCCGGTTTCGCCGCCGACTACGGCATCCGCACCATCGACTGCCGCCACGAGCAGGGCGCCGCGATGGCCGCCCACGGCTACGCCCGCGTCAAGCGATCGCCCGGCGTCTGTCTGGCCGCCTCGGGCCCCGCCACGACCAACCTGCTCACCGGCGTCGCCAACGCCTACCTCGACGGCGTGCCGCTGGTCGCGCTGGGCGGCGCCGCCGCCACCCGCGCCTTCGACTCCGACGCCTTCCAGGAGTACGACCAGCTCTCCATGGCGAAGCCCGTCACCCGCTGGGCGGCCCGCGTCCACCACGCCGATCGCATGCCCGAGTACTTCAACGTCGCCATGCGCCGCGCCCAGGGCCCCAAGCCCGGCCCCACCTACCTCGATCTCCCCGGCGACGCGCTCTACAAGCGCGCCGAGGAGGAAAGTGTCTGGTTCCCGCCCGGGGGCCGGTTGCCCGTCCGCCCCGCGCCCGACGCCGGCGCCGTCGCCCGCGCCATCGAGATCCTCCGCGACGCCGAGCGTCCGCTCGTGCTGACCGGCAGCGGCGTCTTCTGGTCGGATGCGGCGGCCGAGCTGCGCGCCTTCATCGATCAGGCCCGCATCCCCTTCTTCACGACGCCGCAGGGCCGCGGCGTTGTGCCGGAGGACCACGAGCTCGCCTTCCTCGGCGCCCGCGGCCAGGCCTTCCGTGAGGCCGACGCCATCCTGACCGTCGGCACCCGCTTCAACTTCATCGTCTCCTTCGGCCACCCGCCGCGCTTCGCCGAGGACGCCAAGGTGATCCAGATCGACACCGATGCCGCCGAGATCGGCCGCAACCGCCCCGTCGACCTCGGCATCGTCGCCGACGCCAAGCTCGCCCTCGGCGCCCTGACGGCCGCGGCGAAGGAGGCGGGCCTCCGCACTTCGGATACGTGGGTCGCCCGCCTCAGTGAGGCGCACGAGGCCAAGGAGCAGCAGTCGCGCGAGATCGCGGAGTCGGACGCGACCCCGATCCACCCCCTGCGCGTCGCCAACGAGATCCGCAACTACATCGACCGCGACGCGATCGTCTCGATCGACGGCATGGAGACGCTCAACTTTGGCCGCCAGTGGATCCCGTCCTACACGGAGGGCGCGCGGCTCAACTCCGGGCCCAACGGCTGCATGGGCGTCGGCATCCCCTTCGCGATGGGCGCGCAGGTCGCCGCGCCCGGCCGCCAGGTCGTCGCCTTCGTCGGCGACGGCTCCTTCCTGATGAACGTGCAGGAGTTCGACACCATGGTCCGCCACGGCCTGCCCATCGTCGCCGTGATCAGCAACAACGGCGGCTGGACCGGCGGCGCCAACACGACGCCGGGGCGGTCGCTGGGCTTCGCGCAGCGCTACCACGACGTCGTCGAGGCGCTGGGCGGCCACGGCGAACTCGTCACCCGGCCCGGCGACATCCGCCCCGCCATCGAGCGCGCCTTCGCCAGCGGCAAGCCGGCCTGCGTGAACGTCCACGTCGAGGAGCACGCCCGCGCGACCACCGTGCCATTCGGCGGCTACTCCACGATGATGGCCCGCTCCTAGCGCGCCGCCTACTCGCTCTTCGCGGGATCCCGGCGCCCGCGGGGATTCCCCAGCGCCTGCGGGGAGTCGAGGTGGCTGGGGACGCCCTCCTCATCGAGGATCGTCGCGATGGTGGCGCGGTCGTCCTCGCTCAGCCGCCAGTCGGTCGCCGCGATGTTCTCCGCCAGCTCCCGTTCGTTGCGCATCCCCACCAGGCTGACCGTGACCGCCGGGTTCCCCAGCGCCCAGGCGATCGCCAACTGCGCCGCCGACTTGCCGTACCCGTCGGCGAACTCCGCCAGACGCCGCGTCGCCCGGACGGTATTGTGGAACGGCTCCCCCTCGAACTGCGGCAGCCCGAACATCTGGCCCTGGCTGCGCCAGTCGCCCTCCGGGAAGGTCGTCTCCTCGCTGAACGCGCCCGTCAGCATCCCGAAGCCCAGCGTCCCGTAGCCCATGAAGCCGACGCCGTTGGCGCCGCACCAGGGCAGCACCTCGGCGTCCATACGCTGGTCGTACAGGTGATAGCCCACCTGGTTGGCGGCGATCTTCCCGTGCCGGTTGGCCTCCTCCATCATCGCGACGCTGTAGTTCGAGACGCCGTAGTGGCGGATCTTGCCCGCCTGCTTCAACTCCTCGAACGCGCCGATGGTCTCGGCGATCGGCGTGTTGTGGTCGGGCCAGTGCATCAGCAGCAGGTCGATGCAGTCCGTCTCCAGCCGCTGCAGGCAGCCCTCCGCGCACTTGATGATGTTGTCGTGCGTGCCGTCGTTGCCCTTGTTGTCGGTCAGCACCGGGTCGGCGTTCGGATCCTCCGGCTCCCAGCGAAAGCCCACCTTCGTCACCAGCACGATCTCGTTCCGGCGCTCCCCCAGCGCCTTCGCCAGCAGCCGCTCGGAGTGGTACGGCCCGTAGACCTCGGCCGTGTCCATCAGCGTGATCCCCGCGTCGATCGCCGCGTTCACGGCCCGTGCCGCATCATCGATGTCGATCTCCCCGTACATCGTCGTGCTCATCTCCCACGTCCCGAACCCAATCGCCGAGGTGACCAGGTCCGTGTCGCCGAATGTGCGCTGTTCCATGGAACTCTCCGTTCTCTCGAACTGCCCGACCCTTGGTGGATATCCCGCCGCCGCGCCCTAGTAGACGCCGCCCAGCTTGCCGTGGTCCCAGCTATAGATCTTCTGCGGCCGCACCTTGACGACGCAGCGCTTGGCGGCGATGCGTCGCGCCTGCTCATCGGACTGCTGCGTATTGGCGCCGCCAGCGTACTTCTCCGGGTTGCGCCGCATGACCGCGAGGGTCGCCTCGACGTCGCCGATGGTCAACTCCGCCGTCCCCTCGACGACCAGCCCCCGCAACTCCGAGTACGACTTGCCGTCCTCCAGCATGCAGGTGATGTGCGGGTCCCGCTGCAGGTTCACGATCTTCTGGCTCTTCGTGAAGGTGGTGAACTGGATCAGCCCCTCGTCGTCGAGCGAGTACCACATCGCCGCCAGATGGGGCGCGCCGCGCGGCCCGTTCGACGCCACCTGCAGCGTGTAGCCGTTGGCGAGGTAGTCGCGCTGCTCCTCGTCCGTCATCTCGATGCTCTGGCGACGGCTGGGCATGGGAGGCTCCTCTGCCGACCCTGCGGCGCTACGCGCGCGAGGGCAACTCGACGGTGACCAGGCTCATGGCGGTGTGCAGCCCGGACTGATTCTCGACCCACACGTCGATGTCGGCCAAGTGCTTGCCGTCCTCGACGTACGTCTTGGCGACCTCGCCGGCCACCCAGTTCGTGTCGCCCACGACGTTGGGGTGGCGGATCTGGTTGCGCAGGCGCCGCAGCGTGCCGGCGTCGCCCATCCAGTCGGTCACGATCTGCGCCATCCAGCAGACGCGCTGCGGGCCGTAGTCGAACTGGCCCGGCATGTTGCGGCGCTGCGTCGCGTGCTCCAGGTCGAAGCGGCCCCCGCCGCCGAGTTCCGCCGACCCCTCCTTCTCCAGCGCCGCCCGCGTCGTGCGGTACATGCCCAGCACGCCGTGTGTGAAGAGGAACAACTCCGACACGCTGTACGTGCCCTTGGGCAGGATCGGCAGCTTGTCGCCCACCGACACGTCCTCCCAGTAGCGCGGCTCCGCCCCGCGACGCGTCCGCTCCCAGACCAGCGGGTCGGCCGCTTCGCCGGCGCCGTCGCGGCGGGGCTCACGGTCGTACTCGATCGTCGTGCCCGACCCCAGGTTGTGGTAGCGGGCCATGCGCGTGCTCTTAGAGGCGACCAGCTCCTGGCGCTGGTTGTAGTACTGCACCAGCCCCGTGTTGATCACGAAGGGGCCAATGCGCTCGCTGTGCTTGCGCACGATCGGCCCCACCTCCTCCTGGGCGGTGAGCACGTCGCCGCGCCAGATCGTGCGGTGGAAGACGATCTCGCCGCCCGCGTAGTTCATCGGGAAGTGCGTCGTGGAGAGGCGCGCCGGGTCGATCGCCCCGTCCTCGGCCGCGCGCACCCCCAGCGACACCGCGTAGATGAACGTCGGCGGCGCCGTCACCGTGCGAAAGCGGCTGCGCGCCGCGTAGTCGGGGTCGCGCCACAGCGGGTTGTAGTCGCCCGCGCCGTCGCCCCAGCGCCGGATGTTGTCCAGGCTGGCGGCCGTCGTCCAGCGCTGCGCCAGCGGCTGGCCGATGCCCTTGCGGTACTCCTCCTCGAACTCGTCGAGGCTGGTGATCATCGCCACGTCGCTCATGTTCGGACCCTCCACATGCAGGGTGCGGCCCGCCTCGGCGCGCCGGACCATCGACTGGGCCGCAGGATAGCGCCGCCCGCCCGCCCCTCGCGAGCCCGCCCCCCGCGCTAGCCCAGGACGCTCGGGTTGACGCAGGCCCGCGGCGGTTCGCCCGCCAGCACGGCCAGCAGGTTGTCGACCGACATCCCCCGCATCAGCTTGCGGGTCTCCTCCGTCGCCGTGCCGATGTGCGGGAACGTGATCACGTTCGGCAGCGTCACGATCGGGTCGTCCGGGTCCGGCGGCTCGTCCTCCAGGACGTCGAGGCCGGCCCCGGCGATGGCGTTGGCCTGCAGCGCCGCCGTCAGCGCCGGCTGGTCGACGATCGGCCCCCGCGACGTGTTGATCAGGTACGCGGTCGGGCGCATCAACGACAGCTCCCGCTCGCCGATCACGGGCGGCGCGTCGGGGTTGAGGTTCGTGTGCAGCGTCACGAAGTCCGATTCCCGCAGCAGGTCGTCGAGCGGGCGGTAGGTGGCCTCGGGCGCGTCCGCCGGCGCCTCCGTGTAGACGTCGTACCAGATCACGTTCATCTTGAACGCCTGCGCCCGCCGCGCGACCTCGCGGCCGATGCGCCCGAAGCCGATGATGCCGATCGTCTTCCCCTCCGGGTCGTGCGCCAGCGCCGGCAACGGCTCGCGCCGGCCCCATCCGCCGCTGCGGTTGTAGTGCTCGAAGCGCATCAGATCACGCGATAGCATCAGCATCAGCGCCATCGTCAGGTCGGCGACGGCGTCGTTGAGCACGATCGGCGTGTTGCACAGCGCGACGCCGTGCCGGGTCAGCAGGTCGACGTCGAAGGTGTTGAAGCCGACCGACGTCGTGGCCGCGACCTTCAGGTTGGGCGCGCTCGCCAGCAGATCCTCGCCGACCGGGACCATGGGATTGAGCAGCAGCGCGTCGGCCCCGCGCACGGCCTCGGCGATGGCCGCCTCGCCGGCCCGGGCGTCGAAGCTGCGCAACTCGCCGGCGGCGGCCAGCCGGGCCTCAAACTCGGGCTCGATCGCGACGCAGTTGTAGATCGTGGGGCGCATGGGTCCTCCGGTGCTGGTCCCCGCCGTCCGGGGTCTGGGCGTCGCCGGCCGATCGTGAGTCAGCCGACGGTGTTAATCGGCGCGCCGGCCACGAAGGCCCGCACGTTGTCCACGGCGATATCCATCAGCCGCTGTCGCGAGGCACGCGCGTACCAGGCGATGTGCGGCGTGATCAGGCAGTTGGGCGCCGTCAGGAGGGGATTGTCGGGCGGCGGCGGCTCTACGTCCAGCACGTCCAGCCCCGCCCCCGCGATCCGGCCCTCGCGCAGCGCGTCGGCCAGCGCCTGGTTGTCGACCAGCGGGCCGCGGCTGGTGTTGAGCAGATAGGTGGTCGGCTTGACCAGCGCCAGCCGTTCGGCGTTCACCAGGTGTTCCGTCTCCGGCGTCAGCGGGCAGTGCAGGCTGATGACGTCCGCCCGGCGGAAGAGGTCGTCCAACTCCGTGAACTCGACCGACAGCCCTTCCAGGGCGGCGGCGGGCGGCGGGTAGGCGTCGTGCGCGATGATCGACATCCCCATCGCCGCCGCGACGCGCGCCAGCGCCCGGCCGATCCGGCCGATCCCCACCACCCCGAACGTCTTGCCGCTCAGCTCGGTGATCGGCGTCAGCGCGAAGCACCAGTCCTCGCTCTGCGTCCACGCCCCCTCGCGGACGGCCGCCGCGTGCAGCGCCGGCTGCCGCACCAACTCCAGCAGCAGCGACGTCGCGTGCTGCGCGACGGAGTCCGTCCCGTAGGTCGGCACGTTCGTCACGACGATCCCGCGCTCCGTCGCCACCGCCACGTCCACGATGTTGTAGCCCGTCGCCAGCACGCCGATGTACGCCAGCTCGGGGAGCTGCGCCAGCGTCGCGGCGCTCAGCGGCGTCTTGTTGGTCAGCGCGAAGCGCGCCCCCGCCGCGCGTTCCAGGATCGCGTCGTCCGGCGTGCGATCGTGCACCTGCACCTCGCCGAACTCCTCCAGCCCGGCCCAGCTGATGTCGCCCGGGTTCAGCGTGTACCCGTCCAGCACGACGATCCGATCCGCCATCGGGACTCCCCTCGCTTGCCGCAGCGGCGTCGGCCCGGCCGTCCGCTTCGTGCGTCCGGCTAGTTGGTCCGGCGCCACTTGCGCAGGCTGACCATCTCCCGCGGCGGCTTCATGCGCGCCCCCACCTCGACGTACGACACCTCCGCCACGTAGACATCGCCGTGGGAGTCGGTCGCGATCGAGTGCGGCCACAGGAACTGGCCCGGCGCCTCCCCGGGCAGCGCCGCCCCGAAGCGATTGATCAGCTCGCCGTCCGGCGAGAAGACCGACACCCGATGCCCCAGGTTGGCCACGCCGAACTGCACCGGCGGCGGCCCCTGTTCCGCGACGTAGAGCGCGTCGTCGTCGCCGCGTCCGCGGGTCACCGCGACGGCGTGGTGCGCGTGCCAGGTTTGCACCCACACGCCGTCGACCGTGAACACCTGCACGCGGTGGTTCTCGCGGTCGCAGACGATCACGTGCTCGTCATCGACCATGGCGATGTTGTGGGGCAGGCTGAACTGGCCGTCGTCGGCGCCCGACTCCCCCCACGACAGCACGTGCTCGCCCTGCGCCGTGTAGCGATGCACGCGGGAGTTGCCGTAGCCGTCGCTGACGAAGATGTCCCCCGTCGAGGGGTTGATCGCCAGATCGGTGGGCTTGTTGAACGGGTCGCCGCTCTGCGCGGGGGCCGGCGTGCCGCCCAGCGACATCAGCGGCCTGCCCGACGTGTCGGTCTTCGTCAGCTTGTGCGCGTGTACGTCGACCAGCCACAGCGCGCCCTCCGGGTCGACCCGCACCGAGTGCGGCCAGCCGTAGTCGACGCCGTCCCAGACCAGCCGCCTGGCCCCGTAGGGGTCCTCGATCTCATGCTGGCCGCCGTGCGGCGTGGCGTTGCCCCAGTGGTCGACCAGGTTGCCGTCCGCGTCGAAGACGAGCATCGGCATGTTGCCCCGGTTGAAGACGTAGACCCGGTCCTGCGCGTCTACCGCGACGGACGTGGCCTCGCGCAGCCAGAAGCCGTGCGGGATCTTCGCCCAGCCCGGGACGGGCTCGTAGATGGTGCTGCTGGTCGGTGCGGGGGGCATGCGGCGCTCCTTCTCTGGTATGTGGGCACTGGCGTGTGCTCTGTGGCGTGTGGGTCGAACTGCTGACGATGTCGCGGCCTCAGCCCAGGTGGTCGGGCAGGCCGAGCTCGGCGGTGGTCTGGCGGAACCAGTCGATCACCTCCGGGTGGTACGGGATGCCCCGCTCCCGGCGGTCGATCTCCTCCTCGTGCTCCTCCAGCCCGGCATAGAATACCCGCTCGTGTCCGGGCGCGGTTTTGGTCTCCCGCAGCCCGCGCAAATAGGCGTCCATCTCCGTGCGGTACTCGTCCAGATCGCGGAAGGCGCTGATGTTGTAGGCGGTGAAGTGATGGCCGGTCCCGTTCGAACGATGCAGCGCCGGGCCCGCCCCGCTCAGCACCCCGCAGAGAATGTCGATGCTCGCTGCCAGCCCGTACCCCTTGTGCGACCCGATCTCGCGCGTCGCGCCCAAGGGCAGCATCAGGAAGTCCTCCGGCGCGGGCCGTTCGTCCATCACCGGCGTGCCGTCGGCCTCGGCCACCCAGCCGGGCAGCACGTTCGTGCCAAGGCGCTGCGCCAGCCGGATCTTGTTCCCCGCCAAGGAACTCATCGACGCATCGAAGATGAAGGGCGCCTCGTCGCCCGCCGGCGCGGCGATCGCGATGGGGTTCAAGCCCACCCGCGCCTCCGCCCCGAACGTCGGCGCGACCAGCAGGCCGCCGATGGTCATCGCCATGCCGATCATGTCGTGCGCCAGCGCGAGCTGCGCGTGGTAGGCCGCCGCCCCGAAGTGCGCGCCCTTCGTCGCGAGCACCGTCCCCACGCCGCAGTGGCGGGCCTTCTCGATCGCGATCTCCATCGCCTGCGGCCCGATCGTCAGTCCCAGCCCGCCGTCCGAATCCACCACCGCCGCGGCCGGATGGTCGCGCGTCAGCGTCATCTTCGGCGCCGGGTTGATCGAGCCGTCCCGGAAGCCGGCGACGTAGTACGCCATCATGTTGCTGACGCCGTGCGAGTCGATGCCCCGGTCGTCGGCGTAGAGCAGGCAATCCACCGCCCGCCGCACATCCTCCTCGGGCATGCCGAACTTGCCGAAGATATCGCCGACGGTCCGGCGCATCACCGCCGACTCGACGCGCACGGCGATGTCGTCGTCTATACGGAACTGTTTCAGCATGGATGGTCCTCTCGGGCGCGCCCGGCTCGCGGCCGGCCGGGCGCGACGGCTCGGCCTAGAACAGCGCCAGCGGATTGATCGGCGATGCGGTGCCGCGTTCCAGCCGCAGCGGCGCGATGACGAAGGCGAAGCTGTAGCGATCCAACTCCCGGCAGGCCGCCGTCAGCCGGTCGAGCGCCATGTTGTCGATGATGTGCACGCCCATGTGGGCGATGATCACCTCGTGGATGGGCTGCACGGAGCCCTCCACCCCGCTGGGCAGCACGTCGGAGACGCCGTCGCAGCCGATGACTGCGATGTCGCGCTCCCGCAGCCAGGGCAGCGTGTCGGCGTAGAGCCCGGCCAGGCCCAGCTCGCGGAAGCTCCACTCACCCTCCGCCGCGCGACGCGCGTCGCGGCCGGTGCCGATCAGCAGGATGTCGCCCGGCGCCACCCGCAGCCCCTGGCGCTCCTCGGCCGCCGCCAGGTCTTCCGCGTGGATCGGCGTGCCCGGCTCGAGCCACTCGACGCCCTTCAGGCCCGGGATGTCCAGCAGCACGCCCCGCCCCACGATGCCGTCCTTGCCGGCCATGATGCTGTTGCGCCGCGCGCCCGTGCTGCGCACCTCGGTGCGATCGAAGCCGTTGTACAGCTTGCCGTCGGAGACGACGTGGCAGAGCGCGTCCATGTGCGTCGTCGCCATGCCGTGCGGGGCGATCGCGAAGTAGTCGGCGGTCCAGGCCAGCCCCTCCGCCGACGCCGCGTCGCCCGCCTGCAGCATGTGATGCGCGACCGGCAGCATGTTGCTGGGCCCCGGCCGCACCGGCAGCGGCAGCGCGCAGCTGACGACCCGCTCCCCCCGGATCGACGCCAGGGCGGCGTTGCGCGTCTCGTCGCTGATCAGATTGAGCGCGCCGCGCTCGTCGTCGGCACCCCAGCGGCCCCAGTTGCGCACGTCCTCCGCGATCCGATCGACGTCGGCCTTCGTCAGCGTTGCCGGCATGCGGGTCTCCCTTCACTGCTGCTGCGGGCCCAATGCTGCTGCGGGCCCAATGCTGCTGCGGGGGAGTCTACCCGCCCGCATGGCGACGCGCAGTAGACGGCTTCCCGTCCGCCCAGTGTGGGTTAGCCTCCCCGCATGTCCTGGGTGCATGAGACCTTCGCGTCGTTCTCCGTCCCCCACTACCGGCTGCTGTGGACCGGCTCCATGTTCGCCACCACGGCATTCATGATGTCGTTCATCCTCATCCCCGCCGTGGCCTACGACATCACCGGCACCAACACGTCGGCGGGGATCGCGCAGATGGGGTCCGGCATCGGCATGCTGCTGGTGGGCCCGTTCGGGGGCGTGATCGCGGATCGCCTGCGCAAGAAGCCGCTGGTGCTGATCGGGCAAGCCCTGCCCGGCGCGATGATCCTCGCGATCGGCATCCTCATCCTCAGCGGGGAGATCTCCATCCTCTGGCTGGTCGGCGTCACCCTCATGATGGGGCTGGGCTGGGCGTTCATGGGCCCCGCGCGGCAGGCCTGGGTGGGCGAGCTGATGCCGGACCGCCTGCTGCCCAACGCCGTGGCGCTGCTGCAGGTCGCCCTGACGATCTCCCAAGTGCTGGGGCCGTTGTTCGTCGCGCTGCTGGTCGGCTCCGCGGTCGGCGTGGGCGGCACCTACCTCTTCATGGCCTCGCTCTTCGTGATCGTCCTGCCGCTCACCTCCATGCTGCCCAACACCACGCCGGTCCCCAAGGCCGTGCAGCTATCGATCACGGGGGATCTGGTCGAGGGCCTCCGCTACGTCTGGGGCGACCCACGCCTGCGCCTGCTCTGGGGATCGTTCGTCGTCATCATCGTCTGCGGGTTCTCCTTCCAGACCCTGCTGCCCGGCCTGCTGGACCGGGAATTCGGCCGCGATCCCACCGACGTCGGCCCCACCTTCCTCGCCTTCGCCATCGCCGGCCTGCTGATGAACTTGGCGGTGGCCGGAGTCGTGCACCGCCCCATGGCTTGGCCGCTGATGTTCACGATGGGGCTGCTGATGATGGCCGGCTTCGTGCTGCTCGGGACGGTGGGCGCCTACTGGCTGATCTTCGTGGCCGCCGTGCCGCTGGGCGCGGGGCGATCGGGCTACTGGCTGATCAACAGCGCGCTGCTCATGACGACCGCGGACCGGCGCTTCTACGGCCGCGTGATGTCGCTCTCCATGCTGGCCTTCGGACTGCAGGCCATGCTGGGCCCCGTTTGGGGCGCAATGGGCGACGCCATCGGCGTCCGCAGCACGCTGCTCATCGTGGGGGCGCTGGGCACGGCGGCCATCGGCCTGGCCATCGTCGAATGGCTGCGTATCCGCGACCGGCCCCGCCCCGCCCCGATCCCCGCCCTGGTCGACCCCCCGCTGGAGCCACCCGGCCTCGCCTAGAAGCGCTGCTTGCGCAGCCCCTTCGGGTCGATCTCGTTGCGGATCAGGTCGACCTCCTCCGCCGTCGGCGGCGGCGTCTCCGGGATGCGCTCCGGGATCAGCAACTCGAAGCTCGTGTTCGCCTGCACGTCCTCCAGGCGCACGCCCGCGTGCAGGCTGTCGAGTCGCATGCGCCCCGTCTCCGCGTCGAAGCCCATCACTCCCAGGTTCGAGAACACCTTCTGCGGCCCCCGGCCCGGCACCCCGCGACGCACCCGCTCGGCGAAGCCGCCCGGGAAGTGCCCCAGCCCGGTCACGTAGTCCACCTTCTCCACGAACACGCGCCGCGTGTGTTTGGGCACGTAGACGTTCACCCGGCCCGCGTACAGCGTCCAGTCCGGGATGCCCAGCCCGCCGGGGAAGCGCACCCGCGGCCGCTGCTGATCGTCGCCGATCAGCGACGCGTTCACGTTGCCGTACTTGTCGATCTGCGCCGGCATCGTGCTGAAGACCTCCGTCTTCCCGCGCAGGCACAGGCTCACCATGTCGGCGATGTCGAAGGGCGCCAACGCCGTCTGGGACACCACCTGCGGCGAGTCCTCGGGGTTGCCGACCCGCGTCACGATCGGGTCGATCGACGTCAAGTAGTTGTACGTCAGATTCGGCGCGTGCGTGCGCCGCGCGAGCATCACGGCGACGCTCCCCAGCAGCGTCCCACCGCCCTGCTGCACCAGTTCGTGATCGCGGATGTCCCGCGCGATCAGCGACACGATCAGCTCGTCCACCGTGTAGTCCGTGGAGGCGTCGGGCATCGTGACCCCCTTCACTCGGCGTCCACGAGCGCCCGGTAGGCGGCCGGATCCGCCGGTGCGTGGACGTATGTGCGCAGGTACTCGCGGAAGCGCCCCGGGTCCTGCGCGGCCTCGTGGTAGCGCTTGATGTGCGCCATGTCCGGCGCGTAGTAGCCCACGACGCCGTGCGGGTGCGCCCCGCCGGGCGCGAGCACCACCGCGTCGACGTCGTGGTAGAGGATGCCCGTCTGGTCCGGCGTCGCGCGGATCTCCGCGTTGTCGATGATCTCCTCCGTCGTCAGGATGACCCGCTTCGCGGCCCGCACCATCTGCGGCGCGAGGAACTTGGCCGCCACGTTGTGGCGGTTGGTCTCGCCGAACTGGGCGTTGCCGAACTTGTCGGCCCGCGGCACGTGGATCAGCGCCACGTCCGGCGCGACCGCCGTCACCGCCAGCAGCTCCTTGCCGTCGAACGGCGAGGGGAACGTGCGCCACTCCGGGTGGTGCGGCAGGTGATCGTTGAAGTAGCCGTGCAGGGGGATGAACTCGACCCCCATGCCCCCCGCCAGCACGCCCAGCGTGAACGAGAACTCGCTCTCCTCGCGCGCGATGATCTCCCCCGCCTGCATCCCGCGGCGGATGTTGGGCGGCGTCCCCATGCCGAAGAACTGGCAGGCCCAGAACTGGATCGCGCGCAGGCAGCCGGCCCCGGCCAGCATGTCGCTCTCGAGCTCGGCCATGGCCGTGACCACCGTCAGGTCGCGCTTGCCCTGCCGCACGATCTCGCGCACCGCCGCCATCGACACCAACGCCGTCGGCTGCACGGCCGGCGACGCGATGCCCAGCGCATCGCCGTCTTCGACCAGCGCCACCGCCTCCGCGATCGTGGTTCGCTTGTCCCGCACTGCCGTCCTCGCGCGCGCCCCGCGGCCCGCGTTCCGTCTAGCGTCCCTTGTATTGCGGCGTGCGCTTCTCCATGAACGCCCGCGGCCCTTCCACGGCGTCCTCGCTGCCGAAGGCGCGCCGCGACAACAGCGACTCTAACCCGAACGCGTGCTCCCACGACATCCCCATCGCCCCCCGCACCGCGATCTCCTTCGCGGTGCGCACCGCGATCGGCCCGTTCGCGCAGATCTTGTCCGCGATGGCGTGCGCCGTCGGCAGCACCTCGGCCTGCGGCACGACGCGGTTGACGAGGCCCCACTGCAGCGCCTGCGCGGCCGTGATGCGCTGCCCGGTGAGCAGGATCTCCATCGCCCAGGCCCACGGGATCTGCCGCGGCAGGCGGATGTGCGACCCGGCCGCCGGCACGATCGCCCAGCGCACCTCCTGCAGGCCGAACTCCGCCGTCTCCGATGCCACGCGGATGTCGGTGCCCAGCATGACCTCCAGCCCTCCGGCGATGCAGTAGCCGTTGACCGCCGCCAGGACGGGCTTGTACACCCCGCTGAACGGCCGCGCCTCCGAGATCGCCAGCGGCTCGCCGCGGGCGGAGGCCGTCTCGTTGGGGATCGTGCTGCTCAGGTCGGCGCCGGCGCAAAAGGCCCGGTCCCCCGCCCCCGTCAGGATCGCGACCCACAGGCCGGGGTCGTTGTCGAAGTCCTCCACCGCCGCCTTGAACGCGTCGCTCAACTCCGGGTTGATCGAGTTCATCACCTCCGGGCGGTTGAACGTCATCGTGGCGCGCTTGGCGGCGTAGTCCTTCTCGTAGATCAGCGTTTCCGACATCCGGCGCCTCCCGCGGCGACTATCCCGACTCGGCGCGCCGCCACTGCACGAGCGTGAACGGCGGCTCGGCGTCGCGGTGGTGCTCGAACACCGCCTCGACCGCCGTCGCGATCTCGATGGGGTCCGTGGCCGCCCCAAGCAGGTTGCCGACCATGCGCAGGTTGTCGGCCTGCGGCAGCTCGACCAGCACCACGACGTACGGGCAGCCGGTCGTCAGCGCCGGATGCACCGGATGCCAGACGCGCTCCCACGAGTAGATCCGCCCCCGCGGCTCGACTTCCACCCACCGCGCCTCGAAGCCGAGGCAGGCGTGACAGATCCACTCCGGCCCCCAGCGATGCAGGCCGCACCCGTCGCAGCGCTGCACCAGCAGCCGCCCCTCCTGGGCCGCCTCCCAGTAGGGCGCGTCCAGCCCGTCGCCGGCCGGCGCGGGGGCGGGCGTCCCCGGCGGCAGGTACGGGGTCTCGGTTGATCTCGCCGGTGGCGCCGTCACAGCGTAGCCTCCGAGCCCAGCAGCAGATTGCTCACCGGCTCCACCATCGGGCCCGACGCGATCAGATGCACGTCGGCATCGGGCACGGGATTCGGCGACTGCCCCCGAATCTGCCGCACCGACTCGATCTGCAACTCCAGCCCGTGCATGTAGCACTCGGCCAGGTTGCCGCCGCTGGTGTTGATCGGCAGCCGGCCGCCGGGCGCGATCAGGTTCTCGTAGCGGATGAAGTCGTTCGCCTCCTCGTACGAGCAGAAACCGTGCTCGATGATGCTCATCACGACGCCGCCCGTGAAGTTCTCGTAGACCTGCGCCACGTCCACGTCCGCCGCGCCCATCCGCGCCATCTCGTACATCCGCGGGGCCACGGTCTTGAAGTTCGACGTGGCGTAGTCGGGCGCGTTGTGGACGCCTGCCGCCGCCCGCTCGGGGACGCCCGTCGCGACGCCCATGATGTAGGCCGGCGCGTGCCGGAAGTCCTTCGCCCGCTCGGCGGGGACCAGCAGCAGCGCCGCCGCGCCGTCGTTCTCCAGGCAGCAGTCGAAGAGCCGGAACGGCTCGACGATCCAGCGCGAGTTGTCGTAGTCCTCGCCGCTCAGCGGCCGCCCGTGCATCACCGCGCGCGGGTTCTGCTGGGCGTGGTGATACGCCGCCAGGGAGACCGCCTTCAGCGTGTCCGGGCTGACGCCCCGGTCGTGGAACAGGCGCTGCACCCGCATCGCGAAGGCCTGCGCCGGCGACATCAGCCCGTAGGGCACGGTGAACGCGTTCCGGCCCCGCACGCGCGGTACCCGCGGCCCCTGCCCGAAGCGCCCGAACTGCCCCTGCGCCAGCGACCGGAACACGACCACGCAGTCGGCGTAGCCCGTCGCGATGGCCGCCGCGGCGTTGCCCACCGCCCCCGATCCGCCCCCGCCGCCGCCGCCCCACTGCATGTTCGAGAAGCGCAACTCGGGCAGACCCAGCGCGGCCGCCAGGCGGGGCGGGTCGTTGCGGTCGTCGCTGAACGAGGCGAAGCCGTCGATCGCGCGCGGGTCCAGGCCCGCGTCCTCGCAGGCATTCAGCACCGACTGCAGCGCCAGCTTGAACTCCGCGTCGGGCGACTGCCCGTGCCGGTAGTAGTGCGTCTCGCCGATCCCCACGATCGCGACCGCGCCCCGGAGTGACCTCGTCATAGCACCGCCTCCATCAACCCGGCTGCCCTAGCCAACGACGCCCGCCTCACGCAGCGCCCGCACCTGCTCCTCGTCCAGCCCCAGGTCCGCCGCCAGCACCTCGTCCGCGTGCTCGCTGAGCAGCGGCGCGCGTTGCAGCGGCACGTCGCTCTTCGACATGCGCGGCGCCCAGCCCAGCAGCTTGATCTCGCCGTGGTGCGGATGATCGAGCGTGTGGATGAACCCCCGCTCACGCAGGTGCGGGTTGTCGTGCAGTTCCACCGTGTCCAGCACGGCGCTGCAGGGCACGCCGGCCGCGCTCAGCGCCTCCATCGCCTGCCACTTGGTGCGCTCCCGCGTCCATCCCGCGATGATCTCGTAGACCTCCGCGGCCGTGGCTTCCATGCGCGCGACCGGGTCGCTGAAGCGCGGGTCCGTGAGCAGTTCCGGCCGGTCGATGGTCGTCACGAGGGCATCCCAGTGCTTCGACGTCACGGCGATCAGGGAGAGCCAGTCGTTGGCGCCGCCCGGCGCGCAAGGGTAGAGCGCCATCGTCGGGCGGGCAGTGTTGCTCCAGCGCCCCACGACGGCCCGTCCCCAGTCGCCCGCCCCGGCGACGCGCGTGCGCATGAAGTAGGTCATCGCCTCCTGCATCGAGACCTCGATCATCTGGCCCTCGCCGGTCCGCTGGACCTGGATGTAGGCCGCCAGGATCGAGAGCGCCATCGTCAGGCCGGTGCCCGCGTCGGCCGTGGTCGTGCCGGGCCACATCGGCGGGCCGCCATCCTCCCCCGCGACGGAGAAGGCCCCCGCCGCCGCCTGCGCGATGGGGTCGAAGCACTTGTAGTCCTTCCACGGGCCCGACAGGCCGAAGCCCTTCACGCGGCCGTAGATGATGCGCGGGTTGACTCCCCGCAGCGCCTCGTAGTCGATGCCCAGCTTCTCCATCCGTCCGGGGCCGTAGTTCTCCACGAAGACGTCGTAGTGCGGCGCCATCGCGAGCAGCAGATCGCGTCCCTCCGGGGTCGAGAGGTCGATCGCGATGCTGCGCTTGTTGCTGTTCCAGTTGATGAAGTACGGCGCGTCGCCCCCGTCGCCCGCCCGGAACCCGCGGCCGGGGTCGCCGCTGGGCGGCTCGACCTTGACGACGTCGGCGCCCAGCCAGGCCAGGGCCTGCGTGCAGGAGGTCCCTGCTTCGTACTGCGTCATGTCCAGGATGCGGACTCCATCGAGCGCTGGCATGCGTCCTCCCTGCCAACGTCCCCGCCGCTCGGGGGCGTCGGCCCCATGCTAGTCCCCCCGCGTCCCCCGCGGCAGGGTGGGCCCCGGCGGCCCCCAGGATGCCGGCTAGACCCGCGGCATCCCCAGCCCCCGCGTCGCGATGATGTTGCGCATCACTTCGTTCGCCCCCGCGCCGAAGGTCGGCATCACGGCGGCCCGGTAGCCCTGCTCGATGCGACCGCCGATCGGGGCGCGCTCGTCCTCGGGTGAGAGCTGACCGTGCAGCGCCATCAGGCGCAGGCCCGCGTTCTGCAACCGCTGCATCATCTCCGTGCTGAAGATCTTGACCATGCTCGCCTCGTGCTCCGGATGCTCGCCCCGCCCGATCATCCCCAGGTTGCGGTACGACAGCATCTGCAGCACCTCCAACTCCACCCGGTAGTGGGCCAGGGTCGCGCGCACGCTGGGCCGGTCGGCCGGGCGCAGGCCGTCGGGCCCCGGCTGCGACGCCCACTTCACCAGCGCGTCGAACACCGCCCGCACGCCCGACACCGTGAAGATGCTCACCCGCTCGTAGTCCAGCGCGTGGGCGGCGTAGTACCAGCCGCGGTTTTCCTCGCCCACCAGCGCCTCGGCCGGCGCGCGCACGTCCTCGAAGTACACCTCGTTGGTGCGGTACCCCGCCAGCGTCCAGATCGGGCGGATCGTGATCCCCTCGCTGTCCAGCGGCACCAGGAACATCGAGATGCCGCGATGCTTGGGGACGTCGGGGTCGGTGCGGGCGGCCAGCCAGACGTACTCCGCCCGGTGCGCCGCCGACGTGAAGCGCTTGATCCCGTTGAACACGAAGTCGTCGCCGTCGCGCACGGCCCGCAACTGCAGCGACGCCAGATCGGTGCCCGCGTCGGGCTCGGTATACCCCAGCGCGAACTCGACCTCGCCCCGCGCGATCGGCGGCAGGAAGTGCTCCCGCTGCTGGTCGGTGCCGAAGCGCATCAGCGTCGGGCCCACCTGCTGCACCGCGACGGTCGCGATCGGCGCCCCCACGTAGTTGCAGGCCTCCTGGAAGAGATACTGCTCCTCGAACGTGCGCTCCCCGCCCCCAAACTCCGCCGGCCACGACATCGTCAGCCAGCCGCGCTCGGCCAGCTTGCGACGGAAGGCGCGCTCCTCGGCGTAGGCCTCCGCGTTGTCGTCCGATGCGCGACGCCGGTCGCGCCCCCATTCCGCGAGCAGGAACGCCCGCACCTCCGCCTCGAACGCCAGCGCCGTGTCGGCAAAGCGGATCTCCATGACCGTCTCCCTCGCCCGCGACTGCGCCGCGCCCGATGCCCGGCGCGCCGCCAAGTGTCGCAGCTAGCGACCGTCCCTGGCCACGGTATGCCCTTGTCGCTCTCCCGTGCGACACTCCCCCACGATGTCCACCGCCGCCCCGCCGATCGCCCGCCCAGAACGCGTCGCCGCCATCGACCTCGGATCCAACTCCGCCCGCGTCGTCGTCGTCGAGGTGGAAGCGGGCGGCCATCTGGAGGTCGTGGAGGAGTTGCGCACGCCGCTGCGCCTCGCCCTCGCGCTCGGGTCCGACGGTCGCCTGCCCGACGACGCCGTCGCCGCCACGCTGGCCGCGCTGCACGAGTTCATGGCCGTCGCCCGCGGGGCCGGCGCGCAGCGCATCGAGGCCGTCGCGACGGCCGCCCTGCGCGACGCCCGCAACGCGGACGCCATCCTGGCGCCCGCCCGCCGCCGCCTGGGACTGAAGATCGACGTGATCGACGCGCAGGCCGAGGCGGAGCGGTCGTTCGTGGGCGCGATCTACGGCCTGCCCGTCGACCACGGCCTGCTGGTCGATATCGGCGGCGGCAGCATGGAGGTCGTGCACTTCCGGGACCGCGCGGTCGAGGCGACCTGGTCGTTCCCCTTCGGCGTGCTGCGCATGTGGGACCAGTACTTGGCCGACGACCCGCCGACCGCCGCGGACCTGCGACGGGTCGCGGCGCACGTGCGCGACGCCCTGCGCCGGGCCGGCGTGCCCGCCCTGGCGGACGGCGACGTCCTGGTGGGGACGGGCGGCAGCGTGCGCAACCTCGCCAAGATGGACCGCCGCGGCCGCCCCTACCCCATCCATCGCCTGCATGGCTACGCGATCGGCGCCCGCCGCCTGCACGCGCTGCTGGCCTCGTTCGCCGGGCGGACCCTCGACGAGCGCCGCCAGCTGCCGGGCCTGAACCCGGATCGCGCCGACGCGATCGGGGCCGGCGCGGCCGTCCTGCAGGGCGTCGTGACCGCGGCCGGCGCCGGCGAGGTGCTCGTCGCCGGGCAGGGCATCCGCGAGGGCATCATCCGCCGCGTCGCGCTGCCCAGCCTGCCGCCCCCGCCCGACGTGCGCCGCGCCTCGCTGCGCTCGATCGCGCGGCGCTTCGCCCGCTGGGACGAGGAGCGCGCCCTGCACCGCGCGGCGACGGCGGCCATGCTCCAGTCGGAGTTCGACCCGGACATGACGCCGGAGTTGCGCGAGCTGCTCGGCCACGCCGCCTACGTGCTCGATATCGGCACCGCGATCGACTACTACAACCGCCACCGTCAGACCGCGGCCATCCTCGCCGTTACCGACCTGAACGGCTTCTCGCACCGCCACACCGCGCTGCTCGCCGCCCTCATCCGCACGGCCGAGAAGCCCAATCCCGGCGTCCGGCCCTACCGCCCCCTGCTCACCAAGGCCGACGCCCCGGCGCTGGAGCGCGCCGCCCTGATCCTGGCCATCGCCGACGAGCTCGGGCGGCGCGTCGTGCCGGACCGCCATCCCCACGTCTCCTGCGTCGTGGAGCCCGGCTGCGTGCGCCTGACGACGCAGGGCGACGCCCCCCGGCAGCTGTCGCGGCTCAGTGGCCGCTTCCGCGAGGCGTTCGGCCGGGCGCTCATCGTCGACGGCACGCCGGCCTGAGGCGGCGCGCCGGTCCGCCTCAGCGATCGAGCGCGCGCAGCAGCCGTGGCGGCAGGAACCAGACCAGCACGCCCGACCCCGGCGACGGATGGCCCGCCGTGTCGATCCGCGCCGCGCCGCCCTTGCGCCAGTCGATCGCCCAGCCGGGCGCGCCCGTGAGCAGCGCGGCCAGCGCGCTCAGCGTCGGCTCGTGCCCGACGATCGCGATCCGCTCGGGCACCGCCCCGCCGTCCAGCGTGCGCGCGGCGATCGCCCGCAACGCCTGCGCGGCCGTCACCGCGGGCGACAGCGACTCCTCCGCCTCGGGCGCGGGCCAGCCCGCGCCGACCGATAGCATCTCGGCGGTCTGCCACGCGCGCGTGGCCGGGCTCGAGAGCACGCGGTCGATGTGCGGCGCGGCGTGGCCCAGCCCCCGCGCCGCCCGCTCGAACCGGACCCGCCCGCGATCGCTCAGCGGCCGATCGCGGTCATCGGGCCAGCGCCGGGCGTCGCGCTCCTCGGCGATCGCGTGCCGCACCAAGTAGAGCTCCATCGCACCGTCCCGTCAGACGTCGCCGGGCGGACATCGCCGCCCGGCCATCAGGCCGTGTGCTCCGCCAGCGCGCGCCTCATGCGGCGCCACGGCTTGCCGCGCGCGGCCGCGTAGGCCGCCGTGATGCTCGCCCGCTCGGGCTCGAGCTCGGCGCGCCGCAGCGCGGCCAACTCGCCCATCGCCAGGCGCGTGCCCGGAGGCAACCCCTGATCGACGTGCGCCAGCATGCGAAACTGCCGCGCCGCGATCACCGCGTCCTGACGACGCCCCAGCCCATCCTGCAGCGCGACCAGGCGCGGCAGCAGGCGGGCCGCGGCCTTGGGATAGAGCGGCGCCAGGAACTCCAGCGCGTAGCGCAGCCGCTTCACGCGGATGCGCAGCGCATGCAGCTCGGCGTCGGGCGTGTGCGCGTCCAACCGATCTCCCCGGCGACGCACCTGCGCCATGCGCCGCGCCAGCACCCGCGCCGCGCCGGCGCCGACGCTCACCTCACCGGTCCCGTTCGTCCCGCCCGATCCCAGCTCGCCGATCGCGGCGTCCAGACCCGCCAGCAGCGCCTCGAATCGTGGCGTGTCCAGCGCCTCCCGCATGCGGACGCGGGCGGCCTCGCGCTCCCCCGCCAGCCGCGCGATCAGCGGCGCGAGCGCCGCCACGCCGCCGGCAGACCCCACCTCCGCCTCCAGCTCCGCGATCTGGACGTCCAGGTCGCGCACATCGCCCAGCGCCCGGCGCGCCCAGCCCAACTCGCGCCGCAGCGCCCGCGTGTCGCCGGGCAGCGTCGCGCGGAACAGTGCGATCACCTCCCACATGCGCCGGCTGGCGATGCGCATCCGGTGCACGGCCTCCGCGTCCGAGCCCGTCCGGGCCGCCATCTCGTTCCCGGCGAAGACCGATGCCTGCGTCACCAGCGTCGCTCGCACCAGCGCTCGCACCGGCGTCTCCGGTCGGATGGGGGCGCGCGGCGGGTCCGCGCTGGGGGCGGTCGCCCCGATGTCGCCCAGGCCCGCCTCGACCTTGGACTGCTCGGCGCGCCGCAGGCGGGGGCAGGCGTCGAGCCTCTGCGCCAGGTCGTGCAATTGGGCGTCGGTCGCCCCGATCGACTCCAGTTCCAGCCGTACGAGGTGGCCGGCGCCGGCGCCCGGCGCGGCTCGCTCCAGCGACGTCTCGTCCAGCGCGACATCGGCGACCGGGCGGCTCGCGCCGATCGCCTTGACGTGCTCTCGCCGCGTCCGCACGGTCAGCGCCGGCTGCAGCGTCGCGGGGCCCAGCAGCACCCGCAGGCGGATGCCCACCGGCCCGCGCGCCGCGATTAGGGCCGCGGCGTCGGCGGCGGGGATCGGTTCGCTGATCTCGCGCCGGCGCTGCGGCCCATGCGACGACCAACTGGTGGACTTGAGCGTGGCGTCGCAGCGACCGCCGGCCGTCCGAGCGCGCAGCGCCCAGCCGGCCGCGCGCAGACGGCCGTCCCCGGAGTCGAAGTAGACATCCACGATCTGCTCGGCCGGCAGCGGCCGCAGCGACAGGTCGGCCAGCCGCGCCGCCGTGCGCAGCGCCTCGCGTGCGGCCCCGGCGTGCGGCGCGTCGAACTGCCACTCGACTTCGTCGCCGCTGGTCCCGGCCGGGGCCGCACTCAGAGGAGTCACCATAACGCGGCGAGTCTAACGAGTCGGCGGCCGGCTGCCCAATAAGGGCGCCCAATAAGGGCGAAGGTGATCACCACGCCCGGCGCCGCCCGGCGCCCTCCTTATGATCGGGAAGCGCCTATGATCGATGATGCGTGATGTTCCGGGCGCGGACTCGCGCAGGGAGACGATCGGCGATGACCACCGAGCAGGCGCCCGCAGCCCCCAACCAGCCAGCCCCAAACCGACCCGCCCCCAACCTGCCCGCCCCGCCGGCCGCGCACGCCTTGACGCACGAGGCAGCGGTCGCGCTCGACATCGGCGCCCTGCCCCCGAGCGAGCTGTACGCCAATCGCGAGATCTCCTGGCTCGACTTCAACGACCGCGTCTTCGCCGAGGCCATGGACCCGCGCAACCCGCTGCGCGAGCGCGTCCAGTTTCTCGCCATCGCGGCCAGCAACCTCGACGAGTTCTACGCCAAACGGCTGGGCTGGTTGCAGAGCCGGCTGCGCAGCGGCCACGACGAGCAGACCGTCGACGGCCTCAGCATCCGCGAGCAGCTGAACATCGTGCGCGAGCGGGGCGCGACGATGCGCCGTCGCTACGCCGCCTGCTGGCGCGACCAGCTTGCGCCCGGCCTGGCCGGCGCCGGCGTCCCCGTGTCGTCCTACGCGGCCCTCTCGGCCGTGCAGCGGGCCCGCGTGCGCGAGTACTTCGTGCGCGACGTCTTCCCGGTGCTGACGCCGCTCGTCGTCGACCCCGCGCACCCCTTCCCCTTCATCTCCGGCGGCAGCCTCTCCATCGGCGCCAACGTCACGGACCCCGAGACCGGCGACGTGCGCTTCGCCCGCATCAAGGTGCCCGACAACCGCCCCCGCTTCGTCGACGCGGGGGACGGCGTCTACGTCGCCATCGAGGAACTGATCGGCGCCCACCTGGACCTGCTCTTCCCCGGCGCCGGCTTCTCCGACTGGTGGCTGATGCATGTGCTGCGCAACGCCGACATCGACGCGCCCGACGAGGCCACCGACGACCTGCGCGAGGTCGTCGGCACGATGATCGAGCGGCGGCGCATGGCCGCCCCCGTCTGCGTGGAGTTGTCGGCCGACCCCAGCGGCGCGCGCGGCAACGTGCTGCGTCGCGAGCTGGGGCTCTCGGCCGCCGACGTGCTCGTCCTGCCCTCCCCCCTGCGCCTGTCCGACATCACCGAGCTGGCCGCCGTCGCCACCGAGGCCCCCGCGTTCGCCGCCCCCACCCCGGCGATCCCCAGCGCCTTCCGCGAGGCCGCCACCGGCGACGAACTCTTCGCGACGCTGCGCGCCGGCAGCGTGCTGGTCCACCACCCCTACGAGTCGTTCGACGCCAGCGTCGCCCGATTCATCCGCGCCGCGGCCGGCGACCCCCGCGTGCTCGCGCTCAAGCAGACGATGTACCGCACCTCACCCGACTCGCCCCTGCTTGAGGCCGCGATTCGCGCCGCCAGCCTGGGCAAGCAGGTCGCCGTCATCGTCGAACTGACCGCGCGCTTCGATGAAGCCAACAACATCGAATGGGCCCGCCGCCTGGAGGACGCCGGCGTGCACATCGCCTACGGCCGCCCGAATCGCAAGATCCACAGCAAGATGAGCCTCGTCGTCCGCGACGAGCCCGACGGCGTCCGCCTCTACGGACACATCGGCACCGGCAACTACAACTCCAAGACGGCGCGCGTCTACACCGACCTGGGCCTCTTCACCTCCGACCCCGCCGTCTGCAACGACCTGCTCGCGGTCTTCAACCAGCTCACCGGCTACGGCCGCTTTCCCACGACGCAGCAGCTCGTGCTCGCGCCATCGCGCTTGCGATCGGCGATCCAAGAGCGCATCGAGCGCGAGATCGCCCACGCCCGGGCCGGGCGGCCGGGGCGCATCATCTTCAAGATGAACGCCCTGGAGGACACCGAGCTCACGCGCCTGCTCTACGCGGCCGGCCAGGCCGGCGTCCAGGTGGATCTGATCGTGCGCGGGATCTGCCGGCTCCGCCCCGGCGTGCCGGGCCTCAGCGAGAACATCCGCGTCGTCAGTGTGATCGGGCGCTTCCTCGAGCACTCCCGCGTCTACTACTTCGCCAACGACGGCGCGCCCGAGTACTTCATCGGGTCCGCCGACCTGATGAAGCGCAACCTCGACGAGCGCGTGGAGGCCACCGTGCCCATCCGCGACCCCCGCCAGCAGGCGCACCTGCGCCGCCTCTTCGACATCATGCTGGCCGACGAGCGTCAGGGCTGGCGGCTGGTCGATCGGACGTGGTCGCGGGCCGAGCAATCGGAGCAGATCGGCACCCACGCCACCCTGCTCCGCGAGGCGCCCTTCTCTTAGCCGCCCCGCGCCAGCGCCGCCGCGACGGTCGCGGATATGTCACGGAGCTCCTTCGGACCAGTCCTCCTCGGTGAGTCAAGGTAAGGTCTGCGTGTCAATGCTCCGGCCATGCTGGGTGAAGTGCTCGATTACCTGCCGAAGCAGCGCGTCAGACCGCAGTCCGTTTCGCAGATACTCGAAGTTGCCCAGCAAGACGACGTGGTCCCGTGCCCGACTCAGCGCGACGTTGAGTAGGCGCGCCCCGTCTTCCTCCAATCGCCGTGCCCTAAGGAACCACCCAACGGGGACTCCTGTCGAGTCCGTCAGGTCGATGATCATCGTCCGCTTCTCGTTGCCCTGGAACCGATGCACGGTCGCAGCGATACCTCGGGCCCGCTGCTTCCCGAGCCGCTCGTCGAGCAGGCCTTGGATGAGCTGCGCCTGCGCTCTGTACGGCGAAACCACGCCGACGCTCTCGTTGATGCCATCTGGGGGCAGGTAGCCTTCGGCGGCCAAGTGGGTGACGAGGCTCCGCACCAACTGCGCATGCAGCAGGTTGTAGCGCGAACGACTGCCCGCGCGGAACGACGCCCCAGGGTTGGAGTCGGCGGTATCGATATACAACAGCGAGCTGGACCCACCGGGGAAGGGCAGCTCCCCGGCATATTCCGGTCGAGCGGTCACCAGCAGCCCGTCATAGAAGAGGTCGCTGACCACCGCGCATATTGGTGTGCGCATGCGGTACTGCTCGCGCAGCGACACCAATTCGGGTGGCGGCTCCCGACGCTTGACACGCTCGGGGATGCCGGCGATCTGAAACACATCGCGCTTCAGCCACCGTTCGGCGAGAGTGCTGTCGGACATGACGATCGGCGCCAGCTGCCGGAAGTCGCCCGCCACCGTCACCGAGTGGGTTGCGAGCCCGGCGGCGAAGTAGACCATTGGCGGCATGAGCATCGACGCCTCATCGACCACGACAACGTCGAACTGGCGGGGATCCCCGGCGCCCAAGTAGGTCTGATACACGGTGGTCGCGAGGATTCGGCAGTTCTCGAGTATCCGCCGTTCCAGCCTCGCGAGTTCCCGCTCGATCTCGCAGATGCGTTGGTTGATGTGTGTGATTCTCGACAGGCGTGCCGCTTCCGCCCCTAGTACGGGCGTCTCAGCTTCGAGTTTCCTAATGCGTGCGCGGGCTGCGGACGCGATCTCGGCCGCCGCCCTGGCATCGCCTTCCGTGATCGCCGCCTCCCGGGCGAGCCGTTCCGGGTCGACCCGTGTCAGGAATCGCCTCATCGTCCCCATCGTCAGAGCCCGTTGCTCCTCCTCGCGGAACTCGCTCGCTCTCTGGCGCAGCCGTTTCGCCTCCATGTGGTTGTTAGTGGCCTTGTCTTTGGCCTTTCGTAGCGATTCCTTGTGACGCCTGAGGCCCTGCAAAGCCTGGGAATAGAGCTTGCGTGTGTCGCAGGAGGTGTGCTGCTGTTCCTCCTCTGACTTGAGAGGTTCCAGCGCCGCGAGCAGGTGTTCCTGTTCCTTCTGAAGTGCCTCCCCGAGACGCTTCACGATCTCCTCGACGATTACCTGCGCGCCGAACTTCCCCTTTAGTTCCTCCTTGACAACCGTGCCCTTCCGGAGCACGAGCCCCTCATCGAAGCCCGGCTCGCTGCTGAGGCGCTCGGCTACCTGTTCCAGCGCGGTGTCGACGGCGATGTTCGTGTTTGAGACGAGCAGGACCGACCGCCCTTCGCGATAGTGCGCCTCAACGATGTGAGCGAGCGTTTTCGTCTTGCCCGTGCCCGGCGGGCCCCAGACGAACGTTGTGTCGCTCCCAAGAGCACGGCATATCGCGGCGATCTGCTCTCCATTGAGAACCCCGTCCGCCAGCACTGAGTGATGGGGGTTGGCATCAGCGACTCGCGGCCGGGCCAGCCCCAGGGTCCTCTCCGCTGCATCGTGGCTGAAGTAGGTAGCGCCGCCGCGAACCTCTTCGAGCCGTTTCTTGAGTTCCTCGACGAGGAAGGAAGCGTCCCAAATCAGTCGCGCCTGGGGGATGGCTGGGCCTAGGTCCTTCTCCAACGCAACGATGAGGGCACCATCGCGAAAGGAGACGACGCTTCCCTGTACTTTCCTACTAGCAACCTCGATGCGGATGAGTGTGTCGTCACGCACGCTGGGGGTGTCTGAAATGATGAACCGATAGAGCCACTTGCTGCCGGCCTGACCGACCTGCTCACCATTGCGAACATCGAGGCGGGATGCGCGGCCTTTCCTTCGGATCTCGGTGACCTCGAGATCGAGGGCCTGGATCATCTCATCGAGATGGGTCACTGGCCTCTTCCGCCCCGCGCCAGCGCCGCCGCGACGGCGAGCACGGCCCGCGTCACCCGCTCCGTCTTGTCCAGGTCGATCGTGTGCGGCCAGCGGTCGTCGGGGTGGTGGAACCAGCGGTTGCCGCCGACCAGCGAGAAGTAGCGCCCGCCCGCGTCGTGGATGTTGCGCGCCTCACCGCCCGGCCGCCGCCCCACCGGGGCGACGGCTTCCGCCGCGACCCCCGCCCGCGTCAGCGCCGTCGTGCCCAGGCGCAGCAGCGCCTCGTCCGACGCCTGGCAGCGCACCGCGCCGTCGCGGGCGGCGAAGTTCGCCCCCAGATGGATCCATGCATGCGCACCGGCCCCGAGTCCCGGGTTCGCGCGCAGGTAGCGGTCCAGGCCCACGTGGCCCAACTCGTGCCCCGTGTTGGCCGCGAAGATCACATCCCGATCGGGACGCTCGGCCGCGAAGCGACGCAGGCACGCCAGCCACGCGGCGACGCCCCCCGCCCGCTCCGCCGTGCAGGTCCACCAGGCGCTGATCGGCGTCATGATCACGAGCGGCGCGAGCGCCGGCTGCGTCCCCCCGATGCGCGCCTGCACGTTGCCGGCGACGGTCTGCTCGATGCTCATATGCGCCGTCAGACGGGCGCTTGCGCCGCGGGCGGCGGCGGCGTCGAGCCAGGCCGCGTGTTCGCTGCCCACCTGCAGAACGGGCGGCCCGAACGGCGCGCCATAGGCATCCGCGTTGATCGGCGCCAGCCCCGGCTCGACGAGACGCCCCTCCGCGACGGCCACGATCGCCGCGTGACGGTCGCTCTTGCGCGCGCGCAGCAGCGCCTCCGTCGCCGCGCTGCCGCTGGACTCATACCGCGCGACCGCGATCCCGCCCGATCCGTCCGTGAGGCCGGTCAACGGTCCGGTCAGCCCCGCCGCGTCCGTGAGCCCGCCGTCGAACAGCGGCAGGCCGGGCGCCGTGCGGCCCGCCGGTCCCTCCACCGCGACGCTGCACTCGTGCGGCACGCGCCGCGCAAAGGGGAACGCGTCGATGTGCGGTTCGACCCCCGCCGCGCCGAGGAGGCTCGCGAGCCACTCGGCGGTGGCGGCGTCGCCCTCCGTGCCCGTGCGGTGGTCGGGGATCGCGTCCCAGCCGCGGATGTCGGATGCGATCTGCTCGCGCACGGCCGGCTCCTAGTCATCGCGTCGGCGTCGAGGCCGGCCGATCGTTCGCCGCGGGCGCATATCGACCGGCTGCGTGCGGCGCTCCGAGATGTAGCGTACGAGGTCGTAGATGCCCGCGACGTAGCCCGGCACCGCCGTCGCGACGCGGCCGACGGCCTGCCGGCTGTGCACGTCGCTCCCCGCCACGGGCGCCAGATCCAGCTGCACCGTGTGGGCGTGGTGGTAGCCGCCCACCGTGTCCGAGTGGTCGCCGTTCACGACCTCGACCCCGTCGAACCAGGTCCGCATCTCGTCCCAGCCGGGCTGGCGGCCGGGCCGGTATCGCATCGGGTGCGCCAGCACGGCCACGCCCCCCTCCGCCGTCACGATGCGCCGCAACCGCTCGATCTCCAGCTGCTCCGGGTGATAGCGCGGCAGCCCGAAGACCAGCACGTGCCCCACGTCGGTGCCCAGTTCCATCCCCGGCAGCACGGTGAACGCGTGGCGCTCGCTCAGCTCTCGGATCTCCGTCTCCGGCCAGAGCGCGTTGTGCTCGGTCAGGCAGAGCGCGTCGAGGCCGCGCGCCTTGGCCTGCGCGATCAAGTCCTGCACCGAGACGCCGCTGTCCCGCGATCGGTTCGAGCTGTGGGCGTGCAGCTCGATCAGCGCCCCGCCCGGCGGGCGCACGCTCTCCGCGCTGGCGAGATCGGCCGGGTCGATCAGGTGCGAGGCCCGGCGCGGGCGCCTCACGCGCCCCGCTCGCGCGCCAGGCGGACGAGCGCCGGCAGCACGTCGAGCGCGTCGTCGACGATGCCGTAGTCCGCGAAGGTGAAGATGGGCGCGTCGGCATCGGTGTTGATCGCCACGATGCAGCGCGCGTTCGAGCAGCCCGCCATGTGCTGGCTCGCCCCCGAGATGCCGACCGCGAAGTACAGGTCGGGCGTGACGACCTTGCCCGTCAGCCCCACCTGCTGCTCGAACGAGGCCCAGCCGTCGTCGACGATGGCCCGCGACGCGCCGGGCATCCCGCCCAGCCCGTCGGCCAGCTCGCGGATCAGGCCGTAGTTCTCGCCGTCCTGCAGTCCGCGCCCCCCGGCGACGACCACCGTGGCGTCCTCGAGCCGCGGCCCGGCGACGTCGGGGGCCGCCTCCAGCGTCGTCACACGGCCGTCGGCCTCGGGGATCGCGAGGGCGATCGTCGGGGCGCTGCGTCCGGCCCGACGCTCGGGGACCTCCGCGACGGCCGGCGCCAGCCCGATCACGCGCGGGCCGGGCGCGCGGAAGGCGTACGCCGCCCGGGCCGCCCCACCGAACACCGCGGCGATCGCGCTCACGTCGTCGCCCTCGCTGCGGACCTCGGTCGCGCCGATCACCGATGCGCCGTCCAGGCGGGCCGCCAGCCGCGGCGCGAGCTCCAGCAGGTCGGGCCCGCGCGGGATCAGCACGACGCGCGCCTCGGCGCGCCGCATGGCCTCCGCCGCGATCGTCACGCATCGCCCACCGTCGAACGCGGCCAGGTCGGGCGCCTCCGCGACCAGGATCAAGTCGGCGCCGCGCTCCGCGGCCTCGGCGGCGGCGGACGCCAGATCGGCCCCGATCAGCGCGCAGGCGACGTCGCAGCCCCGCGCCTGCGCGAGCGCCCGGGCCGCGCCCAGGGCTTCGCCGTCGGCGTCGCGCAGCGGCCCGCCGGCGTCGACTGCGGTCACTAGCACCAGCACATGCTCAGCCACTCAGCAGCCCCCGATCCTCGAGCTGCCGCATCAGCCGCGCCGCCTTCTCCGCCGCCGAGCCGCCCTCAATGATCACGCAGTGGCCCTGTACGTCGGGCACGATCAGCTGCGTCAGCTCGACCCCCACCGCGCCCGGCGCGTCGACGTAGTCCGACGCCTCGCGCCGCTCCGGGCGCTGTCGCCGCGCCTGCATCATCCGGCGGCTGCTGGGGTAGCGCGGCGTGCCGATCTCGTTCGAGATGCTGACGACGGCCGGCAGCGTCGCGCGCACGACCTCCTCGCCGCGCGGCGTCACGCGCACCACGCGCAGCGCGCCGTCCTCGACCTCCACCCCCGCCGACATCGTCACCAGCGCGGCGTCGAGCCGCTCCGCCAGCGCCGCCGGGACGGTCCCCTGGTCGTAGTCCGACCCCTGACGGCCGCAGAGCACGAGGTCCACGTCGCCGAACTGCTCGATCAACCCGGCCAGTAGCCGGGCCGTCCGGAAGCCGTCGCCCAGCCCGGCCGCCGGGTCGACGATCTGCACGGAATCGTCGGCCCCCATCGCGACGCAGCGCTTGAGGATCGCGCCCGCCTCCTCGTCCCCGACGGTCACGACGGTGATGCGGCACGCCACGCCGGCGTCGCGGATGCGCAGCGCGGCCTCCACGGCCTGCTCGTCGTAGGCGTTGATGATCCGCGGCACCATCTGGCCGACGTCGAAGGCGCGGCCGCTGGCGTCCACCGTCAGGCGGCCCCAAAACGCGTAGCTGTTCACCCCGTCGGGGTCCAAGACCTGCTTCGCGCAGACGACGATGTGCACTGCGGCGTCTGGCACTGTGGCGTCGGGCACTGCGGCGTCGGGCATCTCAGCGTCCTGGCGCCCTGCGGGGCGCGGTCACGACGCGGGCCCGATCGCCGGCGGCGGCCAGGGTGAGCCGTCCATCGGGTAGACGAAGGTCTCCTCGCACCAGACGGCGCGATCCTCGAAGTGATCCGGCTTCTCCGTCAGATCGACGATCTCCACCCAGCGCCAGGGCGGATCGCCTTGGTCCAGGCGGCGACCACTCAGCGCCCCGCGGAAGCTCTCCCGCACGCCGTGCTGGAAGCCCGGGATCTCATGCCCGCCGTCCGCCTCCACGACGAGGCCGGCGATCGCCTGATCGACGTAGATGCGGGGGGATCGGTCGCCCGTGCTCACCGTCGCGGGCCGACGCTAGGCGACCGGCTGGCCCAGCACGTGGTCGAACTGCTCCTGGGCCTCCTCGACCAGGTCGTAGACGACCTCCGCCGCCGGCTTGATGGCGTGGATGCCCTCCACGCTCTGCCCGGCCGGCGTGGTCATCCAGTCCTCCAGCTTGGCCTCGCGGATGCCGGCCAGCAGTCCGTCCACCAGCATGCCCTGCAGCGGCATCGGCAGCGGCTCCGGCGCCTCGGGCTGCTTCCAGGCGTCGGAGTAGTTCGAGCGCAGCTGCCGGATGGGCTTGCCCGACATCGCCCGCGACTGGATCGCGTCCTCGGCGTGCGCGTCGACCAGCCGCTGCTTGAGGAACATCTCGGTCGCCGACTCGTGCGTCGCCAGCCAGATCGTGCCCGTCCAGATGCCCTCCGCGCCCATCGCCAGCGAGGCGGCCAGGTGACGCCCGGTCGAGACGCCGCCGGCGGCCAGCACCATCGAGTTGCTCCCCTTCGCGATCTCGACCACCTCCGGCACCAGCGTGAACGTGCCGATCGTGCCGCTGTGCCCGCCCGAGTCGTAGCCCTGCGCCACGATCACGTCCACGCCCGCCTCAACCTGGCGGCGCGCCTGCCGCGGCAGTCCCACCAGCCCCCAGACCTTCATCCCCTGCGCGTGCGCCCGCTCGATGATGAAGGCCGGGCTGCCCAGACCCGAGGCGAAGATCGGCACCTGCTCCTCGAACAGCACCTCCAGCTGGTCGCGCGACCGCTCCAGCAGTTTGCCCCAGCTCTGCCCCGTGCGCTTCGGCTCCGGGACGCTGAGGTCCTGCTTGAGGTCCTCGACGAAGTCGCGGTGGCCCTGCGGGATCATCGCTTCCAGGTCCTCGAACTGCCCCTCGACGAACGACGCCGGGACCAGCAGATCGACCCCGAACGGCTTGTCGCCGATCCGCTCACGGACCCAGCGAATGTTGGTCCGCAGCTCGTCGATCTCCATCCCGCTGCCGCCCAGGATGCCGATGCCGCCCGCGTTGCAGACCGACACGATCACGTCGCGGGTATGCGCGAAGGCCACGATCGGCACCTCGCAGCCGTATTCCTCGCAGAGCCGGGTGTGGAGGGGATCGCCGTTCATCGTGTTTCCTCGGATCGTGGCGCCGGCCCGCCTGTTCGCGGGCGAGGCGTAGCGTCCGCCGAGGGGTCCGGCGGATCGCGTGCATTGTCCCACGGGGAGCCCGGCCTGTCATGTCGCCGCGCAACGGGCGACGCCGCGACCGCCCGCCCTCCGCGATGCCTCAGCGGCCGATGCGGATCGGCTCCTCGCTCAGCGGCCCCGTGATGAGCAGATCCGCCCCCTCCACGCGGCTGCTGACCTCGCTCGCGCTCGTCGCGCGCCAGGCGCCGGGCTGGGCCAGACCGCGCACCCGGAACGACATCGGCCGCCCCAGTTGCTCCGGGCGCCTGGCGACCAGCCGGCAGTGCAGCGCGCCGTCCTGCCAGCGCGCTTCGCGGCAGGCGACGTCCGGGAAGTCGATCCCCGTGATCTCCCCCTCGCCCCGCGCGATGCCCTCCCCCGCCAAGCGGGCCCAGGCGCCGTCGGAGTTGGCCTCGGCCGCCGCGAGGAAGGCGTTGTACTGCCCCCGCGGATGGCGCTCCCCCAGTCCCAGCCCCCACGTGAACTCGCCCGCCACGGCGTCCCAGGTGGGCTCGTAGTGCGCATCGATCAACGCCGCCACCCGCTCCGCGTGGGCCTGGAGGCTCCACTCCTTGGCCAGGAACAGCGTCGTCGCGGCCGACTTCGGGTGCCGGGGCGGCGCCGGAGCCGCATCGACGAGGTGCGATCGCGCGATGCTGGCGTCGTACAGCGCGCGCGCCTCCCCCGGCGCGACCCCGGCCAGGAACAGCGCCACATCCGTCACCCCCGCCACGGAGGTGCGCATGTGCAGGTCGAGCAGCGGGTCGTAGTACATGGTCACGCGTCGCGGCGGCTCCACGCCGTCGAGGCCCAGGTAGGCGCTGCGCGCGTGCCGCACCCACTCCAGGTACACGCCGCAGTGGTCGGTGCCGAAGGCCGTGTCGTGGAGCTTCAGACCGAAGCCCGCGCCCGACATTCAATACGGCCAGATCTTCGTGTTCTCGCAATGACAGCCGGCCGGCCGTCCCCGCATCTGCCCCGCCAGGTGGGCCGCGATCCCGGAGTGCGACCACGTGAACGTCATCCCCGGCTCCCGAATCATCTCGAAGGGGGCGTCCCAGCGGTCGCCCCCCGCGACCAGCGCGCGGACGCCCAGCAGGCACAGGAAGAAGCCCTTGTAGAACAGCATCGCCTCGGCGCCGATGGGGTCCAGGCGCCGCTCCCACGGCGCAATCCCGTTGGCCGTCCAGCCGGGCACGTCGTAGTCGTCCTGCACCTCCTCCGGGATCAGCCGCCGGTAGGCGTCGGGATACGCCGCCCGGTCCGGGTCGGCGCCGAATTGCGTCAGCCAGTCCGCCGCCGACCACCAGCGCGTGTGCCGCTCGATCAGCGCATCCAGGATCTCGGTGTAGACCTCGCGCCAGGCCGGCGTCGTCAGCGCCATCAGCCCCAGGGCGTAGCTGGAATCGGTCAGGTCGAAGCGATGCCACGAGGCCATCGGCGGGTCGGAGCGGTTGTCCCAGTGCGGGTGCGGCCGCCCCGCCCGCGACCAGTCGTCGGGCGTCGTCGCCTTGCGGTGCAGGTAGCGCAGCCAGCCCAGCGAGCGGTCCGACAGCGCCGTCGCGGGTGGCATGGCGTCGGCGCCGGGGGGCTCAGAAGCCCCGGAAGTTGGCGTCGCGCTTCTCGCGGAAGGCCGCGACCCCCTCCTTGTGGTCGGCCGACAGCCCGACCAGCGGAATCGCCGACTCCGACCACTGCAGCGCGGAATCGTAGTCCAGGTGCTGCGCGCGCGTCGCCAGCAGCTTGCCCAGCTTCTGCGCGATCGGCGGCCCCGCCTCGATCTCCAGCGCCAGCCGCATCGTCTCGGCCTCCAGCTCCTCGGGCTCCACCAGCGCGTTGCTGAACCCCGCCGCGTGCGCCTCCTCGGGGCTCATGAAGCGCCCCGTCATCATCAACTCCATCGCCTTGCGCCAGCCCAGCACGCGCGGCAGCGACCAGAAGCCGCCCAGGTCGGCGTAGAGCCCCCGCTTGACGTACGCCACCTGGAACTTCGCCGCCTTGGATACCACCGCCAAGTCGCAGAGGCTGGCCAGGTCGAAGCCCGCGCCCACGCAGGGCCCGTTGACCGAGGCGATGATCGGCACCTCCAGCCGTCGCAGCGCCGTGTAGGTCTCCGTCTCGTGGCGCATGTTCAGCCGGTATCCCTCGATGTCGAGGTCGCCCGGCTCCAGCCCCGGCGGCGGCGGATCAGGGTCCGGAACGGCCGCCCCGCTGACGTCCATGCCGGCGCAGAAGCCGCGCCCCGCCCCCGTGATCACGATGCACCGGATGGAGCGATCGAAGCGCGCCGCGAAGAAGATCTCGCGCATGTCGCGCAGCAGCGGGAACGTCAGGGCGTTCAGTCGCTCGGGCCGGTTCAGCGTCATCCAGAGGATGCCGTCCTTCTCGCCGCGCCGTTCGATCAGCAGGTGGCTCTCATCGGACATGGCGCGCCTCATTCCCCGGGCTTCGTCGCCGGGCGCCTCTGCCCGGCGGCTGGGCGCAGTCTAGCCCCCGCCTCACTGGCGCGCCTTACTGGCGCGTCTCACTGGCCCGACAGCGACGCCAGCCGCTCGCGGGTTGCAGGTGATGACGTGCGCCATGTGTGACATCATGAGCACGGAGGAGTTGACCTCGACATGACCAGCGATGCGATCACACGGGCGGAGTTGGAGGCGGATCAGGCGCGTCAGGAGATGAGCTTCGCGACTGCATTGTTCCAGCTTGAGCGCCGCATGATGGCGATGGAGAGACGTATCTACCTCGTCATCGCAGTCGCATCGAGCGTGATCATCGGCGCCGTCATCGGCGCGATGCAGCTCGACTAACCAAGGCACGGGAACCTCCCGTAGCACGCAGGCGCCCCCGCCTCACTGGCGCGCCTTACTGGCCCGACAGCGACGCCAGCCGCTCGCGCACGAACCGATCGACGTCCGTCGCGATCTCCAGCGCCCGCCCCGAGTCGTCCGCGTCGTACGCCTGCGCCGGCACGCCGCCCGGCAGGGCCGACGGGTAGCGCGTCGCCAGGTAGTGCTTGTCGAGCAGCATCGCGACCGTCTTGATCACGTCGAACGAGGGGTCGATCGCCTTGGCGTCCTCGCACAGGTCGGCCAGGGCGTGCCCCCAGATGTGCTCGGCGCCCCGCGCGAACAGGTAGCCGCTGATCGCCTTCTCGGCCGACTGCTGACAGAGGAAGCAGGCCAGGGCGTGGCGCCCGCTCTCGGCCACTTCGGCGGCGCTATCGAGGTCCGCGGCGGCCTGCGCGAGCCAGCGCTGCGACTCGTGCATGGCGGCGGCCGCGTCGGGCGGGAGATCGGCCACGGCTAGACCTCCACGGGGCGGCTGAGCCGCAGCGAGTGGCGCAGGAAGAGGTCGGTCTCGGCCAGCTCCTCGACCTCGCGCGGCGTGTACACGATGAAGCGCACGCCCACGGTCGGCCGCAAGTGGCTCGTGAAGAAGTCCGACCGATAGCGGAACGGCGCCTCGGTCTCGTGCACGACCACGATGTCCAGATCCGACTCCGGCCCCACCCGATCGGCGGCCAGGTCGCCGGCCGCCCAGAAGCGGACCGCCCCCAGCGAGCGCATCTCCCCGGCGATGCGCAGGAACTCCTCCTCAAGGAGCTTCCGCCTCTGCTCGGCGAAGCGGAACATCATCGGCATGGGACGCTCGCTCTACCGTGAGGACGGGTGGGCTGTGAGGACGGGTGGCGCCAGGCGCGCTAGACGGTCGTCAGCGTGGGCGCGCCGGGCGCGACCATGATCTGCTCTTCGGACAGCGGGTAGGCCTGCTTCTCGTAGACCTGCAGCCGCATGCGGCCGGTATCGCCGATGTAGAGCCGCTTGCCGTCGACCCGCACCGACGTGGGCCGGCGCAACCGCTTCTGCTCCTCCAGCGGCGCCATCTCCCGCAGCCGCAGCACCTTGGGGTTGGCCATGATGTAGGCGAGGCCCATCTTGCCCAGCGTGGCGTCGCCCAGGAAGCGCTCGACGTAGCGCCCCGTCTTGTCGAACAGCAGCACGCGATTGTTGTCGCGGTCCGCCACGTAGATGTCCCCGTGCTCATCGACGGCGACGCCGGCGGGGTGATTCAACTGCCCCTCGCCGCTGCCGCTCGAGCCGATGATCAGCAGCGGCTCCCCCTCGGGGCTGAGCTTCTGCACGCGGTCGTTGCGCCAATCGCCGACGTAGATGGCGCCCTCGGCGTCCGTCGCGACGCCCCAGGGCATGTTGAACTGCCCCGGCCCGTCGCCGAACTCGCCGTAGGTCGCGAGCGATTCCCCGTCGGGCGTCAGCCGCTGGATGCGATGGTTGCGCCCCTCCGCGACCAGGATGTTGCCGTCCGCGTCCCAGCTCATCAGCGACGGCCGGTCGAGCTGCCCCGGTCCGGCGCCGCGCTCCCCGAAGCGGCGCACCTCGTCGCCGCTCTCGGCGTCGATCACGACGATCTGGTGCTTCGCCTCGTCCGAGATGAAGAGCTGCCCCGCGTCGCTCAGCAGGATGCCCGCCGGCCAGACCAGCCCCGTCTCGGCCAGCGCGCCCAGGTCGTCGTCGTCCTGGCTGACCATGCGCACGTAGCCGCCACCCATCTCCATCCGCGTCATCACGTAGACGCGGTCCTCCCCGATCGCCAAATCGACGGGGAAGTAGGTCGAGCGGCGCATCCCCAGGGTCTTGACGAAGGGGAACCCGGCCCGCAGCAGTGCGTGTGGGAAGACCATCCTGACCTCCTAGCCCAGCATCGTCCGGGCGAACGGCCGCAGCTGCTCGTACGTCCCGTTGACGATCGGGGTCGCGTCGACGCCCATCCACTGCTCGAGCAGGGTGCTGTAGACGCCGCGGTAGTCGAACGTGTGCTTCAGATCCTCGCCCTTCAGCCAATCGGCCGGCTTCACCGAGGGGTACTCGGCGTAGAGCCCGCCCTGCACGTGCTCGCCGATCAGGAACGCGCCGCCGCCGGAGCCGTGGTCGGTCCCCGAGTTGTTGTCCTTCATGCGCCGCCCGAACTCGGTGAAGACGAGGATCGCGACCTCCTGCGCGGCGTCGTGCTCGCGCAGGTCGGTCATGAAGTCGTCCAGCGCGCCGCTCAGGTCGGACAGCAGCTTGGGGTGCGCGGCCGGCTGATGGGAGTGCGTGTCCCAGCCGGCGTGGTTGGTGTAGAAGACGCGCGTCCCCACGCCCGCCGTGTGGATGCGCGCCACGTCGCGCAGCGACTTCGCGATGGCGTTGCCTCCGTACTCCACGCTGGAGGTGTACCCCGCCGGGATCGGGGCCAGGATGTCGGCCGAGGCCAGCGAGTCGTTGCCGGTCTGCGCCAGGTAGTCCATCACCATGCCCTGGCCGACGGCCGGCGTGTACATGCGCTTGAACAGCTCCAGGTTGCGGGCGCGCTCCGCCTCCGCCTCGATGTCGGTCATCAGCCCGTAGGTGTCCAGGTCGCTCACCGACGTCGCGGTCACGCCCGGCGCCGCCATCGCGCGGGGCAGCCCGCTGCCGATGTTCACGCCCGTCAGCGGATTCTCCCCGTCCGGGTCCAGATCGCGGATCAGGCGCGCCACCCAGCCCTCCGTCGAGATCTTGTCCGGCTCGCAGGTGTGCCAGATGTCCATGCCGCGGAAGTGCGAGCGGGTGGAGTTCTCATAGCCGATGCCCTGCACCACGGCGACGTCGCCCTGGTCGTAGAGCTTCTTCAGCCGCGCGGCGACGTTGTTGAAGCCCAGATCGTCGTTGATCGGCAGCACGTCGTCCTGCGCGATGCGCACCAGCGGCCGGGCGTCGTAGTACGCCCCCTCGCTGTAGGGCACGAGCGTGTTCATGAAGTCGTTGCCGCCCGAGAGCTGCACGACCACCAGGACCGGGTCCTTCTTCCCGCTGCCGTTGCCGTTGCCGTTTGATTCTGCCATCGTCTGCCCCTTGCTTGCCTCGCCGGCCGTTCTCACGTCCCGAGGCTCTACGCGAACTGGTATTCCGGCGTCGCGACCACCAGGCGCAGCAGCCGGCTGATGCGCTGCGCGTGATCGTCGTCCGGGGCCGGCGCCTCAGCGGCGGCCTCGACGAGCGCGGCGCGCGTCGTCGCGCTGACCTCCAGCGTCCCGGCCAGGTCGAGCAGCGCGTCGACCAGCGCCTCGGGCTCCAGCGGGCCCTGCGCCGCGATCCGCTCCGCGATGCCCCGCACCCCCGGCGCCGACGCATCGCCGACGTGCCCGGCGGCGAAGTTGACGCGCTCCATCAGCGTGCCGCTATCGATCCATTCCTTGCCGGTGTGCCAGCCCTCGACGCTGGGCGGGTCCATCAGCTTCTGGCCCATCGGCGTCATCTGGAAGTAGAGGTTGACCAACTCCGGCGGCGGTTCATCGTGCAGCTCTTCGGTCAGCTTGAAGACCCCCGCGACGAGCTCCGCCGGGCACTTCACGCGCTGGAAGCGGGCCGCCTTGAAGAAGTCGGAATTGAACAGCACCCGCATCACCTGGCGCATGTCCGCGTCACTGTCCTGGAAGGCCCGGGCCAGCGTCTCGACCGCCTCCGGGTCGCGCGGCGGCTGCACGCTCCAGGCCGGCACCTGCGCCTCGTCGGCGACGAAGAAGTTGTACAGATGCCGCGCGATGAAGCGCGCCGTCCCCTCGTGCCGCACGATCTCGTCGATGATGTCCTCGCCCTGCAGGCGGCCCGACGCGCCCAGGAACTGCTTCTCGCTGTCGTCGTGGTCCTCCGGCCGATACTCGAACCGCGCGTCGAAGCCGCCGTGGGGGTACAGCGGGATCGGCTGCCGGAAGGTCCAGCCGGTGAAGGCATAGGCCGCGTTCTTGATGTCGGTCTCGCTGTAGTTGCCGATCCCCATCGAAAAGAGTTCCAGGATCTCGCGGCCGTAGTTCTCGTTCGGGGCGTCGGCGTGGTTCTCGCAGTTGTCCAGCCAGAAGATCATGGCCGGATCCTTCGACAGTTCCAGCAACAGCGTGCGGAAGTTGCTCAGCCCCTCCCGGCGCAGCATGTCGATGTGCGCCTCGATCGACGGCCCGTGCTCGAGCTTGAACCAGGCCGTCGCGAAGACGTGATGCCAGAACAGCGCCATCTTCTCCTGCAGCGGGCGCTGCGTCGTCGCCATCCGGTAGACCCAGCGGCCGGCCCAGATGAACGACGTCTCGGCCGTGACCAGCGCCGTGAAGTAGCGGCTCAGGATGTCGTCGGGGACCTCCGGCGCCCGGTCGGGGTGCAGCAACTCCTCGACGACGTCGGCGTAGGGCCGCGAGGCGTACGCCTCCAGCTCCCCGCGCGTCGATCCCAGGCCGGCCCGGCGCAGCAGATGCGCCGTCTCGGCCAAGCCTGTGTTGGTCATCGTCGCAGTGGTCATGGCGGACCCCTTTCTGCCTGTTGGCGTCCTGCCGGATGGGAGGAGCCGAGTATAGCGCTGCCCTGTCGCCGTCTCAAGGCGACGGCCACGGACCTTACCCCCTGGCCCCCTCTCCATCTGGACGATGGAGAGGGGGAACGTGAACGCGGCGCGGCGGGCTTGGCGGCGAGGCCCGGGGGGTGAGGTTCCGGCGCCGGGGTGAGGTTCCGCACGTCAGGCCTTGCGCTTCTGGATGGAGTACGTGTTGAGCATGCTCATCGAGCCGAAGGGCCCACCCACCGGCCAGTTGACGTCGCCGCGGGTGAGCACCCCGTCCGGGGGCTCGATGACGTTGATGAACCAGGCGCCGCGCTTGTGGCGGAGGAACAGTTCCGTGGTGATCTCGTTGCGCCGCTCCGGATCGCGCTCGACTGTCGTCTGTTGGTAGAGATCTTCCAGCACCGGGTCGGCGTGGACCGCCATGGTGTAGAAGCCGCCTTCGCCCGTGCAGCAGGTCCACATCACGCCGACGTCCGCCATGTAGTTCGCCCAGAACCAGTACAGCCCCACCTTGGCCGGCCCGTCCTTCCCGGTCCCGCGGACATAATTGTCGCTGCCGTACTCGACAATGGAGAGGGACACGGGGGTGATCCGGATGCCGACCTCGGTCAGCATCTGCGCCGTGGTCAGCACCAGGTCTTCCTGGAGGTCGCCGCCCCAGTCGGGCGTGTAGTACAGCCTCTCGTCGAAGCCGTCCGGGTAGCCGGCGTCCGCCAGCAGCGCCCGCGCCCACTCGGGGTGGTAGCCCCACGCCACCTCCGCGGCCTGCTCCTCGCTCGGGTACCCGACGACGCCGCGGTACCCGAACATGGGCTCGATGGCCGGCGCGCCGAGCAGCAGGCCTTCGGCGATCGCCTCGCGATTGATGGCGAGGTTCGCGGCGATGCGGACGCGCCGGTCCATCCACGGGTTGGGGGCGCCGTCTTCCCGCGTCTCCTTCCACAGGTTGGGGAAGATGTTGTGGATCGTGTAGCCCGGGCCGGGCTGGAACTGGACGGTGAAGTCGGGGTCGTCGATGAACGGCGCGACCGCGTTGAGCCCCAGCTCCGTGGCCCCGTCGATCTCGCCCGCCTCGATGCCGGCGACGCGCGACTGGATCTCGGGGCGCACCAGACCGATCAGGTGCTTGTTGTGGGCGTAGTGCGGCACGCGGATGGGGTGGTCGGCCGGCCGGAAGTGGTCCTCGAAGCGCTCGAAGACGAAGTCCTCGTCGTCCGTGTGGCTGACGAAGCGGTAGGGGCCCGTGCCGATCGGGTGCTGGTCCGCTGCGAGGTCGCCGCGCCGTTCCGTGTCCGCCTTGGAGAAGACGGACACGTTGCCGGGGGTGCCGATCGTGCCCCAGAGGGACGCGTCGAATTCCTCGAGCTCGACCAGCCACGTGCGATCGTCGATGGCCTCGTTGCGGATCCACGCCGCGGACCCCCAAGCGGGCCGCGTGGCTTGCCAGCGGGACGGGTGATCGCTCGTCTCGCCGCCCTGGTGGTATTCGGCGACGCCGCCCATCCGTTCGTAGGTGAAGGCGAGGTCGTGGGCGGTGAGCCAGGAGCCGTCGTGGAACATCGCCGGGGTCACGGTACCGATGCACGTGGCCCCCACGTCGGCCCACTCCAGCGTGCAGAGGTGCGGGAGCAGATCCTTGGTCATGGGCGAGATCTCCACGAGGCTGTCGTGGACGGCGCCGTGCGAGATGTAGTTTCCCTCGCTGCCGACCCGCATCTGATCCATCCCTCCCTGGTCGAAGGGGATGCCGACGGTGATCGTGGCCTCCAGATCGATCTCCTCCAGCGGCCACGGGAGGGTGAAGTCCACGAACTCGGCCTGCTCGCCCAAGGCGGCGGCGGCAGCGCTCGTTTGCTCGACGGCCGCGGCCGCGGCCTCGGCGGCGGCGGCGGCGGCCTCGGCGGCGCCCGACGCGGCCTCGGCGGCGCCCGCTGCCGCCTCGACCGCCGACGAGTCGACGACCGCCGGCGCGGCGTCGTCGTCATCCCCGCCGCAGCCGACGAGGGTGAGGCCGGCGGCCCCAACGCCAGCCTTCGCGCTGGCTCCCAACATGGTGCGACGCGAGATCTTCCGCTGTCGCAGGGCGGTCCAATAGTTCGGCGTGCTCATGGCAATCCCCTTCCGTGGATTCCCGGCTGTCCCTTTGTGGGACCGCTCGGTGCACGAGCGCGCGGTGTATGACACATTACAGGAAGCACGCCAACCCCTCCTCCCGTAGAAGTATGGCAGTCCGAAGAAATGCGGGGCGATCAGGGAAGTCGTCGGCGTCGGGTGGCGGGACAGCCCCTTGGGGGGCGGGAGCCGCGCGTCGCGCGGTCGGGAGGCCGCCTAGCCACGTCGCCATGCATCCTCTATACTGCGATAGAAACCCGCGTACCGCGGTCGCTCCGGGAAGGAGCGCCGGTGCTCAACCCCCGCTCAACCCGTGCACGCCCATGCACACTCGTGCACACTCCTGCGTCGAGATGACCGCCGGTGACCACCCCAGACCCCGCCTGAGCGTCCCCCCAGCCACAGAAACGGCAGTGATTATCGGCCCATTCGAGATCGACCCCCTGCCGGGAGATGGAAAAACCGCGCGGGGCGTGCACGTGTGCTCTTGACCCCCGCCGACCGCTCGCCGACCCCCCGGCGCCCCCCTCCTACGCCTCGAGAATCCGGCGGGCCGTCTCCCGCGCCTCGTCGCGGGTCGCGACGAAGCGATCGGCCGGCACCCGGCCGAGCACGTTCAGCGCCTCCAGCGTGCCGGCCGCCTGCCCCGACAGCCCCATCACGATGCAGGCGGTGTCCTCGTCGAGGGCGATCTCGATCAACTGCTCCACCACCATGGCGGCGCTGTCGTCCATGTAGACCGAATACGGGGTGTACGCCGCCAGCCGGCCGATCCGCAGCACGCCCAGCAGGACCTGGATCAGGCCCGTCAGGATCACGATCGTGAAGACCTCGGTCAGGCTGTCGGCGTGCGTCGTGACGATGACCGCCATCGCCACCGCCATCGGCCCGGTCGGCCCCGAGATCTGCGACTTCGTCCCCCCGAACATCGCCGCGAAGAAGCCCAGCGCGATCGCGCCGTACAGCCCCGCGACCGCCCCCAGCCCCGACGTCACGCCGAAGGCCAGCGCCACCGGCAGCCCCACCACGGCCGCTGTCACGCCGCCAAAGACATCCCCACGGAACACCCTGGAGGCTGTAGTGCATACCCGATAATCCCCGGTGATCGCGGGCAGTCTAGGCCGTCCGCCGGTCGCGAGTTGCAATCTGCCCGCGCGACGCTCAGAATGGGGCGGCGACCCTGGCTCGGAAGGAGTCCACGATGGTTGATCTGGTCCGTGGCATCATCGGCAAAATCCATGGCGTGACGTGTCCCGGCGCGCTCCTCAATGTGAAGCCGGTGCAGAAGGTCTGCCCCATGTGCTCGTCGGACGACGACTAGACCCAGGACGGATCGCACCGACCCTGGGCTCCGGCGGGCGCTGACGCGGCCCACTGACGTTGCGCCCGGGCGCGTGCCTCGCCGTCGCGGCGGGGGAAGCGCTATCGTCGCCCGCCGCCGGGGTTGGCTCCTCCGGCGTTGACCCGGTCGAAGAGTTCCACCACCTCGCTCGACGGCTTCGGCGTGAGCGGCGTCACCACGACCGCCGTCGCCATGGCGATCACGAAGCCCGGCGTCGCCGGCTGCACGTCCCACATCGCCCCCGGCCCGCCGTCGAGAACCTCCCACAGCGTCGCGACGCCCGTGCCGGCCAGGATCGACGCCGTCGCGCCCCAGACGTTGAACCGCCGCCAGAACAGCGCCAGGATCGTGATCGGCCCGAAGGCCGCCCCCATCCCGCCCCAGGCGTAACTCACCAGGTCGAAGATCGACTCCGGCTGTAGCACGGCGATCACCGCCGCGACGCCGCCGATGACCACCAGCAGCAGCCGGCCCAGCCACACGCGCCCGCCAGCCGTGAGCCCGCGGGCGACCCGCTTGAGGACCGGCAGGTCGTCCGTCGCCACGGCCGAGGCCAGGAGCAGCTGCGAGTCGGCCGTGCTCATCACCGCCGCGACGACCGCCGTCAGCAGCAGCCCCGTCACAATGGGATGGAAGAAGACCTCGGACACCACCAGGTAGACGCGCTCGGGGTCGGCGACCTCCATCAGCCGGCCGGCCTCGGAGAGCGCCGGGTAGGCCAGCAGCCCCGTCAGGATCGCCAGCGTGAACACCGCCGTGGTCCACAGCCACGAGAGATTGCGGCTGCGAGGGATGTCCTCCTCCCGTTCCAGCGCCATGAAGCGCTGCAGGATGCGCTGCGCCCCGAACGCGCCGAACGCCCAGCCCGCCGCCGAGAGCGCGAACGTGATCGTGATCGGTGAGCCGTCGGCGTCGCTGAACGGGTTGAGGAAGCCCGCGGCGCTGCCCCCGATGCCGGAGAACGGCCGCTCGCTGGAGATCGTCAGCGTGGCCGTGATGATCAGCAGGGCGACCAGCATCAGCAGCGCCTGCGCGACATCCGTCCTGGACACCGCCAGGAACCCGCCGATCAGCGTGTAGGAGGCGATCGCCCCCAGCGTGATCACGACGCCCGTGGTCGCGTCGATGCCGAACAGCGTATCGAGCAGCTTCGCGCCCCCCACCAGGCCCGAACTCACGTAGAAGATCACGAAGAAGATCGTGATGGCCGACGTCAGCGTTCGCAGCGTGCCCGTCGTATCGCCGAACCGGATCTCGAAGAACTCCGGCATGGTGAGGACGTCGTTGGCCGCGATCGTGTAGCGCCGCAGCCGCTTGGCGAGGACCGTCCAGCTCAGCCAGATGCCGATCGCGGCGGCGGCCGGCACCCACATCTCCACGACGCCGCTGCTGAACGCCAGCGCGGGCAGCGCCAGCATCGTCCAGGCGCTCGTCGTCGACGATCCGGCGCTCAGCGCCGCAGTGAAACTGCCCAGCCGCCTTCCCCCCAGCACGTAGTCCGACATGTCGCGGATCTTGCGCGCCCCCACCACCGCGATGCCGATCAGGCCGAGGAAGTAGGCGCAGAAGGCGAATATCAGCCACGAGTTCGACATGGGCGGCCCGGATCTCCGTCCCAGCGCCCGGCGGCGCGCCGCGTGCGCGACGCCGGGGATCTCCGCGCGCCCCCGCCGCACGCCGGCCGGGGCGTAGAAGTCAGGAGACGCGCCGAATTATAGTGTGACCAGCAGCGCGCACGTCCGGCCGCCGGCCGTCAAGCCGGGCCCCGCAACGCGACCCCCCGATCAGGTCCAGGAGGCAGTTCTGACGACGCCGGCCGCCGCAAGCCCGCGCTACGAGGCGCACGAGACCCCGCCACTCGCGACCTCGGTGGGCCATGGCCTACTGTTCAGCTTCATCGCGTCGGCCACCCTACTGGTCACGCCGGTCATCGTCGCCAACGCCTCCGGCCGGGGCGACTCCTACATCGTGTGAATGGTCTTCGCCTCCCTGATCGTGGTCGGCCTGTCGACCTTGATCCAGGTCCGCCGCCTGGGCGGCGTTGGGGCCGGCGCCGTGCTGCCCATGTTCACGGCGGCGTTCTCGATCCCGTTCTGCATCACCGCCGTCACGGACGGCGGCCCGGCCACCCTGGCGACGCTGGTCATCGTCTCGGCGCTGGCCCAACTCGCCATCTCCCGCTGGCTGTTCATCCTGCGGCGCATCGTCACCCCCATCGTCGGCGGCACGGTGATGATGATCCTCTCCATTACCCTCGCCTCCGTCGTCTTCGCCCTGCTCGACGACGCCACCCAGGTCGAGCCGGAGGCGGCGTCGCTGGCCGCGCTGGCGACCATGGTCGTCGCCGCCGCGCTCAGCCTCCGCGGCTCGGCCGTCCTGCGGCTCTGGGGGCCGGTGGCCGCATCGTCGTCGGCTGCGGCGTGGCCGCGGCGCTCGGCATCTTCGACACCGGGCTGGTGGCCGCGGCGCCGTGGGTCGGGCTGCCCGGTGACTCGCCGGGGCTGGCGTTCGACTTCGGCCTCTCGTTCTGGACGCTGGTGCCAGCATTCGTCTTCCTCGGCGTGATCACCGCCATTCAGGCCAACGGCGCGTCCATCGCCATGCAGCGGGTCGCTTGGCGCGATGATCGCGCCGTCGACTTCCGCCAGGTGCAGGGCGCGCTCGCCGGCTCCGGCGCGAGCAACCTCCTGGCGGGCCTCGCCGGCGCGGTGCCCACCGCCATCAACCCGGGCATCGTCTCGTTCACGCAGATCACCGGCGTCGCGGCCCGCCGCGTCGGCTACAGCATCGGCGTCATCTTCATCCTGCTGGCCTTCCTGCCCAAGGTGTCCGGCCTGCTGGCGAGCATCCCCGGGCCCGTGATGGCGGGCTACCTGATCATGGTGACGGGCGCCCTCTTCGTCGACGGCGCGCAGACCGTGATCCAGAACGAGCAGAACAGGCAGAAGATCGCCGTCGCCGGGGTCTGCTTCTGGATCGGCGCCGCCTTCCAGTTCGAAACGTTCGCCCTGCCCGACCTCGGCCCGGTCTGGGGAGCGTTGCTCGACAGCGGCATCACGACCGGGGGACTCGCCGCCGTCGTGATGATTCTCTACCTCGAGTTCACGAACCCGCGGCGGATGCGCTTTCAGTCGCCGCTGCATGTCGACGCCCTGCCGACGCTCAACGTGTTCATCGACCGCTTCGCCGATCGCCGCGGCTGGGACGCCCCCATGAAGGACCGGCTGCGCGCGGTCGCGGAGGAGACGCTTCTCACGCTGGCCCCGCTGGACCTCGACGCACTCACCGCCGACGACGATGCCGACGACCAGCGGCAGTTGATCGTGCTGGCCTCCAGTGAGGGCCCCGTGGCCGATCTCGAGTTCATCGGCGGCGGCGACGACGACAACCTGGAGGATCGCCTGCGCCAACTCCAGCAGCACGATTCGGCAACGCCCGTCGAGCAGGAGATCTCGCTGCGACTGCTGCGCAACTACGCCTCGTCGGTGCAGCACCAGCAGTTCCACGACACCGACATCATCACCGTCCGCGTGGAGGCCCCCGGCGTCGGCTGAGGCGGTCGGCCCCGTTGCCCGTCTCCCCGCACCTGCCATCCTGCCTGCATGCAAGACCGCTACACGGGCGATGTCGGCGACTTCGGCAAGTACGGCCTGCTCCGCTGCCTGCGCGGGCCCGACACCGCGCCGCTGCGGCTCGGCGTGGTCTGGTACCGCACCGATTCCGACATCGTCGACGCGGACCCGGTAAACGACGGCAAGCACGTCGCGTACCTGCGACCGCAGCACGAGCGGTCGTTCCGCCCCTGCGATCCGCCCCTCTACGACGGGTTACGCGAGATCGTGAAGCGCGGCGACCGCCGGGTCGGGGCGGTCGCGCGGTCGGGCCTGCTCGGCCCCGACACCCTGTTCTTTGACGACTACGTGCCTGGTCCGCCGGACGACACGTTCGGGGAGGCTCGCGTCGTCCCCCGGCGCCGCTGGGCGCAGGAAGCGCTGCGCGCGATGCATAACTGCGATCTCGTCTTTCTCGATCCCGACAATGGGCTCGAGGCGCGGTCTGTGCCCATCACGCGCGCCAAGGCGCCGAAGTACGCATACCTGGAGGAGGTCGAGGCGCTGTTCGGGCGAGGCCAATCCGTCGTGATCTACCACCACCTCGGCCGCCACGGCAGCCACGCCGATCAGATCGCCCGCTGGACCGAGCGGCTGCAGCAACGCTTGGCGCCCGCCGACATCTTCACCCTCCGATTTCACCGCGGCACCGCACGGGCCTTCTTCGTCCTGGCGACGGCGGATCTGGCGCCTGCGCTCCGGGAGCGCGCGACCGCGGTTGACCGCCCGCCATGGCGGGAGCACTTCGAACTGATGGCGTGAGGGATATGGCCCCTCCCACCGCCTGAATCGCCCCCGCGCCCCGCCCCGCGTTGGCCGTCTCCGCACCCGCAAGCGACCTACCTCGCTAGGCCGTCGGAGCACAGCATGCGTAGCACCTCGGGATCGCGGATCGTCAGACAGCAGGCGTATTCAAGGGCGGCCTGAGCGGCGTGGTCACAGTCGCTCGAAGTCCTCGCGGGTCAGACCGGCCTGCCGCATGATGGCGCGCAACAGCCCCACGCCGACTTCGCGATGCCGCGGAACGACGGTCACGCGGCGGTCGTGGGGGGCTAGACCTGGCGAACTTGACGTGGCTGCCCTGCTGGCCGATCTCGGTGAAGCCCGCGGCGCGGAGCTTCCGCACGACTTCTCTCCAGGGCAGCGGTCTAACCGGCGGCAACCTCTACCTCAATGCGATGAAGCTGCGGCGGCGCAACGGCCACGGGTGGCGTGAAGTACAATTCCAGCGCCTCCCGCAGGTTCGAGAGCGCACCGTCGACAGTCTCGCCCTGACTGGCGACATCGACCTCCAGCGCCTGTGCGACGTACCAGTCGTCTTCCTTCCAGACCGTCGCCGTGAATGCGCGCTTCATCACGTGGCTCCTGCTCCGCACACCTTGCGCTCCATCCTAGCCGCTGCTCGTGGGGCTCGCGAGTCGTGGCATGAGGCGGATCATCAGGGGATGCGCCCCGCCCCGACCTCCCCCGGCGCTAGCATGGCGACGACGGGAGCCCCCCATGACCACCTCCGCCCACGATCCCACGCGCATCCAGGACTACCTCGACCGCGGCCTCCGGCACCTCTGGGTGCAGACCCAGCAGGTCAACGACCTGCGCCAGGACGACGGCATGCTGGTGATCGAGGAGGGCGAGGGCATCTACCTCACCGACGTCAAGGGCCGCCGCTACATCGATGCCATCTCCGGCATCTGGGTGGTGGCCGTGGGCCACGGCCGCACCGAACTGGCCGATGTCGCACGCGAGCAGATGCAGCGCCTCGCCTACGCCAACACCTTCGCCTACGCCAACCGCCCCGCCGTCGACCTCGCCACGAAGCTCGCCACGCTGACGCCCCCCAGCATCAACAAGGCGCTCTTCGTCACCGGCGGCAGCGAGGCCGTCGAGACCGCCATCCGCATGGCCAAGCAGTACCACTACAACCGCGGCGACAAGGGCAAGTACAAGGTCATCTCGCGGGTCGGCTCGTACCACGGCATCAGCATGGGCGCGATGTCGGTCAACGGCTCGAACTACGTCAATCGCGCGCCGTTCGAGCCCCTGGTCCCCGGCAGCGTGCCGGTGCAGAACATCAACTGCGCCCGCTGCCCCTTCGAGAAGACCTACCCCGAGTGCGACGTCTTCTGCGCCCGCACGATCGAGGAGACGATCCAGTTCCACCGCCCCGAGACCATTGCCGCGTTCATCGCCGAGCCCATCTCCGTGTCCAACGGCAACTGGGTGCCGCAGGAGCAGTACTGGACCACCATCCGTGAGCTCTGCGACAAGTACAACATCGTGCTCATCGCCGACGAGGTGATCAACGGCTTCGGGCGCACCGGCGAGTGGTTCGCGATCCAGCGCTACCCCATTGAGCCCGACCTGATGACCGTCGCCAAGCAGCTCTCCTCGGGCTACGCCCCCATCGGCGCGGCCCTCGCCTCCGACAAGATCGCCGCCGCCTTTGAGGGCGACGCCGCGGACGCGCTGGTCGGCGGCATCACCTTCGGCATGCACCCAGTCTCCTGCGCCGTCGCCCTGGCCAACGTCGAGATCATCGAACGCGAGAATCTCGTCGCCAACGCCAAGAAGATGGGCGCCTACCTGGAGGGCGAGCTGAAGGCCCTGCAGTCGCGACATAAGAGCGTCGCTGACACCCGCGGCATCGGCCTCATGCACGTCGTCGAGCTGAAGCGCGACCCCGAGGCGGGCGTCGACTTCAGCAAAGAGGACGAGGTCGCCCAGCGCATGCCCCGGCTCCTGCGGGAGGAGGGCATCCTCGCGCGGGCGGGCGCCGCCATCAGCCTCGCCCCGCCGCTCGTCATCAACGGCGAAGAGGTCGACGAGCTCGTCGCCGGCATCGACCGCGCCATCACGCGCCTCGAAGCGGACCTCAGGATCGGCTGAGCGCCTCAGGAGGAGCGGATAGAGATCCGATGTTACGGTTCGCCCGCGAGGCGGTGAGCAACGTGCGCATTGTGGTCGTGGCTGTGGGGCTCCTCTCACTTCTGTTCCTTGCCTGCTCTGGGGAGGATGAAGCACTCCAAGAGCAGGTCGCGACGCTCGAGTCGCGAGTTGAGACGCTGCAAGCCCAAGCGTCCGAGCTGAGTGACGAGAACGCGGCCCTTGCAGGCGAACTGGGGCGACGCGGCGACGAGAGTGCAGCCGTTGAAGCCGACAACGCGCGGCTCCAAGAGCAGGTCGAGATGCTCGGCTCCCAAGTCGATGCGTTGCGAACGCAGGTGTCCGAGCTGAGCGATGAGAATGCGGCCCTCAAGACCGACCTGGGGCAGCGTGCCGACGAGAATGCGGCCCTCGGAGCGGAGAACGCACGACTCCAAGAACAAGTCGCGACGCTCGAATCGCGAGTTGAGACGCTACAGGCCCAGGCAGCCGTGCTGAGTGACGAGAAGGCGGCCCTCGAAGCCGGGAACGCACGACTCCAAGAACAGGTCGCAACGCTCGAATCAAGCGTCGAGACGCTGCAAGCCCAGGCGGACGAGCTAAGTGATGAGAGCGCGGCCCTTGGAGCTGAGAACGCGCAACTCGAAGAACAGGTCGGGAGGCTTGAATCGCGAGTCGCGACGCTACAAGCCCGAGCGTCCGAGCTGAGCGACGAGAATGCGGCCCTCGAAGCCGATTTGGAGCAACGCGCCGACGAGAACGTGAAACTTCGAGACCGGGCCACCGAGCTACAGGAGGAGCGTGATGGGCTGCTCGGAGAGACTCAGCGCCTGCGGTCGGAACTCGCTGCTCTTCGATCGGGGCCGACCCCAGAGGAGCAGCGCTTCCTCCGCACGATGACCAAGGTGCTGTCCGATCTACAGGAGATCGCAGAGGTCGGGGACGACATGCTCACTGCACTAGAGATCGACGAGGGCAAACCGGCCTTCGAGCAACCGTGGTTCTTCGATGTCCTCTCCCTATACACAGTGTACGATGACATCCTGCTTCGGCTGCGTGCGCTTAGCGGCCCTGCGTCTGTTCAGACGATCACGAACATCGGGCTGGAGATCGCATCGTTGGTCGAGACACAAGTCGAACAGATTGGGGTTGTGCTCAGCCAGTACGTTGTTGACCCTGTGGACGTGATTGGGGCGATTACGGCACCCTTCCCCCTCACACGGGCCGCCGACACTGCCTTGACGTTGATCGCCGACTTCTAGGGCGGGCGCTATACTGTCAGTGCTTTCCACACTGGCGTCCCGAGACACATGCGTTTTGCACGCCAGGAGTATCGAGACGAAGCCCGGCTCACGGCCGGGCTTCAGTATGCCTGCCCTGCCGCCGTGCCTGGTAGCACAATATCGGCGAGTTGTCGGCCTTAGTGAGCGCATCCACCAGAGGCGCGTCGCAGTGCGTGCGGATGACCTGCCACTTCCGGCCGCAGAACTGGATCGCATTGATCTTGGCACTGCGCGACTTCCCGCGCTGGTACTTGCTATCGCCTTTCCCGTGTACCAGGATCGGGACGAACCGGAACTGCTCCCCCGATGGAAGCCAGCCGCGTACGATGTCGGCTCCTCCCTGGAGCTTCCTCGCATCGTCGCCGCCCCTGATGCGGCCCTTCGTCAACTCAATCACGGCGACCGTCACTGCCGCTCCGTCGTCCACCACGAACACGTAGTCACCGCGCTGTCCAGCCTCCGCACGGTAAGGATCCGAGCGATCGAGATCGATCAGGACGTGGTCCGAGGAGACACCGGCCATCGAAGCGGAGCAGCCGTCTTTCTTGCACCGGTGCGCCTCGCACCCCTGCGGCGCGTTCCCCCTGACCGCCACGACGAACCCGGGAGCCTGGCGAGACTCCCCAGCAGCCGGTTGGCCACGGCGCGACGCTCGTCGACGAGCCCGCTTACGAGCGGCGCTCACTTGGCGCGGACCCCCTGTAGTCGGTTGAAAGTCTGCGCGCTCTCGTTGTAGAGAGCCTCACTGACGGCGTCGTATCCAGCCGGGAAGAGTCCCGTGTCGTCGTCAAGCTCGACTTCGCTCACCACTGAGCCCTTGGGGCGCTTACTCTCCTTGAAGCGCCACACGCCGACCTGGTCGTGGTCGAGAGCAACTTCGTCACCCGAGATTTCGGCGCGGCTGGCTGTCGGCAGCTCAGAGAGCCGCACCAGGTTGCTGATCTGTTCGACGAACCACTCACTGTGCGTGGTCAGGATGATGCGCACGTCGGCGTTCACGACCCGCGCCAATTCGCGCGCGAGTGCTGTCTGCATCTCCGGGTGGAGGTGCGATTCCGGCTCTTCAATGATGAGCACGTCACCGGGCTCCACGAGGTGGCGGAGATAGAGCACGACCGGCGCGAGCTCGGAGACCATCGAGGAGGTCCGCATCAGGGGGAGGGCATCCTGCCAGCCCTGCGGCTGATAAGTGAAGATCGGGTAATCCGTCTCGCTGCGCACTTCCCCGACCACGCCGCCCAGGACTCGGTCCTCCAGTCCTTCTGCCAATTTATCGAGCTCCCCCCGGCGTCCCCTACGCGGTCTCCGGTGACGCACAGGCAACCCCGCGCGCCGGTCAGACGGCATCCGAACGAGTTGGTCCAGGAAATCCGCGATCACCCCAGCCAGTCTGTCAACGCGGGGGGTTGGCTCGATCCCGGCACGCGTAGCACCGCGGACCAGAGCACTCACCAGAACCTGATGGGTGTTCATGATGCCGGTACGGCTCGCCGGAAGATAGAACGTGCCTTGAGCCAGCGGGCGCACCAGCGACGCGAACACCGCATCTAGCAGCAGCCGCATGGCGTACTGTCCCTCACGGCTAGCCAAGTCTGCTTCCTCGAGTGATCGCCGGCGCCTGAAGGACATCTCCTCCCACAGCGATTCCAGCATTTGCCACGGTGCCGCAGCGAGCGTGATCAACTCGGCAGCGACGCTGCCTGAAACACCGGTGGCTTTCTGGCTCAATGTGAACTCGTACCGCACTGGCGGTTGGCTGACCTGTTGCGGAATCTGCAAACTAACGCGCGCAGTCTTTTGCGTTCCCGTGCGACGGACTAGTTCGCCCCCGTGATCGACACCGAACCCGCGGAATATTCCTCTCTCAAGAGTCTGGCCGAGACCCTCCGGTCTCTCCAGCGCAGGGTGGAGCGTCTCGACTAGAGCCTTGGGCAAGGGCGGCGGTGCCTCTCCCGGAAGCAGAGTGGAGAACCAATCCCCCCAGCTCGCCCGCGCCGGCTGCTTGAGTTGGGTGGAACTCACCCGGAACGAAGGGCGAGGGTATCCGCGGCGGCGTTCGTAGCCCCCGGTGCCGTAGCTTCCGAAACACTGATGCAGGGCGTACACGAGGATCGCCAAGTAGGACTTGCCGGTGTTGCTGGGCCCGACGAACACCGTGAGCGGGCGAAACTCGACGTTCGCGCTCACGATCGGTCCGAAGTTCTCGACTTCAACGCTGTAGTTGCCGGCACCGGGCCGGTCTGACTCTTGGCTGCCCATCGTCGACTCCAGATTCGCCATTGTGCGGCCAGCGTACCGCCTTCTCCGCCGAGGCGGTGATCTCAAGTGACTCCGGCCTGAGTGCCGATCGCTATCGCCGGCGCAGCCGTCCCCGTCTGGCCCGCAGCGGATGGTAGCCCGTCGGCGAGGAGTGGCGCCGCTGCGCCCGGCGGCGCGGCGGGAACCAGGGTCTCGCGGGCGGCGTCTCGCCTGGCAGAGCCGACGCGTATCCTCGACACGGAGGCCCCTGGGATGACGACCCGCGTCAGGACAGTCATCGCCCTCGCGCTGGCCGCCTGCATGCTCGTGCTCGCCGCCGCCGCCTGCCGGAGTGAGCCCGCCCCGGCCAACGCGACGACCGAGATCCCGTCCGGCCGCCAGGCCAACGCCGCCGTCAGCGGCAGCGTCACGTACCGCGAGCGGCTGGCCCTCACGCCCGAGGCCACCCTCATCGTGGAACTGCGCGACGTCTCCTACGCTGACGCCTCCGCCGCCCTCATCGCGCGCCAGACCATCGACGGCCCCGGCCAGGTACCCATCCGCTTCCGGGTCGAGTACAACCGCGACGACATCGACGAGCGCAACACCTATGCGATCCAGGCCGAGATCATCGAAGCCGACGGCCGCCTCGCCTTCATCAACGACACGGCCTACGACGTCATCACGCGCGGCAACCCGAACAACGTGGACATGCTGCTCGTGCTCGTCGAGCCGCCGCCGGACCTCGTCGACGAGGGCGCCGCCGACTGGCGGACCTGGGTCGAAACCCCCGTCCACGTCGTCTGGGCCAACCTTATCCCGAACGAGCCGGAGCCCGTGCTGCGCGTCGCCTACTACCAGTCGACCATCGAGGGCTGCGCCCGCCCCGGCAACGAGGACCTACAAGTCGACGGCCGCGACATCCTGGTGCGGGTGACGCTGATGCAGCCGCCCGCGACCGCCTGGGCCATCCCCTGCGACGAGGAGGTGGTGGAGCTCGACACGGTGCTCCCCATCGCGACGCCCCTCGAACCCGGCCAGACCTACCGCGTGATCGTCAACGGGCGTGAGGTGACCAGCTTCTCCCTGCCCGCCTCCGACCTCCCCCACACCTTCATCGCGGAGTCCCCCATCGAGCGGGCGGAGGTCGAGACGTTCGGGAGCGCGCCGGCGCACTATGCGCTGCGCGTCGTCTCCGGCCTTCCCGCCGGCGGCAGCTGCTCCCAGTTCAACGGCTACGAGATCCGGCGCGCGGGATCGAACCGGATCGACGTCCTGATCACCCACCACCAGGTCGCCGACCCGGACGTCGTCTGCACCGCCGACTACCCGGTGGTCGAGACCACCGTCCCCCTCGGCGCCGACTTCGAGCCCGGCGTCGAGTACACCGTCGTCGTCAACGCGGACACCAGCGTCGCGTTCGTCGCCGGTTCGCCCTGAGTGCGTGATCGGCGCCGCCCCGTCGCGCGTCGCATCGACCGCAATCGCGCCCCCGCGTAGGCTTCGGCCGCGGGGGCAGCCGAAGCCGCCCGCGCGCCAGAGGAGCCCCCATGCCCGACGTCACGCCCATCCCTGACGGCTACACCGCCATCACCCCCTACCTCATCGCCGAGGACGCCGCCGGGCTGCTCGACTTCCTCGCCAGCGCGTTTGGCGCCGTCGAGCGCATGCGCATGGATATGCCCGAGGGCGGCATCGGGCATGCCGAGGTCGAGATCGGCGGCGCCGCCCTCATGCTCTCCGACGCCTTCCCGCCCGAGCACCCCGCCACCACGTCGCAGCTGCACCACTACGTGGCGGACGTCGACGCGGCCTACGCGCAGGCCGTGAGCGCCGGGGCCACGGCCGTCGCCGAGCCCGACGATCAGTTCTACGGCGACCGCGTCGCTCGCATCGTCGACCCCGCCGGCAACAACTGGACCATCGCCACCCACGTGGAGGATGTCGACATGGACGCCGCCATGCAGCGCATGGCGGAGATGGGCGAAGGCTAGCCGGCCGACCGGGCAGTAGCGACGCACAGGTCCAGCAGGACATTCGTATCGACGGCGGTGATCACCGGCTGCGGATATCCTCGATATACGCGTCTATGTCGTCGATGCGCATCGCCGCCACCCCGGGGCGGTTGAGGATGCCACTGACGCGGTCAACGGGGTGCTGCCCGGGCGCGCACCTGCGAATCAGGAGCCCGTCCCCTGCCGGCGTAACCTCAACCTCCACGTCGTGGTGCATGCCGAACCGGTCCCGCAACGGCTTGGGGATCGTGATCTGGCCCCGCTCGGAAATCCGCATGACGCCCCCCGGGATCAACTCCGATCACTTGCGATCATACCACCGCGGCAGCGCGACGTTGGGGTTCCGCGCGCTCAGACCTTGTAGCCGCCGTCGACGCTGATCACCTGGCCGGTGATCCCGGCCGACTCCGGGGCCGCCAGCAGCGCCGCCATCGGCCCCAGCTCCTCGGGCTCCAGGATGCGATTCTGCAGCGACTCGCGCTCCGACGCGGCGCGCGCCTCGGCCGCCGGGACGCTGCGGCTCGCGCCGATGCGCTCCCAGTCGACCAGGACGGTGTTCGTCCAGCCCGGGCAGAGGCAATTCACCGTGATGCCGTGGGGCGCGGCGCTGGCGGCGATCGATCGCGTGAAGCCGATCAGGCCGTGCTTGGCCGTCGTGTACGCCAGCGCCCCGCCGCTGCGCTTCGCGTAGCCGGAGCCGATGTTGATCACCCGGCCGAAGCCCGCGTCCCGCATGTGCGGCAGCGCGGCCGTCGTCGTCCAGTAGGCCGACGTCAGGTTGAGGATCAGCGTGCCCGTGAACGCGTCATCGTCGTGGGCGAAGGGGTCATGCCCCGTGCCCACCGCGCCGCCCGCGTTGTTGACCAAGATGTCGAGCCGGCCGTAGCGCTCGATCGCGGCGTGCACGGGCGCGCGCGCCTGGTCCGCGTCCATGACGTCGGCCACGACGGCGAGCCCGTCGCCGCCGAGCGCCCGTGCTTCCGCCACGACCGCATCGAGTTGCGCCCGCGTGCGGGAGCTCACCACGATCGTCGCGCCGTCGCGCGCCATCTCCAGCGCGATCGCGCGGCCAATGCCGCGCCCCCCGCCGGTGATCAGCGCCACCCGTCCGTCCAGTCGTCCCATGACACCCTCCTCCGTTATTCGTTGCGCCCTGCGTGCCCCGGCGCGGGCGGCGGGGCGCGAACCCGCGACCGTGCGCTTGGCCCGCACGATGATAGGGTAGGGTCGGCGGCTGGCGGGGGGCTCAAACGCGGCCGGTGCGCTGCCGTAGGTCGCGCGGTGGCGGCGTACAATCTCCGACGAGCCGGCCACGCGAGTACGCTTCGCGGGGGAGGAGACGGCATGAGAATCGGATTCATCGGAACCGGGAACATCGGCGGGCCCATCTGCCGCCACGTGATTCGGCACAGCGGCGCCGACGTCGCGGTGTTCGACCTCAACCCCGACGCGGTGAAGCGCTGCACCGACGTGGGCGGCGTCGCCGCGACGTCGGTCGCCGAGGCGGTGAAGGATGCCGACGTCGTGCTGACGTCCCTGCCGGGTCCGCGGGATGTCGAGGCGGTCGCGCTGGGCGCGGAGGGCATCGAAGGCCACGCCCGGCCGGGCACGGTGTACTTCGACCTGACCACCAACTCGCCGGCGGTGGCTCGCAACGTCGCGGCGCAGCTGCGGACCAGGGGGATCACCATGCTGGACGCGCCGGTGAGCGGCGGCGTGGCCGGCGCCGAGGAGCGCACGCTGACCGTCATGGCCGGCGGTGACGCAGCGGCGCTGGAGAAGCATCGGGGCGTGCTGGAATCGTTCGGTCAGACGATTGTGCACACCGGGGATCTGGGCACCGGGTGCATCGCGAAACTCGTCAACAACATGATCGGGTTCTGCACGACGGCCGCCGCCGCCGAAGGGCTCTTGCTCGGCACGATCGCCGGCGTCGATCCCGATGTGCTGGATCACGTGGTCCGCCACTCGACCGGCGACAGCCGATCGTTTCGCAGGCTCGCTACGGACACGCTCGCCGGTGACTGGTCGCCCACCTTCTCGGCCGCGCTCGATCTCGCCTACAAGGACCTGCACCTGGCGCTCGAGTTGGCCGACGAGCTGAACGTCCCGCTGTCCCTCAGTCCGCAGGTGCACAACCTCATGCGCATGGCCCGGGCGATGGGGCACGGCGGCGACAACGCGACCGCGGTGATGCGCGTGTACGAGGAGACGATGCACACCGAGGTGCGTTCGCGAGGGACGTAGGCGCGCGAGGCCGCCGCGCTCGCCTCCATTGGGCGGCCCGGAGCCGGAGACGGGGCTCGCACCCCGTCGCGCGGGCCCGCGGGGCGATATCCTGGAAGCCAGCGTGGGGCGGACGCACCAGTCGGGAAGCGCGATGCGCCGATTTGTCCTCCTGTTCGTCACCGGCGCGGCGACCGCCGTCCTGGCGGTCGCGGCGGCCGAAGAGGCCGCCGACGCGGCCCAGGAGGCCGCCGAAGCCGCGGCCGAGACCGCCGCCGCGGCCGTCGCCGCGGCCGAAGAGGCCGCCGACGCGGCCCAGGAGGCCGCCGAGAGCGCCGCCATGGCGGCGGAAGATGACGAGGCCGTGGGCCACGTCCCGACGGGCGAGATCCGCACCCCAGTAACGCTCTTTAGCGGGACCGAGGGGGCGACCGGGACGAGTGGCACTGATCACGCGATGCTCTGGACGATCTACGACACCCTCGTGGCGTACGACAAGGACAACGTTCCCCAGCCAGCCCGCAGCCTGGCCCAGAGCTGGGAGATCCCGGACTCGCTCAACATCATCTTCAGCATGCGCGAGAACGTGGAGTTCCACGACGGCACGCCGCTCTCCGCGGAGGCGGTGCGACTCTGGGTTGAGCGCGGCAAGACGCTCGAGGTCTCGACCATCGCGGGCGACCTCGCCGCCGTGGGGGGTGTCGAAGAGACCACTGATCTGACGGCGACGTTCAAGATGGAGCGGCCGTTCTCGCCGCTGCTCTGGATTCTCGGTGACCGCGCCGGCAACATCCTTTCGCCGGCAGTCTTCGACGACTTCACGGAGATCAATTCGCGGAGTGCGCCCTCCGGCACCGGGGCCTTCCGATTCGTCGAGGAGGAGCTCGAGAGCCCCTTCGTCGTGGAAGCCAACCCCAACTACTGGCTGCCCAACGCTCCTAGCGTCGAGCGCATCACCTGGCTCCAGGGTGCGACAACGGCGGGGAACACCAACGCCCTCCTCGCGGGCGATTTGGACATGGTCTGGTACCCCCCGGCCGAGGACTACGGCCGCATCGAGGATGCAGGGTTCAACCTCCAAGCGGAGGGAAACAACGCCATCAGCTTCTGGAATGTGAACACGAACTTCGAGCCCTGGACGAATCCGCACGCCCGCCATGCGTTCAACGCCGGCGTCGATCAGGAGGAAATTGTCGAGGTGGCCTACGGCGGAGACAGCGTCCCGGCCCTTTGGGGCTGGCTCGGTCCGACGACCCTCTATCACGACCCGGACGAGCGCTTCTGGGAGTTCGACCCGGAGGCCGTGCGCATGCACCTTGCCGCCGGCGGCTTGGAGGACGGCTTCGAGTTCGACATGAATGTCAAATCCGACGACCCCTACTACATGGATCCGTCGCTGCTCGCCCAGGCCACGCTCGCCCAGTTCGGCATCACGATGAACATCGTCCCGCGGCCCCACCCGGACTTCTGGGCTCGGTGGTATGCGGAGGAGGACGCGGCCTTTGCGGGCGGCATGTCGATGGCAGCCGATACCTGGATACAGTTCTTCACGGTCACGGGCGTGGGCGGGCCCCATGACCTCATGCTGCCAAAGCCCGACGGGGATCCGGAGATGGAGGCTGCCTTCGACAAGGTCGCCGCGACCTTCGAGCTGGAGCCGCGGATCGAGGCGATGCGCGAACTCAACCGCGTCGTCGAATCACGCTCCTATCACATCAAGTGGCAGTACCAGACGGCCGCCGTCGCCAGCGACCCCGATCTCGAGTTCGAGTTTTTCAAGGACGGCAAGGGGCACTTCGGGCTGAACGATATCCGCTGGGTGACGTAACCGTCCGGTTCGGCCGGGTCCCACACCGGCGCGGGCGTGCCTGCGCCGGTGTGGGGGTGCGACACACGCCCGACAGGGACAACAGCGATCGTGGAAGACGCGGACAGGCCGGTGGGCACCTCCTGCAGAGACGACGGCCGCCGGCCTTCCCCGTGCCAGGATAACGCGCCGCGGAACGCGACGGGACGGCTCTCCGCCGGCCCCGGTCCCGGTGCGCGTGTGGCGGGTGGAGACCGCGAGCGCTGCCAGCGCGGAGGAACGGAGGCGCCGGCCTTGGCTGGCACGCGATGACCAGCTACATCGTCCGGCGGCTCCTGGCGACGATCCCGGTCATCATCCTCATCTCGTTGATCACGTTCTTCGCCGTGGCGCTGCTCCCCGGCGATCAGGCCATCTCGTTGCTGGGCCTGGAGGCGGATGTGAGGCAGCTGGAGGCGATCCGGGAGCAGCTGGGACTCGACCGGCCGGTCGTCGAGCGCTACTTCCACTGGGTGTACAACGCGCTGCAGGGTGACCTCGGCCACAGTGTGCGCGCGGACAGGGAGGTCAGCGACCTGATCGCCAAGCGGTTGCAGGTCAGTATCGAACTGGGCATCCTGGCGATGCTGATCGCGCTCCTGGTCGGTGTCCCCCTGGGGCTGCTCGCCGGGTCGCGGCCGAACACCCCACTCGACTACGGGGGGACCACGTTCGCCGTGCTGGGGGCCGCCATCCCGGAGTTCTGGCTGGCGCTGATGTTGATTCTGGGCTTCGCGGTGGGACTCGGCTGGTTCCCGGCCATCGGCTTCACCCCCTTCCTCGACGACCCCGTCGAGAACTTGCGCTCGCTCGTCTTGCCGGCCGTCACCATCGGTACGGGCCAGGCCGCGATCCTGGCGCGGCAGACGCGCGCCGCCGTGGTGGAGGTGCTGCGGCAGGACTACGTTCGCACCGCCTACGCCAAAGGCCTCCGGGGGCGGACCGTGATCGTGCGACACGCGTTCCGCAACGCGCTCATCCCCATCGTCACGGTGCTCGGGATTCAAGTCTCCACGGTCGTGGGCGGCTTCGTCATCATCGAGACCGTCTTCGTGTTGCCGGGCGTCGGCAACCTCTTGGTCGACTCCGTCTTCCAGCGTGAGCTCCAGACGGTGCAGGCGATCGCGATCATGCTGGCTATCACCGTCGCCCTGACGAATCTGCTCGTCGACGTGTCCTACGCGTTCCTCGATCCGCGCATCCGTTATGAGTGAGCGGCAGACGGACCCCCTGCCATGGCAAGTCCCGGAGCGGCGCCGCTTCTCGCGGGAACGGGAGTTCGCGCGGCGCTTCCGCCACCGGCCCGCGGGGGTCGTGAGTCTGGCGATCGTGCTGCTAGTCCTCGTCGCCGCGCTCGTTCCGGGGCTCGTTTCCACCCATGATCCCATCGCGATCGACGGCGATGCGTCCCTCAGCAAACCGTCGTGGGAGCATTGGTTCGGCGCCGACAAGCTGGGCCGCGATATCTACTCCCGCGTCGTCCAGGGGGCGCGGACCGCCCTGCTCGTGGGGCTGATCGCCGTGGGCATCGGCGTGAGCATCGGCCTGCCCTACGGACTGCTCGCGGGCTACCTCGGCGGACGCAAGGACGAGGCGTTGATGCGCCTGATGGACGCGCTGTACGCGTACCCGGGCTTGCTGCTGGCCCTGGTCGTGATCGCCGTGATGGGGTCCAGCCTGGTCAACGTGATGATCGCGATCGGCATCGTGTTCATTCCCCTGTACGCCCGCATCGTCCGCGGCAGCACGCTGTCGGCCAAGCAGAATGAGTACGTCCTGGCGGCAGTGGCGATGGGGGCGGGAACCCGGCGCATCCTCTTCCGGCACATCGCACCGAACGTGCTCGCGCCCGTGCTGGTGCAGGCGTCGCTGGGCATCGGCTACGCGATCATCATCGAGGCTGCCCTCTCCTTCCTGGGACTGGGAACGCAGCCCCCGGACCCCTCCTGGGGAACCATGCTCAACGATGCACAGCGCTTCCTGGCCACGAACGCCTGGCAGGCGGTCTTCCCGGGCGTGACCATCGTGCTGACGGTGCTGGCCTTCAATCTGCTGGGGGACGTCCTGCGCGACCTCCTCGACCCGCGCCTGCGCGGCGCCGATTAGCCGGAGGGGGACGGATATCGTAGGGTACCCATATCCAGGAAAGGGAACGGAGGCGGCCCCGCCTCGCAGCGCAAGGAGCGCGCATCATGAACATTCGCGTCTCGGAACAGGAACTTCGCGCCGGTCAAATGCCGGAAGCCAAAGTCGAGAAGGCGATGGAGGCCATCCTCACCGACGGCTACGTCATCCTGGACGACGTCGTCGACCATGATCATCTGGACCTGCTGCATGGCAAGATGGCGGAGGACTCGGAGATACTCATCCGGGCCGAGAAGTGGGGCGGCGCGGGCTCCCTCAAGGGCCATCTGACGCAATATCCGCCGCCGATGGCGCCGTACGTGTTTCGCGACATCGTGGCCAACCCCTTCGTCATCCAGGTGACCAAGCGCCTGTTGCCCACCGGTCCGAAGGCGCACCTGGGCAAGATGTTCAATAGCTACTACAACGCCAACGCCAACTGTCCCGGCAGCCTGCAGCAGGCGCTGCATATGGATTGGCCGCATCTCTGGCCCGGCCTCGAGCAAGCGCACCCGCCCTTCTCCCTCGGAATCAACATCTGCCTCGGGGACGTGACGGAGGAGAACGGCGCCACCGAGATCTGGCCCGGATCGCATTTGAACACGAAGCCCATCGACGACGAGAACGTCGCCGCGCAACGCCGCCTCGCGCCACCGATTCGCACGGAGGCCGAGAAGGGCAGCCTCGTGATTCGCGACAACCGCATCTGGCACCGCGGCATGACCAACCATGCCAACGAAGTCCGCCACATGCTCCACACGGTGCACAACATCTACTGGCGCAAGCGCCGCCACCTGCCGGTGCGCTACCTCACCGGCTGTGAAGCCGAGGTCGGCCACCCGGACCTGGACCCCAATGCCACGTTCGCAAATGAGCCGTTCGACTATCTCTTCCAGGAATGGGTGGGATCGTGAGGGCGGGGACGTCCGGCGCGGTGGCGTGGATCGGCGCCTGCGCCGGGCCGATTCGCCGAACGGGGGCGCGCGATGGGTGACCGGTTGCAGGGCAAGGTCGCCGTCATCACCGGCGGCACCAGCGGCATCGGCTACCGGACGGTCGAGATCTTCGTCGAGCAGGGCGCGCGGGTGCTGATCGCCGCGCGCTCCGAGGATGTGGGGCAGGCGCTCGCCGATCGATTGGGCGACGACGCGTGCTTCGTCCGCACCGACGTGACGCGGGAGGACGACGTGCGGGCGATGATCGACGCCGCCGTGGCGCGCTGGGGCCGGATCGACTGCCTGTTCAACAACGCCAGCGGCGGCACCGCCGCCGGTCCGATCGAGGACCTGTCCTACGCCGACTTCTCGGCGGCGATGGACCTGCAGATCGGGTCGGTCTTCCTGGGCATGAAGTACGCCGCCCCGGTGATGAAGCGGCAGGGCGGCGGCAGCATCATCAACAACGCCTCCATCGCGGGCATGGGCGTCGGCTACGGGCCCACGCTGTACAGCGCCGGCAAGGCCGCCGTCATCCAGCTGACCCGCTGCACCGCGATCGAGCTGGCGGAGTTCGGCGTGCGGGTGAACTGCATCTCGCCCGGCGGCATCCTGACGCCCATCTTCATCGGCGGGCGCACGGGCCACGGCATGACCGATGAGGAGGCCGAACGCACCCTGAGCCGGATCGGCGATTTCTTCGCGGAGGATTACCCCCTCAAGCGGGCCGGCACGCCCGACGACATCGCCTACGCGGCGGTCTATCTGGCGTCCGACGAGAGCCCCCACACCACCGGAGAGAACCTCGTCGTCGACACGGGGATCACGCTCGGCCGCGGCGCGAAGCAGCAGGCGGAACGGGGCGCCGCGATGCAGCAGGCGATCTCCGGGGATTAGGAGCCGCGAATGTCCAGTCCACTCGAGCAGCGCCCCTTCGGCCGGACCGGTGAGCGCGTCACCGTGATCGGTCTCGGCGGCGCCGCCCTGTACAAGCACTCCTACGAACTCGGGCTGGCGACCGTCAAGCACGCGCTCGACCTGGGGGTCAACTACTTCGACACCTCTCCCGCGTACGGCAGAGCGGACGAGGCCGGCGCGTGGACCGACAGAGGGATGTCGCAGTTGATCATGGGTGAGGGGCTCGAGGGGACCAGCACACCGCATCTCCTCGCGACCAAGCTCGTGAACTACACGACGGAGGTGCGCCACTCGGTCACCCGCGCCCCGAATGGGACGCGGCCGCTCGGTTGGCGCACGCTGGACGACTGCCGCGCCCAACTCCAGGACAACCTGCGGGCGCTGCGTCGCGACCGGGTCGACGTCCTGCAGGGGCACAGCGTCCAGCAGGCGCGGGCCTGGATCCCTGAAGCCGAGGCGCGGGACGATGACCAGCGCCTCGACCTCAATGCGGAACTCGACTTCGGGAACACCCCCCTCGTGCAGACGCTGCGCGAAGCGAAGGCGCAAGGGACGTGCCGCTACATCGGCCTTAGTGGCGACGAGTCCACGATCTTGGCGCACGTCCTGAACCGCGTCGAGTTGGATATGTGCCTGTCGGCCGGCGAGTACACGCCCTTCGACCGTCGGTCCCCGCGGATCGTGGCGCCGGTCGTCCGGGCGCAGGGGATCGCCTACGTCGTGGGGAGCATCTTCCGCGGCGCGGATCCGGCCGTGCCAGGCGACGCCTCGCCGTTTCAGCTCGGCCGCGCAGGTGGCCTCTCTCGGGTCGGAGCGGCATTCGCGGATGCGCGCCTCATCAAGCTGGCCGAGACGACGGGGATCTCGATCGCGGCGTTGACCGTGCGCTTCCTGCTCGCGGACCGCGAAGTGGCGACCATCCTCGTCGGCGCGTCCACCCCCGAGGAACTCGAGGAGAGCGTCGTGGCGGCGCAGGCCGGTCCGCTGCCGCCCGACATTCATCAGACCGTTGCAGCGCTGTCGCCGTAGACAGGCGCACGGGAGCACGGCGTGGAACGCCGAAACGAAAGAGGTGAGTGATGTTCAAGCGGCTCGACCACATCGGCGTCGGAACGGCGGATGCCGAGCGGTTCCTCGACTTCTACGTGGGGATCCTGGGCTTCGAGGTGCGAGAGCAATGGGCCTCCAAGCCCGGTGGGGGCTCCTCGCAAGTGGCCGGGCTGGCCAATCTCGCCCTCGGAGACGGCGCGGTGATCGAGATGTTCTCGATCCAGTCGGACGAGACCGATCCCACCTACAACGGGCCGCCGTTCAGGCCGGGGCTGCGGAACATGTGCATTGAGGCCGAGGATTTCGAGGCCGCGGTCGAATACCTCACCAGCAAGGGCATCGAAGTCCACCGGGCGCACCCGGCGAATCCGGCCTGCTGGATCGAGGACCCGGACGGCAACATGCTCGTCATCTTCCCGTCGTTCGTGTACGAGAACTACAAGAAGATGGCCGGCCAGGCGCCCGAGTCGGACGAATCGGAGTAGCAGTCGCGGCGCCGGGAGATCACCGGGGCCTGCGTCTCACAATGCGAGATGATATGGGCCTGCCAGCGCATATGCTGCGCCATCGGAGGCGCCGACGTGCCGGTGCGCTGACGTTTCACCTCGCCCGTGCGCCAATCGCAGCGGAATAGACGGGAGCCGACCATGAGCAGAATCAAATCCGTCAGCCTGGACAACTTGACGACCGAGCAACGCAAGGTCCACGACGATATCGTAAACGGCCCGAGGGGTGCTTTTGGTGAGGGATATACCGGCTGGTTGCTCAGCCCGCCCATCGGCAACCTGGTGCAGCAGTTGGGCGCGTATCTTCGTTTCGAATCGAAGCCGCCGGCGAAACTACGCGAACTCGCCACCCTGGTCACGGTGCGCCACTGGAACAATCACGCGGAATGGCACTACCTCGCCAAAGCCGTGCTGGCCAATGGGACGCCGCAGCACGTCATCGACTCCGTGGCGGCCAGGACTCGCCCCGACTGCGAAGACGAGACGGAAGCAGTCGTGTACGACTTCACTGCAGAACTGCTGAACTCGGGGCACGTCAGCGACTCGACCTATCAGAAGGCGGTCGAGACCTTCGGTGAGGACGGCGTATTCGAACTGATCGCCGTCGTTGGTCACTTCTCCATCTTCTCCTTCCAGCTCAACGTGTTCATGCACGACCTGCCCGCCGGAGCCGTGCCGTTGCCACCGTGACCGGGCGTCGGCCCGGCCAGAGGGGGTATTGCACGTAGATCGGCTTGTCGAGCCCCAACTGGCGTCGCAGCTCCTCGTACACCTCGGGATTGACGGCGGAGAAGGAGTCGCCGAGGGCGTCGAGGGCCGGGTCGCCGGGGATGAGCCGAACCGAGACGAAGATCAGGAACGCTGCCACGAAGAGCACCGGGATCAGCTGCCTGATCAGGCGACGCAGGCTGTAGGTCATCCGGCCTGCTCACGGATCCCAGGGGCGGGGCGCCTGCCCACGTGCCACCTCCGCGCTACCAGGTATCGACATTCGGCCGCGACGGCCGCGACGGCCGCCGCGGCTGGACCGGCCCATTCAGAGCGGAAGGCCATTCACAGCGGAAGGAACGAGTCGTGCCAGGGCAGATGACCCTGGGCGACGCGGGCCTCGAGCCGGGTGGCCCGGTCGCGGCAATCGCAGGCGCTGCACATCGAGCTCGCGGGCGTCTCGCCTGATGCGACGCGCCTCCTCTCACCGGAACAGCCGTGGGACCGGCGTCGATCCCCCCTCGTAGGCGGCCACACTTGAGCGGGAGACGGGCCTCGGTCGCCGTCGTCCGGGCGCGCCCGGCGGTATCCTGGGCACTATCGTGGGGTGGAGGTACTCGGCGGGAGGCGCGATGACCCGATTCGTGGTCCTGTTCGTCATCGGCGCGACGACCGTCGTCCTGGCGGTCGCGGCGGTGAGCCTGATCGGGAGCGGCACGTCCGGCGTGGCGACGCCCGAGCCCACGCCCCCCGCTCCGCAGACGGCTGCGACGGCGGAGTCCAGCGCCGGAGACGCGTCCACTCTGCCCGAGCCAGCCGCGCCCGAGCCGTCGCCCGAGGCGCAGACCGCGACGGCGGAGGCCGGTGCAGGAGATGGCGACGCGCCCGCTGAGGAGGCCGCGCCCGATCCGCCGCCCGAGGCGCAGACCGCGACGGTGGAGGCCGGCGCAGGAGATGGCGACGCGCCCGCTGAGGAGGCCGCGCCCGATGCGTCGCCCGAGGCGCAGACCGCGACGGCGGAGGCCGGCGCAGGAGATGGCGACGCGCCCGCTGAGGAGGCCGCGCCCGAGTCGCCGCCCCCGGAGGAAACCACCGCCGCGGACGATGGGGGCGCCGCTGGTGCGCCGGCCAAGCTGGCCGCCGCCGCCGTGGTCGTTGTGGAAGGGGGTTCCGGATCGGAGTCCGCCTCGGTCAGGGCGACGCCTGTTGCGAAGGAGCCCACGCCACCGGCGCGAGCCGTCGCCCGAGAGGAGGGACCGGTCGCCGATTCCGGGGGTCGCGGCTCCGTTGCAGGAAGTGTGCATATGTGGCAGGACGGCGACCGGACGCTGCGAGTGCGGCTGCAGGCGGATCTGACCATGGGGGCCGACGGGGATATCACGTCGCGGGGCTCCGGCGGTGACGGCGCCGGCGTACGGGGCAGCAGCGACCCGCCCAGCACGCAACCCGTATTCCGGTCCGAGTCCGGCGCGCTGATGACGCTGCCCGGCGGGGTCCTGCTGGTGCTCGACGCGACCTGGAGCGGGCAACAGGTCGACAGCTTCTTCGCCCGCAATTCGATCGCGAAGAGCCGCGTCTCCGATCTGGGCTTCCTGCCCAATGGGTTCTTCGTGGAGACCGCGCCGGGGTTCCCCTCGCTGAACCTGGCGAACGCGCTCGCCGGGCAGGACGGGGTGGAGATCTCCAGCCCCAACTGGTGGACGGAAAGCACGACACGGTGACGGACAGGGTCGTCCCGCGATCCACGCGAGGCCCGGTCCGGTGAAACGGCTGCGCCCCGCGACCCTCTGCGCCCTCCTCGCCGTGCTGCTCGGCCTCGTGCTCGACATCGGCGGCGCCGCGACGCAGGCGCTCGTCGCCGCGCCCACGATCGACTCAGTCGCCGCCGCCGATGGCTCGCTCACGGTGACCTGGACCGCACCCGCCGGCGTCACGGGCATCACCGCCTACGATCTGCGCCACATCGAGACCAGCGCCGACGAGACGGTGGACGCCAACTGGACCGTCGTCCAGGACGTGTGGACCGCCGGCGCCGGCGACCTCACGTCCACGATCGCAGGCCTCGACAACGGCGTCGGCTACGACATCCAGATGCGCACGGTCACGACCCAGGACGGCGCCTGGTCGGCCACCACCACCGGCGCGCCCCTGATCCCAGGCCCCGCGATCGACGCCGTTCTCGTCGGCGAAACCGCGCTCACCGTGACCTGGACCGCGCCCGCCGTCGCGACGACGATGGCGATCACGGCGTACGACCTGCGCTACATCAGGACGAGCGCCAACGAGGCCGTGGACGCCAACTGGACCGTCGAGGAGGAGGTGTGGACCCGCGGGGCGCTCCGCTACGTCCTGCCCGGGCTGAGCAACGGCACGAGTTACGACATCCAGGTGCGGGCCGTCGCCGGGACCAGCGGCGCATGGTCGGCGACCACGGCGGGCACCCCCGCCGCGCACGGCGGCACGCTGGCCACGGCGACGACGCTGCCCCTTGATACGCACATCGGCGGGACCATCCAACCCGGCAGCGATGTCGATGTCTTCAAGTTCGAGCTGACCGAAGCCACGGGCATCATCATCCTGACCCGCGGCGACCTCGACACCGTGGGCGAGCTGCTCGACAGCGACGGCAACGAGATTGACTCCAACGACGACGGTTACGCGTCGCATGGGGTCCGCAACTTCCTCATCTGGCGCTCGATGCAGGCCGGGACGTACTACGTCAAGGTCACCAGCTTCGGCGGCGCGACGGGCGCGTACGTCCTGCAGACCCTGCTGATCCCCGACACGACCGGCCGGTCCGACGCGCAGACGATCGAACTTGATGACCTCCGGAACGGGATCATCGACCCAGAGGACGACGAGGACTACTTCACCTTCACCTTGTCCGGGCAGACCGAGCTGCTCATCCGCAGCACGGGGTCCGTCGATGCCGAGGCGGAACTCCAGGACAGCGGCGGAAACCGCATCGCCTACAACGACGACGGCTTCTTCTCGGGAGTGCAGTTCCGCATCCGCGCCAGTCTCTCGTCCGGGACGTACTACGTCAGGGTCGCCTCTCTCGATGGCGAGGGCGTATACAGCGTCCTCGTCGAGACCGTCACGGAGCCCGGCAGCAGCCTGGCGACGGCGCTCCCGCTGAGGCTGGGCGACACCGGTGGCGGGCGGATCGAGCCCGCGAACGACGTCGACTACTTCCGCATCGACGTCAGCGAGACGACCTACCTGTTCCTGCGGGCACTGAGCGACGCGGTGGACATCGACGGCGCGGTGCTCGACGCCGACGGCAACCCGGCCGACGCGGCGGTGCACGAGGAGACGTTCCTCTTGGGCGGTCCGATCGGTTTCACGATCAGCCACCGCCTCGACCCGGGCACACACTATCTCCGCGTGTCCCGCTCCGGGGGCGCCGGTACCGGCGCGTACGCGCTGCGTGCGGTCGAAGACGGCGACCTTGCGGGCGTGGTGACCGACTGCACGGCGCTCAGCACCAGCTACCCCGACCCGCTGTACGGATGCCAATGGGGCCTCGACAACACCGGCCAACTGCGGGGGTCCAGTGGGCAGGACATCCGCGTCGAGGAAGCCTGGGCGGCCGGCCATCTCGGCGCTGGCGTGACCGTGGCCGTCGTCGACGACGGCCTGCATCACCCCCACGAGGACCTGCGGCCCAACGCCGACACGGCGCGCAACCACGACTACACGGGGTTGGGCGAGGTGGCCGGGTTCTTCTCGGATCACGGCACGCCGGTGGCGGGGATCATCGCCGCGCGGGACAACGGCCTCGGCGTGCGCGGCGTCGCGCCCCGCGCCACCATCTACGGCTTCAACCTCCTCCGGCGCTTAACCGAGGTCAACCGGCTGCACGCCGCGACCCACGAGATGGCGACGACCGCCATCTACAACAACAGCTGGGGCTGGCCCGATGGGCCGGGGCTGGACACCGTCTCGGACCTCTGGGATCTCGCCGTGGAGCGCGGGATCACGGATGGCTATGGCGGCAAGGGCGTCTTCTACGTGTGGGCGGGCGGCAACGGGGCGTTGGAGGGAGACAACTCCAACTTCGAGGAGTTCACGAACCACTACGGCGTGACGGCGGTCTGCGCCGTCAACGACCTGGGCCGCAGGTCCGCCTACTCGGAGGAAGGCGCGAACCTCTGGGTCTGCGGGCCCTCCAGCGACGGCGTTCGGCGGCGCCCGGGAATCACCACGACTGACACCTACAACCGCTACAGGGCGACTTTCGGTGGGACGTCCGCGGCCACTCCCGTCGTCTCGGGCGTCGCCGCGCTGGTCCGCGGCGCGAACCCCGGCCTCACTTGGCGGGACGTCAAGCTGATCCTCGCCGCGTCCGCCCGCAAGAACGACTCGAGCAACCCAGGCTGGACCACCGGCGCGCGGAAGTACGGCTCCACCAGCCAGCGCTACGCGTTCAACCACGAGTACGGCTTCGGCGTGGTGGACGCCAAGGCGGCCGTCGACCTGGCCACGAGCTGGACCAACCTGCCGGCCCTGACCGAGGAGACCCAGGCCTCGGCGGACACGGACCTCGCGATCCCCGACCTCCCGCTCTCCGGCACCCCGGTCACTGTCACGAGCAGCATCACGATCGGCTCGGAGGTGCAGTTCATCGAGTTCGTCGAGATCAACACGACCCTCGACCACCCCTCCTTCCGGGATCTGGAGATCACGCTGACCTCCCCGTCGGGCACCGTCTCGACGCTGGCCGTTCCACTCGCGCCGGAACTCGTCCTGCTTGAGGGGCTCTTCCCCTTGCACGGCGGCTTCCGCTTCGGCTCCGCCCGGCACCTGGGCGAGGACCCGGCTGGGACCTGGACGCTGCGCGTCACCGACCGCACGGCCGAGGATGAGGGCACGCTGGAATCCTGGAGCCTCACCGTCTACGGGCATCGCTCGTCGCCTGACCCCCCAAGCATCGACGACGTCACGCCCGCCGGCGGCTCGGTCAGAGTCGAGTGGGCCGCGCCGGAGAACCCCGGCGCCTCCCCGACCACGGCCTACGACGTGCGCTCCATCCGCAGCGATGCCACGGACAAGGCCGACGCCAACTGGCGGGTGGTGCACGACGCCTGGACCGCCGGCCCGCTGACGGCCGAGATCGGCGGGCTGACCACCGACATCGAGTACGACGTGCAGGTGCGGGCCGTCAACGCCGCCGGTGACGGTCTCTGGTCGGAGACGAAGACGGGCAAGCCGGGCGACACGACCACCCACCCCGCCTTCGATGAGGGCGGGACCGCTACTCGGACGGTCGCCGAGAACTCGGCTGCCGGCGTGGACATCGGCGACCCGGTCGCCGCGACGGATCCCAACAGCGACACGCTCACCTACAGCCTTGGCGGGCCCGACGCCAGCCTCTTCAGCCTGGACAGCAGCGATGGACAGCTCTCGGTCGCCTCGGGGGCGGCGCTGGACTACGAGAAGCCGGGCAGCTACTTCGTGACCGTCACGGCCAAGGATCCGTCGAGCAATGCCGACACCATCACGGTCACCATCAGCCTCACCAACGTGGAGGAGGCCGGCACGGTCGTCTTCTCCCACACCGAGTTCCGGGTGGGCGCCGTGCTCCGGATGCGGGTCAACGATCCGGACGGAAGTGTGCGCTCCGTGACCTGGCAATGGGCCAAGTCTGCCGACCAAAGCGACTGGACGACGATCAGCGGTGTCACCGGAGCCAGCTACACGCCGGTCAGCGCCGACGTCGGCATGCACCTCCGCGCGACCGCGACCTACAGCGACGGGGAGGGCTCCGGCAAGAGCGCGGAAGTCGTGTCGGGCGCCCCGGTCGCCGACCAAGAGTCGACGCTGCAGCTCGCCGTGAACCCGCTCGTTTCCGGCCTCACCCACCCGTGGGGCATCGCCTTCACGCCCGACGGCACGATGCTGTTCACCCAGCTGCGCGGCGTGCTGAGCAGCCGTCTCCCCGACGGCGCCGTGCAGACTGTCACCGCCGACTTCCGCGACCTGTACGCCAGCGGAGAGACCGGCCTGATGGGCATCGTCGTCGATCCCGACTTCGCGACCAACCGCCGCTTCTACACCTGCCAGGGCCACACTGGACGCTTGGTCGAGGTAATCGCCTGGACGATCGACGCCGCCTACACGACGGCCATCCGCGTCGCCGATCCCCTTGTGGGCGGCATCCCCGCCGGCAGCCGGCATGGGGGGTGCCGGCTGCGCTTCGGGCCCAAGGGCTACCTTTGGATCGCGACGGGCGACGCCAAGGTGGGAACGGTCCCGCAGGATCCGCTCTCCCGCGGCGGCAAGGTGCTGCGGGTCGACGCGTCCACGGGCGCGGGCGCCCCGGACAATCCGGCCGCGCCCTCGCCCGTCTACACCTCCGGCCACCGCAACGTGCAAGGCCTGGCGCTGCGGCCCGGCACGAGCCAGATGTGGTCGGTCGAGCACGGCCCGACGGTGGACGACGAGATCAACCTGCTGACCGCCGGCGGGAACTACGGCTGGGACCCCGTGCCGGGCTACAACCAGAGCCTCCCGATGACGGACCTCGCGAAGTTCCCCGGCGCCGTCGAGGCCAAGTGGTCGTCTGGGGATCCAACGATCGCGACGAGCGGCGGCATCTTCCTGGAGGGCAGCTGGTGGGGCGACTGGGAGGGGCGCCTGGCCGTGGCGTCGCTCAAGGATGAGTCGTTGCGCCTGTTCGAGTTCAACGCGAACGGCGACCTCGTGAGCGAGATCGTCGTCGCCGAACTCGACGGCACGTACGACCGGCTGCGGACGCCGATGATCGGCCCCAACGGCGCCCTCTACGTCGCCACCTCGAACGGCGGGCGCCGCGACCAGATCCTCATCGTCTCTCCCAACCGGCCACCGGCGTTCGCGGCCCCTACCGATACCCATTCCGTGCCCGAGAACGCCGATCTTTCCACGATCGTCGCCACGGTCGCCGCCAGCGACCCGAACGAGGATCCCCTCACCTACGAACTGAGCGGCGACGACGCGGCCTCCTTCACGATCCCCGACGCCGACGTCGGGGCGTTGCGGGTCGCCGGCCCGCTCGACCACGAGACCGCGGGCGTGCTCCGCGTGACCGTCACCGCCACCGATCCGCACGGCGCGAGCGACAGCATCGACCTGACCATCCTCGTGACCGACGTCAACGAGGCGCCCGCCTTCCCATCCAGCGACAGCCGGATGCGCCGCGTGGCCGAGGACTCGTCATTCGGTCAGAGCGTCGGTGACCCCGTCGCCGCCGAGGACGATGACGATGACCCGCTGACCTACACACTGGGCGGGATAAACGCCGCGTCCTTCGGCATCGTCGAATCGTCCGGGCAACTGTGGGTTAGCGACCTGCTCAACTACGAGGACAAGTCCCGCTACTCGGTGACCGTCTCCGTGAGCGACCGCCTGGACGACAACGGGGATCCGGACGACATCATCGACGACACCGTCACCGTCGCCATCGTCGTGACCGACGTGAACGAAGCGCCAAAGATCACGGGGCGGGACAACGTCGACTTCGCCGAGCATGGCGCCGGGACCGTCGCCACCTACGGCGTCACGGACCCCGAGCGCGGCACGGTCGTCTGGGGGCCGCTCGAGGGAACGGATCGCGATGCGTTCACGTTCAGCGGCGGCGTGCTGCGTTTCAAGACGCCGCCCGACTTCGAGGATCCGACGGACGCGGGCGGGGACAACGAGTACGTAGTGACGCTGCGCGCCTCCGACGGCGAGAACAGCGACACGCTGACCGTGATCGTCACCGTCACGAACATCGACGAGACGGGGGCGCTCGCCCTGTCCTCGGAGCAGCCGCAGGTCGGCGCGCTGCTCACCACCACGCTGGCCGACCCCGACGGCTCAATCAGGAGCGAGTCGTGGTCCTGGCACCGCTCGACGAACCGCAGCAGCTGGAGCGAGATCAGCGGGGAGACGTCGAACAGCTACGCCCCCGTTGCGGCCGACCTCAACCACTACCTGCGAGTCACGGTCGAGTACAGCGACGGGGAGGGCTCGGGCAAGCGCTTGCGGGAGACCTCGGACCACCGGACGCAGGCGGCACCGCCGATGAACTACCCGCCGGAGTTCGCCGACACGAGCACGACGCGCTCCGTCGCCGAGAACTCCGGCGAGGGCGTCACGGTCGGGGACGCGGTCACCGCCACCGACGACAACAACGACCGGCTGACGTACACCCTGGACGACAAGGATGGAGCCCTCTTCACGATCGACGGCAACGGCCGAATCCGCGTCGGCAAAGGCGCGGTGCTGGATCACGAAGACCCGAACGCCAACTCCTACTCCGTGACCGTCACCGCCACCGACCCCTCCAACGCCAGCGACAGCATCCTGGTCGATATCACCGTCACGGACGTGAACGAGGCGCCCGAGGCGGCGCGCGACGACGCCACGACCGTCGAGGACGAGTCGGTGACCATCGAGGTGCTCAGCAACGACGACGACCCCGACGCGGGCGATCCCAACGACACCCTGACCGTCTCGCTCCGCTCGCGGCCGACCAACGGCGTCGCGGAGGTCGATGCTGCCACGAACGACATCACTTACACACCGAACGTCAACTACAACGGCGCCGACAGCTTCACCTACCGGGTGTACGACGGCGCCCTGTACTCCGGCGACGCCACAGTCGCCGTCACCGTCGACTCAGTGAACGACCCGCCGGCGTTCCCGGCCGCCACGGCGCAGCGCTCCGTCTCGCAGAACGCCCAGCCCGGCGCGAACGTGGGGCGGGCGGTCAGCGCCACGGACATCGAGGGCGACACGCTGACGTACGAGCTCTCCGGCGCCGACGCGGCCGCCTTCGGCTTCAACGCGCAGACGGCCCAGATCACGGTGAGGAGCGGCACCGTGCTGGATCCCGAGGTCCAGCCGGCCTACGTGGTCACGGTGACCGCCAGGGAAGAGCGGACGGATGCGCTGCTTCCCTTGACCGCCAGCGTCGATGTCACCATTACAGTCACGACCGGTGGCGGCGGCGGCGGTGGTGGCGGCGGCGGTGGCTTCGGCGGGCCCATCCTGACGGTGACGGCGGTGGTCGCGGGCGAGTCGGCGCCGGCGAACCTGACCTTCGGCTTCGTCTACACCTGCGCGAACACCCGCGGCGAGCTGCTCTCCACCCGCACGTTCCCCGTCGCCAGCGGGCGCACCTTCGGGTTGCTCATCGCCGCCGGGCTCTCCTGCTCGCTCGCGGTCAGCGACGATGGCGGCGCGACCGCGGTCGATGGCCTCTTCACCGACCTCGTCATCCCGCCGGCGGGCCACCGCACGACGGTGACCTTCACCTTCGGCCCGGCTCCGACCACGGTGCCGCTCGATGCGGCGACGGTCGTCGAGGACGCGGGCGTCTCGCTGACGATCCCCGAGGGGTCCCGAGACGCCCCCTACGCCGTCCTCCTGGAGACCGACAGCGAGAGCTGCGAGGCCGCCCTCGACCTCGATGGCGAATCCCTCGCCTGCCACACGGTCACCCTCTTCGACGGCGACGGCGCGGAGGAGACGGACGTCACGCTGCTCGTCCCCGCCACGATCACGATCACGCTCGACGCCGCGCGCGTTGAGGAGTTGGGCGGGATCGAGGGCGTGCGCGCGGCGCGAGAGCGCGGCGAGCTGCGCATGCGCCAGCGCGACGATGCGGACACGCCCTGGGAGGAGCTGCCGTTCACCGTCGGGGAGACCGCCGACGGCGGGGTCGAGATCGTCGTCTCCGTGCAGTCGTTCAGCGACTTCTCCCTGATCACCGCCCCGCCGCGACTGCAGAAGATCGGGCTGCACGCCGACTGGAACGTCGTTGTGTGGGACGGCGCCGACGGAGCCAGCATCCCCGACGCCCTCGGCGACATCGCCGGCCAGGTCGACGTGATCTACCAGTGGCTCGCCGAGACGCAGACCTGGCGCAGCCACCGCCCCGCCGGCCCGCCCATCCTCAGCGCGTTCGACACCTTCACTCGCGGCGCGACGTACTGGATCCGGTCGAGCGAGGCCGTCGAGTGGACGATCGTCGGGGGGCCGGTCGAGCCGCCGACCGCGGCGCCCATCCGTCTGCACTCCGGCTGGACGGAAGTCGTCTGGCGGGGGGCGGACGGGGCCGGCATCGCCGAGGCATTCGGCGCCGACATCTTCCCGCAGGTCGAAGTGATCTATCGGTGGGCCGGGGAGACGCAGACCTGGGGCAGCTTCCGCCCCGGCGCCCCGGCGTTCCTGAATGCCTTCGACACGTTCATCCAGGGCGGGAGCTACTGGATCGCCGTCGCGGAGGCCGTCGACTGGACGGTCGCGACGAGCGGGTCTCCCACGGATCCCTGAGGATCGGCGGTGGGAGTGCCCCGCCGCCGCGGCTGTGCCAGCATGTTGGACATGCCGGTCGTGATCGGGGTCGACGGATGTGCGCGCGGCTGGGTGTTCGTCCGGCTCGAGGACGGCGCGTTTGCGTCCGCCGCACTGCATGCCCGTTTCGCCGACGGTGTCGGCGCCGCGCGTGATGCGGCCGTGATCGGCGTGGATATGCCGATCGGCTACCCGTCCCCGCCCGCCCGACAGCGCGCCGCCGACGTCGCGGCTCGCGCCATGCTGGGGCGCCGCGCGTCCAGCGTCTTCTCGGCGCCACCCCGCGCCGTCCTCACGGCACCGGACTGGGCGACCGCGAACGAGCGCTCTCGTGCCCTGACCGGCCGGGGTCTCACCCGGCAGAGCTTCGCCCTCGCGGGGAAGATCCTCGAGGTCGAGCCCGTGGCCGCGCAGGACGCGCGTGTGCACGAGGTGCATCCCGAGGTGTCGTTTCACGCGCTGGCGGGTCGGCCCCTGGCGGCGTCCAAGCGGCAGTGGAACGGTCAGATGGAGCGGCGCGCCTTGCTGGCGGGGGTCGGCATCCGCATCCCCGACGCACTGGGGGAAGCAGGGACCGTCGCCGTGGACGACATTCTGGACGCCGCCGCCGCTGCCTGGAGCGCCGGCCGCATCGCCTCGGGGGAGGCGGTCTCACTCCCATCGCCGCCCGAGCGCGACGACGCTGGCCGCCCGATCGCGACGACGCTGGCCGCCCGATCGCGATCTGGTACTAGCCTGCGGCAACCTCGCCGTCACGCCTGATGTGCAGGAATGTCCGCCCAACTGGGCGACGGCGGGGGAACGCTCCGACGTCCCTGCACGGTCGCGCCGCCGACCGGGCTCGACTCCCCTCATCCATTAGCGGCGCCCTGGAGCGGGAGACGGGGTGCGAACCCGCTACCCGCTGCTTGGGAAGCGCATTGAGGGGCGGGCGTCTCACAATGCGAGATGATACGGTCCTTCCAGCGCATATGCTGAGTCATCCGGAGGCGCCGACGTGCAGGTGTGCTGACGTTTCACCTCGCCGACGCGCCAATAGCAGGGGAATAGACGGGAGCCGACCATGAGCAGAATCAAATCCGTCAGCCTGGACAACTTGACGCCCGAGCAGCGCAAGGTCCACGACGATATCGTGAACGGACCGAGGGGTGCTTTTGGTGAGGCCCATACCGGCTGGTTGCTCAGCCCTCCCATCGGCAACTTGGCGCAGCAGTTGGGCGCGTATCTGCGTTTCGAATCGAAGCTGCCGGCGAGACTACGCGAACTCGCCACCCTGGTCACGGTGCGCCACTGGAACAATCACCTTGAGTGGCACTACCTTGCCGAAACTGTGCTGGCCAATGGTACGCCCCAGCACGTCATCGACTCCGTGGTGGCCAGGACGCGCCCTGACTTCGAAGACGAGACGGAAGGAGTCGTGTACGACTTCACTGCAGCATTGCTGAACTCGGGGCCCGTCAGCGAGTCGACCTATCAGAAAGCGGTAGAGACCTTCGGTGAGGAAGGCGTATTCGAACTGATCGCCGTCGTTGGCAATTTCTCCTTCTTCTCCTTCCAGATCAACGCGTTCAAGTACGACCTGCCCGCCGGAGCCGTGCCGTTGCCACCATGACCGGGCGTTGGCCCGGCCCGAGCGGAATCGCATCGCCGTCGTGAATCGTGATCCATGAAGGGACGCAGCGCATGAGCAGACTGACCGACCAGGTGGCGATCGTGACCGGGGGCGCCGTGGGCATCGGCGGAGCCACCTCCCGACGGTTGGCGGAGGAGGGCGCCAAAGTGCTGGTGGCCGACCTGAACCTGGAGGCCGCGTAGGCCACCCTCGCCAGGATTCGCGAGGGCGGAGGGGCGCTGGGGGCAGCGTCGTCAACATCGCGTCGATCTTGGGACTCCAGGCGCAGCCCAACGACCTCGTGTACAGCGTGGGGAAGTCGGCGGTGATCGCCGCCGCCAGGTCGATGGCGATCGACTTTGGACCGGTCGGGGTTCGCGTCAACGCCATCTGCCCCGGCTTCATGTTGACGGAGCGGGCGGAGAAGCGGTGGGCCGGAAACCCCTCTGGACTGCGCTTCTACGCGAACGCATACCCCTTGCGGAGGGCCGGCAGGCCGGTGGATATCGCCAACGCGGTTGTCTTTCTGTGCTCGGAGGAGGCCTCGTTCATCACCGGCCACGCCTTGGTGGTCGACGGCGGGGTGACGGTCCAGGATCAGGAGAACCTCGGCGTGCGGCAGGGCCACTACCTCCGCCAGCACGCCGACACGCAGTTGCCGCCCCATGACCCGTAAGCGCGGCTGCGCAACCCCGGCTCTGGATGCTCGCCACGGAACGCCACCAGCTTCACGCCGCCGGGTGAGGTTTCCGCCGGGTGCCCCTCCCTCTCACCCCAGTCGCTCCAGCAGTTCCCGCGCCGGCCTCTCGGCGTGGTTGAGCTCGTTGAGGTCGTCGGTGGAGGTCACGGGGTACCGTGTAGGTAGCCTGGCTTCGCGTAGAGTATTAGCCTCCTGCTGGAATTGCCCTTCGCGATGTCGACGAGCCAATCGTAGCTATGGATTTCGATTCTCTCACGGTCTAGCTGGGATCGCCGAAACTCGTTGTAGCGCTCGGGGTAATGGCTTCGGCGTCCGATGAGTATCATTCCAGGGAGGGTAGCCTGGATACCGACCAAGCCCAGTCCGTGTTCGTCGGGCGGCTTCCTAGCGTACTCGATATTGTTAGAGAACCACTCCCTCCAGTCTCGAATTTGTCCAAGGGCATGATTGACTTCTTGCCTCGGGAGCCCATCATGCCGAAATACGTTGCTGCGGGGTGATTCAAGTTCCACTGCATACCAGTGGATTCCTATCGAATCCATCTCGGCAAGCAGGAAGTCCGGAACGTACTTGTCTCCGAGTCGTGGTTTCGCGATCTGGTATCTTCCGTGGCCGCCAGTCAGGGCTTGAACAAGGAACTTGGGATTCTCCTTCAAGAACGCCTGCATTTCCCGTTCTTGGGGATTCTGAGCGACCAGTTCCTGTAGTGCGAGGGCCTCTTCGGGGCTTATGCGGTCCCAATCGACGTGATATTCGTCCAATTCCTCGAAGGCGCGATCCTTCTGATAGGTGGCGCGTGCGTGCCTCACTGTCGAGCGGACAATCCCGTCATATTCAGAAGGAGACTCTCCTGTCTCGCGGGCGTATGCTTCAAAGTCCTTCCGTCCCGACTCCCACCGCAACCGGGTTGCTTCCTCCAGCTCTGTCTGCTCATCCACGGAATCACTCCTCGTCTCGAGGGCAGCCCCTCTGCTCCCTGGCGCGCCACGTCAGATATCCCCCACCCGCACCCGACCCGACAGCAGCGCCTCCGACGCCGACTCCTTCAGCGACCGTAGCACATCTGTTCCCCGGCGCGCCTCCTGAATCGCCTCGTCCACCGCGTCGACCGCCATGCCAATCTGTGCTGCCTCGGCTGACTCCCGGGGCAAGCCGATCAAGATCTGGCGGAGATCGCCTTGCGTCAGCTTGGAACGAGTCGAACCGTTGATGAAGCCGCGAATGTCCTTGTGGACGAGCGAGTGGAAGAGGAAGCTCCGCATGTGGTCTTGCCGAGCCTTGAGCACGTGGGCGTGGTTGTTCACCCAACACTTTCCGCGCACGCGGTAGGTAATGGGTCGCTGTGCGAAATCCTCGAAGTTGCCTCCGTCTTCGGCTGGCAACACGAGCTCATCGTCGAAGAGCCAGCGATCGATGTGGTCCACCACGCCGTTCGCGCCGTAGTGGGGGTACGGCCCGCTCATCTCGGCGCGCTCGTCTACGTTCAGAGGTACCCGCTTCGAGTCGAGGATATCGAAGACCTCCCCCAACCGGACGACCTCCCAGCACGCCGGCACGACCCCCAGACCCCGCACCTCCCGCCACTCCGAGTACCAGCCCGGCACCCCCCGCGACAGCAGTTCGTGCAGCAGCGACCGCTGCAGCTCCTCCGTCGCCGCGATCACCGCCTCCGACCGCTCAATCGCGTCATCGATCGCGTTCAGCAGCAACGCGCAGTCCTCGGCGGTCCAGGCGCGCGACCGCCGTGGCATCCCGGGCCGGCACGCGGTCCAGGAACGCGCTCGTGCCGGCGTTGGTGACCACGCCTGCAGTGTCGAAGAGATCCTTCACCGCGACCGGAATGCCGTCCAGCGGCCCGAGGCGATTGCCGGCGGCGGCGCGGTCGCTCGCGGTGGACGCCTCGGCTTCGGCCGAGGCGCGCATGAGCCGCACGAACGCGTTGACACCCCGCTCGCCAGCGTCGGTGGTCGCGATGCGGGCGAAGGCGGCCTCGGTCAGCTCACTCGGCGACAGCGAGCCGTCGTCGATGCGGCGGCCGGCCTCGGCAATGCTCAGGCTCGTCAGGTTGCTGTCCATGCGCGTGCTCCCGTCGTGGCCCGCTCCCGGGCCGCTGTCCCCGAACGCCTCGTGTGCGCCGCTCCCCGCGGCCCGGTCCGGGAGTGCGAAATGCAGAATCGCAGGCGGGATGACGGCCGCTGGGCTCTCGGGATTGCACAATACGCAACCGGTTCCAACGCCGGGCGCCGGTCAGTAGTAGATAATCATCGCGTGGCGCACGAGCGTTGCACAGGTCACCGCTCGATCTGACCCGGGGCGCATCCGCGATGTGTCGCCCGTGGCGCGCGTAAGGAACGTCGATATGGATCGATTGAAGGACAAGATTGCGATTATTGTTGGGGAGCCAGCGGCATCGGACGCAGGACGGCGGAGCTATTCGCCGACGAAGGCGCCACAGTGGTCATCGCGGGCCGCCGTGCCGACCGTGGCGCCGCGCTCGCCGAGGAGATCGGCCCGGCGGCGACGTTCGTGAGAACCGACATCACGAGTGAAGACGATATCGCATCCCTCATCGCCAACACGGCGGAGACGTATGGGCGGATCGATTGTCTCTTCAACAACGCCGGCGATCCCGGCGCGGTAGGCGGCATCGAGACCGTCACACACGAGGAATCGAACCTGACGATGGCGGTCCATTTCACCGGAACCTTGCTCGCCATGAAGCATGTGGCGCCGATCATGAAGGCACAGGGGTCGGGGAGCATCATCAACACCGCGAGCACTGGCGGGCATCGGGGCGGTGGTCCCCTGGTGTACGCCGCAGCCAAGGCGGCAGTCCTGAACCTGACCCGATGCGTCGCATTGGGGCTGGGCGAAAGCGGCGTCCGGGTCAACTCCATTTCCCCCGGCTCGATTGCGACGGGGCTGCTCGCGAAACTGTCCGATCTGCCCGATGATCAGGCGGAGCGGAGCGGGGACACGCTCCGTTCCCTGTTCGCCACGAATCAGCCCATCCCGCGCGCGGGAATGCCCGACGATATCGCGCACGCGGCCCTGTTCCTGGCCGGCGACGAATCGAGCTTTCTCAACGGCTCGGACATCCTTGTCGACGGTGGAGCGAGCGCCGGCCGACGATGGAGCCAGACGAAAGACCGGTATGAGCTCGTGGACAAACTCGTCCGCGGCGAGCCGGACGCATAGGCCGGCGAATGCACCAATGCCCCCGGCGCCGCCTGGCGACCGCGGCGCTCGAGTCGCCGGCGGCGGCAGCGGCCGCGGCGGCAGCCGCGTCGCCCGCACCGTCGTCGTCGTCATCGCCGCCGCAGCCGACCAAGGCGAGGCCGGCTACGCCAACGCCGGCTTTGGCGCTGGCTCCCAACATGGTGCGACGGCTGATCTTGCGGTGCCGCAATCGGTTCCAGTAGTTGCTCATGGCGATTCCTTTCGTGAGCCGTGCGTCGATCTCGAAGCTGGCCCCTGGGGGGCACAGCCGCTGCGGGGGGTTGCTAAGGGCGGGCGGGGGCGACTGTCAAGGGGATAACGGAAGTGATGGTCGGGGCGTGGTAGGGGTGCCTGAGGAGGCGGCGCACGGATCCACTCGTTTCACCAGGTGCTGCGTTGATCCTTGAATCCGCAGGTCATCGTGTGTGCCCACGTGGGCGCCGGTTGCGTCCTCTGCGGACGCGAGGGATCGGCGCGTCGGAGCCCCCAGGCGACCACTCGACTGCCGCGACAGACGGCTGAAAGAGCGCGATGACCGATTCGGATCTGGCGGCACAGATACAGGAACTCTCGGACATCGAGGCGATCAAACAGCTCAAGGCGCTATACTGCTACGCGATCGACGATGGGCAGATCGAGGCGCTGATGGATCGCTTCAGGCAGGACGCGGTGTGGGCCGGCGGGCCGGCGGACCGGTACGAGGGCAAGGCCGCGATTGCGCAGTACCTGCGAGACCAGCCCGAGAGGACCTCGACGGTGGAGAACCATGACCGCTCCCAGACGATCTGGTTGCCGTGAGTGGGCCGCGACGAAGGGAGCACGTCGATGACCGATGCCGATCTTGAGGCGCGTGTGCGTCGGCTCGAGGACATCGAGGCGATCAAGCAGTTGAAGGCCCGCTACTGCGCCCACTGCGACGCCGGCTATGACGCCGACGGCATCGCATCACTGTTCACCGAGGACGGCCTGTGGGACGGCGGCCGCACCTTCGGCCGGCGCGAGGGGCGGGCCGCCATCCACGCCCACTTCGCCACGGCATCGCGACACATCTCGATCGCTCGTCACCAGGTCATGAACCCGATCATCGAGGTGGACGGGGACGACGCCACCGGCGAGTGGCTGCTCTTCCAGCCGTGCACGATCCCGGGATCCGACGGCGACGATGATCGGGCCCTCTGGCTGGCCGCCACCTACCACGACCGCTACCGCCGCGTCGACGGCGACTGGATGATCGCGGCGATGGTGATCGATCTCGCGTTCTTCACGCCCTTCGAGGTCGGATGGGCCAAACAGCCGTTCCTCTCGCGCCGCTAGCCGGCGCGCGAGATCTCACGCCTGCGGCGAGCCGGGTCGGGCCGGCTTCCCTCGGATGCGCCGTAAGCGCCCTGGCGACACCCCCGGCCGGGCCGGAGAGGACCGAGCCGGCCGCGATCCGGATCGTCTCCTCGATCGGGGCGGCGCCCGCAGCCCCTCCTGCCAGATCACGGTGGCCGACGCGTGGTACGCACCGGGGTTTGCGCCACCGATGTCGGAGTGGTGCGCGCGGTTGAGCGCCCAGCACAGCAAGCGCTCGCCCACGAACACCGGCAGGCATGCGGTCAGATCCGGCAGCTGGCTGCCTCCGAAGTACGGGTCGTGGAGCAGGAACACGTCTCCGGGATGGATGGCGTCGCCGAAGGCCTCGAGGGTGGCGAGCACCGAGGCAGGCATGGCGCCGACGTGCACCGGGATGTACTCGGCCTGGGCCACGAGCCGACCCCCGGCGTCGGTGATCGCGGTGGAGAAGTCCCGGCTCGAGTTGAGTATCTGGGAGAACGAGGTGCGCAGCATCGCCTCCCCCATCTCGTCGACGACGCCGACGAGGCGGTGCTGGACGACGGAGACGGTGATCGGGTCGGGAGCGGGCATGGCGGCGGGGCGCCTCGTCGCTGGAGCGGCGAAGATACCGGCCTGGCGGCGCGACCGCGAATCGGCCGGCGGCCCGCGCGACCCGACGGGCATCGTCGGCACGGGCGGGATCGCCAAGGCGATCGCCGAGGCCATCGCGGCGGCGGACAACGCGCGTTTGGCGGCCGTCTCCAGCCGCACCCGGTCGGCGGCCGAGGCGTTTGTCGCCGGGCGGCCTGGCGCCCAGCCAATCGCCGGCCTCGCCGGTCTGCTCGACCGCGACGACATCGAGGCGGTCTACATTGCCATCCCAACGGCGCTGCAGGAAGAGGCCGCGCGTGCGGCGATCGCCGCCGGGAAGCATGTGCTGGTCGACAAGCCCTTCGTCGACGCCGCCTCGGTCGAGCGCATGGCGGGCGCGGCGGCGGCCGAGGGCCTGGTCTTCATGGACGCGACCCACTTCGTCCACCACCCGCGCCGGGACGCCGTGCGGGCCGCCCTGGCCGAGCGCATCGGCCGGCCGCGGGCCCTGCACAGCGCCTTCTACGACGGCCTGTCGGACCGGGCGAACATCCGCTTCGACCCGCTGCGGGAGCCGATGGGGGCCCTCGGCGACCTCGGCTGGTACTGCATGCGGGCGGCGGTCGAATATCTGCAGCCGCAGGGCGCCGTGCGGGACGCCGCGGCCGTCTGCCAACGCGACCCCCAGACCGGCGCAGTGACGCAAGTGACCGGCCTCATCGCCTTCGAGAGCGGCGAGAGCACGAGCTTCGGCGTCGGCTTCAAGAGCGGCGCCTCGGTCAACGACCTGCTGCTCTTCGGCCCGAAGGGCGTCATGGCCATGGACGACTTTGTCATGAACTGGACCAACCGCTTCGGCCATCAAGCGGCCGACGTGCCGACCGGTTACACGCACCGGCGGGGGTCGATGACGCGCCAGGACTTCGACTTCGTCGAGACGCCCTCGCAGACGCCCCAGCAGGTCCTGATGATCCAGCACTTCGCCGATCTCGCCACCTCCGGCGGTCCCGAGGCACGGTCGGCCTACGCCACCGCCGCCCGGACCACGCAGCACTACCTCAATGTGCTCTGGGCGAGCATTGCTGACCGGCGACCCTCCGCGGGGGACGCACGGAGTTAGTCGGAACGGCCATCGAGCGTCGGCCCGGCGCCTCCCACCCCCAGCAGTCGCGCTGCAGAGGCGGATTGCGGCGGGCGGGGGGCGCGAATCATCAGTGCGCCAGGCAGCGGCGGCAACGCCGGAATCAATCTGCTGCCAGTCTGTCGCTCTCCCCCATCTGGGAGAAGTTTGTTGGAGCGGGAGACGGGATTCGGGCCGGCGACCCTCTGCGGAAGCACGCTGGTAGGGCAGCGCAAGGGGCTGGAGCCGTGAGGTCTGCCGTGCGGCCGAGTGCAGATGCGCGAGCAGCTGCTCGGTCTTCTGATCGACAACTCACGCACTCCGCGCAGCGGTCACCGTAGGCGAGGCACATCGCAGGTAGGCCGCGAGCCGCTCACCACTGGACGGACATCGGCATGACGACGCGCTCGTGTGAAGAGGGGTGCGCCCGATGCTCCATCGCACCCTCGTTCTCAGGGTGACCGGGATGTGCCAAGGATCAGTTCGGCCGCCGATCGACGGCGGACTTGGCGACCGCCGTTCCTACGAACGCTCATCAACGAGTCGCTCGATCTCTCGACCAACCCCGGAGAGCGCTTCCTCCTTCAACCGGTCCACATGTGCGATGAACACCTCGCCGGAGAAGTAGGGTCGCGGTCGGTCGAGTCCCTCAACCTGAATCACCCCACGCTCAAAGAGCACCTGGACCCCCTGCGCAACAACTGCGCGGGATGCCGCCGTCAATCGGATCAGGTCCTTCTGCTGGATCGCGATGTGCTTCCCCGTGCCCGCATCCTCGCCCTGCAAGGCGAGCCTCGATATCAACGCGGCGGCAACCTTCGACTCCGGAGTGCCCGTCGTCGACAGTGAGGTCCAGTAGAACCGTGACAAGCGACGCAGCACCAGACGCTCCATGTTCCGACCCACCGCCGGGAGGGCGTCAAGGACGTGCTGCATGACCGGAACGGGGATCCGCACGATCACGGACTCGGTCACCGCGGAGTAGCTAGCAACCCACTGCGGCTGATCTGGCGTCAAGAGGACCTCATGCTCGCCAAGGAGGAACGGGTACTTGAGCTCGGAGTATGGGTACTGCCACGGGACCACCGTCCCGCGCCGGATGAAGATCAGATCCTCAACTGGGTCACCGGACCGGACGAGTGGTTCGACCGAGGCCTCAACCAGATCAACGGTGAGTTCGAGTTGCGGCTCCTGCAAGGCGCGAGCCAACTCATCGGCAGGTACCCCATGGAACGCCTGATAGCTCTTCAGCGTGCGAGTGAACTCTCGGATGTCCAGCGGCATGTCGTCTCCACTACACCCCCATCATAGCGGCCTTGCACTATCGTGCACCCACAGATAGGAGTTTCTTAGAGAGCTGAAAATACCGATATGGATTGTCCGGTCCTCGCCATCGTTGCGCTGGGGTCGGGGGAGAGGAGGCCCACAAGCCGTGCCGAACTACATAGTGAATCGAAACGCGCAGCCGAACGGCGACAACGAGGTCCACACGACACCGAGGCCTTCCTGCCCCAGCCCCTACTACCCCGAACCTCGGAATCAGGTGCCGCTGGGTTTTCACTCCAACTGTGCCGACGCCGTCCAGACAGCTCAGCACCGAGGGTATCGGACCGCGAACGGCTGCTATTACTGCTCGCGGCTCTGCCACACCGGCTAGCAGGCTGCTGACGGACTAGTTCGGGCCAACGCCCGAATGCTCCGGGGGGGATGGTCGACCGCACCCACCGCGAACTGTCGGTCGACGACATCCCCTGCGTCGCCGGCGCCGACCGCGCTTGGCGCGGCGAGAGGGATGCCGGCGGGTTGGCCGACGAGTCCGGTCTTTCCAAGAGCGCCGCGTTGGAGGAGGTGCGCCGATACGGCCACGTGCTCACGCCCGGTCCTCCGTGGGTGCGCCGCCGCAGGAGACCCGCGACATGGCGCAGACCGCCCTCTCGTGTCCGCCTTCAGCGACTTCGCCCTCGTCACCACGCCGCCACGGCTGCGGACCGTGCCCCTGCACGCGGGCTGGACTGTTGTTGTCTGGGACGGCCGCGCCGCCGTCATCTACCAGTGGGTCGCGGAGGCGCAGTCCTGGCGCAGCCACCGCCCCGGCGCCCCGGCGATCCTGAGCGCGTTCGACACCTTCGCGTCGGGCGCCAGGTACTGGATTGCAGTCACGGAGGCCATCGACTGGACCGTCGCCCTGGCGCCGCCGTAGCCCCCGGCGCTCGACCTCGCCACTCGCCCACTCTCCTCATGTATTAGGGAGCCCCGGAGCGCGTAACGGGATTCGAACCCGCAACCCTACCCGGCCTCGACCGAGAAACGGCTGCTGTCGCTGCGGCCGAACACCTCCGGGAAGTACGTCTCCTCGGCGTGCGTGGGCGCGACGAAGAAGTCGCCCGGGGTGGTCGCGCGCGCGTAGTAGACGTATTCGTGCACGCCCTGCGGCAGGCGCGCGGCGAGCAGCGTCACGCGGTCGTCGCGGAGGTCCACCTGGTCCCAGGGGTTGTAGTACCAGGGTAGCCAGGGCGCGAGGTACGACGGCGCGGAACGGGTCAGGGCCTCCCGCTGATCTCTCCGCAACTCCTCCCGCAACCGCGGCGACACGATCCGGAGTTGTGGATCGATCGGTTCGAGGCCGGCCGGCAGGAAGTCTTCGAGCTTGACGAACAATCGCTCGGCCGGCGCGACGACCGTGATCTGCACGCGCACCACGTCGCCGAGCGAGGCGCTGGTGACGGCGCGATCCGGGTCGTCGAGCAACGAGTAGCGGTGGGAGACGGCGAAGCCGCGATTGAGCGCCTCGATCCCCTGGGCGGGGGTCACGTAGCGCAGATTGAGGGCGTAGTACATCCGCCCCGCGCCACCCGGGTCGCGCTCGAACTGCACGCGGCTCATTTCGCCCAGGGGGAGATCGGCGAGCGCGACCGTGGCGCCGTCTTGGTAGTCACCGCCCGGCACGTCGAAGTGGCCGTCGAGCAGCCGGCTGGTGTTGAGCAGCACGTGGTAGTCGAAGACGCCGCGGGTTTCGCCCGTCAGTTCCGCGAAGGCGCCGAGGGCGGCCATCCCCTGCGCGCGCTCGACGGAGGTCTTCCAGCGGTCCGCGCCGCGGGCGTGCACGAGCCAGCGGGCGGTCTCCTCGATCAGGGGGTGGCGCGGGTCGGCCGCGGTCAGGGCGCGCAGGACGAGGGCGGTCGTGCGCACGCTGCCGTTGTGCATCGAGCCCCGCCGCGGCTCGGCCTCCCAGTGGTTGCCGTTCGCGCTGGCGATGGTCGTGGCGGTGAGGTCGTTCAGGAGGGTGCGCACGGAGGCGTGGTCCGCCTCGTGGCCGCTGGCCAGCAGGCCGAGCACGAGGTAGGCGCGACCCCAGCCGGTGAGGCCGGCGCGGTGCTCATCGAGGATGGCCTGCATGGCGTCGGCTTGCTCCCCGACGAGGTCGGCGACGTCGCCGCCCTGCGCCGCGGCCTTGGCGAGGGCGTACAGCAGGAACGCATGCTGATTGGGATCGGGGGGATCCGTGACGTCGGTCTCGCGGCTCAGATGGCCCATGACCAACCGCGCCGCCTGGGAATACTGGTAGTCCGGGACGGAGTGCCCGGCGTCCCGCGCCTCCCCGAGGGCGACCAGTACCCAGGCGGTGATCCAGGGACTGGCCGTATAGCACGTGCGGCACCACCCCCAGCCGTCGTAGCGCCCGGATCGGACGAGCGTCTCGATGTCGGACTGCAGTTGGAGTGCTTGCGCGTCGGTCAAGCCGCTCGCGTTCGCCCGCTGCACCGCGACCAGCGCCACGATGCGACTGGCGACCCGGACGTTCGACTCCCAGCTGTGCGGCGGCAGGAAGTGCCCCAGCTCGGCGTCGAGCGCACCGACGAGGGACGCCTGCAGCGAGATCTCGAGGGAGCCCTGCCCGGTGATCACGTAGTCGGGCAGGTAGACGGCTTCGACCGCGGGCGCGTCTTCGACGACGCCTCCCGTCGCCGTCGTCTCCGGGGTGACGTCCAGGTGCACGGGGATGCGCAACTTGACGGCGTCGCCGCCGCCACCGGCCACGGTCGCGCGGAAGCGGACCGTCGCCGTGCCCTCGTCGACCGCGCGGGCGGGCCACCCGAAGACGGAGGTGCGGCCCGGTTCGATGCGGGCCGATCGTGCGCCCTTCCTGTCGAGCGCGACTCCGTCGGCTCGGATCGTGACGATGACGTTCAGGGCCGCCGTCATGCGGTTCGTTACGAGGGTGCGCAGCGTCACCTCGTCTCCCACCCGCAGGAAGCGCGGCAGGGCCGGCCGCACCAACAGCGGCTTCGTGACCAGCAGCTCGCTCTCTCCCTCTCCGACCTGCGTCTCGGCCGTGGCGGCGCGGGCGCGGGCGCGCCAAGTCGTGACGTTATCGGGGAGGTGGAGGTCGAAGTCGGCCCTGCCCTGCTCGTCCGTTTGGAGCTGCCCGATCCACAGCGCCGTGTAGCGGAAGTCGGAGCGAACGCGCAGGAGGTCGCTGCTGCTGTCGCGCACGCGGGGCGCCGCCTCCCCGGCCGCTGCGGCCGCTTCGTCTGCCGCTCCCTCGTCCCGGTCGAGCGGCGCCGTGTTCTCCGCGTCGTCGTTGCCGCTACCTTCTTCTCCCTCGGCGCTGTCATGGAAGTCCGCATTGCGCCGGTCGATCGAGACCGCGAGCGATGAGGATGTCCGCACGCCGAGGGCGCGCTCGAACCAGAACGCGCCCATGCCGTCCGGCCCCACCTCGTTCACCAGTGAGAGCACCGCCTGGTCGACGACGGCGACGGAGACGTCGGCCGCCACCCCTTGGCCCTCCGAGTCCGTGACCAGCACCTCGTAGCCGACGGTCTCGCCGGGCCGGGCCTCCTCGCGGTCGGGCTGGATGCTGACGTCGAGGCGGCGCGGCGCCGTGGAGACGGAGAGATTGACGTAACCGACGTGGTAGCGCGGGTAAGGGTCGTCCTCGGTGGGCGGGCGGTAGAGCACGACGCCCACGTAGATGTTGGGGATGTGGCCGTCCTCGATGGGGATGCGCAACACTTCGCTGTTCGTCTCGAAGCGGCGCACCTCCGCGCTCCTGACGCGGCCGCGCTCGATCGTCACCAGACCGGTGGCGCCCGTGAAGGGCGCGGGCACGAGCACCTCCGCGACATCGCCCACCTCATAGCTCTCGCGGTCCGCGATCAACTCGATGACGTCGTCGTCGCGCACGGGCCACGAGGCATACTCCGTACCGGTCACCCAGAGGAAGCGGGCCGAGCGCGCCACGCGCCCCTGGTCGTCGGTCGATTCCGCGACCAGCCGGTACGTTCCCGCCGAGGGCGGAGTGAACTCGACGGACGCCTCGCCCGCCGCGTTGGTCGTGACCGACTGCACGGCGACTTCGGTGTCGCGCGGCTCGCTGCGGTAGTAGGCGCCGATGTAATACACGCGCTCCTCGGTCGGAACCCACTCCCGCTTGAACATGCGCACCGTCACCGGCCGGTTCGGCGCGATGCGGCGCTCGAAGTCGACGGTCACGAGGTGGACCGTCGTGGGCTCGCCGGCCGTGGCGACGTACGACTCGGGCTTGATCCCCGCGTACCAGGTGGCAGGGTGCACGGTCACTCGCGTGCTTCCGGCGATGGCCTGGCCGCTGGCGTCCGTCACGGTGGCGCTGATGATGAACCCGTGGGTTCCCTCGTCCGGCTCAAGCTGCGCGGGCACGTCGAAACGGGCGACGCCCGCGTCGGTCGTGCGCGCCTCGCCGCTGCTGCGCAGCGAGTCCCAGCCACCCCGGGCCCAATAGGGGATGCCGCCGTTCCAGAAGGAGTAATCCTCGTACCCCTCGACGCGGATGACCGTGGGCCATGCCCGGGCGGTCCACTCGGCATCGGCCCCTGCGACGGGGCCGCCGAAGAAGAAGCTCGCCCGCGCCTCGGCCGCGATCGTCTCCCCGGCGAGGTAGTCCGTCTTGGGCGCCTCGACCTCGACCTTGAATTCCGGCACGCGGAACTCCGCGACGGTGAAGTGCGTGGAGGAGATCCCGTTGCCGTCCTCGTCGGTCACGCTGACGCGGTAGGCGCCGGTGGGAGCATCAGCAGGCAGCATGAAGTCGCCGCTGAACGTTCCGATCTCGTTCAGCGTCACCCGAGTCGTGGGGAGGTTTTCGTAGCGCGGATCACGGACCGTCACGGTGAAGGTCGCGTCCGAGCCGGGAATGGCGTACGAGGCGTCGTCCTCGTCTCGTACCACGCCCTTGTATGAGACGGTCTCGCCGGGCCGGTAGATCGGCCGCTCGGTGAACAGGTGACCCTGTTGGCCCGCGAGGTAGGGGGCCGCGCGAACCTCCAGGTCCCACGGGGAACTGCCGAAGGCCCACCACGTCGCAGCGACGCCGAGGCGCTGATCGCCGGCGATTCTCACCAAGTAGTGGCCGTATGGAGCCCGCCAGTCATCTCCCTCGGATGCGATGGAGAACCGCGCCAGGCCGTCGGCGTCGGTCGTGGCGTGCTTGTAGGGGCTCAGCGGCGCCTGCTCCATCAGGGCGGCCCTGAGCGCGGTGGCGTCGAGCGGCTCTCCCGTGTCGTAGTCGAGGGCCCAGACGATGAGTTCGTCCGCCGCCAGCTTCGTGACGATCGCCGTATCGACGACGCTGAAGACGATCTTCTCCTGGTAGTCGAGCGGATCGCCGCCGCGGAACGGCCCCGGCGTCGCGGCCAGGAAGTAGGGCCCCTTCGGCAAGCCGTTGTCCCCGCTGAGGACGGTGGAGTACCGGCGCGCTTCATCGGGGAGCTGTTGCTCGATCTCCTCGGTCCATTCGCGCAGCGGCTCGGCGGCGGGCCAGAACGTGGTGTCGGTCCACCAGTCATCGATGAAGCCCCGGCGGTGCAGCGTCTCCGCCTCGGAATCGGAGAGGCGGAAGAGCTGGAAGTGCACTTCGCTCACACGTCTGACGTGGTAGTGCAGCACCTGTGCGCGGCCGGCGGAGAAGGTCGAGAAACTGGCCGGCGCCGCGAGCGCCAGATACGGCCAGCCCCCCGGCTCTCGCGTCGTGAACGAGAACTCGTAGGCGGGCAGCGGCCGCCCGCCTCGATCGCGGACCCCCGCGGCGATGCGAACCGTGTAGGTCGTGGCGTGCTCGAACCTCACGCTGACGAATACCTCGGACGCCTGCCAGCGGTCGAGGGACACCGAAATCTGGTCGGCATCGATGCTGCTGATCGAGATGCGGCCCTCGAACGACTCGATGTCCATCGGGTTGTTGTAATCGAGCGAGATGCCGAACAGGCCGGCGTCGGTCTCGCCGTCCCGGGGGTTCGTCCGCTTGAGCTCCGGAGGCCAGATCGTGAAGAACTTGGTGGTGCGTTCGGCGCGGGTCTCGCCGCCGTTCGCCCCACGCAGGGCAGCGGGCGCGAACACGTCATGGCGGGTGCGCATGGCCAGCGGCGCGTCGGGCGTGAAGGTGACCTGGGTCGAGTCGTCGTTCCACGCGAACGCGCCGCTGACCGGTTCCTGGCGCCACGGTCGCAGCACGAGCTCGGCCTCCACCGATTCGCGATCCATCGGCTGGCTGAAGCTCAGCACGATCGGGGTGTCCAACTCGACCTGCGTGGCGTCATCGTGCGGGGTGATGGCCGTGACCGCGGGCTGGATGGTCGCGAAGCTCCAGGTGACGTCGGCTGCCAGGACGCCGTCCGTGGCGGCCGTCAGGCCCGCGCGGATGCGCACCGCGTAGTCGGTGCTCGGCGCCAGGTCGGTCGGGATGAAGCGGTAGAGCGACGTGTTGAGCCACTCTCCCTGGCCCGCGAGCGGCGGGTCGAACTCCAGCACCGTCGGCGCGGGCCCCTCCTGCAGCACCGTGAGCGGCGCGACGGAGCGGTTGAACTGCACGAGGATCTGGGCGTTGGTGGGCACCTCCACGTCGCCGTCGGCGGGGATGACGTAGGCCACCTCCAGCTGGCCGTCGACGGTGAACGTCTGCGAGTGGTCGGCGGCAAGACCCGCGGCGTCGGCGTCGACGACGACCCGGTACTGCTGACCGCGCTGCCAGCCGGGGAACGCCGGCTGGAACAGGAGCGTGAGATCGTCGATCCAGACGAACGATCCGTCGGGCGCTGGATCGATCGAGACGATCCGGGCGCCGTCGCTCTCCGGCGGCGGGTCGAGGAAGGCAAGCGTCAACGCGGCCAGGCGGGGAACCTCCTCGCCGCTGGGAGTGACCCGCACGGCGGGCATGTCGTCGGGCGTCCCGGCGGGGACCTCGATCGTGATGTCGCCGTAGCGATAGCCCCCGCCGGGGGTGTGCCCGTCGTTCAAGGGCAGCGGGATGTTGCCCAGCACGCCCCAGTGGCCGCCCTCAAGTCGCGCGCTGATCTCGATGCGCAAGGGGTCGCGCACGTCCTGCCAGACGCGCAAGTCAACGCCCGCGGTGGTGACGTCGCCGTAGCGCTGGTTGCCGTTCTTGCTCAGGCCATCGTCCAGACGCAGGCGGATCGTCCCCAGCGTGGCCCAGTCGCCACCCTCGGGGCGGGCGCTGATGTAGACGCGCTCGGGGAGCGAGACGGTCTGCCACACCCGCACCTCAAGGGTGACGGCACTCCCGGCAGGCTCCTCGTCGGCGGAGGCGGCGTCGAGGCCGGCGAGCAGCGCCAGCACGAGCGCCAGGGCGCCGATCATGCCGTGCCGGAGCGCGGGTCGGTGGATCATGGCGCGGGGCATCCTCTCGCCGGTGGGGACAAGCTAGCAGCGTCGCCGACGTCCAGTAGCGGCGCGCGGCGTCGGAGCGGCGTCACACCGTCCCGACGACGACCGCGAGTTCCCCGTTCCCGACGGACCAGTGCCAGCGTCGGGGATCCCAGGACTGCACCCCCGGCGGGAGCGCTACCCCCCGTTCACGAAGCACAGCGACCGGGCAGGGCCAGGGGCTGGAGGAGTGAGGCTCGGAGCGTTGCTCAGCTCGTCCCGACGAGCATCCCGTCGCCGGGCGAGAACGCCGCGTGGCGTTCAGCGGCCTGGGCGCTGCCGTAGGTCGCGCTGTAGCGACGCACCATCTCCGGCGAGCCGTGCCCGAGGAGGTGCTGGCTATCGAGTTGGCGTGCGTCGTGCGCGATGGCCCAGGTGGCGAACGTGTGGCGGAAGCGGTGGGCGTCGAGCCGTCGTACGCCGGCGTCCCGGCCGAGCCGGCGCAACTCGTCTGCCCCGCGAGCCCGCTCGGGCGGCCGGACGGTGCGTCGCGAGACCGCGATGACGATGCCTGGTGGCAGCCCCACGACCGCCCGGCGCTACCCCGGACCCTCGGAGGCGCTACTTGAGCAGGCCCTAGACGAGGTCAGACAGTCCACCGGCGACGTACTCCGATGATGCCGGATCGAGCGTCCCGCCGGCATCGACCCGGGCGCGGGCTTCCAGCAGCGCGGCGTCCACCGACTCCCAGGCTGCGGTGTACTGCGCGCGGTTGCGGAGGAAATGCAGCGTCACGGTGGGCCGCTTCCCCACCGCACGCTGGAGCGCGCTCCCGTAGAGCCCCAACTGGGGCAGGTACGACTTCGCAAGATCGTCGAGATGGCGTCCGGCAACGCGGTCCGTCTTGAAGTCCACGACGTGCCACTCCGTGCCTGCGCGGTACGCGAGGTCGATCGTTCCGTGCACGGGAACCCCGTCCCAGTCCCAGGCGAAGGGCAGTTCGAAGTGCGCCTCCGTCTCCAGATCGCGAAGGATCCGAGCCAAGCCGGACGCGTCGAATCGGTCCAACATCTCCGTGATCTCCTCCGCCAAGCCCGCGAGGCGATCCGCTGCGAGCGCGTGCTCCTGCTCTGCGCGGATCAGGTCCGGGAGCCCGGGGCGCGTCCCGGTCGTGAAGGTCAGTTCGATCGCGCGGTGCGCCACGCGGCCCCGCAGCGCACCGAGGTCGTCGCGGTGGACCGTCGCGCGATCGCGCGCGACCGGCGGGTACAGCGCCGTGACGGGCATGCTGGCCCGGACCGGAATCACCCGAGGGCGCGCCAGCAAGGGCGGGGCGTAGTCGACCTCGTCGGACGCCTCGGGCAGCGTCACGGCGCGCGGTGGGGGCCGTTGGGCGATCGCAGCGAGATCAACCGCGGCCGGGTCTCGGACATCGAGTCCGGCCGGGTCTCCTCCGGCGCTGAAGGCCTCGGTCGCCAGCTCCAGCCAGGCGCCTTTCCCCGCTTCGTCGCCGGAGAGGATCAGCATGTCGGCCGCGCGCGTGGCGGCCACATAGAACAGCCGCTTGTGCTCGGCCGCCTGCTCGGCCTCGTCGCGGTCCAACAGATAGCGGTAGAAGCCGGGCCGCCGTCGATCTTTTTCGCCGAGCGGCCGGGTCAGGGTCACCCCGACTCCGTCCTCAGCGCGCCAGCGCACCTCCTCATAACGGGTGCGGGCAGCGACATGCGCCTCCGGCACGAACACGATCGGGAACTCCAGCCCTTTCGCGGCATGCACGGTCATCAGCTGGACCGCGTCGCCGCGGTCGACGACCGCCAGGCCCTCGCGGGCCGTCAGCTCGTCACGCCGGCGGGCGAGATACGTCGCGACGTCGCGTATGGAGTGCCCGGCCAGCGTCCGGACCAGCCGCGCCAGCTTGCGGATATTCGCGACGGCCTGCGTGCCGCCCTGGAGCGGCGCCCATGCGGCCTCGACTGCAGTCGCCGTCAGCGCCGCCTCCAGTACGTCGGACGGCGCCGCCGTGCGCGCCAGGGTCCGCAAGTCGGCCAGTACGGCGGCAGCGTGCGCGCAGCGCGCCTGCGCCGGCGGGGCGAGCCCGTCCGGCGGGTCATGCAGCGCGGCCATCAGCGATCGCCGATGCTCGCGCAGGACGAGCAGGGTTGGGTCGTCCAGGAGAAAGAGCGGAGAGCGGAGCACGCCCACGAGCGCGATGGCGTCGTCCGGCTCCGCGAGCCAGGTGAGGAGGCTCGTCAAATCGCGGACCTCCTGGCGCGTGAAGAACCCCGCCCCGCTCGGCGTCGTGTACGGCACGCCGTGCGCCTCGAGCGCCTGCTCGAAGCTATGCACATTGCTGAGACGCCGCAGCAGGATGGCGATGTCGCCGGGACGAGCCGGACGGGTCTCCTCGCGATCCCGGTCCCAGACCGGCTGCCCCCTCCCCACAATGCCCGCGATTGTGGCGGCGACGTAATCGGCCTCCACGCGGCGCTTCTCGGTTTCATTGGCGCGCGACCCGTGGACCGTCTGTTTCGCGATCGGGGCCAGCACGAGATGCGGCGACGCGGGTGCGCCGTCCCCGCGACCGTCCATCGGCTCCATCCGGGCCTCGAAGTCGGCCCCCGCCTCCGCAAAGACATGACCGAAGAGCGTGTTGAGATGCGCGACGAGGGCATCATGCGTGCGAAACGACCGGCTCAGCGGCAGGATCTCTCCGCCACGCTCGTCGACCGCCGCGCGCAGGCGGTGGAACTGCCGCACATCGGCGCCACGGAAGCGGTAGATCGACTGCTTCGTATCGCCGACCAGGAAGAGATGCGGGGCGCGCGCATCGCTGCGGTCCCCGATCAGCAGGCGAATGAGTTCGATCTGGACGGGGTTCGTATCCTGCACCTCATCGACCATGAGATGGCGGAAGCGGCGTTGGTAAGCGCTGGCGATGCCCCGGTGTTCCCGCAGCAGGCGCACCGCTTCCAGCTCGAGGTCGAGGAAGTCGAGCGCGTGGCGTTCCCGTTTCGCCGCCGTATGCCGCGCGCAGGCATCGGTGAAGAGCGCTTGCAGCGACGCGATCGCCTCGAAGGCGGGAGCGTCGTGGTCGGACCACTGCGGCAGCTCCGCGATCGCCTCTCCGGCCTCTCGCACCGAGCGCAACGCCGTGCGGACCTCCGCCACAGGCGCCCGCCAGTTCTTCTTGCTCCCGCCCCGCAGATCGATCTCATCGGCTGCCTGCTGGAGCCGATGCGTCCAGTCCCGCCAATCGCCCGTCGTCGGATCGCCGATCGCGGCCAGCACGGCATCGAGTCGCTCCCCAAGCTTGTCCTCGCTGCCGGGCAGGCGCTGCTCTTCCAACCAGCGCAGCCGCTCCGCCACCGGCGCGCGCGTGGCGGCGACCGCGGCCGCCATCGCCTCATCCAGAAGTTGATGCGCCGCCGTGCTCCACTCGGCAGGGCCATCACCCACGAGCGCTGCGTATGCGCTCAGCACTTCGTCCCGTCTGGCCACCATGCGCGGCAGCGCCTGCTGCAACGGGTAGATCCCGATCTCGCGGAGCGCGAGCGTGCGGTCGTCGCCGCTCTCCGCTGCCGCCTCGATCGCCTCGTGGCAGGCCTCAAGCAGCAGCAGCTCGTTCTCGTCGTCCGCCAGCACCGACGCCGTCGGATCGATCCGCGCTTCGACGGGGTGCTCACGCAGGATCTGCAGGCACAGCGCATGGATCGTGCCGATCACCGCGTCATCGAGGTCGCGACGATGCGCCGCCAGTTCCGCCCGGTCCGTGACGGCCCGGCGCACGCGCTCGCGCATCTCGGTGGCCGCCGCTTCGGTGAACGTCACCGCGGCGATCTCCGGGATGCGGTGGTGCTCCAAGAGCCGGATGTATCGTTCCACCAGCACGAAGGTTTTGCCGCTGCCGGCGCCGGCCGAGACGGCGACATCACGCGCCGCCGTCTCCAGAATCGCCGCCTGCTCGGGCGTCAGCTCCATTGTTTCCACCGACTGAACTGATTGACCCGGCAGATGTGCTGGAAATCGCAGTAGCTCGGGCAGGGTGACACCGTGGGTGCGACCCGGAAGTCCCCGGCCACGACGCTGGTCCGCACCGTCTGAGCGGCGGTCAGCGCCTGGCTCAGCAGTTCCGCGTCGGGCGCCTCGTCGGTATCGATCCGCCAGTTGGGGGCGTTGGGATCGAGATACGCGTAGCGCGCCACGGCCCGCGGCGCCGCGAAGTGCCCCGCGGCGAGCTGCGCATAGATCTGTAGCTGCAACCGGCGCCCGGCTTCGGCGTCTCTTCGGGAGATCGCCTGCCCCGACTTGTAGTCAACGATCTGCACGAAGTCCTCCCCGCGATCGACGCGGTCGATCTTGGCGGCCACCCTGAGCGGGGCATCACCGTCCCCGAGGTCGGCGGCGAGTTCCATCTCGGCTCCGGCGATGGCTGTCACGCCGATCGCGGCGTTGTGCTCGGCCTCGCGGCGGAGGAGCGCGCCCACCTGCTCCAGCGTCGGCGTCCCCTCAAGACGCCACAGCGCCGCCCGCCCGAAGCCGTACTGCTCGGGCGCCTGATCCCAGATGCCCGGGCCAATCGCGTCGAGCCGGTCGAGGACCCGCTCGATCGTCTCCGGCCCAAGCCGCTCACCCGCCTCGGCGAGTGGCTGCAGCACCGCCTCCAGAATCGCGTGAATGACCGTCCCGCGCGTGGCGGCGTCGGCCGCGTCCAGCTCTTGATCCACCTCCCGCAGTCGCAGGCCGTAGTGGCTGAAGAACTGGAAAGGACAGGTGCGGTAGGACTCAAACCTCGTGGCGCTCCAGACGCTGTCCGGATCGGTCAGCCGCGCCAGGCTCGCGGTCGGGAGCACTCCTTCGTAAGCGCCGGCGCCGCGGAACGAGCGGCGGCGCTGTTCGACGCGGACCCCGTCGCGCACCGCGGGCCAGGCCCCGAGCGCTGGGGGGCGTCGCCGTTCCCCTCCAGACCAGCGCAGGGTCAGCGCGGTCGCGAGCTCCCGCGTCGAGGCGGCTGCCTCTGGAGCGATCGGGCCAGTGTGATCGGTTTGCGGCCCGTCGAGGGTGTCGAGGTAATACGACGGCGCGCGCGGCCGTCCCCGATCGTCCAAGCGCGACCGCCAGGCGCTGAGTGCCTGATCCGGCCGGGAGGTGACGGAGTGCCAGAGTTCGTCCTCCAGGGCTCGCGCCTCCGGCGGCAGGGCGAGCCCGGTCGCCGCGAGCGCCTCCCGCGCCCGGGCGTCGAGCAGGGGCCGGGCTCGGCGTGGAGCGGGGAACTCCCCTTCCACGAGCCCGCCCACGGTGAGATGCGCGAAGCGCAAGCCGTGCAGGGTGTGCATGGGAGCGAAGAGGACGCCGCCCGCCTCGCGCACTACCACGCCCGGCGTGTCCATCCGGGCCTCCAGCATCCCGACGAACGTCTCGAACGCGACGGCCTCGCTGCCGATGGCTTCGTCGATCGCGACGAACGAGCGCAGCACGCGACGGACCGCACCGATCTCCACGTCGAGGGCGGGACCAGCGGCGGCGTCGATCCGGACCATCGCTGCCGGCCCGAAGAGCGCGGCATCCAGAAGCTCCGCGAACCGGCCGGGCGTATCCGGGCCCTCGTGCTCGAGGAGATCGCGGAGAGCTTCCAGCGCTCTCGCGAGGCCATCACCGGCGCGGCCCAGCCGTTCGGCGCGGTCTGCCGGGCGATCGTCGTCGGCGGCCGCTGCTTGCAGCCCGCCAGCGACGCGGTGCAGGGAGGGAAGCGACGACCAGAGCCGTTGCTCGCGGGCATGCCGCACGATGAGCTCGACATCGGGTGTCCCGAGGTCCCAGCGCCTGAGGTCGATGAACCCGCTGGCCAGGACGTCGGCCAGATCCGCGATGCGCCACTCGTGCAGGTCGAGTCGCAGCAAGCGCATCAGCCAACTGCCGAAGGGGCGGTGGAGCAGTCGCTCGCCAACCGCGGGGTCGAAGGGTAGGTCGTACTCGGCGAAGATCTGGCGTGCCAGCGCGAGGTGCGGCGCGACCTGGCGGTACGTCACCGCGAAATCGGAGGGGCGCAGCGACGGGTTGTCGGTGAGGCGCTGTTTGATCTCCCGCGCGATCTCGCGCAGCTCCGCCTCGCTCGTGGACACGGAGCCGATGCGGTTACTGGCTGTCGATGCCCGGGCGTCGAGATCCACGCGGGTCGCATCCGGAATCCGGGCGGTGGATTCCGCGGCGCTGTGGCGCGCCCGCTCCCCGGCGTCCGAGGCCAGCGCGACGACGACATTCGTCCTCGCCGCAAGCGCCTTGATGAGGTCGATCTCGCCGCGACGGAAGAACTGGAAGCTGTCCACAAGAACGAGGCTGGGGATCGTCGCGGCCTCCCCGGGCCGGCGGGCTGCCTCCGCCGCGGGAGCCCAGGGGTCCCGCCATCCCCGGTCGGTCAGCGCCGCGTGATAGGCGGCGTAGATCCCTGCGACGGCGCGCAGCCGGGGATCGCCCGCCGCTGCCGCAGCGACGCTGAACGTTGAAGGGGTCACGCCCTCCTGCTCCAGCTCCGCGATTGCGGCCCCGAGCAGGGCGAGGAAGCCGGGCGTCTCCGCGATGGGAGCGAAGTATTGGGCTGCACCGGCCAGCACCTGTTCACGCGCGGTGCGGGCGAGTAGCTCGGAGGCGACCTCCCGCGGCACGATGGTGGATCGGTCGAGATGGCGCTGGGCGTAGACGTCGATCGTGCTCACGTCGAGACCGAACGCGACGTCGATGCGCTCGACGAGGCGCCGCCGGAACTGATCGCCGTGCCGCACGGTGGGGACGAGGACGAGCGTGGGCCGGAAGGGGTCGGACTGGTAGTGCGCGGCGGCGCGGTCGAGCAGGGCCGTCGTCTTCCCGCTGGCCGCGGGGCCGAGGATGAGAGTCAGCCCTGTCATGTGCACACGCTACCGGAAGACGGACGCTCCACCTCTGGCCGTGCCGCAACGGAGGCGGGCATCGGGTCGCGGAATATGCCGTCTGGTGTTATCGAGGCGATGGCTGATGCGGCGTCTTGCGCGACGAGATCGCCTCCTGCAACGCCACGCGCCCCCAACCGTCGCCGGGGGACGAACCGCCGGACGGCCCCGGCGCATCAACCGCCCGACGGGACAGGTCCGACCCGAGAGTCGGCCGATCCGCGCTGGGACGCACGATGTTGCGGGGGCCTGCCCGCGCCCCTCAGCCCCCGTCCCCCCCGACCATCCACTCCACCTCCTCCGCGACGGCGATCCAATAGCTCCCGCCCGTCGCGAAGGTGTCGAATGCGTTCAGGAACGCGGGGACGCCGGGGCGGAAGCTGCCCCAGGTCTGCGTCTCGGCGAGCCAGCGATAGATCACTTCGACCTGCGGGAAGACGTCGGCGCCGAATGCCTCGGCGATGCCGGCCCCGTCCGCCCCCCGCCAGACGACTTCCGTCCAGCGGGAGTGCAGACGGGTGGGCTCCGCGGCCGGGGGCTCGAGTGGGCCCCCGACGACCGTCCACTCGACGGCTTCGCTCGACCGAATCCAGTACGACGCGCCGCGGGTGAAGGTGTCGAACGCGATGACGATGGGCGGCGCGCCGGGGCGGTGGCTGCGCCAAGTCTGCGTCTCGGCGACCCATTGGTAGATCACACCGACCTGCGCGGAGACATCGCTGCCGCCCGCGCTGGCGCCCAGACCGCCGAGGGCATCGGGGATACTGGCCCCGTCGGCGCCGTCCCACACGACCACGGTCCACTCGGCGTACAGGGCGATGGTCTGCAGGCGCGGCGTCGCGGTGGCGAGGGCGAAGTCGCTGAACGCCTGCACGGAGACGACGATCTCGACCCCGCCCTCATCGGACTCCTCGACGGTGAACGGCAGCTCCTCCCAGGGCGACTCGGCATCGTCACGCTGGAGCATGCGCAGCTCGCCGCGCTCGCGGGCGGCGCGGACGCCCTCGATCCCGCCCAGCTCCTCGACGCGCACGGCGTCGAGCGTGATGGTGGTCGTCGCCGGGACCAGCAGTGTGACGTCCGTCTCCTCCGCGCCGTCCGCATCGAAGACGGTGACCGTGAAACAGGTGATGACTTCACCCTCGAGGTCGAGGGCGCCCTCGCAACTCTCGGCGGCGGTCTCCAGGAGCACGGCGTAGGGGGCGTCGCGGGATCCCTCGGGGATGGTGAGCGAGATGCCGCCCTCCTCGACGACGGTCTCCATCGTCGGGTCCACGGCCGTTGTCACGATCCCGTAGGTGAACGTCACGACGATGCGCAGGTTCTCCTCTCCGAGCACGCGGTCCGTGAAGAGGCCGTCCACGGCGTCGGCGCCGCCATCGTCGGTGACCGTCAGGGTGCAGGGGATCTCGCCCGGGGCGAAGCGCCCCGAGGCCTGCCCCGCGCCGAGGGAGAACGTCCAGGTGGCCGGCGGCTGGCCCTCGGGCGGTGTGCAGTTGAAGGCGAAGGCGAAGCGTTGGCCGGCCGGCGCCTCCTCACCGACGACCGCCGCCGTGACCACCAGCTGGATCTCCCCGGGGCCCGCGCTGAAGCCGCCGCCGCCACCGCCGCTCCTGCGCGGGGTGGTGACGTTGATCGTCACCTCGGTCGTGGCGTCGACCTGCGGGTCAGCTTCCGGCATGCCCTGGTCATCCTTGCCGTCTCTGACCGACACGATGACTTCGTAGATGGTCCTGAGGGCGCCGGTCAGCACAACCTTGGTCAGCAGTTGGCCGGAGGACGTGTCAATGTCGAAGGCGTCCTGGTCGCGGCCGCCCAGGCTGTAGGTCAGGGCGTCGTTGTCAGCGTCGGTGGCCGAGACGGGTGCGCCGATGTTCCTGCCCGCGGGCGTGTTCCTCGTGACGCTGCGTGTTGCGGGCGAGGCCTCCGTGAACACCGGCGCATTCCTTCCCGGCCCCACCTCCACCGCGTTGGCGGAGATCGCCTGGGCGCTCTTTGTCGGCCCTTCTTCATCGGTGTAGGTGGCAGTGGCCTGCAGGTAGTCGGCCACATCGCCGGCAACCGGCGTGTAGGAGGCTGAATCTGCTCCACTGATGAGAGTCCAATCGGAGGCGCCGTTCGGAGAACGCGTCCACGACCAGGTCACGTTGCTACTGACGCGGTCGGGATCAGCCAGCGTCGCGGTGAGCGGGATCGCGACCAGGGGCTGCAGCGACGACAGCGTGACTGTCCCCGCTTCGTCAACGTTGTTGACGGTAATGGTGACGAAGATGCCGTTTTCCTCGCCGGCCGTGTCCGTGGCGGTGAGATACACGGTGTGGCTGGTGGGCCCGCTTTCGTAGTCCAGCGCGGCCTTGGTCTGCAACTGGCCCGTGGCGGAGACAATGTCGAAGCTGGCCAGGTTGGGGGCGTCCAGGGAGTAAGTCAGAGTGTCGTCATCGGCGTCGGTGGCCGCGACGGGTTCGCCGATGTTCACGCCCGGTGGCGTGTTCTCGTCCACGCTGCGCAGACCGGTTTCGGTGGGCGGGAACTCCGGCGGCTCATTCGGACCCACCGGCGCTGGCTGCACCCTATTGGTTGAGACCAAATAAGCGCTCTTGTCCGACCCTTCTCCATCGGTGTAGGAGGCCGTGGTCCGCAGGAAGGAGAGCTCGTCGGCGGTAACCGGCGTATAGGAGTCTGAGGTTGCCCCACTGATGATGGTCCCTAGGGCGGTCCGGGTCGGAGCACGCCGCCACGACCAGGTCACGCTGCCAGCAGTGACGCGGTCGGGATCGTCCACCATCGCAATGACCGGCCTTCCCTCAATGGGCTGCGTCGTCGACAGCGTGACCCTTCCCTTCTCATCGACGTTGTTGACGGTGATGCTGACCATGATGGTGTCGCCGGCGCCTAACGGGTCTGTGGCGGTGACGGTGACGGTATAGCTGTTGGTCCCGGTTTCGTAGTCTAGAGCGGCCTTAGTCTGCAACTGGCCGGTAGTGGAGACGATGTCGAAGCTGGCCCGGCTGGAGACGTCCAGGGTGTAGGTCAGGGTGTCGCCATCGTCGTCGGTGGCCGAGACGGGAGCGCCGATGTCCTCGCCCGCCACCGTCTTCTCGTCCACGCTGCGCGTGTCAGTCTCGCCGATCGGGAACTCCGGGGCGTCGTTCAGGTCGGCGACCAGAATCGTCACCGTGATCGTGTCGTCCGTCACCTCGTCGGCGTCGCCATTGTCGTTCTTGCCGTCGCGGACCGACACCGTGGCCGTGTAGCTGGCTTTGGTTTCGTGGTCCAAGTCGGCCTTGGTCCGCAGCTGGCCGGACGACGCGTCAATGTCGAAGGACTCCGCGCTGGTGGCATCCAGCGAGTAGGTCAAGGTGTCGTTCTCGGTGTCGCTGGCCGCGACCGGCCCGCCGATGTCCACGCCCGTGGGGGTGTTCTCGTCCACGCCGCGCGTCGTGGTCTCGCCCTCGTCGAAGGCCGGCGGCGTGTTGGGCGCGCGCGTCACCGTTATCATGCGGGTGTGCGTGGGGGTGTTGTCCGCAGGGGTGACCTCGATGGTGATCACGTTCGGCCCCACGTCGAGCGGCACCGGGTCTCCGCTCGCGTAGCTGTCCATGCCGTTCATGATGGTGACGGTGTCGCTGCTGTTGTACAAGCTCGCCGTCACCGTCGTGGAGGTCACGGTGTGGGCCGCGGTGGCGGCGAGGACGTCATCGGGTAAGACCGGCACGACGAGCGTCACGCCGGTCAACGTCACTGAGATGAGTGTGCAGAACGGCAGCCCCAGGCCGGGGGTGTCGCCATCGTCATCGGTGTCGCCGTCGTCGTTCGCGTCCACCGCGATGAAGTCGTGGGCCGGGAGGCTGTTATAGTCCTCGGCGGTCACGAGGTAGCGCAACCCGTTGGGCACGCATCTGGTCAAGGCATTGCCCGCGAACCGTGTGACCTGCAGTCCGGTGATCTGGCCGATCACCCACACCGGGATCGGCCCGCTGAGCTGGTTGTTGTCCAGGTACAGGAAATCCAGCAGGAAGATGTCGCCCAGCTCCTCCGGGATGGCCCCCGTCAACCGGTTCTCGCCGAGATTCAGGGTTGTCAGGCTGAGGAGGCTGCTCAGCGAGTCCGGGATCGTTCCGCTCAACTGGTTGTCGCGGAGATTCAGGGTCATCAGGCCGATGAGGGCGCTCAGGTCGGGGATCGTCCCGCTCAACTGGTTATCGCTGAGGTCCAGCGTGATCAGGTTGCTGAGCGTGCCCAAGTCGGCCGGTAAGGTTCCGCGCAAATTGTTGCCAGAAAGGTCCAGGTCGGTGACGTTCTCGCTGCCATCCGCCGTGACGCCGAACCAATCGTTAAGGGGCTCATTGCTCCCCCAGTTGTCCTTGTTTGTCCAGCTGGCGCCGCCCGTACTGTTGTACAGGGCGATCAGCGTGGCCCGGTCCACGCCCTCGCGGAATACCGTCACGGTGTAGGTCAGCGTGGGGGTGCCGTCCGTCGGGGTGACCGTGACGGTGATCTCGTTCGACCCCACGGCGAGGGGCACATCGGCGTCGTTCCCGTACGAGGACGTGCCTTTCCGGATAGACACGGGGTCGCTGACGCCGGAGGCCAAATCCACATTCACCTTTATAGATTCCCGGGAGTTCTCCACGGAGGTGGTATAGGCCGCGGTGGCGGCGTCCCAGAGCGGATCAAGGACCGCGAAGTAGTACTGTGGAGGGGCTGGCAGCTGGGGGGTTAGGTCGTACAAGCTCAGCTCGTGGACCAAGCAGAACGGCAGCCCCAGGCCGATGGTGTCTTCCACCTCATCGAAGTCGCCGTCGCCGTTTGCGTCCACCGCGATGAAGTCCTGGGCCGGCAGGTCTATAAGCCGGCCCCCGAAGTCCACGAGGGCCTCGACGTCCAGGAGATGGCGCAACCCGAGGGGCACGCACCCGGTCAACGAAGGGTTGCCTTCGCTGTCCGTATTGCTCGCGAAGCGTGAGGCACGCAGGCCGGTGAGGCTGCCCAGCGCGGCCGGGAAGTCCCCGCTCAAGTGGTTCTCGTGAAGGAACAGGAACTCCAGGCTGGTGAGGCTGCCCAGCTCCACTGGGATCTCCCCCGTCAACTGGTTGCCCCACAGGGACAGGCCTGTCAGGCCGCTGAGGCTACCCAGCCAGGACGGGATCATCCCTGTCAAGTGGTTCCGACTAATGTCCAGTTGTTGCAGGCTGGTGCCGCTCAAGTCTGGGATCGGTCCGTCCAACTGGTTACTATGGAGACTCAGAGCCACCAGGTGGGTGAGGCGGCCGAGGGAGGCCGGGATCTCCCCCGTCAACTGGTTCTTCCAAAGAATCAGACCTTGCAGGTTGGTGAGGTCGCCCAGCGAGGCCGGGATCTCCCCGCTCAACTCATTGACCATAAGTCGCAGCCCCTTCAGGTTGGACAGGCGGCCCAGCTCAGACGGAATCGCGCCCGTCAACTGGTTGGCGTAAAGCTGCATATCTATGAGGCTGCTGAGGTTGCCCAGCGAGGCCGGGATCGACCCGCTCAACCGGTTATTGAAAAGCCACAGACTCTCCAGGTTGGCGAGGTTGCCCAGCGAGGCCGGGATCGCCCCGCTCAACTCGTTGGTGTAAAGGCTCAGGATCATCAGGTTGCTGAGGTTGCCCAGCGAGGCCGGGATCGCCCCCTCCAACGCGTTGGTGTCGAGGTACAGATACTTCAAGCTGGCGAGGCTACCCAGCGAGTCCGGGATCGCCCCGCTCAAAGCGTTCCGCTGAAGGTACAGCGACTGCAGGCGTGTGAGGCGTCCCAGGTCTGGAATCTGCCCCGACAAGTGGTTTCCGCCGAGATCCAGGTTCGTCAGGCTGGTGAGGTTGCCCAGCGAGGCCGGAGGCTGCTGTTCCAACGCGTTGCCCCACAGCGCCAACTCCTGCAGGCTGGCGAGGTTGCCCAGCTCAGACGGAATCGCCCCGCTCAACCGGTTGCCGCCCAGGTACAGCACCGTCAGCCTGGCGAGGTTGCCGAGCGAGTCCGGGATCGCCCCCGTCAACCGATTGCCCGTCAGGATCAGCCGCTCCAGACTGGCGAGGCTGCCCAGTGAGTCCGGGATCGTCCCGCTCAACTGGTTGGCCTGAAGGAAGAGGTCCGCGAGGTAGGCGAGGTTGCTCAGGTCTGGGATCGTCCCGGTCAACTGGTTGCCACACAGATACAGGCCCTGCAGCTGATCGAGGTCGCCCAACTCGGCCGGCACGGTCCCAACCAAGTTGTTCCCCTCGCAACTGTAGGTGGTGAGCCACACCTCTATGACCCGGCCGTTGCTGTCCGTCGCGACACCGAACCACTCATCGAGATCCTCAGTGCTGTCCCAGTTGGCACGGAACACCCAGTTGCTGCCGCCGGCGCTGTTGTACAGCGCCATCAGCGCGGCCCGGTCCGTCGCCACCGTTCCCTCGCGGATCACGCGCACGGTGTAGATCTTAATCGTCGGTGGCAGTGGCATTGGAAGTAGGCCGTCGTCCGTATGGGTCACCACCACGCTGATGCTCTTGCCACCCAGCGTGGGCAGGTTCACCTGATGGCCGTCGGTCCCGGTGTCGGCGTCGGTGTACTGATAGGTCACGACGCCGTCGCCGTCCGGCGTGCCCGCGATGGTCACCTGGCTCACGCTGTTCGCCACCCAAACCGTGTAGAGATCGTCCACGGGGTGGAACGCCGGGACGAGCGTCTGCGCCGTCCCCCCGTCTGCGGTGACCGTCAGATCGATGAGGGTGGCGTCCCCCGTGTGGGCGCGGAGTTCGGTCCCGGCGGGGAGGACGGCCAGCGCGGCCAGGACCAGGGCCAGTGCGGCGATGCGGATCGTGCTTCGCATGTGAATTCTCCCGCGGCCCGTGACGTAGTTAGGGGCTATCGTCGCATTAGTATCACTCGCCAGTTGCGGGCGTGGAAAGGGCTTTTTGTACCGGAAAATGGCGGAGTATGTACCCCCACGAATGTGATACATACGTACAGTCTGGATGTACCCGAGCGGATGTCGTCGCGGGGCGCCGGGACTCAGGGTCACTGCCCGCCGCACGACCATGCGGGCGTCGCCTGCGGCGGGACGCCGTTGGCCCCGAACACTCCCTGGTTGGGAGAAGCAAGCACGGGGCGGTGACGTCAGCCGCCGGGCTCCACCTCGTCGAGCAGGCCGTTTCGTACAGCCCAGACCACGATCTCCTGCTTCGTGCGCACGCCCAGCTTGTCTTGAATGCGGTAGACGGCGTTCCGGATCGTCATCGGGCTATTGCCCCTGGCCTCGCCAATCTGCGCGTATGACTTGCCACGGGCGAACAAGGTCAGGATCTCTCGCTCCCGGACGGTGAGTGTCTGCGAACCACGGGGGCTCGCTGACGAGCCCTCACGGCGGATGCTCCCGAAGACTCGCTTCACGGTCTCCGCCGGCAAGCGCAACCGGCCTGCGGCCACCTCCCGAAGCGCGTCCAGCAGTTCCTCCTTGCCGGAGTACTTCTGCAGGTAGCCCGTCGCACCGGCCGCGACGGCCTCGATCACGGCATCCTCCTCCTTCGCGGCCGTCAGGATCAGGATCCGCGTGTCGGGCAGCAGGTCCATGATCTCCCGGCACGCCTCGACGCCGTCCTTATTCGGCATCCTCACGTCCATGATGATCACGTCCGGCGCCAAGCACTTCGCCGCGCGCACCGCCTCGACGCCGTCGCTGGCCTGTCCCACGACCTGGAACTCGGCTGATCGGTCGAGCAGGGCCCTGAGACCGTCCCGGACGATGGAATGGTCATCGACCAGCATCACCTTGATTCTGTCGGTCGGGGACATCGCCGGCCCTCCTCACTCCTGATTCCCGTAGGGGACCCTACAGGTCACAGTGGTGCCTTGCTCGCGTCCGCCACTCTCCACGATGAGCGCACCGCCCAGCCGCTCCGCATCGGCCTGCATGCCGGGGAAGCCGTGCCCCCGCTCGGCATAGCCGTCGGGCAGGCCGCCCCCATCATCCGAGATCGACAACTCTATCTGGTGGGCCGCGAAGCCCAGCACGACTTCAACCCGGCTCGCGCGGGCATGCCGAAATGCGTTCGTGAGCGCGTTGTGGGCGATCGAGAAGAGCCGCGTGCGGGTTTCCGTGCTGAGCGCTGGCTCCGCGCCCAGCTGCCGCATGTCCGCGGACAGCGACGTGATCGTCGTGAACGTCGCGATATGGGACCGCAGCACGGGGCCGAGCTCCCTGCCCTCGAAGATGTGCCCCATGTCGATGGGGCGCCGCAAGTCCCACATCGCCGACTTCGACAGCGTGGATGTCGCCGCCAGCGTTTCGCTGAGTTCCGGATTGGATTCGCCGGCCAGATCGATGGCCGAGTCGATGCCCAGCCCAATCATGTAGGCGGTCTGCGCCGTCGTGTCATGGATCGCCTGCGAGAGGTCGATGCGTTCGCGCTGCAGGGCCCGCTCCCGCTCCACCGCCTCCCTTCGCTGGATGCGCTGCAACCGAGTGATCATCGTGACGGCTGCGACGACCCCGTACAGCATCGCGATGCGCCAGAACAGCTCCTTCTCATCCCGGGCATCGATGTCCACTCCAGAACCCACCATCAGGCACACGGCTGCATAGGTCACGGCGACCAACGTCGACCAGGCGAGGACGAGCCCAGGCGCTCCGGCGAGCAGCGCGAAGCCGCAGACCGCGGGGAAGTAGGCCAGATAGATGAAGGACTCGAATCCCCCATGGACGCCGACGGCAGCCGTGATCACCACGACGTCCATGACACCGATGCCGAGCAGTAGGTTCGGTGCGAAGGGCCGCTTCCGGATCAGCTTGTAGTGCAGCCCGGCATTCAACGCCCCGAGCACGAGCACCAGCGCCACGAAGGCGGCGAACGCGTCCGGAGGCCGATACGCGGAGTCCACCGCTGCACTGGCCAAAATCAACCAGCGTATCCAGACCGAATTCCTCGCGGCGTACCCCAGTTCGTCCGGACCGGCCCAATCGGCCTGCCGAATCCACTGGCGCACGAGACTGAAGTCAGTCCTTCGCAAGTCAACCGCCCCTTAGTCCAATTCCGAAACCTCAGCCGGGATGCGTTGCCACGGACGCCCCGGGCGGCGCGCCCCGGGACTGTTGCGGGAAACCTATCGCGTCAGTGACCTCGGGGCCGGATTGGAGAGCACAGACGGGTGCGGCGGGCGGATCGTCGCCAGTAGCAATGTAGCGTTTTGGTGCAACGCGAGATAGAACGCTTCGCACCTACGCGACCGATATAAACGCATGTCCTATATGGACCATGGAATGTGAGAAAGTAGGTACAAACGTATCTATGCTGAGGGAATCGTCGAGCCGCGGCGCGTCCCGAAGACGGATCGGATGCCCAGGTGCGCCGTGGCGGCGCACGGCGCTAGGGTGCTTTCTGCACTGGGGACCCGGCGGCGGACTTCCCTCCCGGGTCCGGCACGACGCCCCGCGGGATGCCATCATTGCCAGGATCGCGGCGCCGGCCGCCCGGAGGAGGACGCGATGCCGCTGACCACGACGGAACTCGAATCGACGCTGTGGCGCGCCGCCGACATCCTGCGCGGCCAGATCGACTCCAGCGACTACAAGAACTACATCTTCTCGATGCTCTTCCTGAAGCGGCTCTCCGACCGCTTCGCCGAGGAGGTCGAGAGCGCGGTGGCGGTCAGCACGTCACCAACGATGGGCTGCACCTTCGACAGTGTGACCGTGCCGGGATCGTCGACGTCGTCGACGGTGATGGTGACCGTGATGGTGTCCTCCGCGCCGGACGGGTCAGCGGCGGTTACGGTCACGCTGTAGCTGTTGGGCCCCGTCTCGAAGTCCAGAGCGGCCTTGGTCTGCAACTGGCCGGTGGTGGAGACGATATCGAAGCTGGCCTGGCTGGCGACGTCCAGGGAGTAGGTCAGGATGTCGTTATCGTCGTCGGTGGCCGCGACCGGCGCGCCGATGTCCACGCCCGGCGTGGCGGTTCGGGCCACGCTGCGGGTTGTACTGGCGCCGTCGGTGAACGCAGGGGCCTGATTCGTGGGTGGCGGGGTTACCGTTCCTGAGTCGCTGAAGACCCAGGGGCGGGCCTGCTTGATCGCCAGGACATTGTCGCTGGTGATCTTGAACTCGATCTCCATGGCGAACGGTTCATCTGCTGCGGGGTTGTACAGCCCCTTGAAGTGGTCATGGATCACAGTGAGGTGCTGGCGCAGCTGTGTCAGGTGGGCGTCGCTCATAAGAAGTTGTCCCGCCGGCACTTGGTTGGAGGTGGCAAGAACGGTGTAGCTCAACTGGTGGAGCAGGAGTTCTTCTGGCACAGAGTGCGCATCGGGGTTGGTGACCAGATCCTCGCCGACCTGGCTGTTGACGTAGTAGGTGTTTTCCCTGTTGTCAATGGGATCGAAGGAGACGGCGACGCCGTTGAGCAGTTCGTCCCGGTGGCTGGGATGCACCAGGATCCCCATGGCGGCCGCCAGGTGATCGATGCGATAGAAGTCGCGTTCGGTGAAGGCCCGGAAGTTCCAGAGGCTGGCGTACACCTCCTTGAGGGATTTGGCGAGGTCCTCCTCGTCTTCGCTAGGCTTCTGGCTCTTAGAGTCGTACAGCCCCGCGCCGTTAAAGCCGGGCAGGTCCTCGTTGTTGGTGCTGGATCGGTAGCGACGGTTGATTCCTTCTGGAACCCCTTCATTCATCTCTTCCAATGCCGTGAGTATCCACTCCGGTGTCTCCGCGTCCTCGATGTCGTCGCGCAGATCGTCGAGCATGTCATCCTTGGTTTCGAAGTCCGTCTGGAAATCTTCGTCGGCCAGCATGGTTTCGATGCGGGTGTAGAAGCCGTTGTGCTTCATGAACTCGTCATAGAAATAGAACGGGATGGCGAAGCCGTCGGGAACGGTCCCAGCCGGGAACTCCAATGTTCCCAGCACGGCCACGTTCGCCGCTTTGACGCCGAACGCAGTCCAGTCCTCGAAGCCGACCTCGCTCAGGTGGGTGATCTCTGTGACCGAGAGATCCCTTTGCGGCGTCTGTTCTGTGGAGGGCCGGGAAGAGGCGTAGTGGGCATCGACTTCCGCAGGCGTGGCGGCCGCAAGGGTCCATCCGTCCTCGGTCACCGTGTAGTGGACGTAGCTGTCGATGAGATCAGCAATGTCGGTGTTGTCGAGGGCGTCCCGGATGAAGGCGTTGGGCACACCGTCCTGAATCGCGCGTAGGTTGACATGCGACAACGGCGTTTGGGGCACGGTGGAGATGATGCCGGCGACGCGAGGCAGTTCATTGGGCAGCGCCTCGTAGATCACCACGTCGCGGGGGTTGGGACGGTCGTCCAGGTCCATGATCCGCAGAAGGCCGTAGCCTTCCCCCTGGTTCAGCGAGAGGAAGTTCACGTCGCGATGAATTTCCGCGTCGAAAACGAGATTGATGCGGGAGGCCCGGTACAACGGCAAGTCGAACGGCGAAGACTGGGAATCAATGTGCGGCACCTTGTAGGCGAGGTTGTCCGTAAGCAGCGGCATACTGGCGGCGAGCAGCGTGTAGAGGCGCGCCACAAGATTGAAGGAGTTCTCTCGCCGTAGCCGTAGCCAGAAATAGTAGACTCCCCGGCTGCCATCGGAGGCGACGAGTTCCCGATCACGCACGATCCCGCCGACCACCACCCCGGCCTGGCCCTCCTCGAGGCCGACCGCATCGAGGAAGGTACTGTGGCGCGGGTGCGTTTCCGTATTTAGGAAGTAGACACCCGGGCGGCCGGCGGCCATGCCAAACACGATGATCTTCTGGAAATCCGGGAACTGGGAGAGCGCCGCGAGCGTGTCCTGATCGGGAATGGCCACGGCGCCGTCAATGAGTTCGATGGCGGGGGCGGGGTTCACCGGGTTCATGGTCCCTAGATCTTCGAGTTCGGTGATGTCGTCGATGCAATCGCCGTCAACATCGGCCGGGTCGGCGACGAGGTACTTGTCCACCCGGTAGCGCTCTTTGGGGAGCGCCTTGATGTTCTCGGCCAGGGTTGTCGTGCCCGCCTCACCTTTCTTTACCAAGACAGGCAAATCCACCTCGGTGTCCGTATCCAAATCGTCGCTCACGTAGAGCACGAAGTAGTCGTCAGTGCTGGATGTCACCACGATGGGCACTGCCTCAACCTCGACCGGCGTGGGCGTTGGGTTGTAGCCGCCTCCTGCACACGGGTCGTCCGCCACCTCGCGGCTCACCAGCACGGTGTAGGTCTGCGTGTCCGTCCCATGGGTCACCACCACGTTGATGGACTTGTCGCCCGCCGTGGGGAGGTCCACCTGCTGGCCGGCGGTGTTCGTGTCGGCGTCCGTAAGCGCCGTCCCGTCCGTGTCCTGATAGGCCACAGTGCCGTCGCCGTCCGGCGTGGCCACGATGGTGATCTGGGTCACGGTGTTGGCTACGGCGACCGTGTAGTCAGTCACCGTGCTGCTGAACGTCGGGGAGAGCGTCTGCGCCGCTCCCCCTGCGGTCACCGTTAGCGCGGTGAGGCTGGCGCCGCCCGGCGAGTGGGCGCGCACGTCGGTCGCGGCAGGGACGACGGCCAGCGCCGCCAGGACGAGCGCGAGCGCGGTGATGCGGATCTTGGTCTTCATGTCAGTTCACTCCCCGGCTGGCCCGCGCGCCGGCGGGCGCGTTTAGTGGGCCACATGAAGGAGAGAACAGGACACGCATAGTGTCAGTCAATGGGATAAATATATTTGGTCAAACGCAAGGAATACCGTTTGGGCGTTGGGCCGTGGTGGGGGCGGTAGGGGATGCGGTATAGCGCCGGCATTAGCGGCGTCTTCGCCCCGGAGATGCGCGACTTCCTGCGGGCAAGCGAGATCACGGAGCCACGGGGCATCGGCGCTGGCCGGCCCGTCGCAAGCGGGCCGCTGGGGCAACGCTGCTGGCGCTCGCGCTCAGCCCCCGTCCCCCGCGACGACCCACTCCACCCCCTCCGCGACGGCGATCCAGTAGCTGCCGCCCGACGCGAACGTGTCGAACGCGTTCAGGAACGCCGGGGCGCCGGGGCGGAAGCTGGTCCACGACTGCGTCTCGGCGAGCCAGCGATAGATCACTTCCACCTGCGGGAAGACGTCCACGCCCAGGGCCTCGGTGATGGGCGCCCCGTCGGCGCCCCGCCAGACGACCTGGGTCCAGCGGTCGTGCAGACGGACGGGCACCGTCGCCGGGGGCTCGAGTGGGCCCCCGACGACCGTCCACTCGACGGCCTCGCTCGACCGAATCCAGTACGACGCGCCGCGGGTGAAGGTGTCGAACGCGCTGAGGATGGGCGGGCCGGCGGGGCGGTGGCTGCGCCAGGTCTGCGTCTCGGCGAGCCACTGGTAGATCACGTCGACCTGGCTGGCGATGTCGCCGAGGGCGTCGGGGATGCTGGCTCCGTCGACGCCGTCCCACACGACCACCGTCCAGCCGGCGTGCAGAGCGATGGTCTGCAGGCGGGGCGTCGCCGTGACGAGGGCGAAGTCGCCGAACGCCTGCACGGAGACGACGATCTCGACCCAGCCCTCATCGGCCTCCCCGACGGTGAACGGCAGCTCCTGCCAGGGCGACTCGGCATCGTCGCGTTGGAGCATGCGCAGTTCGCCGCGCTCGCGCGCCGCGCGCACGCCGTCGATGCCGCCCAGCGCCTCCGTCTGCGCGGCGTCGAGCGTGATCGTGATGGTGGCCGGGACGAGCAGCGTGACGCCGCTCTCCTCCGCGCCGTCGGCGTCGAAGACGGTCAGCGTGTGGCAGGCGATCGACTCGCCCTCGACTTCGAGCCCGCCCTCACAGTGCGCGGGATCCGTCTCCAGCAGCACCGAGTAGGGGGCGTCGCGGGATCCCTCGGGAATCGTGAGTGACACGGCCCCGTCCTCGACGACCGTCTCTGCATCGAGCGGCACGGACGTCGTGACGATCCCGTACGTGAAGGTCACGACGAGGCGCAGGGCCTCCTCCCCGAGCACGCGGTCCGTGAAGAGCCCGTCCACGGCGTCGGCGCCGCCGGCGTCGGTGACCGTGAGCGAGCATGGGATCTTGCCCGGGACGAAGCGCCCGGAGGCCTGCCCCGCGCCGAGGGAGAACGTCCAGGTGATCCCCGCCGCGTCGTCGGGCGGGGTGCAGTGGAATTCGAAGCCGAAGCGCTGCCCGGCCGGCACGTCCTCGCCCGCGACCGCCGCCGCGATCACCAGCTGGACCTCCCCCGGGCCCGCGCTGAAGCCGCCGCCGCCGCCGCTGCTCCTGCGCGGGGTGGTGACGTTGATCGTCACGTCGGTCGTGGTGTCGACCTGCGGAGTCGTTTCTGGGTTGCCCTGGTCATCCTTGCCGTCGCTGACCGACACGAACACCTTGTAGGTGGCCCTGCTGATGCCGGTCAGCACGGCCTTGGTCAGCAACTGGCCGGAGGACGCATCGATGTCGAAGGCGGGCCCGTCGGGTCCGCCCAGGGTGTAGGTCAGGACGTCGTTGTCCGCGTCGGTGGCCGTGAAGGGTGCGCCGATGTTCCTGCCCGCGGGCGTGTTCCTCGGGACGCTGCGTGTCGCGGTCGGGTGCTCCCTGAGCACCGGGTTGTTCCTTCCCGGCGCCGCTTCCACCGCGCTGGCGGAGATCGCCAGGGCGCTCTTGTCCGGCCCTGCTTCATCGGTGTAGGAGACAAGGGCCCGCAGGTAGTCGCCCACATCTCCGGCAACCGGCGTGTAGGTGTCTGAAGTTTCCCCACTGATGAGAGTCCAATCGGAGGCGCCGTTCTGAGAACGCGCCCACGACCAGGTCGCGCTGCCACTGACGTCGTCGGGATCGTCCAGCGTCGCGGTGAGCGGGATCGCGACCAGGGGCTGCAGCGACGACAGCGTTACCGTGCCGGGTTCGTCGAGGTTGTTGACGGTGATGTAGACGGTGATGGTGACGGTGGCGCCGGCCGTGTCGGTGGCGGTTACGGTTACGAAGTAAGTAGCGAAAATAGCGGTCGTTTCGTAGTCCAGGGCGGCCTTGGTCTGCAACTGACCCGTAGTGACGACAATGTCGAAGGACAGCGCGCCGGCGGGGTCCAGTGAGTAAGTCAGGGGATCGTCATCGGGGTCGGTGGCCGCGACGGGTTCGCCGATGTTCACGCCCGGTGGCGTGTTCTCGTCCACGCTGCGCGCACCGGTTTCGGTGGGCGGGAACTCCGGGTCTTCATTCGGACCCACCGGCGCTGGCTGCACCCTATTGGTTGAGACCAAAGAAGCGCTCTTTCCCGCCGCTTCTCCATCGGTGTAGGAGGCAGTGGCCCGCAGGTAGTCGCCCGCATCGCTGGTGACGGGGGTGTAGCTGTTCGACGTCTCCCCGCTGATCTCGCTCCAGCTGCTGCGGTTCGTCGAGCGGTGCCAGGACCACGACTCGCTCCTGATTGAGCCGTCGGGGTCGGTCAGCGTCGCACTAAGGGGAGTACCGACCAGGGGCTGCACTGGTAGGAGCTCGAGCGCACCGCGTTCTTCCTCGTTGGTGAGCATGATCTGCACCGTGACCGTGGCTCCTGCGGGGTTCGCCACGTCGCTCGCCGTGACTTCCACTTCATAGGCGTTGACGTCCTCGTAGTCGAGATCGGCCCAGGTCCGCAGTTGGCCGGACGGGGCATGTATCCGGAACTGATCAGCGTGCAGACCGCCCAGGGAGTAGGTCACCGTGTCTCCCTCCTGGTCCGTGGCTGCGACGGGCGAACCGATGTCCACGCCCATAGGCGTCCTTTCGGCAATCGTTCGGATGCCGGTCTCCGTAGTCGGAAACGCCGGAGGCTCGTTGATTGGGCGGAAGACCCAGGGGCGGGCCTGTTTGATCGCGAGCACGTTGTCGCTGGTGATCTTGTACTCGATCTCCATAGCGAATCGCTCGCCCTCCGCCGGGTCGTAGAGTGTCTTGAACTGGTCGTGGATCGTACTCAGGCCACTGCGCAACTGTTGCAGTTGCGTATCGCTCATCAAGAGTTCGTTCGCCTCCACCTGATTCGATCGCACCAGCACTTCATAGCTGCCGCCGGTCAACAAGAGGAGCGCCTCCGGTACCGAATCTGCCTCGGGATTAGTGACCAGGTCCTCGCCGATCTGCGTGTTGAGGTAGTAGGCGCCGTCTCGGTGGCTGAACGGGTCGTAGCTGACGGCGACCCCGTTGGCCAGTTCATCCGAGTAGTTGGGGTGGACCAGCACGCCCATCGCCGTGGCGTTGTGGTCGATCCGGTGGAAGTCGCGCTCGACGAACGCGCCGAAGTTCCAGAGGCTCGCCCAGACCCCTTTGATCGACTTGTCGATCCCGTCCTCCTCGGTCTCGTCGGGATCCTGGGTCTTCGAGTCGTACAGTCCCGCGCCGCTGAAACCGGGCAGGTCCTCGTTGTTGGTGCTGGAGCGGTAGCGCAGCGACGTGCCCGCCGGGAACTCATCGTGCATGTCCTCCAGCGCGGTGATGATCCAGTCCGGCGTCGTTGCATCCTTGATCTTGTCGCGCAGCTTCTTCAGTTCTTCTTCCTGGGCGTCGAAGTCTGTCTGGAAGTCAGTGTCGGCCAGCATGTCGGCGATATCGGTGTAGAGGTCGTTGGCCTTCATGAACTCGTCGTAGAAGTAGAACGGCACGGCGTAACCGTCCGGCACTGTGCCGTCCGGGAAGCCCAGGCTGCCGAGCACAGCGACATTGGCGGCCTTGACTCCAAATGCCGTCCAGTCATCAAAGCCGACATCGCTCAGCGCGGTGATCTCGGTGACGCTGAGGTCTCGCTCGGGCGTCTGCGTCTCCGAGGGCCGGGATTCGTCGTGGTGAGCATCGACTTCGGCCTTGGTGGCGGCGCGGATCGTGTAGCCGCTCCCGGTCACTTCGTACCTGACATGCGTGTCGATCAACGAGTCAATCGACTCCTCGTTCAGGGCGTCGCGGATGAATGCGTTGGGAATCCGGTCTTGTATCGCGCGCAGGTTGACGTGCGAGAGCGGCGTCTGGGGGACGGTGGTGATGATCCCGGCGACGCGCGGCAGATCGTTGGGCAACGACTCATAGATCACGATATCGCGCGGATTGGGACGGTCGCCCGGCTCCAATTCGCGCAAGTTTCCGTAGCCGATGGCCTGGTTCAGAGAGATGAAATTGACATCGGGGAAAATGTCTGATTCCAGGAGCACCGCAACGCGAGAGTCGTCATACAGCGCCTGCTCGCGGCGATAGCGAGGCAGCGCACGGTTCGGCATCGGGTAGTACGCGAAGTTGTTCTCGAGCACAGGCATGCTGGCGGCCAGTACTTCATACGCTTGTTGCACATCGCTGAACGGGTAATCGTCGTTCGGTTCGAACTCGAAGCGGTAGACGCCCAGCGAGCCGTCGGCGGAGATCACGTTGGGATGGTAGACAATCTCGCCCTTCATGCGGTCACTCCAGTCGAACAGAACAGCAGCCTGAAAGTGATGATGGACACGGTGCGTAACCGTATTCATGAAGTACACGGCCGGCCGATCGGTGGACATGTGGAAGAGAAAGAACTTGACGAACTCAAGGTCCTCCAGATGCACGTCGTTCCATACGTCCTCTCCCTGGTATGAGAGACTTTCGAACGTGTCCCGATCGGGAATAGCCACGGCGCCGTCACGGAGCTCAATCTCGCGGGCGCGGTTGAGCGGATTCAACGCGCCCGGATCGGCTAGCTCCTCGATGTCACTGATACAGTCGCGGTCTATGTCGGCAGGGTCCTCGACCGGGTACTTCTCCACCCGGTAGTGCGCGATGGGCAGCGGCGAGAGCTGCTCCGTCAGGGTGGTTGTGCCATCCGCTCCCAGGGTGACCGAGACTGAGATCTCAAGAGCTTCCTTCAGGTCCGGTCGCACAAACAGCACGAAGTAGTCCGCGGCCGTCGATTCCACGACGATCGGTGTCACGCTGACCGGAATATCCACGGGCGTCGTATTGAACGCCTCTGCATCGCAGGACTCTACGGTCGCAAAGTCACCTTCTGACTGCAAGCCCAGCTCGCCGCCGCGCCATGCCGCGACCGCGTAGAAATAAATTGCTCCCTGAGTGACCTCCCTGTCCTCGTAGGTGGTTGCCACGGTGTTGGTGTTGGCCACCAGGGTCTTGAACGGGTCTCCCTCATCGCTGCGCAGGATCTGGTAGCCCGTGACGGTGTCTCCGTGCAGCTCCGGGGTCGTCCACTGGAGGCTGACGTGGTCGTCCCTGAACGTGGCGACCAGGCTACCGGGCAAGGCGGGATCGCCGGGGACCGACCTTTGCTGGCCCGCGATGAGCAACTGGGGAACAGACACCGTTGCAGTGTTGGAGTTCTGGCTGGCCTGCTCACCCCGCACGGCCAGCACCTCGTAGCGGTACGTCTCCCCCGGCGTCGTGGCGGAACTGTCGAGGTAGGTGGTCGTGTCCGGCCCGGTGTCGGCATCGAGGATGCTCATCGCCGAGTTCGCCACAGCGCGCAGCAAGCGGTAACCGGTCACGGTCTCGGCGTCGGCGGCAGGGGCCTGCCAACGAAGGGCGATCCCGCCAGCGGCCGCAATCTCGGCGGTTAAGTTGCTGGGCGCACCGGAGTCGCCCAGAGCCGGCGTAGCCGGGGTGTCGGCGCGGACAAAGTCACTGCGCTGGCTCAGGCCCGCCGCGTTGCGGGCCTTGATCCGGTAGTTGTAGCGTGTCTCAGGCTGTATCTCACGGTCGACGTATGAGTTCGCCGCGCTGCCCGTGTCCTCGATCAGGACTTCGAACACCCCGACGGGACTGTGATCGCGCAGGCGGCGCCGGATTTGATACCCGTTGACGCGCTTGCCGTCCATGGAGAGGTCGACCTGCTGCCCAGGGGTGTTCGTGTCGGCGTCAGCGATCACCGTCCCATCGGCCTCCGCATAGACCACCGTCGCGTCGCCGCCCGGCCTGGCCTCGATGGTGATCTGTGTAACGGCGTCGGCCATGGGGACCACGTAGTGATGCACCGTGCTGCTGAACCTCGGGAAGAGCGTCTGCGTCGTCCCTCCCGCGGTCACCGTCAGCGTGGAGAGGGTGGCGCTGCCCGGCGAGTGGGCGCGGAGTTCGGTCTCGGCAGGGAGGACGGCCAGCACGGCCAGGACCAGCGTCAGTGCGACGATGCGGATCGCGCTTCGCATGTCACCTCACTACCCCAGGGCGGTGATTCACATTGAGCGTGTCGCCCCGCAGAAAATACTCGCCGGTCGCGGGCCTAGAAAGGGCTTTTTGTACCGAAAGATTACGGAGTATGTACCCCCGCGAATGTGGTACATACGTATAGTCCAGATGTATCGGAGAGGATGTCGTCGCGGGGGGCCGGGACGCAGGGTCACTATCCGCCGGACGACTATGCGGGCGCCCGCTGCGGATGGTTACCCTTGGGCCGCCCTTTTCCCCCCGCAATGCACGCTGGGCGGTGTGCGGGTGCGGGGGGCGCCATCGCTCCCGAGGACGAGATCACTTGCCGGTCACCTACCCCAAGAACGAGGCCCTGCGGGCGGCGGCGGGCGGCGCGCCGCGCGGTCGCTGCATGGTCGAGACCGACAGCCCCTACCTGTCGCCGCGGGGGTGTCGGGGGCGACGCAACGAGCCGGCGCTGGTGGTCGAGGCGGCGGCGTTCATCGCGGCGCGGCGCCGTCCGGTTCCGGTCGCCTCAGCTTCCGCGGGCCGGCTGTCGCACGCCTGCTCGACGACATCGCCGCCGCCGTGCTCGGACCGGCAGGGATCCCTACTCGGTGGCCGCCTCGGCTGGCGGGCTGGTGTCGCCGGTGGGACGGCGTGGCGCGGCCGGCGGGGCGCCGGGTGGGGCGTCGGCTGGGGCGTCGGGCTGCGCGAGCGCCGGAGGCGCGGGGGATGCGGCGTGCTGGAGGATCCAGTCGCGGAACGCCTCGACTTCGGGTCGGCGCCGGGCGCTTGCGGTGGTGATGAGGCAGCAACGCTCGGGGGCGTCGGCCTGCTGCCGGAACACGGGGACCAGCACCCCGCGCGCGAGCTCGTCCGCGATGAGCGTCGGGCGCCCAATGGTGGCCCCCAGCCCTTGCGCGGCCGCCTGGACCACCATGCTGTAGAGGCGGAAGCCGGAGGCGTGCGAGAGGTCCGGCGGGGGCTGGTTCTGGCAGGCCGACCAGTACACCCAGTCGGCGTCCCATCCCAGGTCGTAGAGCAGGGGCCAGCCGGTCAACTCGGCCGCGCTGCGGGGCTGTCCGCGCGCCGCCAGCAGGCCCGGGCTGCACACCGGGAGCAACTGCTCCTCGTACAGCGTCTCCTCGATCAGGGTGTCCTCGCGCCGCGTGACCGGGTGCGGCGCCGCGGTCGGGCCGGTGTAGGCGATCCAGGCGTCGAAGTCGCGGCGCTCGGGGTCGACCCCACGGTGGTCGGTCTCCAGCTCGATGGCGATGCCGGGATGCGCCGCCCCGAAGGTCGCCAGCCTCGGCAGCAGCCACTTCTCGGCGACCGCCTCGACCGAGATGATCCGGACGCGGCGCGGCTGCTCGCTGTGGCGCGCGGAGACGCCGTGGAACTCGGTCAGGATCCGCTGCACGTCCTTCAGGTAGGCCTGGCCCCGGAGGTTGAGGATCACGCTCCGCTGGCGGCGGTCGAAGAGTGGCGCCTCGAGGTGTTCCTCGAGCGCGCGGATGCGGTAGGCGACGGCCGCCGCCGTCACGCCCAATTCGGACGCGGCGTGCGCGAAGCTCTCGCGGCGGGCCGCGGCCTCGAAGAAACGCAGGCTCTCAAGCGGGGGTAGGTGTGACACGGTCTCGAGTATCCATAGGGGCGTCGTCCTCAGGGGACAGCATTATAGCGCGCTGCACTCTGGCATCGCGCGCGGGACGTACGCCCTCCGCGACCGCCGCCGCGGGCCGTGCCCCGCGCCGTTGACCAAACTGTTTTATGCCATTGAGACAATTGTATTATCCCATTGATACGCCGACCGCTGCGTGCCAGAATACGCATGCGGAGCCGAGTGGTACACTCGGCGGCCCGGCCGGCGGGGAGGCCCTCACGCACTGGTGAGGTGTTCGCATGAGCCCCGATCACGCGATGGATGCACGGATCCGCCCGGCCGCGCTCCGGCTGGTTCTCGCCGTCAGCGCGGCGCTCTGCATGGCCGCCGCGCTGGCCCTGCTCTTCTCCCCGCTACAAGCGCAGGAGGGCGCCGCCCCCGCCAAGCCCACGGGGCTCAGCGCCGAGGTCTCGCACGACTCGGTGACCCTCACCTGGGACGACCCGCAGGACGGCAGCATTACCGGCTACGTCATCCTGCGGCGCAACCGCGATACCGACGCACAGGGCCAGTTCACTGAACTGGTCGCCGACACGGGCAGCGCGGCCACCACCTACACCGACGAAACCGTGGCGGCCGCGACTCCCTACACCTACCGCATCAAGGCCATCAACGCGCACGGGTCGAGCTGGCGGTCGCGCTGGTTCCACATCGACACCCCGGCGGCGCCCGCGCCCACCCCGGAGCCGACGCCCGAGCCGGAGCCCGAGAGCGCCCAGGGCCAGAGTACGCCCGGCGCCGGCGCCCGGGCGAACGTCTCGGAACCGGCCGGCGAGGACCTGCCCGCCGACACCACCACCACGGGCCGGGTCGAGGTCGGCGGCTCGGTCACGGGCACCTCCACCCCCCCCTTCCGACCGCGACTGGTTCGCGGTGGAACTGGAGGCGGACAAGAGATACCAGATCGACCTGGAGGGCGTGGTAACCGGACGCGGCACCATGGTGGATCCGTATCTGCGTGGCGTCTACGATGCGAGTGGCACAAAGATTGCCAATACCGATGACGACGATGGCGGCGAGGGCGCAAACTCCCGGTTGATCTTCACGCCGACCGCGACCGGCACCTACTACCTGCAAGCGAGTGAATTCGACAGTGGTCCAGGCACCTACACGCTGTCGGTGCGTGAAGTCGGTTTCACGGAAGGCCGCACGGACCTGGCCGGAAGCGCCACCACCCGCGGCGAGGTCGAGGTGGGCGGGCTTGCGGCCCGGGGGGTCATCGCGGCGCCGGTTTTGGGGCGTGGCAACTTTTACACCTTCGACAAAGACTGGTTCCAGGTGGAACTGCAGGCGGGCCGGACCTACCGCATCGACCTTGCGCCCGTGATTCACGTCCGCGACGACGGCACGTACGCCGTCTCGCTCTACCCGGAGATCGTCGCGATCTACGATGCGGACAGCGACTATCTTCACCACACCTCGGACCGCGAGAGTAGTGGCCCCGGCTACGCCGCCCGGGTGGACTTCACACCCAGAGCGTCCGGCGCCTACTACATCTCGGCCGCCGGCCTTGGCTTCACGGCAGGCGAGTACGAGTTGAGGGTCCGCGACATCACGCAGTAGGACGACACGCGCACGGCCGGCCGCGGCAGTGTGGCCGGCCCGTGGCTGCGTCGGTTACAACAGCCGGCTGTTCTTCACGCCGACCGCGACCGGCTTCCACTACGTGGCGGTCGGCGGCATGGCCTATCACGTGGGCAGCTTCACGCTGTCGGTGGCAGAGGCCAATTAGGATGTGACCTCGCGACCGGGCGCCGGCCCGCGCGGGGACGCCCACGGCGACGGCGAGGACATCGACGCCCGGCCCATGGCGCAAGCAACTTCGCGATTGCGTCGGTTCCGGCGCGGATCGCGAGGCTCCTCGGCGGGCGTTGGGTGTGACCGCCCAGCGTCCCGGCACGAGTACAATCGGCAGCGCCCCCACGCAGTCGGCGCGGACGCCGCTCCCGCCCCTCAGCGGTCCGAGCCGCCAGGGGAATCCAGCCAGCCCAGCCAGAAGCGGACGTGTCATGACCACCGACAACGGCGTCACCACCGGCTACGAAGCCCAGCTCTGGCAGATGGCCGACGCCCTGCGCGGCAGCATGGACGCCGCCGAGTACAAGCACGTCGTGCTGGGGCTGATCTTCCTCAAGTACATCTCCGACGCCTTCGAGGAGGCCTACGCCCGGCTCGACGCCGAGCGCGACCAGGGCGCCGACCCCGAAGACCCCGACGAGTACCGCGCCCAGAGCATCTTCTGGGTGCCGCCCGATGCGCGCTGGACGACCCTGCGATCGCAGGCCCACCAGCCCACCATCGGCCGGGCCGTGGACGACGCCATGACCGCCATCGAGCGGGACAACACCGCGCTCAAGGACGTGCTGCCCAAGGACTACGCGCGGCCCGCCCTCGACAAGGCCCGCCTCGGCCAGGTCGTCGACCTCGTCAGCAACATCCAAGTCGGCGGCGCCGAGGCCCGCGCCACCGACGTGCTGGGCCGCGTCTACGAGTACTTCCTCGAGCAGTTCGCGCTCGCCGAGGGCCGCAAGGGCGGCGAGTTCTACACCCCGCGCAGCGTCGTCCGCCTGCTGGTGGAGATGCTGGAGCCCTACAACGGCCGCGTCTACGACCCCTGCTGCGGCTCCTCGGGCATGTTCGTGCAGTCGATGGAGTTCATCCGCGCGCACGCCAGCGGCAATGGCAACGGCGGCAAGGCCAAGCGCGACATCTCGATCTACGGCCAGGAGTCCAACTACACCACCTGGCGGATGGCCCGGATGAACCTGGCCATCCGCGGCATCGAGGGGCAGATCGAGCACGGCGACAGCTTCCACAACGACCGCCACCCCGACCTGCGCGCCGACTACATCCTCGCCAATCCCCCCTTCAACGTGTCCGACTGGGGCGGCGACCGGCTGCGCAACGATGCGCGCTGGCAGTACGGCGTGCCGCCCGAGGGCAACGCCAACTTCGCCTGGGTGCAGCACTTCCTCTACCACCTCGCGCCCCGCGGCACGGCCGGCTTCGTCCTGGCCAACGGCTCGATGTCGTCGAACCAGTCGGGCGAAGGCGAGATCCGCAAGAGCCTGATCGAGGCCGACCTGGTCGACTGCATCGTCGCGCTGCCGGGCCAGCTGTTCCGCTCGACCCAGATCCCCGCCTGCCTCTGGTTCCTCTCGCGCGGCCGCCGCAACGGCGCGCACCGCGACCGGCCGGGCGAGGTGCTGTTCATCGACGCCCGCAAGCGGGGCCAGATGGTCGACCGCACGCACCGCAACCTGCCGGCCGACGACATCGCCCGCGTCGCCGGCGCGGACAGCGACCGGACGCGCGGTGATATGATCCCGACGCCGGTGGGCTGATCGAGGAGGGCGGAGTCATGCGCATTTCCGGGCGTGGGCAGGTCACGATCCCCAAGCCGCTGCGCGAGCGGTTCGGGATGGATCGCGACGCGGAGGTGGAGATCACGCCGACCGATCACGGGGTGCTGATCCGCACATGCGTGTCCGCGGCGCGCGACGGCGACCCCGGCGGCGAGTCGGTGGATGCGCTGTTGTCCGGCTGGCTCAAGGAGGTCAATTGGGACCAGCGCAGCGCCCAACTCCACGAGGCCGGGGGCGGGCAGGTGCGGCTGCGCTTCGGCCCCGCGCTCGACGACGAGATGCGGCGGCTGGCGACCGAGCACGTCGAAGTGCGAGGCAGCGGCCGCTTCGACAAGCATGATCAGTGGACGAGCGTGGAGGTGGATTCGGTCAGCGCCACGGGGTCGTGGCGGGAGCCGTTCGACCTGGAGGCGTTCCTGAACAACCCGAACCCGAAGATCTTCGACCCGGAGAAGGTCGTGACGATCGACCTGCCGGATGAGGAGTGGGAGGCGTTCAACCGCGCTATCCGCGAGGGTCGGGAGGCCTGATGCCACAGGCCCCTGGCTTGGTGGTCCTCGATACCTGCGTGGTGTCCTCGCTCATGAGCGGTGATGCAACGGCCGCCTACTACCGTACCGAGCTACAAGGACTGCGTGCCGCGATCTCGTTCCAGACGCGGGAGGAGGCGCTCTTCGGAGCGCTCAGGCGCCGCTGGGGCCCGCGACGGATGATCGCCCTGCGGGCGCATCTCGATCAGTACGAGATGGTGACCGCCTCGCATGAGTTGACGGAAATCAGCGCCAGCCTGCGCACCGAGCGGGAGCGGGCCGGCCGACAGATGCAGACAGCCGACGCCTGGATCGCCGCAACCGCACTCCTGTTGGACTGCCCTCTGGCGTCGGGTGATGGCGGTTTCGTTGGTATTCCCGACCTCGAACTCATCCGCGCGCCGTCCCCATGACCTCCCCCGACGACCTCAACGAGCTCAACCACGCCGACACGCCGGCGCGGGAACTGCTCGAGCGGCTGGGGTACACCTACGTCCCCCGCGCGGAGTTGGCGGCGGAGCGCGACGACGAGCGCGAGGTGCTGCTGACGGGGCGCCTGACGTCGGCGCTGCTGCGGCTCAACGAAGGGCTGTCGGCCGACTAGGCGCAGCGGGTCGTCTTCGCGCGCCGGTGCCGTTCCTGTACTGCCTCACCAGCGAGCCGTCGTTCACGCAGCACACCTACGCACACGTGTCCGGCACCACGGTGCTGCATCTCAGCAAGGAGGCGGTCCCGGCGTTCAAGTTCGCGCTGCCCCCGTCCGACGTGATGCGCGCGTTCATCGGACTCGCAGAACCGGCGTTCAAGCGCATGACGGATCTATCGGGGGAGTCGGCCGCCACTGCCGCCCAACGGGACGCGCTGCTGCCGCGGCTGGTGTCGGGGGAAGTTCTGGTAGGAAGCTACACTTAGCACCATGTCGACCAGTTGCGTCGATGATTACGCGCAACGGAGACGACGTCGCAGCGGCCGCGCTGGAGTGGCTGGCCGGCCTGGTCCGGCAGGAACATGAACCATCATCCCGGCATCCGCCGCCGGCACTCTATCCGGCTGAAGGGCTACGACTACTCCCAGCCGGGGGCGTATTCCGTGACGATCGTCACGCAGGATCGGTTGTGTCTGTTCGGGGACGTGGTCGGCGGGACGGTGCGCCTGAACGGCGCGGGCCGGCTGGCCCAGGCGGCCTGGGAGAGGCTGCCGTGCCGGTTCCCGGGCATCGATCTGGACGCGTTCGTGGTCATGCCCAACCACATTCACGGCATCATCGCAATCAACGGGCCCGTGGGGGCGCCGCCCGCGGGCGCCCCGGATGCCACGGGCGCCCCGGACCCCGCGGGCGCCCCGAACCCCGTGGGCGCCCCGGACCCCGCGGGCGCCCCGGACCCCGTGGGTACCGTAGGGGCGCCCCTCGTGGGCGCCCGGAACCCGGACGGAAGGGCGCCCACGAGGGGCGCCCCTACGGTGGGGGACGTGGTGGGGGCGTATAAATCCGTGACGACCGTGGAATACACGCGGGGCGTGAGGGCCTTGGATTGGCCGCCGTTCCGGAGGCGGCTATGGCAGCGGAATTACTACGAACGCATCGTGCGGGATGATGAATCTCGGGACCGCGGTCGCCGGTACATCCTCGATAACCCGGCGCAGTGGGGCTCCGACCGGGAGAACCCGATCGCGGCGCGACCGCGGGATGGCGCCCCATGACCTCCCTCACCGAATCCGACGTCGAAGCGGCCGCGCTGGAGTGGCTGGCCGGCCTCGGCTGGGGGGTCGCCCACGGGGCCGACATCGCGCCGGGGGCGCCCGGTGCGGAGCGGGCCGACTACGGCGCGGTCGTGCTGGAGCGGCGGCTGCGCGACGCCCTCGCGCGGCTCAACCCGGAGTTGCCCCTCGACGCGCTCGATGACGCCTTCCGCAAGCTGACCCTGCCGTCGGGCGCGACGCTCGACGCCCGCAACCGCGGCTTCCACCGGCTTCTCGTCGATGGCGTGACGGTGGAGTACCGCACGGCCGGCGGCGCGATCCGCGGGGCGCAGGCGCGCGCCGTCGACTTCGAGCAGCCCGACAACAACGACTGGCTGGCGGTCAACCAGTTCATCGTCACCGAGGACCGGCGCAACCGCCGCCCCGACATCGTGCTGTTCGTCAACGGGCTGCCCCTGGGCGTGATCGAGCTGAAGAACCCGTCCGACGCGGACGCCACCGTCTGGACGGCCTGGCAGCAGCTCCAGACCTACAAGGCGGAGTTGCCCGCGCTCTTCTCGATGAACGCGTTGCTCATCGTCTCGGACGGGCTCGAGGCGCGCATCGGCACGCTGACCGCCGGGCGGGAGTGGTTCAAGCCCTGGCGCACGGTCACCGGCGAGGGGCTCGCGGCGGCCGCCGTGCCGGAGCTGCAGGTCATGCTGGGGGGCGTCTGCGCGCCGCAGCGGCTGCTCCCGCTGATCCGCGACTACATCGTCTTCGAGGACGACGGCGGCGGCGCGCTGGCCAAGAAGATGGCCGGCTATCACCAGTTCCACGCCGTGCGGGTCGCGGTCCGCGAGACCCTGCGGGCCGCGGAACTGCATCGCGTGGGGCCGGCGATCGCCGAGGGCGGGGGGCGCTACGAGACGGGGCAGCGGCCGGGCGGCGACCCGGGCGACCGCCGCATCGGCGTCGTCTGGCACACGCAGGGCGCCGGCAAGAGCCTGACCATGGCCTTCTACGCGGGGGCCATCATCCGCGAGCCGGCGATGGAGAATCCGACCGTCGTCGTGCTGACCGACCGCAACGACCTCGACGACCAACTCTTCGGCACCTTCTCACGTTGCCAGGATCTGCTGCGTCAGCCGCCCGTGCAGGCGGAGAGCCGCGCCGACCTGCGCGAGAAGCTGTCGGTGAACGCCGGCGGCGTCGTCTTCACCACGATCCAGAAGTTCTACCCCGAGGAGAAGGGCGACACCCACCCCTCGCTGTCCGCGCGGCGCAACATCGTCGTCATCGCCGACGAGGCGCACCGCAGTCAGTACGACTTCGTCGATGGCTTCGCGCGGCACATGCGCGACGCGCTGCCGGGCGCCTCGTTCGTCGGCTTCACCGGCACGCCCGTCGAGCTGCAGGACGCCAACACCCGCGCCGTCTTCGGCGACTACATCAGCATCTACGACATCCAGCGCTCGGTGGAGGACGGCGCCACGGTGCCGATCTACTACGAGAGCCGCCTCGCCAAGCTGGCCCTCGACGAACACGAGCGGCCGAGCATCGACCCCGACTTCGACGAGGTGACCGAGGGCGAGGAGGTCGAGCGCAAGGAGAAGCTTAAGACAAGGTGGGCGCAACAGGAGGCGGTCGTCGGGGCGGAGCAGCGCGTCGGGCAGATCGCGGCGGACATCGTCACCCACTTCGAGCAGCGCCGGGAGGCGATCGAGGGCAAGGCGATGGTCGTCTGCATGAGCCGTCGCATCTGCGTCGACCTCTACGGCGAACTCGTGCGCCTGCGCCCCGCCTGGCACGACGACGATGACGGCAAGGGCGCCATCAAGGTCGTGATGACCGGTGCGGCATCGGATCGGCCGGGCTGGCAGCCGCACATCCGCAACAAGCCCCGGCGCGAGGCGCTCGCCCAGCGCTTCCGTGACCCCACCGACCCGCTGCGCGTCGTGCTGGTGCGGGACATGTGGCTGACGGGCTTCGACGCGCCCAGCCTGCACACGATGTACGTCGATAAGCCGATGCGCGGCCACGGCCTCATGCAGGCCATCGCCCGCGTCAACCGGGTCTTCCGGGACAAGCCCGGCGGGCTGGTGGTCGACTACCTGGGCCTCGCCCACGAGTTGAAGCGGTCGCTCGCCACCTACACGGAGAGCGGCGGCGTCGGGCAGGCGGCGCTGGACCAGGACGACGCCGTGGCCGCCATGCAAGAGAAGTACGAGGTGTGCTGCGCCCTCTTCCACGGCTTCGACTGGACGATGTCGGCGGCGGGCAGGTCGGCGGAGCGGGTGGGGCTGCTGCAGGCCGCCCAGGAGCACATCCTGGCGCAGGACGACGGAAAGGAACGCTGTCTCAACGCGGTGCGGGAGCTGTCGCAGGCGTTCGCGCTGGCCGTGCCTCGCGAGGAGGCGCTGCGCATCCGGGACGACGTCGGCTTCTTCCAGGCCGTGCGCGCGGCGCTGTCGAAGCGGGTCGCCGGCGAGGCGCGCCCGGAGGAGGAGTTGGACCTGGCCGTGCGCCAGATCATCTCCCGCGCCGTGGCGTCGGAGGGCGTGCTCGACATCTTCGCCGCCGCCGGCCTCGACACGCCGGACATCTCGGTGCTATCGGATGAGTTCCTGGCCGAGGTGCGCGGCATGCCGCACCGAAACCTCGCGGTCGAGTTGCTGCAGAAGCTCCTCAAGGGCGAGCTGGCCACCCGGCGGCGCAAGAACGTCGTGCAGGCGCGGTCGTTCACCGAGATGCTGGAGGGAACGCTGCGGCGGTACCAGAATCGGGCGATCGAGACGGCGCAGGTGATCGAGGAGTTGATCGGGCTCGCGAGGGAGATGCGGGAGGCCAACGCACGGGGCGAGCGTCTGGGTCTGTCGGAGGACGAGTTGGCCTTCTACGACGCGCTCGAGACCAACGACAGCGCGGTGCAGGTCCTGGGCGACGAGGCTCTCCGCGCCATCGCCCGCGAGCTGGTCGAGAAGGTCCAAAAGAACGTCACCATCGACTGGACGCTGCGGGAGGACATCCGTGCGCGCCTGCGTGTGCTGGTGCGTCGCATCCTGCGCCGGCACGGCTACCCGCCGGACAAGCAGGAGCAAGCGACGCTGACCGTGCTGGAGCAGGCGGAGGTCCTGTCGGAGGCGTGGGCGGCCTGACGTCGGCTGGGCGGGCCGGCCTGCTGGGGGACCACTGCTTCGCCACTCGCTGCGGCAAGACCAGGCAGGACCGATCGCTCCTGCAGCCGTGGGAAGTAGAAGTCGCAGGGGAAGCCCCGAGCGGTGGTCGCACCAGAACTTGTCCGCCACGCCACCGGCATCCACCGGCAGGGGCGCGAGCCGGCGGCGGGGTGACGCGCACCGCCGACCGTGCGCGTCAGTCGTACGTCAGCGCGAACACCATCTCACCGAGCCGCCGCTTGAAGTGGAGGTCGTCGCTGAACTTCTTGAAGAGTTGCGTGTCGTCCTTCATCAGGCTGAGGATGACGCGATTCAGCGCCTTGTCGTTCTCGATGCGCGCGTTCTGCTTGTCCGAGTTGGCCCGGGCGTTCTGGTAGGCCGTGTCGGCCGCCACGCCGGCCGGAATCTCCTCGGTAATCATTCGGCGGACGCGGTCGGCGTCGTCCCAGGCGATGTCCCCGAACTCGTCGTTGAACTCGGTGATGATGATCGAGAGCCGGTCGAGTTCGGCCTCGGGCTTGCCCCCGCCGGCGCTCGTCGGCACCGGACCGATCTCGGCATCGGCGTCTTCGAGTTGGATCGCGAGCGCGGCCTGCTTCTCGACCCGATAGCTGTCCATGTCGATCGTTTCCAGGATGCCCTTCGACAGATCGTCCTCCTCGGGCGCGGGCAGCTTCGGGATCAGGAAGTTGAGGAAGATCGACAGCTTCTCCCACTCGGCGTTCGTGTAGGGCAGGATCGACGCGAGGAAGTCGTAGGTCCGCGTGAAGGCCTTGGCGTTGCCCTTGAACGCGACCTGGCCGTCCTCGTCCAGGTCGGCCAGGTAGCGGGCGACGCAGGCGTCGAGGATCGGGTGCAGCCGATCCACGCCCGCGCCCGACAGATACTGCTCGGCGCAGTCCGCGACATGGGTGGTGGAGTAGATCTCCGCGGCGGCCAGCGCCGCCACCAGGTCGTGCAGCTTGTTGGGGTCGGTCTGGCCGCTGAGGACGGTCGTGCGGTAGTAGTCCGAGAACGCGAGTTCGATGCCGTCGCTGTCGTTGATGAAGTCGAGCACGAACACGTCGTGCTTCTTGGGATGGGCGCGGTTGAGACGCGAGAGCGTCTGCACGGCCTTGATGCCCGAGAGCATCTTGTCCACGTACATCGTGTGCAGCAGCGGCTCGTCGTAGCCGGTCTGGAACTTGTCGGCCACGACCAGGAACCGGTAGGGGTGCTCCTGGATCTTGTCGGGGATCTGCGCCGACGCGAAGCCGTTGAGCGACGCCTCGGTCACCCGGCTGCCGTGGTACTCGTGCTCGCCGGAGAAGGCGACGATGGCCTGATAGGGGCTCTTGCGCTCTTGCAGATAGCTGCGGATCTGATGGAAGTACTGGATCGCGCGCTCGATGCCGCCGGTGACGACCATCGCCCGGGCCTCACCGCCGACCTTGTTGCGCGCGATCACCTGCTCGTGGAAGTGATCGACCATGATCTCCGCCTTGAGGCGGATGGCGTGGTCGTGGCTCTCGACGTAGCGGCGCAGCTTCTTCTGCGCCCGCTTGGTGTCGAACTCGGGGTCCGCCTCGACGGTCTTGACGAGCCGGTAGTAGCTGTTGACCGGCGTGTAGTGCTTGAGCACGTCGAGGATGAAGCCCTCCTGGATCGCCTGCTTCATCGAGTAGGTGTGGAAGGGCCGGTGCGTCGTCCGCTCGCCCTCGCCCGCGCGCTGGCCGAAGATCTCGAGGGTCTTGTTCTTGGGCGTGGCCGTGAACGCGAAGTAGCTCGCGTTGGGCAGCATCTTGCGCGACTCCATGAGCCGGTTGATGACGTCCTCGGTCGTCTCGTCGTCGTCGGCGGCGAGGCCCGCCAGCGCCCGGCTCATCGCCCCCGACGCCTTGCCGCCCTGACTGGAGTGCGCCTCGTCGATGATGATCGCGAAGTTGCGGCCGGCGTGCGCCGTGCCGATGTCGTCGAGCACGTGGGGGAACTTCTGGACCGTCGTGATGATGATCTTCTTGCCGTCCTCGAGGAAGCGGCGCAGGTCGCCCGAGCGTTCGGCGTGCCCCAGCGTCGCGCGGACCTGCGCGAACTGCTTGATGGTGTCGCGGATCTGCTGGTCGAGGATGCGGCGGTCGGTGACCACGACGACCGAGTCGAACGCGCGCCCGCCGTCGTGTTCGAGCCGCACCAGCTGGTGCGCGAGCCATGCGATCGAGTTGCTCTTGCCGCTGCCGGCCGAGTGCTGCACCAGGTAGCGCTGCCCCGCCCCGTGCGCGGCGGCGTGCGCCAGCAGCGCCCGCACGACGTCGAGCTGGTGGTAGCGCGGGAAGATCTGCACGCGCTTGCGCTTGCCGGTCTTGTCGTCCCGCTGCGCCACCACCTGCGCGTAGTGCTCGAGGATGTCCGTCAGCCCCCGCGGGGTGAGGATGCGCTGCCACAGGTAGTCGGTCTTGATCCCCTCGGGGTTCGGCGGGTTGCCGGCGCCGTCGCGCCAGCCCTGGTTGAACGGCAGGAACCAGGAGTCCTTGCCGGTGAGGTGCGTGCAGAACCGCACCTCCTGATCATCGACGGCGAAGTGCGCGACGCAGCGCCCGAACTGGAACAGCAACTCGCGCGGACTGCGATCGCGCTGGTACTGCTGCACCGCGTCGGCGACGGTCTGCTTCGTCAGGTTGTTCTTCAGTTCGAAGCTGAACACCGGCAGCCCGTTGATGAACGTGACGAGGTCGAGCGCCAGCTGCGTCTCGTCGCGGCTGTAGCGGAGCTGCCGGGTGATCGTGAAGCGGTTGCACGCATAGCGCGCGGCGGCGGCCGGGTTGCCGGGGCTCGGCGTGCCGTAGAAGAGATCGAGCTGGTACTGGCGGTGCCTGACGCCCGAGCGCAGCACGTCGATGGTGCCGCGCTTCGTGACCTCGCCCTGCAGCCGCGCGAGGAAGCTGCGCCGCGTCGGCCCGTCCTCCGCGAGGGCGAGCGCCTCGGCGACCTCCGGCTGGGTCGCCTGCAGGAACGCGGTCAGCTGGACGAGGTCGACCGCGTGCTCGCGGTCGTAGTCCTGCGGGGCGCCCTCGACCCAGCCCGGGCCGCCGTACGCGGCCGGCGCCTCGGCCAAGCCGCGGCCGTCGGCCGGCGCCGCGCCGGTCATCGCCGTGCAGATGAGGCGCTCCAGCCCCTTCTCGCTCGTGTCGGTGGTCGTGTGACCCGGGCGGCCCACGTGGTCTTCGCCCCGCTGGTAGTACTTCCCACGAACCGCGTTCGACCAGTCGAGAACCTCGGGCGCCTCCGACAGATCGATCTGATCGTCGGGGAGAGCCTCCAGGGCCCGTATCTGGTCCTTCTGGCGTTGCGTCAGCTCAGACATGCCCTTCTTCATAGAGTCGCCTCTCGCGCAGGGTCAACTTGCGCGCGGAGATGATGCGTCCAACCTCTTCGCCGGATTCCGGGTCGAGTTGAGGTGCGGTGTGTACAACCATGATAACAGCCGCTCCGACGACTCCCATTGTCCGCCACCGCTCTTCGTGAGTGTGTGGATCCTGAACGGTCGTCGCGAGTGGATCGCTGAAGACGAGTATAGCGGTGTCGAACTCGATACCGTGGTCCTGAAGGTTGGCTCGGTTCTTGTTCGGATCCCATTCCCAGAGCAACGAACCCGCCTCGCTTCGTCACCACGGGGTAGTCACCCAAGATCACGAATTCCTGCGAGCCCCGGCCCGCGCTCCCGGCCTCGCCGCGAGGCGACTCTGTCGCGGCCCATGCCGGCGCCATCTTCCCGATCCGCCGCCTCCGCCGGCAGGGCGGCCGCCGCCTCCCGCACGTCGAGCTTACCCGTCACGACGTCCGCGATGAGGCGGGTGCGGTACTCGCGGAGCAACTCGATCTCCCGGTGGGCGCGCTCGATGGCGGCGCCGATGTTGGCAGTCGCGTCGTCAAGGTAGCGGGAGATGGCGGCCTGCTCGGGCAGGGGAGGGAAAGGTAGTTGGGCGTTTGAGTACTTCTCACCATTGACATTCTCAATCGTTGATGAGATTGCCATGATTCGAAGGAACTCGGAGAAGGATTGTGTCTTCGTGAACTTGAACAGGTACTCTGGAGCGACAATAGAAGCAGGCACGAATCGAACCAGATATCCCGCGTACGCACAGGGGCCGTGTATCGCGGACTTGTAGAGCAAGGAGCGACCGACAGTTCCGCTACGCGAAACTAGTAGGTCACCATCGTTCAGCATATAGTCCCGGGCTGCTTCAGATGGCAGGAAGACTCCGCCGGGCCGGAGTTCACCATCGTCTGTGATGTCGGTAGTGCGAAGAAACCGAACTCCGTCAGCCGAGTACGAGGCCGCGGATATATTGGCTCCGTAAAGGGCAGACTCAGAGCAGAGCGTCTTCAGCCGCCGGACCTCCCAGTGCTCCGGGACATCCCCCAGCCACTCGACGCCCGACGGCTTGAGACGCACCTCGGGGTCGAGGCCGCGGGTGACGGCGCGCTGGATGACGGCCTGCTTCTGCTCCTCGAGCAGGCCGATGAGATCCTGCTTGGCGCCGATGTAGCGCTGGATGCGTCGGTCGGCGTGGTCGAGGAAGCGGACGATGGCGGCCTGCTCGTCGGGCGGTGGGAGGGGCATGGCCATGTACTTCAGCTCATCGCTGTAGATGTGCATGACGGTGATCCCTCGCCCCATGCAGGACTTCTGGTAGGAAGACTGCGGGCAATCTAGTGCGTAGCCGGAGAACGCCGCGTTGACGTCAACGGACGGCCTGAACACGACGACATCGCCTCCACAATACGCCCGGCCTTCGATGAGGTTGACCGCAGATTTGCCAATCTCCTCGATGGTCTCGCCCGAGCCAGCAAACAGGACATCCCCATACTGGATCGGGGTGTAGCTGTCCGTGCGTTCCTCGGAGATGCACGCCCGAGCCCTTCTGATGAAGAATTCATGCTGCGTGTAGATATCCCCGTACCGCACGCAGGGATAGCCCTCGTCAACCGCATCCTCCTTGGTCCCGCCGCCGCCCTTGAAGAGTTGCCCGATGCGTCCAAGCTGCTGGAGTTCCCAGTGCGCCGGCACGTCGCCCAGCCACGGGACGCCGGAGGGTCGGTAGTCGGGGTAGGGTCTTGCCGTCATGGTCTACCGTCTTGTGATTTGCTGATGTAGGTCGATCAGTTTGGCAAGATGGTCAGGGCCCTGGTGCCCAAGCACCTGATTCGCGCGCTGTCGAATGTTATCGAGCAGCGCCGATATTCTTTGGCTCTCGGCCTTCTTCATTCTTTCGGAGACGTATTCGGGAGACGTCAACTCTGCACCCTCTTGGAGGAGCCGGAGCTGTGCCATTGCGGGTGGTTCACCGCCGCGATCTCCGTGCTCAGCGAGGTACAGGCAACTCTCAATCTCGTTCATTTGTCTCTCGCGGACACCGCTTGATCGGGTCCCCGGTACTGTCTCGTCGATGTAGTTCACAACGTCGCTTGCGCGGCGCCGGCCTTGAACGAAGTCACGATACAGCGTGACGTTCTTCACTTTGAGCGTGATGAGAAGCGCGAGCAACAAGGGGACCATTTCCTCTTGTTGCTCCATGTTTCTACCAACCAAGGCAACCAGCCGCACGCAGTAGTCGGTATCCCGAAGGGATAGGTCCAAACGATCGCAGAGTGCTGGGAAGGCATCGGCGAATTCTCGGAACTGCATGATGCGCCACGATGTGTTGCGTGGCCCCGAGAAGTGCTCGCTCAGCTCGAACCGATCGATGAGATGCCTGCAGAAAACCTCCGACTTCACTTCAGACAGCGTGAACTCCATGTCGAAGAAGCGCCGGAGGTAGACATCAGCGTCGATCTCCCCATATACCGACTGGAGTGATAAACAGAGCTCATCGCGGTTGATACCAAATGCGAACACAATGTTTGGGACGTCGAATATGTGCTTGACTCTCTCAAGCAGTTCGATCGCGAACGTGGGACGACAGCGGTCCAATTCATCAATGATGAAGACCATGGGGTGTCCGGTCTCCTCGCGAACTGAGGCGGCCAGCCTCCCTAAGCACTCCCTCAACTGGTCCTTCGTGGCTCGCTGGGCAAGATAGTCGTCGAGGAGACTTCGCTGATCCGGTTTGTCGACCTCCACGCCAAGCGTTAGGCCTAGGTGCTTGTCAATGACACCCTGCACATTCTGACGGATCAACGGTCCAGCAGTCTGAGCGACTCTAAGAGCCAGATGCTTGAAGCCGGTTTCCTTGAAGTGCTCCGATAGCTGACCAAGTATGGCGAGAAGAGGATCGTCGCAGAAATCGTCTTCCCACGCGTTGAAGTAGATCGCGTTGTAGCCCTGGCGCTCCAAGTCTGCCTGCCAGCGCTGCAGGAGGAACGTCTTCCCCGTTCCCCATTGACCGTGAACGCTGATCACGAACGGTGATGACTGATCGCGGACGAGGTTCGTCAGCCGTTTCGCGACTTGCTTCCGGTCCAGTACATCATCCGCCCACGGGTCTTCCGTCGAAATCTTCGGCTCAGGCAGCTTCAGTCGCAGTGACTCACGAGCATCTGCGCTGGGGTCTGCGACCTCGCTCATTCTTGAAGTCCCCCCACAATCTCCACTAGCAATCCCTCGGTTTCCCGCTCCAGGGCCAGTATATCCCCCCGGATCTCCTCCAGGCTGCGCATGGGCTGGGGCTTGTAGAAGTAGCGCGTGAAGCTGACCTCGTAGCCGACCTTCACGCTGGCGGGGACGTACCAGGCATCCGGGGCGTAGGGCAGGACCTCGCGGCGCAGGAACGCCTCGATGCCGCCCTCCTCCAGCAGCGGCACCTGCTCGGTGTCGCGCAGCGCGCTGTCGGGCTCGTACTCGACCACAGCGGGCCGGCCGTTGATCTCGGCCGCGAACAGGCCGTGCAGCGGGTCGGGCGCGGTCCCCCGGCGGTGGATCTTCCTGATGACGGGCGGCGCCGTCTCGGAGCGCCCGGCCGTCTCGCGGAGCGCCTTGATCTCCTTGGCCGGGTAGGCGCGTCCGGGGTCGATGCCCGCCAGCCGCAGCGGCCGCTCGACTGTCAGCTTCCAGTAGCCGAACGCCTGGTTGGGGAAGATCTTCGACTGCTCCGTCTCCTCGAAGGCCAGGAAGACGTCGCAGATGCGCCGGATGTCGTCGGCGGACAGCTCGCAGTTCTTCTTGCCCAGGTTCTTGCGCAGCGGCTGGAACCACTGCGTCGCGTCGATGAGCTGCACCCGGCCGCGGCGCTGCGCCGCCTTGCGGTTGCTCAGCACCCAGACGTAGGTGGCGATGCCGGTGTTGTAGAACATGTTGAGCGGCAGCGCGACGATGGCCTCCAGCCAGTCGTTCTCGATGATCCAGCGGCGGATGTTGCTCTCGCCCTGCCCGGCGTCGCCCGTGAACAGCGAGGAGCCGTTGTGCACCTCGGCGATGCGGCTGCCGCGCTCGGCGCCGTGCTTCATCTTCGACAGCATGTTCGCGAGGAACAGCATCTGGCCGTCGCTCGACCGGGTGACGAGTGAGTACTCCGGGTCGCCGTCGTGCGCGATCACGAAGCGCGGGTCGCGAATCGCGCCCTTGCCGCCCATGCGCTCCAGGTCGCTCTTCCAGCTCTTCCCGTAGGGCGGATTGGAGAGCATGAAGTCGAACTCGTGGGCCGGGAACGCGTCGTTCGACAGCGTCGAGTGCGCGGGCCCGCCGACGAGGTTGTCCGCGGCCTCGCCCTCGCCCTTGAGCAGGAAGTCGGACTGCGCGATCGCGGCCGTCTCGGCGTTGATCTCCTGGCCGTAGAGGTGCGCCACGACCTCTTTGCCCCGCTCCCCGGCCAGCTCCAGGAGCGTCTGCTCGGCGACCGTCAGCATGCCGCCGGTGCCGCAGGCGCCGTCGTACACGAGGTAGGTGCCCGACTCGATGCCGTCGGCGACGGGCAGGAAGACCAGGTTCGCCATCAGCCGCACGGCGTCGCGGGGCGTCCAGTGCTCGCCGGCCTCCTCGTTGTTCTCCTCGTTGAAGCGCCGCACCAACTCTTCGAAGATCGTGCCCATCGTGTGGTTGTCGAGCCCGGGCACGCGGACCGCGCCATCGGCGCCGCGGACCGGCGACGGGCTCAGGTTGATCGCCGGGTCGGTGAACTTCTCGATCAGCGTGCCGAGCGCGTCCGCGCGCGAGAGCCGCTGGAGCTGGTTGCGGAACTCGAAACTGCCCAGGATCTCCTGCACGTTCGGCGAGAAGCCATCGAGGTAGGCCTCGAAGTCGGCGTGCAACTGCTGCTGGCTCGTCCGCGCCCGCAGGTCGCGCATCGTGAAGTCGGACGTGTTGTAGAAGGACTGCCCAGCCGCCTGCCGCAGCGCCTGGTCCTGGTTGACGAGGCCCGCGCGGTCAAGCGACGCCTTCATCTCCAAGACCGCGGCGCTCGTCGGCTCGAGCACCGCGTCGAGCCGTCGCAGCACCGTCATCGGCAGGATCACGTCGCGGTACTTGCCGCGCACGTAGAGGTCGCGGAGCACATCGTCGGCGATGCCCCAGATGAAATTCGTGATCCACGAGGTATCGGTGGTCATGGGTCCTCCGTCGTGGGTGCCGGTGGGGGCGGCAAGTGTAGCGGCGGGGCCGGCGTCGGCCGCCTCCGCCCGCCAGCCTCCCCCCAGCAGCACGTCCATGGGCGCTCGGCACTCCCGGCAGACCACCAGGGCGCGCCGCTCCACGTCCACGTTGGCTTCCCAGGTGAGCGCATGCATTACCCCGCAGGCCGGGCAGGGCAGGTAGTAGCGGCGTTGGTCGGACTGGAGAAAGAGCGCGTTGATGCCGGCCTCCGGGTACCGCGGCGTGGACGCGATCGGCAGGCGCCCGGCGGCGCTGGAGCTGAGGCGCTTGCGGGCCAAGTCCAGCGTGCCCTCCCCCATCTGGTCGAACTCGTCCAGGATCACGTAGTCGGCGTCGACCGAGGCGATCTGACGTCGGCTGTCGGCGCCGCGCAGATACACGTAGCCGTCGCAACGCCTCCGCGTCCGGCATCGGCCCAAGGGGCCGGTTGTTTGCCTTGAGGTAGATCGGGTAGAAGAGTCGCTCGGACGCGGCGATCAAGCGCTGCCTCGTTTCCTCACGGGAGTCTGACCAGTCCACCTCGACGGGCGGCAGCGTCGGATCGGGCGGCTGGAAGCCCACGGTCCGCGTCGCCCCAGCGCCCGCCACGCTCAGCCACCTCGCGCGGTCGGTTCGGAAGGTCGTACCCGGGCGCCGGTCCAGGGAAGTTCTCAGGATCCAATCCGGCACCCACGGCAACGACGCGAGCGCCGGGTAGGCGTCCAAGAGTTCGGAGGCCGCATCGGCGAGGCGCCACACGGGCTCGAGTTCGCGAATCGGCTGCTCAAGCACGTCGACCCTGTTCCAGGCCGCGATATCACGTTGGAGTCTGTCGCGGGCGGAGAGGAGTACCTGCCAATTGGGCAAGCCCCAGGCGCCAATCCCCCGCCGAACCCAATCGTGGAACACTCCCACACCGGTCATCGCAGCGACGGCGGCCGGTGCCCACCGGTCGGCGACGCGATCGACGCGGGCGCGGAAGCGCTGCTGCGACGGCGACCGGCGACGGCAGAGGAGGTCCAGGGCTTCCGCCCGTTCCGCACTCCGCAAGTGGGCCAGTCGGACGTGTACCTCCTGCTCCGACAGCGGTTGGTCGGGGCCGAAGAGTTCATCGTCGAGGCACACGCGGGCGAAGAACGCGTGGTCGAAGGCGGGGCCGCCTGCGCCAGGTCGGGCTGCCACTGCCACGTACCCCTGTCGCGGCCGGAATGAGTCGCACCAAGCGAAGCGCTTCGCTCCAACCGCCCTCAGCAATGGGCGGTACTCGTCAGCCGTCGGCGACCCCCAGAGCCACCGCCCCCGCACCCGCCACCGCTACTGCCAAGAGACGCGCTCGCCGACGCGGCTCGCATCCCCCCCTGCCGGCGCGACGGAGAACGGCCTCGCCGGTCGCGGAGCCGACTCCGGGCCGTGCTGCTCCAGCGCGCGCCCAGGCCGCCTCCACTCCGGCGTCCGCGCCGGCATTGGCGGCCTCAAGCGGCGCCGCCGGCCGCTCGGCCATGCGGCCCGGGCTACCAGGCTGCGCGCCCACCGCTTCCGCCACACCTTCGCCACATGGGCGATCGCCCACGACGGGCGCGAAGTCGATGTCCTACGGTTCGGCGGGCACGGCTCGCCCGACATGGTGCGCCGCGATTCCACCACCTGCCGCAGCGCCCCGGTGGCCGGGCGCCACTTCACCTTCTCCCTGGCGGACCGAGTGCTCTCCGGTCCGCTGAGCGCGGACCGGGTCCGCGCGGGCAAACCCCCTCTCAGCCTGTGTTTTCCCTGAAGCTTGCTATCTGGCGCGGATGATCTGGCGGGGTGCGTTCGGCGACCGGGCTCCGAGGCGGGATCCGCCGGCGATCCGTTCGCTCTTCGCGGACGCGCCAGCTTGCCAGTGGGAGCCCCGAATGGTTCAACGTGACCGCGAGGATGCGGTCCCCACCGCCCTGCTCAGAAAGCAGATGGCCGACGACCGGCCGCACGTCGGCGGCCCCCGGCGCCGCTCCGGTCTCTTCATTAGTTAGGGAGCCCCGGAGCGCGTAACGGGATTCGAACCCGCGACCCTCTGCTTGGGAAGCACGCTGGTGCCGGGCCCTCTGTGATGCGAGGGCGCCGCTCCGCCAGCAAGCATCCCTCCGTCCGCCTGCCTCCCCGACGACCCCGAACCCCCTACCCGATGTCCAACGCGGCGCCCAGCTCCCGCAGGCGCTGCCGACGCTGGCGGTAGTCCGGGACGGCCTGCGCGACGACGCCCCAATACTCGGCGTTGTGCGCCCGCACCCGCAGGTGCGCCAGCTCATGCGCGACGATGTAGTCCAGGATCGCGGGCGGGGCCATGATCGCGCGCCAGTTGAAGCGCAGCGTGCCGTCCGGGGCGCAACTCGCCCAGCGGGTGCGCTGACCGCGGATCAGCACCGCCTTCGGCCGCACACCGATCAGGCGCCCGATCCGATCGACGCGCGGCGGCAGCTTCAGCGCCGCACGCTCGCGGTACCACGCCTCGAAGGCCGACCGCACGGCCGCGTCGCGCTCCTCCCCCTCCAGCGACCGCGGCACGTCGACCTCGAACTGCCAGTGGTGGAACCGCACCGCGACCCGGGCCTCGTCGCTGGGACGCACGGTCAGCCGCACCGACCGCCCGAGATACGGCAGCGACTCCCCGCTGACGAATCGGCGGGTCGGCGACGCTGAGGCGGCCGCGCCCTCGTGCCGGACGATCCAGCCCGCGCGACGGCGCACCGTCGCTTCGACGCGCTCCGGCGGTGTGTCGACGGGGGCCGACACGGTGACCACGCCCGGCTGGTCCACCGTCACCGCGATCGTCTTGTGCCGCCGTGGGCTGCGGACCACGCGGTAGCGGATGCGCGCGTCGCCGAAGCGGACCTCCCCGCGCTCCGTCATCTGCGCCGTCATCTGGGCCGTCGCTTGGGCCGTCGCCTGGGCCGTCATAGCAGCCGCCGCCGTGCGACTTCGACCACCCGGCGCACGACCTCGTCGAGATCCTCCTCGTCGCGGCCGTCGTTGCGCAGCAGCCGCTTGATGTCGCGCCGCATCTCCCGCTGGACGTCCAGATTCTCCCGCCAGTCGACGATCCCGCGATGCTCCTCCAGGATCGCGTCGATGTCGCGGGCGACATCCTTCAACCCCTCATCGAACGCGCCGCGGTACTCGGCCGCCTCCTCCCGCAGCACGTGGGGCCCGCCGCCGGCGACCTCCCCACCGGCAGCGCCCGACGCCAGGATGCCGTAGACCGCGAACGACACCGGCGTCAGCCCCTGCTCGGCGGCGATCGCCTCCTCGCGGGCGATCTCGGCGCGGATGGGCATCATCCGTTTGCTGCCCTCGGCGGCGTCGATGAGGCGCGCGCGCAACTCGCGGATGATGCGCTCCAGCGCCTCCGACAGCCGCTCGTAAAACGCCGGGTTCTCCGCCAGCCGCTCCTTGATCTGCGCCCGCAGCGCGTGCTCCATCACCGACGCCCGCGCCTCGTCGTGGGGCAGCCGCGCGATCGTCTGCTCGAAGTTCTCATCCAGCACCGAGACCGGCGCCATCAGTTCGCGCACGCGCGCGTCGATCCGCGAGTCGAGCAGCTGCTTCACCTTCGCGCCGACGGCCGTCCAGTCGGTATCGGCGTGCTCGCGCAGGAATTGCGCCCGCGCGTACGACCGAATCACCGTGAGATCGCGCAGCCGGTCGAGGTAGGGCAGCGCCGCCGGGTCGGGCAGGAAGCGGTCCATCAGCGTCGAGAACTCCCGATAGTCGCGGTCGAACGCCTCGTACTGATCGGCCTTGTAGTCGCCCTCGGCGCCCGCGTCGGCGGCGAAGCGACGGACGCACGCCCAGGGGTCGGCGAGGTCGAGCCCGCGGAAGTGCGACTCGGCGCGGTCGGCGGCGGCCTGCATCACCGGACCGGGATCCTCGGGCAGCTCGGTCAGCGCCTCCTCGACATCGCCACGCTCGAAGATCGCCAGGGCGCTCTCCAACTCCCGCGACACGCCGTGGTAGTCGACCACGAGCCCATACTCCTTCTCGGTCGGCACGCCCTCCCGCGTGTGCGAGAACCGGCGGTTCACCCGCGCGATCGCCTGCAGCAGCGTGTGGTCCCGCATCGACCGATCGAGGTACAGCACCTGCTCGACGGGCGCGTCGAAGCCGGTGATCAGCTTGTCGACCACCACCAGCACCTCGGGCTCGCCGTCCGGCTCGACGAACGACGCCACGACCTGCCCCTCGTCCAGCGACCGCGCCGCCTGGAACTCGGGCCCGTCGTTGTGATCCGTCGTGATGATCGGGTACGCCGACAGCCCAAACTGGCAGAGGTGCTCGGCGTAGCGCAGCGCCGCCGCCCGGCTCGGCGCGACGACCTGCGCCTTGAAGCCGTTGGGCTGCACCTTCTTCTTGTAGTGCTCCGCGATGTCCAGCGCGACCGCCTCAATGCGCTTCGCCGCCTGCGCGATCGTCTCCTTGTTCGCGTAGCGACGCCGGATCTCCGCCCGCGTCGCCTCCGGCTCGTCGCCGAACAACGCCTCGAACAGCCGGTCCAGCGTCTCCGGCCCCTCGACGTGCAGCTCCGGCAGCCGCGCTTCGTAGAAGATCGGCACCGTGGCGCCGTCCGCGACCGACTCCGGGATCGTGTACGAGTCGATCAACTCGCCGAACGTGCCCAGCGTCGAGCGCCGGAAATCCTTGTCGATCGGCGTGCCCGTGAAGCCGATGAACGTCGCGTTGGGCAGCGCCGCCCGCATCTTCGCCGCCAGCAGGCCGTACTGCGTGCGGTGCGCCTCGTCGATCATCAGGACCACGTTGTCGGCGCCGTTGAGGGGCGCCGCCGCGCGCTCGCTCAGCGCCTCCTTGAACTTCTGGACCGTCGTCATCACCGTGCGACCGTTGCTCGTGCGCAGCAGGTCGCGCAGGTGGGCCGTGCTGTCGGCGTGCTCCGGGTTGGGGAAGCCGGTGCGCTCGAATGTCTGCGTGATCTGACGGTCCAGCTGCCGGCGGTCCGTCACGACGACGATCGTCGGGTTGCGCAGCGCCGGCGAGCGCCGCAGCTTCGTCGCCAGGTAGAGCATCGTCAGCGACTTGCCCGACCCCTGGGTGTGCCACACGACGCCGCCCCGCTCCGGCGGCGTGCGCCCGTCGAGGACCCGCGCGACGGCCTGGCGGGTGGCGCGGTACTGCTGATAGCGCGGCAGCTTCTTGACCAGCCGCCCGCGCTCCTGCTCGAAGACGACGAAGTCGCGCAGCACGTCGAGCAGCGTGGCCGGGTTGAGCAGCCCCGCGATCAGGCGCGCCTGCCCCTCCGGCGCGACGCCGAAGCGCCGCTCGAAGTCGGCCGCCGCAAACGGCTCGATCGACTTCCAGCCCACGTAGGCGTTCTCCGGCGCGCCCACGGCCGCGTAGGCGGCGTCGGCGCCGCAGTGCGCCACGCAGATCAGGTTGGTCTCGAACAGCGCCGGCGCGCCGGCGCCCTGCCACTCCGGCCCGGCCTCCTGGCAGCGACGCAGCTGCCGCACCGCCTTCGACTTCCAGACCTCCAGCAGCGACGGCGACTTCGCCTCCATCACGACCAGCGGGATGCCGTTGACGAACAGCACCAGGTCGGGGACCACGGCCCGCCGATCGTCGTCGCCGGCGCGCTCGGCGCCGCGGCGGATGCGGAACTGCGTCGTGACGACGTACTCGTTCAGCCCCACGCCCGGCGCCGGGTGGTCGAAGTCGAAGAAGCGGACGCTGGGCGTCTCCTGACGGCCGCCCCGATCGACGGTCAGCGGCATGCCGTAGACCAGGTACTCGTGGATGCGCTGGTTGCGCGCCATGCCCGTGGCGTCGATGTGCTGCAGCGCGAAGACGACCCGCTGCGCCTGGTCGGCCGTCAGCCCCTCGTTGAGCCGCAGCAGCGCCGACGTCAGCCGCTCCGTCAGCAGCACCTCGCGCTCGTCGTCGCGCTCCGCCGACAACTCCGCGCGCGGCACGTAGGTGTACCCCAGCCGCTCCAGCAGCTCCCGCGCCGGCCTCTCGGCGTGGTTGAGCTCGTTGAGGTCGTCGGGGGAGGTCATGCGGTACCTGTCGGGAAGCTGCGATCAATCGCTTGAGTGAGTCTCGCCGCCGCGTCTATTCCGCTCAGCAGGTCAGATTCGGGCAACGGCAGGAGTCGGCCCCGGAGCGATGCGGAGCCCGGTATCCGTGCGATGAATCGATCGTCCACAACGCCTGCGTTGTGCTCGTACACATGCCGAGCCTGGAAGAACCAGTTCAGCCGCGCTGCCTCGTCAGGGGACAAGATGGTGTTGATCGCTGGGAGGCCAGCGCGTTGTAGCTCGGCGTCGAGGGCGTCCAAGTCTTGGAAGAGGTTCGTCTTCGCTTTCGGGCGGAGGCGGTCCGGGTACTTGGCCCGGAGTGCCTTCCCGTACGAGTCGAACGCGGCGACGGTGTCACGCAGGGCGTCGCGAGGGAACTGTCCACGGAGCGCGTTGTCGATATCGGGGTCGTCGCAATGCTGTACACGCTTTCGCGCGACTTCAAGCGACGCAAGGCAGGTAGTGAGCGCGTTCAAGCGCTGACAAGCTGGGCACGAAGCGAACACTCCGTACACCGCGAACTCAAGCGTGCAGGTATCGCAGCAGACCCGCGTTTCGAGCAGCCGTTCGGAGTACGGCCTCGGGATGGGCCGTCCCCCCTTAACGTCGATCCTGAGTTCGATCGGTCCACCGCGCTGCGCGCGGTTGAACCGCTCTGCGCTCCGACGAAGACCGGCGAACGCCCAGTCGTTGACCTGAGCCTCGACGACGTCCAGCGCGTACTGCTCCTGCTCGGGTGTCGCGAATTCCTGCGAGTCCGCCGGTGCCTCACAGTATGGACAGGCCTCAACCTCGACGGATCCGCCGGACTCGGGGTTTACCTTGAAGTAGCGACCGCATGTGTCTGCGGGGCACTGGCGCCCGAGCATTCCTTCCTGGTCAAGCGGCAGAGTCACTTGGATTTCCCGGTCCATCATGCTGGCATTGCTTTCGTAGTACGCACCCGACCCGACAGCAGCGCCTCCGACGCCGACGCCTTCACCGACCGTAGCACATCTGTTCCCCGGCGCGACTCCTCAAGCGACGCGTCTACGCCGTCGAGCGCCGTGCTGATCGCCTCCTGCTCTCCCAGCGGGGGCAGCGCGACCGGGAGAGACGAGTACTCGGCCGCGTTGATGTTCGGCTGGGCGCCCGCGCGCAGCATTGACGCCACCCAACGCCGGTAGAAGTCCGAGCGAGTCCAAAGCTCCAGGAACTCGGGCAAGGCAGCGTCAGACAGAGCCCGAAAGCGGATCAAATACCCCGCGTAAACGCACGCGCCGTCCGACTGCCGGTGCAGGTACGTCTTGCCGACGGTTGCCCCGCTCCGCGCGAACAGCAGATCGCCCGGACCGAGTTCGTAACCGTCAACCTCGGAGGGGTCGGCTGATCTGGCGTCACCGGGCCGGAGACGGCCATCGTCGGTGATGTCGGTGATGCGGACATAGCGCGGGAGACTGGCATCGAATGGACGTGCCGGAGCCCCGGCGCCGTACTCGGGGCGCTCGCACACCTCCCCCAACCGGGCGACCTCCCAGCACGCCGGTACGACCCCCAGACCCCGCACGTCGCGCCACTCCGAGTGCCAGCCCGGGACCCCCCGCGACAGCAGCTCGTGCAGCAGCGACCGCCGCAGCTCCTCCGTCGCCGCGATCACCGCCTCCGACCGCTCAATCGCGTCATCGATCGCGTCCAGCACCGCCGCGATCCCCCGCTGCTCGGCCAGCGGCGGGAGGAGGATCGGGAGAGATCCGTATTCAGCCGCATTGATGTTCGGTTGCGCTCCTGCGTGCAATACCGATTGAACCCAGCGGTGGTATGCAGGGGAGTGTGTGTGGAGGTCTACGAATCTCGGCAGCGCAACCTCCGGGTTTGGACGGAATCGAATGAGATACCCGGCAAAGACACAGGGGCCGTCCTCAGGCTGGTAGAGGTACGTCCGCCCGACGCTGCCACTTCTGGCGAAGAGCAAGTCGCCAGCATGCAGTTCATAGCCCTGGACCCTCTCTGGATCCGCCGACCGCGGGTCGTCGGCCCGAAGCCGGCCAGCATCGGAAATGTCGGTGATGCGGACGTAGCGGGGAAGATCTGGATCGAACGGACGCGCGGGCGCGCTTGCGCCGTACCGGGCCCCGTCGCACACATCCCGCAGGCGCACGACCCGCCAGCCGTCGGGGACCGCCAGTTGGGTCGCATCCCTAGGCATCGGCATAGCCCAGCTCCGACAGCAGGGCGTCCATGTGCGCCGCCGCCGCGTCGCGCCGGCGCTCCGCCTCGCGCAGCCGCGCCAGCGCCTCCTCGACGCTGGGGACCTCCTCGTGCTCCGTCGTGTCGACGTAGCGCGAGATGTTGAGGTTGAAGTCGTTGGCGCGGATCTCCTCCAGGCCGGCCACGTGCGCGAAGCGCTCGGCCTCCTCGAAGGCGCCGAACGCCTCCACGATCGTCGTTACGTGCTCGCGGTCGAGGTGGTTCTGCGCCTTGCCTTGGCGGAAGTAGCCCGGCTGCGCGGCGTCGATGAACAGCACCTTGCGCTTCCGCTCGGGCCGCTTGTCCCTGTTCAGCACGCAGATCGCGACGGGGATGCTCGCCCCGTAGAACAGGTTGGGCGCCAGGCCGATCACCGCCTCGAACAGGTCGGCCTCCACGATGCCGCGGCGGATCGTCCCCTCGGCGCCGCCGCGGAAGAGGATGCCGTGCGGCATCACGACGCCCACCATGCCGCCGGGCTTGGTGACGGCGATCATGTGCTGCAGGAAGGCCAGGTCGCCCTTCGTCTTGGGCGGGATGGCGCCGTAGCGGTCGAAGCGGCGATGCGGGTCGGTGGGCGCGAAGTCGCGCCCCCACTCCTTGAGGCTGAACGGCGGATTGGCGATCACGCGGTCGTAGGCCTGCAGCCGGCCGCGGGCGTCGCGCAGGCGCGGCTCCGCGATCACGTCGCCGCCCTCGTACAGCGCCGAGCGCAGCCCGTGCAGCAGCAGGTTGAGCTTGCCGATGGCCAGCGTGCCCAGGTTGCGCTCCTGCCCGTGCAGCACCAGGTTGCGCGGATTCCCGCCCTGCTCCGCGACGTACTGCGCCGCGTAGATCAGCATCCCCGCCGACCCCGCCGTCGGGTCGCAGATGCGCATGCCCTCGGTCGGCGCGAGCAGCTCCACGATCAGCCGCACCACCGAGCGCGGCGTGTAGAACTCGCCGCCCTTCTTGCCGGCGTCGTCGGCGAACTGCCGGATCAGGTACTCGTAGGAGTCGCCCAGCACGTTCGTCGCGCCCTGCTCGCCGTCGGGCGTCAGGTTCGCATCGCGCAGGTCGAGGGCGCCGAAGTGCTTGAGCAGGCTGTTGATGATGCCGTCGCGGCTGGCCGGGCTGCCCAGCTTCGTCTCGTCGTTCCAGTTCGTGTTGCGCAGCACGCCGTCGAGGCGGGGCGCGTTCTCCTCCTCGATGCGCGCGCTGGCCCGGTTGACCACCTCGCCCAGGTTCATCGACTCGCGCACGATCGCGTCCCAGCGCGCCTCGGGCGGCACGAAGAACTCGTGCTCGTCGCGGTCGTGCTCGGCCACGGCGCGCGACACGCCGGCCGCCGCCGCGCTCTCGACCTCCTCGGCGAAGCGGTCCGAGAGCCGCTTCAGGAAGAGCATCGAGAAGATGTAGTTCTTGTAGTCGCTGGAGTCGATCTGGCCGCGCAGGATGTCGGCGGCGCGCCACAGCGTCGATTCGAGCTCCGTCGTGGTCAGCGGCATCGCGTCCTCCTCCGGGCGGCCGGCGCCGCGATCCTGGCAATGATGGCATCCCGCGGGGCGTCGTGCCGGACCCGGGAGGGAAGTCCGCCGCCGGGTCCCCAGTGCAGAAGGCGCCGTTGCGGCGGCCGCGCGAGAGGAACCAGAGGCAGGCGGGGATCTGGGTCGAGCGGAACCGCCGGCCCGACTCGCCACCTGTTGGGACCATCCTTCGGGGTCAGCTGGCGTCCACCTGGTGGCCGGACTGGGCGTGCAGTCGTCTGCGGGCGAGTACCGTTCTTGCAGGCTTCCGATGGGACATGGGGGTGTGGATTGGCCGCGCTTGAAGAACTCCGGCAATCAGCCAGCATCCGAGGCGTAGCGCCCGACGGCCTCGTCACGGTCGTGAACGTGCAATGGTTCGGCTCGGATGCCCTCGAACTCACCTACAAGGATCCCTCCGGTCGCATCGCCAACGAGATCCTGTACCGGCACGACGAGGCCCGCCTGGAGGTGGTCGAGGTTGGCCGGCCCTGGAGCTTCGATGGCGACGGCGCGCTCTTCCGGCTGGTGTCCGAGGCCCAGCGCATCCGGCTCGCCCACCTCTTCGACCCGGTGCTGGCCGTTCATACATCACTCGTCGAGCCGCTCCCCCACCAGATCACGGCGGTCTACGAGGCGATGCTGCCTCGCCAGCCGCTGCGCTTCCTGCTGGCCGACGATCCTGGGGCCGGCAAGACGATCATGGCCGGGCTGCTGATCAAGGAACTCATCGCCCGGGGCGACCTGAAGCGCTGCCTCATCGTCTGCCCGGGCAGCCTCGTCGAGCAGTGGCAGGACGAACTCTCGAGGAAGTTCCATCTGCCGTTCGAGATCGTCACCAACGACAAGCTTGAGGCCGCGCGCACCGGGAATTGGTTCGTGGAGAACGACCTCGCGATCGCCCGGCTCGACAAGCTGGCGCGGGACGAGGATCTACAGGCGAAGCTGAGCGCGCCGGACTGCCGCTGGGATCTCGTAGTGTGCGACGAGGCGCACAAGCTCTCCGCCTCGTTCTTCGGTGGAGAGGTGCGCTACACGAAGCGCCACCGGCTCGGGCAGCTGCTGTCGGGGCTCACGCGGCACTTCCTGCTCATGACGGCCACCCCGCACAACGGCAAGGAGGAAGACTTCCAGCTCTTCCTCGCCCTGCTCGACGGCGATCGCTTCGAGGGGCGCTTCCGGGACGGCGTCCACCAGGTCGACGTATCCGACCTGATGCGGAGGATGGTGAAGGAGAAGCTGCTCAAGTTCGACGGACGCCCGCTGTTCCCCGAGCGCATCGCCTACACCGTCCCCTACAAGCTCTCCGAGGCCGAGGCGCGCCTGTACCGCGCTGTGACCGACTACGTCCGTGAGGAGTTCAATCGGGCCGAGGCGCTGCAGAACGATAAGCGCGCCGGGACGGTCGGCTTCGCGCTCACGATCCTCCAGCGCCGGCTCGCCTCCTCGCCCGAGGCGATCTACCAATCGCTGCGCCGTCGGCGCGAGCGCCTGGAGGGCCGCCAGCGCGAGGTCGAGTTGATGCAGCGCGGGGCCGCGCCGCTGGACGCGGGCGTGCGCCTGCTCGACGACGATGACATCGAGGACCTCGACGAGGCGCCCGACGACGAGCTGGAGGCGATCGGCGAGGAGATCCTCGATCAGGCGACGGCGGCACGAACGGTCGAAGAACTCAAGGCGGAGATCGCGATCCTCCAAAACCTCGAGCGCTTGGCCGCGGAGGTCCGACGCACCGGCGACACCAAGTGGCATGAGCTGGCCAACGTCCTCCGGGACGTGCTCACACCCGAGGGCGTCACTCGGGGCGTCGCGGAAGAGGAAGCCCCGTACGGCTCCGGGGCGCCCGCGCCGCCCAAACCCTCCCCCCACCAGAAGATCGTGATCTTCACCGAGCACCGCGACACGCTCAACTACCTGTACGAGAACATCGCGCACAGGCTGCTGGGGCGCAGCGAGGCCGTGGCGGTCATCCACGGCGGGATGGGGCGCGAGGACCGTCGCAAGGCGCAGGAGGGATTCCTCCACGACGCCGCGGTGCAGGTGCTGCTCGCGACCGATGCCGCCAGCGAGGGCATCAACCTCCAGCGCGCGCACCTGATGGTCAACTACGACCTGCCGTGGAACCCCAACCGGCTGGAGCAGCGCTTCGGGCGCATCCACCGCATCGGGCAGACCGAGGTCTGCCACCTCTGGAACCTCGTCGCCGCGGAGACGCGCGAGGGCGACGTCTACCGGAAGCTGCTGGAGAAGCTCGAGGAGGCGCGCCGGGCGCTGGGCGGGCAGGTGTTCGACGTACTCGGCAAGCTGCAGTTCGAGGGGCGCCCGCTCCGCGACCTGCTGATCCAGGCCATCCGCTACGGCGAGCAGCCGGAAGTCCGCGCCCGGCTGACCCAGGCCATCGAGGAGGCGGTCGACCGTCCGCGCCTCGCGGAACTGATGGAGGACCGCGCGCTCGCGACCGAGATTATGGACGCAGGCGGCGTGGCGAAGGTCCGCGACGACATGGAGCGCGCGCAGGCGCGACGGCTCCAGCCGCACTACGTCGAGGAGTTCTTCACGGCCGCGTTCAAGCGGCTGGGCGGAACCGTCCGTCAACGCGAGTCGCGGCGCTACGAGATCACGCACGTGCCCGCGCCCATCCGGTACCGCGACCGCGTTATCGGCGTGGGCGAACCGGTGCTCGCACGGTACGAGCGCGTGACGTTCGAGAAGGATCTGATCGCGCCGCAGGGGCAGCCGCTCGCCGCCTTCATCTGCCCGGGGCATCCGCTGCTCGACGCGGCGCTCGACCTCACCATGGAGCGGCACCGCGACCTGCTCCGGCGCGGGACCATCCTCGTCGACGACCGCGATCCGGGCATGGAGCCGCGGGTGCTCTTCTACGCCGAGCACGAGGTGCGCGACGCCAGCCTGCTGCCCTCCGGCGAGCGGCGCACGGTCTCCAAGCGCATGCTCTACGTGGAACTGGACGCCACGGGGAACGCGCGACACATGCAGTACGCGCCATACCTCGACTACCGGCCCCTTGCTGACGACGAGCCCGATGTCGAGGCCTTCCTGGCGCGGCCCGAGTGCGCCTGGATCACACGCGAGCTCGAGCAGCGCGCGATGCAACACGCGATCGCCAACGTCGTGCCGGAGCATGTCGCCGAGATCCGCGATCGCCGCATCGGATGGGTCGAGAAGACGCGCGCCGCGGTCAAGGACCGGCTGGCGAAGGAGATATCCTACTGGGACAACCAGGCCGCGCGGCTATCGGAGCAGGAGGCGGCCGGCAAGCCGAACGCGCGGCTCAACGCGCGGGAGGCCCGACGTCGCGCCGACGACCTGCAGGGACGGCTCGAGCGGCGCCTCGCCGAACTCGACCGCGAGGCGCAGATCTCCGCCCTGCCGCCTGTGGTGCTCGGTGGACTCATGGTGATTCCCGCCGGTCTGATCGCGGCGATCACCGGCCGGCCGTCGCCGGCCACCGCGTCGTCGGCGGACAGGCAGGCCGCCGCGGCGAGGGCGCGCGCCGCCGTGATGGAGGTCGAGCGCGGCCTCGGATTCGACCCGGTCGACAGGGAGTTCGAGCGGCTCGGCTACGACATCGAGAGCCGCGACCCGCGGGGCCAGCAGGGACTGCGCTTCATCGAGGTAAAGGGCCGCATCACGGGCGCCGACACGGTAACCGTCACGAAGAACGAGATCCTCTACTCGCTCAACAAGCCGGATGCCTTCATTCTGGCGGTGGTCGAGTTCCTGGAGGACGGCGGCGAACGCGTGCACTACCTCCGCCGCCCCTTCCGCCGCGAGCCCGACTTCGGAGTGACCAGCGTCAACTACGATCTGGCGGAGCTCATCGCCCGGTCGGAGGCGCCATCATGACGGCGAGGCGAGCACGCCCCTGCACGGAGGAGTGAACCATGGGAGCAACGTACGTCACCGTTACCATTCGGAACCCTGCGGCGCGGGAGCGCGCCTGGGAGGGGCTCTTCCTCGTGGACACCGGGGCCACGGACAGCCTCGTGCCGCGACAGCACCTCGAAGCGATCGGTCTGGAACCGCGGGGGAGCCGTGTCTATGAACTGGCTGATGGCAGCGAGATCCGGCCCGACGTGGCCGGCGCGGACATCGAGTTCATGGGCGAGTACGTTGGGACGACCGTGATCTTCGGCGACGACGACGCCGAGCCGTTGCTGGGTGTCACGGCGCTGGAGTCGGTCGGCATTGAGGTGGACCCGCGCAACCAGCAACTGAAGCGGCTGCCCGCCGTGCGGCTCAAGCGTCTCGGCGGCGAGCCGTCGCCGTCGTGACGCACGACGCACCCACCGTGCTCGACCGCAAGAAGCTCATCGAAGTCTCCCTCCCGCTCGACGCGATCAACAAGGCCGCCTCGCGGGAGAAGTCGATCCGGCACGGGCACCCCAGCACCCTGCACCTGTGGTGGGCGCGACGGCCGCTGGCGGCGGCGCGGGCCGTGCTGTTCTCGCAGATGGTGGACGACCCGTCCGCCTGCCCCGACCTGTTCCGCACCGAGCGCGCCCAGGAGCAGGAGCGCCAGCGGCTCTTCGGCATCATCAAGCAGCTCGTGCTGTGGGAGAACACGACGAACGAGGAGGTGCTGCAGAAGGCGCGCGACGAAATCTGGCAGTCTTGGCGCCGCGCCTGCGCCGAGAACGCCGACCATCCGCGCGCGAAGGAGTTGTTCGACCGCCACGTCCTGCCCGCCTTCCACGACCCGTTCGCGGGCGGGGGCGCGATCCCCCTGGAGGCGCAGCGCCTGGGCCTGGAGGCGCATGCCAGCGACCTCAACCCTGTGGCGGTGCTGATCAACAAGGCGATGATCGAGATCCCGCCGAAGTTCGCCGGGCGACCGCCGGTGAATCCGGAGAGCCGCCAGGGGAAGGGGACGACGGGGGCGCAGTGGAAGGGCGCGGCGGGCCTTGCGGCTGACGTGCGCTACTACGGCCAGTGGATGCGAGACGAGGCGGAGCGGCGCATCGGGCACCTCTACCCCAAGGTGGAGGTCACGGCGGAGATGGCCCGCGAGCGGCCCGACCTGACGCCCTACGTGGGCCGCAACCTGACCGTTATCGCCTGGCTCTGGGCGCGGACGGTGAAGAGCCCCAATCCCGCCTTCGCTGATGTCGACGTGCCGCTCGCGTCGACGTTCGTGCTGTCCAAGAAGAAGGGGAAAGAGGCCTACGTCGAGCCGGTGATCGAGGACGGCGGCTATCGGTTCACGGTCAAGGCGGGGGTACCGCCGGACCCGGAGAAGCAGGGAACGAAGATGGCCCGCGGGGGCAACTTCCGCTGCGTCGTTTCGAACACGCCAATTCCGGAAGACTACATCCGCGCCGAAGGTCAAGCCGGCCGCATGGGTGCTCGCCTGATGGCCGTCGTTGCCGAGGGACACCGGGCCCGGCTCTATCTCGATCCGTCCGCGGAACACGAACTGGTCGCGCAAGATGCGGACCCCGAGTGGCGGCCGGGCCTTCATATGCCTGGCAACCGACGCTGGTTCTCGCCCCCGCTGTACGGCCTCACGACCTTCGGGGACCTCTTCACCGACCGCCAACTCGTCGCCCTGACCACGTTCTCCGACCTTGTGACGGAGGCGCGGGAGCGCGTCCGCGCCGACGCCCTGGCCGCAGGCATACCCGACGACGGCGTCCCCCTGCGGGACGTCGGCGTGGGGGCGACGGGGTACGCGGAGGCGGTGGGGGTGTACTTGGCCTTCGCAATATCGAAAGTCGCGAATCTCGGATCTTCGCTTGTGACATGGATGAACGATCGCGGTGCATTCCGAGAGACGTTTGCTCGGCAGGCTATTCCTATGGTCTGGGATTACGCTGAGGCAAACCCGTTCGCCGATGCGGGCGGCAGTCTAGGTACAATTCTTAACAAAACCATGATGGCGATCGGCGCATTCCCAGCGTCGGTGGTGGGGACTGCCGGCCAGGCCGACTCGTCCGCGCAAGTGCACACACCCGCCAGCGTCGTCTCCACCGACCCACCCTACTACGACAACATCGGCTACGCCGACCTGTCGGACTTCTTCTACGGCTGGCTGCGCCGCTCGCTGGGCCCGGTCTTCCCAGACCTCTTCGCCACGCTGGCCGTGCCGAAGGCCGAGGAGTTGATCGCGACGCCCTATCGCCACGGTGGCAAGGCGGAGGCGGAGGCGTTCTTCCTCGATGGCATGACGCGGGCGATGCGCCGCCTCGCCGAGTCGTCGCACCCAGGCTTCCCGGTCACGATCTACTACGCTTTCAAGCAGTCGGAGGCCAAGGGCGAGGTGGGGACGGTCAGCACCGGCTGGGAGACCTTTCTCGAAGCCGTGATCCGCGCCGGTTTCGGGATCAGCGGCACCTGGCCGATGCGAACGGAAGGCGCTGGGCGAATCTTGGCAATGGGCACCAACGCCCTCGCTTCCAGCATCATCCTGGTCTGCCGGCCGCGTCCGGCCGCTGCGCCCGTCGCCACGCGGCGGGAGTTCGTGGAGGCGCTGAAGTCGGAGTTGCCCGGGGCGGTCCGGCGGATGCAGGCAGACAACATCGCGCCGGTGGACCTGGCGCAGGCGGCCATCGGGCCGGGCATGGCGGTGTTCACGCGCTACCGGGAGGTGCTCAGCGCGGATGGCAGCAAGATGTCGGTGCGGGACGCGCTCGCGCTCATCAACGCCACCCTCGACGAAGTCCTGGCGGAGCAGGAAGGCGACTTCGACGCCGACACGCGCTGGGCGCTGGCCTGGTTCGAGCAGTCGGGCTTCGCGGCGGGCGACTACGGGGTCGCGGAGACGCTGTCCAAGGCGAAGAACACCAGCGTCGACGGCCTCGCCCGGGCCGGCATCATCGAGTCGAGGCGGGGCAAGGTGCGTATCTTCAAGCCGGCCGAACTCGATGAGGCCTGGGATCCGGCCACCGATACCCGGCTCACCGTCTGGGAGATGGCGCAGCACCTGATCCGCGCGCTCGAGTCTGGCGGCGAGCCGGCCGCGGCTACCCTCGCGGCCAAACTCGGCAGCAAGACCGAGACCGCTCGCGAACTCGCCTACCGCCTGTACCTGGTCAGCGAGCGCAAGCGGCGCGCCGCGGACGCCCTCGCGTACAACGGCCTCGTACAGTCGTGGCCGGAGATCATCCGCCTCGTAGGCGAGCAGCGCGCGACCGCCGTCGCGCAGGGCGCCCTCGTCCTCGATGGCGCGTAGGAGCAAGCGCATGGCAATCACCAACCACGAGCGCGTCGGCAAGGCGATGGATCTTCTGCGGGAGGGCCTCGGGCCCTTCGTGGAGCGCGAATTCAAGAGCGTGCACGGCCCGCAGGACGCCCTGGAGCGCGCCCGAGCGTACTTCTACGAGGACAGCCGTCTCTCGACGGACGGAGCGCTGGCCGAGTGGGACAGCGCCGCGCTGCTCAGTCTCATGGTCTTCTCGTGGAACGACGTCTTCCGGCAGACCCTCGGCCAGACCGAACGCTCGATCGTCAGCGAGTTGCGTGACTGGCGGAACAAGTGGGCGCACCAGGAGCGCTTCTCCAGCGACGACGCCGAGCGCGCGCTCGACTCCGCAGCGCGCCTCCTCACGGCGATTTCCGCGTCGCAGGCCGACGAGGTCGCGCGGATGCGCAGCGAACTGCGCCGGCTCGTGATCGATGAGCAGACGCGGAGCGAACAGCGGAAGGCCGGGGGCACGCTCATCGAAGCGGCAGCCGCCGGCTCCCTGAAGCCGTGGCGAGAAGTGGTGGCGCCGCACGCCGACGTGGCCAGCGGTCGCTACCAGCAGGCCGAGTTCGCCGCCGACCTCTGGCAGGTGCATCTCGGCGGGGGTAGCGACGAGTACCGTCACCCCGTCGAGTTCTTCCGCCGCACGTTCCTGACCGAGAGCCTGCAACGCCTCCTGGTCAGTGGTATCCAGCGCCTGACCGGCCTGGGCGGCGACCCCGTCGTGCAACTCCAGACCAACTTCGGCGGCGGCAAGACGCACTCCATGCTCGCGCTCTACCACCTGTTCTCCGGCGCGCAGGCGAGCGCCCTCGCCGGGATCGACGCGGTCATGGCGCAAGCGGGCGCGAGCGAACTCCCGGCCGTGCGCTCGGTGGTGCTGGTCGGCAACAAGATCTCGCCGGGCAACCCGGTCACGAAGCCCGACGGCACGGTGGTGCGCACGCTGTGGGGCGAACTCGCCTACCAACTCGGGGGCGCCGAGGCGTACGCCCGCATCGCACTCGACGACGAGTTGGCAACGAGCCCGGGGGATGTGCTGCGCGAACTCTTCAACGACTACGGCCCCTGTCTCATCCTGATCGACGAGTGGGTCGCCTACGCGCGCCAGCTTCACGACGCGCCAGACCTGCCCGGCGGCACTTTCGAGACGCAGTTCACCTTCGCCCAGGCGCTCACCGAGGCGGCGCGTGCCGCGAAGAACTGCCTGCTGCTGATCTCGCTCCCCGCCTCGGACGCCACGGGCTCGCCGCACACCCAGGCGGACGATGTGGAGGTCGGCGGCCTCCGCGGGCGCGAGGCGGTCGATCGTCTGCGCAACGTCGTTGGGCGCGTCGAGTCCTCGTGGCGCCCGGCGACTGCTGAGGAAGGCTTCGAGATTGTGCGCCGGCGGCTGTTCGAGCCGCCCGTCGGGCCCGACGACTACAAGCAGCGCGACCTCACGGCGCGCGCGTTCGCCGAGCTCTACCAGTCGCAACGCGACGAGTTCCCGCCCGAGTGCCGCACCGTCGACTACGAGCGGCGCATCCAGACCGCGTACCCGATCCACCCGGAGATCTTCGACCGTCTCTACACGGACTGGTCGACGCTGGTGAAGTTCCAGCGCACCCGTGGCGTGCTGCGGCTGATGGCGGCCGTCATCCACACCCTGTGGGAGAAGGGCGACCGCAATCCGCTCATCCTCCCCTCGACGATTCCGATCGACGATTCCCGCGTGGGGTCCGAGCTCACCCGGTACCTCTCCGACAACTGGCTGCCGATCATCGAACGGGACGTGGACGGAGCGAGGTCGCTGCCGCTTCAGATCGACGGCGATGTCCCCAACCTCGGGAAGCTCCACGCGACGCGCCGCGCGGCCCGCACGATCTATCTGGGCTCCGCGCCCACCGCCGACGCCACGCACCGCGGGATCGAGGACCGGCGCGTGAAGCTTGGCTGCGTCATGCCGGGTGAGTCGCCCCAGGTCTTCGGCGACGCGATCCGCCGCCTCGCCGCGGACGCGACGTACCTCTACCAGGACGGCCCGCGCTACTGGTACTCGACCCAGCCGACGGTGACCAAGCTCGCGGTAGACCGCGCACTGCAGTTCGAACGGAACCCGGATGCGGTCCACGCCGAACTCACGCGGCGCCTCGAGATCGACTTCGGATTCAAGCCCCGCGATGACAAGCGTCGAGGCGACTTTGCACGCATCCACCTCCTGCCCCGCAACGGCAGCGAGGTGCCCGACGAGCGGGACGCGCGACTCGTCGGGCTCGACATCGACCATGCGTACACCCGCGGCGAGGGGAACAACCAGGCCGAGGCGGCAGCGAAGGCGATCCTGGAGTCGCGAGGGAACGCTCCCCGCCTCTACCGCAACACGCTCGCCTTCCTCGCCGCCGACAAGGTGCGCCTGCAGGACCTGGATGAGGCGCTTCGGCGCTACCTCGCGTGGCAGTCGATCCTCAAGGAGAAGGTGGAACTGAACCTCGATCCGCACCAGGTCCGCCAGGCGGAGACGCAGCACGCCTCGGCCGATAGTGCCGTGGTTGCGCTCCTGCCCGAGACCTATCAATGGGTGCTGGCGCCGACCCAGAAGGACCCGAAGGCATCCGTGCTGTGGCAGGGATCCCGCCTCAGTGGCAGCGATCCCCTCGCCGTGCGCGCGAGCAGGAAGCTCCGCGGCGACGACCTCCTCGTCACGAACCTCGGCCCGACGATCGTCCGCATGGCGCTCGACGACGTTCCGTTGTGGCGTGGGGACCACGTGCCGGTGCGCACGCTGGTCGAGAATTTCGCCCAGCAACTCTATCTGCCGCGCCTGGCACAGCCGACCGTCCTGGGGGAAGCACTCCGGTCCGGCGTCGCATTCCTGACCTGGCGGATGGACACCTTCGCCTACGCCGAGTCGTTCGATGAGGACTCCGGCCGCTACCTGGGCCTGCGCGGCGGACAGCAGGTCGCGATCGCACCCGACGATCCCGGCCTGATCGTGCGCCCCGAGGTCGCGCGGCGGCAGATGGACGCTGAGGCTCCCGCAGTCGCAGCAACGCCGTATCCTCCGGCACCGCTCCCGGGGCAAGCAGTCCGTGATCCGTCGGCCGAGGAGCTGGCTGCCGCGCCGGCGCGGCCACAGCCCAGGCGCTACCACGGCGCAGTGAAGCTGGACTCGACTCGCGTCGGCCGGGACGCCAGCCAAATCGCCGAGGAGGTGGTTTCGCACCTCGCCGGGCTCGCTGGAGCCGAGGTGACGGTGACGATCGATATCGAGGCACGGCTCCCGGGTGGTGCGTCCGAGCAGGTGGTGCGGACAGTCACGGAAAACGGGCGGACGCTGAAGTTCGATCAAGGCTCAGGCTTCGAACGGGATTGATTCGTTGCGAAGAGGGTCTCCGCCGCGAGATCAGCGCCGCGGGTCGAGCCTAGCTGCCCGCGGAGACCACGGTTGTGAAGCCGGCGTCGCCGCGCAGAGAAGGCGGGTCGGCCGACGTGATGACGGCTCTGCTCCAAGTCGCAGCCCGCCTCCAGACCGGCGCTCGCGGCAGCAGACGGCGCGCAGGCGCGGCGCCCTCCCGGGGCAGTCCCTTGATGGCGACTGCCGCGAGCATGCTGATGATCACCATCGGGCTCAGGAGCATCGCGGCTGCGAGGGCGACCGCGCTAGCGTTGCTGACTCGTGACCGCTCCGCTCGGGTCCACCGTCAGCACTTGCCGCTTCTGTCCCCCGGCGAGGGCCAGGATGATCCAGGCCGAACAACGCGGGCACCCGGGGGCATGGGCGTTGTGAGCCGGCGAGAGCCGGGAGGAGGTCACAATGTCCCGCTCCATCCTCCATCTCGACGAGTTGCGCCGGAACCGACACGGGAGGCGCGACATGCGACGGCTCGGGGGTTCGGGGGGTTCGGGATTCCCCATCCCATCCCATCCCTGCGGCTGTCCCCAACGTGCCGGGCGATTGCCGCACCGGCCGCGCGATACCTGAGACCTTCGCGGCAGCACGGCCGGTGGACCGCACGCCCGTCACGCCCGAAGCCAAGCAGGATCTGGACGCGAAGCACGAGCCGGAAGCCGGCGGGGCTGCGCGCGTCGCGACCTTCAAGCTGATCGACCTGGACGGCGACATCACGCTGCCGGGCGCCCTCGGGCGTCAGGAGGTGCGGCTCGCCGCTTGGGGCCACAACTGGGGAGGCGCCGTTGCCGGCCGCAGCACGACGCGCGAGACCTCTGAGGCTGTCCTGTTTGGCGGCGCGTCCTCCCTCGACACCAGCCATGCGCGGGAGACCTACCCCGCCGTCAACCGGCCGGGCAACCTCCAGGCGTGGAGCTACGGACTCCAGATCGACGTGGTCACCGGGCGCAGGCCGAACGCCGGGCAGACCCCCGGGCGCGCCACCGACGCCTCCTCGCCTCAGCTCCTACGGGCTACTGGCTTCGGGGACCGCCTGGCCCTCGCCAACCGTGGCCGCGCATCCAGGGCGGGTGGCAGGGCTGCGCTCTATCGGGCGGCGGCGATCGGCGTCAACATCTCCACCCCAGCCAATTGGTTGGCAGCCGAGAACCTGGTGACCGTCGTGCCCTCGACCGCTTCCTCCCTGCAAGTGGCGCAGCTCCCGATCGACGCCCTGCACCCCGATCCCATCAACCCCCGGCGCATCTCGGAGGACGAGTTGGCCGCTCTCACCCGATCGATCGAGATGTTCGGGTTCGTCGACTCGGTGCTCGCGCGCTGCGCCGACCGGCGCGTGTTCGCGGGCCATCAGCGGCTCATCGCCGCACGGCGGGCCGGTCTCACCGCGGTGCCTGTAATCCTGCTCGCCCGAATGCTGATCGACCTGCGCGAGACGGCAGATCGGGATCTCACGCTGAGTGGCTTCGCGGAGGTCGATCTCCGAGACCTGCTGACCCGCTTCGACCAGCGGGAGAAACGGGACCGGCCGGCGCGCTTTGACCTCGATGAGGCGCTGGCCCCTGACGCGGCTTCGGACGGCAACTCGTTCGCGTACCGCGAACAGGAACGCCTGCCTGTGGTGGCCCTGCATCATGCGCCGTGATCGCGGGGATTCGGTCCCCCACCCCCCTGCTCAGAAAGCAGATGGCCGACCACTGGCCGCACATCGGCGGCCCCCTCCGACGCTCCGCTCACCTCTTCAGCTAGGGAAGTCGTGCCGCGCCCTGGAGCGGGAGACGGGATTCGAACCCGCGACCCTCTGCTTGGGAAGCAGATGCTCTACCACTGAGCTACTCCCGCTCGGCGAGCGCCCCGACAGTCTAGCGGGCCGCGCCCGCCACGGCCGCCTCGCAGGCATCGACGGCGGACTTCGCGTCCGTCACGCGCCGGATGGGCGGGCGCTGGCCGCCCGCGTCGCGCAGCTCCCACGTCGCCAGGCCGATCACCGGCCGCCCGCTCTGCAGGGCGAAGGCGATCTCCGAGAGCGTGCCGATACTGCCGTCGATGGCGATGACCGCCTCGCCCGCGCTCGCGACGAAGACGTTGCGCGCGTAGCCGATGCCGGTCGGCAGCGGCACGTCGACGAACTCGTTGGCGTCCGTCGCATCGTCACCGGGCAGGATGCCGATCGTCAGGCCGCCGGACTCCTTCGCGCCGCGGCAGGCCTCCCGCATCACCCCGTCGCGCCCGCCGCAGATCAGCACATGCCCGCGCGCCCCGATCTCGCGCCCGACGTCGAACGCCAGCCGCGCCGCCGCCGCGTCGGCCTCCTGTCCCCCGATGACCGAGATGCGCATGGTCGTCGTGCCTTCCTCGTCGCGCCGGCTGCCCCTACGGGTTCCAATCCGTACCTGGAGCCGGGCACCGTCTTGTCCGTCCAGCGTCGCTTTCGAATGGCTTCCGGGCGCGCTCAGACAAGGTCAATTCGCATGATGGCACGGCCGTTGACGACCAATACGGTGCCCCGTATCCTCGCCCCGCTGTGGCAAGCATCTCACACCATACGTGCGCAGAGCGTGGTTCACGCCTCCTCGCCGCGCGTACGGGACTCTGGATGCTTGCCACGCAGCCACGATTCTCTGCTGCGAGGGGGCACCTGTGTCCGTGCATCGGTTGATTATTATCGGTTCTCTGGCGGCGCTTGCGATTCTGACGGCGGGCGTGGTGTTTGCGTCCACGACGCAGGGGCAGAAAGAAGTCCGCATTGCTGCACAACTGTTAGAGAATGGCAAAGTTGAGTTCGGATTGCAGGAGCGCACAGACGGAGGCGAGTGGGGATCCACGTTGCTACCCGCCCGCAACAAGTTCCCCTATGCCACCGCGACGGTTGATCGGTGGCTCTACAGTTCCCCCGTTACACTGACTCCAGTAGCGGGTCCTCCGGATGGGGGAATCGGATCGATGGGCTGGTGGATTGACATTAGTTCCGAGGCTGATCGAGGGACATTTCTTCAGTACCTTCTGGTCCCTGTACGTGGCCCAGGTGCTTTATGGGTTGGTTGTGATTATGACGGCAACCCATTTGTTGGTGTTCGCGCGAACATACGTCTGCTAAACGATAGTCAGACAGATCGCATCACCGTGATCTACCACGTCGAGGGCGGAAACTTTGAAACGGCACGCTGGTGGAGTGATGAGACGCACGACGAAGATACTCCTAGCAAGGGTTCGGCGGTCCACAGTTTGGAGGAAGAGCGTTTTGTGCTGTGGCTCGTCTTGAATATGCGCATCAACGCAACGTTCTACTTCTCTGCAACGGATCGGTATCGTGAAACTTATGCGGCAACGTTTGACCTGACAGGGCTACATACCGTGCTCGACCAACTCCCTTGTTACACACGCGGGGGCTGATCGTAGTGCTTGAGTGGAGTTTAGCCCGCTGATGGTAACAGTGTTGACGACATGCGGACAGATGTGAGGTCGATGAGCAGGTCAATCGAGGTGATTCTGAGGCGATACGCTCAAATGTCGCAGATTCCGGAGTCCTAGTCAGACTGGTTATGACTGTCGGTAAGCCCGTCTGCTTCATGCTCTGCGTCATCTGCTGATTCGGACGATACCGCAACCGACTTGAGAACAGCATCGAAGCCACCAGCAGAAAGCCAATCGGTCCCACTGAGATTCACCGGGCAGCCAGCGATCCGCAGACGCTGTGCCAACTGCTGACGCCACTCGGAGGTGTTGTCAAGCCGGATTACGTGGCGCCCCGCAACATCGGTGAATGGACGCAGATCGCCGATCTCAAGAAAGACTGTTCGCTCCCGATGTCGGCCCATCGCCATGCCTGCCTCAAACAGGACGTTGGGCCTTGCCTGGCCGGTTAGTTCGGCCTCGTACGCCCCATCACTTTGGCTGCGGAATGGTTCTCGGAGACGCGCCTCGTCATCCGGTGTCATGAGAACTACTACAGCATGTGCTCGCGAGAAAGCAGCGTCGAGGACTTGACCGACATAAGGGGCACCTTCCCCTGTCGATTCGAGGGCTGCCGCCCACTCGACCGGGCGCAAATCGATGGCCCGCAGAAATTCGAACAGCGCGCGTCGGGCCGCCTCGTTCCGGCCGTGAACGACGAAGACTTCACGGGCGTCGGCTGCAGGGCCGTGTTCCTGTGTCGAATCCGGAGAAGCTTGTCGATCATGACCAGGAGGACCAGTGATGAACTCGTCGGTCACGTCCTCCCCGATATCGCTGAGGAGCAGGGAGAACGTCTTCAGGTGGCCATCGTTGTATGCCTGGAAGGGATACATGCTCTTGGTTCCCCGCTTGAATTGTTCGTCGGTGAGTTCCTCCGCCGTTTGTAGGATCCTAATCCTGGCGATATGTGTGGCCGCGAGCGCCGAGCCGCTCAGAGTAATCGAGCGCCCCTGGCGATAGGGCTCCAAGACTTGTTTCTCAAGCTGCTCGCGTCGCAGATTCGCGAAGAAGCCTGCAAGGTCTGCTACTCCGTAGACGGGCTTAATCATCAAATGGAAGTACATGCGGCCCTATCCATCCCACGCTATCTCGCACCCGCTCCGACGACAAGTTCTCTCCCACCGACGCCATTCCGAATCGTAGCTCCGCTCCTCCTCCTGGGGCGTTGCTTATGGCAGCCACCCCACCCCCCTCACCCGACGACCGACGCCTCGACCGCCGCCCCCAGACGACCCAGCCCCTCCGACAGCGTCTCCTCGTCGATGGTGAGGGGGGGCAGCAGCTTGACGACCTCGTCGTCGCGGCCGCTGGTCTCGACGAGGAGGTTGCGGCGGTATGCCTCGGCCGCGATCCGGGCCGCGAGGGCGGGCTCGGCGCAGACGAGGCCCTGGATCATGCCCCGCCCCCGCACGTCGACGAAGCGGCCCGGGTGCTGCTCGCGCAGCCCGTCGAGCGCCGCCCGCATCACGACCGCGTTGCGCTCCACCTGGCGCGTCAGCGCGTCGTCCCGCCAGTAGTCCAGCGCCGCCGTCGCCGTCACGAAGGCCAGGTTGTTGCCGCGGAACGTGCCGTTGTGCTCCCCCGGCGCCCAGACGTCGAGCTCGGGGCGCAGCAGCACGAGCGCCAGCGGCTGCCCGACGCCGCTGATCGACTTGGACAGCGTCACGATGTCGGGCGTGATGCCCGCCGGCTCGAAGCTGAAGAACGGCCCCGTGCGCCCGCAGCCGACCTGGATGTCGTCGACGATCAGCAGCACGCCGGTGCGACGGCACAGCTCCGCCAGCTCGCGCAGCCACCCGTCGCCGGCGACGTTCACGCCCCCCTCGGCCTGGATCGTCTCCAGGATGACCGCCGCCGGCCGCTCCGCCTCGGCCCGGTCGAGGTACGCCGCCAGCTGCCCCAGCGTGTCGCCGCCGCCGGGCAGGCTGCCGTCGAACGGCATCGTCACGCTGTGCTCGAGCGGCACCCCCGCCCCCGCCCGCTTCGACGGGTTCGCCGTCACCGCCAGCGACCCCAGCGTCATGCCGTGGAACCCGTTGCTGAACGCCACGACCGTGCGGCGGCCGGTCACCTTGCGCGTCAGCTTCAGCGCCGCCTCGACCGCGTTCGTGCCCGTGGGGCCGGGGAACTGCACCTTATAGTCCAGCCCGCGCGGACGCAGGATCACGTCGCGCAGCCGCTCCAGGAAATCGACCTTGGCGCGCGTCGTCATGTCGAGGCTGTGCAGGACGCCGCCGCTCGCCAGGTACTCCATCAGCGGCGCCAGCAGGCGCGGGTCGTTGTGGCCGTAGTTGAGCGCCCCCGCCCCGGCGAAGAAGTCGATGTACGACCGCCCCGCCTCGTCCTCCATCACCGCGCCGCGCGCGGTCGTGAAGACCGCCGGCCAGTTCCGGCAGTAGCTGCGGACTTCCGATTCAAGCTCGGTGACGATGCTCAACGTCGCTGCCTCTCCGGTCTCCCCGATCGAGGATACCCCTGCGGCGCGCCGGTGTTGGTAGCCCCCACCGCTCCCCGTCCCGGGCAGCCGCCCCGGCCTCTCCCAGGCGGAGTTCGATGCGCTGGTCGTGGAGGGCGTCGTCGCATAGGGGGGCTACGGCGGCGCGGCCGGCGTCACGTCCGTGGAACACCTATTCCGATCGCCGAATCGAAGCCATGATCTGGTCGAAGACGGCTTGATCATAAGCTGACGTAGCATTGCGGGCGATCTCCCTGCACGCATCGATGTCGATGTCGAGAGTCCCGTCCTCTCCGCTGCGGAGGTGCACTCGGCGGACGGGCGGCGCACCGGGATCGTCGGGGTCTGGCTCCGACTCGCCGTACTCGGCTACCCACACCTGGCCGTCGAACGGCACATCGATGAGGCACGGCGCTCCTTCTTGGAAGCGATAGGCGCCCGCGACGGCGAAGTCGCTGGGGCGCAGGGGCCGCACCCCACCATATGCGGGTGACACTCGCGGGAGTTCCCACACAAAGTAGGCGTCCCTGGCGGCGCCGGGATCTTCGACGAAGTCCCCGCAGCGCTCGCCATAGGAAGCCACTTGTTCGATGCCGAACGTTCTGGGACTCGTCGTCTCAGCGACGCTCGTCACCCTGAACCGGAGTCCGCAATCGAGGCCGTTCGTCCGGTAGTCGAAGGTGTTGCCGGTCTGCACGATGTCGTAGAGGTCGTCGTGCGATGTCCCGCTGGCGTCCGTCGGGTGGATGCGCAATTCGACCGCTTGTGATCCGGATGCACGGACATCGCTGATCGCGCTCGCCGGATCCCCCGCGACCGTGAGGAACGCGTAGCTGCCCGGCGTCGCCGCCGCGCCGGCGACATCCAGGCGGTTGTAGCGGGAGGTCGTAGTCACGAACCAGGCTGCCCGGTCGTACTGCCGCCGGAGCGACAGCATGACCCGGTCGAACAGCGCGTCCGCCTCGGGGGAGGTTGTGCTTCGGGCGATCTCCCGGCAGGTGGGCATCTCGATGTGGAGTGTCGATTCCATCGGCACGTCGAAGAGAAGCACACCGGCCGTGGGCGCGTCGTGATCGGCGGCGTCGGGTTTCAGATCGTAGGATCCGCCGTAGACGATTGCACCGCCAGCGGGTACGTCGACGATGCAGGGCAGGCCTTCTTCGACACGATACGTTCCCTCTCGCACGGGCTCGCCGTACAGAAGCACCGGCTCGCCGTAGAGCGGCGCGTGCTCGCCGCGCGGCCGCGGGATGCCGGGCCGGACGCCCCACACGAAGTACGCATCCCTGGAGACACCGGGGCCGTCAACGAAGTCGTCGCATCTGCCCCCGTAGTGGGCGACGTATCGGACGCCGAACGTTCTCGGGGTCGCGGTCGTCGCGACGCTCGTCACCGCGAAGCGGAGCCCGCAATCGACATCGTTGGCGCGATAGTCGAACACGTCGCCGACCTGCACTGTGTCGTAGAAGGCCGCGCGCGACGCCCCGCTCGCGTCGGTGGGATGGACGCGCAGTTCGACGCCGTCTACGGCCAAGTAGCCGAAGTCGTCAATGGCGCTCGCAGCGTCTCCCGCCCGTCGCAGGAAGACATAGCTGCCGGGGATCCCCGCTGCGCCCGTCGCATCCAGCCGGTTGTAGCGCAGAGTCGGGACCAGAAACTCAGTGGATACCAGGACATCACCGAACTCCGGTGTCTTCCCCGGGCGCGTCGCCGTCACGTCGTAGGTGAACAGGTTGGGGGCGTCCTCGTCTGCGGTGACGGTGAACGTGTAGCTCCTCACGTCGCGGGGGACCGGCCGTTGGGACGATGCCGGCGAGAGTATCCCCTGCGACCGCGTCTGGAGGGAGAAGCGTGTGTATCCGATGGGTCGGTAGGCAAGGTTCCTGACCGTGACCGTTTCGCCGCGGGCAACCTGGTAGCGGCCCCGCGCGTCGGGCAGGATCATGGCGGAGGCCGGCATCTGCCAGACCCAGGGGTGGTCGTCGGGCGTGCCGCGGTGGACGACCCAGATGCAGGCGGGGTCCGACGGGTCTCCGCAGCGACCGCCGGGCAGGTCAGTGGACGTCGCATGCTCGTGCCGCATCGATCCCGCGATCTGATCGAACAGCGCATCCACCTCAGGGGAGGTGATGCGGCGGCCAGTCTCCCGGCACCTCTCCGGATCGATGCCGAGCCGCGATTCCGTGCCGGCGTCGGCGAGCAGTGCGGCGCTGTGGCCCGCGTCGGGCGGAAAGCCTGCGGGCGGGTGACCGATGGCGTACCCCTCAAGAATCACTTGCATTGCGGGGGGTACTTCGAAGACGCAGCGCGCCCTGCCGTCGAGGCGATAGGTTCCCGGTCCGGCCGGCTCGCCGTAGGGGAGCACGAGCACCCGGCCTGAACCCTTGATCGCGGGGCGGACTCCCCACACGAAGTGCACGTCCTTCGGTGTGCCTGGCTGGTGGACGAATTGCGAACAGTGCTGGCCGAATTGCCCGACGCGCTGGATGCCGAAGGTTCTCGGGATTGCCATCTCGGCGACGCTCGTGACCTTGAAGCGGAACCCGCAATCGAGACCGTAGGTGCGGAAGTCGAAGCTGTCGCCGACTTGCACGGCGTCGTAGAAGCCCGCGCGGGATGTCCCGCTCGCGTCCATCGGGTGGATGCGCAGTTCGCCGTTCCGCCATGGGACCTGCCCGAAGTGGTCCAGCGCCAGCGGCTCATCCCCCTCCGTGTTCAGGAACGCGTAGCTGCCGGGGGTGGTCGCTTCGCCGGTAACGCCCAGGCGGTTGTAGCGGAGCGCCGGGACCAGGAACTGCGTGGTGGCGACGACGTCGCCAAGTTCCGGCTCCCCGCCCGGCCGCGCGGGTGGTTTCGCTGCCGTCAGGTCGTAGGTGAAGAGGCTAGCGCCGTCCTCATCAGGCGTGACGGCGAAGGTGTATGTCGCGCCATCGGCTGGGACCAACTGTCCGTACAGCATTGGTGAGACACCTTCCAGCGGGCGGAGTTGCAGGCTGAACTGGCTGTAGCCGTCGGGCGGGGAGGCTGCGGTGAGCACGGTGACGAGCCAACCGCGTCCGACGTGGTAGCGCCCGTGCTGGTCCGACTGGATGAGGGCCCAAGCGGGGATCTCGGAGACCTGCGCGTAGTCTCCCGGGGCGCCGCGGTACACCGCGCGGATGCAGGTCGGATCGTCGGCGTGCGTGCAGCGCGCCGTGAACTTCGCCGTGACCGTCTTGTCGGCGTCCATTGTCAGCACGCACGTCGACGCAGTGCCGTCGCAATCGTCGCCCCAGCCGGTGAAGGCGTGGGTGGCGTCGTTCCAACTCGCCTTCAGCGTCACTTCGGAGTGCCGGTCGTGCGTCGTCGTGCCGCCGGGAGTGACGGTGCCGCCAGCCGACGCGGTGACGGCCAGCGTGTGGCTTGGCGTCGCGACCGGCGAGTCTGCCGACTGCGGTGTCTTCTCCGCCTCCGCGACCCCCGCCTCCACGACCGCGACCGGCTCGGCAGGTGCCTCCGCCCCACCCCCAGACGTCAGCACCACCACCACCGCCGACACGACGACGGCCACCACCAGCACCGCGACCCCAAACCCAACGAGACGCATGCGCACGGATCACTCCCGCTCCGTACACGTCGCCCCTGCCCATCCCCATCCTATGCGATATCCGGCCGGAGCGATTCCCTACCGCCCCTCGAACTGCGGCGGGCGCTTCTCCCGGAAGGCGCGCATCGCCTCGCCCAGGTCCGACGTTCCCCGCAGTTGCGCCGTCATCGCGTTCTGCATCGCCATGTACTCCTGCGGCGTGAGGAAGTGGCCGCGGTCGAGCGCCTTCTTCGTCATGCGCAGGGCCAGCGGGGCGCGCGCGCAGAGCCGATCGGCCAGGTCGCGGGCGGCCGGCAGCACCTCCTCGGGCGGCACGACGGCGTTGATGAACCCCCAGCGCTCGCCGTCGCGGGCGCTGAAGACCTCGCCCAGCAGCGTGATCTCCGTCGCCCGATGCCGCCCCACCAGCCGCTCGAGGTAGTACGCCGCCGACTCGCCCATCAGCCCCCGCTCGACGAAGTTGACCGCAAACGTCGCCGATTCGCTCGCGACGCGGAAGTCGCAGCCGAAGGCGATGTTGCAGCCCGCCCCCCGCGTGGCGCCGTTGATCGCCGCGATGATCGGCTTCGTCACCTCGCGCAGCACCGGCGGGTAGGCGTCGCGCTCGGGGCTCACCTGCGGCACCGGCTGCGACCGCTCCATCGCTCGCTCGCGCAGGTCCGCGCCCGAGCAGAAGCCCCGGCCCGCCCCCGTGATGATGACGACCCAGACGTCGTCGTCGGCCTCCGCGCGCCGCAGCGCCGCGACCAGCTCCCGCCGCATCGGGTCGTTGATCGCGTTCAGCACCTCCGGCCGGTTGAGCGTGATCGTCGCGACGTGGCCCTCGATCTCGTACAGCAGCGTCTCGTAGCCGGGGTCGGTCACGGTGCCTCCTCCTCCGGCGACGTCCGGTCGCCCTCCCCGACGATACCGTGCCCGCCGCCCCCGCTGGCACTGTCGCTGGCGCGCGCCTCCCTGACCCTGCGCGGGCTACGAGTCGATCACTCGGCGTGCGCGCGAGGGATCGATGACGCGGAACTCCGTCCTAGCAGCGGCCCCGACTCTAACGCTGGCCTGCAGCTTCCGTAGCTTCGACGCCTCATCGGGCTCATCGGGGAAGTAGTCTGGCTTCGCACGAAGAAGCTCCCGCGCGCGCTCAGGCAAGATCGAATCGACCTCAACGAGTAGGTCTTGGTCCCCTTCGACCTGCGCGCGGACGAAGCATCCCCATCCCCCCGGCTCGACGACATACAGTCGCCGAACGCCGTCGTGCGGACCCCGGATGATTGGGTGTCCAAGGTAGCGCCCCGTCGCGCCCCGCTGCGCGGCTGGCGTGAGTTGCCACCAAGGTTGGTATCCACTGGGGGCATCGTCTTCGAGCTCGCCGATCACGTCGAGCCAGTCCCCCGCCAGCAGCACGATGATCTCACCCTGAGGGCTGAGACGCTCCAGCGCCGCATCGATAGACCGGAGCAACTCCTGGGACGAATCTAGCGACACCCTGATTGGGGAGACTTCGTCTAGCGCCTCGCAGAGCCGCTGAACAAGATCGTCCGCCAAGCTCTCTCCCCACGAACCGCCATCGAGCGAGGCGTAGCCAATCCGCGCATGCTCACGCTCCTGGGCGAGGAACCCCCTTCCTATGAGCTTTCGCGTACCGCGTGGTCCGGGGGCACCGTCGGCGTCGGCCGGGAGGTAAAGGAAAGCACCGGTGCGAGCGAAGAGCGGCTCGATGGTGTTGGGTGTGAACGCGGAAGCGTACACCCCGGCCGTGAACGCCGCGATCCTATCGGGGCTGAGTTCGCGCCGGATGATGTTCTGATCCTCGGCTTTCTCGTCCCTACGCACCGCGTCCCGCAGGGTACCGATGACGCGTTTCCGCCGATCCTCCATGCTCGTGTTCGGGTCGTCGCGGACATGGCGTTCGAGACCCTCTGAGTTCGCCGTGAACCAGTCGAGTGCCCGCGTAGCGCTGCCGTGCAGATCGAGATCCAGTATGGGCTTCGCAGCCAGTTCCAGCAGCCGCACGGAGAAGAACGACAGGGGGTACCGGTCGGGGTCGACACTCCGGCTTTCGAAGGCCTGGGCTCCCTCGCCCTCCCAATCCAACCAAAGAAATAGGTTTCGGCGGTCCTCTTGAGTCAGCGCCGCCGCGATGTCGTCAGCCAGTTGCTGAGGGCTGTTGTACTTTGCGCGCGCCACGTCGAGGTACGGGCTTGGGTCGGGGAGCCTGCCTGCGTCGGCGAGAATGACGGCGCGACCTCCGAGCCCCATGAGAGCGATGCGGTATTGCTGTTCCAACTGTTCGTATAGTTTCGCGGATTCCGGCGGCGGCCAATCCTCGACGTTCCAACCCACACGGGTCATCTTCAGGAAGTTGTCGAACCCTCGGATGAATTCCTCGTAGTCGGCGCGGCGATCAGCACGCATGGCATCGGACAGCAGTTGCTCGTGATGGCTGACCAGATGCCTCGCATACGGGAATGCTTCCTCGGCACTCAAGGCGGCGAGAGTCAGGTCCGCGACAAGCCAGCTTCGATCCCGGAACATCTCGCTTAGCTCGGGATTGCCAACTCGGGCGGCGATCTCGCAGTTCCAGCGGTCGCCACCGACAGCAACCGTGAAGAATTCGCCGCACCGGTGATCCACAGCCCTGCCACGAAGCCAGTAGTCGAGGCTCAACAAGTCGGAGGCGTAGTCCCGATTGCCCCGGCGGATCACATCCTCGCGGAACGAGTAGAGGTTCCGCCCTAACTCCCTAAGTGGCGGCCACTGGGGTTGGGATCCGGGAGGAGACCACATGTCCCCCGTAGGATCGATTTCACCCATCGCATGCTCGATCTCATCCATCGCGTGCGCCACGAGTCCCTCAATAGATTTGAGCGCGTCCGTGAAGTCTGCCCGCCGCCGCTCGTCCATGGCCCGGAGCGCGTCATCCAGCAGGGCCCGGACGGCCTCGTCTGCCGACCCCTCTTCGGAGCCCGGGAACATGTCGGCGAAGTCAGGTTGGTCGGCCTCCCGCTGGCCAATCACGCGTCGGTATCGATCGAGAAACGCCTGCACTGCAGCCCGTACAGCACGCTCGTTGAGTTCGCGCCGCAACAGCCGCCACCGATCCGGTTGAGCGAGACGGATCGCCTGTTCGAATAGCAGCACGGGAAGGCCGAGGTTGACCAGGAACGCGATCGCCGCCAGCAACGTTAGGTTGCGCAGCCCCGGGCTCGAGCCAACCAGCGGCGCGCCCGTGCCGAGTTCCTCCGCAAGCAGTGCCAGGCCGGTCACCCCTACCGCGACGACGCTGCCCCAGAAGATCGGCTTGACCCACGATCGCCGGACGTACTCTTGGTACATTCGATCGTCGATATCGCGTCGGGCGCTGACACCCTGCATGACGAAGAGCGTGACCGCGAGTGTGAGCGCTGCGATCGCGGCCTGAGCTCCAAGCAGTGCTGCGAGCAGTGATCCCACCTCGTCAGGCGGCGGCAACCAGTCGATCGCGGGCGTTGCGAGGAGCACGCAGACGAGCGCCGCAAGCAGCACGAAAGTGAGCGCTGCGATGAACACGCGGGCCGTGGGACTGTCTTTGCCCGCAACGAGTCGAGGAAGTCCGAGGCGGTCAGTCATGGGGACCCGCATCACCTGAGCTTAACGCCTGACCCTTGCGATGCGCGGGGCCGCAGCGGTCCGGTTGGCTCGCCCCCCACCCCACCCCTCGGCACGGAGGTGCTGGCACGGTGGCGATGTCGCGCGTAGCCTGCGCTCGCGCCGGTCGCGTGCCCCGGCGGACTGTGGAGACGCCCCATGCCCCCTGCCCCCGACGATCCGCCCCTCCTGCCCCTCGCCGGACTGCGCGTGCTCGACCTGGCCGACGAGCGCGCCGCCCTGGGCGGGCGCCTGCTCGCCGACCTCGGGGCCCAGGTCACGCTGATCGAGCCGCCCGAGGGCGCCCGCACGCGCCGCCTCGCCCCCTTCGTCGACGACCGGCCCGGCCCCGATCGCTCCTACCAGCACCTCTACTTCAACGCCAACAAGGAGTCGCGCGTCGTCGACCTGGCGACGCCCCAGGGCATCGCCGAGCTGCGCGCGCTGTCGGCCACCGCCGACGTGCTGATCGAGACGGGCGCGCCCGGCGAGATGGACGGCCTGGGCCTCGGCTTCGACGACCTGCGCGCGCTCAACCCGCAGCTGATCTACGTGTCGGCCACGCCCTACGGCCAGACGGGCCCCCGCCGCGACTGGAAGGCCACCGACCTCACCGCGACCGCCGCGGGCGGCCTGCTGCATGTCACCGGCGACCCCGCCGATCCCCCCACGCACGGCGCCGCCTTCCCGGCCCACACGATGACCGGGCTCACCGTCGCCAGCTCGACCATGATCGCGCTGCACGGCCGCGACCACGCCCCCGGCCGCCCCGGCGCCCAACTCGACATCTCTATGCAGGAGGCCACCTCGTTCCAGCTGGTGCAGACGGGCAACCCCAACACCTGGCTGTGGCGGCGCCAGATCCCCGTCCGCCCCGGCCTCAGTCAGGCGCTGCAATGCCGCGACGGCCGCTGGGTCGCCTGCAACGTCGCGGGCAACCGGCTCGACACCTTCCTGCCCCTGCTCGACGCCGCCGGCATCGAGCACGGCCTCACGCCCGACGACTGGCAGGTCATCCATCAGGGCGGCCGGGCCGCCTGGCTTAGCTTGGAGAATCCGCTGCAATACCTCGCCATCGAGCTGGCCGCCCGGGTCACGCGCGACGAGTTCCTGCAAGGGTTCTGGGACGGCGGCCACCCCGCCATGCCCACGATGAACTTCCCCGAGATGGTGGAGTCGGCGCACTTCCGCCGCGCGGGTCAGTTCCACGACGTCGACGCCCCCGCTGTCGGCCGGCCGCTCAGCTTCAGCCGCAGCCCGCTCGACCCCGTGCAGTCGCCGCTGCCGATCAAGCCGGCCCCGCGGCTCGGCGAGCACGCCGCCGACCCCCCGGCCGCCGACCCGCCCGCCGTCGCGCCGTCCGTCGGCGCTCGCTCGAACGGGGCCCTCTCGAACGGCGCGATGCCCCACATGCCCCTCGAGGGTATCCGCGTGCTCGACTTCTGCTGGGTCGCGGCCGGCCCCTTCGGCACCCGCATCCTGGCCAACTTCGGCGCCGAGGTGATCAAGGTCGAGTCGGGCCTGCGCATCGACCCGCTGCGCAACCAGCCGTTCCACGACGGCCGCTACCACCCCGACCTGCCCGACCTCTTCAACGACGCCAACACGGGCAAGAAGTCGCTCACCCTCGACCTCACGACCGAGCGCGGCAAGGAGCTGATCTGGGAGCTGGTGCCCAAGGTCGACGTCGTCAGCAACAACTTCTCGGCCGGCGCGCTCACCCGCATGGGCTTCCCCTACGAGAAGCTGCGCGAGGCCAACCCGAGGCTCATCGTGCTGCATCTGCCCGGCGTCGGCGGCGACAGCCCCTGGGCGCCGCTCCGCACGCTCGGCAACCTGCTCATGGCCGCCTCGGGGATGAACTTCCTGACCGGCTTCCCGGGCCGCCCGCCGCGCGGCATGGGCGTCGCCTACCCCGACTTCACGACGCCGCACCTCACCGTCGCCAGCGTGCTGTCGGCCCTCCGCGCCCGCGAACGCGACGGCCAGGGCCGCGAGATCGAGCTGTCGCAACTCTCCGCCACCACCGCCCTCGTGGGCGCGCAGTGGATGCAGTTCGCCCACACCGGCGAGCAGCCCCCCTTGCCCGGCAACCGCGACCTCAACCTCTGCCCCCACGGCGTCTACCCGGCCGCCGGCGACGACGAATGGGTCGCCCTGACGGTCGGCGACGACGCCGAGTGGGCCGCCTTCGCGCAGGCCATCGGCCGGCCCGACCTCGTCGCCGCGCCCGACTTCGCCACGCACGAGGCGCGCAAGGCCAACGAGGACGCCCTCGACGCGATCATCGCCGCCTGGACCGCCCCCCAGGATCGCTGGGCCGTCGCCGAGCGCCTGCAGGCCGCCGGCGTCGCCGCCAGCGCCGTCGAGAACCTGCGCGACATGATGGAGGTCGACGAGGCCTTCCGCGACCACTACCAGATCATCCGCCAGCCCAGCGCCCCGGACATCGAGATCGGCATCGATGGCGAGCCCATCCGCTTCGCCGGCGAGGAGCGCCGCGTCCTGCAGCGCGCCCCCGTCCTCGGCGAGCACAACGAGCCCGTCCTGCGCGGCCTCCTGGGCCTCTCGCAGTCGGAGTTCGATGCGCTGGTCGTGGAGGGCGTCGTCGCGTAGGGGGGTGGGGCGCGGCAACTGGTCAGGACACGGCCCGAGAACAACTCGACCGCGCGAAACTGTGCCAGTAAAGTGGCGCGCCCGAGGTGCCGTGAACCCGAGGCACCTTCTCTCTGACGGGCAGGCGGATTCCAATGCAATGCGCCCATGTCTCCGAAGCAGAAACCCGAGATCTCGTCCGGTCACAGATCCTCGCGAGGCCGGAGCCCCCGGCGATGATCGTCGAGGAATTCTGGCTCCCGACCTCGAACCGACGAGCAGACGTGGCCGTTCTTGGTCCCTTGATGGAAGGGATCGAGTTGAAGACACACCGCGACAGCCTCGAACGCCTCCCAAGGCAAGCGGAGGCGTACGGATGTGTGTTCGACAAGTGCAGTCTTGTCGCCGCCGAGCGGCACTTGCGCATCGCGGAAGGCCTGCTGCCTACCTGGTGGGGGCTTGTCCGCATCCCGTGTTGCCCAGATGGGTCACTCGAAGTAGTTCGTGCCGCGGGTCGCAACCCGAGCGTCGACACTGCCGTCCTTGTCCGCCTCCTCTGGAAGGACGAAGCGAGGAGCGCGTTATTCAGCCTTGGGGTCAGTGTTGATGCGAGCCGAGGGCGCGGGTGGATGTGGGAGCAATTGCAATCTCGCGCGAGCGAGAGTCAGGTCAGAACGCTCGTCCGACGCGCTCTCACTGCACGGGATCCCGCAACAGCCAGAATCCCAACTAAGCGCTTCAGACAGTTGGCGGGAGTTGCGCAATCTGGTTCGCCACGAACGCGAGGTGGTGCGACGTTCCGGCGCCACGCCACATCCCTTGGGCGCCCGGCTCGATCTCGCCTCTCGCGCACTGCGCGATGAGTTTGTCTCCCCAACTGTAGGGCTCGCCTGCGAAGCGGTCGTCGTTGACGAGCTTGCCGCAGAGGGGAACGTACTCCTCCCTGCCGGTCTGCATGACCGGGCCCCGTCCACGAGCAACGAGGACTCTATCCTCCGTCGTGTACCTGATGTTTGCTCGCATGCCCTGCCCCCCCGTCGTCTGCGGGGGCTTCGGGTGCTGCACGCAATAGTCACCGAAGCTCAGCCTTCCCCCCAAGATCGAGGTGAGGGCGCGCCATAGCTGCCACTCCCGCCTCGGGAGGGAGCCCACTGTTCCTTCTTGAACACAGCCCAGAGTGGGCGGAATAGATGTACCCAGCAGAACCCGATTGCGCCAATCGAACATGTCCGCGAGTTGCACGACAAGCGGCTCGATGTCGCTGGCCGCGAGATCGCCGTCCAGGTACTTGAGATCGAGCAACAGGTCGACGCTCTCCGGCGCCACACCGAGTCTATCGAGTGTCCGCTCCACGGCGCTGCGGAACCCATCGTTCGCTGAGGGGACACCCTCCAAGAGGCGGATCCGGACCGCGACGCCCCTCATCTCGCCGCGAATCGCGCACGCGACTTGCTCAAGGTGTTTCTCCGACGCGTCGATGGGCGAAACTGGGATGAAGCTGAGTCGCTCAGCCCGGCATCGCTCGTATATGTGCTGGAGGACGGGCCTGGCCGTTGTAGCCGCGACTTGCCGATTCGGCTTCGGGCGCAGGAGGTCCACGTAGAAGGTGTGTTGGCCCACGGAATCGCGGACGCGCTTCACCCAGGCGGAGACGGTTTCCGGCCTCAACGGCCCAGTCTGCTTCGTTCGACCGACGATTTCGAGCAGTGGCGTGATTCGATCCCACGTCGCATCGGACGCGTTCTTGAGTGCGTCGCGCTCCCCCTTCTCGCTCTGAACGACGGGCACGTAGTGCCTCGCCCCGTGGCGAAGAGGATTCGAGGCGTCGCGGATGAGGGGCGGTTGAGCTGACAGCATGACCCCTGGTTCTCTCGACAGACTTGCTGATCAGAGTATTCACCCTTAGGGTTATTTGAGCAAGGGGATCGCCATCGATCTGCGCTGGACCGACCGGAAACTCGAGAGGAGTTGCAGTGATGATGCGCGCGGTCGGAAACGATGGGGTGCGGACCAGTGGGCGCTGCTCAAGCGCCGCCTCGCCTCCCTCGCGGCCGCGCCAACGCTGCGGCACATGGACGGAGTTCCGGGGCGGTGCCACGCGCTGCGTGGCGATCGCGCAGGGCAGTTCGCCCTCCAATTGTGGGGGCCGTATCGACTGATCTTCTCGCCGGACCACGATCCAGTCCCTCGGCTTGCTGACGGAGGGATCGACAGAGCATCGGTAACGGCGATCAGGATGGAGGAGATTCTTGACTACCACGGCAAGTGAGCCGGAGCACTGGCAGCCGGACTGGAGCGTCCCTCCCGGAGATGTGCTGCTGGAGGCGCTCGAAGAGCGATCCATGACCCAAGCTGAGCTGGCCCGCCGGATGGGCCGACCGCTCAAGACGATCAACGAGATCGTGAAGGCGAAGGCTGCGGTCACGCCGGACACGGCGATCCAACTTGAGCGGGCGCTGGGAGTCAGCGCTCAGTTCTGGAATGGCCTTGAAACGAACTACCGCGCGCAGATCGCCAGAAGGAAGGCGATCGATGAGTTGCAGGCTCATGTTGAGTGGGGCAATCGATTCCCGATCGCCGACCTTGTGAAGCATGGGCTCCTTCGCCGTGGGGTCTCCAAGAGCGAGGTTCTGGAGGACCTGCTCAAGTTCTTCGCGGTGAGCTCCCCACGTGGCTGGGAGCAGCAGTGGGAACGCTCGTTCGCGCGTTTCCGATCGAGCCCCTCGTTCGAGCCGGTCCGGGAGTCGTTGTCCGCGTGGCTGCGCTGGGGCGAGATCGAGGGCGACCAGATTGAGTGCGCGCCTTTCGATCGCTCTCGCTGGGTTGAGACGACCTGCGACGCGCGCACGCTGACCACGAAGCAGCCGATCGCGGTCGCAATCAGTCAGCTGCGGACTATGTGTGCCGACGCAGGAGTCGCGCTAGTGCTCACGCCTGAGTTCCGCGGCACACATCTCAGCGGCGCGGCTCACTGGCCGACTCGCGAGAAAGCGGTGATCCAACTCAGCTTGCGCCACAAGCGCGACGACCAACTCTGGTTCACGTTCTTTCACGAAGCGGGCCATCTGGTCGATTCTCCAGGGAAGGACTATGTCGATTTCCCGTCCAACCAGGCGGGCGGCGGGAGCCTTGAGGACGACGCGGAGCGCGCGGCAGACGAGTTTGCTCGGCGATCACTCATCCCAGAACACGAGTACCACGGCTTCCTCGCGCATGGGGACTTTTCGAAAGGGACCGTCGTCGCATTCGCGGAGCGCGTCGATATCGCGCCCGGCATCGTCGTGGGACGGCTACAGCACGACCGAGCCATTCCGGCGTCGTCGTTGAACTTCCTGAAGCGGCCAGTGCGCTTGATCTGAGGGTCGCCGACCCCCCACCCCCCGACCTCCCCTCCCGACCGCCCGACGCGCTAGCCTGCCGACGGAGGAGCAACCATGGCCTGGGACCCCGAACTCGACGAACTCACCCGACGGCAGGCGCTGGCCAAGACGATGGGCGGCCCCGCCTCCATCGCGCGGCAGCATGAGCACGGCAAGCTGACCGTGCGCGAGCGCATCGACGCCCTGCTCGACCCCGGCAGCTTCGAGGAGTTGGGCGGCCTGATGGGCTACGGCGAATACGCCGACGGCGAACTGGCCGACTTCACCCCGTCCAGCACCGTCGGCGGGCTGGGCCGCATCGACGGCCGCCGCGTCGTCGTCACCGGCACCGACTTCACCATCCGCGGCGGCTCGGCCACCAAGCCCTCGCTCAAGGGCCGCCTGCTGGGCGACACGGCCTACGAGTACCGGCTGCCCTTCATCGACCTGCTCGACGGCGCCGGCGCCAACATTGAGGGCGTCTCCGAGCGCGGCCACACCTACCTGCCCAGCGACTACCCGGCCTTCAAGCGCCCCATGCAGATCATGGAGCAGGCGCCGCTGATCTGCGCCGTGCTGGGCTCCGTCGCCGGCGGGCCGGCGGGGATCGCGCTGCTCGCCCACTGGAACGTGATGGTCAAGGAGACGTCGGCGCTGTTCGCCTCCGGACCGCCGGTCGTCAAGCGCGCCCTCGGGCACGACCTCACGAAGCAGGAGTTGGGTGGGGCGCAGATCCACACCCGCGAGTCGGGCTGCATCGACAACGCCGCCGACGACGAGTACGACGCCTTCCGCCAGATCCGCACCGTGCTCGGCTACCTGCCCGGCAACGTCTGGGAGCTGCCCCCCGTCGCCCCCGCACAGCCCCCGCCCGACGGCTGGCAGGAGGGCCTCGCCAGCATCGTCCCGCGCGACCGCAAGCGCCCCTACTCGATGAAGCGGCTGGTCTCGCTGTGCGTCGACGGCGGCGAGTTCTTCGAGATCGCGCCCGACTTCGGCGAGTCGCTGATCGTCGCGCTGGCCCGCGTCGACGGCCACCCGATTGGCATCATCGCCAATAACGCCGCCAAGCACGGCGGCGCGCTCGACCAGCGCGCGGCCGACAAGCAGTGCCGTTTCCTCGACCTCTGCGACGTCTTCCACATCCCCATCGTCTATTTCGTCGACATCCCCGGCTTCATGATCGGCCAGCAGGCCGAGCGCGCCGGCACCCTGCGCTCGGGCATGCGCGCGATCTGGATCTGGCAGAACATCACCGTCCCCACCTTCACCCTGCAGGTGCGCAAGTGCTACGGCATGGCCGGCGCCGCCACCAGCGACGCCTCGCGGATCAACTACCGCGTGGCCTGGCCCTCGGGCGAGTTCGGCTCGATCCCCATCGAGGGCGGCGTCAGCGCGGCCTTCCGCAAGCAGATCGAGGCCGCGCCCGACCCGCAGCAGCGCATGGAGGAGCTCGAGGCCGAGCTACAGGTGCTGCGCAACGTCTTCCGCACCGCCGAGGCCGGCGGCGTCGAGGAGATCATCGACCCCGTGCAGACCCGCCACCACCTGCAGCGCTTCGTGGAGTTGGCCTATCGTGCCCTCGAACAGGACCGGGGCAAGAAGGCGCGCGTCGGCTTCCGGCCCTAGTGGCCGGCCCGATCGTGGCGCGCGATAGCGGGACGGGAAAGGAACTCTCATGGTCGAGCCACTGACCGGCTTCCAGGTGGTGGAGCTTGGGGGCGCCCCTGCAGGGGCCGGCGGCGGCCGGCTACCTGCGCGACATGGGCGCGGAGGTGATCAAGGTCGAGCCGCCCGAGGGCGACGCCGCCCGCTACCACCGCGGCGCCTACAACTACACCCCCCAGGGCACGCTGGGTGCGCAGTTCATCCACTCCAACAAAGGCAAGCGCACGATCACCATCGACGCCAACTCCGACGAGGGCCACGACGTGATCTACAAGCTCGTCGCCGGCGCCGACGTCTTCCTGACGAACTACCGCGAGTCCGCCCTCGAGCGCATGGGCTACGGCTACGACGCCCTCCGCGCGATCAAGCCCGACCTGATCTACGCCGCCGTCAACGGCTTCGGGCCCGCCGGCCCGGAGGCGAACAAGGGCATGGTCGACGGCGCCGGCATGGCCCGCGGCGGCCTGATGCACATGACCGGCCCGCGCGACGGCCCGCCCGTGCTGCCGGGCGCCGTCATCGCCGACATGGCCGGCGCGATGCAACTGGCGTTGGGCGTCGTGACGGCCCTGCTCGCCCGCGAGCGGCACGGCGTCGCGCAGAAGGTCAACACCTCCTCCTACGGGGCGCAGATCTGGCTTCAGGCCTGGGAGATTCAGCAGGCCGCGCTGACGGGCAACGCCCTCATGCGCGACGGCGCCCATCACGCAAACATCCCCGGCATGTACGGCGTCTACGGCACCGCCGACGGCGAGGCCCTGTTCATCGCCTTCGCGATGACGGAGCTGTCGTGGCAGTCGTTCTGCAACTTCGCGGGGATGCCGGAGATCGGCACGGACGAGCGCTGGAACGCGCTCACCAAGCGCATGGGCATGGGCGCCGACGCCGAGGGCAAGGTCGCCGCGCAGATCCGCCCCTACATGGAGCGCGCCGTCGCGTCGAAAACCATGGCCGAATGGGTCGCCTTCCTCGATTCCGAGCCCGAGATCCTCTACAACCGCGTCTACAACCATCAGGACGTGCTCGACGACCCGCAGGCGCTGGCCAACGGCTACATCCAGGAGATCGACGTCGACCTGGTCGGCCCCACCAAGGTCATCGGCCCCACCGTCACGCTCAGCGAGACGCCCGGCTCGATCAAGGGGCCGCCCCCCCAACTCGGGCAGCACACCGAGGAGATCCTGCTGGAGCTCGGCTACGACTGGGACGCGATCGTGCGGATCAACGAGCACTCGCGCCAGCTGCTGCGTCAGAAGTTCATCGATCTGGGCATGGAGCCGCCCTTCTAGGTCGTGCCGGCGCGGCCTTCCGTCCGTCGCGTGGGGCTGCGATACTCCCGGCCTTCCCCATGCGCCGGGGCGCACTGACGGGTTGGGAAGGGACGACTCATGGTCGAGGCGCTGACCGGCTTCCAGGTGCTGGAGATGGCGACGGCCATGCAGGGGCCGGCGGCGGGCGGCTACCTGCGCGACATGGGCGCCGATGTGACCCGCGTCGAACCGCCCGAGGGCGACGCTGCCCGCTACCACCGCGGCGCCTACAACTACACCCCCGACGGCACGCTGGGCTCCGTGTTCCTCCACGCCAACAAGGGCAAGCGCACGATCAGCATCGACGCCAAGTCCGACGAGGGCCGCGAGGTGATCTACAAGCTCGTCGCCGGCGCCGACGTGTTCCTGACGAACTACCGCGAGTCCGCCCTGGAGCGCATGGGCTACGGCTACGACGCCCTCCGCGCGGTCAACCCCGACCTGATCTACGCCGCCGTCAACGGCTTCGGTCCCGCCGGCCCGGAGGCCGACAAGGGCATGGTCGACGGCGCCGGCATGGCCCGCGGTGGGTTGATCCACATGACCGGCCCGCGCGACGGTCCACCCGTGCTGCCGGGGGCCGTCATCGCCGATACGGCCGGCGCGATGCAGCTGGCGCTGGGGGTCGTGACGGCCCTGCTCGCCCGCGAGCGGCACGGCGTCGCGCAGAAGGTCAACAACTCCTCCTACGGCGCGCAGATCTGGCTTCAGGCCTGGGAGATCCAGCAGGCCGCGCTGACGGGCAACGCCCTCATGCGCGACGGCGCCCATCACGCCAACATGCCCGGCATGTACGGCGTCTACGGCACCGCCGACGGCGAGGCGCTCTTCATCGCCTTCGCCATGACGGAGCCGTCGTGGCAGTCGTTCTGCAACTTCGCGGGCATGCCGGAGATCGGGACGGACGAACGCTGGAACGCGCTCGGCAAGCGCATGGGCATGGGCGCCGAAGCGGAAGGCAAGGCCGCCGCGCAGATCCGCCCCTACATGGAGCGCGCCGTCGCCTCGAAGACCGTGGCCGAGTGGGTCGCCTTCCTCGATTCCGAGCCCGAGATCATCTACAACCGCGTCTACAGCCATCAGGATGTCCTCGACGACCCGCAGGCGCTGGCCAACGGCTACATCCAGGAGATCGACGTCGACCTGGTCGGCCCCACCAAGGTCATCGGCCCCACGGTCACGCTGAGCGAGACGCCGGGCTCGATCAAGGGGCCATCCCCCCAACTCGGCCAGCACACCGAGGAGGTCCTGCTGGAGCTCGGCTACGATTGGGACGCGATCGTGCGCATCAACGAGCACTCGCGCCAGGTGCTGCGTCAGAAGTTCATCGCGCTGGGCATGGAGCCGCCCTTCTAGCGGGCGGGAGCCGCCTTCCGTCCGTCGCACGGGGCTGCCATACTCCCGACGGTCCCCCATGCGCCGCGGCCCGGACGCGGCGCGCACGCGGCGCATGATGGGCGGGGCGCGCTGACAGGGTGGGAAAGGACGGCTCATGGTCGAGGCACTGACCGGTGTCCAGGTGGTGGAGATGGCGGGCGCCCTGCAGGGGCCGGCGGCGGCCGGCTATATGCGCGATATGGGCGCGGAGGTGACCCGCGTCGAGTCGCCCGAGGGCGACGGCGCTCGCTACCACCGCGGCGCCTACAACTACACGCCCCAGGGCACCCTGGGCGCGCAGTTCGTCCACTCCAACAAGGGCAAGCGCACGATCAGCATCGACCTCAACTCCGAGGAGGGCCGCGAGATCGTCTACAAGCTCGTCGCCGGCGCCGATGTCTTCGTCACCAACCGCCTCGAGTCCTCCCTCGAGCGCATGGGCTACGGCTACGACGCTCTCCGCGCGATCAAGCCCGACCTCATCTACGCCGCCGTCAACGGCTTCGGCCACCTCGGCCCCCAGGCCGACAAGCGCATGGTCGACGGCGCCGGCCTCGCCCGCGGCGGCCTGATCCACATGACCGGCCCGCGCGACGGGCCGCCCATGCTGCCGGGCGCCGTCATCGCCGACATGGCCGGCGCGATGCAACTGGCGCTGGGCATCATGACGGCCCTCTACGCCCGCGAGCGCCACGGCGTCGCGCAGAAGGTCAACACGTCCTCCTACGGCGCGCAGATCTGGCTCCAGGCCTGGGAGATCCAGCAGGCCGCGCTGACGGGCAACGCCCTCATGCGCGACGGCCAGCACCACGCCAACCTGCCGGGCATGTACGGCGTCTACGGCACCGCCGACGGCGAGGCGCTCTTCATCGCCTTCGCCAGGACGGAGGAGTCGTGGCAGTCCTTCTGCGACTTCGCCGGCATGCCCGAGATCGGCGCCGACGAACGCTGGAATCTGGTCACCAAGCGCATGGGCATGGCCTTCGATCCCGAGGGCCAGGTCGCCTCGCAGATCCGCCCCTATATGGAGCGCGCCATCGCCTCCAAGACCATCGCCGAGTGGGTCGAGTTCCTCGATTCCGAGCCCCAGATCATCTACAACCGCGTCTACAACCATCAGGACGTGCTCGACGACCCGCAGGCGATCGCGAACGGCTACATCCAGGAGATCGACGTCGACATGGTCGGATCGACGAAGGTCATCGGCCCCACCGTCGTGCTGAGCGAGACCCCGGGCTCCATCAAGGGACCGCCGCCCCAGCTCGGCCAGCACACGGAGGAGGTCCTGCTCGAACTCGGCTACGACTGGGACGCGATCGTGCGCATCAACGAGCAGACGCGGAAAGCGCTGCGCCGGACGTACACCGATCTGGGTGAGGAAGCGCCCCGCTGACGGGCGCCCGGAAGGGCAGGAGCATCCGATGACGCACGCACTCGAAGGCATCAAGATCGTCGACATCTCCGGCATCGGCGCCTACGCCTCCATGATCCTGGCCGACTTCGGCGCGCAGGTGACGCGCGTCAGCGCGATCCCCGGCACCCGCAGGGGCCTCGCCCCCGTCGAGGGCGGCCGCGGCAATGTCGCCGCCGCCGTGCGGCTCAGCAAGACCGCCGGCCAGTCCACCCACCGCGGCAACCGCGACATCGCCGTCAACCTCAAGACCGACGAGGGCCGCGCGATCGTGCAGGCGCTCGCCCAGGACGCCGACGTCTTCCTGGAGTCGTTCCGCCCCGGCGTCTGCGACCGCCTGGGCGTCGGCTACGCCGAGCTCTCGGCGCGCAATCCGCGCCTCGTCTACGCCTCGCTGACGGGCTACGGGCAGACCGGGCCCTACCGCGACCGCCCCGGCCACGACCTCAACTACATCGCCATGGGCGGCGCCCTCGGCTTCTTCTTCGGCGAGGGCGGACGGCCGTTCATCCCGCTCAACATCCTCGCCGACTTCGCCGGCGGTGGGCTCTACACGGCGCTCGGCATCTGCCTGGCCCTGCTGGCGCGCGACCGCACCGGACGCGGACAACACGTCGACATGGCGATGAGCGACGGGGTGTTGTCGCTCCTCACCGCCACGCTGATGGACAAGATCGTCCACGGCGAGGACGTCCACCACCGCCAATACTTCCTCAACGGCGGCGTCCCCCACTACGACACCTACCGCTGCGCCGATGGACGCTGGATCTCCGTCGCCTGCCTCGAGACGCACTTCTACGCCAACCTCTGCCGCGCCCTGGAGTTGGACGACTTCCTCGACCACCAGTTCCACGAGGACCGCTACCCCGCGCTGCGGGAGGCGCTGACCGAGCGCTTCGCCGGCCGCGCGCGCGACGAGTGGGTGACGGCGCTGGAAGCCCACGACGTCTGCATCGCGCCGGTGCTGGAGCAGGACGAGGTCACGACGCACCCGCACATCCGCGCCCGCGGCACGATCACGGAGGTGGACTCCCCGGACGGCCCCGCCACGCAGGTCGGCGTCGGGCCGAAGCTCAGCGACACGCCCGGCGCGCCGGGCCCGCAAGGTCCGCCGCCCGGCAAGCACACCGACGACATCCTGCGCGAACTCGGCTACGCCGCCGCCGGCATCGCCGCGCTGCGTGAGGAGGGTGTCGTCGCGTAGTCCGCGCGCGCCGTTCCGACGGCGTATCGCTCGTAGTGCGAGATAAGGCGCGCCGAGCGGGTAGAGTTGTGGGGGTATTTGGGTGACATCCGGAGTGCGATGAGATCCCGAGTGGGGGCCTGCGTGCGACGGCTGGCTCCGATCTTGGCGCGGATCCGCCGCCTGGGGCGACGCGACGTCGGTCTGGCGATCGCGATCCTGGCGCTGCTCCCGATCGTCGGGCTGGTGTTCCTGCTCAACACGTGGGACGCCGACGACGCCCCGCCGGTCGCCGCCGATGTCGTGCAGGAGCCGGCGAACCCCCGCCCCGAGCCGTCGGACACGGCGCAGGAGCCCTCGGAGGAGCCGGAGGCGCCCGACGCCGATCCGCCGGACACGCCGGCCGAGCCGGAGCAGGCGCAGTCGGCGCTCACCCGCGACGCCCCGTCCGATGACGACGCCGCGCCGTCCGCCGCTGACCCCGCGCCGTCCGCCGCTGACCCCGCGCCGTCCGCCGCTGACCCCGCGCCGTCCGACGACCCCGCGCCGTCCGCCGCTGACCCCCCGCCCGCCGCCGCCGCCCCGTCCGATGACGACGCCCCGTCCGATGACGACGCGGACGCGGCCGCCCCGTATCCCCCACCCGCCGAAGACGACGAGCCCGTGAGCGCCGTGCCGGAGCAGGAGGTCGCAGCGCCGACGGATGCCGCATCGTCCACCACCGACGACGACGAGACGCCCCCCGTGATCGCCGCCGCCGATGCGTCCCCCCCGGCGGCCGACATCGTGCCGCGGCCCCGCTTCGCCGCGCCGCCGCCGGTCGCCGCTGCGCCCCCCCGCTTCGCGGAGCCGCCGGCCGGTCCGGTCGCGAGCCCGCGACCGGCCGCCGCGCCGCTGCCCGAGACGGCACAGGCGCCGCCCGAGCTCCCGGTCACGCAGCCGCTGGGCATCCTTGCGCCGGCGATCGCGGAGCGACTGGCGGCGCTGCCCAACGACATCGGCATCACCACGATCGATCTGCGCCGCGACCTGGTCTTCACGCATCAAGCCGACACCTACTACGACCTCGCGAGCGTCGCCAAGGTGCCGCTGATGCTGGCCGTGCTCCAGGAGGGCGAACGGGCGGAACGCACGCTCTCCCGGCGTGAGCAAGTCCTGCTGGAGACGATGATCCATACGAGCAGCAACGAGGCCGCGAGCGCCCTCTGGCAAGGCGCCGGCGCTGCGGTTCCCGACCTGCTCACACAGCTCGATGTCTGGCCCGGCATCCTCGTCCCCGGCGGCTGGGGCCTTTGGACGGGCAACGCCCACGGTGTCGCGCAGGTGTTCCGTGAGATCGTCGCGGGCGAATCGCTGTCGGAGGATGTCCGCCACGACGCCATGGGCCTGCTCGCCGGCGTCGCCTCCTGGCAGCGCTGGGGGATCTCGGCCGGACTCCCCGAGGGGGGCGCCAGCGTGGGACTCAAGAACGGCTGGTACCCCGCGAAGGACGGTTGGCTGGTGCACAGCGCGGGCTACGTGCTCGACGCCGGCGGGCAACCGGACTACGTCATCGTGATTCTCAGCGCCCAGAACAAGTCGCTGGCGGGCGGCATCGAACTGGTCGAGGAGATCGCCGCCAGCATCCATGCCGCGCTGCGCGCGGGCGTCGTTTCCGCGGGCGTCCCGCGCTCCGATCGCTGATCGCGCCGCGCCCGCGCCCGCGCCCGCGCCCGCGCCCGCCCCGCCGTTACTATCACCGCGTACCGCGCGAGCGGTGCGACAGTCGCACGCACGGCGCGACCGCGCGCGCGGAACGCGGCAACGCCGGCCGGCGTTGAATCGATACGGGGAGCCCCAATCGGCGGCGGGCTTCGGAACGAAGGGCAAGGCAATGGGACGACTGCGAACGATGGGCATTGGGATCGCGCTGATCGTGGCGCTGGGTGTGGGCGTGTTCCTGCTGGGCGGGAGCGAGCGCGCGGAGGCGCAGAGCGGGCAGCGCATCCCCGGCACGCTGACGGTCACCGGCTCCGCCGCGATCGCCGCGCCGCCCGACGGCGCCAGCATCGAGATCAGGGTCTCCTCGCTGGAGGCCACCGCGACGGAGGCGCTGAGCGCGGGCGCGACGGCGCTGGAATTGGTGCGGGCCGCGCTCGCTGAGGAGGGCGTCGCCGACGAGGATCTGCAGACCGTCCGCATCTCCCTCGACGAGGAGTTCAACTACACCGAGGAAGGCCGCGTCAGCATCGGCTTCACCTTCCGCAACACCATCCGCGTCACCGTCGACGGGGTGGACGGGATCGGTGACGTGATCGACGCGGCGGTGGGCGCCGGTGGCGACACGGTGTCGATCCACAGCATCCGCTTCCTGGTGAGTGACCGGGTCGCGCTGGAAGATACCGCCCGGCTGGCGGCCATCGACGAGGCGCGCCGCAAGGCGCTCGCCATGGCCGGACAGGCCGGCGTGAGCCTGGGCCGCGTCAGCATCATCGAGGAGATCGGCTACGCGACGCCGGTCGGCATCGAGCAGGAGGAGGCGGCTGCGGACGCCGCCTACGCGCTCGCCGCCCGGGCGCCGATCTTCGGCGGCAACGAGCAGATCACGGCCTCCGTGCTGGTCGTCTTCGAGATCTACTAGCGGCGCGCACGGGCTCGCAGCAACGGCGGCGTGCCGGCTGCACAGATTGGAAGTAGCACTTCCATATTGTGCATACTGCGGACGAAAGCGCCGCCCTGCCGTCGGAGCGTCCCTCGTCGGGGCGTCCCTTGTGGGCGCCCGGCCCACCCGCTACACCACGACGTTCTCGCGGTGCTCCCCGAAGACGCCGCGCATGCAGTTCATGATCTCGCCCACGGTCGCGGAGGCGTTGACGGCGTCGAGGATGGCGGGCATGACGTTGGCGCGCGGGTCGCGGCAGGTCTGCTCCAGCCGCGCCAGCGACTCCGCGTGCGCCGCCGCGTCGCGCTCGGCCCGCGTGCGCGCCAGGCGCGCCAGGTGCCGCCGCTCGCCCTCCGGGTCCATGCGCAGGATGGGGATCTCGATCGGCTCCTCGATCTGGAAGTCGTTCACGCCCACGATCGTGCGCTCCCCGTCGGCGACCTCCTTCGCGAAGCGGTAGGCGGCATCGGCGATCTCGCGCTGGAAGAAGCCCGCCTCGATCGCCGGGATGACGCCCCCCAGCGCCTCGATCTGCGCGAAATAGCGGCGCGCGTCGCGCTCCAGCTCGTTCGTCAGCGCCTCCACGAAGTACGACCCCGCCAGCGGGTCGGGCGTGTTCACGACGCCCGACTCGTGCATCAGCACCTGCTGGGTGCGCACCGCCAGCCGCGCCGCCTTGTCCGAGGGCAGCGCCAGCGCCTCGTCCATCGCGTCCGTGTGCATCGACTGCGTCCCGCCCAGCGCCCCGGCCAGCGCCTGGATCGTGACGCGCATCAGGTTCACCTCGGGCTGCACGTCGGTCAGCGAGACCCCCGCCGTCTGCGTGTGGAAGCGCAGCCACAGCGAGCGCGGGTTCTTCGCGCCGTACGTCTCCCCCATCTCCCGCGCCCAGATGCGCCGCGCGGCGCGGAACTTCGCGACCTCCTCGAAGAAGTCGTTGTGGCTGTTGAAGAAGAACGACAGCCGCGGCGCGAAATCGTCGATGGCCAGGCCGCGCTCCAGCGCCCAGCGCACGTACTCCAGCCCGTCGGCCAGGGTGAAGGCCAGCTCCTGCGCCGCCGTCGAGCCGGCCTCGCGGATGTGGTAGCCGCTGATGCTGATGCTGTTCCACTTCGGCATCTCGGCGCTGGCGAACTCGACCGTGTCCGTCACCAGCCGCATCGACGGCCGCGGCGGGAAGACGAACTCGTTCTGCGCGATGAATTCCTTGAGGATGTCGTTCTGCAGCGTGCCGCCCAGCGCCGCCCGATCGATCCCGCGCCGCTCGGCCACCGCGATGTACAGCGCCCACAGCACCGCCGCCGGCGAGTTGATCGTCATCGACGTCGTGATCCGGTCCAGCGGCAGATCGCGCAGCAGGAGCTCCATGTCCGCCAGCGAGTCGATCGCCACGCCGCAGCGCCCGAACTCCCCCAGCGCCCACGGATCGTCGTGGTCGTAGCCCATCAGCGTCGGCATATCGAAGGCGATGCTCAGCCCCGTCTGGCCGTCGGCGAGCAGCTGCTTGAAGCGCTGGTTGGTCTCCTCGGCGCTGCCGAAGCCCGAGAACATGCGGATCGTCCAGGGGCGGCCGCGGTAACCGCCGGCGTGCACCCCCCGCGTGAACGGATACTCGCCCGGGTTGCCCAGGTCGGTCCGGTAGTCGAAGCCGTCGTCGGCCAGGTCCGTGGGCCCGTACAGCCGCCGGACCGGCCGCGACGACACCGTCATGAACGGGCCGGGCCGCTCCTGGCCCGCGGCCTCGACGCGCGCCTCCCAGTCGGCCCGCTCGGCCCGCAGCCGCGCCAGTTCCGCCGTCTCGTCGTGCTGGGGCTCGCGATCCGTCATCGACCCGCCCTCCCTCCGGCCGAGTATACGGAGTGGTTGTCCTTCGCCTGCGTCGGCGCGTGCGGGCACGCGGCGCCCTGCGCTAATCTCCCCCTGCCGGCCCGCCCGCCGCCGCCCGAGGAGAGCCCTCGGGACAGCCCAGAGGAGAACCCAGATGCCCGAGAAGCGACCCGCCCTCACCCTTGCCCTGGACGGCATCCCGCTGTCCGAGCATCCCGATATCCTGCGCGAGGCCCGCGACCTCGGCTACCGCGACCTCTGGTCCTACGAGACCACCGGCCGCGACGGCTTCACGCCGCTCGCGCAGGCCGCGATGGTCGTCCCGGAGATGCGCCTCGGCATCGCCATCGCCAACGTCTTCAGCCGCGGGCCCGCCACCCTGGCGATGCACGCCTGCGCCCTCAACGAGCTCGCCCCCGGCCGCTTCAGCCTCGGCATCGGCATGGGCTCGCCCGCCACCGTCGAGCACTGGAACGGCGTCCCCTATCGGCAGCTCAAGCCGCGCATGGAGGAGTACCTGGCGATCCTGCGGGGAGCGTTCGCCGGCGAGCGCGTCGACTTCGACGGCGAGACGGTCAGCATCAAGGGCCTGCGTCTGGAGTACCCGCCCCAGGAGCGGATCCCCATCTACGTCGCCGCGCTGGGCCCCAAGATGCTGCACTTCGCCGGCGAGAAGGGCGACGGCATGATCACCAACTGGCTCGGCCCCGACGACATGCCCACCGTGATGGAGGCCCTGCACGGGGGCGTCCGCGCCGCCGGAAAGGATCCGGCCACCTACGAGGTCGCCGCCCGCCTGCTCATCTGCGTCGACGAGCCAAGCGAGGCGCTCGACACCTTCCTGCGTCGCAGCACCACCGCCTACCTCAACGTCCCCGCCTACGCCAATTTCCAGCGCTGGCTGGGCCACGCCGAGGAACTCGGGCCCATGTGGGACGCTTGGGGCTCGGGCGACCGCCGGGGGGCCGTCGCCGCGGTCCCTCAGGGCATCATGGACGAGGTATTCATCCGCGGTTCCGCCGACGAGCGCAACGAGCACGTACAGCGCTACTACGATGCCGGCCTCGATGTCGCCATCTACTACTTGCTCAGCGTGCACCCCGATCCCGCCGTCCGCCGAGAGCGCATCCTGGGGGCCATGCGCGACATGGCCCCCCGCTGACCCCGCGCGCACTCCGGCCGTTCACGCACCCCGCGATCGGTCGATGTCGCCCCGCACGGCCGGCAGCACGATGCTGCCCGTCTCCCCGCTGCCCAGGTGCCGGTTGCGCTCCGTCCCCCAGCGCCACAGATGCGCCGCGATGTAGGCGGAAAGGAGCGCGTCGAGGCGATCCTCGTGGGCCCCGAGTGCCTTCCCTTGCAGCCCAGCGGGCGGCGTGTTCAGCAGCGACGACAGCCCTTCCGACCTCCGCAGGGGCGGATCGAGGCGTGGCAGGTGATAGGCCAGCGACGTCGCGAGCATGCGAAGGCCCTCCCGCTTCTCAAGGACGGGGCCCTTCTTGTATTTGATCGTTCGATTGATGCCGAATAGTTCGATCATGGCCGGGTGCGGGTACGTCTCGAATGCCCAGGAGCCGCCCGCTTGGGGCGGCAGCGTGACCTCGTCGAGTTGCCGCACACCCTGCGGCTCAAGCAGTCCGACCAACTGCGCTGCCCGGATGTCGTGGCCCAGCAGACGACGGTTGGCGGGGTAGGCCCCCGCGTGGAAGCGGCCGTACTGGCGCGTGACCAGCAGGTCCACGGGGCGCTGCCCTTCCTCGTTCCGCACGACCAGCGGCGCGTCGATCGCGACCCACACCGGGCCGTCCAGCGCTCGGATCTATGCGGCGATGTCCTCGGTCGACCCGAACGTCTCCGATCCGACATACTCCAGCGGGCGCCCCACCCCGCCCGACAGGATCGCCACCCCGCTCGGATTCTGCTTCGACCACGCGAGATCCACGCCCACGAACCAGACAGTCATGCGCTGCTCCCGCCCGGAGTCTAGACACGGTCCCGCTGTCCCGCACGACGCCCGGCCCGTGTAAGCCAGCGAACAATCCGTCCGGGCGCCGCGCGAGCAGCGGGCCGCGTCCGTATGCTTGACGCTGGAGAGCGAACGTGACCACCGGCCAGACCATCGATCAACCGCGAACCGACACCGGCCGTGGCTCCGAGCCGCCGATGATCGTCGCGCGCGGCCTGCGCAAGCGCTACGGCGACATCGAGGCCGTGGCCGGGATCGACATGCACGTCGAGCGCGGCGAGTTCTTCGGCATGCTGGGCCCCAACGGCGCCGGCAAGACCTCGACCATCGGCATGATCAGCTGTGTGCTGCCGATCAGCGACGGCACGCTGCACGTCGCCGGCCTTGATGTCCGGCGCCACGACCGCGACATCAAGTCGCTGCTCGGTGTGGTGCCGCAGAACAACAACCTCGACCCCGACCTCAGCGCGCTCGGCAACCTGCTCTCCTACGCGCGCTTCTTCGACATCCCGCGCCGCGAGGCCCGGCGACGCGCCGACGAGCTCCTCGAGCTCGTGCAACTGGCCGACCGCGCCACGGCCCGCATCGACGAGCTGTCCGGCGGCATGACGCGCCGCCTCGTCCTCGCCCGCGCCCTGATCAGCGACCCCCGCGTGCTCATCCTCGATGAGCCCACCACCGGCCTCGACCCCCAGGCCCGGCATCTGGTCTGGACCAAGCTCCAGCAGCTGCGCGAGCGCGGCGTCACGGTGCTCCTCACCACCCACTACATGGAGGAGGCCGAACGCCTCTGCGACCGCCTCGCGATCATGGACCGCGGCCTCATCATCGCCGAGGGCCACCCCCGTGACCTGATCGAGCGCCACGCGGGCGGCCCGGTGCTGCAACTGCGCACCCTCGACGGCGAGGCGGGCCGCCTGCGCGAGACGCTGGCCGGACCGCTGGCCGACGGCGCGCGCATCGAGACGGTCGGCGATCTGCTCTATATCTACGGGCTCGACGAGGCCGCCAGCGACCGCGCCGCCGCCGTCATCGACGACCCCTACCGGACCAGCACCCGGCACGCCAACCTGGAGGATGTCTTCCTCCACCTGACGGGCCACGGACTGGAGGAGTAGCCATGGTCTCCATGACCGCCCGCGGATCGCGCATCGCGGGAGAGGGCTGGGGCGTCCGCACCTGGCTCGGCGTCGCGATCCCCGATCACCGCACGCTGGCCGTCGTCCGCCGCCACATCGATGTCTACCGCGAATTCCTCTTCCTCAACGCCATGCTCGCCGTCGGGGAGCCCACCCTCGCGCTGCTCGTGATGGGGCTGGCCCTGGGCCGCTTCGTCGACCTTGGCCTCGACATCGACTACATCGTCTTCGTCGCCCCCGGCGTCGTCGCCATGTTCGCCATGTTCGCTACCGTCGCGGAGTCGCTCTGGGGCGCCTACTTCCGCCTCACTCAGCAGGACCTCTACGGCGCGATGCTGGCCACACCCGCCCGCGCCGAGGATATCGCCGCCGGCGAGATCGTCTGGGGAGCGTGCCGCGGCATGATCAGCGTCGCCGCGGTGCTGATCGTGCTCGCCATACTCACCCCGGCCTGGGGCCTGATCCAGTCACCCTGGATCATCCTCGCCCTCCCCGTCGCGTTCCTCATGGGGCTGTTGTTCTCCGCCCTCGTGATCGTCTACCTCGGCTACGCCCGCACCATCCACCACCTGATGTACTACTTCACGATCGTGATCAACCCCATCTTCTGGTTCAGCGGCGCCTTCTTCCCGCTCGACGAGCTGCCCGGCTGGGCCCGGACCGTGGGTTGGTTCAACCCGCTCACGCACGTGGTCGATATCTTCCGCGGCCTCGCCGCGGGCGACCTCACCTGGGCCCTCGGCGGGGATGTGCTCTGGCTGGCCGTGGTGACGCCGCCGGTGTGCTGGCTGGCGATCTGGTCGCTGCGCCGCCGCCTGATCCGCTAACCGCCGCCGGCCATCGGCACCGACAGTTCGTCGCGCGACCAGGGGCTGCCGGGCTGCGCCAGCAGCTCCCGCAACTCCGCCTCGTAGAAGAACTCCTTCTCGCCGAAGGCGGGCCGCAGGTCGTCGAGCCAGCAGGCCTCGGGGTCGTAGGCGGCGAAAAACGGCCGCCCCACCCAGTCGGGGTTGCGGCCCTGCAGGAAGCGCAGCACGATCACCTTCTCGCCGGCGGCCTCGCTGACGCCGAGCACCTGCACCTTGCCCGGCGTGGCCGACATGCTGGGCCCGCGCACCGTGCGCGAGACGCCGCTCACCTGCTTGTAGGCGTTGCGGTAGATCTCCCAGGCCTCCACCAGCGGCAGTGCGAAGTAGCGATGCGCGCCCGTGTCCCGCTCCACGAACAGGTAGTAGGGCACGATGCCCAGCTGCGCCTGCAGGCGCCACATCCGCGCCAGCGCGTCGGAGTCGTCGTTGATGTGGCGCACCAGGGGCGACTGCGCCCGGATCTGCGCGCCGGTGCGCCGGATCCGCGCGATCGCCTCCTGCGCCACGGCCGTCTCCAACTCCACCGGGTGGTTGAAGTGCGCCATCAGCGCCAGTTGCCGCCCCGACGCCACGACCCGGCGGAACAGCTGCAGCAGTTCCTCCGCGTCCTCGTCGCTGACGAAGCGCTGGGGCCAATAGGCCGGCGCCTTCGAGCCGATGCGGATCGTGCGCAGGTTCGGCGCGGCGTCCGGCTCGAGCAGCGGCTCAATGTAGCTGCGCAGCATCTTCGTGCGCATGATCAGGGGGTCGCCGCCCGTGAAGAGGACGTCGCTGACCTCGTCGTGCTGTTGCAGGTAGTCGCGCAGCAGTTCGCCCTCGCGCATCGCGAACTTCTGCCCCGCCAGCCCCACGAACTGCGGCCAGCGGAAGCAGAACGTGCAATACGCGTGGCAGGTCTGCCCCTGGCTGGCGAAGAACAGCACCGTCTCGCGGTACTTGTGCTGCATGCCCGGCAACGGCTGGCCGTTGACGCTGGGGACGTTGTGATCGAGCTGGCCGGCCGGGTGCGGGTTCAGCGACATCCGGATCTCGTCGGCGGCGACCTTCATCTCCTTGCCCGACGCGCCGGCGTCCAGCAGCGCGTCGATGCGGCGGAAGGCCTCGGGCTCCAGCATGTCCTTGTGCGGGAAGGTCAGCCGGTACATCGGGTCGTCGGGGACGGCGCTCCAGTCGATCAACTCGTCCACCACGTAGCGGTTCGACTTGAACGGCAGCACGTTCGCCACCACGCGGATGTCGTGGCGCTGTTCGGGCGAGAGCGCGCGGATCTGCGGCACATCCTCGAAGTTGTGCACGTTGATCGATTCGTAGCGCTCCGAGAAATCGGAGTCCGGGAGTTGTGGCGTGATGCCGGAGACACTGGGGGTCGTGGGGCGATCGGCGGATTCGATGGTCACTGGTCCTCCTTCCGGCGCGCGGGCCAGCCCGCGCGGCCGAATCGATGCAGAACAGGCGGCCATCGAGCGTGCGGACGGCCCCTGAGTCGCCTACGGGGTTAGCTGACGGGTTCGGCGCTCGGGTCGCCTACCGGCCTCGTTGTCCGGATTCACCCCGCGAAAGGTGGGTCCCCCGTCCCCGCCGCACGGCGGCGGAGTTCGGCGTCTCCAGGGTAGCGCATGGGAGGTAACGGATTCCAGAGGCCCATTGTGAATTGGCCAGTGTTAATCGATCGGTGGGTCGGTCGGAACCGCCGCCTGGGCGCTCCGTCAGAGCTGCGTCAGCGCGGCAATGATGGCGGTCATCGTGCTGACCGTGGCCACGAACTGGAAGAACGCCACGCGATAGAGCTCGGCGCGCAACACTTGCTTCGTCACGATCTCCGCCCTCGCCTGGCGGTCAGAGCTGCGTCAGCGCGGCGACCCCGGCCAGGATGACCCCGGCATGGAGGAGCAGCGCCAAGTAGAGATCCGTTTTCTTCACAAGTTGCATCCTAGCCCCTGTCGGCACTGCGCGACTCGATGCTCCCGCCCTCCCCGACTACTCCCGCCGCAACTCCACGACCCCCAACTCCGGCCGGCAGGCGAAGCGCAGCGGCAGCCGCGTCGTCCCGAAGCCGCGGCTGATCACCACCTGCGTCCCGCCGATGCGCACTACGCCCGACGCCTGCCGCCGTCCCACGGCGCGCGCGTTGCGGACGGGCGCGCCGTAGCCGGGCACGCGGATCTGTCCGCCGTGCGTGTGCCCGCTGAAGGCCAGCGGCAGGCCCCGCGCCGCCGGATGCAGCAACCCGTCGGGCGAGTGGCTGAGCAGGATGGGGAAGCCCGGCGCCCCCGACGGCGGCAGCGCCTCCGCCAGCCGGTCGAGGCCGTGGCAGGCGTCGTCGACGCCGATGAAGCGCACCATCTCGCCGCCGATCTCGGCCGTGCAGTGCTCGTTGATCAGCACCCGCACGCCGGCCTCGCGCAGCCCCGCGACGAACGGCCTCGGGTCGACCCAGCGCCCCCGGCGGCGGCCGAGGATGCGCAGCAGCGTCGCCGGCCCGGGCCGCGCGTAGCGCTCGTGCCCGCCGATTACCGCGTAGACGCCCAGCCCCGGGTCCAACTCCTCGAAGGCGCGCCGTGCGACGTCCCAGCCGGCTTGCGTGTCGACGTAGTCGCCCGTGCCCACCACGACGTCGTACGACTGCCGCCGCGCCGCCGCCAGGAAGCGCGGCAGCGACTCCGCGTCGGCCGGGAAGTGCGTGTCGGCGACGTGCAGGACGCGCAGCCCGTCCAGCCCCGGCGGCAGATCGGGCACCCGGACGACGGTCTCCGACAGCTCGACCCGCTTCGACTCCCGCCAGGCGTAGACCGCCGCGCCTGCGGCGCCCGCCACGGCGGCGCCCGCTGCGACCCCCAGGCTCGCCAGGGCGTCCACGGCCGCCGCCGGCCGCCCGTCCGGTAGCGCGTCGGCCTAGTGGCGCGTCAGCCAGCCGAACTGCTGCTTGCGGCGCATCGCCTGCGGCGCGATGGCGACGTTGATCAGCGTCGAGCCCTTCTGCTGGAAGGCGTCCTCGATCGCCGCCTCCACCTCTTCCGGCGTGGTGCAGTGGTAGCCCTTGCCGCCGAACGCTTCAATGATCTTTTCGTAGCGCGCCCCCGGCGTCATCACGCCCGGCGGGATCGGCTTGCTCCGGTCGATCTCCTCCACGCCCTGGCCGATGCCGTTGTTGTTGAAGATCACCCATGTGATCGGCAACTCGTGGCGGACCGCCGTCTCGACCTCGGCCGGGCCGAAGCCGAAGGCCGCGTCGCCCTCCAGCGCGACCACCCGCTTGTCCGGGTGCACGACCTGCGCGGCCAGCGCGAAGCCCGGCCCCACGCCCATCGTTCCCCAGGTGCCGGCGTCGAGCCGTGCCCGCGCCTCGTAGCTGTTGATCACCGTCCGGGCGATGCCCATCGTGTTCTCGCCCTCGCAGACGAAGATGGCGTCGCGCGGCATGGCGTCGTCCAGGATCTTCAGCGGGCGGTAGTAGCCCATCGGCATCTCGTCCGACTGGAAGAACCCGACGTTCTGCTCCCGCTTGCGCTCGACCTCGGCCAGCAGGGAGGCCCGCCACTCGCCGCTGTCCTCGTACTGCCAGGGCTCCGCGTCCAGGGCCGCGTTCAGTTGCCCCATGATCGCCTGTGCGTCGCCCACCAGCGGCGCCTCCGTCGGCACGCTGGCCCCGATCTCCTCGGGCTCGATGTCCAGTTGGATCACGCGCAGGTCCGGACGCCAGCGCGGCGGCAGCCCGAAGTGCAGCATCCAGTTCAACCGCGCCCCGATGAGGAACACGACGTCGGTGTTCTTGAGCGCGTTGGTGCGCGCTGCCGACACGTTCATCGGGTGGTCGTCGGGCACGACGCCCTTGGCCATCGGCATCGGCAGGAAGGGCAGACCCGTCTTATCGATGAACTCCCGCACCTCGCCCTCCGCCTGCGCCCAGGCCGCCCCCTTGCCCACCACGACGAGCGGGTTCGAGGCGCCCTTCAGCGTCTCCAGCGCCTGGGCGAGGTCGCCCTCCGCCGCCTTGGGGCGCGGCGGGTCCGGCACCCGCTCCATCCAGCGCACCTCGTCCTCGTCGACCTTGGCGTCGATGATGTTGCCCGGCATGTCCAGGTACACGGCCCCCGGCCGGCCGGCGATCGCGTGGCGCACGGCCGTCGCGACGAGGTGCGGGATCAGCTTCGGGTCCTGCGCCTGCCCGGCCCACTTCACGAACGGCTTCGCGGCCTGCACCTGCGGCGCCTCCTGGAAGTCGCCGCGCTCCATCAGCTCCGTGCTCGACGACCCCGCGATCAGCAGCATCGGCCAGCAGTTCGCCTCGGCGTTGCCCAGCGCGGTGATGGCGTTCGTCATGCCCGGCCCGGACACGACCGCCGCAGCGCCGATGCGCCCGTTCATGTAGCCCGCCGCCTGCGCGGCGTAGGCCGCGGCCTGCTCGTGCCGCACGCCGATGTAGCGCATGCCCTCGCGTTGCACGGCCACTGTGATCGGCCCGATCGGCAGCCCCACCAACCCGAACAGCTCGCCGACCCCCTGGGTCTTCAGGGACTTGGCCAGGATCTCCGCACCACTCAGTTCTGCCACGTTGCTCTCCTTCGGTTGCCCGGCCCGATGATGGCGGGGGCAAGATCGTCAGGGGCGAAGGTAGCCGAATCGCGCGATGCGCGCAGTCGCGCCCGACGCGGGCGGCCCGCAGCCCGCTCGCTCCGGTCCCGCTCGGACGCCGACGCTAGCCGCTGCCCCGCAGGCGCGGGTCGAAGATGTCGCGGAGGGAGTCGCCGAGGAGGTTGAAGCCGAGCACGGCGAGGGTGATGGCGAGGCCGGGGAAGATGCTGAGGTGGGTGTGGTTCCAGACCTCTCGGGCTTCGGTGAGCATGCGGCCCCAGGAGGGGTTGGGCGGGGGGACGCCGAGCCCCAGGAAGGAGAGCGCGCCCTCGAAGAGGATCGCGCCGCCCAGCAGGGCGGTGACATAGATCAGCAGCGGCGGGCCGATGTTGGGCAGCACGTGCCGCCAGAGGATGCGGAAGGGCGTCGCGCCCATGAGCCGGGCGGCTTCGACGTAGCTGGCGGCCAACGTCGCGAGCGTGCTCGCCCGCACGATCCGCACCATGCTCACGGCGAAAAGAATGCCCATCCCCAGCGCGATCGATGGCCAACTGCGTCCCGCGACCTGCACCAACAACAGCAGCAGCACGAGGCCGGGGAAGGCCAGCAGGATGTCGAGCAGGCGCTGGGACAAGAGATCGAACATGCCGGCCGCGTAGGCTGAGACCATGCCCCAGACCAGCGCGACGCCCACCCCGATCGCCATCGCGGTCAGGGCCAGCGAGATCGAGAGCCGGGCGCCCGCGACCACGCGCGCGAAATAATCCCGGCCGATATGGTCGGCCCCGAACCAATGCGCGCCGCTGGGGCCGGCCAGGATGTCCCCGGAGATGGCGTTCGGATCGGCGCTGATCAGCGGTCCACCGGCGGCGAGGCAGATCATGCCGAGCGCGATCACCAGGCCGAATGCGCCCAGGGGATGCTGACGCAAGAGGCGCCGCGCGCGCCGGCGCAGCGACGGCCGCACCAGGACGCCGTACGCGTCGAAGACGGCCGCGCCCGGCTCGGGGCCGCTCACTGGACCCGAATCCGCGGATCGAGAACGCCGTAGCTGAGGTCCACGGCCAGGTTCACGAGCACGAAGGCCGTGCCGAAGAACAGCATCCAGAGCTGCACCACCGGCAGGTCGTTCGAGAAGATGGACAGGACGAGCCAGCGGCCCATGCCGGGAATACCGAAGATCTCCTCGACGATCACCGAGCCCGCGACCCCTTCGGCGAAGACGAGCCCGATCAGCGTGATCAGGGGGATCATGGCGTTGCGCAGGGCGTGGCGCAGGACCACGACGCGGCCGGAGAGGCCCTTGGCGTAGGCGGTGCGGACATAGTCCTGGCGCAGCACTTCCAGCATCTCCGAGCGCGCCAGCCGTCCCAGCACGGCCGCGCCCGACAGCGCCACCACCGCCGCGGGCAGGATCATCTGGACCAGGTTGGTGCCCGGGTCCTCCCAGAGCTGCGCATAGGGCACGGGCCCCGCGTAGCGCCAGAGCACGAGCGGGATCACGATGACCAGCGTGGCCAGCCAGAAGTTGGGGATGGCGAGGAAGAGGGTCATGAAGAAGCGGATGCCGTAGTCGTCCGGCCGGCTGCGGCGCACGGCCGACCAGACCCCCGTGCCAATCCCAATCGGGATGTACAGCGCCAGCGTCAGGAGGAGCAGTTCGGCCGTGACCGGCATGCGGCGGCGGAAGTTCTCGAGAATGGACTCCTTCGACAGCCAGGAGTCACCGAAATCGCCGGTGAAGACCTGGCCGATCCAGGTCACGTACTGCACGTGGACGGGCTTGTCGAGCCCGAAATGCGCCTCCAGCTCGGCGATATAGTCCGTTGCGAGGGAACCGCTGGTGCCGTGGCCGCTGGCGGCGAGGCGCGCGTCGACCACCGATCCGGGCACGAGCCGGATCAGGCCGAAGACAAGGATCGACAGCAAGAACACCGTGACCGGCAGCAGCAGCAGTCGGCGAATGACGTAGATGCGCATCGGCGTTGGCTCCTCGCGGCCGGGCGGCCGGCGACCTCACCCCCTCTCCCTGAGGGAGAGGGGGCCTCGGCGGGCGCGGGCCCTAACCCTCGCCCAGCAGGGGAGAGGGAATCGGATCCCCTCTCCCCTGGAGGGAGAGGGTTAGGGAGAGGGGGCCTCGGCGCGCCGGGCCCTCACACTAGCCCTCTCCCAGAGGGAGAGGGGACCGGAGCCCCGCTAGACGCCGGGCTTGCCGTCGAACCAGCAGCTGTTCAGGATCTGGTTGGCGGCGGTGCTGCTGTTGTTTCGGCGGTAGCCCTTCAGCCAGGGCCGGTGCAGCACCTCCGGCGCGCCCCAACTCCACCAGATCCGGGGCAGGTGCTCTTCCAGCAGCTTGGTCTGGATCTCGTCGTAGATCGGCTCACGGTTCTCGATGCCGAAGGTGGTGCGTCCCTTCTCCAGCAGCGAATCGATCTCGGGGTCGGAGAACCCGCCGTAGTTCTGCCCGCCGGTGGTGTGGAGCTCGTTGAAGAGTTTGTCGGGGTCGCCCACGCCGCCATGACCGTGGGTCAGGAGCGAGAACTCGCCAGCACGCCGCCGGGCCGTGTTCTCAATGTCGTGGACGCCCTCGACAGGCATATCGAAGCCGATTTCCAAAAACTGCTGCTGCATCGCCTCCATCGCGTCCTCGCCGTACCCCTGGGCGGCCTGCGCGATCGGCACGCTCTCGGGGTCGTAGCCGCTGGCGTCGAGGAGCTGGCGGGCTTCGGCCAGGTCCTGCTCCCGCAGGGCGCCGGATCGGTAGCCGGGCAACAGGCGGAGTTCGTCGGGGGTCTGCCCGTATGGTGCGATGGCCGCGGGGAGCACGCCGCCGATCCCATACCGGCGCGGGAAGACCGCGGCGAGGTGTTCACGGTCGGTGGCGAGATGCAGGGCGCGCCGCACGCGCGCGTCGGTGTACGGCGCAACCTTCATGTTGAACCAAGTCTGCACGCCCCAGGTCGCGTGCATGTTCACGGCGGTGTAGTCCTCTTCGCCAATCTGAGTTCGCACGGTGTCGTTCTCTACCCCGTAGCCGAGCCACGGGAGGCGTAAGAAGTCGAACTCGCCGGCGACGTACAGTGCGATCCGCTGCGCCGAGTCGGAAACCCAAGGCATCCGCCACTCGTCGATGTAGGGGAGCCCGTCGCGGAAGTAGTTGGGGTTGCGCTCGAGCACGGTTTCGACATCGCCCTCCCGAGACACGATCTGCATGGAGCCGGTGCCGATGGCGGCCTCGATGTTGCTGGCGATGCCGTCGTCGCCGAAGGCCTCGACCGCGTCGCGCGAGACCATGAGCGCTTGGACCTCGGAGACTGCGGTGAGCAGCGGCGCGAACGGCTCTTTCGCCTTGATGTGCAGGGTGAGCTCGTCGGGGACCTCGAACTGGTCGACGCTGGCGTAGCGGTCTCTCCAGACGAAGTCGGGGTTGTCCTGACCGAAGCGCGCGAGTCCGAAGGCGGCATCTTCGGCGACGAACTGCCGGCCGTTCAGCGGGGGCTTGTCCTGCCAGTGCACGTTCGGCTTGATGTTGTAGATGATGTTGAGTTCATCGACGACTTCGGGCAGCTCCGCCATCCCGGCGGTGACCTGAATGCCGTCATCTTGCCAGTTGAGGAAGTCGTAGATCGGGAAAATGCTGCTGTCGGTGCCGCCGTGGATGGCGATGGCCGGGTCGAAGATGCCGCCGTCGACCGCGAGCATGGCGAGGGTCCCTCCGTACTTCGGGCCGGTGGCCGGCGCCGGCTCGTCCTCTTCGGCCGCCATGGCCGCGCTTTCGGCGGCCTCCTGGGCCGCGTCGGCGGCCTCTTGGGCGGCCGCAACGGCGGCGGCGGCGGTCTCGGCCGCGGCTTCGGCGGTGTCCTGGGCCGTGGCGGCGGCCGCCCCGGCGGCGGCGGCGGCCTCCCCGGCGGCGGCGGACGCCTCCCCGGCCGCGGCGGCAGCAGCAGCGGCGGCCGCGGCAGCCTCGTCGATGGCGGCCTGGGCGGCCTCGGCGGTGGCCGTGCCGGCCTCGACCGCGGCGGCCGCGTCGCGGGCGGCCTGGGCGGCGGCCTCGGCGGCCTGCGCGGCGGCGTCCGCGACGGCTGCGGCCGCGGCGTCACCGGCCGCGGATGCGGCGTCGGCGGCCTGGGCGGCCGCCGCAGCGGCGGCTTCCGCGGCGGCGGCCGCGTTGGCGGCGTCCTCCGCCTCGGCCGCCTCGGCGGCCAGGGCGGCGGCCGCATCGGCGGCGCTGGCCGCCTGCGCGGCGGCGTCGGAGGCTTCGCCGGCGGCGGCGGCCGCGTCGGCCGCGGCGTCTGCCGCCCCGGCCGCAGCGTCTGCCGCCCCGGCCGCGACCGCGGCGGCGGCCTCGGATTCGGCGGCGCGCGCCTCCCCGGCGGCGACCGCCGCGGCGGCGGCCTCTTCCGCGGCCGCGGCGGCCCGTTCGGCGGCCACGGCCCCGGCGTCGGGCTCGTCGTCGTCGCCGCAGCCGACCAGGGCGAGGCCGGCTGCTCCAACCCCAGCCTTCGCGCTGGCTCCCAACATGGTGCGGCGTGAGATCTTCCGCTGTCGCAGGGTCGTCCAATAGTTCCGGCGGCTCATCACATGTTCCCTTCTGGTCCCCGGCTGTCCCGTTGTGGGATCGCTCGGTGCGTGAGCACGCACAGTATCGCACATTATAAGAGTGCACCCCCCCCCCCCGTTATGTCATATAGGAAGGAAATTAATGGGTTATCCACCGAATTTTTCGGCTTCTCACGCTGTTGGAACCCCCCCCTGTGTCACTCGTGGGGTTCCGGCGTGCGATCGCGCGGGGGAACCTCGCCCCCGAACCCCCGCTCCAGCGGTTCAGCTAGAGAGCCCCAGGCGCGCGACCGCACGCCGTCATATCCGAAGTCAAGGGGTGAGGCCGGGGCGCGCCGCGATTGACGTGCGCAGGCCCTAGTAGCCCAGCGCCGTATCGACCACCCCCACCAGCGGCCGGCCGTTCTGGAAGCGGCGCAGGTTCTCCGTGAAGCGATCGAGGTTGCGCCCCGCCCGCAGTTGGCTCGCGCCCGCCGTGTGCGGCGTCATCACGACCGCTTCCAGCCCCCACAGCGGGTGATCCGACGGCAGCGGCTCGCCGGGGGCGACATCGAGCCCCGCGCCGGCGATCGCGCCCGACTCGATCGCCCGCACCAGCGCGTCCGCGTCGACGATCTCGCCGCGCGTCACGTTGATCAGGATCGCCGACGCCTTCATCCGCGCGAAGGCCGCGTCGTCGAACAGGTCGCGCGTCTCCGCGGTCAGCGGGCAGCAGACGGCCACCACGTCCGACTGCTCCAGCAGGCGCGGGAAGTGCGACATCGGATGCACCAGCGGCGCTTCCGGCGTGCCCTCCACCGCGTCCCGATCGACCGCCCGGCAGCGCATGCCGAATGCCGCGGCCCGCCGCGCGACGGCGCGCCCCGTCCCCCCGAACCCCACGATGCCCATCGTCAGACCATCGAGCTCGATCTCCTCGCGCCGGAACGCGGCGCGCTGCTCCCAGGCCGCCGGCCCCAGGCGGACGGCCGCCGCCAGCCGTCGCGTGATCGCCAGCAGCAGCGCGAAGGCGTGGTCGGCCAAGTGCCCGCCGACCAGCCCCTTCTCCCCCGTCAGCACCACCTCGCTGGCGAGGAACTCCGGGAACAGGAACGCGTCCACGCCGGAGGCGATCGCGTGCACCCAGCGCAGCCGCTCGCAGACGGCGAACAGCTCCGGGTCGAGGAAGCCCAGGATGACGTCGGCGTCGGGCGCCGCCGCCAGCGCCTCCCCGCGCGTCGTCGCGACGGTGACGCGGCCGCCGGGCCCCAGCGTCGCGCGGATGCGGTCCAGGTGCGCCGCGGGCACGCTCGGCAGGGTGAGGCCGGTGATGATCAGGACGTGCTTGGGTGTGGGCATGGGCGGAGGATAACGGTCAGGCCGGCGAGCGGCTGCTCACTCCCGCGCGTCCAGCCGGGCGACGGCGCCCGGCCAGTCGAGCAGGCGGACGTCGGCGGTGACGAGTTGGCGCCCTTCCAGCGCCGTCGCCAGGATGAGGCGGTCGGCGGGATCGCCGTGCAGGTCCGGCAGCAGGCCGCCGCGGGTGGCGATGGCGCCGTCGACGGGAATCTCGACCAAGCCGTCATCGAGGACGGCGCGCCGCCATTCCGACGGGCCGACCGGCAGTTCGACTCTGCCCTTCTGGTACAGCATGGCGACTTCCCAGAACGAGATCGCCGAGACGCACGCGTCCCCGGTCCGCCACGCATCTTCGATGGCCCCGCGGGCGCTGGGGCCCAGCCGGGCATCGCCGTGCCAGAACCACAGCAGCGCGTTCGTGTCGAGGAGGAGCACTACGTGCCGTCCAGGAGTCCCTGCTCGGCCTCCCACTGCACATCGATCGGCTCGGTGATGTCGCCGTGGATGACGATCGGCCCGCCCGCGCCAAAGTGCGTCTTCGGCTTCTCACGGCAGGACACCAGCCGGGCGACCGGCGTGCCGCGCTTGGTGATGACGATCTCCTCGCCGCTCTCGGCGACCTCGTCCATGAGCGCCAGGCACTTGGCCTTGAACTCCGACGCCTTCATCGTGCGGGCCTCGCCGCCGCTCACGTTTTCCGTGGACATGCCGCCCTCCTCAGCACTTCGTGACCATCACCGTAGCAGGACGTGACCATGTCCCGCCGGACGTCAGACGCCCCCCGGGGCGACGGCTTCGCCCTTGGTCTGCGTGCGCCACATGAAGCGGACCTGATCGTTCGCCAGCGGATGACGCATGTGCATCAGCATCCGGTTGTCCCACACCACGACCTGCCCGGCGCGCCACTGGTGCCGATAGCAGAACCGCTCCTGCGTCGCGTGCGCCCACAACTCGTCGAGCAGGCGCTCGCTCTCCTCCAGCGGCATCCCGACGATGTAGCCGTTCGTCCGCCGACCGAGGAACAGCGCCTCCTCCCCGGTGCTGGGCACGCGACGGATGATCGGGTGCGCGTGCCCCTGCGCCTCGACCGGCGACGCCGGGGCCTCCATCCCGACGCGCATCAGGCCGCTGCTGCCGTACGTGGAATCGTGCTTCGCCCAGAGCGACCGCACCCGACGCCGCAGCGCCTGCGGCAGCTCGCGCGCCGCCATCACCTGGCTGCAGAAGCCCGTGTCGCCGCCCTCGTCGGGAATCACCCGGCCGTGCAGCAGACTGAAGGTCGGCGGCGTCTTGATGTACGACATGTCCGAGTGCCACTCCCACTCGCCGTAGAACGTGCCGTCGACCGGCTTCGCCTCCAGCGTCCCCGGCGCGAGGTTGCCGATGAACGCCATGTACGGGTCCTCGCCGCGCGCCCGCAACGCCGCCACCTGCTGCTCGACGGTCAGGTGCTCCTCGCCCTTGGGCGTGCCCTTGCCGATGCCGTTGATCAGGCCCGGCGCGAACTCGTTCTCGCCGAACACGGCCGTCAGCGCGTGCAGCTCGTCCGCCTCCAGCAGCCGGTCGAACGAGAAGCAGAGCAGCCCGTGCCGCGCCCGGTACGCGTCCCAGATCGCGGCGCGCTGCTCCTCGCCGATCCGGCGCGGGTCGAGCCCCACGATCTCCGCCCCGAACCGCGCGCCGGGCAACGCCCGCACCGTGAGCCCCGCGACCGTCGCCTCGTCCCCGCCGACCGTTGCCGTTCGCTCATCCGTCATGCCTGTGCCTCCGCTCTCGATTCAATCCGCGCCGCCGATCCGACGGCCGCTGGCGTCGTGCCCAATCATCGCACGCGCGCGCCCGCGCGCTCCACCCGACATCGCCCCTCCGGACATCGCGTTGAACAGCACGACGCGGTCCCCGTCCCGCAGCGCCGACGTCTCATCGGCCTGCGCCCCGTTCACGCCGACGGTGATCGCCGTCGTCGCCGGCAGGCCGATCGCCTCGCGCAGCTGCGCGATCGTCGCGCCCGGGGGCAGGCGCAGATCGATCGCGCCGCCGGCCCCATCGGGCGCGAAGCGGCGCAGGGTCCCGAAGAGCGTCACGCGCACGTTGATCGAATCACCGGCCACGACGCCACCCTAGCCCAGCGCCTGCCTGTCCGCCCCCGCGCTCGCTAGACTATGCCACGCGGCGCGGGTCGCTCGCGGGACGAGCGCCGGGCCGCCGGAACGGGGGCGCATGATGCGGCTATTCCACGACATCGACCTCGGCGACCAGACGGTCGCGACGCGCGAGCTGCACGGCGAGGAGATCGTCTACAGCGGGCGCTACCTGATCGCCAAGACGCTCATCGAGCGCGACGCCGCCCGCATCGATCCGCTGGGCCCCGGCAACCCGCTCATCTTCTCCGCCGGGCCCTTCGCGGGCACCAGCTTCTCCAACGCCAACCGCACCAGCGTGGGCTGCAAGAGCCCGCTGACCGGCGGCGTCAAGGAGGCCAACGGCGGCGGCAGCTTCGGCTACGGCCTGGGCCAACTCAAGGTCGCCGGCCTGACGCTGCTCGGCGCCACCGCCGACTGGACCGTCGTCCACCTCACCCGCGACGGCGGCATCGAGTTCGACGACGCCGCCCCCTACCTGGGCCGGCCCAACTCCGAGGTCGCGGCGCAACTCTTCGCGCACTACGGCAAGAAGACCGCCCTCGCCCTCTGCGGGCCCGTCGGCGAGTACCAGGGCCTGCTCGCGGGCGTCAGCTTCAGCGACAAGGACGGCCGCCCCTCGCGCCTGGCCGCGCGCGGCGGCGTCGGCGCGGTGATGGGCTCGAAGCGCGTCAAGGCCATCGTCGTCGACCTCGACCGCATGCCGCCCTTCGCCGATGCGCCCAAGGTCCGCCAGGCGGTCCGCGGCTACGCCCAGAAGGTGCAGGCCGACGAGGTGATCCAGACGACCTACAAGCCGCTCGGCACGATGGCCATGGCCGACGTGCAGAACTACCTGGGCGGCCTGCCCGTGCGCAACTTCAGCGCCGGCCGCCTGGCCGACACCGAGGCCGGCGAATCCTTCCGCATGGGCGCCGAGTTCATCGCGCCGCTCATCGCCGCGCGCGGCGGCGACCAGTCGCACGCCTGCATGCCGGGCTGCCTCATCCAGTGCAGCAACGTCTACAACGACGCCGACGGCAACGAGGTCGTCTCGCCCGTCGAGTACGAGACGCTGGGCCTGCTGGGCTCGAACTGCGGCCTCACCGACCCCGACGACCTCGCCGCGCTGAACGCCATCGCCAACGAACTGGGCATCGACACGATCGAGACCGGCGCCACCCTCGCCGTGCTGATGGAGGCCGGCGAGGCCGATTTCGGCGACGCGGCCTTCATGACCGCCTGCCTGCACGAGATCGGGCGCGGCAGCGAGCGGGGCCGCTTCCTGGCACAGGGCACGGCCCGCGTCGGCGAGCAGCTGGGCGTGCGCCGCGTGCCCGTCATCAAGCGCCAGGCGATCAGCGCCTACGACCCGCGCGTCGTCGAGGCGACGGGCGTCGCCATGATGGCCACCGCGCAGGGCGCCGACCACACCGCCGGCAACCTGCCCCGCCTCGTCACCACGGAGATGTCGGTCGACGAGGTCATCGAGCAGAGCCTCGCCCACCAGACCCGCGTCGCCGCCGTCGACTCGCTGGGGCTGTGCGTCTTCGGCGGCAGCGTGACCTACGCCAACATCGAGTTCCTGACCGACGCCATCAACGCCGCCCACGGCACCGCTCTCGACGCCGGCTTCTTCGAGCGCCTGGGCCAGCGCGCGCTGCGCCAGGAGCGGGACTTCAACCGCCTGGCCGGCTTCGAGGCCGGCGACGACGAATTGCCCGCCTTCTTCTACGACGAGGCCATCCCGCCCACCAACCGGCGCGCCCGCATCCACGGCGCCGACGTGCACGACATGTACGACGCCCTGCCCACTGCCTGACCGCCGGCCCGACCTCACCCCCTGTCCCCCTCTCGACCCGGAGGTTAGGGTGTCCGCGAAGCAATGCAGTCGGTTGGGTGAGGGAACTCATGCCGGACGACCCAGCCCTTTGGCCGGCGACGCGTCAAGCCGCCGCGATCCGCGCCGGGCAGTTGAGCAGCGCGGATCTCCTCGAGCGCTACGCAGAGCGGACGGAGCGGATTAATCCGGCCCTGAACGCGATCGTGACCCAAGATCTTGAGGGCGCACGGGCGGCGGCGCGGGCTGCAGACGCCGCCGTCGCGCGGGGCGACGACTTGGGCCCGCTGCACGGCTTGCCCGTGACGATCAAGGACGCGATCGAGACGGCCGGTCTGCGGTCGACGGGCGGGGCGGTCGAGCTGCAGGGGAATATCCCCGAGCGCGATGCCCCCGTCGTCCGGGCGCTGCGCGAGGCGGGCGCGATCATCTTTGGCAAGACGAACGTGCCGCGCTGGTCGGCGGACGGCCAAACGTACAACGAGATGTTCGGGACGACGGTCAATCCCTGGAACAGCGCTCGCGTCCCGGGGGGATCGTCCGGCGGCGCCGCCGCCGCGGTGGCCGCCGGACTGACGTCGTTTGAGATCGGTACGGACATCGGGGGGTCGATCCGGCTCCCGTCCGCGTTCTGCGGGGTCTTCGGACACAAGCCGAGCTTCGGCGTCATCCCGACCCGCGGATACCTGGATCACACGCAGGGCGGTACGACCGAGGCCGACGTGAACGTCTTCGGGCCGATCGCCCGGTCGGCCGAAGACCTGGAGTTGTTGCTCGACGTCCTTCGGCGCCGCGAGCCGCCCTGGACGGCCGAGCTGCCGCCGCCACCGGACGACCTGCACGCGCTTCGCGTGGCGGCTTGGCTGGACGATCCGTTCTGCCCGATCGATGCCGAGGTCCTCGAGGTGACCCGGGCGGCCACGGCCGCGTTGGAGGCGTCGGGCGTCCAGGTCGATCGGGAGGCGCGGCCCCAGCTCGACCCGAGCGAGGCGCTCGACCTGGGCGGCAGGCTGATCATCCCGGCCATGTCGCATTCCGACCCGGATCTGTCGGCCGGGCCCAGCCACCGCGAGTGGCTGGACCTCAACGCCGCCCGCGCGGCGGTCCGATCCCGGTGGGCGGAGTTTTTCACGCGCTTCGACGTGATCCTGATGCCCGTCGCCTTCGTGCCGCCGTTCCCGCACGACCAGGAAGGCGATGTCACCACGCGGACTGTGATCTGCAATGGGGAGAGACGCCCGTTTCTCGATGTGGCGAGCTGGAATGTGCTGACGGGAATGGCCTACCTGCCGTCCACCGTTCCCCCGATCGGGCTGGGCGCTTCGGGCTTACCAACCGGGATGCAGGTGGTGGGCCCCTACGGCGCGGATCGGCGAACGATCCGGCTGGCGGCGCGGATCGCCGAATGCAGCGGCGGCTATCAGGTTCCCCCGATCGCACGATGAGTCGCGGGGCGGGCCGACCGCGCCGAGCAGCGCCGCCGGCTACGCTCGAGGCCGTTTCTTCAGCACTCCCCCTACGCCAGGACGCCCGCCGCCACCAACTCCGAGACCTCGTCGTCGGAGTAGCCCAGGATCCGCGTCGCCACCTCGTACGTGTGTTCCCCGAACAGCGGCGCGGCCCAGCGCAGGTCGCCCGGCGTCTCGTGCAGCCCGACGATCGGGCCGTCGTAGGCCGAGCGCCCCGTCTCGGGATGCTCCAGGCGCCGGTAGTAGCCCCGCGCGCGCAGGTGCGCGTCGTGGTCCAGCATGTCCTCCGCGTCCTGTACCAGGTGCGCCGGCACGCCCGCCGCCTGCAGCCGCTCCTGTAGCGACGCCGCATCCTCCCCGGACGTCCAGGCCGAGATCGCCGACTCCAGCGCGTCCTCGTGCCGCTGCCGCCCCGCGACGGTCGCGAAGCGAGCATCGCCGGCGAACGCCGACCCCGGCGCCGCCGCGCAGAGCGCCGCCCACTCGTCGTCGTCCCGCACCGCGATCGCGATCCAGCGCTCGCGCACGTGCGGATCCTGCGCCACCGCCGCCGGGTGCGACCGCGCCTGGTCGCGGCAGCGGAACACGCCGTGCGGCGTCATCCACGACGACCGGTTGCCCGTGCGCGTCGCCACGCGGCCGTTCACCGTGTAGTCGAGCAGTGCCGGCCCCAGCGTCGCCGCCACCGACTCGATCTGCGCCAGCTCCACCATCTGACCGACGCCGGTCCGCTCGCGGTGCCGCAGCGCGGCCAGGATCGCCGTCATCGTGTGGCCCGGGTTCAGCGTGAAGTCGGGGTAGTTCGTGCCCACGCCGATCGGGGCGCGCGCCGGATCCCCGCTCAGGTGGCTGAGCCCGCTGACCGGCGTCAGCACCGCCCCGAAGCCGATGAAGTCCTTGTGCGGCCCGGTCGAGCCCTGCATCGGCTGATAGGCGGCGATGATGCGCGGATTGACCGCCCGCAGCGACGCGTAGTCCACGCCCCACTTCGCGACGACGCGCGGGGTGTGGTTGGTCAGGAACACGTCCGAACGCTCCACGAGCCGGTACGCCACCGCGCGCGCCCCCTCCGCGTTCATGTTGAGCAGAAACGAGTGCTTGCCCGCGTTGAAGTTGTTGAAGAAGCCGCCCGTGTTGTACGTCGCGGGCATGCCGGCCGGGACGGGCTGCATCAGCCGCAGCGAGTCCACCTTGTACTCGCTCTCGATCCGCACCACCTCGGCCCCGAAGTTGGCCAGCGTGCGACCGACGATCGGGCCCGCGCCGAACCACGAGAAGTCCGCCACGCGGATGCCGTCGAGCGGTCGTTTGCCGCCCCCCTGCGACGTCATATCGCCCCCTCCCCCTCGTACGCCGCGAGTTCCTCGCGTGGGATGCCGACCTCGTCTACCCACACCTCCCGGTTGTGCTCACCGATCGACGCCGCAGCCCGCCGCACCGCCGCCGGGGTGGCGCTCAATCGGTAGGGCGGGCCGGGCAGATCGGCCGCCGCGCCGTCTTCCGCGACGGGCAGCCGCCAATCCCGCGCGCGGAGTTGTGGGTTCTCCATCAGGTCCTTCGGCGTCGAGGCCATCCCGATCAGCAGACGCCGCCGCTGCCCCTCTTCGTAGATCTCCCGGCTGGTTCGCGTCGCGAAGAACGCCGCCAGCGTCTTGCGCGCGACCGGCATGAGCGCCCCGAACTCCGCCGCCTTGGCCGGGTTGCGCAGGGCCTGGACGGCCGTGGCCATGGTCAGGCCGCGGAATGCCGCCTCGTGCCCGGCGACCAGCTCTCCCCCGCCCCCTCCTCGACCAGCCAATCGATCAACTCCGACCACGACGCTCCGGCCGGCCCGCCCACCATCGAGTAGACGTAGCCGTCCCGCGTCGCATAGGTGCCCACGCCGGGCAGCGTGGCGATCTCGCCCTGCCGCTCCCGCGACGTGTGCTGGAAGTCCCACTGCTGCATCGCGGTCTCCTGCGCGATCGACAGCGCCTCCTGCATTGAGACCTCCACCAGTTGGCCCTCGCCCGTCCGCTCCTTGTGGAAGACGGCGAGCAACGCGCCCTGCGCGGCCGACAGCGACGCCGTGATGCAGGCCTGATTCCCGCCCAGCATCTGCGGCGCGCCCGCCGGATCGCCCGCCAGCGTCAGCACGCCCGACGCCGCCTGCGCCACCAGGTCGGTGACCTGCCAGCCGGCGTGCGGCCCCTCCCGCCCGAAGCCGCTGATCGACACGTAGACGAGGCCGGGCCGCACCGCGCGCAAGGCGTCGTAGCCCACGCCCCGCGACTCCATGTAGCCCGCTCCGTACGACTCCAGGAGCACGTCGGCGTCGCGCGCGAGCGCCCGCAGCAGGCGCTGTCCGGCCGGCAGGTCCAGGTTGCACGTCACCGAGCGTTTGTTGGCGTTGAAGTAGCGCCACGTCAGGCTCGTCTCCGGGCCCACGACGTCGCCCGCGAAGGGGCCCACGCCGCGCGCCGCGTCACCGCCCGGCGGCTCGACCTTGATCGTGTCCGCCCCCAGATCGGCGAGCAGCCGCCCCGCGTACTGCCCCATCTCCGTGCTCAGGTCCAGGACGCGAACCCCGTCCAGCGCCCCGCCGGTCGATTCCGCCATCGTGCGGTCTCCGTTCGCCATCCGCCCGACGCCCGGTGCAGGCTGCCACCGACCGTGGGGGATGTCCTACGGCCTGCGGCCCGTCGCGTCCAGCCCCGCCCCCCGCCGGCGCGGGGCGCTACGCTCTGCCTCGGTATCCGATCGGGGAGGCGCGACATGTTCGAGGGCTTCACTGGAGCGACGCATCGCGACCAGCGGGGCGGAGATCCACGCCGTCGTCGGCGGCGACGGGCCGCCGCTGGCGCTGCTGCACGGCTATCCCCAGACGCACGTCATGTGGCATCGCGTCGCGCCGAGGCTGGCGGAGGCGTTCACCGTCGTCGCGCCGGACCTGCGGCGGCTACGGACGCAGCTCGAAGCCGCCCGGCGGCGACGGCTCTGCCAACTACGCGAAGCGCGCCATGGCCCGCGACATCGTCGAAGTGATGGCCGCCCTCGGCCACGACCGCTTCCTGCTCGCCGGGCACGACCGCGGCGGCCGCGTCGCCTACCGCCTGGCCCTCGATCACCCCGACCGCGTCCGGCGCCTCGCCACGCTCGACATCATGCCCACGCTCGAACAGTTCGAGCGCATGGATCGCCGGGGCGCGGTGGGTAGCTTCCACTGGTTCCTGCTGGCGCAGCCGTCGCCGCTGCCCGAACGCCTGATCGGCGGCGACCCCGTGTCGTTCCTGCACGACCTCCTGTCGCGCTGGAGCGGCGCCGAGAGCCCCTTCGCGCCGGAGGCCATGGCCGACTACGAGCGCAGCTTCCGCGACCCCGAGACCGTGCGCGCCACCTGCGACGACTACCGCGCCGGCGCCACCATCGACTGCGACCTGGACGCCGCCGATCGGGACGCGGGGCGTCGCATCGCCTGTCCCATGCTGGCGCTCTGGGGCGATCGTCGCGGCGACCGCCGCGCCGTCATGATGGAGGTCTGGGGGCGCTGGGCAACGGATCTGCGCGGCGCGGCCATCCCGTGCGGCCACTTCCTGCCCGAGGAGGCCCCCGACGAGACCGCCGCCGCGCTGCTCGACTTCTTCCGGGCCGGCTGAGGTCCGGACGCGCGCCGCTCAGACCACCGGCGACGACCCACCGTCGATGTTGACCGACGTGCCCGTCAGATAGCTGGCCCGCCCGGAGGCCAGGAAGCAGATCACGTCGCCGGCCTCGCGTGCCTCGCCGACGCGGCCCAGCGGGATCGCGGCGCCCAGGTGCTCGTAGTAGAGCTCGGCCGTGAGCGAGGGGTCGTCCTCGTGCATGCGCTCGAATCGGGCGTGGATCTGCCCGCTCTTGATCAGGCCGATGCAGACCGTGTTGACCAGGATCCCGTCGCGCGCGTAGTCCCGCGACATCGCCTTGGTCAGGGCCAGCCCGGCCGCCCGCGCTGCCGACGTCGGCAGCGATCCGCCCGCCGGCGCTTTGCCGCCGTGCGTCGTGATGTTGATGATCCGGCCGCCGTCCTGGGCCTGCTTGAGATGCGGCAGCGCCGCCCGGCTGCAGTAGATCGCGCCGTACAGCTTGAGTTGCAGGTCGCTGGCCCAGACCTCGTTGCTGACGTCCTCGAACTTGCCCGCCGCCGACGTGCCGGCGTTGTTGACCAGGATGTCCAGCCGGCCCCACTGCGCGACGGACCCGCTGGACCATCGCCTGCACTTGGGATTCGTCGGTCACGTCGCAGGGGATCGCCAGGACGTCGCCGCCGCCGGCGGCCCGGATCTCCGCCCCGGCCGCCTCCAGCACGTCCCGGCGCCGCGCGCAGATCGCGACTCGCGCCCCCTCCTCGGCCAGCGCCGTCGCCGCCGCCTTGCCGATCCCGTCGCTACCGCCCGTCACGATGGCGACCTTGCCGCTCAGTCCCAGGTCCATGGCCCTGCCTTTCGCGCTGCTGCCCGTGTGTGTGCGCCGACAGTCTAGATCGGCCCTGCGACTCCCGGGCGCGCGCCCGGACGCCGCGGGATGGCACGTAGGGCCCTGCGGCGCGACGATCAACGCCCGCCGCCGCCCGATCCGACCACCGAGACAGCCGGGGCCAGGACCTCATGACCGGACGCCCTCGAGGCCGAAGATGCGCAGGTCGAGGGCCCGGCCGTCTTCGGCGTCCCCTACCGATGGATGGCCCTGGCCCTCGTCTGTCTGGGCATCTTCCTGGGCACGCTCGACACCTCGATCATCAACATCGCCCTGCCCGTCCTGGCGGAGGAGTTCGATGTCGCCCGCGACGAGGTGCTCTGGGTCAGCCTGATCTTCATCCTCGTCAGCACCGGCCTGGGCCTGATCATGGGCCGCCTGGGCGACCTCTACGGGCGCAAGCGGCTCTACGTCGTGGGCTTCGCCTGCTTCACCGCCGCGACCGGGCCTCTCCGCCATCGCGGGGTCGCTGCCCGAGTTGCTCGGCGGACGCACCGTGCAGGCCATCGCCGCCTCGATGGTGATCGCCAACGGCGCCGCCATCGTCACCGACAGCTTCCCCGCCGCGCAGCGGGGGCAGGCCCTGGGCATCATGATCGGCACCGTTGGCGTGGGGGTCTCGATCGGTCCGGTGCTCGGCGGCGTCCTGATCGAAATCCTCGACTGGCGGGCCATCTTCTGGACCCGCATCCCGCTGGGCGTCATCGGATCGCTGCTGGTGATCGCCTTCCTGCGCGACACCCCCGCCCACCAACGCCCCACCGGCCTCGACCTGCCGGGCTCGTTCGCCCTCTTCTTCCTCATCAGCACGGCGGTGCTGGCGGTCAATCGCGGCGAGGCGTGGGGCTGGGGCAGCCCGGTGATCGTCGGGTTGTGCGTGGCGACGGTCGTGCTGGTCTACCTGTTCATCCGCATCGAACGCCGCTCCCGCAGCCCCGTCGTCGACCTCGATCTCTTCCGCCATGTGCCGTTCAGCGGCGGCATCCTCTCCGCCGTGCTGCAGTTCTTCGGCCTCACCGGCGCGATCACCCTGGTCCCCTTCTACCTGGTCGATGCGCGCGGGTTCAGCACGCTCGATGCGGGCTTGATCATGGTCGGTTTCCCCCTGGCGATGATGGTCGTCTCGCCGCTGGCCGGGCACCTGGCCGACGGCGTCGGCCCCCGGCGCGTGGCCATCGCCGGGCTGATCGTCGTGGCCGGCGGGCTGCTCTCCCTGTCGACGCTCGGCCCCACGACGTCGGTCGCCGGCATCGTCCTGCGCATGGCCGTCACCGGGACTGGCACGGCCATCTTCCTCGCGCCCAACACGATGGTCATCATGGCCAGCGTCGGCCCCGAGCGCGCCGGCACCGCCTCGGCCGCCCAGACGACGGCGCGCACCATGGGCAACGCGATCGGCATCGCCGTCGGCGGCGCGCTCTTCACCTCGCAGGCCGCCCGCTACGCCCTCGAGCGATCCCCCCTTGGCCTCGACGACCCGATCATCGCGCCCGACGCCCTGGTCAGCGGCATCCAGCTGGCGTTCCTCGTCGCGGGCCTCGTCGCCGTCCTGGCCATCCCCGCCGCCCTCGCGCGCGGGCGTGCCCAACCACCCGACCCCTGATCAGTCGCGGCGCTCCAGCACGACGACCGGGATCTCCCGGTCTGTCTTCGCCTCGTACTCCGCGAAGAACGGGTAGCGCTGCTTCTGGGTGCTCCAGATCCGCTCGCGCTCCGCGCCGGCGGTCACGCGCGCCGTCACCGCCACGACCTCGCTGCCCACCTCCACCGTTGTCTCCGGATGCGCCACGAGGTTGTGGAACCAGGCCGGGCTCCGCGGCGCGCCCGCGTACGAGGCGAAGATGGCGAAGTCGTCGCCCACGGCCTGATACATCAGCGGGTGCAGCCGTGCCTCGCCGCTCTTCGCGCCGGTGCTGTGGAGCAGCAGCACCGGCGCCCCCGCCAGCCCCCCGCCGACCTCGCCCGCGTTGGCGCGGAACTGAGCGATGACCTGCGCGTTGAACTCGTTCGGATCCGCCATGGCTGCCTCCCCGGGCCGCGCGGGTGCATCGCCGGCGGGCCTCGCGCGCAGTATCCCACGCCCGCGCGTCGCGCGTCGCGCGTCCTGACGTATACTCCGCGACGAGCCAAGGAGGCAGCGATGACGATTGCGGAACTCGGAACAGCGCCGGCCACGGACAACGTCATGTTGGAGTTGGAGAAGTACGGTCTCGTCCAGTACGCGCTGGAGCTGACCGCCTACGGGGTGACGATCATCCCGCCGGACAAGATGGGCGCAACGCCGGACTTTGTCGATCGGCTGAAGAACGCCATCCTGCGCACCTGCGAGCGGCGCAACAACCTGGAGATCGGCGACCCCGATACCTGCACGATGCGCTTCAGCACGCTCAACGAGCGCATCTGGAACCTGCTCAAGGAGGACGAGGCCTTCATCGAGGCCGCCACCAACCCCTCCGCCCTCGCCATCGCCCGCTGGCTGCTCGGCAGCAGCGCCGTCCTCTCCTCGACGAACTGGATCATCAAGCCGCGCAACCGCGCGCCCGTCAACCTGCACAGCGACGCCCACGGCATCCCGCCCGGTGGCGGCCACATCGCTCACACCGCGAATCTCTCCTGGCTGTGCACGCCCTACGAGAACACCGACGACGGCCCCACCGTCTTCGTGCCCGGCAGTCACCGCTACGGCCGCGCCACCCTTCCCCATGAGCGGGATCTCGCCACGACGCCCTTCGAGACGATCTCACTCAATGGGGAGGCCGGCTCGATGGCGATCTGGCACGGCGGCACCTGGCACGGCGCGATGCCGCGGGAGACGCTCGGGCTGCGCGTGACGCTGGTGCTCAACTACATGCGCCGCCACATGCGCCCGATCCACGAGTGGACCGCCGACGACTTCTCGCCCGAGATGCGCGCCAAGTACCCGGAGATCGAGCGCATTCTGCCGCCGCGCTTCTACCCCTGGGGCGATGAGAACGAGCACCCGGAACGCGGCGAGGCCCTCATCCGCACCGGCACCGACCCGTTCGAGTAGCGCCTCGTCCGACGCGGTCCGGGTCGTCGTCCGGGTCCCCAGCGCCCCGATCGACGCCGCCAGCCCCAGGTGCGGCGCGCGCGACCGCACGCCGTCCCATCCGGCGCTAAGGGCTGAGGTCGCCCCCGAAGAACTGCCGCGCGACGTCGATCACCAACTCCGGCTCGTCGTGGTGGACCCAGTGGCCGGCCCCCGGCACGACCAGCGCCCGCGCGTTCGGGAAGTGCTCGACGGCCGACTGCGTGTTCTGCTTCGCTCCCGACTCTCCCCCCACGATGTACAGCACCGGCCGGTCGATCCGCGCGAAGAAAGTCTTCGCCTCCTCCAGGCTGACCTCTTCGTTGCGCACGCCGGGACGCGCCCAGTTGTCGAACTTCCACACGTACCCAGACTCGCCAGTGTCGGACTCGACGGGCCGCACCGCGTGCTCGGTGATGTGACGCGCCAGCGACGGGCTAAGGCGCCGGTTCTGCTGGGAGAGGCGCCGCGCGGCGGCCTCGATCGACGGGTAGACGCGCGGCGTCCGCGTCTCCAGGCCGCGGCGCGCCACGACCGCCTCGCGCAGCGACGCGGGCGAGAACGGGCGGCGCTCGGTCCAGCCGGCCAGCCGGCCCTCGATGGCGATGATGCTGTGGAAGCGCTCGGGGAACGCGCCCGCCGCCATGAACGTCAGGTGCCCACCGAAGGAGTGCGCGAGAACCCGCACCGGCCCGTCGAGCCGGTCGACGAGTGCCATCAGGTCCACGACGTTCTGCGATGTGCTGTACTCGCCGCCGATGGCCCACTGCGAATCGCCGTGGCCGCGCAGGTCCGGCGCGACCACGTAGTAGGAATCGCTCAGCGCCTCCGCCATCCGATCCCAACTGCGGGCCTGATCGACGCCACCGTGCAGGCAGATGCAGGGCGGATGCGACGGATCGCCCCAGGCCCAGTAGGCGAGCCGCAGTCGCTGCGACTCGAAGAAGTGTTGCCGCGGCTCGCTGGTGGTCATGGCTGCGCTCCGTCTGCGCAGGGTACCGATCAACCCCCCACCCATCCCAGCCCGATCGCCGCCGGGCTGACGCTGGCTCGCATCGTGGGTACCGTTGCAGCGGCGCCGGACCCCCCGGCCACGACCACATGAAGGGTGGAACCCATGCAACTCGACGGCAAAGTCGCGCTCGTCACCGGCGCGGGGCGCGGCATCGGCCGCGCCATCGCCATCGCCTACGCGAAGGAGGGCGCCAAGGTCGTCTGCTCGGCCCGCTCGGTCGATGAGATCACCGCCGTGGCGGCCGAAGTCGGCGGCACGGCCATCCGCTGCGACGTGACCGACGAGGCCGACATCCGCGCCCTCATCGACGGCGCCCTGGCCGCCTACGGCCGCATCGACATCCTGGTCAACAACGCCGGCGCGGTCGCCCGCCTGCCCGTGCACGAGCTGCCGGTCGAGGACTGGGACCACGTGATGAACGTCAACCTGCGCGGCGTCTTCCTCTGCACCAAGTACGCGATCCCGCCGATGCTGGCGCAGGGCAGCGGCTGCATCATCAACATCAGCTCCGGCGCCGGCGTCGTGGGGCCCGCCAACCGCTCCGCCTACGCGGCCTCGAAGCACGGTGTCATGGGCCTGACGAAGACCTGCGTCGCGGAGTACCTGCACCAGGGCGTCCGCACGCACGTCATCCTGCCCGACGCCACCGTCTCGCGCATGCGCCACGAGGGCTTCCCCGACGAGGACCCCGAGTCGCTGATTCAGGCCGAGGACATCGCCGACGCCGCCGTCTTCCTGGCTACCCAGCCCAAGACCGCGCACACCTTCGAACTGCGCGTCAGCCAGGGGCTGCCCACCCGCTTCGTCTCTTAGCCGCGGCGCGACCGCCCCCCTCAGCGGATCGGGATCGACACGTACGGCATGTTCTTCGACGGGTCCAACGGACGCCGCTCGAGGAACGCCGTGCGACGCTCGCGGCACTCGTCCGACGCCATGAAGTCCGGGATGTGCTCGGCCACCGGGCCCCGCTCGGGCTTGATGAAGTCGTCGTGCTGGTTGAACGAGATCTTCTGCATCTGCAGGATCACCGGGCTCACGTTCTTGATCGCCGCGATGAACCGGTCGACCTCCGTCCACAGCTGGTCGACCGCGACCACCCGGTTGACCAGGCCCATCTCGTAGGCCTCCTGGGCGCTGTACTGCTGGCACAGCATCCACATCTCCCGGGCGCGCTTCTGCCCCACGCGCGCCGCCAGCATCGCGACGCCGTGTCCCGCCGCCGGGCTGCCCACGCGCGGCCCCGTCTGCCCGAAGCGGGAGCGTGTCGTCGCGATGGTGAAGTCGCTCTCGTAGGCCAGGATGTTGCCCGACCCGATCGCGTAGCCGTCCACCGCCGCGATCACCGGCTGCGGCATCTGTCGCAGCACCTGGCTGTAGGTCACGCCCGCCGTGCCCGCGTAAGCGGCGTGCTCCTCGCTGGGGTCGTAGCTCTGATCGTTGCCCGTGCAGAAGCCGTTGGGTCCGGCCCCGGACAGCACGACCGTGCGGATGTCGTTGTCGCCGGCGGCGTCGAGCAGCGCGTCGGCCATCTCGTCCATCGTGACGCCGCGCTTGGCGTTGAACGTCTCGGGCCGATTGAGCATCAGCCACGCGACCCCGTCCCGCTTGTCGAAGACGATGTCCGAATACCGCGGCCCGGCCACGACGTTCTCCCGGTAGCCGCTGAACTTCTGATCGATCATGTCGATCGCCTGGTGCGCCACCTGAAGCAGCTGCGCGGCCGACAGCCCCTCGCGCGCGCGGCCCGTGATCGCGTCGTCCCCGCGCGTCGCGGTGATGCCGCGCGTCGCGAGCCAGCGGGCGTAGCCGCGCGTGAAGTCGTGCAGCGCCGAGCAGGCCGCATGGTCGAACGACAGCCGCTCCCCCGTCGCCAAGTTGTCCGCCGTCAGCGTGAAGGTCGCCCCGCCGGCCTCCTCCGGCCCGCCCAGCGACACCCGAAATCGCAGCCCGGCCGTATCGTATGCAACCGTCGTTTGGAAATCGAAGCTCGCGGACATGGTTCCCTCCCCGCAGGTTCTCGATCCGTGATTGACGGGAGTCTAGGGTATCCCGCGCCCGCTGCGCGGTAGCCTGCACATAGCGGCCCCCGCCCCCCGGCTGCGCGGGCATCGACGGAGACGACTCGTGACCTTCTCTCGCACTACGATCGCCGCGCTGCTGGTTCCCATCGCGCTCATCGGCCTGATCGCCGCCGCGTGCGGAGCGGAGGAGCCACCCCCGGAGCCGGCCCCCGCCGCTCCGGCCGTCGCTGACGCCCAAGCCGACGATCCCCCCGCCCCCGCCCCCGCCGAAGCGGCGCAAGCCGCGCCCGAAGCACGGGCCGCGCCCGCCGACGATCCGCCTGCAGACGAGCCCGCCGCGGCCGAAGTGGCCGAAGAGGCCCCCGAACCGCAGGCCGCCCCGGCCGACGACCCCTCGGCCGACGACCCCCCGGCCGATGACACCCCGGCTGACGATGCCCCCGCCGACGATCCCCCCGCTGACGATGCCCCCGCCGACGATCCCCCCGCTGACGATCCCCCCGCCGACGATCCTCCCGCCGACGATCCTCCCGCCGACGACCCGCCGGCCGACGATCCCCCCGCCGATGATCCCCCCGCCGATGACCCCCCCGCCGCCGATCCCCCCGCCGATGATCCCCCCGCCGTTCCCGCCCCCCTCTCCGACGGCTCGCCGCCCCCACCCGCGCCGGCGGTCCCGGATGGCCCGATCGACGCCCGGCTCGCCGCCGACCTCGACCTCGTCTTCGCGGAGCAGGGTGTCAATCTCGATGCGCTGGCCCGCGTGGGCGCGTCGGAGGACGCGCGCGTCGCCTGGCTGCTCTCCGACCTGCTGCGTTTCATCCAGTTGGGGGAGACGGCCGATGCGGCGGTCCTCGCCTTCGAGCGGCTGACGGGGAGCGACGTTCCCCCGGGCTTCGCCTGGCCTGTCGTTACCAACTGGCTCATCGCCTGGGACCTGCCCGCCCCGCCCGGCTACGTGACCTGGAAGCGCCTCTACTTCGACCGGGTCGAGCCCGGCTGGGCGCCCTTCTTCGACGACGCTGACGCCGACATCGACTGGCGCTGGCTGAGCTGGGGTGGCGTCCGCATCGACGACCGCCCGCTCTCGATGATCGCTCTGCCCTGCCCGCGGGGATGCATCCCCGCCCTCAACGACCCCGCCGTGACCGACGCGGCGGGCGGGGACTGGTACGACGATGACCGGCTGGTCTTCGGCGTCGCGGTCAACGGCGAGGCCCGCGCCTACCCGAAGCACATCATGGAAGTCCACGAGATGGTCAACGACACCATCGGCGGCCGCCGCATCGGCATGCCCTACTGCACGCTGTGCGGCTCGGCCCAGGCCTACTTCACCGACCGGCCGCCGCCCGGCTTCGAGACCATCGAGCTGCGCACCTCCGGCCTGCTCTCCCGGTCGAACAAGGTGATGTTCGACCTGCACACCTTCTCCGTGTTCGACACGTTCCTCGGCGTCGCCGTCTCGGGCCCGCTGCAGGACGAGGACTTCGCCCTGGAGATGCTGAGCGTCGTGACGAGCACCTGGGGCGAGTGGAAGGCCGCGTATCCCGACACCACCATCGTCGCCGCGGACGGGGGACTCGGGAACTTCTACCCGGCCGACCCGCTGCGCGGCCGCGACGACGACGGCCCCATCTTCCCGGTCGGCGGCGTCGATGTCCGGCTCCCGGTGCAGGAGCAGGTGCTCGGCATCGAGACGCCGGACGGGCAGGCCGTCGCGTTCCCGGTCGTGCAGGCGCGCACCGCGCTCGAGGCGGGTGCCGACGTGATGCTGGCCGGCATCCGCGTCACGATGGACGCGGGCGGCCTCCGCGCCGAGCTCGCCGACGGCGCGCCGATCGCCAGTCATCAGGCCTTCTGGTTCGCCTGGAGTCAGTTCCACCCCGACACCGTCGTCTGGACGCCGCTGTCGTAGCGAGGCCGCGCATCCCCTCCCGGTCCCCCCGCTCCATCGTCCAGACGGAGACCGGGTGAGGCTCCGGGGCGCCGTTCAGGCCGTCGCCACCTGTTCCCGCACGAGCGCCAGCAAGCGATCGTGCTCGGGGGGGTTGGCGACCTCGTACAGCCGCGCCGCGAAGACTACCGTGCGCCAGTCGCGCCGCTCCTGCGCGTCGGGCCGCGCCAGTTCCCGGTAACGGGCGGCGTACGTCTGCATGATGTACGCGCGCCCGCGCCCCACCAGCGCGCGCTTCCACCCGCGCACGGTAGGGGGCGGCGTGGCCTCGGCGAAGAGTACCGTCGAGCGACCGAAGTCGGCCACGGGGTTGCCCGCTTGCGCCGTGATCCAATCGATGATCACCGGCCCGCGCGCCGTCATGATGATGTTGTCCGGGTGGAAGTCCCAGTGGCAGAGACGGTCGCCTGCGGGCATCCGGTCCAGCAGATCGAGCACCGACGCCCGCTCGACCTCGGTCAGCGCCAGGCCGCGCTCGATGTCGTGGCGCAGCGTTCCTTTCTGATCGCGCAGCCCCGCCCCCGGCAGCTGGTGCAGCGCCCACTGCATCTCCGCCAGCAGCCGTGCGTAGCCGCGCGCCCGCCACGGCTTGCGCACCATCGACGCCAGCATCGACTCCCCGTCGACGCGTTCCATCACGACGCCCGGCCGTCCCTCGACCTCCTCAATACCGAAGACCTCCGGGGCCGGCGCGCCCCGCTCCCCGGCCAGCCGCGTCGCGGCGTACTCCTCCTCCGCGTCGCGGGCCCAGTCGGGGCGGAACAGCTTCAGCGCTCGCCCGGAATCCCAGGCGTAGATCACCGCCGTGCGGCCGGAACCGATCGGCGCCCCCAGGTCCGCCAGCGATCGTCCCATGCTCACCTCTCCGCGCGGCCCGTGCGCAGGGCCAGCCTACCCCCGCGACGGCCGACCCGGCCGTCAGCGCCGGCAGGGACGTTCCGGCGCCAACAGTTGCAGCGGTGCGATCGTCCGGAACGCTGGGGAGAGCGTCCTCTCCACCAGGCAGATCCCCTCCCGCGCGGCCCACTCCGTGGCCACGATGTGCGCTCCGTGCTGGTTCCGCTCGATCACCATCCGGCCGGCGAGCAGTCTCAGCGCATCCAGCAGCACCCCGTGCTCGGCGCGGAACTCCTCCGGCGGCTGCAAGATGCGCAGGGCCGTCCGGGCGCGGCGCAGATCGGCGAAGCGCGCCTCGAGCCGGGCCTCGGCCAGGGCGCGGTCCTCCTCCGGGGTCATGTGCGGCAGCCGCGGCGGTCCGTCCCCCGGCAGCCGCGGCGCCGCGAGCTCGCGGATCGCCGCGTTGACCGACGCCCCGTACGCGCCGCCCGGGACGATCGCCGGCTGCCAGCAGAACGGCAGCGGGCCCACGAAGGCCGTGCAGGCGGCCTCGCTCAGCCGGGCGGCGCTGATTCGCTCCAAGCGCTGCAACTCCACTCCGGCCAGCAGGAAGGCGCGCCGGTCCCGCCCCTCCCCGGTCCGCGCGTCCGTCTGGCTGAGATCGATGGCGGCCGCGTAGTGGGCCTGCAGGACGGCGTGATCGGCCGCGAAGGCGTCCGGCGGCGTGATCGCCGCGAGCACGTCGAGCCCGTCCTGCAGCGCGGTGCGGCTGTGCGCCAGGGGCCGCGCGAAGTAGCGGTCGTCCGGCCTGGTCCAGTGCCAGCGGCCGGGGCCGGGGTCACGCAGGCCCTCCTCGAAGATCGACTCCAGCTGACCGCGCACCTTCCACGAGACGTCCCGCACGGTCTGTAGGTACTGCTCCTCGATCTCGGCGGTCGTGGCGGCCGACGGCAGGGCCGTCCGGTCGGCCGGGCTGCCGGCGGTCGTCTGGGCCTGCGACGCCGTGCCGACATCCGCTCCGGCCTCGGCCGGGCCGGCGACATCGGCCGGTAGGTCGTTGGGCACGGCGACCGACACCACGATCAGCGCCACCGCGACCGCCCCGCACGCGCCGGCCGCCGCCGCCACGACGCGCCGCCGTGGCCGTCGGGCGGTTCCCGGCCCCGGGACCGGTTCCAGCGGCGCCAGTCGCTCATGCGTGGCGGCGTCCCACGCGACCGGGCGCTGCGCCCGCGGCCGGGGCGCCGCGGCGACCGCGCCCCCGGACTCGCGCAGCGCCTGGAAGCTGCGCGGGTCGGCGGGGTTCCAGAGGTAGTCGCTGTGGGGCGGCGCGGGGTCGGCCCCGCGCCGGCGGAGGCGCAGTCCGCGCGCGAACCTCACGGGCGATCCTTACGGCAGGATGATGCTCCGCACGACCTCGCCCGACAGCATGTCCTCGAAGGCCTCGTTGATTTCGTCGAGCGGGCGGAAGCGCGAGTACAGCTCGTCGAGCTTGAGCCGCCCCTGCTGGTACAGCTCGATGAACCAGGGGAAGTCGATCCGCGGGATGCCGCCGCCGGCCGAGGAGCCGATCAGCCGCCGGTCGAGGAACAGCGGCCCCATTGGGACCGACACCTCGGCGCCCGTCGCCGGGACGCCGACTGCGCAGGCCGTCCCGCCCGGCCGCGTCGCTTCGAACGCCTGGCGGACGGTCGGCGCGTTGCCGATCACCTCGAAGGCGTACTCCACGCCGCCGCCGGTCAGCTCCCGTACCGCCTCCACGGGGTCCACCTCCGACGCATTGATCGTGTCTGTCGCACCGAACTGCATCGCGAACTCCAGCTTGCGCGGCGCCAGATCGATCGCGATGATCCGGCGCGCCCCGGCGATCGCCGCCCCCTGCACCACGTTCAGCCCCACGCCGCCGCAGCCCCAGACCGCCACCGTCGACCCCGCCCGCACCTGGGCGGTGCGCACCACCGCCCCGACCCCCGTGGTCACGGCGCAGCCCAGCGACGCCAGCCGCTCGATGGGCACGGCGTCCGTCACTTTGACGAGCTCCCACTCCGGCACCACGGTGTGCTGCGAGAAGGTCGCCGCCCCGTGCAGCAACGGTTCCCCGTCGAGCGTGTGGAAGCGGGTCTTGCCGTCCATCCGCCGCCCCAGCGGCGCCACGATGCCGTTGCAGAGGTTGGGGCGGCCGCTGCTGCAATACTCGCACCAGCCGCACATCGGCCGGATCGCGAACACCACGTGGTCGCCGGGCTCGAACCCGCTCACGCCCGGCCCCAGCCCCTCCACGACCCCCGCCCCCTCGTGTCCCATCACGAAGCGGGAGCGCATGACGTTGCGTCCGTCCACGGCGTGGTAGTCGCTGTGGCAGGCGCCCGTCGCCGCGACCCGCACCAGCACCTCGCGGTGCTGCGGTGGGTCGAGCTCCACCTCCTCCACCCGGATCGGCTCGTTCGCGGCGTAGAAGATCGCGGACTTGGTGCGCATGGCTCTCCCTCTCTATCGTGGGCGGAAGTCTACCCGGCGCCGGGGACGGGCCGCAAACACCGGGCGGCGGGGCAGTGGGCGCCGACGACGACCTCCCCCGTGATCGTGGGCTAGACTTCGCGGGCCGGCGCCCATGGCCCCGGGTCGGGCCCGGCCAGCGCGCCGTCATCACGGACGGCGCATGGGAGGCCGATGTGCGGATCACGAACGTCACGGTGGAGATCGCGAACTGGACGGTCGAGCCCTGGCAGATCGGCGCCGGTCGGTTTTTGGGCGGGAACGAGCAACTCGGCGTCGTCACGGTCTCGACCGACGAGGGGATCAGCGGACACGCCTTCCTCAGCCGGCCGCAGCTGCACGCGCGCGGCCTGATCGCCTACGCCAAGCCCAAGATCATGGGCCGCGACCCCCAGGACATCGGCGCGATCTGGCGCGACCTCTGGAAGATGGGCCACTCACTCCACACCTACGCCATGGGCGCCATCGACATCTGTCTGTGGGACATCAACGGCAAGATCGCCGGCCAGCCCATCCACCGCCTGCTGGGGACCTGCAAGGAGTCGGTGCCCGTCTACTCCAGCACGGCCTACCATGAGACCCCGGAGGAGTACGCGGAGGAGGCGATCCGCTTCCGCGACGCCGGTTGGACCGCCCACAAGATCCACCCCCACACCGAGCCTCGCGCCGACATTGAGATCTCGCGCGCCGTGCGGGAGGCCGTCGGCGACGACATGATCCTCATGCTCGACTCGATGTGGGCCTACCAGTACGAGGATGCGCTGCGGGTCGGCCGCGCCATCGAGGACCTGGACTTCTACTGGTACGAGGATCCGCTCGTCAGGGAGGACATCTACAACTACGTCAAGCTGCACCAGAAGCTCGACATCCCCATCATGTCCACCGAGGCCGCCCCCGGCGGCTTCTACGGCATGGCGCAGTGGATCACCCAGCAGGCCACCGACTACCTGCGCGGCGATGTCGCGGTGACCGGCGGCATCACGCCCACGGTGCGGCTCTGCCACCTGGCCGAGGGCTTCAACATGAAGTGCGAGATCCACCACGGCGGCAACTCGCTCAACAACGTCGCCAACCTGCACGTCACGATGGCCGTCCCCAACTGCGAGTTCTTCGAGTACTTCCCCAGCACCGGCGACATGCAGTACGGCCTCGTCGAGGAGATCGACATGACCGGCGGCGTCGTGCACGCGCCCACCGAGCCCGGCCTCGGCTACGCGATCGACTGGGACCGCCTGCGGCGCGAGCACGTCGAGACCCTCGAGTAGCCGGCGGCCCCTGCGCCGCGGCCTGGCGAGCGGAGCGACCCATGATCTCGATCGAAGACCGGCTCGCCATCCTCGACCTCTGCGCGCGCTACAACTACCACATCGACACCGGCGCCTCCGAGGCCTGGGCCGACACCTTCACCGCCGGCGGCGTCTTCGACGGCCCCGCCGGCCACGCCGAGGGGCGCGACGCGCTCGTGGCCTTCTGCGATCAACTTGCGGTGGACTTCCCCGGCTCGATGCACTTCACCGACAACCACCTCTTCGAGCAGGCGGGCGACGGCGTCCGCCACCGCTGCTTCCTCAGCTTCCAGGTTCCCGTCGAGGGTCGCACCGACATCTGGCTGCTCGCCTACGAGGACGACATCGTCAGCGTGGACGGCGAGTGGCGCTTCCGCAGTCGCCGCGTGGCGCCGCTGCGCTAGCATGCGCGTCGAATCGGGCGAAGGGAGCGCGGCATGACGGACGACGGCTTCACCTACATCAGCAAGAACCGCTTGGTCTTCAAGGGAGGCCTGCGACACGCCTACCTGGGCGATGTCGCGGAGCCGGTGCCCTACGGCGTGCAGGGCGCCCTGCGCGAGTACTACGGCGCCGGCGAGGGGCCGCCCATCGCCGCGACGCTGGACCACATCGTGGCCGCGGTGGGCGGTTGAATGTACGGCACGCTCGCGGGCGCGCTGCGCGCTCGCAAGGTCGAGTTCGACCGATCCAGCTTCACGGCCGACGTCGAGGGGACGATCGAGGGGGCGCGCAGCGCCACCATCCGCATCACCAAGATCCACGTGAACTACCACGTCGCGATCCCGGCGGGGCAGCGCGAGACGTTCGACCGCGCGCTGCGCGTGCACTCGGCGGCCTGCCCCGCGCACGAGAGCGTCAAGGACGCGATCGAGGTCACGTACGCGGCGGAGGTCGCGGAGCGCTAGCCGTCGGCCGTCGCGCTCAGCCCCACAGCAAACCGGCGACCACCACCGCTCCGGCGGCGGCGGCCAGGATTAGCGCTGTCTGCGCAAGCAGCAGCTTGAGCGCCCAATTCTTGAGCATCGCGGTTTGGCGGTCGAGGTCCGCCTTCATCGCCAGCCCGAGTTGTTCGATGTCCGCTCGCATGGCCAGCCGGTGTTGTTCCATGTCCGCGTTCTTCCCCACCCCCCGGCAACTCGTCGCGCTCAGCCCCACACCACGCCGGCGACCACGATCGCTCCGACCGCGATCGTCAGGAATAGCGCTGTCTGCGCAAGCATCAGCTTGAGCATCCAGTTCTGGAGCATCGCGGTTTGGAGTGCGAGCTTCGCGTCCAGGTTTGCGTTCGTCGCCAAGTCGTCCCGAGAGTCCTCGACGACCTCCACGACCGCCTGGGCCTGCTCTTGCGTGTGCCCGTGGCTGCTGAGAAAACCGATCGCACGCACGGGGTTGAATGCCATCTGGACCACCAGCCGCCCGCTCTCCGGCGGCCGCTACGCAGAACGCGCCCTCATGCGACATGCTAGCAGGCTGCCCACCGGGCCAAGTTGACGGCGCAGTGCTCAGTCAAACATCAGCACCGTCCGCGCGACCTCCCGCTGCCGGATCGACTCGAACGCGTCGTTCAGGTCCTCCAGCCGGCCGCGCTTGGTCACCATCTCGTCCAGCTTCAGCCGGCCCTGGCGGTAGAACTCGATGTAGTTCGGCATGTCGATCTTGAAGTGGTTCGATCCCAGCGCGGAGCCCACCAGCGTCCGCTGGTACAGCCAGTCGGCCGGGATCTCGAGCTTCTCGCCCAGCGGGACCATCCCGATCGACGTCGTCATGCCCCCGTTGCGGATCGACTGGAAGGCCTGCTCCACCGTGCGCTTCAGCCCGATCGCCTCGAACGAGAAGTCCACGCCCGCGCCGCCCGTCAGATCGCGGATCTGCTCCACCGGGTCCCCCGCCGAGGCATCGACGCTGTGCGTGGCGCCCAGGTCGCGCGCCGTGCGCAGCTTGTGCTCTTCCACGTCCACGGCGATGATCATCCGCGCCCCCGCGATGCGTGCGCCCTGAATCACCGAGAGGCCCACGCCGCCCGCGCCGTACACGGCGACCGTCGAGCCGGGCGTGACGCGGGCCGTGTTCAGCGCCGCACCCACCCCCGTCGTCACGCCGCAGCCGATCAGCGCCGCCACCTCGAACGGCACGTCCTTGTCGATCCGCACCACCCCGCTCTCGTGCAGGAGCATCTGCTCCGCGTACCCCCCGACCTCCGCGAACTGCGCCACCGCCTGCCCGTCCAGCGAGAGTCGCGGCGGCTCCTCCGGCGAGCGCACCGGGCGGTTCATGCAGATGTACGTCTCGCCGGTCAGACACCGATCGCAGCGCCCGCAGTAGACCGACAGGCAGGCGATGATGTGATCCCCCGGCGCGACCTCGGTCACGTTCGGGCCCACGGCCTCCACGACGCCCGCCGCCTCGTGCCCCAGGATCGCCGGGCCTTCCAGTGGCCACAGCCCATCGACGAAGTGCAGGTCGGAGTGGCAGACGCCGCTGGCCGCCGTGCGCACGAGCACCTCGCGCCCAATTGGCTCCGCGATCTCGACCTCCTGGAAGACCTGCTCCTCGTGTGGTGCGCGGTAGACGGCGGCTCGCATTGATCTGCTCCCTCAACTGACCCGCGCGCCATCCTGGCCCGCGGGGGCCGCAGGCTAGCAGAGTCAAGCGCCCCCGCGCGAGACTGCGAGCGTCGCGTCGGCCCGTCGATCACGCCGTCCACGTCGCGGCCGTCATGGCCGCGGGATGCCCGCTTGGGCGTGCAGCCGCGCGCTCGGTCGGCGTCAGTCGAACATCAGGACGGTCCGTGCGACCTCCCGCCGCCGGATCGACTCCAACGCGTTGTTCAGGTCCTCCAGCCGGCCGCGCCTGGTCACCATCTCGTCCAGCTTCAGCCGCCCCTGGCGGTAGAACTCGATGTACTTCGGCGTGTCGACCTTGAAGTGGTTCGAGCCCAGCGCGGAGCCCACCAGCGTTCGCTGGAACAGCCACTCGGCCGAGATCTCAAGCTTCTCGTCCAGCTCGATCCCCCCGATCGCCGTCGTCATGCCGCCGTTCCGGATCGAGTCGCAGGCCTGTTGCAGCGTGCGCTTGAGCCCGATCGCCTCGAACGAGAAGTCCACGCCCTGGCCGCCCGTCAGATCGCGGATCTGCTCAACCGGGTCCCCCGCCGAGGCGTCGATGCCGTGCGTGGCGCCCAGGTCGCGCGCCGTGCGCAGCTTGTGCTCCTCCACATCCACGGCGATGATCATCCGCGCTCCCGCGATGCGCGCGCCCTGCATCGCCGAGAGGCCCACCCCGCCCGCGCCGTACACGGCGACCGTCGAGCCGGGCGTGACGCGGGCCGTGTTCAGCGCCGCGCCCATCCCCGTCGTCACGCCGCAGCCGATCAGCGCCGCCGCGTCGAACGGCACGTCCGTGTCGATCCGCACCACCCCGCTCTCGTGCAGGAGCATCTGCTCCGCGAACCCGCCGACGTTCTCGAACTGCACCACCGGCTCCCCGTTCAGCGAGAGTCGCGGCGGCTCCTCCGGCGAGCGCGCCGGCCGGTCCATGCAGAGGAACGTCTCGCCGGTCAGACACCGGTCGCAGCGCCCGCAGAAGGCCGACAGGCAGGCGATGACGTGATCGCCGGGCGCGACCTCGGTCACGTTCGGCCCCACCGCCTCCACGACGCCCGCCGACTCGTGTCCCAGGACCGCCGGAGCCTCCAGCGGCATGAGCCCATCGACGAATTTCAGGTCGGAATGGCAGACGCCGGCGGCCGCGGTGCGCACGAGCACCTCGTACCCGATCGGGTCCGCGATATCGACGTCCTCGAACGACTGCTCCTGGTGCGGTCCGTGATAGACGGCGGCTCGCATTGATGTGCTCCTTCGGCTGACCCGCGCGCGCTGTCGGCCCGCAGGCACCGTAGGCTAGCAGACTCAGGCGCCCCCGCGCGAGACCCCGAGCGCCGCATCGAACCCGTCGATCGCGCCGTCCACGTAGAGGATGCCGAGCGTCGTGAGGAGCGGCGCTCCGAGCTGCCCGGCCCGATCCGCGGGCAGATCCGCGACGACCGCCTCCAACGCCTCCCCGACGCTGCGCCGTCCGTCCAGCGCCGTCACCAGCCGGACGACGAGGGCGCTGATCGGCGTCCCTTCGGGGCGATTCCCGGTGATCAACACGTCGCCCCAGACGAACTCGCCGCCCTCCAAGACCGGCTTGCGCTCGACCCGCACCCCCTCCGACGGGCGGGCGATCGTCGTCAGCAGCGCTGCCGGTGGACGCCCCCCGGCCAGCGCCCCGTCCCACGCCCGACGGCGTGCCGCCCGCTCCGACTCCAGCGCGCGCACGTCGCCCGCGAAGCCCGCCGGGGCGTCGCCGCGCTCCAGCACGACCCGCTCGTAGCCCTGCGGGGGCTGGCCCGCCACGGCCCGCACGAAGGCCTCACGCGGCGTGCTGGCGCCGTAGTCGCCGACGATCTTGCGCGCCTCCCAGAAGTACGACTCGACGGAGCGGTTGCTGGCGTAGAAGAGCCGCGCCAGCTCGCGGAAGTGCCCGTACTGCTGCAGATAGAGCTCGGCATAGACGGCCGCCGCAGCGGCTCCCATCTCGGGGCGGCGCAGCGACGTCGTCACGTAGGCTGCCGCCAGCACCGCCGACGACAGCGCCAGGTGCACGCCCGACGAGAACAGCGGGTCGACGAAGCAGGCGGCGTCGCCGACGAGCACGTGCGCCTCGCCCGCCAGCCGCTCGGCGACGTACGACCAGTCGCGCGCGACGTGCGGCCCGTCCACGCGCGTGCCCGTGGCGAGCATCGCCGCCGTGCGCGGGGCCAGCCCCAGTTGCGCTGCGTAGAACCCCTCCGTCCCCAGCTCGGCGATGCCGCGCTGCCCCCGCGTGCTATCGACGACGGCGCCCACGCTGCTGCGTCCGCCGGCCAGGGGGATCGTCCAGCACCAGCCGTCGGTCGTGGACTCGATGAAGATGTTGCCCGCGTCGGGCGGGGGCAGGTGGGTGGCGCCCTCGTAGTAGGCGTAGACGGCCAGGTTGCGGAAGGCGTCGTCGTAGCGGCGCAGCGATTGTGCCCGCGCGATCAGCCCCGCCTGCCCGCTGGCGTCGACGACGAAGCGCGCCCGCTCCTCCCCGGCGTCGGCGGCTTCACCGGCGATGCGGACGCCGGCTGCGCGCTCCCCATCGAACAGCACCTCGGTGACGCGGCAGCCCTCGCGCACCTCGACGCCGGCGGCGCGCGCGTTGTCGAGCAGCAACTGATCGAAGCGCGGGCGCCAGACTTGGTAGGCGTGCGGATGGGTGCGGTTCGTCTCGCGGAAGTACCACGACCACGGGGCCGTGTCGCGGCCCCAGACCATCGTCGCGCCGGGCTTCTCGACGAAGCCCTCGCGCTCGACCGCCTCCAGCACGCCCAGCATGTCGAGGATCGGCAGCGACGCGGGCAGCAGCGATTCGCCCACGTGCGCCCGCGGGAAGCGCTCGCGCTCGCAGCACAGCACCCGCCAGCCCTGCCGCGCCAGCAGCGTGGCCGTCGCGGCGCCGCCCGGCCCGCCCCCAACGACGATCACGTCCCAGGGGTCGCGGGGCACGGCGGCGTGGGGAACAGCGGCCTGGGGGCGCTGGGCGCTAGGCGCCGGCGTCCGCCGCGACGGGCTGCAGCGTCGTCGGGTCCATCTCGAACGGGCCCTGCAGGTCCAACTCCTTGCCGATCTCCCGCACCGCGGGGATGACTTCCTCGCCCATCAGCCGCAGCGAGCGCATGGAATCTTCGTGGGTCATGGCGCCGTCGCCGTCCCAGAAGAAGATCGACCCCGGCCGCAGCGTCTCCAGCACGTGCCGCACCCTGGGGATCACGGTCTTGGGCGTGCCGGTGATGATCGTGTAGCGCTCCTTCTGCGACTGGTAGGCGCCGAACGGGTCGCCGACGTCCACCTTGTCCAGTTCCGACTGCGTGGCGGTCCCGCCGCCGAGCTTGACGTGGTCGTCGGCCCGGCCGCGGGACTGGAGGGCGGCGAAGCTGGAGATGGTGGGCAGCACCTGCGTGCGGGAGGTCAGGCCCGGCAGGTTCTGCAGGTTGCTGAGCACCGTGCCCTGGTTGCCCTCCAGGAAGGGGTTGCTGGGCCCCTGGACGTACTTGCGGCCCACCTCGTCGGCGAGCTCGTCGGTCTCGTCCACGTGCACCTTGAAGAGATAGCCGTGGTGCTGGGTGCCGGCCTCGTAGCCGCGCTCCCGCGCCTGCTCGTCGTAGTACTCGAACGACTTCTTCGTCGGCTCGAGGTCCGTCGCCAGCATGATGTACGGGTAGCGATGCTTCGCCGCCCAATCGACGGTGTTGCGGGAGAGGATGCCGGGGATCCAGATCGGCGGGTGCGGATCCTGGTAGGGGCGCGCCCACGGGTTCACGTAGCGGAACTGGTAGTGCTCGCCCTCCCAGCGCCAGGGACCGGGCGTCGTCCAGGCCTTGACGATGAAGTCGTGCGCCTCCTGGAAGCGCTCCCAGTTGTACGGCGACTGCGCGTTGTGGGCCACGCTCTCCCGGCCCGTGCCGCGCACCCAGCCGGTGACCAGCCGTCCGCGGGAGATCATGTCGATCTCCGCCAGCTCCTCGGCCAGCCACAGCGGGTCGTCCCAGATCGGCAGCACGTTGCCCAGTAGCACGATCTTGGCCCGCTTGGTGATCCGCGCCAGGATCGCCGCTTCCACGTTCATCACCCCGCCCATGCAGAACGGCGTGCTGTGGTGCTCGTTGAGCATCAGGCCGTCGAAGCCCATCTCCTCGGCGTAGAGCTTCTCGTCGAGGTAGCGGTTGTACAGGTCGGCGCCCAGCTTGGGGTCGTAGTCGGCGTTCGACATCGACAAGTCGGTGATCTCCCGGCCGGTCGATCCGAACCAGCCGGAACGCTCGTCCTGATAGGGGCGTTCGGTGAAGTAGCCAATGAACATTGCAGGGGCCTCTCGACCGCGGGCTACGCGCCCGCGAATTCCGTGATCAGCGACGCCAGCGTATCCGGCGCTTCCAACTCGACGAGGTGACCGGCGCCCGGCACGATCTCCAGCCGGGCGTTGGGCAGCGCGGCCTCGTACTGCCGGCCGCAGTCCAGGGGCACGACGCGGTCCTCCGCTCCCCAGACCAGCAGCGTTGGCACGTCCACCTCGGGCAGCAGCGGCGCCAACTGACGGTTGAACATCCACGGCTTCCAGGTGACGCGGCTGGTCATCTCGCGGCTGAAGTCCCAGAGCTCCTTGTGCTCCTTCGACCCGTCGGCGCCGAAGAACTCCTCGAAGCCGGCCGTGTCGTGGAAGCCCTCCTTCACGTAGTCGCTGAACGTGAAGAAGATGTGGTCGGCGATCTCGCCCTCGTCCGGCTTGAGGCCGGCCGCCCCCACGAGCACGAGGCCGCGCAGCGCCGAGGGGTTCATCGTCGCCAACTCCGCGGCCACCCAGCCGCCGAAGCCGTGCCCGATCAGCAGCGTGGGCTCCACGTCCAGCTTCGCGATGGCGCGACCCACCAGCAGCGCGATGTCGCGCGGATGCCGCGCCCAGCCCGGCCGCTCCGACTGCCCGTAGCCGGGCATGTCGGGGGCGGAGACGTGCAGATGCTCGGCCAGACGCTCGTGCAGCGGCAGCCAGCCCAGCGGCCCCGTCGAGTGGTGCAGCCATACGGCGCTGGCTCCGTCGCCCCCCTGGATCACGCGCATCGAGAGGCCGGCCACGGAGACCGTGCATTCGCTGAATGTCTGCTGGGTCGTGGTCACGCATGCCTCCGTCGGTGCGTCCCGCGGGCCGTCCCCGACGAGCGCCGATCGTTCCCGCGTGCGGGCCCGCGGGCGATTGGGGGAGATCGTAGTCGTGCCATCGGCCTTTGCATACCCCCGAGCGATCGCGCGGCGCTCCCTTCCGGGCGAGCGTGCCGCCGCGATCGACCCCGGCCCGTGGGGCGATCGGCCGGCGAGTTCGCCGGTCCGCCGGCATCGTCGAGCACGACTGGCGGGATTGGCGCTACCCTGCCCCCACGCACGCGCGCCTCGACGAAGGGATGCAGCCATGCGCCTCGGTGCCGTCCTGCCCACCACGGAGATCGGATCGGACCCGGCGGCGCTGCGGGACTTCGCTCAGGCCGTCGAGGCCCTGGGCTTCTCCCAGCTCCTCCTCTACGACCACGTCCTCGGCGCCGATCCCGATCGCCCCGGCGGCTGGCAGGGCCCCTACACCATCGCCCACCCCTTCCACGAGGTCTTCGTCACCATCGCCCATCTGGCCGCCGTGACCAGCACGCTCGAATTCGCGACCTGCGTGCTGGTCCTGCCGCAGCGGCAGACGGCGCTCGTCGCCAAGCAGGCGGCGCAGATCGCGGTCCTCTCGGGCGACCGCTTCCGGCTCGGAATCGGCAGCGGCTGGAATCACGTCGAGTACGAGGCCCTGGACCAGAACTTCCACAACCGCGGGCGACGTCAGGAGGAACAGGTGGCCCTGATGCGGCGCCTCTGGAGCGAGCCCGTCGTCGACTTCCAGGGCGAGTTCCACACCGTCTCCAGGGCCGGCATCGACCCGCGCCCGCGCCGGCCCATCCCCGTCTGGTTCGGGGGCAGCGCCGAGCCCCAGCTCAAGCGCGCCGCCCGCATCGGCGACGGCTGGTTCCCCGTCTCGCCGCCCACCCCGGAGGCCGCCGCCCAGGCCGATCGCATCCGCGGCTACCTCCGCGACGCGGGACGCTCGCCGGACGATTTCGGCCTCGGCCCGCAATCGCAGTTCCGGGGCGGCAACCCCGACCTCTGGCGGTCCCACGCCCAGCGCTGGCGGGAGATCGGCGCCACGGAGATCTCCGTCGCCACGATGAACGCCGGCCTGCGCGATGCCGACGCCCACATCGACGCCGTGCGGCAGTACAAGGCCGCCGTCCAGCCTGACCCGTAACACCCCGCCTGCTAGCCTCGCTCGACCGACCGCTGCATTTCGAGAGAGGCATGCGATGGAGATCCACGGCACCTATGCCGACGCGTTCCGCCCCGTGCGCGACCGCTTCGAGCAGAACTTCCTCGACGGGCTGGAGGCCGGCGCATCCGTCGCCGCGACCGTCGACGGCGCCCCCGTCGTCGACCTCTGGGCCGGGGAGGCCGGGCCCGACGGCGCGCCCTGGCAGCGGGATACCATTGCCAACGTCTGGTCGTCCACCAAGACGATGGCCGCCGTCTGCATGCTCATGCTCGCCGACCGCGGCCTGCTCGACTTCGACGCACCCGTCGCCGACTACTGGCCGGAGTTCGCCCAGAACGGCAAGCAGGGCGTCCTCGTCCGGCACGTGATGAGCCACAGCGCCGGCCTCTCCGGCTTCGACCCGCCGACCAGGCTCGCAGACCTCTACGACCGCCGCGGCGTCGCCGCCTCGCTGGCCCGGCAAGCGCCCTGGTGGGAGCCGGGCACGGCCTCCGGCTACCACGCGATCACGCAGGGGCAGCTGCAGGGCGAGATCCTGGAGCGCATCACCGGCGTCTCGCTGGGCACGTTCTTTCGCCGCGAGGTCGCCGAACCGCTTGGCGCCGACTTCCACATCGGCCTCGACGCCGCGCACGACGGCCGCGTCGCGGAACTGATCCCGCCCGCCCCGGACCCCGGCATGGAGGAACTCGACCCCAACTCCATCGCCGCCCGCACCATGGCCAGTTGCCCCCTGGACGCCACCGTGACCCGCACCCGCGCCTGGCGCGCCGCCGAGATCCCGGCCGCCGGGGGCACCGGCAACGCCCGCTCCATCGCCCGCGTCCACTCGGCTCTGGCCTGCGGCGGCGCCGTCGACGGCGTGCGCCTCATGTCGCCGGAGACCGTCGAGCGCGTGCTGGACGTCCAGACCGACGGCGTCGATCTGGTGCTGGGCAAGCACGTCACGTTCGGCATCGGCTTCGCCACCTACATGCAGGACGCCGTCGCGCCGCCCAACCCGCGCCACTTCCGCTGGGGCGGCTGGGGCGGCTCCATCGTCGTCGTCGACCTCGACGCACGGGTCTCCATCGCCTACGTGATGAACCGCATGATGAGCGGTGCGCTCGGCGATACCCGTGGCGGCGACATCCTCCGCGCCGTCTACGAATCGATCGGCTAGCGGCAGGCGGGACGGAGGTCCGGCATGGGCGTCCTCAAGATCACCGACGACGGCGCCGTCCGCACCGTCACGCTCGACCGCCCCGAGAAGCGCAACGCGCTCAACGCCGAGATGCTGCGCGGGCTCGAGGCGGCCTTCTCCGGGACGCCCGCCCCGCAGGCGCGAGTGGTCGCGCTGCGGGCGTCCGGTCCCGTCTTCTGCGCCGGCATCGATCTCCGGGAGCGGCTCGACGAGGGCGCCCCCGGCAACGAGCGCTCCATCGAGACGACGCTGCACGCGATCGAGAGCTACCCGCTGCCGGTCGTGGCCGTCGTGCAGGGGCCGGCCATCGCCGGCGGGAACGAGTTGGCGCTGCACTGCGACATCGTGGTCGCCTCCACCCGCGCGACGTTCGGGATGTCGCTCGCGCAGATCGGGCTCGCCCCCTCCTGGTTCCTCGCCAAGAAGCTGATCGAGGTCGGCGGACCCGTCCTGGCCAAGGAGATGCTGCTCCTGGGCGACCCGATCCCCGCCCAGCGCATGTACGACCTGGGGCTCATCGCGCGCGTCGCCGAGCCGGACGACTTCGCCGCGGCCGCCGACGCGGTCATCGAGCGGCTGGTAGCCAACGCGCCGCTGTCGCTGCGCGCCATGAAGGGGCTGCTCACCCGCCAGATGGCCTACCGCGACGCCATCCCCCACGCCGACGTCGACCGCCTCGTCGCCGCCACCCGCGGCAGCCACGACGCCCGCGAGGGCATGGCGGCCCGGCTCGAGAAGCGACGGGCCGAGTTCACCGGCCGCTGACGCCCTCCGCGCCCAGCCGTCGCGCCTGCACGACGTACAGCGGGTCGCTGCGTCGCGGGTTGGGCGACAGGTCCAGCGCCTCCGCCTCGTCGAAGCCGCCCGCGTAGTGGAAGTACGCCGACACGATCTGCGCGTGCCCCGCGTCGCCCGTCGCCGACCACAGGGCGGTCGCCTTCGTCGGGAAGCAGCGGTTCGAGAACGCGACGCTGCAGATGCCGCCCGGCTTCAGCACCCGGCCGATCTCCCGGAACACCGCGACGGGCCGCCGCAGGTACTGCACGCTGGCCGCGATCGTGACCACGTCGAAGCTCGCGCTGTCGTAGGGCAGCGCCGGATCGGCGTTGAGGTCGTGCACGACCCACTCCGTCAGCGCCGGGTTCGCGGCCAACTCCTCAGCGTTCATGCCCAGCCCCGCCGCCCGCGACGGCGCGAAGCCGGCCGGGAAGTGCGACACGTGGCTGCTCATCAGGTCGAGCACCGCCGCGCGCGCCGGGAAGATGCGCGCGTAGTGCGCCCGCAGCGCCGCGATCGCCGCCTCGTCGATGTGCGTGACCAGACGCGCCTCCTGGTAGAAGAGCGCGTCGTCCCGCTCGTCGGCGCAGCGGAAGTGCGCCGCCACGAACGGCGACTCGTCGGGCCAGCCGCCCGGTGGCGCGTCGGTGGGCATGGCTTCGTGCCCCCCTTACCCGCGGTGCCTACAGCCCCGCCCGGTACTCCGCGAACGCCGCGTAGAAGTCGTCGATGGCGATGCCGAAGGCGCCCTTGAAGGCTTCCTGCCAAGTGTCCGATGATGGCAGCAGGCGGTAGTACTCGAACAGCGCGGGCTCGCCCGCCCGCTGCGTCAGCCAATCGGCGGCGAGGAAGCGTAGCGCCCGTACGAGCCGGTATGGCGGGCGCGGCGCCCCGGACTCCGTCACACCAACAAGCGGCTCGTCCGCCTGAGCGGCGAGACTGCGAGACGTGCTCCGAATCCGCGCGTGGTAGGCATCCCGTGCGTAAATGTCCGTTGCGTCCCGCAGCCACTCCGGCCCCAGCTCGTGCTGACCAACGGGGACCGATGGCAGCGATGCCCAGGGCGTCATTTGTCGCACAACGGTGTCGTGATGGAATCGGAGCATCGGATCCTCGTAGGTCACACAGCCCACCACGAGGAACAGCACAGCCCCAACTTCCCGCTCACCGCAAATCTCCTCGGGGAAGACCCCGCCGAACAGACGCAAGTACTCTGCTGTCGCCAACTCGTAATCGGCCACGACATGGACCGTGTACTCCGCCGGGGCGGTCTCGAAGCGATCGTGGAACAGTGTCTGCACGGCACTGAGCCTCGCGCGGTAGGACTCGGCGGTCTCGCGCGGGACTTCCCCCACGAACACGATGACCGGCTCGTCGCGGTCATCAGCCAGGTGTCGCAGGCGGGAGGCACCGAGCTTGGCGCGGTACTCCGCGAACGCCTCGTAAAAGTCGTCGATCGTGATCCCGAAGGCGCCCTCAAACGCCTCCTGCCAGGTGTCGGTGGCTTGCCGCAGCCGGTAGTACTGCAGGTGCGCGTCATATTCCCCCTGCACTTCCGGCCCATCGGGTGCGAGCGGCTCGAAGTGGACGTCACCATCGGCCGACAGCGCTGCGGCGCGTCGCACTAGCCAGTCCGTCGCCAGCGCGCCCAGATCGTACCCGTAGGCATCGAATGCTGGCCGAGCCTCGATAGCCCTGAGTGCGTGGGGAACTCGGAGGGACCTTCGCCACCAATCCGTGCGAACTCGGTCAGCCGTCCACCCCTGCCGCTCGCGGCGATACATACCATCCGCATATGTCGCGCTCCCTTCCGTGAGCCAGAGTGGGGAGTCGCCGGCGCTCGGAGCCTGCTGGGTCAAGTGGTGCTGCAAGACGTGGAAGTACTCGTGCGCGTACACCGATTCCCGCAGCGGATCGTCGATGGCGTGGCGGCCAATCCAAATCTGCTCCGCATTGGCCGCAGCGACGATATCGAGTTCCGGATCGACCAGCACGAAGAACTCGGGCGTCTCGATGCCGTAGCGCTCGGTGTAGAACGCGAGCACGCGTGCCATCTCCTTGCGAAGCGCCAATTGCGTCTCTGCGGGCACATCGCCTTCGAAGACGAACTCCGTGCCCGCCGTCCCCGACTGCCACCAGCTGGCGTCCTCGGTCAGCTTCACCCACAGCGCGTCGCCGTGATTGAGAGTGCGCAGCGTGTTGGCCGAGGGCGGCGCGCCGGGGCGGTAGCGCTCGCTTTCACCCGTGTCCGCGTTCCACCGCGACGCCCCCACGACGGCGTCGCCCAGCCAGTCGACCGCCTCCTCGATCGGCGTCCCGTCGAGTCCGCCCCACGTCACCAGGTTGTTTCCCGCCCGCAGCGGGAGCAGCACGACGCCCTCCGCCGCCGGACGCGTCCACTCGACGGCGGCCTCGCCCCCGATGTGCAGGGCCAGGCCCCGGCCCCCTTGGATCCAGGGCAGCGCCTGCTGCCCCAGACTCGCCCGCCAGACCCAGCGGTAGCGCTGCGCGCCGCCGTCCCAGGCGACGATGAAGTTCAGCGCCGGGATGGCCTCGAAGAGTTCGCCGGCGCTCGTGTCGGGCCCCAGCCAGCCGATCATGTTCCAGCCGGGCTGCAGCTGCGTCGTGATCGTGCCGGACGGCGGCGCCTGCGCCGATGCGCTGCCGTGCGTCGAGGCCAGCCCGACGCCCAGCGCCAGCAGCACCAAGCCCACGACGATCGCGCGTCGGAGGCCCGGTAGCGGCATTGCCAGTTCCCTCTGGTCCCCCCTCTGCATCGCTCTGTGATGGAGAGGGGGTTAGGGGGTGAGGTCCGACGCCTCAGGCATCGCGGGCGCCCCGCACCAGGCGACCCGGCAGCGCCCCCGTCAGCTCGTCGTCCTCGACGGTGACCTCGCCCGCGCAGATCGTGTTGACGTAACCCACGGGGCGCTGCATGAAGCGCTTCGCGTTGTCGGGCAGGTCGTAGGCCATGTACGGGGCCGGCGTCGCCAGCCGCTCGAAGTCGATCACGTTCAGGTCGGCGCGCAGGCCCGGCTTCAGCATGCCGCGGTCGCCCAGCCCGTAGAGGTCGGCGTTGGCGCCCGTCTGCTTGTAGACGATCGTCTCCAGGTCGATCGTTTCCCCGCGCGTGCGGTCCCGGCCCCAGAACATCAGGTTCCAGGTCGGCATGTGCGCGTCGCAGAGCGCCCCCACGTGCGCCCCGGCGTCGCTGAGGCCGCTGCGCGTGTACGGGTGCGTGATCAGCGCCCGCTGCGGGTCGAGGTTGCCGTTGGCGTAGCCGGCCAGGTTCGTCCACAGCAGCGCTTCGCCGTTGTTCGCCGTGAGGATGTCGTAGAACGCCCCCTCCTCCGAGAGGCCGCGCTGGCGGGCGTAGGCCGCCACGCTGTCCGACTCCTCCGGCTCGTAGTTCGGCGGGTCGCCCAGGATGAAGACGTGGGCCGCGTCCGACAGCACCATCTTGACCAACCCCGGCAGCAGGCTGCCCGGCGTCTCATCGACCAGGAACGGGTGGTCCGACCCCTGCGCGACGCTGCCCGGCGGCGCCACATCGGGGCTCTCCAGGATCTGGCGGCGGACCTCCGGGTCGCGCATCTTCGCCACCCGCTCCCGGATCGGCAGATCGGCCGCGAGGTCGTTGTAGGCGGGCCGCAGCATGAAGGGGTGGATCGACCCCTCGAGGTTCATCAGGAAGCCCGTCCCGCGACCGCTCACCTGCGGCAGGATGCGCACGCCGGCCTCGTTGGCCTTCGTCAGCAGTTCCAGGATCTCGATCCAGATCCGCGGATTCCGCGATCCCTGCGACATCAGCGGGCTGAAGGTGATGCCCGGCCGCGCCAGCACCTCCCGGATCCACTCCGAGTCGTCCATGAAGCCGCCCGCCAGCTCGAAGACGCCGCCGCCGGCGTCCTCGATGCCCTGCGCGATCGCCGCCAGCTCCGGGTACTTCGCGAACGTGCCCGGGATCAGCTCCCCCTCCTTCGTCCGATGCACCATCGCGCGCGATGTCGAGAAGCCCAGCGCACCGGCCTCGATGCCCTCCCGCACCAGGCGGCTCATGTGCGCCAGCTCCTCCTCGTTCGGCTCCACGTCCAGCGCGCCGCGGTCGCCCATCACGTAGGTGCGCAGCGTGCAGTGCGGCACCTGCGTCGCGAAGTCCATCACCCGCGGCTGATCCGCCAGCGCGTCCAGGTACTCCGGGAACGTCTCCCACTCCCAGTTGATCCCCACCGACATCGCCGACGCCGGGATGTCCTCCACGGCGTCCATCAGGTCCATCACCCAGTCGCGCTCGGGGGCCCGCACCGGCGCGAAGCCGACGCCGCAGTTGCCCATCACGACCGTCGTCACGCCGCTCCAGCACGACGGCGTCAGGTACGGATCCCACGAGACCTGTGCGTCCATGTGCGTGTGCACGTCGATCCAGCCCGGCGTGACCAGCTTGCCCGCGGCGTCGATCTCCCGCCGGCCGGGCCCCACGGCCACCCCCACCGCGGCGATGCGGTCGCCGTCGATGCCGATGTCGCCCCGGAACTCCGGCGCGCCGCTCCCGTCGATGATGCGACCGTTGCGAATCGTGATGTCGTGCATGGCTCTCCTCGCGGGGCCCGCCGCCGCGGCGCCCGGGAATGGTGGGGATCGGGGCGCTGTCGCGTCCCAACCCGCCTCAGGCTAGCCGATCGCGCCAGTGTCGGGCACCTCATCTCTTCCCCGGCGCGCGTGTCATAGACTCTCGCCGAAGCGGTCCGCCACGGGGAAGGCGAGGTGCGCAGTGTGGGCGGCAACGACGTCCCCCGTTCCAGCCGCCCGCCGGCGGCGTCGCAGAGGCCGGTGGGGGCCTGCCGTGAAGATCCTCTCCTGGAACATCGCGCACCGGCACGAGCCCTGGCGCTGGCTGCTGGACACGGACGCGGACCTGGCGCTTTTGCAGGAGGCCGGTGAGCCCCCGTCGGATGTCGCCGAGCGCATTTGCGCCGACTCCGCGCCATGGCGCACCCCGGGGGCGGAGGGCGGCCGCCCCTGGCGCGCGGCAGTGGTGAAGCTCTCGGATCGCGTCGAAGTGGACTGGATTGACGCGCAGTCCCTGGTGGAAGCGGGCTGGGATGGTCTGGCCGCCAGCCGGCCCGGCTCCCTGTCGGCCGCGCGCGTGACTCCAGCGGAGGGCGAGCCCTTCGTTGCCGTGTCCCTGTACGCGCTCTGGGAGGGCCCCCACGCGTCCACCGGCAGCAGGTGGATATTCGCCGACGCCTCGGCGCACCGTCTCATCTCCGACCTCTCCCGTTTCATTGGAACCCAGCGCGAGCATCGCATCGTCGCGGCCGGGGATCTCAACATTGCGCGGGACTACCCGGCGTGGGGCCCCTATTGGGCCGCGCGTGAGGCGACGGTGTTCGCCCGGATGGAGGCGCTGGGGTTGACCTGCGTCGGGCCCCAGGCCCCGCACGGGCGGCAGGCCGAGCCGTGGCCCGATGGGCTCCCCAGAGAGAGCAAGAATGTCCCGACGTTCCACCACAACAGACAGACGCCCGCCAGGGCGACGATCCAGGGTGACTTCGTGTTCGCGTCCCGATGGATGTCCAGTTCGGTGCGGGTGCGCGCCCTGAACGACCCAGAGCAGTGGGGGCCCAGCGACCACTGCCGCGTGGAGATCGAGGTCTCCTGACGGTCCGCTGCTAGCGGATGTTCCGCAGGCGCGGATCCATCGCGTCGCGTACGCCGGCGCGTCCCAGCCGGCCTCAGGCCAGCCGATCGCGCCGCGGTCGGGCGCCCAGCGTTCATGGGGCGTAGGCCCCTAGACTCCCACGCACCGCACGACCGCAGCGAAGGGAAGCTCGTAATGCCCCCAGCACTCGACCCATCCACCGCCAAGGAGGCCGCCGGCGCCCCCGTGAAGATCATCTCCTGGAACATTGCCAATAAGTACGAGCCTTGGCATTGGCTGCTGGACACGGACGCGGACCTGGCGCTCTTGCAGGAGGCCGGCGAACCGCCGCCGGAGATCGCCGGGCGCATCTCCGTCGGCCCCGATCCCTGGTGCATCCCCGGGGCGGACGGAAAACGCCGCTGGCGGTCGGCGGTCGTGAAACTCTCGGATCGCGTCGAAGTGGACTGGATCGAGGCGCAGTCCCTGGTGGAAACGGGCTGGGATGGTCTGGCCGCCAGCCGGCCCGGAGCGCTGGCTGCCGCGCATGTGACGACGCGACAGGGAGAGCCCTTCGTTGCGGTCTCAATGTACGCGCTATGGGAGGGCCCCCACTCCTTGACTGGCCGCAAGTCCGAGATCTTCGCCGACGCCTCGGCGCACCGCTTGATCTCCGACCTTTCCCGCTTCACCGTCTCCGGGCGCGGGCGCCGAATCCTCGCCGCCGGAGACCTCAATATCCTCCACGGTCACGGGGAGCACGGCAGCGGCTACTGGGCCGCGCGTTACCAAACGGTCTTCGACAGGATGGAGGCCTTGGGGCTGACCTTTGCCGGGCCCTAGGCGCCCGACGGGCGTCAGGCGGATCCGTGGCCCGCTGAGTTGCCCCTGGAGAGCAAGAACGTCCCGACGTTCCACCACAACAAACAAACGCCCGCGACGGCGACGCGTCAACTGGACTTCGTCTTCGCATCCCAGGGGATGTCCGATTCGGTGCGGGTGCGCGCCCTGAACGACCCGGAGCAGTGGGGACCCAGCGACCACTGCCGCGTGGAGATCGAGGTCTCCTGACGGTCCGCTGCTAGCGGATGTTGCGCAGCCGCGGGTCCATCGCGTCGCGCACGCCGTCGCCCACGAAGTTGAACGACATCACCATCAGGATGATGGCCAGCGCCGGCGCGAGGATGGGCCAGGCGCTGCGCGTCATGATCGTGATGTAGGCCTTGGCGACCATGCCGCCCCAGGCCGGCGTGGGCGGCTGCACCCCCGCGCCGATGAAGCTCAGCCCCGCCTCGACGAGGATGATGCCCGCTGCCGACAGCGACGCCAGCACCAGCACCGGCGCCACCACGTTGGGCAGCATGTGGCGCAGCATGACCCGGGCCGGCGCCGCGCCGATCGCATGCGCCGCGTCGATGTAGATCTCCTGCTTGATCTGCAGCACGACGCCGCGCGTCAGCCGCGCATACCCCGGCGACCAGACGACGCCGATGATGATCATCGTGTTCTGGATGCTCGGCCCCAGGGCGGCGGTCACCGCCAGGATGAGCACCAGGCCCGGCATCGCCATGAACGCATCGACGATGCGCATGAGCACCAACTCGTCCAGCTTGCCGCCGATGTAGCCCGCCAGCAGGCCCAGCGGCACGCCCATCACGATCGCCACCCCGATCGCGGCCAGGACGATCTGCCAGGCAATGCGGGCACCGAAGATCGTGCGGCTGAGGACGTCGCGTCCCTGGCTGTCGGTGCCGGCGATGTGGTCCCAGGCCGGCGGCTGGTAGATGCCCTCCAGCGTGAGCGTCGTCTTCAGCGGGTCCGCGGGGGCGATCAGCGGCGCGAACGCCGCTACCAGGCCGAAGCCGACCAGCAGCAGTGCCCCGAGCACCGCCGGGCGATTCCGCATGTACACGCGCAGGATCGTGCGCGCCTCGCGGTACCAGTGCTGCTCTTGAAGCCCCGCGAGCGACAAGGGGGGCGGCGCGATGCTCTCCGGCGGGGCGGTGGCGCTGGACATCAGTCCCTCCCCACACGGATGCGCGGATCGAGCAGCGGATACGAGAGGTCAACGACGAGGTTGACGGCTATGACGCAGACGGCGAAGAACATCACCACGTTCTGCACGATGTTGAAGTCCTGGCTGTTCACCACGTTCTCGACGAACAGCCGGCCCATGCCCGGGATGCCGAACACCTGCTCGGTGATCACGGCGCCGGTGAAGATCAGCCCCGCCTGGAAGCCGAACACCGTCACGATGGGGATCAGCGCGTTGCGCAGCCCGTGCCGCACGACCACCACCCGCGTGCGCAGCCCCTTGGCCCGCGCCGTGCGGATGTAGTCATCGTTGAGCACGTTGATCATGGCCGAGCGCGTCTGCCGCATCAGCAGCGTCGTAGCCGTGAGCGCCACCGCCGTCACCGGCATCGCCATGTGCTTGAAGTTCTCGATCGGATCCTCCCAGAAGGGGACGTAGCCGATGACCGGCAGCAGATCGAGCTGCAGGCCGATCAGCAGCACCAGCCCGATGCCCGTGATGAACTCCGGGATCGAGTTGCCGACGATCATCAGCGTGCTGCCCGTCACCTCCCGCTTCGAGCCCGGCTTCAGGGCCGCGAGCACCCCGATCGGGATCGCCACCGTCACCACCACGATCAGACTCAGGATGCCCAGGTTGAGCGTGGCGGGAATCCGGCGCTTGAACGTCGCCGCGATCGGGAGTTGGTTGATCGTGCTCTCGCCCAGGTCGCCCTGCAGGGCGTTGAAGATCCAGCTCGCGTACCGCTCCGGCAACGGCTTGTTCAGCCCCAGCCGCTCCTTGGTCAGCTCGATCGCCTCCGGCGTGGCGTTCATCCCCACGATCCGTGCCGCCGGATCGCCCGGCAGCACGTTCATCAGCAGGAAGGCCAGGACGCTGATGATCAGCAGGATGACGATCGACGAGAGAATCCGCGTGATGGCGTAGCGAATCATGCGCGCGACTCCCGCGCAGAACGGCTGGATGCCGCTGCTGCGACGACCAGCGACCCCGGGCCCGGCGAATGATAGAGGGGTGCGCGCACCGCGCGCACCCCTCCCTGCGTCAGGCTTCCGGGAGCGGTCTAGGTCTCGAACCAGAGGTACTTGACCCCGTCGCCGACGATCCAGCCGTCGACATCGCGGTACTCGAACCCCCCGAGGTTCCCCTGCGCCGCCCAGCCCTGGTTGTACTGGGCGATGTGGTAGTTCCAGCCGTTGTCGGTCCAGTCCTGGAACAGCGCGTCGTAGTGCGGGATGCGGTCTTCCTGGCTGGGCCCGATCGCCGACGCGTTGACCAGCTTGTCGGTCTCCGCCAGCGCCTGCAGCACCTCGTCGTTCGGGTGCAGCGCCGGGTCGGCCCGGCCGGTGCGCGGGCCATCCGCGGGCGAGCCGTACTCCCAGTTCATCAGCCCCTCAATGGAGTTGCGCAGCACCGGGTCCGGATCGAACGGCGACTCCCACGTGAGCACCGCCATCTGCCAGTCGTCGGTCGCCAGCAGCCGGTCGATGATCACCGCTTCGGAGTTCTCGACGAACTGGAAGTCGAAGCCGGCCTCCCGCAGCTGGTTGTGCACCGGCTCGGCCATGCGCCGGTGGAACTCCGTCGCGAAGCTCAGGTAGGTCCCGGTGATGCCGTCGCCGTAGCCGGCGGCCTCCATCAACTGATGCGCCTCGTCCAGGTTCGGCGAGTCGGCGTAGTAGTCCTTGTCCGGCAGCAGCGCCCAACTCTCCTGCGAGACCGGCGCGCGCGACGCTTTGCCCAGGTTCTCCGTCGCGATCGCGTTGATCGCCGCTCGGTCAATGCTCAGGTGCGCCGCGCGGCGCAGGCGCGGATCGCGGAAGAGGTTGACCTCCGGCGGCCGATCCGGGTTCAGGTTGAACCACGTCTGCTGCCATGTCTGGGCCGTCCCCGTGAGCGCCTGGAAGCCGTCCGCGATCAACTGGTCCTGCACCGCCTTCGTCATCCCGCCGGGCGGGCCCGACCAGGAGACCTCCCCGGAGAGGAACGCGTTCCACTGCGAGTTCGCGTCCGGGATGATCAGCTTCTCTAGCCCGTCCACCCACACGTTGTCGTTGTCCCAGTAGCCGTCCCAACGCTCCGTGACCCAGTTCTCGCCCTCGTTGTACTCGGTCTGGAACATGGGCCCGGCGCCGACCGGATCGGTGATCGTCGTCTCGAAGTGCTCCGGTGAGATCAGCATGCCCGTCCCCGGCGAGGCGAGGAAGTTCACCAGCGTCGGCGCGAACGGCTCCGAGTTCACCATCCGCCAGGACTGATCGTCGACCACCTCGCGCGAGATGGACTTGGAGATGCCGGCCTGCGCGCGGGCCTGCCCGGCGAGGTCCTCCGTGTTGCGCAGGTACTCCATGTTCGCTTGCAGCGCGTGCGCGTCACACGGCGCGCCGTCCTGGAAGAGCGCGCCGGGCCGCATGTTGAAGATGTAGGTGACATCGTCCGGCAGTTCCCAACTCTCCGCCAACTCCGGCTCGATGCGGCCCGCCTTGTCGAAGCCCAGCACCGAGTCGTAGAGGTAGATCAGGTAGCCCAGGTGGTCCGCCCCGCTCAGCGAGATGTACGGGTTGAAGCCCCCGTAGATCGACTCCGACCAGGTCAGCCCAATCTGGCCACCCCGGACCGGCCCGCCGGCCGCGGCGGCCGCCTGCTCCTCCTCGTCCTCATCCATGGCCTGTTCTTCGGCCTGGGCCTGCTCGTCCTCGTCCATCGCCTGTTCTTCGGCCTGGGCTTCAGCCTGGGCCTCGGCGGCGGCGGGCGCGGCGTCATCGTCGTCGTCGTCGCCGCCACAGCCGACCATGGCCAGCCCGGCTGCGCCGACGCCCGCCTTGGCGCTCGCGCCCAGCATGGTGCGCCGGGAGATCTTCCGGCGTCGTGCGTTCGTCCAGTAGCTACTCATTCGAGGCCTCCTTCGCCGATGCGGACGCCCACCGACATGTTCGGCGGGTCGCGCGCGGTCGCGGTGTGTGATGCAGGATGCTAAAGAAACGCGAAGCTGTCAATAGATGGTGGAGAACCGGGCCGGACGGGGCGCCAATCGCCCCGGACGACAGGGGGCGTTGCGGTTGGGCGTGGGCGCCGCGCCGCGCGCAGTGCGCGCATCCCCGCAGCCGTCCGGCCCCTGGGAGCGCTCTACGTGTCGAACCAGAGATACTTGACCCCGTCGCCGACGATCCAGCCGTCCACGTCCCGGAACTCGAACCCCCGCATGTTGCCCTGCCCCGCCCAGCCCGCGCTGTACTGCGCGATGTGATGGTTCCAGCCGTTGTCCGTCCAATTCTGGAACAGCGCGTCGTAGTGCGGGATGCGGTCTGCCTGGCTCGGTCCCACCGCGGCCGCCTCCACCAGTTTGCGGGTCTCCTCCAGCGCCTGCAGCACCTCGTCGTCGGGGTGCAGCGCCGGGTCGGCCCGCCCGGCGCTGGCGCCGTACTGCCAGCTCATCGCGGCCGAGATGGAATTGCGCAGCACCGGGTCCGGATCGAAGGGGGACTCCCACGTCAGGACGGCCATCTGCCATTCCTCGGTCCCCAGCATCCACTCGATGATCACCGCCTCCGAGTTCTCCAGGAACTCCAGGTCGAAGCCGGCCTCGCGCAGCTGACTGTGCACCGGCTCGGCCATGCGCCGGTGGAACTCCGTCGCGAAGCTCAGGTACACGCCGGGGACGCCGTCGGCATAGCCCGCCGCGTCCCGCAGTTGATACGCCTCCGCCAGGTTGGGCGCGTCGGCGTAGTAGTCCTTGTCGGGCAGCAGCGCCCAGCTCTCCTGCGACACCGGCCCGCGCGACGCCTTGCCCAGGTTCTCCGTCGCGATCTCGTTGATCGCCGCCCGGTCGATGCTCAGGTGCACCGCCCGTCGCAGGCGCGGATCGCGGAACAGGTTGATCTCCGGCGCGCGACTCGGGTCCAGGTTGAACCACGTCTGCTGCCACGTCTGGGCGGTCCCCGTCAGCGCCTGGAAGCCATCGGCGATCAGATCTTCCTGCCCCCGCTTGGTCATCCCGCCGGGCGGGGCGGCCCACGCGACCTCGCCGGAGAGGAACGCGTTCCACTGCGTGTTCGCCTCCGGGAAGATCAATGTCTCGACCTCGTCCACCCACACGTTGGCGTTGTCCCAGTAGCCGTCCCAGCGCTCCGCGGTCCAGTTCTCGCCCTCGTGGTAGTCGGTCTGGCGCACCGGTCCCGCCCCAACGGGATCGTCGATCGCCGTCTCGAAGTGCGCCGGCGAGATCAGCATGCCCGTGCCCGGCGAGGAGAAGAAGTTCACCAGCGTCGGCGCGAACGGCTCCGAGTTGACCATCCGCCAGGACAGGTCGTCGACCACCTCGCGCGAGACGGCCTTCGAGACCCCCGCCCGCGCCGTGCTCAGCCCCAGGATGTCCGGCGTCTCGCTCACGTAGTCCATGTTCGCCTGCATGGCGTGCGCGTCCACCGGCGCCCCGTCCTGGAAGACCGCCCCCGGCCGCAGGTTGAAGACGTAGGTGACGTTGTCGGGCAGCTCCCAACTCTCCGCCAGCTCCGGCGCGATCCGCCCGGCCGTGTCGAAGCCCAGCACCGAGTCGTAGAGGTAGCCCAGGTACCCCAGGTGGTCCGACCCACTGATCGCGATGTACGGGTTGAAGCCGCCGGAGATCGACTGTGCCCAGGTCAGCGTGAGCTTGCCGCCCCGCTCCGGCCCGCCGATCTTCGTGGCAATGACCTGGTCTTCCGCTGCCTCGTCCGTCAGCTCCTCATCGCCGGCCGCCGCCTGCTCCGCCTCCTCCTCCGTATCGATCACGACCGCCGCTACGACGGTATCGTCGTCGTCGCCGCAGCCCAGCAGCGCCAGCCCGGCCGCGCCCACCCCGGCCCTCGCGCTCGCGGCCAGCATCGAGCGCCGCGAGACCCGCCGGCGGCGGAGGTTGCTCCAGTAGTTGCGGTCGTTCGTCACGGGCCGTGCTCCCATGCAGCGGCCTCCGGCCGCTCCGGGATCATTGGCTGATGCGGCGAATATCGCCACGTCCGCCCCGGATGTCAAGCCAACGAGGTCCCCGCGCCCCGGCGCGGGCTCTCCCCACCTTACCTATTGGGCCTCATCTCCGGGACTCGGAACACGAGCCCGAGGGCCTCGCGAAGTCAGCGACCCGCAGCGGCCCGTCGAGACGCGGGCCGTTGTCGCGCTAGTTGCGCCGCTGCCAAGCGTCCACGCTGGACTCGATCGCCTCACGCAGCCACGAGTCGAACCGTTCCTCCACACTCTGCGTGGCTGTGGTGAGGCGGAACGGATGAGGCGCACATTCAGTATCGAACTCTTCGACACCCTCGTCGATGTCCGTTGACTTCGCAGACTGCCCGGTGAGTGTCAGGAAGACCGCCCCGGCCATTATCCCCGGTACTCGTCCCCGGTGGTGCAAGCTCAGGACGATAGACGCATTCGGCAGGCCGGCGATCTGGAGCCTTAGGCTGACCCACCGCCGGGGCTTCGACAGGTCTGCGAAGTAGTCGTGCTGCTTGGCGCACTGAACGATCTGGTACTTCCAGTAGTGCTCGTCGTCCTCACTGCCGCGGCGAACGGTTGCTCGGAGGTCAACATCGACTTTCTGAAACGCCCGTCGCAACTCCGCCGCAACGCGCCCAAAGACTTGCTCTGCTTGGAGGACCAGATCGTCGCTGACCGACACGATCGCATCTTCCTCGCGAGTGAGGCGCCGGGCCACCTGCGCTGCGGCGGACTCACTGACGCGTACCAAGCCCTCCCCTCTGACAGTCCGGACGGCTCCGATCGCCTCTGTGAGATCGGACACCTGGATGTCGGCAAACAGGTCGGCCAAGGGTCTCAAGTCGCCGTCGTCCGCTGACGCGAGCGCGTCGAGGTACTGCTCACGGTGATCGGTGTCCCGGATGACGAGAGGGAGGAAGTTGTCCTTCACGAAGACGATGGTTGCCAGCGCGCGGGCGACTCTCCCATTTCCGTCCTGGAAGGGATGAATCTGCGTGAAACGATGGTGCAGCCAGGCGGCCTCGACCTCCGCGGGGACTCCCGCCTGGTCGTGTTCGGCCCGCCATTTCACAAGCGAATCAATCTCGTCCTGAACGAAGTCTGGCGGGCAATACTGGTGCAGGAGTCCATCCGGTCGCAACGGATTGTTCGACTGTGCCTTCCACGCCCCGTGCTCCAGTCGAATCTGGACCCGGCTCCCGAACTGGTCGACGGCATCGGTTGTCTCCTGCCGTCGAGTCAGAATGGCGTGCAACTCCTTCACGTAGCCGGAGGAAAGCTTTTTGCGATTGGCGACGAAGTCGAAGACGTAATTCAGAGCCGCGCGCTGGTCCTCAATGAGTTCATGGGCCTTCGCGGTTAGCTTCCGTCGTGCTCGGAGCTCTTCCGCCCGGCTGAGGCCAATCTCAAGCAGCGATTCGGTCACTCCCTTGTCGACGGTGTAGAGCCGCTCAATGATCCCGGTCTCGATCGCCCAGAGGGTGTGGAGCTTCTCTTCGAACCGCTCGAGCTTTGCCGGCTCGCTAAGAACTGACTTCTCAGCGAGCCATTCATCGCGCACGCGCAGAAGGTCAGGCCGGGATAGATCTTGCCAATCTTCCGGCAAGTCTTCGATGCGCTGCCATGCGTGTGCGAGTTCAACCACGGGTGGAACGGCTCCCTGCGCGAGTCAATCGGCCTCAGGACAATCTAGCAGCGGAACCGCCTTCCGACTCGGCACCCCGACCCGCCAATCTCCCTCACCCCACAGCGTCGCCGAACGCCCGACGCGGAAATAGCTCCCGCGGCGACCTCGCCAGCGCGTCCTGGTCCAGATCGATGCCCAGCCCCGGCCGATCCGAGAGCGTGATGTGGCTGTCCACCACCTCGAACGGCGGATCGGCGACCTCCCGGCCCCACGGCTCCAGGTTCAGGAAGTACTCCGTGATGATGAAGTTGGGCATCGTGGCGGCCGCCTGCAGCGTCGCCGCCAGGCCCACGGTCGTGCTGTTGTAGTTGTGCGGCGCGACGGCCACGAAGTAGACCTCGGCCATGGCCGCGATCTCCTTCAGCTCCAGGATGCCCCCCACGTTGCAGACATCGGGGTTGATGATGTCGGCCGCCCCGCGCTCGAAGACCTCGCGGAACTCGAACTTCGTGTACAACTCCTCGCCCGTGACTACCGGTAGATCGATCTCCGCGCGGGCGTCGGCCAGCGCGTCGATGTTCTCGGCCAGCACCGGCTCCTCGAACCAGTACGGCCGGAACTCCTCGACCCGGCGCGCGATGCGCACCGCGTGCATCGGCGCCAGCCGGCGGTGGATCTCGAGCAGGATGTCCACGTCCGGGCCGACCGCGTCGCGCACGACCCCCACCCGCGCGACGGTCTCGTCCTCCTGCTCCCGCGTGATGAACGACCGCCAGGGGCCGGGCACCGGGTCGAACTTCAGCGCAGTGAAGCCGCGTGCGACGACCGCGCGGGCCCGCGCCGCCAGCTCCTCGGGGCTGGTCGTGCGCGCCCAGCCGTTGGCGTACACCCGCAGCCGTTTGCGCATCGCCCCGCCCAGCAGCTCGTACACCGGCACACCCGCCCGCTTGCCGGCCAGATCCCACAGCGCCTGCTCGATCCCGCTCACCGCCGAGTAGTAGTCCATCGCCCCGCGCCGCGCCGCGAAATCGTTGTAGGCGGCGTCGGTGAACGGCTTGATGCGGCGCGCGTCCCACCCCACGACGTAGCGCTCCAACTGCTGCAGGTGCGCCTCGATCTGGATGTCGCGGTCGGCCTGCGTGTAGCACTCGCCCCAGCCGTGCCGCCCGTCCTCCGTCTCCAGCCGGACGAAGAGCAGGTTCTTGGCGGCCGTGTAGATGTCCGGGATCGCGGCCGGATCGACATCGGGCTTGACGAGGAAGCTGCGGAAATCGGTGATGCGCACGAGGCCCTCCTGGCTGGCGATTGGGTGCGGTCGGCGCCCTCGGCAATCGTAGGCCACGATGCCCCCCGGTTCCCCCAACGCCCTCGACCCCCGACAATTGGCCGACCACCACCGCGAACGGAGACCCCCATGTCCGAATCCCTGCACGACCGCATCGCCCTCATCACCGGCGGCGGCACCGGCATCGGCCGCGCCACGGCCGAGATGATGGCCGCCCAGGGTGCGACCGTCGTCGTCGCCGGGCGCCGCCAGGCCCCCCTCGACGAGGTCGTCGCCGCCATCGCCGCGGCCGGCGGCGCCCCCGCGGCCGCCATCACCGCCGACCTCGCCGACCCCGACTCGGCCGCCCAACTCGCCCACGCCGTGCTGGCGCTCCACGGCCGCTGCGACATCGTCGTCAACAACGCCGGCTTCTCCTCGAAAGTCCGCAACCCCCGCTACATCGGCGCCGACGAATGGCGCGCCGTCATGGACGTCAACACCACGGGCCCCCTCGTCCTCACCCGTGAACTGCTGCCCGGCATGATCGAGCGCGGCTACGGCGACGTCGTCCTCGTCTCCTCGATGGCCGGCCTGCGCCCCGGCATCATGCCCGGCGTCGCCTACTCCGCCGCCAAGACCGCCGCCAAGATCTACATGGACGTGCTTCGCGAGGAGGTCCGCGGCTTCGGCGTCCGCTGCACCACCGTCTACCCCGGCGAGGTCGATACCCCCATCCTCGACAACCGCCCCCTGCCACCGGGCCCGGCCGAGCGCGCCATCATGATGCAGTCCGAGGACATCGCCGAGACCATCCTGCTCGCCTGCACGCTGCCCCGCCGCGCCACCATCCTCGACCTCACCATCGGCGCCACCCAGCCCCGCGACTTCACCGCCGACAACGCCGCCTCCCGCGAGAAGCGCACCGCTTAGGTCGGCTCGGGCTACGCGCAGGCCGGGTCGTCGGACGACCAGCGGTTGTACGACGGGTCGTCCGCCGCCGCCAGCCGATCGCGCGCCGCCCGCCACGACTCCTCCCAGGCCACCGGATCGTGCAACTCCGACACCGGGTTTGCCCGGCTCCGCGCCACGAAGCCCGGGAAGGTAGGCCGGCCCGTCGGCTGGCCGATCGGCTGGTAGCGCAGGTCCAGGCTCCAGCGGATCTCGTCGCTCACGTTCGGCAGGGCGGAGTGCACCGTGCGGCGATGCAGAAACAGCACATCGCCCGCCCGCATCGGCAGCGCCCGCGCCGACTCCTCATCGAACAGGGTGCCGGGAATCTGCAGGCCCACCGGCATGCCCGGCCGCCCGGTGCAGTGCGTCAGGACTTCGCCCCGGTGCGACGACGGCGTCACCTGCAGGCAGCCGTTCTCGACGCCCGCATCGCGCAGCGGGAACCAGACCGTAAGCATCTCCGTGTCGTCCGCCTCCTCCGTGACCACGCCGCTGTCCTGATGCCACGGCGTCGCGCCGAAGATCACGTCGCCCGCCTCCGTCCGCGGGCAGTCGCGCTCCGGCACCTTGATGCGCACATGCTGCACCGGGTTCGAGTAGATCTCCGGCCCGATCACCGACTCCACCGCGTCGAGCAGCGGCGGCGCCGTCAGCGTGCCGAAGACCGCCGGGCCGGCCCAGAACGGCGTGTCGGCCCGAACGTCCTTCTGGGGCAGCGAGAAGTCGAAGTACTGGTGGTGGACGGCGCCGCTCTCGGCGTAGATCCGCGTCACGCGCGGTCCGAAGGGCAACTCCTCGTACGCCGACTCGATCGACCCCGCCGCCACCAGGTCCCGCGCCAGCCGGTCGAGGACGCCGTGGTACTCCGCCGTGATCGGCCCCAGGTGCTCCTCGGGGTCCAGCAGCCCCTCCACGACCACGTAGCCGTACGTGTCGAGGTGGTCCAGTTGCGTGCTCGTCAGCGGCATGGCGTCCCCCCTTCGCGTCGTGCCGGTGCGCGGATTCTACCGGGCGCCGCCCTGCGATGCTAGCCCCCCGCCCCCAGTTTCGCACGTAGCTTGAGACCGCGGGCCCGCGCCCCGCCCGCGCGGCGCATCGGATTGTTAACGCCGCTAATCAAGGACATTAGGCGGCCTTGCGGTCCCAGATTAGCGGCGCTATTCTGCCAGCACCCGGGTTCCCTGCCCGGGCCGCACGAGGGCGTTCCAGTGCTCCGCATCTCCCTCCCCTCGCTGAGCCGAGTCGCCTGGCTGCGCGGCGTCCCGCCCTCGCGCAGCCTGCCGGCCGCCGACGTCGTCGCGAACGGGCTCGCGCCCCGCAGCCGCCGCGGCCGGGGCCCCAGCTACCCCGACGCGCTCCTCGCCCGCTCCCTGCGGCACGCGCGCCGGCGCTCGCCCGAGCAGGACGGCTAGCCGTGTACGCCTGCGTCTGCAAGTCGCTCACCGAGGCCGACATCCGGCGCGAGGCGATCCGCGTCCAGTTCCGCCGCGGCGCCCTCGTGCGCGGCCTCCGCCTCGACGACGAGAGTTGCTGCGGCCGCTGCCTGTCCGAACTCGACCGTTTGCTTGCGTCATGCTGCGCTGGCCGTCAGAATCCCCACGAGCCCGCCGATCGGGTCGCTGCACGAGAGGGGGCCGGCCAATGGAGGCGAAGCCCGGCGTTCTCGAACGCCTCAATGAACTGCTCACCATCGAGCTGACCGCGATCAACCAGTACTTCGTCCAGTCGCACATGATGCGCGACTGGGGATACGACGCCCTGCACAAGAAGCTGTGGGAGTTCAGCCGCGCCGAAATGGACGACGCCCAGGAGCTCGTCGAACACATCCTCTACCTCGAGGGCCTGCCCAACGTGCAGCGGCTGAACCTCGTCCGCATCGGCGAGACGCCGCTGGAGTGCCTCGAACTCGACCTCACCTCCGAGCGCGAAGCCGTCGAGGCGCTGCGCGGCGTCATCGCCCACTGCCAGGAGGTGGGCGACTTCACCTCCCGGGGCAAGGCCGAGGAGATGATCGCCGACGAGGAAACCCACGTCGACTGGCTGGAGACGCAGTTGGAGACCGTCCGCCAGATCGGCATTGAGCGCTACCTCGCCGAGCACGTGCACGAGGAGGGCTGACGGCGGCGCTCCGCGCCCGGCCGATCGGCTCCGCCCGGAGCCCGGCCTATTGCTGCGAGAGTTCCGGAAGGTCGGGATCGGGCCGGTTGAACGGCCGGAATCCCGTGAGGTCGATGCCCGAGATCGCCGGCCGGAAGGCGGCGAGCGGATCGGCCCCCGCCTCGGCGTCGGCGGCCTGCTTGACCGGCGGCGCTCCCTGGACGTGAAACCGCAGCCGCCAGCGCAGCCCGATCAGCAGCGCGGCCGTGCAGGCGATCGGCAGCTCCGCTCCGCCCGCGCAGCACAGACCCGCGCCGATCACCTGGCGATCACCCTCGCGCCGCACCTCGATTCGCACGGCCTCCGGCTCCTCCCCGAAGAGGCGCAGCGTGTTCCGCAACCCCTCGGCGAGCAGCTCCGCCGGCGTGCGCAGGCGCGGGTCCGCTGGGATCAGCTCCCGCGCGTCGCTCGCGCTCAGGGGGATGCGCACTTCGCCCTTGCCCTGCACCGCGGCCAGCACGAACCAGCCATGGTCACCCTGCTCGCACGGCTCGATCCCGGCGAATCGATACTCCCGCACGGTCGCACCTCCGACTCCCCGCCCCACGAAGTTAAGTGCGATTAATGTAGGGGAGTTACTGCCACTACGCCAGTCGGGGCGGCACCGCCGGCCGCTACTCGGCCCAGGGGTCGATCATCACCTTGGTGCCCGGGCCCCCGAAGGTCGTCTCGTACGCCGTGGCCGCGTCATCGATGCCGAAGCGGTGCGTGATCAGCCGCTCGACGGGCAGGCCCTCCCGCACGAGGTCGAACAACTCCAGCACCTGGTCCGGGGTGACGCACCAGCTGGAGATCAGCGTCATCTCCTTCAGCAGCAGCTGATCCAGAACCCGCACCGGCGTCGCCCTGCCGACCGGAGGGTCCGCCCCGGGCTCATACTTCAGGCCCAGGAAGCCCACCGCCCCGCCGCCCCGCGTGGCGTCGAGACACAGATTTTGCGGTTCCGGGTAGCCCGTGAAGTCGATCGCCTTGTCCACGCCCTGCCCGCCGGTCAGTTCCATGACCCGCTCCAGCGCGTCCTCGCGCGTGGGGTTGATCGCGTAATCCACCCCGAAGTTGGGCGCGCGGTCCAGACGCGCGTCGTTCACCTCGGTCGCGATGATGCGCGCCCCCAGCCTGCGGCACAGCATCGAGGCGGAGGCGCCCAGCGGCCCCAGTCCCGTGATCAGCACCGTGTCGAACCCGTTCACGCCCAGCCGCCGGATGCCGCGGTACGGCGTCCCCACACAGTCGACCAGCAGCGCCCCCTGCTCGAAGGAGATGTCGTCGGGCAACTCGATGCAGCAGTCCTCCCGGCGCAGCGCGAACTGCGCGTGCGCGCCGATGACGCCCTCGGGCCGGGGGCCCAGGTTCTGGCATCGCAGCCACACGCCGCGATAGCAGTTCGCGCACTTGCCGCAGCGATCGCCGAGGTCTGGATAGATGGCGACGCGGGCCCCCTCCTTGAGGCGGGAGCCGGGGGCGGTCTTCCACACGATTCCCGTCGCTTCGTGTCCCCCGTTCCGCATGCCCCCAAGTGCGGTCAGGTCGGTGTACATAGCGAGTTCCGTACCGCAGATCGTCGAGCTGATCACCTTGATCACCACGAAATCGTCGGACGGCTCCGGCTCGGGCGTCTCCTCCACGCTCACCCGTCGATCTCCGTGGAACTGCACGATCTTCATGGCGGTCTCCTCTCTCGCGTAGTGTGCGGCCGTGCTGGTTGTCGCTGCCGGCCGAGCCACGCGCACTGTAGCAGCCGCCCCTTGTGTTCCGCTCAGCGACGCACGCTAGCCGGACCCTTCGACTTCCACAGTCACGATGTCGATGTTGTGGTACTTGCGATGCTGCACGGACGACGCGTAGTGCCGAAGCAGCAGGAACGAGATCTCCCGCTCGTCCTCGATCGTGGGCTCCTCGTCCAGATACGCCAGCCTGTCCTCAAGGTTCTCCTCGTCGGAAGCTGCCATGAACTCCAGCGTGATCTTCCCAGTGCTGCGGCCTGCCCGGACCACCAAGCGCTGGCTTGCGCCCGTCGCGCCGTGGTCCTCTTCGGGCAGCAGGCTCGTCAGGGTCTCCTCACCGGCGGCGCGCAGTCTGTCTGTCGATGCCTCGTCCCAGTTGCTCTTCGCGGCGACCCCGCACAGGAACCCGTCGATCTCGGGCAGCGAGGAGGGATCCAGCCGCGTATTCAGGCGCTGCCGTCGTGGGGTGGTCAGGTCCATCAGCACGGACAGCAGAATCACGGAGACGGCGCCGGTGGTCATGCCGTTGCTGAGCAGCGTCTCCCACGTCCCCGACAAGAGGTTCGGGAAGATCGCGTGATTCTGGAACCCGATGCCGATCCACAGGGACACGCCGACGATCGTCGCCTTGCGCGCGTCCACGCCGTCCTGGACCACGGTCCGCATCCCCTGCACGAACAGGAGCGCCAGCATCACCATGACGTATGCGACGAACACCGGGCGAGGGATCGCGATCAGGAGCGCCGTGAGCTTGGGCAAGAACGCCACCACGATCAAGATCGCGCCGCCGTAGACTCCCATGCGACGCGCGGCGACGCCGGTGAGGATGACCCGTGCCGAATTCGATGCGCCAATGCTGTTCGGCAACGTGCCCAAGAGCGCGGCGACCAGCTTCGTCAACGCGACCAGATTGTGCGCGCCCTGCACGACGCGGAAGTCGGCTGCGCGCGGCCTGCGCCACGCGACCTGCTGGATCGCCACGGTATCGCTAATGGAGTTGATCGTGATGGCCAGCGAAACGACGACGAAGCCCGGCAGGAGCGCCCAGAAAGCCGCGCCCAGACTCAGGTCGAATCCTGGCCAGACGACCGGCGGAATTCCGACCCAAGCCGCCTCCCGCACGAGCCCAAGGTCGAACAGACCGAGCGGCGCTGCCGCGGCGCAACCCGCGAGGATCCCGATGATCGGCGCCCACTGCAGCAAGGCCGCTGAGGCGTACAGCCGCAGGGCGATGAGGGCGAGCAACGTCACGGCGAACGCGATCGGCGCCGCGGCTTCAGGCGCGCCGTCGGGCGCGTCCGCCAGCCGGCCCAACAGCACCGACAGGACGGTGATGGCCAGCAACATGAGCACCGTGCCCGTGACCATTGGCGTGATGATCCGGCGCAGCAGCGACAGCCGCGCGATCAGGGCGAACTCGATCAGGGCGGACGCGACGATCAGGCTGGACAGCATCGCCGGCCCACCCTCCAGCAGCGCGGCGACGCAGACCGGGATGAACGCGGTGAGGCTGATCACGCTGAGCGGATATCCCGACCCAAACCGCCCGACGCGGACCGTCTGCAGAATGGCGCCCAGGCCGCAGACCGCGAGAGCCGCGAAGAATATCCACGCCAGGTAGCTGTCGGGTTGCCCGCCCGCCCGCGCAACGATCGCCGTCGTGGCGGCCAGCGCGGCCAGCCGGCCCGCGACGTTCTGAAAGCCGTGACCCAGGGACGCCAGATGCGGCGGCGCCTCATCCGGCTGATAGAGGAGGTCTTCGTTTACCTGGGCCACGATTGGAGCCCGCCTACGCCGCCCGCCAGCTAGCGGCCGGCTTCGTCACACGCCTGGCGGACTGCTTGCGGAGACATCGGGCGCGCTTCGCCGATCATCACCGCGTCGGCGGCGCCCGAGACTTGCTGCCCGTCAGTCACGGCGCTCCCCCTGCGTTCCACATGGTCGAGTCTCGGATTCCGCACTGGATGCGGTGAGCCTGCATCGCGCGTCCGAGTATAACGGGGCGCCGCGGGCGCCCCGTCACTGCAGCGGCAGCGGCGGCTGCCACCACGCCGGCCGATCGCTGACCTCCATCGACGTCACCCACTTGACCCAGTGGTAGCCCCGCTTGCCCGGCGCGATGAGCCGCACGGGGAACCCGTGCGACGCCGACAGCGCCTCCCCGCCCACGTGCGTCGCGAGGAGCAGCCGATCGGCGTGCGACAGCGGGAAGCGACGGTCGTAGCCCGTCGCGGACTGGAAGACCAGGCTGCGCGCCTCCGGGCCCGGCCGCGCCCGCCGCAGCAGGTCCGCGACGGACACGCCCGACCAATCCTGCTCGGTGTACCAGCCGCCCGTGCAGTCGAGGATCGCGCGCCCCTGCTCGGCGACCGCCAGCTCGTCGTAGGACAGGCTCAGCTCGTCCCCGACAGTGCCGTGTACCCGCAGCCGCCACGCATCGGGGTCGATCTGCTGGCGGCTGTCGCTGAGCCAGTTGGTCGTGCGATGCGCGTTGCCCTCGAAGCTGTCCTGCTCGACGGAGCCGGTGAAGCGCCGTCGCGCGCCGGGCAGCGAGATCAGGCCGGACGAGAACTCCACGCCCTGCCAGGCGATGAGCCCCGCGCCGAAGACCGCAGCGCTGCGCAGCGCGGCCCGCCGGCTGGCGAAGTCGCGCGCGCGGGTGCGGGGCCAGCGGGCCAGCAGGTGGACGACGACGAACGGCAGCAGGAGCAGCGCCAGCAGGACGTGGAAGGTGAGGCCGCTGATGCGCCCGTAGAGCGGCAGCGCGATGTTGGGTAGCCCGATCGTCGACCACAGCAGCCCCGTCAGCAGCGTGGCCAGGAAGATGATGAGGAGCAGGGCCGGCGCCAGGGCCCAGACGCCGCTCCCCCGGCGCGCGAAGGAGCGCCGGATGATGCGCCACTTCCAGGCCAGCACCACCAGCAGCGTGAAGCCGCCCAGGCTGTGCAGCCAGAAGACCCAGCGCCCATCGGGCGCGCCGACGAGGAACGAACTGAGGCCCGACGCCCCCTCAAGCAGGAGGAGCGCCAGGATCGTGAGGTTGGTTGCGCGCGCGCTCATGAGGTCCTGCCGGCGGTGTACGCAAGGATACGCCCCGGCCCGCCGCTTCGGATGGGGCGGCGGGGCGCGCGGCGCTCAGTACCACTTCGCCTTGTCGACCACGTTCACGAACTCGCGCCCGTCGATCAGGCGGCGGGCGTTCTCGAGGATGAGCGCGAAGCGGCGCTCGGGGATGTTGGCCGCGTCGGCCACGGCGACGTGCGGCGTGATCAGCACGTTCTCCATCCGCCACAGCGGATGACCGACGGGCAGCGGCTCCGTCTCGAAGACATCCAGCCCGGCCCCCGCGATCTCCCCGGCCTTGAGGGCGGCCACGAGGTCGTCGAGCTTGGTCGTCATGCCCCGCCCGATGTTGATGAAGTAGGCGGAGCGCTTCATCGCCTGGAAGCGGCGCGCGTCCCACATCCCCTCGGTCTCGGGCGTGTGCGGCACCGTCGTCACGACGAAGTCCGCCTCCGGCAGCCGCCGGTCGAGTTCGCCGGGCGGCACGATCTCGGCGGGCGCGTCGCGCTCGGGGCGCGGATCGACGCCGATCACCTGCGCCCCGAAGGCCGCGCAGAGCCGCGCCGTCTCCGCCCCGATCCCGCCCACCCCGACGATCAGCACGGTCGACGTCGCCAGGTCCACGTAGCCACGCTTGCGCGCCGCCTGATCCCAGCGGCCCTGCGCCTGCGCCGCGCTCCAGTAGGGCAGCCCGCGCGACAGGGCCAGCATGAACATCAGGATGTGATGCGCGATGTGGTCGGAGTAGATGCCGCGCGGGTTGGAGACCGTGACGGGGTGATCGGCCAGCGCCGGGTAGTAGTAGCCGGGCGGCGGCCCCGCGAACGGGTTTTGCAGCAGCCGCAGCCGCTCGACGGTGGGCAGCACGTCGGGCGGGATGCCGCCGTAGGCCGCGTCGGCGTCGATCAACTCGCGGGCGGCGGCGGCGGCGTCCTCCGCCACGACGACCTCGAGTTGGGGCAGCGCCTCCCGGAGGCGCCGCGCCCAGGCGCGCACGTCGTCGTCGATGGGCGGTAACAGCACGTACTTGGGCATCATGCCTCCGCAGCGGGTAGCACTGTTGCGGGTATCCTAGACCGACGCCCGCGCCGCACGGTGAGCGCGGCCGGCAGGTGAGGAGCGGACGGCATGGTACTGCGAATCGGCACGTTGGGCGCGGCCGCGATCACTCCCAGCGCCCTGATCGAACCGGCGGCGCGCCGCGACGACGTCGAGGTGCGTTGCGTCGCCGCGCGGGACCGCGCCCGCGCCCAGGCGTTCGCCGAGACGCACGGCATCCCCACCGTCCACGACGGCTACGCGGACGTGGTCGAGGATCCCGAGATCGACGCGGTCTACAACCCGCTCCAGATCAGCGGGCACAAGGAATGGACGATCCGCGCCCTGGAGGCCGGCAAGCACGTGCTCTGCGAGAAGCCCTTCGCGATGAACGAGGCGGAAGCCCGGGAGATGGCCGACGCCGCCCGCCGCAGCGGTCGCGTGTGCGTCGAGGCGTTCCACTACTACTACCACCCGGTTGGCCGTCGCATGCGCGAGATCGTGCAGAGCGGCCAACTGGGCACGATCCGCTCCGCCAGCGCACACTTCGCGGTCGGGATCGAGGACACGCCCAGCTCGATCCGCCACCGGATCGAACTCGGCGGCGGCGCGACGATGGACCTGGGCTGCTACCCGCTGCACTTCCTGCGCCACATCTTCCGGGCCGAGCCCGAAGTGCTCTCGGCCAGCGCGGAGACGGTGCGCGGGCAGGTCGACGTCGGCATGGAGGCCGACCTGCGGTTCCCCGGCGACGTGCCCGCCCACATCAGCACCGGCATGACCCCCGGGACGTGGTACACGGCCTGGGTCCACGTGGTCGGCGACGAGGGCGCGCTGCTGGTGGACAACCCCCTCGTCCCGCAGAACGGCAATCGCATCGAGATCGCGACGGCCGCGGGCCGGGCGGTCGAGACGCTCGAGCGCACGCCCACCTTCGACTTCCAGCTCGAGGCCTTCGTGCGCGCCGTCGCCGGCGGCGCGCCGATGCCCACCGACGCCGACGACGGCGTGATCAGCATGCGCGTCATCGACGCCGTCTACCGCGCCGCGGGGCTGTCGCCGCGGGGCGAAGTCTGACACCATCCAGGTCGCGGGCCGGGCGCTCCCCGGCCACCTCTCCAGCCACACCTTCAGCAACGACGGGATGACCCATGGCCGTACTCCGTAACACCCTCCGCGACCTGCTCGACGCCGGCAAGCCCACGATGGGCACGCACTTCCTCTCGCACGATCCCGACATCCCGGAGTTCATCGGCGACACCGGGCTGTTCGACTACGCGGAGTTCGTCGCCGAGTACGCGACCTTCGACATGCCGCTGCTCTTCCACCTGGCCCGCGCGGCGCAGTGCGGCAACCTGCCGCTGATGATCAAGCTCGACCAGGCCAACGAGACCTTCTGGGCGCAGATGGCGCTCGGCGCCGGCTTCAAGGCCGTCCTCTTCACCGACATCCGCACGCCGGAGGACGTCGAGCGCGTGCACCGGGCCGTGCGGCCCGACACGCCCTCGCAGGGCGGCCTCATGGGCGTCAAGCTGCGCCGTCCCGCCCTCGGCGGCTACGAGTTGCAGGGCTACGCGGCGGACCTGGACTCGGTCGTGACCGTGATCATGATCGAGAAGAAGGTGGCCGTGGAGAACATCGACGCGATCCTGACCGTCGCCCGCGAGCGCGGCATCGACATGACGCAGTGGGGCCCCACCGACTTCCGCTTCTCGTACGGCCCGGCGGCGGAGATGGCCCCGGCCGACGTCCGCGCGGCCGAGGAGCTGGTGATCCGCAAGTCGCTGGAGTATGGCGTCGCCCCGCGGATTGAGATCGGGGCGGTCGAGCAGGCGCAGCGCTACATCGACCTCGGCGTGCGGCACTTCTGCATCGGCTGGGATCGCGCCCTCATGCAGGCCCACTTCCGCGCCCTCGGCGAGGGCCTGCGGCCCCTGCTCGAAAATCTCTGATCCCGCGGCGTTCGCGCGCGGCTCCCTCAGTCCAGCGGCGTCGTCACGGGGCGCGTCATGTCCCCGAACGACGGCATCCACGACGAGTGCTTGCCCGGTCCCCCCGCCACGATGATGTGGATCGACTCGGGCGCGTCCGCGATCGGCAGCGGCTGTCCCGGATCGATCGCCTGCCGGCGCAGCGAGACCAGATCGAGGAACTCCGGCGAGAGACGATCGCTTGGATAGCGCGCCTGTGCGTAGAGGTACGCCTGCACCTGCCCCCGCGTCCAGCCCTCCCCCGCGACCGTAGCGGCGTGCTCCGGCCCGAACGCCAGCAGCGGCTCCCCTCCCAGCCAGAGGTTGTTGCTCCCCGCCTGCCCCATGGCCCCCGCGACCGTCCGCAGCACCCCCTCCGCCGTGTTCGACGCGTGGTCCTGGATGTTGTGCGGCGCCTCCGCCGCGAACACCGTCACCGCGCTGTCGCCGGCGCGCAGCCCGCGCGTCGTGTGGAACGGCGGCCAGGGGCTGGCGTCCTCCCGCTCCGTGGCGCAGAAGGCCAGCTTGGCGGGCGTGCCCTGCGTCGCGCGATCCCCCCGCCCCGGCGTCGCGCCTGCGACGTTCAGCAGCACCAGCCGCACCGCGCGTCCGATGGCCACGTTGGCCGGATGGGCGGGCCCGAAACAGCCCGCGCCGCCGTGCAGGCCGGCCGCCCGCGCCGCCGGTCCGCTGCCCAGCACGAACACCCCGCAGGGATGGGTCGTCGCGTTCACGCCGGGCAGGTTGAAGGCGGGGTCGGCCAGCCCGGCGATCGCCGCCACGACGATCGGCAACTGCGCCGGCCGACAGCCCGCCATCACGGCGTTCACCGCGATCGCGTGCACCGTCGCCTCGCCCTGCCGCGGCGACAGCACCCCCACGACCGACAGCGGCTCCTGCGGCACGCCCGCCATCATCGCCTCCACCCGCGCCTCCGTGGGAGGGATCAGCGGCAGCCCGTCCGACCAGCCGCGCCGCTGCGCCTCCAATGAGAACGCCGCGACGTCCTCCGGCAGATCCACCTGCCCGGCGAGGCGGCCAAGCTCCGCCGGCGGTGTCACCCGCCGGCCAGCAGCGCGCGGTGCAGCGCGTCGACCGCGACGGCCGCCTTGGCCTGCATGGCCGCGGGCTTCAGCCCGCCCAAGGGGTGCGGCACGATGACCCGCGACAGCCCCGCCAGGCCCCGCTGCTCCGCCTCTAGCTGCAGGAGCCCCGCGAACTCATCGGTGCCGACGGTCACCGTGGGGATGCCCTGCTGCTCGAACATGATCGCGGCGTGGACACTCCACGTCGTGCAGGAGCCTCAATCGCTCGAGCCGACCAAGACGAAGTCGGCGTGCTCCCGCAGGTGCTCGAACGTCCGCCGCGACGGCGGCCCCGACACCGGCTTGCTGCCCACGGCGAGCGCACCCAGCGCCGCACGTCCCCGCAGCCCCTCCACCATCGCCTCCATCACCACGCGGGCGTTCGGCTTGCCGTTCTCCAGGATGCCCGGCCGCAGCCCGTCGAGCGCCGCCGGGCGCGCGGCCGCCTCCACCTCTGCGACGCGGACGTGTCCGCTGGGATCGAATACGCGGACGGTAGCGGCCATAGCGGCCTCCTCTCGCGACCGGGGCGGGGTCCGTTCGGCGTAGTATGGCACGCGCCGCGAGGGCCGTGGCGCGATCGTCGCGGGCGGCGGGTCTTGGCCGACGCCGGCGCATGGGCACACCGTCGTGAGCAGGCAGACGCAGGCATCCTTCTACGCCGGCTGTGTCGTCCTCCGGTGGTCGACCGTCGCGTCGGCGTTCAAGCTGTCGTTGCGCTCCGTCGAGGCGCCGCACATGCTGCTCTACGCGGTCGCGGGGGAGAGCGGCATCGCGATCGCGGCGGTCCTGTTCGACGACTGCGGGGGATCGGCCGTCGCTCGCCCTGCGAGGCGTGGGCTCGCGACGGCGCCGACCGCCGCTAGTCGATGACGATCTCGTCGACCTGGTACCCCCGCAGGTGCTCCCAGTCCCATTCCACGCCCAGCCCCGGGCCCTGCGGCACATCCATGCATCCCTCCGAGTCGATGGCGTCGAGCAGGTCGGCGTAGCCGCTCAGATTGGGCCGGACGAAGCCGTAGACCTTCGGGTGCACCAGCGTGAGCTCGTAGAAGTTGGAGTTGCGCATGGCCGCCATGCAGTGGCGATGCGCGGGTCCGGCCCCGTGGATCTCCACGTCCGCGCCCATCCCCTCGGCCGCGTGGGCGATCTTCATCACGCCCGTGATGCCACCGTCGAGGTCCGGATCGGCGCGCCAGAAGTCGGTCGCGTCGGCGATGCCCATGTCGGTGTGGGCCTCCACCAAGTGCAGGTGCTCGCCCTGCAGCAGGGGCGTGCGCAGGGCGGCGCGCAGCCGGCGATGCGCGGCGAAGGAGACGCCGCCGTCCTTGAGCGGGTCCTCGTACCAGAAGTAGCCGGCGTCATCGAGCGCGCGACCCACCCGCAGTGCGTCCCCGTAGGTGTCGTAGGCGCAGCACGGGTCCAGCATCAGCGCCATCGAATCGCCCACCCGATCCCGGACGGCCTGCACCGTCTCGATCTCGCGCTGGATCACGGGGTCACCCCAGGAGTGGATTTTGAAGGCGCGGTAGCCCATCTCCCGGCACTGCGCGGCGAAGTCGGCGTAGCCCTGGGGTGAACTGAGTCCGTCGGGCTGGCGGTCGGCGTGGAAGGTGCTGGCGTAGACCGGCAGCTTCGTGCGGTAGCCGCCCAGCAGGCGGTAGATGGGCGCCTGATGGAGCTTGCCGGCCAAGTCCCAGAGAGCGATGTCGATCGGCCCGATGCCGATCCGGTCGTGCTTGCGCAGGATGTATTTGGCCTGGTTGTAGAAGAGTTCGCGCTGCAGCGCGTCCTTCCCGATCAAGAAGGGCGCGAAGATGCGGATCTGCTCCAGGGCGCCGGGGGCGGCGCTGAGGTAGTCGCCCGTGACGCCGGTGTCCGACACGATGCGGACGCCCAACATCGGCTGCTGCACGACGCTGCCGGGCTCGTAGAATGCCCCCGCAGCGAAGCCCAGATCGACGGTCAGGTCTTGGCGGGGGTAGCGGTACACCGCGATGCGGATCTGCCTGATCGTCGGCGATAGCGCCATGCCCTGCCTCCGGCTTGCTGTCGGCGGGAGTCCAGGGTAGGCGATGCCCGTGGGGGCGTCGACGGTCGGGCGGCCGGAGATTCCCACCCGGATGAGGAGATCCCCGTGACGCGCGTGCAGCGAGCGGCGGATCAGGCGCGCCAAGAAGTCACGTTCGTTCAGGCCGTGCCCACGCTGGAACGGCGGCTGACTCGGCGGCTGGCGGTGTCGTCGCGCTGGGGCGCTAGGATCGGCGGCCGCTGATGGTCACGGCGCCGAGGCCGGTGGCTTCGGCCATGTCGAGGCGGACCTCGTCGCCGTGGAAGCTCAGGGAGATGCGCCAGCGGTTGATGCTGCCGATCTCGTCCCAATCGAGCGTGAAGACATCGCCGGCCTGCCAGCCGCCGCGGCAGGCGGCGGGGAGCCCCACCCGCCCCGTCGCGCTGCTCCGCGGGACGTTGTCCAGGCCGATGCGCAACTCCGTCGGCGCGCCGGAGCCGAGCAGCCGCAGTCGCGCTTCGGCGCCGCCCGCGAGCGACAGCGAGAAGGCGCGCAGCCCGAAGGGGTTGGCGTCGAGGCGATACTCGTGCCCGTCGACGCGACGGGCGAGGGCGGGGATCGAAGGGAGTGGGCGAGGATCGTCGCGGGGCTGGCGCGCCTCCTGCGTCACCTCCCGCAGTCGCCCGGCGCCGGCCGGGTTGGCGGGCAAAGCGGCGTCCGAGCGCAGCGCGGGGAGCAGGAGCGAATCGATGAGCTCGTCCCGGACGGCCCCCTGCTCGGGGCTGAGTCCGGCCGTGAGCACGGCGACAGCCTCGAGCGCGGGGGCGACGATGATCTGCTGGCCGCCGCGTCCGTTGGCGGCGTAGACGTCGGGCGACGCCAGCCACCAGCCGTAGCCATAGCCGAAGTGCCCGGGCGGGGCGGCGTGCTTGCGGGTCGCGGCGCCGACCCATTCGCGGGAGACGATCTGCCGGCCGTCGTAGCGCCCCTTCTGCAGGAAGAGCATGCCGATCTTCGCCATGTCGCGGGGCGTGAGGTGCAGGTCGCCCCAGCCGGTCGTGACGCCCTGGGGGCTGGGAGGCCACACGACGTCCTCGATGCCGAGCGGGCCGAAGAGGTGCTCACGCGCGAAGTCGAGCGCTGTGCGGCCGGTGGCCTGCTGCAGGATGACGGAAAGCAGGTAGGAGGCCGGGCTGCAGTACTCGAAGCGGGCGCCCGGGTTCTCGATCATCGGTAGGTCCAGCACGAACTGCGCCCAGTCGTCGCTGCGCCGCATCTCCTGCAGCGTGATCTCGCCGGGGTCGGCGTAGCAGGCGAGCCCCGTCGACATGGTGAGCAGGTGGGCGAGCGTCAGCGCGCGCTTGCGATCGTCCACGTTGGCAACCGGGCGGCCGGGCAGGAGGTCGAGCACGGGCTGATCGACGCCCGCGATGGCGCCCTGGTCGATGGCGATGCCGATCAGCGTCGACGTCACGCTCTTCGTGCAGGAGGCGAGGTCGTGCAGGCCGCCGGTGAAGGGGTGGAAGGTGATGTCGGCTGCGACGCGGCCGTGCCGCAGCACGAGCAGGCTGTGGATCGGGAGTTCGATCTCGAGGATGCGCCGGCACAGCGTCGCGAGTCGATCCGAGTCCACCCCGATCGACTCGGGCACGGCGACGGGCCAGGGATGGCCGGACTCGGGGTCGGCGGGGGTGGTCAGGGCATCTCTCCTCTCGGGTCGCGGGCAGGGCGGGGCAGGCCGATACTAGACCAGCGGACCCCGGAGCGGGTCGCGCCCGGCCGCGGCCGGAGATCCGCACTCGGCCGAGGAGGCCCCCGTGACGCGCGTGCAGCGACTGCTCGACCACCCGATCATCGGCCCGGAGCTGGACCCGAGCATCGGCCGGAACATCCAGGGGCCCTCGTTGATCCGGGCGCCGGAGTGGATCAACGAGCCGCTGGGGCGGTACTACCTGTACTTCGCCGATCACAAGGGGACGTACATCCGCCTGGCCTACGCCGACGACCTGCTGGGTCCGTGGCGGGTGCACGTCCCCGGCAGCCTGCAGCTGGCGGAGTCGCGCTTCCCGACGCAGCCGCTCGCTCTCTCCGCCGCGCAGCGGGCCGACGTTGAGGCGCGACACGCCGCGCGCGGGGTGCGGATCTCGCACGACCCGGTGACCGAGGCCACGACGCCGCACATCGCGTCGCCGGACGTGCACGTCGACGAAGCGCGGCGCCGGGTGCGGATGTACTACCACGGGCTGGCGGGCGTCGCGGAGCAGGTGATGCGGGTGGCGCAGTCGTCCGACGGGGTGCGCTTCGTCGCCAGCGACGAGGTGCTGTCGCGGACCTACCTGCGCGCGTTCGTCTGGGACGGGTGGACGTACGGCCTCGCGATGCCGGGGCAGCTCTATCGCTCGCGCGACGGCCTGACCGGCTTCGAGGCCGGGCCGTTGCTGTTCAACCCGCACATGCGGCACGCCGGGCTGTGCCTGCGCGACGGCACGCTGCACGTGTTCTGGACGCAGGTGGGCGAGGCGCCGGAGCGCATCCTGCTGAGCACGATCGACCTGCGGCCGGACTGGCACGACTGGCGGGAATCGGCCGCGGTGGAGGTGTTGCGGCCGGAGCGGCCGTGGGAGGGCGCCGGTGCGCCGCTCGAGCCGTCGGTGCGGAGCACGGCGTACGGGCAGGTGAACCAGCTGCGCGACCCCGCAGTCTACGTCGAGGACGGGCGCACGTACCTGCTCTACGCGGTCGCGGGGGAGAGCGGCATCGCGATCGCGGAGGTCTTCTTCGACGACTGAGGGCGGCGGGCTACTCGGGCGGGCGCGCCGGCTGGGCGTCGGGGTGGTCGGCCATCTCGCGCATGAGTTCGGCGCGGGTGCGGGCGCGGACGGAGGGGAGGAAGGCGGCGATGACGAGGGCGATCGCCATGACGCCGGCCCCGATCAGGAACAGCTCGGTGAGGGTGCCGGCGAGGGCCCCGCGCGCGGTCTCGATCACGGCGTCGGCGGCGCCGGGGGCGGTCGCCTCGACGGATGCGCGGAAGCGATCGAGTGCCTCCGGGTCGAGCAGCGTCTGGGGCCGTTGCTTGAGCGTCTCGTAGCCGTCGGGGAAGGCGCGGCTGAGTTCACGGCTGAAGCCGCTGGCCATCAGCGATCCGAAGATCGCGACGCTCACCGATCCCCCGATCTGGCGGAAGAACTGCGTGGAGGCCGTGCCGACGCCGAGCAGCCGGTGCGGCAGGGCGTTCTGGATCGCGAGCCCGTAGAGCGGCAGCCCGACGCCGACCCCCAACCCTATGACCACCATGAAGCCGCGCGTGAGCAGGCGGGAGGAATCGACCTCGAGGGTGGAGAGCAGCACCGGCCCCACGACCATCAGCGTGCCGCCGGACAGCGCCAGCGGGCGCAGCCCCACCCCGCGGGAGAGCAACTGCCCCGTGACCACCGAGCCGACAACGATGCCGACCATCATGGGCATCGTGACGGTGCCGGAGTTCGTCGCCGAGACTCCCTGCGCGCCCTGTAGGAAGAGAGGCATGAACTGGATCGCGCCGTACATCGCGAAGCCCATGGTGATCGTGACGAGCGAGGAGACGAAGAAGACGCGGTTGCGGAACAGCGCCAGCGGGAGGACGGCCCAGTCGCCGGCGCGCCGTTCGGCCCAGACGAAGAGGCCGATGAACGCCGCCGCCAGGAGGAAGCAGAGCACGATGCGCGGGTCGGTCCAGGCGTACTGGTTGCCGGCCCAGGAGAAGCCGAGCAGCAGCGGTATGCCCGCCGCGATCACGGCCGCGCCCCCCAGGTAGTCGATGGGCGCCTTGCGGGGACTGCGGAACCAGGGCATCCAGATCGCGACCACCGGCAGCGCGACGATCGCCACGGGCACGTTGATGTAGAACACCCAGCGCCAACTCAGCTCATCGGTGAGGGCGCCGCCGACCAGCGGTCCGATCACGCTGGCCAGCGCGAAGGTGGCGCTGACCGCGCCGACCCAGCGACCGCGCTCGGCGGGCGAGAAGAGGTCGCCCAGCGTCGCGAAGACGTTGGCCATGATGAAGCCCGCGCCCAGCCCCTGGATCATGCGGAAGCCGATCAGCGCGGTCATGGTCTCGGACAGCCCTGCCAGCACCGAGCCGGTCAGGAAGATCGCGACGCCGGCGAGCATGAACGGCTTGCGGCCGTAGACGTCGGACAGTTTGCCGACGACGGGCAGGATCACCGTCGAGGCGAGGAGATAGGAGGTGATCGGCCAGGCGAAGAGGTCGAGCCCGCCGAGGTCGGAGACGACGCGCGGCATCGCCACGGACATGATCGTCGAGTCGAGCGCCGCCAGGAACATCGACAGCATGATCGCGACGACGATGAGCACCTTCTGCCGGTGCGGGAGGAAGAGGCCGGGCGGCAGGTCGGGCGGCGCCCCGGCCGGGGGGCCGGATTCGTCGGCCATGGTCACCTCGCCCGTCCCAATGTCGCGCCTCGCAGACGGCCAGTGCGTCGCTCGCCAGTGTGTCACCTCCGCGGGCCAGTCGCCTCAGGGGCCAGTCGCGCAGGACGCGCTCCGGGCGCCGGGGTAAAGTATTCTTGCCTCCGGCCTCCGGCCGACGGCGGCCGGAGGCATCGCGGAGGACGGCGGCGAGGGAGGCACAGATGAGCGATCCCATCCGCAGCGTCGTGGTCGTCGGCGGCGGCAGCGCCGGCTTCCTGGCGGCGGTGACGTTCCGGCGCCTGCTGCCGCGCGTCAAGCTGACGGTCGTGCACTCGCCCGACATCCCAGTGATCGGCGTCGGCGAATCCACGACGCCCGCGATCCCGCTGCACATCCACGAGATCCTCGGTATCGATCGGGGCGAGTTCCATCGCGAAGTGCGGCCCAGCTGGAAGATGGGGCTGCGCTTTGAGTGGGGCGCGGCCGACCTGCCGCACTTCAACTACACGTTCGACCAGTACCTCGACAAACCGGTGCGGGGCCTCGGCAAGTGGGCCGCGTTCTACTGTCTGGCCGACAACAAGGACTCCAGCGCCTTCCAGGCGTTCATGGATCGCGACAAGGCGCCCATGCTGCAGCGGAGCGGCGGGTTCTCGCTGGACCCGCGGGCGACCTATCACCTGCCCAACACGCGCTTTATCGACTTCCTGCAGCGCAAGGCGGAGGCGGCCGGTGCGACGCTGCTGGCCGACGAGGTGGTCGGCGTCACGCAGACCGAATCGGGCGACGTCGCCAGCCTGCGCCTGAAGAGCGGCCGGGATCTGAGCGGCGACCTGTTCATCGACTGCTCCGGCTTCGGCTCGCGACTGCTGGGCAAGACGCTGGGGGAGCCCTGGCTGAGCTACCAGGACACGCTGTTCTGCGACCGCGCCGTGATCGGCTCCTGGGAGCGCGACGATCTGATCCGCCCCTACACGACGGTGACGACGATGGACCACGGCTGGGCCTGGCGGATCGACTTCCCGGAGGTCGTGACGCGGGGCTACGTCTTCTCGTCGGCGTTCTGCTCGGACGATGAGGCGGCCGATGAACTCAAGGCGAAGAACCCCGAACTGGGCGAGGACCCGGACCTGCGCGTGCTGCGATTCCCGAGCGGACGCTACGAGCGGCACTGGGTGCGGAACGTCGTGGCCGTGGGCAACGCGTCGGGCTTCGTCGAGCCGTTGGAGGCGACGTCGCTGCACCTGATCATCGAGCAGCTCTACAACCTGACCTGGGCCCTCCGGGACGCCGACGCGCGGCCCAGCCCCGAACTGCAGGATCTGCTCAACGTGCGCTTCGGGCTGGTCTGGGACGACGTGCGCGACTTCCTGGCGCTGCACTACAAGTACAACTACCACAGCGACACGCCGTTCTGGCGTCACTGCCGGGAGGAGACGCCGCTGGGCGGCGCCGCCGACCTGGTCGACGCGTACGGCCGCATCGGGCCGTCGCGGCTGCTGGGTAACCTGCTCGCGGGCGGCGGTATGTTCGGCTACGGCGGCTACATGGCGATGCTGGTCGGGATGCAACTGCCCACGGAGATGCGCACCACGCTCAGCGACCGCGAGGCGAAGGCCTGGCGGTCGCATCGGGACACGCATCGCAAGGCGGCGACCTTGGCGCCGCCGATGCGCCGGGCGCTGGCCAACGCGCACCGAATGTTCTGAGGCTGTCGCGCGGCGGGCACACGACCGCCGGCTGGAGGCAGACGCACACGACGGGCGACGCCCGCCAATGGATTTGCGAGGCAAACGATGGATCTGCAACTCGAGGGACGGGGCGCCATCATCACCGGCGGCAGCCGCGGGATCGGCAAGGCGATCGCGGCGGCGCTGGCGGCCGAGGGGGTCGACGTCGTGCTGGCGGCGCGCACCGAGGCGCCGCTGGTCGAGGCGGCGCGCGAGATCGCGGCGGCGAGCGGGCGGCGGGCGATCCCGATCGTCTGCGACACGGGCGACGACGCGGCCGTGCGGCGCATGGTCGAGCAGGCGGCGGCGGAGTTGGGGCGCATCGACATCCTGGTCAACAACGCGGCCCAGCCCGCCGGTCAGGGCCGGCCGCCGTCGCTCGACGACCTGGACGACGTGTTCTGGCAGGACATGAACGTCAAAGTGCTGGGCTACATCCGCTGCGCCCGCGCCGTCGCGCCGCACATGCGGGCGCGGGGCTGGGGGCGGATCATCAACATCAGCGGCCTGGCGGCGCGGCAGTCGGCGGCGGTCGTGGGGAGCATCCGCAACGTGGCCGTCGCTGCGATGGCGAAGAACCTGGCCGACATGCTGGGTCGGGACGGGATCAACGTGACCGTCGTGCATCCCGGCCTGACGGTCACCGAGGCGACGCCGGGCGTTCTGGCGGCGCGGGCCGCGAGCACGGGCCGCTCGGTCGACGAGTTGCGCGCGGAGGCCTTCGAGAGCAACGCCGTCCGCCGTGCGATCGATGCGTCGGACGTCGCGAACGTGGTGACGTTCCTGGCCTCGCCGCTGTCCGTCGCGATCTCCGGCGACGCTATCGCCGTCGGGGGCGGCGTGGGGCGCGCGATTCACTACTAGCCGCCGGGGGGCTACCTTTCGTCGAGACGTTGCGCGGCGGCGGCGAATCCGGCCGTCGCGCGTGGTACGCAGCGGCATCAAGTCGCATCAAGTCATGAAGTAAGGAGCCCGCCATGTTTTTCGAACTGCGCCAGTACACGCTGTGGCCCGGCAAGCAGGCCGCCTTCGTCAAGCTGATGGACGAAGTGATCATCCCCTTCCAGACCTCCGTGGGCATGGACATCCGCGGCAGCTGGGTGGCGGAGGAGGACGAGACCCAGTTCTTCTGGATCCGCGCCTTCCAGAGCGAGGCCGAGCGGGAGCGTCTCTACGCCGCCGTCTACGACAGCGACACGTGGAAGAACGAGGTCGCGCCGCAGCTGCCCGACATGATGGATCGCGAACACATGGTGATCACGCGGATGCTGCCCACGCCGCGCTCGGCGATGCAGTAGGCGTCGGGGCGGGGCGGGATGGGTCGTCGGATCTGAGGCCGAGGAGTGGATCACGATGCCCACACACACGCTTGACGCCGTGCAGCTGGGCCGCAACAGCGGGCTGAGCGTCTCCGAGTTGTGCCTGGGCACGATGAACTTCGGGGAGCCGGGCCGCGGGCATCAGGGCGATTGGACGCTGGGCATCGACGACGCCCGGCCGATCTTCAAGGCCGCCATCGAGCAGGGGCTGTTCTACTTCGATTGCGCGGACGTGTACGGCCAGGGGGCGTGCGAGCGGGTGGTGGGGCAACTGCTGCGCGAGCTGCTGCCGCGGGACGAGTTCGTCATCGCGACGAAGATCTCGGGGCCGATGGGCAAGGGCCCGAACCAGGGCGGGCTGTCGCGCAAGCACGTGATGGAGGCCGTCGACGCCTGCCTCGAGCGGCTGGGGCTGGACTACATCGACCATCTGGTCATCCACCGGCACCCGAACGGCGTGCGCGGCCACGCCGAGTTGCCGATCGAGGAGTCGCTGGAGGCGCTGCACGACGTCGTGAAGGCGGGCAAGGTGCTGTACCTGGGCGCGTCGTCGATGTTCGCCTGGCAGTTCGCCGAGCTGCAGCTGACGGCGAAGCTGCACGGCTGGACGCCGTTCGTCTCCATGCAGAACCACTACAACCTCGTCTACCGCGAGGAGGAGCGGGAGATGAACCCGTATTGCGCGCGCAGCGGCGTGGCGCTGATGCCCTGGTCGCCGCTGGCGCGGGGCGTGCTCACCGGGTCGTACCGGGGCGGCTTCGACAAGGGGGCGACGGAGCGCTCGCGGGGCCGCGACCGGGCGCGCACCGAGGGCCTCTACAAGGGCGCGGCGACCTTCGCGATCGCCGACCGCGTCGCGGAGGTGGCGGAGAAGTACGGCAAGACACCGGCGCAGATCGCGCTGGCCTGGATGATGAACAAGCCCGAGATCACGTCGCCGGTGGTCGGGGTGTCGAAGATCCCGCAGATCGAGCAACTCGTCGAGGCGACGAAGATCCGGCTCGACCCCGCGGACGTGACCTATCTCGAAGAGCTGTACGAGCCGGTCGAGAACCTGCTGTCGATCGGCACGTCCTGACGGCCCGCCGGTCGGCCGCGCGCCGGCTCCGGATCACCGGTAGTAGGCCAGGCGGTTCTCTTCCTTGGTCATGAACTCCAGCAGGGCCGGGCGGCCGGCATCGAGCTCCGCCAGCGCGCGTCGGATGGCGGGCACGATCTCCTGCGGCTGGTGGACGCGCTCGCCGTAGGCGCCGAGCGCCATCGCGAGGGTCGCGTAGTCGCCGTAGAGCTCCGTGAAGCCGTAGGTCTCGACGGCCGCCTGGTAGCGCGCCGGGTAGCCCGACAGCACCTGATTGTTGAGCACGACCGTTAGCACCGGCAGGTTCAGCCTCACGCCGGTCTCGATGTCCATGCCGGCCATGCCGATGGCGGCGTCGCCCATGATGTTGATCAGCGTGCGCTCCGGCGCGGCCGCCTTCGCGCCCAGCACCAGGCCCAGCGAGTAGCCCAGCTGGGTGGAGTTGCCCCAGCCCAGATAGCCGTGCGGCACCGTCGACTCCCAGGTGGGGATGAGCTGGTCCCGCGGGTGGCCGGAGTCGTGCGTGATGGTCGTGTTGTCGAGGTCGACGGTGTGCATCAGGTCCCACATCACGCGGTAGGGGTTGAGCGGCGTCTCGTCGGACGCGCGCAGCGGCATCCACTCCTCGGTGAACTCATCCTTGATCTGCTTCACCTCGACGACCGCGCCGCCGTCGCGATGGCCGCCGGCGCCGGCCTGGCGCTGGACCTCCTCGATCATCTGCGCCAGGACCAGCTGGGCGTCGCCGATGATCGCGTGGTCGAGGTGGTGGTCCTTGTTGAGGTCGACGGCGTCGACCGTGGACTGCACCATCACCTTGCCGGAGGGGATGCGGGTGGAGGCGAGGTTGGTGGTGAAGCTCGCGCCGATGCCGAAGACCGCGTCGGCCCGGTCGAGGAAGTGCCGGGCCATCTTGGTCATGGTGTGGGCCGCCGGGCCCAGGGCCAGCGGATGGTTCTCGGGGAAGGCGCTCTTGCCGGTGTTCGTGGTCGCGACGGGGGCGTCGAGGAGTTCCGCCAGCGTCGTCAGCTGCTCGCTGGCCTCGGCCCAGAGGACGCCCTGCCCGGCGAAGATGACCGGGCGCTCGGCCGCGAGCAGCGCCGTGACGGCGGCGCGCACGTCGGCCGGATCGCCGGCGCTGCGGTGCGGCGCGACGGGCCGGTAGTCGAGCGCCGCGGCGTCGACCTGCTCGGCCGCCACGTCGGCGGGGGTCTCGAGCAGGACCGGCGCGCCGCGACCGGTGCGCAGGAAGGTGTGGGCGCGACGCAGGAACTCGGGGATGCGCTGCGACTGATTGATCTGAGCGCTCCACTTGGTGATGCCGCGGTAGTGCAGCGGGGCGCTGAAATCGGGGTGCGACCCGGTCGCGTTGCGCGACGTGCCACCGGGCAGGACCAGGATCGGCACGGAGTCGGCGAAGGCGTGCGCGATGCCGCCGTACGCGTTCTCGATGCCGGGGCCCGCCTGCGTGACGACGACGCCGTTGCGGCGCCCGTTCATCATGCGCGTGTAGCCGTCGGCCATGTTGACGGTCGCGCGTTCGGTGCGCGACATCATGGGCTTGATGCCGATCGCCGCGGTGGCCTCGATGAGTTGGTTGTCGGGGAAGCAGAAGAGGTATTCCGTCCCTTCCGCCTGCAGGATCCGCGCGATGGCGTCGTTGCCGTTCATGCCGTGTCTCTTCTCGTGTGCTGATTCCCGGCTGCGGTCAAGGCAGACCCATTGGCCGGGCTGGATGGTGGCGCGAGGCTGAGGATAACGGGCCTGCCGCTTCCGATCCGCCCCCGTCCGTCGCGTGGGCGATGCTCCAAGGCGGCGCCTGGGATATCGTGGCGCGGCGCAAACCGCACCCGAGTCCCGGTCCCCGCTTCCCCCCGCCGACGAAAGGCTGGCCCCATGAACGGCAACCAGTACATCGCCCAGATCCTGCACGACGAGGGGGTGCGGGAGATCTGCTGCTTCCCCAGCAGCCAGCTGCTTGAGGAGGCGGCCAAGCTGGGCATCCGGCCCGTCATGTTCCGGCACGAGCGCGGCGCCGTGATGGCCGCCGACGGCTTCAGCCGCATGAGCGACGGGGAGCGCTTCGGCGTCGTGGTGACGCAGAACGCGGCCGGGGCCGAGAACTCCGTGGGCGGTCTGTCGCAGGCCTTCGCCGACAACGTCCCCATCCTGCACCTGCCGGACGGTTACCCGCTGGCCGAACGCCAGGTGCGCCCGAACTTCTCGGCGGTCGAGAACTACCGCGGGATCACGAAGTCGGTGGAGTCGATCGACACGCCGCGGCAGATCGGCGCCGTCATGCGACGGGCCTTCCAGAACCTGCGCAACGGCCGCGGCGGACCGGTGGTCGTGGAGCTGACGCCGGACGTCTGCGCCCAGGAGGCGCCCGAGGCGGCGCAGCGCTACACGTCGCCCAGGAGCGTGCGGTCGCAGCCGGCGGCCGCGGAGATCGCCGAGGCGGCGCGCGCCCTGCTGGCGGCGGAGCGCCCCATGATCTGGGCCGGCGCGGGCGTGCTGATGTCGGGCGCGACCGACGCCCTGCGCCGGCTGGCGGAGCAGATGGGCGTGCCGGTCTTCACGACGATGGAGGGCAAGTCGTGCTTCGACGAGCGCCACCCGCTGTCGCTGGGCGCGGGCAGCAACGCCACGACCGGGCCCGCGCACGCGCGGATGCAGGAGTCGGACCTGGTGCTGGCGCTGGGCAGCAGCCTGTCGATCAACTCGTACACGCTGCGCGTGCCGCGCGGCAAGACGGTGATCCACAACACCATCACGCCGGAGGACATCAACAAGGACACGGCCTGCGACATCGCGCTGGTCGGCGACGCGCGGCTGACCATCGAGGCGCTGATCGCGGAGGTCGTGGCGCAGGCGGGCGACGCCCCGCGCGACCTCGGCGCGGCCGCCGACATCGCGGAGCGGCGCGCGGCCTGGCTGGCGGATTGGACCGACGTGCGGGAGTCGGACGCGACGCCGATCAACACCTACCGCGCGATCCACGAGATCGATCGCAACATCGACCACGAGAACTCGGTCGTCACGCACGACGCGGGCGCGATCCGCGACTCCATGGTGCCGTTCTTCACCGCCACGACGCCGCGCAGCTACATCGGCTGGGGCAAGACGACGCACCTGGGCATGGGCATCCCGCTGATGATCGGGGCCAAGCTGGCGCGGCCCGATCGCTTCTGCCTCAACGTGATGGGCGACGGCGCCTTCGGGATGTCGGGCATGGACCTGGAGACGTCGGTGCGGGAGCGGCTGCCGATCACGACGGTGATCCTGAATAACAGCGGCATGGCGACGTACCCCGGCCTGTTCCCCGTCGCGCGGGAGCGATTCGGCTTCACCAGCATGACGGGCGACTACGCGCGCATCGCGGAGGCCATGGGCGCGACGGGCATCACTGTCACGGAGCCCGCCCAGGTGGGCCCCGCGGTCCTGGAGGCCCGCCGTCTCAACGCCGCCGGCCGGACGGTCCTGATCGATGTGCACACCGACCACGAGGCGCGCAAGTCGCGCTTCTAGGCGGGCGGCGACGGCGCGCGCAGGGCGTCGGCCAGCCATTCGGCGCTGTGGCGCGGCCGGCGGTCGCTGAACTGCTCGATCTGCTGGCGGCAGGAGACGCCCGTGATCGCGACGCCCGTCTCCCGCGGCGCGGCGTCGAGGGCGGGGAACAGCCGCTCGGCCCCCATGCGACGCGAGATATCGTAGTGCTCGGCCTCGAAGCCGAACGAGCCGGCCATGCCGCAGCAGGCGGCGTCGATCAGTTGCGGCCGGTAGCCCGCGATCGAGAGCGCGCGCAGCGTTGGGGTCATGCCCGCGACCGCCTTCTGGTGGCAGTGGCCGTGCACCAGCAGCGCGTGGCCGCTGGGCCGGAAGCACTCCGCGACCTGGGGATCGCCGTCCAGCGAGGCGACGAGTTCGTCCAGCAGGACGGCGCGATCGGCGACCAGACGGGCGTCGGGGCCGGGGACCAGTTCGAGCCACTCCTCGCGCAGCGTCAGCAGGCACGAGGGCTCGGTGCCGACGATGGGCAGACCGCGGGCCGCCAGCGGGCGCAGCGCCTCGACGTTGCGGCGCGCCCAGTCGCGGGCCAGGGGCAGCTGCCCGCGTGAGATCGCGGGGCGCCCGCAGCAGGCCCGCCCGGCGACGCGTCGCACGCGATAGCCCAGCGCCTCCAGCACCGCCGTCGCGGCGACGCCGACCTCGGGGTGGAAGTAATCGGTGAAGCTGTCGTGGAAGAGCACCGCCTCGCCGCGCGGGGCGGGGCCGTCGGGCGTGGTGCGGGCGTCGAACCAGCGCGGGAAGGTCTGGCGGGCGAAGCGCGGCAGTTGGCGGTCGCGATGCACGCCGCCCCAGCGATGCAGCAGCGCCCGCGCCGGCCGCAGCGTCGCGAGGCGGTTGGCCAGCGGGGCCGTGCGGCTGCCCCAGCGGCCCAGCGTGCTGACGCGGGCGAAGGCGCGGTCGCGCAGCGGGACGCCGTGCTCGGCGTAGCGCTGACTGAGCACCTCGTACTTGATCTTCGCCATGTCGACGCCCGAGGGGCACTCGGCCTTGCAGGCCTTGCACTCGACGCAGAGGTCCAGCGCCTCGGCGATGCGGTCGCCGGTCATGTCGGCGGCGGGCAAGCCGCCGTTGAGCGCCTGGCGCAGCAGATTGGCTCGCCCGCGCGTGGAGTGCTCCTCGTCGCGGGTGACCATGAAGGAGGGGCACATGGCGCCGTCGAACTTGCGGCAGGCGCCCTGCCCGTTGCACTGCTCCAGCGCCCCGGCCAGGCCGCCGTCGGCGCGGAAGTCGAGCAGGGTGGCGGGCGTCTCGTTGACGGTCTCCGGGCCGAGGCGCAGGTTGTCGGCGAAGGGCGGCGTGTCGATGATCTTGCCCGGGTTGAGCAGGCCCTGGGGGTCGAAGGCGCGCTTCAGGTTGCGGAAGGCGCCGATCAGCGCGGGGCCGAACAGCCGCTCCATGAAGACGCCGCGCACGATGCCGTCGCCGTGCTCGCCGCTGAGGCTGCCGCCGAACTCGACGACCAAGTCGGCGATCTGCGAGGCGATCCCGGCGGTCATGGCCAGGCCGTCGGGCCGCTTGAGATTCACCTCCGGGCGGATGTGCAGGCAGCCCTCGCCGGCGTGGCCGTAGTAGGCGGCGCGCGCGCCGTGCGCCTCCACGATGGCGTCGAAGCGGGCGACGAAGCCAGCCAGCTTCTCCGGCGCGACGGCCGTGTCCTCGACGAACGCGACCGGCTTGGCGTCGCCCTTGACGCTCATCAGGAGGCCCAGCCCCGCAGTGCGCAGCCGCCACATCGCGGCCTGCTCGGCGGCGTCGGTGGTGGTGACGGCCGTGGCCGAGAGGCCCCGCGCGTCGAGATCCGCCGTGAGCGCGTCGAGCCGCTCCCGCACGGCAGCGGCGTCGTCGCCGTAGAACTCCACGACCAGCAGTGCGCCCGGGTCGCCGCGGACGAATGCCGCCAGCGGCGCGAGGCCGGGATGCGCGCGGCAGCGCTCGATGATCGTCGAGCCGATCAGCTCGGCCGCCGACGGGCGGTGCGCCAGCACCGGCATCACCGCCTCGGCGGCCGCGACCACGGAGTCGAAGTGCAGGGCGGCCAGGCCGGTGAAGGCCGGGCTCGGCACGAGGCGCACGGTCGCCTCCGTGACGACGGCGAGCGTGCCCTCGGAGCCCACGATCAGGGGCACAAGGTTGCCGGGATCCCGCAGCACCGCGTCGAGGTTGTAGCCCGACACCCGGCGCGGGATGTCGGGGAAGCGCCGCCCGATCTCCTCGGCGTGGGCCGTCGCCAGGGCGTCGCTGGCGCGGTAGATCGCGCCTTCGAGGTCGGGCCGCGTGCGCTTTTCGGCGAGCGCGGCGGCGTCGAGCGGTGCGAATGTCGCGAGCGAGCCGTCGGCCAGCACGGCCTCAAGCGCGACGACGTTGTCGGCGGTCTTGCCGTAGAGGCCCGAGTGCGCCCCGCAGGAGTTGTTGCCGATGCCGCCGCCGATCGTCGCGCGGTTCGCGGTCGAGGGGTCGACGGGGTAGAGCAGGCCGTGCGCGCGGGCGGCGGCGCTGAGCTGCGTCAGCACGACGCCTGGCTGCACGCGGGCCGTGCGCGCCCCGGGGTCGATGGAGAGGACGCGGCCCATGTGGGGGGTGAAGTCGAGCACGATGGCGTGATTCACGCCCTGCCCCGCCAGGCTGGTGCCGCCGCCGCGCGGCAGCACCGCGACCCCGTGCCGCCCCGCGACGCGCAGCACGTGCTGCACGTCGGCCGCCGAGCGCGGGAAGACGACCGCGACGGGCTCCATCTCGTAGATCGAGGCGTCGGTGGCGTAGAGCAGGCGGTCGGGGCGTTCGGCGCGCACGTCGTTCGCGCCGCCGCTCAGGCCGCCGGCCAGCTCCGCCGCGACGGCGCGCAGCGCGGCGCCGTCGCCATCGAGCAGGGCCAGCGCCGAGCGCACGGCGTCGTGCGGGCTGTCGGTCGCGCCGCGCAGCACGGGCCGTCGTGGCGAGGCGGAGAGGGTCATCGAGACGGCCTCCTTGCGCGCGGCGGTAACCCGGCCGCTGGCTGCTCACGGTAGGCGGTCGCCGGGCTCCCGGCCTACTGCCGGGGCGGTGGCGGAACCGCGGCGACGCTGCCGCTATCCTCGGTGTCGTGCGATTCATCATCTACGGCGCGGGCGGCATCGGCGGGACCATTGGGGCGCGGCTGTTTCGCAGCGGCCACGATGTCCTGCTCATTGCGCGCGGCGCCCATCTGGCCGCGATCCGGGCGCAGGGGCTGCGCTTCGCCTCCCCCGCGCTCGACGAGACGCTGCCGATCCCGGCAGTCGGCCATCCGGCGGAGGCGGGCCTGCGCGACGCCGACGTCGTGGTGCTGTGCATGAAGAGCCAGCACACGGAGTCGGCGCTGCGCGATCTGGCGTCGGCGGTTCCGTCCGCGCTGGGGCAGGCACTGCCCGTCGTCTGCTGCCAGAACGGCGTCGCCAACGAGCGCACCGCGCTGCGACGCTTTCAGCACGTCTACGGGATGGTCGTCTGGCTGCCGGCCGAGCACCTGCGGCCGGGCGAGGTCGTGACGTTCGCCGAGGCGCCGGGCGGCATGCTCGACGCGGGCCGCTACCCGGCCGGCGTCGACGCGACGATCACCGAGGTCACGGCGGCGCTCAGCCGCGCCGGTTTCACCTCCGCGCCGGACCCGGCGATCATGCGTCAGAAGTACGCCAAGCTGCTGGGCAATCTCAGCAACGCCGTCAACGCGGCGGCGGGCGAGGCCCCGCCCGACCTCGCGCGCGTGCTGCGCGAGGAGGCACTGGCCTGCTACGCGGCGGCCGGCATCGACTGCGCGGGCGTCGAGGAGACGCGGGCGCGCCGGCGCACGGCCGTGAGCGACGGCGACGTGCCGGGCTTCGATCGGCACGGGGGGTCGTCGTTGCAGAGCGTGCTGCGCGGCACGGGCAACATCGAGGCCGACTACCTGAACGGCGAGATCGTGCAGCTGGGCCGACTGCACGGCGTGCCGACGCCCGCCAACGCCGTCGCCCAGGAGGCCGGCAATCAGATGGTCCGCGAGGGCCTCAGCGTGGGCGCGATCCCGGTGGCGGAACTATGGCGCCGGGTCGACGCGATGTCGTAGCCGGCGAGGGCCGTCCCCGGCGGGCCGGAGGCGTGGCCGGCGCGCCCTAGTCAGCTTCGGGGTCGGATTCGGCTTCCGATTCGGATTCGGGTGCATGGTCGCCGCGCACCCGCTCGCGCGCGGTCGTGGCGGCCTCGCCGGCGGCATCCATGCCCTTCTCGGCGGCCTGCCTTGCCGTGTGGGCGGCCTCGCCGGCGACATCCATGCCCTTTTCGGTCGCCTGCCTCGCCGCGGCGGCGGCCTCGCCGGCGACATCCATGCCCTTCTCGGCCGCCTGCCTCGCCGTGGCCGCGGCTTCGCCGGCGAGATCCATGCCCTTCTCGGCCGCCTCCCGGGCCTTGCCCGCCATCTCCTCCGCGACGTCCATGCCCTTCCCGGCGGCCTCCCGCGCCACGCCCACCATCTCCTCCGCGACGTCGGCGCCCTTCGTGGCCGCTTCCTTGGCGGGGCCCTTGCCCAACATGCCCTTGAGTGTGTCGATGAGTTTCATCGTGATCCCGCTTTCTTATCTGACAGTCTTCGTCCGATCCGGACGGTTCTTGATCTCAGGGTATGCCGCGCGGTGCGGCGCATCAATGCGCGCGCCGCCCGTCTCGATGCACGGCCGCGACGCCACCCGCCCTGCGCGACCCCGGAATCACTCCGCCGCGTAGACCTCGATCTCGACGGCGCCGGTGTTGCCGGCGCTCGTCTCGACGGCCTCGAAGCGCAGGCGCTGGGTCGTGAAGTCGACGTCGAAGTAGGACATGTCGGCGGGGCCGGCGAGCGCGAAGGGGCCATGCGTCGCCCCGTCGTCGCTGACGACCTGGAAGCTGCGGATCTCCGCCGACGTGCCCATCGTGCGGGTCCAGAAGCCGATCCGCACGACCGCCGCCGGCTCGGCCAGCTCGATCTCGATCCAGGCGTCGTCGCCGTCGCCGTCCGACGACCACTGCGTGGTGGGGTCGCCGTCGATGGCGCTGTCGCCGCCCCAGCGTTCGTCCAGCGCCGCGCCGCCGAAGGCGGAACTGACGGCGACGACGCGCGCGCCGTTGTCGAGCGAGGCCAGGTTGTCCTCGGGGCTCCCGCCGCCGGCGCCGCCGTCGAAGCGGGCGGCCGACGCGAAGGGCTGCCCGGCGTCGACCAGGAAGAGGGAGAGGAAGACGCCGTCCTCGTCGTAGGGGTTGCGCTTCTGGACCTGGACGCCGGGGCCGATGCTCTCGGTCGTGCCGACGCCGACGCCGGGCGCCTGCTTGAACGCGTTCTGGTAGTCGATGCGACCGGCCGTCACAACGATGAACTCCGGGCCGGGGTGCGTGTGCACGATGGTCTGCCCGCCGGGCGGCACGGTGACGAGCGCCATCACGGCCAGCGGCAGCGGCGGGATGTCCTGCAGGGGGTCGCTGCGCCAGGCGAAGGTCGCGGCGGGGGCGTAGTCCGGGGCGGCCTCGTCGGCGGGCGGACGCAGGCGGATGTCCCAGACGGTCGCGGGGCCGTCGCGGGCGCGCAGATCGAAGGGCACGCCCGCGTTGACCAGCACGCCCTCCTCGGGGCCGAGGCTGCGCTCCTGGTCGCCCCACTCGACGTCGATGCGGCCCGCGACGACGTAGAGGAAGCCGGCGGCGCCGCTCCCCTCGACCGCGTCGCCGTCGCCGAGCTCGATCGCGAAGGCCGTCCAGGCGACGGTCGCGCCGGGCTGGGCGTCGAGCAGGCCCTGCGCGACGGGCGTGGTGGTGGACTGGTCGCCGAGCGCGCCGCCCCCCATCGACAGCGTGCCCGCGCCGGCCTCCGGGGCCGGGCCGTCGTCGCCGCCGCCATCGTCGCCGTCACCATCGCCGCCGCAGGCGACGAGCGCGAGGGCCGTCGCGATCAGCAGCAGGCGCAGCGCGGTGTGCCCACCGGTGCGGCGCATGTTCGAGCGCAGGGGCATCGCGGCGCCTTTCGTGTAACGTCGTCCGGCCACGCCACTGGCCCCAGCGTAGCCAGTGACGCGCGCAGGGACCGCAGGCGGGTCGGAGGCGACGGCTCCGATATCGCGCCAGCGACGCTGCGGGCCTAATCTTCGCACGAAGCCAATGGAGGGCCCCACATGACCTACGAGGACATCAAGTATGAGACCGACGGACGGCTGGCGTTCATCACCCTGAACCGGCCCGAGAAGCTGAACGCGCTGAGCAACAACCTGCGCGGCGAGGTGATCCACGCCATGAAGGAGGCGGAGGCGACGCGGGAGGTGGGCGTGATCGTCCTGCGGGCCGAGGGGCGCGCCTTCAGCGCGGGCTACGACCTGACGAGCCGGGCGGCGCGGCCGGACAGCCCGTACGTGCATCCGCGCTCGCTGCTGCCCGACTCGGGATCGACGCACCCCGGGCCGATGGAGTGGGCGCGGCACGTCGTGGCGACGAACTGGGTGATCTGGGAGCTGGCCAAGCCGGTGGTCGCGCAGGTGCAGGGCTACTGCCTGGCCGGCGGCACCGAGCTGGCCAGCATCTGCGACTTCCGCATCGTGGCGGAGAACGCGCAGATCGGCTATCCGCCGGTGCGCGCCATGACGTCGGTGGACATGGTCTGGGCGCCGTGGCACCTGCCGATGGCGAAGGCGCGGGAGTTCGCCTACGTGGGCGACAGCTTCAGCGGCCGCAAGATGGAGGAGCTGGGCTGGGCGAACTACGCCGTCCAGCCCGACGATCTGGCGTCGTTCACGGAGACGTTCGCGCGTCGCATGGCGCACATCGACAACGACATGCTGATGTACAGCAAGCGCGCGGTGAACCGTCAGTACGAGGTGATGGGCATCCGCACGGGGCTGTGGTCGGGGACGGACATCCAGGCGCTCAGCAGCTACCGCCCGGCCGGCTCCGAGTTCAGCACGCGCGTCAAGGAGGAGGGGCTGAAGGCCGCGCTGGAGTGGCGCGACGGCCCCTTCCGCGACTTCCGCGGCGCCTACGCGTCGGCGCCGAAGGACCGCCCGCTGGCGGGGACCGACGGCGGCGACGGCGCGACCACCGGCGGCTACGGCTCGACCTAGAGGGGGACGCTGCGCCATGAAACTGACAGGCAAGGTCGCGCTGGTGACGGGCGGGTCGGGCGATATCGGCGGGGCGATCGCGCGGCGGCTCGGGGCGGCGGGGGCGCACGTCATCGTCACCTACGTGGGGCAGGCGGAGTTCGCCGCCGCGGCCGCGGCCGACATCGAGGCCAGCGGCGGCACGGCGGCCACGATGCAGCTCGATCAGCGCGACCCGGCCGCGATCGAGGCGTGCCTGGCGGCGGTCGCCGAGGAGCCGGGGCGGCTCGACATCCTGGTCAACAACGCGGCCTGGAACATCGGCATCCCCTTCCCCGACCTGGAGGCGCTGACGCCCGACCTGTGGGACCGGGTGCTGGAGACCAACCTGCGCGCGCCGTTCCTGCTGGCGCGGGCGGGGGCGGCGCTGCTCAAGGCCGGCGGCGGCGGCCACATCGTCAACATCTCCTCGGCGGGGGGCATCGCGCCGGGCAGCAGCAGCATCGCCTACTCGTCGAGCAAGGCGGGGCTCAACCACCTGACGCGCTGCCTCGCGGTCGCGATGGCGCCGGAGGTGGCGGTGAACTGCATCGCGCCGGGGCTGGTCGAGGACACGCGCATGGCGAAGCGGCTGCCCCACGCCGTCGCCGAGGGGGCGCGCAGGCAGGCCGTCCTGGGCCGCGTGGGGCAGCTGGAGGACATCGCCGAGCAGGCCTTCACCTACGTCACATCGACGTCGGTGAGCGGCCAGGTCATGGTCATCGACGGGGGCATGCCCGGCGTCATGCGGTAGGTCGCCCGGCGGGAACGACGGCCGAGCGGAGAGGACACGAGCCGATGAAGATCACGGGCATTGAGACGTTCGTCGTCGACGCGGGCTGGCGGCCGTGGCAGTTCACCGCCGTCCGCACCGACGAGGGCATCACCGGCTACGGCGAGATGTCGAACACGCGCAACCCGTTCGGGGTCATCGGCACGGTCGGCGAATTCGAGCCGATCCTGCTGGGCCAGGATCCGCTGGCCGTCGAGCAGCGCTACTGGGACATGTACCGGATGGCGCTCCAGAGCCCGGGCGGCATCGCGGCCAAGGCGATCGCCGGGGTCGAGCTGGCGCTGTGGGACATCAAGGGCAAGGCGCTGGGCGTGCCGGTGTACTCCCTGTTCGGCGGCCCCACGCGCGCGCGGCAGCAGGTCTATTGGTCGCACTGCGGCACCTCCCGCGCCGGCAACCACGCGCTGATCGGCGCGCCGCCGCTGCGCAGCCTCGACGATGTCCGCGCCCTGGGCGTCGAGGCGCACGAGCGGGGCTTCCGCGCGCTCAAGACCAACATCGTGTTCCCCGGCGACCCGGCGGAGGTGTACGGCCTCGGCTTCGGCGTGGGCGCCGGCACGACCGACCTCAACATCACGCCGTCCCTGCTGCGGCACATCGAGGAGTACATCGGCGCGTTCAAGGAGGGGGCCGGGCCGGACGTGGAGATTGCGCTGGACCTCAACTTCAACTTCAAGCCGCTGGCGGCGCGGCAGATCTGCCAAGTGCTGGAGCCGCTCGACATGCTGTGGGTCGAGATCGACATGTACGACCCGGAGGCCCTGGCCGAGGTGAAGAACTCGACCTCGGTGCCGATCACGTCGGGCGAGAACCTCATCGGGCTGCGCGAGTACCGGCCCTACTTCGAGGCGCGCTCGATGGACACCGTGATGATCGACGTGCCCTGGAACGGCTTCGCCCGCTCGCGCGACGTGGCCATGGCGGCCGAGAGCTACGAGTTGAACGTCGCGCCGCACAACTACTACTCGCACTTGGCGTCGATGCACGGGCTGCACCTCTGCGCGACCGTGCCCAACGTGCGGATCATGGAGATCGACGTCGACGACGTGCCCTGGAAGGACGACCTGACCGGCGGCCCGCTGGAGATCACGAACGGCGAACTCGCGCTGCCGACCGCGCCGGGCTGGGGCATCGACCTCGACGAGGATGTGGCGCGCGCCCACGCCTGGGAGCCCGGACGCGGCCCCGGCTACCGATGGGGCCGTCGCTGGGATGCGCCGCGCTGAGCCCGCAGCGCCACGGCGCCGGGCGACGCTACGGCGCGTCCGCGCCCTCCGGGCGCCGCTTGGGCTGCACCTTCCCGACCGAGATCAGCGACTCGACGCAGTCGCGCAGCGACTCGTCGAAGGGGCGGAAGCTGGCATCCGTCACGGAGCGGATGCGGTCGTTGCGCAACTCGCAGCCGGCCCAGATGGCGCGCAACTCCGCCTCGCGCTTCTGGACGCGCTCCGGGAAGGGATCGGTGACCGGCGGCGTGTCGTGGCGCAACTCCGGCAGCAGCCGGTCGATGCTGGCGCAGATGTCCTCCACTTTGTGCGTCTCGGCGGCCCAGGCGATGTAGCGTTCGCCGTTCTCGATCAGCACGCTCTCCAGCAGGCGGATGTGGCACTCCGCGTCGTCGCGGACGTCGACGGTCATCCAGGGCCGGTAGGCGCCGGTCTGTTCGTACTCGCCGAGCAGCATGTTGCGGATGTGCCGTTGCCAGGGCCCCATCTCCTGCTGATGGGCGGACTGGATGGGGCCCACGTTGTCGGAGGGGCAGCAGGTGATGGCGTCCCAGCCGCCGTGCGCGGCGGCGGCGTCGGAGAAGACGCGCTGCGCCAGCACCTTGCCCATCGAGTAGCCCACCCGCGAGGGCGCGCGCTTGGGGTTGCTTTCGTCCGGGTAGCGGTCCTCGTACAGCACGGGACGACGCTTGAATTCGTTGATGTCGACTTCGTCGAGCACGGCCGCGATGCTCGACGTGACGATGACCCGCTGCACGCTGCCCGAGTTGTTGACGCTGGTGATGATGTGGTCGCAGACGCGCCGCACGTACTCGAGGTCCTTGTAGTCGCTGACGTGCGAGACGTGGCAGACGCCGTGGCAGCCCTTGAAGATCTCGTCGAAGCAGCCGTCGTTGTCGAGGTCGGCGGAGTGCACGGTCAGGCGGCCCGAGGCGTAGCCCGGCATCTCCTTGAGGAAAGTCGTGCGGTTGGGGTCGTCGGCGTTGCGGACGCAGGCGCGCACGCGATAGCCCTTGTCGAGCAGCAGCCGCACGACCCAACTGCCGATGAATCCGGCCGCGCCGGTCACGGCGACGGTTCCTGCCTTGGGGACTGGCGGCATTGACGTTCTCTCTTCCTGGTGTGGCGTCTTCGGGTCTTCGCAGGAGCGAAGCACCCAGGCATGCTAATCGAACTGGGCCCTGTGGGCATCCGCGCGGGGCGGGGCCGGGCGCGAGCGCTATCCTCATGCGGGCCCTCGCGAGGGGGCCGGGCGGTCGCGGAGCAGCGGGAAGCGAGGAACGATGCCGACACGGGAGGAAGCGCTGGCGCAGTTGACCGCGCCGGGGCAGCCGTACGAGTTCGTGCGGGCCATGCAGGGCGGCTACGAGGTGCGGGTGTTCAAGAACGCGCCGCCGACGCTGGGGACGCTGTTCGCCGAGAACCGCAGCGACCTGCCGTTCTTCGTCTACGACGACGAGCGCTACAGCTACGAGGAGGTCTACGTAGCGGCCTGCCGCATCGGGCGGCTGCTGGTCGATCGCTATGGGATCGGCAAGGGCGACCGCGTCGCGATCTCGATGCGCAACTATCCGGAATGGGTCATGTGCTTCATGGCCGTGACGTCGATTGGGGGGATCGCCGTGGCGCTGAACGCGCTGTGGCAGCCCGAGGAGATGGAGTACGGGCTGATCGACAGCGGGGCCAAGGTGCTGTTCGCGGACGGCGAGCGGCTGCAGCGGCTGGCCGCCTGCTCGGACGCCGTGACGGTGCAGGCCATCGCCGCCCGGCAGGGGGATGGGCCAACGTACGCGGTCCCGGAGCTCGGGGACCTGCTGCGCGACGTGCCCGCCGGGCCGATGCCGCAGGCCGGCGTCGAGCCGACGGACGACGCGATGATCCTCTACACGTCGGGCTCCACGGGCCACGCGAAGGGCGTGGTCAGCACGCACCGCAACGTGATCAGCGCGCTGCTGTCGTGGGAACTCGACAGCCAGGTGGGGCGCGTCGCCGCGGGGCTCGTCTGGCCCGAGCCCGACCATCAGCCGGCGACGCTGCTGGCGGTGCCGCTCTTTCACGCCACCGGTTCGCATGCGGTCTACCTGGCGTCGTACCGGGCGCAGCGCAAGATCGTCTCGATGTACAAGTGGGATCCGGAGCGGGCGGCGGCCTTGATCGAGCGGGAGCACATCGACATGTTCGTCGCGTCGCCGGCGATGACGGGGGACCTGGTGCAGACGGCGCGGACCACGTCGCACGACCTGAGCTCGCTGATGATGGTGGGCGGGGGCGGGGCGCCGCGGGCGCCGGAGCAGGTGCGGGCGATCGATCAGTCGTTCGCGAACGCCATTCCGGGCACGGGCTGGGGGATGACCGAGACGAACTCGATTGGGACGGGGATCGGCGGGGCGGAGTATCTGCAGCGGCCCACCAGTTCGGGCCGGGCCGCGCCGGTGTTCGACCTGCGCATCGTGGGGGAGGACGAGCAGCCGCTCCCGGCGGGCGAGCGAGGCGAGTTGCAGATCCGGGGCACGTCCGTCTGTCGCGGCTACTGGAACCGGCCCGACGCCAACGCCGCGGCCTTCACCGACGACGGCTGGATGCGCACGGGCGACGTCGCGTATCTCGACGCCGAGGGCTACCTGTTCATCGTCGATCGGATCAAGGACCTGGTCATCCGGGGCGGCGAGAACATCGGCTGCGGGCAGGTCGAGGCGGCGATCATGGCGCATCCGGACGCGATCGAGGCGGCGGTCTACGCCGTGCCCGACGCGCGCCTGGGCGAAGAGGTCGGGGCGACCGTCTACGCCCGCGCGGGGCTGGAGGCGGAGGCCCTGCGCGCGTTCCTGGGCGATCACTTGGCGCGCTTCGAGATCCCCCGCTACGTCACGCTGACGTCGGAGCCGCTGCCGCGCACCGCGTCGGGCAAGATCTTCAAGCGGGAGATCCGGGAGGCGGCCGTCGCGGGGCTGGGCGCGGGGGCGTAGCGCCACCCCGTCGCGGCGGCACCGTCGCAGCCCCTCCCACGCAACCGCAGCGACGATTTTTCTGTGTTTGCGCTATTCTCAGTGCACGAGAGCCCCGAGGAGGGATGCCCAGTGGAAGTCAAGAGGAAGCGGCTCACGCTCGACCTGGACCCCCCTGTGCAGCGCCGTCTGAAGGCGGTGGCTGCATTGAAAGGCATCAGCATGCGCAGGTACTGCCAGACCGCCATCGACAAGGAGTTGGCCAGGGACGAAGCCAACGGCCTGTCCGGCTCGCGCGAGAGGCTCTCCGACGCGGATCGGTTCGCGGAACTCCAGAAGAAGCACTTCGGGGATCGGATGCTGCCCGGCAGTTCCGTTGACCTGATCCGGGAGGCCCGCGAGATCAGGGACGAGCAGCTCAAGGACATCATGTGAGCGGCGTCGTCGTCGTGGACGCGAGCCTGGCGTTCAAGTGGCTGGTGTGGGAGCCGCAGTCGGGCAAGGCCCTCACGCTTCTCCGCTCCTGGGATCGGCAAGGCGTCAGACGGGCGGCTCCTCACCTCCTGCCTTTCGAGGTTGCCAACGCTTTGCACAGGCGCGTCGTGCGGAGAGAACTGACCGTCGAGGCGGCCGCGGATCTCATCAGCAGTCTGTTGGCCTCACGACTCGAACTGCATGAGACGCCGGACCTGCACGGCCGAGCCCTGGCACTGGCAAACGACCTCGACCAGGGGGCGGCCTACGACGCGCACTATCTGGCGCTGGCGGCGACGCTCGATTGCGAGCTGTGGACCGCCGATGAGAAGTTCTTCCGGGCAGCCAGCGCCGTGTCCTCGAACGTGCGTTGGCTCGGCGAGTTCGTCGAGGCGGAGCGCGCGTAGAGAGTCATCGCGCTGCGATCCCTCGATGGCGCTGCGGTTGGCGGGTGGCGACCCGACAGCCCGGGGTCTACGGCACGAGGACCGCGCCGCCGGCGACGAGTTCTTCCACGCGATCCGGCGGGTAGCCCAGCACTCGGTCGAGGACGAGGCGGGTGCCGGAGTAGAGGGGCGGGGCGCCGCGCCAGATGGGCGTGCGGTCGCCGTCGATGCGCCAGATGGAGCCGCCCATGCGGACGCCGGCGCCCGCGATCTCCGGTGACGGGTCGTCGACCCAGAAGCCGGCGGCGTTCAGGTCCGGATCGCGCAGGCAGTCGGCGCTGTGCTGGATCGGTGCGACGAGGGCGCCGGCGGCGCCCGCGCGATCGGCGATGGCCCCGAGGTCGAGTTGCGCCGCGGCCGCGCGCAGCGCCTCATCGGTCGTGGCCGGCGCGCCGAGCGCCGTCGCGACGGCGCCCCACGAATCGCGGCCGGGCACGATCAGCGCCACGAAGCGATCGTCGGCGCTGGCGACGACGCGATAGTCGGCGAGGCCCGACTCCGTCCCGGGCGGTGGGGGCTCCGGGCTGTTCGCGGCCAGCATCGGTTCGAGCGCGATGCAGCACATGCTCTCCAGATCCGAGAGGTCGACGTAGGCGGGCCGGCCGCTGCGGCGCGCGCCACAGGCGTAGGCGGCGATCGCGTAGGCGCCGGCCAGGCCGCTGACCGGGTCGGGATAGGGGATCCACATCTGCGAGATCGTCTCGCCGTCGCGGCTGCTGGCGAAGCCCGCGCCGGAGGCGGCGTAGACGTGGGTGCCGTAGCCGATGAAGTGCGCCTGGGGACCCGTCGCCCCGTAGGCCGACATGGACACGTAGACCAGGCGCGGGTTGACGGCGACCAGGTCGTCGTAGCCGACCCCGAGCCGGTCGACGACGCCGGGGGAGAAGTTCTCCACCACGACGTCGGCGCGGGCCGCGAGGTCGCGGATGACCTGCACGCCCTCGGGCGTCTTCATGTCGACGCCGAGGCTGATCTTGCCGCGCTGGTTGGCGCTCCACCAGCCGGAGACGTTGGCCGACCCCTCGCGTCCGTCGCGATAGGGCGGATTGCGGCGCAGGTTGCTGCGGGTGGGCTGCCGCTCCACGTTGATGACCTCCGCGCCGAGGTCGGCGAGCACGGTGGTCGCGAAGGGGCCGGCCCAGGCCCAGGTGAGATCGAGCACGCGCAGGCCGGAGAGCGGCAGATCGGACGCCGGCCGCACACGACCTGGGGCGGCCGCGCGGGGGGTGGCGGCCGGCTCGCCGGCGCGGGCCAGCCAGGGCAGGCGGGGCGTCGGAGGGCCGGGGCCGGTCTCGAAGAAGCGGCGCGCGGTGAGCTGCGGGTCGGCGATGACGTCCGCCGCCCGGCAGACCTGCGCCGCCGGGACGTGCGCGGCCTGGGTTTGCGCGACCAGCGCGGCGCGGGTCGCCGAGCGCGCCCATTCACGCAGGCGCGCGTCGATCAGGTCACGCGCCTCGCGCAGGATGGCCGTTTCCCGCATGACGGCGTCGGCGGCCCAGTCCAGCTCGCCGACGATGCGGAAGAGCGAGGCCCAGTGCTTGGGGTCGATGGCCCCGACGTACACCATCCCATCGGCGACAGCCATCGTGCCGCCCGGGTAGGGCGCCGCCTTGTCGCGGCCGACGATCCGATCGCCCAGCTGCGCGAAGGCGATGGGCTGCATGGGCATGAGCGCCAGCAGCTCCAGCTTGTCGAACGAGACGCGGCGCGGCGGCGGCGCGCCGGGCGCACGGGCCAGCGCGCCGGTCGCGACCGCGATCGCGGCGGCGACGCCGGCCAAGAGGCTGGCCTGACGGTTGAGCGGCAGGCAGGGCTCGCCCATGCCCCAGGCCGGCGTGATCTCACTGGTCAGGTAGCCCAGGCCCGAGCGCGCCCAGAGCGCCATGTCGTGCGACTGGGCCTCCGCGAAGCTCCCGCCGGTGGGCAAGGGCGACGTCACCTCGACGACCGAGGCCTCGGCGCGCAGGCGGGCCGGGATCGCATCGCTCAGGGCGGCCAGCGAGGCGGCGTCGCCGACGAGGGCCGCGTAGGGGCGATCGGCGCCGAAGTCGGCCGCGCGCAGGCCGCGGCCGGCGAGGCGCTCGAAGCGGGCTTCCGCGTCGTCGGCGGGGTCGGGCCGCCAGCCGGGGCGGTAGACGGCGACGTCGGCGCCGCTCTCGGTCAGCCACCAGGCGGCGAAGCGGGTGGCGACGTCGGCGCCCACGGCAAGCACGCGCACGCCCTCAAGTGGTCCCGGGACGCCCGCGGCGGCCATCGTCACCGTTCAATCGCTGCGGCCCGACACTGATGGCGGGGGGCCGGGCTCGCCCGGCCGGATCCCCGTCCCGCGGTGGCCGGCGTCAGGCGTCGCGCGGGCCGCGCACGAGGCGGCCCGGCAGCGCGCCGGTGAGCTCATCGCCCTCGAGCGTGATCTGGCCGGCGCAGAGCGTGAAGTCGTAGCCGGTCTGGCGCTGGTGGTAGCGCTTCGCGCCCTCGGGCAGGTCGTAGATGATGTGCGGCGCGCGCGAGCCCAGCCGCTCGGGGTCGATCACGTTGAGGTCGGCGCGCTTGCCGACGGCCAGCACGCCGCGGTCGCCCAGACCGTAGAGGTCGGCGTTGGCGCCGCTCTGCTTGTGCACGATCGTCTCGATGGGGACGCGCTCGCCGCGCTCGCGCTGCCAGCCCCAATAGCGCAGGTTCCAGCTGGCCATCTCAACGTCGGACAACGAACCGACGTGGGCGCCGGCGTCGCTGAGGCCGTTGCGGGTCAGCGGGTGCATCATCTGCTCGCGCTGGTAGTCGAGATTGCCCTCGCTGTAGCCCTCGAGGTAGTGCAGCAGGATGGTGCGGCCGTCGCCCTGGGTGAGCAGGTCGTAGAACGCCTCGTCGCCGCCGATGCCGTGTCGTTCGGCGTAGGCGGCGACGCTGGCCTCGTACTCCGGCTCGTAGTTGGGCGGGTCGCCGAGCACCCAGGCCTTGTGCGGGTTGGAGAGCAGGTTGTCGAGGAAGATCGCGTGCAGGCTGCCGGGCGTGCCGTCGATCAGGAAGATGTGCCCTGCCGGATCGGAGTCCATGAACTGGCGGACGTCGTTGCTCAGATCCCACTCGCTGGCCAGGATCGCGGCCTTGACCTCGGGGTCCTGCATCTTGGTGATGCGCTCCTCGAAGGGAAGATCCTCGACCAGTTCGCGGTAGGCCAGGTTGAGCCCGTAGGGGTGCGCCGAGCCCTCGAGGCTGAGCAGGGCGCAGGTGCCGCGGCCGCGAATCTGCGGGAAGATGCGGACGCCGCGCTCGTGCGCCTCCTCGACCCGGCGCAGGCTCTCGCGCCAGCCGGGGCGGCCGCTGTTGGGCATGCCTTCGCCGGAGAGGTAGGTGACGGTGAGGTTCGACTCCAGCGCGAGGTGGTGGATCCACTCCCGCTCGAACTCGCCGACGACCTGGAAAACGCCGCCGCCGCCCTCGCCCATGCCGCGCGCGATCGCTTCCAGCTCGGGGTAGCGGGCGAAGGAGCCGGGAGTGGGGACGCCGGCCTTGGTGCGATGCACCATGGCGCGGTTGGAGGAGAAGCCCAGGGCGCCGGCCTCAATGGCCTCCCGCACGAGGCGGGTCATGTGCGTCAGTTCCTCGTCGTTGGGCTGGATGTCGTCGGCGCCGCGCTCGCCCATCACGTAGCAGCGCAGCGGGCTGTGCGGGATCTGCGTCGCGATGTCCATCACCCGCGGCTTGCCGTCGATGGCGTCGAGGTACTCGGGGAAGGTCTCCCACTCCCAGGTGATGCCGGCCGACATCGCCGTGGAGGGGATGTCCTCGACGGCGTCCAGCAGGTCGAGCAGCCAGTCGCGCTCGGCGGGGCGGACGGGCGCGAAGCCGACGCCGCAGTTGCCCATGACGACGGTGGTGACGCCGTTGTAGCAGGAGGGATCGAGGTTCGGGTCCCACGAGACCTGGGCGTCCATGTGCGTGTGGATGTCGATCCAGCCGGGGGTGACGAGTTTGCCGCCGGCGTCGATCTCGCGCTTGCCGGGGCCGACGTCGTCGCCGACGGCGGTGATGCGGTCGCCGTCGATGCCGATGGCGCCGGTGAACTCCGGCCCGCCGGTGCCGTCGAAGATGCGACCGTTGCGGATGGTGATGTCGTGCATGGGGGTCTCGCTTTCTTCACGATCGTCGCGACGGCAGGGGATGCGCCGCCTGTGCGCTGATGTTAGCGCCATCCGGCCCAGAGCGGGCAATCGAAGCGTCGTGCGGACGGCGTTTCCGGCGAGCCGCTCGCAGCGGGCCTCCGCGTCGTCGGCGGCCGGCCCTACGCGTCGCGCGGGCCGCGCACGAGGCGGCCCGGCAGCGCGCCGGTCAGCTCGTCGCCCTCGAGCGTGATCTGGCCGGCGCAGAGGGTGAAGTCGTAGCCGGTCTGGCGCTGGTGGTAGCGCTTCGCGCCCTCGGGCAGGTCGTAGATGATGTGCGGTGCGCGCGAGCCGAGCCGCTCGGGGTCGATCACGTTGAGGTCGGCGCGCTTGCCGACGGCCAGCACGCCGCGGTCGCCCAGGCCGTAGAGGTCGGCGTTGGCGCCGCTCTGCTTGTGCACGATCGTCTCGATCGGCACGCGCTCGCCGCGCTCCCGCTGCCAGCCCCAGTAGCGCAGATTCCAACTGGCCATCTCGACGTCGGACAGCGAACCGACGTGGGCGCCGGCGTCGCTGAGGCCGTTGCGGGTCAGCGGGTGCATCATCTGCTCGCGCTGGTAGTCGAGGTTGCCCTGGCTGTAGCCCTCGAGGTAGTGCAGCAGGATGGTGCTGCCGTCGCCCTGGGTGAGCAGGTCGTAGAAGGCCTCATCGCTGCTGATGCCGTGGCGCTCGGCGTAGGCGGCGACGCTGGCCTCGTACTCCGGCTCGTAGTTCGGCGGGTCGCCGAGCACCCAGGACATGTGGGGGTTCGAGAGGAGGTTTTCGAGGAAGATGGCGTGGAGACTGCCCGGCGTGCCGTCGATGAGGAAGATGTGCTCCTCGGGATCGCCGTCCATGAACTGGCGGACGTCGCTGCTGAGGTCCCACTCGCTGGCCAGGATCGCGGCCTTGACCTCCGGGTCGCGCATCTTGACGATGCGCTCCTTGAAGGGAAGGTCCGCGACGAGTTCGCGGTAGGCCAGGTTGAGCCCGTAGGGGTGGGCCGAGCCCTCGAGGTTGAGCAGGGCGCAGGTGCCGCGGCCGCGGATCTGCGGGAAGAGGCGGATGCCGCGCTCGCGCGCCTTCTCCGCCCGGCGCAGGCCGTCGCGCCAGTCGAAGCTGCTGCCGGGCAGGCCCTCGCCGAAGAGGTACGTGACGGTGAGGTTCGGCTCCTGCGACACGTGGTCGACCCAGTCGCCCTCGAAGTCGCCGACGACCTGGAAGACGCCGCCGCCGCCCTCGCTCATGCCGCGCGCGATCGCCTCCAGCTCCGGGTAGCGGGCGAAGGAGCCGGGCGTTGGGACGCCCGCCTTGGTGCGATGCGCCATGAGGCGGTTGGAGGAGAAGCCCACGGCGCCGGCCTCGATGGCTTCGCGGACGAGGCGGGCCATGTGCGTCAGTTCCTCGTCGGTGGGTTGGATGTCCTCGGCGCCGCGGGCGCCCATGACGTAGCAGCGCAGCGGGCTGTGCGGGATCTGCGTCGCGATGTCCATCACGCGGGGCTTGCCGTCGATGGCGTCGAGGTACTCGGGGAAGGTCTCCCACTCCCAGGTGATGCCGGCCGACATCGCCGTGGAGGGGATGTCCTCGACGGCGTCGAGCAGGTCCAGCAGCCACTCGCGCTCGGGGGGGGCGGACGGGCGCGAAGCCCACGCCGCAGTTGCCCATGACGACGGTCGTGACGCCGTTGTAGCAGGAGGGATCGAGGTTGGGATCCCAGGAGACCTGGGCGTCCATGTGGGTGTGGATGTCGATCCAGCCGGGGGTGACGAGCTTGCCGCCGGCGTCGATCTCGCGCTTGCCGGGGCCCACGTCGTCGCCGACGGCGGTGATGCGGTCGCCGTCGATGCCGATGTCGGCCGTGAACTCGGGCACGCCGGTGCCGTCGAAGATGCGGCCGTTGCGGATGGTGATCTCGTGCATGGGGTCTCGCTTTCTTCACGACGGCGAAGGATGCGCCGCCTGTGCGCCGATACTAGCGCCATCTGGCGCAGAGCGCGCGCAACCGGAGCGTCGTTCAGACGGCGTTCCCGGCGAAGAAGCCGAGGGCGCGCATGTAGGCGTCCTTACCGACGCGCGCGCCCATGATGCGGCCCGCGAAGTCGTCGGCGGGCACGTGGATGCCGCCGTAGAGGCGGGAGATGCCGGCCTCGTCGGCGGCGTCGAAGTAGGTCGCCCATTGCAGCGTCACGTCGACGGACGGTCCGCGGTCGAACTCCAGGTATCGGTATCGGCGGGCGGTGAACGTGCCCAGCCCGCCCGGGAAGAAGGCGCTATCGGTGAACGCCGCGAGCACCTCGGCCGCCGCCCGGCTGAACGTGCTGTGCCCCGACGGATAGGCGGCGAAGGCCGGCGTGACGAACGTCGCGGCCTGATAGGGCATCCACGTCTCGGCGCGGATCCAGGCCACCCCGCCCGTCTCCGCCGACCAGGCCCGCACCGCGATCTCCCCCTCGCGGCCGGCCAGGTGTGCATGGCGGCCGCCCGGCCCGGTGGTCTCGTCGGTGATCAGTTCCACGAGGCCCGGCTGTAGCGTCAGCCCCTGCGGATCGAACGAGGGGGCGCCCGGGTCCGACGACTGGCCGCGCTCGGCCATGTAGCGGATGATCGAGATGGGGCGGACGTAGTCGTAGACGGCCTTGGCGCCCCAGCAGGCGATGGCGGCGTCGTGGACGGCGCCGTTGAGCGCCAGGTAGAGCTTCACGTCCCATTCCAGGTCGTCGAGGACGGGGCCGGCGCCACCCAGCCGTTTCTCCAGCGCCGGATCCTCGGACACTTCGTTGGCCAGCACGTTCCAGTGCCCCGGCGGCGTCTCCGAGTCGGGGCCGTCGGCCCAGAACTCCGCGATCACGCGGCCGCAGTCGGCCAGGGGCATGACGTTGGGCGGGTAAGGCCGGCCGGTGACGGGATTCCTCGGGTAGCCCCGGTCCTCGTGCGTGCCCAGTGGGCGGTTGCCGCTGACCGACGGCGAGAGATCGATCGTGCGGCCGGATTGCGGCGTCAACTCGCTGCTCAGCGAAAGGACGGCCCGGACGCCGGCCCGGAAGGCGGCGTCGCCTTCGCCGCCGAGCTGCGGCGGCGGCCCGGGATCGACGGCGCTCCAACTGACGCCGCTGCCCGGCGCCGGCCGCAGCGCGAAGGGCGTCACGCCGCCCCAGTGCGGCCCGACGAAGTCCTGCACCGATTCGCCCAGCTCGATCGCGTTCTGCGTGATGCGGGAGTCGAAGGCGAGCGGCTGCCAGCGGTTCGGGTCGACGAGCGGCACGACCAATTGGTCGGTCGCCGCGCGCTTGAAGGGCAGCGGCAAGTTGGCCGGCTCGTAGCCCGAGTTGTCGGCGTAGCGATTCTGTTCGTTGGCGCCGTCCCCGAGCCCGTGCGCGATCACGGCCGCCGCGATGCGATTGCCCAGCGCGCGGGGGCTGTCGCCCGCCGTCTCCGTCAACCTGGGGTCGTAGCCCAGCGATTCCATGCGACCGTCCAGCCCGGCGCGCGTCCAGACCGCTTCGTTGAAGCGCGAGCGCAGCAGCCGGTAGGCCGCGAAGCTGATCGCCTCGTCGCGGGCCGCCGCGATCTCCGTCGCCGACATGCCGCCGCTGGGCGCCTTCTCGCGCACGACGTAGCCCAGGGCCTGCGGGTCGTAGGCGGCCCAGGCGTCGTACATCGCCACGGAGAGATGGAAGAGATTGCGCGCGTGCACCGTGGGGGCGGGGAAGTCCCCCCGGATCGCGGCCAGCAACTCCTCGTTCCACTGGCGTGCCACCGTTTGGCGCGCGAGCGTCTGCGACGGCCCCGGCCCGGCCCGCGCGGCGGTGGGGTCGGGCTCGCGTCCGCAGCCGACGAGCGCCAGCCCCGCCGCGCCGATCCCCGCCCGGGCGGTCGCGCCCAGCATGGCGCGGCGCGAGATCCTGCGGCGGTGGAGGGTCGTCCAGCCCCTGGGCTCGCTCATGATGCACCTGCCCCCACGCGAGGCCGTCGGGCGGGGTCGGCGGGCGCTCGCGGCGGCGAAGCTGGGGGAAGTAATGTCCCGCCCCGGCGGGGAAGTTGTCAAGGACGGGGCGGGACTGACTGACTTGCGGAAATGCTCGATGTTGCGAGTATGTGCACATATGGTGAATTGCGCAACAAACGAGGGGGAATCTCCCGGAATTGCGGATAACTTGGGTTTTGCGCCGACGGGCAGATCATCTAATATGCGCAACATGAGAGACGCGAATTCCTATAACTACGCGAGCGCGGCCATCGAGCAGGTCGTGGGCCTCCTGGCCGAGCTGTTTCAGTGTGACGTCGTGAGCGCCGAGCGAGCACTCCGCGAGGACGGGGGACACGACCGCGATGTGATGCTTCTGGCTGGGCGCGATCAGCTGGCGGTCGGGTGGAGTCGATCGGGGTCCGTCGGCGCGGTCACCGCGGCGTTGCGACGGCTCGATGAACTCAAGGATGCCCGCGGCGCGGATGCCGTCGCCATCGTCGCTGTCCCATACATGCCCCCCAGCGGCCGACGGCTCGCCCAGGAGCGGGCGTTCTCCTGGATCGACCTCTCCGGCAACGCCTCCATCCGAACCCCGCGCGTGTTCATTCACGTCGAGGGGAAACCGAATCAGTTCGTCCGCCGCGGGCGGCCCTCGACGCCGTTCGCCCCGAAGAGCTCACGGATCGCGCGCTGGTTCCTGATGAACCCGGAGGGCGAAGCGAATCAAGCGGCACTCGCCGCCGCGACCCGGCTGCACCCGGCGACCGTGAGCCGCGTGCTCCGGCGCCTGATCGATGACGGGCTCGTCTGGCGCGACGGGCGGAGGTACTCGGTGCGCGATGCGGGCCTCCTGCTGGACGCGTGGCGATCCGAGTACGACTTCGAGCGGCACGAGGTCCGGGCGGGCTACCTGCCGGCGCGCACGGGGCAGGCGGCGCTGGCGGACCTCGTCGCCGCATTCGACGCACACGATGTCGAGTACGCCGCCACCGGATTGGCGGCCGCCTGGGCGCTCACCCAGTTCGCCTCCTTCCGGCTCAGCACGCTGTATCTTGCACGGGGTGTGCCGGCCGACGTCCTCGACCGGGTCGGCTTCCAGCCGGGCGAGCGCGGCGCGAACGTGTGGCTGCTCACGCCCGCGGACGCCGGCGTCTTGGACGGCGCTCGCATGGTTGGCGGGGTGCGGCTCGTGCACCCGGTCCAGGTCTATCTTGACCTGGGCCGTCACCCGGAGCGGTCGGTGGAGGCCGCTCGCGAGGTCCGGCGCATGATCGACGAAGGGTAGCGGGGCGATGGCAGGCACGCGCGACCAATACACGCCCGAGCTCACCGCGAAGGTGCGCCGCGCCTGCCAGCTCGTCGCCCTGCGGCTCGGCTATCTGATGGACGACCTGGTCGTGGTCGGTGGACTGGTGCCCACGCTGCTCACGCTCGGTGGCGAGATCCAACTGGACGACGAAGCGGAACGGCACGTCGGCACCACCGACCTGGACATCGGCCTGGCGCTCGGCGTCCTCGACGGCGACCGCTACACCGAGATCAGCCGGGCGCTCGAGGACGCGGGCTTCGCGCCGAACACCAACGCGAGAGACAACGTCACTCCACACACCTGGCGCGGCCCGCTTGGCGTGACCGTCGACTTCCTGATGGAGCCGACACCCGGCGACCAGCCGGGGCGCGTGAAGTGGCTGGAGGGGAATCGCTTCGGCGCGTTCGTGACGCCCGGCATCGCGCTCGCGTTTCAGGATCGCGCGGATGTCGAGATCACGGGCCCCGGTCCCGACGAGGCGCTGTCGACGCGCACGATCGGCGTGTGCGGGCCGGGAGCGTTCGTCGTTCTCAAGGCGCTCGCGTACGGCGGGCGGGCATCCGACAAGGACGCCTACGACCTGCACTACGTGCTCGCGCACTTCGGCGCGGGGGTCGTCGACGTCGCGGAACGGCTGCGACCGCTCTCGGACAGCGATGCGGCGCGATCGGCGATCGGGATCCTGCGGCGGGATTTCTCGGACATCGACCACACTGGGCCGATGGCCGTCGCGCGCTTCCTGAACCGGGCCGACGACGACGACCTGAAGCGGGATGTGGCCGGCGCCGTGCACGCCCTCCTGGGCGCGCTCGCAGCGAGCGACGCCCCGGCGTAGGGCAGGGTCCCAGCGACCTCGCGGCGGCGGCTACCCCGACGGGTTGATGTGCACCTTGATCGACTTGTGGGCCTTGTCGGCGGCGGTGGCGAAGGCGCGCGCGGCGTCGGCGAGCGGGAAGCGGTGCGTGATCAGGGACCGCGTCTCGTCCGGGTACTGCGCGACGACGTCCAGCGCCTCGGCGAAGTGCGGGCGACGACCGGGCGGTGCGCCGTAGACGACGGCCCCGGTGAGCTGAATCTCGTGCAGCAGCAGGTCGAAGGGGTTGATCGACACGCGCGGGGTGGTGAACACGCCCAGCATCGCGACGCGCCCCCGCGGGCGCACCGTGCGCATGGCGTCGGCCAGGGTGTCGGCCTTGCCGCCGACCGACTCGAAGACGACGTCGACCGCTTCCTGCTGGCGCAGCTCCTTGAGCCGCGGGAGGCCCGACTCATCTGCCGGGATGACCTCGTCGGCGCCGAGGCGGCGGGCGGCCTCGGCCTGATGGTCGTAGCGGGCGGTGATCAGCACCGTGGCGCCGGCGGCGCGCAGGGCGAGGACGCCGGTCAGGCCGATGTTGCCGGCGCCCAGCACGAGGACCGTCTCGCCGGGCCGGACGTCCACCAGGTCGATGGCGTTGACCGAGCAGGCCACCGGCTCGGCGAGCGCGGCGATCTCCGCGTCGACGCCCGGCGGGGCGGGGTAGGCGGTGTAGGCGGGGACCAGCATGAACTCGGCCATGCCGCCCGGATGACGCTCGCCCAGGATGGCGAAGGGCGCCCGGCGGCACTGCATGTACCAGCCGGCGCGGCAGCGGTCGCACTCCTGGCAGCGGACGATGGGCTCGATGCCCACGACATCGCCCTCACGCAGGCCATCGACGCCGGGCCCGACGGCCGCCACGACGCCGCCGTTCTCATGCCCCGGGCGGCCGCTGGGGGCGGGGTCGGTGTTGCGGTAGCGGTGCAGGTCGCTGCCGCAGATGCCGGCCGAGCGCATCGACAGGACGACCTCGCCGGGGCCCGGCGTGGGTGCGTCCTCCTCGACGACTTCGAGGTCGGCGGCGGGGGTCCAGATGGCGGATCGCATGCGGGTCTCCTTGCGCGGCCGGGGCGGGGTCCGGCGCGGCCATAGGCTAGACCAGCGGGCGCGCGACCTCACCCCCTAGCCCCCTCTCCATCTGAAGCGATGGAGAGGGGGGATCGGAGGGGAGGGGGTGAGGTTCCGGCCGCCCCCACCGACCCCGCCCCACGCAGACGCCCAAATTCGGGTCGATGGGGCCATCAAGGATTTTACACGCAGGTTACCTCATAATACGCCATACTCGGGGCGCTCACGCACCGAGCGGTCCCACAACGGGACAGCCGGGGACCAGAAGGGAACATGTGATGAGCGACCGTAACTACTGGACCACCCTGCGACAGCGGAAGATCACACGCCGCACCATGTTGGGAGCCAGCGCGAAGGCTGGGGTTGGAGCAGCCGGCCTCGCCTTGGTCGGCTGCGGCGACGACGACGATGACGCCGCGCCGGCCGCCGTCGACACGTCGGCGATCGACGCCGCGGCGGGCGACGCCGCGGCCGCGGCGGAGGCCGCGAGCGCCGCCGCCGATGCCGCGGGCCGCGCCGCCGAAGCCGCCGAGGCGGCCTCCGCCATGGCGGCCGAAGCCGCCAGCTCCGATGACGCCGCCCAGGCGGCCGCTGCCGCCCAAGCCGCCGCCGATGCCGCGGCCGACGCGGCCGACGCGGCCCGGGCCGCCGGCGACGCGGGCGCTGCGGCCGTCGCGCAGGCGGCCGCCGATGCCGCCTCTGCCGCCGCCGCCGCCGCCCGTGAGGCGGGCGCCGCCGACACCGCCGCGGCTGCCGCCGCCGCCCAGGCCGCAGCCGACGCCGCGGCTGCGGCTGCAGCCGCCGCCGGCGAGGCGTCCGCGGCCGCGGCCGAGACCGCCGCGGCCGCCGTCGCGGCTGCCGAAGAGGCCGCCGACGCGGCCCGCGAGGCCGCCGACGCGGCGACCATGGCCGCGGAGGAGGACGCGCCGTCCGCCGCCGCCGGCACCGTGGACCTCAATGCGACGCTGCGCCTGGGCGTCAACCGCGACGCCGGCGGGATGGACCCGCCGAAGGTCGGCAGCGTCGCCAACTACTTCCCCAAAGCCGCCCACTCCGACCAGGGGATGGAGAACGACCCCGAGACGTCGGACTTGGTGTCGCACCTGATCAACAGCTTCGAGACGCCGGACGAGACGACCTACATCCTCAACATCACGCCCGGGATCGAGTTCCACGACCCGGCGTACGGGACCTACACGGCGCACGACACGCAGTTCACCTACCGGCGCGCGGGCGGCAGCGCCGAGTACCACCAGGGCGGCGAGACCACGGACCACCCCGGTGGCTGGTCGTCCGCACGCATGACCTACGGGCCGCCGGCCGCCTGGCAAAGCGACGAGGTCATCGACGACCTCACCATGCGCATCGACGTGGGCCGCTCGTCCGCGTCGCTGCCGGGCTCGGTCTTCACCTTCACTATCTACCACCAGAGCAAGGCGTGGCTGGAGGAGGTCGGCGACGAGGAAGCCGACCGCACAGTCATGGCTACCGGGCCCTGGAAGTTCGTCAGCCACACCAATGACACCGACTTCGTCGGCGAGCGCTTCGAGAACTACTTCCGCTCGCGGCCGGGAGAGACCCCGCGCCAGCTCAACTACGAAGACGCACCGGGGCAATACTTGCCCTGGCCGAAGACGCTGCGGGGGATCATCCGGCCGGAGCCCATCTCGATGATCGCCGGTGTGGAGGCCGACGAGATCGATGTGGCGATGCAGATGGCCACCGACCTCGTGGAGCCGTTCGTGGACGACGAGGACTTCTGGGTGGGCTACAGCCAGGCGGGCACCGGTACGGCGCACATGCTGATGCCGAACCAGCACCTGGCCGAGTGGGACGGCGCTCCCAACCCGTTCCTCGACATCCGCGTGCGCGAGGCGGCCAACTACGCGATCGACCGCGAGGCCTACATCAACAGCCTGCTCTCCGGTGAGGAGACGGAGTTCTTCGGGATGCAACCGGGCGTGTTCGGCTACCCGTCGCAGGACGTCTGGGACTCGATGGCCCGGGGCTACGACCCGGAGAAGGCGAAGGCGCTGATGGCCGAAGCCGGCTACCCGGACGGCTTCGACACCACGCTGCACCTGGTCACCGACTTCGTGCCGGTGATTCCGCTGCTGTCGCTGGTGATCCAGCAGAATCTGGCGGAGGTCGGCATCCGCACCACGATCAAGGAGTACCCGAGCTCGGAGTACTTCGTGGAGATCCGCAAGTTCGAGCAGCCGGGCCTGTGGTGGTTCTTCGTGAACCCGATCTCGGAGCCGGAGCCGGTGCTCGGATCGACGGTCGCGCAGGGCGGCTACTACGCCGCGCCGCTGCCCGAGTCCCGCATCGGCGAGCTGTACCAGCAGCAGGAGGCGACGCTGAACCCGACGGCGCGCAACGAGGTCCTGGCGGAGCTCTACATCGAGGCGTACCAGCAGGCCCAGATGGTCTACCTGCACAACTCGATCGATGCGGCGCTCGGGCGCAAGAACATCGAGTGGCCCATCGGCCGCGTGCAGAGTTACAACGAGAGGTTCATGTACCGCGCACGGGTGCTCAACACCTAGGCGCACGAGAGGGAAGAGGACGGCTTGCGCGGCCCGCGCGCGGAGCGCCTCGCGCGCCGCAGCGGTGCGCACGGGGCCTGGCCGGTGATCGCCGGCCGGGCCCCGGCCGCTCCCCGGTCCGCGCGCCGCCAACGCTCCCGAGCGGACGCGCGCGTCAACCCCTAATATCCATGCTGCGCGCCGCAGAGCGGCCCGCGCGGAGCGGGATCACGGGGATGAGCGATGCAGTTCTGGAACTTCCTGGTCATCCGGTTCATCCAGGCGCTCCTGGTCGTCTTCGTCGTCGTGACGATCGTCTTTGTGGTCGCCCGCGTCGTGGGCAACCCGGAGACGTTCCTGGTGGATCCCACGACGTCGACCAACGAGCAGATCGAGGCGATCAAGGAGCGCTTCGGGCTGAACGACTCGATCCCGAAGCAGTACGTGAACTTCGTCTGGGAGATCGCCCGGCTGGACTTCGGCCATTCGTTCCGCGGCGGCAGCACGATCGACGCGATCGGCGAGCGGGCGTTCAACACCTTCAAGCTGGGCGTGGCGGGGCTGGTCTTTGCGCTGGCCCTCGGCATCCCGCTCGGCATCGTCGCGGCGCTCAGGCGCGCCTCGCCGCTCGATTGGGTGGCGCGCACGCTGGCCGTGATCGGGCAGGCGACGCCCAACTTCTGGCTGGGCCTGATGCTGATCTTCTTCTTCGCCGTGCGGCTGGACTGGTTCCCCACCGGCGGCGCCGAGGGCTTCAAGGCGCTGATCCTGCCCGCGATCTCCTTGGGCCTGCTGGAGGCGGCCGCGTTCATGCGGTTGACGCGCTCCGGGATGATCGAAGTGATGGACACCGACTTCATTCGCACCGCCCGCGCCAAGGGCCTGCCCGAACGGACGGTGATCGGGCGGCACGCCATTCGGCATGCGCTGTTGCCGGTGGTGACGATCATGGGGATCGGCCTGGGGCGGATGATCGCGGGCTCGGTGATTGTGGAGGTGGTGTTCGCCTGGCCGGGCGTGGGCCGGCTGATCATCGATTCCATCATCCAGTCCGACTACCCCATGGTGCAGGCGGCGATCATCGTGCTGGCGGCGTCGATCTCGCTGGCGAATCTGCTGGTCGACGTCTCCTACCGGTTCATTGATCCGCGCATCCGGGCGGGAGCGTTGTAATGGCGCACCGCGCCGCGCCCGCCGCGGAGGTCCCGCTGGTCCTTCAGCCGGTTCGCCGGCGCCGCCGCTGGCGGCGCCACGCGGGGCTTTCCCTTCCCGCCGTCGTCGCGCTCGTGTTCCTGCTGAGTGGGGCGCTGGCGGGCCTGCATCCAGACGACCCCAACTTCATCGACGTCGTCAACCGCCTGCAGCGGCCCGTGTTCGACGGTGGCTCCTGGTCCCATCCGCTTGGGACGGACGAACTGGGACGGGACATGCTCAGCCGGCTGATGGCGGGGGCGCAGGTGTCGCTGATCGTCGTCGCGATCGTGGTGCCCGGCGCGGCGCTGGTCGGCACGGCGATCGGGATGGTGTCGGGCTGGCTCGGAGGCGTCTGGGGCCAGATTCTGATGCGCCTCGTCGACGTCCAACTGGCGCTGCCGTCGATCCTCTTCGCCGTGCTGCTGGGCAGTGTCTTCGGCCCCAGCCTGCGCAACGTGATCATCATCCTGCTGATCTGGACGTGGTCGAGCTACGCCCGCCTCGTGCGCGCCGACGTGCTGTCGCTCAGGGAACGCGACTTCGTCACGGCGTCCCGCGCCACCGGGGCCAACGGTTGGTGGACGATGCGCAAGCACCTGCTCCCCAACCTCGTCAACACGATCGTGATCGTGATGACGCTGGAGATCGCGATCGTGATCCTGGCGGAGGCGGCCCTGAGCTTCCTGGGCGTGGGCGTGGGTCTGGGCACCTCGTCGTGGGGCCGCATGATCACCGACGGCCGCACCTTCATGAACCAAGCCTGGTGGGTGATCTGGCTGCCCGGGCTCGCCCTGCTGCTGATCTCGCTGACGGGCAACCTGATGGGCGACTGGCTCCGCGACGCCCTGGATCCGCGCCTGCGCCACCTCCGCTAGGAGCGGGGCGTCACCCGGCGGCGACGCGGCGCCCGGACAACGGGATCAGCGGAACGGATGCCAGCTGGGTCCCGGGAGGCGTGGCGACCCCCTCCAAGGGGGTTGGCGGTGGCATCGCGCCCCCGCGTTCTTCGTAGTCGCCGGCCCAGTCCCGCAGCGACTCCTCGGCGTTCAGCAGCGCCTCGTCGACGCTGAGGCCCATCGCGACGCAGCCGGGCAAGTCGGGGAACGAGACACCGTAGGCGCCCACGTCTCCATCAACCAAGACTGGCCCATCGACCAAAGCCGGGTATGTCACCATCGTCGCACCTCTAATCATCCCAGCGTCTGCGACCACAGCCTAGACCGTGGGGAACCTCACCCCCTAACCCCCTCTCCAGCTGAAGCGCTGGAGAGGGGGGACCGGAAGGGGAATCGAGCCGAGAGCCCCCGGGTCGGCGCCCCGCGTCACCTCCTGGCCCTCCGATCCCCCCTCTCCATTGCTCGGCAATGGAGAGGGGGTTAGGGGGTGAGGTTCTGGCGCGCGACCGCACGCCGTCACATCTGAAGTGAGGGGGCGAGGTTCCGCCAGCCGCGCTAGCATGCCGCCGGAGGGCGCATGCAGCACCGCAACCCGCTCCGACGGTCCCCGGCCCGATGAGCCCCGCGACGCCCCACGTCGTGGTCGTGGGGGCGGGCAACGCCGCCCTCAGCGCGGCGCTGTCGGCGCGCGAGGCCGGCGCGCGCGTCACCGTGCTCGAGAAGGCGCCGCCGTCGGAGCGGGGCGGCAACACCTACTTCACCGGCGGCGGCTTCCGCTTCCCCTACGACGGCCTCGACGCCATCCGCCGCCTGATCCCCGATCTCAGCGCCGCCGAAGCCGCCCGCATCGACGTCGGCCGCTACGGCGCCGCGCAGTTCCGCTCCGACCTCGCCACGGTCAGCGACGGCCTGATCCAGGACGGCTTGGCCGACACCCTCGTGCGCGAGGCGGAGCCGACCATGCGCTGGCTGCGCGAGCAGGGCGGTCGCTGGGTGCTGATGGCCGGCCGTCAGGCCTACGAGGTGGACGGCAGGCTGGTCTTCTTCGGCGGGCTGATCGTCGAGGCGGTGGGCGGCGGCGCCGGTCTCTCCGACCGGCTCTTCGAGTCGGCGGCGCGGCAGGGCGTCGATCTGCGCTACGAGCACAAGCTGCTGCGCCTGCGCAGCGACGGCGCCCGCGTCGTCGGCGTCGACGCCCGCACGCCCGCCGGCGACGCCGCCATCGCGGCCGACGCCGTCGTGCTGGCCGCCGGCGGCTTCGAGGCCAACACCGAGATGCGCACTCGCTACCTCGGCCCCGGCTGGGACCTAGCCAAGGTGCGCGGCTCGCGCTTCAACACCGGCGACGCCATCCGCGCCGCCCTCGACGCCGGGGCGCAGCCCTTCGGCAACTGGTCGGGCGCGCACGCCGTCGCCTGGGATCTCAACGCCCCGCCGACCGGCAATCGCGGCGTCGGCGACCTCTACCAGAAGCACTCCTACCCCTACGGCATCGTCGTCAACGTCGATGGCCGCCGCTTCCTCGACGAGGGCGCCGACTACCGCAACTACACCTACGCCAAGTACGGCCGCGCCATCCTCCAGCAGCCGCTGCGCACCGCCTTCCAGCTCTTCGACCAGAAGACCGTGCCGCTGCTGCGCGACGAGTACCGCGTGCGCTACGCCACCAAGGCCCAGGCGGGGTCGATCCGGGAGCTGGCCGAGACGCTCGGCGCCGACCCCGTCGCGCTGGAGCGCACCGTCGCCGAGTTCAACGCCGCCTGCCCCGCCGGTGCGTTCAACCCGGCCACGCTCGACGGTCTGGGCACGCGCGGCGTCGAGCCGCCCAAGTCGAACTGGGCGCAGCCGCTCGACACGCCGCCCTACGTGGGCTTCGCCGTCACCTGCGGCATCACCTTCACCTTCGGCGGCCTCAAGATCGACCATCGCAGCGGCCAGGTGCTCGACACCGAGGAGCGGCCGATCCCCGGCCTCTACGCCGCCGGCGAGCTCGTCGGCGGGCTGTTCTACAACAACTACGCGGGCGGCTCGGGGCTGATGGCGGGGGCGGTCTTCGGACGTATCGCGGGCCGATCGGCGGCGCAGGCCGGCCCCGGCTAGGCGTCGAGCGGGACCGCGTGCTCGCGACCGCTGGCGGTGAACAGCAGGTAGCCCCCCGCGACGGGCTCGCCCGTCGCCCGCAGCATCGACGCGTAGGCGCGCACCTGCCGCTCGTAGCCCGCCACCGTCTCCGGCGACGGCTCGCGGTCGCTCTTGTAATCGACCAGCACCCAGCCCGCCGCCTCGCGGAAGGCCAGGTCGACGTAGCCCTCCGACACCCGGTCGGCGTCGACCGTGACCAGCGGCAGCTCCCGCTCGACCTGTTGCGCGGCCCGCGCCCGCGCGATCAGATCGCTCTCCAGCGTGCGGCGCAGGTCGCGCGTCACGCTGTCCCGCAGCGACTCCAGCCCGCGCTCCTCCAGCACCCGCCCGGCCCGCCAGACGCTGCCCTCGGCGTCGTCGAAGTCGGCCAGGAAGAGGCCGTCGTGCAGGGCGATGCCCCGCCGCCGCGCCGCCGGGCCGGCGGCCGGGCCCCAGACCACGCTGTCGGCGGCCCCGGCGTCGGCCAGGGGGCGGCCGTCCTCGCCCGTCGCGTTGGCGTTCTCGGTCTCCTGGCTGCGCGTCGGCGGCTCCGTCTCGCGGGGCTGCTTGGGCGCGTCGTGCCCGACCTGCGACGGCACCACGAAGTCGGGCCCCGTCGCGCCGTGTTGCAGGGCGTCGGCGTGCCGCGACTGCCAGTCCTCCCACAGCGCCTCGACGTCCGGCGTCAGCGCGACCGGCGCCCGCGTGGGCGTCGCGGCCAGCTCCTCGACGCGCAGCGTGATGCCCCCCCGTGTGCCCGCCTCCATCGACTGGTCGAGCCAGCCCGGCAGCGCCTCCGCGAGGTCGGCGTGGAAGCCCAGCGTGCGCTCGGTGAAGAACACCGGCAGCACCAGCCAGTCGCGCGCCCGCGTCGCCGCGACGTACAGCAGCCGACGCTCCTCGGCCCGCGCGTAGACCTCCTGGCGCGTGCGCGCGGCCTCGTAGCCGGGCGTCTGGAAGCGCCCCTCGCTGGGGCCGATCTGGAAGTCGATCCGCCCCGTGTCGCGATTGACGACCGAGATCTGCCGCTCGCGATTGTCCGCCGCCGCCATCTTGGCCAGGACCACGACGGGGAACTCGAGCCCCTTCGCCTGATGGATGGTCAGCAGCCGCACGACGTCGTCGTCGACCTCCGTGACCGGTGACTCCGCCTCCGCCAAGTCGGCGCGCGACTGCGAGCTCAGCCAGCGCACGAACGGCCGCAGCGAGTCGACCTCGTTGGCGGCGAAGTCGGCCGCCCGCTGCACGATGATCTGCAGGTTGGCGGCGCGGCCGGCGGCGCCCCGCGCCAGTTGGATCTCGAGCAGGTGCGTCTCGCGCAGGACGAGGTCGACGTAGGCGGGCAGCGGCAGCGCGGCCTTGCGCGCGGCCAGCGCCTGCAGCGTCTCGATCGGGGCGCGCAGGGGGCCGTCGTAGCCGTCGGGCAGGAGGCCCGCGCCCAACTGGAAGCGGGGCCGGCCGCTGGCCGTGCGCTGCGCGTTGGCCAGGCGCAGCAACTCGACGTCCGACGCCGCGAAGGGCGCGCTCTTCAGCGCCGCGACCACGGCCACCTCGTCGGAGGGGTCGTCCAGCGCCGTCAGGATCGCCGCCGCGTCGCGGATCTCCTGCTGCTGGAAGAAGCCGCGGCCGCTGTCGAGGTGGTAGGGGACGCCCGCCGTATCCAGCGCCTCCGTGTACAGCTCGATCGCCGTGCGGTTGCGGACCAGCAGGCAGATGTCGCGGTAGCGCGGTTTGCGACGACCACCGGGCGTGTCGGTGTCGCGCACCGTGACCGTGCCCTCGTCGGATTCCACCAGCGACAGGATCAGCCGGCCCAGCCCCAGCGCCTCCTCGCGCCGCGCGTCCTCCGCCCGGCGCCAGCCGGCGCCGGTATTGGGCCGCAGCGTGATCACGCTCGGCCCGCCGTCCTGTCGGTGCGCGACCAGCGGCTGGTACTCCGGCTGTGCGTGGGGGAAGTCGGGGTCGGGCGCGATGATCCGGCCGAAGACGTCGTTCTGCCAGGCCACGAGGCTGGGCCGGGAGCGGAAGTTCGTTTGCAGCACGTCCACGCGGGCGCTGCCCGGCGCGGCGTCGCTGGCGGCGCGGAACTGCGCCTCGATCTCGGCGTACGTGTCGATGTCGGCGCGGCGGAAGCGGTAGATCGACTGCTTCGGGTCGCCCACCAGGAACAGGCGTCCGGGAGTCACTTCCGCGTCGCGCCAGCCGGCCGAGTTGTTGCGCGCCGCCAGCAGCATCACGATCTCCGCCTGCAGCGGGTCCGTGTCCTGGAACTCGTCGACCAGCAGGAACTTGTAGCGACCCCGGAAGTAGTGCCGCACGCGGGGCTCGTCGCGCAGCAGGTCGCGCGCGTAGAGCAGCAGGTCCTGGAACGACAACCGCCCCGCCTGACGCCGGCTCAGCGCGGCCTCCGCCACGAAGTCCACCGCGACGTCGATGAACTCGGCCAGCGCCTGCCCGCGCGCGGCGGTCGCGTAGGCCTGGTGCTCCTCCTCGAACTGCTTCCAGTCCTCCAGCAGCCGCACCCGATCCTCGCCGCGCCCGCGCCCCAGACTCGGCGCCCTGATCGACAGCGACACCAGGTCGCCCTCGACGACCTCGCGCGGCGCCGACGTCAGCTCCTCGATCTGCGCCAGCAGCCGCGCCGCCCGCGTCTCCAGCGCTTGCGACACCCCCGCCGCCCGCTCGTGGATGCGCCGCGCGCGCCGCACATGGCCATCGAGCACGTTGCCGGCCAGGGGCACGGCCGGCGCGCGACCGCGCGCTTCCAGGTCGCGGAACTCCGCGATCTCGAAGGCCAGCCGCCGCAGGTGCTCGAGCCGCAGCCCCAGCCGCAGGCAGCGCTCGATGCGCGGCCGGGCGGCGCCCTGTTCCTCGCTCCAGAGCCAGTTCTGCCAGTCCTCGTCGAAGCGGAGCTGCTCGCTGACCGCGTCCATCACCTCGAAGCCCGGGTCCAGCGCCGCGTCGAGCGGCCGCTCGCGCAGCAGGCTCGAGGCGAAGGCGTGAATCGTCTCGATGTGCGCCGCGTCGACCTGCTGGATGGCGGCGCGCAGCCGGTCCTGCTCGGCGGCGTCGGCGCTGTTGAGCGCGCGGTACAGATCGCGGCGCACGCGGTCGCGCAGTTCCCCCGCCGCCTTCTCGGTGAACGTGATCGCGACGATCTCGCGCAGCTCCGCCCGGCCCCGGCGCACCGCCTCGATGACGCGCCCCACCAGCACCGACGTCTTGCCCGTGCCCGCGCCCGCCTGCAGGAAGATCGATGTGTCCAGGTCGTGCTGGGCGCCCTCGCGCACCGCCTGGTCGGCCGGGGCGCGATCGCGGCCGGCGGCGCGCGACGGGCTCATCGGCGCGCCTGCAGCTTGAGGAAGTCCTGCACGACGCCCCGGTCCTCCCGCGCCTTGAGCGCGAAGCGCTTGTCGACGTCGGTGGCGCAGACGCTGAGGTAGTCGCAGTAGCGGCAGTTGGGCCGTGGCGGGTTGCCGTCGCCGGGGTGCGGGAAGAAGCGGCCGCCGCGGATGCCGTCGGTGATCGCCTCCAGCGCGTCCCAGTACTGCCGGTCGTTGATGACCTCCCGCCCCGAGATCCCGGAGCGCGTGAACTTGCCCCGGCGCGTCGCGTACCAGTACTCGGCCCGCACCTCCTCGACCGGGTCGCCCGTCTCCCGCGCGACCGCCTGCAGGTAGACCGGCAGTTGCAGCGCCGCGCCGCTGCGGTAGTCGCCGCCCTGCTTCGACGCCGCGCCCGTCTTGTAGTCGATCGCGATGGCGCCCTCGGGCCCCCGGTCCACGCGGTCGATGCGCCCCCGGAAGCGCAGCGTCTCCCCGTTCGGCAGTTCGAGGTCCAGGTCCTCGAAGCCCCACTCCGGATCGAACAGCGGCGCGTAGCCGTCCGCCGCGCGGCGGCGCTCCTCGACCAGCAGCGCGCGCAGGTCGGCCAACACCTCATGCTTGACGACGGCCCAGGTCGCGGGCAGGCCCGAGAGGCCGCCCCGCTGCTGCTTCTCGAACTCCTCCTCCGCGATCGCCATCAGCCGCGTGTCGTCGGCCAGGAAGTCCGCCCAGATCGCCCCGGTCTGGCGCGCCTCCAGCACCCAGCGCTCGAGGATGTCGTGCACCATCGAGCCGCGGTCGAGGGGCGTCATCTGCAGCGCCTCGGCCGGCTCGGGCACGGCGCCCAGCCGCAGCACCTGCTTCAGGTAGTAGCGATAGGGGCAGGTGGCGTAGTCCTCCAGCGACGTCGGCGACGCCGATCGGCCCAGCGGGCTGTCCGACATCTCCTCGGCCGGCACGACGCCGTCCCAGGCGCCGAACCGGCCGCTGTTGCGACTGCGCCGCGCGTCGGCGTAGCGCTGGTGCGCGGGCCACAGGCGCGTCAGCAGCGTTTGCGCCGCGCCCTTGCCGGCGGCCTCCAGGATCGCCAGGCGGAAGTCGGAGCCATCGAGCGCGGTCATCGTGCGCGACCAGTCGCCGGCCCGGGCGTCGGCCGGTGCCGGGGCCGCGCCCGCCAGCCGCGCCGGCAGCTTCGCGATCACGCCCAGCCCGTAGAGCTCGTCCACGCTCGCGAGTTCCCGCACCGCGTCGCCGGGGATCGACGCCAGCAGCAGCGGCGAGGGCAGCTTGGGCGCGCCCGTGGTGTTGGTCCGCCGCGCCCAGGAGATCGTCAGGAAGTCCGACGCCGACTGCTGCAGCAGCTCGAACAGCAGCGGCTCCTCGCGCGCCCGCTCGCGCTTGACCGCCAGCACGGGATGGCCCACGCGCCGGTTGATGTCGTGGCGTTCGCCGTCGAGCAGCAGCGGATCCTGCCGCACCAGCGGCGGGAAGATGCGCTCCGCGCACTCCACCAGGAACAGCGCCCGGAATCGCACCGATCGCGCCGCCGAGACGTTGCCCACGAACACGCCCCGCCGCAGGGCGTCGCGGTCGTTCAGCACGGCCCGGCGCAGCGCTCGCGCCGCGGCCGTCCGGAAGCGCGACGCGTCGGCGCGGATGCCGGCGTCGTCGAGCCGCGCCAGCGCCCCGATCTGCGCCCGGGCCAGCGCCAGCGCAGCGACGCCCTCGCCGCCGAGTTGCGCCTCGTCGCCGGCGACGTAGTCGTCGAGGACGCCCAGGAAGGTCGCGACGAACGCCGCCCAGTTGCCGCAGCCGGCCAGCGCCGCCGAGCGCGCCGCCAGCTCCCGCACGACCCCGCACAGCTCCTCCGCCGTCTCGTGGGCCCGCCCCTGCGCGTCGCGGCGTCGCAGTCCGTCGGTGTAGAGGTCGAGCTGATCCTGGAAGCGCGGCCAGCCGCTGACCATCCCCGCCTGCTTCGAGTGCCGCTCCCACAGCACCGGCTTGGCCCGCACCCCCGGCGGGATGCGCGGCGCCGCGACCGGGCTGGCGAAGAACTCCAGCAGCCGGTGCCGCTGCGGCGCCAGCAGCAGCAGGTCGAGCAGCACCAGCACCGCCCGCCCCACGGCCGTGTGTCGCAGCGGCTGGCCCGCGGCGCGATAGACGGGCACGTCCGCCCGTCGCAGCGCCGCGACGATGGTGTCGTCGGCGGCGTGGTCGAGCCGGTGCAGGATCGCGATCTCGTGGAAGGGCACGCCCTGCTCGCGCGCCAGCGCCAGCGCGCGCCGCGTGATCTCCTCGGCCTCGGCCTGGCGGCTGGGGGCGCTGAAGTAGTCGCGGCGCGGCGGCGCGGATGCGCCCGCCGGCGCCGTCGGCTCCGCGGACGCCGTCGCCCCCGCCCCGATCAGCCGCGACGCGAATTCCTCGGCGAACTCCAGCGCCGGCCGCGCCGCGTCCCGCACCAGCACGACGTGTACATCGGCGACGGCCGCCACCCGGCGCAGCAACTGCAGCTGGACCATGGGCACGTCGTAGATGCCCGCGACGATCAGCGGACCGCCGCCCAGCGCCGCGTGGACGGCGTCGTCTGGCAGCAGGGGGTCGAGGGCGTCCTCGTAGAGGCTCGTGCGATCCCGGAAGCGCGCGATCAGCGTCTCGTAGCGCGCGTAGATCTTGGCCAGCTCGTGCAGCTTGGGGTCGTCGGGGCGACGCAGCGCGCGGGCGAAGCCGTCGCTCGACAGGTGCGCCTCGCGCAGGTCCGTCAGCGACGACGCGACCGCCTCGGCCACGCCGGCGACGCCCGGCTGCAGCCGGCGCAGCGATCCCTCGGCCGCCAGCTCCCGCAGGATGCCGTCGACGAGCAGGGTGTCGGCGCCGTCGGGCAGGGCCTGCCGCGCGACGCCCGGTCCCCGGTCGCGCAGCGCCGCGGCGAGGTCGACCGGTGTGAAGAAGCGCACGTTGGCCGTCGGTCCCAGCCGCGACGCCAGGACGCGCCGCATCGACAGCCGCTGCAGGTTCGAGCCGACCAGCACGTTGACGCGCGACATCGTCTCGGGCCGCGCGGCGCGGACGAGCAGCGATAGCCGCGCTTCCGCGTCTGTCAGCGTGCCGACGGATTCCAGTGTGAACTGCATTAGCGACGAGTTTACCGGCTACAGCCCTCTGCTTGTCAGGCAGCGCTGCGGTCACCGCCCTGTTATCGTGGGAGGCGCCGGCCCCTGCTCCGGGTCGTGGCTGACACGCGTGAACGGAGCGAGGTGCTACGGTGAATCAGGAACGACGCGATCTGACAAACCGATCGCGCTGCGGCCCCGCTGCTCAACAAGCGCTGCCCGACCAGCAATGGCGCCGCAACCATATCCGTGAGCAGGAATTTTGGGACTACTCGACCGACTGATCCGCAAACACGACGCCCCCGCCCCCGCCGCTCGCCTCGCACAGGCCGCGGCCACCGCCCCACCCAGACAGACCGAGTCCGCCGCGCCGGGCCGCCGCCGCGCCGGACCAGCGGACGGCTCCGCCGACGGCGCCGCCGACGGCCCCCGTCGCTCGCGCCGCCGCCGCGGCGGACGGCGTCGCTCCGGGCGCGGCGGGGCCGATCGCCCGGCCGGGAGCCCGGCCGCCGCACCCCGCGACGATCGCCCCCGTGACGATCGCCCCCGCGACGATCGTCGCCGCGACGATCGTCCCCGTGACGACCGGCGCCGCGACGATCGCCGCCGCGACGATCGCCCCCGCGACGACCGGCGCCGCGACGATCGCCGTCGTGACGATCGCCCCCGCGACGACCGCCCCCGTGACGACCGGCGCCGCGACGACCGCCCCCGTGGCGGCCGGCGCCCGGCTGCTGACCGCAAGCCCTCCTTCGCCGCTTCCAACGCGACCAACGGCGATCGCTCCTCGGCGGCGGCGCGCAAGGCGCTGCGCTCGGGCGGCTATCAGCTGCCGCCGCTGACCGTCGTCGACGCGATCGACCCCGGCGACTACCCTGCGGCCTTCCGCGAACTCGGTCTCAGCGACCGCGCCCTGGCCGTGATGGCGTCGCTGGGCTTCGACTCGCCCACCCCCATCCAGGAACAGACGCTGCCGCTGATGCTCGACGGCCACGACGTCGTCGGGCAGGCGCAGACCGGCACCGGCAAGACGCTCGCCTTCGGCCTTGTGATCGTCGAGCGGCTCGACCCCAGCCTGCGCGACGTGCAGGCCGTCGTGCTGGTCCCCACGCGCGAACTCGCGCAGCAGGTCTTCGGCGTGCTCGAGTTCCTCGCCGCCGCGATGGGCCTCCTGGCCGTCCCGCTGGTGGGTGGGCGCCGCCTCAACGAGGACTTCGACAACCTGGATCGCCGGCCGCAGATCGTCGTGGGCACGCCGGGGCGCATCATCGACCACCTGGGGCGCGGCACGCTCGACCTGCGCGAAGTGCGCGTGGCCATCCTCGACGAGGCCGACCGCATGCTCGACATCGGCTTCGAGCCGGACATGCGCCGCATCCTGGGCCGCTGCCCCAGCGATCGCCAGACGGCGCTCTTCTCGGCCACCATCCCCACCCCCATCAAGACGCTCATCTGGCGCTTCATGCACGAGCCCGAGCACGTCTCGATCGAGCCCGAGCAGGCCACCCCCGGCGAGATCCACCAGCGCTACTACGAGGTCGCCGAGCAGGACAAGCTCAAGGCGCTCTCCGAGTTGCTGCCCGAGATGCAGGGCCGCACGCTGATCTTCTGCAACATGAAGGTCACGGTCGACCGGCTCGTGCGGCGCCTGCGCGACCGCGACGTCCTCGCCGAGGCCATCCACGGCGACCTCGACCAGCGCAAGCGCGACCGCGTGATGGAGCGCTTCCGCGCCGGCGAGCTGCAGTTCCTCGTCGCGACCAACGTCGCCTCGCGCGGGCTCGACATCCCCGAACTCAACCACGTGGTCAACTTCGACCTGCCCCAGAACGCCGACGAGTACGTCCACCGCGTGGGGCGCACCGGCCGCGCCGGACGGCAGGGCAGCGCCGTGACCTTCGTCTGCGAGTGGGACTACGACGCCTTCGACGAGATCCGCACGCGCGCCGGCGACGACCTGTCCCGCGACGATCTGGCGCTCTACGCCACGTCGCGCTGAGCGCGCGCGGCCCGACCCGCAATGTCGACCCCGCCACACTGCCGGCGCTATCCTGGGGGCCAGGAGTGAGGGTTGCGATGCCGACGAATACCGAGCACGCAGATCTGGACTGGTACGTCGCCCATCAGGACGAGTTGGTTCGCACGCACAATGGGAAGTCCGTGGTGATCAAGAACTGCGCGATTCTCAGCGTCTATGAGGACGACCTGACCGCACTGGAGGAGACCATCAAGCTGCATGCGCCGGGAAGCTTCATCATCCAACGCGTCGGGCCGGGGCCGGAGAATTACACCGCCACCTTTCACTCACTGGCGGGATAATCATCACTCCGCTCACGAATGGGCTGACCGTACTCGGTCCGGCGGACCGAGTCCTCCGCGCGATCACATCCGCATGCCGCGTCGCACGAGCATGGCGCCCCGATTCGGCCGGTTCACCACCAGAACGTCGTCTCTCTACCGCGCTGTGGGACACCGGAGCCACGGACTCGTGCATCTCAGGGAACGTCGTTGAGGAATGCCGACTCCCTCAGTACGGGGAGCGCTACAGCCAGGGCATCTTCGCGGGCGAGATCGTCGGCATCTACCTCGTCGATCTCTGGCTCACGGATGACATCGTCCTGCGCGGATTGCGCTGCCTGGGGGTTGAGATACCGGGTGTTGATGTGCTCATCGGCATGGACGTGATTTCACAGGGAGACTTCGCGGTGACGAACTACCGAGGGCGCACGCAGTTCTCCTTCCGCTCCCCCTCCCAAGGGCACATCGACTTCACGGCCGGGCATCGCTGAACCGCCGCGGCTCGTTCCCCCAGACCGCGGCGCGCCGCTCAGGACCAGCGATGATTCAAGCTGAGCCACTCCCCATCCCCCTGGGATCGATGGGCGCGATTGACAGCGTTCGATTGACACCAGCAGGGGCCCCGTGGGACGATCGAGGCACGATGCAGCCGCACCAGCCACCCCAGGCGCGCCCGCGATGGCTCACAATGGCGATGCCGGTGGGTTCTTCTCGCTGGGAAGAACCCGCGTAGATGTCCTGCCCGCCGGCCCGACGCCGGCGTCTCCCCCCGCCGGTCCGATCAGCAACCGCGATGCGCGCCCCCGGCGCCGCGCCCCCCGGACCGTACCGGTGAACACAGAGGCCTCGTCATGACTTACGCCACGTCCCTGGTGTGCCGAGAATGCGGCAACGCCAGCCCGCTGGAACCGATCAACGCCTGCGACTACTGCTTCGGCCCCATGGAGGTCGCCTACGACTACGACGCCATGCGCGGCGTCGTCACCCGCGAGTCGATCTCGGCCGGGCCGCGCTCCATCTGGCGCTACGAGGCGCTGCTGCCCGTCGACCCCGAGCACCGCATCGACCTGCAGGTGGGCTTCACCCCGCTGCTGCGGGCCGACAACCTGGCCCGCGAACTCGGCATGCGCGAACTGTGGATCAAGAACGACACGATGAACCCGACATGGTCGTTCAAGGACCGCGTCGTGGCCGTGGCCAGCAGCCGCGCCCGCCAGTTCGGCTTCGAGACGCTGGCCTGCGCCTCGACCGGCAACCTGGCCAACTCCGTCGCCGCGCACGCGGCGCGCGGCGGCATGCGCGCGGTCGTCTTCATCCCGCACGACCTGGAGGCGGGCAAGGTGCTGGGCTCCGCCATCTACGACCCGACCATCGTCTCGGTCAACGGCTCCTACGACGACGTCAACCGCCTCTGCTCGGAGCTGGCCGACGCCCGCCACTGGGCCTTCGTGAACATCAACGTGCGGCCCTACTACGCCGAGGGCAGCCGCACGCTGGGCTACGAGGTCGCCGAGCAGCTGGGCTGGCGCAAGCCCGACCAGTGCGTCGTGCCGATGGCCAGCGGCGCGCTGTTCACGAAGATCTACAAGGGCCTGTCAGAGTTCGCCGACCTCGGCCTGATCGACGACTCGCCGGTGCGCATGTACGGCGCCCAGGCGGAGGGCTGCTCCCCCATCGCGACGGCCTACGCCGGCGGCACCATGAACGTGCGCCCGGTCAAGCCCAACACGATCGCCAAGAGCCTCGCCATCGGCAACCCCGCCGACGGCTACTACGCGCTGAAGGTGATGCAGGAGAGCGGCGGTGGCGCCGTCGCCGTCTCGGACCCGGAGATCGTCGCCGCCATGAAGCTGCTGGCCGAAACCGAGGGCGTCTTCGCGGAGACCGCCGGCGGCGTCACCCTGGCGGGCTTGCGCAAGGGCCTCGCCAGCGGCCTGATCGACCCCGAGGCCAACACGGTGATCTTCATCACCGGCGGCGGCCTCAAGACGACCGACGCCGTCGCGCCCCACGTGACCCAGCCCATCCAGATACAGGGCTCCTTGCAGTCGTTCGAGGACGCATTCGCCGCGGTGGGCGGCTAGACGGGCGGTCGGCATGGCCAGCAAACGCGTGCGCTTCACCTTCGAGGGCGAGCGGGTGGGACAGCCCCTGATCTATCGCCTGGGCCACGAGTTCGCGCTCGTCACCAACATCCGCATGGCCGACGTCGAGGCCGACTTCGGCTGGGTCGTGCTGGAGATCGAGGGCGAGGCCGCCGAGATCGAGCGCGGCATCCGCTGGATGCAGGAGCAGGGCGTCCGCGTCGACCCGATCGGCGGCGACGTCGTCGAGGGCTAGCCTGCGCCGGCCTCCGACGCATCAGACAGGCCCATCAGACAGGAGCGCACCCATGTCCGCGCAGCCCTATCGCATCGACGTCCCCGACACGGCCATCGCCGACCTGCGCGATCGGCTCGCCCGCACCCGCTGGCCCGGCGAGATCGAGGACAGCGGCTGGACCTACGGGACCAACCTCGCCTACCTGCGGGAGCTCTGCGACTACTGGCGCGACGGCTTCGATTGGCGCGCCCAGGAGGCCCGCCTGAACGCGATGCCCCAGTTCACGATCAACATGGGCGGCGACATCGACGGCTACGGGCTGCACTACGTCCATCAGCAGGGCGTGGGGCCGGCGCCGCTGCCGCTGCTCTTCAGCCACGGCTGGCCCGGCTCCATCTTCGAGGTGACCAAGATCATCGGCCCGCTGACCGACCCGGCCGCGCACGGCGGCGACCCCGCCGACGCCTTCACCGTCGTCGCGCCGTCGCTGCCGGGCTACGGCTTCTCGCAGGTGCCCACGACGCCCGGCTTCGGGACGCCCAACCACACCGCCGACCTCTGGGCCGATCTCATGGCCCGCCTGGGCTACGACCGCTACGGCGCCCAGGGCGGCGACTGGGGCGCCGGCATCAGCGCCCGCCTCGCCCACCGCGACGCCGAACACGTCGTCGGCGCGCACCTCAACATGGTCGCCGTCGGGCCGCCGCCCGGCGAGCGCGCCCCGCAGTCGCCCGAGGAGGAGGCCTACCTCGCGGGGATGCGCGCCTGGGACCGCGCCGAGGCCGGCTATCAGAAGATCCAGGGCACCAAGCCGCAGACGCTCGCCTACGGCCTGACCGACTCCCCCGCCGGGCTCGCCGCCTGGATCGTCGAGAAGTGGCGCGCCTGGAGCGACTGCGGCGGCGATGTCGAGAGCCGCTTCAGCAAGGACGAGATCCTCACTAACATCTCGATTTACTGGTTCACCGGCACGATCAACACCAGCATGCATCGCTACTACGCCGGCATGCACGACGCGGACGCGGCCTTGCACGAGCGCATCGAGACGCCCTTGGGCTTCGCGATCTTCCCCGCGGAGATCGCCGGCGCGCGGCCGCCACGCTCCTGGGTGGAGCGCGGCGGCAACGTGGTCCACTGGAGCGAGTTCGACCGCGGCGGCCACTTCGCCTCGCTCGAGGAGCCGGAGCTGCTCGTCGGGGACGTGCGCGACTTCTTCCGCCCCTTGCGCTAGCCGGTGCGGGCCCGGGCCGGGCTGTCGTCCTCGACGAAGGGGATCGTGTCGGTCAGCTCCGCGACGATGATGCGGCGGTGCGAGTAGTTGTTCGCGTCGTCGTCGAAGGAGCCCTCGCAGGTCACCAGGGTCGCGATCGCCGTCTCGGAGCGTCGCAGGTACTCGACGCCGCTGGGGTCGTTCCAGAGCACGGCGACCGCCTCCGTCACGGTGTAGACGTGGTGCTCGCGCGCCTCGTTGTCGCGGAAGATGAGGAAGTCGCCGGGCTGGGTGTTGGGCAGCAGCCAGCAGACGCCGATGCCGATGTTGCCGTCGTTGTCCGTGAAGTCGCGGTGTCCGGCCAGCAGCACGTTGCCCGCCTCGCCGGGCGCCGGGCCGCCCTCCCACCAGCCGATCACGTGCGGGTTGTCGGGCGCGCCCAGCGCGCGGCTGTAGGTCAGTCCCACCGCCACGAGGCTGGCCCGGATCCGCGCCGAGGGCAGCAGCAGCTCCCAGGACGTCCGGGCGGAGAGGCCGCTGCTCCAGACGATCCCGGGGCCGGCCAGGATCGCGCCTTCGCGGCCCGTGCCGCCGTAGATCAGCTCCTCCTCGTCGAACTCCGGCAGGACCGCGGGCTCCTCCTCCGGCTCGGGCTCCTGGGGCTCGGGCTCCACGGGCTCGGGCTCCTCGACCTCCTCGACCTCCTCGGGCTCGTCAATCTCGGGCTCCTCGGGATCTTCCGGCTCTTGCGGCTCCTCCGGCTCGCCGGCCTCCGCGTCGTCACGCTCCGAGTCGTCGCCCGGCGTGGCCCCTTGCGGCGGCCTGTAGGGACCGGCGTACCCGGGACCCTCGCGGGCGGGTTCGCCGGCCTCGCCTGAGTCGTCGTCTCGCTCCGCCTCTGCGTTCTCCTCCGTGTCCGCCTCCGCCTCCGCCTCCGCCTCGGTGTCCGCCTCCGTGTCCGCCTCCGTGTCCGCCTCGGTGTCCTCCTCCGCGTCCGGCGCCGGTTCGTCGGTCTCCGGCTCGATCGGATCCTCGGCCTCGACCTCGGCCTCAGCCTGCGACGACTCCTCCTCCGCCCCATCCTCGACCGGGTCGTCGGCGTCCTGCTCATCCTCGACGGCGGCGACGGTCTCCTCGGTGGTGTCGGTGGCGGGCGCGTCGGTGGCGGGCGCGTCGGTGGCGGGCGCGTCCGGCGGCTCCTCGTCGGGGTCGGGCTCCTGCACGACCACCGCCTCGACCACCGCGGGCACGTCGGGGACCGGGGCGCCGCTGTCGGACGCCGTGGAGACGGCGAGGAAGGTCACGCCGAAGACGACCGCCGCGATCCCCACCGTCGCGACGGCCCACACGTGATCTTCGAGCCAGAGCCGGACGTCCTGCACCGTTCAGACGCTTCCGTGCCGCTCCGCTGCGACGCACGCGGGCCCGCACATCGGCCCCGCCGAGAGCGGCTGCGGCCCGACTCTACACGTCCCGCCCATGCCGGGGCTCCCATCTGGGGTTAACGAACCCCCTCCGAGTTAACGCGCGGATCCCACGATCCGGATTGTGTGTCGCGCGACGCCATCGCCTCCCGACGCACCAGCAGCCGCGCCGCCTGCTCGGGGTCCGTGGGCCGTCCCCGCGACAGGTGCGCGCTGCCCTCGATGAAGAAGCGCCAGGGCAGCGCCGCCGACTCCCGCCCCGCGTAGTCGACGCCCACGCGGGTGCTCGTCGCCACGCGCTCGCCGGGGCGCAGCGTCCCCGGCATGGCGCGGATCGGGCCGCTGCGCAGGTCGCCGCCGTCGTCGCCGCGGGTGACGCCCAGCGCCCGCGTCAGCAGCCCCGGCCCCCGCGCGGGCCCGGTCAAGTGTCGCACCGGCTCCAGCGCCCGGATGAGCACCGCGCTGGGGTAGTCGGGCCCTTCCGTCACGAAGTTCAGCATCGTGTGGATGCCGTAGGTGATGTACACGAAGGCGTACCCGCCGGGCCCGAACAGCGTCCGCAGCCGGGGCGTCTCCCCGCGCCAGCCGTGACAGGCCCGATCCCCGAAGCCGCGATACGCTTCCACCTCCACGATGCGCCCGCGCCGCAGCGGGCCGCCGTCGCGCCGCAGCCAGACCTCGCAGCCCAGCAGATCGCGGGCGACGTCGGGGGTCGGTCGTTGGAAGAAGCGACGCGGAAGCGGTCGGGGCACGGTCTCCGTCCAGCGCCGGCGCGGCCTGCCGGGGGCTGGAGCGTAGCATCGGCCCGTCCGGCCGCCGCATCACCGCTGCCGACGCCGACACCCGGGGAGTCCATGCGCGCCCGAGTCGACCCCGTCCGTCTGCGCTACTACCGTCGCCGCCTGCGCGCCTGGTTCGGCGAGCACGGCCGCGACCTGCCCTGGCGCCACACCCAGGACCCCTACCGCATCCTCGTCTCCGAGATCATGCTCCAGCAGACCCAGGTCCCCCGCGTGGCCGAGGTCTACGAGGAGTTCGTCGCGGCGTATCCCAGCATCGACGACGTCGCCCAGGCCGACCTGACCGACGTGCGCCGCATCACCGACCCGCTGGGCTACAAGGCGCGCGGCGGCTACATCAAGCGCCTCGCCGACGAGGTCGTCGAGTACCGCGCCGGTCGCGTCCCGGACACCGTGCCGGAGCTGATGCAGCTGCCCGGCGTGGGGCGCTACACGGCCGGCGCCGTCATGACCTTCGCCCACGGTCGCGCGACGCCGATCGTGGACACCAACGTCGCGCGGGTGCTGGGCCGCTGGTTCGCCGACAGCCTCCCGCCCGGCGACTCCGACGGCCGCCGCAACAAGCGGCTCTGGGCGCTGTCGGCGGCGCTGCTGCCCAGCCGCGGGCCGGGCCTGCGACGCGGCGCCTGGGAGATCAACCAGGGGCTGATGGACTTCGGCTCGCAGGTCTGTGTGGCGCGCAAGCCCCGCTGCGACGACTGCCCCGTGCGCCGTCGCTGCCACTACCCCGCGCGCGACCGGCCGCCCGAGCCGGACCTCGTCGTCTGGCTCGACGGCTGACGGCCTCACCCCCGGTCCGCCGGAACCTCACCCCCTGTCCCCCTCTCCATTGCAGAGCAATGGAGAGGGGGAACGTCACTGCGGCGCGGCAGGGCCGGCGGCGAGGTCGGGCCGGCAGGGCGGTCGCGACCGGCGCCGCGACAATCACCCGGCCCGTGAACTACGACCCCGGCTGCAGCACGACGTAGGCGCGCTCGATCTCGTGGTGGAAGCGCTCGGGCAGGCGCGCCCAGTCGTGCGCCTGGACCAGGATGGGGATGTTGGAGCGCTCGAACGCGGCGGCGAGATCGGCCAGACCGGCCAGCGGTTGCAGGTCCGGGCCGCGCAGCACCAAGTCGAGGTCGCTCGCCGCGTGGCTCTCCCCGTTCACGCGGCTGCCGTAGGCCCACACCTCCGACGTGGGCACGTGCTCGCGCAGCAGCGCCTCGACCTGCGCGCGGTAGCGGGCCGGCAGGTCCAGCCGTTCAGTCATCGGATCCCTCCGCGATCGCCCGCGCCAGGGCGCGCGCGTCCGCGATGAACTCCGGCAGCAGCGCCAGCGTCGCCTCGGCGAAGTCCTCACCGAACTGGTGCGCGGTGTCGTTGCGGTGGTCGCGGTAGGCCAGCCAGCGCTCGCAGCCCTCCACGGAGATCAGGCCGTGCTTGGCGGCATGGCGGAATAGATCCTTGAACGTCAGCCGGTCCACCTGCTGGTTGCTGGCGAAGTAGGGCTGGAGCCGCTTCCGCAGCAGGCTGCCGCTCTGCTCCAACACCAGCTCGAACTCCTTGACGCAGGCGGCGTGGACGATTTCGCGCGAGAGCCCCCCCGCTTCCTGCTCGTCCAATCGCGCGAAGGCCGTGTCCAGCGTTTGGATGCAGCGGTCGAGGAAGTCCGTGTCGACGGTCATGCGCCAACTCCCTGCTCGAACCCTATCAGGGCGCGAAAAGAGGCCCGCCCGGTGATCGGGGGGACACGGAGGTCCGCTAGGCGTCGGTGATCAGGCGCAGGATCGGGCCCTCGGCGAAGAGGTTGGGCGCGACGGGCAGCTCCAGGCGCTCGTAGATGTACTGCGGGATGCCGATGTCGGCCAGCAGCAGATCGCCCACGGCGGCGGCGGCGTCGCCCTCGATCAGGCCCGTCTTGGGCAGCGCCAGCGTCAGCGTCGTGGTCGCCACGACGGCCGTCGCGTAGATGTCGCCCGACGCCGCCTCCACGCCCGAGGGCACGTCCAGCGAGATCACCACCGGCGGCGCCTGGTCCAGGATCGCGTCGACGATTAGCGCGACATCGCCCTGCAGCGGGCCCCGGAAGCCGTACCCCACCAGCCCGTCGATCACGGTGTGGGCGGCCACGAGCATGGCCGGGAAGTGCTGGTCGAACTCCGCCGCGCCCGGCCAGGTGGTGCGCACCCCGTCGCGATGCAGGATGTGGTGCTGCACCGCCGCGGCCGCGCCGAGCTGCCCCGGCGGCCCCGACAGCACGATCTCGGGGTCGTAGCCCCAGTTGCGCAGGTGCCGCGCCGCCGCCAGCGCGCCGCCCCCGTTGTCGCCGCGCCCCGCGACCACCAGCACGACCCCGTCGCCGTAGGCGTCCGGCGGCCCCGTCTGGTCGCGCGCCACGAGCGCCAGCGCCCGGCCCGCGTTCTCCATCATCTGCAGCAGCGTGAGGCCCGCGTCCTCGACCGCCAAGCGCTCGACCTCGCGCATCTGGTCGGCGCTGATGGCGGGGATCTCATCGCTCGCGCGCAGGGGGTAGAGGGCCGACGCGTCCATGCCCGGAGTATCCGCCCCGCCCCGCCGCCGATCCACCCACCGCCGATCCACCCACCGGGCGCCCGGCCGGCCCGGTCCGGGGCGCAAGGTGCATCGGCGCTGACTAACTTGTGCTTGCGCTTAAAACACAGCCCGGGGCCGTGAGGCCCCGGGCTGGTCAGGAGGCGGACAGGGCGAGCGAGAACCCTGTCCACTTTCGAGCCCGCCGGACCAGAAATCGGCGGTCACCCGCATAGTTTTGGAGGGCCGCTACGGCCAGGGAACCCGCGAGCCGCGTGACCATGCTCGGCACGGACCCGCCCTGCGCACACAGCCCTATGCACAAGGGCCTGCGCACAAAGAAAGCCGATCCGTGTCGGGCACGATCGGCTCTGGTACTCCCCCAGTCGCCTACGGGGTTAGCTGTCGGGTTCGGCGCGAAGGAGATGCGCCTAGGAGCCCCTGGCTCCATTCACCCCAAAAGTTGGGTCCCCCGTTCCTCCCGAAGGAGGACTCGGCCCTCGCTATTCAATTGTGCTCCTACCTTAGCGCATCCGCCGCCGGGTTGCCAACCCTTAGAGGGCCGTCAGCCCCCGGAATTCGCGACGTAACACTGCGGTTACGAATGCAGGGGCGAATGGGCCGCGGGGTTCGCATCGTGTCTACAGTCATCCCAGCCTGACGCGCATCCTGACGATCCCGCAATCGCGGACACCGGTGCGGGCCGTGTACGTCGATGCGGCGATCGACGCCATTCGGGAGGCACGCGCATGAACGCCGACGCCTACTGCCAGCTCCCCTATCACCTTCGCCTGCAGCGGCGCGATGACGGCGATGGCGCCTATTGGTTCGCGACCGTGGAAGAGCTGCCCGGGTGCATGTCGGACGGCGCCACGGAGGCGGAGGCCGTCGCGCACTTGCAGGACGCCATCCACGGCTGGATCAGCGTGGCGCTCGCCGAGGATCGTCCGATTCCCGAGCCGCATGCCGACGCGCCCACGCACTACAGCGGGCAGTTCCGGGTGCGGCTGCCGCACGGCTTGCACGCGACGCTGGCGCAAGAGGCGAAACGCGAGGGCGTCAGCCTCAATCAGTTCGTCAGCAGCGCGCTCAGCGCCGCCGTGGGTTGGCGGCGGCCCTAACCGGCATCGGCGGCGCCGGCATCGGCGTCCGCGTCCGCGCCCCTACTCCGGGAGGCCCGCCAGGAACTCCCCGACCGCCGCGTTCCAGGCGTCCGGGTCGTCGAAGTTCGACCAGTGCGACGCCCCCGGCACGACCACCGGCCCGCGCGCGTCCGGCAGCTTCGCGACCATGTACTCCGACGGTCCCCGGAACGGCGTGTCCTCCTCGCCCACCAGCACGATCGCCGGCGCCGCGACCTCGCCGCACTCGACCATCGGCGGCATGCGCATCACGCCGCGGTAGACGCTGGCCAGGCCGTGCGCCGTGTGCCGGATGGGCGCGTCGCCGCCGTGCCGCCCCACGCCCGCCGCTCGCGCGTCAAAGTCGGCCTCCGGCCAGCGCGCCTCCAGCTTCGCCGCCAGCCGCTCGTTGTTCGACGTCCAACCGGCCGAGCCGCGCATCTTGCGGTAGCCCGGCCCCGTGTCCGACAGGATCAGCCCCCGCACCCGCGCCGGGTAGCGCTGATAGAAGCGCAGCGACGTGTAGCCGCCCAGCGAGTGCCCGCCCACGACCGCCCGCTCGACGCCCGCCGCGTCCATCACCGCGCGCACATCCTCGACCACCCCATCCTGCGTGTAGAGGCCCAGATCGGCCGGCGCATCGCTGCGGGCGTGGCCGCGCATGTCCAGCGTTATGACCTGGTAGCGATCCCGGAACGCGGCCACCTGCGCGTCCCACAGCGTGCCGCTGTCGCCGAAGCCGTGCAGCAGCACGACGGCCGGGCCCGCCCCGTGCGACTCGTAGTACAGATCGATCCCGTTGGCGTGCAGGATGGGCATCGGGCGGCGCTCCTCGCTCTGGGGCTGGGGTTCGATGCGGCGGGGCGCTTGCCCCGTCGCCGGTGGACGGCCATCGTAGGCCCCGCGGGCGCACGCGGCCGGTGCGCGGGCGATGATAGGCGAGCGCCCCCGTGGGCGCGAGAGGGAAGGGAGCGCGGGCAATGGAACGCATAGGCTTCGTGGGGTTGGGCATCATGGGCCGGCCGATGGTCAAGAACCTGCTGGCGGCCGGCTACGACGTCGCGGTCTGGAACCGCAGCCGCCCCGGCATCGACGACTGCGTCGCGGCCGGTGCGACCGAGGCCGCCAGCCCGGCCGCCGTCGCCGCCGCCTGCGACATCTTCATCAGCATGGTCACCGACAGCCCCGACGTGGAGGCTGTCATCAGCGGCCCCGGCGGCGCGATCGAGGGGCTGGCGGCGGGCGCGCTCGTCATCGACATGAGCACCATCAGCCCCGCCGTCACGCGCGACATCGCCGCCCGGCTGGCGGCCAAGGGCGTCGCCATGCTCGACGCCCCGGTCTCCGGCGGCGACGCGGGGGCCATCGCCGGCACGCTCTCGATCATGATCGGCGGCGCCGCCGCCGACGTCGAACGCGCCCGCCCCGTCTTCGAGGTCATGGGCAAGACGCTCACGCACGTCGGCCCGATCGGCGCGGGGCAGTCGGTCAAGCTCAGCAATCAGGTCGCGATCGCCGGCTGCCTGCAGGGCGTCTGCGAGGCCCTGGCCCTGGCCCAGAAGTCGGGCGTCGACCCGGCGCGCATGCTCGACGCGATCTCGGCCGGCGCGGCCGGGTCGTGGCAGATGACCAACCTGGGCCCGCGCATCGTCGACCGCGACTTCGCGCCCGGCTTCATGGTGCGGCTGCTGCAGAAGGATCTGCGGCTGGCGCTCGGCGCCGCCCAGGACGTCGAGCAGCCGCTCCCTGTCGCGGGCCTCGTGCACCAGCTGTTCCACCAGATCGAGGCGGCCGGCCACGGCGGCGACGGCACGCAGGCGCTGGCCCGCGTGCTCGAATCGCTTGGGGGAACCGAGGTGCGTCGGGGGTCGCCCGGCGACTAGCGGCGGGCGCTAGCCCGCGGCGACGAGCTCGCGTTCGGCCAGACGCCGCGCCACGACCTCGAGCATGTTCCAGAGCACCGGCGGGTGGTCCAGCGCGATGTCCTTGAAGTCCCAGCGCGTCAGCACCAGGCACTCGGTGAACTCCCGCGTCACGACCGTGGCCGAGCGCGGCTGCTCGAGCACCAACGCCATGTCGCCGAAGAAGCCGCCCTCAGCGATCGTGGTGACCGTGCGCTCCTCGGGCGTGCCGCGCCGCGAGACGACGTCGACCGAGCCCCGCGTCACGACGTAGAGGCCCGTGCCAAGGTCGCCCTCGCGCGTGATCTCGTGCCCCGCCGCGTAGGTGTGCAGCTGGCTCTTGGCCGCGAACGGGCCGAGGTCGGCCTCGTCCAGCCCCGCGAAGAGTTCCGTCTTCGCCAGCATCGACTCGAACGAAAAAGTTTCCGGCATTCCTGTCCATCCTCCTGCTGCCGGCCCCCGCCAAAGCGGCTCCATCGGCCGCTCCGTGGGCGACAGCAAGACCAGCGTATGGACGCCCCGCCGCCGCCGCTGTCGTGCCCGTCACGGCCCGAGTGTCAAGCGTCGCCGCTGTGTCGTCCCGGCCACGGGCGGGGTGTCAAGCGGCGCCGAGCGCGGCTCGTGCGATCCCGCGGCGCATCATGGCCACCTCCACTCCCAGGTGTCGGAGCCTTCGCCGTCGATGGCGTTGACCAGTTCCGTGCTCGTCCTGGGGGGGAGAGCAGCCCAATTCACCCAGATGGAGGCGGCCAACTGCTCGATCCGCGCGGCCGGGGACTTCCAGCGACCGCAGTCATAGATGCAGCCCGAGTAGTGGCTGCGTTCCATCTCGTCGAGGGTGTCCATTTCGAGGAAAAGCCACGTCTCGTCGCCACTCCCGATCCCCAGGGCGATGCCGAAGAGATTTGCTTTCAAGATGCTGCCCGGGTTGTGAGTGGTAGCGCTCCCTATATGCACGCCCATCCGAGCCGATTGCCAGGCCGGCAAATCGAGAACGTAGGTGTACGGTCCGGACGGCCAGTCGGCGAAGAACAGGGCGCGGTAGGTGGCCCCCCTGGCGGCGGGCGTGGCGGCCGAACCGACCCACGCGGGCGTCCCGCAGGCCGGCAACTCCAGATAGTCGAGGTCGTGGTGCGTCGCCCGCCAGAGGCCCGGCGGGATGCAACCCTCAAGGTCGTTGCCGGCCAGATAGACGTGCGTCAGGTTCTGCAGCAGTTGGAGCTTCGATGGGATGCTGCCCGTCAATCTGTTCCCGCTGAGGTTCAACAGCGTCAGTTCGGTCAGATCCCCGAGCCAGCCCCAGATCTCGCCGGTCAGCCCGCGGATCGGGAGATTCAACTCCGTGACCCGCGGCGGGGCGCCGCCGAGCGCGATGCCCTCCCACTCCGCCGTCGGGGTTCCCGCGTCCCAGTCCAACTCCGCCGTCTCCCCCTCCAGCACGTCGCGCAGCGCCAGCAGGTGCTCGCGGTCGGCCAGCAGGCCGGGATTGTTGGACGGCACGGCGATGTCCAGGTCGCCGTAGCGGTAGCGCCCGCTCGCCGTGCGGCCGTCATCGAGCGGCAGCGGCACCTTGCCCAGCGGGCGCCACAGGAGCCAGACCCCGCGGACTCGCGGCGGGCAGTCGCCACAGACTTGCACGTAGATGCGGGTCGGCTCGCGCGAGCGCTGCCAGATGCGCAGATTGACGCCGCCCACCGTGATGTCGCCGAAGCGGTGCTGCGCCATCTCGCCGAAGCCGTTCGACCTCCCGTCCCACAGCAGCGGGATCGTCCCCAGCGTGTCCCAGCGGCCGCCCGCGGGGCGCGCGCTCACCCACAGCCTCTCCTCGTGAGCCACGTTCTGCCAGACCCGCAACTCGATGATCACGGTCGCGTGGGTCTCGAACCACGGCGGCGGGGGCTCGTCTGCGGGCTGGCCGCTGGCGGGGCCGGCGACGACCGCGGCCAGCAGCGCGGCCGTCACGACGGCGATCACGAAGCGCGGCATGCCCACGGGTCACCCCCGATCCAATGCGTCTCCCCAGCCCACTCCCAGCCTAGACGACGCCCCCCCGATTCGACGCCCCGGCGGCCTCGCTGTCGTGCCCACCACGGGCGGGGTGTCAAGCGGATCCGGGCGGACTCAAACCCGCAACTCCCCGATCTCGAATTGGGTGCTCCGGCGCCATTGGGCTACGCACCGTCACCCCTCGCGCGCCCCCGGGCCCGGTCGCAGCGCGTGCTTGACGGCGCTATCATGGAAGCCCAGCCTCTCGAATCAACTTGTCGAGGGAGGGACTGCACGCATGGCAGACGCACCGAACCTGCCCGCCGCCACGCCGAGCGAGCGGTGGGTTCCGGGCGACGTGAAGACGGTCCCCTCCCAGGATCCCCTCCAGGCGACCACGCAGCGTGATCGGATCTTGGTGCTGATCGAACGCGTCGCCGGTGACTACTTCATTGCGACAGAAGAGACGACGCAGAACTTCGGTGAGGGGGACACGGCCGCGGAGGCAATGGATGCTCTCCTAGACGCCCTCCGGGAATACCGCGCAGCACTCGAGGACAGCGATCCCGTGCTGTTCCCGGATCAGAAGCGTCACCTCGCGTACCTTGCGTCGCTGAGCGTGCTCTAGCGCCGGCACTGCAGCGCAGAGCCGTTCACCAAGCCCTCGCCGGGAAACTGCGCGGTGAGGAACGGCCGGGCAAGGACCACAAGACCTACCGCTTCACGCTGCCTGACGGTCACTGGAGGCAAACCAAGCTCTCGCATGGCCGCGCCAATGACATCCCGGGCAACCTCGTGAGTCTGATGGCACGGCAACTCGGGTTGACAACGGGCCAGTTCCAGGAGGCGGTGGAATGCACGCTGAGCGGGGAAGACTTCTGGGCGCAACTTGATCGGGCGCCGCGCTAGTCCTGGCCCGCGTGGCAGGCGCGCGGTACTCGACGCCGGCAGCGCGGCCGTCAGGACGGCGATCGTGGCCTTCATGGGGACGTGCCGCGTCACGGACCCGTCTCCATCCGCAGCGACGTGCTGATGTTGCCAGACTTGTCAACGTTCGTGTCCGCTTCCACGGCATGAGAGGACGGATCGATGAGGAACCCGGCGAGGACGGCAAGCGCCCCAATCGCGGCGCCAAACGCGCCGCGGGCGATCACGTGGCGGATCATGGCCAGACCCACTCCCCGTCGTCGCCGGTGCTCGTGTGGACCCATACGGAAGCGGCCAGCCGCTCGATCGCCGTCGCCTTGGAGTTCCATGGGGCACACGGGTAGATGCACGGGGAGTAGTGACTGCGTTCCACTTCGACACCAGTCCTTCGATCAAGGTACAGCCACATCTCGTCGTCGCCGAGCCACAGAAAGAACCCCGATTCGTGTCCCCCGTCGTTCGCGTCGAAGATGTTGTCGAATCCTTCGGCTAGGTCGCTGATGGAGGTCGCGCCCCAGTCGTCCACACGAACCGATCTCTCCGGCAGCACGTCGAAGAGCGCGACGAGTCGGCTGCCGAGAGGAAGCGCGTACGTGCCTGTTGGGAGCGTAGTGCTGCCGTCGTAAGCACCGGTGTATAGGGCAAAGAATGGCGCAGGAGCAGGACAGTCCGGGAGCCCCAGCGAACCGAGATCGTTGTACCGGACCGCCCGCAGCAGCGGTGGGACGCAGCCCTCGAGATCGTTATCGCTCAGATACAGCCACCGCAGTTTCGTCAGCAGGCTCAACTTGGACGGAACCGTGCCGCGCAAGGCGTTCCCGTTCAGCCGCAACACGCGTAGCTCCGTCAGGTCGCCGAGATAGCCCCAGATCTCGCCCGTCAACCCGCGATCCACGAGTCGCAGCGCCGAAACCCGTGGCGGCGTTCTGGCGACGGTCACTCCCTCCCAGCTCGTGGTCGGTGTGCCGATGTCCCAGTCCAACTCCGCGCCGTCTCCCGCCAGGACGTCCCGCAGCGCGAGCAGGTGCTCGCGATCCGCCACCAGCCCCGGGTTGCCGCGTGGCACGGCCACATTGATGTCGCCGTAGCGGTAGCGCCCGCTCGGGCTGTGGCCGTCGTCGAGCGGCAGTGGAGTCTTATCGAGCGGTCGCCAGGGCAGCCGCCACCGGCCCCCCGGCTCCGGACAGGCACCACAGACTTGTACGTAGATGCGCTGCCGGTCGAACTCACTTTGCCACACGCGCAACTCGACGCCGCCGACGGCAAGATCGCCGTAGCGGTACCGCGAGATCGCGGCGTAGCCGCCGGCCAGGCCGCTCCGCGGCAAGGGGATCGTGCCCAGCGTGTCCCAGCGACCGCCCTGCGGGCGCGCGCTCAGCCATACGTCCTCGTGGTTGTCCACGCGCTGCCAGACGCGCAACTCGATGATCACGGTGTCTGCGCCGCTGCTGTCGGCTCGCGCCGGCGCCGGGACGGCGGCCACGAGGACCGCGGCCAGCAGCGCCACCGTCAGGACGGCGATCACGACACGCGGCATGCCCACGAGTCACCCCCGATCCGACGCGCCGACCGCCGCCAGCGCCTCGCCGATGATCTCGACGGCCTGATCGATCTGGGCCTCGGTGGTGGTGACTGGCGGGACGAAACGCAGCACGGCGCCCTCGCGGCGCAGGCTGAAGATGAGGCCGTTGTCGAGGCAGCGATCGTAGATGGCGCGGCCCTCGGTCGTGGCGGGCTCCTTGGTCGCGCGGTCGCGGACCAGCTCGACGCCTTGCAGCAGGCCGCGGCCGCGCACGTCGCCGATGATCTCGAAGCGCGCGGCCAGCGCGTCGAGCTTCGACCGCAGATAGTCGCCGAGGCGGCGCGCCGTGCCGGGCACGTCCTCCCCCTCGATGACGTCGAGGCTGGCCGTCCCGGCCGCGCAGGCCAGCGGGTCGTTGCTGTGGCTGTGCGTGACGATGAAGTCGCTCTGCACGACCCGCTCCTCGATCTCGGCCGAGGTCGTGACGGAGCTGACGCAGATGCCGCCGCCGAAGTGCTTGGCGAGCGTGATGATGTCGGGCACGACGCCCTCGCGCTCGCAGGCGAACATGTCGCCGGTCTTGCCCAGGCCGGTCTGCTCCTCGTCGAGGATGAGCAGCATGCCGCGCGCGTGGCAGCGCCGCTGCAGCTCGGCGAGCCAGCCCTCGGGCGGCTCGACCACGCCGCCGGCGCTGAAGATCGGCTCCGTGATGACGGCGGCGGGACGGCTGGTGGTCTGGGCGTCGATCAGCTCGAAGCTCGTATCGAGGCAGGCGAATTCGCAGTCGGGGAAGGTCTGGCGCAGGGGGCAGCGGTAGCAGTAGGGCGCGACCATCGGCATCGTGCCGGGCGCGGGCGGCCCGTAGCCGGCGTGCCAGCCGGCATAGGTCAGCGCGCGCGTCGAATCGGACATGCCGTGAAAGCTGATGTGCGGGCTGGCGACCTCGAAGCCGCCGGTGTACTTGCGGGCGATGTTGACCGCGGCCTCGTTGGCGTCGGCGCCCGACTGCAGGAACAGGCTCTTCTCGAGCGGCGGCGGCATGATCGCGGCCAGGCGCTCGGCCAGCTCCACCTCCTTGTCGTTGAAGTAGCTCGAGTGGGCGTGGACCAGGGTGTCGCAGGCCTCCGCGACGGCCGCCGTGATCGTGGGCTGGTTGTGACCGAGCCAGGCGCACATCTGGCCGCTGTTGAAGTCGAGGTAGCGCTTGCCGTTGACGTCCTCGACTTCGCTGCCCGCGCCCCGCACGAAGACCGGCCCCTCGAAGCGGCCCTTGTCCATGCGCGCGCGGAAGCTGTAGCGGCGCGCGGCCTCGAGGATGCTCTCCTCGGATGTCCGCGCGGCCGTGTCGCTGGTCTTCGCCTGGAGCGTCATGGTGTCACCATCCTGCCGGCCGTCGCCAGCGTGGGGACAGCGTATCGGATGGCCCGTCGGGCCCGGGCGGCGCGGCGGCCTACGCGCAGGTCACCGCCCCCACGAGAACGGCGCCGAGTGGCTTCTTCATGGCGCGTTGGGGGGCTCGAAGAGGCTGCGGGCGAGATCAATCAGGGCATCCAGGTTCTCTCCGGTGAAGCCTTTATTGCCCGTCCAGATCTGGTACGCGGCTTCCGTCGCCGGGTCGTAGATGATGATGCTGGCTTGTCTGTTTGCGCCAGCGGTGGCGTAGGAAATCCCCGCGGGTCGCCCGGCGATCACGCGCGTCTCACTCATCCGCTCATTCACGTACGCATCCCGGACGCCGTTCCGCCCCCACAGGAAGCCCCCGAGGATCTCCAGAATCCCGGATCCGTCCCAGGGGGCCGGCCCCCAGGTGGCGCGGTAGCCATAGGGGAGATCCTCTGGATCGGTTGCCGCAGACCAGAGCACCCAATGATTGGGCAGGGCCGGTTCGCGCCAGTAGGGGTAGGTGCGCGCCACCGCAGGGTCCGTTGTGTAGCGCTCGTTATCACGGTTATATGAGGGCGGATCGTGTTGCTCCCACGGCACGCGCTCCCCGGTCCAGCCATCCGGCACGATCTGGAAAGGGCCGTGAAGGATGGGCGCGGTCAGGCTGCTCCCCCCCAGGTCGGGCAGCGGGCCCCACTGCAGGCTGGCCGTGGCGGTCGGGGAGAGCGCGCCGCTGCAGCCCGTGAAGGCGTAGGTCATCCAGGCCACGGCCAGCAGCTTGCGCGGGGGGAGGTTATCGCCGGCCGGGTCGTCCTTGACTTCGGTCACCGTGTAGCGCACGAAGCAGTCGCTGGCCTGGCGCCACTCGAACAGGTCGCCTGCTTCCACGAGGTTCAAAAGGTCCGCCTGCGACGTGCCGGCGCTGTCGTTCTTGTGGATCACGAGGCCGGCCGTGCTGCCGTCGCGCAGCCCCTCGTAGGTCGTGATCATCGTGGTGAGGTCGTCGGGGTCGGTCAGGAAGGCGTAGTCGCCGGCGTCCGTGACGCTGCCCGTCGTGACGGGGGCGCCGTAGGTCAGGGTGGTCGAGGGCAGCGGACAGGAGGCCAGGCCGAGCTGGTCCAGATCGTTGAGGGCCACCTGCGCCAACTCACGAGGCAGGCAGCCCGTCAGGTCGTTCTGCGCCAACCGCACCCACCCCAGGCGCGCGAGGTTGCCCAACTCCGGCGGGATCGCGCCCCACAGCAGGTTGCCGTCAAGATGCAGGATCTCCAGGCGCGCGAGGTTGCCCAACGCCGGCGGGATCGCACCCATCAGCCGGTTCCCGCCGAGCGACAGGTACTCAAGGCGTGCGAGGGTGCCCAGTTCCGGCGGGATCGCACCCGTCAGCCGGTTCCCGTCAAGATACAGGGACCCCAGGCGTGCGAGGGTGCCCAGTTCCGGCGGGATCGCACCCGTCAGCCGGTTCCCGCCGAGCCACAGGCTCGTCAGGTGCGCCAGGTCGCCCAACTCCGGCGGGATCGCACCCGTCAGCCGGTTCTCGTGGAGCGCCAGGAACCTCAACTGCGCGAGGCCGCCGAATGCCGGCGGGATCACGCCCGTCAGCCGGTTGTAGCCGAGCACCAGTGTCCTCAGCTGCGCGAGGTTGGCCAACTCCGGCGGGATCGGCCCCGTCAGCCGGTTGTTGTTGAGGTTCAGCCGCTCCAGGCGTGCGAGGTTGGCCAACTCCGGCGGGATCGCGCCCGTCAGCTGGTTCCCGAGCAGGTACAGACCCCGCAACTGCGCGAGGTTGCCCAATGCCGACGGGATCGGCCCACTGAGGCTGTTGCGATCCAGGTGCAACCACCGCAACTCACTGAGGTCGCCCAGCGCGGCCGGGATTGTGCCCGTCAGCGCGCGCCCCTCCAGGCGCAACTCCGTCACTCGCGGCGGCGTCCCGCTCACGGTGACCCCGTCCCAGGCCGTGATCATGATGGCGGCGCTCCAGTTGGGCGCCCCGGCGCCGCGCAGCGCGTCCTTCACCGCCAGCAGGGCCGTGCAGTCGGCGACCAGGCCGGGGTTGTTCGCCGCGTCGGGCACGGCCACCCCGGTCGCGCAAGGGCCGGGCGGCTGCGCCGGCGCGACGGCAGGGGCCGCGCAGATCCGCCAGCCGACGGTGATCTCGACGCAGGCGGCGTCGTCCGTGCTCTGCGCCGCGACCGGGGCGGCGCCGGCCGGCAGCAGGATCGCCGCGGCCACGCCGAGCAGCGCGAGCAGCGGCGTGGCAACGACGGCGAAGCGCCTACGGTCGGGCATCTCGTCTCCAGTAACGACTCCCGGCGCGCGAGTGTTCCCCCGTGCGGCCGGCACACGCCCCGCCGCTCACAGCCCCGACCGGAAGTCCGGGTGCGCGACGGCCCGCAGCGCCGACGCCCGCTCCTCCAGCGAGCGGCCGCGCAGCTCCGCGACTCCGTACTCCGTCACCACCCGATCGGCCAGGGTGCGGGGGACGGTGACCGCCTCCTCGGGGCCCAGCCGCCGCACGATGCGCGAGGCCGTCCCCCGCGCCGCCGTCGAGGGCATGGCGACGATGCCGATGCCGTCCCGCGCCGACATCGCCGCCTCGGCGTAGTCGGGCTGGCCGCCCGGCCCGCTCAGCAATCGCCCGCCCACCGTCTCGGCGTTCACCGACCCGTCGAGCGCGACGCTGATCGCCGAGTTGATCGCCACGAAGCGATGGCTCCGGCTCACGACGCCGACGCCGTGGCTGTAGCGCGCCGGCGCCAGCCGCACGGCCGGGTTGTGGTGCAGCCAGCCGAACAGCCGACGCGTGCCGCCGCAGACCGCCGCGATCATCAGGCCCGCGTCCTGCGACTTGCGCGCGTTCGTCAGCGCGCCGCTCTCCAGCAGGTCGATCAGGCCGTCGCTGATCAGGCCCGAGTGGACGCCCAGGTCGCGGCGGGCGGTCAGGCGCGCCATCACCGCCTCGGGGATCGCGCCGATGCCGAACTGCAAGGTCGCCTCGTCGGGCACGAGTCCCACCACGTGCTCGGCGATCGCCTCCTCGACCGGGCCGGGCGGGGCGCGCGTCAGCTCGGGCAGCGGGCTCTCGATCTCGACCAGGAAGTCGAACGCGTCGGGCGGCAACTCCCCGACGCCGCGCACGTACGGCATCGACGGGTTGACCTGCGCGATGACGAGCGGCGCGCTGCGCACGGCGTCGATCACCGAGCCCACCGCGACGCCCAGGCTGTGCCGCCCGTCGGGGCCGGGCGCGCTGGCCGAGACCAGCACCGCGTCGACCGGGACCGGGCCGTCCGGCTGGAAGAGCGTCGCCGTCTGCGAGTAGCGCGCCGGGATGACGCGCAGCGCCCCGGCCGCCTCGGCCGCCCGCAGCGGCCGCGAGAACTGCCACGTCGCGAAGCGGAAGGGCGCGCCCGCGTGCGCCAGCGGGGCCGGCGGCTCGCGCAGCGTGCCGGTCACCAGCTCCAGCGACGACCAGCGCTCGCGGGCGTCGTCGAGCGCGGCCAGCAGCCCCATCGGCACGCCGCTCATCGTCGGGATGAGGATGCGCGCCCCGTCGGGGATCGCCCGCAGCGCCGTTTCGGCATCGGTGCGGCGGCCCGGCCGCGCCCCCCGCGACGGCGCCAGGTACGGTTCGAAGTCGGTGACCTGCGGCATCGCCGGCCGGGGCGCGCCGCGGGCTAGACGCCGATCTCCAGCACCGTCCGCGCCACCTCGCCGGTCTTCATCTTCTCGAACGCCACGTTCACGTCCTCCAGGGGCATCCGCTCGGTGACCAGCGCCGAGAGGTCGAGCCGGCCCTGGCGGTACAGCTCCATCAGCTTGGGCATGTGCTCGCGGAAGCGCGTGCTGCCGTACATGCAGCCGATCAGGCGCTTCTCCGACAGGAAGGCCGGCCCCGGCACCGTGATGTCGTCGGCGACCATCCCCACGACCACCGCCGTGCCGCCGACCTCCACCATGTCGAACGCCTGCCGCGCCGTGTCGGCCCGCCCGATCACCTCGAAGGCGTACTCGACGGTGTCGCCGGTCATCTCCTTGACGGCCTCGACCGGGTCCCGCTTCGACGCGTTGACGACGTCGGTCGCGCCGAAGCGCTTCGCCATCTCCAGCTTGCTGTCGAGCATGTCCACGGCGATGATGTGCGCCGCCCCGGCGATGCGGCAGCCCTGGATGACGTTCAGCCCCACGCCGCCGCAGCCGATCACGGCCACCGTCGCGCCGCCCGGCACCTTGGCCGTGTACAGCGCCGCGCCGACCCCCGTCATGACGCCGCAGCCGACCAGCGCCGCCTCGGCCCAGGGCATGTCGTCGGGGATCTTCAGCACGCCGCTCTCGACGGTCACCATCTTCTCCGCGAACGACCCCACCGACGACATCATCGAGACGGGCTTCCCGTCCCAGCTCAGCCGCCCGCGCGTCGGGTGATACACCGCCGGGCTGGCGCAGAGGTTCGGCCGCCCCGACGTGCAGTGCTTGCACGTCCCGCAGAACGGCTTAAACGACATGATCACGTGGTCGCCCGGCTGGACGTACGTCACCTGATCCCCCACCGCCTCCACCGTCCCCGCCGCCTCGTGCCCCAGCACCCACGGCCCCGGGCCCAGCATGCGCGGATTCCAGTTGCCGCTCGCGAAGTGCAGGTCGCTGTGACAGACGCCGCTGACGGCGGTCTTGACCAGCACCTCGTTCGGGCGCGGGTCGATGATGTCGATCTCTTCGACGGTCAGAGGCGTCGCGGCCTCATGCAGCAGGGCGGCTTTCATGGCTCTCTCCTTCGTTGTCGGGCTCGATGATCGATGCGCAGGCTAGCCCCGTCGCGCGGGGGCGACAATGGCCCGCCCTACGATCGTCGCAGCGGCGAGCGGGGCCGCACCTGCGACAGCGCCGCGCGGGCGCGTTGCGTGCGCGTCGGCTTGCGCCGCTTGCGCTTCGCCTGCGCGAACCGATACGCGGCCAGCGCCAGCCCCGCCACCCCGGCGCCCGACGCCAGCTCCTCGTTGATCGCCGTCAGGCGCTCGCCCGCCGCTTCCACCAGCGGCGACAGGCGGTCGTCCTGCTGGCGGCGCGCCCAGCGCAGCCCCTTGAGCAGCTTCCAGGCGATGAAGCTGAGCACCGTCAGCGCCACCAGCGTGACCAGCGCCAGCAGGATCAGCGCCACGATCAGGACATAGTCGCGGATCTCTTCCACCGGCTCCCCGATCCGTCGTCGCCGCGCCGCCCGGGCGGGCCCGGCGTCAGTCTACCTGCGCCGATCCGCCGGGCCGTGGCGGCGGTCGCGCCCCGATCTCGGGCAGCGCCAGCGTCTGCATCATCGCCTTGCGCCGGCCCAGCTCGATCTGGAACGGGCTCGGCTCCTGGGCCTGCAGGTTGAGCGGCAGCGTCAGGTTGCGGAAGGCCATGTCCGACACCTCCCAGGGCCGCGAGTGTCGCAGCCAGCGCACGCGCATGTGCGTCCGCAGCCAGCGCGACAGCGCCGCCTCGCCGTCGCCCCAGGTGTAGCGTTCGCCGTCGGCGTGGCGCCACAGCGTCAGCCCGAGCGGCTTCGCCAGCGCGACGCCCAGCGCCGTCCGCAGCGCCGACGCCTCGGCGCCGCCCTCGAAGTGGTAGGCGATGCGCGGCGCCAGCGAGGTGCGCAGCGCGTCCTGGCCGGGCCCGCCCGACGCCCGCGGCGCGATGCCCACGTAGAGCAGCGAGTAGCCGTCGCGCTGCCACAGGTCGTCGGCGGGCGCCCCCGCCGGCACGACGTCGCTGCACCAGGCGTAGACGCCCGGCGCGCGCGGGGGCCCGTCGGACTCGCCCCAGCCCCACGACGGGGCGGCCAGCAGCGCATCCAGTGGGGAGGCCATCGCACAAGCGTAAGGCGTCGGCGGCCGAGACAGCAGCCCCGATCGGTATGATCCGCCCATCGGTATGATCGAACCGATGCCCACTCTGCCCCGCGTCGCGCTGCCGTCGCCCCGCCGGGCGGGCCTGATGGCGTCCTTCGTCGCGGCGCTGGCGGGCCTCGTCGTCCTGGCGCTGGCGATCGACCCCGCCGCGCCCGCCGCCTGGGAGGTCGACCTCGCCCGCTCGATCCAGGCGATCGGCTTTCCCGGCTGGACGCCCTTCATCGACGCTGCTGAGTTCCTCTCGCGGCCCCTCGTCGTCAGTCTGCTGGCCGCCGCCATCGGCCTCGCCTGCCTGCGCCGGCGACGACGGCGGGAGGCCGCGATGCTCGCGGGGGCGCTGCTGGTCTGGGCGCCGGAGCGCCTCATCACCGAGCTCGTCGCCCGCGAGCGCCCCACCGAGGCCGCGCTGGCGATCATCCGCGAGGGCTCGGGCTTCGCGTTCCCCAGCGGCCACACGACGGGCGCGCTGGTCATCTACGGCGCGCTGCTGCTGATCCTGCTGGGCAGCCGCTACCGGCGCCGGCCGGCCGCGCTCGCCGTCTGCGCGCTGGCGGCCGCGGGGCTGGCGGGCGCGGCCGTGGGCCGGGTCGTGCTGGGGGCGCACTGGCCGACGGACGTGCTGGGTGCGGCCCTGCTGTCGGGCTGCTGGTTGATCGCGCTGCACTGGGCCGACCGGCGCTGGCTCGCCCCGCGCTGGCTTGCTCCCCAGTCACCGGCGCCGAGGCGCTAGACTGCCCAGGCGACCGGCGCGGAGCCTCGACTTCGCGCCAGCGGTCGCGCCCGGAGAGCGCATGCGCCGGCCGGATCGCGTGGACCTGTTCCTGATCTTTCAGTGCGGGCTGCTCTTGGCCTTCCTTGGCGTGCTGCTCTTCGGTATTGCTGGCTGGATCGGGTATTGGTGACGGACCCCGCGCCCGTCAGCGCCCGCCTCAGCCCATCCCCTCGCGCCGACGCATGCGATGAAAGCAGGAACCGATGGCCGATCTCACCGCGACCACCCCCGAGCAGATGGAGCAGATCCACAGCCGCTACCCCCGTCAGGCCACCCTGCGCGACGGCCAGAGCGTGGAGTTGCGCCTCATGGGCGACGCCGATCGCGACGCCGTGCTCGCCTTCGCCCGTGATCTCCCGGACGACGACCTGCTCTTCCTGCAGACCAACATCACCGACCCGGCCGTCGTGGACGCCTGGCTGGACGACATCCGCCGGGGCACGACGACCACCATCCTGGCGTTCAACAACGGCGTCGTCATCGGCGACGGCAGCGTGCACCACCATCGCGCGCAGTGGACGCGGCACATCGGGGAGATTCGCCTGCTGATCGGGGCGGGCGGCCGCGGGCAGGGGCTGGGTCGCATCCTGGCCGACGAGATCTACGCGCTCGCCAACATCCTGGGCCTGCGCATGCTGACCGCGCAGATGACCTTCGACCAGCAAGCCGCGATCTCGATCTTCCGCCGCCTGGGCTTCCAGCGCGAGGCCGTCCTGACCGACTACGTGATGGACGCCGAGGGCAACGCCCGCGACCTGCTCGTCGCCACGCGCCGCCTCTAGCCGCGTCGCCGCGCCCTCGCCCACGCCTATTCCAGCGGCACGACCTGCTGGATGGCGGCGCCCTGCGCCAGGACGAACAGGCCGCCCCGGCCGTCGGCGGCGAACGCCGTGATGCGCAGGTCCGTGGATAGCAGCGGGAAGGCGTCGGCGCCGCCGGCCGCGTCGAGGCCCCAGATCTGGCCGCTGCAGTAGTCGCCGAAGACGTAGGCCCCGGCCAGGCCCGGGATGCCGTCGTCGCGGTACACCACGCCGCCGCTGATCGAGCAGCCCTCGTCGTGGCCGTAGATCCAGACCGGCAACTCCTCCCCAGCGACCGCGCAGTCCGCCGTGGCGAAGCACTCGAGGCCCTCCCGCGCCGCCCAGCCGTAGTTGCCCCCGGCGACGATCACGTCCACCTCCTCCCAGCGGTTCTGCCCCACGTCCCCTGTCCATAGCAGCCCCGTGGCCGGGTCGAAGGCCATGCGCCAGGGGTTGCGCAGCCCGTAGGCGTAGATCTCCCAGCGCGCCTCGGCGGCGCCCACGAACGGGTTATCGGCGGGGATGCGGTACGGCTCCGCCGCCGAGGCCTCCGCGACGTAGATGCGCAGCATGCTGCCCAGCAGCGTGCCCAGATTCTGGCCGTGGCCGTGCGGGTCGGCGGCCGCGCCGCCGTCGCCCAGCCCCAGGTAGAGCAGGCCGTCGGGGCCGAAGCGCACCGTGCCGCCGTTATGGTTGCGATACGGCTGCGGCGTCTCCAGCACGATCAGCTCGCTGCCCGCTGCGACCGTCGACCCCACCAGCCGCACCCGCGACAGCCGCGACGCCCCGTCGGGCGCGCGCGTGTAGTAGATCCAGACGTCCCCGTTGTCCGCGAAGCCCGGGTCGAGCGTGACCGACAGCAGCCCCTGCTCGCCCCCCGCCACGACGCGGTCGCCCAGGTCGAGGGCCGTCGTGACGGCCGACCCGTCCGGCTCGACGATTAGCAGCCGCCCGGCTTGCTCGACCACCAGCGCCCGGCCGTCGGGCAGCCAGGTCAGATCGAGCGGCGAGGCGAAGCGCATGCCGCCGAAGGCCGGCCGCAGCCCCACCGGCCCCGGCGCCAGGACCGCCGGCGGGGGCGCCGGGGGGTCCGGTTCGGGTTCCTGGGCCGGGGCTGTGTCGTCTGGGGCCGCCTGAATCTCGACCTGGGGCGCCGCCTCGGTCTGGGCGGCCGGGGCCGGTGGCGGCGCCGATGGCGGATCGCCGCCGCAGCCGGACGCGATCAGCGCTACCGCCAGCGCCAGCGCGGCGGGCGTCCGGACTACGTCGCGAGGTCGCGCGAGGGGCATGGCGCCTCCTTCGCGATCAGCCGCCGCCGCCGGAGAGCTCGGTCCCGTAGAACGCGCAGTCCTCCGCCACCCGCCAGCGATCGCCCTGCAGCACCCAGAGAGCCGGCGCCTCGTCCTCGCCGAACAGCAGGCTTGGTTCGCCGTCCACCAGCAGGCGCGCGCTGACCAGCGCCCGGTCGTCGTCCAGGAACTCCACGTTCGTCACCTCCACCCCCACCTTGGCGGCGCCCAGGAGGCGGCTCCACTGCCGGCGCGCGACCACGAAGGCGTCCAGGTTCAGGCCGTCGCGGCACTCCGTCGCGACGTACTCCACGTACTCGCCCAGGCCGTCCTCGTCGCCCCAGAGGATCTCGATCGCCCGCTCCACGTCGCGCCGCACCGCCGCCTCGCCCGTCGCTCCTGCGTCGTCGCCGCCACCGCAGGCGGCGAGCACGATCGCCCCTGCGGCGAGCAGCACGCCTGCACGGATCACGGCCCTCACCTCCCGATGTCTGGGTTCCGACACCTGGGCTCCGATACCTGGGATGTTAGTGCGGGGCGACGGCCGGACGCCGCCTAGAGCCGCTGCCCGATCTCGAAGCGCTGTAGCAGCCGCACGGCGAGGAACGTCGCCGCGCCCGTCACGACGACCGCCAGGACCACCGCCGTCACGCCGCCCAGGTCCGCGTCCAGCACGCGCGGGGCGGCCGAGCTGATCAGGTCGGCGATGCCCAGCATGTACTGGTGCACCGACACCCACTTCGTGCCGCTGAACAGCTGCGGCAGGATCGCCTCCCACACGAAGACGTAGCCCAGCCCGATCAGCAGCGCCCGGCTCGTCAGGATGCTGAGCGCCACGAACAGCGCGCAGTAGGTGATCGCGCCCGCGACCACCGCGACGGCGAACGCCGGCGTGATCAACGCCTCGTCGCCGCCCAGCGCGATGACCGACGCCACCACCAGCGGCGGCAGCGTGATCAGGATCGTCGCCGCCGCCGCCACCGCGATCTTCACGATCACGATGCGCCAGCGCTCCACCGGCTTGGTCAGCAGGTAGACCGCGGTGCCGTCCTCGATCTCCGCGCCCAGCGCCCCCGTCCCGAAGATCAGCGCCGTCAGTGGCAGCACCAAGCCCAGCGCCATCACGTCCAGCATCCCCACCGTCCACTCGGCCGCGCCTTCCCCGTCGCCGCCGAGGCGGTAGATGACCGCCACCAGCACCGGCAGCAGCGCGAGCAGCAGCATGATGAGCGCGCGCCGGCGGCCCAGCAGTTGGCGCGCCGTCAGGTTGATCAGCGTGCGCGTCATCGCGTCGCCCCAGTCGTCACGGCAGACAGCACGGCAGTCATCAGGCCGGTCATTTCTCCACCAGATACGAGAAGACGCTCTCGAGCGACTCGTCGGACGGCGACAGCTCGATCAGCGACGCGCCCGAGTCCCGCACCACTCCCGCGATGCCCGCCGTGAAGGCCGCGAAGTCGCTGCTGCGCACCTCCATCCGGTCCTCCTCCAGCGTCACGCCGCTCACCTCCTCCCGCGCGACCAGCAGCGACGCCACGCGGCGGTTGTCGGTCGTGCGCAGGTTGAACGTATGCGGGCGGTCGGTCATCAGGCGGCGGATCGCGCGGAAGTCGCCCGACGCCGCCAGCCGCCCCGCCAGGATGACGAGCACCTCGTCGGCCAGGGTCTCGACCTCCTCCAGGATGTGCGACGAGAAGATCACCGTGCGCCCCTCGGCCGCCATGCGGCGCAGCAACTCCATGAGCTGCAAGCGCTGGCGCGGATCGGTGCCGTTGAACGGTTCGTCGAGGATCAGCACTTCGGGGTCGTGCACCAAACTGGCGGCGATCTTGGCGCGCTGACGCATGCCCTTGGAATAGCCGCGCATGGCCCGGTCCTGGCTGTCCTGCAGCTCGACGTGCGCGATGGCGGCGCTGGCCGCGGCGTCGGGGTTCGGCAGCCCGTGCAGCTTGGCGCTCGCGACGGCGAACTCGCGCGCTGTCAGGAACGGGTACACCGCCTCGCTCTCGGGCACGAGCCCCACCCGCCGGAACAGCTCCGGCGACCCCCAGGCCGTCTGGCCCAGCACCCGCACCGTCCCCGCCGAGGGACGCAGGAAGCCGGCCAGCATGTGCAGGATCGTCGATTTGCCCGCCCCGTTCGGGCCCAGCACGCCGGTCACGCCCGGCCCGAAGTGGAACGAGACGTCGTTGACGGCGACCACCTCGCCGTACCAGCGCGAGACGTTCTCCAGGCTGACGGCGGATTCCCCGTCGGCCGGCGCCTGCGGCATGGTCTGCCCCGTCATGGGCTGCTCCGTCATCTGCTCGTCCGTCATGCGCTGGTCCGTCATGTGCTGGTCCGTCATGTGCTTGTTCGGAATCGGTACAGCGCCAGCGCGACGCCCAGCCCGGCCCAGACGAAGGCCGCGATCACGAGCACGGCGCCCGGCATGTCCGCCTGCGCGATCACGTTGTCGTCGGAGCCGGAGTCGATCGCGGGGACGGCGTCGAACAGCACCAGCGTGAAGGCCCGCACCATGTGCACCGGGCTGAAGAAGATGGCGTAGCGGGCGGCGTCGGCGTCGCTGATGCTCGTGATCGATTCGACCACGATGAAGGGGACCAGGAAGACCGCGAGCACCGCCACGATCGCCAGCGAGCGCCGCCCCGCGTAGGTCGCCGTGACCAGTCCGATGGCCGCGAAGGTGACGCAGATCATCAGCCCGCTGCCCACGATCGGCGCGAAGTCCGAGGCGTTGTCCTTGGCCCAGTCCCAGGCGTCGGCCGCGCCCAGCCAGTTGCCGAGGAACATCACCGCTTGCGGCAGCACCGTCACCGCGAGCATCGCGGTCGCCAGCGCCGCCAGCTTGGCTAGCCCGTAGTCGTCGGGCAGCAGCGGCCGCGAGAAGTAGAGCGGCAGCACTCCGAAGCGCCGGTCGTTGCCGACCAGGTCCGACGCCAGCGTCGCCGCGAAGAGCATGAGGATGATCTGGATGAAGCCGTAGTAGCCCTCGGGGTCGACGATCGAGAGGTCGCCCGCGCCGAGGGCCGCGACCGCCAGCTGAATGATCGCCGGGATGAAGGCCAGCCCCACCAGCCCGAAGGCCAGCGCCTTCGGCAGCGCCCCCCGGCCCAGCCCGAAGGCGTTGCGCAGGCTGAGCACGTACAGCGACCAGACCGCGAAGCGGCGTCCCAGCCGCTCCCCCTCGTACGACCGATAGCGCAAGTCGTAGATCGTGCCGCGCGGGCCGTTCGGCGTCGGGTCGGGCGCGGCGCCGGTCGTCATGCCACCGGCTCCCGCGCCGCCGTCTCGAACAGTTCCTCCAGCTGACGCCGGCGCTGCTCCAGGCGCAGCAGCGGCAGCCCCGCGTCGGCCACCGCCGCCACGACGGCGTCACGCACCGGCAGCGCGTCGGCCGGCTCCACGATGATCTCCATCCGCCGCCCGTCCGCCGTGGCCGCCAGACCCTGGGCGGCGAGCTGCGATGCCAGCGCCCCCGCGTCGCCCTCGAGCTCCACCAGCAGCACGCTCGTCTCGTCCGTCAGTTCGGCGATCCGGCCCGCTCGCACCAGCCGCCCCTGCTCGATCAGCACCAGGCCATCGCAGACCCGCTCGATCTCGTTGAGCAGGTGCGACGACATCACGATCGCGATGCCGAACTCGCGCCCGACCCGCTCGATCAGGGCCAGCATCTCGTCGCGGCCCTCGGGGTCCAGCCCGTTCGTCGGCTCGTCCAGGAAGAGCAGCTTGGGGTCGTGCGCGATCGCCTGGGCCAGCTTCACGCGCTGCTTCATGCCCGTCGAGTAGCCGTGCATGTGCCGGTAGCGCTCCTCGAACAGGCCCACGTAGCGCAGCGCCTCGGCGGCCCGGTCGCGCGCGGCGTCGGCCGGGATGCCGCTCATCCGCGCCATGTGCACCACGAAGTTGACCGCCGAGATGTCCCCGGGGATGCAGTCGTGCTCGGGCGAGTAGCCCACCAGCTCCCGCACCTGCAGCGACTGCCGCGCGATGTCGAAGCCCAGCACCGTCGCCGAGCCGCTCGTCGGCTGCAGCAGCCCCAGCAGGATCTTCAGCAGCGTGCTCTTGCCGGCCCCGTTCGGCCCCACCAGCCCCACCACGCCCGGCTCCACCCGCAGCGCCAGCGAATCCAGCGCCGTCACGCCCGGATAGCGCTTGTGCAGCGCCTCCGTCTCGATGATCGGGCCGGTGTGATCGCGGCCGCCGGGCGGGGAAACGATCACGAGTCGAGGCCATTCATGCCTGCACCGTAGCGGCCGACGCCGAGAGTGACTATGCCCGGATCACGCTCTCGGCCGCCGCACTGCCCCGGCCCGCGCGCGGCTCGTGCGGCACGACGCGCGACCCGCTAGCGTTGCGTAGGGCGATCATGCGTCGCCGGCTCGGCGGGAAGGCGTTCCGATCGATGCGCTGGCGAACCCTGTTGCCCCTCCTCTTCCTCGTCGTGTTTGGCGCGGCGCTCTCTCCCTCCCCCGCGCGGGCCGCCGGGCCGCCGGTGATCAGCGACGTCGTGCCCGAGACGGGCCTGGCCGGCGCCGTCGTTTCGATCGTTGGCCACGACTTCACCGGCGCGACCTCGGTGACCTTCGGCGGTCGCACGGCCAGATTCACGGTCCTCAACGACGGCAACATCCAGGCGACGAGTCCGGTGCCGGCGCGCGCGGGCGCCGTGGACATCGTCGTCACGACCCCCGAGGGTTCGAGCAGCGATAGCGCCGCGGACAACTTCACCTACGTCGTCCCCAGCCTCACGATCGCCCAGGGCAACGGCCTCAGCGTGAGCGAAGAGGGCGAGTCCGACAGCTACACCGTCAAGCTGAGCCGCCTGCCGACCGGCACCGTGACGATCCGCATCCCCGACACCGACGATCTCGAGATCACGCCCAACACGCTCGTCTTCACCATGACGAACTACTCCCGGGCGCAGGTCGTCACGGTCAGCGCCGTCGACGATGTCAACTTCGAGCAGACCCACACGGCCGTCATCCTGCACCGGGCGAGCGGCGGCGGCTACGGCGCCGCCGGCGGCCACCCCGTCTCCGTCCGCGTCACCGACAACGACCGCTTCATGATCATCGTCTCCCAGTCCGCCGGCAGCACCCACGTGATCGAAGGCGGCCGCCCCGACTTCCTCTCGCTGCGGCTCAACGCCGACCCCGCCGCCGAGGCGACCGTCACCATCACCGCCGACGACCAACTCGTCACCTCGGCGTCGACCTTCAAGTTCACCCGCGCGAATTGGGGCAGCCTGGTCGAGTTCGCCGTGTTCGCCGCCGACGATGACCTGATGGAGGGCGACCACACCGGCAGGCTGACCTTCACCCTCAGCGGCGCGAGCCGTGCCGCCCCCGTCGCCGAGCTGATCATCTCCATCTCCGACGAACACTCGCCCGCCCTGCGCATCACCGAGTCCGACGGCGCCACCGCCGTCGCCGAGGAGGGCGGCGAGGACACCTACACCGTCGTGCTGCCCCGGCGGCCGGCCTCCGCGGTCACCGTCACCATCCGTCCCGAAGAGGGCCTGCGCGCCAGCCCCGCGCAACTCGTCTTCAGTCGCACCGATTGGGACCAGCCCCGCGTCGTGACCGTCGAAGCCGTCGACGACGACCTCAGCGAGGGCGAGCACGTCCACCACATCCACCACGTCGCCACCGGCGGCGGCCTCGACGAGTTCGCCGCCGTCCTGGTTAGCGTCACCATCACCGACGACGACACGCCCGACTACGTGCCGCTGCCGCTCGCGGCCGGCTTCACCCTCGTCGGCTGGTTCGGCGCCCCCACCACCGCCCGCGCCATCCTCGACGGCAACCCGGCGCTCACGCGCCTCTGGACCTGGGACCAGGTCAACGGCTGGCGCGGCGACAGCCGCGCGTTGCCGCCGGGGCTGCGCCGCGACATCCCCATCGCCCGCGGCGACGGCTTGTGGCTGTTCGCGTCCGAGCCCACCACGCTCAACGTCCCGCTCCCGTAGGGCGGGGCGGGCGGTCGCGCCGGGCGGGCCCGGCGATCAGGCCGGCGCCGCCTCCGGCAGCTTCGCGTAGACCGCCTCCTTGAGCTCCGCCAGCTCCGGGTAGCGGCCGGTCGCCGCCTTGCTGTAGACCAGCTCCCCGTCGACGGTCCACTCAAAGCGACCGCCCGCGCTGGGAATCAACTCCAGCGACGCCACCTCGCTTTGAATCTCGTTCAGGATTTCACTCACCATCCAGGTGGTGCGGAGCAAGTAGTTTCAAGTAGCGCAGTACTCCACCTGGATGCGCACGCCTTGGCCGTTCATCAGTCGTCCCTTTCGGCTGTCGAGCTCGCCCGCAGCATAGCCCCTGGAGGGCGGCGGCGTCGGGGGCGGGGCGGCGGCCGGGCGACGCGACCACTACGCTGACGGCGACGTCATTGTCGACTCGGAGCGGAGGAGTCGAGCCCGTGTTCAAGCGAGCCGTCCATCCGGGCGTGATTCTCAAAGACGAGCTGGCGGAGTTGGGCGTGAGCCAGGCGACCTTCGCCCGCGAGATCGACGTGCCGTCCCGCCGGATCGGCCAGATCGTCGCCGGCAAGCGCCCCGTGACCGGCGACACCGCGCTGCGCTTCGGACACTGGTTCGGCGTCGATCCCCAGTTTTGGCTCAACCTCCAAACGCAGTTCGACCTCGCCGCCGCCGACCAGGAAGTCGGAGCCTCGGTGCGGGAACTGCCCACCGTCGCCGAGACCCTGGCCTGACCAGCAACGCGGACGGCGTCGCGAGCCCGCCCCCGCCCCCGCCTCACGATGCACGTCGCCCGGCACGTTGCGCACTGGACTCATCATGATCGCATGTGGGGCGCATGCATCGGGGGGTAGGCAAGGTGACTGAAAAGTGACCCGGATCCTGCTCAGGGGCGCTGGGGGGTGGCATCGGGCGGAGTGTAGCTGGCCATTGGTCGCCCCCCCCCCTTCGTTCAACCCTCTTGCGGGCCCCGGTCTTGTTGATGCGCCACTTGAGCATCGCGGCGCTCACGCCGAAGCGTTGCTGCGCTTCCTGTTCGGTGATTCGCCCTTGCGCGACAGTCATGGCCATGTCACTGGTGACAAGCATCTCGCCGCTGAGCCAGTCCGCTTCTTCTTCGTTGGTGTCCTTCCAGTTCCGGCACCCGGTCATGCCATCCAGCGCCGGGATGGGCTCATGCAGCAGGAGCCCGTGGGCCAGTTCGTGCGCCAGGTTGCTGCTCTGACGAGCCTCGGAGTGGGAATCGTTGTGCACGATTATCCGGCGGTGACCCTCGAAGACGGTGAGACCGGAGAATGCGTCTCTTCCAACCGAGAGGAGGTATTGGGCACCGATAGAGGCGGCCGCGAGTTCGCTGAGGGGGACGATCGGGATCGCCAGGTGCTCCGCGAGCTCGCGGGGATCCAGGCGATCAAGTGGACCTAGCCTGAGTTCGGTCCTGACCTCCCGCGCCAGTGCGGCAGCCGCAGATTTGAACCCTCGTCGCAGCACCACGTTCTACTCCAGGGCTCTGAGCCGCTTGTAGGTGGCCTTCACGACTTCATCGAGCGCTGCGGCCGCTTCGGGAGTGAGATTCTTGTCGGACCTGAGGTAGGTGGAGATCATGGCCAGCGGCTCTGGGTCCGATTGCTTTGCATCTGAGCGCATGAAGTCGTCGGCGCTGAGCCCCGACCACGACGTCAGCGCGGCGAGCCCATCCACATCAGGGCGCCTGCCCTGCGCCATCCGCGTGAAAGTGGACGCGCTCAGGCCGGATTGCGCGGCAACTTGCTTCCAGTTCAGGCTCCTCGCCTGCCGAGTCGCATCAAGCGCCTGGTAGAAGGCTCCGCTGTCGAAGCTGCCGAACTTTTCTTCCATCTCAGCCTCCAAAGGGGTTGCGTTAGTAGAATCACCAGTCTATTGTGCAATCACGCGGTGGCAACCGACCATCGGACCTGCAACTAGGAGTGTAGCCAATGACGGACACAGCAGCCAGCCAAGTGGCGGAGGAGCGCAAGGGAAAGTTCGCGATCTCCGTCAACCACAAGCCGGTCGAGGTCGATGGACCGCTGGCTACCGGCCTCGAGATCAAGGCGGCTTCAATCGATCAAGGAGTGGTCATCGAACTGGACTTCCAGCTGGCCAAGGACGGTCCCGACGGCAAGCAGCAGATCGTCGGAGACTCGGACAAGGTCGACCTGCGCGAGTTCAAGACGTTCTTCGCCACCGCGAGCGACGACAACTCCTGGCGGGTGCCGCCATGATGAACCCGCATGTGGAGCAGGCGGTCGAGGAGCTTAGATGCCGCTTCTCCGATGCCGAGGTCGTCGCCCGCGCTACGGAGGACGGCGGTGCGGTCGTGACCATCGATCCCATCGACCTCGGGTCCGCTTACGCCCCACTGGAGACGTGGATCAAGTTCCACATCGGCTTCCAGTATCCGCATGCGGACGTCTACCCGCTCTTTGTCCGTCCTGACTTGGTCCGTGCCGACGGTCAAGCACACGGGCAGGGCATCACGAACGCCTCGTTCGAGGACGAGCCGGCTCTCCAGCTATCCAGACGGAGCAACCACCGAGACCCAGCGATCGACACCGCTGCCCTCAAGGTGATGAAGGTCATTCAATGGCTCAAGACTCAGTGAGACCGCCCGTGACCCTCCGTCTGTCCCGGGAGATGGCGGCTGAACTGCAGGCTCACCTCTTCCCGGGGGACGAAGATGAACACGGAGCCGTGATCGGCGCCACTGTTGTGTCGACGGACAGAGGATCCCGGCTCCTCGGACGTGGTCTGTTCCCCGCGATCGATGGGGTCGACTACGTGCCGAGTCAGCGCGGCTACCGGATGCTCACCGCAGATTTCGTACGACGCTGCGCTCTCGCTTGCGCTGGCGAGGGGCTCGCATACTTGGCTGTCCACAACCATCCAGGAACCGACCACGTCGCGTTCTCCGGCACCGACATGGCGTCCCACCGCCGCGGCTACCCGGCCCTGATCGACATCCTCGACGGGCCACCTGCCGGAGGGCTCGTCTTCGCGCGCCGAGCCGTAGCCGGTGACATCTGGATGTCTGCTGACGTTCAGCTTGAGCTCGATCACGCGGTCGTCGTAGGCACCTCCCTGGAGTCGCGGTCGTCGTCCCCGCAGCACCGCCCTAGCGCAGGCTCGGACTACGACCGTCAGGTCCGTCTCTTCGGGGACCGAGGTCAGGCCATCCTCGCGGCTCAGAAGGTCGGGATCGTCGGCGCAGGAGGCGCTGGGTCACTCATCAACGAGTACCTCGCACGCCTTGGAGTCGGGCACATTGTCATCGCTGACTTCGACTGCTTTGATGCGACGAATAACCCAAGACTGGTAGGCGCACGCCGAAACGATATGGGTCGCTGGCCTCGGCTTCGCGGCCTGTGGCGCCTGCAGGGTCTGCGGCCCACGCCGAAGGTCCGGATCGCCGAGCGCGTCGCGCGGAAGGCCAACCCCGGCATCCGGTACGAAGCGGTCGTGGGCGACGTCACCGAGCGCGCCGTGGCCAGCCAACTCCTCGACTGTGATGCCATCTTCCTGGCTGCTGACAGCATGCAGGCACGGCTCGTCCTCAATGCCATATGCCATCAGTACTTGATCCCCACGTGGCAAGTTGGAGCGAAGGTCGTCAATGACTCCGCCGGGGCAATCCAGGATGTGTTCTCTGTGGTTCGCCGACTCATCCCCGGGGAATCGTGCCTCTGGTGCAATGAGCTCGTGAACCCGACGCGCCTCGCCGAGGAGGCGGCGTCACCACAGCAGCGAGCGGCGCAGCGCTACGTCGAAGAAGTGCCCGCGCCGAGCGTCATCACGCTCAACGCTGTTGCCGCCGCGCACGCCGTAGACCAGTACCTCTTCGCAGCCTTGGAACTGCTTGAAGTGCCCAGAGAGGTCCAGTGGCTGAAGTACCGGGCGATTGACCCGTGCCCCACAATCGAGTTGCCACGGCGCGACCCAGACTGCTCGGAATGTCAGGGCCGATTGGGTGCGGGCGCGCTCAAGCTGCTGCCGCTACGCGCAAGCTGAACCCGGGACCGACAGAACCTGTGCTCCCCGGCACGGTCCTCACGCTCCGGGCGTCGCGGCGTGCTCGAATATCACGCCGCATGGGAGTCAGCGCCAGGGCATCGCCCCCCTGGTACCCCCGGCAGGACTCGAACCTGCAACCTGCGGATTAGAAAGCCGCTGCTCTATCCAATTGAGCTACGGGGGCCGGCGCGACGCGGACGCTAGCCGCCCCCGACGGGCGCGAACTCCACCCGCGCCGCGCAGCCCGGCACGTCACGCAGCCCCGCGTCGCACGACAGCAGCGTCACATCGAGCGTCTCCGCCAGCGCCAGGTACAGCCCGTCGTAGATCGTCACGTTCGACCGCAACTCGAACGCCCGGGCCAGCAGATCCTGGTGCGCGAAGCGCCGGATCGGCAGCCGCGCCAGGACATCCAGCGCTGCGAGGGCGCGGGCCGGGTGCATCTCGCCCCGCAAGACATGGCCGCGCAGCGCCTGCGCCACCTCCGCGTCCAGCAGATGCGGCGCGCAGATCGTGTCGCCGCCGGCGAGGCGCCGATCAAAGGCCGCGCCGGCTGGACTCCCCGACTGCCGCAGCGACTCGACCACCACCGACGCGTCGGCGACGATCACAGCGGCCCACGGGACTCCCGGATGATCTCGGCCGACGACTTGGGCGGCCCGGCGGACTCCGGGACCACGAGCGGCCCGCGGATCTCCCGGATCATCTCGGCCGACGTCATGGACGATTCGACGGGCTCCAAGCTGCGCAGCCGAGCCAGCGTCTCCTCGATCGGCGGCACGTCCAGCGGGCGCTCCAGTTCCCGCAGCACGTAGGCCGAGAGGCTCAGCCCCTCGCCCGCCGCCCGCGCCTCGCGGTGCGCCTCGTCCGGCACGTTGCGTCCCTGGATCATCTTCGACATGTGATCCACATTATCACATACGGCGCGCATGCATCGTCGGGCGGGGGACTGCCAACCGCGTGCGATCCTGGTACCCCCGGCAGGACTCGAACCTGCAACCTGCGGATTAGAAAGCCGCTGCTCTGTCCGGTTGAGCTACGGGGGCCAGTGGACCAATGCGCGACCGCTACGCCCGGCCGGCCGGGACGACCTCGGGGCGTACGACCGGTCTCGACGTTTCCACCTTTAGGTAGCGGCCGCGGCCGTGGCCGCCCGCTCGCACCCGCAGGATGCGCGTTTGCGATACGTCGGGGCTCGTCGTCAGATGCTGCTGCGCCCAGCGGCCCAGCGGCTGCGCCGCCGCCGTCGAGAGCAGGCCCAACACGACCGCCTCCAGCAGCCCCTTCCAGCCCCCCGTGCGCCGCGCCAGGGCCAGCGTCGACAGCCCCGCCAGGACGCCGCCCGCGGCCAGGTTCGTCGTGCAGTTGGGCGATACCGCCAGCCCCCACTCGCCGCCCTGCAGCCGCGTCAGCGCCTCGTCCGCCGCCGACAGCAGCTCCGCCTCCGCCACGTTCCCGTACACGTAGAAGCCGTCCGTCGACGCGCGCGCGTCGACGCGCAGCGCCGCCCCCCGGCGGCTGCGCAGCACCGCCACCGTCGCGTGCTCCAGCCCGTGATTGCGCCGCATCGCCCGCGTCAGCCGGTCCTGCATCGCCTCGTCCTCCGCTCCCCGCGCCGCGCCGACGGGTCAACTCCGCGGCCGGCCGGCTTCGTAGCGCGGCACGCCCTGCTTCTCCAGCGCCACCGGCACGCGCACCGACTCGACGGCGCCGTCCGGCAGCAGTAGCTCCACCAGGATAGACCCCTCGTAAACCCCCGCGGGCAGCCCGGCCGCATCGACCTCGACGCGGACTGTGACATCCGCCCGCGACGTGCCCGGCGGCGAGCCGACGGCCACCCCCGCGTCGAGCGAGACGCGCAGCCACGCATCCTGCGGGACCAGCCGGTAGACGAGCAGCCCGCTGCCGAGGTTGCGGATCGAGAACGACAGCGGCCGCACGACCTCGCCGTCGGGGCCCAGCTCCAGCGGCCGCGCATCGACGTCGGCGCGGGGGTCGCCGAAGATCGCCTGCCGCGCCGCCTCTGCCGCCACGTCGTCGAGCGCCGCCGGCTCATACGGCGCGGCGTCCGGCGGCAGGGGCGCGTTCATCGCGTCGAAGGGCCGCGCCAGGCGCTGCCGCCGGCCCGCGAAGAAGTGCTCCGGGTCCAGCGGGCCGCCGGGCTGCGCCAGCGTCGCCAGGTCGGGGTGCTCGACGGGGAGCGCCGGCCAGAGCGGGCGCCCGTTGAGCGACGGCGGGTTGATCAGGCAGCCGATCACCAGCTCCTGATACGTGTAGCCGTTGTACGGGCCGTCGCAGTCGTAGGGCAGCGCGCGGAACGGGTCGACCTCGGGGCCGGCCGGGTGATTCGCGGTCGCCCAGCCGTTGTAGGCCCAGAGCGCGTAGTACCACGACTCGATGAACTCCCGCTCGCCGAGCCCCACGACCGGGAACACGTCCTCATTCCACTTCTCGACCAGGATGCGCGCCCCGGCCGCGATGTTGTAGGCGTAGTGCGTCCCGGCCAGCGCCTCGGCCCGGCTGGGCACGTCGCCGTGATTGCTGAACCACGAGGCCACCTGCATTAGGCCATAGGCGCAGGACGACGAGATCACTACCGGCCCGCTGCGCTCGTAGGGGACGCCGATCGCGGCCTGGTTGAGGCGGCTCTCGACCCAGGCCATGGCGTGCAGCAGGACATCGGGGATCCAGCCGTCGGGCCCCTCGACGCGCTGGTGCGCGGGCCCCGACTCGGTGGCCGGCAGCGCGAAGACCGGGTCCGACGGCAGCAGCGCGTCGACCGCCGCCAGCCGCTGCGCGCTGAGGTACGGGGCGCGGTCGCGCGTCGCCTCGTACGTCTCGAAGCGGTAGGGCGGGCCGCCGCCGAAGTCCGAGCAGACGCGCCCGCCGCCGTCGTTGGCCGCCTGCGCGTGGGCCGGCGTCCGGGTGGGCACGGCGACCAGCCCCGCCACCATCGCCGCCAGCAGGGCCGCCACGATCGCGCACGGCAGCGCCACGACGGCCGCCCGCCGCCACAGTGAGCCGCCCGGCCGTTCAGGGCGCCGCATGCCACCAGCCCAGAATCCGCAGCCCGTCGCCCGTCACGACCTGCGACGCGCCATCCGGCCCGAGCAGGGCCACGCCCTCGGCGCCGGGGTTGCCGGGCCCCGTCCCGTCGAAGGTGCGCAGCGCCAGGTAGGCGCCGTCGGGCGACCAGCCCAGCGGCAGGTCGAAGCCCGCGACGGCCCCCGCCACGCGCACGCCCGCCGAGCGGATATCGCCGCTCCCCGTGCCGGAACCACTCGTGTCGCCTCCGAACGGCCCCGCGTACAGCGTCCCGCCGGGCCCCCAGACCGGCGAGGCGGAGCCGCCCGGCGGGCCGGGCTCGACGGCCTGAGCGGTGCGCAGGCCGGGCCCGGCGAGGTCGAGCACCATCACGCGCAGCGCCATGCCCCGCTGCTCGGTGTAGGCCAGCCGCGACCCGCCCGGCGACAGCGCCCACTCCCGCGTCACGACGGCGGCGAAGGGCAGCACCGAGACGTCGTTGTCGTCGATCGCGATCAGGGCGCTGCCGCCCGGGCCGACCGCGACGGCGTAGGCCGGCCCGCCCACGGCGCGGCCCACGGGGTAGAGCCCGCCCGTGTCGCCGCGTTCCAGCAGCGTCCGCTCGACGGGCCTGTCCGTTCCGTCGCCGCCGGCGCCGCCGCTGAAGTCGAGCGCGATCAGTTGGAAGCGACGCCCCCCATCGGGGCCCGGCAGCGTGCGCCGTGCGAACAGCTCGCGCCCGTCGGCTGACCAGGCCAGCCCGCCCCGCAGGTCGAGTCCCCCCGCCACGACGCGCGGCGGCCCGCCGTCGCTGATCAGCAGCTGCGTCTCGGCGCCGGGGTCGCGCGCGCCGGGCGGCACGACGAGCAGCGCCACGCGCCCGCCCGCCGGCGAGACCGCCCCCTCGATCGCCCAGCCGGGCGCATGCGCGACGTGGAGCCACAGCTGACGCCGCGCCGGCGCGGCGGGGTCGATCAGCCAGAGGGTGCTCTCGTCGTCGCCGTAGGAGGACACGATGAGTTGCGGTCCGGCGGCGCGGGCGTCGGTCGATCCGGCCGACGACGGCGGCGCGATCAGGCCCAGCGCGAGCCCGCCCAGGATCAGCGCGACTAGGGATCCTGCGACCAGCCAGCGCCGGGGCAGTCGTGGCAGGGCGTGTTCCCGCGAGCGACGCATGCGCGCTCCATCGCCGGTCTCCCCGCCTTACCGCGCTGGACTCTACCATCGACGGGGTCCGGCGGTGCGCCGGCGCTTGATACAATGCTCAGCGAATCCGCTTGCAGGAGAACCACATGTCACAAATCGCGATCATCGGCCTTGGCCTGATCGGCGGGTCGCTGGGACTCGCCATCAAGGCCGCGGGTCACAAAGACGTCGAACTCATCGGTTACGACCACTCAAGCCGCGTCCGGCGCGAGGCCAAGAAGCGCAATGTCGTCGACGAGGTCGAGGGCAATCCGGCCAAGGCCGTCGGCGGCGCCGGGCTGGTCATCGTCGCCGTGCCGCCGGTGCAGATCATCCAGGTGTTCCAGGAGATCGCCCCGTACCTCAGCGACGGCGCCGCCGTCACCGACGTCGCCTCGAGCAAGCGGCTGGTTCTGCAGTGGGCCGCCGAGCACCTGCCCCGCTACTGCTCCTTCGTCGGCGGACACCCCATGGCCGGCAAGACCGAGCAGGGCGTCGAGAACGCCGAGGCCGGGCTCTTCCAGGGCGCCCCCTACGCCGTCGTGCCCCAGACCAACGCCTCCGACACCGCCGTGCGCTCGGTGCTGGGCTTGGTGGAGGCCATCGGCGCGACGCCGCGGTTCATGTCCGCGGACGAGCACGACGACCTCGTGGCGGCCGTCAGCCACATGCCCATCGTGGCCTCCAACGCCCTCTTCACGATGCTGCGCTACACCGAGAGTTGGGCCGACTTCGGCAAGATGGCCGGCCCGGCCTACCGTGACCTCACCCGCCTCGTCGACGGCGACCCCCAGATGTCCGCCGAGATCGCGCTGACCAACAAGGAGCGCATCCAGTACTGGATCGATCGCTACATCATCGAGCTCAACCGCTACCGCGACCTGCTCGACGAGGACGAAGAGACGATCTTCAAGGCCTTCTTCGACGCCAACCTGCAGCGCTTCCGCTTCCTCCAGGGCGACGACCTCGACGACGCGCCGCCCGTGCCCGACATGCCCGACAAGGGTTCCCTCCTCGGCGGGATGATGATGAGCCCCAAGCTCTACGAGAAGATGCGCGACATGATGAAGGAGTCCGACAAGAAGATCGAGGCGTCGCGCCGCAGGCGCTAGCGGCGCGCCGGCGGGCGGAGTTGCGCACGAGGAGGGCGTCGTGAGGCAACGACTGCGCGCCGTCGGTCCCCTGCGCGGCACGGTCCGCGTCCCCGGCGACAAGTCCATCTCGCACCGCGCGCTGATCTGCAACGCCCTCGCCGAGGGCGAGGCCCGTGTGCGCGGCTTCCTCGATGGCGACGACTGCCGGCGCACGCTGGCCATCCTGGAGCAGCTGGGCGCGCGCATCACCGACGACGACGGCGACGGTCTGCTCGTCTCCAGCCCCGGCCGCGCCGCCCTGCGCACGACCGACGCGGTGCTCGACTGCGGCAACAGCGGCACCTCGATGCGCCTGCTCGCCGGACTGCTGGCCGGCCTTGATGGACGCTCGGTGCTCGACGGCGACGCCTCGCTGCGCCGCCGCCCGATGGCGCGCGTGCTGCGCCCGCTGGCCGGGATGGGCGCCACCGTCGCCGGCGACGGCCCCGACATGCGCGCCCCGATCACGGTCGGAGGCGGCGCCCTGCGCCCCTTCGACGGCCGCATGACCGTGCCCAGCGCCCAGGTCAAGAGCGCCATCCTGCTGGCCGCCCTGGCCGCCGGCGGCCCCAGCGCGATCGAGGAGATCGCGCCCACCCGCGACCACACGGAGATCATGCTCGGCGCAATGGGCGCGGCCATCGACATCGTCACTGGCGACACCGGCGGCCCGACCGTCCGCCTCGACCCCGCCGCCCCGCTGCACCCCGTCGATGTCGACGTGCCCGGCGATCCCAGCGCCGCCGCCTTCTGGCTCGTCGCGGCGGCGATCACCCCCGGCTCCGACGTGACGCTGCCCGGCGTCGGCGTCAATCCGACCCGCACCGGCGTGATCGACGTCCTGCGCGCCATGGGCGCCGTCATCGACGAGTCGAACCCCCGGCGCGCCGGCGGCGAGCCCGTCGCCGACCTGCGCGTGCGTCACGGCCCGCTGCGCGGCGCGACGATCGAGGGCGACGTCGTGCCGCGCGCCATCGACGAGCTGCCCGTGATCGCGGTCGCCGCCGCCGTCGCCGACGGGCCCAGCGAGATCCGCGGCGCGGAGGAGCTGCGCGTCAAGGAGTCCGACCGCATCGCGACCACGGCGGGGCTGCTGCGCGCCTTCGGCGCCGCCGCCGATGAGCGCCCCGACGGGCTGCGCATCCACGGCGGCGCCCAGCTGCGCGGCGGCCGGGTCGATGCCGGCGGCGACCATCGCCTGGCCATGGCGGCGGCCGTCGCGGCAATGGCCGCCGGCCCGGCCGGCGAGGCCGTCAGCCTGCTCGACGGAGCCGAGGCCGTCGCGGTCTCGTACCCCGGCTTCTGGGCCGATCTCGCGCGACTCGCCGGACCGCGGGCGCTAACCTGAGCCACGAGATGCCGGCGGAACTCCTGCACATCGGCTTCGGCAACGTGCTCGCGATCGATCGCGTGGTGGCGATCGTGTCGCCCAACTCCGCCCCCAGCAAGCGCCTCGTGCAGGACGGCAAGGCCGAGCGCGCCATCATCGACATGACCAGCGGGCGGCGCACCAAGGCCGTGCTCGTGATGGACACCGGGCACGTCGTGCTGGCCGCCATCGCGCCCGAGACGATCGTGCGGCGCGTCGAGGCCGCCCAGCGCCTCGGCCCGGGCGACGGCGAGGATCCCGATTGACCGCGCCCGCGCCGCTCGTCGTCGTGCTCTCCGGACCGTCCGGGGCCGGCAAGGACAGCGTCCTGGCCGCCGCCCTGGGTCGCGACGACCGCCTCGCGCGCGTCGTCACGGCCAAGACCCGCGCCCCCCGTCCCGGCGAGCGCGACGGCGTGCATCAGATCTTCCTCAGCGACCAACAGTTCGACGACCTGCTCGCCCGCGACGGCTTCCTGGAGCACGCGACGGTCTACGGGCATCGCAGCGGCGTGCCGCGCGATCAGGTCGAGCGGCTGCTGGCCGAGGGCAAGACCGTCGTCCTGCGCACCGATGTCCAGGGCGCGCGCACGCTGCGCGCCAAGATCCCCGAGGCGCTGCTGATCTTTCTCACCGTGCCCGATCTCGATGATCTGGAGCGCCGCCTGCGCGCCCGCGCCGCCGACGACGAGGCCGCGATGCGCCGCCGCCTCGCGATCGCCAGTGAGGAGATGGCCGAGGCCGTCCGCTTCGATCATGTGATCGTCAACGGCGAGGGCGGCCTCGACGTCGCCGTCGACGAGATGCTGGCCGTCATCGACGGCGAGCGCGCCCGCCCCGGCCGCCTGCCGCCCCGCCTCTGACCCCGCCCCCCGGCGTGCCGCCCACGACACTCCCCGCGTCGCCGCGCCCCTCGACGACACATTGACAACCCGCGCGGCGCTCCTCCAGACTCGATCTACAACTGAATATCGACGCTGAGCGGGACGAGTACCCGGTCAAGCGGACCCACAGAGAGCCGGCTCGGGCTCCCGCGCGATGGCGCCGGGGCGGGCTGCAAGGCCGGCGGTCGCGCGATCGGTGAATGGCCCCGTGAGTCGCGGCCCGAAACCGCTCCCCCGGGAGTGCGAGTAGGCGTCGCCGGAGAGGCCCCGTTATCGAAGCCGAGCCGATCGCGACGCTCCAAGCCCGCGCCTGACCGCCGGGCCGCCCGTCCATAGGGCACAGGCGCGCCGCCGTCAGCGAATCGAGCGCCCCGACTCGCCCACGCATCCCGCGTCGGCGGCGACGGGAACAAGGGTGGTACCGCGGTTCACTCCGCCCCTTGAGGGCGGAGTTTTTGCGTTAAGGCCCCGGGCCGAAACGCGCCGACCGGCAGCAGACGAGCAGAGGAGCGCAGCGATGCACTATCCGTCATTGGAAGAGGTCCGGCGTCTGGCCGCGTCGGGCAAGGGCAGCCTGACGCCCGTCTATCGCGAGGTCCTCGCCGACCTGGAGACGCCCGTCTCGGCCTTCCTCAAGGTCAAGCGCGGCGACTACTCGTTCCTGCTCGAATCGGTCGAGGGCGCCGACCGGCCCGCGCGCTACTCCTTCATCGGCACCGAGCCCTACCGCGTCTACCGATCCCCGATCGCCGATGAGGCCGTGCCCGGCGTCGACCCGCTGGACGAGGTCAAGCGCGAGCTCGAACGCTTCACGCTGATCCCCAACCCCAACCTGCCCCCCTTCCACGGCGGCGCCGTGGGCTACGTCGGCTATGAGGCCGTGCGCCACTTCGAGCGCCTGCCGCTCGCCCGCCGCGACCCCCACGGCCTGCCCGAGGTGCTCTTCCAGTTCGTCGATACGCTGCTCGTCTTCGACCACTTCAAGCACCTGATCAAGGTCGTGGGGCACGTCCGCCTCGACGGCGACGTCGAGAGCGCCTACCGCGCCGCCGTGCGCCGCATCGACGAGATCGTCGACCGCCTCGGCGCCGGCGCGCCGCCCGTCCCGGCCGACCAGCCCGCCCCGTCCCAGGGCGCCGCCCCGCTGCGCTCCAACATGCAGCGCGAGGCCTACGTCTCCGACATCAAGCGCATCAGCGACTACATCGTCGCCGGCGACATCATCCAGTGCGTCTACTCGCAGCGCTTCTCCCGCGAGACCTTCGTCCACCCCTTCAACGTCTATCGCACGCTGCGCACCGTGAACCCGTCGCCGTACACCTACTACCTCGAACTCGGCGACCACCAGATCGCCGGCACGTCGCCGGAGCTGCTGGTCGTGGTCGAGGATGGCAAGGTCGCGACCAACCCCATCGCCGGCACCCGCCGTCGCGGCGCGACCGAGGAGGAGGACCAGGCCCTCGAGCAGGAGCTGCGCACCGACGCCAAGGAGCTGGCCGAGCACGTCATGCTGCTCGACCTGGGCCGCAACGACATCGGGCGCGTCAGCCAGCCCGGCAGCGTGCGCGTCACCCAGCAGATGGACGTCGAGCGCTACAGCCACGTGATGCACCTCGTCTCCCAGGTCGAGGGCCGCCTGCGCCCCGAGATGGACGCCTTCGACGCCCTGCGCGCCACCTTCCCGGCCGGCACCGTCTCGGGCGCCCCCAAGATCCGCGCCATGGAGATCATCGCCGAGCTCGAGGAGGACCAGCGCGGCCCCTACGCCGGCGCGCTGGGCTACTTCGGTTTCGGCGGCAACATGGAGACCGCCATCACCATCCGCACCATCATCATGAAGGACGGTCTGGCGTCGGTGCAGGCCGGCGGCGGTATCGTCTACGACAGCACCCCCGACGCCGAGTTCCAGGAGACCGTCAACAAGGCCATGGGCATGTTCACCGCCCTCGACCTCGCCGAAGCCCGCTCCCGCGAACGACCCGCAGGCAGCCGCGGCTATTGATCGGTATCGTGCCAGTGACCGGTCCCGCGACCGGCAGCGCGCCACGGGCGCCAAGGATTCCCCGATGAGCCTCCTCCTGCTCGATAACTACGACTCCTTCACCTACAACCTGTACCAGTACCTCTCCGAGCTGGGCGCCGAGGTCAGCGTCGCCCGCAACGACCAGATCACGCTGGACGAGATCGCCGCCCTGCGGCCCGAGCGCATCGTCATCTCGCCCGGCCCCAAGCGCCCCGAGGACGCCGGCGTCAGCATCGACCTCATCCGCCGCTTCGCCGGACAGGTGCCCATCCTCGGCGTCTGCCTGGGCCACCAGTGCATCGGCGCGGCCTTCGGGGCCGACGTCGTCGGCGCGGGCGAGATCATGCACGGCAAGTCGAGCCGCATCTCGCACGACGGCCGCGGCGTCTACGCTGGCCTCGATGCCGACTTCGACGCCATCCGCTACCACAGCCTCGCCATCGACCCGGCCACCCTGCCGCCGGAACTCGTCGCCACCAGTTGGGCCGACAGCGGCGTCCTGATGGGCGTGCGCCATCGCGACTACGCCCTGGAGGGCGTCCAGTTCCACCCCGAGTCGATCATGACCACCGCCGGCCACGACCTGCTCCGCAACTTCCTCGGGATGGAGCAGCCGGCGCGGGAGGGAGTGACGCCATGACCGCCGTCTCCGATGCCCTCGCCGCCCTGATCGACGACGGCCGCGACCTCACCGAGGCCGAGGCCTCCACCGTCCTCGACGAGATCATGTCCGGCGCGAGCATCCCCGCCACGCAGATCGCGGCGCTGCTCACCGCGCTGCGCGCCAAGGGCGAGACGATCGACGAGATCGTGGGCTTCGCCCGCGTCATGCGCGAGAAGGCGCTGCGCATCGTCGTGCCCGGCGTGGACCGCATCGTCGATGTCGTCGGCACCGGCGGCGACGCCCCCGACACCTTCAACGTCAGCACCGCCGGGGCCTTCGTCGTCGCGGGCTGCGGCGTCACCGTCGCCAAGCACGGCAACCGCGCCATGTCCTCGCGCTGCGGCAGCGCCGATGTCCTGGAGGCGCTCGGCGCGCAGATCGACCTGCCCCCCTCGGCGATGGCCGCCTGCATCCGCGAGATCGGCGTGGGCTTCCTGTTCGCGCAGACCTACCACCCGGCCATGCGCTTCGTGGGGCCGGTGCGGCGCGAGCTGGGCTTCCGCACCGTCTTCAACATCCTCGGCCCGCTGACCAACCCCGCCGGCACGACGCGGATGGCCGTCGGCGTTGCGACGCCCGAGATCGGCGAGCAGTACGCCCACGTGCTGAGCCGCCTCGGCAGCCCGCACGCCCTGGTCGTGCACGGGCAGGAGGGCATCGACGAGGTCTCGCCCACGGGCCCCACGACGGTCTGGGAGCTGCGCCGCGGTCGCGTGGAGCAGTACGAGGTGCGCCCCGGCGACTTCCACATCCGCCCCGTGCCGCTGTCCGCCGTCGCCGGCGGCGACGCGTCGGACAACGCCCGCGCGATGCGCGAGGTGCTCGGCGGCAAGACGGGCCCGCTCACCGGCTTCGTCACGATGACCGCCGCCACCGCCCTGCTCGCCGCCGACGAGGCGCCCACCCTCGCCGAGGGCGTCAGCCGCGCCGCCGAGGCCATCGACGACGGCCGCGCCCTGCGCAAGCTGGAGCTGTTCGTCGAGACCACGCAGAGGCTGAGCGAGACCAGTGCCTAAGACGCCCGCCCCGCCGCGCCATGAGGGCAGCGTTCTCGATCGCATCGTCGCGGAGACGCGCGACGACCTGGGCCGCCGCCGCGCGGCCGGGCCCGAGCCTGTGCTGCGGCGGATCGTCGCCAGGAGCCCCGCCCCCCGCGACTTCGTCGCCGCCCTGCGACGGCCGGGTCTGGGGCTGGTCGCGGAGGTCAAGAAGGGCTCGCCCTCCAAGGGGCCCTTCGCCCGCGACCTCGACCACGTGGCCGCCGCCCGCGCCTTCCGCGACGGCGGCGCGGTCGCCATCTCCGTGCTCACCGCCCCCGCCTTCTTCGCCGGCGACGCTGAGTTGTCCGACGTCGCCATGACTCTGGCGGCCGACGCCGTCCCCTGCCCGCCGCTGCTGCGCAAGGACTTCATCGTCGACCCGTACCAGGTGCTCGAATCGCGCGCGCTGGGGGCCGACGCCTTCCTCGTGATCGTCAAGACGATCCCCGACGCCGCCGCGATCCGCGAGTTGATCGACGCCGGCCGCGCGCTCGGCATGGCCGCCTTCATCGAGGTCACCGACGCGGCGGAACTCGATCTCGCGCTGCGGGCCGGCCTGCTCGACTCGGGCGGCGCGATCGGGATCAACAACCGCGACCTGCACACCTTCGAGGAGGACCTCGGCACGACGGAGCGGCTGCGGCCGCTCGTCCCGCCGGGCGTGCCGGTCGTCGCCGCCAGCGGCGTGCGCACCCCCGCCGACCTCGCCCGCATGCGCGCCTGCGACGTCGATGCGGTCCTCATCGGCGAGGGCCTCACCAGCGGCGGCGACATCCCCGCCGCCATCGCCGCTCTGCTTCCGGACGAGCCAGTTCCGAGCGGAGTGCGGGCGGGAGGCCCGGCATGACGCGCATCAAGATCTGCGGCCTGCGCGACCCCCGCGACGCCCGCGCCGCGCGCGACGCCGGGGCCGACATGCTGGGCGTCATCTTCGCCGAGAGCCCCCGCCGCGCGAGCCTCGAGCAGGCCCGCGCGATCCGCGGCGCGCTCGGCCCCCGCATCGAACTGTTCGAGTCCGACACCGCCGCCTTCGGCGCCGCCATCGACCGCGCCGGGCAGCCGCTGCTGGTCGGCGTCTTCGCGGGCCAGTCCGCCGACGAGATCGTGCGCATCGCCGCCGCCATCGACCTCGACGTCATCCAGCTCAGCGGCGGCGAGCACCCGCAGCTCGTCGTGCGGCTGACGCGGCCCGTGATCCGCGTGCACCACGTCGACGCCGCCACGGACGCCGACGCGCTGCTCGACCGCGTCGCGGAGCGGCCGCCCACCGTCGCCGCGCTGGACACGTACTCCGACCAGGGCGGTGGCAGCGGCCGCACGTTCGACTGGGCGATCGCCGCCGCGATCGCCCGCATCCGGCCGATCGTGCTGGGCGGCGGCCTCGGCCCGGACAACGTCGCCGCCGCCATTGAGCGCGTGCGCCCCTGGGCCGTCGATGTGTCGTCCGGCGTCGAGGAGCGTTCGGCTGTGGACGGTCGCCCGCAGCCGGGCGTCAAGTCGCCCGACCGCATCCGCGACTTCATCCGCAACGCGCGCGCCGCGTCGGCCAGCGGCCCCATCGCGACGGGAGAGCCGCCATGACCACCGACGCACCCCCCCAGCCGATCGCCGGCCGCTTCGGCGAGTTCGGCGGCCAGTACATCCCCGAGACGCTGATGCCCGCCTGCGCCGAGCTGGAGGCGGCCTGGATCGCCGCCCAGTCGGACGAGGACTTCCAGGACGAGTTGGACGAGCTGCTGCGCGACTACGTTGGCCGGCCCACGCCGCTCAGCGACGCCCCGCGCCTCAGCGCCGCGCTCGGCGGGCCGCGCATCGTCCTCAAGCGCGAGGATCTGGCGCACACGGGCGCGCACAAGATCAACAACGCCATCGGCCAGGTGCTGCTGGCGCGAAAGATGGGCAAGCGCCGCATCATCGCCGAAACCGGGGCCGGTCAGCACGGCGTCGCGACGGCCACCGCCTGCGCCCGCTTCGGCCTGGAGTGCATCGTCTACATGGGCGCCGAGGACGTGCGCCGGCAGTCGCTCAACGTCTTCCGCATGCGCCTGCTGGGCGCCGAGGTGCGCCCCGTCGACTCCGGCTCGCGCACGCTCAAGGACGCCATCAACGAGACCATCCGCGACTGGGTGACCAACGTCCGCGACACCCACTACGTGATCGGCAGCGCCATCGGCCCCCACCCCTACCCGACCATCGTGCGCGACCTGCAGACCGTGATCGGCCACGAGGCCCGCACGCAGTGCCTGGAGCAGATCGGCCGCCTGCCCGACGTCGCCATCGCCTGCGTGGGCGGCGGCAGCAACGCCATCGGCCTCTTCCACCCCTTCCTCGACGACCCGGTACGGCTGATCGGCGTCGAGGCCGCCGGGGAGGGCCTCGACGCCCGCCACGCCGCGACGCTCAGCCGGGGCCGTCCGGGCGTGCTGCACGGCACCCGCACCTACCTGCTCCAGGACGACGAGGGCCAGATCGCCGAGGCGCACAGCATCAGCGCCGGGCTCGACTACCCCGGCGTCGGCCCCGAGCATTCCTGGCTCAAGCGCGACGGGCGGGCGGAGTACGTCGCCGTCGACGACGACGAGGCGCTGGCCGGCTTCCGCCTGCTCTGCGAGACCGAGGGCATCGTGCCCGCGCTCGAGCCCAGCCACGCCGTCGCCGCCCTGCGCCGCCTCGCGCCGACGCTGGCCCCCGACGACGTCGTCCTGCTGGGCCTTAGCGGTCGCGGCGACAAGGACATCGACATCGTGAGGGAGTCGCTCGCCGCGCGCGGCGTCGATCTGTAGCGCCCCGCTGGTACGCTCGCCCCGCCATGCCCCACGGCCCCACGCTGCCGCCCCACCCCCAGGACTACGGCGCCCCGCCGGGCGCGGGCCTGCGTCTGCCCGCCGCATGGTCCCAGCCGCCCCCGCCGGGACACCCAGCCCCGTCCACGATGGGCCGCGGCTTCGCCCCCGGCGACATCTTCCGCGGTCTCGGCCTGACGGCGGTCGTCTTCTTCATCACCTTCCTGATCGGGTTCGGCGTCTTCGCCCTGATCGACGACGACCCCACGGAGAACGCCGAGTTCGTCGCGACCGCGATCATCGTCTTCATCGTCGATCTGCTGGCGCTCATCCTCGTGCCCCTGTTCGTCCTGCGCGGGCGCGGCGCGGCGCGCCTGCTGGGCCTGCGCGCGCCGTCGATGAGCGCCCTGGGCTGGGGCATGGCGGCGCTGGTCGCCGCCTGGATCGTCGTCGTGGCTTACCAGGTCCTCGTCGACGCCCTCGACATCGAGGTGCTCAAACCCGTCTCGGCCATCCACGGCGAGGAATCGTTCACCATGCTGGCCGTCGTGCTGACCGGCATCGCCGTCCTGCTGATGGCCCCGCTGGCCGAGGAGATCTTCCACCGCGGCTTCCTCGTCGGCGCGATCGCGCGGCGCTGGGGGCCGGCCGCCGCCGTCGTGATCAGCGCCGCCATCTTCTCCGTCCTCCACTTCGACGTTGGCAGCCTGATCCCCTTCTTCATCGTCGGCGTCGCCTTCGCCCTCGCCTACCTCAAGTCCCGCAACCTGTGGGCGTCGATCAGCGCGCACTTCATCTTCAATCTGGTGGCGTTCGCCGTCACCGTCTCGGAACGGGGCGTCACGTGAGCCGCTACGCCGATGCCTTCCGCGACACGGCCGGCCCGGATCAGGTCGTCTTCATGCCCTACCTGACCGGCGGCTACCCGACGCCCGGCGAGACGGTCGATCTGCTGCAGGCCCTCGTCGACGGCGGCGCGGGCGGGATCGAGGTCGGCGTGCCCTTCAGCGACCCCCTCGCCGACGGCCCCACGATCCAGCGCGCCAACACCGTCGCGCTGGCGGCCGGCGCCTCGCTGCGCGGCATCCTCGGGGCCGTGGCCGAGCTGCGCGCCCGCGGCGTCTGCGTCCCGATCACGCTGATGGGCTACCTCAACCCGTTCCTCGCCTACCACGCCGCCGGCGACCCCCGGGCCGGCGGCGCGCTGGGCGGCGTCCCCGCCCTCGCGCGCGACGCCGCCGCCGCCGGCGCCGACGGCCTGATCATCGTCGACCTCCCGCCCGAGGAGTCCGACGACATCAGCATCGCACTACGTGCGCACGGCCTCGCCCTGATCTACCTGCTCGCGCCGACCAGCACGCCGGCTCGCATCGCCGCCGTCGCAGAGCGCGCGAGCGGCTTCGTCTATCTGGTCAGCGTGACCGGCGTCACCGGCGCGCGCGGGGCGCTGCCCGCCGACCTGGTCGACTTCGTGGGCCGCGTGCGCGCGACCGTCGGCCTGCCGCTCGGCGTCGGCTTCGGCATCTCCAGCCCCGGGCAGGTTGCCTCGGTGGGGGAATTATGTGACGCTGCCATTGTCGGGAGCGCCGTGATCACCACGGTCGAGCAGGCCGCCCCCGGCCAGCGCGTCGCGGCGGCGCGACGCTTCGCTGAGGTGATGACCGGTCGCGGAAGGGAACAGGACGCATGATCGCTCGCCGCGACGGCTTGAGCTGTGTCCGGATGTTCGCCTATATCTCCGCGGCCGGCGCGTTTGCGCCGCGTCGCGACTGACGGCCGCCCGGCCCCGGCCCGGACGCCCCATCCCACTCCCAGCCCACGACGATGCGCCCGCCGGCGGCCGGACGCCAGCCGGAACCATGCAGCCAGAACCATGATGCGAGCACCATGACCGACGACCTCCCCTGGCGCGTTCGCGGCATCCGTGGCGCGACCACCGTCGACCGCAACGCGCCCGACGCCATCATCGCCGCGACGCGTGAACTGCTCGACGCGATGGTGCGCCGCAACGGCGTGCGCGCGGAGGATGTCGCCTCGGCCTGGTTCAGCACCACCCGCGACCTCGACGCCGAGTTCCCCGCCGTCGCCGCCCGGCGCGGCCTGGGCTGGGACCACGTCGCGCTGATGTGCGGGCACGAGATGGACGTCCCCGGCGCGCTGCCGAGCTGCCTGCGCATCATGCTGCACGTCAACACGCCGCGTCGCCAGGAGGACGTGCAACACGTCTACCTGCGCGGCGCGATGGTCCTGCGCCCCGACGTCGTCGCCGGCCAGTCCAGCGATGCCGGCCCCGAACCCGATCCCTGACCAGCCCAGTCCTGCCCGTCCGAACCAGCCAGTCGAACCAGCCAGCCCCACCATTCAGCAGCCACGAAAGAGAGAAGCCCAATGCTCGTCATCATGCAAACGGACGCCAGCCCCGAAGAAGTCCAAGGCGTCATGAGCCGCCTCAAGGAGGCCAACCTCGAAGGCCACCTCAGCGCCGGCGAGGAGCGCACCGTCATCGGCGCCGTCGGCCGCGTCGTCGACCCCGAGATCCGCACCGCCATCGGCACGATGGCCGGCGTCGACCAGGTCGTGCCCATCTCGCGCCCCTACAAGCTGGCGGGCCGCGAGTTCAAGCCCGCCGACACCGTGATCGACGTCGGCGGCGTGCGCATCGGCGACGGCTCGTTCGTCGTCATGGCCGGCCCGTGCAGCATCGAGAACGAGGAGCACATGGTCACGACCGCGCGCGCGGTCAAGGCGGCCGGGGGGCACATCCTGCGCGGCGGCGCGTTCAAGCCCCGCACCTCGCCCTACGCGTTCCGCGGCCTGGGCGAGGAGGGCCTCAAGCACCTCGCGACGGCGCGCGAGGAGACGGGCCTGCCCGTCATCACCGAGGTGATGTCGATCGCCGACGTGGAGACCGTCGCCCGCTACGCCGACATCCTGCAGATCGGCGCGCGCAACATGCAGAACTTCAACCTGCTCGACGAGGTGGGGCTGGTGCGCAAGCCGGCCATGCTCAAGCGCGGCCTCAGCGGCACCATCGAGGAGTGGCTGCTGGCCGCCGAGTACATCATGGCCAAGGGCAACCACGAGGTCATCCTCTGCGAGCGCGGCATCCGCACCTTCGAGACCGCCACCCGCAACACCCTCGACCTCGCCGCCGTGGCGCTCGTCAAGCGCATGAGCCACCTGCCCGTGATCAGCGACCCCAGCCACGGCACCGGCCGCTGGCAGCTCGTCGAGCCGATGGCCAAGGCCTCCATCGCGGTCGGCGCCGACGGCGTCATGATCGAGGTGCACCCCAACCCCGACCACGCCCTCTCCGACGGCGCGCAGAGCCTCACCTTCGAGAACTTCGAGCGGCTCATGAGCACCTTGGAGTCGCTGGGCGACGCCGTGGGGCGGCCCGCGGCGCCGCAGCCCGGGGCGCTCGCCGCGGTCTAGTGGCGGGCCGGGCCTGGAGTAGGCTGCGCCTATGTCGCCCATGCCGATGCCGCCCTTGCCGATGGCGCCCCTTCCGATGGTGCAAGTGACCCTGCCCGGCTTCGAGGGGCCGCTCGACCTGCTGCTGCAGCTGATCGAGCGGCGCGACCTCGACATCTCCGAACTCTCGCTCGTGCAGGTCGCCGACCAGTTCCTGCGGCACGTCGACGCGCTCAAGGCGTCCAGCCGCCGCGGCGACGCCGACGACCCGGTCGCCGAGCACCTGTCGGAGTTCCTGGCCATCGGCGGACGGCTGATGCTGCTCAAGTCGCGCCGCATGCTGCCGGGCGCCGACGACGCCCCCGCGCCCCCCGACGCCCCCGCCGTCGACCTCGTGGCGATGCTCGAGGAGCGCCGCCGCTACCACGAGGCGATCGAAATGTTCGGCAAGATCGACCGCAGCGGCCTGCGCGCCTTCGAGGCCAGCGCGCCCGCGCCGGTCGATCGGGAGCCGCCCCCCGGGCTGCCCGACTCCGTCACGCTGGAGCTGCTGAGCAAGCTGGTCCAGGAGGCGCTGGCCCGCGCCGACGATCGCGCACAGCGCCACCCAGAGGTCGCCCTGGCGCGCGACCCCGTCACCGTGCAGGACAAGATCGCCGAGCTGCACGCCCGCCTCCGCGACGGCGGCCGGGTGTCGTTCCGGGAGTGGATCGCGGAGGCGCAGACCCGCATCGACGTCATCGTCACCTTCATCGCCATCCTGGAGATGTACAAGTCGCGCGCGATCGAGATGCGCCAGGACGACGCCTACGGCGACATCGAGATCGTGGCCAAGCCCGCCGCCGCGGCTGCGCCCGCGGGTGCGTCCGCTAGTGCGACGGGCTGAGAGGACGCCGTGCCCACCCAACTCACCCGGGCGGAGCTGCGGCGCGTCGCCGCGCAGCGCCCCAGCACGGTCACGATCGGCGTCTTCGACGGCGTCCACCGCGGACACGTGGCGCTGCTGCGCCGCGTCATCGAGCGCGCCGCCGCCAACGGCAGCGCCGCCGGCGTCGTCACCTTCCACCCCCATCCCCAGCACGTGCTGCGGCCCGACATGCCGCTCAGCTACCTCACCAGCCTGGAGGACCGCCTGAGCCTGCTGACCGAGGCCGGACTCGACATCGTCGCGCCGATTACCTTCACCTCCGAGCTGTCGCAGACCGACGCCGGCGACTTCGTGCGCGTGCTCGTCGAGGAGCTGCAGCTGACCGAGCTCGTCACCGGCCCCGACTTCGCCCTGGGCCGCCAGCGCGGCGGCGACATCGCGACGCTGCGCGCCCTCGGTGAGGAACTCGGCTTCCGCGTCACGGTGATCGACATGGTCCGCGACGGAGGCCACGACGCCGGTGATGACGGCGACCACAAGATCTCCTCCAGCGACATCCGCGCCGGCCTGGCGGCCGGCGACATCGAGCGCGTCAACGACCTGCTGGGCCGACGCTTCAGCCTGCACGGGCCCGTCGTGCGGGGCGTGGAGCGCGGCCGCGCGATCGGCTTCCCCACGGCCAACATCGCCGTCGGCGCCGACCGCGCCCTGCCCGCGACGGGCGTCTACGCGACCCTCGCCTCCATCGACGGCCGCGTGCTCCCCTCCGCCACCAACATCGGCGTCCGCCCCACCTTCGACGACCACCCCGCCGTCACCGTCGAGTGTCACATCCTCGACTACGACGCCGACCTCTACGGCCGCGACCTGCGCATCGACCTCGTCACGCGGCTGCGCGGCGAGGTCAAGTTCGGCGGCGTCGAGGCGCTGCGCGCGCAACTGGCGCGGGACTGCGTCGCCGCCCGCGCCGCCCTGCGCCTGCGAGGCCCGGCATGACCGACGCCGGCCCGCCGCTCAGCGCCGCCCAGCGCGCCGAGGTCGAGCGCCAGCACGCGCTGATCATGCGCGGCGCCCGCTTCGGCGACGCCGAGACGCGCGCCACCATGGAGCGCGAACTGCGCGATCGCCTGGCCGAATCCCTGCGCGACGATCGCCCCCTGCGCGTCTACCTCGGCGTCGACCCCACCGCGCCCGACCTGCACCTGGGGCACTGCGTCGCGCTGCGCAAGCTGCGCACCTTCCAGGAGCTGGGGCATCAGGCCGTGCTGCTGATCGGCGACTTCACGGCCCTGATCGGCGACCCCTCCGACAAGGACGCCTCGCGCCCCATGAACGCCGCCGCGGCCATCGCCGCCAACGCCGCCACCTACCAGGAGCAGGCCTTCAAGCTGCTCGACCGCGCCCGCACCGAGGTGCGCCGCAACAGCGAGTGGCTGGCCAAGCTGACCTTCGAGGACGTGGTGCAGCTGGCCAGCAACTTCACCGTCGCGCAGTTCATCGAGCGCGACACCTTCCGCACCCGCCTCGACCGCGGCGAGCCGGTCTACGTGCACGAGTTCATGTACGGCCTCATGCAGGGCTACGACGCCGTCGCGCTGGAGACCGACGTGCAGGTCGGCGGCACCGACCAGACCTTCAACCTGATGGCCGGCCGCATCCTGCAGCGCACCTACGAGCAGCCGCCGCAGATCGCGATCACGTCGCCCATCCTCGTCGGCCTCGACGGTGTCGAGCGGATGTCGAAGAGCACCGGCAACTACATCGGCATCGACGAGCCGCCCGGCCAGCAGTACGGCAAGGCGATGTCGATCCCCGACGACGTGCTGATCGACTTCTTCACGCTGGGCACGAACGTCGAGGCGGCCGAGGTCGACGCGATCGAGGCCGGCCTGCGCGACGGCTCGTTGCACCCCATGCGCGCCAAGCAGCGTCTCGCCCACGCCATCGTCGCCGAGTGGCACGGGGCCGACGCGGCCGACGCGGCGGCGGAGGACTTCGCGCGCGTCTTCTCCCGCCGCGAGCAGCCCGCCGACATGCCCGAGTTCGCCCTCGCCTTCGAGGGCGGGGCGGCCCGCGTCGTCCTCGCCGATCTGCTGGCCCGCGCCGGCCTCGCCGCCAGCCGCGCCGAGGCCAAGCGCCTCGTCGCCGGCGGCGCCGTCCACCTCGACGGGGAGCGCGTCACGGCGGCCGAGGTCAGCGTCGCGCCCGGCAGCGTGGTGAAGGTCGGCAAGCGTCGCTGGCTGCGCCTCGTGGCGGGGGGCTAGCGTCGGCTGGCCCGCCCCGTCGCCGGCGCCGCCGGCGGGAACTTTCGCGCCGCGGCGGTCGTTCCTGGAGACGAGATGCCCGACCGCAGACGCTTCGCCATCGGTGTGACGTCGCTCCTCGCGCTGCTCGGCGTGGCCGCGGCGATCCTGCTGCCGTCCGGCGCCGCGCCGGCGGCGGCGCAGAGCGCGGAACCGGCGGTCGTTTGCTTCGAGATCAGCGTGGGATGGCGGATCTGCGCGGCATCCGCAGTCGCGCCGCCCCCGCCGCCTTGTCGCGTCGTCGAGTGCATCAAGCCAGCCCCCGGCGCCGTCGAGCGCAAGATCTGGGCGGCTGGCGAGACGATGGACGAGGGTGAGTACTTCCCGATCCTCTTCTGGAATGTGCACACCTGGGTGACGGAGGGGTATGTGCCGACGCGGCCCACGTATTACGTCGACCCGTGGAGCGTCTCTTCCGATCACAGTTGGGTGCTCTTCGTGGGGGTGGGGTCGCGCGAGACGTACGGTTGGATCGACGGCGAACCCCTCGCCCTGCTCCACGATCGCGACACTGGGAGGACGTGGCGGTGGCCCGGCTGGCACCTGGAGATTCGCAGCCTTTCAGACGAGTACATTCTCTTCCGGGAACACGCCGAGGACGAACCGTCCCAGCCAGCGATTGCGCACTTCGCCCTCGTCCAGCGCCCGCTCGATCTCGTCGCCAGATTCATGGCGGCGATTGAGGATCCCCTTGTTGAAACGGTTTGGGAGCGCGTTACCCGGATAGCGCTGGTCGCGCCTGACGGGGGGACGGTGGCGCTCGTGTTGGCGACCGAGCGAGCTCCCGATCGCGTGCAGCTAGTGGACGTTGCGACCGGGAACACGACCCTGTTCTTCGAGCCGGAGCCGCGAGAGGGCTACGGGAAACCACGGGTTGGGATCTCCGAATGGCGAGACGGCCAGCAGTTCGCTGTCACGACGTCCTATAGCCACCTGGAGCGGAAGCGCCCCCCCATCGTCCATACGAAGATCTTCGACTGGGACGGGACGGAACTGGTGGACGGCTCCTGCCCCGGCCAGCTCTCCCCGGACGGGCGACATGTCGCCCGGCAGGAGGGATGGGCGGTCGCGGCGAAGCACTCCGGGGCCCTCCAGCCCGCTCAGCCGTGGGCGTCGGTCGTCATCGCCGACGCGATCACCTGCGAGCCCATCCTGCGCGTGCGCTCCGCGTACGCAAGCCAGAACGCGTGGACGGCGCGGTGGTTGCCGTCAGGCGAGGGCTTCGTCGTGGGAGTCGCTCCACACCCGGAGACCGGACGGGACTTCGCGCTCGTTCGTGTCGATCCCAGCCCTGAACTCGTCGATCTTCCGCAAGCCCCGGTCTCCCCGTTGTACCCACCACGGCGGGACGGGCCGTGGTTCGCGCCCGTCGGCGGCGATCGCTATTTCGCCCAGGGTTCCTCGGGGATCTACGATGCGCGACTGGGGCGCTGGATGCGCCCGGTATCGAGCTATTGGCCGACCGGCTGGACCAGCGCTGGCGAGGTCATCTACAGCTGGATCTACGATCCCTATGAGGGAGCGCTGCACTGGCTGCTCGTCCAGCCGAAGCTCGAATTCCCGCCCTTCAGTGAGGACCTCAGCCTCCGAGTGATCGGGGCGGGCGCCTGCGTCGAGTTGCGCCGCGCGGACGGCGACAGCGCCTGCCTCGCCGACGGGACGCCCGTCACATATGCCGGCGGAGAACGCGTCACGTTCTCCGACGAAGAATTTGCCGGCCAAGACGGAGGCTTCACTGGCAACCTGAATGGCCTCTCGCTCTGGGTGCGCACCGATGGGGGGAGCGAGGGCTGGATCCAGGTCGAGCATCTTGCGTGGCGCTGAACGCCTTATGGACGCCGCGCTCGCTTGGGCCGCCGCCCCCGCCCCCTAGCCCGACGCCCCGCCGCCCGACTTCGACGCCGCCACGACCTTCTCCGCGACGTGCGCCGGCACCGGGTCGTGGCGGGCGTAGGTGAACTCGTAGACGCCGCGGCCGCCCGTCATCGAGCGCAGGTCGGTGGCGTAGTGCAGCAGCTCGGCCATCGGGCCCTCGGCGCTGATCGTCGTGCCGCCGGCCTCGTTGGGCTCCAGCCCCTGCACCCGCGCGCGGCGGCTGTTGAGGTCGCTCATCACGTCGCCGGTGGCGCTCTCGGGGACGTGGATGCGCAGCGTCAGGATCGGTTCCAGCAGGATCGGACGGGCGCCGTTGGTCGCTTCCTTGAGCGCCTGGCTGGCGGCCAGCTTGAACGCCATCTCGCTCGAATCGACGTCGTGGTGCTTGCCGTCGACCAGCACCACCCGCAGGTCGGTCAGCGGGTAGCGGGCCATCGCGCCGTTGGGCAGCGCCTCGACGACCCCCTTCTCGACCGCCGGGATGAACTGCCGCGGCACGTTCCCGCCCACGACTTCGTTGCCGAACTCGAAGCCCTCGCCGCGCGCCCGCGGCTCGACCCGCAGCGCCACCCGCGCGTACTGCCCGTGCCCGCCGGTCTGCTTCTTGTGCGTGTACTCGGCCTGGCCGCGCGCCGTGATCGTCTGCCGGTAGGGGATGCGACGGTCGTGTACGTCCACCTCGACCTTGAACTTGCGGCGCAGCGTCTCCGCCGCCAGGTTCACGTGCGACTCCCCCAGCCCGCTGAGGATCGTCTCGCCGGTCTGGGCGTCGCGCTCCATGTGCAGCGTGGGGTCCTCCTCGAGCAGGCGCTGCAGGCTGGGCCCCAGCCGGTCGACGTCGGCCTTGCTGATCGGCGTGATGGCGGCCGAGAACACCGGCGCCGGGATCGCGGGCCGGTCGATCGCGACCGGCGTCGCCTTGTCGGCCAGGGTGTCGAAGGTGTGCGTGGCGCTGAGCTTGGTCACCGCGCCGATGTCGCCCGCGACGATCGCGCCGCTGTGCCGCAGCTCCTTGCCGAAGATGTTCGACAGGTTGGAGATGCGCTCGTCCGACTCGGTGCCGTGGTTGTAGAGGTGGGCGTCGGCGCGGATCGTGCCGCTGAAGACGCGGAAGTACGTCAGCCGGCCGACGAACTCATCGGCGCTGGTCTTGAACACCAGCGCCGCCAGCGGCCCCTTCGGGTTGGTCGGCAGTTCGCGGCGCTCGCCCGTCACCGTGGCCGTCAGCGGCGGCACGTCGAGGGGGCTGGGGAACTCGTCGCGGATGGCGCGCAGCAGCGGCATGGCGCCGATGTTCGCCGTGCCGGCGGCGCAGAAGATCGGCGCCAGCGTGCCGCCGCGGATCGCGGCCGACAGCCCGCTCTCGATCTCCTCGTCGGCCAGTTCCAGGTCCTCCAGGTACTTGAGCGTGAGATCGTCGTCCGCCTCGGCGACGCGCTCCGTCAGCCCCTCGCGCGCTTCCTCGACGGCGTCCGCCAGATCCGCCGGCACGTCCGACGCGGTCTTGCCGTCGCCCAAGTACGCCTTGCGGTGCACCAGGTCGACCACGCCGCCGAACGCGCTCTCCAGCCCGATCGGCAGCTGCACGGGGTGGCACTGCGGCCCCAGCTGGGCCTGGATCGCCGCGACCGTCTCGCCCCAGCGCGCGTTCTCGCGGTCCAGCCGGCTGACGACGATCGCCCGCGGCATCCCGCGCTCCTCGGCGATGCGCCAGGCCGTATCGGTGCCGACCTGCGGCCCGGCCGCCGCGTCGACCAGGATCAGCGCCGTGTCCGCCGCCGCCGCCCCCGCGATCAACTCGCCCACGAAGTCGGCGTAGCCGGGCGTGTCGATCAGGTTGACGCGCGTCGCGTCCTCGCCCGCGCCCAGGTCGATGGCGACGACGGCCGTGCTGCGGCTCATGCCGCGCTTCTGCTCGTCGGGGTCGAAGTCGGCGACGGTCGTCCCGTCCTCGACGCGGCCCTGCCGGTTGATCGCGCCGGCCGTGAAGGCCAGCGCCTCGACCAGCGAGGTCTTGCCGGCGCCGCCGTGCGACATGAGAACTACGTTGCGGATTTGGGCCGTGCCGACACTCACGATGCAACCCTCCTGCGGTGCGTCCCGTCCAGGGGCGCCGCCAGTCTAGGGGAGGCCAAGGCAAGGAACGCCAGTGTAAGCCAGCGGCGGGGTCCCGGCCCCCGGCGTCGTCACGCCGATCGCCGCTCCGCCCCGCGCGATCCGGGCGCGAGGTCGTGGATTTCCAGCTCCAGGGCGTCGTAGGCGCCGCCCTTGCGCAGGCTCCAGACGGCGTCCACCCGATCGCCGCGCTGCACCGGCGCCGCGCCCTGGCGGAACGCGATCGCGTTCCACGTCCGGTCGCCGGCCCGCAGCCGCAGCTTCAGGTGGCTCGCGTCGGCCCCGACGCGTTTCGCGTCCACGACGCGCAGCCCCGTGCTGACGAACATCGGCACGGGATTGCCCGCCCCGAACGGCGCCAGCCGTTGCAGCCAGGCGACCTGCGCCCCCGCCAGCCGGTCGAGCGGGATCTGCCCATCGACCTGCACCCGCGGATGCAGCGCCACGTCGGCCAGCCGCTCGCCCGCCAGCGCCGTCAGCGACGCCTGGATCGCCCCCAGCTCCGACGTGCGCGCCGTGAAGCCGGCCGCCATCGCGTGGCCGCCGTGCTTGACGAACAGGTGGCCGCGGTCGCGCAGCGCCTGCGCGATGTCGAACTCGGGGATCGACCGGCAGGAGGCGCGCGCGGTGTCGGGCCCCGCCTCGCAGACGATCGCCGGGCGATGCCGCTCCTCCGCCAGCCGCCCCGCCACCAGCCCCACGATGCCCGACGAGATGCCCGGGTCCTGCACGAACGTCAGCGGCGCGTCGGCGGCGCCGTCGTCCTGCGCGGCCAGGGCGTCCGCGGCGCGCTGCATCGCGTCGGCGGTCATCTGCCGGCGCTGCAGGTTGAGCCGGTCCAGCTCCTCGGCCGCCGGGCGGGCGCGGTCGGGGTCGGTCTCGGTCAGCAGGTCGAAGGCCATCCGCGCGTGCGCCAGCCGCCCCGCGGCGTTGATCCGCGGCGCCAGCGCGAAGGCGATGCTGTCGGTGTCGAGCTCCCCCTCCCACAGCCCCGCGACGTCCAGCAGCGCCCGCAGCCCCGGCCGCGTGGTCTCGCGGATCGCCGCCAGCCCGTCGCGCACCAGCGTGCGGTTCTCGCCCTCCAGCGGCACGACATCGGCCACGGTGCTCAGCGTCGCGAGGTCCAGCCAGCGCGACGCCTCGGCCCGCTGCCCGAAGCGATCCAGGATCAGCGGCGCGATCCGATAGGCGAGGCCGCCCGTCGAAAGTTCCGTGAAGCCGTACGACGAGTCCGGCAGCCGGGGATTGATCGTCGCGAAGGCGTCCGGCGTCTCGGCCGGCACGCTGTGGTGATCGACGATGATCACGTCCTGCCCCAGCTCGCCCGCGAACTCGACCTCGGGGATCGCCGTGATGCCGAGGTCGGCGGTGATCACCAGCGTCGCGTCGCGATCCCGCCGCAGCCGCGTCAGCGCCGTCGTGGTCAGGCCGTAGCCCTCCAGGAAGCGGTCGGGGATGTACGGCTCGACCTTCGCCCCGACGGCGCGCAGCGCCTCCGTCAGGATGGCCGTCGAGGTCACGCCGTCCACGTCGAAGTCGCCGAACACCGCGATCACTTCGCCGCGCCGCACCGCCTGCTCGATCCGATCCAGCGCCGGGCCGATGTCCGGCAGCTGCGTCGCGTCGGGCGCGGGCGGCGGTGCGTCGAAGAGGTAGGCGCGCGCGGCGTCCGCGTCCGCGACGCCGCGGCGGCGCAGCATCGACGTCAGCCAGTCGGGGTAGGGCGTGCCGGGGATGGGTTGCAGTTCGTGCGGCTCCGGGATCACCCAGCGCCGGCCGCGATAGCTGTCGTGTCGCTCCCGCGGCACGGCCGCTACGGCTCCCAGCGGCTGAAGACCAGCACCGCATTGTGGCCGCCGAAGCCGAACGAGTTGCTCATCGCGGTCTTCACGTCCACCTGCCGCCCCGTGTTCGTGACGTAGTCGAGGTCGCAGTCCGGGTCGGGGTTGCGGTAGTTGATCGTGGGCGGCACGATGCCCGTCTCGACGGCCTTCAGGCAGGCGATGGCCTCAATCACGCCCGCCGCGCCCATCAGGTGCCCCGTCATCGACTTCGTCGACGAGATCGGCACCGCGTAGGCCGCCTCGCCGAAGACCTGTTTGATCGCGTGCGTCTCCACCCGGTCGTTGATCGGCGTCGATGTGCCGTGCGCGTTGATGTAGTCGATCTCGCTGGCCGCGACGCCCGCCTGCTGCAGCGCGCGCCGCATCGCGCGGACGCCGCCGTCGCCGGTCTTGGTGGGCTGCGTGATGTGGTAGGCGTCGGCCACGTTGGCGTAGCCGCGCAGCTCGGCCAGGATCGTGGCCCCGCGGGCCACGGCGTGCTCGGCGTTCTCCAGCACCAGCGCGCCGCCGCCCTCGCCCAGCACGAAGCCGTCGCGCTCCCGGTCGAACGGTCGCGAGGCGTGCTCCGGGTCGGCGTTGTTGCGGCTCAGCGCCCGCGCCGCGTCGAAGCCCGAGACCGAGATCTCGCACAACGGCGCCTCCGACCCGCCCGTGATCATGATGTCGGCGTCGCCGGCGCGGATCGTCTGCGCGGCGATCCCGATCGAGTCGCTGGCGCTGGAGCAGGCGGAGGTCGGCGAGAGGTTGGGCCCGCGCGCGTGCAGGTGGATGCTGACCTGCCCGCTGGCCATGTTGGGCAGCATCATCGGCACGAAGAACGGGCTCAGCCGGTCGGGGCCGCGCTTGTCCATGACCTCGAACCCGACGTTCGTGGTGGTGACGCCGCCGATCCCGGTGCCCATCATCACCCCGGCCCGCTCGCCGGCCGGCCCGTCCAACTCCAGCCCCGCCTGCTGCGCGGCCTCCAGGGCCGCCACCACGGCGAAGTGGCTGTAGCGGTCCATCCGCCGCGCCTCTTTGCGGCCGATGTAGTCGTGCGCGTTGAAGTCCGGCACCTGCGCGGCGAAGCGGACGCCCATCCGGTGCGGGTCGAAGACCGTGATCGGGCCCACGCCGTTGCGGCCGTTGATCAGCCCCTCCCAGTAGGCGGCGACGCCCACGCCCAGCGGCGTCACGGCCCCCATGCCCGTCACCACGACTCGCGTCCGCTGTCGCTCGGTGATCCCCACTGGCCCTCCCCGGCGCTGCGCTGGCCGGGATGATACCACCCGCCGCCCGCCCCCGTGGACGTACCGCTGCCCGCCATGCCAGCGGGTCAACGAGGCGCACCGCGGATCGGCTGTGTCACGTGCAACCGGGTAAGGGGCTGGGACGATCGCCCCGGCGCCGGACGCGCCGCGCCCCCGGCGCTATGGTCGGGGGCGCTGGCGGGGCCGCCCGGGTTCGGGTGGCGACGTGCGGGCTAAGGCCAAGAGCGAGCTAGCCCGCCGGATCATCGGGGCTGACAACCCCGGTTCCGCCAGCACTATAGCACGGGCGCGCAGGCGAACGCGGATCGCGGCCCGCCCCCTCATCGCGGCGGCGCGCCTATTGGGGCAGGGGCGGCAGGCCCGGCATCGGGGGTCCGCCTCCGGGCATATCTGTGCCGGGAATGGCCCCTCCGGGCATCTCCGTGCCGGGCAGGCCCAGCCCCGCCGGATCGCCCGCGCCGGCGCCCATTCCCATTTGGCCCATCGCGCCCATCCCGCCGCTCCCGAGCCCGAGGCCGCCCCCCCGCGCCTCGATCGGCTCCTCCCCGGCCAGCGAGCGACCCGCCAGCGCCAGCTCGCGCAGCACATCGCCGGCCGTCGCGCCGGCGCTGCCCATCGACCGCGCCGCGCGCTCGCCCGCGTTGCCCTGCAGGTAGACCGCCAGCGTCGCCGCGTCGAGCGGGGGCAGCCCCTGCGCCAGCAGGCCCGCCAGCGCGCCGGCCAGGACGTCGCCGGTGCCCGCCGTCGCCAGCGCCGCGTGCGCGATCGCGCTGACGCGCGTCGCGCCCTCCGCCGACGCCACCACCGTGTTCGCGCCCTTCAGCACGACGGTCACCCCCCACGCCGCCGCCGACTCCTGCGCGATCGCCAGCCGCCCACCTTGGACCGCCTCGATGTCGCGCGAGGTCAGCCGTGCCATCTCGCCGGGGTGCGGCGTCACGACCACGTTCGCCGACAGATCCGCGCTCCAGTCGGCGCCGGCCAGCGCGTTCAGCCCGTCGGCATCGACGACGACCCCGCGCAGGCCGCGTAGGCCGGGCGAGCGCAGCAGCGCGCGGACCAGCGCCGCGCTGCCGTCGGCCTGTCCCAGCCCGGGCCCGATCAGCAGCACGTCGTACTGCGGCAGGGCGGCTTCGATGGCGGCCAGATCGCCCGCGCCGTCGAGCGGCAGGTAGGTCACCTCGGGCATCGCCGAGACCAGCGCCGGGATCAGCGACGCCGGCGTCGCCAGCGTCACCAGCCCGGCCCCCGCCCGGTACGCCGCCGACGCCGCCAGGATCGCCGCCCCCGGGTAGGCCGCCGACCCCGCCACCACCAGCACCCGCCCGAACGTGCCCTTGTGCGACCGCGCCGGCCGCTCCGGCAGCAGCGCCTTCGCGTCGCGCCGCTCGACCAGCTCGACGGTCAGGTCGCCGGCCAGCTCGGCCGGGATGCCGATGTCCACGGTCTGCACGTCGCCGGCCAGGCCCGCGCCCGGCTGGGTGTACAGCCCCACCTTCGGGTAGGCGAAGGTCACCGTCTCATCGGGCGCGACCGTGAGCGGGTCCGCCAGCCCGCTGTCGGGGTCGACCCCGGTGGGCAGGTCGACGGCGATCAGGCGCGGCGCGGCCCGCTGCGCCCGCGCCGTCGCCAGCGCCTCAAGCATGCCCGCCAGCGCCCCCTCGATCGGCCGCGACCTGCCCGCGCCCAGCAGCGCGTCGACGATCAGCTCGGCGCTGTTCAGCAGCGCCTGCAGCGCCTCCAGGCCGGCGTCGTCGTCGGCCACGCTGCCGCAGGGGATGCCGGCCTCGACGGTCTGCGTCCACTGCGCGTCGTCGCGCGGGGCCAGCGCGTAGCAGCGCACCTGCGCGCCCCAGTCGGCCAGGCGCCGCGCCGCGACGAGTCCGTCGCCGCCGTTGTTGCCCGGCCCGACGAGCACCGCGATGCGGCGTCCCTCGAGCTGGCCCAGTTGCATCCAGGCCTCCTGCGCGACGGCCAGCCCGGCCGCCTCCATCAGCGCCTCCAGGCTGCCGCCGGCCTCGACCGCCGACTGCTCGAGGGCCCGCATCTGCGCCGCCGTGACCAACTTCACGCCACACTCTCCCTGCTGCCGATGGCGATCGCGAACGCGCAGGCCATCGATCGTTCATGCGTCATGCTCACCTCGACGCGGCGGATGTCGAGCCGGTTGGCCCGCGCCCGGGCGCGCCCGTGCAGCACGACCACCGGCTTGCCGCGCGCGTTGGCCAGCACCTCGATCTCGCGCCAGCCGACGCCGCGCGCGCCCGTCCCCAGCGCCTTCATCACCGCCTCCTTGGCCGCGAAGCGCGCCGCCAACTCGCGCAGCCGGTCGCCGCAGTAGTCCTGCTCCCGCGCCGTGTAGATGCGATCGAGGAAGCGCGCCCCATGGCGCCGGTGCACGTCGCGCACCCGCTCGACCTCGATCAGGTCAACGCCGCTGTGCACGACGGCGCCGTCGATCGAATGGGCGAGTGCGGAGGCGTCCATGAGCGCGGAGTTTACCACGGCCGCTCTGCGATCCCGGCGCTTTGTCCGCCCGTGGGCGGCCCATACGATGGCGGCATGAGTGCGCGCATCATCGATGGCAAGGCCGTCGCGGACACGATCCGCGTCGAGCTGCGCAAGGAAGTCGAGTCCTTGCGGGCGTCTGGCGTCGTCCCGCGCCTGGCCGTCATCCTCGCCGGCGACGACGCGGCCTCGCTGTCGTACGTGACGGCCAAGCAGCGCGCCGCCGCCGACGTCGGCATCAGCGCCGACGTCCATCGCGTCCCCGCCGGCGACGACCCCCGCCTGGTCGAGGCCGGGATCGCGCGCCTGATCGACGGCCTCAACGCCGACCCCGCCCTGCACGGCATGATCCTGCAACTCCCCGTCCCCGAGGGCGTCGACGCCGACGGCCTGCTGCGCCGCATTGACCCGCGCAAGGACGTCGACGCGCTGCACCCCGAGAACCAGGGCCGCATCGTCATCGGGCAGGCGCGCTACTACCCGGCCACGCCGCACGGCGTGCAGCAGTTGCTCGTGCGCGGCGGCGCCGACCCCGGCGGCAAGCACGTCGTCATCGTGGGGCGCTCCCGCCTCGTCGGGCTGCCGCTGGCCGCCATGCTGCTGCAGAAGCGCGCCGGCGCGAACGCCACCGTCACCGTCTGCCACACCGGCACGCCCGACCTCGGCGCCGTCACCCGCACGGCCGACATCCTCGTCGCCGCCGCCGGCCAGCCCGCCATGATCACCGCCGGCATGGTCCGGCCCGGCGCCGTCGTCATCGACGTGGGCGTCAACCGCGTCGACGATCCCACCCGCAAGCGCGGCTACCGCCTCGCCGGCGACGTCGACTTCGATCGCGTCCGCGAAGTCGCTGGCGCGATCACCCCCGTACCCGGCGGCGTCGGTCCCATGACCGTCACGATGCTGCTGGCCAACGTCGCGCGTGCCGCCCGCCAGAGCCGATGACGCGGCGCCCGCGCGCCCGAACGAACGAAACGAACGGAGAACCCATGCCGACCCCCGACGAACTCACCGCCCAGATCGACGCCCTGCGACGCCGCGTCGGCGACGTGCTGGAGCGGCTTTGACCTGACCGCTATCGAAAAGGAGGTCGCGCGGCTGGAGGGCGAGTCCGCCGCGCCCGGCTTCTGGGATGACGGCGCGCGCGCCCGTGGCCTGATGCAACGCCTCACCGGCGCCTCCCGCCAGGTCACGACGTGGCGGGGGCTGGAGTCCCGCCTCGACGACGCCGAAGCGCTGCTCGAACTCGCCGCCGAGGCGGACGACGCGGCGTCGGTCGGCGAGGCCGTCGGCGAGGCGGCGGCCGAAGTCGCGACCGCGCGGGCGCAGTTTGACGGGCTCGAATTCGAGCTCTCCTTCGCCGGCCCCTACGACGACCGCGACGCCATCCTCGCCATCCACGCCGGCGCCGGCGGCACCGAGTCGCAGGACTGGGCCGAGATGCTGCAGCGCATGTACCTGCGCTGGTTCGAGCGCAAGGGCTTCGACGCCACGCTCGTCGACGTGGCCCATGGCGAGGAGGCCGGCATCAAGAGCGCCACCATCGAGGTGCGCGGGCGCCTGGCCTACGGCTGGCTGCGCAGCGAGCGCGGCGTCCACCGCCTGGTGCGCATCTCCCCCTTCGACCTCACGCACTCGCGCCACACCTCCTTCGCCCTCGTCGAGGTGATGCCGGAGGTCGTCGGCGCGGCCGAGGTCGAGATCAACAGCGACGACCTGCGCATCGATACCTTCCGCGCCAGCGGCCACGGCGGCCAGAACGTGCAGAAGAACGACACCGCCGTGCGCATCACGCACGCGCCCTCGGGCATCGTCGTCGTCTGTCAGAACGAGCGCTCCCAGGGCCGCAACCGCGACTCCGCCATGAAGGTGCTCGAGGCGCGCCTGCTCGAGCGCGAGGTCGAGCGCCAGGAGGCGGAGCGGGCCCGGCTCAAGGGCGAGCACGTCGAGGCCGGCTGGGGCAACCAGATCCGGTCCTACGTGCTGCAGCCCTATAAGATGGTGAAGGATCTCCGCAGCGGATTTGAGACCTCCGACCCAGATTCCATCCTCGACGGAGAACTGGATCACCTCATCTCGGCGTATCTGAAGTCACAGATCGGTTCCGGGACGGGTGCAGGCATCGGTGAGGCGGAGGCCTCGGACGACTGACGCCCGCGGCGCAGGAGGTAGCGTGACCCCAGCTGGACAGCCTCGCGTGTATTCCCTCGCTTCGGCGATCCGCTGGCCCGTGGCGGTCGCGCTGCTGCTGGCGATCGCCGCCGCCGCGCTCCTGCCCGCGCGCGCCGGCGCCCAGGCGCCGACGATCGTCGACACGACGATCGACACCTCCAGCTTCCCCGCCACGCTCACCTTCCGCGCCCTCGTCGACGACGGGGACGCCCTCGAGAGCGCCGTGCTCTACTACCAGGTGCCTCCCGAGGGGGCGATCACCCGCCAGCCCGCCGATCTCAGCGTCAGCGGCGTGGTCCGGCTCGAGGCCGTCCTGCCCACGAACACCGACCGCACCTACATCCCGCCCGGCGCGACCATCGAGTGGTGGTGGGCGCTGACGACGACCGACGGCGACACCATCGAGACCGCGCGCAGCAACTACAGCTACGTCGATCCGCGCTACGAATGGAATGTCATCGCCGACGAGGCGCTCGAGCTCTACTACTACGGGGACGAGTCCACGGCCCAGGCCCTGCACGAGATCGGTCGCGACGCGATCACGCACATGTCGCACGTGCTCGGCACGGAGATCGACTTCCCCGCCCGCATCTACCTGTGGAGCAACGCCCAGGAGGCATTGGGCGTGGAGCGGGTCGAGAGCTCCCGCTTCGAGCAGCTGATCTTCACCGGCGGCACGCGCGTGCTCGCCGACCTCGTGCACGTCTTCGCGCCCGAGCCCTGGATCGTCGCGCACGAACTCACCCACATCCTCACCAAGCAGGCTGGTGAGGGCATCGCCGACCTGCCCGCCTGGCTCGACGAAGGCACCGCCACCTACGCCGAGACCGGCTGGCGCGCCCGCCGCGGCGTCGCCCTGCAGCGCGCGCTCGACAACGACGCCATCCTCAGCGTCCGCTCCATCGGCTCCAACACCAACACCCCCGGCGACGTCGACCTGTTCTACGGCCAGTCGGCCGACATCGTCACGGCCCTGATCGACGAGTTCGGCGACGAGCGCTTCGCCGACCTGTTCGCCGTCTTCAAGCGCGGCAGCACCGTCGACGACGCGCTGATGGAGATCTACGGCTTCGACCGCGAGGGGCTGGACACGTTCTACCGCACGCAGCGCGGCCTGGAGGCGCGCGGCGATGTCGAGGACCGCTCGACCCAGATCGAGGATGAGCAGATCGGTCCCGCCGGGACGGAGCAGTCCGGGGAGGGCGCGCAGGCCGGCGAGGAGCCCGCGGACGCCCCCGCCGATGAGGCCGCCGATGAGCCCGCGGCCGACTCCGACCCGGAGGCCGCCGTGGACGAGGCCGACGCCGAAGCCGCCGAAGTGACCCTGGAGGGCCGGCAGCAGAGGATCGAGGCCTGGAACACCCGCGTGCGGCTGGGCCCGGCCTTCGGCCCCGGCGAGGGCCTGCCCTGGCCGGCGATCCTGACGGGCGCCGGCGGCGCGGCGCTGCTGCTGAGCCTGCTGGCGCTGTTCATCGCGCTGGGCCGTGGCCCGGCGCCGGCTCCCGTAGCGGGCCCCGACTCCGCCGCGCCGCCGCCCGGCCCGACCGACTCCCCGCCGCCGCCCCCGCCCGTCGCCCACGATCCCACCCCCGGCGGCGCATGGGCTGGCTGGCGCGGCGCGGACGACGACGCTCCCCCGCCGGACGAACCCGGCCCCGACTGATTCTCAACGAGCAACGCGTACGCCCTGGGGGTCGGCCCTACTGCCCCGGCAGGATCAGGCCGCCCCGCGTGCGGCGCTCGGGCGGACCGCTGGGCCCCGGCCTCATCGGACCGGGCCCGCCCGGACCGGGCCGGCCGGGCCCCCGCCCCCCCGGGCCGGGACCGCCGGGGCCGGGCCGACGGGGGCCGCCGGGCCCCGGGCCGCGCCCTCGCGGATCAAGACCGGCGGGACCCTGTCTGGGGGCGCTGGGCGGTGGTGGTGGCTGTGGCGGCTTGATCCCCGCGATCGACGCGGGGTCGATCGGGGGCAGGGGGGTCTCCTCGGGCCGGCTCTGCACGTCGAGGCAGAACTGCGCCAGCCCCTGCGACGTCGTCACGCCCGGGAAGCCGTGCCGGTCGTTGACCAGCGTCAGCGGGATGCGCGTCAACTGCAGTTGCATCGCGACGTCCTGGCAGTCCTCGATCGCGAACACCGAGGCGTCGATCTTGTCCGACAGCAGCGCCAGCGCGAACGCCGTCGCGGCCGCCCGCGCCGACTCAGGGTGCTGGAGCGAGCCCACCACGCGCAGGTGCACCCGCGCCCGCAGCTTCTTGATCAGCGTCGTTAGCTCCGCGGGCGCCGCCGAGGGCTTCGCCGACGCACCCACGATCACGTCGATCAGCATTGACAGGTAGGCGCCCGCCGGCACGCCGTAGAAGCGCAGCGGGCGGTTGACCTCGCCGTGGATGACGAGCCCCGGCACCCGCTCCGCGCCCCACTTGTCCGCCGCCGCCCGCTCGCTGTGGAAGTCATGCACGCGCAGCTCGAGCTCGTCGTGCAGCGCCGCGAGCTCCTGCAGCAGCTCCAGCGCCGGCGCGCAGCCCGGGCAGGGCTGGCGCCCCGGCACGATCAGCACGCCGTCGCTCTGGTGGAAGTAGTCGATCTTGACCGGGCCCTGCAGGGTCTTCAGTCGCTGGGAGATCGCGGGGATGTATTCCGGCGGGATCATGGTCCTGACTCCAGATCGCGCAGCGTACCAGCGCTCAGCGGGCGCTCCCAGCAGAGCCAAGCGTCATCGCGGGATTCTCGGTTAGAGCTTGGTGAGCGCGGCGACGATGCCGGTCAACGCGATCGTCTGGAAGGCGATGGCGCGCCAGAGATCCCCTTTGGTCGGTAGGTGACGGAGATCGGCGCGAAGATCCTCCTTGAATTGCAGAAGGTCCGCCTTCACTTGCAGAAGGTCATCCTTCGTCACGAGATTTCGCGGGTCAAGCGCCATGGTCATTCCTGCGCTCCTAGTCTATCGCTCCGCGCGGTGTCGTGCGCGCACACTTGGATGTCAAGAACGCCGGCACTCGAGGAGCGCATCGGCGAGCCTACCTTTCGGAGTCGGGCGGCTCGGCCCCGACATCGGACCGCGGCTCCGGGTAGCGACGCAGCGCCCACCAAGTCAGGCCCCAGCGCTGCAGCGCCGTGAGGTTGGTCAGCACGGCGAGGATCCACAGCACCGCCACGACCTCGCCCGAGAACAGCCCGATGGCCAGGATTACGACCCGCTCGAAGCGCGTGCCCAGCCCCTCGCGGATGCGCACGCCGTACTCGCCCGCCTTCGAGCGCGTGTACGACACCAGCATCGCCCCGCCGATCGTGACGCCGATCAGGATCACCGCCTCGCGGTCGAACTGCTCCGGCGCGCTGAACCAGACCAGCAGCCCCAGCAGCATCGCGAACTCGCCCACGCGGTCGCTGACCGCGTCGAAGATCGCGCCCCAGGTGCTGGCGCGTCCCGTCGCCCGCGCCACGGCCCCGTCGAGCAGGTCGAACGCGCCCGCCCCCAGCATCACCGCCGCCGCCTGCCAGAACATCCCGTAGGCGGCCAGCGCCGCCGCCCCGCCCGTGCCCAGCAGGCCCAGCAGCGTGAGCATGTTGGGCGTCAGCCCCGTCGCCGCGACGCAGCGCCCCAGGAAGCCCGACACCCGATCGGGCAGCGCGTGCGGCAGCAGCGAGAGGTGCCGATCGCTCGGCGCGCGGCGCCGCCGCCGCAAGGCCTCTGCGGCCGGGGCCGGCGGCGCGGACGGGCGGGGTGGCGCGTCGGCCGGCCGGCCGACGGGGAACGTCTCGGCGGGCGCCGCCTCGATCGCGCGCGGCGCCGATTCGTACGCGGGGTCCGGCTGCGGGTCGCCGCGCAGCGCCCTGCGCCGCGGCCGCGGCCTTGGTCGCCCGCCCGCGTGCAGGATGCGATTGCCCGGCAGCTGCAGCCCGCTGCGCGATCGCCGGAAGGGCAGCTTCACGACACGACTCTTGGCTGGGAAGGCTGCTCCGGCAGCGACGTGCGGGCCATCGTACGTTCCCCCGTGGCCGCCCGCCCCGCGCCCGCGTCGTCATCATACAACGGCCCATCCGACAGGGCCTCGTACAGCGACAGGAATCGCGCGCCCACGGTCGCCACGTCGAAGTCCCGCGCCCGCTCGCGCCCCGCCGCGATCAGACCGCGGCGCAGCGGCTCGTCGTCCAGCAGCCGCTCGATCGTCGCCGCCAGCGCGGCCGGATTATGCGGCGGCGTGAGCAGCCCGTCGCGGCCGTCGCGCACGACCGCCCGATAGCCGGGGTTGTCGCCCGCCACGACGGGCGCGCCGGCGGCCATCGCCTCCGTCAGCACCAGCCCGAATGCCTCGCCGCCCGTCGCCGGCGCGACGAAGATGTGCGCGGCCTGGTAGTAGCGCGGCAGATCCGACGCCGGCACGGGGCCGGCGAAATGCACGTCGCGCCAGCCCGCCGCATCGACCCGCGCGCGCAGGGCGTCCCCGCGCCGACCGGTCGCCCCCACGACCACGAGACGCAGGTCGTCGTGCCGGGCGCGCAGTTGGCCGTAGGCGTCGATCAGATCGTCGAGCCCCTTGCGCGCCTCGGCCCGCCCGACGAACAGGATCACACGGCGCGTCGGCCCGCCGGGCCCCGGCAGCTCCGCCAGCTCCGGCGGCGGCGCCGGCGTCGCGAAGCGCGACAGGTCGGTGCAGCCCGGCACGATCGCGCACGGGCCGCCCAGTGCCGGCCCCGCGATCGCCCGCGCCGTCTCCGACACGGCGGTGCGCGCCGCCAGCCGCCGCGTCCAGCGACGCAGTAGCGGCCCCGTCAGCCGGTACAGCCGCGCGGCCGCCGGCTCGGCCGAGTGGAAGGTGCCCAGCAGCGGCGCGTCAGCCTGACGCAGGAACTGCAGCGACAGCATCGGCATCAGCGGCTCGTGCACGTGTACGACGTCGTAGCGCTCGCGCCGCAGCAGCCGTCGCACCTGCGACCCCAGCCGCGGGTCGAGCGCGATCGGCGCCACCGTGCCGCCGCCCCGCACCCCGCGCGGACGGCCGATGATCGTCGCCTGCGGCGGCGTGCCGTCGCGCGTCGAGGCCGGCCCGATGAGCTGGACCTCGTGGCCCCGGCTGCGCACCCAGGCGGCGATGTCCATCGCGTAGCGGTTGACGCCGCCCGGCGCGGCGAGGTCGTAGGGCGTGACCATCGCGATCTTCATGGCCCGATTCTCATGGCGCGACGCGCCAGCGCCAGCGGCGTCGCGCCGAGGGCGCGGCCCTGCTGGGCCAGCAGCCGCCGCGCCCCGATCGCCCGCCACGACGGCCCCTCGCCCCACTCCGCCACCGTCGCCCCGATCGCCAGCGCCCGGATCAGGTCGTCGATCGTGCGGCCCGGGAAGCGCGTCAGCGCCGCGCCGATCGCCTCCGGGAAGTGGGCGTCGCTGCCGCCCGTCTCGGCCAGCCCCCAGACCCGATTGCGCCGTCGCGCGGCCGGACCGCGCCGCCGGGCGGGCGGCGTCGGGTTGGCCAGCTCGATGCCGTCCGGCCGCGATTCCGCCGCCCCGGCCGCCAGCCGGTCGAGCGCCCGCCGCCCCGCGCTCAGCGGGACCAGCGCCAGCGGGTGCGCCACGATCGCGACGCCGCCCTGCGCGTGCACGGCGGCGATCGTCCAGGCCAGGGAGCGCAGCGGCGGCACGTCCGGCGTCGGGTTCCCTGCCCCGGCGCCGGGGAACAGCGCCAGCAGATGGCCGCCGCGGGTCGTCAGCTCGACGCCGGGGATCACGCGCACGGTGCTGCCCGATCGCGCCGCCGCCTCCTGCGCCCGCAGGCCGCCGCGCAGTTCGTCGTGGTCCGTCACCGCCACGATGTCGAGGCCGGCGCGCGCCGCCCGGAGCAGCACCTCCTCGGCTGTCGCCATGCCGTCGCTGGCGTCGGTGTGGACGTGCAGGTCGGCGCGACCCAGGCGCGTCACGGCCGCGCCGCGGGACGGCCGTGCCCGGCCGGGTCGATGTAGGCGCTGTCGCGGCACGGCGCCCAGGGCGACTCGAACAGCCGCCACTGATCGGCGTGGTGCGCCAGATGCGGCTCCATCAGCCGCACCAGGTTGGCGACGTTGACCCGCACGTCGAGGCCGGGGTTGTCGGAGCGCAGCGGCGGCTCGGTGGGCATGAATTGCACCCGGAAGCGATCGCCCCGCGCCGGCCCGGCCGCGCGCGGCGTCAGGCAGAAGAGCAGCGCCGCGTCGGTGCGCAGCGCCAAGTCGACGGCGCCGTTGGGGAAGCGCGCCTGCCGCTGCCGGAAGGGCACGCAGGAGCCGCCGCCCTGGATGTCGCGGTCGGCCAGCACGGCCAGGATGCCGCCCGCCCGCACGTAGCGCACCGCCTCCTTGATCCCGCCGATCGTCGCCGGCATGGTGCGCAGCCCGCCCTCGCCCGACGGCGCGCGGCGCAGCGCCTCCATCGCGCGCATGCGCGGCCCGTCGGGCAGCGGCTCGACCAGCGCCGCGCACTCGAGCCCGACCGCCGGCAGCGCCCGCACGACGAACTCGGCGTTGCCCACGTGCGCCCCCGCCACGACTACGCCGCGCCCCGCCGCGTGCGCCTCGCGCAGCAGGTCGAGCCCCTCCACGTCGAGGTGCGACAGCGCCGCCTTGGGCGTCATGCCCGACAGCCGCGCCATATCGACGTAGTAGGCGCAGTTCTCCTGGAAGACGCGCGTCGTGGCCTTGTCGAGCCGCCGCGGCGACCACTCGGGGCGCAGGATCTGCAGGTTGGCGCGCACCGTCTGGCGGCGTCGCTCGGCGATCGGCGGCGCGATCGACCCGGCCAGCCGCGCCAGCGCGTAGAGCCACGCCGCGGGTAGCACGCGGGCCAATCGGTCGAGGACGAGCAGCGCCGAGGCGACGAACACGCGCCCGATGGTACGCCATCGCGGCGCGCCCGGCTGGCCCCTCAGTCCAGAAGGAAGAAGCGGCGGAACATGTACCACTGGTCCGGGTGCCGCCGCACCGGGCCCTCGAACCAGTCCAGCAGCGCCTGCGTCAGCGCCCGCACGTCGGCCGCGCGGTCGCCGCCCCGCGGCGGGTCGAAGTCGAGCCCGATCTGCACGCGGAAGCGCAGCGCCCGGCTGTCGGTCCGCAGCACCGCCATCGGCACGACGCGGGCGTCCGTCGTCAGGGCCAGCCGCGCCGGGCCCGCCGGCAGCCGGCAGGGCGCGCCGAAGAACGTCACATCGACGCCCGGCTCCCCCGTCCCCAGCGGCCGGTCGAACAGCAGCCCCAGCGCGCCGCCCGACCGCAGCGCCCGCAGCGCCGCCCGCGGCGCTGTCTCGTACACCACGCGCATGCCCAGCCGCTCGCGCCGCCCCTGCACCGCGGCGTCGAGCCAGCGCGCCCCCAGCGACTCCACCAGCACCGTCGACGGCCCCACGTTGTGCGTGAACGCCCCCCCGGCCACGTCCCAGTTGCCCTGGTGCAGCAGCGCGAAGATCAGCGGCCCCCGCGCCGCCAGCGCCCGCACCTGCTCCCAGTCGGCCGGGTCGGCCTCGAGCGCCGCGTCGCAGTCGGCCGGCGTCGGCCCGGCCGGCCACAGCGCCTCCAGGCAGTACTCCCCGTAGCGACGCAACTGCCGCTGGCCCCAGTAGTCCAGCGTCGGTACGTCGTCCGTCCCCAGCACCACGCGCAGGTTCCCCCGGATGCGGCGTCGTCCCGGCGTCCACAGCGCATACACCGCGTCCGCCGCGACATCGGCCAGGGCGTAGGCCAGGCGTCGGAGGAGCGGGTGGAACGTGGCGAGCAGCATGGGTCCAGCCTCGATGACCGTCTATCGTCGCGACCGGAGGACGCGCTAATGCTCACATTCGCCGACATCGAAGCAACCCTCAAGTACCTTGCCGGCGACCGTCCCATCTTCCACTCCGAGGCCGACTTCCAGCACGCCCTCGCCTGGAGTCTCCACCAGCGGTTCCCCGGCCTGGCCGTGCGCTTGGAGTACCCGCTGCCCCCGGAGAGCGGTCGCGCCTACGCGGACATCTGGCTGCCCACGCCCGAGGGCCCCGTCGTCCTGGAGCTGAAGTACTGGAAGCGAGACTTACGCGTCACGATCGATGGCGAGATGTTCACGCTCGGAAATCAGGACGCCCGCGATATCAACCGCTACGACCTCATCAAGGACATTACGCGCGTCGAGCGGCTCGTGGATGCTGAGCACGCCCGCGCGGGGGCGGTGATCGCGATCACCAACGATCCCGGCTACTGGCGGAAGGGCCGGCCGAACACGGTTGACGCCGACTTCCGCATCCACGACGGGCGTCGGCTGACCGGGACCGTGGGGTGGGCGGACGCCGCCAGCGACGGCACGAAGCAGAGTCGGGAGGCCCCGCTCACGCTCCGCGGCGAGTATCGGCCCGCTTGGCAGCCCTACTCCAAGGTCGCCAGGGGACGGTTCACGGAGTTCCGCTACCTCCTCCTCCCCGTCGACAAGGCCCCCGAACGCGGCTAGAATCCTCGCAGAGCCGGTGTGACGCCCTGGCGGTGTCGTTCCCGGCTCTCTGGCTTTAACGGGGATCGCCGGCCGGCCCCGCCCCCCTACTCCCCCGACGCGAAAGCCTCCACCCCGTCCCGCGCCCGATCGTCCGTCCACTGCTCGGGCGGCGACTTCATGAAGTACGCGCTCGGCGCCAGCAGCGGCCCCGACAGCCCCCGGTCGAGCCCGATCTTCGCGCAGCGCACCGCGTCGATCACCACGCCGGCCGAGTTCGGGCTGTCCCACACCTCCAGCTTCAACTCCAGGTTCAGCGGCACGTTGCCGAACGTCGTCCCCTCGATGCGGATGTGGCACCACTTGCGGTCGAGCAGCCAGGGCACGTGGTCGCTGGGGCCGACGTGCACCATGTCGGGCGGCATCTCGTAGTCGATCTGCGACGTGACCGCGTTCGTCTTGCTGATCTTCTTCGACTCCAGCCGCTCACGCTCCAGCATGTTGAGGAAGTCGGTGTTGCCGCCGAAGTTCAGCTGGTACGTGCGGTCGATGCGCACGCCGCGGTCACGGAAGAGCCGCGTCAGCACCCGGTGCACGATGGTCGCGCCCACCTGGCTCTTGATGTCGTCGCCGATGATCGGCACCCCGGCGCGGCGGAAGCGGTCGGCCCAGTACGTCTCCCGCGCGATGAACACCGGGATGCAGTTGACCATCGCGCAGCCCGCCTCGAGCACCTGCTCGACGTACCACTTGGTCGCCTCTTCGCTGCCCACCGGCAGGTAGCTGATCACGACGTCGACCTCGCGCTCCTTGAGGATGCCGGCGATGTCGGCCGTCGCGCCGGGCGCCTTCTCGATGATCTGGCTCAAGTACTTGCCCAGCCCGTCGTGCGTCATGCCCCGCTCGACCGGCACGCCCAGGTGCGGCGCCTCGGTGAACGTCAGCGTGTTGTTGGGCTCGGTGAAGATCGCCTCCGAGAGGTCCTTGCCCACCTTGTTGCGGTCGATGTCGAAGGCGGCCACGAAGTTGAGGTCGCTGATGTGGTAGTCGCCCAGCAGCGGGTGCATGATGCCCGGGATCTCCTCGCCCTCCTGGGCGTCCCGGTAGAAGTGCACGCCCTGCACCAGCGAGGAGGCGCAGTTCCCCACTCCGATAATCGCGACGTTGATCTTGCCCATGGCGGATGCCCCTCCCGGCTGGCCTGCGGCTCTCGTGCCCGGCCGGCGGCCGGGGAGCTCGCGGCGCCCTCGTGCAGGGCGGAGGCGGCGAGTAGTCCAACATAGCAGGCGAGGTGGTGTCGGTCAGGGGTGGGCCGCGAGCGCCTCAGGCGGCCCGGCGGACGCGCCGGGCCTCGTCCCGCAGCGACTTCACGCGCTCGGCCAGTGCGTCGACGGACCGCAGGATGTCATCGATCGTGCCGGACAGGTCGACCGCCGCGACCTCCAGACGCTTGCCGGCGTGGCGGACCGTGTACGTCACATCGTCCGCCTCACCCTCTGCATAGATCAGCAGCCCGCCCGGCAGGTCGAGCGCGGTGGTGTAGGCGAGCAACTGGTAGAGGTCGGCGTTGGGAACGCGCTCGCCCGTGATGTTCTTGTACTTGGCATCGCCGACGAACACGCAGGAGGAGCCTTCCCGCCAGACGAGGTCCGGCCTCAGCCCGACGCGCCCTGTTTCATCGAGCGAGTCGATGTGGCGCTCGCGGAAGACACTCTTGGGAACGCCCAGCGACTCCCGCAGCGCGACCGTGACGAACTCCTGGAAGACGACGTTCATATCCATCAGGAAGCCGGATGCGCGGATGTCGCCGCGCTCCGCCTCGAACCCTCCCTGCCGCAGGACGAGTTGCGCCAGCGTCACCACGTCGCGGTAGTGCTCGTTCAGCCGGTCGAACGTGACCTCCGGTACGTCATTCGGCGCGAAGTCGATCAGCGAGACGTTGTCGAGCGTCGCCGCGACCCAGCCCAGGCGGCGCCGCGTCTCGCGGGAGCGCAAGCGCATCGACCCGAGTTGTGCGGCGGCCGCCTTCACCAGTTGGTTCGGCAGGAAGTCGTCCGTGAACTCGTCGTAGCGGACCTCCACCGGCAGGAGCAGGTCGAAGCGGCGCCTGATCTGCTCCGCGACGACGATCCGGCCGCGCACGGTGTGCAGCGCCTCCTCCTCGGTCCGGTAGCCGTGCAGCAACCCGCGACCGAAGGCCCGGCGCGCAGCATTGCCGAGCGCCCGCGCCAGCGCATCCGGCAGCGCCGTCTGCTCCGGGAAGTCAAAATCTGTCGCTTGGAACTTGACCTTGCCGATGGCGTAGCACGCGAGCGAGAGCAGCTGCGGGATGCCAATCTTGGGCTGAATGCGAACGGACAGGCCGCCGGCCTCGACCGCGCCCACGGTGGAGCCGGGCGTCAGGAGGTAGACGTCCCGCTCGCCCGCGACGGGCGTGATCGCCACGATCCCGCTCAGCGCGTCCCGTTCCGCGATAGACAGCCGGCAGGGCTCGCTGTGTTCGTACTCCCGGAGGTCAATCTCGCGCATCGTTCACGCCGTCATCGTCGTTCGCGGTCTCCCCCTCGGGTTGCTGCGCCCCGTAGGCGCTCTCCCCGCCGGCGCTCACGCCGCCGCGTCGCAGCGTGTCGAAATCGAACCCGGTAAGGCTGTCGCGCTCCCCGTAGAGGCGCTCCTCGACATACGGCATGACATCGTGTTCCCAGATGCGCCGGGCCCGCTCTTCCGTCAGCCCCTCCTTCATGAAGTAGCTCGGGCCGATGGCGGCATGGCGGTCATCGAGTTTCTCGTTGGCGCGGTCAACGATGTCCGCCACCCACTCCATGCCGGGCGCCTTTGCCTTCAGCCAACGGCGCAGCACCCCCTTGATGGGCTCCTTGCGCGTATCGAACTCCACGAACGAGAAGCGCCGCCGCAGGGCGAGGTCGACCAGGGCGATGGACCGGTCGGCGGTGTTCATCGTGCCGATGATGCAGAGGTTGCTGGGCAGCGAGAAATCTTCGTTGGAGTACTGAAGGCGCATCTTCTCGTCGCGGTACTCCAGCAGGTAGTAGAGCTCGCCGAGCACCTTGGCCAGGTTGCCCCGGTTGATCTCGTCGATGACCAGGAAGTGCTTCTGGCCCGGCGCCGCGCTCGCCCGCTCTGCCATGTCCAGCAGCGGCCCGTTCCTGAGCCTGAAGCCGGGACGGCCGTCGATCAGGTCTGGCCGGTAGCCCTGAACGAAGTCCTCGTAGGCGAACGACGGGTGGAACTGCACCAGCCGTACCCGCTCCCGCGAACCCGCCAGGCACTCCGCCAGTTTTCTCGCGACGTAGGTCTTCCCGGTCCCGGGTGGCCCCTGGAAGATGACCTGACTCTTCTCCTCCAGCAGCCGTTCGATGTCGCGCAGGAAGCCGATGTCGAAGAAGAGCTCGTCCGCGAGCGCTTCCAGTGAGATCGGCTGCCGCTCGCCTTCGGGCGCTGGCGCTTCGGGCGCTTCGGGGCTCGGCTCCACCGCGAGACTCTCTGCGGTCTCGTGCATCCACACGACCGACTGCGCTTCGAGGCGGTTGCACGGTCGCTTGAAGCCCAGCACCGACGCGCGTTCGATGAGCTGGTCGAGGAAGGCCAGCGCGTGCTCGTATTCCGTCGCCTCATCCGCGTTTCGGGGTGGCGACGGATACCCGGTGTGCTTGTAGGCGCTGTGGAACTCAGTGATCTTGAAGGGCGGATAGTCGTCGCCGAGCGCCATCAGCAGGACGGAGATCGGCCGCAGCCGCGTGCCGGTCCCGCGGAAGTTGGGGGTCGAGGGCGCCCGGCTGACAAACGCGGCGATCCGCTCCCCGGGCGGTGTGTCGTCGCCCGCCCACAGCGCTCTCACAGCCGCGAGCGCCTCGTTGGGTGAGGCTTCGAACCATCTCGGGATCACGTCGCGCGCGCGCCAGTCACCGGATCCGGTGAGGTTGTTGCTGAGCAACACCTTCTTCACTAGCGTCGGCCACTCGCGGTAACCGGAAAGGACCGTGTGGCGCACATTCCCGAAGTCCTCGACTGCCCTGAGCTTGTACTCCATCTCCTCCGCATCGAGCTGTCCGGAGTCGATGAACGGCTGCGCCCGCCGTACGTAGTCGTCCAACCGTTCGTCGACAGCCATGAGCGGTCCAGGTTCTCCGGCGCGAGGTCGCACCCGGCGGCGACGCTCGCTGCGATCCCCGCGATGCTACCCCTCCCCGACGCACTTCGCTGCGACCAACCGCGCCGCCCCGCTCGGCAGCGGGGGCGATGAGTCCGCGGGGTAGCCTCGAGCCGATCCGGGCTAGGACGCGACGGTCTCGCGCTGATCGCGCTGCGCCGGTGACGGCTCGGTGAAGTCGAGCCCCGCCGCGTGCGCCGCGTCGCGACGGGCAATCCAATCCTCCCAGGCCTGCCGTTCCGCCGCGTGTCCCTCCGCGTGTCCCTCCGCGTGTCCCTCCGCGTGTCCCTCCGCGCGTCCCTCCGCGCGTCCCTCCGCGCGTCCTTGCGCCCGGCCTTGCGCGAGCTTCGCCTTCTTGAACGCCTCATACAGCATCGGTACGCCTTCCACGATAATCACGGTGAGTGCGGTGAGTGAGACCGCGACGGAGCCAAGCGCCTGCGCGACCGCGACCATGGTCGCCATTGCGCCTTGCCCCTCCTGGCCGATCTCCTGGTCAACCACGTAGCCAAGCGCGGCCAGGAACAGCACCGCGAAGAGCAGCAGCCCGATCGCGGCCCGGCTCGGGTGGATGCTAGGCAAGCGTGGGCGCCGCGCGACCGCGCACGACCCGGCGTCTGCGGGTGGGGATGGCCAGTCGTTGTCTCATCGTCGCGTCTCCTTTCCGCGGATCCCGAGTGTATCTCAATCAGGCGCCCGGCCGCGACGTTCGCTCCCCCCTCCGCACCCCACTTAGCTGCGACCGACCTCGCCAGCCGCCACAATCGTCCCATGCCCGACCGACCCACCCCCGCCGACGTCGCTGCCTTCCGGCCCTTCGCCGAGGAGTTGGCCGACGCGGCCGGCGCGGCCATCCGGCCCTACTTCCGCCAACGCCTGGAGGTCGAGTCGAAGGCCGACGCCAGCCCGGTCACCGTCGCCGATCGGGCGGCGGAGGCGGCCATGCGCGAGCTAATCGCCGCCCATCGGCCGCAGGACGGCATCGTGGGCGAGGAGTACGGCTCGGAGCGGTCGGACGCCGAGTACGTGTGGGTGCTGGACCCCATCGACGGCACCAAGGCCTTCATCTCGGGGCTGCCCACCTTCGGCACGCTGATCGCGCTGCTGCACCGCGGCGCGCCCGTGCTGGGCGTCATCGATCAGCCCGTCAGCGGCGAGCGCTGGCTGGGCGTGCCCGGCCTCGGCGCCGACCTGCGTCAGGGCCACGACGCGACGCCCCAGCCGATTCACACCCGCGCCTGCGCGTCGCTGGCCGACGCGTCACTGTTCTGCACCGCCCGCGAGCAGTTCGTGGGGCCGAACGGCGACGCCTACGCCCGGCTCATGGCGCAGGTGCGCATGACCCGCTACGGGCTCGACTGCTACGCCTACGCGATGCTCGCCACGGGCTTCGTCGACCTCACCGTCGAGGCCACGCTGGAGCCCTACGACTACCTGGCGCTCGTGCCCGTGATCGAGGCCGCCGGCGGCCGCATCAGCGACTGGGACGGCACGCCCCTGGGACTGCACTCCGACGGGCGCGTGATCGCCGCCGGCGACCCGCGTCGCCACTCGGAGGCCCTGGCGATCCTGCGGGGTTCCGGCTAGGCGGAGCGCTTCAGGACGGGCAGGCCGGTCTGCGTGTTCTCTTTGATCATGAAGCCGTCGGGGATGGCGTCGAGGGCGCCTGCCTTGACCTGCTTGCCGAAGAAGTAGATGCGCTGCTCGCGCCCGTTCTTCAGCAGCACCTCCCGGGTGTGCAGGAAGTACGTCTGATCCTTGGAGTTGGTGTAGGACAGGGCCAAGAGAGGCCGCCTTTCGGGTACCACCCCACAAAGGCGCACGCACGTACGCGCTTCTCACCCCAAAACCTGCCTCAATTACACCCCGCGACGCCGTATGGGTCAAGCCGGTCATCTGGCATCGCGACATAACCGACGCTGTAATGCCCGATCAGGCCCCTCAGACCGTCGTTCGACGGCTGCGCGACGGCTCGACAGCCTCCACGACGGTCGCCGGATAGGCTCGGGAGGCCGCCGGCCCGTCCCATCCCGGCGCGCGCGGCGGAGGAGCATCGTGAGACAGGCTGCCCGTCGCGGTCGCATCCCCCGGCCCCGCCTGCCCCGGCGCCGGCCCGGCACGCTCGCGCTGATGGTCGCCGTCACGCTGGGCATGGGTGTGTTCACGGTCCTCGTCGGGGTGCTGCTGATCAGCTGGCGCGACGACCCCATCGGCCTCGACCGCTGGACCCTCGTCGAAGTCGGCGCGCGCGCCCCGTTCCTGCCCACGCTCGCCAACGCCGACGCTGGCGCCGGCGCCAACCGCCTCAGCTTCACCATCCAGGACGACCGCGGCCAGATCCGCGGCGACCTCACGGTGCGGGTCGCCATCTACGACCTCGCCACCGACCCCGACACGCCGGTCGCGGCGCAGTTCGCGCAGTTCATCTCCTACGCTTCGGAGTCGTCGCTGCCGGTGCAGCACCAGCACGCCACGGGCGCGAGCCTGTCCGACAACGCCCGCTACGTCGGGGCGGGCATCTACGTCGTGCCGGCCTACTTCCCGCGCCCCGGGACGTGGGGCCTGGAGTTCCAGATCGCCCCCGGCGATGTCCCCTTCGACGAGGCGGACGCGGAGCAGGTGCTGTTCCGGCTCGCCGTGCGCGCCCGCCGCGCCGCGCCGGCCGTCGGGCAGGCGGCGCTGGCGACGCCGTCCCGCACCCTCGTCGACGAGCCCGATCTGCGCCGCCTGACGTCGGACCCGACGCCCGAGCCGGGGCTCTACCAGCTCAGCATCGACGACGCGCTCGCCAACGGACGGCCGCTGCTGCTCATCTTCGCGACGCCGGCCTTCTGCCACTCGCGCACCTGCGCGCCGGCGCTCGACGTCGTCAAGGCCGTCTGGCGCGACCACGCCGCCGCGCTCGACGCCATCCACGTCGAGGTCTTCGAGAACCCCGAGGATCCGTCCGAGCTGCGCGAGGCCGCCGCCTTCCTCGCCTGGGACCTGCCCAGCGAGCCCTGGGTCTTCCTCATCGACGGCCGCGGCGTGATCGTCGCCGCCTACGAAGGCAGCGTCACCGATCGGGAGCTGCGCGGGGATGTCGAGGGGTTGGTCGGGGGGTAGCCGCTCGGTGTCGACGCACGACGGATCGTGCATTGGCCCGTTCACGCGATCCCCGCGACACTCGACGGTGCCCACGGATGAGCGTCGGGCGCAGCCGCGTCCGCCCCTGCACTCGGGAGGAGCATGGATGCCCGTCGACGCGGTCTCGCTCTACGGATTCATGGCGGAGTCGGAGGCGGTTCAGTACTTGGAGGATGCCTGCATCCTGGAGCCGGGCGCGGACCCAAGGGCGCTCTGGGCGGAAGCTCAGGCCGGCCTCGGAGAGCCGACCCCGAACGCCGGGCGGCCGACGATAAGGGCCATCCCTCCGCATTTGAACCGGAAGCTCGAAGCGGTCGCGGCGGAGCCGTGGTTCCAGCAACTCGTAGCCGACTCACCGTGGCGCTTCGCCCTGGTGGAGATCGCCCCGCTCATCGCCTTTCAGTTTCAGGTCAAGATTGCACACAGCGACGCGCAGTGCGGCTCGCTGGGGGAGCCCCCGGACATGAGCGACATGCTGAACTTGTGCATGCCTCGCCATCGAACACTGCCTGAGTTTCGCCTTGAGCTACAGCCGGGCGGATTCGTCGTCTCATCAGCCGACCTGAACGTCTCGGTGACGGACGCGCTCAGCGCGATGATCCCTCCCGGCTCACCACTGGCGGGTGACACACTGCTGGGGCCCGTCGTCGGCACGCGCGTGCCCACGGTGCAGGTGGCGAAGTTCGACGGCCGCTACTACCTGCGGAACGGCTACCACCGCCTCTATTGCAGTGGCCGGAAGGGCGCCACGCACGCCCCGTGCGTCGTGCTCGACTTCGACTCGATGGAAGACGCGATCGGCCCCGATGCCACTTTCAGGCGTGAACTGTTCCAGTCCCCCGATCCGCCCACGATGGCGCACTACCTTGAGGGCCGCTGCGAGGCCGTCAGGATGCTCCGGGCTCAGCGAGTGATCACACTCGCCTGGACCGAGGCGACGATACGCGAGGATTCTTAGGGTCGGGGCGAATCGAGCCGGGCGGGATCGGCGACGGCGAGGCGTTGTTTCCCCGCACCCGCCCAAGCGTCTTTCGATCGACCAGCACTTCCATCCTCAGCCAGCGGTCGTCGCTCTGATCTTCCTTCTCTGCCACGGCATGCACCTCGATCTTCGGGCCGGGAGAATCGTGTAGGTCCGTCGGCTCCCTGTAGCCATGATAGACCTCGCTCCGCACGCTGTCACCCGGACGCGACCCTACCGAGTGCGCCCGCCGCAGCGGGCGATCACACTCGCCTGGACCGAGGCAACGATACGCGAGGGTTCTTAGGGTCGGGGCGAATCGCGCCGTCCGGAACCCGCTGCGGCGAGGCGTCGTTCCCCCGCAGGCGCCCAAGCGCCTCCCGATCGACCAGTACTTCCATCTTCACCCAGCGGTCGTCGTCCTGCTTGTCTTTGTCTGCCACGGCATGCACCTCGATCTTCGGGCCCGGAGAATCGTGCGGATCTGCCGACTCCCTACAGCCACGATAAACCGACCGCCGCACGCTGTCACCCGCCCCTCACCCCGACAGCGCCGCCCCCGCCGACCGCAGCCGGACCCCCAGCGCCGCGACCTCGGACCGCAGATCGGCGACCGCGACCGCGTGCCCTTCGACGGCCGACCAGAGGGCGGCCTCGGCGCCGGCCGGCGCGTCCTCGCCGCGCAGCGACCGCAGCCGCGCGCCGACCCGCCCGATGAACGCCTCGCTGGGCCACAGGGGCCCCGGGTCCGACTTGCCCGCCGTCAGGTCCGAGTGGTGGTGGATGCCCGGCTGCGCGTCGTCGCGGGTGCGGCGGGCGGGGATGTCGTGGCGATGGCAGATCTCCGCGACCAGCGACACGGCCCGCGCGATCAGCGCCTCGGGGTAGGGCGTGTCCGCCGTCGGCTGCACCAGCTCGATGCCGACCGCGTTGAGGTTGGCCCCCTCGCGGTCGGCGCCGGTGCCGGCGTGCCACGCCCCATGCCGCTCGGGCACGACGGTCGCCAGCCGCCCGTCGTGCCCGACGATGTAGTGAATTGACGGGTTGCGGTAGGTGGCCCCGTCGGCGCCCTCGTAGCTGACCTGGCTGAGCCAGTTCAGCGCCGCGCCGAACTCGACGGCGGGTCTGCCCCGCGTGCGCTCGCCGCCGCGGGTGGAGTGCAGCGTGACGCTCTGGATCGCGACGCCCAGCCGGTCGCGGTAGAAGTTGGCGCTCTCGCGCCTCACATCGGTCATCGGGACAGACCCTTTCCCTGTGCTCAGACGGCCAGCGGTCGGACGGATCGCACGACGGCCAAGCCGGCTACGCCGCCGGGCCGATGTCGCCCGGGGCCGGATGCTCGACGCCGAGGTCGTGCAGGACCTCCGGGCGGCCGTGGATGTCGCGCACCCCGACCATGACGATGCCGGCCACCGCGACCACGGTGATGCCGATCGCGCGCAGGTCCTCGGGCAGCGCGGGCGCCGATGCGAGCGTCGAGATGCCGAGGGCGGCCAGGCCCACGAGCCGGCTGTTCCACTTGCCGATCGCGTTCTTGATGGGTACGGACTTCATGGGACGGTGTTCCTTCCGGGGCCGGGCGCGACGCCCGGTCCATGCTGCGGCGCGATCCAGCGATCGGGCCGCGTGCGGTGCGGCGACGGCCGGGCGGCCGGCGTCCGCGGGGTTTGGCTCTGCAGGCAGTCATCGAGGGCGCGTTCGGCGGCGGCGAGGCGCGCCTCCAGGTAGCGCAGCCACGGCCCCTGGCCGCGACTCCGGCCCCGGCGCCCGACGCCCGGGCCGGCCGGCGTGCGGGGCCCGCGCCCCGGCAGGCCGAACAGCCGCATCCACTGGTAGAGCGCGGTGACGAGCCCCGCGATCGCGGTGGCCAGGGCTGCGATGTTGGTGGGGTCCATGGTCGGTGTCCTTTCGGGCGGCGCGTTGCGGCGCCGCGTGCGGTGGCGGGCTTCAGGCGAAGCGGGCGGGCGTGGTGCGCTCCGCGATGCGGCGTAGGGTGTCGGCGGCGTCGGGCGCGGGCGCGCCGAAGGCGCAATCGACGGTGATGGCCTCGCCCGTGTCGGCCCGCACGCGCACCGCCTCCACGCGACGGTCGAAGCGCAGCTCCAGGTCGGGCAGGTCGATGCTGACGCGGTCGCCCACCTGCCAGTCGCCGGGGTACGCGATGGGGCCGGCCGACGGCGCGACGGCCGCCACCCGCAGCGACTGCCCCGCCTGACGCGCCAGCTCGGCCAGGCCGGCGTCGCGGGCGGCCGCGCGGTCGCCCGCGTCACGGGCGTCCAGGCTCGACTCGCGGCGGCCGTGTCCGGCGATGGCGTCCGCGTCGGCCACCACCTCCACGACGCGGCCGGCGCCGCTGCCGGCGCCCAGCACGTAGACCGCGTTGCGACCCTGGGCGCCGCCCTCGCTGTACGACAGCGCCGCCGCCGTGCCCAGGTGGGGCGAGATGATGACCGGCGTGGCCGACGCCGCCGTGCGGTCGCGCGGGGCGCGCACGCCGAAGCGGATCGCGCCGTCCGGCCCCCGCGACGCCCCGAAGCCCACGTCGCCCAGCGCCGCGATGCGCTCGACCTCCCGCGCCAGGTTGCTGTAGCGGGCCCGCACGCTGACCGGCGGCCCCAGCGGCGGCCTGTTGGCTGACGCGAGCGTGGCCGCGACCGCGATCGCCCGCGCCGGATCGGCGGGGCGCAGCAGGTGCGCGTCGATGTAGTGCCGGATCGCGGTTTCGGCCGGCACGCCGATCTGCTCGTCGTGCGACGCGCCCGCCGGCGGCACGATGACCCGCTGGTGCAGCCACCACGTCAGGTCGAGCCCGCGCAGCTCCCACGACGGCTCGCGCTCCGGCGCGTAGGCCAGTTCCCGGCTCTGGACGACGCCGCTGAAGTCGACCCGGCCGTCCAGCTCGATGTCGATGCCGTCGCCGCACTGCACCGACGCGCCCGCCTCCAGCGGCATCGACAGCCGGAAGCCGCCGCTCGCCGCGAAGCGATGCGTCCACTCCAGCTGCGAGAAGGGCAGCACGGCTTGCAGCGCGCCGCGGCGGTCGCGGTGGTAGAGCAGGGCGGTCTCCGGCATCGTTGGGGCTCCCGTCGCCGCGGCCGTCAGGACCGGCCGCCGCGCACGGACTTGGCCAGCCAGCGCGCCATCTTGATCGCCTCGTCCGCCGTCGTGGCGTTCTCCGGCTTGGCGAGGATCGCGTCGACGTCCTTCTCCTCGGGGCTGCGCCGGTCGGGCGCCGGCGGGTCGACGCGGCGCTGCGCCTCGGGCGTGGTGCGCGGATCGGGCCCGGCGGCGTCGCGCAGCGTGAAGACGACGCTGCCCGCCGCCAGCCCCGCCGAGCGCTCGTAGCGCCGCGCCATCTGCTCGGCGCTCTGCTTGAACGTGCCTTGCGTCTCACGCGAGCCCGCGTGGTCGACCCCATCGACGGTCCAGGTGGCGATCTGCGCCATGGCTCCCTCCTCTTCCGTTTCGCTTCGGACCCGCGGGCCCGCCTAGATGAGCTGCATGTAGAGCAGGAACGACCCCGCCAGGTGCTTCGACGGCGTGGGCTGCGACGCCGCCTGCGCGAACTGGCGCGCCACGACCCCGCCCTGGCCGTCGCTGACGACGAAGCCCATGAACAGGTGCTGGAATATGCGGTCGCCGGCGTCGTTGCCGGGGCCGCTCCACTGGTGGTAGCTCGCGCCCCCGCTCGGATCGACGATGCTGGTGGCGCCGCTGAAGTGCACGAAGTCCTTGTTCCAGCCGGCCTTGACGCCGTGCATCTCGGTCGCGCCGGGCAGATTCCAGCCGAATTGCAGGTCGCCCGTGCGCGGCCCGACCCCCAGCGAGCCCGTGATCACGAAGTAGACGCTGTCGGGCTCGGCGATGAACGTCAGGTCGTCGTCGTCCTGCAGCGTGGTGCTCGACCGGACGCTCTCGTCCGACGTCTTGACGCGCTTCACGAAGCCGCCGGTGTCGCCGCTGTTGGCCGGCGCCGAGTAGGGCCGCAGGTCGGTGATCTGCGCCGGCCCGATCGTGCGCGCCCCCGCCGGCACGGCGATCCGCGCGATCGCCAGCTGGTAGTGCGCCTCCGTCTCGCTCAGCGCCGGGTCCGCGGGCGCGGCCGACGCCGCCCCCGGCACGACCAGCGCGCTCACCCGGCGCGTGTCGGGCGGCCCGCTCGACGTATTCATGTCGAGCACGACCAGGTCCTGCCGCGGCTGCGCGGGGTCGGCCGCCGGCACGACCAGCGTGCGCGGCAGCGTGCTGCGGTAGGCCCGCAGCTGCGTCAGCCCCACGAAGGCCCCGCCCGTGCCCAGCTCGACCGACATCGCCTGGGGCGCCGAGGCCCGCACGGCGAGCGCGTCGTCGATGCCCTGGATGACGCCGCGCTCGCGGATGTAGCCCAGGTGCTTGGCGAACATCGCCGCGCTGACGGTGCGGTCGCCGTCGGCGAGCTCCTGGAAGGGGAAGGATTCTTCGGCCATGCGCTGCTCCTTATCTCTTGTGGTCTCTCGTCCGCCCGCCCGGCCTCAATGGGCCGGTTCAGATCGCCTGCCTCAGATCGCCTGGCTCATATGGCCACGTGGCGCGGGAAGTACGCGTACTCGACGGTCGTCGCCCCCGCCGGGCTCTCCTGCGCGACGGTGATCGTGTTCTCGCCCGGCCCCAGCGCCCAGAAGCGCGAGCCGCTGCGCAGCGACCCCAGCACGTTGCTCTCGCCGCCCAGGTCGTCGATCAGGTGGGCGGCGGGCGCGTCGGCGGAGCCATCCGGCTTGCGCCCCGCAGCGCACCCGCAGGCTGATGCCCGGCGGCACGGTCAGCGCGAAGGCCAGCTGCCGCCCCGTCGCGCCGAGGCGGAACTGCGGATTGACGCTGGGGCCCGCCACACGCAGGACGGGGAAGCTGCGCACGCTGCCGGGGTTGCGCACCCGCGCCTGCGCGCTCGGCAGGTCGCTGCCGAAGCCGGCCGGGAAGCCCAGCTCCCCGGCGGCGCTGAAGCGCAGCGCCCCGGCCTGCCCGATGCGCAGCCGCCCGACCACGCCCGCCGGGTCGTACCAGAACGGGTCCGACGCCTCCAGGCTGATCGACTCCAGCGCTTGCGCCCCCCGCTGCCGGCCCGCCGCCCACGAGAGCCCCTGGCGCGGCAGCGCCCGCAGCGCCCGCACCCGCCCGTCGGCCAGCGTGGCCGTGAGGATGCCCGGCCGCGCGCGCAGGCCGCTGTCGCGCCAGGGCGCGAAGGCCGCCGCCAGCGTCGCGCGGTTGCGCTCGAAGGCCGCCAGGTCCGCGCCGCGGATCTGTAGGTGCAGCGTCACGATGCGCGGCTGCGCGGGCGCGTGCACTGCGAGACGCTCGTCGCGATCGGGCGTGCCGGCCGTGCGCAGGGTCGTGTCCGGCGCGCCGTGCCCCGCGACGCCCAGCAGCGTCCAGCGTGGGTCGCGGTCGATGCGCATCGCCGCGCCGCCGGCGGGGGTCCAGTCAAGCCGCACTTTCCGACTCCTAATCCAGCTAGTCCAGCGCCCCGGCGAGCTCGGCCCGTTGCCCCAGCTCGGCCAGCGCCATCTCGATCCCGGCTTGAATCGCCCTCGGGTGCTCCCGATCGACGGTGACGTGCAGCGTCCCGATCAGGGGCTGCGCCGCGCCCGCCGCGGGGCCGAGCCCCGGGGCGCCGCCCAGGCGGCCGGCAGCGGCCATGCCCGGTCGGCCCGGCGCCGCGAGCGCCTCCTCGATGCGGCGGGCGGCCGTCGCGACCGGCGTCGCGCCCGGCCCCCCGGCCGACGCCCGATCGATCCGCGCCAGCGACTCCCGGATGCGGCGTTCCGCCGCCTCGAGGCCCGCCCGCGGCGACGCGTCGTCGTCGCCCAGCGTCAGCACGCGATCCGCGATCTCCATTGCACCCTCCACTGCGATCTCCTACGTGTTGCCGCCGGTCCCGACCGCCGGCGCCCGGCGCACGGCCATGCCCTCGATGTCGTCGCCCGTGGCGTCCGCGCCGCCGCCGCCGGCCCGCGCCAGCCGTCGCAGCGTGCGCCGCTGCTCGGGCCGGCTCTGCCAGGGGAAGGCCGCGGCCTCGATGCGGGCCAGCTGATCGGCCGCCTCCAGCGGCGCCAGCGCCGCGACGTAGGCCGCCCACTCCGCTACGGGCATGGCGAGCTGCGCTCGCAGTCCGACGCCGAAGCGCGCCGCGACTTGCGCCGCCGCGAAGAAGCCCGCGCCGGCGTCGAGAAAGGGACGGGGTCGCCTGCCGGCGTCCTCAGCCGCACGACGGCTTCCATCAGGTGCCCGCTGTAGAACCCCATCAGGGTGAGCGCCTGCCTCGGGCCCAGCGCGACGGGCAGCTCGGGCGCGATGATTGCCACGATCTGCCGCACCACGGCGTCGCGTCGCGCGACGGCGCCGCGCTTCCTTTCCAACCGTGAGAACAGAGCGCCCAGATCGAAGGCTTCGCCCACGGCCAGCGCCTCCGGCGATCGCAGCGGGTACTCCACCCCGTCGAGGCGCAGCGCCAAGTCAGGCAGGCGTCCCCGGTCGAGGTCGAGCAGGCTGGTGAATGGATCGGACATCGTTGACTTCTCTCTTTCTGTGTGGCTTCTCTGTGCGTCTTCCCTGGGTTGCTTTGCTGGGCATCCGCCGCGGACGAGGCCGCGCCGGTTACGTCTCATAGACCGTGACCCCGAATCGCTCGGCCGGGCTCGCCGCTTCCTCGTCGACCAGGGCGCGGAACTCGACGGGGGCCAGCGTTTGCGCGTCCTTCTTGTGCGCCATGCCCAGCTCGCCGGCGAAGTAGCCGCGCGGGATGTACGTCTGCCCGCGCTTGCCGGGCCCCTCCGGCGAGCCCGCGCGGAAGAGCAGCGCCTGCTTCGCGACGGCCGCCCCGCGGTAGGCGCCCAGCGTCTCCGTGGACGGCGGACCCGCGTCGCGCGACGGCGCGGCGCCCGCCAGCACCGCGCCGAGGCGCGTCAGCGTCGGCTCCGCCAGCGACGCCCGCACCCGCAGCGACTCCGCCGTGCGGGTCACGTCCACCGGCCCCGTCTCGTCGTCGACGAACAGCTCCTCGAGCGTCTGCTCGCGCTGCACGCTGACGCCGCCGTCGATCGCGCCCAGGTCCGACCAGCCGGCCGCCGTGGGGTCGGCGCCGATGGCGGGCATCGCCGTGCCCGCGTCGTGGAGGTAGAGCCGGCCCGAGCCGACCAGGAGCTTCACCATGGGACTTGCCTCACTTGTTGTTCGCGCCGTCGGCCATGTCGGCGGCGGTGTCGGCAGTGTTGTCGGCAGTAGCGACGCGCAACGTCGCGCGCACGAACGCCTCGCCGGTGTCGGCGTCGCGCAGCAGCGACGGCCCGCCCAGCTCGACGGCCCAGAGCAGGTGCGCCCCGGCGACATCAAGGCCGCCCACGTTGATGGCCCTGTGCAGGGCGGCCCACAGCGTCGCCGCGCGATGCGGGCCGCCCTGCCCCGGGCCGCCCCAGCAGCGCAGCTCGACATCGACGTCGCTGATCGGCAGGTCGGGGTGGGCCCGGCCGCCGCTCAGCCGCGCGCTGATCGACGCCCCCAGCGGCGCCGCCGGCTGCCCGCCGCGCGGCCCCGGCGGCCGATCGCCGCCGAAGACGCGGCCCGACGTCAGCCGCGCGATCTCGGCGTCGGCGCCCAGGTGGGCCAGCAGCGTCGCCAGTGGATCCACGGCTATCCCTCCAGTTCCGCGAGGCGCAGCAGCCGCGCCCGGCGATAGCCCACGCGCACGCGCCCCGTCGGGGCGGACACGCTCTCGACCGCGAACGGCCCCGCGTCGATGACCGTGCCGTCGGCCTGGCGGATGTCGCTGACGCGGTCGCGCCCGTCCAGCGCGGTCTCCCGCCCGACGAGCAGGCTCGGCGCCTCGGGCCGGCGCGCGCTGAACCGGCAGCGCACGTCGCCGGCGGCGACGGCGTAGCCCGTCGCCACGGGCTGCCCGTAGGCGTCGGTCCGCGTCCCGCTGGGGCGCGAGATCGTGCAGCGATGCGGCAGCGCGTGCATGTCCGTCGCTTCTCCTCTATTCCAACGTCAGGAAGGGGCGCGCCTCGGCCAGCAGCGCCTCGCGGTGCGATTCGTAGTCGAGGCTCTCGTAGCGGTAGTCCTCGCCCACCGACTCCGACGCGCGCCCGCTCTGCGCCAGGTCCAGGCGCACCAGCTCCAGCAGCACCCGCCGGCGCTGCGCCTCGTCGTCGACGGGGTCGTAGCGGACCTCGACGACGGCCGCGAAGCGCGGCCCGCGGTCGGCGCCCAGCGGCGCGCCGCCGAAGTCGGCGCCCGGCGTCAGCCGTTCGATGCGGCCCTCCTGCGGCCAGACGCGGTAGTCGGTGTCCTGGCGCAGGCCCGGCGTGCCCGGCTCGATGCGTGACCCCTCGCGCACCTGCGTCACCCGCTCGATGGGGCGGCGCAGGAACACCGAGGGCCAGCCGCCGGCCAGCGTCTCGACGATCGGGCCGTGGTGCGGGCCGGCGCGCTGCGTCAGCTCCGCGTCCAGGCGGTCGATCACGGTCTGCAAGCCGGCGTCGTCGAGGCCGGTCTCGACGTGCTGGCGGATGTCGGCGGCGGTCAGTAGGGACATTGGCGAGGCTCCCGCCCGTTCCTATGGCGCTAGTTGTTGCTCTGGGGCCGACTGCCGGCGCCGGCGCGCACCATCACGGCGCCGTAGTCGACGTTGCCGGACGCGGTCGTCACCCGCAGGCGCACGTGCGTGAAGCCGCCGGTGATGTCGAGCGCCGAGGCGCGCACCGGGAGCGTCACGATCTCGTCGCCGGCGCCGTCCGCCTGCTTGCGCTGCGCGATCGCGCTGCCCGCCACGTCCTTCGAGCCCGTGCCGGCGGCGGTCTTGGCCTGCTGCAGCTTGGCGTCGAGCTTGGCGTTGTTCGCCATCGCGCCGATCATCAGGATGGCGGCCGCCTCGCCGAAGTCGGCCAGCGATACCCAGCCGCCGCTGACCGAGCCGGGCGTGTAGGCGTCCGGGTCGATCTGCCCGTCGTCGTACTGGAGCGATTCCTGGAGCGTCATTGGGGGTCCTTTCCCCGCCCCCGCCCGCGCGGGCGGGGGCCGTCGTGGCGCCGCGCGGTGGCGGCGCGGCTGTGCCGGTGTTGCAGTGCTGGTCTCGCTGGGGCGCCGTCGCTAGGCGCTGATCTGCTGCAGGCGGAAGGCGCGCGGCTGCGTCACCCGACCGCCGACCCGCTGCCGCCCGACGAAGCCGATCTGGTTCTTCTCGGCCAGCTGCTGGTCGCCGTCGATGCGCTGCACGGCGAAGCCCACCCGGTCGACCACGACGTAGCGGCTGAAGTCGCCGAACGCGATCGGCGTCGCCGCCGCCGCCACCGCCGGCATGAACTCCGAGCTCACCACCGCCCGTCCCAGCAGCGTCTCCGGCGTCGCCGCGAAGCCGCCCACCCAGAGGTACTGGTTGTTGCCGTCCTTGAGCTTGCGGATCGCGTCCTCGGTGGCGCTGTTGGTCACGAAGACGGCCGCGTCGCGGTACTGCGCCGGCAGCCCGTAGAACAGGTCGAGCAGCCCGTCGGCCGTCACCTTCGAGGCGTGCCCGCTCTTGACCGTCGGCACGCCCGCCGTGTTGAGCAGCCCCAGCGGCTTGCCGACGCCGTCGCCGCTCAGGAACGCCTCCTCGTCGGACAGCCGCACCTCGTCGCCGAACAGCCCGGCCAGGATGTCGGTGAAGGGGACGGCGCTGTCCTCGACGAGGTTGCGGCTGGCCTTGGTCGTCAGCATCGCCGTGTGCACGGGGATGCGGATCGCGCCGAAGGTCGGCTCCGACTCCGCCGCGCCCTCGGCCGGCTGCTCATCGACCCAGGTGCGGCGCACGGCGCTGGCGTGGATGTCGTTGCCGCCCTCGATCGTGGGCCACTCGACCGTGTCCCGCGACGTGGGGATCGCCGTCACGTGCTGGCGCAGGCCCGCCCGCGCGCCGGCCGCCCGCAGGATCTGCGCCTGCCAATCGACCGGCACCAGGTGGCCGCCCTCGCTGTCGGTGCCGGCCGTGAGCGCCTTCACGTAGGCGCCGCCCAGGGCCAGCACGGCGCGCTCGCCGTGGTGCACGTAGGTCTCGAACGCCTTGCGGTACAGCGCCGGTCGCTGCCGCTCGCCGGTCTCGCCACTGCCGACGCCCATGCCGCTGCCAACCGCCGCGGCGTTCGGGTCGCGCAGTCGCTGCGTCGCGCCGCGCTCGCCGTCGTGCCAGGCCTGTTCCAACTCCGAGACCGCGGCGTGGCGCTCCCGCTCGGCCAGGGCCGACTCGTAGGCCTGCCATTCCTCCCGGCCGCGCGCGATCAGGTCGTCGACCCGGGCGCCGACGTCGGCCGGCAGCTCCTCGCCGCCGTCGTGTTGTTCCAGCAGGGCGCGCGCTTCGGTCATCGTCTGGCGCGCGCGCTCGCGCAGGTCGTTACTGGTGGGCATTGGGACTCCTTGACTGTGCTCTGCGATCGCTCGGTGGTTGGATGGGGTCGCTCAGGCGGGCGCCGGCGGCAGTGCGACATCGAGCCGCCGGCGCAGCGCGACGGCCGGCGCCCGCGGCCGCGCCGCCGGTCGCTCCAGCGGGCGCCCATCGAGCGCCGTCACACGCGCGTTCGGGTTGGCGGCCAGCGTCACCAGGCTGATCTCGACGAGGTCCAGCGTCTCGATGCGGCGCAGCGTGCGCCCGTCGCGATGCTCGAAGCGCACCCGCCGCGGCACGAAGCCGATGCTGCACTCGCGCAGCGACCCGCGCTCGATCAGCGCCAGCGCGTCGGCCGCCCGCCGCGTGGGCGCGAGCGCCGCCTCGAACCACAGCCCGCGCCCGTCCTCGCGGACCGCCACGACGTGGCCCAGCGGCTCCGCCATCGCGTGCTGCCAGAGCAGCGGCAGGCGGTGCCCGCGGGCGCGCAGCGTGGCGCGGAAGGCGCCCGGGTCGAGGGCGTCGGCCTGCGCGTCGGGCGCGCCGAAGACGGCGGCGTAGCCGCTGATCCGGCGGCCGCTCACGACCCCGCCTCCAGCGCGGGCCGCGCGTCCAGCGTCGCGACCGCGCCGCCGTCGGGCCCCGCCCACGACGCCAGCCGCGCCCCGCCCGTCGCCGCCCCGCCCACGAAGCGGTCGCCGTCGTCGATCGGCTCCAGGCCCAGCCGGCGGCGTGCGTCGTTGACGGTCAGCGCCCCGGCCCGCAGGCCGGCCAGCGCCGACCGCTCGATGCTCTCGCGCGATTCGCGCAGCGCCGCCACCTGGCTGAAGTCGAAGGCCACGCGCAGCCCCTCGGGCCGCGGGCCGTACTCGGGCGTCAGCTCGGCGTTGAACTTCTCGGCCAAGCGGCGGTAGAGGGAGAGCATCGTGTTCTCCCAGAAGAAGCGCCGCGCCTCGGCCATGTTGCTGAACGTCGATCGATCGAGCCCCACCTTGACGCCCACCAGCACCGGCGGCACGCGGAAGGCGGCGCAGATGCGCGCCTCGGTCTGCGCGCGCAGCTCCGGGAAGGCCATCTCCTCCTGGGTCAGGCCGATGCGCTGGAATTCGGCGTCGGCGTCGAGCACGCCCACCTGGAAGCGGCCCAAGAGGCCGCGGAAGCGCTCCGACCAGCGCCGCCCGATGCGGCTCGCCTCGGGCTCGCCGCCGCGCAGCGCGCGCTTGAGCTTGATGATCCCGAAGGGCACGGCGGCGTTGCGAAAGAACGCTTCGACGAAGCGCGAGGCTTCGCTGTCGGTGTCGATCTGGCGCGCGGCGGCCCGCACCGGCGAGAGCCCCCAGAGGTCGTTGGCCGGGTCGGGCAGCCGCAGGTGGATCACGCTCTCGGCGGCCAGCCGCGTCTCGCGGTCGCCCACGCGGTGCACGTATCCCGCCACCAGGCGTCGCTCCCCCGCCACGATCTGGACGCGGTCGGGGCGCAGCTTCCACAGCGCCTCGATGCCGCCGCCGGTCCCGCCCTCGGGCCCGCGCTGCTTCAACAGGAAGGCGTTGCCGTAGACCAGCAGGTCGGTCAGCAGCGCCTCGATCAGCTCGAAGCCCGACTGCTCGGGGTTGGGACGCCCCAGCAGCCGCTGCAGGCCGTGCCCCGGCTGCGGCCGTCCCTCCCCGTCCTCGACGCGCAGATCGACCTCCGCCGCCGTCGAGGCGATCTCCCGCACGCAGGCGTAGACCACCTCGTTGCCGCGGAAGCCCTCGCTGGCCAGCCGGTCCAGGGGCGTCGGCGCGGGCTGCTCGAGCCCGGCCTGCCAGGACGGCACGAGCGCCAGGGCGCCCTTGAGGCCTAAGTCGTGCAATGCCTGCGTAGTCAGGGCGAAGGAACCGGCGTCGGGGAGGGGCATCGTGCTCTCGGCGGCGCCGGCCCCTGCCGTCGCCCGGAGCGGGTGCGTCCCGCCGATCGTCCAAGTGAGATCAGAATACGCGAAGCGCGGATATCTGTCTGCTATGCGGGGAACAGAGGGAAGCGGATCCCGCCCGGCGGTCGCTCAGGCCCCGGCGCGGTCGCCCGGCCTCCACCGCGACACGATCATCGACTGGTGATCGCCGCGCTCACCCACGCAATTGAAACGCGAGTTTCAACTTCTCGAGAAGTTGAAACAAATCCGCTGATTTGTTTCACTCCCGACCGCGCGCCCCCTCCGCCCCCTGCTGCCCCGCCCGCGACTGCAGCGCCCGCAGCGGGACCGTCGCCGCCAGCACGCCGTCCACCCGCACCTCGAACGCGTACTGGCCCGGCCGCTTCAGCGCCAGACCGTTGATCTGGATGGGGTGCGTGAACTGATGCGGCTGCCCCGGCTCCATCCCCGGCGGCACGACCACCCGCGCGTCGATCTTGAACAGCCGCGCGCCGTCCGCGTCGATGAAGCGCACGTCGAGGTCGTGCGCGCGATTGCCGTCCGCCGCCGACGCCTCCAGCCGCAGCACCAGCGTCATGCTGGGGTGCGTCGTGGGGAACTTCGGCGCCTGAATCGCGTCGAAGATGCCCAGCAGGTTGAGCTTGCCGTCCCGCGACGTGTTGGCCGCGTCGGCCAGCAGTGCCAAACTGACGTCCATGCCGGCAGTGTCGCACACGGGACGCCGCCGCCGACCCGAGAGGCGTTGCCCATGCCCGACCCAGGACCGCTCGCCGAATCGACCGTGATGCCCTTCGTCACCTGCAGCGACCCCGAGCGCGCGAAAGCGTTCTACGGCACCACGCTGGGGCTGCCCCTGCTCTCGGAGGACGGCTTCGGGCTCGTCTTCGCGACCGGCGGCGTGGTGCTCCGCGTCGCCATCACCGCCGACGTGCAGCCGGCCCCCTACACGGTGCTCGGCTGGAACGTGCCCGACATCGCCGCCAGCCTCGCCGCGCTCAGCGCCGCCGGCGTCGAGATGCAGCGCTTCCCCGGCATGGATCAGGACGCCGACGGCATCTGGACCGTGCCCGGCGGCGCCCGCGTCGCCTGGTTCCGCGACCCCGACGACAACCTGCTCTCGGTGACGCAGGCCCCGCCGTCGGACGGCTCCGCTTAGGCCGGGATCCATGGCCGCCCCCTGGTAGCCTGCTCGCGGGAGGACCGGAATCGCGAGAAGTGGAGCCAGGCGATGGCGGGCAGACAGGACGTTGGGATGCACGATGCTGCCCTGCAGTCCGGTTCGCTGCTGGAGGAAGGACTGAGGCGCCTAGAGGATGACTACCGGGGAGAACCAGAGACGCGGGACAGCATCCTCCAAGATCTGTCTTTGGGGCTTGAAGTCCTGCTGAAGCTAACCCTTCGGCTGTTTGGCGAAAGCGAAGAAAGCATCGGCCGCGATCACAAGATTCCCGCCTTGCTCGACAAACTGCTGCCACTAGTGCCGACCCACTCGACGCCAGCAGGCCGTCGCGAGTTCCTTGAGGGCGATCCGCGGTTCCGGGAGTTGCTGGAGATGCTAGGCAGGCATGGCGGAGCGGGTAAGTACGGTGCTCTTGACGCGGCTTTGGGCAGGAACACGACCGGCGCGTCGGATCAGTCGGCCTCCGAGATGTGGAAAAAGATGAAATTGGACCTGCTGGACGACGACTGGTTCAATCTGATGAAGTCCGATCCCGGGCACTTCTGCCAACAGTACTACCCGCACGTCTACCGGGTGGTCGGCACATCGCTGGCCTACGGTATCCACTCGCTGTGGTGGTTATGGGCGCACGGTCCTCAAGCCGAGCAAGGTAGGCGGTGGTATGTCGCCTTGACAGGCGAGCCAGGGCGTCGCGTGAACGGACTCGCGATGAAGTTCGGGGAGATGAACTAGCTGCTCCGCGTCGCGCGGCTGGCGGAGCTGTCGGGGTAGGGTGGGGGGCGGCTGGGTGGAGACCAGCCGCGTGCAAGCAACTGCTCCCTTCAGTCATGACGAGGGGGCAGTTGCTTGAATCACGTGATTCGAGGTTGACGTCCTACTTCTTCTTCCGCGGGGAGACAGTCTGCTTGTAGGTCGTCTTGGGATTGCGAGCCATCTGACGGTTCGAAACGAATCGACCATTGATCGCCGACTTGTTGACGGATCGTTTGCCCATGTTCTTGCGCCCCCCTTTCGGCCGTCGGTGCTGCCGGCCGAGCGATCCGGGTCAGCAGTTTGGAAGGTTGTCGAGATTGTCGGAACAGGAGGAGTTCGGATCGGTTCGGAGGTACTTGCCCGTGCGTCCGTGCACCACCTGCACAGTGGCGCGACGGCTGTACCCATCCTGCACGTAGTACTTGTGCACCCCGGCCTCAATCTCGATGATCGCTAGTGCCTTGTTGGTCCGTCCCCACGACCCGCAGAGCGCGGTGATGTCGCGGTCGCTGTCCTTGCCCGTTCGGGTTACTCGTCGGTCTGCCATGATGCCCTCCCGCGCAATAGGATTGTGGTGTTGCGCAATCGCACCGTACACTGGCGTTGTGTGATTGCGCAAGCGTCACAACCCAGGAGGGGGATCCTCTGTGTCGCAGCTGTCAATCAAGCCCAAGTCCTGTAGGCAGATTCGCAACGTCGTGCGCGAGACCCCCCACCTCTTAGCGGTGCCGCGGAAGTCCCTCCGCACCTCGTCGATGCTCGCGCGCACCAAGTCTGCGGGCAGCAGCAGGTGCGCCGCGAAGTTGTTCGCGTTCACCTCCCGGATCCGTTCAACTTCCGACAGCCCTGGGGATTCACGGTGATAGCAGTATTGCTCGCCGGTCTTCGAATCGAGATCGAAGCTCAACTGTCTAGGATCGTCGGCGTCGTAGATCCAATGCCCCAACTCGTGGGCGAGCGTGAAGCGCTCTGGTCCGACGCATTGCTCGAACAGGGCCTCGTGCCTCGAGTTGAGCATGATTCGCCGCTCGCGCGGCGCCAGCGCTCCGAGGATCATGGCTTCGGGAGGCTCCGGGATATCACCCCAGAGGATCTGCAGTTTGTGGGTCTGTTCGACGATCAACTCGATCGGCACCGGGAGCGTCACCGGCGTGCCGTGAATTGATGCGTGTCGAGCGAGGACTTCGCTTGCTTTCCTCGCGTGGAGGTGATCGGGCCGGGGAAAGGTTCGCTGGGGCATCAGCGCTTGCCGGCCTTCCATTTGCGTAGGTACTCAAGGGAGCCCGTGGGATCCGCGGCGAACTGCTCAATTAAGTCTGGCGGCATGCGTCTCGCCGCCAGGAGGAGTTCGTCGAAGTCGCAGTCGAAGAGATCTGCGATCTTCCGCAGAAGATCATCGCTCGGGTTCTCGCGGCCAGCTTCGATCTTCGAGATGTGAGGCACGCCGACGCCAACCGCGTCGGCGAGCTCACGCTGAGTCATGGCTCGCGTCAGTCGTTCGCGTTTTATCCGCTGCCCGACCGGCTCAATGCCGCTCACATGAGTATTGTCGCCGTTCTTGTGGACTTGCGCAACTGCTGACCGGCCTTCCCGGTCGAACGCAGTTACTGCTTGGTTCCACATCTCCCCGCTCGTGGGGGATCCACGGTCGCCCCCCTACGACCCCCCACGCCACCGCAGCACGGGACGACGCGCCGCCGCCAGCGCCTCGTGTTGCCCGAAGAGGCCGCCTCAAGTACGAATGACCCGCCTGAAGGCAGCCAGCGAGGGGGCTCTCGGGGATGGACCTGCGCTTCTACGTCGACCCCGAGACGAGAGACCCTCACATCCACGGCCACGGAGTCGAAGATTACGAAGTCGAGGACGTGCTACGCTCGCCTCGCGAGGACAGGTCTGGACGAGATGACTCGCGCGTTGCCATCGGTCAAACGCAAGAGGGGCGGTACCTCCGCGTGATCTACAAGCGTGATCCGGGACCGGACAGGTTCTTCGTGATCACCGCGTACGAGTTGACCGGCAAGCCCCTGACTGCCTACCGGCGGCGGATGAGAAGGAGAGGCGCATGAGCGAAGCAGTCAACCGCTTCCCGCCAGGCTGGGACGAAGCGCGCGTGCGCGACCTCATCGAGCACTACGAGTCGCAGACGGAGGACGAGGCGGTGGCGGAGGACGAGGCGGCGTTCGACGACAAGTCGCAGACGGTGATGCTGATCCCCAACGAGCTGGTCCCCGCCGTGCGGGCGCTCCTCCCGGCGTCCCCCGGCGCGACACCGGCGATGGCCGACCGGCCGTAGCAACTCGCCGGCGAGCACCCCCGACGTCCCCCCGACCGCCCCCCGCAGCACCCGACGACGCGCCGCCGCCATCCCATCCAGCCGGCCGATGGGGCGCTCCAGACGCCGCCGGTGCCGGCCGTACCCCGATCGCCCAGCCGCAGCGGCCCCCGATGCGGCATCGATCAACACGCCGTGCTTGAGGGGACGCTAGAATGACCTCATGACGACGCCACAGATCGAGACCTCCCGCGATTCGGCCGCCGACCTGCTGGAGCAGGCGCGGACCGAGCTCGCCGGCGGCGGCGTGCGCCAGGCGTCGGAGAAGGGCTGGGGGGCGGCGGCGCAGTCGGTCAAGGCCATCGCGGAGGCCCGCGACTGGGAGCATCGCAACCATGCGGCCCTGTTCCGGGCCGCCTCTCAACTCGCGGCGGAAGCCGGCGATGACGATATCCATCGCTGGTTTCACACTGCCAGCAGCCTGCACGTCAACTTCTACGAGGATTGGCTGGACGCTGCCGCCGTGCGGGTGGGTCTGCAGGACGTCGAGCGGCTGGTGCGTCGCCTGTCGCTGATTGCGTGATGAGCGACACCGTCAACCGCTTCCCGCCCGGCTGGGACGAAGCGCGGGTGCGCGACCTCATCGAGCACTACGAGTCGCAGACGGAGGACGAGGCGGTGGCGGAGGACGAGGCGGCGTTCGAGGACACGTCGCAGACGGTGATGCTGATCCCCAATGAGCTGGTTCCCGGCGATGGGGGCGCTCCAGACGCCGCCCCCTACGCCGGGCTCCAGAGGAAGCCGCAGCCGCCCAGCCGGCCGTCGCAGCGATAGACCGCGTTGAACGACCCGTAGTCCGGCCGGTCGAGCAGCAGCCCGCTCTGCAGGTTGCAGCGCGGGCAGACCGGCGTTGCGGTCATCGAGGGGTGCGTGGTGGTCATGTGGTGGCTCCGTTCTCAGCAGCAAGGGCCCGATATCGCGGGCGCGGCATCGTGGGCTAGTAGATCCCCGGGCTGCGCGCGCCGTCTTCGTAGGCGGCCCAGGCCAGGGCCAGCGAGTCGGCGAGGTCGGGGCTGACGCCGCGGCCGCCCCCCGCGTCGCCGTCGCGCGCGCGTTTCCGCACCCGGCGGCGACCGTCGCTGCCCAGCGAGTAGCGCACGCCGGCGAGCTGGCCCGCCAGTGCGTCGAACGTGGGCAGGCCGGGCGCGATGCGCAGATCTCCCTGCTCGATCGCGATCGCCAGGCGGCTGTACATCTCGGCGGCGCGGTTCACGTAGTGCGCCGCGTCCTCGGCGGTGGCGCCGAAGTTCACCGCCAGCGGCGCGATGGCCTGCTCGCACAGCCGGTCCGTGACGCCGCCGCCCAGGCCCGTGTCGTCGACCGCGACGGCCATGCCCGGCCGCGCCCGCAGCGCCTCGACGACCCTGCCGGCGGTCTCCATCAGCGACAGCCCGCGCCGCTCTTCCTGGCGCACCAGGCGCCCGTCCTCGATCCAGCTGAAGGCCGTGGCGTCGTCGCCGAAGCGCGCCACGTCGACGCCCAGCGCCGCCCGCGCCGGCGACGCCGGCGCGGCGGCGGCGGGCGCGATGTCCGCGGCCGCGGCGGCGTCGAGCGCGCTGCGCGAGAACAGGCTGTCGGCCGCTTGGCGCGGGAACTCCGCCAGCACCCGCGACCGATAGAGGTTGCTGCCCTCGCCCCACAGCGCCCGGCGCTGGCGCACCCACTCGGGCGAGACCAGGTAGTCGCGCTGCGGCTGGCCGGGCTGGAAGTTGGGCGTGTCGAAGGCCGAGATGCGGAAGCTGCGATAGGCCTCCGCCTGGCTGTGGAAGGCGTCGAAGAAGGGGCCGTCGGGCTTGGTCGGGTTGCCGATCATGAGCAGTCGCGTGCGGCCCGACGCCAGCACACCCTCGATGCCCGCGAAGACGTTGGGCGGCACCGCGCCCGGCTCGTCGACGACGACCAGCACGTGCGGCGCGTGGAAGCCCTGGAAGCGCTCGGCGTTGTCGGTGCTCAGGCCCAGGCCGTACCAGCGCCCGCCCAGGCGCAATTCGGTGTCGAGCAGCGACCCGCCCAGCGGGTGCCGCGCCCCCGCGACCAGCCCCTGAATCGAGCGCCAGAGGACGTAGCGGACCTGCCGGAACGTCGGCGCCGTGGTCAGCACGACGGCGCCCGGGCGGGTGTAGAGGAACCAGCACACGCAGACGGCCGCGACCATCGTCTTGCCCGCCGCGTGGCACGACCGCACGGCGACGCGGGCGTGGTCGCGCACCGCCCGCGCGATCTCGCGCTGCTGCGCCCACAGGTCGACGTCCAGCACCTCGCGGGCGAAGAGCGCCGGGTCGCGGCCCCAGCGCCGCGCGTGGGCCTGCATCGCCGCGTCCAGGCCCGGCGGCGCCGGCGGGGCGCTACGCCTCGGTCGGGGACGCGTCGTCACGGTCATCCGCCCAGCCCTCGCCGTCGCCGTCGCCGTCCGCGTTGGGCTCCGCCGGGCCCGCCTCCGTCTCCGCCTCGACCAGCGCCTCCGGCTCGTCCAGGTAGTCCGTGCCCAGCTCGGCGAAGATGTCGCGCACCGTCAGCTGCCCCTGCTCGACGTCCTTCTCGTCGGCGTTGCGCAGCGATTCCCCCGTGCGGATGGTCTCCAGCAGCGCCCGCGCCGCCGCCGGCACGGACTTGTCGTCGCCCTCCTCCATCCGCCGCTCGATCACCTTCCACAGCGACGCTTGGGTCTGCGCACAGAGGTCGAAGGTGCGCGCCCGCTCTCTCGCCCGCTCCCGGCGGAACTGGTCCGTCTGCAGCGCCCGCACCCGCTCCAGGTCGTCCTTCACGCCCCGCCGCGAGCGACCCATGGACTCCGCGATCTCGTCCACCGTGTATCCGCGCCGCGCGCGCTCCTCGACCAGCGTCAGCCGCTCCTTGAGTTTTCCCGTCCAGTCTCGTTGTAGAACATGTGTTCGTGTCATGCAGCGGATCGTAGCACGCGATTCGCGTATCTGTGAAGTGCGATCAGGCACCCACACGCGACGGGAGGCCGCCCCATGGCAGCCCCCGACACACTCGACGGGGTGGGGGAGGCTACGCGCCTTGCAGCAGCGCCACCATCTCGTCGACCGACGCGTGGCGCCAGTCGTCCCATTCGTCCGAGGTCTGCAGGTTCTTGTAGCGCTGGCGCAGGCGGGCGCGCATCTCGTCCTCGCTCTCGCCCTCCTGGCGCGTGAACTCCTTGCCGATCGCCGAGATCGTCTCCTCGGCCAGGCGCGGCCGCTCGATCCAACGCGCGACCTCCTCGAAGCCGTCCGCCGTGTAGAACACGACCACCGGGATCGACTCGAACTGCTGGCCGTCCTTGACGTTCGGGAACTCGGCCATCATGTCCTGGTGGTCGTCGCGCTGGAAGATGCGCAGCTCCCAGCCCGCCGCCGCGCACATCGCCGCGACGACCGGCAACCCGCGATAGACGTCCGGGCACCAGTCCTCGCCCAGGACCATGACCTTGTGGGCCGGCAGCGCCCGCAGCGCCGCCGCCTGCTCGGGCTTCAGCGCGTACTGCTCGATGTTGCGCGTGAAGCGCGCGGAGTTGTCCGAGCGTGCGCCGCCGTAGGGGCCGGGCCGGCCCAGGTTCTCCTCGGAACCGATGTAGGACAGGTAGGTGTCCCAGTCGTGCCCCTGCGCGAAGCGCTCCATCGTGACGACGCTGCTGGTGGTGGTCATGGCGTTCTCCTGCCGTTTGGACTCGCGCGCCCGGCGGGCGCGCCCGTGGTGTGCCCCGATGCTAGCAAACGTGGGCGCGTCGGGGCGGCTACCATGTGCGCGAAGGGAGCACCCGACCATGCGAGCCCCACGGATCACCCCATCCGACACGCTCAGCGCCGTGCGGCGCTGGCTCGCCGGCGGCATGACGGAGCCGGAGGCCGACGCGCTCGTCGATGTGATCGGCGGGCTCTCGACCAAGGAAGACATCCGGCCGCTCGCCACGCGCGAGGATCTCTACCGGGCGCTCATGATCCAGGCCGGCGTGTTCGCCGCGATCGTCGCCGCCGCCGCCGCCGTCGCCATCGTCGTCGTGCTGCTGCCCCGCCTCTGACGGACGCAGCGCCCCCGCGACCACTCCCGGGCGGCTACCATGTGCGCCAAGGGAGCAGCAGCATGCGGGCGCCACGCTTCACCCCGTTCGACACACGCTGCGCCTGGCAGCGCTTGCTCGCGGGCGGCATGACGGCGCCGGAGGCCGGTGCGCTCGTGACCAGGGAGATCCTGCGCGCTGAGCTCTACCGGGCGCTCTTGATCCAGGCCGGCGTGTTCACCGCCATTGTCGCCGTCATCGTCGCGCTGCTGACCCGCCTGTAACGCCCCGCGACTACTCCTGCGGCGGGTGCTCCTGGTGACAGGGGCAGGCGCATTCGTCCAGCGAGTAGCGCAGCACATCCGTGTACGTCAGCTCGGCCAAGCGCTCCGCCAGCCCGTCGGGCAGCGGACTGGGGCCCTCGCCACCGGCGCTGCGCACCGCCTGAAACGCGTAGCTGGCCATCGCCGCGGCGCGGTCGACCATCTCCGCGATGTCGCTGCGGATCACACCCTCTTCGCCCGCATGCCGTTCGTCCATCAAAGTTCCGTCCGCTGTTCCTGCCGTCCGAGCCATCGTGCGTGGTTCGCGGCGCGCTGCGCCGGCACGCCCCGATGATACTCGGTGTGCGGCCCTGCGGCGTCCCGTCTCACCGCCCGAGCGCGCTTGCGGTAACATCCCCGTGCGAAGGAGCGAGGTTCCGGCCATGGCGCACGTAGAACTCGGAGCAGAGATCCCCGCCGTGCGTTGGGATTACGGCGTCCGGGAACTGCGCGACGTCGCGCAGGCCGCCGAGGCCATCGGCTACGATTTCCTCTTCCTCGGCGACCACGTGGTCTTCGCCTATACGCTGCCCCACCGGCCGAGCCTCTCGAAGGCCGGCTTCGAGGGGGCCATCCCCCAGCACGAGGCGCTCACCCTGCTCGCCGCCGTCGCCGGCTGGACCAGCCGCGTCCGCTTGCAGACCGCCGTCCTCGTCCTGCCCCAGCGCGACCCCATGCTCGTCGCCAAGCAGGCCGCCCAGCTCGACATCCTCAGCGGCGGACGGCTGCGGCTCGGCGTCGGGCTGGGCTGGTCGGACTCCGAGTACGCGGCGCTGGGCGCCTCCTTCGCCAACCGGGCCGCCCGCTTCGAGGAGGCGATCGCGCTGCTGCGCACCTGCTGGCGCGACGAGCCGATCGACTTCGCCGGCGACCACTACCGCGTCGAGCAGATGAGCATGCTGCCGAAGCCCGTCACGCCCGGCGGTCCGCCCATCCTGATCGGGGCGAAGGCGCCGGCGGCGCTCGATCGGGTCGCGCGCCTCGGCGATGGCTGGTCCGCCCATGCGAGCATCACCCCGGAGCGCGCGGCGCCCGCCGCCCAGGCGATGCGCGACCGCGTCCGCGCCGCCGGGCGCGACCCCGCCGCCTTCGCCATGCAACTCACCACGTCGCTCGGTCCCGCCCCCGCCCCCATCGCCGCGGCCCTGTGCGCCTACCGCGCCGCCGGCTTCGACCGCCTGGGCGTGCACCTGCCCGGCGCCGACGCCGTCACCCCCGACGACTACATCCGTCGCCTGGAGATGGTCCAGCGCGATGTCTGGCCTCAGGTGCTGGCGGCGGCGAAGTAGCTCTCGACCATCTCGCGGGGCGTCTTGAAGTAGCGGGCGTGCGTGCGCTCGATGTCGGCGCGGCAGTCGGCGCTCAGCAGCACGACCTCGACGTGGTCGGGCTTGGCGAACTCCTGGGCGTCGCAGTCGGCGATCGCCTGGGCCTCCTCCTCGTCGCTGTACTCACGGATCGAAAGCAACTGCCCGGCGGGGCGGTCGTAGTGGATGAGGAAGTGCTTCACTCTGAACGCTCCTTCGATGGCTCCAGCGCCTCGATGATCGCTTGGACGATGGTCCGGTAGCGATCCGTTGCCGACCGTGTTCACCAGAGCGTATCGCGACGCACGATGCGATGTCTGTTCGGTTGACAAGCAGAACGGATGTTCTCTAGCCTCCCGACCGATGACGCCCTGCGACTTCTGCCCCCAACCCGCCGAGCGACGCCTGTGGGCCCGCCGCTGGCCCGTCCTCGACGGACGGCGGCGCCGCGACGACGTCCGGGACGTGCGCCTCGCCCTCTGCGGCGACCACTTGCGCCAGCGCATCTCCGGCGGCGCGCTGCTGATCAAGCAGGGCTGGGCCTATGACTAGCCGTGCGCCGTCAGGCGGCCCCGGTGGCTCTGGCCCGAACGGCATTGGCCCCCAGGGAGTTGGACAGCGCCTCGGCCCAGCGCGCGACATCGTCCCGCGCCGCCGCGTCGGCGGTCGGCGCGGCTGCGGGCTCGTCCTCGAAGATGGGGCCCAGCGTGCCGAGCGCGTCGTTGAAGTCGAACCAGTCGCTGAGGCAGGGAAGCGGCGCTCGGCGCCGCAGCGCCGGCACGACGCCGGATAGCCCCCCTCCGAGGGCAGCGACGCTACGAGCCAGTGGTGGATGCAGGCCGCAGCGGCGACGGCGGGCGGGGGCGGAACGATGGCATTGAGCACGGGACACCTCAAGGGGTGGTCCACCGTGCGTCGATGGGATCCGGATGGGCGCGAGCGGTCGTGCGAGTCTTGCAGTTCGCGATGCGCGGGTGTATGGTAACATTCGCAGGACAGGGGCGCAACGTCCCCCGGCCCGCCCCACGCAGCGAGGTGACAGCACACCATGCCCGACTCCACCCCCCACTCCATGCCCGCCGACGGCGAGCCCGCAGCCCGGGCCGATGTCGGCGAGCGCCTGCGGCGCGTCCGGCTCGAGGCCGGACTAACCCAGGAGCAGCTGGCCGTCAAGGTGGGCCGCCGCAAGAACTGGCTCTCCGACATCGAGCGCGGCCGCCGCGGCATCGACGTCCACACCCTGCAGCGCGTCGCCGACCTGATGGGTCACAGCATTGAGTTCTTCACCAACCCCGGCTTCCGCCGCAAGCGCCGCGAGGAGATGCTGCGCCCCGTCACCCGCGAGGATTGGCGCCTCATCTACGCCGACGAGCCCGAGCGCGCCGCCGCCCACGCCTCGCTGGATGCGGCATTCCGTCGCGCGCAGCAGACCCTCGCCGGCGACGCCCCCGCCGACCCCGAGCCCACCGAGCCCGGCTGAGCGTCCGGCGGCGCCGCCCGCGCTGCGCCGCGCGCTGTCGCGCGCCGCGGCCCAGCTCGCCGCCGGCGCGACGCCCCCCATCTCCGTGCTCGACTGCCTGGCCCGCTGGGACGCCCGCCCCATCGTCGTGCTGGAGGACCGGCTGCACCCCGGCCTGCGCGGCGGCTGCGACCTCGTCGATGGCCGCTGGCTGATCATCCTCAACCGCGACGACGCGCCCGCCCAGGCCCGCTTCACCCTGGCCCACGAGTTGGGACACATCGTGCTGGGCGACCTCACCCAGGCGGCCCCGCCGCCCGGCGGGCGGGCGCACGAGGCGCTCTGCGATCGCTTCGCGGCCGAGCTGCTGCTGCCTGCGCCGCTGCTGCGCGCGGCCTGCCGTCAGAGCCCGGGCCTGCCCGCGCTCGTCGCCCGCTTCCAGGCGCCCGAGTCCGCGCTGCGACGTCGTTTGACGCAGCTGGGGCTGGCGGCGCCGGTGCCGCCCGGCCACGCCCCGGTCTGAGTCAGCCCGGCGATTCCTCCTCGTGGACCTCTTCGACGTAGACCTCCTCGACGGCGCCCAGCGCGGCCATCACGAAGTGCTGCGCGTTGTCGCAGCGCAGGTTGCGCCGCCGCAGCGACGACCGCACCGCGCCGCGGTGCTCGGGCCCGCCCACGAAGGCCAGGTCGGCGTCCTCCATGCAGAGCTGCAGCAGGAAGCGCATCGCCCCGCGCACGCTCGCCGCGTAGCGCTCGGCGCGCTCGTCGTCGCCGGCCCGCGCCGCCAGCGACAGCCCCCGCACGATCCCCTCCGTGTAGGCCGCCGTGCCGATCCCGGGCGTGTTCTCGAACGCGCCTCCCCAGAGCGGGTTCGGGTGCGACTCGGGGTGCTGGAACTGCAGCGCCCAGTCGCCCATCGCGAAGCCGAAGTCGCGCGCCGTCTCGTCCGCGCGCAGGCGGTACCAGGCCTCGCAGGCCTGGAGCATCCAGGTCACGAACGACAGGTCGCGGTTGCCGTCGTCCCACCACTGCCGGTAGTAGCGCAGCGACGCCAACCCCGCCTCCGCCAGCCGCGGCCGCCCGCTGACCTCGAAGCGGCGCGCCAGCGCCAGCGCGATCTGCCCCGCGTAGTACGTCTCCGACCCATCCAGCGCGAACCCCCGCGCCTCCGCCCCGAACCCGCCCGACGGCGTCTGCACGGCCAGCAGCGTCGCCGTCAGCCGTTGCCGGGTGTCCTCGCTGATCGGCGATTGCTCCTTCCACTCGTCCGCCGCGAGCAGGAACAGCGGGATCGCGCCCAGGCGCGGCGGGTCGCCCCGCACCTGCAGGTAGGCCAGGTTGCCCGGGCCGCCGCGCTTCAGCGCCACCTGCTCCAGGCCCTCCATCGCGCGGGTGGCGGGCGCGGCGAAGCCGGCCTCCGGCATGCGCCGGGTCAGCCGCGCCAGCGCCCAGGCGCAGCCCGCCTGCCGCACCAGCGAGTCGTCCGGCGACCAGCTCCGCGATTGGTGCTGATACAGGTAGCGGAAGAGGCCGTTCTCGCGCTGGTGCCGGACCAGCCACATGCCCGCGCGCCCCGCCGCCCGCACCAGATCCTGCCGCCCCACCGACTGCGGCCAGACCAGCCGCGTCGCCCCCTGCATCGCCATCGGCCCCACCGGGCGGTCGCTGGGCGGCCACAGCATCCCCACCACCTCGCGCGTGCGGAACCGCGCCACCCCCACCGACGGCGGCAGCCGCGTGCCCGGCGGCCGCACGGCGCGCAGCAGCGCCTTCGCCCAGCGGGCGTTGCCGCGCCCGCCGCTCAGCGCGTCGGCCGGCCAGCCCCCGGCCGTGCGATCCCCGTCCCGCAGCGCCAGCCCGTCGATGCCGGCGTGGGTCGCGTGCAGCAGGCCGCTCAGCCCCACCGGCCGGATCGGCTCCGCCCGCGTCACGATCTCGACATCGACCAGCGTGGCGTTGAACTCGTCGTCGGCGGGGACGCCGCCGTCCACCGCCGCCACGGCCGCGCCCGCCGCCCGCCGCACGGCCGTCGGCAGGTCGGGGCCCGTCGCCTCGGCGCGGCCCAGCAGCACGCCCGATCGCCAGAGCCCCACCCGCGCCCGCCCCACGACGGACATCCAGGACGGCGTGTCCTGCGGGGCGGGCGTCGCAGCCCCCTCGCGGGCGAACTCCAGCAGCGCCTCGTCGATGATCGTGTCGGGGATCGCCGGCTGGGGCTCGGGCTCGGGTTGGGGCGTGGTCTGTGGGTCGTCCATGACGGCAATGCTGGCGCAGCCGCGCCTCCCGCGCCATCCCCCGCCTAGACTCCGGGAGTGAGGAGGGGCCGCATGGACGTCGAACTGACCGACGCGCAGCGCATGATCCGCGACGCCACCCGCGAGTTCTGCCGCCGCGAGATCGAACCGATCGCCGATCGAATCGACGCCGAGGACTGGTTCCCGCGCGAGCTCTGGCCGAAGCTGGGCGCGCTCGGCGTGCTGGGCGTCATGGCCCCCGTCGAGTACGGCGGCGCCGGCGCCGACCTGCTCTCCGGCGTGCTGGTGATCGAGGAGATCGCCAAAGTCTCGGCCTCGATCGCGCTGTCTTACGGCGCGCACGCCAACCTCTGCGTCAACAACATCACGCTCAACGCCAGCGACGCGCAGCGACGCCGCTACCTGCCCGCCCTGTGCGACGGCAGCGCCATCGGCGCGCTGGCCCTGACCGAGCCCGAGGCCGGCTCCGACGCCGTCGGCATCCGCACCACGGCCCGCCGCGCGGGCGATGTCTACGTCCTCAACGGCCGCAAGATGTTCATCACCAACGGCTCCGTGGCCGACACCCTGGTGCTCTACGCCAAGACCGACCCCGCCGCCGGATCGCGCGGCATCACCGCCTTCCTCGTCGAGAGCGGCTTCCCCGGCTTCGCCGTCGGCCAGCGGCTCGACAAGCTCGGGCATCGTGGGTCGCCCACGGCCGAGCTGCTGCTCGACGATTGCCAGGCGCCGGCCGGCAACGTCATCGGCGAGGTGGGTCGCGGCGTGCAGGTGATGATGCAGGGCCTCGCCATCGAGCGCGCCTTCCTGGCCGGGGAGGCCATCGGCATCGCGGAAGCGGCGCTGGCCGAGGCGATCGCCTACGCCCGCCAGCGGCGGCAGTTCGGCCGGCGCATCGGCGACTTCCAACTGATCCAGGCCAAGCTGGCCGACATGTACACCGAGACCGAGGCCGCCCGCTGGCTCGTCTACAGCACCGCCGTGCGCGCCGGGGCGGCCGCCGCCGGCAGCGGCCAGCGCTTCGACAAGGAGGCCGCCGCGGCCATCCTCTTCGCGGCCGAAGTCTCCAGCCGCGTCGCGAACCAGGCCGTCCAGATTCACGGCGGCTACGGCTACATCAACGAGGCCCGTGTCTCGCGCTACCTGCGCGACGCCCGGCTGCTGGAGATCGGCGCGGGCACGAGCGAGATCCGGCGCTTGCTCATCGGCCGGGAGCTGATCGGGCCCGAGGCATGAGTCGCCAGTAGTCAGGCGTCCTCGTCGGGCGACGGCCCGACCGGCGCCTCCGACATCTCCGCGGGCTCCCGGAAGGGCCCCTGCGACGGCCGATCGCCGCGCGCGACCCCGCGCGGCGCGGCGCCGACGCTCGCGGGCGGCGCGATCGGCGGCCCCGGCACCGCGACCGGCGCGCCGGGCGCGCGCGTCACCACGGCGCCGATCACGCGGTCGCGCAACTGCCCCAGCCGTTCCGCGGTCTGCTCGATCAACTCCGGGTCCGCCGACAGGCCGTTGACTACCACCAGCGTCGCTTCCGCCTGCCGGGCCAGCGCCGGCGCACCCTCGGTGCTCAGCGGCGGCCCGTCCACGATCACCAAGCTCGACTCGTCGGCGAGTTGCAACAGCACCTCGCCCAGGCGCGGGCTGCGATACAGCGCCGCCGCCTCGCCGACGGCTGCCTCACCGACGGGCCCCTCGCCCACGGACGCCGTGCGACGGCCGGACGCGTGCTGCGGCGTGCCGGCGCTCAGCACCCGCAGCGGCGGCGTCGGCACGCCCCCGAGTGCGCGTCCCGCGGGCGCCGGGTCGATGTCGACGCGCTGCAGCGGCAGGGGAGTCTCCGGCAGCGTCGCGGGGTCGATCACGCCCGGGACCGCCGTGGGCGGGCGCAGGCTCTCGGCGAGGCCGGGCCCGGCCTCGATGCCGAGCGCGTGGTGGACCGACGGCGCGGCCAGGTCGGCGTCGACCAGCGTCGTGGCGACGCCCCCCCGCGACGCGGCCAGCGCCAGTTGGATCGCGACCGTCGTCGCGCCGTCCCCCTCCTCCACCCCGGCGACGAGCAGCGTGCGGAACCCGCGGGTCCGCCGGCGTTCATCGACCACCGTATGCAGGATCCCGTACGGCGATGTCAGCGTGCCCGCCGACGCCCCGCCGGTGGCGCTCCGCGGCAGCGACGCCAGCACCGGCCAGCCCGTCAGGCGGGCGACATCGATGGCGTGCCGGCCGGGCCGCTCCCGCCCCGACACCAGCAGCGCCAGCCCCAGCCCCATGACCAGCCCCGCCGCGACGGCGGCCGCCGTGTTGCGCGCCGTGTCGCCGCCCGCGCGGCGCTGCGGCAGCAGCGGCTGCCGGTAGGGCGTCAGCAGGGCGCCGTGGTCCGTCACGCGGGGGTCGCGGGCCTCGCTCATGAATACGCGCGCCAGCGCCTCCGCCTCCCGCGGCGACGGCGCCCGCGCCAGCACCTCGATCACGATGCCCTCGCTGCGCACATCGATGCGCTCGCGCAGGGCCTCGGCCGTCGTGTCGAGTTGCAGCGCGCTGATCGTCTGCGCGAAGACCACCTCGCGCTGTAGCTCCGCCACCAGGGCCTCCGGCGTCAGCGGGCCGCCCTCCGGCGCGAGCAGCGCCGCGCGCGACTCGTAGACCTGATCCTGCCGCTCCGACAGCGCGAAGGCCGCCGCCGCCGCCACTGCCGCCACGACCAGCGGCAGCCACCAGACGAAGCCCCGCGTCCGGAATCGCGACGCCGCCGGGGCGGAAACGATCGCCCTGGGGGGCGTGGGGGAGACGTACGTCATCGCGGCCAATCCTACTCCCACTGCCCGCCGGGCCAATCCACCCGGCGCCGTTGTGTGTCCTCGCCCCGCCGGGCGTGTAGCGTATTCACCCAGACGGCGGACGGGGACGGGCCGCGCGACCAGGCGTCGCGACGGGGGAGCGGTTGCTGGTGCGATTGCCGGCGCGATTGTCGCTGCAATTTCCAGGGGGGCGACCGCGGGGCCTGCGTGCGGCGCCGCGTCGCCGCATGCGCGGGGCCGGGGCGCTGTTCGTCGTGCTGCTGCTGGCCCTCGGCCTGCCCGCCGACGCCCCGCTGCGCGCCCAGCAGACCGATGCCCTGCCGCCGCTGCTCCACGCTCTCGCCAGCCAGGCCGAGCGGCTCCACGCCGCCGGCGCCTCCATCGACGGGAACGGCCTTGATGGAAACGGGCTCGCCGGGACGAGCAAAGCCCTGCGCGACGCCATCGCGCTGCGCAGCCTGCGCCTCAACGACGCGGGCGCGGTGCAGGTCGCGGTGCGGCTGTGGGGGGACGGGCCGCCCGCCGGCGCGCTGGCCGCGCTGGGCGTCGAGACGCAGATCTGGCGGCCCGACCTCGGCCACGCGCAACTCCTCGTGCCCCCGGCCCAACTGCGCGCCCTGCTCGCGCTGCCCGGCATCCGCGACGTCGCGCTGCCCAGCTACGCGATCTCCGCCCGCGGCGCCGTCACGACCGAGGGCGACAGCGCCCTCCGCTTCGAGGCGCTCCGCACGCGCACGGGCCTGACCGGCGACGGCGTGCGTGTCGGCGTCATCGCCGAGGGCATCGCCGGCCTCGCCGACGCCCAGGCCAGCGGCGACCTCCCCGCCCTCGCCGGCCAGCAGGACTTCACGGGGGAGGGCGTCGATGGCAGCGCCGAGGGCACCGCGATGCTGGAGATCGTCCACGACATCGCGCCCAACGCCGCGCTCTACTTCGCCGCCGCCACCACCGACGCCGAGATGATCGAGGCCGTCGACTACCTCGCCCGGCGCACCGATGTCGTCGTCGACGACCTCAGCTTCCACTTCCCGGACGACCAGCGCAGCGCCGTCTCGCTCAACACCGCCGCCGCCCTCAACCACCCGGGCTGGCCGATCCGCGCCTACGTCACCGCCGCCGGCAATTGGGCCCTGCGCCACTACGAGGGCGAGTTCCGCGCCGGCCCCGGCGGTCGCACGCTGGGCCTGACCGGCGCCGGTCCCGTGCACCTCTTCGGCCGCGACGGCGCGACCGACCAACTCGGCCGCGGCGAGGCGCCCTACAACGAAATCCGCCTCGAGTCCGGCGACGAACTCCGCGCCGTGCTGCACTGGAACGACCCCTGGGGCGACTCGAGCAACGACTACGACCTGTTCCTGCTCGACGAGAGCGGCGCGGTCGTGGCCTCGGGCGCCGCGCAGCAGGGCGTCTCGACGCGCAACCCCCGGGAGCGCATCGTCTACCAGCACGACGGCGAGAGCGGGCGCTTCCGGCTCGTCGTGCAGAACGCCGGCGGACGCGCCGCCCCGCGCCGCCTGGAGATGTTCGCGTTCGGCCCGAAGGCGCTCGAACCGGACGGCACGATCCTCAACTTCAACACGACCGCCAGCAGCCTGCTCGCGCAGAGCGACGCCCCGGGCGGCGTCATCACGATCGCCGCCGTCGGGCACGCCCCCGCCGACTTCCGCCGCGCGCGCCCGTACAGCAGCCGCGGGCCGACCAACAACGGCGCCCGCAAGCCCGACCTGGCCGCCGTCGACAACGTCGCGATCACGGGCGGCGGCGACTTCGCATCGCCCTTCTTCGGCACCAGCGCGGCCGCGCCGCACGTCGCGGCGCTGGCGGCCCTGCTGCTCGAGGCGCGGCCGCAGTTGCTGGCCGAGGACGGCGGCCGGCCCGATCGCGAACGCGAGCTCCTGCGTCACGTGCTGACCGGCTCCGCCATCGACCTGGCGCCGCCCGGCCCCGACGACGCCACCGGCGCCGGCCGCGTCGACGCGCTGGCCGCCGCCAGCCTGCTGGACGCCACGGTGCTGGTCGTCGATCGCGACGTGCCCGCCGGCCCGGGCAGCCTCCGCGCCGCCATCGTCGCCGTCAACCAGCCGGCCGCCAACCGGCCGGCCGGTGGCCCGCGCGCGATCTTCATCGACGCCGGACTCAGCATCCCGTTGACGGCGGCGCTGCCCCCCATCACGCGCGGCGACGTGAGCCTCTCCGGCGCGGCGACGATCGTGGGCGACCGCCTGCCCGCCGGTGCGCCGGGCCTCGTCCTGAGCGCGGCGGCGGTCGCCATCGACGGGCTCACGATCAGCGGCGTCCCCGGCGTCGCGATCCGCGTCGCCGGCGCCGAGGACATCGCGATCGACGGCGTCACGCTGATCGGCAACGGCGCCGGCATCCAGATCGACGACGGGTCGGCCCGCGTCGCGATCGGCGCCATGCAGGGCGTCACGATCACCGCCAACGACGGCCCCGGCGTGGTCGTCGCCGGCGAGGGGACACACGACGTCACGATCCAGAACAGCCGCATCGGCGTCACGCCGGCCGGCCTGGCGGCGGGCAACGCCGGCGACGGCGTCCGCGTGGAGGCCGGCGCGACCGGCGTCGTGCTGGGCGCGCCCGCCAGCGCCGAGCCCCGGCTTCGCACTGCCCAGGCCGCTGGCCAGGCCGCGACCCTCGTCCATACGATCCGCGGGCGCGTGATCCTCAACGGACAGCCCGCGCCCGCGGGCACGATCGTCGAAGCGCTGATCGACGGGCAGATCGTTGCCGCCACCGCGGTAGGCGTCGTCGACGTCGACGGCGCGCCCGGCTTCGTGCTCACGATCCCCGGCCCGGGCCTGGTGGTGCGCTTCCGCGTCGCCGGCCTGCCCGCCATGCGGCTGATCTTCTTCGAGCCGGGCGCGCGCTCCGACATCGTGCTGGAAGCGAGCGGCGAGTTCCCCCAGTCGGAGCTGAGGCTGGCCGGCGCGAACGTCATCGCCTACAACGCCGGCGCCGGCCTGCGCCACGACGCCGGCCTCGTCACCTATCGCGGCAACGCCATCTACGGCAACGCGGACGGCGACGTCCGCGGCGACGCGCCCACCCCCGCGCCGCCCGTCCTGACCGCGTTCCACTACACCGGGGACCGCCTGCGCGTCGATGCCACGGCCCCCGCCGGCGCGACCGTCGACCTGTACGTCGTCGAGGATCCGGCCGCGCCCGGCGTCGTGGCCGATCCCGACGGGGCCGGCGGGGCGCTGCGCTATCTCGGCAGCGCACTGCCCGGCGACGCCAGCTTCCGCGCCGCCGGCCTCGCCCCCGGGACGGCCCTCGCGCTGACCGCGCTGGCGACCGACGCCAGCGGCGCGACCTCCCGCTTCGCGACCAACCTGCGGCTCGGCCCGGGCCCGCGCATCGACGCCGTCTTCCCGGCCGAGGGCTCCAACGCCGGCGGCGTCCAGGTGACGATCACGGGCGCGGGGCTGGGCGACCTCGCCGGCTTCCACGTCGCTTTCGGCGATCGCGCGGCGACCGCGCTCAGTGTCAGCGATACGCGCGCGGTCGTGATCACGCCGCCGCAGCCGGCCGGCCCCGCCGCCCTCACGATCGAGGTCTCGGACGGGCGCACGCGGCGCGTCGAGGAGGCGTTCACCTTCCTCGCCGGGCGCGTCGTGCTGCTCAGTCCGGGCTGGAACAACGTCACCTGGTCGGGGCCCCGCACGTCGATCACCGCCGTCATCGCGCCGCTGGCGCCGCGCGTCAACGGGGTCTGGGCCTGGTTCGCCGCCGAGCAGCGCTGGCGCAGCTACCGCGTGGGCGCGCCCGCCATCGTCAACCGGCTCACCGCGCTGCAGCCGGGCCAGGCGATCTGGCTCCTGCTCGAAGGCGACCGGCCGCTGACCTGGGAGCAGCCGCCGCCGTAGTGCCTGTTCACATTGCGGCGGCGTCGTGGCAGGGCGCGGATAGTGCGGCGCCTGCCGGACTCAGGCTATGATTGGCTCATGACCACCCGCTCCAACTACCACACCGACACCGCGAACGCGTTCCTTATCAAGGGTCGCGCCCACCTCGCCGAGGGGGACCTGCTGCAGGCCTCGGAGAAGGGATGGGGCGCCACCGCCCGCATGGTCAAGGCCGTCGCCGAAACGCGCGGCTGGCCGAACCGCACCCACGGCGACCTGTACCGCGCCGTCGACCGCTTGGCGGAGGAACGCTCCGACCCGCGGCTGCAGACTCTCTTTAGCGCGGCCGGATCCCTGCACCAAAACTTCTACGAGGGGCACATGGCCGAGGCGAGCGTCGCCAACGGCCTCAATGATGCCGAGGAGTTCGTCGGCCGGCTGCAGGCCGTCATCGACTGAGCGGTGTTCGGGAAGCCCCGGGCCGCCTGCGTCCGCCTCGCGCGCAACCGCGGCGCGCGGCGATCAATCTGAACAGGCCCTCGTCCGGCCCCGTCAGCCCTACAGCGTCAGCCGGTAGGCGTTCGCGTCGAGCCAGCGACGGCAGGCCCGGTGCCGCGGGAAGCGGGCGTCGAGCTGCGACCAGAACGCCGCCGAGTGGTCGGGCTGGGTCAGGTGCAGCAGCTCATGCGCGACCACCGCATCGAGCACCGCCGGCGGCGCCATCACCAGGCGCCAGTTGAAGCTCAGCCGCCCCTTCGACGAGCAACTCCCCCAGCACGTCGCCTGGTCCCGCACCGTCATCCGCCGCACCGGCCCGTCTGACGGCTGGAGCAGCCGCTCGACGCTGGCCAGCAGCGCCCGGCGCGCCTCGCCCCGGTACCAGTCCGTCAAGCGACGCCGCAGCGCCTCCTCGTCCGGCGTCTGCGGTAGGCGCACGCGCAACTCCGCGCGGGCCGGGTCCATCTCCACCGATGCCCGCTCGGCCGTCGTGATCGATAGCCGCAGCCACTGCCCGCGATACGGCAGCGCCGTGCCCGGCCCCAGCGTCAGACGGCGACCCGCCCGCAGGATCGCCGTCGCGTGGCGGTCCAGCCAGGCCTGCTGCTCGGCCAGCACGGCCTTCGCCTCACGCGCCGCGACGCCGACCGGCAGCACGACTTCAAGGCCCCGTCGCGGGTGGATATGGACCGCCGCCCGTCGCGCCCGCGTCGAGCGGCGCAGCCGGTACGGCACGGCCTGCCCGCCCACGCGCACCGCCCCGGCCGGCTCGACACCGGTCGCGGGCTCGCTGACGCTCGGCATGCGTGGCTCCCTGCCGCCGGCCTGCGCCGATCGTAGCGCCGCCGTCCGTTTCGCGGACGGCGGCGCACGTCCGGGCGCGGGGCGATGGGCGGGCTCAGTCGGCCCCGGAGGGCAGCAGCTCCACGGGGTCGCCGGGGCGCAGTTGCCCCGTCTGCACGACGCGCGCGTAGACCCGGCTGCGGCCCGGGTGCTGATCCTGCGAGATGTGCAGCGGGTCGCCGTCGCGGAAGTACTTCGCGACGTGCCCGCAGGGCGTCGTGTAGCGCGTGACCTCCACCAGCACCGACTCCCCCAGCCGCAGCCGCGAGCCGGGCGCCAGTTGCGCCCAGTCGAGCCCGCGCAGGGTCATGTTCTCGCCCGTGTCGCCCGGCCCGATCGGATGCCCCTCCGACTGCAGCGCCTCGATCACCTCCGCCGAGAACAGGCACAGCGCCCGGTCCCGTCCGCCGTGCGCCTTCGTGTTGCGCTGCCGGTCGACGCTGATGCCCAGCTCGGTCACCTCCGCGATGTCGAGCGGGGTCTTCGGCACCCCGCCGTCGGAGGCGTTGATCTGGAGGATGCTGGCGGTCGCGGTCGCGGTACTCGTCATCTCGGAAGTCCTCACGTCGGTCGTCGTGGCCTGCGGTCTGCGCCAAGAATAGCGGGTCGCGTCGCAGCCGCGCCCCCTCGGCCGACACTTCCGCCAGAATGAGAACTGATGTACTATGCGGCCATTGCGGGCGCCTTCGGTGGCCCCGATACTGCCGGGAGTGGGAGGGCTCCGTGGAGAAGCAGGCTCCTGGGACGCACGACCGCACGGAGGCCACGCTCGCTGAGTGGGTCCAGATGTTCCCGAACCGTGCCGGCCGGCCGCCGGTGCAGGACGATGCCCGACCGGGAGTTGGCGGTGTGGACTCCTACACGCGGGTTGACGGGCGCCGCGGCCGTCATTTCACGTCCATTGATGGCTCCCTGCTGCTGTGCGGCGATGCGAGGCAGTTGCTTGAGCTGCTCCCGAAAGATTCCGTCCAAACCGTCGTCACGTCGCCGCCCTACTGGTCTCTTCGCGACTACAAGGCGGAGGGCCAAATTGGGCGGGACGACAGCCTCTCGGAGTATGTGGACAGCATCGTCGGCGCCTTCGAAGAGTTGAAGCGCGTCCTTCGCGGTGATGGAACTGTGTGGCTCAACGTCGGCGACGCCTTCACCTCTGGCAACCGGCGCTATCGCGCACCGGACAGGAAGAACCGCGCCCGTGCGATGAGCGTTCGACCGCCAACACCGGACGGCCTCAAGCCGAAGGATCTCATCGGCTTGCCATGGCGGCTGGCCTTCGGGCTCCAAGACGCCGGCTGGTGGGTTCGTTCGGAGGTGATCTGGAATAAGCCCAACGCGCACCCGGAGTCGGTGAGGGACCGCCCCACGAAGGCACATGAGACGCTGTTTCTGCTGTCGAAGAGTCAGAACTACCACTACGACGTTCAAGCGGTGCAGGGACCGAATGGGCGCAGGCTGCGAACCGTCTGGGACATACCAACCGAGCCAGGGCAGTGCCTCAACGGGGACGCGGGGGATCACCCGGCTCCGATGCCGCTGTCTCTCGCCCGGCGGTGCGTCTCGCTCACCAGCTCCGAGAACGGGGTTGTCCTCGACCCGTACGCCGGCTCGGGGACGACGCTGGTGGCGGCGCGGGAACTTGGCAGAAAGTGGGTTGGTATCGAGTTGAACCCGGCGTTCGTGGATCTGATCGAGCATCGGATGGGCGTCGATGAACCTGGATGAGCTCAAAGCAGAGATCGACAAGCTCTCGCCGGTCAAGATCGCGTTCGTTGTGAACGTTGTCGAATCTCTCTCGAATCCCCCTCGCGCCGACATCCACGCACAAGACACGTGGATCACCGGATCGCCGGAATGGATGGAGTATTTCGGGCTGGCACTGTCCGTCCATCATGCCGCGACGATGGAGCCCCTACAACTCACGGCCTTCGAGACGGTGTTCCGCAACGCCTGCACGGCTGCGGGATGGTCGGCCGATGCACCCGGATCAGCGACTCAGAGATTCCTGGATATGACGGTCACCCCTGGCGATAGAGTGTCGCGACGCTTGTCTCTCAAATCCACCGCTGCGAAGAGCCTTCGCAAGACGACCGCCCACATCTCAAAGCTGACTGAGGCCGCGTGGGTTCAAGACGTGAGAACACCGACCGCTCGTCGCACGGCCATGAGGCAACTGTTCCAGGAGTACGCCGAGGCTGTGGATTCGATCGTGATGCTGCGAGCGTTCCGCGATGGCATCTCCATAGCCCGGTACCAGCTCGTCGAGATTCCGGTGGCCCTCTTCGGCTCGGTGCACACCGCGCCGCTCTCCGACTTCCAGTCCGACGCTCCGCTCATCGAGTGCATGCGTGATGGCGCGCGAGTCGCGACGGTCGCGGTTGACCGCTCCGATGCGAAGATCACCGTCCGCAATATCCGGCTGTCGGCGTGTGTCGTGCACGCTGAGTGGACCAGGACGGCCCGATGAGCGACAGGAAGCTGGGCCGTCCACCGCACCCGCCGCCTCCCTATACTGCCCACAAGACGCGACCCCAGGAGCCCGCCATGCCTACCGACCCCACCCTCCCCGACCGCATGGCCGACGTCGCCGCCGAGTTCCTCGCCGCCCTCGACGGCCGGGGCCGCGCCGCCGCCCAGATCCCCTTCACGCCCGAGGACGAGCGCACGCGCTGGTTCTACACCCCCATCCTGCGCGCCGGCCTGCCCCTGCGCGACATGGACCCGGGCCAGCAGCGCCACGCGCACCGGCTGCTGGCGCTGGGGCTGTCGGCGCCGGGCTACGTCACCGCCTCGACGATCATGGGGTTGGAGAACGCCCTCGACGCCGAGGAGGGCTTCATCCGCGACTGGTACCCCGGCCGCGGCCGCGACCCCCAGATGTACTACCTGAGCGTCTTCGGCGACCCCGGCCCCGGCGCCTGGGGCTGGCGCTTCGAGGGCCACCACGTCAGCGTCCACTACACGATCGTCGACGGCGTCATCGCGACCCCGACGCCGCTCTTCTTCGGCGCCGACCCGGCCGAGTCGGCGCTGCTCGGCGCCGCCGCGCTGCGCCCGCTGGCCGGCGCGACCGACCTCGCCCGCGAGGTCATGCACGCCCTCGACGAGGAGCAGCGCGCCGCCGCCACGCTCTCCCCCGTCGCCCCGCACGACATCATGCTCACGAATCACTCCCGCATTGAGGAGGGGCTGCTGCCCCGGCCGACCTTCGCGATGATGGACGGCGAGGTCACCGCCGAGCGCCTGCGCCGCGACGAGGAGGCGCGCCGCGCCATGGGCCTGACCCCCGAACTCGAGGACGCCCTCGTCTACCGTGCGCAGCCGCGCGGCCTGCCCGTCGCCGGCATGACGCTGGCCCAGCGCGACATCGTCGAGGAGCTGATCGGCCAGTACGTCGGCCGCCTGCCCGACGCGCTGGCCGCCATCGAGTCGGCCCGGCTGACCGGCGACGCCATCGACGCCGTCCACTTCGGCTGGGCCGGCGAGCTCGAGCCCCGTCGTCCGCACTACTACCGGCTGCACGCGCCGCGCTTCCTCGTCGAGTACGACTGCGTGCAGCGCGGCGCCAACCACATCCACTCCGTCTGGCGCGACCCCGAGGCCGACTTCGGCCGCGACGTGCTCGCCCGTCACTATGCTGCTTCACACTGAGGTCACCCGATCCCGATCCCGCCGCGTTAGACTGGATGTAGCGGGGTGGCGGCCGCACGAAGGGATACGCGCGTGCCTCGCAACCTGATCCGATCGCATCTCCTCATCCTCTGGATCGCGCTCTTCGCTGCGGCGTCCGTCATGGTCGCCTGCAGCGGCGACGACGATGAGCCCGAGCCCCCGGCCCCGCCCGCCGCCGCCGAACAGTCGGCCGACGCCGATGACACCGACGCCGACGCCGAGGCCGCCGCCGAGCCCGAGCAGCGCGCCGTCGCGCAGACCCAGGCCGACGAGCAGGCCGATGAGCCGGCCGAGGAGGACGCGGCCGAGCAAGCCGAAGAAGACGCCGCCGAGCAGGTGGCGGAGGAAGACACCGCCGAGGAACAGGCCGTCGAGCAGGCCGCCGAGCAGGCCGAGGAACAGGCTGCCGAGCAGGCCGAGGAACAGGCTGCCGAGCAAGCCGCCGAGCAGGCCGAGGAACAGGCTGCCGAGCAAGCCGCCGCCGCCGCCGCCGCTGAGCAGGCCGCCGAGGAAGAGGAACAGGCCGCCGAGCAGGCCGAGGAACAGGCTGCTGAGCAGGCCGCCGCCGCCGCCGCTGAGCAGGCCGCCGAGGAAGAGGAACAGGCCGCCGAGCAGGCCGAGGAGCAGGCCGAGGAACAAGCCGCCCCCGAACCGGCCGACGAGGAGGACACGCCCGACGACGCGGCTGAAGAAGAGGTGGCCGATGAGACCATGGACGACGAACCGCTCATCACCGGACCGCTCGGCGACTACGCCCCCGTCGACGACTTCCGCTTCAAGGCGGTGGTCAAGCTCGACGTCACGCCCAACACCTCCGGTGGCGAGACCGAGATTCTGATGGCTATTGGCGACATAACGGTAGAGGGCGCGTACCTCGCCTCCGGCGACCACGAGATCGCCATCTCGCTCGGCGAGTCGGCCTTCAGCCAGACCATCGGCATCGTCAGCATCGGCGACACCGTCTACACCAACCTCGGCTTCGGCTGGGAATCGGCGCAGGGCAGCACCGGCGCCCTCGTCGATGGCATCGCCGGCGACCTCCTGGGCGTCGGCGGTCTCGTTGGCGGCCTCGACCTCCAGGGCCTGGTCGCCGGCGGCGACCTCGGCATCCTGCTGACCCTGCTGCCGTACGAGACTTGGGACGACGGCGGCGCCGAGACCCTCGACTCGGGCCCCGCCCGCATCTACTCGACCCAGCACGATGACCTCGCCGGCTTCTTCGCGAGCATCGGCGATGCCCTCCTCGGGGGCCTCGCCTTCGGCATGGACGGTGGGCCGCCCGCGGAGAACGGCGGGGCGCCCGTGGAGAACGGCGTGGCGATCCCCCCGGAGCTGCTGGCCGAACTCGGCGAGCTCGATTCGATCGAACTCACCCTCTGGATCGACGAGGCCACCGGGATCGTCGCCCGCCTCGACCTGGCCATCGCCGGGCTCGTGCTCAAGGAGTTCGCGGGCCCCGGCGCCGACCTCTCCATCGGCGCCCTCTCGCTCGTGCTCGACACGTCGCCCGAGTTCGGCGTCATCACGAGCCTTGTGATCGCCATCGATGGCCTCGACATGCCTGGCCCGGACGGGATGAGCGGCGCCGTCGCCATCACCCTTGAAGTCACCGACGTCAACTCCGGCGAGGTGGTTATCGAGCCGCCGATCTAGCCGCCCCCGGCGCGACGGCCCAGCACGGAGACGCCGTGTCCGACACCATCCGCCGCCTGCTCGACGCCGCCGATACCGCGGCCCCGGCCATCGGCGCGCCCGACCGCGACGACCTCGCCTACGCCGATCTGCGCGCCCTCATCGACCGCACCGTCGCCGATCTCAACGGCTTCGGCATCGGACGCGGCGACGCCGTCGCCATCGTGCTGCCCAACGGACCCGAGATGGCCGCCGCCTTCCTCGGGGTCGCCTGCGCCGCGACGGCCGCCCCGCTCAACCCCGCCTACCGCCCCGACGAGTTCGAGTTCTACCTGGCCGACCTCGAGGCCCGCGCCGTCGTCGTGCAGGCCGGCGACGACTCCCCCGTTCGCGATGTCGCCGCACGGCTCGGCCTCCCCCTGATCGAACTGGAGCCCCGGCCCGACGGCCCCGCCGGCGACTTCCGCCTGCGCTCTGATCTGCGCGCCGACCCCGCCCGCCCCGGCCCCGCGCAGCCCGACGACGTCGCCCTCGTGCTGCACACCTCGGGCACGACCTCGCGGCCCAAGATCGTGCCGCTCAGCCATCGCAACGTCTGCGCCTCGGCCCGCCACATCGGCGACACCCTCGCCCTCGGCCGCCACGACCGCTGCCTCAACGTCATGCCGCTGTTCCACATCCACGGCCTGATCGCGGCCGTGCTCGCGACCGTCGCCGCGGGGGCCAGCGTCGTTTGCGCGCCGGGCTTCAACGCGCTGCGCTTCTTCGCCTGGCTCGCGGCCGTCGAGCCCAGTTGGTATACCGCCGTGCCGACGATGCATCAGGCCATCCTGACGCGCGCCGCCCGCAACGCCGCCGCCCGCGTTGCCGTCACTCATGGGGGCGCCCGCCTGCGCTTCATCCGCTCCTCCTCCGCTTCCCTGCCCCCCTCCGTCATGGCCGACCTGGAAGCGGCCTTCGGCGCGCCCGTCATCGAGTCGTACGGCATGACCGAGGCCGCCCACCAGATGACCTCGAACCCCCTGCCGCCGCGAGCGCGCAAGCCCGGCAGCGTCGGCGTCGCGGCGGGCCCCGATGTCGCCATCATGGACGCCGCCGGCGCCTTGCTCCCCCTCGGCGCGACCGGCGAGATCGTGATCCGCGGCCCCAACGTCACGACCGGCTACGCCCGCAACCCCGAGGCCAACGCCACGGCCTACCACGACGGCTGGTTCCGCACCGGCGACCAGGGCCTCTTCGACGACGACGGCTACCTGCGCATCACGGGCCGGCTCAAGGAGATCATCAACCGCGGCGGCGAGAAGATCAGCCCGCGCGAGATCGACGAGGTGCTGCTGGCCCACCCCGATGTCGTGCAGGCCGTCGCCTTCGCCGTCCCCCACGACGCCCTCGGCGAGGAGGTCGCCGCCGCCGTCGTGCTGCGCTCCGGCGCGACCGCCACGCCCCGCGACATCCGCGCGCACGCCGCCGCCCGCGTCGCCCCGTTTAAGGTGCCCCGCACCGTCCTCATCGTCGACGAGATCCCCAAGGGGCCGACCGGCAAGCTGCAGCGCATCGGCCTGGCCGCGAAGCTCGGCCTGGCGTGACCCGCGTCGCGATCTACGGCGCCGGCGCGATCGGCGGCTACATCGGCGCGCTGCTGCATCGCGCCGGCGCCGATGTCACGCTCATCGCCCGCGGCCCGCACCTCGCCGCCATCCGCGACCACGGCCTGCGCCTCGACCTCGCCGATGAGACGCTCGTCGTCCATCCCCCCGCCAGCGACGACCCCGCCGACGCCGGCGAGCAGGACTACGTCTTCGTCACCGTCAAGGCGCACGCTGCCCCCGCCCTCGCCGGGCCGATGCAGCCGATGCTGGGGCCCGAGACCGCCGTCGTCACCGCGATGAACGGCATCCCCTGGTGGTACTTCCACGGCCTCGACGGCCACCACCGCGATCGCCGCTTGCCCCTACTCGACCCCGGCGACGTCCAGTGGCGCGGCATCGGCCCCGAGCGCGTGATCGGCTGCGTCGCCTGGCAGTCCGCCGCCATCGCCGCGCCCGGCCACATCGCGCACCTGCACGGCGACCGCCTCGCGCTCGGCGAGCCGCTCGGCCCCGACCGCGACCAGGCCCGCGTGCGGCGGCTCGCCGCGCTCCTCCGCGAGGCCGGCATCCGCGCCCCCGTCGCCCGCGACATCCGCACCGAGATCTGGCTCAAGCTGTGGGGCAACCTCAGCTTCAACCCCGTCAGCGTCCTCACCGGCCTCACCCTCGAAGGCATCGCCCGCGACCCCGACGCCCGCGCCGTCGTCGCCGCCATGATGGAGGAGGGGCGCGCCGTCGCGACGGCCCTCGGCGTGCGCCTGCGCATGTCCCTCGACGAGCGCATCGCCGTCGCCGAGCGCGTCGGCCCGCACCGCACCAGCATGCTCCAGGACCTCGAGTCGGGCCGCCCGATGGAGATCGACGCCCTCGTCGGCGTCGTCGCCGAGTTGGGCCGCATCACCGGCGTCGCCACCCCCACCATCGACCACGTCCGCGCCCTCGTCGTCGCGCGGGCGCGCGCCGCCGGCTGCTACCCGCCCGCCTGAGCGCCCCACCCGGCGGGCAGATTCGGAGGCCCCCATGTGCCGCAGCATCAAGACCCTGCGCGACGCCGATCGCCCCATCGCCGACGCCGAGATCGAGGCCGCCGCCCTCCAATTCGTGCGCAAGGTCAGCGGCTACCGCGCCCCGTCGCGCGTCAACGCCCCCGCCTTCGACGCCGCCGTCGCCGAGGTCGCCCGCGCCACCCGTCGTATGCTCGACCAACTCCGAGACAACGCGGTCGCTGCTGGCCGCAGTTGAGCGCAGTCCGCGTCCGGCATCACCGTCGACCTCCGCCGCGACGCCCTTTGACCGTCGGCAGCCGTGACGACCGCGGCGGCCGTCTGCTAAAGTGCTGGTGGAGCCGGGGACGTTACCCCCGACGATCCGGCAGGCCGCCTCCGATTAGCCATGGTGGCCCGCGACCGCCGCCCGAGGACGGGCGGCCCCACCAGCGCCCCCGACGATGCCGCCGGGGGCGTGTTGGCGTCTGCCCCCAAGCGCCGCTCGCCTGCGCGCGCTCCTCCGTCGAGCCGCCGCGCTGCCGCCGCTCCGGGAACCCCCCGCGCCGCTGCCGCGTTGATCGTTAAGGCTGTGATCGATCGGGCCGCCTGGGGCCGTCGCCGGCGGGGCTGCCGCATGGCCTCTGCCGATCCGGCGACGTACCGTTGACGTAAGGCAGCCGGAGGGAGGATCGGGCTTGACGGAGGAAGACTCCAGGCCGGAATCCAGCGGCGTGTGGAGCACCCTGGGCTTGGGCGTCGCTGTCATCCTTGCGGCGAGCGTCTGCTTCTTGGCGGCCTTCTTCATCACGGCCGACCGGCTCGACGACGGCGGGACCGCCGGCGCGCCGTCGCAGGTCGCCCCGCGATCGGGTGTCGCGCCCGCCGACGACGACGCCGGGGACGACGCCAGCGATCGCGCCGTGCCGATCAGCCCCGGCGCTCTCGCCGGCGCCCCCGAGCCGTCCCCCGGCGCCGCCGCCACCGGCGCCGGCGAGCTGTTCACCACCAGGGTGATGCCTGACTTCGACCCCGACACGCTGATCCACGGCGGCCCCGGCGAGCAGGGCGCCATCCTGGCCGGCCCCGGCATCGTCCGCAGCAGCGGCGCCGACCGTCGCACCGACTGGGAGCTGATCGTGCCCAGCGCCCAGATCCGCGCGTCCATCGCCAAAGTGGGCGTCACGCCCCGGAACCTGCTCGGCGCGCCTGACAACCCCGAGATCATCGGCTGGTGGGAGGATGGGCCCGCCCCCGGCGAGGACGGCAACGTGCTCATGGACGGCCACCGCGACTACCGCGACATCTTCGAGAACGTCGGCTTCGGCGTCTGCTGGCTGCTCACCGAGACCCGCCCCGGCGACCTCATTATCGTCCGCGACATCAGCGACGGCCGGGCCTACGTCTACACGGTGAGCGAGATCCACAGCGTCGATTGGGACGACCCCAGCGGCGATCGCTTCCTGCGCAGCAGCGACGACCCCATCCTCACGCTCGTCACCTGCGAGGGCGCCTTCGACGAAGAAAACCACAACTACTCGCAGCGGCGCGTCGTCGTCGCGGAGCTCAGCGACCGCGTCGCCCCGTCCGTCGGTGGTGGGTAGCCGCGTCCGGCGACGTAAGCTGGGCCCGTGACCCCGCCGACGCCCACCCCCGCGACCGCTCCGTCCGATTCCTGGCGCGACCCCGTCCTGCGGCGCGTCGCCATCATCGGCGCGGGCGCGATGGGCTGCTCCCTGGCGGCCATCACCGCGCCGCACATCGACACGGTGATCGTCGTGCGCGATCCCGCCCGCGCGGCCCGCATCCGCGACGCCGGCATCGAGCTGCACGGCGCGCTCGAGGCCACGGGCCATCCCACGGTCGTGCCCTCGATCCGCGACCTGTCCGACATCCACCCCATCGACCTCGTCTTCATCGCCACGAAGACGACGGCCATCCCCGCCGTCTGCGAGCAGATGGCCCCCGACCTGCTGTCGCTGCCCTACATCGTCTCGTACCAGAACGGCATCGAGCCGGGCCGCGAGATCGTCCGCCGGCTCGGCACGCCGCGCGTGATTCGCATGGTGCTGCACTACGGCGCGACATTGGAGCCCCCGTCGCCGAACGCCTCCGCCGCGGGCCCCATCCGCGTGCGGGCCGGCTTCCAGGCGGCGCCGCACTTCATCGGCGGCGAGGGCGAGCGGGCGCAGGCGTTCGCACGGGCGCTCGCCCGCCGCCTCACCGGCATGCGCCTGACGACCGCCTTCGCGCCCGATATCGACGTCGAGGTCTGGCGCAAGGGCGTGCTCAACGCCGCCGCCAACCCCGTCGCCGCGCTCACGCGCATCCCCCTCGACGGCCTGATGTCCGGTCCCGCCCGCCCGCTCGTGCTGCGGCTCGTCGACGAGGCGCTGGCGGTCGCGGCGGCGGCGGCCATCGACCTGGGGCCGGACGCGCGCGCCGACGCCGTGCGCATGCTGGAGTCGGCCGGCGATCACCTGCCCAGCATGGCCGAGGACGTGATCGCCGGTCGCTCGACGGAGATCACCCAGCTCAACCTGCAGATCGCGCAGCGGGCCGCCGAGCTCGGCCTGCCGGCCCCGACGCACCACACCATCGTCGAGCTGATCCGAGCCATCGACGATCGCCTGGTCGGGCGGGGGTAGCCCTCTCCGCTATCGTGGCCCCATGACCCCCGACGACTCCTCCACAGCCGACTACGTGGCCCAGGCCCGGGAGTTCCTGGCCCAGTCCCGGGAGCATGTCGCCGCGGACCACCTGCACCAGGCGTCCGAGAAGGGCTGGGGGGCAGCCGCGCACATGGCCAAGGCCGTCGCCGCAGCCCAAGGCTGGGAATACGACACCCACGCCGACTTCAGCGTCGTGCTGAACCGCGGTCTGGAGGTGACCGGCGACGACCGCCTGCGAGGGTTGCGAGCCACCGCCAACGACCTGCACAGCAACTACTACCGGCGCAAGCGGCACCTGAACGCCGGGGTGATCGGCAGGGACATCGAGAGCGTGGCGGAACTGCTGGGGATCCTCGCTCCGCTGACCGCGCCGTCCCGCTGAGGCGCCCGAAGCAAGCGCCAGAGTCGCGACCAAGTGCTACTCCGGCTGCTGCGACATCCGCTCGAACACGTCCGCGAGCATCCGTTCCGGCACGAGGGCGATCCCAAGCGAACGCGAAATCAGCAGCCCGAGTCCGAACGTCTCCAAGAACTTCATGCCCGCCAATATCGATGTCTCCCTCGGCGGCATCAACACAAGGCCCGCCTGTGTGACGTCCATGAAGGTGACGTACGCAATACCGCCGGGCAGTACCACGTTCGATCCATCGGCGAGCGTTACAGGCACCCCCGTCAACGGCACGATGCGCAGGTATGATGCCAGTTCTTGGGGAACCTGTAGGAATTCCGTGAATCCGGTATCAATGATCGCATCGATGGTGCCGCCTTGAGCGACTCCATCCGCGCTCAGATGGAGCGTCAGGCACGCGTTCCCCTGTTCGTCGTAGTGTCCCCGTCCGATCGTCTCACTCAACGTAGCTCATCCGGCAGACGCTGGAGAAGCCGATCCGGATCAAGTAGAACACACCCTCGGGGGCGCGATCCTTCGCCAGTTGCAACGCATCCGCTGGGGACACCCCCACGCAGGCCGATCCATCCCGAATGTCAATGACCACGAACTGCTTGGGATAGGTTCGCTCGTACTCCTCCCGATACCGTTCGTTGTAGATCGCCTCTGCGGTATCGGAAATGGAACGCAGATCCGCCTCTGCGTGCGCTGATGGGGAATGTGCCTGCGTCATGATCGCCCCTCTGCTGCGGTCTCCGTGGCCAGTATACGCCTTCACTTGCCGTCCAGCCGACGACCGGCCCCCTACGCCTCCGACGGCAGCACGCGGATCGATGCCGGATCGAGGCGCACGCGCACGACGTCCCCGACGCGCCAGCCGCCGACCCCCGACGGTGGATCGACGCCAAACGTCAGCTCCGAGCCCCCGCTGCGGACGTGCAGCCGGACGCGGCGGCCCTGGAAGCTCCGCCCCATGATCTCGCCGACCAGCATGGGCTCGCCGTCCGGCTCCTGCGCCGTGTCCGCGGGTTCGACGCGCGCGCGCTCGTCGCCGAGCAGCAGCGCGACCGGCCCCGGCGTCGCGCCCGCGTCCGGGATGATGAACTCGCCCACCGGCGTCCGCACCCGCGACGTCCCCGCCTCGTCCGGCGTCAGCTCCCCCGCCACGAGGTTCGTGCGGCCGAGGAAGCGTGCTACCCAGGCGTCGACGGGGTCGCCGTAGATCTCCTCGGGCCGGCCCGACTGCCGCGCCAGCCCCCCCTGCATGACCAGTACCCGGTCGGCCAGCGCGAAGGCCTCCTCTTGGTCGTGCGTGACGTAGATCCCCGTCAGCCCCTGCGACCGCAGGATCACCGCCAGCTCCGACAGCAGCTCCTCGCGCAGCGCCCGGTCGAGCGCCCCGACCGGCTCGTCGAGCATCAGCAGCCGCGGTCGCGGCGCGAGCGACCGCGCCAGCGCGACCCGCTGCCGCTCCCCGCCCGACAGCTCGTGCACCTTGCGGCCGCCGTAGCCCGACAGCCCCACCAGCGCCAGCATCTCGGCGACCCGGGCCGCGCGCGCCGACCCGCTCAGCCCCTGCATGCGCAGCCCGAACGCCACGTTCGACTCGACGTCGAGGTGGGGGAACAGCGCCAGCTCCTGGAACATCAGCCCGATTCCGCGGCGGTGCGCCGGGGTCCCGTCGAGGCGCGCGCCGTCGAGCCACACCTCGCCCGACTCCGCCCGCTCCAGCCCGCCGATCACGCGCAGCAGCGACGTCTTGCCGCAGCCGCTGGGCCCGATCACGGCGAAGATCTCCCCCTCCGCCACCTCCAGCGACACCCCGCCCAGCGCGAGCGTCGCCCCGTAGTGCAGGCGCACGTCGCGCACCGACAGCAGCGGCCCCGCGCCGGTTCCGGCCATCAGAACTCCCCCACGTCGCGATAGCGCAGCCGCTCGATCAGCAGGAAGCCCACCCCGCTCACCAGCATCAGCACCACGCTCATCGCCAGCGCCGCCCCCAGCCGCTCCGCGCCGGGCAGCCCCAGGTAGCGGAAGATCGCGACGTTCATCGTGGCGTACTCCGGCCGCGACAGCAGCAGCGCCGCGCCGAAGTCGCCGATCGAGATCGCGAAGGCGAAGGTCGCGCCCACCAGCGTCGCCCGCGAGACGATGGGCAGGTCGATGCGCCGGAAGGTCTGCCGCGGCGACGCCCCCAGCATCGCCGACGCCTCGCGCAGGCGTTCGTCGATGCCGCGCACGACCGCCAGCACGCTGCGCATCACGAACGGATACGCGATCAGGGTGTGCGCCACCACGATGATCAGCCACGACGCGCGCAGGTCCAGCACGCCGGTGTCGAACGCGATCAGGATGCCGAACGCCAGCGTGATCACCGACACGCCCAGCGGCAGCATCGCCAGGGCGTCGGCGACCGACCGCCAGCGCCCCCGCGCCCGCGCGACGGCGAAGGCCAGCGCCGTCCCCAGCGGCACCGCGATCGCCACCGTCGTCGCCGCGAACCACAGCGAGTTCGTCAGCGCCTCCGACAGCGAGACGAAGAAGAACTCCCCGCGCGTGTTCGTCTCCAGCGCCCGGTAGAACCCGAGGCCGTAGCCCTCGGCCCCCCGCAGCGAGCGCTCGACCAGGGCCAGCAGCGGCGTCCCCAGCCACAGGAACACGACCGCGAAGTTCGCCCCGATCAGCAGCCGCTCGCGCCCGCCGCGGATGCGTCGCGCCGCCGACGACTGCGGCTGCAGGTTGAGCGGGACCGCGCTGCGGGCCTGCAGGCGCGCGTAGGTCCACATCACCGCCAGCGTGAACACGATCTGCACGACCGCCAGCGCCGCCGCCAGCGGCAGCCGGAAGAGCCGCGCCGTCAGCGTGTAGATCGTCGCGTCCAGGGTCGCGAACTGCGGCCCGCCCAGGATCAGCACGACCCCGAAGCTGGTGAACGAGAACATGAATACCAGCAGCGCCGACGACAGGATCGCCGGCGCGATCTGCGGCAGCGTCACCCGGCGGAACACCGCCAGCGGCCCCGCCCCCAGCATCCGCGCCGCCTCCTCGCTGCGCGGGTCGACGTTCGCCCACAGCGCCGACACCGTCCGCACCACGATCGTGTAGTTGTAGAAGGCGTGCGCCAGCAGGATCACGGTGATCGTGTTGAGCACCCGGATCGGCGGCTCGTCGAGCCCGAAGATCGCCTGCAAGCCCGCGTTCAGCGTCCCCGACGGCCCCAGCAGCGCCGTGAACGCGATCGCCACCACGACCACCGGCAGCACGAAGGGGATCGTCGTCAGCGCCCGGATCGTCGACTTGCCGCGGAACTCGTAGCGCGCGAGGACGTAGGCGCTGGGCAGCCCGAGGGCCAGCGTCAGCGCCGTCGAGGCGAACGCCTGCCAGGTCGTGAACCACAGCCGGCCGAGGAAGAAGTCGTCGGTCAGCACCGTCTCGAACGGCGACAGACTGAACGCGCCCTCCGGCGCCAGGCTCACGCGCAGGATCTCGACCAGCGGATAGACGAAGAACAGCGCCAGGAAGCCCAGCGCCGGGATCAGGACCAGCCGGCTCGCCCGCACCGGGACGCCGCCGATGCCCCGGCCCGCGCGGCCCCGTCCCTATCGCACCACCGTGTCCGTCCACTCGTCCAGCCAGCGCTCGAAGTGGGCCGCGACGGCGTCCGGGTCGATGCGGGCCGGCTCGTCCGGGATCTCCGAGTAGCGCTCGAACTCCTCCGGGATGGCGACGCCGGAGCGGGCGGGGTAGACGAACATGTTGAGCGGGATGTCGGCCTGGAACTGCTCGCTCAGCATGAAGTCGATGAAGGCCTCGGCCAGCGGCTGCTTGTCGGTCCCGCGCAGGATGCCCACGCCCTCGATCTGGAAGTAGCTCGAGCGGGGCGCGAGCACCGATCCCGTCGGTGCGTCGTCGAGCGGCTCCTCCGAGAACATCACCTCGGCCGGCGGCGAGGTCGAGTAGCTGTTCACGAGCAGGGCGTTGCCGCCGTAGCGCGAGAACTGCGTGTAGTACGCGTCCGACCAGCCGGCGCTGACGATGACGTCGTTGGCCCGCATGTCGCGCCAGAAGTCGAGCCAGGTGTAGTCGCCGTCCTCGCCGAAGTGCGCGACCGTGACCAGCATGAACTGCAAGCCCGGCGACGACGTGTTGGGGTCCTGAATCGCGACCCGGCCGCGCCATTGCGGCTCGGTCAGCTCGCGCAGCGACCGCGGCGGCTCCAGCCCCGCCTCCGCCAGCGACGCCTTGTCGTAGTTCAGCAACACGTACCCGAAGTCGATCGGCGTGAGCCGGCCGCTGTCGTCGAAGATCAGCGACGCGTCGACGTTGGCGAGCTGCGGCGATCGGTACTCGACGAAGATGTCCTCCTCAAGCGCGCGCGCGTAGAAGACGTTGTCGACCCCGAACAGCAGGTCGCCCTCGGGGTTGCCCTTGTTCAGGATCGCCCGGTTCAGCGCCTCCACCGCGTCGCCGATCGGCACGACCTTGACGGTCACGCCGTACCGCGCCTCGAAGGCCGCGATCGTCTCCTCCGAGATCGCGAAGCTGTCGTGCGTCAGCAGCACCAGCTCCTCGCCGGCGAAGTCGGCGGCCGTGCGATCGTCCTGCGGCTCGTCGGCGCAGGCTGCCCCCACCGCTGCCGCGATCACCAGCGCCAGCAGCGCGATCAGCGTCCCCGTCCAACGCAACGTCCAAGTCCGGGGCATGGCCCCCTCCTTCGGCTTCCGGCGCGTCCCCGCGACCGGAGCTATGGGGTGCGTGATCGAGCGCGCGCGATCAGCGCTCCCCGCCGGCCTGAACGGGACGACGGCCGCCGCATCGCATGCGGAGGGGCCCGTGTCGCCACGCGTGCCGAGAAGCGTGCCGAGTAGCAAGGAGGGCAGCGAGAAGTGCCATGGCTCCCTACGCCGGTACGAACCGGTTCAGGTACAGCGGGTATGCTCTCAGGTCCTCGGCGCATCCTCGGCGCGAAGGCCCACCCCGGCTTGTCACTGCCGCGCAGTATACCCCAGCCCCGTCGCCAATGGCGGCAGCCGACCGGCTCGTCTACGATCGGCCGCGAAAACCCACCCCATATTCCGTTCCCAGGAGGCCGCCATGGTCGTCGCAGATTTCTCGTTGCAGGGCAAAGTCGCCATCGTCACCGGCGGCAGCCGCGGCATTGGCCGCTCGATCGCGCTGGGCTTGGCCGAGGCCGGCGCCGACGTCGCCATCGCCGCCCGCAAGCCGGGCCCCCTCCAGGAGGCCGTCGAGGCCGTGCAGGCCCTCGGCCGCCGCGCCATCGGCGTCGAGACCAACGTGCGCCGCATGGAGCACCTGCAGAACCTGGTCGAGCGCACCAAGGCGGAGTTGGGCCGCATCGACGTGCTCGTCAACAACGCCGGTACCAACCCCCACTTCGGCCCCGTCCACACCATCGAGGAGGGGCAGTGGGACGTGGTCATGAACACCAACCTCAAGGCCCCCTTCTTCCTCAGCGTCCTCTGTCGCGAGGCCATGCTGGAGCACGGCGACGGCGGCACGATCGTCAACGTCAGCTCCGTCGGTGGCATGCGCGCCTCCGACGTCATCGCCTCCTACTCCATCTCCAAGGCCGCGATGAACATGATGACCCAGACCTGCGCCAAGAGTTGGGGCGTCGACGGCATCCGCGTCAACGGCATCGCCCCCGGCCTGATCAAGACCGAGTTCTCGCGCGCGCTCTGGGAGAACGAGGAGATCCTCGCCGCCTCCACGCAGGGCGCCGCCCTGCACCGCATCGCCGACCCCGACGAGATGGCCGGCGCCGCCGTCTACCTCGCCTCCCCCGCCTCCTCCTTCACCACCGGCCAGACCCTCATCCTCGACGGCGGCGTCGTCCTCTGACGCCCGGCCGCCGAGGGCCGGGCCGAGGCTGACCGCCGTCGGGGGATGGTCGGCCCCGATTGCCCGCGTTACGATAGCGCTGCACCCGCCCGCGGACGGGGAGAAAGGGGGCTCCGATGTTCAACCTCTTCGCCGTGGTGCATGATCAGAGCCGCTCAGACGCCACCAACGAGCGGATCGCACACCGCTACGGCGACGATCAGTTCGTGGTCTCGCCGACGGTCCTGCTGATTCGGAGCAGTGCCTCGGATCCGGACATTCTGCGCACGGACATCGGCATCGGCCAAGGGCCGGCGGAGAGCGTCGGCGTCGTGTTCAAGCTCAACGCGTCGCACGCGGGCTACTTCAACACGCAACTCTGGGAATGGCTCAAAGACACTCGGCAGCGGGTATGAATCGGGAACGGAACGGCGGTTCGCCCCTCATCCTCGAACGCTACCACGAGGAGAGCAGTGCGGCGGAACGCCGATTCTCGGAACTCGCGCAGCGCGTCGCTCTCATCGAGGGACGGCTCGAACAGGCCGCGACCAAGGAAGATGTCGCGAACGCGAAGAGTTGGATGCAGAATCTCATCCTGACCGCCCTGCTGGCGGCCGCGGCGATCCTCGGCGGGCTCCTCGCCCGGCTGATCCCGATCGCGTATTAGGCCACCGGGTCCGCGGACCGATTCCGGGTAGGAGGAACTCCCGTGCCACGCTCACACATCACGATCACCGACGGCCACGTCACCGTGTCGATGCCCGTCGGCGAGTTGCATTTCTCCGACAACGCGCCGCCACCCGTCAAGCACAAGCCCGACGCCAAGCCGCCGAAGAAGTCTTCCTAGCCCGCCGAGCCCGCGCGCCGCGACCACACGCCCTACACGACGCCCGACTCCCGCAGCGCCGCGATCCCCGCCGCCGTGTAGCCCAACTCCTCCAGGATCGCGTCGCTGTCCGACCCCGGGTCCGGCGCGGCGCTGCGCACCGACCCCGGCGTCCGCGACAGCTGCACCGGCAGCCCCAGCACCTCCAGCGCCCCCAGCGCCGGATGCTCCACCGGCGCCGTGATCGGCAGCGACCGCACCTGCGGGTCCGCGAACACCCCCGGCACGTCCAGGATCGGCCCCGACGGCACGCCCGCCGCGTTGAGCGCCTCGATCAGCGCCTGGCACTCGAACGTCGCCGTGCGCCGATCGATCTCTTCGTGCAGCGCCGCCCGCTGCGCCGATCGCCCCGCCGGCTCGGCGAAGCGTGGGTCGTCCGCCAGATCCTCGGCCCCGATCGTCGTGCACAGGCCGCGCCACTGGGCCGGCGTCGTCGCCGCGATGTTGATCTGCCCGTCGGCGCACTGGAACACCCCCGTCGGCATCGTCGTGGGGTGATCGTTGCCGGCCTGCGGCGGGACCTCGCCGCCGATCAGCCAGCGCGTCGCCTGGAAGTCGAGCATGTTGACCATCGCCTGCAGCAGCGACGTCGTCACCCACTGCCCCTCGCCCGACCGCTCCCGCTCGATCAGCGCCACCAGGATGCCCTGCGCCAGGAATATCCCCGCCGTCAGGTCGGCGACCGGGATGCCCACCCGCATCGGCCCGCCGCCCGGCGCGCCCGTGATCGACATCAGCCCGCCCATGCCCTGCGCCACCTGGTCGTAGCCGGGCCGGTCCCGATACGGCCCCTCCTGCCCGAAGCCCGAGATGCTCCCGTAGATCAGGCGCGGGTTCTCGGCCCGCAGCGTCTCGTAGTCGATGCCGAGCCGCGCCGTCACCCCCGGCCGGAAGTTCTCGACCAGCACGTCGGCCCCGCGCGCCAGCCGCAGCAGCACGTCGCGGCCCCGCGCGTCGCGCAGGTTCAGCCGCAGCGAGCGCTTGTTGCGCTGCACGTTCTGATAGTCGAAGCCGTGCACGCCGAACGCCGACGCCCCACCGCGGCCCTCGCCCGGCGCGACCACCTGGACCACCTGCGCGCCCATGTCGGACAGCTGGCGCACGGCCGTCGGGCCCGAGCGGAAGCGGGTCAGGTCGACGACGCGGATCGATGCCAGCGGCAGTCCCATGCGATGCTCCCGCGGGCAGCGTAGACGGCGCCCCCGCCCGCCGACCAACGCGACCCCCGGAGGCGGTACGCTGAGGCCGTGAACTTCAGCTCGCTCAAGGGCCGCCTGCTCGTCGCCACCAGCGACATGGTCGACCCCAACTTCTTTCGCACCGTCGTGCTGCTGCTCGAGCACGGATCGCAGGGCAGCCTGGGCCTCGTGCTCAACCGGCCCACGGCGATGCCCCTGCGCGCGCCGCTGCCGCGCTGGAGCGCGCTCGCCTCGACGCCGGCCGAGTTCTTCCGCGGCGGCCCGGTCGACCCCTCGGCCGTGATCGGCCTGGTCCGCGCCCAGGGCCTGCCCGACGAGCGCTGGTCGCCCCTGCTCGACGATGTCGGCGTCGTCGACCTGCGCAGCGACCCGGCGGAGCCGGCCGGCGCGATCCTGGATCTGCGCATCTTCCGCGGCTACGCCGGCTGGGCCGCCACCCAGCTCGAGGGCGAACTCAGCGCCGGCGGCTGGTTCGTCACCGAGCCCGGCCTCACCGATCCCTTCACGCGCGCGCCCGATGCGCTCTGGCATCGCGCCATACGCCGCCGGCCGCACGGCCCCAATTGGATCGCCATGCACCGCGCGCCGCGGCCGTCGAACTGATCCCGCTCAACCGACCCTGCGCCGCCGCTCCTCACGCCCCGCGCTCTGTTGCCGAGGTGATGTATTCTCAGGTGGCCAGTTGACATCCGCGCCGCGATCCGTGATCCTCCCGGTCAGCCGCCATGAGGCCTCCGGAGGGGGCAGTCGGCGGAGCAGCGAAAGGGATTGCCATGAGCGACCGCAACTATTGGACCAGCCTGCGACACCGCAAGATCAGCCGCCGCACCATGTTGGGAGCCAGCGCGAAGGCGGGCGTTGGCGCTGCCGGGCTGGCCTTGGTCGGCTGCGGAAGCGGCGACGACGACGATGACGCCGCCCCGGCCGTCGTCGACACCTCGGCCGCGGAAGCGGCCGGGGGTGAGGCCGCCGCCGCCGCCCAGGAGGCGTCGGCCGCCGCGGACGCCGCGGACGCGGCCGCCGCGGCCGTCGAGGCCGCCGCCGCCGCCGCCGCCGCCGCGGAATCCGACGATGTCGCCCAGGCCGTCGCCGCCGCCGAGGCCGCCGCCGCCGCGGCCTCCGCGGCCGCCGACGCGGCCGAAGCCGCCGGGGTGGAGGGCGCTGCCGCGGTGGCGCAGATCGCGGCTGAAGCCGCCGAGGCCGCCGCCGCCGCCGCGCGGGCGGCGGGATCGGGGGACACCGCGGCCACCCAGGCCGCCGTCGCCGCCGCCGCCGAGGCCGCCGACGCCGCGCAGGCCGCCGCCGCGGCTGCGGCCGCCGTCGTCGAGGAGGTCAGCAACGTCGCCGCCGCCTTGACCGCGGAGGCCGAGTTCGTGGACTGGAGCGTGCCCTGGCCGATCGACGAGATCGACCTGGACGCCACGATCACCCTCGCCGTCCCCGTCGACTCGGGGGGCCTGGATCAGCACAAGGTCGGCAGTGATGCGAACTACATGTCGCACGGCGCCGTTCTCGACGGCCTCGTGGAGATCTCGCCCGAGACGAAGGATCTGATCCCGCATCTCGCCACACTGGAGTGGGCCGACGAGGGCGCCACGTGCATCGGCACCGTCAACGGGGCGATGTTCCACGACGGCTCCCCGGTCACCGCCCACGACTTCGCCTTCACCTACGACCGCATGGGCGGCGTCGCGGCGTACCACGACGGCGGCGAGACGAGCGACCACCCGGCCGGCTGGCAACCCGCCCGGGCGAGCTGGGGGGCCTCCTACTGGCTTCGCAACGAGGCGATCGACGACAGCACCTGGGTGGTCGAGCTGCCGGAGTTCGACGCGGGCCTCTGGGGCACCGTCGGCATCTCCGGCAACGTGATGGTCATGTCCAAGGCGGACATCGAGCGGCGCGGCGACCTCGCGGTGGATAACCACCCGATGGGCACGGGACCCTTCCGCTTCGTCAGCCACACCGACGAAGAGGACTTCGTCTTCGAGCGCTTCGAGGACCACTTCAATCCGGTCGACCACCCCATCCGCGTGCCGCACTACGCCCACCACAAGACGCTGATCGGCTTGGTGCGCCCCGAGTTGCAGTCGCGCATCGCCGGCATCGAGGCGGGCGAGATCGACGGGGCCGCGGAGTTGGGGGTCAACGCGGTCGCGCAGTTCATCGACGACCCCGACTTCACGGTCCAGTTCGTCCCCGGGCCGGGGTGGACGATTCACAACATCTTCCCCAACCTCTGGAAGGAGACGCGGGAAGACGGCACGCCCAACCCGTGGATGGACGAGCGCGTCCGCATCGCCGCGAACCTTTCCATTAACCGCGCGGCCATCGCCGAAGGCCTGCTGCTCGGCACGCCGCCCATCGAGCCCATGTGGGGGTACCGCGGCGTCGTTGGGTACCCCAGCGAGGCGGACGCGCGGGCGGCGGACTGGGGCTTCAATGCCGATCGGGCGCGGGCGCTGCTGGCGGAGGCCGGCTATCCGGACGGCTTCGACGAGACGCTGTACTACACGCCCGACTGGGGCGGCGACCTCCAGGAAGACTTGGTGCTGACCACGGCGCAGATGCTGACCGAGGTCGGCATCCGGATCACCCTCGTCTCGCTCCCCGCAACCGAGTACTTCACCGATGCATACTCCCGCGGCGGTCCGTCGGGCACCGCTCCCGTGGCGCTCTATTGGTTCTGGGCGAACTACATGGCGGACCCCAGCGTGATGTGGACCTGCTGCACCAACTTCGAGGGCTTCTTCACCATGGCGATCCATGGCGACCCGGTCCTCGACGAGATCTACGCGCAGGTCAAGGTCGAGCGCGATCCCGAGCATCGCAACGAGCTCACCTCGGAGTTGTTCCTCCGGCACAAGCGGGGCGCCTGGTTCATCAACGTCATCGAGCCGCCGGACGGGGTGCTCACCCGCAGCGACATCAACTGGCCGGTGGGTGGACCCTTCGGCTCGCTCGGCTTCCTCAACACGTACTCCATGCAGAAGCGCCGGGCCTAGGGCCCGGCCTCGAGGGTGGAGCGACCGGTCCCGGTGGCCGCCATGCCCATGGCGGTCGCCGGGGGCGCTGCGAGCCCACGTAGCGGAGAGAGGATCGGATCATGGACATCACCGCCCTGCAGGCATCGCCGAACGCCGACGCCGCCGTCGGCGAGATCGCCCGCTACGGCCTGGAGCGCAACGTCGTCGAACTGGCCGCCTACGGGTTCACCGTCATCCCGCCCGAGAAGACCGCCGCCGCGCCGGACTTCGTGGAGCGCCTGCGCGAGGCCATCCTGCGCACGCACGGCGCCCGCAACGACGACCCGATCGACGACTACCGCACCTCGGATCTCAAGGCAGGCCAACAGAACAGCTGGTGGCTGCTGGAGGAGGACGAGGTGTTCGTCGAAGCCACCCTCAACCCGGTGGCCCTGGCGATGGCCCGCTGGATGTGTGGCCAGAGCGCGATCCTGTCCGGCGCCTCGTGGATCCTCAAGGGCGCCAACAAGGCCGTCTCGCTCGGCGGGTACGACCAGACCGACCCCCTTCCGCTGCACAACGACACCCACGCCGCGCCGCCGCCCCTGTCCCAGTATGCCCACTTCTGCAACACCTCCTGGGTGCTGAGCGACTACAGCAAGGAAGAGCACGGTCCCACGGTCTACGTGCCGGGCAGCCACCTCTTCGGCCGCTCCCCCTTCGCCCACGAGCAGCAGTTCACGCAGGAGGGCTGCCCCTACCCCGTCGTGCCGCTGAGCGCGCGCGAGGGCTCCCTGGCCGTCTGGCACGGCGCGACTTGGCACGGCGCGCTGCCCCGCAGCACGCCCGGCCTGCGCGTCACGCTGGTGCTCGCCTGGATGCGCGCCTACATGCAGCCGATCCAGGATTGGCGCGAGATCGACCCCGAACTCATCGACCGCCATCCCGAGTTGACGCGCCTCTTGGGTCTGGAGCACCTCTACCCGTTCAAGTACGGCGATGAGGCGGGGCGCCTCGAGCCGCTGCTGGAAGCCGGCCGCGACCAGTTCGCCTAGACTCTCCGGAGGACGCCACGCGCGTGGCGACCGCCAGCCTCGAAAGGAAGACCCGACCATGGATATCACCGCCCTGCAAAGCTCCCCCGCCGCCGACCTCGCCGTCGGCGCCATCCGCGAGTACGGCCTCGAACGCAACATCGTCGAGCTCGCCGCCTACGGCTTCACGGTCATCCCGCCCGAGAAGACCGCCGCCGCGCCGGACTTCGTGCCGCGCCTGCGCGACGCCATCCTGCGCACGCACGGCGCGCGCAACGACGACCCGATCGACGACTACCGCACCGCCGAACTCAAAGCCGGGTTCAAGAACAACTGGTGGCTGCTGGAGGAGGACGAGGTGTTCGTCGAGGCCGCGCTTAACCCGGTCGCCCTGGCGATGGCGCGCTGGATGTGCGGCCAGAGCGCGATCCTGGCCGGCGCCGCCTGGATCCTCAAGGGGGCCGACAGGGGAGCCGGGCGCCCGGGCTTCGACTCGGGCTTCCTCCGCCTCCACAACGACAACCACGGCGTGCCGCCGCCCATGTCGCAGTACGCGCACTGGTGCAACACGTCCTGGGTGCTGAGCGACTACAGCAACGTGGAGGACGGCCCCACGGTGTACGTGCCGGGCAGCCACCTCTTCGGCCGCTCCCCCTTCGCCCACGAGCAGGACTTCACGCAGGAGAGCGCCCCCTACCGCGCCGTGCCGCTGAGCGCCGCCGAGGGCTCCCTGGCCGTCTGGCACGGCGCGACCTGGCACGGCGCGCACCCCCGCAGCACGCCCGGCCTGCGCGTCACCCTGGTGATGACCTGGATGCGCTCCTACATCAAGGGCATCCAAGAGTGGCGGGAACTCGACCCCGAGATCATCGACCGCCACCCCGAACTCACCCGCATCTTGGGCCTCGAGCACCTCTACCCGTTCAAGTACGGCGACGAGGCGGGCCGCGTCGAACCGCTCATGGAGGCCGGCCGCGACCAGTTCGCCTAGGCAGCGTAGGCTCCGCGCGCGCCCCTGTAATATGCGGGCGCCGGGATCGGACCCGGCGAGAGGCCGCGCGCGCCGGCGCCGGGGGAACGCCCCCACCGCTGCACCGGAGAGCGAGCCGCAAGGGATCTGATGCAGTTCTGGCACTACCTCGCGATCCGGCTGGTCCAGGCCTTCATCGTCGTCATGTTCGTCGTGACGATCGTGTTCTTCGTCTCGCGCACCATCGGCAACCCGGAAGTGTTCCTCGTGCCGACGATGAGCGCGAGCCAGGAAGACATCGACCGCATCCGTGAGCACCTGGGCCTGGACAAGCCGCTGATCGTCCAGTACGGCGCCTTCCTGCTCGACATGGCGCAGGGGGATCTGGGGATCTCGTTCCGGGGCGGCGGCGGCAAACAGGCGCTCACGCTGATCGGAGAGCGGGCGATCAACACGGTCAAGCTGGGCGTGGCGGGCCTGGTGTTCGCGATCGTGCTGGCCGTGCCCATGGGGATCCTCGCGGCGCTGCGACGCGGCACGGCCATCGACTGGGTCACGCGCTTCCTCGCGGTGATCGGCCAGGCCACGCCGGGCTTCTGGCTGGGTCTGATGATGATCTTCTTCTTCGCGGTGGAGCTGGGCTGGCTGCCCACCGGCGGCTCGAAGGAGGGCTTCAAATCGTTGATCATGCCGGCGATCGCGCTGGGGCTGTTCGAGTTGGTCGCCATCATGCGGCTGACCCGGTCGGGGATGATCGATGTGATGGACACCGACTTCATTCGTACGGCGCGGGCCAAGGGGCTGGACGAACGGGTGGTGGTCTTCCGGCATGCGATCCGCCACGCGCTGCTGCCGGTCATCACGATGCTGGGTCTCTCGCTGGGCCGCCTGATCGGCGGGTCGGTGATCATCGAGATGGTGTTCGCCTGGCCGGGGGTCGGCCGGCTGCTCGTCACCGCGATCTTGGAGGATGACTTCCCGGTGGTGCAGGCGGGGATCATCGTCTTCGCGATCTCGATCGCGGTGGCGAACCTGTTCGTGGACGTGACCTACCGGATGATCGATCCGCGCATCCGAGCGGGGGCCGCCTGATGGCCCGGGACACGGCCGCTCCGGCCCCCGTTCTCCAGGTCGAGCGCCGACGCGGGGGCATCCGCTGGCGACGCTGGCTGGGGCTCTCGCTGCCCATCCTGATCGTGCTGGTGCTGCTCGTCTGCGGCGCCGGGGCGGACCTGCTGGCGCCGTACGACCCGGAGCACATCGACGTCCTGAACCGCCTGCAGCCGCCCGTCTTCGACGGGGGCACCTGGGACTACCCGCTGGGCACGGACGACCTGGGCCGGGACATGTACAGCCGGCTGGTGCACGGGGCGCGCATCTCCGTGATCGTCGTGGGCATCGTGGTGCCGGGCGCGGCGCTGATCGGGACGCTGCTGGGGCTGGTCGCGGGCTGGGTGGGTGGCCTCCTCGGCCAGCTGCTGATGCGGCTGGTCGACGTGCAGCTGGCGCTGCCGGCGATCCTCTTCGCGGTGCTGCTGGCGGCCCTGGTGGGAGCCAGCCTGCGCAACGTGATCATCATCCTGCTGATCTGGACCTGGCCCTCGTATGCCCGGCTGGTGCGGGCCGACGTGCTCTCGCTGAAGGAGCGCGACTTCGTGACGGCGTCCCTGGCGACGGGCGGGACGGGCTGGTGGATCATGCGCAAGCACCTGTTCCCGAACGTGCTGAACACCGTCGTGATCATCATGACGCTGGAGGTCGCGCTGGTGATCCTGGCCGAGGCCGCCCTGAGCTTCCTGACCGTCGGCGTGCCGCCGGGCACGGCGTCGTGGGGGCGGATGATCACGGAGGGCCTCGACACGATGGGCATCGCCTGGTGGACGATCTGGCTGCCGGGGCTGGCGCTGCTCACGGTTTCGCTGACCGGGAACCTGATGGGCGACTGGCTGCGCGACGAAGTGGACCCGCGCCTGCGCCACCTGCGCTAGTCGGAGGCCCCCGCGATCGCGGTGGCGTGGGGTCGCGTCCACCCCCGCGTTCGACCGCCCAGCAGCGCCACCGCTCCCACGAGCAGTAGGATCGCCGACACCCAGAACACCGTCTCCACGTTGAGCGCCGACGCCACGAAGCCCAGCCCCACCCCCGCGATCAACTGGCCCAGATCCCACGCCACCTGGAAGATCGCCGTCGCGCCGCCGCGCTGTCCGGCCCCCACCCGGTCGATCGAGAGCGCCAGCATCGTCGTGTGGACCGCCGCGAAGCCCAGGCCCGCGACCGCCCCGGACAGCAGCATCTCGGTGCTGTTCTGCGCCTGCGTCAGGATCAGCATCCCGGCGGCCGCCACGATCAGCCCCAGCAGCGCGATGCGCACCCGCCCCACGCGGTCCGAGATGCGTCCCGCCGTGGGCCGCGCCAGCACCGTCGTCACGCCCATCACCAGGAAAAACAGCCCCACGTTGCCCAGGTCGCGCTCCTTGCCCAGCAGCGGCAGGAACGTCGCCGCCGCCGACCAGGCGAAGGTGAACGTCAGGAAGATGCCCATCGGAAACAGCGCCCCGCGCGGGAACAGCGTCGGCCGCGGGCCCGTCCCGGCCGGCGCCCCGCGCGGCTCCTTCACCCCCACCGTGAAGACCAGCGTCGCCAGCGACGTCACCGCCGACACGATGAACACCGCATCGAAGCCCCAGCTATCGGCGATCACCACCCCCAGCGCCGGCATCGTGATCTGCGCCCCCGAGGCCGCCATCCCGAAGAAGCCCAGCCCCTCGCCGCGGCGCGAGGGCGGGATCAACTCCGCCGCCAGCGACGTCGCCGACGTCGGCCACAGCGCCATCCCAATCCCCTGCACCAGGCGCAGCGCCAGCAGCGACCACACGTCCTGCGAGAACACCATCAGGAACAGCGCCAGCGCGAAGACCACCGTGCCCAGCCGCATCAAGCGCAGGCGCTTGCCCTCGTCGCACCAGCGCCCCACGTGCGGCCGGATCAGCAGCGGCAGCAGCCCGAAGCCCCCCACCACCAGCCCCACCTGCCACTCCGCGCCGCCGATCTCGTCGACGTAGTCGGGCAGCACCGACAGCAGGTACATGAAGCTCGCGAAGAAGCTGAACGTCCCCACCGTCGTGAGGATGTAGTCGCGCGTCCACAGCGGCGGGCGGTCGGGCGTCGATGGGGTCACCGCCGCAGTATCGCCGATCGGCCGTGGATGGGCCTCTCGCCCGCGATCCCCGCGCGTTCCCTACCCGGCCCTATCGTTCAGGATGAATGCGACGGCGTGTGGGTGTAGCCTGCGCCGCGAAGTGCGGCGAGCACCGCTGGATGATGGCGACCTTTGCCTCCAGGAGCAGCAGGCGGGTCTGCGCTCCACCCACGAAGGCGACCAGCAGATCGGTGTCTTCTTGCTTGCCCGCGATGCAGGTGATCGGATACGTTGCGAACCAGAACAGATGTGCGTCCGAGGTTGGAGTTTCGGCATGGCTATGGCGCGCGACGTGCCTATCGAATCACGCCCCGGAGACTCAGGCTTCTACGGCCCGGTAGAAGCCTGCCGCCTCACTCGGGTGCCACTGTCGACCCTGCGGTATTGGGTGAAGGCGGGCATCATCACCCCTTCCCGCCGACTCGTGGGTGCGCAGACACGGGTGTGCCGTGACGGCTACTCGCTTGCGGACCTCGGGTATATCCGCCTTCTCCATCAGCTCCGCACCCGGGGTGTTCCCACGGAGGACGCGGTGCGATTCCTGAACGCGATGCTTGACATGATTGGGCCGCCAGGCCCCTCGTGGGCTGAAGTTCGTGTATGGGTCGACGGGAAGCGCGTCTATCTCTTTGAAGCGGGTGAATGGGCAACGATGGAGGCGCAGAGGCTCACCCGCCGCGGCGCGGGGCTCCAGCGAGTAGCAGACACGTTCTTTGGCGACGCCTTCATCGGGCTCCAGGGAAGCGCAGACTCCATCTTGGTGCCGCCGGAACTCCTTGAGCATATCGAGATCAATGCTGAGGTCATTGACGGTGAACCCGTTATCCGAGGCACGCGGATTCCGACGAGAACCATCCAGAAACTTGCAAGCGCCCGCTCTACATCCGAGATCTTGGAGATGTACCCTTTCCTCACGTGTGACCAGATCAAGTCCGCACTGGAGTACGAGCAATACCTAGATCGCGCCGCCTGAGATTCGTTGGAGACGAGGCGCTGCCCGTCCCATGGATTGTGCCCCTGCGGCGCCTTGGCTTCGATCTGCTCGCGTTCCACGACGATCCGGAGCTGGCGGGCTTGCGCGATGATGTTGACATTCTGAAGTGGGCGCGTAGGCACCGGCGAGTATTCCTGAGTGTGGACCTGTTTCGCGGCGACACGGGGAAGCGGATGCAGGACGAGGTGTCGCGCCGCGGAGGTAGTGTCATCAAGGTTGGCGGGGGCCCGGAACAGCCGATGACTCGGTTTCTCGGTAAGGTTCTCATCCACCAAGAGCACTGGGAACCATTCCTATTGGATGGCCACGGCTGGGTCCACATTCAACGTGGTGACTCAGGGCGATGCTCGATGACTCGACCAAAGGACTTGGACCGCATGGCGTGGATCGAAACTGAGCAAGGCAGGCGCTACGTGTCGGTTCGAGACGCTGCGCGAACAGGTCCGCCGAGGACACGCGGCAGGGGCAAGACATACGTCAAGGTGGCGGGCCAGTCTCTAGCGGAATGGTCCAAACGGGGCGACAGCGGTCGTGGGTAGCAGCTGAGGACACCTGCATCTCGCTGGACCCGTTGTCGCGCGCCAGATTCTCCACGTCGTAGCTTGGCCAGGCGTACGGTGTCGACGGCCCGGAGGCCCATGCCCTCCGCGCCACCCGACCGCGATTCCGCCCCTCAATGAACACGATTGTGCGCACAAAAAAACACCCGCCCGGGGATCGGGCCGAAGCCACGATCCAGCGGACGGGGTGGAATTGACCCTCACTCTACCATCCTCATCCGCCGCCGGCAACCCGACCCCCTATCCCCCCCAGCCGCCGCTCAGCGAGAAGAACTGCCCCGTCTGGAAGCGATTGACGCCGTCCAGCAGCGCCGCGCAGAAGTGCGCCACCTCCTCGGGACGCCCCAGCCGGCGGATCGGCACCCGCGACTCGATCTTCGCGCGGATGACCGGGTCGTCCGCGCCGGTGGCCGCCCGGTAGCCCGGGTAGTCCAGGTGGTTCGTCCCGATGGCGTTGACCGTCACCCCCTGCTTCGCGACCCGCAGCGCCGCGTTGCGCACCAGCATGTTGGCCGCCGCCCGCGTCGCGCTGTACAGAGCCGCCCCCGGTGTCGGGCTGGCCCCGCTGGCGCTCGTCACGATCACCACCTGCCCGCCGCCCCGCTCGACCATCACCGGCAGCAGCGCCTGCAGCGCGTGCAGCGTCGACTCGACGTTCAGCGCCGTCAGCTGCCGCAGATCCTCGACGCTGGCTTGGAAGATGTCGCCCGTGATGATCCGCCCCGTGCGGATGCAGGCCGCGTCGAGCCGGCCGAAGCGCGACAGCGCCGCATCGATCAGCGCCGGGACCGTCTCCGGCCGCGTCAGGTCCGCCGTCCCGGTTACCGCTTCCACGCTCGCGCCCCCCGCGACGAGCTCCTCGACCAGGCCCTCGGCCGGCTCGCTTAGCACCAGGTCGTGCTCGCGCGCCGCCAGCGTGCGCGCCAGATCGGGCCCCAGGTGCGTATTGGCGTCGGCGATGATCGCGACTCGTCGGGACATGTCGGCTCCTCCCCCGCTCGCGCGCCAGCGTATGCCAGCGGTCGCCGCCGCCCCAGCCCGGGGCGTTGTCTTCAGCAGCCTGCTAGGGGCGGTACGTGGGCCCGACGCCGGGCCCGAGCTGCGTCTTGATCACGCCCTGCGCCATGTCCACGAAGTCGCAGAGCAGGGACCGCGTGTCGCGTGGGTCGATCAGGTCCATTCCGCTGGCCTCGGCGGTGCGGAAGGGTGAGGTGAGCTGGCGGAGCCCGTCCTCGATCTCGGCGCGCTTCGCGTCGGGATCGGGCGCCTCGGCGATGACGCGCCGGAAGGCGGCGTCGGTGCCGCCCTCGATGTGCATCGACCCCCAGCGTCCCGAGACCCAGGCGTAGCGGCGATACAGGTGCGGCCCCGCGCGGTACTGGATCCCGCCGGCCAGGCCGAAGGTCCGCCGCAGGATGATCGAAATCCAGGGCATGGTGCTCTGCAGGATCGCGTGCATCAGGCGCGCGCCGGCCCGCTCGACGCCCTGCTTCTCCGACTCCACGCCCACCTGGAAGCCCGGCTCGTCGAGCAGGATCACCACGGGGATGTGGAACGTGTCGCAGAGCTGCACCAGGCGGGTCGACTTCTCGGCCGCCGCCGTGTCCATCGAGCCGCCCTTGTACTTGGGGTTGCTCGTGATCACGCCGATCGGGTAGCCGTGCGTGCGCGCCAGCCCAATGACCCGCGAGCGCCCGTAGCCGGGCGCGATCTCGAAGAACGACCCCGCGTCGAACACGCCGGCGATCATCACGTAGGGGTCGTAGACCTTGCGGATGTCGCGCGGCACGAGCGAGAGCAGGCGCTCGTCGCGGCGGTTCGGGTCGTCCGACGTGTCGCCGCGCGGGGGCATCTGCCAGACGTTGTCGGGCAGGTAGCTGAGGAAGCGCTTGGCCTGCTCGATCGCGTCGGCCTCGCTCTCCGCCGCGTTATCGACGACGCCGCTCCCGCGGGTGTGGATGCGCCAGCCGCCCAGGTCCTCCTTGTCGATCTCGATGCCCAGCGCCGCCTTGACGACCGGCGGCCCGCCGGGGAAGACCTGCCCCGTGCCCTTGGACATGACGCTGAAGTGGGCCAGGGGCGGCAGGGGCGCCGCGCCGCCCGCCGCCGGCCCCAGCACGACCGACACCACCGGCGCCAGGCTGAGCTGGTTCGAGACGCTTTCGGAGTACTCGGGGCCGTCGGGGATGTAGGTGCGGCCCAGCTCGTTGTACTCGTTCACGCTGCCCCCGGCGGTGTCGATCAGGAAGACCGCCGGCAGCCGCAACTCCAACGCGTCGGGGTGCCCGTGGCCGATGTCCACGCCGCCGTCGTCGTCGTTGCCGCTGGCGCCGCGCACCGAGAAGTCCGTCGCCTGCAGCCAGACGCGGCGCCCGTTGACCTTCGCGACGCCCCGCAGCCGGCTGCCGGGCGTGAACGCGGTCAGGGCGCCGTCGGCGTCGTACTGGGCGTGTCCGGCCAGCTTGCCCATCTGCTGGAACGAGCCGGGGTCGACCAGCATGTCCAGCCGCTCGCGCACCATCAGCTTGCCCCGCGTGCGCTGCCGCGCGACCCCCTCGGGGCCGCCCATCGCGTCGGCCATCGCGTGACGGCGCTTGAGTTCATCGACCTCGGGTTGCCAGACCATGGTGGTGCCTTTCAGGCGGTGCGGAGCGGACTGGCTCCACGGTACCGGCCCCCACCCTGCGTCGCCAGCGATCCCCCCGCCCCACCCCCTCCGACGCCTCCCGCTACACTTGCCCTTGACCCCGGGAGGAGCCCATGGACGTCACGACCCCGCGCCGCGTCGGCGAGAGCGACCTCAGCGTCACGCCGCTCGGCTTCGGCGGCGGCACGATCGGCGGCGCCGCCGTGCCCGACGACGTCGCCCTCGACACGGTGCGCGAGGCCTGGGATCAGGGCGTGCGCTTCTTCGACACCGCGCCCTGGTACGGCATCGGCCGCTCCGAGCGCCGCCTCGGGCTGGCCCTGGGGGCGCTCGACGCCCGCGACCAATTCGTCCTCAACACCAAGGTCGGCAAGTGGCTCGTGCCCGAGCCCGTCCGCGACGACAGCCGCAAGACATCCACCCCCGACGGCTCCCCCCGCACGCCCCGCGACCGGCGCAGCGGCTTCCGCATCGCCTTCGAATACACCTACGACGCCATCCACGCTCAGCACTACGACTCGCGCCAGCGGCTCGGCCTGGCCGCCGTCGACAGCCTCACGATCCACGACATGGACTGGGGCTACCACGACGCCGGGCAGATGGACGCCCACCTGCGCGAGCTCTCGCGCGACGGCGGCGGCGGCGCCCGCGCCCTGGAGGAGCTGCGCGAGGCCGGCGCCATCCGCGCCATCGGCATCGGCTGCAACCTGCAGCCGCAGAACGCCCCCAGCTGGCTCGACGGCAGCCACGAGGACCTCTACGAGCGCCTCGTGGAGATGGTCGACCTCGACTTCTTCATCGTCGCCGGCGGCTACACGCTGCTCGAGCAGCGCGCCCTGCGGCGCCTGATGCCCCTCTGCGAGCGGCGCGGCATCGGCGTCGTCATCGCCTCGCCCTACGCCGGCGGCTGGCTCGCCGCGCCCGGCGAAGCCGCCTACATGTACGCGCCCGCGTCGCCCGACATCGTCGAGCGCTCGCGCAGCATGCAAGCGACCTGCGAGGCCCACGGCGTGCCCCTGGCCACGGCGGCGTTGCAGTTCCCCCTCGCCCACCCGGCCGTCGTGGCGGTCATCCCCGGCGCGAAGTCCCCCGCCGAGACGGCCCAGAGCGCCGAGCGCCTGACCGTTCCCATCCCCCCCGCCCTCTGGCGCGACCTCAAAGCGCAATCCCTGATCGACCCCGCCGCCCCCACCCCCGCCTGACCGCCCACCTTGCTCCCTTCCCCCTTCCCCTTCCGGTCCCCCCTCTCCATCGCTTCAGATGGAGAGGGGGTTAGGGGGTGAGGTTCCCTCGCCGCGCCCGGCGGCGGGTCGCGTCTCAGATCGCCGCGCGCGGCCGGGGAGACGGATGCCTCAGTGTCTCGTCTTCCGCACTCACGGGCGGCGCAGGATGTCGTGCGAGCAGTGATTCCGAAGCACGATGTCTCTGGAATCGTCATACTGGAACGTCAGCCGATTCGAGCGGTCGATGTACGCCTCCCACACCCCGTCCTCGCCCCGCACGCGATGGACGTTGAGACCAGGATGCCGCGGGTTCTCCACAAGACGCGCGATCGTTCGCGCCAGGGCGCCCTGCATCTGAGGTGGCTTCTTCCTGAGCTTCTTGTCGAAGTACGTCGTGAACACGACCTTGGGCAACAGGTCAGTCCTTCGCGCGGAGGAGCCAACGCACAGCATCCTGCGCGCTCTCAAACTTCTTGCTCTGTCCCGCAGCGATTTCCGCGAGGGCTTCGCGTTCACCGGCCTGCCACTCTGGAGTCCAGTAATACTCCTGGCTCTCCGGGATCACGAGCGGCGGCCCCCCCTGTCGCACGGGCGTGGTGGCGCGGGCGATCACTGGCCCCGCGACGAAGGTGAGCGATGTCGTTGCGGATGCTCCGACAACGATCGTGGTTCGCCGATCAGACATGACACTCTCCTGCACACATCAGATGTTCGTGTCGGGGTCCATTTCCGACAGAAGGCTTGCGAGCCCCTTCAAGCTGCTGGGTGTGATCGAGAACCGGGCGAGAGTTCGGACAGGAACGAACTCGATCCCTTTGGCCTGCTCCAGAACCTCGTCAGGCGTGCCGAGAAGCAGTGGAGCTGCCGAATGCCCGACAACGAGAACGTACTCTTCTGGGCAACCCCCTGCTTCCTTCGCGGTTCCTGCGAGCAGGGCGAAGTCGTTCGCGGCCACGACGGCTGATTCATCGACCTTCACCCATGCCTTCGGCAACTGGATGGCCGCCGCATCGGAGTTCATGGTGCATCCTCGAGTTCGTCCACCACGGCTCCCGTCCGCGGATGATGCGGGAGAGCCCTGAGGATCATACGCGGAAGCCGCCGTCGCTGCGGTGTGTCTGGTCGGGGCGGTCGGATTCGAACCGACGGCCTCTTGACCCCCAGTCAAGTGCGCTACCGGACTGCGCCACGCCCCGAGGACACCACCGCCGGAGTCACGGCCCGAACGGCCCGACGCCGGCGCCCCGCCATCCTAGCAACCGGCTCGCGTAGCGGCGTCCGCGGCCTGCGCATCCGGCAGGGCGTCGCCCAGCGCGACCAGCGCCTGCTCGACGGTGTCCAGCCAGTCGGCCCGCGCGGCCGTCCCGTCTCCGCGCGTCTCGACCCGCAGCTGCGTGCGTCCCAACCGCGCCCCCGGCGGCAGCGACGCCCGCCGCGCCGCGCCGTCGAACGTCAGCCCCTCGGCCAGCTGCAACACGACGCGCTGGCCGTCGTACTGCAACGACGCCGCCCCCACCCGCGCCGCCAGACAGCGCAGCCGCACTGTGCGCAGCAGCGCATCGACCGGCGCCGGCGGCTCCCCGTAGCGATCGCGCAGCCCGGCCCGCACGCGCGCCACCCCCTCCGTTGTCTCCACCGCCGCGATCTCCTGGTAGGCCGCCAGCCGGCTGTTGAGGTCGCCCACATACGACGCCGGCAGGTGCGCCACCAGCGGCAGGTCGATCGACACCGACGGCCCCCGCTGCGCCGGCGCCGGCGGACGCCCCTCGCGCCGCGCCCGCAGCCCCTCGACGCTCTCGGCCAGCAATTGCGTGTACAGCTCGAACCCCACCGCGCCGATCTGCCCGCTCTGCTCGGCGCCCAGCAGGTTGCCCGTGCCGCGGATCTCCAGATCCCGCAGCGCGATCTGGAAGCCCGCCCCCAGCTCCGTCGCGTCGAAGATCGTCTGCAGGCGCTTCTGCGCCGCCTCGCCCAGCGGTCGCGAGCGGTCGTAGAGCAGGTAGGCGTAGGCCTGCGCCGCGCTGCGACCCACCCGCCCCCGCAGTTGGTAGAGCTGCGCCAGCCCCAGCCGTTGCGCCTGATGGATGATGATCGTGTTGACGTTGGGGATGTCGAGCCCCGACTCGATGATGGTCGTGCAGACCAGCGCGTCGGCGTCGCCCGCCACGAACGACGTCATCACCTCCTCCAACTGCCCCTCCGGCATCTGCCCGTGCCCGACCACGAAGCGCCCCTCCGGGACGAGCTCGCGCAGCCAGATCGCGACGACCTCGATCGTGCGCACCCGGTTGTGCAGGAAGTAGACCTGCCCGCCGCGCTCGATCTCGCGCAGGATCGCCTCCCGCACGACCTGGTCGTCGGTCTCCATCACGTAGGTCGTGATCGGCAGCCGCTCCTCGGGCGGCGTCTCGATGGTCGACATGTCGCGGATCGCGCTCAGCGCCATGTGCAGCGTGCGCGGGATCGGCGTGGCCGACAGCGTCAGCACGTCGACCTCGCGGCGCATCCGCTTCAGCCGCTCCTTGTGCGCGACCCCGAAGCGCTGCTCCTCGTCGATCACGACCAGCCCCAGCGACTTGAACGCCACGTCGGCCTGCAGCAGCCGGTGCGTCCCGATGACCATGTCCACCGACCCGTCGGCGAGCCCCGCCAGCACCGCGCGCTGCTCCGACGGCGAGCGGAAGCGCGACAGCATCTCGACCCGGATCGGGAAGGCCGCCATGCGCTCGTGCACCGTGTTGACGTGCTGCTGCGCGAGTACCGTCGTCGGCACGAGCATCGCGACCTGCCGGCCCTCCGCGATCGCCTTGAACGCGGCCCGCACCGCGACCTCCGTCTTGCCGTAGCCCACGTCCCCGACGACGATGCGGTCCATCGGCCGGTCGCGCTCCATGTCGAGCTTGACCTCGCGCAGCGCGTCGAGCTGATCCGGCGTCTCGACGTACGGGAACGACGCCTCCAGCTCCATCTGCCAGGGCGTGTCGGGCCCCGCCGCCAGTCCCGGCAGCACCTGTCGCGCCGCGTAGAGCTGCAGCAGATCCTCGGCCAGCGCCCGCACCGACGCCTGCACGCGCTGCTTCGCCCGCGACCACTGCTGCGTCCCCAGCCGGGTCAGGACCGGCGCGTGGTCGCTGGGGCCGACGTAGCGCTGCAGGCGGTGCAGTTGGTCCGTCGGCACGAGCAGGCGGTCCTCGTCGGCGTAGCGCAGATCGAGGTACTCGCGCTCGCGCTCGCCGACGCTCTGCCGCGCGATGCCCGTGAACCGGCCGATGCCGTGCTCGATGTGCACCACGTAGTCGCCGGGCTGCAGGTCCTCGAGGAACGACTCGTGCTGGCGGCGCGGCCGGCCCCGGCGCCGCCGCTGCTTGGCGAAGCCGAACACCTCCGTGTCCGACAGCAGCACGACGTCGCCGCCCGCGGCCGGCAGCGACCAGCCGTGCGGGACCGACCCCCGGATCAGCCGCACCGCGCCCGCCCCCGGCAGCGACGACAGCGACATCTCCTGGCTCGCCGGGATGCCCTCGCCCTCGAACAACTCCGCCAGCCGCGGCGACTGCAACGACACGATCACCGTGCGCCGCCCCTCCCCGCGCCAGCCCTGCACGCGATCCATCAGCTGACGCAGCCGCGCCCCGAACGCCTCGACCGGCCCGAAGCGCAGGCGCTGCGCCTCGCCTTCACCCCGCGTGGGCTCGCCGGGCGCGCCCCCGGCCGCGAAGCGCCGCAGGTCGACCCGCGGCCGGCGAGCCGCCACCGCCGCGAACAGCGCCTCCGCCGTCCGATGCGGGAGCGGCATCCCGGGCGGCACGCTGCCTCGCGCCTCCAGCGACGCCCGTGTGCGCTCCGCCAGGTCGTCGAGCTCCTCCGCGTGACGGCGGCACTCCTCGGCCTCCTCCCAGACCCAGCGCGTGTCGCCGGGCAGGTGCTCCCACAGCGCGCCCCCGGCCAGGAACGCCGTCCAGAAGCCCGCGTTGACCGGCGCCTCCCCCTCCGACAGCCGCTCCAGGTCCGACGCCAGCCCGGGCACGTCCGCCTCCGACGGCAGCCGCACGCTCGTCCCGTCCTCCGAGCCCGGCAGCGACGCCAGCAGCCGCGCCGCGAGCGCCCGCATCTCCGGCTCGACGCGCGCCTCGCTCGCCGGCCCGAGCGACGCCGACTCGACCCGCCCGACCGAGCGCTGCGTCGCCGGGTCGAAGCGGCGCAGGCTCTCGACCTCCGAGCCGAACAGCTCGATGCGCAGCGGCAGCTCGTCGGTGGGCGGGAACACGTCGATGATGCCGCCGCGCCGCGTCAGCGTGCCCGGCCCATCGACCACCGCCTCGCGCCGGTAGCCCACCGCGTCGAGCGCCCGCAGCAGCGCCTCCGCGTCCACCGACGCCCCCCGCCGCAGCGGCGCGACCGCCGCCCCCGGCCGCAGCGTGCCCTGGGCCAGCGCCTGCACGTCGGTCACGATCAGCGGGCGCGACCCCGCCGACAGCGCCGCCAGCACCCGCAGCCGCTCCGCCCCCGCCTCGCTCGGCGCGCGACGGCGCTCGTAGGGCAGGCTCTCCCGCGCCGGGAACGACAGCACCGTGTCCGACGCCCCGGCCGGCAGCCACTCGCGGATCTCCTCGAGCAGCGCCCGCGCCCGTGCCGGCCGCGGCGTCACGACGATCATCGGCGCGGCGGCCGCCCCGTTGTCGTCCCCCATCCCGTACAGCGCCGCGACGACGGCCGCCTTCGCGCCGTCGGGCACGCCCAGCGTCCGCGGACGCGGATCCCCGGCCGCCACGTCGGTCCGCCGCAGCTCGTCGCGCACGGCGGGCAGCAGGCCCGACAGCAGCCCCGGCGTCGTTTCGTCGATCAGCGGCATGCCCATGTCGCGCCTTTGCCGAACGCCCTAAAGGGGCCGGCCCGAAGGCCCGCCCCTGCGATGTCGCATCGAACGGCCGCCCATGCGGCCGCGATCGCCAGTCTACGCCGCCGGCCCGCTAACGCTGCCGCGGCCGCCGCTCCTGGGGCGGCGCCGGGACGCCGTTGAAGGCGTTCATCGCCGCCTCGACGCCGTCGCGCAGGATCGCGATCACGGCCTCCGCCGCCTGCGCCTCGGCGGCCCGCAGCGCCGCCCGCTCCTCCGGGATCGGGCTCGCCAGCAGGTGGTCGGCCACGACATCGGGGTGGTGCGACGGCTCGTCGTTGACGTACGGCCGCCCCACGCCGATGCGGACCCGCGGGAAGTCGAGCGCGCCGATCGTCTCCCGGATCGAGCGCATCCCCTTCTGGCCGCCGTCGCCGCCCTCGCCCCGCACGCGGATGCGCCCCACCTCGATGTCGAGCTCATCGACGATCAGGATCAACTGCCGCGGATGCGCCCGATGCTGCGTCAGTAGCGACTGCACGGCGCGCCCGCTCTCGTTCATGAAGACGCGCGGCTGCGCCAGCACCACCGGCCCGAACGGCGTCGCGCCCTGCCCGCTGACGCACAGCTTCGACTCCTGCGTCAGGGGCAGCGCCAGCCGCTCGCTGAGCAGCGCCACGACGCGCGCGCCCGCGTTGTGGCGGTGCGTCGCGTAGCGCCCGCCCGGGTTGCCCAGCCCCACGACGATGCGCGCGTTGTACAGGGGTTTGCCCGGACCCGAGCGTCCGCCGCGCCGGCGGCCGGGGAGTCGCAAGCGTGGCATCGATCCCTCCCCTCGACCCGGCTCCGGCCTAGGTTACGACCGTCTCCGCCGCCCGCAGGGCCGGCACGATCTCGCGCAGCAACTCGACGATGGCGTCTACGTCGGCGCGGTTGTTCTCGAGCCCGAAGCTGAGGCGCAGGCTGCTCGCCGCCGCGTCCTGATCGACGCCCATCGCCAGCAGCACGTGGCTCGGCTCCCACGACTGCGCCGTGCAGGCGCTGCCGCTCGACGCCGCCACGCCAGCGGCGTCCAGCGCCTCCAACAGCGACTGCCCGTCCACGCCTTCGAAGCGCACGTTGGCGTTGTTCGACAGCCGGTCGTGCGTCGGGCCGTTGCGCATGGCTCCGGGGATCTCGCGCAGAGCCCGCTCGAAGAAGCGGTCGCGCAGGCCGCGCACATGGCGCACGTGCAGCTCGCGCTGCTGCTCGGCCAGCTCCAGCGCGACGCCCATCCCCACGATACCGCCCGGATTCTCGGTGCCCGCGCGACGCGCCCGCTCCTGGCCGCCGCCCGTCTGCTGCGCGAGGAACGGCGTCCCGCGTCGCAGGAACAGCGCGCCCACCCCCTTCGGGCCGCGGAACTTGTGCGCCGAGATCGACAGCAGGTCGACGCCCAGCTCCCCGACATTGAGCGGCAGCTGGCCCGGCGCCTGCACGGCGTCGGTGTGCAGCGGCACGCCGCGCCCCAGCGCCGCCGCCCGATCGCGCAGCGCCGCCGCGACCGCGGCCACCGGCTGCACCGCGCCGACCTCGTTGTTGGCCAGCATCACGTTCACCAGCACCGTGCGCTCATCGACCGCCGCCGCGACCGCCGCCGGGTCGACGCGCCCCTCCCCGTCCACCTCCACCCGCTCGATCTCGAAGCCGAAGCGCTCGAGGAACTCGAGCGTGTGCAGCACCGCGTGATGCTCGACCGTCGTCGAGACGATGCGATCGCCCACGCCCGCCAGCTGCTGCGCGAAGGCCACGCCCTTCAGCGCCAGGTTGATCGACTCCGTGCCGCCGCTGGTGAAGACCACCTCGCCCGGGCGACAGCCCAGCACCGCCGCCACGCGGTCGCGGGCGTCGTCGATGGCGGCCTGCGCCTCGCGGCCCAGCCGGTAGAGGCTACTGGGGTTGCCGAAGCGCGCCGACAGGTAGGGCGCCATCGCCCGCGCCACCACCGGGTGGACGGGCGTCGTCGCCGCGTGGTCCACGTAGACGCATGGATCCGCCACGACCGCCCCAATCGCTCGTCGCCGCTCTGGGGCCGATCTTGGCACATCACGCGCGGATCGCGCGCACAGCGCGTTACGCCGGCCGTCAGCCCGGGCCGCCGGGGCGCAGCGACGGCTTCAGCGAGACGCTCTTGGCCAGCGCGTTCGCCGCCCGCTCGAAGCTGGGGAACACGGCCAGCCCCGCGTCCTGTAGCGCATCCCGCGCCTTCAGCGCCGCCGCCTCGACGTACGACGGATGCAGCGCCGTCACGAACGGCTTGTCCGACCGCTCCTGGAAGCGCCGCAGCGATCGGATCAGCGCCGCCAGCTCCTCCGGCTCGCGCTCCCAGCGCTGCGCCGCGAACGTCGCCGAGACCTCCATCGCCACCGCGTCCACGTTCGGGTCGTCCGCCATCAGATCGAGCAGCCGGTCGAGCGCCGCGCGGTCGGACATGATCGTGCCCGCCATGTCGAGCGGGTTCTGGTACGACCCCCCGATCACGTTGAAGAACTCCCCCAGCTGCGCGTAGGTCGACTCCGCGAAGCGCGGCACCTCCCAGCCCTCCCGCGCGAAGGCGTCGGCCAGCGCCACCGACTGCCCGCCCGTCATCGCCATCAGCGCCACCCGCCGGCCGCGTCCCGGCTTGGTGCGCTGCAGCGCGTGCACGACGTCGACCATCTCGTCGAGGCTGCCCACGCTGAGCGCCCCCGCCTGCCGCACGATCGCCTCCCACACCGCCTGGTCCGTCGCCAGCGCCGCCGTGTGCGACCGCGCCGCCGTCGAGCCGGCGCGCGTCTGTCCGCCCTTCCAGACCACCACCGGCTTGCGCGCCGCCGCCGCCCGCAGCGACCGCACGAAGCGCCGCCCGTCGCGCGTGCCCTCCATGTACATGCCGATCACCCGCGTGCGCGGGTCGGCCGCCAGGTAGTCGAGGTAGTCGGCCGCCTCCAGCACGATCCCGTTGCCGAACGAGATCAGCGTGCTGCACACCACCCCCCGCGTCGCGCCCACGAGGCTGAAGTGCATCCCGTGCGTCCCGCTCTGCGAGATGAAGCCCACCTCGCCCGCCCGCCCGTGCGGCTGGTCGCGGTGAAAGCGCACGCCCAGCCGCGGGTTGTGCAGCCCCATGCAGTTCGGCCCGATCAGCAGCAGATCGCCCTCCCGCGCCAGCGCGCCGATCTGCTGCTGCAGCGCGACGCCCTCGGCCTCCCCCGTCTCCGCGAAGCCCGACGTGAACAGCGTCACCCCGCCCACCGCCGCCGCGATGCAGTCGCGCACGATGATCGGCGCGATCTTGCGCGGCACCGCGCAGACCACGTAGTCGACCGGCTCCGGGATCTCCGTCAGGCTGGCGAAGTTGGGTACCCCCAGCGCCGCGATGCCCTCGACCTCGCGCGGGTCGACCTGCACCGAGTACAGGTTGCCCTGGAACGTCTGCAGCGCGTTGAGCCACATGTAGCCCGACGCCCGCTTGTCGCCCACCACGGCGATGGCCGACGGGTTGAGCACGCGCTCCAGGCGATCGGGGGAGATCGGCATCTCTGGTTAGGCCGGCGTCAGCACGATGCGCGCGTCGACCGCGGTCGCCCCGTCGGCGCGGGCCAGGATCGGGTTCAGGTCCAGCTCCTGCACCTCCGGGTGCGCCTCCGCGAACTCCGACAACGACAGCAGGATCGACTCCAGCGCCGAGAGGTCGGCCGGCGGCGTCCCGCGGTAGCCCTCGAGCACCGGGAAGCCCTGGATCTCGCGGATCATCTCGGCGGCGTCGTGCGGCGCCAGCGGCACGACGCGGAACGCCACGTCCTTCAGCACCTCGACCAGCACGCCGCCCAGGCCGAACATCAGCACCGGCCCGAACTGCGGGTCCTGCGTCATGCCCATGATCACCTCCGTGCCCGGCGCCGCCATCGGCTGCACCGACACGCCGGCGAACGCCTCGGCCCCCGCCGCCGCGGCCACCGCCGCCTCGATGCGCGCGTACGCCGCCGACACCGCGCCGGCGTCGGCCAGGTTCAGCTCGACGCCGCCGATGTCGCTCTTGTGCGTGATCGTGTCCGAGACGACCTTCAGCACGACCGGGTAGCCCAGCTCCGCCGCGATCGCCGCGGCCTCGGACGCGCTCGACGCCGCCCGCGTCGGCGTGACGGGCACGCCCGCCGCGCCCAGCGCCGCTTTCGCCTCGACCTCCGACAGCAGGTGGCGGCCGGCGTCCCGCGCCGCCGCGAAGATCGTCGCCACGCTGTTGGTCGGGGCGTCGCTCACGCGCTCAGTCACGATGGGTCCTCGCTGCTACTCCGGGCCCCGGGTGGAGGCCCGCGAAATCCGCCCGAGCCTACGGCCGCGCCGATCGGGTGTCAAAGCGCGGGCCGTCCCTCCACCGCCCTCGTAGTGCGGCGTTGACCGTTCTTCCCGTCCGATCTTATATTTGCATAGGCGCTTGAACCGTAGCGATCCCGGCGACGCCCCCGCCCGATCGTCGCCATGGAGAGGCCGGCCGCCGACGATGAGTGAGTCCCCGTTCGACAACTACTTCGACCTCGTCGAGGCCGCGCGCGATCTGCAGATCCACCCGCAGAGCCTGCGCCGCCTGATCAAGCAGAAGAAGATCCCCGCGACGCTGTTCGCCGGCAAGTACCTCATCGAGCGCGACAAGCTCGAGATGTTCAAGGCCAACTACGACCCGCGGCCCGGTCGCAAGCCCGTCAGCCGCCTCCTCTAGCGCCGGCCTGCCCGCTGGCCTGCCCTAGACGCCGCCGCCCGTCGCGCGCGAGATGTAGGTCAGCGCCCGCGCGTACTGCGCCTGCGTGATCAGATCCCGCGCGACCAGGTAGTTGAGCAGGCTCTCGATGGTCAGCAGCGGATGCAGCGTGACGCCCGCCTCGGCCAGCCGCGCCTGCCCCCCGGCCTGCCGGTCGATCAGCACGATCGCGTCGTGCACCATCAGCCCCGCCGAGCGCAGCGTCTCGGCCGTCTCGACCACGCTGCTGCCGCCCGTGATCAGGTCGTCGACCAGCAACACCGTCTGGCCCGGAAAGTACGCCCCCTCGATCTCCTCGTAGCGATCGTCGGCCCGCGCCCGCGGGTGCACGTAGATCAGCGGCACGTCCGACGTCAGCGAGAACGCCGTCGCCAGGTGCAGCCCGCCCAGCGGCACCCCCGCCACCAGCTCGAATGGCGACAGGTGCGGGTGCAGCATCCCGGTCAGGGTGCGCGTCTCGTCGGTCAGCAGCTCGCCGATGCGCCGCAGCGTGCGCGGGTTGCCGATCAGCCGGCGCGGGTTGACGTATATCGGCGAGTCGAGCGTCGCGCCCAGGTTGAAGCTGCCGAACTGCACCGCGGCCGAGTCCCACAGGGACCGCGCCAGCCACAGATTGCCGGGGTCGGGGTCGTGCGCACGCAACGACATTCGCTCCCCGTCCGATCAGCCCGCGGCGGCGGCCTCCGCCGCCAAACCGCTCGTCCCGACCCGCTCCTGGACGCGCGCCGCGAGGTCGCAGACGGCCTGCGCCTCGACGCCGCCCGGCGGCTCGCTGTCGCCCGAGACGACGCAACTCAGCCGGCCGCTGGACCAGCGCACCTCGATCTTGCGCTGCACTTCACTCGCGCCCGCCATCCGCGACCACTGCCGCACCGACCCGGCGAAGCCCAGCCCGTGGCCGTCGACGTCGCTGACGCGGATCGATGCGCCGTCGTCCGACGGCGCCGGTGAGCCAGCGGAATCGGCCGCCCCCTCCGCGTCCTCGAACAGGCTCAGGTCCACCGTCAGCAGGCGCTGCTGCGTGCGCGCGCGCAGGCTGAAGTTGAGCGCGACGTCGATTACCTCCCCGTACGACCGCGGGTCGCGGAAGGCCTGCCGGTAGCCGATCACCCGGCCCAGCTCGTCGAGCTCGTCGAGCGTGGCGCGCTCGTCGGGGCTCTGATAGGCCAGCCGCTCGTTCGTCAGCGGACCGCGATAGTCCACGTGGTAGCCGCCGGGGAACTCCGCCGGGGCCAGCGCCAGCGCCGCCAGCTCCGCGACGTGCGGCAGCGCCCGCTCGTGGGCGGCCTGCCGGCGGCGCAGCGCCCATTGCAGCGCACTGACGCCCACCAGCAGCACGATCAGGATGATTCCAACGACCAGGTACGTCATCTCGGCACTCTCCCGGCGATTCTCGAACTCCGGTCCGCGCCTCCGCGGCGACGGCCCCGTCCGGCATCGTACGCGACGCGGCGCTCTGCGCGGGTGGCGGCGGTCAGTAGGCCTCGGACGCCCCCGCGATGATGTCCTCGACCACGGTGGGGTCGGCCAGCGTCGTCACGTCGCCGACGTTCTCCGGCTCGCCCTCCGCGACCTTGCGCAGGATGCGCCGCATGATCTTGCCCGACCGCGTCTTCGGCAGCCCCAGCCGCACGAACTGCAGCTTGTCCGGCGTCGCGATGGGCCCGATCACCGTCCGCACCGCCTGACGCATGGCCCGCGCCAACTCCGCCGACGGCACGGCCCCCTCGGTCAGGTGCACGTAGGCGTAGATGCCCACGCCCTTGACGTCGTGCGGGTAGCCCACGACGGCCGCCTCGGCGCAGGCCGGGTGCTGCACCAGCGCCCCCTCGACCTCGGCCGTGCCGATGCGATGGCCGGAGACGTTGAGCACGTCGTCGACGCGGCCGGTCAGCCAGTAGTAGCCGTCGCGGTCGCGGTAGGCGCCGTCGCCGGTGAAGTACTTGCCCGGGTACTGGCTGAGGTAGGTCTGGATGAAGCGCTCGTGGTCGCCGTAGATCGTGCGCATCATGCCCGGCCACGAGGCCGCCATGCACAGCAGCCCGCTGACGTTGTTGCCCTCGATCTCGCGCCCCTCCGGGTCGACCAGCACCGGCTGCACGCCGAAGAACGGGAACGACGCCGAGCCCGGCTTCATCGTGATCGCGCCGGGCAGGCCGGTGATCATGTGCCCGCCCGTCTCCGTCTGCCAGTACGTATCGACGATCGCCGCCCGCCCCTCGCCGACGACGTTGAAGTACCAGCGCCAGGCCTCCGGGTTGATCGGCTCCCCCACCGAGCCCAGCACCCGCAGGCTCGTGCGCTTGTAGCGCGTGACGTGTTCGTTGCCCTCGCGCGCGATCGCGCGGATGGCCGTCGGCGCCGTGTAGAAGATGGTGATCCCCAGCCGGTCGACCATGTCCCAGTAGCGCCCGGCGTCGGGGTAGGTGGGGATCGACTCGAACATCACGCTGGTCGCGCCGTTCGCCAGCGGGCCGTAGACGATGTAGCTGTGCCCCGTCACCCAGCCGATGTCGGCCGCGCAGCAGTAGATGTCGTCCTCGCGCAGGTCGAAGACGTACTTGTGCGTCATCGTCGCGAAGAGCAGGTAGCCCGCCTGCGTGTGCAGCACGCCCTTCGGCTTCCCCGTCGAGCCCGACGTGTAGAGGATGAACAGCGGGTCCTCGGCGTCCATCGAGACCGGCTCGCAGGCCGAGTTCTCCGACGCCAGCGCGTCGTGCCACCAGACGTCGCGGCCGGCCTGCATCGGCACGCTGCCGTCGGCCCGCTGATACACGATCACGAAGCGCACCGAGTCGGTCTGCTCGAGCGCCGCGTCGACGTTCGCCTTCAGCGGCACGACGCGGCCGCCGCGCCGCCCCTCGTCCTGCGTGATCACCGCCGCGCAGGCGGAGTCGGCGATCCGATCCGCGATCGACTGCGCGCTGAAGCCGCCGAAGATCACCGAGTGCACCGCGCCGATGCGCGCGCAGGCCAGCATCGCGACGGCCAGCTCGGGCACCATGCCCATGTAGATCGCGACCCGCTCGCCCTTGCCGATGCCGCGCCCGCGCAGCGCGTTCGCCATGCGGCAGACCTGCTCGTGCAACTCGGCGTAGCTCACGCGGCGGTTGTCGCCCGGCTCGTCGCCCTCCCAGAGCAGCGCCGTCTTGTCGCCCCGCTGCGCCAGGTGCCGATCGAGGCAGTTGGCGCTAACGTTCAGCCGCCCGCCCAGGAACCAGCCGATGCGCCCGCCGGCCAGGTCCTCGTCGACCACCGTCTCGAACGGCGCCATCCAGTCGAGCAGCGACTCCGCCTGCTCGCGCCAGAAGCCGTCGCGGTCTTGCAGGCTGCGGGCGTACATCGCGGCGTAGGCCTCGGTGCTCGTCAGCAGCGCGCCGTCGCGAGCGGCGGGCGGCGGGGCGTAGCGTTCCTCGGTCGGCAGCGCGGACTCGGCGGTGGTCATGGCAGCGTTCCTCCCTGGCTCCGCGAACGGACATATGCTACTCACTGTGCCGCCCACTGGGCACGTGTCCGTGGGCGCGACCGGCGGCGGCGCCCGAGGGACGAGCGAGATCATGCGGTACCCCATCGTGATCCATCAGGACCCAGAGAGCAGCTACGGGGTCACCGTGCCCGACCTGCCCGGCTGTTTCTCGGGCGGCGAGACCCTGGACGCAGCCCTCGCCATGGCGCCGGAGGCGATTGTGGGCCACATCGAAACCCTGCTGATGGACGGCCAGCCCGTCCCCGAGCAGCGCTCGCTGCAGGCGCATCAGGCCGATCCCGGCTTCGCGGACGGCATCTGGGCGCTCGTCGATGTGGACATGACCAAGCTCTCGGGCAAGGCCATGCGCATCAACGTCACGATGCCCGCGCGGATCCTCGCCATCGCCGATGAAGCCGCCGCCCGCGAGGGCGAGTCGCGCTCTGGACTGCTCGCCAACGCCGTCCTCCACTACGCTAGCCACCAGACGGCTAGCCACTAAAGGCGGAGTGCGCCACCGGACGGCCACCGGCCCCATCGGGGAATGTCAGCCGGGACGACCAGCCGGGACCGCCAGCCGGGAATGGAGCAGACCGTGACGACCCAGGAGCCCTTCAAGCGCATCGACGTGCAGGAGGCCAGCCGCATGCAGTCCGAGGGCGCGGCCCTGATCGACTGCCGCGAGGCCGACGAGTACGCCGACGGCCACGCCGCCGGCGCGCCCCTGATCCCGCACATGAGCGTCTTCCAGCGCGCCGGCGAGGTCGAGCAGATCGCCGGCGGCAAGGACCAGCCGCTGATGTTCATCTGCAAGAGCGGCGGGCGCAGCGCCGTCGCGTCCGAGTTCGCCGCCGCCGCCGGCTTCACCGACCTCTACAACGTCGAGGGCGGCACCGACGCCTGGATCGAGGCCGGCCTGCCCACCGAGCGGTAGGCCCGACGCCCCCACACCCCCGCCGGAGGACCGCGTGGCAAAGTTCAGCGCGACGCAGAAGTACGCCCTCGTTGTGGGAGTGGTGGTGATCGTCGCCATCGTCTTCCTGATCATCAGCGGCACCTTCAATCTCGGCTCCGGCGACGACACCCCCGACGACCCCCTCGCCGTGGGCGCGGAGCAGGCCGAGCCCGACGAGGACGAGGCGGATGACCGCCCGCCCCCGGCCGCTGGCCGCCAGGCCATGGACCGCGCCTTCCAGTTCGGCGACCTGCGCGTCATCGTCACCGACTTGGAGATCAGCGACAGCGTCGGCCATGAGGGCGATGAGACCCTCGCGACGGAGCGCTTCGCGCGCGTCCAGTTCTCCGCCCGCAACACCGGCTCGGCGCCTCTGCTGCTCGACGGCGCCCTCGGCCTGATCGACGCGAACGGGCGCAGCTTCAGCCCGAACGTCGCCGCGACCGAGAACGCCGCCCGCATCGACGCCGAGTACGGCGACGCCCTCATGCTGCACCTCCAGCCCGGCATCCTCACCGACCTGGTCGTCGTCTTCGACGTCCCGCACGACGGCTTCGGCTTCCGGCTGCGCATCAAGGGCGGCTTCGTCGATGTCGAACTGCACCTCGATCAGTGAGCCCCGGCCCGCCGCTCCCCCGCCGCATCCTGCTCTTCGACATCGACGGCACGTTGCTGATCAGCAGCGGCGCCGGGCGCAGGGCCTTGGACCACGTCTTCCGGCAGTGCTTCGGCCTGCCCGCCGAGGCCCGCCCGACGGCCGGCATCGACTTCGCCGGCGCGAGCGACCTGCGGGTGGTGCGCGAGGTCTATCGCGAGCACGGCCGCGCCTGCGGCCGGGCCGAGCAGGAGCGCTTCGTCTCGCTCTTCGCCGCGGCGCTGCGGACCACGCTGGCGTCGCGAGAGGGGCGCCCGCTGCCCGGCGTCGTGCCGCTCCTCGACCGGCTGCGCGCGGCGCCCGTGCTGCTGGCGCTGGGCACCGGCAACTTCCGGCGCACGGCGTTCGTGAAGCTGGCCCACTTCGGCCTCGACGGCTACTTCGACCCCGGTGCCGGCGGCGGCGCCTTCGGCGACGACGGCGCCACCCGCCCCGAGTTCCTCGCCGCCGGCCTCGCGCGCGTGCGCCCGCGGGCTGCCCCGGACGCGGAGGTCGTCGTCATCGGCGACACCCCGCTCGACGTCCAGGGCGGGCGATCGATCGGGGCGCGCGTCGTCGCCGTCGCGACCGGCTTCTCCCCCCGCGACGCCCTCGCCGCCGCCGCCCCCGACGTCCTGCTCGACGATCTCAGCGACCTCGACGCCGCCCTGCAGGCGATCCTCGGCTGAGCGCGTCCGGCCCCGCTGCGCCGGGTTAGTGGAACCGGGCTAGTGGAAGAAGGCGCAGGCCTGCATCTCCGACGGCGGGTAGCTGATCCCGCTGCCCGGGTGCAGGCACGTCCCGCCCGACGGCCCGTCGAGCAGCCCGGCCCGCGGAACCCACTCGGCGCAGCGGCCACAGGTCGGCGTCGGCGCGGGCGCCTCGCTCACCGGGGCCACGGCCGGCTCCGGCCACGCCGCGATCGCGTCGTCCCCCGCCGCCGCCCCGCGACCGCTGCCCGGGCGCCCGCCCTTGGGCCGATAGAAGCGACGCGGATGCTGGCCGCTGCTGCGTCCTTTGCGATTCTTTCGCCCCATCGCGCCTCCTCTGCCCGTCAGCCCCGGCGCAGCGCGTAGCGGTCGGCCGAGATCAGCCGCTCCAGCGCCGACGCCCAGCGGTCCCGCACCAACGACTTCGCCCGCGCGCTGCGCTGTCCCCGGTTGTTGCGCGACCCCCGCCCTCCCCACAACCAGGTGCGCATCCGCGACGAATGATCGGGCAACGGCGTCCGGTCCGTGATCCGCGCCCAGCGCACGCGCAGGCGGACCCGGCGCTCCTGCCCGTCGGCGTCGTAGTGCACGTCGAGGTCGGCGTTGCCGTACGGCTCGAGCTTGCGGATCGCCGTCGGCGGCACGTGCAGCAACTCCGCCCCGTCCCCGTCGACGAACCGGATGCCCGACAGCGACAGCCGCAGCGCCCCGTGCCGCGAGCGCAACGGCCCCCGCGCGACCAGCGTCGCCACGTCCTCCGTCGGGAGTTCCATCGGGATCAACTGGGAGACGTCGGCGCCGCAGCGATGGCACGTGCGCCGCCCGTCGAACGTCTCCTGGTGGCAGGCCGGGCAGATCTTCACGCCGCCAGTGTAGGTCGGCGTCGGACCCCACCGCTGCCGCCGGCGCAGGCCGCCCCGCGACGCCTAGTTGCGCGCCCCCAGACCGTCGAGCTTGAACCGCCGCCGGACCGCCAACTGCTCCCGCAGCGACTGATTCGCCACTTCCAGCAGCCGCAGCCCGATCTCCAAGCGGGTCGACACCCGTGGCGCTTCCAGGACGGCCTGCTTCTGCTCGGCCGGCGCCGGGATGCCGGCCGCCACGGCGTCGGCCAGGCGCACCGGGTCGGCCGGCGTGCGCAGCCGCCGCTGCCAGCCGCCCTCCATCGCCAGCGCGAGCCCCAGGTGGTCCTGGAACAGCGCCCCCACGTCCGCCGCCAACTCCGCCGCCTCCTCGTCGCCGGCGTCGGTGGGCGGCGGCAGAAACTCGACTTCCGCCCGCAGGTACGGCGCCTCCTCCAGCGCTTGCACGATCCGATAGCGCCGCGTCCCCGAGCAGATCACGTTGTAGCGACCGCCCGGCGCCTCCTGCAGCTCCGTGATGCGCACCGCGCAGCCGACCTCGCGCGGGACCGCGCCGCCCCCGACCTCGCGCCCGCTCTCGATCAGCGCGATGCCGAACTCGCCCTCATCGCGCATCACGTCGGCGACCAGTCGCAGGTAGCGCGGCTCGAAGATGTGCAGCGGCAACTGCTGGCCCGGGAAGACCACCGTGTTGAGCGGGAAGATCGGCATCACCGTCGGCATCGGCGTCCTCCTGCGACCGCTGGCGCGGGCATGGTAGGGCGGCCCCCGTCGCGATGCGAGGCCCGGCCCAGAGCGCCGTCGCCGCCGGCCTGCGCCCCTACGAGATCACCTTGTTGAGCGGATACGAGACGAAGCCGCTGGCCCCCGCCTTCTGCAGCGCCGGGATGATCTCCCGCTCGATGCGCTCGTCGAGGATCAGCTCCAGCGCGACCCACAACTCGTCGCTGAGCGGGCTGACCGTCGGCGAGTGCTCGCCGTACTGCCCGATCAAGGCCAGCACCGCGTCTAATTCGCTGCGCGGCACGTTCAGCTTCAGCCCCACCTTGCTGCGCGCCGCGATCGCGCCCTGCAGCAGCATGTCCAGCGCCTCGATCTTGTGGCGCCGCGCCGGGTCGGCCCAGGCCTCGTGGCTGGCGATGAAGCGCGTCGTGCTGACCAGCACCTCGTCGATCACGCGCAGGTTGTTCGCCCGCAGGCTCGAGCCCGTCTCCGTGCAGTCGACGATGCCGTCCAGCAGGCGCGCCTTGATCTCCGTCGCGCCCCAGCTGAACTCCACCCGCACGTCGATCCCGCGCTCCTCGAAGTAGCGCCGCGTCACGCCGACGAGTTCCGTCGCCACGATGCCGCCCTGCAGGTCTTCCGGACGCTGCAGGGGGCTCTCGTTGGGCACCGCCAGCACCCAGCGCACCGGACGGCTCGTCGAGCGGCTGTAGCGCAGCTCGCTCACCTCGTGCACGTCCACGCCGTTCTCGCGCACCCAGTCGTGCCCCGTGATCCCGCAGTCGATCACGCCGTCGGCCGTGTAGCGCGCCATCTCCTGGGCGCGGAACATCAGACACGCGATCTCCGGGTCGTCGATCGTCGGCACGTACGACCGCGACGGCACGTCGATCTCGAATCCGGCGTGGCGGAACAGATCGATCGTCGCGTCCTGCAGCGACCCCTTGGGCAATCCCAGCTTGAGAATCGGATCCGCCATCGTCGTGTCCTCCGTCGTTCGCGGGCCTCCGTCACCGGGCCCCTGCCGGCCGGGCCCCTGCAGGCCGGGCCACTGGCGCCGGATCACATTCGCCACAGCGCAGAGTGCCATACAGCCCGTGCGCGAGCGAGACGCCGCTTGACGCCCTGCCGCTTGACGCCCCGCCGCTTGACGCCCCGCCGCTTAACGATGGTCCCGGCCCCGTCGCCGCCCGTCCGGTACGATCACGCCATGACCGCGACGAGCACGGACCAGGATCGCGAGGCGCGCCTGCGCGAGATGCTCGCCGACGAGCTCGACACCGCCTGGCTCTACGACACCCTCGCCGATCACGCCCGCAACCCCAACGAGGCCGACACCCTCCACGAACTCGCCGAGGCCGAGCGCCGCCACGCCCAGCATTGGGCCGAGCGCCTCGACGATCCCTCCCTGATTGGCGGCCCCGTCCGGCCCGCCTGGCGCACGCGCGGGCTCGTGCTCATGGCCCGCGTCGCCGGCGTGGGCGCCGTGCTCCCGCGTCTGCGCGCCGCCGAGCTCGACGACATCCGCCGCTACCAGGCCGAGCCGGAGGCCGGCGGCCTCGCCGCCGAGGAGATCGAGCACCGCGAGACCCTGACCGCGCTCGCCGCCGGCGACCGCCTCGGCGAGGGCGACCACGGCTTCGCCTCGGCCGACACCGCCACCACCTTCCGCGCCGCCCTGTTCGGCCTCAACGACGGCATCGTCTCCAACCTCAGCCTCATCGCCGGCGTCGCCGGCGCCGCCATCCAGAGCGACGCCGTGCTCATCGCCGGCATCGCCGGCTGGCTCGCGGGCGCGTTCTCGATGGGCGCCGGCGAGTACATCTCCGTGCGCAGCCAGCGCGAACTCTTCGAGCACCAGATCGCCCGCGAGCGGCTGGAACTCGAACTCGCCCCCGAGGAGGAGCGCGCCGAACTGCTCGCCATCTACCGCCGCAAGGGCGTCTCTGCCGACGTCGCCCGGCGCCTCGTCGATGAGATGATGGCCAACCCCGAGGTCGCCCTCGACACCCTGGCGCGCGAGGAGCTCGGCCTCGACCCGGCCGCCCTGGGATCGCCCTGGCGCGCCGCCGCCGGCTCCTTCGTGGCCTTCTCCCTGGGCGCGATCGTGCCGGTGATCCCGTTCCTGGCCGGCTCCGGCTACTGGGCGCTGGCCGCCGCCATCATCGCCGGCGTCGCCACCCTGGGCGTCGCTGGCGTGTTCACCTCGCTGCTCACCGGGCGGCACCCGCTCTACGCGGCCGGACGCATGATCCTCATCGGCCTGGCCGCCACCGCCGTCACCTTCGCCATCGGCTCCGTCATCCCGATCGATCTCTGACGCCCGCGCCGTCGCGCCGGCGCGTGAGCGCCCCCTGTGGCCGAAACAAGCCGTGTGGTCGAAGGAGGCCGTGTGCTGGAAAGACGAAGCCCCGCCAGGGAGGGCGGGGCTTCAGTCCGGGAATAGGTCGCAACGCGGATTGCGGTCCATCCCCAATTGCTCAGGCATGAAGATCATATAGCATTCGACCCCCTATCGTCATCCCCGCCGGGCCGTCGCGATCGTATGGCAGATGACAGAAGCCCCGCCGATCGGGGCGGGGCGTCAGTCGTCGGGACGGCCCGAATAGCTGACTGCGATCCATCGAACCCTCTAAGGCCTCCCGGATTCTACGATCACGCGGGAGCAAGTGCGCGTCGCGCAGAGAACAGGCCCCATTGCTGGGGCCGTATGCGGACGAAAACGATATGTCTGTTGCGGCCGACAGCCAAGGCTACGGGCCATGTACGTGCGGCCCGACGAGCCGGCCGCTGGCATCCTACCAGCGACCCCGCCGCCCCGTCAAACCGGCTACCCCCGCTCGACCTCCACGCGCCCGAGCGACCCGTCCGCCGGCAGCAACGACTGCAGCGTCCCGCCGTGCATGACTCTAGCTCGGGTCCATCACCCGGACGGCGATCGCGTTCGACCGGAGGACGGAGCGATGGTCGCGAGCGATCGCGTTGAGGACCAACGTCTCTCCAACGCGCACATGGGCGTCCGGCTCGTGCGCTCCGAAGAAGAATGAATCTCTCTCGAAGCCCTCCACGCGCCAGACCTCCGGTACATGATCGCCTCGAACTTCCGCGATCGTGTGGTGCCACAGCAACTTGCACCGGCGCCGGCGCACCTCGAAGCGCAGATCCTCAAGATGAGTCACCGGTGCTTTGCTCGTGACTGTGACTTTGATGGTGCCGATGATCGTCAAGTAACGGTCCTTCGGCGTCGGCGCGGCATAGATCGGCACGTTCGGGTGACGGTTGTGGCGCTTCTCTACCGCTTCGATGTGGATGCGTGGCTTCTCATGCTGCCCACTGTTCCAGCGCTCGACCGCCCAACGGAAGAGTGAAAGCGGTGCTAGGAGCAGGCCCAACCATTCCATGTCCGAACTCCGTGAAGCCCCAGCAGCATGTCAGAGCCGAGACTGCGGGAACACCAAGTGCTCTCCGCGCAAAAGAACAGGCCCCATTGCTGGGGCCATATGCGGACGAAAACAATATCTGCGTTGTGGCGGGCCGCCGAAGCTGCGGGCCATGTACATGTGGCCCGACGAGCCGGCCGCTGGCATCGTATCAGCGCGTGAGATGACCCGTCAAACCGACTACCCCCGCTCGACCTCCACGCGCCCGAGCGACCCGTCCGCCGGCAGCAGCGACTGCACCGCCCCGCCGTCCCAGAGCAGCGACGCGAAGACCGACCCCGGCGCCACGTCCTGCGAGACCCGCGCCGTGATCGGCAGCGCCGTACCGTTGCCCCGCAGGACCACCGCCGCCCCGTCCTCGATGCCGCGCGCCGCCGCGTCGGCCGGGTGCAGGTCGACGAACGCGCTGCGGCCCAGCCGGTCGGCGTCGTCCATCCGCAGCGCCGCCGACGTGCGGTCGGTGTAGAGGTCGCGGCCCGTCAGCAGGACCAGCTCGCCGTCGCCGCTGCTCTCCAGCGTCGCCACCGCGCCGAACGCTTGGCTCATCGCCCCGTTCGAGGGCTGCCGCGCCGCGCTCAGCAGCCGCGATACCGTCGCGTCCGCGTAACGGGCGTCGCTCGCGGCCAAGGCCTCCATCGCCGCGGCCGGACCCTCCGGCAGCGCCGGGTCGTCCCGGTCCATCGCCGACGCCAGCGACGCCCCCAGCGCGCGCAGGTGCGACAGCGCTGGCTGCGCGCCCCGCTGCGGCCGGTAGGCCGCCCGCAGGCGCAGCATCTGGCGGTCGGCGTTGGTCACCGTGCCGTCCTTCGCGAAGACCGACACGTCGGCCAGCACGTGCGTCGCCAGCGCCACCGTGTCGGTCGCCGCTTCGTCGATCACCAGCAGCAGGTCCAGCGTCTCCAGCGCCGTCCGCACCGCCGCCCGATCGGGCAGCGTCAGCAGCGGGTTGTCCTTCAGCACGATCAGCGCCTTCAGCGACCCCGCCCGCGCCGCCGCCAGCATCCCGTCGACGTCCAGGCCGGCGTCGCCGGGACGCACGCCCGCGTCGCGCAGGCCGATGGTGTTGTTCTCGGGCGGCAGCACGTGCAGCGACGCGGGCGCCGCCTCGGGGCCCGCCAGCACGATCGCCAGGTTCGCCGCCGCCCGCACCTGCTCCCCCGCCGCGACTGCGTTGTGCCGCGACGGCGCGACCACGACCGCCACCGTCCCGCCGGTGCTCGCGGCCAAGGCCTCGGCGGCCGCGTCGGTCTCCGGCGACTGCGTCGCCGCTACTGCGTCCGCGCCGGGGAGGCCGGCCGCCTCGCCGTCGCGCGTCAGCAGCGCCGCCGCGATGGCCTGCGCCGTCGCGCCGATGTCGCCGCCGCGCGGCCGCAACTCGACGGCGGCGTAGTCGTCGATCGGGTTGCGGCGCGCGCTCAGGCTGACCAGCGTCGCCCCCCGGTTGACCACCGCATCCTTGATTCGCACGCCCAGCACGTTGTTGCTGCCGCTGAGGTCGTCGCCGATCACGACGAGCGTCCCCGCCTCCTCCACCGACGTCAGCCGCCCCGGCAGATGCACGCTGCCGAAGCTGTCGCGCAGCGCCGCCTCGACCGCCCCCCAGACCGACCCCACGCTCGCGTCGAGGTGCGGCGTGCCCAGCCACGACGCCAGCCGCGCCAGCGCGTAGTTCTCCTCGGTCGTCGCCTGGCCCGACCCCAGCAGCCCGACCGACGCCGCGCCGTGCGCCGCGACGATCGCCGCCAGCTTGGCGCTCGCGTCCCGCAGCACCACCGGCGTCTCGGCGTCGAATGCGTCCTGGCCGCGGCCCAGCCGCCCCGCGAGCAGCCGCTGCCGGTCGCGCACCTGGTCGTAGCCGAAGCGCCCGCGCACGCAGATCTGGTCGCGCGACACGTCGTTGCCCGCCGACGGCCGCACGATCACGCCGCGGCCGTCGCGCACGCCGATCTGGATCGTGCAGCCCATGCTGCACTCGGTGCAGACGGTGCTGGCCCAGCGCTCGGGCCGCGCCAGCCACTTGTTGGGCGCCTCCATCAGCGTCGCCGTGGGGCAGACGTCGACGCAGGCGCCGCAGAAGTCGCAGTTCGACTCATCGATCGCGCCGCCCGCCCCGAACGCCATCCGCGTCGAGAAGCCGCGTCCGGCCAGCGTGATCGCCGTCGTGTGGCGCAGGTCGTCGCAGGCCCGCTCGCAGCGCGTGCAAAGGATGCACATCTGCGGGTCGAACTCGAAGTAGGGGTTGCCGCGGTCGGGCGGCGGCTGCTCGTACTGGTAGTACGTACGCGCCTCGTCGAGGTACGGCTCGACGTTCGCGCGACCCATGTCCGCCACGTCCGACGCCGTCTGCAGCTCGCAGCGGTAGTTCTTCGAGCAGGTCACGCAGCGATGCGTGACCACGTTGTCGCGCAGGCAGATGTCGCCGGTGCGGCAGTGCTCCACGCGGTGACAGGTCAGGCAGCGGTCGCTGTGGTTGGCCAGGATGAACGCCATGACCTCCTGGCGCATCTCCATCGAGGCCGGGCTGTCGGTCCGCACGACCATGCCCTCGCGCACGGCGGTGCTGCAGGCCAGCACCTGCCCGCGCATCCCCTCGACCTCGACGACGCACGTGCGGCAGCCCGCGTAGGCCGGCAGCCCGTCGATGTAGCAGAGGTTCGAGATGTAGATCCCGGCCTCCTTGATGACCTCCACCAAGGGACGGCCGGCCTCGACCACGTGGGCCGCGCCGTTAATCGTGATGTCCACCGTCGTGCTGGCGACCATGCGTCGTCCGCGCTCCTCGTGCTGCTATTCCCGGCGCCGTCAGTGGTGCTGGCGCTCGCCGCTGGGGTGGATCTCCTGACGCACGGCCGGCTGCCCGTTGGGGTACACCCAGTCGTGCGAGTCCAGGTACTCGTTCGCCAGCGACGTCAGCGTCGGCTTGTCGTGGTACAGCTCGTTGGGGTCCCGCACGACGTTGGTGTACGAGCCGCCGACCTGGATCGCCTCGTACGGGCAGGCCTCCGCGCAGAGCCCGCAGTACATGCACAGGCGGAAGTCGATCTCGTAGCGCTCCACCAGATAGGAGCCGTCCTCGCGGGGCTGCGTCTGCACCAGGATGCAGCCGTCGGGGCAGGCCTGCGCGCAGGTGCTGCAGCCCGTGCAGCGCTCGACGAACCAGACCAGGTTCGTGCGGGCGCGCGGCGGGATCGGCCGCTCCGTCTCGGGGAACTCGAAGGTCGTGGGCTCCCGCACGAGATGCTTGATCGTCGTCAGCAAGCCCTTGGCGATGCCGATCCCGTACGTCATGAGCCCGGCTCCCCGTGCTTCGGCAGGCCATGCATCGACTGATAGTTGGTGTCGTGCGGCAGCGCGCCGGTCTTGGCGTCGCGCGGCAGCCCGCTGACGCTCAGGTAGGGCGGGAAGAGCGATTCCAGCTCGCGACGGATCGGGTCGCCCTCGGGCAGCATCGTCGAGAAGTCACCGTCCGGCTCCGGCCGCCGGCGCTTGCCCAGCAGCCCCTCCTCCTTCATGACGTCCTGCAGCAGCATCAGCCCCGACAGCAGCGACTCCGGTCGCGGCGGGCAGCCCGGCACGTAGACATCGACCGGCACGACGTTGTTGACACCCGGCAGCGTGCTGTAGCCGTGCGCGAACGGCCCCCCGATGTTGCTGCACGAGCCCATCGAGATGACCCACTTGGGCTCCGCCATCTGCAGGTAGATGCGGCGCACCGCCGGCGCCATCTTCCAGGTCACCGTGCCCGCCACGATCATCAGGTCGGCCTGGCGCGGCGAGGCCCGGAACACCTCGGCCCCGAAGCGTGCGATGTCGTAGCGCGCGTTCGCCGTCGCGATCATCTCGATCGCGCAGCACGCCAGCCCGAACATCGCCGGCCACAGCGACGAGCGCCGCGCCCACGTCAGCACGCTGTCCACCTTTGTGATCAGCAACTGCTGGCGCAGGTCCGACTCAATGTCCGTCACGCCGCCGGCCGCGCCTGGGGGCGGCTCGACGTTCAGCACCGGGATCGTCTCGCGATCGGCCACGCGTCCTCCCCTTGTGAAGTCGGGCACGATGATATCAGCGCCCCCAGGTGGGCGATACCGTCGCGCCCGCGATCCCCCTCAGCCGATGGGCGACAGCGCCCGCAGCCGCTCGATCGCCTCGGGCAGCACCAGGCCGACGCGGTCGACCTGCGCCTGCGTGGTGCCCTGCCCCAGTGTCAGCCGCAGCGCCGAGTGCGCCAGGTCGGAATCGACGCCCATCGCCGTCAGCACGTGGCTGGGCTCGCTCGACCCCGTCGTGCAGGCCGAGCCGGAGCTCGCCGCGACGCCCTCCATGTCGAGGTGCAGCAGGATGCTCTCGCCCTCGACCCCGGCGAAGCAAACGCTCAGGTTGTTGGGCAGCCGGCGCGCCATGTCGCGCGGGCCGTTCAGCGACACGTGCTCGACCCCCTCGCGCAGATGCCGCCACAGCCGATCGCGCAGGCCGCCCACGTGCGCGTTGCGCGACGCCATCTCCGCGTGCGCCAGATCGAGCGCCGTCGCCAGCGCGACCGCCCCCGCGACGTTCTCCGTCCCCGCCCGGCGCTCGCCCTCCTGCCCGCCGCCGATGATCAGCGGCGCAAACGGCGTCCGATGCCGCACGTAAAGGGCGCCCGTGCCCTTCGGCCCGTAGATCTTGTGCGCTGTCAGCGACAGCAGGTCGACGCCCAGCGCGTCGGGCCGGATGTCGATCGCGCCCGCCGCCTGCACGGCGTCGGTGTGCACCAGCGTGCGCGGGTTGCGCGCCTTCACCGCCGCCGCGATCGCCGCGATCGGCTGCACCGTGCCCACCTCATTATTGGCCGCCATGACCGTGAGCAGCGCCGTGTCGTCGCGGACGGCGTCGGCCGCGACCGCCGGGTCGACGAAGCCCTCGCCATCGACGGGCAGGATCGTGACCTCCCAGCCCTCCCGCTCAAGCGCCTCCAGCGGCTCCAGCACCGCGTGGTGCTCGATCGCCGACGTGATCATGTGCCGCCCCGTCGATGCCGCCGCGACGCCGCGGATGGCCGCGTTGTCGGCCTCGGTCCCGCCCGACGTGAAGACGACCTCCCCCGGGCGTGCAGCCCAGCCGTCCCGCCACGACGTCGCGCGCCTCGTCGAGCGCCTGCCGGGCGCGCTGCGCCTCGCGGTAGATGCCCGACGGGTTGCCCCAGCCCTCGCGCAGGATCGGCAGCATCGCCGCGATCACGCGCGGGTCCACGGGCGTCGTCGCCGCATGATCGAGGTACACCCGTTCGGACATTGGCGCCTCATCTCCCTCGACGGCCGGGGCCGTCCCATGCAGGATATCCGCTTCGCCCCCACCCGGTCGCCCCGCGCCCCGCGACGCTCCATATCCTCGCCGATAGACCCCTCGCGCCCCCGCTCGATATACTGCCCGCAACCGCCACATTCGAGAAGGATCCGCCATGACGACGATGAACATCCCCGCCCTGCTGAACGTTAGCGACCTCGCCGCCGAGAAGGCCGTCGGCCTGCTCAAGGACAAGGGCTTCGCCGACGGCGCCCTGCGCGTCTTCGTCGTCGGCGGCGGCTGCAGCGGCTACCAGTACGGCATGGCCCTCGCCACCGAGGCCGAGCCCGGCGACCAGGTGATCGAGACCGGCGGCGTCCGCTTCCTCGTCGACCCCGACAGCGCGCCGCTGCTGATCGGCGCCCACGTCGACTACGTGGACGACATCATGAAGCAGGGCTTCAGCATCACCAACCCCAACGCCGCCAAGAGCTGCGCCTGCGGCACCTCGTTCGACACCGCCGACAGCGCCGGCGCGTCGCAGGCCCGCTCCTGCGTCTGAGGCGCGCTGCCGCCAACTCGGTCAGTCCTCCGCGACAACCGTGAAGGGGACGGTGGCGACGAGTTCGTAGCCCACGTGGAGACAGAACTCGTAGTCACCGAATTCATCAATCGCGAGGTCCGGGATCCGGCAGATGAAGCCTGCGATATCGCGGTCGCCCGGGGACGGTCGCGTGAACTGAGCCGTCGTGCGCGTTATGGCGAATGTGTCATCGGGGCCGAGGAGCCGGAACTCGACATCCTTCCGCCCCGCCTCGTCGACCGAGTACGTGACCCCGATCACGAGGGTCATTGTTGGGATCACCGGGCTCCGTCGGGTGACCGGAATGGTCCTGATCGGGAAGCCCTCGATCGTCAGTCGGTCGCTGGCGGCTGCGTCCTCCGGCGTGACGGCTGCGCAGAGGAAGGCGAATTGCGATTCCATTCCTCACGCTCCTCGGGGCTCAGAATCCGGAGAGTGACGGTCTTGAACTCCATCCCGCCATATGTCGCGGTCGATTCGGCCGGCTCGGACGGCTGAGAGTCAGTGGTCATGGCTGCCGGGCTCCTATTCGTGGTCCCATCCTACACGGAAGCAGCAGGGCAAATGCGGCACGCGTCAGTCGGTCGCCGGCGGCGGCTCATTCCGATCTGACTCGTCCCCAGGGGAAGGCGGATTGCGATCCCATTCCTCGCGCTCCGCGGGGGTGAATAGCCGGACCGGGCCGATCCTCACGAACTTGCCGAAGCCGAACTTCGCGGTCGATTTGGACTGCTCGGGTGGCGGAGAGTCGGTGGTCGGCGGCAAGGAAGACGGATTGCGGTCCAGTTCCTCGCGCTCCGCGGGGGTGAATAGCCGGACCGGGCCGACCCTCACGAACCGGCCGTAGCCGAACTTCGCGGTCGAGTCGGGCTGCTCGGACGGCTGAGAGTCGGTGGTCATGACAGCCGGACTCCTGTTCCTGGCGCCAGCCTACACCGAAGAAGCAGCGTTCGGCGCGGCGACGCGCTGCAGCGCCAGCATCGTCTCGATGTCGCGCTCGTGCAGCGAGACGAGCACGTCCTCGACGCTGATCGTGCCCCGGAAGGGGTGCGTCCCCCGCCGCGCCAGCGACCGGTCCGACAGCCCCCACAGCAGCCCGCACGTCTCGTCGCGCGACTGCCCGTAGATGCGCGCCAGCTGCCGGACCTCGACCGCCTCCGCGCCCGTCGCCAGCCACTCCGCCGGGTGCAGCCTCAGCTCCTCGCGACCGCGCAGCAGCTGCTCCAGATGCCAGCCGCCGGCCCGCTCCTGCACGGCCAGCTCCCACGCGATCTCGAGCACCTCCGCCGCCGCCCCCGCCGGCCGATCGCCCCGCGCCGCGACGAACAGCGCCTCCTGCACCTCGCCGCCGCCCTCGCGCAGCGCCTTCAGCAGCCAACTCGCTCGATCCACCGTCGCGCCTCCCCTGCCGCGCAGGCTCCCGGCGGAGCGCGACCATTCTGACACACCCGCCGCTCGCCCGTTGCCGCCGCCCGCTACGATGCCGCTCGCAAGCAGACGACAGGAGGCCGCGCGTGCGCACCGAACTCTGGGAGTCCGACCCCTTCACCGAGAAGCGCCAATCCCTCATCGACACCCTCGACAGCGACTACCGCTGGCAGAAGGGCGACGTCATCGTCGACAACCGCAAGGGCGCGCACGACCGCTTCCGTGTGATCGACGTGCAGGTGCAGCTGCACGACGACGGCCTGCGGCGCACCATCCTCGCGCTGCGGCTCGACTAGTGCCCGGCCCGCCCGCCCGGCTGGCCGCGCTCGAGCGCCGCGCCAAGGCCTGTCGGCGCTGCCCCAAGGTCGCCGCGGGCAGCGCCGTGATCGGGCCGCGCAACGGCCCCGTCCCCGCCGATCTGCTGTTCGTCGCCGAGGCGCCCGGCTACCTGGGGGCGCTGCGCACCGGCGTCCCGCTGACCAGCGACCGCTCGGGGAAGAACTTCCGCGCCTACTGCGCCGACGCCGGCATCGACGCCGGGGCCGCCTTCATCTGCAACGCCGTGCTCTGCCACCCGCGCGCGACCGACGGGCGCAACCGCACGCCGCGCGTCTCCGAGGTCGCCGCCTGCAACGACTTCCTGGCCGAGATCGTCGCACTCGCCGACCCGCTGGTCGTCGTGGCGCTGGGGCGCGTCGCCCTCGACGCGCTGGCCCGCATCGCGCCCCACGGCCTGCGCCTCGGCCCCGGCGACGTCGGCCGCCCCGTGGCCTGGCGGGGGCGGCGGCTCGTCGCGCTCTACCATCCCTCGGGCCAGACCCTGGGCCGCCGCTCCCGCGCCCAGCAGGTCGACGACTACCGCGCCGTCGGCCGCGCCCTCAGCGCCGCCCGCGCCGCCCGCGCCGCCCGCGACTGACCCGCACGTTGGGCCGCCGCGGGATATGCTGCGCCCGCGGAACGAACCCCCATGCAGACTGCCCCCATGCAGATAGGCCCCATGAGACCAGTCGAGGCGGGCGCATCGAGACCGACACCCTCCCCTACACGCTCTACCTGATCCTCGCCGAGCTCTCCCTCGGCGGCCTGCTCGCCATGCAGTTCGTCGACCTGCGCGGCGGCGCCACGCGCGGCTTCCTCAAAGCCACGATGATCATGCTGCCCCTGCTGCTGGGCCTCACCTTCTGGGTCGCCTTCACGCTGCACGGCGATGTCGCCGAGGGCTACCGCCTCGACGCCGCCCCCCGCGACGCCATCGTCGTGCTGCTCGGCCTGATGACCGCCGGCAGCGTCGTGCACAACCTCCTGCTCTACCGCGACCACGACCGCGCCGGCCAGGTCCTGGGCGGCGCGCTGTGCGTGCTCGCCGTCGCGGTGCTGCTGCTCACCGCGATCATGCTGCGCATCCCCGTCTGGGGCATGGGCCTCGTCTTCCTCAGCCTGCTGACCGGCAGCCTCGTGGTGGGCTTCGCCGCCGTCGGCCTGACGCTGGGGCACTGGTACCTCGTCACCCCGCGACTGCCCCCGCAGCCCCTCAACGAGGTGACCGCGCTGCTGCTGGCGCTGATCCTGCTGCAAGCGCTGCTGTTCGGCCTCGCCGTCGTCCTCCCGGTCGACGAGCAGCCGCTGGGCGGCCGCGACCTCCCCCTGCGAGACGACGTCACCTTCTGGCTGCGCATCCTCGTCGGCCTCGTCATGCCGCTGGTCTTCGGCTGGATGGCCTGGTCGTCGTCGCGCATCCGCTCGATGATGGCCGCGACCGGCCTGCTCTACCTCGTTACCGCCCTCGTCCTCGCCGGCGAGATCGCCGCCCGCGCCCTGCTGTTCGACTCGGGCCGGCCGATTTAGGGGCGTCCAGTCCCCCCGCTCACATCTCGCGAGCTCCCTCGGGGAGCGTGGCCTGATTGTGCCGGCTGGGGCCGCCGGTCGCAGCGAACTGGGGCGCCGGGGGGCTCAGGGCGCGTTGGGGGGCTCGAAGAGGCTCCGGGCGATGGCGATGACGGCGTCGACGTTGCTTCCACGAAGGCTTTTTGTTTTCCCAAGAATCGCGTACTCGGCCTCGGTGGACGCGTCGTAGATCCAGACCGTCACCGGGAATAAGTCACTATGGTTCGGACCTGACGGGCTGTACGCCACTCGCGCCGGCCGCCCGGCGATGACCCTCGTCTCGTACACGCCCCGGCCGTTCCGCCAGGATGCCTCTCGCGGGTGGCCTCGGTAGTCCGCGTAGTAGCCAAAAACTGTGAAGGCGCTCCCGCCTCTTTCTGTTGCGAAGTCCGCCCAGTACCCGTAGGCGGGACCACTGACGTCGCCGCTGACCGCCCATGCGAACGTCCAGCCTGCGGGGAGCGCCGGGTCACGCCAGTAGGGAAGCTGTCGCGCCTCCGCGAGATTCGTGGTGTAGGCAGGGTTCGCGTAGGAGTCGCCCGGGAGCGGGTACGTGTCGGGCTCTTCCACCGCGCCGGTCCAACCTGCGGGGACGAGTTGGTATGGACCGTGGCGCACGGGCGAGGTCAGGCTCGGGCCGCCCAGGTCGGGCAGCGGGCCGAACTGCAGGCTGGCCGTCGCGGTCGGGGAGATGGCGCCGCTGCAGCCTGTGAAGGCGTAGGTCATCCAGGCCACGGCCAGCAGCTTGCGCGGGGGGTCGCCGGCCGGGTCGTCCTTGACGTCGGTCACCGTGTAGCGCACGAAGCAATCGCTGGCTTGGCGCCACTCGAAAAGGTCGCCCGCCTCCACGAGGTCCAAGAGGTCCGCCTGCGAGGCACCGGCACTGTCGTGCTTGTGGATCACGAGGCCGGTCGTGCTGCCGTCGCGCAGGCCCTCGTAGGTCGTGATCATCGTGGTGAGGTCGTCGGGGTCGGTGAGGAAGGCGTAGTCGCCGTCGTCTGTGACGCTCCCGGTCGTCGTGGGGGCGCCGTAGGTCAGGGTCGTCGAGGGCAGATCGCAGTCCGCCAGGCCGAGCGCGGCGAAGTCGTTGGAGCGCATGCCCGCCAACTCACGCGGCAGGCAGCCGGTGAAGCGGTTGTCCGCCAAATACACGATCAGGTGGGGCGGATTCCTCAGTTCCACCGGGATCGGCCCGCTCAACTGATTCCCGCGCAGGTCCAGCACCACCAGCCCCGCAAGGTTCCCCAGCGCCGCCGGGATCGGCCCGCTCAACTGATTCCCGCCCAGGTCCAGCACCTCCAGCGCCGCGAGGTTCCCCAGCGCCGCCGGGATCGGCCCGCTCAACTGATTCCCGCCCAGGTCCAGCACCTCCAGCGCCGCGAGGTTCCCCAGTTCGGGTGGAATCGCGCCCGTCAGGCGGTTCTCGTGGAGCGCCAGCCGCTGCAACTGCGCGAGGTTCCCCAACTCCGGCGGGATCGGCCCCGTCAGCCGGTTGCCGTCAAGCTGCAAGTACGTCAGGCGCGCCAGGTCGCCCAACTCGGGCGGGATCGCACCCGTCAGCCGGTTCTCGCCGAGCGTTAGGGACCCCAACTGCGCGAGGTTGCCCAACTCGGGCGGGATCGGCCCCGTCAGCCGGTTGGCGGAGAGCGTCAGGTACTTCAACTGCGCGAGGTTCCCCAACTCCGGCGGGATCGCGCCCCACAGCAGGTTGCCGTGGAGGTACAGGACCTCCAGGCGCGCGAGGGCGCCCAGCTCCGGCGGGATTGGCCCCGTCAGCCGGTTGTCGTAGAGCCTCAGGGTTTTCAGGCGCGTGAGGGCGCCCAACTCCGGCGGGATCGGCCCCATCAGCCGGTTCTCGTGGAGCGCCAGCCGCTGCAACTGCGCTAGGTTCCCCAACTCCGATGGGATCGCACCCGTCAGCCGGTTCTCGCGGAGCACAAGGGACTCCAACTGCGCGAGGTTGCCCAACTCGGGCGGGATCGCGCCCGTCAGTTGGTTGTTGGGGAGGTGCAGGCTCCCCAGGCGCGCGAGGGCGCCCAATTCCGGCGGGATCGAGCCCGTCAGGCGGTTCCCGTTGAGGTTCAGGACCCCCAGGCGCGCGAGGGCGCCCAACTCCCGCGGGATCGCGCCCGTCAGCCGGTTGCCGTGCAGCCACAGCCGCTGCAACTGCGCGAGGTTGCCCAACTCCGGCGGGATCGGCCCCGTCAGCCGGTTGTTGTTGAGCAACAGGCTCTCCAGGCGCGCGAGGGCGCCCAACTCCCGCGGGATCGCGCCCGTCAGCCGGTTGTTGTACAGCCGCAGGATCCTCAACTGCGCGAGGTTGCCCAACTCCGGCGGGATCGGCCCCGTCAGCCCGTTCCCGTTGAGCCACAACCACTGCAACCGCGCGAGGGCGCCCAACGCCGGCGGGATTGTGCCCGTCAGCGCGTGCCCCTCCAGGTCCAACGCCGTCACGTGCGGCGGCGTCCCGCCCACGGTGACCCCGTCCCAGGCCGTGATCCCCCGGTCCGCGCTCCAGTCGAGCGCCGCCGTGCCGCGCAGCCTGCCCCTCGCCGCCAGCAGGATCGCGCAGTCGGCGACCAAGCCGGGGTTATTCGCCGCGTCGGGCACGGCCGCCCCGGCCGCGCAGGGCCCGGGCGGCGGCGGCGCCGGCGCACCGCCGGCCGCGTCGCGGCCCGGCTGGATGTTCTCCGGCGTCCAGGTGAAGGTGCGAGTCCCCCGCGTGGTGATCGGCCCGCTGGTGCAGCCGGTATAGGCGTAGGAGTAGACCTGAATCGTCAGCAGCGTGCGCGGCGGATCGCCCGCCGGGTCGGCGTGGACTTCATCGACGTGGTAACGCACCCAGCAGTCGGCAGCCTCGCGCCACTCCACCAGGTCGCCCGCCTCCACCTGGGCGTAGAAGACCGCCTGCGAGGCGCCGGAGATGTCGTTCTGGTGCAGCACCAAGCCGATGCGGGTACCGGCGCGCAGCCCCTCGTAGGTGGTGATGGCGCTGGTGAGGTCGTCGGGGTCGGTGAGGAAGGCGTAGTCGCCATCGGTCGGGACACTGTCCGTCGTGATGGGGGGACCGTAGGTCAGGCTCTCGGACCCCAGCGGACAGGAAGCCAGGCCGAGCTGCGCCACGTCGTTGCGCTCCACCTGGGCGAGGGCGCGCAGCAGGCAGCCCGTGAGGTCGTTCTGGGAGAGAGAGAGTTCGCTTAGGGGGAGATCGGCCAGCCCGGGCGGGATCGCGCCCGTCAACTGGTTCTGCTGGAGTTGCAGGATCCTCAACTGCGCGAGGTTTCCCAGCTCCGGTGGGATCGCGCCCGTCAGCCGGTTCCAAGCGAAGTCCAGGGTCCCCAGGCGTGCGAGGTTGCCCAACTCGGCCGGGATCGCGCCCGTCAGCCGGTTCACGAACAGCGATAGCACCTCCAACCGCGCGAGGTTGCCCAACGCTGGCGGGATCCGCCCGCTGAGCTGGTTGTACCCCAGGTGCAACCGCCGCAATTGACTGAGGTCGCCCAGCGCGGCCGGGATCGTGCCCGTCAGCGCGTGCCCCTCCAGGCGCAACTCCGTCACGCGCGGCGGCGTCCCGCGCAGCGTGTCCTTCGCCGCCAGCAGGATCGCGCAGTCGGCGACCAGGCCGGGGTTGTTCGCCGCGTCGGGCACGGCCGCCCCGGTCGCGCAGGGGCCGGGCGGCGGCTCCAGAGGGACGCCGGGGGCCGCGCAGATCCGCCAGCCGACGCCGATCTCGAAGCAGGTGACCGCCGGCTCCGTGCCCTGCGCCGCCGCCGGCGCGGCGCCGGACGGCAGCAGGATCGCCGCGGCCACGCCGATCAGCAGCAGGGCCGCGAGCAGCGGCGTCACAACGACGGCGAAGCGCCTGCGGTCGGGCATCTCATCTCCGGGAACGACCGCCGCGGCGCGAAGGTTCCCGCCCGCGGCCAACCTCACGCGACCACCCCCGACGCAACCGCCGGCGCCTGCTATCGCGCACTACTCGCCGCCTCCCGCCTGCGAGAGCGCGTGGCCTGACCCCCACGCTACTCCTCGACGACCTCCTGCTGATCGACGCGCAGCCGCAGCCCCGGCGGCATCGCGACGCCGGTCTTGGGGCTGCGCTCCGGCGGCTTGCTCGCCGCCTTCGACCCCCGCCTGCGCGGCAGCGGCTACGCTGTCCCCCAAGTCAAAGGGGACCAGCAACCGTGACCAACCCGCCGCAGCAGCTCTCCGGCACCGAAGTCCACACGCTGCACTCGGACGCCGTCGGAGACGCGTTCGAAATCACCGTCGCCGCGCCGCCGCCCGGGACGGAGGGCCCGGTCGGGGTGGTGTACTTCACCGACGCGACCACACGGATCGGGACCGCCGTCGAGACGGTCCGCTCGCTATCCACGATCGGGGAGATTCCGCCGCTGCTCCTGGTCGGCGTGGGCTACGCGATCGGCGGCGATTATGCCCGCTGGGTGCGCTTCCGCGCGCGGGACTTCACGCCCGGTCCCTCGTCCAACCCGGCGGAGCATGCGGCGATCGCGCCGATCGTCGGACCCGATCCGGTGGAGACGGGCGGGGCGCCGCGGTTTCTCGACTTCCTCGCGGACGAACTCCAACCCTGGGTGCGCGACCGCTATGCCGTGAGCGACGATACGGCCTATATCGGCAACTCTCTGGGCGGGCTGTTCGGCGTCTACACCCTCTTGCACCGCCCCGCCGCGTTCCGCCGCTACATCATCGGCAGCCCCTGGCTGTGCTGGGACCCGGAGACGACCACGGCGTACGAGCCCGCCTACGCCGCCGATCACAGCGACCTCGACGCCACCGTGTTCCTCGCCGCGGGCGCGCACGAGGACGTGCTGCCCCCCGGGCTGTCCGCGCCGATGCAGGCCAACTTCGGGGCCGCCGACACCGCCGCCCATACGCGGCGCTTGGCGGAGGCGCTCGAGCAACGCCGATACCCCAGCCTCGACTTGACCTGGCGCATCTTCCCCGAGGTCACGCACTTCACCATGTTGCCGGTCCTGACCGCGCTCGGCTTGCGCGCGGTCTACGCCGACTGGCGCCGGCGCTAGGCGCGGCCCCGCCCGATCCCGCTACTCCTCCTCGACGACCTCCTGCTGCTGCACGGTGATCCGCAGCCCCGGCGGCATCGCGACGTCGGTCTTGGGGCTGCGCTCCGGCGGCTTGCTCGCCGCCTTGCGGGCCTTGCCCGACCGCGTCGCCGCCTTCTTCTTGGCCGCCGCCCGCTGCGCGTCGGTCAACCGCGGCCTGGCGCCCGCCGCCGCCTTTTTCCCGGCGCCCGTGCGCCCCGTGGCCGTGCCCGCCTTCTTCGACGCCGCCTTGCCGGCCGCCCCTGTCTTGCCGGCCGCTGCCGTCTTCGACGCCTTCACGGGCCGCGCCGGCGCCTTCCAGCCGGGCCGCGCCCGGTCGAACAGCTCCTCCAACTTCGCCAGGCCCTCCTGGGCGCGGGCGCCGTACCAGGTCAGCAGGCGCCCATCGAGCAGGAAGACATGCTGCTTGCGGGCGGCCGTGATCGATTGCAGCGCCTGTAGCTCGCGCCGATGCCGCCGCCCGAATCGGTACGGCTCCGACGGCAGCAGGATCACCTCCGGATCCGCCCGCGCGATCTCCGACAGCTCGACCTGCGGATAGCGGTTGCCGCGCACGTGCGACTCGAAGACGTTCTCGCCGCCCGCCAGCCGGATCAGGTCGCCCGCGTAGGTGTCGCCCGCCGCCGCCATGAACGGCCGGTACCAGATCGGGCAGAACACGCGCACGCGCGGGCGGTCCGCGTTCAGCGTCTCCTGCCGCTCGATCTCCTCGCTGACCAGGGCGACGATGGGACGCACCATCGCGAAATGGAGCAGCTGCGCGATGGTCTTCAGGTCCTCCAACGCGTCGCGGGCGGTGCGCGGGTAGCCCACGTACACCTGCAGTCCGGCCGCCTCCAGCGCCGCGATGTCCTCCTCCCGGTTCTCCTCGCGATTCGCCAGCACCAGGTCCGGCGCGAGCGCCACGATCGCCGCGATGTCGGGATCCTTCGTCCCGCCGATCTTGCGGATCGCGGCCGCCTCGGCCTCGGGCTCGGTGCAGAACTTGGTGATCCCCACCAGGCGCTTCACGCCCGCCAGCTGCGCCACGCTCTCCGTCACGCTCGGCACGAGCGAGACGATGCGGTCCGGCCGCAGCGCGGTCGTGATGGTCTGGCCGCGGGAGTCCTCGGCGCTGGCCATTGGGGTCCTCTCGGGTGGCGCCGTGGGGCGCGTGGGCCCCGGCGCATCCCGCCGTCCGGCCCGGTCGAGTATACCGGCCCCCATGCGACTGGGCCCTGGTCGCCGGCCCCGCGCGCGGGCCCGGGCCCCCGATGCAACCGCGACGCGACCCCGCGCGTATCGATACACAGGACCGGCGCGCTCGCGGCGACCGCGCGGTCGGGTATCCTCCGGCGGTGAAGTGGCAAGACTGCTCCGACGCGGAGCTCATGCAAGCCGTTGGCCGCCGCGAGGTGAAGGCCGTCGAGGCCCTCTACGACCGCTACGCGCGCCTCGTCTTCTCCACGGCGTATCGCGTCCTGGGGGACGCGCACGCCGCCGAGGATGTCGTCCAGGACGTCTTCGTGCGGCTCTGGCGCACCCCCGAGCGCTATGTCGAGGAGCGGGGCCGGTTCCTGGGCTGGATGCTCAGCGTCACGCGCAATCGCGCCATCGATGAAGTGCGATCACGGCGCCGGCGTCCGCTCACCGAGAGCCAGGTGTGGGATCCGGACGAAGCCGGCTCCCTCGCCGAGGGCACGGCCAGCGTGGCCGCCAGCCGCGAGATGGCCAGCGCCGAGCTGGTCGACCAGCGCGAGATGGTCCGCGCCGCGCTCGCGGACCTGCCGGAGGAGCAACGCGTGGCGATCGAACTCGCCTACTACAGTGGACTCACCCAGGCCCAGATCGCCGAGCGGCTCGCCACGCCGCTGGGCACCGTGAAGACGCGCATGCGATTGGGAATGCGCAAGATGCGCGTGGCCCTGGAGGGGCGCGTCGGCGTGCTGGACCCGCCGGACCGTCCCCCGGACGTCGGAGCGGACGCATGACCGCCCCCCTCCCCCCCGGCGACCTGCACGACCTCGCCGCCGAGCTGCTCGAGGCCCACGCCCTCGACGCCCTCGACCCCGACGAAGCCGCGCTCGTCGCCGCCCACCTCGACGCGGGCTGCGCCGACTGCGAGCCGGAGATCGCGGCGCTGCGCGCGGTCGCCGAGCGCATCGGCCTCGGCGCGGCCCCGCGCGACCCCGGCGACGTGCTCAAGCGCCGCGTCCTGCGCGAGGTCGAAGCCAGCCTCGCCGCTCCCGGGTCGCCGCTGCCCCTGCCCCGCGCCGCCAGCGTCGGCCCGCGCACGCCCCCGATGGGGCGTCTGGCCGCGCTGGCCGCGCCCTGGCGTCCGGCCCGCTTCGCGTCGATGGCGGCCTCGCTGGCGGTCGTCGCCGTCGTGCTGCTGATGGGCTGGAACGTCGTGCTGCAGGGCGACGTCTCCGGCCTCGACGACGAGAACGAAGCCCTGCTCGCCACGGTCAAGACCGTCGAGGAACAGCAGGCCCTGGCGCAGCAGGCGCTGGTCGATGCGAGCGAAGCCGCCGCCGCGGCGGAGGCCCGCTCGGACGACCTCGACTCCCGCACGATGGCCATCGTCAGCGTGATGGGCAGCGACGATCACGAGCGGCGCCCCCTCACCGGCACCGATCACGCCCCGAGCGGCGCCTGGGGCAGCATGCACGTCAACCCCAAGAACGGCCACTTCGTCGTGCTCGCCAGCGGGCTGCGCGCCGGCATTGAGGGCGGCTACGTGCTCTGGCTGCACGCCGGCGACCACCACGTCCCGCTCTGCTTCTTCTACGTCGATGGCTTCGGCAACGGCGTCGGGCACGGCTACCTCAACGCCGGCATCAGCGACGCCCTCGTCTGGATCAGCCACGAATACGACGGCGACGTCCGCGAGCCTTCGGGCCCCAGCCATCTGGAGAGCGGCGCTCCCTAGCCCGCCTCCGCGCCGTCGCCGCCGCTTGCTATGATCGCTGCATGGCGGTCTTCGACACCCTTGACGCGTCCCGGCGCCTGCGTGACGAAGCGGGCCAGTCACAGGAAGCGGCCGAGACGATCGCGGATGTGATCGGGCAGGCCGTCGCGCCCATGGTGCGGCTGGACGACTTGATGGTGCGGCTGGACGACTTCGTGACGCGGGCCGAGTTCCACCAGGCGATACGCCGCCAGACGATCCGGCTTAGCGGCATCATCATCGCGGTGACCGCCATCGGAGTGGCAATCGTGAAGCTGACCTAGCGCGCCTCCGCGACGACCACCCGCCGCTCAATCGAGAATCCGAAGGCCCCCCGCGCGGCCCGATCCGCCAGTTCGTCGCGCCAGTCGTCGAAGCGGCGCGCCCGGACCCCCGCCCCCTGCACGACCAGGAACTCGCGTAGCAGGCGCAGCAACTCCGTCGCGTAGGCGCCGGGCGCGAGCCGCTCCCCGCGGATCGTGTCGATGCCGTCCTCCAGCACGCGCAGGCCCGCGTCGCGCAGCAGCGCCGCCGGCGCGTCGAGGCGCGGATCGACCGGCCCCGCGAACAGCCGGGTGAACTCCTGCGCCGTGTCCGGGTCGCCGCTGTCGATCCACAGCGTGCGCCAGTCGCTCTGCACGATCACCACCCGCCCCCGCGACACCCGCGCCAGCTCCCCGACCGCCGCCTCGGGCTGCGACAGCCACTCCCACGTCTCCTGCATCAGCGTCGCCGCGAAGGCCCCCGCCGCGAACGGCAGCCGCGACGCCTCGCCCGCCACGCGGGCGAAGCCCGCCGGCCCCCGCCAGTCCCAGACGAGGGACCGATCGAGCGCGACGCCACGGATGCCCGTGCCCTCGACCGTCGCCGCCAGCGCCGAGCCGTCGCCGCTGCCGACATCGAGCAGCGGCCCGGCCGCGCGGGCCGGCCGCCCCGCCGTCAGGCGGTCGTAGACGGCGTCGTGGTGCGCCTGCAGCTCCGGATAGCGCGACGGCCCCGCCCCGCCCTGCGCCGTCCCGCCCGTCGGTGGCGTGGGCGTCGGTGGCATGGGCGGCACCTAGTCCCACTCCGCCTCGATGATGGGCTGCCGCCCTGCGAAGCCCGATCGCAGGTCGTGCCACCAGCCGATCTCGGGCTCGCCGCGCAGCCAGCAGATCAGCACCGTCGCCCCGTCGCGCTCGGCCGGCCAGTCGACGAGGCCGCGCTCCAGATCCTTCAGCTGCACCCCCATCGACTGCAGCTCCGCGCCCAGCTCCTGCAGCCGCGCCGCCTGCCGCTGGAAGCGCGATTGCAGTTCGCCCGTGTCGACGTGCGTGGTGGAGCCGTTGCCCCGCGCCGAGCGTCGCACCGAATCGATCAGCGCGCGCGCTTCCGCCGCCCGCGCGCGGGCCGCCAGGATCTCCCCCAGCAGCCGGTCGACCGCGGGCAGCATGGCGCGCGCCTCGCTGAGCCGGAAGCGGCGTTCCCCGGATGCGTCGTCAACCATCGGGTTCCTTTCCCCCGCGCGGGTTCGGCTCGCCCGCCTGCGACCGCGCCAGCGGGTCGGGCTCCAGCATCGGCTCGTGCACGACCTCGGCCAGCAGGCGCTGCACGGCTCCCTCGAAGCCCGCCTCGACGAGGATCGTCAGTTCGTCGCCCGGCTCCAGCCGCACGCTGCCGCGCGGGATCACGACCACGCCCTCCCGCCGGATGGTCGAGACCACGGCCTGCTGCGGCAAGGGCACGTCCTGCAGCGACACCCCCGCCAGCGCCGACCCGGCCTCGATCCGCGTGTCGACCTGCACCGCGCCCACCAGCCGGCGGATGGGGGCGCGGTCGCGCCGCGGCTCGGACGGCCGCGTGCTGCGCGCGAACGCCGTCAGCACGTCGCGCTGCGTGACCATCCCCAGCAGCCGCGTCTCGTCGAAGCGCGCCACGACTGGCACCTGCCGCACGTCGGCGTCGGCCAGCATCGCCACGACGTCGCGCAGCGAGTCGTCCGGATACACGTGCAGCGCGTAGCGTCGCACGATGTCGGCCGCGCGGACGTCGGTGTGCGTGCGCTCCAGCGCCGCCGTCACGTCGGTCTCCGAGATCAGGCCCTGGAAGCGGTTGTCCTCGTCGGTCACGGCCACCGCGTTGCCCCCCGCCCGGCTCAGCACCATCGCCAGTTCGTCCAGTGTGGCGTCCGAGTCCACCAGGGGCACGTTCGTGCGCATCGCCTCGACCACGGTGATCTGGTCCATGGCCGCGCGGGCCGGCTCCTCGCGGAGGCGCACCCCGATCCGCGCCAGCTTGATCGAGTACACCGTGTCGCGCGTGACGATCTGCGCGACCCCCGTCGCGATCGCCACCGCCGTCATCAGCGGCAGGATCAGGTCGTAGTCGCGGGTCAGCTCGAAGACGATGAACAGCGACGTGATCGGCGCGCGCGCCGCCGCCGCGAACACCGCCGCCGTCCCCACCACCGCGTACGCGCCCGACGGCGCCGTGCTCTCGGGCGCGATCGCCTCGAAGCCGGCGCCCATCAGCCCGCCCAGCATCGCGCCCACGAACAGCGCCGGCGCGAACAGCCCGCCCGACGACCCGCCGCCGATCGTCAGTGAGGTCGCCACCACCTTCAGGACCAGCAGCAGCGCCAGCGTCCCGACGGTGATGTTGCCCTCCGCCGCCTCCTCGATGACGCCGAAGCCGATGCCGAAGATCTCGTCGTGCCAGAAGCCGATCGCGCCCACGGCCAGCATCGCCAGCGCCGGCCGTCCCAGCGCCGGCATGCGGATCAGGGCGATCAGATCCTCCGCCAGGTAGACCAGCCGGAAGAAGAAGATGCCCACCAGCGCCGCGGCCAGCCCCAGCAGCGCGTAGAAGCCGATCTCGATGCTGGAGACCAGCTCGTAGCGGGGGATCGCGATGCCCGGCTCATCCCCCTGGATCGCGATCGCCACCATCGTCGCGATCACGGAACTGACCACCACCAGCGTGAAGTTGCGCACGTTGAAGCGCCGCAGGATGACCTCCAGCGCGAAGAACACCCCCGCGATGGGCGCGTTGAACGACGCCGACACCCCGCCCGCCGCCCCGCCCGCCACCAGCAGCGTCATCATCTCCGGCGGCTGCCGCATCAGCCGGCCCAGGCCCGACGCCAGCGCCGCCGAGACCTGCGCCACCGGCCCAATCTGCCCCACCGAGCCGCCCGACCCCACCGTCACCGCCGACGCCAGCGCCTTGGCCGGCGCCACGCGCGGGCGGATGCGCCCGCCCTGCGTCTCGACCGCGCTCATCACCTCGGGCACGCCGTTGCCGCGCGACTCCGGCGAGAAGCGGATCACGATCCAGGCCACCGGGATCGCGGCCAGGACCGGCACCCAGATGATCATCCAGTCGCCGCCGAAGTCGGTCAGTAGGCCGCCCAGGTCGCCGAGCAGGATCTGGTCGAATAGCTCCACCATCTCCCGCAGCGCGACCGCGCCCAGCCCCGCGATCAGGCCCACCAGCAGCGCCAGCAGGAACGGCACGAGGCTGTCCGGCACCGGCAGCCGGGAGAGTGGGGCCGGCAGCGCCGGCAGGGAGCCCCGGGGTTGAGAGAGAAGACTCATGGGTCGTCGAGCGAAGCCGCGATCCGACGCTACTTCCGGCGGCGGCCCCATTCAAGCCGTGTAGTCAGGCCGTGCAGTCAAGCGGCGCCGTCAGGCCGTGCGACGGAGGTCCGTCGCCCGGCCCCGCCGGTCGCTTAGAAGGGACATAGCTGCTGCGACAGGAACGGCGGCAGCCCGAAGCCGAACTGCTGCCAGAACGCGTCCCACTCCGCGACGCGCGGCGTCAGCGCGTCGTTCAGCGCCGCGCAGCCGATGGCCGGTTCTGGCTGCGCGATGATCGCGCTCAGGTAGGCCGTCCCCAGCGCCCCGATCAGCCCGCCGCCCGCAGACGACATCTGCGCCAGCGACGTGGCGGCCGTCGCGTCGCCCAGCCGGAGCTGCGTGATCGACGCGCGCAGCTGCGCCAGCGCCATCAACTCCGGGCCGGCCCCCGGCACGAATTCGTCCAGGCTGCCGTCGCTGGCGGCCAGCCCGTACAGCGCCAGCGCGCCCACGTAATCGCCCGCGTCGAAGGCGGTGTTGCCGTCGGCGATGATCCACACCAGGTACGACGTCGGCAGGCCCACCCGCGCGATCTCCGCGAAGTTGCCGCCCACCGCGCTGTAGACGAACTGGAACGGCCGCGCCGGGCCCGCCCCGATGCTCCCGAACGTGCCCCCCTCGATCGTCAGGTCGGCCACCCCGTCGCCGGTCACGTCGTCGAAGCCGAACGACGTCGCCGTCGGCACCGCGATGTCCACCGCCGCGTTGCGGTAGCCGTCGCCGTCGCGCACCAGCACCCGCACGATCGTTGTGCAGGTGTTGGCCCCGCACGCCGTCTCGCCGTACGTGATGTCCCGCCGCCCATCGCCCGTGACGTCGACGACGGTCATCACGAAGAAGTCCTGCCCACCGCCGTAGGCCAGGTTGTGGTCGAAGGCCTGCCGCCAGCGCGTCGGCTGGTCCGGCGCCGGGTCGTAGATCACGAGGTTGGCGTCGGTCAGAGAGCCGTGCTGCGCCGGGCCGGGGTCGGTGAAGATCGTGACCAGGCTGAACAGCCCGTCGCCGTCCGTGTCGACGAGGTGGAATCGGTCGCCGCGCGGCACCGGCGGCATGCTCCAGGCGAGGAACAGGTCCACGACCTCGTCGACCTCGGTGCGGTCCTGCAACCAGGGCAGCGCCGTCGTCGCGAACGCCGCCAGCGCGGCCGGCCGCGTCGGGACGTCCTCCAGCGTGACGTCGCTGGCCGGCTGCGGGATGCCGCCCGGCGACAGGCCCGTCGGCGTCAGCGGGGCCGGGGTGGGCGGGGTGTCGTCCTCGGCCGGTTCGTCCTCCGCCGCATCGTCCTCGGCCGGGTCGTCGCCTTCTTCGCCGGCCTCGTCCTCGGCGGTGGCGTCGTCGGCGGTGGCGTCCTCGCCGTCCTCGCCGTCCTCGCCGTCGGCGGCCTCGTCGGTCTCGTCCGTGGCGGCCTCGTCGCCGTCACCCTCCTCCGCGACCGTGTCCTCCTCCTCCTCTTCCTCCGGCTCCCCGCCCGGCAGGATCAGCACGTCGCCGACCTGCAGCAGGTCCGGGTTATCCAACTGGTTGATGTCCTGGAGCACGGCCGCCGTCGTGCCGAAGCGGAACGCGATATCGCCTAGCGTGTCGCCGGCCTGCACCGTGTAGGTGCCGTCGCTCGTCGTCGCGGCGGTGGCCGAGGGGCGCTGGACCTGCACGGTCGCGCCGCCGCCCGCCGACGGGCGGTCCTCGTCGGCCGATTGGTCCGCGGCGGCCGCGGCCGCGGCCGCTGCGGCGGTGGCTGCGGGTGTTGGGGCGGCGCGTACGGGGGCCGCGGCCGCAGGCGCGGCGGTGTCAGCGGCGGCGGCTGGCGTCTGAGTGTCGGTCGCCGCGGCGGCGTCGGTGACCACCGGCTCCTCGTCGCCGCCACAGGCAGCGATCACCAGCGCGACCCCCGGCAGGACCAGCGCCGCGAGCACGAATAATCGGATTGATCGTCTGGGCATGCGGGCTCCGGCGCCAACCCCATCCACCAGGGTCACTGTAGCGGGCACAGGGCCCAAGCGGGTATCCGCACGGCGCTATTTGGCCAGACGCCCCGTCCCGCCCCCCAGTTCCCGGCCTCGGCGCTGGCTGGCGGCTGATGCGCCCCTGCATCTGAGTGCGAGGGTGTCACAGGTGATCCTGCGATCTGGCCCAGAGCCCGGCGGCGCGCTGCATGTCGTACAGGTACTTGCGAGCCTCAAGCCTCATAGACGGCTGTCCTCGTTCGCTCCACCGATTCGCGGAAGTAGGGATTCCGGATGGCGGAATCCACCACCAAGTCCACGGACCGCCCAAAGAGCCCCTGGAGCGCGTCGAGCAGCCCGAAGTAGGCGTCCGCGTAGCCGACGAGCGCCGCCGGCTGGAACTCGACCAGGAAGTCCAGGTCGCTCGCGTCCGGATCGTCCCTGCCGGTTGCGACCGACCCGAACAGGTCGAGCCTCTGGACGCCGTACCTGAGACAGAGGCGTCGCAACTCGTCGGTCTGGTCGTCAACCGTAGGGATCATGCCAGTTTCGCCCATTCGTTCCGTACCCTAGCAGGGCGGCGATGGACCCCTGAACCGGAGTGCAAGCGTGTCACGGGCCATCCTGCGATCTTGCGCAGAGCCTGGCGACACTGGCGCGTGCGAATGCTTCGTGCGCAGCCTCTCTACCGCCCCGTCGACCCGAAGCCGCCCCCACCGCGCTCGGTCTCGCCCAGCGCCTCGACCTCCTCCACCGCCAGCAGCGCCACCGGCGCGACCACCAGCTGCGCGATCCGATCCCCTTGCCGCACGCGGAAGCGCCCCTCGCCGGACCAGCGCATGTTCACCAGCACCTCGCCGCGGTAGTCCGCGTCCACCGTCCCGAAGGCCACCACGACCCCCCGCCGCGACAGCCCCGAGCGCGGCCGCACCTGCACCTCATACCCCGGCGGCGTCTCGATCGCCAGGCCCGTCGGGATCAGCCGCGGCGTCGCGTCGAGCATCGCCTGGCCGTCGGGGGCGCCGAAGTCGGCGAACACGTCCAGCCCCGAGCTGTGCGGCGTCGCCCGACGGGGCAGCCGTGCGGTCTCGCGCAGTCGCAGCACGCGCAGCGCCGGCGGCGTCAGCACGACGGCTCGCCCGGCAGCCAGCGGAAGCGCGGCAGCGACTCGCGCGGGTAGGCGTCGAGCCAGGCGACGTCGCGGCCCTCCGCCAGCGCCCGCCGCCGCGACGCCTCATCGATCGTCGCCGCCACGTCCACCCCCAGGTAGTGCGGCGCGTACCACTCGAGCTTCTCCACCCCCGCGCCCAGCAGGATCTGCACGCCGCGCGGCCGCCGCGTCACCGTCCAGTGATGGAACCCCGCCGCGATCTGGATCAGGCCCTGGTAGAACGACCGGATCGGCCGCGCCTCCTCCTGCCAGACCTCCTCCCAGGCCTCGTGGGCGTCCCAGAAGCGCCGCGCGTCGAACAGGGCCGCGCCCTCGCGCAGGCCCGCCCGCGCCGCCTCGCCGACGCCCGGCTCCAGCGCGAGCTGCTCCGCCCGCGTCGGAAACGACACCACGATCGCCATCTGGCCCCCCTCGCCCGCGCTCGCCCTTTGACGATGAGCGCAGGCTAGCGCAGACTCCGGGTATGCCCGGCTCCCCCTCCGCCAACGACCCCGACGCCCTGCGCGCCGTCCTCGCCGAGAACCTGGCCGAGCTCAGCGCTCTGCTCGACGGCGTCTCCACCGCCGACCTCGACATCCGCCTGGGCGACGCGGAGTGGTCGGTGCGCGAGATCGTGCTGCATCTGCTGCATGCCGAGCGCTGGCTGCTGCCCCAGCTCACCGAGCTGCGACGCGCCGTCGCGCCGGGGCTGCCGCTGCCCCCCGCCGACGTCGTCGCGCTGCCGACGCTCGAGCAGCGCCCGGAGGAGAACGAGTTGCGCTGGGCCGTCGGCGCCGTCCGCGCCGAGACCGAGGCCCTGCTCGACGGCATGACCGCCCGGCAGTTGCGCGAGCCCGCCAACCTCGACCTCGACGGCGAGACGGTCGATATGTCCTTCCGCACGATGCTGCTCACCGCCGCCGACCACCAACTCTTCCACGTGCGCCAGATCGAGCGCACGCTCGGTCGCTCCGCGCGGCGCTGATCGTCGGCGGGGTCGCCTGCGGACATTCGGCGTGATCCGGGCGCGTGCTGACGCTAGGTGAGCCGGAGAATGGCGGCCAGGATGGCGGCGATGGCGACACCCAAGCTGAGTATCCGCCAAGTCTGCTGGTGGATCGCCCGCTCAATGTCGCCGCGCAACTCTAAGCGCAGACGGTCGATGTCGCCGCGCAAGTCTGCGCCGAGGCGGTCGATGTCGCCGCGCAAGTCTGCGCCGAGGCGGTCGTTGTCGCCGCGCAACTCTAAGCGCACGCGTTCGAGGTCACCCTGCGTCGCCGGGTCGGAGTCTGAGGCCGAGTGGGCTACCATGCCGCAATCCTACACGAGACGAGTCCCGCGCCGCCACCGCGGCCCCCGATAGTTTGCGCCCATGCCCCCCAGCGCGCCGCGCGCCGCTGATCGTCGGCCGGCGCCGGGCTAGGCTGCCCCCATGCCGACCACCGCACTCTCCGGCCGCGACGCGCTGGCCGCCGCCTTCCGGCCCCGCTCGGTGGCCGTCGCCGGCGTCTCCACCCGCGCCAAGGCCAACTTCAACGGCATGCGCTGGTTCAAGCTCGTGCGCCGCTACGGCGTCGTCGAGCGCTGGTACGGGCTCAACCCCCGCGGCGGCGCCCTGCGCTCCGGCGTCCCCCTCTATCCCAGCCTGCGCGACGTCCCCGACGACCAGATCGACCTCGTGATCTCCGTCATCCCCGCCCACGCCGTCCTCGACCTGCTCGACCAGGCCGCCGAGAAGGGCGTCAAGGTCCTCCACCTCGTCACCGCCGGCTTCGGCGAGACCGGCCTGACCGAGCGCGCCGACCTCGAAGCGGAGCTGCTGCGGCGCGCCCGTGCGTACGGCATCCGGCTACTGGGGCCCAACTGCATGGGCATCCACACGCCCATCGGCGGCGTCAGCTGGCTGGAGGACGCCGACCCCACGCCCGGCCGCATCGCCATGCTCTCGCAGAGCGGCGCCAACGCCAGCGAGGTCGTCATGCGCGCGGAGTCCCGCGCCCTCCATTTCAGCGACGTCGCCTCCTACGGCAACGCCATCGACCTCAACGAGTCCGACCTGCTCGAATACCTCTCTGACGACCCCGGCACCGACATCGTGCTCGCCTACCTGGAGGGCATCAAGGACGGGCGCCGCTTCCTGCCCCTGGCCAGGCGGCTCGCCGCCCGCAAGCCCTTCGCCGTGCTCAAGGGCGGCGCGACCGAGGCCGGCACGCGCGCCGTCGCCAGCCACACCGGCAGCCTGGCCGGCTCCGCCGCCGTCTGGAGCGGCGTCGTCCGTCAGACCCGGCTGATCGACGCCGCCAGCCCCGACGAGCTGCTCGACCTCGCCGTCACCGCCCAGCGCCTGCCCGGATTGCGCGGGCCGCGCGTCGCCCTGGTCGGGCGCGGCGGGGGCTACTCGGTGCTCGCCGCCGACGCCATCGCGCGCGCCGGCCTCAAACTCCCGCCCCTGCGCGACGCCACCAGCGAGCGCCTCGCCGCCTACCTGCCCCCGGCCGGCAACAGCATCCGCAACCCCGTCGACTCCGACGTGCCCTGGGACAGCGACGACTTCCTCCCCGCCCTGCGCGTCGTCGGGCACGACCCCGGTATCGACGTCGTGCTGCTTCAGGCCAACGTCGATAACCTCCCCACCGGCGGCGTCGCCGCCGACGCCGGCTTCGCCGAGGGCCTGCGCGACCGCCTCCTCCAGGCCCGCGACGCCAGCCCGGTCCCCCTGGCCGTCGTGCTGCGCGCCCCCCGTACCGCCGCCGGCGTCGATCTGGCCCGGCGCATCCACGGCGAGCTGGGCCGCGCCGGCCTCGCCACCTACGACTCCGTCTCGGCCGCCGCCCTCGCCCTGCGCCGCTACCTCGACTGGCGCGCCGCCACGGGCAACTAGCCCGCCCGTCCGGCCGCTAGGCTGTCGCCATGCCCTCCAGTAGCCCCGCCCCCCGCCCCGTCCTCGGCGCGCACGTCTCGAGCGCCGGCCACATCGACCTCGCCGCCGACCACGCCAAGGCCCTGCGCGCCGAGGCCGTCCAGGTCTTCGGCGCGGCCCCCCAGCAGTGGCGACGCAAGCAGCACCCGGAGTCGGATGTCGAGGCGTTCCGCAGCCGCATGCGCGACGCCGGCGTGGGGCCCAACTTCATCCACGGCATCTACCTGGTGAACCTGGCCACCGCCGACCCCGAGCACCTGCGCCGGGGCATCGAGTCGCTCACGGCCGACATGCGGCTGGCAGGCGGGCTGGGCGTGGCCGGCGTCATCTTCCACGTCGGTAGCCACAAGGGCCTCGGCTTCGGCGTCGTGCTGCCGCAGGTCGCCGAGGCCATCCGCGAGGTGCTGGCCGAGTCGCCGCCCGATGTCTGGCTCTGCCTCGAGAACAACGCGGGCGCCGGCGACAGCATCGGCTCGCGCTTCGCCGAGCTGGGCGCGATCCGCAACGCCGCCGGCGACGACCGCGTCCGCGTCTGCTTCGACACCTGCCACGCCTTCGCCGCCGGCTACGACCTGACGGACCCGGCCGCCCTCGACGACGCCCTGGCCGAGTTCGACCGCGAGGTCGGCGCCGACGCGCTCGTCGCCGTGCACGCCAACGACTCGAAGACGCCGCTCGGCTCGGGCCGCGACCGTCACGAGAACCTGGGCTGGGGCAGCATCGGCCTGGACGGCTTCCGCAACCTGCTCGCCCGCGACGCCTTCCGCGACGCCACGTGGCTGCTCGAGGTGCCCGGCTACAAGGGCGGCGGCCCCGACCGGCTCAGCCTGCGCGTCCTCAAGGCCCTCCGCGACGGGGGCCCGCTGCCCCGCATCCCACGCCAGCCCAAGGTCGTCAAGAAGACGGCCAAGAAGGTCGCGGCCAAGAAGCGGTCTAGGTGAGCTTGACGATCGCGACGGCGACCGCCCCGACGGCGACGGTGAACCCGAAGAGCTGGAGCAGGAGCCTGCGTATATCGGACTGAAAGTCGGCCCGCATGGCCTGCATGCTTTCCCGGAACTCGGCCTGCCGGGCCAGCATGTCCTCGTGCAGGGCCGCTGCCTCGTCGTGCACTCTCGCTCCGCCCGCCTAGACGCGCCGCGCCCCGTCCGGCTCCGCCGCTTCGACCGGCGCCTCGGGGTTCGCGTACTCGAAGCCGTAGATCTCGTCGAGCAGCGCCAGCAGCGCCATCATCGCGCGGCTCTGCAACCGCCGCTTGCGATAGATCAGCGCGATGCGGCGCCGCAGCGGCTCCGTCTCCGCGATCTCGATCGCGACCAGCGTGCGCGCCTCCAGCTCGTGCGCCACGGCGACGCGCGGCAGGAAGGCCAGCCCCAGCCCCCGCATCACCAGGTGCTTCGCCATCTCCAGGCTGTCGACGTCGAGGCTCTGCCGCGGCGCGATGCCCCGCTCGCGGAAGATGGCCTGACTGATCGCGTGGTACGACGAGTCCACGTCGAAGAAGATCACCGGCTCCAGCGCCAGATCGGCGACGGTCGTGGGGCCGCGCTGCGCCAGCGGGTGCCGCGACCCCGCCATCAGCGCGATGTCGTCCTCGTACAGCGGCACCGTCTCGATGTCGGGGTGCGTCAGGTAGCGCTCGAAGCCCACCTGCACCTCGTCGGCCAGCACCAGCGCCTGCACTTCCTCCGACCGCCCCGTGCGGATCGACACCTCCACGGCCGGGTAGCGCTCGCTGAACTGCTGCAGGATGCCCGGCAGCACGTACGTGCCCACCGTCGGCGCCGTGCCGATGGTCAGGTGGCCGCTGTTCACGTTGCGCAGGCCGGCCAGGGCGTCGCGCCCCTCCTCGACCGCCCGCAGCGCGCGCTGCGCGTAGGGCAGGAACGCCTCGCCCGCGTCGGTCATGCGGATCGTGCGGCCCAGCCGCTCGAACAGCGGCTCGCCGAGTTCCCGCTCCAGCGCCTGGATGCGCGCCGTGACGGTGGGCTGCGTCAGGTATAGCGACTCCGCCGCTCGCGAGAACGAGAGCTTCGTCGCCACCCGCACGAACGCCTCGAGCCGGCCGATCTCCACTGCGCGCTCCCGCCCCGCGTCGCCGCCCGCGGGTCCCCCGTCGAGTGATGCAAGTATAGGCCGACGGGTGCGCCGTATCGACAGGCCCGATGGGATGCGCCGGCATCGGACGCAGGCCCGACGGCGGCGCGGAACCTCACCCCCTAACCCCCTCTCCAGCTGAAGCGCTGGAGAGGGGGGACCGGAAGGGCAATGGGGGCGAGAGTCCGGGGTCGGCGCCACCGCCTAGCCCCCTCTCCCCTCCGACCCCCCCGCTCCGTTGCTCGGCAATGGAGCGGGGGTTCGGGGGCGAGGTTCCCCCGCGCGATCGCACGCCGGAACCCCACGAGTGACACAGGGGGGGGTTCCAACAGCGCCCGAATCCGAAAAATTCGGTGGATAACCCCATAATTTCCTTCCTATTTGACATAACGGGGGGGGGGGGTGCACTCTTATAATGTGCGATACTGTGCGTGCTCACGCACCGAGCGATCCCACAAAGGGACAGCCGGGGACCGGAAGGGAACATGTGATGAGCCGCCGGAACTATTGGACGACCCTGCGACAGCGGAAGATCTCACGCCGCACCATGTTGGGAGCCAGCGCGAAGGCTGGCGTTGGAGCAGCCGGCCTCGCCCTGGTCGGCTGCGGCGACGACGACGATGACGCCGCACCGGCCGCCGTCGATACGTCGGCGATCGACGCCGCGGCGGGCGACGCGAGCGCCGCGGCCAGCGCCGCGGGTGAGGCATCGGCCGCCGCGTCCGAGGCGTCGGCCGCTGCGTCCGAAGCCGCCGCCGCGGCTTCGCAGGCGGCCGATGCCGCGGCCGACGCCGCCGCCTTGGCCGCCGAGGCGGCCGAGTCGGAGGACGCCGCCAACGCGGCCGCCGCCGCGGAAGCCGCGGCAGCCGCGGCGGCCCAGGCCGCCGACGCCGCTGGCGCTGCCGGTGACGCCGCCGCCGCGGCCGTGGCGGACGCCGCCGCGCAGGCCGCCGAGGCTGCCGCCCAGGCCGCCCGCGACGCGGCCGCCGCGGTCGAGGCCGGCACGGCCACGGCCGAGGCCGCCCAGGCCGCCATCGACGCGGCCGCCGAAGCGGCCGCTGCGGCTGCGGCTGCCGCCGGGGAGGCCTCCGCCGCCGCCGGCGCGGCCGCCGCCACCGCCCAGGAGACCGCCGAAGCGGCGGCCGAGACCGCCGCCGCGGCCGTCGCCGCGGCCGAAGAGGCCGCCGACGCGGCCCAGGAGGCCGCCGAGAGCGCGGCCATGGCGGCGGAGGACGACATGCCCGCGGCCGGCGGGCCGGTGTACGGCGGCAAGATCGTCCGCACTGCCAAAATCGGCATCGAAGAGGGCTGGAACCCGGCCCGCGCCCTCTCGGGCATTGCTGAACACAATTTCCTCCAGTACATCTACGATTATGTGCTGGGGTTCACCGCCGATAACGGCTCGGGGAAAGCGGAGCTGGCCGAGAGCTGGGAGACCCCGGACGACGTCACCTACCTCTTCAACTTCGCGCCCGGGCGCGCCCTGTTCCAGGACGGCGCGCCGGTGGACGCCAACGCGATGCAGGCGAACATGGAGTTCCGGCAGACCGACGCCGAAGCCTCCCTCAACGCCCGCACCAATTCGGGTATCGCCAACGCGGCATCCTTCGGCGCGGTGGACGACGTCACCTGGCGGATGGTCAACAACGAACCGGTCGGGCCCACCCTCGCGGCGTTCTGGACCCCCGGACTCTCGGGCTCGTTGATCTCGCCGAACGCCTTCGAAACCGCCCATGAACATCCCGTCGGCGCCGGACCGGCGCGCCACCTGGAGTATCGCGTCGGGGAGTACTGGCTGGGGGAGAAGTGGGACGGCTACTGGGATAACGAGCACGTCTACGCCGACCAGCTGGAGACCCGGATCGTTCCCGACGACAACAACGCCTGGGCCCAATTCCTCGACGGGGAGGTCTCCTATCAACGTGTCGCCGGTGCCATGACCGACGAACTGGCGGCGGAGTTGGAGGCCGACGGGTTCCAGGCGGCCCGGGGGATCGACTTTGCTTGGAGCGCCCAGTGGTTCAATATCAATCCGGCGTCCGAGGGCTTCAACATGTTCCGCGACCCCCGCCTGCGCTGGGCGATCGGCCTCAGCGTGGACCGGGACGTCGTCAACGATCTGGCCGAGCACGGCCAGGGCAAGCCCTCCGTGTGCAACACCAGTACGGAGAGCTGGGCCATCCGGGAGGGCGCGAACTACTACGACCCGCCCGACCTGGCGAAAGCCGCCCAGCTGCGGGACGCCGCGGGCTTCGGGGACGACAACCCCGTCACCGGCACCATGCTGTGCTTCACGGAGAGTCGCGCGCTCCGCGGGGCGACGGCGGTCTTCTCCCAACTGCAGCTAAACGGCTGGTCGGGGTTGAACCTCCTGGAAGGCGCTCAGGGGCCGATCCTGGACGTCTACCGCTCGGGAATCGACTGGATCACCGCCAGCTTCCCCTGGGATTCGCCGTTCGACCCGGACGCGACGATGAGCCCGTCCATGGAGCTTATCTTCAAGAACTGGCTGTACGGCAGTCCCGAGGGCGGCTCGGGGACCGGGCGCGCCAGCCTGGCGGACTACCCGAACGACCAAGTGCTGCAGGGCCTCGCGGAGACCGAAGCGTACACCACGGCGGCCACGAAATTCGCCAGCCAGGAGGATCGCATCGAACCCTACGACAAGGCCTTCGCCAGTTCCGGCGACGGCCACTCCTGGTCCGACCCCGACATCCAAGGACACCGCTGGACGTACCACTGGATTCAGCATTCGGTGGCCTATGGCGCCCAGGGGAACCTCGGAGGGTTCCAGCTGAGACCCGTCGATGGCCAGACGGCCTCGTCCAGCGGCGGGCACGGCTACAAGGGGTTGTGGTTCAACGCCTAGCTCCGGTCCCCTCTCCCTCCTGGGAGAGGGCTAGGGTGAGGGTCCGGCGCAGGCTGAGACCCCCTCACCCTAACCCTCTCCCCAGGGGGAGAGGGGATCAGATTCGGCGGCCATCATCGTGCCGGCCCGTGAGGACGGGCCAAGACCGAGAGGGGAACCGGCAATGACGACCGCCACCGCGACTCGCACTTGGGAGCCACTGAGCGAGGTGCGCAAGCGCCTGCGCATCAAGTGGTACCGCTCGCCGATCGACAAGCCGACGCTCTGGGAGTTGATGCAGCGCAGCGACCGCAAGGGGTTCACCCACGCGCTGGGGCACTTGGGGCTGATCGTGGCGCTGGGGGCGCTGACGGCGGTGGCGTTCGAGCAGGGCTGGTGGGCCGTGTTCGGCGTCGCGCTGTGGTGCTACGGGGCCGTGATCGCCTTCCTCCCCGGCCTCGCGACGCACGAATTGGGGCACGGCACCGTGTGCCGGACGCCGGCGCTCAACCAGGGCTTCCTGCGACTGTTCAGCGTCGTCGCCTGGTTCAACTACAACGAATGGCGTATGAGCCACACGTATCACCATCGCTACACGCTCTTCCCCGCCGGCGACCGCGAAATCCTGCTGCCGGCGAATCCGACGTTGCATCCGCTGACCCTGCTGCAGATGTTCACCTTCAACGTGCAGGGCATGTTCCGGCTCCTGCACGCGAACGTGCTGATGGCGCTGGGACGCTTCGACATGAACACGGTCGGCAACGGCGGCGGGGTCGGCACGAACCAGTGGAGCGCGGCGCTCGCCGAGGTGCATCCCGAGACGTACCGCGCCGCCGTGCGCTGGGCGCGCTTCCTGCTGCTCTTCCACGGCGCCGTGATCGTGGGGTCGATCGTCTCCGGGCTCTGGTGGCCCATGTTCCTGCTCAGCGGGGGCATCGCCGTCGCCAACGCCTGGAAGTACTTCGTGGCGATGCCCCAGCACAACGGCATGCGTGACAACGTGCCCGACTTCCGGCTCTGCGTCCGCACGGTCAAGCTCGACCCGGTGTCCTCGTTCCTGTTGTGGCACATGGAATGGCACCTCGAGCATCACATGTTCGCGGGCGTGCCGTGCTACAACCTGAAGCGGCTCAGCCACGAAATCGCGGACGATCTGCCGGAGCGGCGCTCGGTGCTCGGCGCATGGCGCGAGATGCGCTACGCCTGGAAGCGCCAACAGACCGAGCCCGGCTACCAGTGGGACACGCCCCTGCCGCCCACGGCCCGCCCGGCGATGACCAGCGAGGCGGCAGTGGCGGGATTGCCCGCCCCGCCCGAGGGCACGGCCGAGATGGCGGCGTCGATCGGGGCGCTGGACCCGGACGAGGACCGGGGCCGCGTCTGACGGGGCCCTACTCGAATGGCGCGCTACATCACCACGCGGATCGTCTCCTCGCTGATCATCCTGTGGATCATCAGCATCCTCGTCTTCCTGCTCATGACCGTGTTGCCCGGCGATCCCACGTTGAGCGGGCTGGAGGCGACCCCCGAGCACCGTGAGCTCCTCCGCGAACGCATGGGCCTGAACGATCCGCTGCCGCAGCGCTACGGCGACTGGCTGTTCCACGCGTTGCAGGGCGATCTCGGGTTCAGCTTGGCCAAGTTCAACGAGAACATCACGATCAGCAGCGTCTTTTCCCGGCGCATCCCCGCCACGGTGGAGTTGGGCATCTTGAGCCTGCTCGTGGTCGTGACCGTGGCGGTGCCGATCGGCGTGCTGGCGGCGCTGAAGCCCGGGTCCAAGCGGGAAGTGGCGGCCAGCACGGCCATGATCGTGGGCAACTCGATCCCGGAGTTCGTCACCGGCATCGCGCTGATCCTCGTGATCGCGCTGCGCTTCGACCTCCTGCCGGTCGGGGGCTACGTCGCCTTCACGGACGATCCGATCGAGAACCTGAAGCGCATGGCGATGCCGGTGCTGGCCATCTCGCTGACCGCGACGACGCTGCTGATGCGGCAGACGCGCTCGGCCATGATCAACGTGCTCAGCGACGACTACATCCGCACCGCCCGCGCCAAGGGGCTGCGCGAGCGCGCCGTCGTCGTCCGCCACGGCCTGCGCAACGCCCTGATCCCGGTGATCACGATCTTCGGCTTCCAGGCCGGGCTGATCTTCAGCGGCGCGGTGATCACCGAGAGCGTCTTCAACATCCCGGGCATGGGCCGCCTGTTCGTCGAGAGCGTCGTCATCGAGCAGGACTACCCCGTGATCCAGAACCTCGTCATGTTCTTCGCGATCGCCACCCTGCTCGTGAATCTCCTGGTCGACCTCTCCTACACGCTGATCGATCCGCGCATCCGGACGGGCGGGAGGGGCGCATGAGCGGCGACCCGACGCCCGCCGGATCGGCCGTCCCGCCGCTGGCGCGGGCGGGACTGCGCGAGCGCCCCTGGTACCGCGAAGCGCGCGCGATCGGGCGCGTCTACGGGCGCAACCGCCCGGCCGTCGTCGGCGCCGTGCTGCTGCTCGGCTTCGGGCTGGTCGCGGCCTTGGCCCCGCTGATCGCGCCCGCCGACCCGTACCTGCCCGCGACCTCGCGCGAGGGCGTCTTCAACCCGCCCAGTTGGGATCACCTCGCCGGCACGGACCACCTGGGCCGGGACGTGCTCAGCCGCGTGTTCTTCGGCGCCCGCATCGCCTGGCAGATCGTGCTGGTGGCGACCGGCGTCGCGGTGGGCATCGGCGTGCCGCTGGGGCTGCTGGCGGGCTACGTGGGCGGCAAGCTGGACGAACTGGTGATCATGCGCTTCATCGACGCCGTCATGGCGCTGCCGGGCCTCGTCCTCATTCTCGCCCTCACGGGCGCCGTCGGGCCCAGCATCACCAACACGATGCTGATCATCGGGATTGTCTGGTCGCCCGGCTACGCGCGCCTGACGCGGGGCGTGGTGCTGCAGATCAAGCAGGAGGTCTATGTCGACGCCGCCCGCGCGATCGGCGCGACCCCGGCCCGGATCATGTGGCGGCACCTGCTGCCCAACGTGATCGCGCCGATCATGGTGCTGGCCTCGCTCTCGGCCGCGGGCATCATCCTCGTCGAAGCGGGGCTCAGTTTCATCGGCGCGGGCGTGCAAGAGCCCACGCCCGCCTGGGGACGGATGGCCGCCGAGGCGAACAAGACCATCCTCACGCGCAGCGCCTGGCCGATCGCCGGGCCGGCGATCGCGATCATCCTGCTCGTGATGTCGTTCAACTTCGTCGGCGACGGCATGCGCGACGCGATGGATCCGCGCCTGCGGAATATCCGCTGAGGGCGGCCTAGGCAAACGGATCGACGTACACGCCGATCTTGCGGATCACCACGTCGCCCGTGACCGACGTCTGGCAGCCCAGCCGCACCGGCTGCTCAAGCGCCCGGCGGCCGCGCTGCTCCCGCAGCGTGAACTTCTCCGCCTCCCCCATCGGCGACAGCGCCGCCGCCCCGTCGACCACGCGGAAGAAGCAGTTCGAGCAGCGGCACTGCATGTCGCACTGATTGGGCCAGTAGTAGCCGGCGTCGCGCGCGGCCTGCATGATCGTCACCCCGGCGGGCACGTCCAGCTCGATCCCCGACGGCTCCACCCGCACGCGCGCCACGCTCAATCCCCCCGCCGGCGGCTCACTCGTAGTTCGCCTGATCGCCCACGATCTGCGGCCGGTGCAGATCGGTGTACGTCTCCTCGCTGTCGACGCCCAGGGAGCTGTTGATCAGGATCAGGAACAGCAGCCCCAGCAGCAGCGCCCCAATCCACAGGCCGAGCTTGCGTCGCATTGGCACATTCGCACCCTCTGGGCACAGCCTAGCAATCGCGCCGCCGCGCCCCCGCCCGCGCGGCTACTCGTAGCGCAGCGACTCGGCCACCGTCTTGGTCGATGCCTGGTGCGCGGGCAGGTAGGTCAGCACGATCGTCGCCACGATGGCGATCCCGAAGAACAGCAGCAGCCGCGCGACGGGCACGTAGAAGCTGGCCCCGGCGGTGCTGCCGAAGACCCCCTCGTCGAACAGCCGCCAGGAGAGCACCAGCGCCATGCTGCCGCCCAGCAGCAGGCCGATCAGCGAGATGAAGCCCATCTCCAGCATCAGCCCCAGCCGCACGTAGCTGGCGCGGAAGCCGATCGCGCGCAGCACGCCGATCTGCTGCCGCCGCTCCACGACGGCGCGCACCGCCAGCACGCCCAGCGCCGCCAGCCCGGCCACCAGCCCCATCGCCGTGAAGCCCTGGAAGAGCCCCAGGATGGCGTTGAACGTGTCCTGCTGCTGCTCGAGTTCGTTCTTGATCGACAGCGTCTCCAGTTGCAGCGCCGCCTCGATCGCCTGCGCCGTCTCGAGCGCATCGAAGCCGGGCGCCGAGCGCGCGAAGTGGCGCACCTCGTCGGCCGATTCGTAGAGCGCGAAGACGACGTCCTCGTGCGTGATCAGCGTGGGGCGCACGTCGCCCGGCACGATCGCCGCGATCCCGACCACCTGGTCGATGATGCCGATGATCGTCACCTCCTCGGCCGCCTCCCGCGCCGAGTTGCTCAGCCGCACCGTCACCTGCGGGATCTGCGCCGCCTGCGGGGTGATCGCCGCGGGCAGCTTGAAGTCCTCGTCGGTGATCGGCCCGAAGCCGCCATCGGCGGCCGCCAGGGCCGTGGCGGTGATCACGGCGTAGTGCCGGCCGTCGGGCGCGGGCGTGCGCAGCGCCTGCCAGACCGCCCCGTCCGACCCGAAGCCGAAGGCCCGCGCCTGCAGGATGACGCCGTTCTCGGTCAGGAAGCCGTCGTCGGCGCCGGCCACGAAGAGCTGCCGGAACTCGGTGTCCTCGGCCGCCTCGACGAACGGCTGTCCGGCGCTGTCGAGCACCAGCTCCTGCGTGAAGCGGTCGAAGGCCTGCGACTCGACGGTCTGGATGTCGGTGCCGTTGCTGCTGCCCACGAACAGCCGGCTCACGCCCTCGAGCCGGGACGTCAGGTCGCCGGCCCCGGCGTCGTGCAGCGCGGCCGGCAGGTCGTCGATGCCGGAATCGCGGTCGGCGTCGGCCTGCAGGTGGTAGCCGCCGGCCGCGGTGTCGCTGGTGAACAGCCGCGCGAAGTTGTCGTTGATCGTCGTGAACATGACCAGCGCGAACATGATGATCGCGATCATCGCCATCGTCATGCCCGTGCGGAACGGCGCCGTGGCCGGATACGCGACCGCCGTCTGCACGACCGGCCGCAGCCGCCCGAAGAGCACGCCGACGCCGCGCAGCAGCAGCACGAACACGTCGAGGTTGACGATCACCATGATCACGCCCACGGTGACCATCGCCGCGCCCGAGAGGAAGAACAGCTCGGGCCCGCCCTCGACGTCGAAGCCCAGCACGCCGTCGTGGAACCAGCCGCCCGCCAGCCAGAAGAACAGCACCACGCCGCTCGCGATGGTGTGCGCGAAGCGCCCCGGCGTGGGGTAGCGACGCCCCAGCCGTCGCAGCAGCCAGGCCCCGCCGGTCAGCGCCGCCCAGAGCGGGAGGGCCGGCGTCAGCAGGGCCCGCTTGACGCGCGAACCCGGCAGCCCCGGCCCGCCGATCTGCGCCCCGCCGAAGCGGCGCATCGTCAGCAGCAGGCCCAGCGGCGCCAGCGTCAGCCCGCCCAGGTAGACGAACGCCGATCCGCCGTCGCCGGTGCTGAGCACCAGGTACAGGCCCAGCAGCGTGCAGAGCGTCCACCACTCCTGCCGCCGCCGCATCAGCTGCCAGGCCGGCGTGAACAGCCAGCCGCCCAGCCGCTCCCGCCTCCGCGCCGGCAGCGCGCCGGCCAGCAGTCCCCCGCCGACCAGCGTCAGCGGCGTCGTCCAGAGCAGCGCCAAGCCCAGCGGCGTCGTGAGGATGCCCGAGAACGACACCCGCCGCCGCTCGCGGATCGAGCTCTCCGGGATGTCCCGGATCGCCGCCACGATGTTCAGCACGCTGACCCGGAAGGACGAGATCGCCACCGTGATGAAGGTCAGCACGATCCCCAGCCCCGCCGCCACGATCACGCTGCGCGGCTCGACGTGCCGGCTGAAGGTGAAGCCCAGGGCGGCGTCGAAGGCGCTGTTGAGCACCCCCACCATCAGGAATGCGACGCCGATGCCCAGCACCGTCCCCACCAGCGCCGAGCCGACGTTGTAGGCCATCCCCTCGGCCAGGTAGGTCTCGACCAGGTGGCCGCGCCGCATCCCCACCGCCCGCGCGATGCCCATCTCCGACTTCCGCTCCTCGGCCAGCAGCACGAAGATCAGGAAGATCAGCAGCACCCCCGCCGCGATCGAGAACAGCCCCATCAGCAGGAACAACGACGTGAACAGCGAGCCGAACAACTCGGCCGCCGCGACGTTGTTCTTCTTCAGCGGCGTCGATTCGAAGATGTGGCGGTCGAGGGCGTCGGCGTAGACGCGCTGATCGACCGGGACGCCGCCGTCGCGCTCCGCGATCGCCTGGTCGCGCAGGAAGATGTTGAGCGCGGCGTCGATCTCGTCCGAGAGCTCCAGCGCGCCCGTCTCGCCACCCACCACCGCGACGCCCACGCCGTCCATCGCGCCCGGCTGGCCGAAGATCTCCTGCGCCGCCCCCAGCCGGATGACGCCGCCCTGCGGGTTGAGCAGGTCGATCTGCCCGCTGACCAGCGTGTCCTTCGCGATGCCCACCACGCGGAAGGGGTGCTCGACGCCCCGCGCCCGCACCAGCACCTGGTGCCCGGGCTGCGCCGCCAGCTCCTGCGCCGCCGAGGCGTTGAGGATGATCGACGTCGGCCCGAGGCCACCCAGGTTCAGCGGCGCGCCGTCGATGCCGGGGATGCCGCCGATGGCGTCGACCTCCGCCGGGTCCAGCCCCAGCAGGAACGACAGCGCCAGCTGCTGCCCGCTGTCGAGGTTGCGGATCGACGCCGTGTCGTCCAGCGCCCGGATGAACCCGACGATGCGCTCGTCGTCGCCGAACGCCGCTTCCAGGTCGTCGGCGACCTGCTGCGGCACGACGGCCTCGGCCTCGGAGACGTTGCGCCCGGGCGTCGTCTCGTACTGCACCAGGTGGTCGACGCGCCCCGAGATCTCGATCGCCTGGCTGCGCAGGCTGTTGCTCAGCGTGTCGCCGGTCGTGAAGGCCGACGAGATGATCAGCGTGCTCAGCATCAGCCCGAAGACGATCAGCAGCGTCTGCGCCCGGCGGCGCGGGATGTTGCGCAGGCCCAGCCGGAAAAACAGCGGATGCCGCAGCGCCAGGTAGCCCACGATCAGCGCGATTATGCCCAGCAGGACGATGATGATCACCATCAGCGTGTCCATGCTGAGGCCGAAGATCTCGTTCACCGCTGATCCTCCCGCTCGCGCCGCCGCGGCCCGAGGCTACGTCCGCGCGAGCGCCTCCGGCTGGAAGGCGCGGTTCTGGTCCTCGCCGACGATCTGCCCGTCCACCATGCGAATCACGCGATGGCAGCGCCCCCCCACGCCCGCGTCGTGCGTGACGATCACGAACGTCTGCAGGTTCGTCTCGTTCAACTCCTGAATCAGGTCCATGACCTCGCCGGCGTTGACGCTGTCCAGGTCGCCGGTCGGTTCGTCGCCCCAGACGATGGCGGGCTCGTTCACCAGCGCCCGCGCGATCGTCACCCGCTGCCGCTGCCCGCCCGACAGTTGCGCCGGCCGATGCCGGGCCCAGTCGGCCAGCCCCACGCGCGCCAGCGCCGCCTCGCCGCGCTCGCGCGCCGCGCCGGGCGGGACGCCGCTGACCAGCAGCGGCAGCTCGACGTTCTCGATCGCCGAGAGCACCGGCAGCAGGTTGTAGAACTGAAACACGAAGCCCATCCGCCGCGCCCGGTAGTCGGTCTTGGCGTTGTCCGACATCCTCGCGATCTCTTGCCCTTCGATGCGGATCACGCCCGCGTCGATCGAGTCCAGGCCCGACAGCGTATTCAGCAGCGTCGTCTTGCCGCAGCCCGAGGGGCCCATCACGGCCACCATCTCGCCCTTGCGGATGGTCATGCTCACGCCGCGCAGCGCCTGCACGATGTTGCCGTCGCTGCTGTAGGTCTTGTGGATGCCGGCCGCTTCGATGATCGGTGCGCCGGCCTCGGTCGTGGGGGCTGCCATGCCCTGCTCCTGTCCGCCCGCCGCGCGACGCGGGCCGTGCCAGTTTCGCGGCCCGGCCCGCCTGACGCTATCGCGGCCTTACCAGCCGCGACGGCGCATCGGGGCTAGCAACCCAGCTCCTCCGGCGCGTCCCCCTCGAAGGCCTCGATGAAGCCCCGCAGGGTGTCCTCCTCGAAGTCGTCCATCAGCAGCAGCCGGCCCCACGAGGCGATCGCCACCGGCGTCCCGATCCGGGTCGACGGCGTCAGAATCAGGCGCGCCCCCTCGCGCAGCAGCTGCGACGCCGCCAGCCGCATCGCGCCCACCGTCTCCGCGTCCACGACCAGCGGCTGGTAGTACAGCACGATCGCGCCGTGCTCCATCGTGTGCACCATCGGCTCGAAGCGCTGCTCCTCCTCGTAGATGCCGCAGCGCAGCGGGAACGTCCAGTGCGGCCCGCCGTAGGGCGGCGTCGTGGCGTAGTCGACCGCGACCCCGGAGCCGTTCGGGTAGTGCGCCTGCCCCGCCGTCGTGAACTCGTCGTCGAACTGCTGCAGCCGCGGGTCGTCGCCGATCGATGCCCCGCCGCAGGCCGCCAGGACCAGCGCTCCCACGAGCAGCCCCGCGGCCATCGCCGCCAGCCTCCGCGCCCCGAATCGCGTCATCGCCGCTCCTCTCGTGGCCGTCTACGAATCAGCGACGGCCTTGGGCGCCCACAAGGGGCGCCCCGACAGCATCCTCGGCGTCGTCGGGGCGCCCCTTGTGGGCGCCCTCTCTTCTTGGACGCCCCGACGGCGTCCCCAGTCCTCCCGCCGTCCCCTACGACTCGTCGACCGCCGGCGGCGCCGGCTCGAGCACGAAGCGCTGGTAGAGCCCATCTGGATCCGGGTCGACGAACACGGTCAGGAGCTCCAGCGCGTCCTCGTCCAGCGTCTCGATCGACAGCGCGTGCCGCCAGGCCGTCGCCACGATCGGGCTCGGCAGCGAGGCGTCCAGCGCGACCAGCGTCAGCAGATCCCAGCCGCTGTTGCTGCGCACCTGCACGAAGCCCCGCAGCGTCTCGGCGTCCGCCGCCGGCAGCCGTGCCGGGTCGTAGTACACCACGACGCCGCCCTGCTCGAGGATCGGCAGCAGCTGCTCGAACGATGGGGCGGCCCCCGGCCCGTAGACGCCCGGCGCGACCCCCGCCGCCGCCTGCGGCCCCGACGTCGGCGGGAAGCTGTTGTAGGCCGCGAACGACTCCCCGTCGGCCAGATGCCGGCGCCCCTGGTCGGGGTACTCCACCACCCCCGAGATCTGGTCGGACGGCTCCACGAACTGCCCCACGATCGTCGTCCCGCCGACCGCCACCAGCAGCGCCGCCATCATGAAGAACATGAAGCGCGGCATGCCCAGGATCGTGTTGGGCCGCGCCCCCTCCTGCTTCACCCGCGCGCCCCGGCGGCGATCGGTGCGTCCCCCGCTCCCGGCCGCGCGTGCCGGCGCCGCGGCGTCCGCGTCCTCCGCGGCGGCATCGCCCTCGCCGGGATCGACAGTCGTCGGCCCGTCCGGCCCGCCCTCTTCGATTACCACCGGCCGGTTGCGCCGTCGCCGTCGCCGCGACGTGGGTCGTCGTTCACTCATGCGCCGATCCTACGGACTCCGCCGCTTGCGCACGACCGCTACAGGACGACGATGTCCTCGCCGCCGTCGACGTTGATCGTGTTGCCCGTCAGCCAGTGCGACTCGTCGATGCTCAGCCGCACCAGCGCGGCGGCCACGTCCTCGGGGCTCGTCACCCGGCCGCTGGGATTGTGCTCCTGGGCGAAGTGCAACAGCGCCCCCGCCGACGGGATCTTGTCGAGCGCCGGCGTGGGTGTGACGCCCGCCTTGATCGCGTTCACCGCGACCCCGTGCGGCGCGAGTTCGGCCGCCAGCTGCCGGATGTGCGACCCCAGTACGGCCTTCGCCCCGCTCACCGCCCCGTAGTAGGGGATGACCCGCGCGTCGCCCGCCGACGTCATGCCGTAGATCTTCGCGCCCCGCGGCAGCATCCCGCGCACGGCCAGGTCCTGCGTCCAATACACCAGCGAGTTCGCCATCACGTCGAGCGTCATCTCCATCTGCCGCTGGCTGATCGCCTTCTTCGGCGCCTCCAGGTCGATGAAGTGCCCCAGCGTGCCGAAGGCCAGCGAGTGCATCAGGACGCGCACGCCGCCCGCCCCGGCGCGAGCCTGCAGGTCGTCCAGCGTCTCGCGGCGGCGGTCCGCGTCGGCGGCGTTGACGTTGTAGTACGCCGCCTCGCGGCCGCAGCCCTCGATGTCGGCCTTGATGGCGTCGATCGACGCCTGCGCCGAGCGGCGGTCGAGGTGCACGCCGGCGATGTTCATGCCCGCCGCCGCCAGCCCGCGCGCCGCTGCCGCCCCGAATCCGCTCGACGCCCCCAGGATCAGCGCCCAGCGCCCTTCCAGTGCAGGTTCCGTGACTGACATCGTCTCTCTCCTCGGCTTCCCGCCCCCCGATCGCGGGCAGCCGCGCGAGCGTACCGCAGCTTGGCCCTGTTCCGCCCACCCCCAGCAGACGGGCCAGCGGGTGGGCCCACTTAGGCGACGAAGCGCCGCACGACCTCGAACAGGATCTGCACGCCCGTGCGCAGGCCGTCCACCGGGACGCGCTCGTTGTGACCGTGAATCCCCGCCGCCAGCGACGCATCCATCAGCGTGGGCACGAAGCCGTACGCCTTCACGCCGTGCCGCCGCAGGACGCGCGAATCGGTGAAGCCCAGCGTCGGCAGCGGCGCGACGATCGCGCCCTCCACCTGCTCGCCGACGACCTCGCGGATCACGTCCACCAGCGCGGTGTCGAAGTCGCTCGCGCCCGACTCCGAGCGCAGTTCGGTGCTGATCTCGATGCCGTCGTCGTCGATCCGCTCGCGCATCGCCGCCAGGAAGGCGTCGTGCGACTGCCCCGGCATCAGCCGGCAATCCAGCGTCGCCCGCGCGTCGGCCGGGATCACGTTGTGCTTGAAGCCGCCGCCCAGCCCCGTCGACGAGATCGTGTCGTGCAGCATCGCGTCGAACGACGTGTACCGCGTGCGCAACTCGTCGAGGCCCGGCGGTTGCTCGCCCCAGGCGTGCGCGCCGCGCAGGTCGTCCATCGCCCGCTGCACCATCGGGTCGATCACGGTCGCGCGGTCCCACTGCTGGATCGCCGCCAGCGCGCGCACCAGCCGGTCGACCGCGTTGTCGGCGTGCGGCACCGAGCCATGCCCCGGCCGGCCGCGCGCGTGCAGCGTGACCCACAGCGGCCCCTTCTCCGACGCCGCGCAGGAGAACACGGGTCGCTGCGCGCCCAGCATGTTGAGGCCCGCCATGCCGCCCTCGTTGAGCGCGTACTCGGGCTCCCGCAGCCACTCCGGCCGGTGCCGGTTGAGCCACTCCATACCCTGCGAGCTGCCCGTCTCCTCGTCCGCCACGCAGAGGAAGACCAGGTCGCGCCGCGGCACGATGCCCAGCCGCTTGAAGAGCAGCATGACGGCCAACTCCAAGACCCCCATGCCCTTCATGTCCAGCGCCCCGCGACCCCAGATGCAGCCGTCCTGCTCGACCCCGGCGAACGGGTCGACATCCCAGAACTCGCGCTGCGCCGGCACGACGTCGCTGTGGCTGAGCAGCATCAGCGGCGCCGCGTCGCCGCTGCCCTGTAGCACGGTGCGCAGCGACACCCGCCCCGGCGCCGCCTCGATGTACTCCACCGCGAAGCCCTCGCGCTCCAGGATCGCCCCCAGGAAGCGCGCCGCCGCCTCCTCGCCGCCCGGCGGGTTGCTCGTGTCGATGCGCAAGTATTCGCGCAGCGTCGCGACGACCTCCGCCTGCACGTTTTCCCAATCGGGCATGGGCCAATCGGGCGTGCCGACCATCGAACGGTCAGGCATCGCGCGCCGCCTCGACCGCGGCCGCCGCGGCTGCCTCCTCGGCCTGCTTGCGATCCCGCGCCGCCCGCATCTCCTCCTTCGTGATCTGCCCCGTCGCGACGGCGAAGTACGGCGACTGCCGATCCAGGCCCCGATCGATGCCCGCCGCCGCCAGCCGTCGCAGATAGGCGCGCGCCTGCGCCCGCCGCAGATCGGCCAGCCGTTCGGCGCCCGTCGCCATCGCCTCCACGTCCCCGCCCAGCACGATCGCCAGCGCCTCGTTGTTCACGCGGTCCTTCAGGTCGTGCGTCAGCGCGACCTCCGCGCCCTGCAGGTAGGCGTGCATCTCGTCGATCCGCGACGGGTCCGCCGTCAGGGCGTCGCGCACCCGCGCCTGCCCGAAGGCCAGCGCCCGCGCCCGGTCCTGCCGCGCCAGGGTGTAGAGCCGCGCCTCGGCGGGGCTCGGCGCGTCGGCCGCCAGCCGCCCCAGCAGCACCTCCATGAAGCTGTCCGCCATCAACTGATTGATCAGGATCATCTCCGTGAAGTTGCGCGCGTCGATGATCTCCCGGTTCAGCCCGGCCGTGCCCTGCATCCCCACGCCGCCCCCGTGCAGCATCGCCCGCTTGCGGAACGCCTCCGTGTGCCGTCCCAGCGCGAAGACGACCGTCGCCAGGAACAGCTTCACCTCGTAGTAGCCGTACGACAGCCGCTTCAGCCACGCGCCGTAGGTCACCGACTGCACCCACGACTGCTCCGCCATGATCGTCAGCACTTGCGCCCGCGCGCGGTCGAGCTCCGCCGGCCCCGCCGGGATCGACGCCCAGTCGATGTCCGTCGCCGCCTTCCAGCGCCGCTGGATCGCCTCCTCGTAGAGGGCGGCCGCGTTGTCCGTCCACATCTCGCTCTTCTGCGACACCTCGTAGCCCATGCGCGGCGCGTCCGGCCGCGACGCCGCCCCCCGCGGGCGCATCGTGTCGTCGGGCCAGACCGCCGGCAGCTCCCCGTACGACCCCAGCAGCAGGTCGCCCACCCGGTAGCCGGCCGGGCCGGGCTGCGCCCGCATGCCCCACTCGGTGCCGACCCCCATCCAGTCCAGCGTCATCGGGGGGCGCGGCTTCTCGTCCGGCGTCTGCGTCGCCGGTGTTGCAGCAGGCTGGTCAGTCCGATCGGCCATTGCGCTCTCCCTCGAATCCGTTCGCCGCGCCGTGTCCGCGCAGCCTAGCAAGCCCGGCCCGCGTCAGGCGCCGCCCGGCCGGTCGTCCTCCGCGCGCAGCCGCTCGACCTGATCCCGCAGGCGCGACATCACCTCGCCGGCCGGCGCGTGGATCGCCACCGCGCAGTGCGCTGAGATCACCGTCGGGTCCAGGTTCACCTCGATCAGTGGGAACCCGCGCGAGCGAATCTGCCACGCGAAGTCCGCCGCCGGCGAGACCACCGCCGTCGTCCCGACCAGCAGCATGCAGTCGGCCCGCTGCGACTGCTCCTGGCAGGAGCGCAGCGCGTCGAGCGGGATCGCCTCGCCGAACATCACCGTGTCGGTCTTCACCAGCCCGCCGCAGGCGTCGCAGCGCGGCGGCAGCGTCTCCGGCAGCTCGTCGAACGGATGCCGGCGGTTGCAGTCGAGGCAGCGCAGGAAGCCGCGGTTGCCGTGGATCTCCGTGATCGCCTGCGTCCCCGCCGCCCGATGCAGCCCATCGACGTTCTGCGTGATCACGTGCCGCAGCAGCCCCATCCGCTCCAGCTCCGCGACGGCGAAGTGGGCGTCGTTGGGCGCCGCCCCCGCGATCGCGCGGCTCAGCTCGTCGGGGTTCTCGCGGCGCCGGCCCAGCGCCCGCCACCAGCCCGCCGGGTCCGACGCGAACTGGTCGAACTGGTTCATGGGCGGTTCGCCGTGCTTCGTCCACAGCCCATCCTTGCCGCGGAACGTCGGGATGCCGCTCTCGGCGCTGATCCCGGCCCCCGTCAGCGCGATCGCGTAGCGCGCCTCGACCAGGATCGCGGCCGCCTCGCGGATCAGCACCGCGGCGGTGGGCGGAAGATCGGGGGCGGCGGCGTCGCGCATCGTCACGCCCCGACGGTACGCCGTCCGCCCGCCGCTCGCCAGATCGGCAGCGGCGTCAGGGCGCGAACGGGCGGGAACGAACGTGGGAGGCGGGAGCGGCGCGTGGTATAGTGCGAGCAGGAGCCGGGGACGTGACTCCCCGCGGTCTCTAGAGGCCATTGGCTAGGCGACCGCAACCCCCGTAAGGGTCGGCCCCAAACTCGCACCCCCGACGCCAGCATGCGGTCGGGGGTGCTTTGTGTCAGGGCGCCTAGCCGTCCGACCGATCCCAGCGGAACGTGCGCGCCGCGAACAGCAGCCCCGCCACGATCCAGAGGCCCAGCACGATCGCGACCCACTCGAGCTCCCACGACTGATTGATCTCCTGGTAGCGGAACTCGTCGGGCAGGAAGACCGAGCGCAGCCCCTGCGCCATCCAGCGGATGGGGAACGGCGTGGCGATCCACTGCATCCAGCCGGGCAGCGTGTGGAACGGGAAGAACACGCCCGAGATGAACTGCAGGAAGATGTAGGGCGCATTCGTGATCACGGGGGCGGCACGGGCCGACGGGATGATCGCCGTGATGGCGATGCCCATCGTGCAGCCCGCCGCCACCCCCAGCGGCACGATCCAGGCCATCTTCAGCCAGCCGCCCGCGTCGGGGAACGCCACGCCGAAGGCCAGGATGCCGACGATCAGCATGACGATGATCTGCGCGGCCGTGATGATCGTCGACGCCCCGATCTGGCCGATGAAGAAGGCCGGCTTGGGCAGCGGCCCCGCCGCCAGCTGCCGCAGCGAGCCGTCGTGCTGCTGCGACGCGATGCCGATCGACAGGTTCAGGAACGCCGTCCCGAAGACCGACGCGGCGATGATTCCCGCCACGAAGTACTGCCGCAGCTCGACATCCGTGCCGTCCATTTCGCGGTCGAAGGCCGACCCGAAGACGACCAGCAGCAGCAGCGGGAAGAGGATCAGGAAGAACAGCGCCTGCGGCTCGCGCACGGTCGACTTGAGGGCGAGCACGGTCATCAGCCCGCCGATGCGCAGCGTGTGGCGCGGCCCGCCGAACCCGGCCGTCACGACGGCGCCTCGCCGGCCGCTCCGGCCTCGCCCACCAGATCGAGGTACAAGTCCTCCAGCGTGGGCCGCGCGACGGTCAGCTCGGGCAGGTCGTCGAGCCCGGCCGCCGCCGCCCAGTCGAGCAGCGCCCGCAGGTCGCGGTAGGGCGACGGCGTCGCCAGCGTCACGAGGCCCGAGGCCTGATCCCGCGCCGCCGCCGCCCACGCCCCCGGCAGCGCCGCGACCGGCGGCATCCGCGTGGCGTCGTGCCGCCACTGTATCCGCGTGCGCCCGCCGAACCGCCGGCGCAGATCCGCCATCGTCCCCTCGGCGATGATCTTGCCCCGTGCGATGATCCCGATGCGGTCGGCCAGCGCCTCCGCCTCGTCGAGGTAGTGCGTGGTGAGCAGCACCGTCCGCCCCAGCGACGCCAGCCCCCGCACCACGTCCCACGCCTGCCGTCGCGCCGCCGGGTCGAAGCCCGTCGTCGGCTCGTCCAGGAAGATCAGCTCCGGCCGACCGATCACCGCCACCGCCAGATCCAGCCGTCGCCGCTGCCCCCCGCTCAGCTTCCCGGCCCGCCGATCCGCCGCCTCCGACAGCCCCACCAGCTCCAGCGCCTCCGCCGGCGACATCGGCGCCGGATAGAGCGCCGCCTGGAAGGCCAGGATCTCGCGCGGCGAGAGCAGCTCCTGCGTCGCCGAGTTCTGGAACGCGATCCCGATCCGCGTGCGGTACGCGAGGCTGCCCTTGCCCGGGTCCATGCCCAGAACCTGCACATCGCCCTCGTCGCGACGGCGGAAGCCCTCCAGGATCTCGACGGTTGTCGTTTTGCCGGCGCCGTTGGGACCCAGCAGCGCGTAGATCTGCCCCGCCTCGATCGTCAGATCGACGCCGTCGGCCGCGCGGATCGCGCCGTAGCGCTTGACCAGGCCGCGCACCGCGATCGCCGGCGTCTTCGTCATGGGCGCGACCATACGCTGGCTCCGGGACAAAGAGAACGCCCCCGCGGGGATCGCGGGGGCGTTGGTTCACATTGAACTGCCCCGGGTGGGGCTCATCAGTCCGTCTGCCAAACTCCGTAGAGAGCGTGAATCGCCGTGCGAATCATCGAAACCCCCTTTCGCCAACGCCGCGATCATACCAGATGGCGGCGCTTGGCGGAAACCCGGCCGGGAGCGGCCCCACCGGACGGCCCCCGCGTGGCCTACACTGATCCCTGGGCATCGGGGCCCCTGGGCATTGGGGACGGACGACCGAAGGATCGCCGGTGAGCTACCCCTCCACGCCAGTTGATTGGATCCCGCCCGCGCCGCCGGCGCGGGGCGACGGCCGGTCGGGCCGCCGGCCCGCCATCATCGACGCCGGGCGTCACGCCGGCCGCATCCACTTCCTGTCGTTCCTGGCGGTCGTGCTGGCCGCGCTCGTCGCGGGCTTGGCCGTCTTCATCGAGCGCGGCGATCCGCCCGTCGAGCAACCCCAGCGCCTGACCATCATCACCCTGGCCGAGGGCCCGGCGGCCGAGCCGGGACTCCGCGTGCAGCTGGCCCTGCCCGGCGTCGGCGTGGGCGCGCCCGCCTCGGTCGCATCGCTGGCCGCGACGGGGCAGGCGAGCCCCGAGACCCCCGGCGGCGACTCCGGGGTCGCGCTCACGGCGGCCCGCTACGCCCGCCACCTCGCCGCCGGCCTGCGCAGCGCCGCCGACGCCGCCGTCGTCGCCCCGCAGACCGCCGACGCCGTCCAGGTCGCGCTCGCCATCGCCACCGCCCCGCAGATCATCTACCGCATCCCGGGCGACGCCGAGGACGAGGTGCTGTCCGAGACCGCGCTCGCGGTGCGCCTGGGCCTGGGGAGCCAGGAATCGCTGCCGCCCTTCTTCAGCTACGAGATCGAGCGCGGCGACACGCTGGCGAAGATCGCCCGCCGCTTCGGCATCTCGCCCGAGTCGATCATCTTCAACAACTTCGCCATCGGCGACGGATCGCTCCTCGCCCCGGGCGGCTCGCTGACCATCCCCACCCGCGACGGCCTCGTCTACAACGTGCGCCTCGGCGACACCCTCTACGCCCTGATCGAGAACTTCGCCGCCGACCTCGACGCCACGCTCGACTTCCCCGGCAACAACCTGTCCAGCCCCAGCCAGATCGTCGAGGGATCCACCATCCTGCTGGTCGGCGGCTCCGCCTCCGTCGCCGGAATCGTCGGCGGCTTCAGCGCCGAGCCCGTCTACGCCATCCCCAGCTTCCGCTGGCCCCTCGGCGGCGTGCTCACCGACTTCTTCGGCTCCGCGCGCGGCAATCAACTGGGCTTCCACACCGGCGTCGACTTCTCCGCCCCCACCGGCACCTTCGTCGGCGCGGCTGCCCACGGCGTCGTCATCCAGGCCGGCTGGGAGGGCTCGTTCGGTAACCTCGTCACCGTCGACCACGGCGGCGGCGTGCTCACGCGCTACGCGCACCTCAGCCACATCGACGTCTTCCTCGGCGAGACCGTCACCCCCGGCGACCTGATCGGCTTCGTCGGCAACACCGGCCTCTCCTCGGGGCCCCACCTGCACTTCGAGATCATCATGGGCGGCACCTTCGTCGACCCGCTGATCTGGCTCAACTCCTGAGCCCGGCCGGCTGACCTCAGGTCAGCGGGTCATCCGGATCGACGTCCGTGGTCTCCGCGATCCAGTAGCGACGCCGGATGCCCATCGACATCTCCTCCAGCTGCTCCGCCATCAGGCCCGCCTGCGGCGCCGTCAGGCCCGCCCCGCCGCACACCCCGCTCAGGAACGAGCGCTTGAAGATCGTGCCCATGCTCGAGTCGACGAAGGCGATCTCGCGCGCCGCCCGCGCCAGGTAGTACTGCATCGCCTTGGCGTCGAACGGCCGCGACGGGGCGTCCGTCGGCCACAGCCCCCAGCCCAGGTAGCCGCCCCGTGCGACATGCTCCCGCAGCGCGCTGCGATGCTCCAGCAGGTCGTCGAGCCGCCCCTCGCGCCCGTCGAAGTGGATCAGATTTGGCCGCGCCGCCAGCGCCCGCGTCCAGTTGGGCGGCGCGCAGGCGTGCAGCCCCGCGATCGCCCCCAGCGCCTGCACCGGCGCCAGCGCCTCGCGCAGCACCGCGACCGCCGACCGCCACGTGATCGGCAGCCGCGGCTCCTCGACCGACGCCAGCGCGGGCTCGTCGAACACCAGCACGACCCGCGGCACGACCGCTTGCAGCGCCCGCGCCTGCGCCGCCGCCGTCCGGCCCAGGAAGCGCGCCAGCCAGAGCAGCGTCTCCGGGTCGTCGTGCGGCGCGGCCCCGGCTGCGTCGCGGGTCAGCATCGACAGCGTCAGCGGCCCCACGATCTGGCCCTTGATGATCGGCGGACGCTCGCCGGGCGGCAGCGCCTCGAGCGCCGCGATGAACGCGTGCAGCCCCGCCGCCCGCTCGGCCGGCGGCAGCCCCGCCGCCTGCAGGGCCGCCTCGAGCGCGCCCGCGTCGGTCGTCCCCGGCCAGCGCAGCCGGGCGCCGTCCCAGCGCGCCCCCGGCAGACCGAGCCCCGCCTGCGGAACCATCTCCTCCTGCGCCGCCCGATTGGGCAGCTGCGGCCAGAACGGCATCCGCCCGTACGTCCGCAGGACGTCGGCGACCGCCTCGGCGGGATCGGTGTGGTGCGTCGACCCCACGCCGCTGGGGAAGAGGGGGATGTGCATCGACGGGCGCGGGTTGCTCATGGGCGGGATGGGCTCGCTTTCCGTGCAAGTGACCGCCGGACGACCGCCGGCCGGTGGAAATCGGCGTCCCGGCTTGTCAGAACGGGCGATCGGAGTGTATTCGGCTGCCGAATCCGGCGTATCTCCATAAGTTACGGCCGCCTTGGCCCGATCGACCGGTACGATCCTACTCGCGATGCCGGGAGCAGCCCGCAGTCGGATCGGCGCTGGGCGGGGCATGCGGCAGCGGGGAGTCGGGGAGAACGTGCCGTCCGGTGGGAAAGAGCCCGCACAATATGTAGTGCGGCCTAGCCTTGACGAACCCCAGATATGCCCCTATCTTCCTGGGACAGCGATCAATCGCTCATTCGCTTGCGTTGTTACTCCGTTAGAACATAACACCTAACTACGCGAGCGTCGGTGGCGCGGAGCGGGCCGCGCCGGACGCGCAGTCGGACTGCACACTTGGGCCCGCGCAGTAGGACTGCACAGTTGGGCCCGCACAGTTGGACTGCACAGTTGGGCCCGCGCAGTAGGGAACGTGCGATGGCTCCCATGGACGCCCCACACGACGACAGCGCCCTGGTCGACGCGCCGGCCGAGGTCGCGCACGCGGAGGAGGCCGCCCCCGCCGATCCCGGCCTGGGCGCCGCCGCCCCCCTGATCCGGCGGCGCTTCACCGTCGCCGGCGAGAGCCCCTACGACGCCATCGCCTGGGAGCGCCGCACGGCCTCCATCACCTCCGACGGCGGCGAGGTCATCTTCGAGCAGGCCGATGTCGAGGTGCCCGCCTCCTGGTCGATGAACGCCACCAACATCGTCGCCTCCAAGTACTTCTACGGCGGCGTCAACACCCCCGCCCGCGAAAACTCCGTGCGCCAGCTCATCGACCGCGTGGTCGACACGATCGGCCGCTGGGGCCGCGAGGGCGGCTACTTCGGCGACGGCGAGTCCGGCGTCTTCGAGTCCGAGCTGCGCTACCTGCTGGTCAATCAGTACGCCGCCTTCAACAGCCCCGTCTGGTTCAACGTCGGCGTCGAGCCGGTGCCGCAGTGCTCGGCCTGCTTCATCAACTCCGTGCAAGACAGCATGGAGTCGATCATGGACCTCGCCACCCGCGAGGCGCTGCTCTTCAAGTGGGGCAGCGGCACCGGCAGCAACCTCTCGACCATCCGGTCGAGCAAAGAGGGCCTGTCGGGCGGCGGCGTGCCCTCGGGCCCCGTCTCCTTCATGCGCGGCTACGACGCCTTCGCCAACGTCATCAAGTCGGGCGGCAAGACCCGCCGCGCCGCCAAGATGATCATCCTCAACGCCGACCACCCCGACATCATGGAGTTCGTCTGGTGCAAGGCCGCCGAGGAGCGCAAGGCCTGGTCGCTGATCGCCGCCGGCTACGACGGCTCGCTCAACGGCGACGCCTACTCCTCGGTCGCATTCCAGAACGCCAACCACAGCGTGCGCGTCAGCGACGACTTCATGCGCGCCGTCGAGGACGACGGCGCCTACTGGACCCGCGCCGTCACGACCAACGAGCCCGTCGACGAGGTGCGCGCCCGCGACGTCCTGCGCGGCATCGCCGAGGCCACGCACCAGTGCGGCGACCCCGGCATGCAGTTCGACTCCACCATCAACGACTGGAACCCCTGCTCCAGCACGGACCGCATCTACGCCTCGAACCCCTGCTCCGAGTACATGTTCCTCGACGACACGGCCTGCAACCTGGCCTCGCTCAACCTGCTCAAGTTCTACGACCTCGACGCCCACCGCTTCGACGCCGAGGCCTTCAAGCACGCCGCCCACGTCCTGATCACGGCGCAGGAGATCCTGGTCTCCAACGCCTCCTACCCCGCGCCGCAGATCCGCGAGAACAGCGAGCAGTTCCGCCCCCTGGGGCTGGGCTACACCAACCTCGGCGCGCTGCTCATGGCCCGCGGTCTGGCCTACGACTCGCCCGAGGGCCGCGGCCTGGCCGGGGCGATCACGGCCACCATGACCGGCGAGGCCTACGCCCAATCGGCCCGCGTCGCCCGGCGCGTCGGCCCCTTCGCGGCCTACCACGCCAACCGCGACCCCTTCCTGCGCGTGATCGGCAAGCACCGCGACGCCGTCGCCGGCATCGAGGCCCTCGACAGCGTCCCCGTCGCCCTGCGCGACGCCGCCCACGGCGCTTGGGACGAGGCTCTGCGCCTGGGCCGCCGTTACGGCTATCGCAACGCCCAGGCCACCGTCCTCGCGCCCACCGGCACGATCGCCTTCATGATGGATTGCGACACCACCGGCGTGGAGCCCGACATCGCGCTGGTCAAGTACAAGAACCTCTCGGGCGGCGGCTACATGAAGATCGTCAACCGCACCGTCCCCGCCGCCCTCGCGCGCCTCGGCTACGACGCCGCCGGCCGCGATCGCATCGTCGCCCACATCGACGGCCAGGGCACGATCGAGGGCGCCCCCGGCCTCGACGAGGCCCACCTGCCCATCTTCGACTGCGCCTTCAAGGCCGCCAACGGCGAGCGCAGCATCGAGCCCATGGGCCACGTGCGCATGATGGGCGCCGCCCAGCCCTTCCTCTCCGGCGCGATCTCCAAGACCGTCAACGTGCCCGAGGCCGCCAGCGCCGACGAGATCATGCAGACCTACATCGACGCCTGGAAGCTGGGCGTCAAGGCCGTCGCCATCTACCGCGACAACTCCAAGCGCATCCAGCCTCTGGAGACCACCCAGCGCGTCGATGGCGCCAAGCTCGCCGTCGCGGAAGCACCCGCCGCCTACGCCGCCCCCGCCCCCGCCCCCGGCCCGTCTTCACCAGCCGACGAGCCCACGATCGTCGACGAGGCCGTGACCCCGCCCGCCTACCGCCGCCACCGCCTGCCCGACGACCGCCACGCCGTGATCCACAAGTTCAGCGTCGGCGAGCACGAGGGCTACCTCACCGTCGGCGAGTACGCCGGCGGCGAGCCCGGCGAGCTCTTCATCCACATCTCCAAGGAGGGCTCCACGGTCTCCGGCCTGATGGACGCCGTCGGCGCGCTGACCAGCGTCGCGCTGCAGTCGGGCGTGCCGGTGGAGACCCTGGTGCGCAAGTTCAGCCACTCGCGCTTCGAGCCCAGCGGCTGGACCCGCAACCCGCAGATGGGCTACGCCAGCTCCATCCTCGACTACGTCTTCCGCTGGATGGGCATGCGCTACCTCGACACCGAGCGCAGCGACGTCGCCGCCGGGCAGGCCCCCCTGCCCCTGCAGCCCGCCGGCCCCGCCCGGCCGGCCGCCGGCGACGGCGCGCCCTCCGTCGGCGACGCCGTCGTGCCGGGCTTCCTCAGCACCCTGCCCATGGCGTCCGCCACCCGGCGGCGCCCCGTCGGGGAGTTTCAGAACCAGCTCGACGCACCGCTGTGCACCGAATGTGGGCACGTGATGGTGCGCAACGGCAGTTGCTACCGCTGCTTCAACTGCGGTGCGACGTCGGGATGCAGTTAGGAGTTGGACAGCAGCAAGCCGTCCCGCCCGCTCACGCGCGCCGGACAACCTAATCAGCGCATCAGGCGTGGGGTAGAGCCGCCGACCCTCATTCCCACGCTGCGGCGATCGAGGCCCGGGACCCTATCCCGGGCCTCTTCGTGTCTGCATACAGGCGTGTCTGCATACACTCGCGTCTGCATACCGGCGCGTCTGCATACAATGACGGGCGAATACTAGGAGGTTTGACGACAACATGGCCAGCACGATGATCGACGCGGTTCCCATGCCGCCCCGCTCCCACGAGGCGACCGACGCCTGGAAGATGCTCAAGTACGCCCAGCAGAGCGCCCGGAACTTGCTCGGCCTCTTCGACGACCTAAGCGACCTCAACATCACGCCGTCGGACGAGAAGCAGGACCTGCTGCGCGCGATGGTCGTCGCGGCCGGTATCGGCCTCGAGTCGGCGACCCGGGATCTGGCCCGCAACGCGCTGCCGGGCATGCTCAACCGCGGCGACCAGGCGGCCAGCGACGCCGCGCACGCCTACATGAAGGGCCGGCTGCGCGAGCAGTCGACCGAGCTCAAGGAGCTCGCCGGCGTGCTCTCCTCGCCCCCGCCCCGGGTCGGCGTGGCCGATATCATCGTGGCCGACATGAGTTCGCGCGATCTGACCGCCGGCCGCCTGGGGTCGCTGACGGAGTTGTTCGCCGGCGCCGACAGTATGCGGCCGCCACAGGCCGCGCTGCGGGAGGCGATCGCCTGCCGCAGCGAGATCGTCGATGAGATGGACCTCGACCCGGCCGGCCGGCGCGAGCGCTTCATGCGCACTCGCGACGACATGGTCGGCCACGCGAACACGCTGCTGGCCTGTGGCTTCGAATTCGTGCGCCACGCCGACGAGCGGCTGTAGCGTCGCTCACGACTCGGCGATCAACCGTCGCCGCTCGTTCTCGAAGTCCACGCGGCTCAGCCCGCCGCCGCGGTAGCGTTGCTCCAGCTCCGCGATCTTCTCCATCGTCGTCGTAGCGTGGCGCGAGTACTCGATCGGGCCCGACGGGACGCCCGCCGGGGGCGGCGCATGACGATCGGGCCGCCGCGGCGGCGTCCCCGCCCCGGGGCCCGGTCGCGACGCCGCCGGAGACCGCGGCGGCCGCGGCCCCGATGTCGAGCCCGGCCCCTGCTGTTGCCACGGTGGCGCCCCGCCCGGCCACATCGGGCGGTCGTCGGGCAGCCGATCGTGGGGACGCTCCGGCCCGCTCGATCGCTCCGGCGCCCGCGACACCGGCCGCGACCCCGGCCCCGTCGGCGCAGCGCCCGCCGGTCCCCGCGGCGCCGGCGCCCGAGACCGCGCCGGCCCCGGCCGCGCCACCGGCGCCGGCGGCAGCACGACCGCGGGCCTGCGCGACGTCATCCCGTCCGGCTGCCGACGCGCGTACCCCGTCGCCGGTCGCGCCTCCGCGCTGACCACGGCGCTGCCCACCAGGACATCGTGCAGCGTCTGCCGGGACGCCGAGCGCAGCGCCCAGAGCGCGCTCAGCGGCAGCAGCGGCGTCAGCAGCAGCGCCAGCACGCCGTCGCGGAACCACACGCCGCCGCCCCCCATCGCCGAGCCGTCCGCGCGCACGACGCGCAGCCCCAGCATCCGCTTCGCCGGCGACTGCCCCCCGCCCGATGTGACGCCCAGCCAGATCCACCAGCCCACGCCCAGGCAGACCACGAACAGCGTCAGATCGAGCAGGCGGCCGGCCAGCCGTCGCGAGCCCGAGGCCGCGTACAGCCCGGCGCCGGGGTCGGCGTTGAGCACCTTGCAATTCGCGCAGAACCCGCCCTCCCCGCGGGGGAGCCCGCAGCGCTCACAGGTCGCCGTGCGGTACTGCATCGATCGCGATCCTCCCGCTAGTCCCGGTTCAGGACCTCTCGGCGCCGCCGCTCGTACTCCTCGCCGCCGATCTCGCCGCGCTCCCACATGCGACGCAGCGCGCGCAGCCGCGCCTGCGTGTCGGTCGACGCATACGACTCCGGCCCGCCCGGCGCGGGCGCCCCGGGGCCGGGCGGCGAGGGTGCATCCATCGGGCCGCGCCGCGCCGTCCGCTCCCCGAGCCCCAGCGGCGCATACACGATCACCGTGTCGACCACCTTGTCGTGCAGCGTCTGCTTCTGCGGGTCGAACAAGATCCAGAGCATGTCGACCAGCGGCACGATGCCCCCCGACAGCGACGACAGCAGGATCCCGAACAGCAGCCACAGGACCACCACGTCGCGCACCCAAACCCGCTCGTAGCTCGCGAGGTCCGCCTCGCGCTGCACGACGATGTAGGTGTTGAGCAGCCGCTTCGCCGGCGACTGCGACGTCTGCGCGGTGAAGTGCATCCAGATCAGCCAGCCGACCCCGAACGTCACCACGAAGAGCAGCGAGTCGAGCAGGTACTCGGCCAGCCGGCGCCAGCGCGAGGCCAGCATCACGCTGGCGCCGCCGGCCAGCGTCAGCACGCCGCAGGCGCGGCAGGCCATCTCCTGCCCCCGGCGCAGGCCGCAGTGCTCGCAGACGGGATCCGGGGCGGTTGTCGACATGCCGTCCCTCGACGGCGGCGGATCGTTGGTGGTCCGCGCGCTCCCAGGAGCATACGATCCCTGCATGCAGATCACGATCCCCCAGCTACAGGGGGCCGCCGTCGAGGACGAGCGACAGCTCGACGGCTCCCGCCATCTGACCGTCGACCTCGCCGATCCGATGGGCGGCTGGTACTGCTCGCTGCACGCCATCCTCGATCGCGAGGGCGGCCTGCGCGAGGCGGAGCTGGAGCTGGACTCGCCCGACGGCCCCTGGTCCGGCGCGCTGGCCGCCGTCGAGCGCGCGACCGCCGAGCGCCCGCTGCGCCTGCTCGCCACCTTCGAGGACGCCGGCTTCGAGATCCGCCTCGACCTGCGCGAGTCCGACGACGGCGACGGCTTTCGCGCCACCCTCACGCCGCAGGACGATTGAGCGAACGGGAGTCCGCCAATGCCCCCAGCACCAGAGCCCCGGAGCGGCCCCATCGTCGTCATCGCCGGGGGCGTCGGCGCGGCCCGCTTCCTCGAGGGCGCGCTCGCGGCCTTCCCCCCCGCCGAGGTCGTCGCGATCGTCAACGTCGGCGACGACCTCGAGATCGCCGGCCTGCACATCAGCCCCGACCTGGACACCGTCACCTACACGCTCGCCGGGCTCGTCAACCCCGACACCGGCTGGGGCGTCCGCGGCGACCGCTTCACCGCCCTCGATCGCCTGCGCGCCCTGGGCGGCAGCGGCTGGTTCACCCTGGGCGACACCGACCTGGGCACGCACCTCTATCGCACCGAGCGCCTCCAGGCCGGCGCCCCGCTGAGCGCCGTGACCGCCGAGATCGCCGCCGCCTCCGGCGTCGGCTGCGCCGTCCTGCCCGTCAGCGACGGCCGCCTGCGCACCATCGTGCAGACCGACGCCGGCGAGCTGCCCTTCCAGGAGTACTTCGTGCGCCGCCGCCAGGCCGACGCCGTCCGCGGCCTGCGCTTCGAGGGCGCCGAGTCCGTCGCGCCCGCCCCCGGCGTCCAGGAGGCGCTGCGCGAGGCCCGCGCCATCGTCATCGCGCCCAGCAACCCCTTCCTCTCGATCGGGCCCGTGCTGGCCGTCCCCGGCCTGCGCGACTGCCTCCTCACGACCGCCGCCCCCGTCGCCGCGGTGAGCCCCATCGTCGCCGGCGCCGCCATCAAGGGGCCCGCGGCCGCGATCATGCGCAGCCTCGGCCACGACGTCTCCGCCCTCGGCGTCGCCCGCCTCTACGCCGACCTGATCGACGTCTTCGTCATCGACGAGCAGGACGCCGCGCTCGCCCCCGTCATCGAGCGGGAGACCGGCGTGCGCTGCCTCGCCACGCAGACGCTGATGCACGGCCCCGCCGAGAAGCGCGCCCTGGCGCAGCGCACCGTCGAGGCGGCGCTGGCCGTCGCCTCCAGCGACGCCGATGCCTAGCGCCCCGGTCGAGGCCGTCGTCCCGGTGCGCGGGCTGCCCGCCGGCAAGGCGCGCCTCGCCCGCCTGCTGACCATCGAGCAGCGCAACCGCCTCGTCCGCGCCATGCTCGGCGACGTCGTCCGCGCGCTGCAGGCCGCCCGTCGCGTCGACCGCGTCACGATCGTCAGCCGCGATATCGCCGCCCGCCGCGAGGCCGCACGCCTCGGCGTCGCCTTCCTGCGCCAGGCCCCCGGCCAGGCGGGCCTCAACGCCGCCCTCCGCGACGCCCAGGCCCGCGTCGCCGAGGCCGGCGCGCTGCTCATCGTGCCCGCCGACCTGCCCCTCATCCGCCCCGCCGACATCGACGCGCTGGTCGCCGCCGGCTCGCCTGCCGTCGGCCCCGCCGTCGCCCTCGCCCCCGCCGAGGACGGCGGCACCAACGGCCTCTGCCTGCGCCCCCCGTCGGTTATCGAGCCGGCCTACGGCCCCGGCTCGGCCGCCCGCCACGAGCGCGCCGCCCTCGCCGCCGACGCGGCCTTCACGGCCGTCCGATCGGAGCGCTGGGCGCTCGATGTCGATTGGCCCGAGGACCTGGCCCGGTTGCTCGCCCTGGCCGGCGCGGCGGAACTCGATACGGTGCGCTGCCTGCACTCGCCCGGCTTCCCCTCGTGGGGCGGCGCGACGCTGCGCTAGCCGTCCTCGCCGCGCACACCTTGTGCGTCATTGGTCAGAGCGCGGACTCCCTGTGCGACCGTATGCCGCGGCCCCTGGCGCGCCTTGTGGTAGTTCCCGAACACCGCCTCGAACCGCCGTCGGACATAACGACGCAGGCCGTTCACCGTCACCACCACCAGCGACCCCGACGGCCCCAGCCGCTCCCACGCCTCGAGCAGGATCGCGTCCAGGGCCTCGTTGCCGGCCTGCGCGGGCAGGTTCGAGACGATCAGGTCGTACGGGCCCGGTGGCGCGTCGCGGAAGCCGGGGCTCAGCGACGCGCGCGCGTTCGTCAGCCCGGCCGCCTCGATGTTGCCCGCGCAGGTCTCGACCGCCAGCACGTCCTTATCGATCAGCGCCACCTCCGCGTCCGGCCAGAGCGCCGCCAGCGTCAGCCCCAGCGCCCCGTAGCCGCAGCCGAAGTCGAGCACCCGCGACGCCGGCGGCAGCGCGATCAGCTCCCCCAGCAGCAGCGCCGTCCCCTCGTCGATGCCCTTGGCCGAGAACAGCCCCCAGGCGCTGGTCAGCCGCAGCGTGCGCCCCGGCAGCGCCACCTCGACCACGGGCGGCTGCGCCAGCCGCTCGCGGATCGCCTGTCGGGCCGTCTCGCCATGCGGGATCGCTTCCTTCGCCATCGCGCGAGCCTAGCGGGTGGAGCCGACGTCGGTTGACCGGCCTCGGCCCCCGCGCCCGTGCGGGCGTGGCATAATGCGTTGCATGGCCGCGCCATTGTGCGCGACACTGCGGAAGAGGGGGAATGATGGTTGGGATCACGTTCGACACGGCCAAGGCGGTCAGGACGCTGCGCGGACGTGAGCACACCGCCGAGCAGGCGGAGGGTGTGGTGGAGGTGGTCCGGGAAGCGACGCAGGACCTTGTGACGAGGGAGATGCTGCGGTCCGAACTTGCCACGGCGATGGCGCAGATGGAGGCGCGCTTCACGCGCTTGCTCTGGCTGCAACTCGGAGCCTACACCGCCGCCACGGCGGCCTTCCTGGCCGCCGGCCTCGCAATCGCGGCCGTGCTGTGGGGGTGATTCGGCCGCGGCGGGGAACGGCCTACGCAACCAGGACGAGCATCGCGACGAAGGCGGACGTGCGCGAACTGCAGCTCGCGATGATGGCGGACCTTGACCAGTTACGAGCTGAGATGATGGCGGCCCTCAACCAGCTGCGGTCTGAGATGAAGGTCTGGACACTCACGCTGTTGCTCGGCCAAACCATCCTGTTTCTCAGTTGTGTCGCGGCGATCGAGGTGCTGGCCGGGTAAGGCTCGACCCGGGGCGGACGGCGTGGTGAGGTGGCTTCCTTCTACCCGAGCCGTGCCAGGAGCGTCGCGATCGCGGCGATCGCGGCGACCCCCGTCAGCACGACGCCGGCCAGAATCAGCAGGGCGCGGTGCAACTCCGCCCGCAGATCGTTGAGCTCCGCCCGCAGGATGTCCCTCGTCACCAGCGGGCTCGTGGCGTCTCCGTCCACCTCAGATCTCCAATCCCAACGTCCGTTATCAATGCCGACCGTATCCCGTGTCTGCGAGCCCCGCCGAGTGTCCCGTGCGGCCGGCCGGACGTCAACGACCGACGCCCCCGCGGTTGACCGGCCTCCGCCCCCGCGCGACACTATCCCCGGATTTCGAGGGGAGTCGCCACGATGCTTGTCATCCGACTGCGCGAGGGCTGCAGGCCCCGCACGCTGCTGATCGCGCTGCTCATGCTCGGCCTCGTGCTGGCCGTCTGGAGCCTGCCGACCGGCAGCGCCGCGGCCGCCGCCGCCGACGGCGCCCTGGCCGAGACGCCCGTCCTCGACGCCGCCGGCGACGAGGCCTCCGACGACCCCTTCCACGTCAGCGACGCGGGCCTCGCGATCGCCGTCATCATCCCCGGCATCTTCCTCATCGCCACCGGCGCGACCGTCGCCTGGGCCATCTCCGCCCGCGCCCGCCCCGAGGACGACGAGGACGACGCCTAGCCAGCACAGCCCCCTCGCACAGCCCGCCAGCACAGCCCGCTAGAACAGCACCGACCCCAGCCGGCGCCGGTAGTCCTGCGTCAGCGGGCTCTCGTCGCCCAGCATGACGAAGGCGTCGAGCAGCAGCAGGCGCGCCGCGTCGTCGTCCAGCGACCGGTCGAGCCGCACCGACTGCAGCAGCCGGTCCAGCGCCTCCTGCCACTCCGCCCGATCGGCCAGCAGCGCGCCCAGCCGGTACTCCCCCTCCGCGTCTGACATATCCGTGGCGTCGCCCGCGTCCGCCGATAGCCGGGCCCGCAGCGCCGCCTCGTCCTGGCCCCGCGCCGCGCGGCGCAGGCGGATCGTCGCCAGCGTGCGCTTCGCTCCCTTGTTCGCGGGCACGCGATTGGCCAACTCCTCGGCCCGCTCCTCGTCGCCGCCCTGCAGCAGCAGGTGGGCCAGCATCGCCGTCGAGCCCTCGTGGCTCGGGTCATCGGCGACGATCTGCTCGAAGCGTTCCAGCGCCGCCGCCGGCTGTCCCTGCTCGACCAGCGCCTCCGCCTCCTGCGCCGCCATGTCCGCCGACGACGGCAGCAGCGCCTCGACGAACTCCCGCACCTGCGGCTCGGGCAGCGCCCCCAAGAACTGCGACACCGGCTGCCCGTCCTGGTACGCGAACACCGCCGGGATGCTCTCGATCCCGTGCTGCTGCGACACGACCGGGTTCTCGTCGGTGTTCAGCCGGGCCAGCTGCACCTGCCCCGCGAACTCCTCGGCCAGCGACTCCAGCACCGGGCCCAGGATGCGGCAGGGGCCGCACCACGGCGCCCAGAACTCCACGATCACCGGCGCCTCGTGCGACCGCGCCACCACCTCCCGGTCGAAGCTGGCGTCGGTGACTTCCACCACGGCGACGGGGCTCACGGCGGCTACCAGTTCGTGAAGCGCGTGCGCCGCAGCGACCGCGGCTCGTCCTTCTTGCGCTCCTTGCTGGAGTTCTTGTCCAGGAAGTCCTGCACCAGCTTGCGCTTCCCGGCCAGCTGGCACTCCGGGCAGTGGACGCGCTTGTCGATCTCGGAGAACTTGAGCATGCGCTCGAACTCGTGATCGTTCTTGCAGACGTATTCGTAGATCGGCATCGGACCCCCTTCTCCGCAAGCCGCTCGGCTGTCGGGGTTGGCAGACGTTTCCCCAGAGTGTACCGAACCGGGCGACTGGGGGCCTAGCGCCCCCATCCCGGCCCCTGCGGTAGGATCCCCCAGTGCCCCACGACGCCGAACTCCGCGCCGCCGCCGAGGCCTACTTCGAGGAACTCCGACGCGTGCGCGCGTCCGGCGGGGCGACCGCGGAGCGCTCCCGCTACACCGCCCTCGCCAACCTGCTCGACGCCGTCGGCGGCGGACTCAAGCCCAAAGTCCACTGCATCAGCGAGCTCGCCGACCAGGGCGCGGGCCACCCCGACTTCGGCCTCTACGCCGCCGGCCAACTCCGCCGCGGCGATCCCCGCGAGGGTCAGCTCCCCGAACGCGGCGTCGTCGAGGTCAAGGCCATCACCGACGACGCCTGGCTGACCGCCGAAGGCGACCAGGTCAGCCGCTATTGGGCGAAGTACCGCCTCGTCCTCGTCACCAACTTCCGCGACTTCGTCCCCCTCGGCGAGGACGCCGAGGGTCGCCCCGCCAAGCTCGAGACCATCCGCCTCGCCGACAGCGCGGAGGACTTCGAGCGCCGCCTGATCAGGCCGCGCGCCTTCGCCCGCGACGCCGGCGTTCGCCTGGGTGAGTACCTCACCCGCGCCCTCTCCCACCGCGCCGCCATCACCGACCCCAAGGATCTCGCCGTGCTGCTCGCCTCCTACGCCCGCGACGGCCTGGCCCGCGTCGAGGCCGCCGGCGACCCCCCCTCCCTCGCCGCCGTCCGCTCCGCCCTCGAGGAGGCGCTGGGCGTCCGCTTCGACAAAACACGCGGCGCCGCCTTCTTCCGCTCCAGCCTCGTCCAGACGCTCTTCTACGGCGTCTTTTCCGCCTGGGTGCTCTGGCACCGGGAGCGTCCCGGCCGCGTGGACCGATTCGAGTGGGAGCGAGCGGTGCGGTACCTGCGCGCCCCCGTGCTGCGCGCGCTGTTCCACCAACTCTCCGACCCCGGCCGACTGCGGCCGCTCGGGCTCGTCGAGTTGCTCGACTGGACGGGGGCGGCGCTGGATCGCGTCGAGCACGACACCTTCTTCACCCGCTTCAGCGAGGGCGAGGCCGTGCCCTATTTCTACGAGCCGTTCCTGCAGGCCTTCGACCCCGTCCTGCGCAAGCAGTTGGGCGTCTGGTACACCCCCGCCGAGGTCGTGCGCTACATGGTCGCGCGGGTCGACCGCGCCCTCAAGGACGACCTCGGCATCCCCGCCGGCCTCGCCGCCGACAACGTCTACGTCCTCGACCCCTGCTGCGGCACCGGCGCCTACCTGGCCGAGGTCCTGCGCCGCATCGCCGCCAACCTGCGCGACGCCGGGACCGGCGCGCTGACCGGCGCGGCCGTCAAGCGGGCCGCCACCAAGCGCGTCTTCGGCTTCGAGATCATGCCCGCCCCCTTCGTCGTCGCGCACCTCCAGGTCGGCCTCACCATGCAGGCCCTCGACGCCCCCTTCTCCGACGACGAGAGCGAGCGCCCCGGCGTCTTCCTGACCAACGCCCTCACCGGCTGGGAGCCCCGCCCGCAGAAGCCCCTGCCCTTCCCCGAGCTGGAGGAGGAGCGCGACCGCGCCGACCACGTCAAGCAGGAAGACCCCATCCTCGTCATCCTCGGCAATCCCCCCTACAACGGCTTCGCCGGCATGGCGGTCGACGAGGAGCGCAAACTCTCCCGCGCCTACCGCACGACCAAGGCCGTGCGCCGCTCCGAGGGCCAGGGCCTCAACGACCTCTACGTCCGCTTCTTCCGCATGGCCGAGCGCCGCATCGCCGAGAAGACCGGCCGCGGCGTCGTCTGCTTCATCTCCAACTACTCCTGGCTCGACGGCCTCTCCTTCACCGGTATGCGCGAGCGCTACCTGGAGGTCTTCGACGCCATCCGCATCGACTGCCTCAACGGCGACTCCCGCAAGACCGGAAAGACCACTCCCGACGGCGACCCCGACCCGAGCATCTTCTCGACGCCGGAGGATCCGGTTGGCATCCAGGTCGGGACGGCCATCACGACGCTTGTGCGCAAGTCGCAACACGCCCCGGCCGGGACGGTCGCCTTCCGCCAGCTGTGGGGCCAGGCCAAGCGCGAGGAGTTGACCGAAACGGCGGACGTGGCGCCGGACGCGCTCTACGACGACCTCTCGCCGATGCTCCCGCTGGGCTTGCCCTTCGCGCCGGTGGCTGCCAGCGACGACTGGTCGACCTGGCCGACGCTGCCGGACCTCATCCCCGCCTCCTTCCCCGGAGTGCAGACCAAGCGAGACTCGTTCTTGATAGACATCGATCTCGACCGCCTCAAGGCCCGGATCGCCGACTACTTTGACCCGGCCCTGGCCCAAGAGGAGATCGCGCACCGCTATCCCGTCGCGATGAAGAGTTCGTCGGGATTCACGGTGTACGATGCCGGCTCGGTGCGCGCCACACTTCTCGCGCGGAGCGGCCCGGATGAGGCAGGCTTCATCCGCCACGCCTACCGGCCCTTCGACAACCGCTGGCTCTATTGGGAAGCAGCACACGGCTTGCTGGGCCGTCCAGTACCGGCCTACAAGCCTCATGCATTCGAAGGAAATCTGTGCCTCGTCTCGCAACACAAACCACGCCGGGACTGGTCACCGCCGCAGGTCATCTCTCGTATCGGCTCCCTTGATCTCATCGATCGAGGCGCAACCTGCTTCCCTGTCTGGCTGCGCGGCGGAGACATCGCCCTCGACACGCCCGATGGCCGGCGCCCCAACCTCTCGCCCGCCGCCGCGCGCTACCTCGACGCCCTCAGCCTCGGCGTCGAGGACCTCTTCCACCACGTCCTGGCCGTCCTGCACCACCCCGCCTACCGCGTCGCCAACGCCGGCGCGCTGCGCATGGAGTGGCCCCGCATCCCACTCCCCGCCTGGCCCGGCGGCGACCGCGACGGCGCCGCCGAAGAACTCGCCGCCTCCGCCGCCCGCGGCCGCGATCTCGCCCGCCTCCTCGACCCCGACACCCCCGTCCCAGGCGTCACCGCAGCCCCCCTGCGCGCCGATCTCGCCGCCATCGCCGTCCCCGCCACCGCCGACGGCGGCAACATGACCGCCGCCGACTTCGCCCTGACCGCCGGCTGGGGCCACTTCGGCGCCGGCGGCGCCGTCATGCCGGGCCAGGGCCGCCTCGTCGAGCATGCCGCCCCGTCGGGCGCGGACCCGGGCCTCGGCGCCACCAGCTTCGACATCTACCTCAACGGTCGCGCCTACTGGCGCAACGTCCCGGCCGCCGTCTGGCACTACAAACTCGGCGGCTACCAAGTCCTCAAGAAGTGGCTCTCCTACCGCGACCGCGACATCCTCGGCCGCCCCCTCAGCGTCGAAGAAGTCCAGTACTTCAGTCACACCGCCCGTCGCATCGCGGCGATCCTCCGCCACGTCAGCCAGGGCTGACCTCCGCCCCGGCCCGGCCGTCGCTCCCACGACCGGGGGCGCGATAGACTTGGCGAGCGGAGGACGGAATGGCCGAGCAAGCACTGAGCAGCAGCGAGACGCTGGCCCTCCTGCGGGCGCACAAGCCGGTGCTGGCCGAGCGCTTCGGCGTGGTCGACTTGGCGCTCTTCGGCTCCACCGTCCGCGACGAGGCGGGGCCGGACAGCGACATCGACATCCTCGTGAGCTACGACGAGGTCACGCGCTCGAGCCAGTACTTCGACGCCTGGTTCTATCTCGAGGAACTGCTCGGCCGGCCGGTCGATCTCGTGATGGACGGCGCCGTGCGGGCCGAACTGCGCCCCTATATCGAGGCCGAGGCCGTGCATGTCTGAGCGCCGCTGGGATCTGTACGTGCGCGACATGCTTGATTGCTGCGGGAAAGTCAGGGACGCCGCCGCAGCCCGGGATTATGCCGCGTTCTTCGCGGACCCGACCGCATATGACGCCGTGCGGTGGAATCTCGTGATCCTCGGCGAGGCGGCAAAGAAGATCCCCAAGTCTGTTGGGGAAGCGCATCCGGAAATTCCCTGGGGCAAAGTCATCGGGACGCGGAACCGAATCGTCCACGGCTATGAGTCCGTCGATGAGCGTGTCATCTGGTTGATCATCCACGATGACATCCCCGAGTTGATGCCCCAGTTGCGCGCGCTGCTGGCAGAGGCGGAGGGACAAGGCAGAGCCGATCCCACGTAGGCCCCGCGGCGCCAGGCAGGTCGGCGCGCTCCACCACCCCCGACCCCCTACCCCCCGACCGACCGCACGGCATCGACGACGCGCAGGGCGTGCGCCGTCGCCGCCGGCACGACCGCTCGATCCCGCCCCGCGCCGCACGCGCAGTAGACTTGGCGAGCGGAGGACGGAATGCCCGACCAAGCTCTCAGCAGCAGCGACACGCTGGCCCTCCTGCGGGCGCACAAGCCGATGTTGGCCGAACGCTTCGGCGTGGTCGACCTGGCGCTCTTCGGCTCCACCGTGCGCGACGAGGCGGGGCCCGGCAGCGACATCGACATCCTCATTTCCCTTCCCGGCGCCCGTGGCTGGGCAGGGTACGGTGAAGTGCTCCAGTACCTGGAGGGGCTGTTCGGCCACTCCGTGGACCTCGTGGTTGAAGCCGACGTGAGGGTTGAACTCCGCCCCTACATCAAGGCGGATGCCGTCTATGTCTGAACGGCGATGGGACATCTACGTGCGCGATATGCTCGACTGCTGCGCGCGGATCGGGGACTACACGGCCGGGCTCAGTCGTGACCAACTTGTCGGTGCGCCGCTTACCTATGATGCGGTCCTCTGGAACATCACGGTGCTCGGAGAGGCGGCCAAAAATGTCCCCGGCGACATCCAGAAGGCTCACCCCGAGATTCCGTGGGCCAATGTCACGGGGACGCGAAACCGAGTCGTGCACGGCTACGGCAGCATCCACCCGCAGAGGGTCTGGGACATTGTCAGCCGCGACATTCCCGAGTTGATGCCCCAGTTGCGCGCGTTGCTGGCGGAGGCGGAAGCACAAGGCAGGGCCGATCCCACGTAGACCCCGCGGCGCCAGGCAGGTCGGCGCGCTTCGCCCCGACCCCCCTCCACCCCGCCCCCGCCCCCTACCCCTCGACCGACCGCACCGCCGCGACGACGCGCAGGGCGTGCGCCGTCGCCGCGACGTCGTGCACGCGCACGATGTGCACCCCCAGCCAGGCCGCCAGCGTGTTGAACGCCAGCGTCGCCTCGCCCAGCCCCGCGACCGATTGCACCGCCGCCGACGGCAGCTTCGGCGAGCCCAGCAGCTCGGCCAGGAAGCCCTTGCGCGACGCCGAGACCAGCACCGGCCGCCCCAGCTCGAGCAGCGCCGGCGTGTCGAGCAGCATGCGCACGTTGTCGGCGGCCGGCTTGGCGAACTCGTAGCCCGGGTCGAGCCAGATCCGCGACACCCCCTGCGCGGTCAGCGCCTCGGCCCGCTCCGCCAGGAAGGCCCGCACCTCCTGCCCCACGTCGGCGTAGCGCTGGTCGGCCCGGCGGTGCTGCTTGGGACGGCCGCGCATGTGCATCACGACCAGCGGCACGCCCGTCTCGACCGCGACGCGCACCGTCTCGGCGTCGCTGCCCGCCGAGACGTCGTTCACGACGTGCGCCCCCGCCTCGACGGCCGCCCGCGCGACCGCCCCCCGCCACGTGTCGACCGACACCAGGATGCCCTCCCCCGCCAGCCCCGCCACGACCGGGCAGAGCCGGTCGATCTCCTCCTGCGCGCTGGGCGACTCCCCGCCGCTGCGCGTCGAGTGCGCCCCCACGTCGACCAGCGCCGCGCCGTCGGCCACCAGCCCGCGCGCCCGTTCGACCGCCGCCGCCGTCGTCACCACGCTCCCGGACACCGGCGAGTCGGTCGCGACGTTGACGATGCCCATGATGGCCGTGTGGCGCGTGCAATCGAGCACCCGGTCGCCGATGGGGATGCGCATCGGGCTAGCGCCCCCCCTCGCCGGGCGCCGGCGACGCCAGCCCCAGCGGCTGCTGCGTCTGCGCCAGGCTGGCCAGCGCGATCCGGCCCAGCGGCCCGCGCCGGTCGTACAGCGCGCCGTCGCAGACGACGAAGCCCCCGCCCCCCTGGCGGCTCGTCGCCACGACGCAGAGCCACTCGTCGGCCGGGTCGCGATGCAGGTACAGCGTGATGTCGGCGTTGATGAAGCCGACCCCCCCATCGCGGAACGACGGTTCGGCGTTGGCCAGGGGGCTCAGCGAGTCGGCCGTCGCGACTGCCCGCGACAGCGGGCTCAGCGGCTCGCCCGGCACGATGTCGGCCGGGTTGCGGATCCACAGCATCGGCCGCGGCGACGCCCCCCACTCCCCCACTGGCCGCCACTCGACCGTCGAGTGGTAGGCCTCGGCCCCCCCGGCCATGTTGGCCGGCCGGCGCGGCAGCGACTCCGGGTCGGGCGGCCGCGCCGCGTCGGCCTCGATCGCCCCCTCGGTCGGCAGCTCCGACGGCCGCAGCGCCAGCGCCGTCGCCCGCGCCACCTCGACCGTCTCGCCGTCGCCCCGCGACGTGAACAGCCCCGATTGCACCACCTGGATGCGCCGCCCCTCCCGCACCACGGCCGTGCGCGCCTCGAGCGCCTGCATCGGAGCGGGGCGCATCAGGTCGATGGTCAGCCGCACGACCCGCAACTCCGGCCGCAGCGCCGCCTCGACGCCGCGCGCAAGCAGTGCCGCCGTCGCCGCGCCGTGCACCAGCTCCAGGCTCCACACGCTGCGCGCGCAGCGATTGGGCAGCAGCAGCGTGCGACCGCCCTCGTCGGGCTGCGGCAGGAACAGCGCGGGCGCGCTCATCCCGATCGACCCTCCCCTCCGGCGTCGCCCCACTCGCCACGGCACGACGCCGCGAAGCCTATCGGCCGCCGCCCTCGTCCAGAACCCCTCAGTCGGGCGTGATCGTCTCGACGGCCCGCCACATGTACCACGACCCCACGCTGCGGTAGGGCGCCCAGGGCGCGCCGATGGCCGTCGCCCGCGCCGCGTCGGGCGTCTCCGCCAGCCCGTAGGTCGCCCGCATCCCCTTGCGCACCCCCAGGTCGCCGACCGGCAGCACGTCGGGGCGGCCCAGGTGGAACATCAGGAACATCTGCGCCGTCCACACGCCGATCCCCCGCACCGACGTCAGTTGCGCCGTCACCGCCGCGTCGTCCAGCGCCGCCAGCCCGTCGAGCGTCAGCCGCCCGTCGACGACCTGCTGCGCCAGGTCGCGCAGGTACGACGTCTTCTGCCGCGAGAGCCCCGCCCCGCGCAGGTCGGCGTCGCCGGCCTGCAGGAAGTCGGCCGGCGCCGGCGCCGACTCGGCGTCGCCGAACAGTGCGAACGTCCGCCGCATGATCGCGTTGGCCGCCGCCCCGCCCAGCTGCTGGTGGAAGACGCTGCGCACCAGCGCCCCATACGGGTCGGCGCTGGGCCGCGGCGTATACGGCCCGTGCGCGTCGATCAGCGCCCCCAGCCGGGGGTCGGCCGCCCGCAGGTGCTGATAGGCCGTCGTCAGGGGGAAGCGCGGTCGTGGGGTGGTGCGGTTGGACAGTGGGGCCTCCGTCGGGCGGTAGTGTACTTGCCTGCCACGACCAGGAGCCGTCGACGCCCCCGCGACCGCGCTATGCAGGGGGTTCGCGTCCAGCGGCGGCGACGGTGGGTCACGCACCCATGGGAGCCCGATGTACCTCCTCCAGACCTTCGGGGAGTGGGCCCGTGACCCCCGTGTAGTGCAGGGCTGCGCGACCACGGCACGAAGTTTCGCACGCCGCCCGGTGCGGTCTGCCGTCTCTACATGAAGAAAGAACGCCTGTAGTGGTGTCAAGTATGTAGTCCCCCAAGAATGCGAGTGCACGATGGACGCGGCAGGACAGCTCGACCTTTTCCTGGACCTTCTCCTGGCATTGGCCTTCGGCGCCGCCGTGGGGATAGAGCGGGAAGTGCGCAGGCACGAGGCAGGGTTCCGCACGATCGCCCTGGTCACGGTTGGGGCGGCCGCCTTCGGGCTGCTCAGCGACACCTTCCTCGAGAGCGACGCGCGGGTCGCCGCGGGGGTCGTGCAGGGCATTGGCTTCCTTGGGGCCGGCATCATCTTCCAGCGGGGGGACGCCCTCACGGGGCTGACGGCCGCGGCGACCGTTTGGGCAATGGCCGCGGTCGGTCTGCTGGTGGCGCAGGAGCTGCGCTTGCTCGCGCTCCTTATGACCCTGCAGGTCCTCGTCATGCTGGAAGCGCGCGCCGTCTGGCGCCTGATCTGGGTCCGGGCCCGGCACCGGGTCCCGCTCCAGTTCGACGACTGATCCCTCGGGCCCCCCGCGGACTGGGCGATCACCTCGGCCCCAGGTCGCCCGCCCCCGATCTCGGTGCCGGCGGGCGCCGCGAAGCGGGCTCGCGACGGCCGCGCGGCGAAGCGCCGGTCCAGCCGCTAGGGGGCGTCGGCCGCCTCCGCCAGCTCCTTCACCAGGACGACATCGCCCTCGGGCTCGAAGCCCATGACCGCGGCCAGGGCGAACCCCGCCGCGTTGCTCTCGTGGACCATCGCGTAGACGTATCGCGCCCCCACGACGGAGACCAGCGTCTCCGCCTCCGCCATCAGCATCTTCGCGACGCCCCGCCCGCGATGCGTCTCCGCCACCGCCACGTGATAGATGAAGGCGCGCCAGCCGTCGAACGACGCGATCGCCGCCCCCACCAACGCCCCCTCCGCTTCCGCTAGCAGCGCGAACGTCGTCGGACTGCCCACGACCGCATACCACTCGGCCTCCGACATCGTCGGGAAGCCCACGTCCGACCACAGCGCGAACGCGCCGTCGTGGTCGGCCGGGTCCGCTGGGCGGATGTGCACCGGACTCGGCGTCTCGTCCAGCGCGAGTCCTGCCGGTTCCGCCGTGTCTGAACTTGGTTTGCTCATCGCGCGCCTCGTCTTCCTTGCGCTGGTCGGCGGGCGAGCGCCCGTCTACCAATCGCGTGCCAGCTGCTCCATCGCCTCACGCGCCTGGCCGGCGTCGGCCATCTCCGGCGCCTCCGGGTCGGTCCAGACGCAGTCGGGCCGGTACGCCCACGTGCCGTCCGACACGTGGGTCCGGCGCCGCAGTCCACCGACGAACCGGCGCAGCGCAACGCTGAGCGCCTCCGGGGCCTCCAGCATCGGGAAGTGCCCGGCCCCGTTGCAGACCGCGATCGACACCTGGGACCGCTCCCGACGCAAGTCGCAGACGCGCCCCAAGGACGTCAACGGGTCCGCGTCACCGGCGACGACGAGGGTGAGGCACGGCTCAAGGCGATCGCCTCGCCGTTCCGCACGGCGGAGGCGACGGGACAGGAGATCATTGACCCGCGAGATACCCGTCCACTGGCCGCCGAGTTCGTGCGCGACGCGCAACGGGTGTTGGCAGCGCAGGTAGGGCCGCCCGTCGCGCCGTATCTGCCCTGACACCCGGTTGATCGTTCCGCAGTCTGAAAGCATCAGGAGTTGGAGGTTCCATATGGCGTACGAGTTCATCGAAGTTGACCGCCGTGGTGTTGTGGGAGGGATCATCTGGCTCACTCTCACCCGGCCGGAGAAGCTCAACGCGCTGACCCACCCGATGCTCGCCGAGATGAAGGAGGTGTTCGACGCGGCCCGCGACGACCGCAGCGCGCGCTGCCTGGTCATCACGGGCGCGGGCCGCGGCTTCTGTTCGGGCATGGACATGAGCGGATCATCCGCGGGCGACGTGGCGTTGCCGCCCCGGAGCGAGGGGCCCGATCCGGAGTTCGAACGCCTCCGCTTCCGCAACTCGACGAAGACGTTCGCGGCGCTTCGGCGCCTCGAGATCCCCATCATCGCCGGGATCAACGGGCCCTGCGTGGGTGCGGGCTTCGACCTGGCCTGCCTCTGCGACGTCGCGCTGGGATCGACTGCCGCCCGCTATCAGGTCGCCTACGTCAAGCGCGGCGCGCACGCGGATCTGGGCGGCTTCTGGGCAATCCCTCGCATCATTGGCCGGCGCAAGGCGATGGACATGATGTTCACGGGGCGCTTCATGGATGCCGAGGAGGCCCACGCTGCGGGGGTCACAAACTTCCTGGTCGACGCGGAGGACTTCGCGGGCAGGCTGAGCGCATACGCCGAGGAGATCGAGGCCGGGCCGCCGATCGGACAGAAGGTGGGGAAGGTGATGGCGTACAAAACGGAGTCCATGGACTACGAGAGCGCGCTAGAGCTGTCCGGCATGGTGACCCCGCTCGTCTGGCTGTCGGAGGACTACGCGGAGGGCGTGCAGGCGTTTCAAGAGAAGCGCGAGCCGCGCTTCACCGGGTTTTAGGCGGGCGGGTGCGTTTCCGGACCTGCCGCTCGCGGGACGGCCTCACGCAGCCCAACCGCCGGGCGAGTGTCAGTCCGCGGCCGCGGCGCTCGCGATCGGGTCCCCATCATGAGCGCCGCTCAGGGGGGGCGAGATCCTGGTCAGCGATGTCGTGCGCGGGCTGCTGGCGGGCAAGGATCACCCGTTCGGCGACAAGGGTGGGCACGCGCTCAAGGGATTCGAGGAGCCGGTCCGTCCTTTCGAAGGATGCGATAGCGCCGCATCGCGGCTCGCCAGATCGGCCGCGTGCTCAGGTTCGCCGGGGCAGACCCAGCCGTAGACGTCGGCCCGGATCTGCGCGCCGATCCAGTCGTTGTACGGATTGTTCGCGCACTCGGAGAGGTCGAACCCCGGTTCGCTGCCCCTTGCGAAGGCGTTGCCTGCGCGCTGCAACATGGTCGCGGAGGCGGCGCGCTCGGCGGTAAAGGTCGTCCCCCCGGGCAGCTGGACTGAGGTGCTCGTCGCGACGGCAAGTTTCACGCCCGGGCCCAATTCCTCTCACGATCTAGGTATTCGTCCCCACAGGGTCGTGCCCGCGCCCAAGGCGAAGTAGAGGAAGAACGGCTGCCGGGGCCGGTGTGATTGCTTGTCGCGAAGGAACCCGATCGCTCGGTCCACGAGGTCCTCCGTGATGTGATAGCCCTCCTCCGGCCGGCGCGGCGGGTCAACGTGGTGGTTGTCGTAGGTCAGCCCCGGATTGAACTGGTCCGTCGCCCCCGGCAGGAAGCCGTAGTGGCGGTCGAAGCCGTGGTGAGCACGATGAGGGCATCGACCTGGACAAGGCGCTGCTCTATCCGTCGATTGGCTTGCTCTGGCAGGCCGAGGTGGAGGACGCGGAGCTGGCGGACGCATACACCCGCGCCTACAACCGCTGGATCGCCGAGTTCTGCTCGGATACGGATGGACGGCTCGTGCCATCGCCGCCGCGATCCCGGACGCGCAGGTGCGGGTGGGCTCCCTGGAAGAGTTGCTCCGACTGGTGGACGGGTTCCTCGCGGACTTGCGCGGTCCACGGCCGGGCCTGGACGACCCGCCCCCGGCAGCGACTCGTCACACGCGTGATCCGGCGGAGGTCCAAGTGCGGCGGAGCCCCAAGGATTCGCGGCGCGGCCGCGCTGGTCCGTCGGCCTGCAGCGCCTGGTCACTCTGGGGCCATCGGCAGCGCCCCAGAGGAAGAGGAGGGCGTGCAATGCTGCCGGAACTCCCCGACACGCTCTGGAGACAGCTCCGTTCACCTCTTGGCGATCCGCCACAGCGACGGTCAGGTCGATGCGAAGGGTTTGGCACTGGTGGCCTACCCCGAGGTCACTCTCGGACGGGCCCAGCACCCCACCCTGCGTGCCCGGGCACGCCGAGAGCGTGCTTGTGCGGCTCATCCATAAAAGTCGGAGTGCGAAGTCGGGCGGGCGTTCTAGATGGCCCGCCGCCCCTCGCCGCCTCGTTCAGTCAGAGGACCACTTCAGGGCCGGCGCTGTGTCCGTGACCACCCGGCCGGTTTCCGGCCGCCGAGCGGCGCGAGGAGGCCGCCCCGGGGGCCGCGCCGAACGCTACCGGTCGAGGTCGAGCCGCAGGTCGCCGAGGAGGGCCTCGAAGGCGGAGCGCTCGGTGTCGGGGGCGGCGCCGAGCTCCGCCGTGCCCCGGGCGAGGTCGAAGGCCGGGCAGCCGAGGAGCCCCGTCGCCCGCGCCCAGGCCGCCACCACCGGCCCTGCCGCGGCGTCGCCGCCGAGGGCCTCGCGTCGGAGGCGGGCCGTGACCACTCGACAGCCCACCGCAGCAGCCGGCGCGTCCGGCAGCCCGTGGCCGTGCGCCCGGCCCAGGCGCTGGACCCGGTAGAGGGCGTGGCACTCCAGCACCTCGCGGAGGGTCCACAGCGCCGCCCGCGGCAGCGGCACTCCTTCGCACAGCCGCCGCGTCGAGCGCCAGCCCTGGGCCACCCGCAGCAGCGCCGCCACGGTGTCGCCGCCCTGCGGCCCGACGGGCGCGCGGTGTTCGACCACCCCATCGGCCTCGTGGGGTCACGTGGCCCGAGACCGCCCGCAGCAGCCTGAGCGCCTCGGGGTACCGGGGCGACGAGGAGCGGCCGAAGACGAGCACGTAGGGGGACACGGCTAGGGGAACCGGCACAGCCGGCCCGCGGGGCCGGGGGCGATCGCCACCGCGCTGGGCAGGGCCGCGACCACCTCCCGCGTGTCCTCCAGCACGCGCCAGGCCGGCGCCCCCACGTCCTCCACCTCCCCGCCCTGCACCAGCCACCCGGGCCGGGTCTCGCCGAGCTCCTCCAGGGGTACCGCCACTGTCCGCGCGCGCAGCTGGGCCAGCGCCGCTGCTACGGCCGGCGTGGGCTCCAGCCGCTCGAGGCAGCCGCGCACGACGCTGATCGCCTGGGAGCGGGTCAACGGCGTGGGCGGGTCTCCGGCGACGGGCGCGCCCGCGGGCTCCATGCACCCTGACCCAGCGAGAACGGCGAGCAGCAGCACGGGCGGGATGAGGCGACGAGGCACGGGCTCGCCGCCCCCCTTGGTGCGGCCGCCGGAGGAGGGGACGCCGGTGTAGACGTAGAGGACCGGCACGCCGGTCTCGGCGTACTCCCAGGCGGTGCGGAGGCCCGGGAACGCCGTGCGGAGGACGTCGGCCAACCGCTCCAGGTTCGTCTCCTCCTCGGAGTCGGCGACGAGACTGACCACCAGCCCGTCGAGCTGGAGCGGGTTCAGGTCCTCCTCCGCGGGAACGTCGACGACGCCGACGCCGGTCTCGTCGGTGAACCGGTCGGTGCGGGCGAGGACGGCGTCGCGAATGGGCATCGGCGGGCTCCGTGGGCTGGAACGTATCGGGAAGTCACCCCCGATCCCACCAATTCTGAGGCCAGTACTGATTGTGTAAACAATCTTCTGCAGATCGGCATAACCCCCGGGTGCCTCGTGAGCACTGAAGGTGCTGTCGTTGCCGTCTCCTCCGCAGGAGCGGTGACGGACGAGACAGGAGAGACAGGAGAGACAGGACTTTAGTGACCGATCCGGTCGGTGGATGTGGGGTTCTGCGAGTCAGGGATCCCCAGGGATGCGCCGGGCAAGCAGCCGTTTGAGCTGCTGCGGGTAGTTGCTTCGACTTTCGGTCCAGCGCACCGCTCGCAGTCCCCACTTGTTCATGATGTTAGGTCGTGTTGGCCCACCTGAGCTCGATGGCCCGCTCCGTCCGTGCTGGCAGCGCCGCTCGTGCAGCCTCCAGGTACGGTTCCTTGCGGATCTCACCGTTGCGTTCCGCTTCGAGCATCGCGAAATAGGTGCTTAGCGCGGCCTCGTCTTCGTCAACCGTCCATCTGTGGCGTTTGGCCACCCGGGCCTCCTGCTGTGTTGCTGCAGGATAGTCGGCCGCCGCGGCCGCCCGCTCGTTGCCCAGGCTCCCTCTAGATAGTGGGCTTTCGGCGCTCCGGAGGCGGCGCGGGCTCAGGGCGCGTCTCGACCAGACGTGCCAGCAGTTCCTTGAATCTCACGCTGTCAACGGAGAGGCGCCTCGCGCCGTAGAACGCGCGCTGGATGGTGTCCAACATGTCGCTTGCCGTCTTGGGGTTGACCCCCGTTAGCCGAGCCATATGGGATGGCCGAATATCGCGGCGGGTCGTCGCGACGAGGAGGACAGTGAAGAACCAGGCGCGCAGGGGAGCGTGGCTCCGGTGCAGCAAGGTGCCGGCCGTGGGATGGACGTGGTTGCCGCAGCGATCGCAAGAGTAGGAACGCCTAGATCGGACGCGGTGATGCTTCGTGACGCGGCGGCACGTCTCGCAGCGGATCCCCCCACGGCAGTTGCCGGGCCCCGCGCCCCCACAGTGCAGCGGCGGGAGCCAGGCCGCGATCCCCATCCTCGCCGCAGCGGGCATCGTCGCCATCTCCGGCTCCGCGACCCGCACCGACCTCACCACCGCGCAGGCCCCGGGCGGCTTCTTCTTCCGGACCGCCTTCCGCAACGACATCGAGGGCATCTTCGCCGGCCAATTCTTGCTCTCGTTGGAGGCTGACCGCTTCTCTTTCGTCGACAGCAACGAGCCGTTCAGCATCGACCTCGTCGACGCCGCCCAGGCCTTCGTCGAGGCGGCAGGCGGATTGATCGACCGTCGTAGCGTGAACATCGGCGACGTCGACTTCGGCCAGCTAGCCACGGAGATCGCGGCGGCCGATCCCGACTTCGTCGGTTTCGCCGGGTTCAACCCCGAGGCCGGGCTGCTCTACCGGCAACTCCGCGACGCCGGCTACGACGGCTTGTTCGGCGCGGGGGACGCGGTGGCATCGATCCCCAACTTCGTCGAGCCCGTCGGCGAGGCGGCCGAGGGCGTGTTGTTCTCCGGTTGTCAGGTCCCGCTGCCGGCCGACTTCCTCGAGGCGTTCATCGCGCTCCACGGGCGGGCGCCCTCGGCGACGTTTCCCGCGCAGTACGTCGACGCCGCCACGGTGCTCCCCGACGCCGTGCAGGCGGTCGCCGAGGAGCGACCAGACGGCTCGCTCGTGATTGACCCGCGGGCGCTGCGCGACGCGGTGCGCGCCACAGATCTGCGCGACGGCGTCTCGGGGGCGATCGCCTTCGACGCGCACGGCGACCGCCTGACGACGCCCGGGGAGGACCTCGACGCGCTCGTGGCGGCCGGCCTCGCGGCGCAGGATGCCGACGTCTATACCGCGCTCGGGCTCATCCCCTGCCAGGTGCAGGACGGCGTGCTGGTCCCGCTTGGTGGGCCGACCGCGGGCGAGGTGCGACTGCCGTAAGGCCGGGACGACAGCGCCCCGGACCGGGAGGAGATTGCAGGATGACGGCATCGGGTCCGGCCCCGCGCTCCTCGGCCGTCGCGCGGATTGGCCTGTGGAGCGCGCGACACCGCCGGATCGTGCTTGCCGGCTGGCTGGCCGTCGTTGCCGTCGCGATCGGCGTTTGCTCCAGCGTCCAGCCGGACACCGACGTCGACGAGGAGACGGCCGGGGGAGGCGACACCGATCGGGCGACGGCGCTGATCGAGGAGCGCTTTCCGGTCGACGAAGGCGAGGTGGAAGGCACGGCCCAGGAGATCGTCTTCTTCTCCCACCCCGCGCTGCGGGTGACAGACCCCGCATCCCGCCAGGTCGTCGAGGGCCTGATGGACGAGCTCGCCGCGCTGCGCATCGCGGAGCGCGTGACGATCGGCGGCGCCGCCGTGACCAACAGCACGCGCATCGTGCGGGAGACCACCACCCACGACGACCTCGGACTCGCGCGCGAGGCGTCGCCGTTCGTCGCGGCGAACGCGACCGGCGGGGACGTGACGTTCGCGCTGGTCCAGATCGACGCGACGGCCGTCGACGGCGTGGACAAGGTCGACCACATCCTCGTCGTCACCGATCTGGGCGCGGAGGTGAACGGGCGGGGTGGCTTCGAGGTCCTGATCGGCGGCGTGGCGTCGCTCACTCAGCAATTGACCGCGATCGACAACGAGGACCTCGCCCGCGCCAGCCTGATCCACCTGCCGATCACCTTCGCCATCCTGATCCTTGCCTTCGCTGCCGTCCTCGCGGCCGGCGTGCCGCTCGCGCTCGCCTGCGGTTCGATCGCGATGGCGATCGCGGTGATCGCGGTGGTCAGCCCGGTGTTCCCGCAGAGCAGTGTCTTCGAGCAGATGGGGATAGGATGCGCGATGCGGGCGCGTGGGAATCCACGCGCGGCGCACGCAAACGGAGGTCCGCCGTGACCAAGGCACTCATCATCGAGGACGGGCCGATCACGCGGCTCACGATCAATCGGCCGGAACGGCACAACGCGATCAACACGGAGGTCGGCGACGCGATGATCGATGTCGTGACGCGCGTGGGTCGCGACCCGACTGTCCAGGTGCTGATCCTGGGCGGCACTGGGAAGTCGTTCAGCTCGGGCGACGACAGGACGGACGAGCGCACCATGTCCGCCCCGCACAGCGCGCCGTTCAATCAGGGACGGTTTCCCTACCACCAGCTGCAAACCCTGTTGCGGCGTATCCCGCAACCCGTGATCGCCGAGGTGCACGGCTACTGCATGGGGTCCGGCTTCGACCTCATGCTCGCCTCCGACTTCGCGATCGCCGACCCCGACTCCCAATTAAAACTGGTGATCACCGCAACGGCCTTCCTGCCCAAGTACGTGGGGCTGAAGCACGCCTGGCGGCTGATCCTCGACGACGGCTTTACCTCGGCGCAGGAAGCCGCGGACCTGGGCCTGATCACGAAAGTCGCGGCGCCGGGCGCGCTCGCGGAAGAGGTCAGCGCGCTGGCGGAGCGCCTCGCCGAGATCGGCCGCACCCGTCACGGCTTCCTCGGCGTCCTCAAGGAGTCGCTCAACCGCTCCTTCCTTCCCGCGCTGGATGATGACCTGCGCATGCAACTGATCGGCAGCCGCATGAGGGATCTCTACCAGCTGCATCCACCCGCGGACGCCTAGGGGCGACGTCCGCGCTGCCGCTGACCGGATCAGTCGTCGTCGACCTCAGCGACGAGTGTCTGGGTCTGGCGGGGCGCCTCCTGGCCGACCTGGGTGCGGACGGGGTTCGCGGTGAGGCGGCGGGCGGCGACGGATTGCGAATCGCCGGTCCTCGCGGGCACACCAAGGGCGCACGGCGGCGCGGACGGCAGCACCCCCGGGGCCGGCCGGCACCGGGCCCCCCTGCCCCCTATCGTTCGGGCGCGCGTGCGAGGGTCCAATGGCCGCGAACGGAAGCGCCCTGCCGGACAGCGGCCTATACGTGCTCGTCCTGCACGTCCCCGTGAGCACCACGGTCGAGGTGGGAGCCCTCGGCGAGCATCTGCTGTCGCCGGGCGTGTACCTCTACGTCGGGAGCGCGCAGCCCGGGCTGGCGCGCCGGGTGCAGCGCCACCTCGCGCCCCGCAAGCCCCTCCGCTGGCACATCGACGCACTCACGACCCAACCCGGCATCCGGCGGCTCGGAGCCGCACTGCTTCACGCTCCGGCTACCTCGGAGTGCCGCCTCAACGAAGCCGTGGGGCTCGGCCACGCCGAGGCGGCGCGCGACCTGCGCGACCGATTCCCCCTGCGCCAGCGCCACCTCCGCCTCCCGCAGTTTGCCGATGATCTCCTCCGCGCTGTACCGCTTCCGGGCCATGCCGACTCCCCTCGTCCGCCCCGGATCCTCTCATAGGATCTGGACCGGTTTCTGAGGGGCAGGTCAGGATGGTAACGGTTGCGTGAGGCGCGGATCATGCTGCACCCCCATCCGCGACGGCGCCATGACCTTCTCCGCGACCGGACATCGCGGTCCGCGGCGGTCGCGGAGGTCGGTACCTCGCTTGTCATAGAAAACGTGTGTGGACCACGGGGATGGGCGCGGTGGGACCACAAAACCCGAATCGTCAGGCTGATTCGGGTAGACGAGCCGTGGCCGATCGAGAGGAGTCCCACCAGCTCTGGTCAACGGCTGTCTGGCGAGGGCAGCGCCGGGGCGAACGGGCTGACGTTCGCCTCGGCATTCGGGGCCATGACCGCCGTCGCGATCGTGTTCATGTTGATCGTCACGCTGCTCGTCACCGCGGTATTGTGCAGCGTCAAAACTCCATCCGCCGATCAAGCCGCCCAGCGATAGACGTGATGCAGGCCACCGAGGACGGGCGTCCCAACCACTCGCCGGTGCCGGTCGTCTGGCGCCGCGGCGCCCCGCGGTCCGTCGGGTGGGTCGAGCCGGAACGCCTGATGCGGGCGGGCCCCGTTGTAATACGTGACGTACTCCCGCATGATGCGGCGCAGGTGGCGCTCGCTCAGCACGATCACATGCTCCAGGCACTCGCGCCGGATCGTCCCGATGACGCGTTCCGCGATCGCGTTGGCTTGCGGTGCCCGGACTGGCGTCAGGATCGTCGTGCTGCCGAGCCTGTCCGCCTTCTGCGCGAAGTCGCGACCGTAGGCGGCGTCCCGGTCCCGGATAGGTAGGTCTCGGCGAGCGCGGTCAACGTCAGCGTGTCGGCGTCCATGTGGGTCCATGGACGCTCTGCTTCGCGGACAAGTCAAGCGAGGGTCGGTGGCGGGACCCGCGACTCGCATCCCGCGAGCGTGGCGCCGCCGTCGCCGCCGGAGGAGCCGCAGCCGCGCCCGACGGCGCCGCCCAGGCGGCCGAAGCCCCCGTCTCCTTCAGTCCCCCATCGGCGTCGATGCACGGGTGGGCAGCCGGGACGCCCCTACGGCCCCTGACCAGTGACGCGCGCGGCCTACCGGGCCGTGGCGATCTCGTCCAGGGCCTCCGCCAGCTCCCAGGCTTCCGGGCGCCGCAGCCGCAGTCGCCAGCGGCCGGGGAGCTCCAGCACGATGCGGTCGCCAACGCGCACGACTCGCAGCGCCTGCTCCACGTCGCGAATTGGCACCTCGCGCACCGGCTCGCTCGGCCGATCCATCGTCACGGCAGCGGCTCCCCCGCTGCCAGGAGCCGTGCCGCCGGGCTGAAGCTGGCATGCGCGTCTGCCGCCTTCGCCGCGTCGTAGGTGGCCGAGTAGCGCCGCACCATCGCCGAGGTGGAGTGTCCGAGCAGGTACTGCACGTCGAGCTCCCGGGCGTGGTTCTCGATCGCCCAGGTCGCGAAGGTGTGGCGGAAGCGGTGCGGGTTCGCGTGCACGCCGGCGCGGGCACCGAGCCGCGCGAAGAGAGTGCCCAAGAGGTACTTGTTCATCGGCCCGCGCGGCTTCTTGGGCCGCTCGATCGTCAGGAACAGCGGCCCATCGGTCTGCCCGCGGAAGCGATCGATGTACGACTGCAGCGCGGCCTCGGGTCCCTCCCCGAACGGCACCACCCGTTGCTTCCGCCCTTTGCCGTGGCGGATGTGGATGCGGCGGTCCGCCCAGGACACATCCGCGAGCGTGAGCTGGTGCAACTCCGCCGCGCGCAAGCCGGTGTCGAGGAAGAGCAGGATGATCGCCCGGTTGCGGCAGCCGTACTCCTCGGCCGGATCGCAGACATCGAGCAGCGCTCGGATCTCCTCCTCCGTGAGCGGCTGAATCACCTTCTGCTCCACCCTGACGTGGGGGATCCCCGCGAAGGGGTGCTGCTCGCAGTAGCCCATCCGGAGGCACCAGGAGAAGAACGCCCGCGTCTCGCGGAAGCGCCGGTGCCGGGTCCCGAGCGAGACGCCCGCATCGGTGATCGTCTTCATGAAGCGGTAGACGTCGGCGGGGCGGAACGCGGCGACCCGATCGGGCAGGCCCTCCGCCACGCCGATCGTCCGGAACCGGCTGAGTGTCTCCGAGTAGGCCTGGACCGTGCGGGGGCTCTTCCCCTCCACCTCGCAGGCCGCGAGGTACGCCGCGATGGCGTCGTCCATGCCGGCGGGATCGACCCGTTCGCGGGCGGATGCGGCGACCATGGGACCCTCCGTTTCGCAGGTCCATGGACGCTCTAGGGCGGCGTGAAGTCAAGCGAAGAACCGGAGCAGCGGAGTTCCAGTCTGATGCTCCAGACCCCTGATGGAGCCGGATTCGAGGCGGACCTAATGAAGAAGCGAAGTGGTGGGCCCTCAGGGATTCGAACCCTGGACCTTCGGATTAAAAGTCCGCTGCTCTGCCAGCTGAGCTAAGGGCCCCCTGCCAGTCTGGCGCACGGCCCGGCGGGGCGTCGAGGGGGCGGAGGCGCTAGCCGCGCTCGAAGACGAGCTGGAACTCCATGATGCCGTGGTCGTCGATCGCCAGCACGATGAAGGCGCTCGGCGTGTCCATGTCGTAGTCGGCGAAGATGATCTCCAACGACCCCACGACCGCCACGCGATCCCCGACCAGTTGCCCCTCCATCGGGATCTGCACCTCGCGGGTGACGCCGTGCAGGGTCAGGTCGCCCGTGGCCGTGACCGACAGCGTCTCCCCCTCGGCGGGCGCCGCGTCGATGGGGATGGGCTCCGTGAGCGTGAAGGTGGTGGTGGGGTAGGTGTTCGTCTCGAGCGCTTGCCGGCGCAGGGCGCCGTCGCGGCGGCTGTCGTCGCTGGTGAGCGCGGTGAGGTCGACCTCGATGACGACCTCCGTGATCGCGGCGCCGTCGAAGACGAGCGACCCGCTCAGGACCGTCGAGCGCCCCACGGCCGTCACGGCGCCGATCCGCGCGAGTTCCTCCTCGACGCGGTAGCCAGCGAAAGACGATCCGTCCGCCAGCACCTCCCAGCGTCCGACGAGGCCGGCGGCGGCGGGGGCGTCCTCCTCGGTGGCTTCGTCAGCGGGGGCGTCGTCAGCGGGGGCGTCGGGTTCGGCCGTCGTCTCGGCCGCGGCGTCTTCAGCTTCTTCTTCTGCCGCCGCCGCGGGGGTTTCTTCCGCCTCCGCCGCGGGGGCGCTCCCTTCCTCGCTCTGGGCGGTCGCGGAATCGGCGGCCGGTTCCTCGGCCTCGGGCTCCGGCTCGGGCTCCACGGGGGCGGCCTGCTCGGCGGGGGCGGCGTCCGCGTCGGCCTCGGCCTCCGGCGTCGCGGCGACGGCGACGGCCTGCTCGAGCGCGACGGGCGGCGGCGCATCGCCGCGCAGCACGAAGTACTAGACGGCAACCACGATCACCGCGAGGGCCAGCAGCCCGGCGGCGCCACCACCGAGAACGAGTCGTCTCCTGGTGAGTTGCGGCATCGTGGACCCCTCCGAACTCGCGCCCGCCCAGCCTATCCCGTGGAGCGCGCTTCGTGCGCCGGCGTGAGACCCGCTAGCCTCGGTCGTGTCCCGCGCGACGCCTGCGCCGGAACGCGAAGGAGCGCCCGATGCCCCCTGCCTCCACCCGGCCCGACGCCACCCCCGGCGCAAAGATGCTCTACCTCATCAAGCGCAAACCCACCACCTCCCGCGAGGAGTTGGTGGTGCATTGGTTCGGCAATCACATGTCCGGCGTGATCGAGGGGCAGCAGGACCTCAAGGCGGCCGGCAAGGCGCACGCCTGGCGCTACATCGCCACCCTGTTCGACGCCGACGCATCGGGCCGGCATCCCTGGGACGGGGTCGCGCAGCTCTGGTGGGACTTCGCGTTGGGGCGCCCGAAGCGGCCCCTCGGCACCGTGCCGAAGGACACGTTCCAGCAGAAGGCCGAGCCGCATACCTCCTGGGCGACGACCGAGTACGTCGCGCTCGACGGCGCCGCGCAGCTCGCCGCCGAGCCGCTGACGCTGAACCCGCCCTATCCCACCACGCGCTCCGGCTTCCACAAGCAGACGATGCTCGTGAAGGCGCGCGACGGCGTGAACTTCGAGGCGATGTTCGCCCATTGGCTCGACGTGCACGCGCCCAACGTGCGGGAGACGATGCTGCGCGTGGGCGGGATCGGCTACGTCGTCAGCCTCAGCATCGATCCGGCCATCGAGCCGTACGCCGGGATGGCGGAGCTGTACTTCCCGGACGAGGCCTCCCATTCGCGCTTTCGCCAGGAGGTCGGGCCGGACGGCTTCGAGGAGTGGATCGACCCCGAGGGCACGCTGGCGCTGCCGACGAGCACGGAGATGATCGGCATCCCCTGATGCGATCGCGGAGAGGAGCACGGCGATGACGACGGCGATGAGCAAGCAGGAGCGGGAGGCGTTCCTGGCCGAGGTGCGCGTGGGCATCCTGAGCGTGCCGCAGCCCGAGCGCGGGCCGCTGGCGGCGCCGATCTGGTACTCCTACGAGCCGGGCGGCGACATCCTGCTCCTGACCGGCCGCGACAGCCGCAAGGGCCGCCTGCTGGCCCCCGGCGTGCGCGTGAGCCTGTGCGTGCAGACGGAGACCCGGCCCTACAAGTACGTCACGGTCGAGGGGCCGGTGGTCGCCATGGACGCGCGGGACGTGCAGCGCGACCTGCGCCCCATGGCCGTCCGCTACCTGGGCCAGGAGCAGGGCGACCAGTACGCGGCGGCGGCCGCGAGCGCCACGATGGACAGCGTGCTGGTGCGCATCCGCCCCGAGCACTGGCTCACGGTCGACTACGGCAAGGCCGAAGCATCGACGGATGGTGGCTAGGCGAGGAGACGATGTCATGCCCGACCCGATCGACCTGAGCCGGATCCGCGCCCTCACCTGGGACATCGGCGGGACGGTCTTCGACTGGCACCACACGATCCGGGACGAAGTCGCGGCGCTGGCGGCGGCGCGCGGCGCCGACGTCGACCCGGCCCGCTTCGCCAACACTTGGCGGCGGCGCATGTTCCAGGAGCTGGCACGGGTGCGGAGCGGCGACCTGCCGTGGATGAACGCCGACCAGATCCATCGCGGCCTGCTCGACGAGCTCGCGGAGCAGCATCCATCGCTGGAGCTCACGCCGTCCGACCGCGACGCGCTGAACGGCGTCTGGCATCGGCTGGCCGCCTGGCCCGACGCCGCCGAGGCGCTGCGCCGGCTGCGGACGCGCTACACCGTGGTCGTGCTGACGGTGCTGAGCACGGCCATCGCCGTCGACTGCTCGAAGCACAACGGCATCGAATGGGACGGCATCATCTCCTGCGAGTTCCTCGGGCACTACAAGCCCGACCGGGACGCCTATCTGGGCGGCCTGCGGCTGCTGGGCGTCGAGCCGGAGCAGGCGATGATGTGCGCCGCCCACCATCGCGACCTGCGCGCCGCGATGGCCGCGGGCCTGCGCTCGGCCTACGTGCCCCGTCCGGGCGAGAGCGGCGCGGGCAACGACCGCGACCTCTCGCCGCAGCCCGACTTCGACGTCAACGCGCGCGACTTCACCGATCTGGCCGATCAGTTGCTGGCCTGAGCGGGCCGGGCGCGCAACACCGTCGCGCCCGCACGCCGCATCGGATACCTTCCGGGCGTCAGGAGGGCACGATGACCGCCGTGCGCAGCGATCCCGTCGTCCCATCCCCGGCGCTGCCGCAGCAGGGCCCTCCCAGCGCCCGGCCGGCCTCCTTCGCGCCGATGCGCGAGGTGCGCAAGTCGCTGCGCGTGAAGTGGTACCGCACCCCGATCGAGAAGGCCACGCTCTGGGAATTGATGGAGCGCAGCGACCGCAAGGGCTTCACGCAGACGCTGGGCCACATCGGGCTGGCGGCGGCGCTGGGGGCGCTGACGGCCTTCTTCTTCATCCAGGGGCAGTGGCTGCTGTTCGGCGTCTTCCTTTGGCTCTTCGGCGCCGTGCGCACCTTCCTGTCGGGCCCGGCGAATCACGAGCTGGGGCACGGCGCGGTCTTCCGCACGCCGGTCCTCAACCGCGTCTTCCTGCGCATCCTGAGCGTGCTGACCTTCTGGAACTACAACGAATACCGGATGAGTCACACCTACCACCATCGCTACACGCTGCACGCGGACGGCGATCGGGAGGTGCTGCTGCCGCTCGACCCGTCGCTGCACCCGCTGGTGGTCCTCGAGATGCTCACGTTCAACCTGCGCGGGATGTGGCGGCAGATCCGCTTCACGGTCCGCACGGCGATGGGCCGCTTCGACAGCGGCATGACGGTCGGCGCGATGGGGAGTACGGCCTGGATCGAGACGCTGGCCGACGTGCATCCCGACACCTACCGGGCGGCGATCCGGCTGGCTCGGGTCACGCTGCTCTTCCACGTCGCCGTGATCGCGGTCTCGATCGCGACCGGCTTCTGGTGGCTCGCCATCGTGATCACGGGCGGGAACTGGATCGGCAATTGGTACCGCTATCTCCTCGCGCAGACGCAGCACGCGGGGCTGCGGGACAACATCCCCGACTTCCGGCTCTGCGTGCGCTCGCTGCGCATCGATCCGCTCTCCTCGTTCCTCTACTGGCACATGGACCGCCACGCGGAGCATCACATGTACGCCGGCGTGCCCTGCTACAACATGGCGGCGCTGGGGCGGGAGATCGCGTGGGACATGCCGCAGCCGCGCACGCCGCTGGCCGCTTGGCGCGAGATGTATGCGGCGCGCCGCCGCCAGCAGACCGACCCGGACTACCAGTTCGACACGCCGCTGCCGCCCACGGCGAATCCCCCGATGCTGAGCGAGGCCCACGTCCCCGCGCCGCCGGCCGGCGCCGGCGCGATGGCCTCCTCGATCGGGACGATGGACCCCGACGACGACGTCGAAGGTCCCCTCGGGCAGGGCGCCGCGGCCGGCGGCTAGAGGCCCCGCCAATCGACCGGCGAAGCGTCGCGCCGGCCGTCCGCCGGCGGCTCGATCCCGTAGCCCAGGTACACGTAGGCCACGATGCGATCGCCGGGCCCGAGGTCCAGGTGCCGCTTGGCGGCGTCGGACTCGGCGAGTGCGCCGGTGCTCCACTTCGACGCGAGACCGGCGGCCTGCGCGGCGAGCAGCAGGTTCTGCACGGCGCAGGCGCAGGCGGCGGAGTCCTCACGCTCCAGGATGGGATCCGCGTCCGGGGGGACGTGCTGACCGACGACGACGCAGACGGGCGCGCGCGTCAGCTTCGCGTGCGCGGTCCGGGCGACGCCCGCCGCCGGGTCGGCCGCGACGATCGCCTCGGCCAGGGCCGCGCGGGCCTCGCCCGCAAGCACCGTGAAGCGCCAGGGCTGCGTGAGGTGATGCGTCGGGGCCCAGGTCGCGACCTCGATCAACTCCGCGACGGTGGCGCGGGGCACCGCCCGGTCGCTGAACGCGCCGACCGAGCGACGCCCGCGGATCGCTTGGCGAACGTCCATCCGAGGCCCCTCCGCGTCTCCGTCCGTGGCTGGTGGCAGCATACCGCCGCAGGCCACGCGCGGCGGCGGCGCGGCTACTCCTCCCCCGTCCAGGCGGGGTCGAAGTCGTGGGCGTCGCTCGCGACGCGGACCGGGTTCGAGCCGTCGGCGCCCATGACGTAGATCTGCCGCAGGCCGTCGCGGTTCGACACGAAGGCGATGCGCCGCCCGTCGGGCGACCAACTGGGATCGAAGTCGGCCCAGTCGTGGTCGGTGAGCAGCGTGCGAACGCCCCCGCCGGCCGGGATCACCGCGATCATCGACCGCTCCAGGGGGGTGTGGCCCTCGGGCACGTGCGTGTAGGCGATGCGCGCCCCGTCGGGCGACCAGGCGGCCTGATGGTTGAGGCCCGGGTCGCGGGTGAGGACGGTCACGTCGCCGCCGGTCACCGGCACGACGGCGATCTGCGACGTGCGGGCGAAATCGATCTCCTGCACGATCGTGAAGGCGATCGTGCCCCCGTCGGGCGACCAGGCGGGGAAGGCGACGACGCCTCTGAGGTCGGTGAGTTGCCGCATGCCGCCGTCCTCGACGTCGAGGATGAAGAGGTTGGAGTGCCCCGTGCGGCGGGAGACGAACACGATGCGCCGGCCATCGGGCGACCAGTTGGGGTACTGGTCCACGGCGGGGGAGCGGGTCAGCTGCCGGGCCTCGCCGCCGGCCGCGTCGATCAGCCAGACGTCGGGGTTGCCCGCCCGATCGCTGGTGAACGCTATCCGTTGGCCGCCGGGCGACCAGGCCGGCTCGGCATCGGGCGCAGGGTCGTTGGTGAGCGCGACGGCCGGGCCGCCGGAGGCCGGACGGACGAAGAGGTCGCTGACGCCGTCGCGCAGGGAGATGAACGCGTGGCGGCCGTCCCGGACGCGGCGGGTGGATTCGCCGTCGGCGATGGCGACCGCGGCCAGGGCGACGGCCAGCAGCAGCAGGCTCAGCGTGAGGAGGGAGGCGGCGCGCGGGCCGGGGAGTCGCGGCATGCGGGTCTCGCGCCCCGTTCCGCGGCGCGCGCCACGGCCGCGCCCTGGTTCGATCCGCCCGGGTCCGATGAAGGAGCGCCAGCACGGCGCGCCCGACGCCGATCAGCGTAGCGGCGATGTGACGCTCACGGCGTCGCGCCGGCGCGACCGGCCACGGAGATCCTCCGATAGCATCGGGGCGCCGCCCCGGCGCAACCGAGGAGCACATCGATGACCACGATCACCGCCGTCCGATCGCGCATGCTGCGCATCCCGCTCGACAAGCCGACCTCGTTCTCAAACCGCACCGTCTACCACCGCGACATTCCGGCGGTCGAAGTCGAATGCGACGACGGGCACGCCGGCATCGGCTTCTGCTACGCCGGCAACTCGAACGGGCAGTTGGTGACCTCCGCCGTGGACAATCTCTTCGCGCCGCTGCTGCTGGGCCGGGATCCGTTCCGGGTCGAGGGGCTCTGGGCCGCGATGTATCAGGAATCGCTGCTGCACGGGCGCGCCGGCGCGACGATGCGCGCGCTGTCGGCGCTCGACATCGCGCTGTGGGATCACAACGCCAAGGCGGCGGGCCTGCCCCTCTACAAGCTGCTCGGCGCGTACTACGTCGTCGTCCGGGAGCGCGTCGAGCAGCTGCGTCATCGCCGCGATCGGGATCGGCCCGCCCTCGGGCCCGCTGTGCTCGTGCTGCACGCTCTGGGTCCAGCCGGGCTTGCCGGGCCGCTCGCGGCCGGGGCCGTAGCGGAGCCAGGCGAGGGGTTGGTCACGCCGGACCTCGATCTCGGCAGCCACCCGCGCCTGGGCGCGTGCCTGGTCGACATCGCGCTTGAAGTCTCGGTACGGCTGCCGCCCCTGCTCGCCGCGCTCCATCCAGCGGCGCAGCGTGGAGGGATCTATGCCCGCTGCCTGTGCGGCGACGTGGTCGTAGGCCCCGGCGCGGATGTACTCGACGATCATGCGACGCACCTCGGGCGTGAGCTTGGTCGGTCTAGGCACGGATCACCTCCGCCTCCCGCGCCGTAAACGCCTCCCAGCGCGACACCGCGAGATCGACTGAGACCGGGTCCAGCTCGACGGTGTGGCAACGCCGGCCCAGCTGCTCGGCGGCGATGATCTGGCTGCCGCTGCCGGCGAAGGGTTCGTAAACGACGTCGCCGGGCATCGTGTGCGCCCGGATCGCCTTCGCGAACAGCTCCACCGGCTTCTGGGTGGGATGCCCGGTGCGCGGCTCCGCCTCGGCCACCGGCCATACGGTCGACTCCCCCGGCAGCGGACGCGGCGGGGGCTCCCCCGCTCGCCAGCCATAGAGCGCCGGCTCGTGCCGCCAGGGGTAGTGCGAGTGGCCCGGGACCGCCTGTTCCTTCACCCAGACGATCGCCTGGTGCGGATGCAGGCCGACCGCCGACCAGGACCGCTCCACCTGGGATCGCCGCCGTTCCGCGTGCCACTGGTACACCGCCACCCCCGGGCTGGCGATCTCCAGCGCGGCGCGCAGAAACGCCGCGTAGAACTCCGTCGCGGGCCTCGTCGCCCGGATCACGGTCCCAGTCAGACGGGGGCGCCTCGGTGCGGCGGCCGGCCCCCGGGTGGTTGCGGCCGTCGTAGTCGACGAAGTAGGGCGGATCCGTCGCGATCAGGGCGGCGCGCTCCTCCCCCATCAACGCCGAGACGACCGCCGGATCGGTTGCGTCCCCGCAGACCAAGCGGTGGTCGCCGAGAAGCCAGCAGTCCCCCGGGTGCGCACGCGTGGTCGGCCCGACCGGCAGAGCGTCCGGATCGGTCGCGCCGTCCTGGTCCCGGACGAGATGGCCGCTCGCTGCCACGCGCTCGAGCAGGCGCTCCACCGCGTGGTCCTCCGTCGTGACTGAGGCCAGCGTGCGTCGCAGCGCGTCGGCGTCGGTCCGGGCCATCGCGGCGATCGGATCGAGCGGTGCGAGGATCTTGGCCTCTTCCCCCTCATCGAGGTCGACGTAGACGACCGGGATCGTCGCCTCGCCGCGCTTGCGCGCCAAGAAAGCGCGCAAGTGGCCGTCGAGGAGTCGCCTCGTTCGGCGATGGACGACGACGGGCTGCACCCAGCCGACTTCGTCCAGAACGCCGGACAGGGCTCGCTGCTGCAGACGTGGATGGAGGCGCCAGTTGTCGGGCTGGTCGAGGATCGACGCGGGATCGACGTCGGCTTCGCCCACGATGCGTTGGCGCCAGGGAAAGGGAACTGGGGCTGGCTCTTTGGGGGGCATGCGATACCTCCACTCCCTGGGCCGCAGACGCGGGGGGCGGGAGATCGGTACCGCTGCTCAAGCGGAGTCGATATGTGCTTCCAAGCGGAGGTTATCGCATCGAACGACCGACATCACCTTGTAGGTGATCCTGGTCGACGACGGAGATCCAGTCGCAGCGAGGGCAGCGGACGCGGATCGGCAATTGGGTAGCCTCGAAGGACGCGCGTGGGAGCGTCTCCAGCTGTCCATCTGGCAGTTTGGCGAGGCGTCCGAGGCGATGCTCGGACCGGAGCCCGCGCAGGCGGCGGGCTCGGCGTGGCCCCGGTTCCTCCCAGATCTCGCCCTCCGCGTCCACGTGTCGGACGAAGATCGATGGGAGCCGGAAGAGAGGCGAGGCGGGCTCCTCACATCCGTCCGCATGAACGGGAGTGACGAACGTGAGCGTTCCGAGCACGCCGCGGCAGCGGGGCCGGCCGCAGCGGACCGTGGAATCGGCGATACGTGCGCGCATCATGCTGCGAGCGTACCGAGCCCGTTACAGACCGATCGCTTGATCGGGTGGGAAGTGAGCACCCCACGGCCCAGCAACGAATTCCTTGAGCGCGTCGGTCAGGTCCATGCGGTGTGGCTCCGCCGGGATGATGAAGAAGGCCCTCGCGCTCTGTGTCTTGAAGCGAACAGCGATCGGCTGATGTGCGAGACCCAGAGTCCGAGAAATGGCGGTGGCCCACTCGCGTAACTGCGCGGGGTGGTTCTGTCGCGCGAAATGGTGATAGACGACGAGGCTCTGTCCCCGCGCGTAGAACGGTCGGAGCTCGTCGAGGGAGACGGACTTTGTGCTTTGGGCCTTCCCCTCGGGCGCCGGCGAGCGAAGTCCGTTGTCGGGGTCGAGGAAAACCAGGTCGCACGGCGTGCTGGCATGCACCGCCTGATCGAGCCAGGCATCCCTAACTGCCGGTCGACGCCCTGGCGATGCCCCGGCGTAGGACAGGAGAGATTCGTCGAAGATCGTGTCCTCCGGGAGGATCTCGCGAATGCGCACCGCCGCAACCGAACGGTCGCCGCTCATGACTAGCGATCGGAGCTCGTCGTACAGCGTGGGATCACATGGGCGGTACCCATCCTCGCCTTCGGGCAGGAGGTACTGCACGTGCCGACCGTCCCCACGATGCGTTTCGTCGGGCGTGCGGTACCAGATCACGCCGAGCCGGTACGACGCATCCGTGGAAGCCGCGGCAAGGGCTCGCAGGAGTCCGTATTTCGCGAAGTCGCCGATGTCCCCGGTGTAACGGTCCTGCATCTGATGGCCGCTCGCCGTGTGCAAACTATTGTTTGTAGTCAGGTCGTAGCTTCGCTCTGACGCTGCGGGCGTGGCAAGCGCAGATCAGGGGTTCCTACGGGCGGTTGGTGACGTATTGCGAGCGCGCCGGCAGGCGGCGGGTCTATCGCAGGAAGCGCTCGCGGAGGCGAGTGGACTGCATCGCGTCTACATCAGCGAGCTGGAGCGTGGGCGCAAGGCCGCCTCACTGACCGCGCTCCAAGGGATCTCGCGAGCCCTCGGCGTACCGCTCTCCGAGATCATCGCGGACGCGGAAAGAACGCAGCCTGCTTGAGCGCGATGGACTCCGCGAGCCAGGCCGGCTGGAACTGGCAGCGCTCGCATAAAGGGCTGATCGGCGTACGAGCCCCGTCTCGCTCGCAGAAGGTGCAGCCCCACTTACCGAAGAACCACAGCGCGGGATCCAGAGCGGCGCCCGAGCCCGTCAGCGCGGGCGGCCCGATCGCAGCATCCGCGCCCTTCATCCAAGCCCGTTGAATCTCCGGCCGCGCCGCCTCCAGCTTGAGGCCACGCGTGTCCGTGACGCCGAGATACTCCGTGACCTTGCGAACCTGGACATCGACTGCCACGGGGAGCTGCCGGAGCCCGCTGATCGACGCCCCGCCTGGCTCGGCGAGCATGCGGATCCACAACACCGAGACCTTCGGTCCCTGCAGCAGCGGAAACCCCGGTTGGCCGCCCGGGGGCGTCTCGTTGAGGGCCGCGGTCAGTTCCTCGACGGAGCCTTCGCCCTGCGTGATCGCGTCGCGGACGGCGCGCGGGCTTCGGGGATGCTGGAGGGCTTCGCAGATCGCGAGCCAGGCGGCGCTGTCGACCCGGTGCCGCTGCGAGACGCCGCTTCCGGCGAGGGCGTCCCGCAGCTCCCCGAACGATCGTTGGACGACTTGGGCAGGGTCGGAGGTCCACGGCGCCACACCGAAGAGGCGCACCGCGTTCCGCCAGAGCGCCTCCGCGTTTCGTGCGCGGTCCATCGCGGCGACCAGCGTCAACAGGTATCGGAAGGTGACAGCGTCGCATCCGCGCGCTCGCAGGGATTCCGCCTCGTGGAATTCCGGCATGCCCGCCCATCCAGGGCGGGGGGCTTTGCGGCGTTCGACTAGCTCCCATGCCTCATTCGCAAACTCCCTCGTGAGCTGCTCGACGATCGTCGTCACGTCTCCGGGCGGCGTCCCTGGAGTCGACACGGGCTCCGCAGACGTGTCCGTGCGCCCGCCGTGCCGCGACTTGAACCACCGAAGCTGCTCGCCGAGGGGCACGCCCTTCAGCAACTCGCTCACCTTGGCCCCTCGCGCGCGCAGCCCTGCGACGAGGCCGTCGTCGCGGTACTCGGCGCCGGCCATGATCTGGACGTTCCGACCAGCGAGCGGACCGGCGACGCGATCGAGCGCGTCGAGCACGCTCGCACTCCACTCACGTCTCTCCTGCGCGGACGCGTCTGCGAGGGAGCGCTCATCCGCGTCGATCTTCATCTCCGGGGAGAGGAGCCCATGCGCGGCGGAGAGAATGAACCAGGGTGCCCCCAACGCCTCGGCCTCCGCGCGTCGCCCACCGAAGAGCGCGGAAGAGTAGAGATCCTTCGCAGCGTGGCGCCCCGAGTGCTTCCCCTTTACGCAGCCCACAAGGACGAGGTCAGACGATTCGTCTGGATCCGACCCCGTCGAGAGAGCGGATGATCCGCGTTGTTCGCGAACGAACACGACTTCTCTCGCCGAGAGACGAGGCTGTGCGTCCCACCCGCGGGACCGAAGCAGCCGGCCGATGTGATTGGCGGAGCTCCAGAACGCCGGATACTTTCGCGCGCTGGCCGGCAGGGGACTCTCGAGGAGCGCCCCGATCTCGTCGAGACTCATCGTTTCGGAGTCGCGCTCCGACGCGTCTAGGTAGCCGAGTAGCGCGTCGTAGCGACCCATCCTTGTGCTCCACGAATCCCGCCGGGTCGTGAGGTTCGCGCAACTCACAACCAGCGGTTGCATCCGCCGAAGCGATGAAGTAGATCCCTCACAGACTTGGAAGCCTGAGGGGGCGCCCGTGATCAGCAGCGACCCTGAAGCCAGTGAAGCTCGCGGTGCGCGGCTCGACGCCTACTTGAGCGCGGCGGTTCTCGACGGAAACAAGTTCTGTTGCACCGAGCAGAACGTGTGTCACACATCCGCGCACTTGAGGGGCCTGGAAGTCTTCGAAGGCCAGCTCCCGCACGTTGGGCGACACGACGACCTGCAGCTCGATGGTCAACCCTTACGAATCGCGGTGATCGATCAGGAGTACGGGCACCCGCCTGCGCACGTCTCCATGGTCGATCGCGACGGATGGTTTATGGCAAGAGCGGCCTTCGCGAAGGCTTCTCAGCCAGGAATCCTCACATGCGGGGTACGACGATGGCCCTGCGGCTGCTGTTTGGACTGGAGTTGACAGGGCCTCCGGCCAGCGAATGGTTGGCTGCGGACGGCGATCGGGCGTTTCACCTGTTCGATGCCTTCGCACTCGTCAATGTCTTGCTCTGCAGCGCCGTGCCCCCAGGCACCACGACCGGCCGCTCGACGAGCGAGATGCGTACGCGCGGTCTGCGCCACTTCCGCGAGACGCTCCGCATCCTCGAACCCACCGTGCTCGTGCTGCAGGGCAAGGGCGTCGCCAAGTGGATCAGGCCATCATTCGATTCCTGGCAGGCGATCACAGAGACACAAGTCACCGCAGAGATCGAAGGACGGCCAGTCCACATCGCTGCGCTCTCACACCCGAGTGCGAGATACCCCCTCAATTGGGCGCGTCCCTCGCTGGCGTACGTCCGGGATGTGGTGGTACCCACCCTCAGTGCCGTTCACGACGATATCTTCGGTTCGCCACTGTGCGAGCCCGTGGGATTCAGGACGGAACGACAGGCGGTTGGTCGACGGTCGCATCCGCCTCTCCGCAACAGACCTTGCCAACCATCTCGGCTGCCGGCATCTGACGGGTCTCGATCACGCCAGCGCACACGGCCTCCTACCAGCACCGAGCTGGCAGGACCCGGCCCTGGAGGTGTTGCAGGAACGCGGATTCCGCCACGCGGCGGCCTCCCTCGCCCCCCTGGAATCCCACGGTCTCTCCGTGCATCGTCCAGCGTCGTCACCGCGCTGCCCGCCACCGGCGGTGGCGGGCTGGGCAGCGACGGGCCGGCGGTGTGGACGTTCGCACTGGCGGCGGCGCTGGGTGTTCTCGCTCTCGCGTCGCTCGCTCGATTTGCGATCGGGCGGCGTCGCTCGGGGTGTCGGGTGAGCGCGGGACCGAAGGCCGCGCCCGTGCTCACCCGCCCGGCGCCGCGCGTCGGGGTTCGTGACCAGCTCTCGGGCGGACCGGGATCGCGGGGCGCACGAGCGCGGGGGGTGCGGGCTAGTCCGGGGGCATGTCGCCGGTGACGCCCGCCTCGACCAGGGCGTTGTACTCCGACTCGCTCAGCCCAAACTCCTCGTGCAACACCTCGAAGCTGTGCTCGCCCATGCAGGGCGCGGGGCGCACGTTGGCCACGGAGCGGCCCGAGAACTTCCACGGGGCGATCGCCAACGGGTGGCTCCCCGCCTCTGGGTGCGCGACCTCCGCCATGAACCCCCGCTCGACGAAGTGCGGATGCGGCGACTCCACGACCTCCGCCAACCGGGCGACCGGGGCCGCCGCGCAGCCCAGACGCCGCAGGGCCCCGGCGGCATCGTCGGCGTCCTGCGCCCCGCTCCAGATCGCGATGGCCGCATCGAGCTCGTCTTCGTGCTCCTTGCGGGCGGCGGCCGAGGCGAACCGCGGGTCGCCGGCCAGCTGAGGCCGTCCGAGCTGACCGGCCAGGGCCCGCCAGGCGTCGTCGGTCTCGGCGGCGATGGCGATCCAGCGGCCGTCTCGCGCCGGGTACACGCCGTGCGGCGCCACGCGCGGGTGGCGGTTTCCCGATGGCCCACGCACGACGCCGTTCAGGGCATGCTCCAGCACCGCGTCGCCGAAGTGGGTGGTCATCGCCTCCACCATGGAGATGTCGATCTGCTGGCCCTCGCCGCTGCGCGCACGGTGATGGAGGGCTGCCAGGATCGCGGTCGCCAGGTACATCCCGCCGACGGGGTCCGGCAGCAGCCCGCCGCTATTTTGTGGCGGCCCCCCGAGGTACCCGTGCAACGACGCAAACCCGGACATCGGCTCGATCGACTCCCCGTTGGCCGCGAACGACGCGTACGGCCCGGTGGCGCCGTAACCCGACAACGACGCGAAGATCACGTCGGGGCGCGCGGCGCGCAGCGCCTCGAAGGTGACGCCCCAATTGGACATGACCTGGGGCCTGAAGTTCTCCGCCACGACATCGAAGCGGGGGACGAGGCGCCAAAAGAGGTCCGCTCCGCGTGGGTCGCTCATGTCGAGGGTGATGGCGCGCTTGTGCAGGTTGGTGCCGTTGTAGAGGCCCATCGTGTTCCAAGCGCGCTGGCGGCGGCCGGGGTCGGCGATGCCGGCGGGGATGTCGGCGCGGTAGCCGCCGGACTCACTGGCGAAGGACGTTCCGGCGTAGGTGCGCCAAACGTCGGGACGGGATCGCGCCTCGATCTGGACCACGTCGGCCCCCAGCAGGGCCAGCAGCTCCGTGCCGAGCGGGCCCGTCCACGCCTGCGTGAACGTCAGCACCCGCACGCCCGAGAGCGGCGCCTCGACCGGCGCCGCATCGACGGCGCCAGGGGCCGGCGACGGCGGCCGTGGATCCGACCATGCCGCTGTGGCCGCATCGCTGAGCCGGGGGGCCCCGCGTCGCGCCGCCCACGGGGTCGCGCCCAGCTTGGCCGGCGCGCCCGGCACTCGCGCCGTCCCGCCGGCGACCTCCGTCTCGACGAAGTACCCGCGCGATCGCAGCTGGCGATCGGCCAACAGGTCCGACATCGTCTCCACCACGCCGGACCGAGAGCGCACGGACGACAGCGTCTCGAACACGTCGAACCGGGGGAGCTGCGCGACGCGCTCCTCGATACGCGGCCGGAACTCGTCGACGTGCGCGGGGCGGACCAGCGGGTCGGCGAAGCGGTCGTCGGCGAGCTCGGGCAGGTCGAGCGCGTGCATCGCGTCGATCCAGAACGGGCCCGGACCCAGGCCGATCATGATCTCCCCGTCGGCCGCGCGGTAGAACAGCTGGTCGCGGTGACGGGTGTGAACGGCCTGCGCGTAGCCCCCGGGCCCCTCGTACACCGCCGCGAGCGACCAGGGGATCGCCGTGACGATCGCCGCTTCCGCCTCGCCCGCGTCGACCAGCGCGCCCTTGCCGGACGCCCGCCGCCGCAGGAGCGCCCCGGCCGCCCCGACGAACGCCGACACCCCCGCGATGTAGTCGGCGGAGTGCGGCGGCAGCTGGAGCGGCGGCTCGCCCGCGTCGCCGCAGATGTCGGCCCAACCGCTCATGGCGCAGGAGGTGAGGTTGTTCCCGGCCGCGCCCGTCAACGGTCCGTCGAGGCCGAACGGGGTCACCGACAGATGGACGGCGTCGGGGCGCTTCGCGTCGAGCGCGGCGCGCAGCGCGCCGGGCAGGGGCGCCGCGGTCGTCACGATCAGGTCGGCGGCGGCGACGTGCTGCGCGATCTGCCGAGGTTCGCGCAGCGTCAGCGAGCGTTTGTTGGCGTTGACATAGGCGTGGAGCAGGGACGCCTCCGGCCCCGATGCCCCCTCGGCAAAGGGGGGCTCGCGCCGCAACGCGTGCCCCTCCGGCGGCTCGATGAGCAGCACATCGGCGCCGAAGTCGCCGAACAGGCGCGCGCTATACGCCCCCGAGAGGCGGTCGGACAGGTCCAGCACGCGCAGGTCGTCGAAGGCGGCGGGCATGGCTGGGACGCACCCTACCAAGTGGGGCGGCTAGCGGCCGGTGAACTCGGGAGCGCGCTTCTCCAGGAAGGAGTCGCGCGACTCTTTCACGTCGTGCGGGGCGCGGTTGGCGAAGTTGAGGCCGGCGGTTTCGTAGATCAGGGCGTCATGGAGGTTGAGCTGCAGGTTCTTCTGCAGGACGCGCTTGGCGGAGCGCACGGCGACGGGGGGCCAGACGGCGATCTGGTTGGCCAGCTCCAGGGCGGCGGGCAGGAGCGCGTCGGCGGCGACGAGGCGGTCGAGCAGGCCGATGGCGTGGGCCTCCGGGGCATCGACGGCGCGGCTGGTGAAGATGAGGTCGGCGGCGCGGGAGTAGCCGACGATGCGGGGGAGGAAGAAGGACATGCCGGAGTCGGGCGAGAGGGAGCGCTCGATGAAGACGGTCTTGAAGCGGGCGTTCTCCGAGCCGATGCGCATGTCGCAGGCGAGGGCGAGGCTCATGCCGGCGCCGACGGCGACGCCGTTGACGGCGGCGATGGTGGGCTTGGTGAGGTCGTAGAAGGCCTTGGCCTGGCGGCCGACCCAGCCGAACTCGTCGAGGCGCTCGTTCTGGGGCGGGACGTCGTCCGGGCCGGCTTGCCGTCGAAGCCGCGCGAACTCGTCGAGGCGCTCGTTCTGGGGCGCGTCGCGCTTTTGAGCGGCGCCGCCGGCGGTTTGGTCGGAGCCGGAGCAGAAGCCGCGGCCGGCGCCGGTGACGACCATGACGCGCAGGTCGTCGTCGGCGTCGACTTCGGCGCAGGCGGCGCGCGTCTCGTCTTGGAGATCGAAGTTGAGGGCGTTGAGCTTCTCGGGGCGGTTGAGGGTGACGACGGCCACGGGGCCGTGACGGTCGAAGGACAGGTGTTGGTAGCTCACGTGGAGGTCACCTCCCGCATCTCTGGCGGCGCGGCGCTGGGGAGCGCCCCGGGATGATACGGGCCGCTGCGGCTTGGAGCCACTACGCTCACGGACGCGCCGGAGGAGGCGAACATGACCGCATTCGGAGAGTTCCCGGAGATCGGGGGGGAGCTGGACGGGCCGATCGCGCTGGTGGAGGTGCAGCGCCCGCCGCACAACTTCTTCAGTCTGGAGATGATCGCGTCGCTGGCGGACGCCTACGAGGCGCTGGACCGGGAGACGGACACCCGGGTGATCGTGCTGGCGTCGGAGGGGCGGTCGTTCTGCGCGGGGGCGCAGCTGGGCGGGCCGGCGGAGGAGGGCGAGCCGCCGCCGCCGGGCGGGAAGCGGGGCCGCCGCCACCTCTACTACGAGGCGGTGCGCCTGTACGACACGGAGCTGCCGGTGGTGGCGGCGGTGCAGGGGGCGGCGATCGGGGGCGGGCTGGGCCTGGCGCTGTCGGCGGACTTCCGGGTGGCGGCGCCGGCGGCGCGCTTCGCGGCGAATTTCGCGCGGCTGGGCTTTCACCACGGGTTTGGGCTGACGGTGTCGCTACCGGCGATCGTGGGGCAGCAGAACGCGTTGCGGATGCTGTACACGGGGGTGCGGGTGAAGGGGGAGGAGGCGCACGCGATGGGGATGGTGGACGAGCTGGTCCCGCTGGACGACTTGCGCCCGCGGGCGATGGAGTTCGCGGCGGAGATTGCGGCGTCGGCGCCGCTGGCGGTGCGGTCGATCCGGCGGACGATGCGGCAGGGGCTGGCGGCGCGGATCCGGGAGGCCACGGACCACGAGCAGGTGGCGCAGGACTGGCTGCGGCGGACCCAGGACTTCGGCGAGGGGGTGCGGGCGACGAACGAGCGTCGGGTGGGGGAGTGCCAAGGGAGGTAGGGGGCTGGGGGGACACCCCCCGCGCCCCGCGGCCGGCCCCCCGCGATGGGGGCCCACCCCACCGCTCAGCGCTCGCCGACCTCTTGCTCCAGGGCCTGGCCGCGCAGCCAGCGGGCGAGGTTCGCGGTGAACATCGCGAAGGCGCGCCCCTCGTTGCCTTGGGACGCGGCCGAGTTGTGGGGTGACACGATCACGTGCTCCATCGCCCTGAGGTCGACGACGACTGATCCGGTCAGCGGCAGCGCGGACGTCGCCCCTAGGCGTCCGCGGGTGGATGCAGCCCGTAGAGATCCCTCATGCGGCTGCCGATCAGTTGCATGCGCAGGTCATCATCCAGCGCGGGAAGGAAGGAGCGGTTGAGCGACTCCTTGAGGACGCCGAGGAAGCCGTGACGGGTGCGGCCGATCTCGGCGAGGCGCTCCGCCAGCGCGCTGACCTCTTCCGCGAGCGCGCCCGGCGCCGCGACTTTCGTGATCAGGCCCAGGTCCGCGGCTTCCTGCGCCGAGGTAAAGCCGTCGTCGAGGATCAGCCGCCAGGCGTGCTTCAGCCCCACGTACTTGGGCAGGAAGGCCGTTGCGGTGATCACCAGTTTTAATTGGGAGTCGGGGTCGGCGATCGCGAAGTCGGAGGCGAGCATGAGGTCGAAGCCGGACCCCATGCAGTAGCCGTGCACCTCGGCGATCACGGGTTGCGGGATACGCCGCAACAGGGTTTGCAGCTGGTGGTAGGGATACCGTCCCTGATTGAACGGCGCGCTGTGCGGGGCGGACATGGTGCGCTCGTCCGTCCTGTCGTCGCCCGAGCTGAACGACTTCCCAGTGCCGCCCAGGATCAGCACCTGGACAGTCGGGTCGCGACCCACGCGCGTCACGACATCGATCATCGCGTCGCCGACCTCCGTGTTGATCGCGTTGTGCCGTTCCGGCCGATTGATCGTGAGCCGCGTGATCGGCCCGTCCTCGATGATGAGTGCCTTGGTCACGGCGGACCTCCGTTTGCGTGCGCCGCGCGTGGATTCCCACGCGCCCGCATCGCGCATCCTATCCCCATCTGCTCGAAGACACTGCTCTGCGGGAACACCGGGCTGACCACCGCGATCACCGCGATCGCCATCGCGATCGAACCGCAGGCGAGCGCGAGCGGCACGCCGGCCGCGAGGACGGCAGCGAAGGCAAGGATCAGGATGGCGAAGGTGATCGGCAGGTGGATCAGGCTGGCGCGGGCGAGGTCCTCGTTGTCGATCGCGGTCAATTGCTGAGTGAGCGACGCCACGCCGCCGATCAGGACCTCGAAGCCACCCCGCCCGTTCACCTCCGCGCCCAGATCGGTGACGACGAGGATGTGGTCGACCTTGTCCACGCCGTCGACGGCCGTCGCGTCGATCTGGACCAGCGCGAACGTCACGTCCCCGCCGGTCGCGTTCGCCGCGACGAACGGCGACGCCTCGCGCGCGAGTCCGAGGTCGTCGTGGGTGGTGGTCTCCCGCACGATGCGCGTGCTGTTGGTCACGGCGGCGCCGCCGATCGTCACGCGCTCCGCGATGCGCAGCGCGGCGAGCTCGTCCATCAGGCCCTCGACGACCTGGCGGGATGCGGGGTCTGTCACCCGCAGCGCGGGGTGGGAGAAGAAGACGATCTCCTGGGCCGTGCCTTCCACCTCGCCTTCGTCGACGCCGCCCACCGCCGAGCGCACCGCGGACGTTTTGGACGCCCGGGACGCGCTCCGCGCTCGATCAGCCGCGGATCGATGAGAGCCGCGACGTGGGCGCGTTCGCCGTCTTCGACCCGGAGGTCGACGGGGAGCGGCTGCAGTTCACGCCGATCCGGACGACCCGCGGATGTTCCGCGACCGGCGCAGCGGGTCGGTCTGGAACATCTTCGGCCAGGCGCTGAGCGGCCCCTTGGCGGGGACCCGGCTCACGCCGATCGCGCACGGCACGCATCTCTGGTTCGCGTGGACAGCGTTCGAACCGGACACCGCGATCCGGGAATAGGCACGCAGCAGACCGCGCCCGGGACGCAACGGCGAGCCGCCGCCGCACGGCGGCGGCTCCGCGACGCCTACACAGACGCTGCTAGACGGCCTTCAACTTCTGCGCCGCGTAGAGATGGTTCCAGTTCCGCCCCTGCACCGCGCCGGCGGGCCAGCGGATATCCGAGCGGGTGAGCGCCGCCTTCTGCAGGGTGACCACGTAGCCGTGGTAGTGGCCCTTGGCATGATCGAGGAACAACTGGGTGATTATCTCACCCCGCTTCTGCGGGTCCAACTCCCTGGATTGGGCCCGTGCGAGCGCCACAATCTCCTCATACGCGGGGTCGTCGCTCGGCGTCGAGATCCCGTAGACCCCCTCCGGCAGGATGCAACAGTTGAGCACCGACTGCACGTCGGGATGGAAGGCGCTGGAGAAAGACCAGATCCCGGGCGCGTTGGGCCGCTGGCGCGCGCCCGCATTGGAGAAGTACTCCGCGGCGGTGTACTCCTTGATCGTCAGCCGGATGCCGATCGCGGCGAGGTCCTGCTGCACCACGAGCGACAGCTCTGCCTTGAGGTTCCAGACGCCGACGACGGTGTGGAGCGTGGTGTCGAAGCCGTCGGCGTAGCCTGCCTCGGCCATCAGCGCCCGTGCCCGCTCGGGATCGTAGGGGAAATTCAGGCCCGCCGCCGCGATCTGATCCTCCGAGGGATGACCGAAGGAAGAGCGGGGCGTGAACAGGGGCTGCTCCTCCGTGCCCGTCAGCAGGTTGTCAATGATGTCCTGGCGGTTGATCGCAATGTTGATCGCCTCCCGGACCCGAATGTCCAGGAACGGGTTGGGGGAGCCGTCTTCCATCACGGGGTTGTTCAGGTTCGGATAGAGCAGCTCGGCGCGGGCGCCCTCGTAGTGGATGTCATACGCGGGGTCGTCAATGAACCCCTCCACGTCCTTGGTCGCCAAGCCGTAGAGCAGGTCGAGTTCCCCTGCCTCGAGCCCGGCGATTTGCGACAGCACCTCCGGCCGCACCTCCACGCGAAGGTCCTTATTGAAGGGCACGTGCCTCACGTTGATCGGGTGGTCCAGCGGGTTGAGGTGGTCGTCGTGGCGGGTGAAGACGAAGTCCGTGTCTTCCCCGTGGCTCCCGAAGCGGTAGGGGCCGGTCCCCATCGGCTCCTGGTCCATCACCGCGTCCCCCACACGCTCCGTATAGGCCTTGGAGACGATCGCCAGTGACTGCGCGCCCTCCGGCAAGATCACCCCAATAAAGGTGGCATTCGGCTCGTGCAGCTCCACGACCCAGGTACGCGCATCTTGGGCCTCGCTGCGGGCCCAGAGCTGCGAGCCGTATTGCTCGCGCGCGCTGGTCCAGCCGGCTGGGTGATCGCTCGTCTCGCCGCCTTGGTGGTACTCGGCGATGTTGCCCGCACGCTCGTAGGTGAAGACCATATCCTCCGCCGAGAGGATCGATCCGTCGTGGAAGGGGGCAGGCCGGACGTCGGCCACCATCGTCAGGTCGTCCACGAACTCGGCCGCGACCATGTGAGGGATCACCGCGTTCGTGTCGGGGTCGGTCTCGACCGCGCTGTCGAAGACGTTGCCGTGGGAGATGTAGTTGAGGTGGCTGCCCGTGCGGACCTGGTCGAGCCCGCCATTGTCGGAGGGGACCGCGGTCGTGATCGTCGCGTCCAGGTCGATGTCGGCGAAGGCCGCCACCGCCTGCTCCTCCTCCTCCGCCGCCATAGCCGCGCTCTCGGCGGCCTCGCGGGCGGCGTCGGCGGCCTCTTGGGCCGCCGCGACGGCCGCCGCGGCGGTCTCGGCCGCGGCTTCGGCGGTCTCCTGGGCCGTGGCGGCGGCCTGCCCGGCGGCGGCGGCGGCCTGCCCGGCGGCGGCGGACGCCTCCCCGGCGGCCGCCGCGGCGGCGGCAGCGGCCTCGGCGGCGTTGTCGATGGCGGCCTGGGCGGCCGCCGCGGTGGCCGTGCCGGCTTCGACGGCCGCGGCGACATCGCGGGCGGCCTGGGCGGCGGCCTCGGCGGCCTCGGCGGCGGCGTCCGCGACGGCCGCGGCAGCGGCGTCGCCGGCAGCGCCAGCGGCGTCGGCGGCCTGGGCGGCCGCGGCGGCCGCGGCTTCCGCGGCGGCGGCCGCGTTGGCGGCGTCTTCCGACTCGGCCGCCTCGGCGGCCAAGGCGGCGGCGGCATCGGCGGCGCTGGCCGCCTGCGAGGCGGCGGCGGAGGCCTCGCCGGCGGCGTCTGCCGCGTCGGCCGCAGCGGCGGAGGCCTCGCCTGCGGCATCTGCCGCCTCGGCCGCGACGGCGGCGGCGGCGGCGGATTCGGCGGCGCGCGCATCCCCGGCGGCGACCGCCGCGGCCGCGGCCTCTTCCGCGGCCGCGGCGGCCCGTTCGGCAGCCGCGGCCCCGGCGTCAGGCTCGTCGTCGTCGCCGCAGCCGACCAGGGCCAGCCCGGCGGCCCCAACGCCCGCTTTGGCGCTGGCTCCCAACATGGTGCGGCGTGAGATCTTCCGCTGTCGCAGGGTCGTCCAATAGTTCCGGCGGCTCATCACATGTTCCCTTCTGGTCCCCGGCTGTCCCGTTGTGGGATCGCTCGGTGCGTGAGCACGCACAGTATGGCACATTATAAGCGTGTACCCCCTCCCCCGTTATGTCAAATAGGAAGGAAATTATGGGGTTATCCACCGAATTTTTCGGCTTCAGGCGCTGTTGGAACCCCCCCCCTGTGTCACTCGTGGGGTTCCGGCGTGCGATCGCGCGGGGTCCGCCGCGCGCGCATCGTCGGCGCGCGGCTGGGCGTCGCCCCCGGCGACACAATCAAGAACGATGCAGACGGGGCTGCGGCCGGCATGATCGTCGCGGCGGAGCGCGATAGACTGCGCGCCGAGATGACGACCACAGACGCCGCGCTGCCCAGTTTCGGACTCGCCGACGGATCGGCCCAGCGCCGCTTCCCCACCGGGCGCAGCACGCTGCTGTGCTTCGTCAAGGAGGACTGCCCGACCTGCCGGCTGTCGATGCCGCTGATCCGGGAGATGCAGGAGCGCTACGGGGAGGCCGTCGATGTCTGGGCCGTGGGCCAGGACGCGGCGGGCAACGCCTTGCTGATGGACGAGTACGGGCTGCCCGGCCCCATGCTCGACGACTCCGGGCTGGGGGTCTCCTACGCCTTCGCCATCGACACGGTGCCGACGCTGATCCTGACCGACGGCGATGGGCGCGAGCGACGGCGCTTCCACGGCTTCGGCCGCGACGACTTCCGCGACATGACGACGGAGTTGTCGCGGCTGAGCGGCCTGGGCGGCGCGGCGGTCGATTGGGACAGCTACCCGGTGTCGATGCCGGGCTGCGGCTCGAAGTCGATGGAGCCGGGCATCTACGAGCGGCTCCAGGCGGAGGCGGAGGGCTCGCCGATCCGCGCGCGCCGCATCGAGGTCGGCGCCCAGGAGGACGTCTACGAGTTGCTCTACGAGCAGGGCGTGACCGACGGCCTGCCGGTGCTGCCGCCCACGCCCGAGCGCGTCGTGCGGATGCTGGAGACCACCGACCGTGACCCGCAGGAGGAGATCGCGGTGCTGCCGCCCAATCTCGCGCCGGTGACGATCGAGAAGGTGGCGATCAACGCGGTGCTGGCGGGCTGCAAGCCGGAGTATTTCCCCGTCGTGCTGGCAGCGACGGAGGCCGTCGCCGACGAGCGCTTTAACGTGCACGGGGCGATGGCGACGACGATGGGCGGCGCGCCGGTGCTCATGACGTACTGCCCCCTGTGCAACACCGCCATTGCGTTCGAGCGGCAAGTCGGGGAGCGGACGCCCTCTTCCGCGGGTCCGGCATCCTCCGCAACAGCGATTTGGTGATGTTACGACCGGGAGACGGAGTCGCTCTGGCAGCAGATGGGCGGCAAGGCGCTGGTCGGCGACATGGTGGGCGCGACGCTGACGCCGCTGCCCGCCCCGATCGTCTCGTTCGGCCAGCTACGCGATGCGTTCCCCGCGCTGGTGCTGTCGCGGGACACGGGCGCGCCCATCGCCTACGGGGGGACGAAGTGCACGACCTACGGCGCCGTGGACGACCGCGGCGACTACCGCCGCCTGTTCGAAGGCGAGGTGGACCAGCGGCTGCAGTTCGCGGCGCGGGTCGTGGGGGTGCGCATCGCCGGGGAGGCGGTCGCCTATCCGTTGCCGCTGCTGATGGAGCGTCGGGTGGTGGCGGACGTCGTGGGAGGGCAGCCCATCGTCGTGTTTTGGACGCCCGGGACGCGCTCCGCGCTCGATCAGCCGCGGATCGATGAGAGCCGCGACGTGGGCGCGTTCGCCGTCTTCGACCCGGAGGTCGACGGGGAGCGGCTGCAGTTCACGCCGATCCGGACGACCCGCGGATGTTCCGCGACCGGCGCAGCGGGTCGGTCTGGAACATCTTCGGCCAGGCGCTGAGCGGCCCCTTGGCGGGGACCCGGCTCACGCCGATCGCGCACGGCACGCATCTCTGGTTCGCGTGGGCAGCGTTCCAACCGGACACCGCGATCCGGGAATAGGCACGCAGCAGACCGCGCCCGGGACGCAACGGCGAGCCGCCGCCGCACGGCGGCGGCTCCGCGACGCCTACACAGACGCTGCTAGACGGCCTTCAACTTCTGCGCCGCGTAGAGATGGTTCCAGTTCCGCGACTGCACCGCGCCGGCGGGCCAGCGGACATCCGAGCGGGTGAGCGCCGCCTTCTGCACGATGACCAAGAAGAGGTGGTAGTGGCCCTTGGCATGATCGAGGAACAACTGGTTCACCATCTCACCCCGCTTCTGCGGGTCCAACTCCGTCGATTGGGCCCGTGCGAGCGCCACAATCTCCTCGCTCGGCGGCGAGATCGCGTAGAACCCCTCCGGCAAGACGCAACAGTTGAGCACCGACTGCACGTCGGGATGGAAGGCGCTGGAGAACCACCAGATCCCGGGCGCCCCGGGCCGGGCGCGCGCGCCCGTATCGGAGAAGTACTCCGCGCCGGTGTACTCCTTGATCGTCAGCCGGATGCCGATCGCGTCGAGCTCCTGCTGCACCACGAGCGCCATCTCTTCGATGCCGGCCCAGACGCCGACGACGACGTGGAGCGTGGTGTCGAAGCCGTCGGCGTAGCCTGCCTCGGCCATCAGCGCCCGTGCCCGCTCGGGATCGTAGGGGAAATTCACGCCCGCCGCCTCGATCTGATCCGCCGAGGGATGACCGAAGGCAGAGGGGCTCGTGAACAGGGGCTGCTTCTCCGTGCCCGTCAGCAGGTTGTCAATGATGGCCTGGCGGTTGATCGCAATGTTGGCCGCCTCCCGGACCCGAATGTCCAGGAACGGGTTGGGGGAGCCGTCGTCCAGCTCGGGGTTGTTCAGGTTCCAATAGAGCAGGTGGGCGCGGTCGCCCTCGTAGTGGATCTCATACGCGGGGTCGTCAATGAACCCCTCCACGTCCTTGGTCGCCAAGCCGTAGAGCAGGTCGAGTTCCCCCGCCTCGAGCCCGGCGATTTGCGACAGCACCTCCGGCCGCACCAGCACGCGAAGGTCCTTATGGAAGGGCACGTGGCTCACGTTGATCGGGTGGTCCAGCGGGTTGAGGTGGTCGTCGAAGCGGGTGAAGACGAAGTCCGTGTCTTCCCCGTGGCTCACGAAGCGGTAGGGGCCGGTCCCCATCGGCTCCCGGTCCATCACCGCGTCCCCCACACGCTCCGTATAGGCCTTGGAGACGATCGCCAGTGAGGTCGGGCTCTCCGGCAAGATCACCCCAACCCAGGTGGCATCCGGCTCGTGCAGCTCCACGACCCAGGTACGCGCATCGAGGGCCTCGCTGCGGGCCCACTTGTGGGAGCCGTAGTTCTCGCGCGCGCTGGTCCAGCCGGCTGGGTGATCGCTCGTCTCGCCGCCTTGGTGGTACTCGGCGACGTTGCCCGCCCGCTCGTAGGTGAAGACCATGTCCTCCGCCGAGAGGATCGATCCGTCGTGGAAGGGGGCAGGCCGGACGTCGCCCACCATCGTCACCTCGTCCACGAACTCGGGCGCGACCATGTGAGGGATCACCGCGTTCGTGTCGGGGTCGGTCTCGACCCCGCTGGCGTAGACGCTGCCGTGGGAGACGTAGTTGAGGTGGGCGCCCGTGCGGGCCTGGTCGAGCCCGCCATTGTCGGAGGGGACCGCGGTCGTGATCGTCGCGTCCAGGTCGATGTCGGCGAAGGCCGCCACCGCCTGCTCCTCCTCCTCCGCCGCCATAGCCGCGCTCTCGGCGGCCTCCTGGGCCGCGTCGGCGGCCTCTTCGGCCGCCGCGACGGCCGCGGCGGCGGTCTCGGCGGCGGCTTCGGCGGTCGCCTGGGCCGTGGCGGCGGCCTCGCCGGCGGCGGCGGACGCCTCACCGGCGGCTTCGGCCGCAGCGGCCGCGGCGGCCGCAGCCTCGTCGATGGCGGCCTGAGCGGCCTCCGCGGTGGCGGTGCCGGCCTCGACCGCGGCGGCCGCGTCGCGGGCGGCCTGGGCGGCGGCCTCGGCGGCCTCGGAGGCGGCAGCGGCGACGGCCGCGGCGGCCTCATCCCCGGCGGCGGACGCGGCGGCGGCTGCGTCGGCGGCGGCCGCCGCGGCGGCTTCCGAGGCGGCCCGTTCGGCGGCCGCGGCCCGGCGTCATCCGTGCCTCAGCCGCGGATCGAGGAGATCGCGCAGCCAGTCGCCCATCAGGTTGCCCGTCAGCGAGATCGTCAGCAGAGCCAGCCCCGGCAGCCAGATGGGCCACCAGGCCACGTTCATGACCTCGCGCCCGTCTGTGATCATCCGGCCCCACGAGGCCGTGCCGGCAGGCACGCCCACCCCCAGGAAGCTCAACGCCGCCTCCGCCAGGATCACGACCGCGACTTCCAACGTCAGGATGACCACGATCGTGTTCACGACGTTGGGGAAGAGGTGCTTGCGCATGATCCACCACCCGCCGCCCCCCGCCGCCCGTGATGCCGTCACGAAGTCGCGCTCCCGCAACGACAGGACCTCCGCCCGGACCAGTCGAGCGTAGGCGGACCATGACCAGATCAACAAGATGATAATCACGTTGCGCAGGCTCGGCCCGAAGATGCTGCCCAGCAGCACGGCGAAGAGGATGGATGGCAGCGCGAGCTGTATGTCAGTGATCCGCATCAAGATCTGGCCCGTCAAGCCCCCCATCCAGCCCGACATCATCCCCACCAGCGTCCCAATCGCGGCCGCGCCCGGCACGACGATCGCCACCACGATCAGCGAGATCCGCGCCCCATGCATCAGCCGGCTGAGGATGTCGCGGCCCAGATCGTCCGCCCCCAAGGGGTGGTCCCAGGTGCCGCCGTCGAAAACGGGCGGCACCAGACGCGCCGGCAGGTCAAGGAAGCTCGGATCGTGCGGGGCCAACACATCCGCCAACGCACCCGCCAGGAGGAAGACCAGTGCAATCGACCCCGGCAGCGACAGGCCCAGCCAACGTCGCCAGCGGATTGGGCCGCGCGACCGGAAGAGCTCGACCTCGACGGGCGCGGCCGCGCGTTCGGTCATCAGAGGGCTCCCGCCCGGATCCGCGGATCGATGAGGCGGTAGGACACGTCCACCAGCACGTTGGCCAGTGCGATCGAGGCGGCCAGCACAATGATCGCCGTTTGCACCATCGGGTAGTCGGACTGCACGATCGAATCGATGATCAGCCGCCCGATCCCCGGCCAGGCGAACACCACCTCGATGATGACCGACCCGGCGATCAGACGCCCCACCCCGATACCGAGAATCGTTACGACCGGCAGCAGCGCATGGCGCAGCGCGTGCCGGGTGATGACGGTGCGCTCCCGCAGCCCCTTCGCCCGCGCGGTCACGATGAAGTCAGACCCCATCACGTCGATCATCCCGGAGCGGGTCAGACGCATGATCGCCGCCATCTCCAGCAGCCCCAACGACACCGCTGGCAGGATCAGCGACTTGAACCCCTTGGCCCCTCCGGTGGGGAACCACCCCAGTTCCACGGCGAAGAAGAAGATGATCATCAGGCCCAGCCAGAAGCTGGGCGTCGCCTGCCCGAACACGGCGAGGAAGCGGGTCAACCAATCCATCAGCTTGCCACGGTTCAGCGCCGCCGCGACGCCCAGTGGGATGGACAGACTCACCGCGAAGACCAACGCCGCACTCGTCAGCTTCAATGTGTTCACCGCGCGTTCGCCGATGGCGCCAATCGTGGAGGTGCCGCCGCCGCGGTACGACTGCCCGAAGTCCAGCTGCGCGAGCTCCCAGAGGAAGTCGCCGTACTGCACGATAAAGGGGTCGTTCAGGCCGAAGCGTTCGCGGACGGTCTCGATCTCCGCGTTGGTCGCGTCGAACGGCAGCAGGAAGGTTTCCGGGTTGCCCACCAGGCGCGAGACGAAGAAGACGACGCTCGCCACGATGAAGACCACGACGAAGGCCTGGAGCAGGCGAATGGCAAGGAAGTTCCAGAATTGCACGGCGCGCTCCGGATCGCGTCCTACTCGCTCAGACCCGACGCCCTATGCGCCGCATACTAGCAGCAGGGCTCCGGCTGCTGGATCGTCTGGGCGTCGATGACGATCTCCGGCCCGTCCTCCCCAGCCGCTCGAGTTGGCCCAGCCCGGTCTCCTGCGCATAGTCGATCGCCTGGGCACGGGCCTTCAGATCCTCGGTGCTGCGAGGCATGACCATGAAGCGGTCGGCCTCGTCGCCGGTCTCGGGGTCGGTGGTGACGAAGATATCGCGGATCTCGGGGTCGTGGTAGCGGCGGAACTCATCCGCGGCCGACTGGGCGCCATCGCGAGTGCGGCCGTCTGACGTGACATCGCTGACGAGGTCGCCGTCGAGAAACACGCGACGGCCGTCACGGAGCGAGTCCAGGTATTCCTCCGGCGTGCGGAACGGCATCGTTCGCTCCCTTTCGGGACTGCGGCACGGCATCCGTTGCCGCCGGCATCATCGCCCCGGGATCCCGACGAACGCAAGGTGTGCGGACCGGGCTCGCACGCCGATCCAGGCCGACGCGCCCTTCGGGATCCGCGAGCTGCCGCAGCCCACCCCCCAGCCCCCCGGGATGCCCTGACCAGCACCGACAAGGAGTTCGGGGGCAGACCCGACGACACGAGCGGCGGCGCGAGCGACCCTGGGTCTGGACTTGGAGTGCTCTCAATGACGGCCGTCGCGACGGAAGTGGCCGATCAGATTGTGGCGCTGTTCCACGGGGATCGTGCCCGTCAGGTCATTCCCCGACAGCGACAGGTGCTCCAAGTCGCGTAACGCTCCCAACTCCCCCGGGATCGCGCCCGTCAGACGATTCCCACCGAGCGATAGGCGCTCCAGGTTCGCCAGCGCCCCGAGTTCTGCCGGGATCGCGTCGGCCAACTCGTTCCCCCACAGATTCAGCGTGCGCAACTCGGAGAGATCGCCCAACGCTGGTGGGATCTGACCCGTGAGCCCACGCTCCCGGAGTTCCAGCGCCTGAACGCGCCGAGGCGTCCCGCCGATCGTGATGCCCTCCCACTCGGTGACCGGTATGTCGGCGTCCCAGTTGAGGATCGCGCTGCCCGCCAGTGTGACCTCGGCCGTCAGCAGCGCGACGCAGTCTTCCACGAGCCCGGGGTTGGCCGCCGGGTTGGGTACAGCCGTGCCGTTCTGGCACGCCGCCGACGGTGGAACCGGCGGCGGACAGTCGGGCAGCCCAGTGTCGTCAAGGTCGTGGTGGCGCACCGCCCGCAGCGCCGGCGGAATGCAGCCCGCGAGCTCGGTATTACCGCTCAGCGACAGCCGCTCCAGCGCGGGGAGTTCGCCGAGCGCGGGCGGGACTATTCCCGTGAGTGCGTTGTTCCCAAGCCGCAGTTCCTCCAGTGCCGACAGCCGGCTCAACTGCGGCTCGATGCGGCCCGTGAGCCCGACCGACTCCAAGTCGATCGACCGCACTCGGGCGGGTGTCCCTGCGACCGTCACGCCTTCCCAGGCGGTGATCGGCGTGTAGGCGTTCCAATTGAGCTGGTGCTCCCAGTAGTAGGGCAGGGTGTCTCCGGCGAGCGCCGTCTCGGCTGTGAGCAGCGCGACGCAGTCGCCCACGAGCCCGGGATTATCCTCTGGATTGGCGACCACCGTGCCGTTCCCGCACACCTCCGTCGCCGTGCAGGTCGGTACGTAGCGGTAAGGGGCGTCGCTTGGTGGCGGATACAGGTGTCGCAACATTGGCGGTAGGCAGCGCGCCAGAGTGAAGTCACCGCTCGACATCAGGGAGCTGAAGGACGTCAACTCCCATACAACCTCGTCGCTCAGTTGGTTGCCGTTGAGCCACAGGTTCTCCAAGCTGCCCAGCGCGTCGAGTGCTTCCGGGATGGGGCCAGTGAGACGGTTGTCCTGCAGCGACAGAGTCACCAGTTTGGCCAGTGCGTCGAGTTGCGCCGGGATCGGGCCGGTCAACTCGTTGCGGCCCAGCTTCAGGGACTGCAGGTTGGCGAGCGCGCCGAGTTCCGCCGGGATCGGGCCCGTCAGACGGTTGTCCTGCAGGGACAGGGTCTCCAGGTTGGCCAGTGCGCCGAGTTGCGCCGGGATCGGGCCGGTCAACTCGTTGCGGTCCAGCCTCAGGGACTGCAGGTTGGCGAGCGCGCCGAGTTCCGTCGGGATCGGGCCCGAAAGGCGGTTCTCATCCAGCCGCAACACGCGCAGGTTCTGCAGCGACCCCAGGGCCGCCGGAATCTCACCAGTCAGCGCGTTGTGCCCGAGATCCAGATCCTCCAGCTTGCGCAGTGCCCCCAGGCCCGCAGGGATCGGGCCCGCCAACCGTCGCCATGACTCCCCGCTGCCGACCAGAGACAACCTCCGCAGTTCCGTCAGCCCGCCGAGCTCCGCGGGGATGTAGTGATCGGCAATGGGTGGTGGCCACTGCCAATCGAAGCCTTGCCAATCCAACTCGTGTACACGCGGCGGATCCCCACCGACGGTGACGCCCTGCCACTCCGTCATCGGCACGTCGGCATCCCAGTTGAGCGCTAGGTCGGCAGCGAGTGCGGCTTCCACCGTGAGCAACACTACGCAGTCGCTCACGAGCCCCGGGTTCTCCTCCGGGTCCGGCACCGCGATCCCGTTCTCACACGGCGACGGCTCCTCCACAACCGGCTCGGGCGCGGGCTCCGGCTCCTCCTCGACCGCATCGGGCGTGGGCTCCGGCTCTTCCTCCACCGCCTCGGCGACCTCGGGCGCGACCTCCGCCGCCTCGACCTCCGCCGGCTCCTCCTCTAGCACCTCCGGCGTCTCGTTCTCCGCCTCGACAACCTCCGGCGTCTCCTCCTCCGGGACCTCGGCTGCCACCACCTCCTCCGACGGCTCGGGCGCAACATCCTCCGCCTCGACGTCCTCCGCAGGCTCCTCCTCGACCACCTCCAGCGCCGCGACCTCCGCCTCCTCAACCGGCTCGGGCGCCGCAACCTCCGCCTCGACATCCTCCGCAGGCTCCTCCTCGACCACCTCCGGCGCCTCGACCTTCGCCTCCTCCACCGGCTCCGGCGCGGCTTCCTCCGCCTCGACGTCCTCCGCAGGCTCCTCCTCGACCACCTCCGGCGCCTCGACCTTCGCCTCCTCCGCCGGCTCGGGCGCGACCTCCTCCGCCTCGACCTCTGCCTCCGCTTCCTCCGCCGGCTCCGCGTCGACCTCTTCCTCGACCGCCGCCGGCTCTACCGTCGCGACGCGCGCTTGCTCCGCTTCCCCCCCACCACCCGACGACAGCCCGACCACGACCGCCACGACGACGGCCACGACCACTACTGGGACCACGAACCACAGGAGACGCAGGCGCACGGATCACATCCATCCGAACCGCACCCCTGCGTACCTCCACGCTACACCCTCCGCGACCGCCCCGCCGCCCCTACCATGACCTCCGACGGAGGAGCCATGCTCGACCCCCGGCGCGTCCGCAGCTTCGCCGTCCTGGCCGGGATCGCCGTGCTCGTGGTCACGCTGGTCGCGCTGCTGACGCCCGGCATCCGGCCCGGCGGCCTCGCCAACGAGACGGGACACTTCCTGCTCTTCGGCGGGCTGGGCTTCGTGGTTGGGCTCTATCGCGGCGCGGGGCCGCAGCGGCGCGTCCTGCGCGACCTGCTCGGCCTGCTCGTCGGGCTACTCGCCTTCGCCGCCCTCACCGAGCTCGGCCAGTTCCTCGTCGAGGACCGCTCGCCCGAGCGGGCCGACATCATTGCCGACGCGGCTGGCTCGGCCGCCGGGCTGTTCACCGGCGCGCTGGCCGGCCTGATCCTCGCCGACCGACCCGGCCGCCGCCGCCCCTGACCCGCCGCCGCCCGCGGCCTACTCGGGCCGGACTGGGCGCAGCACGGTGTAGCCGAAGTTGTCCGCCGTGCGCTCGTCCGGCGGCAGCACCTCCACGACGGCCCGCGAGAGCCCCACGACCTCCCCGTCGGCGTCGAAGCGGTAGCTCTCCCCGATCGCGCCGCTCCAGGTGATGTCGTACAGGCAGTCGCGGAACCCGTCGGCGTCCTGGTCGTCGGCGGTGCGTTCGAGGCACGCCGCCGCGATGTACACGGTGTCGTACGCCGACCCGAGGTGCCAGGGCAGGGTGATGTAGTCGTAGCGCTCGCGGAAGCGGGCGAGCACTTCCTGCGCCTTCGCGTTCTCGGGGTCGGGGGCGGCGGTGATGGCCCGCAGCCCGGTCGCCGCGTCGCCCGCGATGTCGAGCGCGGTGGCGCCGACCGTGATCGTTTCGCCGTAGATGGGGCCCCGGTAGCCCAGCTCCCGCGCCTGTTTGACGATCGTGCCCGCCGCGAACTCCGACTGCGGCGCGATGTGCAGCGCGTCCGGGTCCGCCGCGAACAGCTTGGTCAGCGGCGTGCGGAAGTCGGTCGTGTCGGAGGTGAAGCGCTCCGCCGCGACCACGCGCCCGCCGCGCTTCTCGAACTGCGCGACGGAGGTGCGGCGCACCCCCTCGGCGTAGTCGGTCTCCTCGGTGATGGTGGCCAGCGCGCGGACGCCGTCGGCCCAGAGTGTGTCGCCCGTGGTGAGGCCCACCTCGATATCGCTGATCTGGGTGCGGAAGATAAAGTCGCCGGCGTCGGCGATGTCGGGGTTGCTGGCCAGCCCGGAGAACAGGACGACGCCGTCGGCCTCGGCCAGCGGCGCCACGCCGAGCATCGCGCTGCTGCACGACGTGCCCAGGATGATCTTCACGCCCTCCACGTCGGTCAGCTTCTGGTAGGCGCTGATCGCGTCCTGGGCGCCGCACTTCGAGTCCTCGACGACCAGCTCCAGCGGGCGCCCGCCGATGCCGCCCGCGGCATTGATCTCGTCCAGGGCCATGGTCTTGGCGCGCACCGCCACCGTGCCGTAGGTCTCGCCCAGCCCCGTCAGCGACTCCATCACGCCGATGCGGTACGGCTCGGGCTCGGCCGGATCCCCGGAGCAGGCCACGGCCACGGCCGCCAGCGCCGCCAGCAGTCCGGCCGCGACGATGCACTGCCAGACGCTGGGTCGCATGTGCTATCCCCTGACCGCGGCCGGGGCGCGACCGCCCCCGGCTAGCCGCCCGCGGGCGCCCCCGCGGTGGTGGCCTCCCGCATGGGGGCCTCCCGCACGCCCGCCTCCGGCGACCCCGCCGTCATCGGGTTGCCCGCCTCGCCCGCCACGACCGTGAAGCCCATGTCGGCGATCATCGCGTGCGCGTCGGCCGTCTTCTGCCCCGGCTCCGTCAGGTAGCCGTCGACGAAGATCGAGTTGGCCGCGTACAGCCCCATCGCCTGCATCGAGCGCAGGTGCACCTCGCGCCCGCCGGCGATGCGGATCTCCGCCGCCGGGTTGAGGAAGCGCGCCAGCGACAACTGCCGCAGGCACTGGTTCGGCGTCAGCGTGTGCACGTCGGCCAGCGGCGTCCCCGCGATCGGGATGAGGAAGTTGATCGGGATCGAGTCGGGCCCCAGCGAGCGCAGGTCCATCAGCACGTCGATGACGTCCTCGTCGGTCTCGCCCATGCCGAAGATCGCGCCCGTGCACAGCTCGAGGCCGGCCGCCCGCGCCGCCCGCAGCGTGCCCAGCCGGTCCTGGTAGGTGTGCGTCGTGACGATCTCGGGCGAGAAGCGCTCGCTGGTGTTGAGGTTGTGGTTGAGCCGATCGACTCCCGCCGCCGCCAGTTGGCCCGCCTTGTCGCCGTCGAGGATGCCGACGCAGGCGCAGAGTTCGATGTCCATCTCGTCCTTGATCGTGCGCACGACGTCGGTGACGAAGTCGACCTCGCGCTGCGTCGGGCCGCGCCCGCTCGCCACGATGCAGTAGCGCATCGCGCCGGCCGTCTTGGCGCGCCGCGCCGCCTCGACGATCTGCTCCTTCTCGAGGTAGGGGTACTTCGCGATCTCCGCCTCCGACACGGCCGACTGCGAGCAGTAGTTGCAGTCCTCGGGGCAGAGGCCGCTCTTGGCGTTTTGCAGCACGTGCAGCTGCACCGTCTTGCCCCAGTGCTGGTGGCGCACGCGGTAGGCCGCCGCCAGCAGGTCGAGTACCTCCGCGTCGGGCGACGTCAGCACGGCCCGCGATTCCTCACGGCTCAGGCAGTCGCCGGCCAGCGCCTTGTCGGCCAGTCGGGCATAGTTCACGGGGCGTCCTCCTTTGGCGCGCACGGGCGTCGAGCGCGGCCTGCGGCTGATTCTCGCCGACCGGCGGCGCTGCGGCAATCCCGCGGGGATTACACCTTAGGTTGACACGCTGCCCCCCAAGCCTCGCCAGCGATGTGATCGATGCGCGGCGACGGGTGGGCGTCCGAGGAACACCTGAGCGCGGGCGCCTGCTAGTCCCGGATCCCCTCCGCCTTCAGTAGCGCCAGGAACTCCTCCTGCGACCGCGTCCCCTTCTTCGAGTTGCAGGCTCCGCAGAGGAGTTGCAGGTTGTCCAGGTGGTCACTCCCGCTCTTGGACTGCGGCACGACGTGATCAACCGTCATGTTGCGGAACGGGAACATGACCCGGCAGCCGGCGCAGATGCCTTCCTGGCGGCCGTAGAGGGTGTGCCGGTGGGTTCTGTAGTTCGGCAGTTGGCCCAGATCGGTGCGCTGCGGGATGTCCAGCCGGTGCTGCACGTCGTAGAACAGCCCGAGCTCTTCGCGTAGCCGTGCCTTGACCAGCTTCGCGGCCATGGGCGAGAGATCGATTCCCACCCACTGCCGGTTCAGCCGGTCCGCGGAAATGCAGGCGGTCGCGCAGCCAGCGAATGGATCGAGGACCGCGTCCCCTTCGTTCGAACTGGCCTTGATGATGCGGTCCAGCAGGGCAAGCGGTTTCTGGGTGGGATAGCCCACGCGCTCGTCCTTCTTCTTCGGGAACCACCCGGCAGACCCATACAGTTGCATGATGTCGGTCCAGACATTCGAGAGCGGCACTCCCGGGCTCTCATCGAGGTACTGCCGAATGATGGTCCCCTTTCGCGACCGCGTTCGATACCGTCTCCCGTCCTCGTCCTCGTGCCGGAACCAGTTCGTCACGTACTTCTCCGAGTAGGGGGTGTACTGACGGTTGTAGACGTGCTTCCCATACTGCTTCGCGTAGGCGAGCAACGTCTCGTGCGTCTTGATCGGCTTCTTCCCGCCCGCGCGCCCGCCGGAGGGCGTGCCGTAGTTCCAGACGATCTCGTCGATGAAGTGCTTCGGCCCGAAGATCGAGTCCAGCAGCATCTTGAGATAGTGGGAGGCAGTCGGATCGCAATGCAGGTAGAGGGAGCCGGTCGGCTTCAAGAGACGCCGCATCTCCATGAGCCGCACGGCCATCATGATCAGATACGACTTCATACTCTTGCTGTGCGCGTGTCCAGCGGCGTCGATCGTCGCGTAGAGGGTCGGGTCGCGATCGGCGATCTCGCCGTGCCAAGCCTCATCGACGTCGCTGAGCGTCCAGGTGTCCTTGAATGCAGCGCCGGCCGCCTCGGATCCGATCGGAGCGCTGTAGTCGCGGTTCGAGTTGAACGGCGGGTCCAAGTAGATCAAGTCCACCGACGCGGAGTTCATCCCCCGCATGATGTCGAGGTTGTCGCCCGTCCAGAGGGTCCGGTTGGCGAAGTTGAGCGCTGGCATCGTGCTCCTCAGTCCATCCCGCGCGCCAAACGCTAGGCCTCCCCTGCGGTTCCTGCAACGCGAATACGGGTTCGCCCCCGTGTCGGCCCAAGTATGTATTCTCTATGATTCCTGCGTGGGTGTGTCGCAGTCATTGTCATCTAGAACCTGGACAACCGGGTCGCCTGTCTGAACAAAGGACTCCTCCTCAGGCAGCTCTTCCGTTGCATTCTCATCTGCTTTGAGGGTTTCGATCCGGGTTTCCCACTTGGGTGGTGCAAACAACCTATCAAACCCCATGCCACTAAGCGCTATGCCACGTCCGCCGACATTAACTCTATGAGTGAGAAATGTTGACGCAACCGAAACTCTGTCCTGCACTGAAGTTACTCTGACGCGAGCTTTCTCTAATTCCACGGAGCCGATGATTTCTCCCGTATCGGGGTCTTCGATTTCTGAACCAGACAGAGTCAGAATCCTGAAGACCATACCGGAGCGGACCCCATCAGTCGCACCTTTGTTGAGAGCAACGTCTCGCGTCGTAAGCACCCGGGCTATCTTGCCACGAATTGGCTCAGCAGGACTACTCATAGCCTGGGCTCCTCCTTCCGATTTCTTCCACATCCTCTGGCACTAGATCCCGCCAGTCCTCCATGGCATCCTTCCCTGTTGCGAATTGCTCATTCACCAGGGCTTGTATTAGGTCAAGTCTGCTGTCAGGCCTCTCACCTTTCAGTTCTTCGATTCTCTCCGAAAGCCGGTACAAGCTATTATAGAGAGCCAGAACGCGACGGAAAGATGCTCTTGCATGAGGCCTGATCACCTCGGTTGCCGCAGCCTTGGCTGAATTTCTGCCAAATGTGTACGAGCCGAGGAGACCCGTCGCCAAAATCAAGAACTGGAGCAGTCCATACTCCAGTGCAGTGAACTCCCTGAAGGCCGTGAGTCCTATCACGGCAAAGGCGGCGAGTATGCAGGCCGCTAGAAGTAGATGTGAGCGTTGGAACCAGTGTTGCACGATACCAGTTGATCCTCGTTACCGTATTGTCACAGCATTCGACTGGGGACATATGGCACCAAACAAGCAGTGCACTACCTGTTATTGTGTGACAGGGGAGTCAACCTGTCAACCTCCGAATATGATCCCCAATCGCGCCCGCCCGGATGTCGCTGCGGGCGTCGCTACGGGCGCATCCCGTGCAGCGTGCGGATGCCCACCTGCGACGGTAGCTGCTGCGCGTAGGCGATCGCCAGCCACTCCGCCAGCATCGGCCGGGTGTCGCGCGGGTCGACGATGTCCTCGACGGCGAAGGCCTCGGCGGCGCTGAACGGACTGCGCAGCGCGATCAGCCGTTGCTCGATCTCCTTGCGCCGCGCGGCCGGGTCGGGCGCGGCGTCGATCTCGCGGCGGTAGGCCGCGTCGACGCCGCCCTCGATCGGCAGCGACCCCCACTCGGCCGACGGCCAGGCGATGCGGAAGCAGAAGCGGCTGAAGTCCTGGTGCGCCCCGCCCGCGACGCCGTACAGCCGTCGCACGACCACCGTCGCCCACGGCACGCGGCTGTCGTCGATCGCGCACGACGCCCGCACCCCCGCCCGCAGCGTGCCCTCGGATTCGCCCGCCCGCCCGATGACGAAGCCCGGCTGGTCGGCGAAGTTGATGATCGGCAGGTGGAAGACGTCGCACAGGTCGACGAAGCGCTCGAACTTGCGCGCCTCCTTGGCCCCCATCGCGCCGCCGTAGTGCATCGGGTCGTTGGCCAGCACGCCCACCGGCATGCCCGCGATGCGCGCGAAGGCCGTCACCTGCGCCCGCCCGAAGTAGCGCGCCATCTCGAAGAACGACCCCCGATCGACCACCAACTGCACGAGCTTACGCGTGTCGTAGCCGCGGTTGCGGTGCCGCGGCACGATCGAGGCCAGCGCCTCCTCGCGCCGATCGGCGGGGTCGTCGCAGGGCCGCACCGGCGGCAGCTCGTGCACGCTCGACGGCAGGTACGAGAGGAACGCCCGGATCTGGCCCAGCGCCTCGGCCTCGTCGGCGGCGTCGTTGTCGACCACGCCGCTGTGCCGCGCGTGCACCTTGTAGCCGCCCAGCTCCTCCTTCGTGATCGGGTCGCCCAGCGACCGCTTGACCAGCGGCGGGCCGCCGGCGAAGACCTGCGTCGTGCCGCGCACCATGACCGAGAAGTGGCTGGCCGGCACCTCCGCCGCCGGCAGCCCGGCCACCGACCCCATCGCCGCCGAGACCACCGGCACCTCGGCCAGCAGCCGCGTCCAGCGCTCGGGCCAGTACAACTCCGGCAGGTAGGTGCGGCCCATCTCCGCCGTCGCGCGGATGTCGGCGCCGAAGCCGTCGATCAGCCGGATCAGCGGGATCTTCAGCTCCTGCGCGACGCTCTCGATGTGCGCCGACTTGTTGCCGCCGCTGTGGATCTGCGAGGCGCCCCCCTCCGCCCGCGACCCGCTCTTGGGCCGCGCCGTGAAGTCCGACCCCACCAGCGCCACCGGCCGCTCCTCGATCCGCGCCATGCCCATCACCGTCGCCGACGGGTGGAAGCCCGTCAGCTCGCCGTCGCGGTAGTAGCCCATCCCGGCCAGCTTGCCGCGCTCCCGGAACGACCCCTCATCGGTCAGCAGGTCGATGCGCTCGCGCACGGTCAGCCGCCCCCGCGCGTGCTGATCGGCGATGCGCTCGGGGCCGCCCATCTCGGCCGCCAGCGCGCGCCGCTTCGCGATCTCGTCGATCTCGGGCTGCCAGACCATGTCGTGCCTTTCGCCGCGGTCGTCGCGGGTGAGGATAGCCGACGCGGGTCGTTGGGCCGGCGGCGCCCGGCCCTGCGAATCCCCCAGAGACAAAAAGGGGGCCCGCTCGACCGAGCGGGCCCTGATGTGGGTTCGATGGCGACCCCGAGCGGATTCGAACCGCCGGTCTCCACCTTGACAGGGTGGCGTGTTAGGCCGCTACACCACGGGGCCGTCCTCCGAGTGTAGGAACGCGTCGCAGCCGGGGCAATGCGCGGCCCATCGGACTCAGGCCCCGTTGGCCCGTATACTGAGCTCGTACGGTCGAGGCGGAGGCATCGCGATGGCCAAAGGCAAACGCGGCGGAAGGGGCGGCGGTCGCAAGGGCGCCGCGCCGCCCCAGCAGTTGGGCGGGCGACCACGACGCAACCGCGGTCGCGGAGGGGCGCCGGCCGAGCAAGAGCTGCCCACGGCGGCGCCCGGCGCGCACGGCCTGCCCTCGTCGATCATGGGCGGGCACGCCAGCGTCGACCTCTCGCGCGCCGCCGCGGGCGCGATCCGCCGGCCCGGCCTGCGCCGGCGCAACCGCGGCGGGCCCCGCACCGAGTCCGAGCGCATCGCCCGCGGCCCCCGGGTGATTTACGACTTCCGCTACGTCCGCGCCGACCTGCGCTGGATCGCGCTGACCAGCGTCGCCAGCGTCGGCGCGGTGCTGCTCGCCTGGCTCGCCCTGCGCGTCTGAGGCCGGTGCGTCCGAGGCCGGCGCGGCCCTGCGTCGCTGCTATGGGCCGCCGGCCGCCGGATTCGCCACGATCGCGAACGTCAGCGTCCCGGCCGCGGCCAGCTCCCCATCGACCGTCGCCCGCGCCGATGCCTTGCCGACGCCGCGCCGCAGCCGGTCGAGCGACACCTCGAGCCGCAGTTGGTCGCCGGGCTTGACCTGCCGCCGGAAGCGCAGCCCGTCGATGCCGGCGAACAGGCCCAGCTTGCCGCGATGCTCCGGCGCGCTCAGCGCCGCCACCGCCCCCACCTGCGCCAGCGCCTCGACGATCAGCACGCCCGGCATGATCGGGTTGCCCGGGAAGTGCCCTTGGAAGAAGGCTTCGTTGGCGCTGACGTTCTTGATCCCCACCGCCGACGCGCCCCGATGCAGCTCCACGATCCGGTCCACCAGCAGGAACGGGTAGCGGTGCGGGATCGTCGCCAGGATCTCGCCGATCTCCATCGTCTCCGCGGCTGGTGTCGCGCCACCCTCGTGCGATGTCGTCACGCGTCCGCCTCCCTCTCCGGCGCGCCTCCGCGCGACGCCCATGCGGCCTCAAGCACCCCCAGGAACCGCTCCACGTCGGCCTCCGCGAAGGGGATATCGCCCGGCTCGCGCTCGTCGTCGTGGATGCCGTGGTAGTCGGAGCCGCCGGCCGGGACGAGGCCGTGCGCGTCGGCCAGCGCCCGGTACCGCTCGACCTCCTCCGGCGCGTAGTTCTTGTAGTAGACCTCGAGCCCCTCCAGCCCGACGGCCGCCAGCTGCGCCACGGCCGACTCGGCGTCGGGCAGGAAGCTGGGGTGGGCCAGCGCCGCGACGCCGCCGCAGTCCCGGATCAGCGCGATCGCCTCCGACGGCGGCAGCTTCTCGCGGGCCGCGTCGGCCGGGCCGCCCGTGTGCAGGTAGCGGTCGAAGGCCTCGCGCACGCTGGCGACGTGGCCGTTCTCGACCAGCGCCTGCGCGACGTGCGGCCGTCCGATCGCCGCCTCGCCCGCGATCTCCAGCACCCGCTCCCAGCGCAGCGGCATCCCCAGCGCCGACAGCTTCGCCAGCATCGTCCGGCCCCGCGCCGTGCGGCCCTCCCGGTACGACGCGAGCTGCGTCTGCAAGCGCGGCTGCTCGATCGACGTGAAGTAGCCCAGGATGTGCGCGTCGCCGCCGTCGGGCAGGTCGGCGCTCAGCTCGACGCCCGGGATCAGCCGCACGCCGATCGCCGCCGCCGCCCGCGACGCTTCGGCGACCCCCGCCGTCGTGTCGTGATCGGTCAGGGCGATGTGGCGCACGCCGTTCGCGCCCGCGCGGCGGATCAGGGCCGCCGGCGTCAGCACCCCGTCCGACTGATTGCTGTGCGTGTGGAAGTCGCCGATCGCCATCAGACGCCCCTCGCCGCGTCCGGCTCGAGCACGCGGTCCACCCGCTCGATGCTCGTCGCGCGGCCCGTCGCGTCGTTGATCTCCACGACCACGGCGCAGAAGATCGCCACACCGTGCGTCTCCGGCGGCATGCGCGCCGGCCGCCCGGTGCGGAAGCGGTGCAGCACCGGCTGCGTCTCGCTGCCGATGATCGAGTCGCGCGCCCCGCACATGCCCAGGTCGGTCACGAAGGCCGTGCCGCGCGGCAGCAGCCGCGGGTCCGCCGTCGGCACGTGCGTGTGCGTGCCCACGACCGCCGCCGCCCGGCCGTCGAGGTGCCAGCCCATCGCCTGCTTCTCCGACGTCGCCTCGGCGTGGAAGTCGACCAGGACCGGCGTCCCGGCCGGGATCGATGGCAGCAGCCGGTCGGCGCAGGCGAACGGATCGTCGACCGGCTCCATGAACGTGCGGCCGATCAGGTTGATGACCGCCAGCCGGCCGTCGTACCAGACGCCGCGGCCGGGCGCGCCCGGCGGGTAGTTGGCCGGGCGCAGCACCGGCAGCTCGCCTTGCAGCGTCTCGGCGTAGTCGGGGATGGCCCAGGTGTGGTTGCCGCCCGTGATGACGTCGGCGCCGTGGTCCAGCAGTTCCCGCGCGATCGCCCCCGTCGTCCCCCGCCCCGCCGCCGCGTTCTCGCCGTTCACGACCACGTAGTCGAGATCGAGCTCCCGGCGCAGCGCGGGCAGCAGCGTGCAGGCCGTGCGACGCCCCAGCCGCCCCATCACGTCGCCGACTGCGAGCACTCGCATCGCCGTGGCTAGCGCGCGACCTCGGTGGCGCGCGTCTCGCGCAGCACCGTCACCCGGATTTGCCCCGGGTAGGTCAGCCCCTCCTCGATGCGGCGGCTGATGTCGCGTGCCAGCCGCATCGATTCCAGGTCGTCGATGCGCTCCGGGTCGACCAGCACCCGCACCTCGCGCCCGGCCTGGATTGCGAACGACTGCCGCACGCCCTCGAACGACGTCGCGATGTCCTCCAGCGCTCGCAGCCGCTCGATGTAGCGGTCCGCCGACTCGCGCCGCGCGCCCGGGCGTCCACCCGAGATCGAGTCGCAGACCTGCACGATGACCGCCTCGACGCTCGTCATCTCGACCTCGTCGTGGTGCGCCTCGATGCAGTTCGCGATCGTGTCGCCGAGCTTGAAGCGGCGCGCCATGTCGCCGCCGATCACCGCGTGCGTGCCCTCCACCTCGTGGTCGACGGCCTTGCCGATGTCGTGCAGCAGCGCGCCCCGCCGCGCGATGTCGGGGTTGGCGTCCATCTCCTCGGCCAGCATCCCGGCCAGGTGCGCCGTCTCGACCGCGTGCCGCAATTGGTTCTGCCCGTACGACGTGCGGTACAGCAGCCGGCCGAACACGTTCAGCAGGTCGCGCGGCATGCCCGGGCAGCGCGCGTCCAGCGACGCCTGCTCGCCCGCCTCGCGGATGTTCTGCTCGATCTCCCGCGTCGCCTTCTCGACCTGCTCCTCGATGCGCGTCGGGTGGATGCGGCCGTCCGAGACCAGCCGGGTCAGCGCCACCTTGCCGATCTGCCGCCGCACCGGGTCGAAGGCCGACAGCGTCACCGCGTCGGGCGTGTCGTCGATGATCACGTCGCAGCCGGTGGCCAGCTCGAGCGCGCGGATGTTGCGCCCCTCCCGCCCGATGATGCGGCCCTTCATCTCGTCGCTCGGGATCGCCACCACCGACACGGTCGATTCCGTCGTCACCTCCGACGCCACGCGCTGCACGGCCGTCGCGACGAACTTCCGCGCCCGGTCCGACGCCTGGTCCTTGATCGTCGCTTCCGCTTCCCGCACGCGCCGGTTCACGTCGTCGCGGATCTCGCCTTCGATCAGCCCCATCAGCTTGTCGCGCGCGTCTTCCGACGTCAGCTGCGCGACGGCCTCCAGCCGCTCCCGCTCCTGCGATACCAAGTGCTCGATCTCTTCCTGGCGGACGTCCAGCTCCTGGTGCCGCGACCGCAGCCGCTGCTCCTGCCGGTCGATGTCGCCGCTCTTGCGGTCCAGCGACTCCTCGCGCGTGCCCAGGCGGTCCTCGTGCCGCTGCTGGTCCTGGCGCGCCCGGCGCAGGTCGGCCTCCGCCTCGCGCAGGTCGGCCTCCGCCGCGCGACGGGCGGCCAGCGCCTCCTCCTGTGCAGCGATCAGTCGGGACTTGGCCTCTTGCTCCGCACGTTCGGTGATCCGCAGCGCCTCAAGACGCGCCTCTTCACGCGGATCTGGACCACCGCCGCGCAGGAGCCGCATGATGGCTCCCAGCATGGTGTTTCCTCAGTTCGACGGGCGCGCCGCGTGCCGCGGTGCGCCCGGTGTGTCATAACCGTCGAGTGACTCAGACGGTCGAGTGTGCTTCGTGCCCCCATCGTACGACCGCCCGCCCCCGCGCGCCACAAGCCACGCGACGCCGCGGCGGCGCGGGTCGAATCGGTCGGCCCGGGGACGGTGGGGAGGGGGCTAGGTCAGCCGGAGAATGGCGATCGGGGCACCGGCGATGGCGAGGCCCAAGCCGAACATCCGCCACGTCAGCGTATGGATCGCGTGCTCAACGTCGCCGCGAATCTCCAAGCGGAGACGATCGTGGTCGCCGCGCAACTCTGTGCGCAGGCGATCGTGGTCGCCGCGCAACTCTGTGCGCAGGCGATCATGGTCGCCTCGCAACTCGTCCCTCGTGCGGTCGAGTGCTGTTTCCCAGGCGTCGTTGGCCGCCGGTGCGCTAGCCATCGTCGGTTCCTAGAGCTTCGTCAGCGCCGCCACGATGCCGGCCAAGATCAGCGTTTGCACGGCGAGGGCGCGCCAGATTTCGATGCGAAATTGGTCCCTGGTGCGGTTGTGTGCTGCTTCCAGGTCGTCCTTGGTCACGAAGGGGCTGGTGGCGTCACTGGTCACATCGACCACCGCATCCGCCTGTGCACTGCGTACTCCTCTTCCGGCCGCGTCGGCGATTCCGGGCCGTCCGGGCATTCCTAGGTGAGCCGGAGAATGGCGATCGTGGTACCGGCGATGGCGAGGCCCAGACCGAACATCCGCCACGTCAGCGTATGGATCGCGTGCTCAAGGTCGCCGCGCACCTCCAGGCGCAGGCGATCGTGGTCGCCGCGCAACTCCGTGCGCAGGCGATCGTGGTCGCCGCGCAACTCGTCCTTGGTGCGGTCGAGTGCTGTTTCCCAGGCGTCCTTCGGCACCAACTGGCTGGTGGCGTCGCTGGTCACATCGACGACGGCGTCCGCCTGCGTCTCGGACAGGCCGCCCTTGATGAGCCGTTGCACGGCGTTCCGCGTGTCGAACACGATGGCCATCACGCATCTCCTTCGATCACCGATGCAAGCATACGGCGGCGAGCACCAGCATATCCACCGCTGGCCCCTCTCACCCCCGACCGACCGGCGACGGCGGCGCCCAGGCCGCCCGCAGCGCCCGCTCCGACAGCCCGCCGGCGAAGCCCCGGCGCAGCAGCAGACCGCCCGTCCGCTGCCGGTACGCCTCCCACTCATCCCGGTCGAAGCGGCCCCGCTGCCCGACGGCGATGTCCAGCGCCGTCGCTTCATCGTCGATGTCCGCCGTGACCGCCTCGGCCAGGTCCGCCTCCACGCCCTGCTGCCGCAACTCCGACCGCAGCATCCGCTGCGACCGCGGACGCGACCGCTGCCGCCGATCCACCCACGCCTCCGCGAACGCCTGGTCGTCGAGGTAGCCCTGCTCCGCCAGCCGTCCCAGCGCCTCCTCGACCACGTCCCCGGCAATGCCGGTGGCCCGCAGCCGCCCCCGCAACTCCGTCCGGCTGCGCGGCCGCACGGCCAGCCAGCGCAGCGCCGTGCGCTCGGCGTCGTGCCGCCCCGCTTCCCGCACGACCCGCGCCAGGATCGCCGCCTCGATCTCCTGCCCGACGGCCAAGCGCCGCCCCGGCAGGAAGTCGCGGTCGCAGCGCAGCGCCGTGCCGTCGTCGAAGTCCAGCAGCAGCGACCGCCCCCGGCGGCGCACCGCGTCGACCCGGGGCATGCCGCGGCGTCCCCTCGGCCCGCCGGCGCGGCGCGCTAGACCGCGTCCGCCTGCGGCAGCGCGGCGGCGGCGTCGTCGCTGGCGCTCCCGTCGTCGGCAGCCGCGACGGTCGGCGCGCCGGCGGTCAGCGGCAGGCCGGCGGCCTCGCGGATCGTGCGATCCAGCTCCGCCGCGATGTCGGTGTGCTCGAGGAGGAACAGCTTCGCGTTCTCCCGGCCCTGCCCCAGCCGCGTGTCGCCGTAGCTGTAGAACGCGCCCGCCTTCTTGATCACGCCCTGGTCGACGCCCAGGTCGATGATGTCGCCCTCGCGCGAGATGCCCCGCGTCGCGCCCGTGAACATGATGTCGAACTCCGCGACGCGGAACGGCGGCGCCACCTTGTTCTTCACGACCTTGGCGCGCACCCGCCCGCCGATCACGATCTGGTCGCGCTTCAACTGCTCGACCCGCCGCAGTTCGATCCGCACCGACGAGTAGAACTTCAGCGCCCGCCCGCCCGGCGTCACTTCCGGGTTGCCGAACACCACGCCGACCTTCTCGCGCAGCTGGTTGATGAAGATCAGCGACGTCCGCGACCGCGCCGTCACGGCCGTCAGCTTGCGCAGCGCCTGCGACATCAGCCGCGCCTGCAGGCCCACGTGCGCGTCGCCCATCTCCCCTTCGATCTCCTGGCGCGGCACCAGCGCCGCCACGCTGTCGACCACGATCACGTCGAGCGCGTTGCTGCGGAGCAGCGCCTCCGTGATCTCCAGCGCCTGCTCGCCCGTGTCCGGCTGGGAGACCAGTAGTTCGTCGATGTTGATGCCGATGCCCGCCGCGAAGCTCGGATCCAGCGCGTGCTCGACGTCGATGTACGCGGCTTGGCCGCCGTCCCGCTGCGCCGATGCGATCACATGCTGCGCCAGAGTCGATTTGCCCGTGCTCTCGGGGCCGTAGATCTCGATGATCCGCCCCCGCGGCACGCCGCCGATGCCCAGCGCGATGTCGAGGCTCAGCGCGCCGCTGGAGATCGCTTCGACCTGCAAGTTCTGCGACGCGTCGCCCATCCGCATGACCGCCCCCACCCCGAACTGCCGCTCGATGTCGTCCAGCGCGTTGCTCAGCGCCTCCGCATCGCTGGTCCCGGCCGCCCTCACCCGCGGCCCGGCTTTCTTGCTCTCGGACGCCTTACTGCTGTTCCATTTCGCCATCGGATCCCCCTCTTGACCGACCTTGCTCAGCATACTGGCGCGCCCCCGATATCGATGCCGGGCGCCCGCCCGCTGCTGCTCGTGTAGAACACGCGTTCGCGTGAGTCAGAACTGTCGCACAAGTGTTCTATGTGTGCAACCCCCCTGCCGCGACGGCGCCGCCCGCCCGTCGGCCGTCCGCCACGACCCACCCCGCGACCGGGGCCTGTGCGCAGGCCCGGGCCGGACCGGCTGTCGCCGCCCCTACCGATTGAAGACGGGCTGCCGCTTCTCCAGGAACGCCGTGATCGCCTCGCTGTGCGACGGCAGGCGGCGGGCCTCTTGGTCGCGGGCGACTTCGCGCTGCATCACCCGGCCAAGGTCGGGCTCGGTGACGTTCTCGCTGAGCAGCGCCTTGATCTTGCGCACGACCGGGGTCGGGTTGTTGGCCAGCTCGTCGGCCTTGGCCAGGGCGGTCTCGAACAGCGCCTCCTGGGGCACGACCGCGGAGACCAGCCCGATCCGGTACGCCTCGGCGGCGGGCACCATGCGCCCCGACAGGCAGATGTCGGTCGCATGACCGAGACCCACCAGCTGCGCCAGCAGTCGCGTCGAGCCGAGCTCCGGCACCAGGCCCACCTTGACGAAGCGAATCGAGAGGCGCGCCCCCTCGGCGGCGTAGCGCACGTCGCAGGGCAGCGCCAGGGTCAGGCCCACGCCGACGGCGTAGCCGTGCATCGCGGCGATGACCGGCTTGGAATTGCGGACCAGGTCCGTCCAGCTGACGCCTGCTCTGTCCCCGGGCCCCTGCGCATCGGGGTCGTTGGAGAGGCGTTGGCTGAAGCCCCCGATGTCGGCGCCGGCGCAGAACGCGCGGCCCTCGCCGGTGATGACGATCGCGCCGATCGCGTCGTCGTCGTTCCAGACCTCGATCTGCTCCGCCATCTCGTTGGCCATGAGGACGGTCCAGGCGTTCAGCTTCTCCGGCCGGTTGAGCCGGATCACGCCCACGCGCCCGATCGTCTCGGTCAGAATCTGCTGGTAGCTCATCGCGGCTCCTCTCGAACTCCGGTGCCACCGCAGAGGATATGCCGCTCGGCCGCCGCGTCCTAGCGGATGTTGCGCAGCCGCGGGTCCATGGCGTCGCGCACGCCGTCGCCGACGAAGTTGAACGACATCACCATCAGGATGATCGCGACGGCGGGGCCGAGGATCGGCCAGCCGTTGCGCGAGAGGAGTGTGTCATAGGCGCTCGCGACCATCCCGCCCCAGGCCGGCGTGGGCGGCTGGATCCCCGCCCCGATGAAGCTCAGCGCGGCCTCCAGCAGGATGATGCTGGCGGCCGACAGCGACGCGAGCACGAAGACCGGCGCCACCACGTTCGGGAGCAGATGCCGCCGCATGATCCGCAGCGGCGGCGCGCCCACGGCGCGGGCCGCTTCGACGTAGACCTCCTGCTTGATCGACAGCACCACGCCACGCGTGAGGCGAGCGTAGGCCGGCGACCAGATCACGCCGACGATCAGCATCGTGTTCGTCAGGCTGGGTCCGACCGCGCCCGTGATCGCCAGCACCAGCACCAGGCCCGGCATCATCATCACGGCGTCGACCACGCGCATGATCACCAGCTCGTCGAGTTTGCCGCCGACGTAGCCGGCCAGCAGCCCCAGGGGCACGCCGATCCCCATGGCGAGGCCGATCGCGACGATCACGACCTGCCAGGCGATCCGCGTGCCGAAGATCGTGCGGCTCAGCACGTCCCGTCCCAGATGGTCGGTCCCCGCGAGGTGCGCCCAGCTGGGCGGCTGGAAGGTCCCTTCCAGCGTGAGCTCGGGCTGCAGCGGGTCGGCGGGCGCCACCCACGGCGCCAAGGCCGCCACCACGCCCATGCCGATCAGCACGACCGCGCCCACCAGTGCGGGCCGGTTGCGGACGTAGATGCGCAGGATCGCCCGAAGCTCGCGATGCGCGCCCCATTTCCGCCAGGCGGTGCGGGAGAACGCCGGCCGCGCCGCATCGGTGGGGGAGGCCGGGCCGCTCACGTGTTTGCTCCCCGTCCGGCCCGGATGCGCGGATCAAGCAGCGGATACGAGAGGTCGACCAGCAGGTTCACCACCACGATGCAGACCGCGAAGAACATCACCAGGTTCTGCACGACCAGGTAGTCCTGCGTCACGACCACGGTCCGCACGAACCAGCGCCCCATGCCGGGGATCCCGAAGACGGTTTCCGTGACCACGGAGCCGCTGAACACCAGCCCGGCCTGGAAGCCGAAGACCGTCACGATGGGGATCAGCGCGTTGCGCAGTCCGTGCCGCAGGATGACCGCCCCCGCCGGGAGGCCTTTCGCCCGCGCCGTGCGGATGTAGTCGTCGTTGAGCACGTTGATCATCGCCGAGCGCGTCTGCCGCATCAGCAGCGCCGTCGTGGCCAGCGAGATCGCGATCACCGGCATCGCCATGTGCTTCAGGTTCTCGACCGGGTCCTCCCAGATCGGCACGTAGCCGAGGACCGGGAGCAGATCCAGCTCCACGCCGATGATGAGGATCAGCGCGATGCCGGTCAGGAACTCCGGGATCGAGTTGCCCCCGATCATGACCGTGCTCGCGACGACCTCCCGCTTCGAGCCGGGGCGCAGCGCGGAGAGGATGCCCAGCGGGACGGCGACCACCACGACGACGAAGAGGCTCAGCACTCCCAACTCGATCGTCGCCGGGGCGCGCTGCCGGAAGATCTCGTTCTGATCGAGCTGCGCGAGCAAGGTCAGGCCCATGTCGCCCTGCAGCAGCCGCCCGAGCCACCGCGCGTAGCGTTCGGGGAGCGGATCGTTGAGCCCCAGGCGCTCCTTCGTGTGCTCGATCAACTCCGGCGTGGCGTTGAGCCCGCCGATCTGGGTCGACGGGTCGCCCGGCAGCACGTTCATCAGCAGGAACGAGAGGACGCTGACGACCAACAGCCCGAAGATCGAGGAGAGCAGCCGGGTCACGGTGTAGCGCAGCATGCCCGCTCCTCAGGATTGGCTGCGTCGCCCGGGCGCGCCGCTGACGCGACCGCCGGAGGGAGCGCGCGGGGCGGGCGTGCGCCCCGCGCCGGCTCGCTCCGATCAGACGTTGTCGTACCAGATGTTCTTGAAGCCCATCCCCTCCGGGAACGCGAAGAAGGGCACCAGCCGGAAGTCCTGCACGTGGCTTTGGGCGGCCATGGCCTTCGGGCGCTGCAGGATGTGGTGCATCCACCCGTGCTCCTGGTAGACCGTGAAGAGATCGTCGTAGAGCGGGATGCGCGCCTCCTGCGTCGCCACGGCCGCCGCCTTGTCGATTAGGTCCGTGGTCTCCGCCAGCCCTTGCAGCATGGCGTCGTTCGGGTTGTCCTCCAGGGTCGCCCCGCCGAGATGCGCCCCCCCGAGCACGCCGCCCGTGAACTGGCGCAGCACCGGGTCTGGGTCGAAGGGGGACTCCCACGTCAGCGTGGCGATGCTCCAGTCCGCCACGCCGAGCCAGCGGTCGATGATGCTGGTCTCGGAGCCGTGGACGAACTCCATGTTGATCCCCGCCGCCGCCAGCTGCGCGTGCACGACCTCGGTCTGGGCGCGATGGATGTCCAGGCTCCAGGACAGCTGCGTGCCGGTGATCCCGTCGGCGTAGCCGGCGGCGTCCATCAGCTGCCTCGCTTCGTCCAGGTTGGGCGAATCCCCGTAGTAGTCCTTGGTCAGCGCCCAACTCGTGTTCGAGGTGGGACCGCGCGACGGCTCGCCGAGGCCGCGGAAGGCGACGTCGATCACCGCCTGCCGGTCGATGATCAGGTGCACGGCGCGCCGCAGCCGCGGGTCGCGGAAGACGTTGAAGCCCGCGGCGTTCGGGTTGAGGTTGTAGCTGTTCCAGGTCCAGGTCTGATCCGGCCCGTCGGCGACCACGTACCCGTCCGCTTCCAACTCCGCCTTCAACTCGCCCGTCACCGCGGCGGGCGGCGGCTGGGCCAGGTCGAACTCCCCGTCCAGGAAGGCGGTCCAGGACGTGTTGATGTCCGGGATGATGATCCGCTCCATGCCGTCGAGCCAGACATTGGCGTTGTCCCAGTAGCCGTCCCAGCGCTCGCCGACGAAGCGGTCGCCTTCCGCGTAGGAGACGTACTTGGCGGCGCCGGCGCCCACCGGGTCGGTCAGCGCGATGTCGAACTTGTCCGGCGAGACCAGCATCCCGGTGCCCGGGAAGGCCTGGAAGGCGGCCAGCGTCGGCCCGAACGGCTCCGAGGTCTCCATCCGCCAGGAGGCGCCGTCGACGGGCCCCATCGAGACGGCGCGGGCGATGCCGTCGGCGTTGCGCGTGCCGCCGGCGGCGTCCGAGGTGTCGCGGACGCGCTCCATGTTGGCTTGCATCGCGTCGGCGTCGACCGGCGCGCCGTCCTGGAAGATCGCGCCCGGGCGCATGTTGAAGATGTAGGTCAGATCGTCCGGAATCTCGACGCTCTCCGCCAACTCGCCCTTCCAGGACGCGTCGTCGTTGAAGCCGAGCACCCGGTCGTAGATGTAGTTGAGGAAGCCCAGGTTGTCGCCGCCGGAGAGGCTCGAGTGCGGATCCCAGCCGGTGAAGAGGCTGTCGACCCAGGAGGTCCTCGAAATGCCGCCCCGGCGGGGACCGGTGGCGGCGGCGGCCGGCGCGTCCTCCTCGTCGGCCATGGTGGCGGCCTCGGCGGCCTCGCGAGCGGCCTGCGCCGCGTCCTCGGCGGCGGCGGCAGCGGCGGCGGCGGCGTCGGCAGCAGCTTGCGCCTGGTCGGCGCCGGCCTCGCGGGCCGCTTCGGCGGCGGCTTCCGCGGCGGCGGCCGCGGCCTCGGCGACTGCAGCGGCGCCGGCATCCCCGGCGGCGGCGGCAGCAGCCGCGGCCTCCTCGGCGGCCGCGGCCGCGCGTTCGGCCGCCGCGGCAGCGGCGCTGGAATCTCCGGCGGCGGCAGCGGCCTCGGCCGCTGCGGCGGCGCCCCCAGCATCATCATCGTCGTCGCCGCCGCAGCCGACGAGGGCGAGGCCGGCCGCCCCGACCCCAGCCTTGGCGCTGGCGCCCAGCATGGTGCGACGGCTGATCTTGCGGTGTCGCAGTTGGGTCCAATAGTTGCTCATGGGAAGGTCCTTTCGTGGTCCGTGGGTTTCCCGCCCAGGATGGGAGGGACCGCGCGCCGTGCGCGCGGGGAGTATGACGCATTGGGGAGGGGGCCGCAACGCGCCTCCCCCGTCTGTTACCCTGCCCGCATGGTGGCTGAGCCGATCCGCCGTGACGAATTCGAGGGGTTCCAGGGCGCGATCCTCGTGGCCCTGCAAGCTCAGACGGACCACCTGATCGCGCAGGACGGCAAGCTGGACGCACTGCGCGGCGACGTGGACCGCAAGCTCGACACGCTGGACGGCAGGATCGACCTGCAGGACGGCAAGATCGACCTGCTGCACGGCAAGATTGACGTGCTACAGGGCGACCTCGACACGCTGGACGGCAAGATCGACATGCTGCGCGGGGACATGGACCACAAGATCGACACGCTGCGCGGGGACATGGATCGCCAGTTCGCCGGCGTCACCGATCGCTTGGACGGCCAGGATCGGCGACTGGACGCGATGGACGGCAAGCTCGATCGCCAGGACCGGCGGCTGGATGTGATGGACGGCAAGCTCGATCGCCAGGACCGGCGGCTGGATGTGATGGACGGCAAGCTCGATCGCCAGGATCGGCGGCTGGCCGCGATGGACGGCAAGCTCGACACGATCATCGACCGCTTGCCCTAGCCCACCGGCTACGTTCCCCGCGGCCGGCGCGCGACGGTCGGTGTGAGCGGGCGGCTAGGCGCTGCGCACCAGGATGCCCTGCAGGATGCTGAGCCCGATCAGCAGCACCATCGGCGACAGATCGATCATCCCAATCGTCAGGAAGCGGCGCATCGGCGAGAGCAGCGGCTCCGTCACGTCGACCAGGAACTTCACGATCGGGTTTCCGTAGTCGAGCGGCTTGTTGGTGATCAGCGGGATCCAGCTCATGATCACCCGCGCCAGCACGATGAAGAAGAACAGCTGCAGGATGACCGCCGCGATGCCGATCGGGTTCATGCTTCGCCCAGTTCCCGCGTGCGCCGGTAGGCGGCGATGATCGCCTCCATCGTGCCGGCGCGCACGCCCTTCTCCTCCATCGCCCGCAGCCCCTCCGCGGTCGTGCCGCCGGGCGACGTCACCATGTCGCGCAGCACGGCCGGATGCAAGCCCGACTCCTGCGCGAAGGCCGCCGACCCCAGCGCCGTCTGATAGACCAGCTCCGTCGCCAGCTCGCGCCGCATGCCGATCTGCACCGCCCCGTCGATCATCGCCTCCAGGATCAGGAAGAAGAAGCCCGGCCCCGAGCCGCTCACCGCCGTCGCCATGTCGATGTGGCGCTCATCCTGCACGGGGATCGCGCGGCCCAGGGTCGCCAGCATCCGGTCGACCAGCGCCCGCTGCGACTCCGTCACCTCCTCCGCCGCCGTCCAGGCGGTCAGCCCCTGCCCGATCTGCGCCGGCGTGTTCGGCATCGCGCGCACCACCGCCCGATGCCCCAGCCGATCGCGCAGCGTCCGCATCGTCACGCCTGCCATGATCGAGACGACCAGTTGCTCGGGCAGGACCAGCCCCTGCAACGCGCCGCCGACGGCTGGGAAGTCCTGCGGCTTGACCGCCAGCACGACGACCGGCGCGCCGTCCGCCGCCGCCACCGCGTCGCCCGTCGTCGCGACGCCCAGATCCGCTTCCAGCGACTCCCGGCGCGGCGCCGCCACCTCGCAGACCGTGACCGCGCTCGCCGCCGCCAGCCCGCTGCTGATCAGCGATCGGGTGATCGTCTGCCCCATGACGCCGCCGCCGATGACGCAGAACGCCTTGTCGGTGATCAGTGGCTTGGGCACGGCCGCCTCCGTTTCTCGCGCCACTCAGCGATCGCCGAAGATCGCCCGGCCCAGCCGCACGATCGTGGCGCCCTCCGCGACCGCGACCTGGAAGTCATTGCTCATTCCCATACTCAGATGGCCCATGCCCAACTGCGGGGCCTCGGCGTCGCGCAGGCGGCGCAACTCGCGGAACACCGGGCGCGCCGCCTCCGCATCCGCGACCAGCGGCGCGACGGTCATCAGGCCCACGACGTCCAGCTTGGCCAGCGGCGCGATCGCCGCCAGCGCCGGCCCGACTTCGTCCGGGGCGAAGCCGTGCTTGCTCGCCTCTCCCGCCACGTTGACTTCCAACAGCACCGGCATGGGGCGGGGAAGGCGTCGCTCCAGCGCGACCGCGAGCCGCAGCGAATCGACGCTCTCGATCATATCAAAGGCGCCGGCCTGCCTCGCCTTGTTCGTTTGCAGGTGACCCACCAGGTGGAAGCGGGGACGCGCGCCGTCCGGCCCCGCGATCCCGGCCAGCGCCTCGATCTTGGGCAGCGCCTCCTGCACGCGGTTCTCGCCGAACACGCACTGCCCCGCCTCCATCGCCGCCCTCAGCGCCGCGACCGGGAACGTCTTCGACACCGCCACCAGTTCGACCCCGCCCGGGTCGCGCCCGGCCGCCTCCGCCGCCGCGGCGATGCGCGCCCGCACCGTCGCCAGGTTCCCGGCGACGTGCTCCCAATCCTGAGCCGACGAATCCTGGGGCATCGCGTCGTAGCAGACCCCCTAGCAGACCCCACAGAGCTTGCAGCCGATCTCGGGCGGCGGGCAGGCGATGGTGAACTTCGAGCGCAGGTGCTTGTCCCACTCCCGCTCGAAGAAGCGCGCCGTGATGCCCGTGTCCACGCCGCTCCACGGCATCGGGCCCTCGCCCCAGGGCATTGGCCCGTCCAGCCCCCACTCCGACGCCGCCCGCATCCACGACGCGCGCGAGTTGTCCGGCATCGAGAGGATCGCCGGCGTCAGCCGCCGGTCGGCCCGCGAGCAGATGTCGTCGATCCGCGCCCAGGCCGGGCTGTCGCCCCGCAGTACGATACCCGTGCCCTTGAAAGCGTCGCGCAGCATCCGCAGCCGCCCGTTGACGACCCGCGCGTCGGTTTGGGGCAGGTGCTGATAGGCCGTCGCGGGCTTGGGCACCAGTGGCCCGACGCTCATCACCAACTCCGTGCCGTGCCCGGCCGCGTCGAGGCGCTGCTTCATGTCGCGACCCAGCCGCGCCATCTCCGCGACGTCCTCGTCCTCCTCCTCCGGCAGCCCCACCATGAAGTAGCACTTCATGCGACGCATCCCCGCCGCCCCCACCTTGTCCGCCGCCTCGAGGATCTGATCGTGCCCCACTGCCTTATTGATCTTCGTGCGCATGCGCTCGCTGCCGGCCTCCGGCGCGACCGTCACCGTCCGCGTCCCGCCCTCGCTCAGCACGCCCAGCAGCACCGGCGACAGGTTGTCGACGCGCAGCGAGCTCACCGACACCTGCGCCCCCCGTCGCGCCGATTCGACGGCCAGCTCGGGCAGGTCCGGATGGTCGGCCACGGCGGCGCCCAGCAGCCCCACCCGCGGCGACGTCTCCAGCCCCCGCTCGACCTGATCCAGCAGCCCCTCCAGCGGCCGGTAGCGCGGCGGCCGGAAGACGTACCCCGCGATGCAGAAGCGGCAGCCGCGGCCGCAGCCCCGCGCCGCCTCGATCAGCGTCATGTTCGACAGCTCCGTGTCGTCGGTGAGCACGGCCGACATCGCCTCGGTCTCGCCGATCTTCCGCACCCACTGTCGCTCGACGCCGCCCGGCGCGCCCAGCGCCGGCACGAACACGCCCGGCACGGTCGCCAGCGCCGCCAGCAGGTCCTCGCGGTTGCCCTCGATGCCGTCGCGAATCGTGTCCACCAGCAGATCGAGGATCGGCTCCGCCTCGCCGATCACGAAGGCGTCGAAGCAGTCCGAGAGCGGCATCGGGTTGGTGATCACGGCCGCGCCGCCGGCGATCACCAGCGGGTGCCGCTCGTCGCGGTGCGCCGCCAGCGCCGGCAGGCCCGACGCCTGCAGCGACCGCACGACGTGGTAGTAGTCGATCTCGTAGGTCAGCGTGTAGGCGACGACCGGGAAGTCCATCAGCGGGCGCTGCGACTCGATCGTCACGACCGGCCCGGTCCGCTCCCCGGACGGCGGCGGGTCGTAGAACGCCCGCTCGCAGACGACGTCCGGCTTGGCGTTGAGCAGCCGGTAGATCACCTGCAGGCCCAGGTTCGACATGCCGATGCGGTAGTTGTTGGGATAGACCAGCGCGAAGGGCAGCCGTCCGCCCCAGTCCTTGCGCACGCCCCCGCGCTCGCGCGACAGCCGGGCACGCGCCGTCGCCACGCCGGATTGCTCGGTGCGTCTTGCCATGCCCGAAGTATAGGTGGCCCCGGCTTGCGGGCTGTCCGGCGGCTTACCCCGCGGTCTCTCCCGCGGTCTCTCCCGATGGCGCCGCCTCGGGCGCCGGATGCGACAACACCTGCTCGGCCCGCGACCCGTCGCGGTAGACCGTGATCCCCTTGCAGCCCTCGCGCCAGGCCAGCGTGAACGCCGCCCCCACGTCCTCGCGGCGGGCGTCGCGCGGGAAGTTGATCGTCTTCGACACCGCGTTGTCGACGTGCCGCTGGAACGCCGCCTGCATCCGCACGTGCCACTCCCAGCCGACCTCGTGCGCCGTGACGAAGGCCCGCGCCGCCCCCGTCGGCACGGCCCCCGGCGCGTCCGCCAGCCCCCCGCCCGACGCCAGATGCGCCGCCAGCTCGTCCGACCACCAGCCGTCGCGCTGCGCCAGCCGCCGCAGCGCCGGATGCACGTCGCGCAGCCGCGTCAGACGGCCGGGGTCGGCCGCGTCCAGATAGTGGCGGCGCTCGTAGGCCAGCCCGAAGGCCGGCTCGATCCCGCCCGAGCAGCCCGCGATGATGCTGATCGTGCCCGTCGGCGCGACGGTCGTCCGGGTCGCGTTGCGGTATTTCGGCCCGCCCGGGTCGAAGATCGACCCCGCCCAGGCCGGGAACGCCCCGCGCTCCGCGCCCAGCGCCTCCGACGCCGCGTTGGCCCGCGCCTGCACGAACGCCGCCAGCTCCTCGGCCCGCCGCAGCCCCGCCTCCGAGTCGTACGGCGTGCCCAGCGCGAACAGCAGGTCCGCGAAGCCCATCACCCCCAGGCCGATCTTGCGCGTGCTCAGCGTCATCCGCCCGATCTCCGGCGACGGATAGCGGTTCACGTCGATCACGTCGTCCAGGAAGCGCACCGCCACGTCGATCGCCGCGCCCAGATCCTCCCAAGCGACGCCCACCCCATCCGCCGTCACGGACTTCGACACGTCGATTGACCCCAGCGTGCACGACTCGTAGGGCAGCAGCGGCTGCTCCCCGCACGGATTCGTCGACTCGATCGGCCCCAGTTGCGGGGTCGGGTTGTCGCGGTTGATGCGGTCCAGGAACACCAGCCCGGGGTCGCCGTACTGCCAGGCCTGCGACGTGATCAGCCCCAGCAGCACCCGCGCGTCGCGACGCCCCACCTCCTGCCCGGTGCGCGGATTGATCAGCGCGAACTCGCCGTCGTCCTGCGCCGCCTGCATGAACGCGTCGTCCACGGCCACCGAGAGGTTGAAGTTGCGCAGCGTGCCGCTGGCGTCCTTCGCGCGCACGAAGCGCTCGATGTCGGGGTGGTGCACGTCGAGGATGGCCATGTTCGCGCCGCGGCGCGTGCCGCCCTGCTTGATCGCGTCCGTCGCCGCGTCGTAGACCTCCATGAATGACACCGGCCCGCTCGCAACCCCGTGCGTCGTCTGCACGCGGTCGTTGCGGGGCCGCAGCCGCGAGAACGCGAAGCCCGTCCCGCCGCCGCTCTGATGGATCAGCGCCGCGTGCTTCAGCGAGTCGAAGATGCCCGGCAGCGAGTCCTCGACCGGCAGCACGAAGCAGGCCGCCAGCTGCTGCAGCGGCAGCCCCGCGTTCATCAGCGTGGGTGAGTTGGGCAGGAAGCGCAGGTCGCGCATCAGCGCGAAGGCCCGATCGGCGAACGCGGCTGCATCGGCCCCGTGCGCCGTCTCGGCCAGCGACACCGCATCGGCCACCCGCCGGAACATCTCCGACGGCGTCTCCATCGTGCCCGCCGCGTCGTCGCGACGCAGATAGCGCCGCTCCAGCACGAGGCGGGCCGAGTCGGTCAGCGCCGGCTCGTGGCCGGGGTCGGATGGCGCGGGCTGCGACATGTCCCCACCCTCCCGTTAGTCGACGGCGGCCGGCGGCGTCGCGTCCGGCGCGACGGCGTCGCCGCCGATCCCGGGCAGCCGCGGCTGCGCCCCGTCGGAGACGACTGCGCGCGCCGGCGGCGGCCGGCCGCTCTCCGCCGCCGCCAGCTGACGGCGCACCGCCTCCAGGTCGTCGGGCCGCCGGAACACCGCACCGAAGCGGAAGGACGCCACCCGGTCCACCGCCTGCAGCGCCTCCCAGACCCACTCGCCGAGCGTCGTCGCGGCGATCTCGGCGCGGGCTGTCTGCACCGCCCGCGTCCGCACCGCCTCCGTGATGCGGTCGATCTCCGCCTCCGGCAGCGGGCGCTTCGCCGCCGCCAGGCGGATGCCGTGGCGGATCTTGTCGTGCTGGAACGGCTCTCGCCGCGCGTCGCGCTTGACCACGACGGGCTCCAGCTCCGCGATGCGCTCGTAGGTCGTGAAGCGATGCTCGCAGCCTCCGCAGGCCCGCCGCCGCCGGATGGCGTCCTTCGACGGCCGCGAGTCGATCACGTTCGTGTCCTCACCGCCGCACTGCGGGCACTCCATGCGTCGATCATAACCGCGTCGCCGCGCGACGGGTGGCGCAGAGCCGCAGGGAGCCGGATGGGCCTATGCGCTGCTCGCCGGGAGCTGAACCTCAAGGCTGATCAGGGATTCCCGCTTGGACACGGTCAGGCGGAAGTTGTCGAGGACGTCGCGTCCCAGCAGGGAGGGCAGCGCCCAGCCGTCTGCGGTCGGTTCGATCAGGTCCACGGGCCCGTCCCAGTAGATTGGGCCTGCCTGGTCGTCCTGGAAGCGAATCGCACACGTCCGACGGATGATCCGGGATGTCCCTCCGATGCCGTGCACCGCGCTAAGCCTGGGGTCGCGTGTCCAGTCGAGTTTGGCGTAGCCGGGGAATACGCGATTGGCGGCGCGGGGGCTCAGGGTCGTACGGGTCGCCCCCGTGTCGATGAGGAACCGGACCGACAGGGGCGGCGCGGGTGCGAACGACACGCGAAGCCGGATCGTGGGGGCGCCAGCGAAGTCGGCGCGGAACTCCCCGAGGATGCTCACAAGATCAGGTTCTCGGCCCACTCCACGAGGTAGTCGTCCGCCGCTGCCCCGCTCTCCTCCGCCGAGATTGCAGCCGCGAACGCCTCCCAGGTGGGGTAGTACCGGACCTTGCGCCCCCAGTCGGTGACGATCACGAACTCCTCGTAGTGCTCCCGGAGGGCGTCCGCCCGGATCGCTTGGAGTTTCCGATCATTCGCATCGTTCTCGGCGAACTGCGCTCGGACTTCCTTCGCCTCCGCTGAGTTGGGTGGCCCGATTCTGATCGTCGCTTCCCCGACTTTGAACTCCGCCGGCCCGACTTCGAACGTCGCCACGATGTTCCCTCCCACCGCTGATGCCGACATGATAACTCACCCGGCCTGGGCGTTCGCGGCCCCGCCCCCGCCCGGCGAGCGAGACGGGCCTCATTCGGCAGACGAGCCGTCCTCAGTCTGGAGCGTTGCCGAACGCCGGCATCGAGCCTGGTCCTTCGTAGAGGGGCCGGCGAATGGTGATCCGCGGCTCTCCTTCACGCTGATCAAATCGCAGCAACCCGCGATCCGTCGTCTCGATCACCGGGATGCGCCATTGGATCGCAGTTGCCAGATGGGTCGCATCGAACGGTTTGATCTTCGGATCTGCCCGATAGGTCCGCACGAGGCGCCTCGCGATCTCGGCCACCCGCGCATCAATCGCGACAGGGACAATGTACGCCCGGCCAAAGAACTCTCGAATCCTGTCCTCTGACTCCTGGTGAGCGGAACCGTCCAAGTAGGCAACCTCAATCGTCGCGACGACAGAGACGACGATTTCCAGTTCCCTATTCTCGGCCTGTGCAATGATCTGCGAGCAAGTCTCTCCGACTTCCGGTCGGCCCGCGAGGTAGTCAAGGACGACACATGAGTCCCACAAACGACGTGGAACAGGCACAGGCTATGCTCCACTCGTCTCCCGAATCGAGCGGAGCCATTCCGATGCGCCAACCTCAATCACCCGTTGATCTGGGATAGAACCGAACTCGGCTCTCGGCAAGTTTGGGTCAGGGGTCGCGTCGTCGATCGCCATGATGTGAGAGACCGACCGCGGGATCCCGTTGGCGAAGTAGTGGATATCGCCCGTAACGGTCACCCGTTTCTCCAGAAGCATGCGAATACGGTCGATCCACTCTTCGTTCTTCGGGACGGAGCAACGAACAGGCGAGCGGCTCACGCGCTCCCAGATCGTCGTGACGAGCGGGGCGCGATGAGTGTTGAGGCCTTCCAACGTTCCCTGCAATGAGCCGAGGTTGTGATAGCCAGCCGCCAATATCCGGCTGACCTTTTCGGGAATGTCCGGCTGAATAGTGGCCGTCTGCTCGCCATTCACGAGGACGGCGATGGACTTGACCTTGCTTTTCCCCCCGAACAACCGCTTCATCCTCGAGAGATCGTCCAATACCTGCTCGGTGAAGTACTGCGGGGGCTGATCCGTGCCGCTCGTCACTGCGCGAAGGCCGGCGCCGACTGCTTCGGCCGCACGCTGACCATTCAACGTTGGTCGCACGGTAATGCTTGGATCACTCGATGCGCGCTCCCCGACCAGCCATTCATTGCGAGACTTCGGTCCATAGATCGCCCGATCGATATCACGCAGCAATCGACGGATATCCTGTACGGACTTGAACAGCAGGTCGACGGATGCGCACTCAGCGTCAGGATGAATTACAAAGGTCAAGTCATCCGTCATGGAAGGGTCCTTTGTACATACGTATTATCCAGGCAACGCCTGGCTGTTGCGCTTCTTGTATCGCAAGCAGCAGATCCTGTCAAGTCCGATGTCCCAACGGGGTTCGCGCTCACGCGCGGTCGTTCCTGGTATCGCCCGGGCACAAAGCGGGGGAGCGGCGCTATCTCCCAATGACGCCGCTCCCCCTGGTCGTGCTGGCTCGTGAGGAGCCAATATGCTGCGAGTCCGGCCCTCCTTTCCTAATCGATCGCGTTCTCCTGCCGGGTGGCTACCGCGCCGCGACGCGTCGCCGGCGCAGGAAGGCAGGCAATTCGACGTCGTCGCCGTCCAGGCCGATCGCGTCCAGCAGATCGGGCGACCAGCGGTCGTTCTCGACGGCGACGGGGATTTCGTCTTCGATCGTGGAGTGGCTCGGGAAGCCGGTCGCGATCACGGTGATCATGATCTCCTCGCCCAGGTTGGGCTTGACCGCGGTCCCGAAGATGATCTCCGCGTCCGGGTCGACCATCTCCTGGATCACCTTGGCCGACATGTTGAGCTCCATGAGCCCCAGGTCGCCCGCCGACGCCACGTTGAACAGCACCTTGCGCGCGCCCGTGATGTCGGTCTCCAGCAGCGGGCTGGCGATCGCCGCCTGCGCGGCGTCGACGGCGCGGTTCGGCCCCGCGCCGCGGCCGATCGCCATCAGCGCCTGGCCGCCTTCGCCCATGACCTTCTTGACGTCGTTGAAGTCGAGGTTGATCTCGCCCGGCGTCGTGATCATGTCGGCGATGCCGCTGATCCCCTGCCGCAGCACGTCGTCCGCCAGGGCGAACGCCTTGCTGGCGGAGATGTTCTCCTCGGCCAGGCTCAGCAGCCGGTCGTTGGGGATCGTGATTACGGTGTCGGCGTACTTCTCGAGCCGATGCACGCCCGCGATCGCCGCCTGCCGGCGCTTGGCGCCCTCGAACGCGAATGGCTTCGTCACCACCGCGATCGTCAGCGCCCCGGCCTGCTTCGCGACCTCGGCCAGGACGGGCGCCGCGCCCGTCCCGGTGCCGCCGCCCATGCCGGCCGCGATGAACACCATGTCCATCCCGCGCACGGACTCGAGCAGATCGGCGCGCGATTCGTCGCCGGCTTTCTCGCCCAGCGCCGCGTCGCCGCCGACGCCCAGCCCGCGCGACACGCGCTCGCCGATGCGCATCGTCTCCGGCGCGCGGCTGTGCTCGAGCTGCTGCGCGTCGGTGTTCACCGCCATGAAGCGGACCCCGGTGATCCCCTCCTCGATCATCCGATTGACGGCGTTACAGCCGCCGCCGCCCACCCCGATCACCTTGATCGGCGGCAGGGCACTGCGATCGTCGTATCCAGACATCCGGCTCTCCTGCTACCCCGCCACCATTTGATGGGGTCGTTGGTTGCCGGGCGGGCGGCTCCCCCAGTTGAGCCGCCCGCGTGCGTCGAACGTGCTATTGCGGCAAAAAGACCCTCCCCAATCGGCCGACACCGCGGAACAGGCCAAAGACACTGCCACCCGCCGGCATACGCAGCCGCAAGGGCTGCCCCATCGGTACAGCGAACGCTTCCGTCATCCAGCGCAACAGGCCCAGGCTGGTCGCGTAGGCCGGCCCGGCCACTTGGTCGGCGAGGCCGTAGACCTCCGGCACCTGGCCGATGCGGGCCGGCAGGCCCGTGCGCTGCTCCGCCAGCGTCGTGATGCCCTCCAACTCCGCCGTCCCGCCCCCGATCACCAGCCCCGCCGAAATCGCATCGAGGTGCCCGGCCCGCTTGACCTCGCCCAGCGCCATCGAGAGGATCTCCTCCACCCGCGCCTCCACGATCTCGACGATCAGCCGCCGCGGCACCGCCCGGCGCTCGTCCTGTCCGAAGGCCGTCAGCGTGACCGACTCGTCGTTCGGGACGGCCGCCGACAGCGCGGCGCCGTAGCGGGTCTTCGCCTGGTCGGCGACCATGAAGGGGCAGCGCAGCCCGGCGACCAGGTCGCGCGTCACGTGCATGCCGCCGATCGGCAGCGAGGCCGTGTGCACGATCGCGCCGTCGAGGTGCACGGCGATATCCGTCGTGCCGCCGCCGATGTCGATCGCCACCACCCCCTCCTGCTGCTCGTCCGGGTCGAGCACGGCCGCCGACATCGCGACCGGGCCCGCCACCAGCGCCTCGACCTGCACGTTCGCGCCCTCGACGCACTTCATCACGTTCTGCAGCGCGTTCACGCCGCCGGTGACGATGTGCATCTCGACGTCCAGGCGCTGCCCGTGCATGGCCACCGGGTCCGACACCCGGTCCTGCCCATCGACGATGAAGTAGCGCGGCAGGGCGTGCATCAGCTCGCGGTTGCTCTTCAGGCTCACGTTGCGCGCCGCGTCGATCACGCGCTGCGCGTCGTCGACGCTGATCGGGCGGCCCACGTCGGGCACCGCCACGATGCCGCGGTTGTTCATCGACGCCAGATGCGCGCCCGAGACGCTCACGCCGGCCGAGAGGATGCGCGTGCCCGAGGCCCGCTCCGCCTTCTCGATCGAGGCGATGATCGCCTCCGTCGCCTGCCCGATGCTGCTGATCTGGCCCTTCTCGATCCCCGCGGACGGCACGACGCCGGCGCCCAGGATGCGCAGCATCCCCGCCTCCGACGCATCGCCCACGATGGTGGCGATCTTCGTGCTGCCCAGATCGATGGCCGCGATGGCGCTTCCTCTGGCCATGCCCGTCTCCTTATTCCTGCGACCGCGCCCCGCGACACGGCCTCGGCCGGCCACGCGTTCCGCGTGGCCGCTTGCGGCGCCCTTACGACGCCCCGTCTCCCGCGGCCACACTCTCCGGCGTGATCCGGGTTGCCCGGCCTAATCCCAAACCAATTTCCACGGCCGGCCGCGTCCCGAAGCGCAGGTCGGCCGTCAGCAGGGGTTCGCCCCGCCGCTGCGCCTCGTGCTCGAGTTGCTCCCAGACCGCGTACTTGAACGCGAAGCCCTGGCTGTCGCCGAAGGTCACCCGGCCGTGCCGCGTGACGACCGTCAGGCCCGTCCGCAGCGACCACTCGTAGGCCACGATGGCCGGGCCCTGCCGCGGCGCGCCCGCCTCCTCGATGCGCTGGATCAGCTCCACCGCGTCGAGCCCGACGTGCGCGCCCGCCCGGATCGACGGCAGCGATGACACCTGCTGCACGATGATGCTGTCCGCAGGCGCTTCCACCCCTTCCAGCACCACGCCGTCGCGGTCCACCGCCCAGACCTCGCCCTGCACCTGCCAGCGCACCCAGGGCGTGCGCTCCCAGACCTGCACATGGATCGTGTTCGGCCACTCCCGGCGCACGGTCGCGTCCAGGATCATCGGCTGCTCGCCGACCCGCGCCCGCGCCGCCCCCACGTCGGCCAGCAGGATGTTCTCCCCCGTCAGCGCGACCAGCTGCGCGATCGCGTCCGGCGACACGCGCTCCGCCCCGCTCACGTTGACCGTGCGAATCTCCATCATCGGCGAATTCAGCACCCCCACGACCGCCGCCGCCGCCGCCCCCAGCAGCAGCAGCACGATCAGCGTCACCCAGCGCGGACGCCAGCCCGCCCCGTCGAGGTCCGGCGGCGACAGCGGCGCGTCCGCCGTCGTCGAGATCTGGTCCCGGTACAGCGGGTCGCTGGGCCCCCGGCTCTCGGTGAATGAGCCGCGGTTGAACGGGTTGAGCCGCGTGGGGTCAGGCATGGGCCCGCCTCCCCACTCGCCGCCGCCAGGCGATGGCCGCCGCCAGCACGAGCACGCCGAACAGCAGCGTCCCGAAGCCGGCGCCGAGGCTCGCATCGAACGCCCCGATCACCACCGCCAGGAATGTCACGTATAGCCCCAGCGCGCCCACGGCCAGCGCCAGCCAGCGCCGCTGCATCGCCGACGCCGCGATCATCGCCGCCGCCCACACGCCCCCGACCGCCGGCCAGCCAGCCGATTCGAAGGCGAACCAGGACGCCACCCACAGCGCCATCAACCACACCACCATCTCCCACACCCGCGTCATCCAATGGCCCGGCAGCCGTCGCGCCAGCGGCGCGAACGTGAAGAAGCTCATCACCAACACGGCCACGCCCAGCGCTCGCCCCTCCGGCTCGCTGAGCCCGCCCAGGGCAAACCCGCACGCGGCGAAGTACAGCCCGGCGGCCGACGGCAGCCAGACCCACTCGCGCCGCCAAACCGCGATGCCCGTGGCCACCGCCGCCCCAACCGCCACCGCGGCGTAGAACCCGCGCTCGTCCTGCCCGATCGCCACGACTACGAGCGCAACCGTCAGCACCGCCGACGCAACGAATGCGATCCAGACGGCCGTTGCGCGATCGACGCGGCCGCCGAGCGCGCCGCGCCGCGCCGCGAACTGGGCGCCGACCGCCGCCACCGCCGCAGCGACCACGATCAGCGCCAGCGCTGCCCAGGCCAGACCTGTCGACGCCTCGTAGTCGAACGGGCCCTCGAACGGGTCGCGGCCACTGCCTTCGCTGACAAGTAGCGCCGCCGGAAGCGCGACCCAGGCCAGGACCGCCAACACGGCTGCCGACCTCGAACGCGTCCACCACGAGACGGCGCTGCCGAGTAACACGCCCGCGGTGCAGGTCAGTGCCCAGCCGATGCCCTCGTCGCCGGGGTCGCCCAGCTCTTCGAGGCCGGCGACTACACAGACCGTCAACAGCAGCACTGCGGCGCCCGCGAGCGCGTCCGATGTCGCCGCCAGCCGCAGACGCCGCGCCGCGCCGGCCGCCACCAGAACCACCGCACCGGCGGTTGCCAGCACCGCGATGCGGGCCCCGAAGTCCTGCTCGAACTGCCCAAACGCGAGCACCAGCGCCGCCGCCACGACCAACGCCACACCGAGCACGGCGCCGGCGTCCGCGACCCGAGACGCGGCGCCCGCGGCCGGACCCGCGGACCTCCGTGCCCGCTCGAAGAGCCGCACCGCGTCGGCCGTGGGATCGGAAATCAGGCCCGCTTCACGCCAGCGCTCGATCGCCGCCTCCACCTCGTCACGTTTGAACGGGTTGAGCCGCGCGGGGTCAGGCATGGGCCCGCCTCCCCTCGGCCCGCTCCAGCGCCAGCCGCGCCAGCCGATCGATCAGCGCCGGGAACTCCAGCCCCTCGGCCTCCCAGAGGCGGGGGAACATGCTCATGCTGGTGAAGCCGGGCAGCGTGTTGATCTCGTTGACGAACAGCTCGTCCTCGCCGCGCAGGAAGAGATCGACGCGGCCGAAGCCGGCGCAGCCGATCGCCTCGAACGCCGTCACCGCGAGCGCCTGCGCCCGCGCCGCGACCCCCGGCGCGAGGCCGGGCCGCAGGATCAGCTCCGTCGCCGGGTCCTCGTACTTGGCGACGTAGTCGTAGAAGTCGCGCGCCGTGCGGATCTCGCCGGGCGGCGTGGCCTCGGCGCCGCCGCCGTCGGCGGCCCGGCGCTGCAGCACCGCACATTCGAGCTCGCGCCCCACGATCCCCTCCTCGACGACCACCTTCGCGTCGAAGCGCAGCGCCTCCTCGACCCCCGGACCGATCTCCTCGCGGTCGTGGATCTTGACGACGCCGACGCTGCTGCCCCCGTTCGCGGCCTTCGCGAACAGCGGCATCGGCAGCGACGCCAGCGCCCGCTCCAGCGACTCGCGTCCCGACGCCCACGCGGCCGCCGTGACGACCTGCGTCCGCGGCAGCGGCAGCCCGGCCCCCGCGAAGAGCGCCTTCATCAGCGCCTTGTCCATGCCAACCGCCGACGCCGCCACGCCCGCCCCCACGTACGGCGTGCCGCACAACTCCAGCAGCCCCTGCAGGCTGCCGTCCTCGCCGGTCTGGCCGTGCACCAGCGGGAACGCGACATCGACGCCGGCCAGCGCCGACAGCGCCGCGGGCGCGGCCAGCAGGCCGCCGCCGTCGCCCGACGCCGGCGGCACGCACTCCGCCGCGCCGCGATCCATCGCCGCGATCAGCGCCTGCGAGGCCGCTGCGTCGTGCCACGACCCGTCGCGCCCGATGGCGATCGGGACCGCCGCGATCCGCGCCGGGTCGGCCGCGGCCATGACGGCCCGTGCCGATCGCACCGAGATCGTGTGCTCCGTCGAGGCGCCGCCGAACAGCACCGCCATGCGTAGCGGTCGGGCCCGATCGGGAGAGGCGCGGCGGTCGCTCATGCCGTGCCCCCCTCTTCGTGCTCGCCGACCAGCGTGACCTCGCGCTGCAACTCGACGCCGAACTGCTCCCGCACGCGGCGTCGCGCCAGCTCCATCAGCGCCACGACGTCGGTCGCGCGGGCCTGGCCCAGGTTGAGGAAGTAGTTGGTGTGCTTGTCGCTGATCTGCGCGTCGCCGATGCGATGGCCGCGCAGCCCCACCTGATCGATCAGCCACCAGGCCGGCCGGCCGTCCGCCTCGCCGGCCGGGGGATTCTTGAACACCGACCCGGCGTTGCGACCGCGCGGCGCCGAGCGCTTGCGACGCGCCTCCAGCGACGCGATGCGGGCCAGCGCCGCGTCGGCGTCGCCCGGCTCCAGCGCGAACTCCAGGTCCGTGATCACGCGATCGCCCAGCCGCCCGCGCGTGAACGCGCTCGAGCGATAGGCCAGCCCCAGCTCCGCCGCGTCGAGGCGCGTGGCCTCGCCGCCGGCCCCAAACGTGTCGATCGACACCAGCACGTCGGCCAGGCAGCCGCCGTAGGCGCCCGCGTTGTAGACCACCGCCCCGCCCAGCGTGCCCGGGATGCCCGCCGCCCACTCGAGGCCGTGCAGCCCCGACCGCGCCGTCGACCGCGCCAGCCGCGCGAACGACGCCCCCGCCTCGGCCCGCAGCCGCACCTGCCCCGCCGCCGCCGCCTCGGGCGCCGCCACGACGTTGGCCTTGTTCTCGATCACGATGCCGCGGACGCCGCCGTCGCCGACGAGGATGTTGGAGCCGGAGCCCAGGATGAAGCGTCGCAGCCCTGCGTCCGCCGCGACCTGCGTGGCGCGCCGCAGCGCGTCGCGGTCGTGCACGCGCGCGTACACGTCGGCCGGCCCGCCCACGCCGAACGTCGTGTGCCGCGACATCGGCTCGTCCTCCCGCACGACGCCTCCGCCGGCCTCCACGATCGATCGCATCTGCGTCACGACCTGCGGCGCGCTCATCGGGCACGCAGCCGTTCCAGGACGTCCGGCCCCGTGCGCTCGACGCTGCCCGCCCCCATCGCGACGAAGACGTCGCCGGCGCGCAGCCGCGCCACGACCGCCGCCGCGGCCTCGTCGAGGTCGCCCACGTACTCCGCCGCCGGCTCCCTGATCTCGGCCGCCAGCGCCGCGCCGTCGATGCCCGCCTCGGGCGCCTCGCGCGCCGGGTATGTCTCGGTGATGAGCAGTGCGTCGATCCCGCGGAACGCCGTCCGGAAGCCCTCCAGCAGGTAGGCCGAGCGGCTGTAGGTGTGCGGCTGGAACAGCACGACCGTGCGCCGTCCCCCGTAGCGATCGGCCAGCGCCGCGATCGTCGCCTCGATCTCGCGCGGGTGATGCGCGTAGTCGTCGATTACCGTGACGCCGTCCGCCTCGCCCAGCAGCTCGAAGCGCCGCCGCACGCCCCGGAACGCCGACAGCGCCCGCCGCGCGTCCGCCTCCGCCACACCATCCTCCGACGCCGCCGCCAGCGCCGCCAGGGCGTTGCGCAGGTTGTGCGCCCCCGGCGTCCGCAGTGTGAGCCCCGCCGCGGCGTCGTCGTCCAGCCCGAACGTCTCGATGCGGACATCCGGGCGGCGCGCGCGCACCCGCTCGGCGACGCCCATCGCGCAGGCCGATTCGGCCCCCACGACCAGCCGCCCGCCCGCTTGTAGCGTCAGCGCGTACGTCTCGAAGGCCTGCGCCAGCGCGGCCGCGTCGCCGTAGTAGTCGAGGTGGTCGGCGTCGATGTTGGTGATCACCGCCACCGACGGCGCGTAGTGATGGAACGCGCGCCCGTACTCGTCGGCCTCCAGCACCATCGGCCCGGCGCCCCAGGCGGCGTGCCACGGCAGGTCGAGCGACTCCCCGCCCAGGATGTAGCCCGGGTCGCGACCGCCCGCCCGCAGGATCAGCGTCAGCATCGTCGAGACCGTCGTCTTGCCATGACTGCCGCCCACCGCCAGCACCCGCCGCCCCGCGACCAGCCGCGCGACCATCTGCGCGCGCGTGATCGTCTCGATCCCGGCCCGCGCCGCCGCCACGATCTCGGGGTTGTCGTCGCGTACCGCGACCGTCCGCACGACCAGCGCCGCGCCGCACACGTTGCCCGCGTCGTGGCCCGCGCCGATCGTTGCGCCGCGCGCCGCCAGCGCGTCGGTCAGCGGGCTGAGCGTCAGATCCGACCCGCTCACCGTGCCGCCCGCGTCGAGCACGAGGCCCGCCAGCGCGCTCATGTGAATCCCGCCCACGCCCACGAAGTGGACGCGCCCGGCGGGCAGACCGCTGCCGGTGGTGCCGCCGAGTTGGCTGCTGGATTGACTGCGTGGCGCGCTCATCGCCGCGCCTCCCAGATCACCCGGGCGATGTTGCGCGCTGCGTCGGGCGACGCCGCCGCCGCCGACTGACGCCGCATCGCGCCCAGCCGCTCCGCGTCGCCCAGGATCTCGCGCACCGCCGGCAGCAACGCCGACGGCGTCGCCGCGTCCTCGACCACCACCGCCGCGCCCACCGCCTCCAGCATCCGCGCGTTCGCCAGCTGATGGCCCCCGGCCATCGGCAGCGGCACCAGGATCGCCGCCAGCCCCGTCGCCGGGTACTCGCCCAGCACCGACGCCCCGGCCCGCGACACGGCCAGATCGGCCGCCGCCAGCGCGACCGGGAAGTCGTCGCCCAGGTACTCGAACGGCCGGTAGCGATGTTGCAGCGTCGGCGGCAGCGCCTCGCGCAGCGCCGACATGCGGCGGAAGTCGCCCGGCCCCGTCACGTGCAGGACCTGCGCCGTCTCGATCCAGCCCGCGAGGTCGCTCGCCAGGGTGTCGTTGATCCGGCGCGCGCCCTGTACCGCGCCGGCCACCAGCACCGTGGGCGAGCCGTTGAGCTCGAAGTGCGCCCGCGCCATCGGCCGGTCCACGTCGGCGAACACGGGCCGCAGCGGGTAGCCCGTGACGACCGACTTCCCCCGCGGCGCGCCCGCCAGCGACGACTCATGCGTCACGCAGACGCGCGTCGCCACGCGATAGATCTGTCGCACCGCCCAGCCCGGCTCGATGTCGGGCTGGTAGAGGATCACCGGGGTGCGCAGCAGCCAGCCGGCGATCGCCACCGGCACGCTCGCGAAGCCGCCGGTCACCAGCACGGCGTCGGCGCGGAAGCCGCGCAGCGCGCGCGCCGCGTCGACCACGCCCAAGGCGACGGCCCCCAGCGACCACAGCTTCGCGAGGATGTTGCGATCGCGGATCGGGCGCGCCGACACGTCGCGGAAGGGCACGCCCGCGTCGCGCGCCAGCGTCGCCTCGACGCCGTCGGCGCGGCCCAGGTAGAGCAGCTCCACCTTCTCTTGTGTGCAGGCCCGCAGCGATTCCGCGACCGCCAGCGCCGGGAAGACGTGCCCCCCGCTGCCGCCCCCGCCGAGCGCGAGTTTCATGACTCACCCCCGGCATTCCGCCGCGACGGCCGCGGCACGAAGTCGGTCAGGCGCCGCGCGACGACGCCCTCGTCGTCGATGCGGCCCACCGTGAAGCGCGAGACGCTGACCAGCAGGCCCGCGCCCGCCAGCGTCGCGACCAACGCCGAACTGCCGAAGGAGATGAACGGCAGCGGGATGCCCGTCAGCGGGATCGTGCGCGTGATGCCGCCGATGTTGAAGAACGCCTGCAGCGTGATCCAGGCCACGATGCCCATCGCGACCAACGTGCCGAAGTTGTCGGGCGCGCGCTGCGCGATGCGGATGCCGCGGTAGGCCAGGAAGGCGAACAGCAGCAGCACCAGGATCGTGCCGATGAAGCCGATCTCCTCGCCGATGATCGCGAAGACGCCGTCGGTGTGGGCCGACGGCACGTAGAAGAACTTCTGCCGGCTCTCGCCCAGCCCCACGCCCGTGATGCCGCCGCTGCCCAGCGCGATCAGCAGCTGCAACACCTGGAAGCCGCCCGCCTCCGGGTCCGACTCCGCCGACACGAACTGCGTGAATCGATTCAGGCCGTAGCCCGCGATCGCGACGATGCCGAACAGCACGCCGCCGCCCAGCACGCCCAGCGTCAGGATGTGCCGGATCGCCGCCCCGGCCACGAAGAACATGGTGCCCGCGATCATCGTGATCGCGATGCCGGTGCCCAGGTCGGGCTCGGCCATCAGCAGGAAGCCGAGGAAGCCCACGATCAGCGAGAACGGCACCAGCCCCAGGGTCACGTGCCGGATGGCGTCGCCGCGGCTGGCCAGCCAGGCCGCGACATAAATCACGACCGCCAGCTTCGCGAACTCCGACGGCTGCACCGCCGGCGTGCCCGCGATCTGGATCCAGCGCCGGGCCCCGTTCTGCTCGACGCCGATGCCCGGCACCAGCACCGCCATCAGTCCCACCACCGCCACGATCATGAACAGCGGACTGAACGCCCGCAGCCGCCGGTAGTCCAGCCGCGCCAGCGCCACGAATGCGATCGCGCCCAGCCCCGCCCCCTGCAGCTGCCGGATCGCGAAGTGGTGCGGGTCGCCGAACAACTCCTGCCCCACCGCGAACGACGAACTGAATACGAACACCAACCCGATCAGCGTCAGCGCCAGCACCGTCGCGATCAGCGCCCAGTCGGGCGACCCCGCCGCGCGTCGCCCCACGGCCTCCTCGTCGCGCACGAAGCGCCCGACGATCGGCGTCTCCCGTCGCGTGGCCGGGGCGCCGCGCCCCAGGACTTCAGCGCGCGCCATCGGCCCCCTCCTCTCCACGCACGAGCGAGGGCCCACGCACCAGCGACCTGAAGTGGTCGCCCCGGGCCGCGAAGTTCGCGTAGGCGTCGAACGACGTGCCCGCTGGCGACAGCAGCACCGTGTCCCCTGGCCGCGCGATCGCCCGCGCCGCCTGCACCGCCGCCGCCAGGTCGTCGTGTACGACGGTCTCGGGCGCCGAGCCGGCGTCGCGCAGCGCCGCCGTGAAGAGTGCGCCGGCCTCGCCGAAGCCGATCGCCGCCCGCAGCCGGCCGCGCGCCGCCTCGGCCAGCGGCGACAGCGGCAGCCGCTTCTCGCGACCGCCCAGCAGCAGCACGATCGGCCCGTCCAGCGCCCGCAGCGCGGCGACGGCGCGCTCCGGCGTCGTCGCGATCGAATCGTCCACATAGCGCACGCCGCCGATCTCGGCCACGGTCTCCAGCCGGTGCGGCACGCCCATGAAGTCGCGGATCGCGTCGGCCATCGCCGGCGCCGGCAGCCCCCACGCCCCCCCGATCGCGACGGCCGCCAGCACGTTGTCGCGGTTGTGCGCCCCCGGCAGCCGGATCGACGCGAGCGGGCACACGGCCCGCTCGACATCGCCGTCGCGCCAGATGATCTGGTCGCCGGCCAGCGTCGCGCCCGGCCCCGCGAACGCCCCCGTTCCGAAGTGGTAGACCGTCGCCGGCGTGTCGGCCGCGAAGCCCGCCGCGACCGGCTCGTCGCTGGGCAGCACGGCGATATCGCCCGGCCGCTGGTGGCGCACCAGATTGCGCTTCAGGTCGACGTAGGCGTCCCAGCCGAACTGATCGAGGTGGTTCGGCGTCACGTTCAGTACCGCCGCCAGCCGCGGGCTGCGATCGGTGCGCACCAACTGCGTGTGACTGATCTCCACCACCGCCGTCGTCTCCGGCCCGATGCCGTCGAGCGCGCTCAGCAGCCCCCGGCCGATGTTGCCCCCCACGAAGGCCGGCCGTCCGGCGGCCTCGAACATCGCGCCCACCAGCGACGTGACCGTCGTCTTGCCGGCGCTGCCGGTGATCCCGATCACGGGCGCGGGGCAGCGCCGCAGGAAGAGCCGCATCATCGCCGTGATCGGCACGCCGGCGGCGCGCGCAGCGGCCAGCAGCGGCAGCTCGTCGGGCACGCCCTGGCTCGCGAACAGCACGTCGACCCGCGACGCCAGGCCCGGGTGATTGCCCCCCGCCTCGATCGCACAGGGGATGCCGTCGAGCGCGCGGATCTGCGACCGCAGCTCGGCGATCGGCCGGCGCTCCGAGACGACGATCTCCGCCGCCCGCTCGGCGTGCAGGAAGCGCACGATGTCGATGCCCTCGACGCCCAGCCCCACGACGCCCACGCGCAGCCCGGCGAAGCGCAGCGGTTCGCCCGGTGCCTCGGACAAGGGGCGTGGCGCGCGGCGGTCGGGGGCCGGGGCGGTCATGGTCGTCATCGCCTGCGCTTTCGAATCGGCGTCATCGTTCAGACCTGCAGCGCCAGCGCGACGCCGAGGATCGCGCCCGCGATCCCCACCAGCCACGCTCGCGTCACGACTTGGGGCTCGGACCAGCCGAGCAGTTCGAAGTGGTTGTGCAGCGGCGCCATGCGCAGCACGCGCCGGCCGCCGGTCAGCTTGAAGTAGCCGATCTGGACGATGTCCGAGCCCGCCTCGAGCACGAACACGATCCCGATGATCGGCAGCAGCAGCCAATGGCCCGTCATCAGCGCCACGATCGCCAGCGTGCCGCCCAGCGCCAGCGCGCCCGTGTCGCCCATGAAGATCTGCGCCGGGTGCGCGTTGAACCAGAGGAAGCCCAGCGTCGCCCCCACCGTCGTGAAGGCGAAGCGCACCAGGAAGTCCTGCTCCTGCCCCACCGCGATCACGCCGTAGGCGGCGAAGGCGATCGCCAGGGTGCCGCCGGCCAGCGCGTCCATCCCGTCGGTGATCGCCACCGATGTCGTGGTCGCCAGGATCACCAGCACCGCGATGGGGATGTAGAACGCGCCCAGCGAGTACTGCCCCGCCCAGGGAATGTTGATGCTCTTCGTGTCGAGCCCGTAGAACAGCGTCAGCGCCGCGCCCAGCGCGAACAGCAGCAGCAGCACGATCTTCAGCCGCCAGCTCAGCCCCCACTGCACGCGCCCCTGCAGCGTGCCCAGGTCGTCGATCAGGCCGATGCCCCCCAGCACGACGATCGCCACCAGCGGCAGCAGGATCGACTCCCGGTCGATGACGTTGGTCGCCAGCGTCAGCACGGCCACCGTGGCGAAGATGATCAGCCCGCCCATGGTCGGCGTGCCGGCCTTGATGTGATGCGAGTCGGGGCCCTCGTCGCTGATCGCCTTGCCGATCGCGCGGCGCCGCAGCAGGGCCAGCAGCGGCCGGCCGATCGCCAGCGCGAGCACGAACGCGATCCCGGCCGTCGCCAGCGAGAACGCCGTCATGACGGGTGCTCCTCGCCGTTCGACCCGCCATTCGTCGCGCCGGGTCGCTGCGCCGGTCCGGGGGGCGTGATCAGCCCCTTGACCACCGTCTCCAGCGCCAGCCCGTGCGATGCCTTGACCAGCACGACGTCGTCGGCGCCGACTTCGTTGCGCAGCAGCTCGCCGGCCTCGTCCTTGTCGGCGAACCACTGAATGTGGCGATGCCCCGCGTCCCAGGCGCCGTCCGTGATGCCGCGCGCCCGCCGCCCGATCGCGATCAGCCGGTCGCAGCGACCGACGGCGTACTCGCCCACCGCCCGGTGCGATGCGGCCTCCTCCTGGCCCAGCTCGAGCATGTCGCCCAGCACCGCGATGCGATGCCCCGCCATCCCGGCCAGCAGATCGAGCGCCGCCCGCATCGAGAGCGGCGCGGCGTTGTAGGTGTCGTCGAGGATCGTGGCGCCGGAGTAGCCGCGGCGCGGCTTCAGCCGGCTGCCGGCGTGCAGCCGCGACAGCGCCTCGGCCGTGTCCGACGGCGACAGCCCCGCCACGTGCGCGACGGCCGCCGCCGCCAGCGCCGTCATCGCGTGGTGCGCCCCGGCCAGCGGCGTGCGCACCGCGATCGGCTGCGCCGCGTCCGGCAGATGCAGCGTGAACGCGATCCCGTCCAGCCCGTGCGAGACGACGTCCGTCGCCCGCACGTCCACGTCATCGCCCCGCCCGAACAGCAGCGTCCGCGCCGATGTCCGCGCGCGCATGCGCCGTACGCGGGGGTCGTCGCCGTTCAGGATCGCCACGCCGTCGGGCGGCAGCGACGCCGGCAGCAGCCCCTTGATCTGCTCCGTCGCCTCGATCGAGCCGAAGCGCTCCAGGTGCGTCGGCCCCACGTTCGTCACGATGCCGATGTCCGGCGCGCCCACATCGACGAGCAGCTCCATCTCGCAGCGGTCGTAGGGCCCCATCTCGACGACCGCCCACTCGTGCGACGGCGCCAGCCCCAGCAGCGCCAGCGGCAGGCCGATGTCGCTGTTGAAGTTGCGCGGGCTCTCCAGCGTCTCGTAGCGCGAGCGCAGCACGTCGGCCACGGCCTCGCGCGTCGTCGTCTTGCCCACGCTGCCGGTGATCCCGATCACCAGCGCCGCCCGCGACGCGCGCCAGCGCTTCGCCGCCTGCTGCAACGCGAGCCGCGTGTCCTCGACCAGGAAGACGCCGGCTCGCGCCGGCAGGTCCGGCGGCGTCATGCGCGTCAGCAGGCCCGTCGCGCCGCGCTCCACGGCGTCCGCCAGGAAGCGATGCCCGTCCGTCTGCTCGCCGCGCAGCGCCACGAACAGCGCCCCCGGCGTCACCTTGCGCGAGTCGATCACGATGTCGTTGAACGGCGACGCCTCGCGCGGCGCGTCCGGATTGAGCAGCAGCGGCCCCAGGACCTCGGCGAGTCGGCGTGGATCGATCATCCCGCCCCCGCTCCCGCCGGCTCCGCGGCCTCCGCCTGCGCGTCGCGATCGGCCTCCGTCAGCGGCTCCGCGACCTCCACGCCGGCCGGCGTCGCGTCCGCGCCGGCCGCGGTCGCATCCGTCTCGCTGGGGCGCTCCGCCGCCGGCGATGTCTCGCCCGGCGCGGTGTCGAAGAGGTCGGGCTGCGCCACGTACGACGACGGATGCACGCCCAGCAGCGGCAGCACGTCGGCCAGCAGCGCCGAGAACACCGGCGCCGCGACGACGCCCCCGAAGATCTCCCCCTGCGGCCGGTCCAGCTTGACCAGGATCACGACCCGCGGGTCGTCGACCGGCGCGAAGCCCGCGAACGACGCGATCGACTCGTCCTCCAGGTAGACGCCGTTCTCGACGATGTCCGACGTGCCGGACTTGCCGGCCACGGGCCAGCCCGGCGTCTGCGCCGGGTGGCCGCTGACGCCGTCGACGACCGCCTGCATCATGCGGCGCACGCTGGCCGCGGTCTCTTCACTGATCACCCGCCCGTCGCTGACGACCGGGAAGTCCTGCACCCCGTCCTTCGTGATCACCGAGCGCACGATGCGCGGCCGCAGCAATTCGCCGCCGTTCGCGATCGCGGCGTAGGCCCGCACGATCTGCAGCGGCGTCACCGAGATGCCCTGCCCGAACGAGTTGGTCGCCAGGTCGACTTCCGACCAGAAGAGGTTGCCGGGCTGCTTGAGGATGCCCGGCGATTCCCCGGCCAGCCCCGAGCCCGTCACGTCGCCGAAGCCGAACCCGGTCACGTAGTCGTAGAAGCGGTACGCGCCCATCTGCGTCGCCACCCAGGCCGTGCCCGTGTTCAGCGAGCGCTGCAAGACCTGCGTCATCGTCTGCTGGCCGTGGAACGACAGATCGAAGTTGCGGATCGTCCGCGCCCCCACGACGATCGCGCCCGTATCCACGAACGTCGTGTGCGGCGACACCACGCCGGCATCGATCGCCCCCGCCATCGTGAAGACCTTGAACACCGACCCCGGCTCATACATGTCCGTGACCACGCGGTTGCGGATCAGCGCGAAGTCGGTGTTCGGGTCGGCCAGGTTCAACTCCTTGACGTTGAACGTCGGCGACGCCGCCAGCGCCAGGATGTCGCCCGTGTTGGGGTCCATCATCAGGATCGAGCCGCCGCGCGCGCCCGTGTCGGCCAGCGCCTGCGCCAAGTGCTGCTCCGCGATGCGCTGCAGGCCCTTGTCGATCGTCAGCACCAAGTCCGCCCCGGATTCCGTCGCCGTCCGCGCCTGCGCCCCGAACGGGATCGGGTTGCCGATGCTGTCGCGCTCGAAGAGCAGCAGCCCCGGGCTGCCGGCCAGAATCGCGTCGAAGTCGAACTCCACGCCCGACAGCCCCTGGTTGTCACGGCCCACGAAGCCCAGCAGCTGGCTCGCCAGTCCGCCCTCCGTGTACCGGCGCAGGCTGGCCGGCGTCACCTTTACTCCTGGCAGCCCCGCCGCCGTGATCGTTTCGCCCAGCGCGAACGGCACGTTCAGCGCCAGCAGGATGTCGCGGCCCCCACCCGTCCCCACCACGGCGCGGATCGTCGGCTGATCCACGCCCAGCAGCCGCGACAGCTCCTCCACCGCCTGACGCTCGTTTCGCGTGTCGAGTTCCCAGGCCTCGCGGTCGACGTGGATCTCGAACGTGTCGACCCCCGTCACCAGCGGCAGCCCGTTGCGATCGAGGATCGCGCCGCGCGTCCCCGCCACCTCCTGCGCCCAGAAGTGCGCGTCGTGCGCCTCGGCTTCGAACTGCGGGTGGTCGAGAATCTGGACGTGCACCAGTCGCAGGCAGAGCAGCACCCCAAACACGACGAAGACCGTCGCCACGAGACGTAGTCGCCAGGGACTGATCCCCGCCCGCTCCATGACTCCTCACTCCTGCCCACCGGGGGCCGCACGACCCGCCTCCGGCAGAGCCAACTCCCGGCGCGGCGGCCCACACGACCAGGCCACCGCCGCGCCAACCCACTAACGAACGATCAACACGTCCAGCAGGCGCTGCCACCAGGCAGCGCCCTCCGGGACGACCGCCTCCCGCCGCGGGAGAAATCGGGCGGGCAGCAGGCGCTCCGGTGGAGCCGTATCGACCGTGAGTAGAACCGTCGGGCGGGCCGGGGTGAGCCCCAGCCGCGTCTTGGCGACCGCCGCGACGCGCTCCAGCGAGGTCAGCTCGCCGACCTGCGAGGCCAGCTCGCGGACCTCCGCTTGCGCCGCCGCGCGCTGGCGTTCCAGATCGCGCAGCGCGGCGCCGGTCGCGGTGGCGTCGCTTGATTGCAGTACGGGGAGGGCGGCGGCGATCGCCAGCCCCACGACCCCCACCCAGACCCACAGCGGCAGTCGGGCACGGCGAATCGGTGGGGGGACCCGCATCGCGGCCCGCCGCGCCACCGGCAACGGCATGGCCTGTGCGCGGGCCACGGCTAACGCGCCTCGGCCGCTCGCAGCCGCGCGCTGCGGCTGCGAGGGTTGCGCTCCACCTCGGCGGCGCTCGGGCGCACCACCTTACGGGTTAGCACCCGGAACGCGGGCGCGTCGCCCTGCGACGCGTCGCGAAGAAATTGCTTGACCAACCGATCTTCCAGCGAGTGGAAGCTGATGATGACGAGGCGGGATCCAAAGCCGAGCAGGCTGCGGGCCAAGGCAAGAAGGTCGCCCAGGCGCCGAAGCTCCTGGTTGACCGCCATGCGAAGGGCCAAAAAGGTTTTGGTGGCGGGGTGAACTCTACTAGAAGTACTGGCTTTGCGGCCTTTCCCCGCAGCCTGCTCGACGGCTTTGGCAAGATCAGTTGTGGTCGCCAACGGTCGGCGAGCCACGATCTGGCGTGCGATGCGGCGCGATCGCCACTCATCGCCAAGGCGGTAGAGGAGGTCGGCCAGATCGCCCTCCTCGTATTCATTCACAATCGCCGCGGCGGTCAGATCCGTCGCCGGCGACATGCGCATGTCCAAGGGGCCGCTCTCCCGGAAGGAGAAGCCCCGCTCGGGCGTGTCGAGCTGCATGCTCGAGACGCCCAGGTCCAGCAGCACCCCGTCGGCCGGGACGATCCCCGCCGCGGCGGCGCTGCTCGTGATTTCGTCGAAGTAGCCCTCCGCGAAGCGCACCCGGTCGCCGTAGCCGGCCAGCCGCGCCCGCGCGACCGCCAAGGCGGCCGGGTCGGCGTCGTTGGCGAGCAGGCGCCCGTCCGGCGCCGACGCCTCGAGGATGGCGGCGCTGTGGCCGCCGGCCCCGGTCGTGCAGTCGATGTAGCGACCGCCGGGCCGCACGTTGAGGTACGCCAGCGCTTCGTCGCGCATCACCGGCTGGTGCGGCATGCGGCTGTTCTGCATGGGGCTCATGACGTCCCCCCGCCGCTGGCTTCGAGGTCGGCCGGGAACTCGCTCTCGACGAGCGCCAACTCGCGCTCCCAGACCTCGGGGTTCCAGATCTCCAAACATTCCCGACGGCCCAGCAGGACGGCCTGCCCCGTGAGCTGCGCCCGCTCGCGAAAGCGCGCCGGCAGCAAGATCCGCCCCTGCCCGTCCAGCTCGACCTCCGTCGAACTGCCGTACAGGGCGCGGCGGAGGCGGCGGCCACGCGGTTGGCTCGCCGACTCCCGAGTCAGATCCTCCGCCGTGCGGTCGAACTCCGCGGCGGTATAGAGTTCCAGACAGCCGTCCGCGCTCTGCGTGACGACGCCACCCTCCGCGAACGCCGCGCGATAGCGCGCCGGCACGGCCATGCGGCCGCGATTGTCCAGGGAGTGAGCGAAGGTGCCTCGGAAGGCCAACGCGCGACATCCGTTTCCAGTCACTTTCCGGGGGGATGAGGATTCCGTTTCCCCTGTGTGGACCTCCGACCAAGGTCCCCACTTCTCCCCACAACAGGACACATCGTGCCACTATTCCCCACTGTTGTCAACACCTTCGTCAAGCGTTCGCGGGAAAAATCTTTTTCGCCCCCATTTCGGGCCCCATCGCGCCCCCGCGGTGCGCCAGCCGAAGGGCCCTACCAGATGGCGATAAGCCTCCGCGTCGCCATTCTCACCGTCAGCGACCGCGGCGCCCGCGGCCAGCGTGAGGACACGTCGGGCCCCGCGATCGCCGAGCTGCTCGCGCCCCTCGGGGCGAAGATCGTCGAAAAAGCGATCGTGCCCGATCAGGCCGATCGCATCAGCGCCCAACTGCGCACATGGGTCGCCGAGCCGGGCATCAACTGCATCGTCACGACGGGCGGCACCGGCCTTGGCCCGCGCGATGTCACGCCCGAGGCGACGCGCCCCGTTATCGAGCGCGAGATCCCCGGCCTGGCCGAGGTCATGCGCGCCGAGGGCCTGCGTCACACCCCCAAGGCCGCCCTCAGTCGCGGCCTCGCCGGGGCCAGCGGTACGACCCTGATCCTCAACCTGCCCGGCTCCGAGCGCGGCGTGCGCGAGAACCTGGGCGCCGTCCTGCCCGTCCTGGCGCACGCCGTGGAACTGCTCGCCGGCGTCACCGAGCACCCCCCGCCTGCCCCCCAGTCATGACCGGCCCCCCGTCATGACCGCCCCCCCGCTCCGCATCGACATCCTCTCTATCTTCCCGGAGGTCTTCGCCGCGCCGCTCGACACCGGCATCCTGCGTCGCGCCCGCGAGGCCGGGCTCGTCGCCGTCCACGCCCACGACCTGCGCGACTGGACGACCGACAAGTACCGCAGCGTCGACGACGCCCCCTACGGCGGCGGCGCCGGCATGGTCATGCGGCCCGAGCCCTGGTTCGCCGCCGTCGAGGCGCTGCGCGCCGCCGCGCGCCCGCCCGGCCGCGCCGTCCTGCTCACCCCCCAGGGCCGCCCCTTCTCGCAGGCCCTCGCCTGCGAACTTGCGACGGAGCCCCGCCTCATCCTCATGGCCGCCCGCTACGAGGGAATCGACGAGCGCGTCCGCGTCCACCTCGCCGACGACGAGATCTCCATCGGCGACTACGTGCTCAGCGGCGGCGAGATCCCCGCCATGGTCCTCGCCGACGCCGTCGTGCGGCTGCTGCCCGGCGCGCTGGGCTCCCCCGAGTCGCTGAGCGAGGAGTCGCACCAGGACGGCCTGCTGGAGTACCCGCACTACACCCGCCCGGCCGACTTCCGCGGCTGGCGCGTCCCCGACATCCTGCTCAGCGGCGACCACGCCCGCATCGACGCCTGGCGTCGGCAGCAGCGCCTCGATCGCACGGCCGTCCGTCGCCCGGACCTGCTCGGCGGTCGGGGGGTGTGAGTCCGGCCGCCACGTTGCGGCGGCAGTGCGCGCGCACTACAGCGTGCTACGCTACACGCGCCGGAGCCGGGAGCGTCACCTCCCGCCGTCGTACTCGGCTTGCGCCGAGGGGCCTAACACACGGCGACGGCACCCCCCCACTGGGGGCGGCTCCGACACGCGCCCCCGACGCTAGCGTGCGGTCGGGGGCGTGTCGCGTTTGGGGGCGGGACGCCCGGTCCGCCGCCACCCCTAAGCGACGGACAGGGTGCGGGGCGTAGGCTGAGGAAACGGGAGACGATGATGCCGAGACGGACACGGGGCGACGGATTTGAGATGGAATGGCGCGGCGACGAGTTGCTGCGGGACGTGGAGGCGGCGGCCGAGGACGCGATCGGCGAAATGGCGGAGCAAGATGTTCGGGAGCGGACGGGGCGGCGCCTGGCGCGCCGGATCCGCGAGCACCTAGCACGCCGCACCGCCCGTCGACGCTGAATGACGAGCCGATCGACCTGTCCGCCTGCAAGCCGTAAGGGCCGAAGTGCGACGGTCTAGAGTGATCGCGGACCGGCGGTCCGATCGCCCGCGCCGACGGGCGCCGCGATCCCCACAACCTCGAGCGCGCGGGCGACCGCAGCGACCCCGTGGGCCCGCCACTCGCACTCCCACACGACCGCATGGCGATGCCCGGCGATCGCCAAATCCGCCCGCAAGTCGCGATCACGCGCGCGGCGTATGGCAGGACCGCGACCGTTGTCGAGATCGCAGCCGTGGCCGTGCCAGTAACAGCCGTGGACTTCGAGCACTACGGGTGGCGGCCCGTGCAGGACGTAGTCCAGCGTGTAGGAGCGGCGGCCCCTGTATCTGACTTGGGCCTCGGCGGTTAACCCAAGCGTGGGCAGGGTCTCGCCGACCTCGCGCTCCAGTGTCGAGGTGCTCTTCGTCAAGTAGCACCGGCGCGAGCAGTACACCCCGCGTCCGCTCAGCGCCACGGAAGCGGGGGTCGTGAACGCCGTGCCGCAACGCGAGCACGCCCGGTCGACGGGTGGATCGCCCTTGCTGCAGCCGATGGAGCAGAAGTGTCCGTGCCCCTTGCGCACGCGGGACGCGGGGACGGAGAAGGCGGCCCCGCAGCGCTGGCACGTCCGATCAACGGGCGGCTCTCCGCGGGCGCACGGCCGTGAACAGTAGTTCCCGTAGCCGTTGTGCACGTCCTTCGCGTAGGCAGTGAAGGTGCCGCCGCAGCGCTGGCACGTCCGATCGACGGATGGCTCGCCCGCGCTGCAACTGCGGGAGCAGAAGCGCCCGTTCCCGCGCTTCACGAGGGACGCCTTGGCGGTGAACGCCGTACCGCAGCGCTGGCACGTCCGATCGACGGATGGCTCACCCGCTGTGCAACTGCGGGAGCAGAAGCGCCCGTTCCCTTGGCGCACTACCCACGCGGGGACGGTGAACGCCGTGCCGCAGCGCTGGCAAGTCCGGGCGGCGGGTGGCTCGCCCGGGCGGCAACTGCGGGAGCAGAAGCGCCCGCGCCCTTGGCGCACGCGGGACGCGGGGACGGTGAACGCGGTACCGCAGCGCTCACACGTCCGGGCCACTTGGGGCATCGGGCCTCCCGAGGGCGGCGGCCAAGCCTTCGGCCGTCTCGTGCCCCCAGGGTCAGCGTGGGGGCGACCCGCTGCGCATTCTACCAGATGCGCGCGGCCTCGCCGCCAAGCCCCGCCGCACCCTCACGCCCCGGACGACCCGACCTCCGCCCGGTACTCCGCGATCAGGCGCGCCACGTCCTCGGGGCGGATGCCGAGTTCCCGCGCCCGCCGCTCGCCGTAGCGGAGCAGCTCTCGCCACTCGCGGTCGTCATCCTGTGGCACGGGTGCCTCATTCTCGGTTCTCATCGAGTCTTCCCGAAGTATACGCCGCATCGCCCCGCCCCCCGACGCCAAACGACGCCTCCGACACCGACGCTCCGGCCCCCGCCTCGCGCCGCGACCGCCCGCGTGCCTACAATGACCCCGCCATGGACCGATCAGACCTGCTCGAACTCGAGCGCAACCCCGGCATCGAAGAGTTCCAGCCCGGCGACACGGTGCGCGTGCACGTGCGCATTGTCGAGGGCGACCGCGAGCGCACGCAGGTCTTCGAGGGCGTCGTCATCGCGCTCAGCCGCAAGGGCTCGTCGAGCAACTTCACCGTCCGCCGCGTGACCGCCGGCATCGGCGTCGAGCGCAAGTTCCTCGTCCACTCGCCGCGCGTCGAGAAGGTCGAAGTGACCCGCCGCGGCCGCGTGCGGCGTGCCAAGCTCTACTACCTGCGCGGTCGCACCGGCAAGGCGGCCCGCATCCCGGCCCGGCCGCGCCACGCCAAGCGCGCGATCCACGGCTTCTGATCGCGGCTCGCGCCGGGTTCTTCTCCCCGGCCCCGGCTAGACTCGACTCCTCCGACCTCCCCTCTTGAGAGGCGCACGCCGCGTGCCGCCAGCCCCCCACTCGCCCGACCCCGGCTCTCCCGCCCTCGCCGTGTCCGTGTACGCGGAGGTCGCGGTCAACGCCGGACGACCCCTGCGGCAGCCCTTCACCTACGCCGTCCCGCCCGATTTCCTCGCCCGCAGCGGCCCCCTGCGCGTCGGCCACGGGGTCTTCGTGCCCTTCGGGCGCAAGGTCGTGCAGGGCGTCGTGCTGGCCCTGCGCAACGACACCGACATCGCATCGCCGCGTCCCATCCACGCCCGCATCGACCCGGCCGACCCCGCGCCGCTGCTGACCCCGGCCCAGGCCGCCCTGGCCCGCTGGATCGCCGAGACCTGGCTCGCCTCGCTGTGGAGTTGCGTCGCGCTGTTCCTGCCCCGTCGCATGACATCGCCCCCGCTGCGCATCCTCAGCGCCGGCGCTTCCCCCTCCGACGCTGATTCCGGCGACGACGCCCTCAGCGACCTCCAAGCCGGCCTCCTCGCCGACGTGCGCGCCCGCGGCCCCATCGACGCCGAGCGGCTCGCCGCCCTGCGCGACGACGGCCCCATCGACGCCGCGCTGGAGGGGCTCGTGCGTCGCGCCCTCGTCGATGAGCGCTTCGAGTTGGCCCGCGTGCCCGCCCCGCCGTCGCCCGAGGTCGAGCTGGCGCTGGCCGTCCCCCGCGATGCCGCCGCCGCCGCCCTGCGTGACTGGCCCGCGTCGAAGCGCTCCCGCAAGGCCGACCTGCTGGCGCGGCTGCAGGCCGGCCCCGCCCCATTCGACGAGGCGCGACGTCTGGCCGGCGGCCGCGACGCCATCGCCCGCTGGCTGGCCGACGGCGCGCTCGTCGTGCGGGACGCGGCCGGCGACGAGGTGCGGCTCGCCCCGCGCTTCCGCGACGACCCGGCCGCCGCCGACGCGGCCATCCTGTCGCTGCGGCGCAGCGCCGCCGAGCGCCGCGGCGCGGCCCTGATCGGCGCGCTCCTCGACGGGCCCCGGCCCGATCGCGAGGCCCGCGCCGAGGCCGGCGCCACCGCCGCCGACGTCGACGCCCTCGTCGAGCGCGGGCTGCTGCGCCGTCGCGCCGCCGGAGGGCCGCCCCCGGCCGGGCCAACGCCCGCCGCCCCCGTGCTGACGGCCGATCAGGCCCGCGCCTACGCCGCCGTCGCCGCCGCTCTCGACGACGCCCGCCGCTCCCCCGGCCCCACGCCCGATCCGCGCCTGTTGCTGCTGCGCGGCGTCACCGGCAGCGGCAAGACCGAGGTCTACCTGGCCGCCGCCGAGCGCGTCCGCGACGCGGGCGGCGTGACCCTCGTGCTCGTACCCGAGATCGCCCTCGCGCCGCAGACCGTCGACCGCTTCCGGGCCCGCATGCCCGGGCGCGTCGCCGTGCTGCACTCCGGCCTCCGCCCCGGCGAACTCGAGGAGTACCGCCGGCGCATCCGCGACCGCGAGGTCGACGTCGTCGTCGGCTCCCGCTCCGCCCTCTTCGCCCCCACCGCCGACCCCGCCCTGATCATCGTCGACGAAGAGCACGAGTGGACCTACAAGCAGATCGAGCCGGCGCCCCGCTACCACGTCCGCGAGGTCGTCGAGCGCTACTGCGAGCTGACCGGCGCCGTGGCGCTGTTCGGCTCGGCGACGCCCGACCTCGTCAGCTACGCCCGCGCCCGCGCCGGCCGCTACGCCCTGCTCGACCTCCCGCAGCGCGTCCGCAGCCCCGGCTCCGGCGAATCCATCCCGCCCGCGATCCCGCTACCCACCGTCGAGGTCGTCGACCTGCGCGAGGAGTTAGTGGCCGGCAACCGCTCGATCTTCTCCCGCGCCCTGCGGACGGCCCTCGACGCCGCCCTCGCCGGTGGTCAGCAGGCCATGCTCTTCCTCAACCGGCGCGGCGCGGGCATCGTCGTCTGCCGCACCTGCGGCGAGGCCGTCGGCTGCGACCGCTGCGACATCCCTCTCACGCTGCACCAGTACCCCGCCCCGGCCGACGGCTCGCGTCCGCCCGGCTCGGCGCTGCACTGCCACGAGTGCGGCTTCCGCGCCGCGCCGCCCCGTCGCTGCCCGGACTGCGGCAGCGACCGCGTCCGCCCGATGGGCATGGGCACCGAGCGCCTTGAGGCCGAGGTCGAGCGCGCCTTCCCCGCCGCCCGCACGCTGCGCTGGGATCGCGACACCGTGCGCGGCCGTGACGGCCACCGCCGCCTGCTCGAACGCTTCCGCGACGGCGAGGCCAACGTGCTCGTCGGCACGCAGATGATCGCCAAGGGGCTCGACCTGCCGCAGGTCACGCTGGTCGGCGTGATCAACGCCGACCTCTCGCTGCGCCTGCCCGACTACACCGGCCCCGAGCGCACCTTCCAGCTGATCAGCCAGGTCGCGGGCCGGGCCGGGCGCGGCGCCGACGCCGGCCACGTCGTCGTGCAGAGCTACGCGCCCGATCACGCCGCCATCGTCGCCGCCGCCGCCCACGACTACGACGCCTTCGCCGCCGCCGAACTCGACGCCCGCGCCGCCCACGACTACCCGCCGACCGGCCGCCTCGCCCGCCTCGTCTACGCCGACAAGGACCGCGCCCGCGCCCGCGACGTCGCCGCCACCATGGCCGCCAGCCTGATCGAAGACCGCGACCGTCGCGGGCTGCCGGGGCCCGAGATCCTGGGACCGACGCCCGCCTTCATCGGCCGCCGCCGCGACCTCTACCGCCAGCAGATCACGCTGCGCGGCGCCGACCCCCTACCCCTGCTGCACCGCATCGCCTTCCCCCGCCGCTGGACCGTCGACATCGACCCGGCGGGGCTGCTTTAGCCGCGCGGGTGTCTGTCGCTCCGGTGGTCGCCGCGCCTGCGCGCCTGCGCCAGAATGGACGCGAAGCCGGAGGAGCGACGTGGCCGTCCGACCGATCACCGTGGTCCCGCGCGACGCGGCCGTGCTGCGCGCCAAGGCCAAGCGCGTGCGCGCCGTCGACCGCTCCATCCACCGCCTCGTGGAGGACATGATCGACTCCATGCACGCCGCCAACGGCGTCGGCCTGGCGGCGCCGCAGATCGGCGTCTCGCTGCGGGTCATCGTCATCGGCCTGCCCGACCAAGAGCCCTTCGCGCTGCTCAACCCGGAGGTCGTCAAGCGCTCCGGCGAGCGGCAGCGGCTCGAAGGCTGCCTCAGCGTCCCCGGCTACCGCGGCGCGGTGACCCGCGCCACCCGCGTTGTCGTCAAGGCCAGCGACCTCCAGGGCCGGGAGATCCGCATCCGCGCCGAGGGCGACCTCCTGGCCCAGGCGCTGGAGCACGAGATCAACCACATCAACGGCATCCTCTATATCGACCAGGTCCACGACCCCGACGACCTGCGCCGCCTCGTGCCCGGCGGCGAGCGCGACGCCGAGGATGTCGCCCCCCACGACGGCTGAGCCGTCGCGTCTACACTGACCCCCGACCAGCGCGCAGAGGGAACCCATGGCCGAAGTCCTGCTCATCACCGCGCTCGTCCTGGCGCTGTTCTTCATCTTCTTCATCCGGCCCGCGCGCGCCGTACAGGGCCGACGCCGCCGCGACCTCAACGAGCTGCGCATCGGCGACGAGGTGCTCACCAGCGGCGGCATCATCGCCATCGTCGACGCCGTCGAGACGCCGCCCCACGGCCCCATGATCCTGCACCTCGAGCTCGACGACGGCGTCGTCGTGCGCGCCCGCACCAGCGCCATCGACCTGCGCCTGCGCACCGCCGCCCAGGTCGCCGAGCACCTGGCCGACGGCGATCCTCCCGCCGACGGCCCCGCCTCTGACGGCGCGGCACGGTGACCCCAAGCAAGGGCCCCCGTATGATCACCGCGTCGCGAGAGTCGGCTCGTGTCCGGGAGGCCTGTGCGTAGGCGTCAGAACCAAATCGCGCTGTTCGTGATCCTGGCCGTGGCGACGTTCTGCATCGTCGTGACCTGGCCCGGCAACCCCGGCAAGTACCTGCCCGGCTTCATCCCCTGGCCCAGCGGCGCCGGGCTCAGCGTCGGCGGCTTCGAGCGCAACGAGTTCCGCCTCGGCCTCGACCTCGCCGGCGGCGTCTCCGTCACCCTCGAGGCCGCCGGGTCGGCCGCCCCCGTCCGCGAGGGCGAATCGCTCAACGACTTCGCCGCCCGCCAGGATGTCCCCCTCGCCACCCTGCTCGACCTCAACCCCGACCTCGCCCGCCTTGACGCCGCCGAGCACGACCGCCCGCTGGCGGACACGATCAGCACGGTCATCCTGCCGCTCGACCCGGACCTCGACCTGACCGAGGAGATCGAGCAGGCCCGGCTCATCATCGAGGAGCGCGTCAACGGCTTCGGCGTCTCCGAGGCCGAGGTCACGATCGTCGGCGGCGACCGCATCAACGCGCAGATCCCCGGCGTCAGCGCCGCCCAGGCCGCCGGGCTCGTCGGCTCGACGGCCCTGCTCGAGTTCCGCGAGATCGACCCCGTCTTCCCGCTCGCCCCGCTCCCCGTCGACCCCCTCGCCGTGCGCACCACCCTGGTCGACGCCTTCGACCCCGCCGCCCGGCAGGGCGGCCCCGACGCCCGGCCCCGCCTCAGCGAGACCCGCGTCGCCGACCCCACCGAGGACGTCATCCTGGCCCCCCGGCGGTCCGGCGAGCCGCCCGTGCGCTGGATCCCGGCGCGCGGCCTGCTCGACGGCGAGGAGGTCTCGCTGACCGGCACCTTCCTCATCGCCGACTCCATCACGCGCACGCTCGACGGCGTCGGCCAGCCCGCCCTGACCTTCGAGTTCGACGACGACGGCGCGGAGCTCTTTGAGCAGATCACCGGCCGCCTCGTCACGGCCCAGGCCCCGCTCGGCATCTTCGTCGACGGCAGGCTGATCAGCGCCCCCAACGTGAACGCGGTCATCAGCCGCTCCGGCATCATCACCGGCCTCAGCGACGACGACGCCCGCACCCTGCGCCTGCAGCTGCGCGCCGGCGCCCTGCCGATCAACTTCCAGACGATCCAGCAGACCGAGGTCGCCGCCACCCTCGGCGAGGACTCCGTCATCGACACCGTGCAGGCCGGGCTGATCGCCTTCCTCGCCATCGTGGTCTTCATGGTCGTCTACTACCGGCTGCCCGGCCTGCTGGCCGCGCTCGCGCTGTTCGTCTACGCCGCCATGGTCATGGCGACGTTCAAGCTCGTGCCCGTCACGCTGACCCTGGCCGGCATCGCCGGCTTCGTCCTCTCCGTCGGGCTGGCCGTCGACGGCAACATCCTCATCTTCGAGCGCATGAAGGAGGAGCTGCGCCTGGGCCGCAGCCTGCAAGGCGCGATCGAGGCCGGCTGGAACCGCGCCTGGCCCGCCATCCGCGACGGCAACGTCTCGACCCTGATCACCGTCGCCATCCTCTGGTTCTTCGCCGACGCGCTCAACGCCAACCTCATCAAGTCGTTCGCCATCGCGCTGCTCGTCGGCACCATCTTCAGCATGGTCACCGCCATCTTCGTCACCCGCACGTTCCTCAATGCGCTGGTCGGCTTCCGCCTCACCCGGCGGCCCTGGCTGTTCGGCATCCGCGACATGCCTCCGCTCCGCGACGCCACGCCCGCGCGCCGGCGCGCCGAATCGGGCGGCGACTCATGATCGACTTCGTTGGCCAGCGCCGCTACTTCGGCCTGCTCTCGTCCGTCCTGATCGTCCCCTGCCTGCTCGCCCTGGCGTTCTGGCAGCTCAACCCCGGCATCGACTTCAATGGCGGCCTGGAGCTCGAGGTCCGCTTCCTGCGCGAGGTCGAGGAGCGCGACGTCGCCATCGTCGCCAACGACCTCGCCCTCCCCGACGCCACCGCAACCGCCAGCGATGAGGGCACCTTCCTCGTCGCCTTCGGGCTGGAGGCCGCCGGCGACGTCGCCGGGCAGGATCAGGCGCTGATCGACGCCCTGGCCGAGCGCATCGGCCCCGTCGAGGTCATCGACGCCCGCCTCGGCGACGGCGACCTCTCGGTCGAGGCCGAGGTCTGGTTCCCGGCCGACGTCAGCCAGAACGACGTGCGCGACGTCACCCGCAGCATCGGCGCCGCCGACGCCCGCATCCAGCAGACCGGCGACTCCGCCTTCAAGATCCGCGCCGAGGAGCCCGACAACGGCAACATCGACGACCTGCGCCGCGACCTCGAAGCCGCCATGCGCGACCAGCTGGGCTCGTTCTTCGTGCTCTCCTCGGCCGGCGTCTCGGGCATCCTCAGCGCCGAGATCGCCGCCGACGCCGGCATCGCCCTGATCGTCGCGGCCATCGCCATCCTGATCTACATCAGCCTCGCCTTCCGCCGCCTCGCCAGCCCCGGCCTCTACGGCGCCGCCGCCATCGTCGCCCTGCTGCACGACATCACCATCGTCGTCGGCGCCTTCGCCATCCTCGGCCGCCTCGCCGGCACCGAGGTCAACGCGATGTTCGTCACGGCCCTGCTGGCCATCATCGGCTACTCCGTCAACGACACCATCGTTGTCTTCGATCGCATCCGCGAGAACCGCCTCGCCCACCCCACCGAGCTGTTCCGCACCAGCGTCAACGCCGCCATCACGCAGTCGCTGGGGCGCTCGCTCAACACGTCGCTGACGCTGATCTTCGCGCTCGTCGCCCTCTTCCTGATCGGCGGCGTCACGGTGCGGCCCTTCGTGCTCGTCCTGCTCGTCGGCGCGGTCGCCGGTACGTACTCCTCGATCGGCGTCGCCGCCCAGGTCGTCGTGCTGTGGAACGAGGGCGGCCTCTACCGTCTGCTGCGCGTCGGGCCGCGACCCGCCCCCGCCGATCCGCTACCCTGAGATCGGGCAGGGGCGACGGATCGAGGTGATCCGTGCGGGTGTGGCTCGTCGCGTGTGTGATCGCAGTGCTCGTGGCCGCCGGCGTCGCGGCGGCGGTCGTCGTGCTGCCGGGCGGTGAAGGGGAGGAGCCGGTCGAGCGGGAGGCGGGGGCGGCGGTCGTGGAGGCGGAGGCCGCGGAGCCAGCAGCGACCCCGGCGCCGGAGGCCGCACCGGCGGAGGTCGAGGCGGGGTCGGCGGTCGCGGAGGCGGAGCAGTCGGTCGGGGAGACGCCGACGTTCCGTTACGACCGACAGGACACGACTGGCGTGGTGGCCGGGCCGGGGAGTTACGCCTTCCTCGAAACGGTCGGGGACGCAGCGAGCGCGATCCGCACCTTCGAGTATGGCTACAGCGGAGTCGTTGAGTTGCGCATCCACCCGACGGATGCGAGCGGCATATCTCGCGCGGCCTTCTACGACACCGTGCAGGTCGGGGACAGCTTCGACTACCGGACGAAGGGCCTCGATTGTGGCTTCCGATTCAAGGTGACGGGCGTTGCTGCGGCTGCGACGCCCAGGACGTTCGGTATCGAGTACGCCCGCAGCTTCGGCGGATGGTGTGACAATGCTGTCGACGATGCCAGCGACGCCAAGCGCGTGCAGTTCGTGTGGAGAGTCCCGGCCGGCGTTCCCGGTCCGGACGGCGTACGAGAGATGCTTCCCGGGGAGGCCGTCGGCCCGGGGACGTATCGTGTCTTCTCCGGCGCACGGTGGGTCTTCGACGTCCCCCCGGGCATGACGGTCTTCCACTACGGCCCCGCGCTCAACTCATCGGGCGGCGTCGGCGTCATGCTCATCGATGTCGCGACCGACTCACGGCTGGGCATTGATGTGGAGACAGGCCGGGAGACTCGCCGCATCATCAAGTCGCCCGAGGTGAGCGCCCTGTTCGATCAGATCATGGCCTCGATCCGGCGCGTGGATGGGGCGGAGGCCGGAGCGGCGCGGGCGCCAGTCACCACGCCACCCGAGCCCGTCACCTTCCGCTACAACCTGCTGGACATCACCGGCGCGGCTACCGCCCCCGGCAGCTACGCCTTCCTGACGACGGCGGGGGACGCAGCGAGCGCGATCGAGAACTTTGGCAATCCCCCGCTCTGGGGCGTCGAGCTACGAGTCCACCCCACCGATGCGAGCGGGACGTCCGGCACAGCCTTCTACGACACGGTGCAGGTGGGCGACAGTTTCGACTACCGGCCGAACGGGCTCGCCTGCGCGTTCCGCTTCAAGGTGACCAGCGTCGCGGCGACGTCGACCCTCAGAACGTTCGGCCTGGAGTACGTAAGGGGCTACGGCGAGCGGTGCGGGGATTTCGTCGACGATGCCAGCGCAGCCAAGGACGTGCACTTCGCCTGGAAGGTGCCGCCCGGCATCCCCGGATTCAGCCGCGTGCGCGTGCTGCTCAGGAACGAGCCCACGGGTCCCGGAACCTACCGGATTCACGCCGGAGTGCCGTACATCATTGATATTCCCGCCGGCATGCAGCTGATTCAGGACGGATCCCGCCTCCTTGAGCCCGCTGCCGACGCGCCGCCCGACGCGCCACGGTTCATTATCATGCTCCTCGATGCCGCGACGGGCTCAAAGCTAGCCATTGATGGGGAGCGGGGCCGGGAGACTCGTCGCATCCTCAAGTCGCCCGAGGTGGGAGCCCTGTTCGACCAGATCATGGCGTCGATCCGGCGCGGGTAGCAGGCGTTCACCGCGCGCTGCGCACCCGCCCCTACCCCCGACGCAGGACGCGCGCATCCCCCACCCGACGCGTGATCTGACGACGGTCGAGGTCCTCCAGGAAGGCCTGCGCGATCTTGCGGCTGCTGCCGAACAGGTCGCGCGCCTCCGCTAGCGTGATCCGGTCCCGCTCCTCGATCGCCGCCCGCACCGACGCCAGCATCGCGGCGTGCGTCTCGCCCTCCAGGTAGAGGCCCTCGGCCAGCCGCACGATGCGCCCCCGCGACGCCAGGTACTGCGCCAACTCGGCCTCGACCGGGGCGCTCTCCGGCCGCGACCCCGCCGCCCGCAGCCGCGCCACCAGCGCCTCGGCCTCCCGCTCCTGCTCGGCCCCCAGCGCTGCCTCGCGCCCCGCCAGGTCGAGCGACCCCTCGCGCGCCGCCAGCGACCCCACGTCGCCCGTGAGCCGCGCCTCGAGCCCGGCGAAGGCCCGCGCCGGCAGCCCCAGCCGGCTGCGCAGCTCCTCGCGCGGGATGCCCGGCCGCAGCGGGTGCGCCTCGACGAACTCCCGCGCCGCCGCCAGCGCCCGCCCCGACAGCGCCTCGAAGCCCGCCGCCGTGCAGAGCGTCGTGCCCTCGCCGGCCGGCCCCACCCCCGCCTCCAGCGCCACCATCGCGCCCGCCTCGATCTGCCGCCGCACCGCCGCCGACGTCGCCGCGTCGTCGAGTTCCGCCCGCGCCCGCAGCTGCGACAGCGGGGCCGGCTCGATGCGTTGCAGCACCGTCAGCAGCGTGTCGTCGGGCGACCCCTCGAGCAGCCGCGACAGCGCCGCCAGCGTCGCCGGCTCGTCGCGCCGATGCCGCCGCGGCCGCGTATCGACGATGCGCCCGCCGCCCACCGTCGTGACCGAGTTGCGCAGCACGAAGTAGTCGCCGCGCGCCGCCCCCACCGGCTCCTCCAGCCGCAGCTGCGCCCAGCGCTCGGCCCCGGGCGGGATCTCCTCGACCGGCGCCCCGGCCGCGTCCGCCTCGCTCTCGAGCAGCCGCAGCCGCGCCGCGACCTCGGCCGCCCCGGTGTGCAGCGTCAGCGTCGTGTTGTGCCGCAGCCGCCCGCCCGGCGCCGCCACCGTGCGCAGCCGCACGTCCATCGCCGTCGAGCCCGCCAGCCAGTCGCCCGTCGTCAGCACCATCCCGCGCGACAGCGCGTCGGGCGCGATGCCGCTCAGGTTGACCGCCGTGCGCGTGCCCGGCTCGGCCCGCTCGACCCGCTGCTTGTGGCTCTGCAGCCCGCGGATGCGCGCCTGCATCCCGCCCGGCGCGACCGATACCCGCTCGCCCACCCGCAGCGGCCCGTCGATCAGCGTGCCCGTGACCACCGTCCCGAAGCCGCTAATCGTGAACGCCCGGTCGATCGGCAGCCGCGCCCGGCCGATGTCGCGCACCGGCGGCAGCGCCGACAGCGCCCCGTCGAGCGCCGCCCGCAGCGCGTCCAGCCCCGCCCCCGTCGTCGCCGAGCAGCGCACGATGGCCGCCCCCGCCAGCGACGTCGGCGCCAGCAACTCCTCCACGTCGGCCTCCACCAGGTCCAGCCACTCCCCCTCGGCCAAGTCGCACTTCGTCAGCGCCACCACCCCGTGCGTCGTCTGCAGCAGGTCGAGGATGGCCAAGTGCTCGCGCGTCTGCGGCATCACCCCCTCGTCGGCCGCCACCACGAACAGCGCCAGGTCGATGCCGCCCACCCCGGCCAGCATGTTCTTGATGAAGCGCTCGTGGCCCGGCACGTCCACCAGGCTCACCTCGCGACCGCTGGGCAGCGTGCACCAGGCGAAGCCGAGGTCGATGGTCAGGCCGCGCGCCTTCTCCTCGGCCCAGCGGTCGGGGTCGATGCCGCTCAGCGCCTCGACGAGCGTGCTCTTGCCGTGGTCGACGTGCCCGGCCGTCCCGATGACGTACATGGCGTCAGGTTAGCGGTCGTGGGGCGGGCCGATGTCCTGCCGAGCGAGTCCTATCCGGCAGTGGCGGCGGGCTCAAGCCGAAAACCCTCAAGGAATGCCGGTTCCTGGCGTGCAGGAGGCAGGTAGACGAGATCGATGTCGCCCGGCTTCGTGCGGTGGTCGCCGTATAGCGCAGTCTGAGTGCGGCCGGGCGACGGTGACGCTCGCTCGTAGAGACGGTAACTAGGCAGCAGGCCAGCCATGACCCGGCGCACGGCGGCGTGTGTTCGCTCTCTGGCGTCCACGCGAAGACACCAGACGGCATCCTGACGGGACCGTGAGTGCGCCGCCTGTAGCACGCTGACCAGCATCGCCTCATACTTTTCAGGGTTACAGAACTTTTGGGCAGTCGACCAGTCGGGCCGTGGCGGCCCCTCGCCCAACGCCCACAGCCGCAGCCAGTTGTCGGCCCGATAGTTCGTGACCCCGACGTATGGCGGCGATGTAAAGACTAGGCTCGCGGAGGTGGGCATGTCCGGCAGCGCCTCCGAGGCATCACCGAGCGTAATGTTGGCAGTGCCCGCGTGTTGGGGCACGCCCTTTGCGTAGCGCCAGGCAGCACGCTCGCGTAGGAAGGCGGAGGGGTCGATGTCCGGCGGGGTGGTGAGCCCACGCTTCCGCCACCAGCGCACAGAGTAGTCAGGGCACATCGCCCTGGTCGGGCGCAACTGATTCGAGAGGCCCTGCCCCAGCTTCGCGTGCATGTAGTGAACGAGTAGCGCCGCGACCGTGCCATCGAGCACGCTGTCACGCCACTGCAGTTCGTGGCGAGCGGCATTGATGAACCCGAGCGCCCGCGGCCCGTATGCGAGCGCTTGGAACTCGTCGCCGGGCCGGCAGTCCTGTGGCCGGACGGCGCTGGCGATCTGAGCGATACGCAGGACTACGTCCGCTAACGAGGAGTGGGGGCGGGTCTTGGCAGCGGCGTACAGCCACGCCACCGGGTTGATGTCACACCCGGCAGCACTGCGGCCCGAGATCATGGCGACGTAAGGAGCGGTCCCGCGCCCGCAGAACGGGTCGAGAACCGCCTCGCCTTGCTCGCTGAAAGCCTGGACGACGTGACGCGCGAACTCGACGGGAAACATGGCGTAGTAGGGCCCGAGCCGAGCCCATCGACCGTCGGCCGTCCCAAAGCCGGTCAGGGCCGGCACATCCGATAAGCCGTGCGTGCTCATTTCTCTGCGAAGAGCTGCGTGAGCAGCCCCACTCCCGCCTTCAGCGGTATCGCGGCGTGCGCGTGCGCGCGCACGAGTGGCGCGAAGCCGTCCTCGTACAGGTAGGTGGAGAATTCGTCCATGATGTCCAGCGCCTCGCCCAGCCGCGGGTATGCAGATTCGTCCACGCAGTCCCGGTTCTCCCCCTTGTCGTTCACGATGGGTGTCATGACAACCGAGTGTTGCCCCAGCCTGTTCTTGTAGAGCACTCGGCGGCCGTAGTCCGTGACCTCCCCGTGAGCCTTCGCCTCCGGAGGACGCAGGACGATGTGGCGGTGGATGTACTGGCGATCGGGTGCCAGCGCCAGGCCACGCTCCAGCCGGTCGCGTGGACCATCGTGGTCGCTTTGGTCCAGAGCCTTCAGATGCTCCAGGAACATCCCGCTCTTCTCCACGCCGAATAGCATCACGCCAGGCCCGCCGCGTGCCAAAGCCGCCTCGTGCAGGCGACTGACTTCGCTTTGGACGTGCCGCTTCAGCCACGCGGGCATTCCGAAGATCGCCAGCGGGCCGTCCATGACGAAGGCGGTTGTGCGGAACGCAGCCCACCAGCCACGCCGTTCGAAGAATCGCATGATGTTGACCATGGCAAGGTGCTCAACGACTTGGCGCGCTCCCGTGTACGCCTCCGCCGAGGAGCCGTGATCCTCGAAGCGCTCGTGTAGCCGCAAGATGTCGGCCTCGAAGACCGGCTCCCTCTTGCCGCACGGGCACTCACCTGTCCCCGCAAGAGCTGGGATCATTTCCCCGCAGCCCCCGACCGGGCACCTGAAGCCCTGCCGCGACGGAGTGATCGCGCGCATCGTCTCGATCAGCGTCTCGTGGTCGCGGTCCACTTGTCTGCCCGACAGCATCTGCTGGATTGTGAAGCGGAAGTATCGCTCGGGAGTATCGTTCGCGATGTCGCGCCGCACCACGTTCCGTCCAGGCAGCACGGCATCAAGTGTCCTGCAGTCTTCGATGCCCCGGATCACGCTGGGGCGAGGGATCGACGCTGGCGGGATGTCCCTCAGGGCTCCGAGGTCAATGATGACGGCGGCAAGTTGGAGCAACGCTGCCTCGGCGCCGGGATATCCGATCCGAACCGCGCTGGTGACCGTGGAGCCGTCGATGACGATGATGCGGGTGATCCGGTCATGGCCCCGCGGCGGCGTCAACGGCGGCGGCGGCGCGGCTGCTTCGTCCGCGCCGCCGCGCCGAATCATGCCCTGAAACTCCTTGACGCTCTCGCTCTCGACGAGCCGCCATAGGGAGTCGCCGCTGGCGTACTCGTTGCGGTAGGGCATCAGTCCCCCGGCGGCGGCGCGGTGAAGCGGTCGATCTGCACCGGCAATGTGTAAGGGCTCGACATCATCCGCACCTTCAGGAAGCCCGGCTCCTTCACTCGCCGAATGCTGCCGCTGAAATCCGCAAAGTCGTTATACTGATCCAACTCCCGCGTCTCCGCGGTGCTGTTGAGGTGAGCAAGGAACCAGTTCTCGGTGTTCCGCAGGATGTTGCGCTGGATTGACGAGGGTTCCTGCGTCGAGTAGACGAGGCCAATGTTGAACTTCGCTCCCTCCTTGGCAGTGCGTGCCCAGATGTTGCGAGTGTCTTCCTCGCTGCCGCGGGGCAGCAGGGTGTGGGCCTCCTCCACGTAGACGATGACGGGATCGGGGCGCAGGAATGATCCGTCCGAGCCCTTCACAGGGTTGGTGAACCGCTGCTGCTGGCGAGTGAAGATCGCACGCATGATTCGGTCCGCGGACTGTTCGTTCATGACGGGATCGCCCAGCGCCTGGTCCAGGATCACGAGCTTTCCATCCCGCAGGTCCGCCACGATCTCGTCCGTGTAGTCCGTGTCTCGGCTCGGGTCGTGCCACTCGCGGCATTCCCGGATTGCCTGGACACCCCTTGTGTTCTCGAAGATCCGCAGGAGCCCCAGGAGTCGGTCGTCACTCCAGTTGCGCGCCTCCTGTCCCTTCCGGATCTTATCCTCCCGATACGCTCGGTCGAACTTCCGGCCCCCTCCATTCCTTTCGAACCACTTGCTCAACTGTCGACAGAACGCAACCGCCGCATCCCAAGACGAGCGAGCGCCCAGGTGAGATGGAATGCCATCATCAGCCATGGCATTGATGAGTTCCCTGCTGAACAGACCATCCACGAATACATCCTCGCGCGGCGGGGCGAAACCGGCGTCCGCTAGCGCGGTCTGGTAGACGAACACGGCGCGACGGTAGCGAGTGTATTCCCCACCATCTCTCACGCTCGCTGGCACCGCCATCTCCGTGGCCCGGAATGCAGCGATGTACGCGGCGGTCTCCTCGCCCAGGCGAAGGTCAAGGATTTGCTTGCCCATGTGGAGCGACTGCAGTTCTTCGTCGAGCTCAATTGCGGCGCCGGGGCCTTGCTTCCCCAACTCCGGCCCGAAGAAGTTCACTTTGGTGATCCGTCGCCCCGGATCGTTGGGATGGCTTGTGAGGCCGTAGGTCACCACATCCTCAGTGTCCGCGTTCGGAAGGTATCCCACGTTCCGCAAGCAACCATCGTCCTGCGGGTTGTCGTTCGCGTACTCCCCGTTGGGGTCAATGATCAACTGTGCCACCCGCTCGGGGGCGGAGGAGTCAAGGCGCAACTCAAACACCGCCCTGGCGAGAGTCTTGACGGTGTTTGACTTCCCGGTCCGGGTCATGCCGAACAACGCCGTGCGCTGGGCGACGATGTCGCGCGTGGTCATCAGGACGGGCATGGACTCGGGGCGGCCGCGGTCCAGCGCCGCGGCGTACTTGATCTCACCGACCCGTACGCGGCCCGAATCCGGGGCACCGTCCCTGGTGAAGTTGACGATCTGTTCCAGTGCCGCTCCTATGGGCTTGTAGATCTTCATGCCCTGTCCGGCATAGAAGTTGTCGATGTCGCTTCCGAAAGTCAGGCGCCAGTCCCCGGCGTCCGCGTCGGGGACCACCCGGAAAGTACCCAGGATGGAGCAGCGCAGCCCCGCGTAACGCATCTGGTGCAGCGTGAACTGATCCGTGTTCTGGCGCTCGTCCCAGTTGTGGGGGCTGTCCGAGGCGCGCTGCCCGGCTTGGAAGCGCGCGTCCTGCATTTCGATGTCGTTGGGTAGGGTGCTGCTTCCCAGGACGCGCAAGAGAAGCAGCGACGGAATCGCTCCCCCTGTTTCCGGAGCGTCGTCACCCGAAGGTTGGCTCCTCGCTGCTAGGAGGAGACAGCCGTGGGGTACCCCACCCACCTGCTGCCGTAAGGCGTCGTGGACGAGGATGTGGGCCTCGTCGAAGTCCATACGGATCAGGTCACCGACCTGGCAGTCCGCATCCAGCAGGGCTCGGACTTCCTCTGCCGCGGCCTCGGCGCGGCGAGACGACTCCTCGCGTTCAACGTCTGGACCAAGGCGGCCGAGGAGATCCGAGGACTCAGTCGCGATCTGGGGAGAAGTCATGCCCGGACCATATCACCGGCGCGCCGCTACCTCTGCTGCGCGAGGCTCCCCCCATAGACCCCTCCCGCCCCCGCCCCCTACCCTCCGACCACCCAGGAAGGCCGACCATGAAAGCCATCATCGTCCGAGAGCCCGGCGAGGCCGACCAACTCGTCCTGGCCGACGTGCCCGACCCCACCCCCGGCCCCGCCGACCTCCTCGTCCGCGTGCACGCCAGCGCCCTCAACCGCGCCGACACCATGCAGCGGCGGGGCCACTACCCGCCCCAGCACGGCGCCTCGGCCATCCTCGGCCTCGAACTGGCCGGCGAGGTGGTCGGCATGGGCGCCGAGGCCGAGGGCTTCGCCGTCGGCGACCGCGTCTACGGCCTCAGCGGGGGCGGCGGCTACGGCCAGCTCGCCACCATAGACCACCAGCTCGCCATGCCCATCCCCGGCGGCTGGGACTACGCGTTCGCCGCCGCCATCCCCGAGGTCTTCTTCACCGCGAACACGGCCATCAACGACCTCGGCGCGCTGCAGCCGGGCGAGCGCGCCCTCATCCACGGCGGCGGCAGCGGCGTCGGCATCGCGGCCATCCAGATCGCGCGGCTGCTCGGCGGCGAGGCCTGGATCACGGCCGGCAGCGACGAGAAATGCGCCCAGGCCCGCGAGCTCGGCGCGACCCTGGCCGTCAACTACAAGCGCGACGACTTCGTGGCCGCCGTCGAGGCGGCCTCGGGCGGCGCGGGCGTCGACGTCATCCTCGACGTCGTGGGCGGCCCCTACCTCGAACGCAACCTGCGGTCGCTCGCGCACGCCGGCCGTCTCGTCGAGGTTGGCCTCATGGGCGGCGCCAAGACCGAGATCAACCTCAGCCACCTGATGGGCAAGCGCCTGCGCATCTACGGCACCGTCATGCGCTCGCGCCCGCTGGCCGACCGCGTCGCCATCACGCGCGCCTACCGCCGCCAGCTCGAGCCCGCCCTCATCGACGGCCGCATGCGCCCCATCATCGACCGCGTCTTCCCCCTCCGCGCCGCCGCCGACGCCCACCGCCACATGGAGGCCGACCGCAACTTCGGCAAGATCATCCTCGACGTCGCCGGCGGCGTCTGACTGCACCGGCGGCCCCGATGCCATACCGTGGCTCTGGGGAGTGACGGCCCCTCCAGACCGAGGTGATCCCTGCGCACGCGCCCCCTCGCCTGCCTCCTCGCGACGCTGCTACTCGGTCTCGCCGCGATGGCCGGCCCGACCCAGGCCGCGCCCCCCACCTGCGAGAACGGCGTCGTCGTCGAGAACCCCGACGCCAACCGCGGGCTCGTCATCGACTGCGCCAACCTGCTCGCGGCGAAGACCACGCTCGCCGGCCGTGTCGCGCTGAACTGGGGCGGCGACACGCCCATCGCCGAGTGGGACGGCGTCACCGTCGGCGGAACGCCGCCCCGCGTCATCGAACTCGACCTCCACTCGCGCGGCCTCATGGGCCGCATCGCGCCGCAGCTGGGTCGTCTCACGGCGCTGCGCACCCTGTCCCTCTCCGGCAACCAGATCACGGGGACGATCCCGGCCGCGCTCGGCGAGTTGCGCGCCCTCGAGCACCTGTCCCTGGACGGCAACCAGCTCAGCGGCCCGATCCCAGCGGCTCTGGGCTCGTTGGGCAACCTCGAGTTGCTGTGGCTGCAGCGCAACCGTCTCAGCGGCGTCATCGCGCCCGATCTCCGCGCGCTGCGGACCCTGCGCCACCTCCGGCTCGACGACAACCAACTGAGCGGCGCGATCCCGGCGACGCTGGGAACCCTGCACGCGCTGGAGACTCTGTCGCTGCGCGGCAATCAACTCCGTGGCGCGATCCCCGTCCAGTTGGCGGCCCTGTCGCAGTTGGAGCACCTGGATCTGGGGGGCAACGCCGCTTTGACGGGCTGTATCCCGCCCACGCTGCACGACGTGCCCTCCAACGACTTGGCCCAGCTCGGCCTGCCCGACTGCGGATCTTCGACGGCGCCGCCGCCGGCGACCGACCCGCCCTGCCGCAACGGCATCGCCGTCGCCGACCCCGCCGCCACCCCCGGCCTCGTCGCCGACTGCGTCGCCCTCCTCGCCGCGAAGGCCACCCTCGCCGGGGACGGCCCCCTCAACTGGGACCCGGCCATCCCCATCACCCACTGGGATGGTGTCACCGTCGAAGGCGCCCCGCCGCGCGTCCGCCAGGTGTCGTTGCCGGAGCGCGGTCTCACCGGCCGCATCCCGCCGAAACTGGCGGACCTATCCAACCTGGAAGTCCTGCGGCTGGACGGCAACCGACTGACCGGCTCCATCCCGCTGGCGCTGGGCGCGATGCACAGTCTGGAGGCGTTGGCGCTCGGGAATAACCAACTGACGGGCCCGATCCCCGAGGCGCTGGCGGCGTTGCCCCACCTGCGCTCGCTGGCGCTGAACGGCAACCAACTCAGCGGCCCCATCCCGCCGGCGCTGGGTGCGATGCGCAGTCTGGAAGAGTTGATCCTGGGGAACAACCAACTGACGGGCCCGATCCCCGCGGTGCTCGCGTCCCTGACTGCGTTGCGGCACTTGTCGCTATACGGCAACCAGTTGACCGGCCCAATCCCTCCGGAGTTGGGCGCCCTGCCCAATCTGGAAACACTGTCGCTCGGTGGCAACCAGCTGACCGGCGGGATCCCGCCGGCGCTCGGAGCGCTGAGCACGTTGCAGCGCCTGGATCTGTCCGACAGCCGGCTGACGGGTGCGATCCCGGCGGCGCTGGGGAACCTGCGCAGCCTGGAGTTCCTCAGTCTGGGCGGCAACCAGCTGACGGGGCCCATCCCGCCGGAGCTGGCGCGCCTGCCGGTCTTGCGAGTCCTCTGGCTGAGCAGAAACCAACTCACGGGCGCCATCCCGCCGGCGCTCGGGGCCCTTCGCAGTCTGGAGCAGCTGTCGCTGCACACCAACCAGTTGAGCGGCGCCATCCCACCGGAGTTGGGAGCGCTGGAGCACCTGTCCTATCTGTCGCTCGAGGTCAACCAGCTCACGGGCCCCATTCCGTCCGCACTCGGCGCACTGGGCAAGCTGGAGAAGCTGTTGCTGAGCAAGAACCAGCTGGCCGGGCCCATCCCGCTGGCACTGGGGGGTCTTTCGGAACTGCAGGTGCTCTGGCTGAACGAAAACCAGCTCACGGGCCCGATTCCCACCGAGTTGGGGGCGCTGCGCAGCCTGGAGTACCTGTTGCTGCACCAGAACCGATTGAGCGGCCCGATCCCGCCGGCCCTGGCGGAACTGGAGCACCTGCTGCGCCTGACCGTCAGCGGCAACCCCGGCCTCACCGGCTGCATCCCGCTGGTGCTGCGCGACGTGCCCTCCCACGACTTCGCCCCCCTCCCGCTCCCCGACTGCCCCGCGCCCCCGCCTCCCTGCGAGAACGGTGTCGCCATCGCCGACCCCGCCGATAACCCCGGCCTCGTCGCCGACTGCGTCGCCCTCCTCGCCGCCAAATCCAGCCTCGCCGGGGACGCCCCGCTCAACTGGCACGCCCGCACGCCGATCGCCGACTGGGACGGCATCACCCTCTCGGAAGAGCCGCCGCTCCGCGTCTGGCGCCTCAGACTGCCCGCACGGGGCCTCAGCGGGACCATCCCGCGCCAACTCGGCGACCTGTCGGCGCTGCGCTACCTGCGCCTGGAGGACAACCAACTGGTGGGCACGATCCCCGCGGCCCTGGGGCGCCTCGGCAATCTCCGGAACCTTACGCTGGACAGCAACCAACTCACGGGGATGATCCCCAGCGAGTTGGGATCCCTCCGCAGCCTCGGCCTCCTGCAGCTGGGCAACAACCAGTTGACCGGCCGTATCCCCGCGTCGCTGGGTTCGCTGGTCAACCTGACGGCCCTGGGTCTCAACGACAACGCACTGACGGGAGCGATCCCGCCGGAGCTCGGGTCGCTGCTAAACGTGGGGACCTTCCGGCTGGAGCGCAACCAACTCAGCGGCCCCATCCCGGCCACGCTGGGCTCCTTGCCCGCAGTGTGGGAGCTATGGCTGCACGATAACCAGCTCACCGGCCCCATCCCCGCCGAGTTCGGCTCCCTTACCGCCATCGAGTGGCTCTGGCTGCATGACAATCAGTTGACCGGCCCCATCCCGGCGTCCCTGGGCGGCCTGCGCGGCGTGGTGTCCCTGCGGCTGCACGACAACCAACTCAGCGGTCCCATCCCCGCCGAACTCGCGTCCCTGCGCGGTCTCACCAACCTCTGGCTGTCCAATAACCAACTCACCGGCCCCATCCCGCCCGAGATTGGGTCCATGCGCGGCCTGCGAGCCCTGCTGCTCCACCACAACCGGTTGAGCGGCCCGATCCCCGCGGAACTCGCGTCGCTCCCCAGCCTGATCTTCCTGCGGCTGCACCACAACCAGCTCAGCGGCGCCATCCCGGCGGAACTCGCGCTCCTTCCCCGCCTGTCCTCGTTGTCGCTGCACGACAACGAGCTCACCGGCGCCATCCCCGCGTCGCTCACGTCGCTCGACACCCTGACGTCCCTACAGTTGAGTGGCAACCCAATTACCGGCTGCATCCCGCCGGGCCTGCGCACCCTGCCCTACCACGACCTCGTCGAGCTCCGGCTCCCCAGTTGCACCACGCCGCCGCTCATCTGCGAGGTCGTGCCCGTGGCCGCGATCCCCACCCGCGCCTCCAACCTGCTCACCGACTGCAACATCCTGCTCGCGGCCAGGGACGCCCTCGCGGGCGACGCCACCCTCAACTGGGACCCCGCCATCCCCATCACCGCCTGGGATGGCATCACCCTCGGCGGCACGTCCACGCGCGTCGAAGGGATCGATCTGGAGGAGCGCGGTCTCACGGGCCACATCCCACCCGAGCTCGCCGGGCTCACGGCACTGAACGCCCTGCATCTCAGCGGCAACGAGCTGACCGGCCCCATCCCGGCGGCGCTGGCGGCCCTGCGCGACCTGCGGTTCCTGTGGCTGCGCGACAACCAGTTGACCGGCTCCCTCCCCGCCGAACTCGGGGCCCTGCGCGATCTGCGCTTCCTGGCATTGGACGACAACCAGCTCAGCGGCCCGATCCCTGTAGAGATCGCCGCCCTGCACGACTTGCGACTCCTCTGGCTGAGCGGCAACCCCGGCCTGACCGGCTGTATCCCCCCTTCGCTCCGCGAGGTGATCTCAAACGACCTCGGCCAACTCCCCCTCCCCGACTGTCCGCCCTGACCACGCCCCGACCGCCGATCCCCTACCCTCCTCGCCCGGGCCGACCCGCCGACGGAGGTGATCCGTGCGCACACGTCCCCTCGCCTGCCTCGTCGCGACGCTGCTGCTCCTCGGCCTCGCCGCGACCGGCGGCCCCGCCCGCGCGGCGGCCCCCACCTGCGAGAACGGCGTCGTCGTCGAGAACCCCGACGCCAACCGCGGCCTCGTCATCGACTGCGCCAACCTGCTCGCGGCGAAGACGCAGATTACCGCGCCAACGCCGCTCAACTGGGGTGGCGAGACGCCCATCGCGGAGTGGGAGGGCGTCAGCGTCGGCGGCGAGCCGCCGCGCGTCGAGGGGCTGGAGCTGTCGTCGCGCGGACTCACGGGTCGCCTCGCGCCGCAACTGGGTCGCCTCACGGCGCTGCGCACGTTGTCGTTGCACGACAACCGCCTGACGGGGCCGATCCCGGCCGCGCTCGGCGAGCTGCGCAGCCTCGAGTCGCTGTCGATGCACGGCAACGCGCTCAGCGGCCCGATCCCGCCCCAGCTGGGGTCGCTCGGGGCCCTGCGGTCGCTGGAACTGCATGGCAACCGGCTCACCGGCCCCATCCCCGAGCAACTCGGGGCCCTGCACGACCTCCGCGTCCTGTCCCTGTCCGACAACCAACTGACGGGGGCGATCCCCGAGGCGTTGGGATCGCTGTCGAACCTGCAGACCCTGCGGCTCGACCGCAACGGGCTGACCTGGACGATCCCCGAGACGCTGGGCGCCCTGCGTGGCCTCCGGCACCTGGGACTGGCCGACAATGATCTGCGCGGCCCCATCCCGTCGGCGCTCGGGTCGCTCCGCGGCCTGGAGAGCTTGGCGCTCGGCGGCAACCAGTTGACCGGCCCCATCCCGGTGGCGCTTGGCGACCTGCCTGCCCTGCGGACGCTCGACCTGGCCGACAACCAACTCCGCGACGCGATCCCGCCGGCGCTCGCGGCCCTGGCCGGCCTCGAATCGCTACTGCTGGGCGACAACCAACTGACCGGCCCGATCCCGGCGGCGCTGGCCGGCCTGCCCGACCTGGCGCGGCTGTCGCTGGGCGGCAACCCCGGCCTCAGCGGCTGCATCCCCCTGCCCCTACACGACGTCGCCGACCACGACCTCGCCGATCTGGCCCTGCCCGACTGCCCGCCGCCCCCGCCGCCGCCGCCCTGCGAGACCGACGGCGCCGTCTCCGACCCCGCCGCCCACCCCGGCCTCGTCCGCGACTGCACCATCCTGCTCGGCCTCAGGGACATGCTCGCCGGCGAGGGGACGCTCAACTGGGACCCCGCCACCCACATGCTGTTGTGGGACGGCGTCGTGATCGATGGGGAGCCGCGGCGCGTGTGGGCGCTCGATCTGTCGTGGCGCGGTCTCTCGGGCCGCATCCCGCCCGACCTCGCCGGGCTGACCGAGTTGCGCGTCCTGTGGCTGGGGGGCAACCGGCTGACGGGCGGCATCCCACCCGCGCTCAAGTGGTTGCCCCACCTGGCGGCCCTGCGACTGCAGAGCAACCAGCTGACCGGTCCCATCCCCGGCGCACTCGGCGCCCTGCCCGACCTGTGGCTGCTCACGCTGTCCGACAACCGGCTGAGCGGCCACATCCCGCCGGAGCTGGGCGCGCTGCCCGACCTAATCTACCTCTCCCTCAACGACAACCAACTTAGCGGCGCGATTCCGCCGGAGCTGGCGTCGCTGTCCAGCATCGAGTTCCTCTGGCTGCACGGCAACCGGCTCAGCGGGCCGATCCCGGCGGCGCTCGGGTCGCTGGCGACCCTCTTGCACCTCAGTCTGCACCACAACCAGTTGAGCGGCGCCATCCCCGCGCAACTCGGCGACCTGGCCGCCCTCGGCTCGCTGCGGCTGGACGGCAATCAGCTGAGCGGGGCCATCCCGCCGGAACTCGGCTCGCTGCCCGGGCTCTGGGAGCTGTGGCTGGACGACAACCAGCTCAGCGGGCCGATTCCGGCGGAGTTGGGCGACCTGGGGCGGCTGTGGTTCCTGCGGCTGCAGGACAACCAACTCAGCGGCCCCATCCCGCCGGAACTCGGCTCGCTGCCCGTCCTGCGACTGCTGCATCTGGGCGGCAACGACCTGAGCGGCCCCATCCCGCCGGCGCTCGCGTCCTTGTCCGGCCTGACGAACCTCCGGCTCAACGACAACGACCTCAGCGGCCCGATCCCGATCGAGCTGGCGTCGCTGCCCAGCCTGGGCGCCCTGCAGCTCTCCGGCAACCAACTCAGCGGGCCCATCCCGGTCGAGTTGGCGTCGCTGTCGGGGCTGTGGGAGTTGCGGCTCAGCGACAACGATCTGACCGGCCCCATCCCGGCGGCGCTCGCCGCCCTGGGCGGCCTGCAGTACCTCTTCCTCGACGGCAACCAGTTGACCGGCCCTATCCCGCCGCAGCTGGGCCTGCTGCGCCGCATGCAGGCCCTCGCCCTGCACGGCAACCAACTGAGCGGCCCCATCCCGGCGGAGTTGGGCGCGATGCGCCTCGTCTGGTTCGTCTCCCTCAGCGACAACCAACTCAGCGGCCCCGTCCCGGCCGAACTCGCGGCCCTCCCCCGCTTGGCGGCGCTCTACCTGAGCGGTAATCCCGGTCTCACCGGCTGCGTGCCCGCGTCGCTGCGGGACGTCGAGACGAGCGACCTCGACCAACTCCCCCTCCCCGACTGCCCGCCGTAGCCGCCGTCCATCAGCCAGACAACCAGAGCGACACGCGCGATGAGAGGATTCGCTCCATCCTCTCAATCTCGTCTAGTTCGAGATCCCCGCGGGCATGGGCGGCGATGTGCTGATAGACGGTGCCAGCTACACGGACTTCCGACGCCGCATGCTTGCGGACGCGCTCAACTATTGCAATGAGCGTGGGGATGTCGCTTGAGACGGCGTACTCCGCAGCGATATCCAGCCTCATCGGCAAGTGCCATACTCGGAGGAATGTGGCGAGCCACTCAAAGCTCGTGTCTCCCTCCGCGATCCGCAGGATGACGCGTTCGCCGTCCTCTTGGGACCACAGCCAGAGGTACCGGTTCACGCAGAGCGTCGCGTGGAGCGCGGTGAACGCTAGGCGCTTGTTCCCGTCGGCGAGGGCATGATTCGCCGCGATCGAGCGCACCATCGCCGCCAACTTGTCCCAGAAGGTCTCGTAGTAGGCTTGGTGGGGCAGGGCGAGGGCGGACTCAAGCAGCCCCGGGTTCACGATGTGGAACGCCGTCCCATGGATACCCTGGAGGGCGGGGATCAGCGCGTCGGCAACGTCGTCGATCGTGGGCCAGATCGCGGGCTGCGTGGTCACTTGTCCTTGAGCGAGTCCAGCGCCTTGCGGTTGCCTTGGACGACCACTTGCGCAGCCTTTTTGAACGGGCTCGGGGTCGGCGGTGGGGGAGGGTTCTTCGTTGCCATGACGTCGGCCGTCTTCCGCTGCTGGCCCAGCGAGGCTGAGCGTAGAGAACATCATAGCCTGCGCCGGTAGCGAGGGGTCTGGCCGTCGAGCGGTGACTCTCCGGCAGCGCAGACACTTGCTGCGGAAGCCCTGCCCACCCTAACCCCCGTGCCCCGGTCCCGATCCCCTACCCTCCCCGCCCGGGCCGACCCCGCCGACGGAGGTGATCCGTGCGCACGCGCCCCCTCGCCCTCCTCCTCGCGACGCTGCTGCTGCTCGGTCTCGCCTCCGCGACGGCCGACCCGACCCACGCCGCGCCGCCCACCTGCGAGAACGGCGTCGTCGTCGCCGACCCCGACGCCCACCGCGGCCTCGTCATCGACTGCGCCAACCTGCTCGCCGCCAAGACGCAACTCACCCGCCTGCGCGGGTTCAACTGGGACGGCGAGACGCCGATCGGGGAGTGGGACGGCGTCAGCCTCGGCGGCGAGCCCCCGCGCGTCGTCGAGGTCGACCTGCGATCGAGCTTCCTCCGGGGCCGCATCGCGCCGCAGTTCGGCCGTCTCACGGCGCTGCGCGGTCTCTTCCTGCAGAACAACAAGCTGACGGGGCCGATCCCGCCGGAGCTGGGGTCGCTGCCCGACCTCGAATTCCTGTGGCTGTTCCGCAACGACCTCGACGGCCCCATCCCGCCGACGCTCGGGTCGCTGGGCAACCTGCGGGAGTTGTGGCTGGCCGACAACGAATTGACCGGCTCCATCCCCGAGCAACTCGGGAACCTGCACGATCTACGCCTCCTGCGCCTGGAGGACAACCAACTCACCGGGTTGATCCCGCCGCTGCTGGGATCGCTGTCCAATTTGGAGACCCTGCGGCTCGACAAGAACCAGCTGACCTGGACGATTCCCGCCGAGCTGGGCGCCCTGGGCAACCTCCGTAACCTGCGGCTGACCGACAACGACTTGGAGGGCCGCATCCCGTCGGCGCTCGGCGCGCTGGGCAACCTGGAGTCGCTGTCGCTGGGGCACAACCGGCTGACGGGGCCCATCCCGGCGGCGCTCGGCGACCTCTCCGCGCTGCGCAGCCTGTACCTGCGCCTGAACCAGTTGAGCGGCCCGATCCCCGCGGCGCTGGGGGCGCTGCGCAACCTGGAGACCGTGTGGCTGCAGGAAAACCAGTTGACGGGGCCGATCCTGCCGGAATTCGGGAATCTGCCGGCGCTGCGGATTCTCGAGTTGCACCGGAACCAACTGAGCGGGCCGATCCCGGCGACGCTGGGGGCGCTGCGCAACCTGAACCAGTTGTCGCTGAGCGATAACCAGCTGACCGGGCCGATCCCGCCGGCGCTGGCCGACCTGCCCTCCCTGGTGCAGCTGTACCTCAGCGGCAACCCCGGCCTGACCGGCTGCGTCCCGCGGCGGCTGCTGTACCCGCGCTCGAACGACCTGTACGCGACCGGCCTGCCCGTCTGCACGCCCACGCCGCCGCCCTGCGAGAACGGCGCCGCCGTGCCCGACCCCGCGGCGACCCCCACGCTCTTCCGCGACTGCAACCTGCTGCTCGAGATCAGGGACGTCCTCGCCGGCCGCGCCACGCTCGACTGGGACGTCGGCACTCCCATCGCCGACTGGGAGGGCGTCAGCGTCACGGGCGATCCGCCGCGCGTGACCGGGCTCGATCTGGCGTCGCGGGGTCTGACGGGGCACATCCCGGCGCGACTGCGCGTGCTGACGCAGTTGCGGGAATTGCGCCTCGACGGCAACTGGCTCAGCGGCCCAATCCCGCCCGAGCTGCGGTTCCTGGCGCAACTGCGGACCCTGTCGCTGCACCGCAACGCGCTGACGGGCGAGATCCCGGCCGGGCTCGGGTCGCTGCGGCGCTTGCAGACCCTGTCGCTCGACGCCAATTCGCTGACGGGCCCCATCCCGGCGGCGCTCGCATCCCTGGGCGAGCTGCGGGAACTGCGGCTGCGCGGCAACCAGTTGACCGGCCCGATCCCCGCGTCGCTGGGGGCCTTGCCCGACCTGCAGCGCCTCGATCTGCGCGACAACCAACTGGCGGGCCCCATCCCCGAGGCGCTGCGGCTGCTCGACCACGCCGAGGCGCTGCACCTGGGCGGCAACCCCGGCCTCAGCGGCTGCCTCCCGCCCGCCCTGCGGGACGTGCCCGACAACGACCTCGACACGCTGTCGCTGCCCGACTGCCCCGCGCCGCCCCCGCCCGAGCAACCCTGCATGAACGGCGTCGCGGTCGCCGAGCCCGCCGACCACCCCGGACTCGCCGGCGACTGCGCCATCCTGCTCGCGGCGCTGGGCGCGCTGCGCGGCGACGCCAGCCTCAACTGGGGCCCCGCGACGCCGATCACGGAGTGGGACGGCGTCACCGTCGCGGGCGATCCGCCGCGCGTCACGAAGCTGGATGTCGCGGCGCGCCCGCTCACGGGCTACATCCCGCCGCAGTTGGCCGGGCTGACGGCGCTCCGCGAGTTGCACCTCGGGCACACTCGTCTCAGCGGCGCCATCCCGCCCGAGTTAGGCGCCCTGTCGAACCTGGAACTCCTGCGCGTGCACGACAACCGCCTGACCGGCCCCATCCCGCCCGCGCTGGGCTCGCTGGCGCAGTTGCGGATCCTGTCGCTGAGCGGCAACCAACTCGACGGCCCGATCCCGGCCGAGTTGGGCGCGCTGTCCGCCCTGGAGTCGCTGTCGCTGAGCGACAACCAACTCACGGGCCCGATCCCGGCGTCGCTGGGCGAGTTGCGCGCGCTGACGCTCCTGGCGTTGAGCGACAACCAACTGAGTGGCGCGATCCCGGCGTCGCTGGGCGAACTGCGCGAACTGACGCTCCTCTCGCTGCGCGACAACCGCCTGACCGACGCCATCCCGGCGGCGCTGGGCGAGTTGCGCAACGTGATCGGCCTCTATCTGAACGGCAACCAGTTGACCGGCCCCATTCCGCCGGCGCTCGGCCACATGGGCGGCCTGCAGTACCTCTCCCTCAACGACAACCAACTCAGCGGCCCCATCCCGGCCGAACTGGCGATGCTGGCCGGGCTGCAGTCGCTGCGGGTGGCCGGCAACGTTGGCCTTACGGGCTGCGTCCCCCCGTCGCTGCGGGACATCGTGTCGAACGACCTCGCCGACATCCCCCTCCCCGACTGTTCGCCGTAGCCCGGGCAGCGGGACGCCCGGGATCGCCCGCGTGTAGGATGACCGCGACGGTGTGTGCTATTTTCGCACACACGGACTTGAGGGGCTGGAGCCCAAGGACACTGCCATGACTCCCGGAACCCTTTCGGACTGGCCCGCCGTCGGCGCTCGTGTGACGCAAGCACGCCGCGCGCTGAGCCTGACGCAGGAGCAGCTGGGGGCCACGGTCGGGCTGGGCCGCACCGTCGTCGCCAAGATCGAGCGCGGGAATCGGACGCTGAGCGCGCTGGAACTTGCGCAGTTGGCGCAGGCGACCGACCTCCCGATCGATTGGTTCGTGACCGAGTCCCCACCCGTCGTCGCCAGTCATCGCTCCGCGGATCCGTCCATGACGCATCTGGTCGATGTGCGAGTCGAAGTGCTTGCGCGCGAAGTCATGCAACTGCTCGAAGCGGACCTACTGAAGCCGGCGGAGGGCGGGATCCGCCTCGCGCTGCCCCGGAACGTCGCGGAGGCGGAACGGGCGGCGATGGCGGTGCGGGAACATCTCGGCCTCGACGAGGAGGCCTTCATCGATCTCGGCGCCGCGGCCGAGAAGCTGAGTCTCTTCGCCTACTCACTCGCGCTGCCCGGAAGTCAGGCCGACGGGGCCTACGTCGCTGCCGACGAACAGGCCGGCGTGGCCCTGATCAACGGTGTGCATCCATCCGGACGGCGTCGCTTCACGCTGGCGCACGAGATCGGGCATCACGTCTTCCAGGACGAATACGCGATCGACCAGGACTTGGACACCGACACCGAGCGCCTGATCAACGCCTTCGCGATCCACCTGCTGCTGCCTCGGGCCGGGCTGCTGCGGCGGTGGGACGCGCTCGGCGGGCCGGACGACCACCGGCACGCGGCCATCGTCATCGCGGCGGAGAGTCGCGTGAGTTGGACCGCCCTGTGCGGACACCTGGTCAATCTCGGCCTGCTCGATCCGCACGCCGGTGCGGTTCTCGCCGAGACGCTGCCGAACGCGCAGGAGTACGCGGCGCTCGGCATCTCCATCGCTGAGGAGTTGGCGGCCCCCGCGATCCCGCAGTCGGTCCGGCGGGCCGTGTTTCGCGGCTACCGGCGGCATCGGCTCGGAACGGGCAGGGCCCTGGAGCTTCTGCACGGCGCCGTGGCGGAGGACGATCTGCCCGAACAAGACCAACTCCCGCTTGAGGCCCTGGCGGGTGAGTTGCGGAGCCGGCAGCCCTTCTCCGGGACCGGCCAGGGGATCACGCGGCAGCTATAGGTCCAACCGGCGCAGCAACTCTTCAACGGTCAGATCGTGGTGAGCCGCGACGCTCTTCAGAATGCTAGACAGGGTCTTGACCTTGATCGGGTTATGGTGCGGAATCACCTCGTGGTGCTCACCATTGACCTGCGTCATGATCCGCACGTGCGAGCCAGTCTGTCGGGTGGCTTCGTATCCGAGCCGACGCAGCGCCTGCTGAAGCTCGGAGCCGCGCAGGTTGCGCGGGAGCTTCACAACGCGAGGACTTCATCGCGTACGAAGTGCAGGCGGATCACTGCAGGGCGAGGCATACCCTCGTCGAAGTAGCAATCGACGGCCTCACGGACGTTGGCGCGCACCTCGTCGATGGTCTCGCCCTGGGTGTGGATGCCGTAGCCCAAGGCGCTGGCGCAGTAGCCGCCATCGACCTCGTCCTCGCTGACCTCGAAGATGATCTCGGTGATGGGGGATGTCACGGCGTCTCCTCTCGCAGGGGCGCGCGGCGCGCGCGCGCCGTCCGACGCGCCCAGGGTATCGCCCCGGGAGGGAGTGCGTCCGCGACGCCACCCATCACGACGGCGGGGCCGCCAGACGGATGCCCAGCTCCTCGAGCTGGGCCGCGGTCACCGCCGATGGAGCGCCGGTGAGGGGGTCGGTGGCGGATTGGGTCTTCGGGAAGGCGATGACCTCGCGGATGTTCTCGACGCCCATCAGCAGCATGACGACGCGGTCGAGGCCGACGGCGAAGCCGCCGTGCGGCGGCGCGCCGTACTCGAAGGCGCGCAGCAGGTGGCCGAAGCGGGCCTCCTGCTCGTCCGGGCCGATGCCCAGCAGGTCGAAGATGCGCGACTGCATGGCGCGCCGGTGGATGCGGATGGAGCCCGAGCCCAGCTCGTAGCCGTTGGCGATGGCGTCGTAGGCGCGGGCGCGCGCCTGCCCTGGGTCGCTGTCGAGCAGGCCGACATCATCCAGGTGGGGCGCCGTGAAGGGGTGGTGCAGGGCGTCCCAGCGGTGGCCGCCGGCGTCCCACTCGAACATTGGGAAGTCGGTGATGAAGGCGAACTGGAGGATCTGCGGGTCGGCCAGGTCGAGGCGGCGGGCGATGTCGCGGCGCAGGCCGTCGAGCACCGTGTTGACGAGGCCGTCGGGGCCGGCGGCGAGGAGCACGAGGTCGCCCGGCTTGGCGTCGCAGCGGACGCCAATGGCGCGCACGGTCTCGATGCCCAGATGCCGCAGCACCGGCGAGCGTACGTCGTCCGCGGTCGCGTCGGACGGCGCGGCGCTGAACTGGATCGAGACGAGGCCCTTGGCGCCCATCGTCTTGGCGAGGTCGGTGAACTCGTCGACCTGCTTGCGCGACAGCGACGCGCCGCCCGGCATGACGACGGCGCGCACGCGACCTCCCGACTCGATGGTGGCGCGGAAGACGCCGAAGGCGCTGTCGCGGACGAGGTCGGAGCAGTCGGCCAGTTCGAGGCCGTAGCGCAGGTCGGGCTTGTCGCTGCCGAAGCGCTCCACCACGTCGGCGTAGGTCAGGCGGGGGAAGGGGGTGGGGATGTGCAGGTCGCTGCGCAGCGTGCGGCTGAGGCCGTGGAACATCTCCTCCATCATCGTCAGGATGTCGTCCTCCTCGACGAAGGAGACCTCGATGTCGAGCTGGGTGAACTCGGGCTGGCGGTCGGCGCGCAGGTCCTCGTCGCGGAAGCAGCGCGCGATCTGGAAGTAGCGCTCCAGCCCGCCGACCATCAGCAGCTGCTTGAGCTGCTGCGGCGACTGGGGCAGGGCGTAGAAGGCGCCGTGGTGCAGGCGGCTGGGGACCAGGTAGTCGCGCGCGCCCTCGGGCGTGGCCGCGACCATGATCGGCGTCTCGACCTCGCTGAAGGCGCGGCTGGACATGAAGCTGCGGATGTACTGGTTCATGCCGTGGCGCATCTCGATGGCGCGCACCATCGCGGGACGCCGCAGGTCGATGTAGCGGTACTGCAGCCGCAGCATCTCATCGACCTCGATGTCGTCCGCGATCGCGAAGGGCGGCGTCTTGGCCTCGTTGAGGATCTCGAGCGTGGCGGCCTGGACCTCGATGTCGCCGCTGCCGAGGTTGGCGTTCTTGGTCGCCTCGGAGCGCTCGACGACGTCGCCGGTGACGCGCAGGACGTACTCGCCGCGCACGCCGGGCAGCGCCGCGAGGGAGGCGTCGGCGCCGTCGGCGTCGGGGCGGAACACGATCTGCACCACGCCGGCGCGGTCGCGCAGGTCGATGAAGGTGACGCCGCCGTGGTCGCGGCGGCGGTGCACCCAGCCGGCCAGCGTGACCCGCTCGCCGACGTCCCGCACGCGCAGATCCCCGCAGTTGTGCGTCTTGAGCACGCCCTCACCTCATCTATTAGTCATCGATTCGTCGACGATTGTCCGGCCGGTTGGCCGGCCGATCGGGCGTCGCGACGGACTCGCGACGCCGGCTCACTGTGCCACGGGGCCCGATCGCGATCAACGCGCGGCGCGGCGGACGCGAGCGCGGGCGGCGTCGCGGATACACTGGCGACCTACACTGGGCGTGTGAGCACCCGCATCGATCCGACCACCGCCTCCGACGCGACGGCCACCCCCGCGCCGGTCAGCGTGTACGTGCACGTGCCGTTCTGCACGGTCAAGTGCGCCTACTGCGACTTCAACTCGTACGCCGGCATGGAGGACGCGATGCCGGCCTGGGAGTCGGCGCTGCTGACGGAGCTGCGCGCCTGGGCGCCGATCGTGGCGGGCCGGCCCGTGCCGACGGTGTTCATCGGCGGGGGCACGCCCAGCCTGCTGGAGGGGGCGTCGATCGCGCGCATCCTCGACGCCATCCGCGCGGGCTACGCGCTCGACGACGGCGCCGAGATCACGCTGGAGGCGAACCCCGAGTCGGTGCAGCCGGAGCGGCTGTCGGCCTACCGGGCGGCGGGCGTGAACCGGCTGTCGATGGGGGTGCAATCGCTCGACCCGGGCGAGCTGGCGTTCCTCGACCGCCTGCACAACGCGGAGCGCGCGCGCTGGGCGTTCGACACCGCGCGCGCGGCGGGCTTCGACAACATCAACTGCGACCTCATCTTCGGGCTGCCGGGGCAGTCGCCCGCGGCGTGGCGGCGCAGCCTCGACGGGGTGGCGTCGTGGGGCCCCGACCACCTGTCGTGCTACGGGCTGACCGTCGAGGACGGGACGCCGCTGGCGCAGCGCGTCGCCGAGGGCCGGGTGATCGAGGCCGACCCCGACGTGGTGGCGGAGATGTCGGAGTGGACCGAGGAGCGGCTGGCGGCGCTGGGCTACCGGCAGTACGAGATCAGCAACTGGGCGCGGCCGGGGGCCGGCGGGGCGAGCCGGGCCTGCCGGCACAACCTCGTCTACTGGCGGCAGGGCGAATACGTGGGCGTGGGGCCGGGCGCGCACGGCTTCGTCGACGGCGTGCGCTACGCCGTCGAGCGCAGCCCGGCGCGCTACGTCGCGGCGCTCACGGGGGCGGGCGGCGAGGACGCCCGCTGGGCGGCGGTCGTCTCGCAGGAGACGGTCGACCCGGCCACGGCGGCCGTCGATGCGGCCGTGCTCGGCCTGCGCCTCAACGCCGGCATCGATGAGCCAGCCCTGCGCGCCCGCTACGGCGACGCCTGGTCCGTCGTCGAGCCGGGCCTCCGCTGGGGCGAGCAATCGGGCCTGCTGGAGCGGTCGGAGGGCTCGCTACGCCTGACGCACCGCGGCCGTCGCCTGGCCAACGAGGTCTTCGTGCGCGTCGTCGCCCCGGAGGTGGTGTAGGGGGTCAGGGGTCGCAGTCGGGCAGGCGGAGTTGGTCGAGGTCGTTGAAAACGACGTCGTGGAGGGCGGGCGGGATGCAACCGGTCAGGCCCGGGTTGTGGCTGACATACAAGTATTCCAACGCGGTCAGCGACGCCAGGGCTTCCGGGATCGGGCCGGTGAGTTGGTTGGAGTGGAGCGTGAGGATCTCCAGGTTCTGTAGGGATCCCAACGCTTCGGGGATCGCACCCGTCAACTGGTTGGTGTCCAGCCGCAGATCGTTCAGACTGCCCGCCGACCCCAGTTCCGCCGGGATCGGGCCGCTCAGACGGTTGCCCTCCAGCCGGAGACGATGCAGCTTCGGCAGCCCCCCGAGGTCAGCCGGGATAGGGCCGGTCAGGTGGTTGTTCTGGAGTTCTAGGGATTCTAAGTGGCGCAGCGAGCCCAACTCATCTGGAATCGGGCCCGTCAGTTGGTTGTCGTTCAGAATCAGAATTCCCAACTCCGGCATTGAGCCCAGCGTCGCCGGGATCGGACCGCTGAGTTGGTTATCGGGCAGATCCAGCCGGTATAGACGCGGCAGGGATCCAAGCTGTGCGGGGATTGGTCCCGTGAGTTGGTTGCCGCCCAAGTTCAAGTACTCGAGATGCCGCAGCGCCGCTAGTTCGACGGGAATCGGCCCACTCAGTTGGTTGTGAGCAAGATCCAACTGCCGCAAGTTGGGCAAGGATCCCAACTCCGAGGGGATCCCGCCCGCCAACTGGTTGCCGGCCAAACGCAGGGTCTTCAGGGTACCCAGGGAGCCGAGCGCCGCCGGGATCGCACCGCTGAGCAGGTTGTTCTGCAGACGCAGGAACTCCAGGGTGCCCAGGGATCCGAGCGCCGCCGGGATCGCGCCGCTGAGCAGGTTATCGTTGAGCGACAAGATCTGCAGCCTGGGTAGGGACGCGAGTTCGGCGGGGATCGCTCCGCTCAACTGGTTGTCGCTTAGGTCCAGAACCGAGAGTTTGGGCAGCGATCCGAGTTGGGCGGGAATCACCCCGGTCAGTCGATTGCGGCCTAGGTACAAGATTTCCAGTGAGTCAAGCGAACTCAACTCTGCCGGGATCCCGCCCGTTAACTGGTTGCCGCTCAGGCTGAGGTGCGAAAGTTGGCTAAGGGATCCGAGCCATGCTGGGATCGCGCCGCTCAGCTGATTGCCGTTGAGCCCCAGGAGTCGCAGATCGCGCAGTGAGCGCAGCGCTGCCGGAATCGGGCCGCGCAGTTGGTTGTGGCTCAGACGCAGGTACTCCAACTCGTGCAGGGATCCCAGCGCTGCGGGGATCGGGCCAGTCAGCCGGTTGATCCCAAGCGACAGTGTCGTGAGATTGTGCAGGGTGCCCAGCGCCGCCGGGATGGGGCCGCCCAGTTGGTTGTCACTAAGGCCTAGGGAGGTGAGGTTGCGCAGAAATCCCAACTCCGCCGGGATTCCGCCTGTCAACCGGTTGTGCCCTAGGTACAGGGTTTCCAGGTCGCGCAGCGATGCCAGTTGCACGGGGATCGGCCCGGTCAGTTCGTTCGCGTCTAACTTCAGTGACCGCAGGGTTCTCATGGACCCCAGCCAGTCCGGGATCGGGCCCCTGAGATGGTTCCTGCGTAGGCTCAGATTCTCTAGCTTGCGCAGAGAGGCGAGTTCCGCCGGGATGGCGCCACTCAACTGGTTGAAGCCCAGCGACAGCTGGGTCAGATTGCGCAGAGCCCCCAGCGCCGCCGGGATCGGGCCGCTGAGGTCGTTGCTGTCCAGATCCAGATACCGCAGCTTGCGCAGAGAGGCGAGCTCCGCCGGAATGGTCCCACTCAACTGGTTGTAGTCCAGCGACAGTTCGGTCAGGTTGCGCAGCGCGCCAAGTGCTACGGGGATCGTCCCCGTCAGCTGGTTGCCGCGGAGCGACAGGGATTCGAGGTCGTGCAGCGCTCCGAGGTCCGGCGGGAGCAATCCCGTCAGTTCGTTGCGGCTGAGCCGCAAGACCCTCAGGCCCGTCAGGCCAGCCAGTTGCGGTGGAATTCGGCCCGTGAGACCACGCAAGTGCAAGTCCAGTCCGGAGACGCGTAGCGGCGTGCCCCCGACGATGAGCCCACCCCACTCCGCGATCGGGACGGCCGGATCCCAGTTGAGGGCAGCCTCGCCCCTGAGCGGGTCCTTGACGGCGAGGAGGGTGACGCAGTCCGACACGAGGCCGGGGTTGTCGGCGGGGCTGGGAACCGCCGTGCCGTTCTCGCACGGCGGTGGAGGACAGTCGGGGAGGGGGAGGTCGTCGAGGTCGTTGGTGGGGACGTTACGCAGCGCAAGCGGGACACAGCCGGTGAGGCCGGGGTTGCGACTCAACTCCAGGTAGGCCAGGTCCTCCAACTCCGCCAGCGCGGGCGGCATCGGGCCGCTGAGGTCGTTGCTGCGCAGATAGAGCGTGGTCAGGGCGCGCAGGCCCCCGAGTTCCGCGGGGATCGGGCCGCTGAGTTGGTTGTGGGACAGGGCCAGATTGCGGAGCGTGGACAGCGCCCCCAGCTCGGCCGGGATCGGGCCGCTCAGGACGTTGCTCTGCAGCCACAGCGATTGCAGTTCCGGCAGCCCGCTCAGCGATGCGGGGATCGGCCCGCTGAGTTGGTTGTTGCTCAGAGCCAGGGATCGCAGCTTGCCCAGCGATCCCAGCACCGCGGGGATGGGACCGCTCAGTTGGTTGTGGTGCAGCCAGAGGTACCACAGGCTGCGCATGTCCCCCAGCGCCGCGGGGATCGGGCCCGACAGTTGGTTGAAGGACAGATCGAGGCGCCAGAGCGCCCCCAGGCCCGCCAGTTGCGCCGGGATCTGGCCCGTGAGATCGCGGCGCGCCAGATCGAGCGTTCGCACGCGCGGCGTGTCGCCAGCGACGCCGACGCCGTCCCATTCGCGAATCGGCACGTCGGCGTCCCAGTTGAGAGTGGCGTCGCCGGCGAGGACGTCCCTCGCGGCCAGCAGGATGTTGCAGTCGGCTACGAGAGCGGGGTTGGGGACGGCCGTACCGTCCTCGCAGGGCGAGGACGCGGCCTGGGCCGGGCCGGACGCGAGGCCCGCCAGCAGCACCGCAGCGAACAAAAGGAAGGAGAGGGCGCACTTCCGCACGGATCACCTCGGTCCGTACACGTCGCCCCCACCCAGGGACTACGGTACCGCATCGGGAGCAGGATGGCACGCTAGGGCGCGCAGTCAGGCAGACCGACCTCCCCCAGGTCATGGCGACGGACGTCCCGCAGCGACGGGGGGACGCAGCCGGTCAGACCGACGTTGCCGCTCAGCCGCAGCGACGTGAGATCGCCGAGCGACGCCAGTTGCGCCGGGATCGGGCCCGTGAGTTGGTTGTCGTCGAGGTGCAGGCGCTTGACGCTGTGCAGGCCTGCGAACGACGCCGGGATCGCGCCGCGCAGCTGGTTCCGCTCGAGCAACACGTCGAGCACCTCGCTCAGCGATCCGAGCGCCGCCGGGATGGCGCCGCTCAGTTGGTTGTCCTTCAGCCAGAGGAGGCGCAGACCGTCCAGCGACCCCAACTCGGCTGGGATGCGGCCCGTCAACTGGTTCTCGTGCAGCAGCAGCGAGATCAGGCCGGAGAGCGATCCCAGCGCCGGCGGGATCGCGCCCGTCAGTTGGTTGTCGTACAGCCACAGGCGCTTGAGGACGGGCAACGCCCCCAGTTCCGCCGGGATGCGGCCGGTGAGTTGGTTGTCGTGCAGCCAGAGCTGGCGCAGGCTTGGCAGCGACCCCAGGGCGGGCGGGATCGACCCGCTGAGCTGGTTGGCGTCGAGCCACAGGATTTCCAGATGGCGCAGCGACCCCAACTCGGGCGGGATCGGCCCCGTCAGCCGGTTGTGGTGGAGGCCCAGCTCGCGCAACTCCCGGACGTTGGCGAAGTGCGGCGCGACGCGGCCCGTGAGGCCGCGCGACCGCAGGTGCAGCTTCCACACGCGCGGCGGGTCGCCGCCCAGGGTGACGCCGTCCCACTCGGCGATGGGCGCGTCGCCGCCCCAGTTGAGCGGCGTGCGCGCGCTGAACTGGGTTTTGGCGGCGAGCAGGTTGGCGCAGTCGATGACGAGGCCGCGGTTGGCATCGGGGTCGGCGACGACGACGCCGTTCTCGCAGGTGGGGGGCGCGGCCTGGGTCGGGCCGGACGCGAGGCCGGCGAGCAGCAGTGCCGCGAACAAGAAGAAGGAGAGGGCGCACTTGCGCACGGATCACCTCGGCTCGTCTCCGTCGCCCCTACTCCGACAGCCTAGCCCCAATCCGACGCCGCGCCGGGCGCGTACCCTCGTCATGAGTGACCGCCCCCACGGCGACCACTTCCCCCACCGGCACGAGATGCGGTGATAACCTGCCCCCGACGACGGCGGACGGGGCCCACGAACGAGTGAGGATCGATGCGCGCCTTGTTGACCCACCCGACCGACCGAACCACCCCGACCACCCTGGCCGTCGCCCGCTGGGGCGCCGTCCCGCTGCTGATCCTGCTGCTGCTGACCCTCACCGCGGCGCTCGCGGCGGCGGCCTGCGGCGGCGGCGATGACGCCGCCGACAGCACCGCCCGCGCGACCTCGGCCACGCGCGAGGATCGCGACGCCGACGCCACGGCGGGCGCCCAGGCGGACGACGGCGATGCCGCCGCACAGGGCCAGAGCGAGGGCCAGAGCCAGGATCAGAGCCAGAGCCAGAGCCAGCCCGAGGCCCAGGCCGACCCGCAGGAGCGCGCGACCCCGGCCAGCGCCGGCCCGTCCGGCAACGATCTGCGCGTCGCCTTGTCCTCGCCCCTCACCCTCGACCCGGCGCTCACCACCAGCGTCTCCTCGGCCCGCTTCGTCGTCGAGATCTTCGGCGGCCTGCTCAGCCTCAGCCCGGACTTGCAGCTGATCCCCGACCTCGCCGAGGCGCTGCCCGAGTTCACCCAGAACGACGACGGCACCGTCACCTACACCTTCAACCTGCGCCGTGACGCCCTCTTCCACAACGGCCGCCGCGTCCAGGCCGACGACGTCAAGTGGAGCATCGAGCGCCACGCCGCCCCCGAGACCTTCTCCCCCGTCGCGCCCGACTTCCTCAACGACATCGTCGGCGCCGTCGACTACATGCGCGGCCGCGCCGACGAGATCAGCGGCATCGAGGTAATCGACGACAACACCATCCAGATCACCATCGACTCGCCCAAGCCGTACTTCCTCTTCAAGCTCACCTACCCCACGTCCTTCGTCGTCGACCGCCAGCAGGTCGAAAACGACCCCCGCAACTGGGCCTCCAGCCCCAACGGCACCGGGCCCTTCAAGTTGGCCGAGTGGAACCTGGGCGAGGGCCTCATCCTCGAGCGCTGGGACCGCTACCACCTTGAGCCCGCGCTGGTCGACCGCGTGATCGTGCGCTTCGCCGGCGGCGGCCTCACCCAGTACGAGAACAACGAGGTCGATATCGCCGACATCGGCACCAACGACATCGAGCGCGCCCGCGACCCCAGCTCGGACCTCAACGCCGAGTTCGTCAGCCGCAACGAGCTGTCCGTCTTCTACATCGGCTTCAACACCCAGCAGCCGCCCTTCGACGACCGCGACGTGCGCCGCGCCCTGGCCATGGCGATCGACAAGCAGACCATCGCCGAGGTCGTGCTGCAGTCCATCGCCCCCGTCGCGCACGGCATCATCCCGCCCGGGCTGGCCGCCTTCGACGAGAGCTTCGGCGGCCTCCCCTTCGACCCCGAACGCGCCAAGGAGTTGCTCGACGCCTCCTCGTACGCCGGCACGCCCTTCCTCGACAACATCCGCATCACCGTCCCCGGCGCCGGCGCGACGCCCGGCAACGTCATCGTCGCCATCCAGGACATGTGGAGCACGAACCTGGGCCTGCAGGTCGAGATCCAGCAGGTCGAGGCCGCCAACTTCTTCTCCGAGCTCGACCAGGGCCTCTACCAGGCCTTCAGCCTGGGCTGGATCCTCGACTACCCCGACCCGGAGAACATCGTCGACCTGCTCTTCCACTCCGCCTCGCTGCAGAACAACCCCGCCTACCAGAGCGATGAACTGGACGCCCTCGTCGAGGAGGCGCGCGGCGAACTCGACGCCGACCGCCGCATCGAGCTCTACCGCGAGGCCGAGCGCGTCATCATCGAGGATGCGCCCTGGGCGCCGCTGTTCTTCGGCACCGCCAACCAGGTCATCAAGCCCTATGTGACCGGCTACGTGCCGCCGCGCTCGATCATTCCGCACCTGCGCTACATCGGTCTCGAGCAGTAGCGACGCCGTCCGGCGGGCGCCCCGCGCGCCCGCCGGACCCAGCACGCGGCCGGGGGAGGGGACGGCGCATGAGTTCCAGCCTCTGGGTCTTCATCGTCCGCCGCATCGCCATCGCCCCCATCACGCTCTTCGCGGTGCTGCTCGTCACCTTCGCGCTGACGCAGGTCGCCCCCGGCGACCCCGTCCGCATCATCACCGGCCAGCGCACCCCCGACCCCGAGCGCGCCGAGCTGATCCGCGAGGAGTTCGGGCTCAACGGCTCCTTCGCGGAGCGCTTCGGCAACTACGTGGTCGGCTTCGTGCAGGGCGACCTGGGCCTCTCGTACTTCAACCGCAGCCCCCAGCGCACCGTCCAGGAGCTGCTGGGCGAGCGCATCTGGGTCTCCGCCCAACTCGGCCTGATCTCCCTGGCGCTCACCTATCTCTTGGGCATCCCGCTGGGCGTCTTCGCCGCCCTGCACCGCGGCGACTGGAAGGACCCCGGCCTGATCGGCGGGCTGATGGTCTTCAGCGCCATCCCCTCGCTCGTCTTCCTGCCGCTCTTCGCCTGGCTGCTCGTCTTCCAGCTCGACGCCGTCTTTCTCTTATTCGGCTTCGACATCCCCGCCGTCTGGGTGCCCGGCGACCCCGCCTCGTACCTGATCCCGGTGGTCGTGCTCACCCTGCCCGGCCTGGCGGGCATGGCCCGCTTCGTGCGCGTCAGCGTGCTCACGGTGATCGATGAGGACTACGTCCGCACCGCCCGCGCCAAGGGGCTCGGCCAGCGCGCCGTCGTCTACGGGCACGTGCTGCGCAACGCCCTGCTGCCGCTCTCCACCGTCATGGGGCTCAGCATCGTTGGCGTCGTCGGCGGCGCGATCATCGTCGAGACGCTCTACGGCGTGCCCGGCATCGGCGCCTTCATCTTCCAGTCGGTGCTGCAGCGCGACTTCAACGTCCTGCTCGGCTTCACGATGCTCGTCGCCACGCTGCTGATCGCCTCCAACCTCATCGTCGATATCTGCTACGTCTTCATCGATCCCCGCATCCGCTACACCCGGCGATCCGCATGACCGCCCGCGAGACGACCCCCCGCTCGCGCGTCATCGGCGCCCAGGCCGGCCTCGACCGCGTCCGCTCCGAGTCGCCCTGGCGTCGCGCCCTGCGCTCCCTGCTCAAGAAGCGCGTCGCCGTCGTCTCCCTGCTGGCCATCGTCGTCATCTACGGCGCCGGGACGTACACCTTCCTCGACGCCTTCGGCGCCCCCACCGGGCTCCAGGACCCCACCAAGACCAACCTCACCCTGCGACGCCCCATCCGCGAGGGCGAACTCCTGGGCAACTTCGTCGCCCGCTACGGCGTCTCCGTCGAGACCGCCGCCCGGCTCAACCCCGAGCTCGCCGACGAGGCCGGCCCCTTCACCGAGGCCACCCTCCTGCCCGACGGCACCCAACTCGTTCTCCAGCTCGACGCCGCCCTCCAGCCCCCCTCCGCCGAGCACTGGTTCGGCACCGATCGCACCGGCCGCGACCTGTTCAGTCAGGCCCTCTTCTCGGCGCGCACCACGATCGTGATGACGATCATCGTCTTCCTGCTCGGCAGCCTCTTCATGGGGCTCGGCCTGGGCCTGCTGGCCGGCTACGCCGGCGGCTGGATCGACCAGCTGATCATGCGCATCGGCGACGTCATCCTGGGCATCCCCGGCCTGCTCGTGCTGATCGTCGTCAGCTCCGCCTTCCGGGAGCGCTGGACCGACGCCTTCACCGACATCGACACCTTCTTCGGCGGCAGCTTCTTCATCGAGCAGGGCGTCGACCACATCACCCTCCTGGTCGTCGCGCTCACCTTCTTCGGCTGGGTCGACACCGCCCGCTTCGTCCGCGCCCAGACCCTCTCCCTGCGCGAGGCCGACTTCATCCTCGCCGCCGAGTCGATCGGCGCGCGCACGCCGCGCATCCTCGTGCGCCACCTCTTCCCGGGCATCCTGCCCTGGATCATCGTGGGGCTCTCGGCGACCTTCGCCGGCGTGGCCGGCGCCGAGGTCGTGCTGACCTTCCTCGGCATCGGCATCCAGCCGCCGACGGCCTCCTTCGGCGCGATGATCGCCGACGCCGGCGGCATCCGCACCTTCAGCCTGCACCCCCACCTCTTGCTCGTCCCCGGCGTCACCGTCGCCGTGATCATCTTCTCGTTCAACCTGCTCGGCGACGCCGTCAACGACGTCGTCAATCCCCGCGGCCGCTGAAACACCCGTGGCCGCTGAACACGACAGTGGTCTCTGACGTTCGGCCTACGCACGCCGCCCTGGGCCGGGCCGGAGCGCTTGATATACTGACCCACACTGCTCGCCACTGAAGCTCGAACAACGCCAGCCGAACGAAGCAAGCCGAACAACGCCAGCCGAACAAAGCAAGCCAACAACACATGTCTCACGCCGCATGAAAGTCACCACCGAACGCATCCCCGAGTCCCAGATCCTCCTCGAGATCGAGCTCGACGATGAGCGCGTGACCAAGTCGCTCAACCAGGCCGCCCAGCGGCTCTCGCAGCGCTATCGCATCCCCGGCTTCCGCAAGGGCAAGGCCCCCCGCGTCGTCATCGAGCAGACGCTCGGCGCCGACGCCGTCTTTGAAGAGGCCATCGAGCGCATGATCCCCCAGGCCTACGAGCAGGCCATCAAGGAGGAGGGCATCGCGCCCATCGGCCCGCCCGAGGTCGAATCCGTCGACCGCGACCCCGTCCGCATCCGCGCGCGCGTGCCCATGCCCCCCGAGATCGACCTCGGCCCCTACCGGGACATCGCCCTGGTCGAGGAGCCCGTCAGCGTCACCGAGGAGGACGTCGAGAACGCCATCCTCGAGGTGCGCCGCCAGCACGCCATCATCGAGCCCGTCGAGCGCCCCGCCGAACTCAACGACCGCATCAAGGCCGACATCCACGCCACGATCGACGGCCAGCAGGTCCTCGAGCGGCCCGACGCCGAGTTCCACCTCCGCGAGGGCATGGTGATCGGCATCCCCGGCGTCGTCGATGAGATGGTCGGCCTGCCCGTCGGCGAGCACCGCTTCAGCGTGGACGCCGCCGACGACTGGGACGACGAGGACGTCGCCGGCCGCACCACCGTCTTCACCGTCAATATCAAGGAGATCAAGCAGGAGATCCTGCCCGACGCCGACGACGACCTCGCCGCCGAGGCCGGCGACTTCGAGACTTTCGCCGGCCTGCGCTTCCGCCTGGAGGAAGATCTGCGCAGCGGCGCGGAGCAGCGCTCGCGCGCAGCGCACCACGCCGCGCTGATGGAGGCCGTCATCGACGGCGCCTCGATCGAGTTCCCGCCCCTGCTCGTGCAGCACGAGATCGAGCACATGCTGCGGGAGATCGCCCAGCGCACCGGCCAGGACCCGCAGGCACTGCTGCGCTCCCAGGACGAGCGAGCCCAGCAGATGCGCGAGGGCCTGCGCGACGAGGCCGGCGCGCGCGTGCGCAGCAGCCTCGTCCTGGAGCAGCTCGCCGTGGCCGAGTCGATCGAGGTCGGCGAGGACGAGGTCGAGGCCGAGATCGCCCGCGTCGCCGGCGACGGCCCCCAGGCCGAGCAGGTCCGCGAGATGCTCGACACCCCCGACGGCCGCGCCATGATGCGCCGCAACCTGACCAACACCCGCCTCATGGATCGCCTCAGCGAGATCGCGCGCGACAACGCGCTCGCCCCGGAGGCGGACGCCGCAGACGCCGAAGCCGCCACCGACGACGCCGAAGCCACCGACGACGCCGAAGCCACCGACGACGTTGAAGCCGCGCAAGACGTTGAAGCGTCGGAATCGGCCGAGGCCACCGACGCCACCGAAGACCCCGCCTCTGCGACGCAGGCCGCAGAAGCGCCCGCTAGCGCCAGCGCCGAGTAAGCTGACCGGTGCGCGCTGCCCGGGCGTTTCCGCCCGGCAAGCGCTGCCCGGTACGCTCTGTCCGATAAGCTGAAGACACCCCGCCGCCCCGCAGCGTGGCCGGCGGCAAGGAGGCCCGATGTCCCTGGTCAACCCCGCCGCGATCGTCCCCATGGTCGTCGAGACCACCAACCGCGGCGAACGCGCCTACGACATCTACTCGCTGCTGCTGCGCGAGCGGATCATCTTCCTCGGCACGCCGATCGACGACCAGGTCGCCAACGTCATCGTCGCGCAACTGCTCTACCTCGATCGCGAGGACTCGGAGCGCGACATCCAGCTCTACGTCCACTCCCCCGGCGGCTCGATCACCGCCGGCCTCGCCATCTACGACACCATGCAGATCATCTCCGCCGACGTGTCCACCATCTGTGTGGGCATGGCGGCGTCGTTCGGCACGGTTGTCCTGTCGTCCGGCGCGCCCGGCAAGCGCTACGCCCTGCCCAACGCCACGGTGCACCTGCACCAGGCCCTGGGCGGCGCCCGCGGGCAGGCCTCCGACATCGAGATCGCGGCGCGCGAGATCCTGCGCGAGAACGAGATCATCCGCAACATCCTGGCCAAGCACACCGGCCAGCCGCTCGACATCATCAAGCGGGACACCGACCGCGACTTCTATCTGGATGCCGAGCAGGCCAAGGAGTACGGCTTGATCGACGAGATCCTCGGCGGGCCCGCCGCCGGCGCCCCCGCCGCCGGAGCCCCCGCCGCCGCGGCCTCCTGAGCGGCCGCAATCCACGCGGCGGGCCCCCGCCCCCGCCGCCCCCGCCGGGGGAGCCCCCGCTGGCGGAGCCAGCGCCGGGGGAGCCAGTGCCGGCGGCGACACGGGAGGAGCGCGCAGTGCCGAACAACCGAGGCAGCAACCGGGCGCAGTACCACTGCTCGTTCTGCGGCAAGAACCAGGACCAGGTCAAGCGCCTGATCGCCGGCCCCGGCGCCGTCTACATCTGCGACGAGTGCGTCGACCTCTGCCGCGAGATCATCGCCGAGGAGGCCGGCTCCTCCACCGCCGCCGCCCGCGCCGCCGCCGCACGCCCCAGCCGCGACAGCGCCCCGGCGCCGCAGGAGATCTTCCGCCGCCTCGACGAGTACGTCATCGGCCAGGAGGACGCCAAGAAGGTCCTCTCGGTCGCCGTCTACAACCACTACAAGCGCATCAACGCCGACCCCGCCGCCCTCGACGACGTGGAGCTCGAGAAGAGCAACATCCTGCTCGTCGGCCCCACCGGCTCCGGCAAGACCCTGCTCGCCCGCACCCTCGCCAAGGTGCTCGACGTGCCCTTCTCCATCGCCGACGCCACCGCCCTCACCGAGGCCGGCTACGTCGGCGAGGATGTCGAGAACATCCTGCTGCACCTCATCCAGTCGGCCGACTTCGACGTCCCCCGCGCCGAGCGCGGCATCATCTACATCGACGAGATCGACAAGGTCGCGCGCAAGTCCGACAACCCCTCCATCACCCGCGACGTCTCCGGCGAGGGCGTCCAGCAGGCGCTGCTCAAGATCGTCGAGGGCACCATCGCCTCCGTGCCCCCGCAGGGCGGCCGCAAGCATCCGCACCAGGACTTCATCCAGATCAACACCTCGAAGGTGCTGTTCATCTGCGGCGGCGCCTTCGAGGGGCTCGAAGACATGATCGAGCGCCGCGTCAGCCACGGCCGGCGCAACCTCGGCTTCGGCGCGACCCCGCGCACGATCGACGACGCTAACTCCCTGCTGCACGACCTCAGCCACGACGACCTGCTCAAGTTCGGCCTCATCCCCGAGTTCGTCGGCCGGCTGCCGCTCGTCGTCGGCCTCGACGCCCTCGACGCCGACTCCATGGTCCGCATCCTCACCGAGCCCAAGAACGCCCTCGTGCGCCAGTTCGAGCGGTTCTTCGCCATGGACGACGTGCGCCTCGAGTTCACGCCCGAGGCGCTCCAGGCCGTCGCCGAAACGGCCCTGGCCGAGAAGACCGGCGCGCGCGGGCTGCGCACCGTGATCGAAGACCTCCTGCTCGACGTCATGTTCCACATCCCCAGCCAGCCCAGCGTCAGCAAGTGCGTCGTGACGGAGGAGACCGTGCGCGAGCGCCGCCGCCCCGCCCTCCTGGCCGAGTCGGGCGCGGGCATCGAGTACGGCGACTTCCCCACCCCCGTGCGCGCCGTCACGCCGGACCTCGGCGTGCAGCCGGAACTCGAGCAGGAGAGCGCATGACCACCCGCCGCTCGCACACCCGCTAGCCTGTTCCCGTGCCGCCCGGGCAACAACCGCTCGACCAACTGCTCGTCGCGCGCGGCCTCGCCGCCGACCGCGTACAGGCCCGCGCCCTGATCATGGCCGGCCGCGTCAGCGGTCGCGACCGCCGCTACACCAAGCCCGGCCTGCGCCTCCCGCCCGCGACCGACCTCCGCGTCCGCGCCGCCGCCCCCTACGTCTCGCGCGGCGGTGAGAAGCTCGCCGCCGCCCTCGACGCCTGGCCGATCGACGTCGCCGGCCGCGTCTGCCTCGACGTCGGGGCGAGTACCGGCGGCTTCAGCGACTGCCTGCGCCGCCGCGGCGCGGCCCGCGTCTACGCCGTCGATGTCGGCTACGGCCAGATCGCCGCCCCCCTCCGCGACGACCCGGGCATCGTCGTCATGGAGCGCACCCACGTGCGCGACCTTCCGCCCCTCGACCCGGCCCCCAGCCTGATCGCCGTCGACGTCTCCTTCATCTCGGCGCGCGCCGCGCTGGCAGCCGCCGCCGATCGCGCCGCGCCCGGCGCCGACGCCGTCGTGCTCGTCAAGCCGCAGTTCGAGTTGCCCCGCGACGACGTCGACGAGCGCGGCGTGGTCGGCGATCCGTCGCGGCACGCCGCAGCGGTCGGCCTGCTGCTGGCCTGGGCCCGCGAGCGCGGCTGGCGTCGCGGCGGCGTCGTCGCCTCGCCGCTGCGCGGTCCGGCCGGCAATCGCGAGTTTCTCTGCTGGCTGCGCGCGCCCCGCCGGGAGGGCGCGCCATGACCGACGCCAAACCCCCGGCCGGGTCGGGCCCCGAACTGCGCAAGGTGGGCATCTACCACCACCCCCAGCTCGACGCCGCCCGCGACTTCGCCGTCGAGCTGCGCGACCGCTTCCGCCCCCACGTCGCCGACGTCTGGCTCTCCTCCGCCTGGGACCCCGAGGGCTCCACCCGCGACCTGCCCGGCACCGACCTCCTGATCAGCATCGGCGGCGACGGCACCGTGCTGCGCGCCGCCCGCGCCGTCGTGCCCAACCCCACGCGCATCCTCGGCGTCGATATGGGCCGCCTCGCCTTCCTGACCGAGGTCACGCCCCAGGGCTTGCGCGACCGCTTCGACGACCTGCTCGCCGGCGCCTACCGCGTCGAGGAGCGCACCATGCTCGACGTCACGTTCCACAACGCCCCCGAGGCCGAGGCCAACGCCCCGCGCCACGCCCTCAACGACGTCATCCTGGGGCGCACCGGGCTGGGCCGGCCCGTCTACCTCAACGTCGAGGTCAACGGCGCGCTGATCGGCGTCATCCGCGCCGACGCCGTCGTCGTCGCCACCGCCACGGGCAGCACCGGCTACTCGCTCTCCGCCGGCGGCCCCATCCTCGACCCCGCGGCCACCAGCATCGTCGTCACGCCCGTCGCGCCCCACCTCGCCGCCGCCGCGCCGCTCGTCGTGCCGCACGACTCCGTCGTCGTGCTCAGCCCCGGCGCGGGCGGGGGCGTCGCCTTCAGCGTCGATGGCCAGGGCCAGTTCGACGCCCAGCCCGGCAGCCGCGTGGAGGTCCGCCGCAGCCGCCACGTCGCCCGCCTCATCCGCTTCGACGAGCAGCCCTTCTTCGCCCAGTTGGGCCGTCGCCTCACCTGGCTCGACGAGCGGCGGCTCGCCGGCGTCGCCGACCCGGCGTCTGGCGGCGGCGCCCCGTCACCGCGATAGCCCAGTCATAGTGGCGATTTCACGTTCCACCGCTACGACGGAGCCCCCCGCTCCGGTACGATGGGGGTTCCCTCCCGCCCCCGGCGCCGCGGAGCCAAGCCCGCGCCGGCGTCGTATTCTGATCGAGGGAGCATGACAACGACGCAGCCACCGCCCCTGCCCCGCGGCCCCGGTGCCCCGCCCCCGCCCGCCCTCCGGGTCGAGCCCGCGCGCCTCGCCGACGCCCCCGCCATCCAGCGCCTCGTTCAGTACTGGGCCGACGAGACCGGCGACGTGCTGCCCCGCAGCGAGGGCGAGATCTACGGCACCCTGCGCGACTTCGTCGTCGTCCGCGACGGCGACCGCGTCGTGGCGGCCGGCGCGCTGCACATCGAGTGGAAGGACCTCGCCGAGGTCAAGTCGCTCGTCGTCGGTCCGGGGCAGCAGGGCCGCGGCCTGGGCCGCCTGATCGTCGAGGCGCTGCTCCAGGAAGCCCGCGCCCTGGGCCTGCGCACGGTCTTCGCCCTCACCACCACGCCCGCCTTCTTCGAGCGCGTCGGCTTCCGGCAGGCCGCCGTCACGTCGTTCCCGCGCAAGGTCTGGAACGAGTGCTTCCGCTGCCCCAAGTACGCCAACTGCGACGAGATCGCCCTCTCCATCGACCTGGGCCCGCCGGCCACCGCGACCGCCACCGCGACGACTGTCGCGCCGGCCACTGCGCCAGCCGTCGGGGCAGAGCGCTCCCCCGCGTGAGCGACCTACCCCCGTCCGGCTTCGCCCCCCTCCACGAGGAGACCATCGCCAGCGAGCGCCTCTACGAGGGCCGCATCCTCAGCGTCCGCCGCGACACCCAGCGCCTCGCCGACGGCCGCCACGCCACCCGTGAGGTCGTCGAGCACGCCGCGGCCGTCGTCATCCTCGCCTTCGACGACGAGGGCCGCATCGCCTTCGTGCGGCAGTGGCGCTCGCCCGCCGGGGGGCCGCTGCTTGAACTCCCGGCCGGCGGCGTCGAGCCGGGCGAGGATCCCGAGGTCTGCGCCGCCCGCGAACTCCAGGAGGAGGCCGGGCTCAAGCCGGGCTCGCTGGAGCCGCTGCCGCGCTTCTACGTCGCGCCCGGCTGGGCCACCGAGTACCTGTACGGCTTCTTCGCTCGCGACTGCGAGCCCTCGCGCCTGCCCGCCGACGCCGACGAACGCCTGCTCGTCGAGTACTACACCCTGGGCGAGGCCATGGACCTCGTCGCCGCCGGCGAGATCGAGGACGCCAAGAGCATCGTCTGCCTGCAGGCCGTCGCGTTGCGGGCCGTCGGCGCCCTGGGCGTGAAGGTCATCCGCTTCTACGCGGGGGAGTAGCGGTCGTCGGTCGCCGCGGGTGTATCGTGGGCATCACCATGAACGACCCCCGAAGTTCGCCCGCCACGAAGGCCGATGCGGACCTGTTCGAGGCCCGGATCAAGGCGCACTTGTGGCGAGCGCTGTTGATCCAGGGCGTAGTTCTCCGAATCCCTTGACAGGCGAACGTCAGATTGATGCACTGTCCGTGTAATGGAGACGCGGACACGTAGGATTAGGGAAAGGCTGGAGCGTGAGGGTTGGCGCCTGGCGCGCCACGGCGGTAAGCACGACATCTATAGCCACGCCGGTTCCGTCGAGATCATCCGCCTGCCACGGCACCGCACCGTCTCGATTGGCGTGGCTCGGCAGATCGCTAGTATCGCCGGGTGGCGATAGAGGAGAGTGAGTGTCAGCGGATGAAGTATCCGGCAATCATCGATGGTGAGAGGGGCGCGTACGGCGTCGTCATCCCCGACATGCCCGGAGCTTGCTGTGCGATGGGCAGCACAGTCGATGAGGCTCTGGCCGACGCGGAAGAGATGCTGCCGGAGTATGTCGCGGTGCTGGAGGAGAAGGGCGTGGCGATCCCTCCGCCCAGCGCCGTGGCGGACATCGAGCTGGGAGCCGGTGAAATGCTGGCCTACGTGACACTGAAGATCCCCGCCCCCGCAGCATCACCATGACGAACCTCAGGCCGGCCACGGTCAGCGACGCGCAGCGTTCGCCCATGACGAAGCGCGACTGCGACCTGTTTGAGGCCCGGATCAATGCCCACCTGACGCGAGCGCTGGTGATCCAGACTGGTATCATCGTGGCTCTCATCATCACCGCGTTCGCGGTGATCACGGCGCTCACGCACTGAACCGTTCCCAAGTTCCCCTCCGGTCCCCCCTCTCCATCGCTTCAGATGGAGAGGGGGCTAGGGGGTGAGGTTTTCCCCTCCCCGCCCCGACGATCGCCCCCAGATAGCCGGCAAATTGAACGCCCCAGAGCCCCGGTGTACGATCGCCCCTGCCCACGTCCGGCCCGCCGCGGCCGGGCCCGTGCGACGGGAGAGGTCTGAGTGCTCCAACACGACGTCTTGATCGTTGGGTCCGGTCTCGCCGGCATGCGCGCCGCGCTCGCAGTCTCCGAGGACCCCGGCATCGACGTCGCCATCCTCACCAAGGTGCACCCGCTGCGATCCCACTCCGGCGCGGCCCAGGGCGGCATCGCCGCCTCGCTCGGCAACTCCTCCGACGACGACTCGTGGGAGCTGCACATGTACGACACCGTCAAGGGCGGCGACTTCCTCGTCGACCAGAACGCCGCCGAGATCCTCGGCCGCGAGGCGCCGGAGAACATCTTCGAACTCGAGCACATGGGCTGCGCCTTCTCCCGCATGGACGACGGCCGCATCGCCCAGCGGCGCTTCGGCGGCCACACCGCCCCGCGCGCCGTCTACGCCGCCGACCGCACCGGCCACGCCCTGCTCACCGTCCTCTTCGAGCAGCTGCTCAAGCGCGGCGTCAAGGTCTACAGCGAGTGGTACGCCCTCGACCTCGTGATCCGCGACAACACCTGCCAGGGCCTCGTCGCCTACGACATCCTCAGCGGGCAGATCGAGGCCATCCAGGCCAAGGCCGTCATGTTCGCCACCGGCGGCTACGGCCGCACCTTCCGCATCACGACCAACGCCTTCGCCTCCACCGGCGACGGCGTCGTCATGGCCTACCGCGCCGGCATCCCCTTGCAGGACATGGAGTTCGTCCAGTTCCACCCCACCGGCCTGCAGGGCTCCGGCATCCTGCTCAGCGAGGCCGCCCGCGGCGAGGGCGCCCACCTCGTCAACGCCGAGGGCAAGCGCTTCATGGAGGACTACGCCCCCGGACGCATGGAGCTCGCCCCGCGCGACATCGTCGCCCGCGCGGAGCAGTCGGAGATCGACGCCGGCCGCGGCGTCACGGACAAGGGCGACTCCGTCTTCATGGACCTGCGCCCCATCGGCGAGGAGCGCATCCGCTACGCCCTGCCCTCCGTCATGCACCTCGCGCGCGACTTCGCCGGCCTCGACCCCATCCACGAACCCATCCCCATCCAGCCGACCGCCCACTACTCGATGGGCGGCATCCCCTGCGACATCGGCGGCCAGGTGCGCCTCAAGGACCAGGCCGACACGCCCATCACCGGCTTCTACGCCGCCGGCGAGTGCTCCTGCGTCTCCGTCCACGGCGCCAACCGCCTGGGCACCAACTCCCTGCTCGAGGCCGTCGTCTTCGGGCGCCGCACCGGCCGCGCCATCCGCGACCACGTCCGCGACCTCGCCCCCACGCGCATCACCGAGGGCGAGATGCAGCCCGCCATCGCCGAGGTCGCCCGCTTCATCCAGGGCGACGGCACGGAGAACGTCGGCGCCATCCGCGCCGACCTGCGCGACGTGATGATGGACAAGTGCGGCGTCTTCCGCGAGGCCGGCCAACTCGATGAGTGCCTGAGCGACGTCAAGGACCTCCAGGCCCGCTTCGCCGCCGCCCGCATCGACGACCGCAACAGCACGTTCAACACCGACCTGCTCGACGCCATCGAGGTCGGCCACATGCTCGAATACTCCGAGGTCATCGTGGCCGGCGCGATCAACCGCACCGAGAGCCGCGGCGGCCACGCCCGTCGCGACTTCCCCGCCCGCGACGACGCGCAGTGGTTCAAGCACACGCTCGCCTACCAGACCGGCGACGGCCCCCGCCTCACCTACAGCGACGTCAACATGGCCCCGCGTCACCGCGAGGCCTACCCACCCGAGGAGCGCAAGTACTGACCGCCGCGACCCCGCCGGCGCACAGGAGGACGACGATGCCCACTCAGCGCTTCCTCATCGACCGCTACGACCCGGTCGAGGATCGCGCCTACCAGCAGGAATTCAGCGTCGACTACGAGTCGGGCCAGACCGTGCTCGACTGCCTCAACATCATTCGCTGGGACCAGGACGGCACGCTCTCCCTGCGCATGTCCTGCCGGCACGCCATCTGCGGTTCCTGCGCCGTCAAGATCAACGGCCGCTCCGGCCTCGCCTGCCAGACGCAGGTGCCCGCCGCCGTCGCCCGCGGCGACCCCATCCGCATCGGCCCGCAGGGCAACCAGACCGTCATCAAGGACCTCGTCGTCGACGGCGAGAAGTTCATGCAGCAGTTCCAGCGCGCCGAGACTTGGCTCCAGCCCCACGAGGATCAGGAGCCGCCCGCCCGCGAATACCGCCAGGAGAAGGACGAGTTCGACCACTGGCAGCACGCCTCGACCTGCATCCACTGCGGCGCCTGCTACTCCGACTGCACCGTCGCCGCCGTCGACCCCAAGTTCCTCGGCCCGGCCGCGCTGGCCAAGGCCTACCGCTTCGTGATGGACAGCCGAGACTCCCAGAAGCAGGAGCGGCTCGAGAAGCTCTCGCGCATGCACGGCGGCATCTGGGACTGCACGCGCTGCTTCATGTGCATCGAGGCCTGCCCCAAGGACGTGCTGCCCATGGACGCCATCATGGAGCTGCGCACCGAGGCGATTAAGGCCGGCGTGACCAACAACCACGGCAGCCGCCACTCCAAGGCCTTCGCCGGCGGCGTCGCCAAGCGCGGCCGCCTCGACGAGGCCACGCTGCCCATCCTCTCGGCGGGCTTCGGTCCCAGCGCCATCCCCGAGATGCTCGGCTACACCCCCGGCGCGATCCGGATGCTCAAGTCACGCAAGCTCCTCGTCGCCGCGCGCCGTCACGGCGCCAGCAAGGACGGCCGCCGCGAGATCAAGCGCCTCTTCGACGAGGTCGCCGGCGAGAAGCACCACCACGACGTCAACCGCGAGGCGTTCAGCACGCAGTACGCCGAAGCGCTGCGCACCTAGCGATCATTAGCCCTGAAAGACGACAAGGAACGCACCCCGTGAAGTACGCCTTCTGGCCCGGCTGCGTCTCCCGCGGCGCCGCCCCCGAGCTCTACAAGTCCACCCTCGCCGTCGCCGAGCACATCGGCATCGAACTCGTCGAGCTGGAAGCCGCCGCCTGCACCGGCGCCGGCATCATCTCCGACGGCGACCCCTACCTGCAGGACACGCTCAACGCTCGCACCCTCGCCATGGCCGAGCAGCTCGACCTCCCCCTGATGGACATCTGCTCGACCTGCATCGGCGTCCACAGCCTGGCCCGCGAGAAGCTCGGCAACGACGACTACCGCGCCCGCATCAACGAGCGCCTCGCCCCCGAGGGCCTCTCCTACAGCGGCGCCGTCGAGCCGCGCCACCTGCTCTGGATCCTGCTCGAGGACCTGGAGCGCGGCGCCCTCAACCACCTCATCACCACCCCGCTCACCGAGCTCAACCTGGGCCCCTTCTACGGCTGCTACATCCTGCGGCCCGAGCGCGTCCTCGGCTTCGACAAGCACCCCCACCGCCGCAACAGCCTCGAGGCCGCCATCGAACTCGTCGGCGCGACCACCGTCACCTACGACGGCATGACCAAGTGCTGCGGCTTCCCCATCCTCACCACCAACAAGACCAACTCCCTCACGATGGCCGGCACGCACCTCGGCGAGGCGCAGGACAAGGGCGCCGACGCCCTCGTCACCCCGTGCCCCCTCTGCCACCTCAACCTCGACGCCCAGCAAGCCGACGCCGCCCGCGTCATCAAGCGCAAGCTCGACCTGCCCATCCTGCACATCCCCCAGCTCATCGGCCTCGCCATGGGCCTCGCGCCGGAGAAGCTCGGCCTCAACCGCCACGTCGTCGATACGAAGCCCCTGCTCGCCAAGGCGGGGCTCTGACCGACTGCGGCTATTATCGGTTAAGGCTATAATCGAACATAGTTATCTCGCGTCTTTTCGCTTCCGCGAACAAGCGACTCGCCCGCACCGCTTCTATCACGTCATTCCCGGCGGTCTGTGACAGATTGACCCCAGACCTGTTGTCGATATAGTGTAGTATCGCTAATAGCGATCTGCCCAATTATCATTTGCGCGAATGGAGATCCCCCGTGACCACCATGCCCGCCCTGGAGCGACGCCCCCACGGCCGCCGGGTTGCCTGCCCGGGGGGCTACCGCGCCTACGTGCCCGCGCCGCTCCCCCCGCCCCTCGCCTGGGACGGGGGGCTCATCGCCGCGCTGTCCTCCGCCGACCGCGCCATCGGCGCCCTCGCCGGCGAGGGCCGACGGCTGCCCAACCCCCAGACACTCATCCGGCCCTTCGTCCACAAGGAGGCCGTCCTCTCCAGCCGCATCGAGGGCACCCGCACCACCCTGGGCGAGTTGCTCGCCGACGAGGCCGGCGCCGCCGTCGACCAGAGCCCCGACGACCTCCGCGAGGTCGCCAACTACGTCTCCGCTCTCGACTACGGCCTCGGCCGCCTCGACACGCTGCCCCTCTCCCTCCGCCTCGTGCGCGAGCTGCACGACCGCCTCATGCGCGGCGTCCGCGGCGACATCGCCGCGCCCGGAGAGTTCCGTCGCAGCCAGAACTGGATCGGGCGGCCCGGCTGCACTCTCAACGACGCCACCTACGTCCCGCCGCCGCCCGCGGAGCTCCTGCCCTGCCTCGACGCCTGGGAGCACTCCCTCCACGACGACGCCCTGCCGCCGCTCGTCCAGGCCGCCCTCGTCCACGTCCAGTTTGAGGCCATCCACCCCTTCCTCGACGGCAACGGCCGCGTGGGGCGTCTGCTGATCACGCTGCTGCTCGCCGAGCGGGATGTCCTCCCCTCGCCGCTGCTCTATCTCAGCGCCTACTTCGAGGCCACCCGCCCCGAGTACTACGCCCGCCTCCTCGGCGTCACCGAGCGCGGCGAGTGGGAGGAATGGCTGGTCTACTTCCTGCGCGGCGTCGCGCTGCAGTCGCAGGACGCGTTGGACCGCATCCGCCGCATCGACGATCTGCTCTCCGAATGGAAGCGTGGGCTGCCCCGCGGGCAGTCCTACGTCCCCGAGAGAGCGCTCGACCTCTTCGCCGAGAACCCCTTCCGCACTGTGAGCGGCGTCGCCGCCCGCCTGCAAGTCGCCTTCACCACCGCCCAGCGCGCCATCGACCGCCTGGAGGCGGCGGGCGTCGTCGCCCGCGTCGGAGAGGCCCGCCGCAACCGTCTCTACTGCGCCGAGTCGCTCCTCCGCGCGCTGGAGGAGCCGGTCGTCGGGTAGACGGCCGCCCGACACCAAAACGAGCCGCTCTCGACGGGAGAGCGGCTCGCAATGGTCAGGAGGGCGGCGGGACCGGTCGGCGTTCCCGCGGCGCGGGGCCGCGGGGTGGCGGGCGGGGTGACGGTACTGCCCGGTCCCGTCTGCGATGGCCCTCCTGCGAGGCGAAACGCCATCCCCCGGCGCGCGGTTCCCCTCGCCCCGACGCCCCAGGTACAAAGCGACATAACACGTTACGCGAGCGTGCCCGGCGGGGTGATCACCTCGCAGGTCGGGCCGTTGGAGCGGCTGAGCCGTCGGTCCAGCGTCAGCAGCGGGCAGTCGAGCGCCTCGGCCAGCGCCACGTACCAGGCGTCGTAGATCGTCAGGGCGCCACGCAGGGCCCATACCCGCTCGGCGTAGGGGGTGAACGGAAACAGCGTCAGCGGCAGCTGCATCAGGTCGCGCTGCGCGCGCGTGGCCTCGCTGGGCGTGATCTGCCGGGCCAACTCCATGCGGCGCAGGGTGTTGCTCGCCTCGGCCAGCGCCAACTCCGGGCCCGCGATCCTGTCCATGGCGACCCGGGATTCCGCCCATCGACCATCGCGCCCGGAATCGACCAGGGCGGCGACCAGCAGCGACGCGTCGGCCACCACTCTCACATGCGGTCCGCCTCAATCGCGCGCAGGATCACCGACGCCGGCACCTCCCTCGGCGCGGCCGCCTTGCGCGCCCGGACTGCCTCAAGCCACTCCTTGATGGAGGGCTGGTTGGCGGCCCGCTCCAATCGATCGCGCTGGTACACCTGCATCGACAGACGCTGCAGCGCGGCGCGCTCGGCCTCCCTATCGCTCACCTCTTCGGGCACGCCCCGGGTCGTGATCTGCTCTGCCATGCATGCAGAATCGCAGCAATGACATCGATCCGCAAGCGCGACCCCCCTCGCCGGCCGAGGCGGTCGGGACGGCGGTCGCCCGAACGTGCCATAATCACCGCACGCGTCGGCGGCGTACGACTCCCCGGCATCCGCGACCGACTGGCCGCGGGCCCCCGCCCGGGGGCGCAGCGACCGCCGCCCGGAGAGGTGGGCGTCACATGTCCTCCGCGTTGCGTGGCCTGACCGGATTCATCCTTCTCCTGCTCCTCGCCGTCAGCGCGCTGCTCCTGACCACGGCGCAGAGCGCCGCGCAGGACATCGACGAAGACGAGCCCACCCCGCCTCCGATCCCCATCACCGGCGACGAACTCCGCAACCTCAGCTACCCCAACGAGTGGCCGGCCGACGGCGTCGCCCCCCTGACCGATGGCGTCTACACCGAGCCCATCCCCGATTCCGTCGCCCAGGTGAGGGTCGAGTTCCGGCGCGCCGCCTTCGGCCAACTCGACGGCCGGGCCGCGGCCGCCGTCGTCCTCGCGACCAGCGGCGGCGGCACCGGGACCTTCTACGAGCTGCACGTCCTCACGCGCGACGACCGCGGGACGCCCCGGTCCGTCGCCCGCCACCTCCTCGGCGACCGCATCGGCCTGCAGGGTCTCGCCTTCGACCGCGACACCATCCGTGTCGACTTCACCGGCTTCGCCCCCGGCGACGGGGCCTGCTGCCCCACTCGCAACGTGACGCACGTGTTCCGCCTGCTCGATGGCGAGCTCGAACTCGTGCGCGCTGCCGAGGCGCCCGCCGTGCAGCCCGTCGCGGAGGGCGCGACCTTCATGGCGTGGTTCCGCGGGCACACGACCTCCCGCGCGCTCCTGGCCTCCACCGGGCTCCTGGAGAACGTCCAGGTGTTCAACCCGGAGGACGAGACGTGGGCCGTCGATCCGCGCGAACTGCTGCCGGGCGAGCGTCCCGCGCTGCCGATTGACCCGGGCACCCTCGTCATCGTCGTGGCGCGGGCCCCGACCGAGATCCCCGTCCCGCTCCTCGCCCCGCCCGCCGCCTGCCCGCGCAACCCGGGCCCGACCAACCCCCTCGACCCCTCGATGATCGTCCACGGCCCGGGCAACGGTGAGCGCTTCGCCGGCGCGGTGGCCGTCTCGGGCCTCGCCCGCGTCTTCGAGGCCAACGTCCGCGTGCGCATCCTCGACGCCGGCGGCGCGGTCCTCGCCGACACCCACACCACCGCCGAGGTGGGCGGCCCCTACTTCGGCGCGTTCTCCGCAGACATCGCCGTCGACGTCGCCGAGGAGACCGAGGCCTGCGTCCAGATCTTCGAGCAGTCCGCCCGCGACGGCCTCGACGTCAACGTCGTCCAGATCGGCGTCACGCTGTCGCCCGCGCTGCCCGCCGACTTCCCCGCCGCGCTGCTCTACCCCGGCGCCACCGTCGTCTCCGATAGCCGCTCCAGCAACGACGAGGGCGAGACCTTCGTCACCGCCCACCTGGCCGTCGACGCCGGGACCGCCGCCATCCTCGCGTTCTACGAGCGCGCCTTCGCCGCCCTCGACGCCCCCGGCCAGGTCTTCGATGGCTATACGGGGCCCAACGACACCCCCGTCATCTACCTCGCCCTGCAGGATGTCTCCTACGCCGCCCAAGCCATCATCCGCGAAGGCGCCGCCCCCGGCGGCGCCACCCTCGTCGAGGTCACCATCAACCTGAATCCCCCCGGCGGGTAGGTCGGGCGGATGGGGAGGATCGGGGGAGGACCGACGTCGATTGCAGGCAGTATGCCTCGGTCGATAAGGTCGTAGTGGAGCGACATGTGGAGGCGGGAGATGCAGCAGATCACGGTCAGGGATGTGCCCGACAGGATCCGGCGCGCGCTCCCGGCGATGGATGATCTGCGGGCGCGCATCGCGGCGAGGGCCGGCGGCGAGATCGAGGAGAGCGTCCCACTGATCCGCGCCGACCGCGATCGGTGACGGTCGGCGACCGGCCGGGTGACCCACCTCGACGACTTCGCCGTGCCCGCCTGACGAGGTCCACGCCGTCACATGGGCCGGGACGACGCGTTTCGTCCGGCTATTGCGCGACCTTCAAGTATACATCCGCGGGGTTCAGACCACAGTGCTGCAATAGTCCTCTTGCGTTCCTTCTGATGTGTGCAGCATTCAACCACGTATCCACGTACAGCGGTGGTGTTCCCTCAATGCGCGTGTGGCTTGCGAACGGCTTGCCGGTCGAGTGCACCGGCTCGGTATGCACGCTGTATCGTTTCGGGCCCTGTGCGATCGGCATGTCTGCGACACTGAGTCGTCTCTCCGCATAGAGCTGTGCAGCAACAAGGAGGAGCACGTCGCGCCAACTCCTGAGGCTCCGTTCGCTTCCGTCCCAGAAGCGGATGGCCGTAGGATAGGGCGTGCGAGGTGGCGGGTCGTACTCGGAGAGCGCAACCCAGCCCGACCCTGGCGGTCCTGGCGCCGGGGTCGCTTCGACAGCGGCTGGCTTGGCTGCCTGTGGTGGTGGAGGATCGCCGAGAATCGGTGTGCTGGCCGGCGTCGGCTGCTGGCCCGACGCCAGGTTTGGTCGCCAGAGCAACAGCAGCTTCAGCGCCAGCTCGTGGGCCGGGCCGTTGGCGATGGAGACATCCAGTATTCGCCGGTCCGCCAATTGTCCACGTTCGAAGACGGCGTACAACTCCCACCGATCGCCGTCGGTCAGCCCGGCGTAGTCAATGCCCGACGCGTTCGCGTAGTTGAGCATCTGCATCCGATGCGATTCCAGCGCTTCGCCCAGCCGCTTGGCTTCCACAGTCGCGGCCGGCTTGCCACCGGGGCCCAGCAACGCGTAGTCAGCCCGTGCACCGCTCACGTCGTACTCCGGCGTGACGACCTCCGGGTCCGACACGTCCCAGCCCAGCGCCTGCAGCAGCGGGTCGATCAGCGCCATGCGGGTGCGCGTCTCGTTCGCCCGCAGCGAGGGGCCATGCGACCGGATGCGCTCTTGCAGCAACTCGATGCAGGCGACTAGATCGTCGAGCAGCATGTTCGGTTCCCTGTGCCCCGGTCACGGGAGGGTGCTGGCGGCCCGTGAGCCCGCATGCTACGAGCAATGTCGATTGCGTGCACGGCCAACCCTGGCGGAGGGGGAGGGATTCGAACCCCCGAGACGCTTGCGCGCCTAGCGGTTTTCAAGACCGCCGCCTTCAACCACTCGGCCACCCCTCCGCGACCGTCGCTGTTGGCCCCACCAGCCTACCCCGACCGACGCAGCTCCGGCGGCAGATCCCCCACGCCCGACGCTCGCAGCGCCTCCGACACCCGCTGCGCGATGACTTCGTACGCCTCGCGACTCTCGGCCTCCAGACGGACGCTGAGCACGGGCTCGGTGTTCGACGCGCGCACCAGCGCCCAGCCGCCGTCGAACTCGATGCGCGCCCCGTCGATCTCCAGCACCGGCTGCGATGTGCGGAAGCGCGCCGCGCACTCCTCGGCGATGCGGAACTTCGCGGCGTCGTCGCAGGGGATGCGCAGCTCCGGCGACGTCAGCAGCGCCGGCCCCGTCCCCTCCGCCCCAGCCATCAGCGCCGACAGCGGTCGCCCCCGCGCCGATACCAGCTGCGCGATCAGGCAGGCCCCGAAGATCGCATCGTCGAAGCCGAAGTAGTCCTCCCGGAAGTAGAAGTGCGACGAGGCCTCGCCGCCCAGCAGGATGCCGGCCTCGCGCATCAGCCGCTTGGCTGGCGAGTGGCCCGTGGGGCCGAACACCGGCCGCCCGCCGTGCGCCTCGATGGCCCGGATGGTCGCCAGCGACACCTTCACGTCGACCAGCACGCGCGCCCCCGGGCGCCGCGACAGCAGGTCCCAGGCCAGCAGCGACAGGATGGCGTCGGGGTCGTGCCGCCGGCCCCCCTCATCGACGATCCCCAGGCGGTCGCCGTCGCCGTCCCACGCGACGCCCATGTCGGCCCCCTGCGCGACCACCGCCGCCCGCAGCCCCTCCATCGACGACGCCAGTTGCGGGTCGGCCGGCGCATCGGACCCCCCGGTGTCGGGCTCCAGGTTGAGCCCCACGACGTCGCAGCCCGCCCGCTCGAGCGCCGCCGGACCGGCGATCGCCGTCACGCCGTGGCCCGCGTCGGCCACGACCGTCAGCGGTCGTCCCAGCGCGAAGCGCTCGCCCAGATACGCGACGTACTCCGGCGGCGCGTCCCGCTCCTCGAACGTCCCCGCCCCCTGCTCGAAGTCCTCCGCCTCGATCAGCGCCCGCAGCCCCTGGATCGCCGCCGCCGACAGCGGGATGCCCTCCGACTCGAGCAGCTTCAGCCCGTTGACCTCGCGCCCGCCGTGGCTGCCGGTCACGTTGCAGCCCCCCTCCATCCCCCAGCGCGCCGCCGCGAAGTACAGCAGCGGCGACGGCGACAGCCCGATCGCCACCACGTCCACGCCCGACGCCCGCGCCCCCTCGACGAACCCCCGCAGCAGCCCCGCCGACGACGGCCGGTTGTCGCGCCCCACGACGATCGTCGCCGCCCCGCCGGCCCGCCGCAGGTGCGTCGCGTACGCCCGGCCGATCAGTCGCGCCACCTCCGGGGTCAGCTCCGTGTCCGCCCGCCCCCGGACGTCGTAGGCGCGGAAGATGCGGGGGTCCACGGTCGTGCCGCTCATCTGGCCAGGCCTTCTCTACGACACCGGTCTACTACACTGGGGCGGGCCAACCGATACGAAGGAGCGCCGCCATGGTGCAAGATCCGAGCACTGCGCGGACCGAGCACGACGCCACTCCCGATCCGGTCACCCGCCGCCTCATGGCTGACGATAGCGTCCGGCGCGCTCTGGAGACCGCCACCGCCGATGTTCTCGCGGGAGTCCGCGGCATCTCGTGGGAGGAGTTCCGGCGGCAGCACCCGGAGATGCCCGACCCGTATGCGGGCTAGTGTCACCCTGCTCTCGACTGTCCCTCCCACGCCCATCACCTTCTACCGTAAGTACGCGCAGGGTATGCACATCCTCTATCGCGTGCCGGACATGAACAGCGTCCCGGTCGAGGTCCAGATCGCCTGGTTCGTCGACGCCTAGCCGGAGAGAACTCCCTCCCGGGCGAGGCGATTCTGCGTATTGGGCTACTCGACGACGGCGAGACTGTGGCAGTCGCGGCCCTAGGTGAGCTTCGCGACTGCGACGGCGACGGCGGCGACGGCGACGGCGAAGCCGGCGAGCCGGAACAGGGCCGCGTAGATGTCGGCTCGCAGCGCCGCGATGTCCTCCCGCAGCGCTGCGACGTCGTCGCGCCCGGGCGCGACCGCTTCCCCGATCACTGCCGCGATCGTCTCGGCCGCGGCCGGCGGCTGATCCGCCTCGTCGCGGAGACGTTGGGCCGCCCTGAGGGTGTCGAACGTCATCATGCGCACAGCCTACACCACGCGCCCGTCGCGCTCCGGCCCCCCGCGACTACGCGCCGCCGCGGAACAGCGCGTTGGCCGAGTCGGCCAGGGCCATGCGGTCGGTGACGGGCGGGCCCGCGACGGGCGGGTCCACGTCGGGCCAGTAGCCCTCGGGCACGGTCCAGAAGCGCAGGACGCGCAGCCGCGGGTCGCCGGTCTCCGTCAGCCGCCGCCCGGCCTCGATGATCGCTTCGCCGAGCACCGTCTGCTTGAAGATCCAGTCGTTCAACGCCCGATGCGACGGCGCCTGCCCCGCCGCCAGCGCGCCCGGCTGCGCGACCACCGCCTCTTGGTAGTACGAGCGCAGGTCCTGCGCGATGTGGCGCAGCAGGTACGGCATCGGGTGGCCCCAGGCGACGCCGGAGCCCGCGTCGGGCACGCGGTCGAGCGGCGCGCCCTCGGCGACGGCGGCCAGCACCGCGGCCAGGGTCTCGGCGTGCGCCGGCACGTCGTCGCCGGCGACCGGGCCGCTGCCGCCCACGACGCTGCGGCCGCGGACGCGGTGCGTCTCGCGCCACCAGGGCGCCAGGCCCTGGACCTCGGCCCGCAACCGCCCGGCCAGCGTGTCGCTCTCGGGCGGCGCGAACGCGACGGGGCAGGCCCAGGTATCGGAGAACGACGCCGCGGGCGCGTCGATGGGGTAGTCGACGATGCCGTGCGTGCTGAGCGTCGGCAGCAGGTGCAGCGCCGCCCGCAGCACGTCGCGCTGGAAGTCGGGGTCGTCGGGCACGCCGAACGGGCGGCCCAGGTAGAACGACACCCAGAGCGCCCGCGGCGGATTCATCGCCTCGCTGTGCTCGCGGATCAGCGAGATGCTGGTCGTCGCGACCCCCTCCCGCTCGATGAAATGCGCCAGCGCACCCACGGTGCGCGTGCAGACCGGTCAAACGGGTGCCAGCACCACCGCATCGACGCCGTCGCGCTTGAGCAGCCGGCCCACCTCGCGCGCCGCCGGCTCCAGCCGCTCGGGCCGCGGGACGCCGCCCATGAACGAGTAGTGCCAGCGCGCCACCGCGCCGATCTCGCCCGCCGCGGCCAGCTCGCGCAGCCGCTCCAGCGGCAGCACGACGTTGGCGTCCTGCTCGAGCGCCGAGCGGTCCCAGTTGACGCTGACGTGCGAGCTGACCAGATCGGCGAGGTCGGCGTCGCCGGGGATGAGGCGGTAGTCGACCGCGCCCGCCGCGAAGCGCGCGTCGTCGCGGCGGTGCAGCCCCGCCGTCGTGATCAGCGCGATGGTCGATTCGGCCAGCGGCTTGGGCGTGATCCAGTCGCCGGGCGCAATCCCGGAGGGCGGCAGATTGCGCATGTGCTCGGCCTCTTCCGGGTGCAGATCGGATAGGCGGACCATGCGTGCTCCTTACTGCGTCGCCCGGCGGCCGCCGCCCGCGACCCGGCGAGCATCGCACAGGCCCCACGGGCCGCGTCAAGCGGCGGACTGGTGTGTGGAATACGGCCGTCGGGTAATGATTTTACGTACCGCAGGAAGTGTATCGTGCTAACCTATCCCGACTTGGGCCGTCGCGCAACGCTGCGGCGGGGTTTCGCACGGGCCGACAATCGCGCCCGGCGTGGTCACACCGGACACCCCAGGTCACAAGGAGGACCCGCGATGCAGAGCAACTATTGGACTCGAATGCGCACGCGCCGAATCAGCCGTCGCACGATGTTGGGCGCCAGCGCCAAGGCCGGCGTCGGCGCTGCCGGGCTGGCCCTGGTCGGCTGCGGCGACGACGATGACGCCGCGCCGGCCGCCGTCGATACGTCGGCGATCGACGCTGCCGCCGGCGACACCAGCGAAGCCGCGCGCGTCGCGGGCGAGGCCGCCGAGGCCGCGGACCGCGCCGCCTCTGCCGCCGAAGCCGCCGCTGCGGCCGCCGCCGAAGCCGCGGAGTCGGACGACGCCTCCCAGGCCGCCGCGGCCGCCGAAGCCGCCGCCCGGGCCGCCGCCGACGCGGCCGCCGCCGCTGAAGCCGCGGGCGACGCGGGCGCCGCCGCCGTCGCGCAAGCGGCCGCGGATGCCGCCGGGGCCGCCGCCGCCGCCGCCCGTGAGGCCGGCGCCGAGGACGACGCCGCTCGGCGTGCCGCAGTCCAAGCCGCGGCCGACGCCGCCGCTGCTGCCGCCGAAGCGGCGGCGGATGCGGCGGAGGCCGCCCGCGAGGCCGCCGAAATGGCCACCATGGCCACGGAAGCGGTGCAGGAGGCCATGGTCGGCGGCGTCTACCGCCGCGCCAACACCTCGACGCCGAACTTCGCCAACCTCGGCTTCAGCACGGCCGGCAACAACAACGGCTTCAACGAGGACTACAGCATCTACGAGCGCATCGCGCGCGTCTCGGCCAGCACGCTGGAGCCGGACCCGGGCACGGCCCCCAACCTCACCCGGGCCGTCGACCAGGACTTCACCATCGAGCCGGTCCTCGTCAAGAGCTGGGAGCGCCCCGACAACCTCACCTGGGTGTTCGATGTGCGCACGGACCCGGTCTGGCACACCGGCCGCCCCTTCGACATCGAAGATATCCACTACATGTTCAGCTCGCTCCGCGACCCCGACGTCGCCGGACCCGGCGTCACGCAGGCCGGCGCGATGACGGAGAACATCGACACCTCGGACCCCGTGGACGACACCACCTATCGCTTCACGCTCAGCAAGCCCACCGGCTACATCGAGACCCTGCTCGAGCAGGCCAACGTCGTCGACCGCATGACCTGGGAGGACCGCGAGGAGACCGCCCAGATCGTCGGCACGGGGCCCTACACCTTCGACAACTACGACCCCAACCGCGGCTGGGATCAGCTGCCGCACCACGACCACGCCTCCAACAACCCGCACTCCGTCTACTCGGGCGGCGGGCCGCAGTTCGAGCGCATCCAGCACACGATCTTCGCCGACACGGCCGCCATGGGGCTGGCCTTCGAGGCCGGCGAGCTCGACTCCCACCAGGGCGTCCCCATCGGCCTGCCCGAGATCGAGGCGCGCCTGCTGGAAGACCCCGACGTCAACGCCTTCACCGGCTGGGGGCTGGGCGGTCGCACGCTGCGCTTCCGCGCCGACGCGGAGCCCTTCCGCAACAAGCTCGCCCGCCAGGCCGTGCTCACCCTCGTCGACGCCGACCGCGTGCAGCGGGAATTCGGCGGCACCTTCGACAAATCCGGCCGCCTGCCCTGGCAGCCGGGCTCGGCGGCGTTCGTCCCCGACCTCGACCCGCATGCCATGAGCGGCGACCAGGACGCGGCCCGCGCCCACGCCGGCCAGCTGTTCGAAGCGGCCGGCTTCACCGGCGGCGAGGTCTTGAAGATCGTCATCCTGCCGGAGCGCCTCGACGCGCCCGCGCTCGCCCAGCTGCTCCAGCAGGAGGTCGCGGCGTTCGGCATTGAGACGGAGGTCAGCCCGCTCGAATACTCCGACTTCGTCGCGCAGCTCACCTCGGGCACCTTCGAGCACTTCATGCTCGGCGCCGGCGACTGGATCCGCCCCGGCTCCCCCGCCTACACCATCCTCTACTCCGGCCACTACAAGGGCATCTACAGCGCCCCCGCGGTCGAGGGCGTGCCCGTGGAGGAGCGCGACGGCGTCCGCGACGAGCCCGAGTGGCTCGACATGATCCAGCAGGGCATCGACGGCACCTGGACCGACTGGCGGGCCTGGAACGAGAAGTTCCTCGACGTGGCCTGGAGCTACGTGCTCTACCGTCAGTACCGCGTCAACTTCGAGAGTAACCAGGTCGCGCAGTCGCCGGCCCCGGATGCGAACTCCTGGCCGTACTCGCCGGGGACGCACTTCAGCATGGCGTAGCCTGATGGCGTAGCCTGCTGCGAAAGACGGGAGCACCCGGGCCTGGACGGCGATCCGTCGCCGCCCAGGCCCGGTCCGTCTCCCGGCCGGTCGCGCTCCGGCGCCAGTAGGACGCGAGGTCCCGCCGATGGTCAACGCCCTCACTCCGGGCTTCGCGGCCCGCCTCGACGCCGAGCACCTCGCCGTCCTCCAGTCGCGCCCCGGCCCGCCGCTCGACCTGTCCGACATCCCCGCCGCCCGCAAGCGCCGCGCCGCCGAGGCCGCGCTGCTGCCCACTCCGCCCATCCCGGACGGCGTCACCACCGAGGATCGCCAGGTCCCCAACACAGCCGCCGCCACGCCGGATGCGCCGGGCGTCACGGTCCGCCTGTACCGACCCGCGACGCTGCCGTCCGGCGCGCCGGCCCTCTACTACATCCACGGCGGCGGCATGGTGCTGGGCGATGTCGCCATGAGCGACCCCTACTGCGCCGGCCTCGCCGACCGGCTCAACATCCTCGTCGCCTCCGTCGAGTACCGCCTCGCCCCCGAGCACCCATTCCCCGCCCCCCTCGACGACTGCTACGCCGGACTCGCCTGGCTGGCGACCACCGCCCCCGAGCTGGGCCTCGATCGGCGGCGCATCGCGATCGGCGGTGGCAGCGCCGGCGGCGGTCTGGCCGCCGGCCTCGCGCTGCTGGTCCGCGATCGCGGCGAGATCGATGTCTGCTTCCAGCTACTCGTCTTCCCGATGCTCGACGACCGCAACCAGACCCCCAGCAGCTACGCCATCACCGAGCCGTTCGTCTGGGATCGGGTCAAGAACATCGCCGGCTGGAACGCCTACCTCGACGGCCGGGCCGGCGCCGACGACGTCTCGCCCTACGCCGCGCCCGCCCGCGCCGGCGACCTCGCGGGGCTGCCGCCCGCCTACATCAGCGTCGGCACGCTCGACCTCTTCCTCGACGAGGACATCGCCTACGCCCAGGCGCTGCTGGCCGCGCAGGTGCCGGTCGAGCTGCACGTCTACCCGGGCGCCTTCCACGGCTCCGCCACGCTCGTGCCGGACGCGCCCATCTCGAAGCGCTGGCAGGCCGACGAACTCGCCGCCCTGCGGGAGGCGCTGCACGGGCCGGCCCCCCGCTGACCCTGACCGGGACAGCCGCGGTCGCCCCCTGACCCCCGCCCGCCCCTGCCCGGCCGTCGCACCCACCCCCGGGCGCGCGATAGACCTGGCGAGCGGAGGACGGAATGGCCGAGCAGGCTCTCAGCAGCAGCGACACGCTGGCCCTCCTGCGGGCGCACAAGCCGGTGCTGGCCGAGCGCTTCGGCGTGTCCGGCCTCGCGCTGTTCGGCTCCACCGTCCGCGACGAGGCGGGGCCGGACAGCGACATCGACATCCTCGTCAGCTTCACGCGGCCTCTCGGGTCGAAGCAGTACTTCGGCGCCTGGCACTACATCGAGGATCTGCTCGGCCGGCCGGTCGATCTCGTGATGGACGGCGCCGTGCGGGCCGAACTGCGCCCCTACATCGAGGCCGAGGCCGTGTATGCCTGAGCGCCGCTGGGATCTGTACGTGCGCGACGCCACCCCGAGCTCCGAAGGAGTGATAGCCTTAGGCACCAGGAAACGGGAAGGGCGCGATGGTAGCCATGACGACGACTGACCTCAGCGCTCGCGTGACAGGCCTCAGCGATCACGTGACAGTCCTCAGCGATCACCTGACAGTCCTCAGTGATCGCGTGACAGGCCTCAGCGATCGTGTGACGCACATTGAAGCATCGATCATGCACCTCGCCACCAAGACCGACCTCGCCCAGGCGGAAACGCGGCTCACCCGCTGGACGGTCGCGACCATGCTTGCCGGCATGGCCGCCGCCGCCGCGATCGCCGCGGCCGTCGCTGCCCTGGCCGGCTAGCCCGCCGAGACGCGGTCGCGGCGCCGCCCCCCGATCCCCGGCCGGAAACCGGCGTGACTGGGGAGGCCGGAGCGTGAGAGCCTAGGCGAGCTTCACGATGGCGACGGCGATCGTCGCGACGGCGACGGTGAACCCGGCGAGTTGGAGCACGAGCGTGCGCAGATCGGCCTGTAGGTCCGCCCGCAGCGCCTGCTGGCTCTCCCGGAACTCGCCCCGCATCGCCGCGCTGTCCTCGCGGATCTCGCCCCGGAGGGCCGCGATGTCCTCGCGCGCCTCGGCCCGCTGCGCCGCCATGTCGCCCCGCAGCCCCGCCACCTCGTCATGGAGTTCGCCCCGGAGGGCCGCGATGTCCTCGCGCACGTCGGCCCGCAGCGCCACCATGTCCTGGCGCAGCGCCCCTACGTCCTCGCGCAGCGCCATCACGTCGTCGCGCCCCGGCGCGACGGCCTCCCCGATCACGGCTGCGATCGTCTCGGCCGCGGCCGACGGCTGGTCCGCCTCGTCGCGGAGCCGTTGGGCCGCCCGGAGGGTGTCGAACGTCGTCATACGCACAGTCTACACGCCCGGCCCCTACGAATCCGCGGCGACCCCGGGCACGACCTCCACCTCGATGTCGTCCAGGAACGCCTCCGCCGGGTCGTCGCCGCCGTCCGACTCCGCCTCCGTCGGCACCCCGAACGCCTCGCCGTACTGCCGCAGCAACACGAACTGGTCGCCGTACTTGATGGCCCCCGCCGTGTTCTGCGCCGAGGCCAGCAGCAGCGTGTCCCGCATCGGCGAGCTCGTGCGCCGGTAGTCCTGCAGGGTGCACAGCCCGATCTCCTGGTTGTGCGGGTCGTTGCCGTGCTTCGCCGCCGCCACGGCCAGCGTCTGCACGAGCCGGTCGCGGTCGTGGTCCCCGTCCAGGTAGGCCTGCGTCCAGTCGACGCTCGCGTCCATCTCCGTGGCCAGCAGCGCCGACTCCAGTCGGCGCAGGATCTGCGGCCCCGAGAACTGGTCCGACCCCTTCGGCGGCATCGCCTTCCGCGGCCCGTTCGGCACCCCGTCCATGACGACCATGGCGTCCGCCGAGTGGATGTGCCGCGACGCCTGATTGATGAAGTTCGCTGCCACGAACAGCAGCTTCGTGCGGTGCGGGTGGTCGAATTGGTCGTAGAACCAGGCCACCATGTTGCAGTATTCCATCGTGTGGTGCGGCATCGTGAAGGCGTGCGGCGCCCGCGTCTCGAGCAGCAGCCGCGCCGATGCGATCTGGATCGCGTCCAAGATCGACCGCGGCGACCGCCCCGCCCGCAGCAGCCCGATCAGCGGCTCGATGAAGTGCGTCTCGTCGCCCCGCAGGATCGCGTGGATCAGCGACTCCGCCTCCGGCTGCGAGACCGGCGTCGTGTTGGCGAACAGCCGCCGGTCGGTGCCGGTCGCCACCGTGGCGGCCAGCGTCGACTCCGGCGCCTCCTCCTCCAGCTCGTTCAGCATGATCTGGCAGGCTGCCTCGAAGCTCGAATACCAGCGCGGGCCCACCGCCAAGTCCGGCACCGCCGCGTAGATCACGTGGTCCGCGTGCTCCCAGCCGATCGCCCGCCCCAGCTCGATCAACGACCGCTGCCGGTACGCCTTGTGCCCCGTCGTGTACGACCGGTTCCAGATCATCCGGTCCTGCACGTCCATCAGCCCCGTGAACATCGTGTGCGCCAGCAGCTCCTCGCGCCGTCCCCACAACTCCCACAGCCCCAGCCACAGCCGGTACGCCTCGTCCACCCGGCCCCACTCGACCAGCCGCTGCCAGCGCTCCACTTCCTCCTCGAAGCTGCCCTCCAGCGCCGCCGGCTCCTGGTCCTCCCAATGCACGACCGGCATCGCCGGGCCGTCAGGATGCGCCGAGGCGTCGTACGTGCGCCGTGCGTAGTGCCCGGGCATCTTGCCCAGCAACTGGTTCCAGATGTCGAGCGAGCTGGGCACGTACCACGCGGTCTGCGCCAGCGGCAGGTCTCGCAGCGACTTCGGCATGAAGTCTTGCAGCGACAGCGTCGCCCGCGCGCTCAGCAGCGCGTGGTCGTTGTTGACGAAGCGCACGAAGCCGCCATCCATGCGCTGGTGGTAGGGCACGTGCGTGTAGGGCGCGTGGATGCGCACCGTCTCGCTGAGGATCTCCGTCGTCGGCCGGCCGTCCTGGATCAGGTCGAACGTCACGGCGCTCGCCCCCGCCGAGTCGCGCTCGATCACCCGCTCCCGTAGCTGCTCGTACTTGCCGACGGTCTCACGGTCGGTGATCGAGGGTGAGAGTGCCATGGCTGTTGTCCTTCCGTCCTTGTCCGAGACTGATCCGTGCGCGCCCTCGCCTTGAGAACCCCGCGGCCTCAGAACTCCAGGATCGCGCGACCGCTGATCTGCCCCGCCTCGAGCGCCTGGGTCGCTTCGTTGATCTCGTCGATACCGTAGCGAGCGGTCACCAGGGTATCAAGGTCCAGCTTGCCCTCCCGGTGCCAGGCCAGGAAGCGCGGGAAGTCCCGCTCGGGCACGCCCGACCCGCCCAGGCTGCCGATGAACCGCTTCTCGCCCGCCAGCAGGGGGAGCGGGCTGAGCGTCATGTCCGTCATCGGCACGCCCACCAGCACCGCCGTGCCGCCCCGCGTCACCCCGAAGTGCCCGCCCCGCACGGCCGGCACGATCTGCTCCATCGTCTGCCGCACGCCGATGCAGTCGAAGGCGAAGTCCGCCCCGGTCACCGGCTGCCCCGACACTCCGAACTCGCCCGGGCGCGGCGTCAGCGCGTGCACGGCCGCCACCGCGTCCTCCCGCGCCGCGTTGATCGTGTGTGTCGCCCCGAAGCGCCGCGCGAACTCCAGCTTCCCGTCGTCGAGATCGACCGCGATGATCGGATCCGCGCCCACCACCGCCGCCCCAGCCACGGCCGACAGCCCCACGCCCCCCACGCCGAAGATCGCCACGCTCTGGCCCGCCTGCACGTCCGCAGAGGTCACGACCGCGCCCGCGCCCGTGATCACCGCGCAACCGATGATCGCCGTCACGTCGCGCGGCGTGTCCGGATCCACCTTCACGACGTAACGGCCGTCGCAGATCGTGTGGTCGCCCCACGTGCTGGGCTGCATCAACCTCGCCGCGCCTTCGCCGACCGGGACGCGCGGCCGGGAGGGGGGCTCGGCCGCCGCCGCGGTGGTGCGCGGGACCCACGTCAGCAGCACCATGTCCCCCTCCGCCACGTGGCTCACCGCCGCGCCCGCCTGGAGCACCACCCCCGTGCCCTCGTGCCCCAGCACCCGCGGTACCGGCTCCGGCATGTGCAGCTCGTGCAACTGCGAATGGCAGATGCCCGAGGCGAATTGCTTCACCACCACCTGCGTGGGACCGGGGTCCGGCAGCGTGACGTCCTCCACCTGCAGCGTCTTCGACCCGCTCGGCACCACCACCACTCGTGCGCGCGTTCCCATGTCGGCTCCTTCCGTCGCGTCCGTCCGTGTTTCGCGGATGTTAGCGCCCCGTCCCCCCGTCGCGCGATACTGGGGTGGGTCAACGACCCGAGGCGCCCGCTCCAGCTGCGGGCCCCATCCCGGATGGGCACGACGCGATGATCGTCCCGGTCTACGAACTTCTAGAGAGTAGAGCGCTCGTGACCCGCGAGGGCGCGACGAGACTCGCGCCCCATCTGGCGGACTCCGTCGAATCCTGCGACGGGACGCCCAGCTTGACGCTCGATCTCGCCGGTACCGGCACCCTCGCCCCCGGCTTCTTCGACGAACTCCTCGGCATCCTCTCCGAGCTCTCGAAGGGCCGCGTCCGCATCATCACGATCAAGAACGCCCCCCGCCCGCTCGCCGACAAGGACCGCCGCGTCGCGCGGGGCCGCGGCGCCCAGATCAGGGAGACCGGCGACTCCGAGTGGGAGATCCGCCTGCCCGCCCCCGCGCCCGCCTAGCTCCCCCGCCCTACGGGCCCGTCCCCTACGGGCTCAAGCGTCCCCCCCACGGCCGTAGTGCTCGCGGTCCGTGTCGGTCACTCCGTATCCGACACCCAACTCGATCCTCAATGCCACCGACAACTGCCGGACCGCATCGAGCTGCTCGTCGGGAGCGTCACGTGCTTCGCCGTACCATTCCTCGTAGAAGTTGGCGATCTCCGTGTCGAGCAGGTTTCCGAGCGCCAGAAATACGACCGCCGCGTCGTTCGCGACTTCCAGTACCCGGCTGCTGACGGTTCTCGACAGTTCGCCCAACTCTGGCTCTTCGTCAACACTACTGGCGAACGAAACGAACGTCTGCCAGCCGTCGTTCTGGTCGATCACGGCATGGCGCGCCATGGCCGCCTGCAGGGAGCCCCCGATCCCAAGGCCCCATGGCTCAGGCAGGAGCTTCCACACCTGATCTTCGCGTTCGTGCGAGGAGAGCACGATCCCCGGCACCAGCCCGCTGGACCGGAGCGCGTTGGAACGGTGCCGCACGGCATCGAGCAGGACCGTGAAGCGACAGATGTCATAGAAGGCCTCAAGTTGCCGCGCGGCGAGGAATGCGTCCCGGTCCTCGATCGGTCTGTCTGACGCGACAACCTCGCCGATCGACCGCAGCGTCCGAGCCAAGTCCCCGCAGATAGCGGCCAGCGGCGTCAGGTATTCGGGCACGTATTGGTCAAGGCGCTCTCTCACGAGCATCTTGACAGTGAACGCTTGCTTGCTTCTCTGTTGGGCCGCCTCGTGGGCATGGCGCAGGGTGATCCCGACCATCGAAGCCAGCGCCGTGAGCGCGGCGGCGGCGGTCGCTGCCTTCGCCGTCTCGTCGCCCTCGGGTGGGAACAGGAGATCCCATCCTGCGGTGAAGAGAATTCCCAAGAGAACCAGTGCCAGCGCGCCCACGGTGATCGGCGCTGCGTAGTCGCGCAGGGCAGACCTGATGCTCCCCGCCAAGCCTCCCACCGCGCTGACGCTGCTGCGCTGGAGACTTGCGGTTGCCCGTGGGTACTTGAAGCGCTCGCTAGCCCGCAAGTGCGGAGTTCCTCGGGCTTGGCCCAGTGGACGACGGCTGTGAGGCTGGCGCTGGCGAGTCGCTGGTCCGGGGTGCCGGACTCGGGGCTGGCGACGGCACCCTTCGCGTGTAGGGGATGGGCCTCGGAGGTGGAGGAGGTGGCGGGTTCTCGGCTGTTGGGGCTTGCGTCGTCACTCCGATCGCTTGGCCCTTCCCAGTGTACTTGCCGCCCGATGGACCCGATCTCCGAACCGGGACGCCTTGCCGCCCCGGCGCAGGTCGCGGCCTTGGCGACGGGAGGCCCCGTGTGCCCGGCACTGGCCTCCGCGCGGGCGGTGGAGGCGCGTTCTCGGCTGTTGGAACTGGCATCGTCACTCCGACCCTCTTCTCTTCCCGCCTTATTGCTGCGGAGAGGGAGATTCTTGCTGCATGATCCCAGTCTAGCCCAGAGCGGCCCGACCGCGGCCTCGTTCTGTCACGACCCCCTACGGCCCCGTCATCTTCTCCGGCTGGACCCACGCGTCGAACTGCTCCGACGTCAGCAGGCCCAGCGACACGCCGGTCTCCCGAAGCGTGGCGCCCCGCTCGTGGGCCGTCTTCGCGATCTTGGCCGCGTTGTCGTAGCCGATGTGCGGGTTCAGCGCCGTGACCAGCATCAGCGACCGACGCATCAGTTCGTCGATCCGCTCCCGGTTCGGCTCGATGCCCCGCACGCAGTTCTCCGTGAACGACATCGCCGCGTCGCCCAGCAGGCGGATGCTCTGCAGGTTGTTGTAGACCATCACCGGCTTGAACACGTTCAACTCGAAGTGGCCCGTCGCGCCGCCCACCGCGACCGTCTGCCCGTTGCCGATGACCTGCGCGCAGACCATCGTCAGCGCCTCCGACTGCGTGGGGTTGACCTTGCCCGGCATGATGCTCGAGCCCGGCTCGTTGGCCGGCAGCATCAGCTCCCCGATGCCCGCCCGCGGCCCCGACCCCAGCATCCGCACGTCGTTGGCGATCTTCATCAGCGACGCTGCCACCGTCGTCAGCTGCCCGGCCAGCTCGACCTGCGCGTCGTGCGCCGCCAGCGCCTCGAACTTGTTCGGCGCGGTCACGAACGGCAGCCCCGTCAGCGCCGCGATCTCCGCCGCCACCCGCTCGCCGTACTCTGGGTGCGAGTTGAGCCCCGTCCCGACCGCCGTGCCGCCCAGCGCCAGCTCGTACAGCCGCGGCAGCGTCCCCTCGACGCGCGCGATGCCGTAGGTCACTTGCTGCACGTAGCCCGAGAACTCCTGCCCCAGCGTCAGCGGCACGGCGTCCATCAGGTGCGTCCGCCCGATCTTGACGATCTCATCGAACGCCGACGCCTTCTCCTGCAGCGCGTCGCGCAGCGTCGTCAGCGACGGCGCCAGGTGGTTCACGACCTGCTCCGCCGTCGCCACAGACATCGCCCCGGGGAAGACGTCGTTCGACGACTGCGACATGTTGACGTGGTCGTTGGGGTGCACCGGCGTCTTCGAGCCGCGCTCGCCGCCCAGCAGCTCGATCGCCCGGTTCGAGATCACCTCGTTGCCGTTCATGTTGCTCTGCGTGCCCGAGCCCGTCTGCCAGACGACCAGCGGGAAGTGGTCGTCCAGCGTCCCCGCGATCACCTCCGACGCCGCCTGCCGGATCGCCGACGCGCGCTCCGCGTCGAGCTTGCCCAGCGACTCGTTCACGCTGGCCGAGGCGTGCTTGACGATCCCCAGCCCGCGGATGATCGGCCGCGGCATCCGCTCGCCGCCGATCTTGAAGTTCTCCAGCGATCGCTGCGTCTGCGCCCCCCAGTAGCGGTCGGCCGGCACCGCGATCTCGCCCATCGTGTCCGATTCGATTCGCATGTCGCTCATCTCGGCTCCTCGCCGCGACGCCCCGGCGGAAACCGGGGCGCCGTGCCTGTTCCTGCTCCCGGGCCCGGCCCCCGGCCGACCTACGACGTCTCCGCCGCCTTGCCGCTCGTGATCCGCGCCATGTCGTCGACCAGGCCCTGCACCGCCCCCGCCGACGCCCGCAGCGCGTCGTGCTCGGACGGCGTCAGCTTGATCTCCAGCACCTGCTCGGCCCCGTCCGCGCCCAGCTTGACCGGCACGCCCACGTACAGCCCCTCGATGCCGAACTGCCCCGTCAGCAGCGCCGCGCAGGGCAGGATGCGCTTCTGGTCGAGCACGATGGCGTCGACCATCTCCACGATCGCCGCCGACGGCGCGTAGAACGCGCTGCCCGTCTTCAGCAGCCCCACGATCTCCGCCCCGCCCTTGCGCGTGCGGTCGATGATCTCGTCCAGCCGCGACGCCGGCAGCAACTCCTGGATCGGGATGCCGGCCACCGTCGTGTACGACGCAAGCGGCACCATCGTGTCGCCGTGGCCGCCCAGCACGTAGGCGTTGACGTCGCGCACGCTCACGTTCAGCTCCTCGGCGATGAACGACCGATAGCGCGCCGTGTCGAGGATGCCCGCCATGCCGATCACCTGGCTCGACGGCAGCCGCGCCGCGTCGTAGGCGACGTGGCACATCGCGTCGAGCGGGTTGCTGACCACGATGAACGTCGCCCCCGGCGACGCCGCCACCGCCTTCTCCGTCACGTCCTTCACGATCGACATGTTCGTCGATAGCAGGTCGTCGCGGCTCATGCCCGGCCGCCGCGCGATGCCCGACGTGATCACGACCACGTCCGAGTCGCCCGTCGGGCCGTAGCTGTTCGTGCCGGTGATCTTCGCGTCGACGCCGACCACGGGGCTGGCCTCGTAGAGGTCCAGCGCCTTGCCCTGCGGCATCCCCTCGATGATGTCCAGCAGCACGATGTCGGCGTAGCCGCGCTCCGCCAGCCGATGGGCCGTCGTCGCCCCGACGTTGCCCGCGCCGATCACGGTCACCTTCTTGCGCATCGTCTCGTGTCCTCCCCGGCGCCGCTCGGGCGCCGCGCTATGCCTCGGTCCCTGCGGCTGTCTGGCCGGCCGACTGCGCCGCCGCGATCTCATTCAGGGCGCCGCCGGCCCGGAACCAGCCGATCTGATCCTGCGTGAACGTGTGTCGCACCTCGACGCGCTCCGACGTCCCGTCCGGATGCCGGATCTCCAGGGACAGCGGCTCGCCCGGCGCCAGCGACGTCAGCCCCGGGATGCTCACCCGATCGTCCTGGCCGAACTTGTCGTAGTCGGCCGCGTCCGACAGCCGCAGCGGCAGCAGCCCCTGCTTCTTGAGGTTCGTCTCGTGGATGCGCGCGAAGCTCCGCACGATGATCGCCACCGCCCCCAGGTGGCGCGGCTGCATCGCCGCGTGCTCCCGGCTCGACCCCTCGCCGAAGTTCTCGTCGCCGATGACGACCCAGGGCTGTCCCGCCGCCTTGTACGCCCGCGCGATCTCGGGCAGCGGCTGCTCGCGCGCGCCGGTCAGCACGTTGTTGCCCGTCCCCGCCTTCGACGTGAAGGCGTTGTTCACGCCCGTGAAGGTGTTGTCGGAGATGTTGTCGAGGTGCCCCCGATAGCGCAGCCACGGCCCCGCCGGCGAGATGTGGTCGGTCGTCGTCTTGCCCGACGACTTCAGCAGGATCGCGCAGTCCTCGATGTCCGACCCGTCCCAGGCCGCCCACGGCGTCAATCGCTGTAGCCGCTTGCTGTCCGCCCCGACCGCGACCTCGACGCCGCTGCCATCGGCCGGCGGCGGCACGAAGCCCTCGTCGCCGAGCGCGAATCCATCGGCCGGCAACTCGTCGCCCACCGGCGCGTCGAAGCGGAAGGCGCCGCCGTCCTTGGGGATCGCGTCGCGCCGCGGGTCGAAGTCGAGCCGCCCCGCGAAGGCCGCCGCGACGACCATCTCCGGGCTGCCGATGAAGGCCAGCGTCTGCGGATTGGCGTCGTTGCGGGCCGGGAAGTTGCGGTTGAACGACGTCACGATCGTGTTCGTCTCGCCCGCCTCGATGTTCGACCGCTTCCACTGCCCGATGCAGGGCCCGCAGGCGTTGGCGAGCACCGTCGCGCCCACGCGCTCGAAGGCCGCGATCTGGCCGTCGCGCTCGACCGTCGCCCGCACCTGCTCCGACCCCGGCGTCACCAGCAGCGGCGTCTTCACCCGCAGCCCCGCCGCCGCCGCCTGGCGCGCCAGGCTCGCCGCCCGGCTCATGTCCTCGTAGGAGCTGTTGGTGCACGAGCCGATCAGCGCGTCCTTGATGTCCAGCGGGTAGCCCTCCGACGCCGCCCACGCCCCCACCTCCGACGCCGTGTGCCGCAGGTCGGGCGTGTGGGGCCCGACCCAGGCCGGCTCCAGCGTGCTCAGGTCGATCTCGATCACCTGGTCGAAGATCTCCGCCCGCCGCTGCTCGACGCCCGGGTCTGTGGTCAGGTCCGACGCGTGCGCCTCGGCCAGCTCCGCGATGGCCGCCCGGTCCGTCGCGCGCAGGTAGCGCGCCGTCGCCGCGTCGAACGGGAAGACCGACGTCGTCGCGCCGATCTCCGCGCCCATGTTGGTCACCGTGCCGCGCCCCGTCGCGCTCAGCGACGCCACCCCGTCGCCGAAGTACTCGACGATCGCGCCCGTGCCGCCCTTCACCGTCAGCACGTCGGCCACCTGCAGGATGACGTCCTTGGGCGATGTCCAGCCCGACAGCGCGCCCGTCAGCCGCACGCCGATCAGCTTGGGCAGCATCACGCCCCAGTCCAGCCCCGCCATCACGTCGACCGCGTCGGCGCCGCCCACGCCGATCGCCAGCATGCCCAGCCCGCCCGCGTTCGGCGTATGGCTGTCGGTGCCGATCATCAGCCCGCCGGGGAAGGCGTAGTTCTCGAGGATCACCTGATGGATGATTCCCGACCCCGGCTTCCAGAATCCCGCCCCGTACCGCGCCGACGCGCTCTCCAGGAAGTCGTACACCTCTTTATTCTCATCGACTGCGGCCAGCAGGTCGGGCCCCGACCCCACGCGGGCCTGGATCAGGTGGTCGCAGTGCACCGTCGTCGGCGCCTGCACGCGGCGCAGGCCGGCCAGCTCGAACTGCAGCAGCGCCATCTGCCCCGTCGCGTCCTGCAGCGCGACCCGGTCGGCTTGCAGCGCGGCGTAGTCGGCCCCCCGCGACAGGCCCTGCGTCGCCGGGTCCGGCATGTGACCGAAGAGGATCTTCTCCGCCAGCGACAGCGGACGTCCCAGCCGCTGCCGCCCTACCGCGATCGCCGCCGCCGAGCGTGCGTACGCCCGCCCGATGCGCTCGACCGTGTCCTGCTCGTAGATGGGCATCGCTGCTCCTCGCCGTTCGCCGCCGCGCCTGCGACCCGGCGGGACGCCCTCCGGCGGGGTCATCCAGCGACGAAGGCTGCGACGAAAGGGGCGGCGACCGGGCGTCATTCTATCAACCGTGCGCCTGCGCGATGCATCGCGGCACACAGCGGTCGCGCCCGCCCCGTCGATGGGCGCCCGGCGATCAGAGCGCTGGCCTATCAGAGCGGAATGTTGCCGTGCTTCTTCGGTGGGCTCTGGTCGGACTTGTTCTTCAGCATCTCCAGTGCCCGGATGATCAGCGGCCGCGTGTCCTGTGGGTCGATCACATCGTCGATGTAGCCGAGTTCCGCCGCCTGGTAGGGGTTGTTGAACTCGGCCTCATAGGCCGCGATCAGCCGCTGGCGCTCGGCCTCGGGGTCGTCGGCCGCCGCGATCTCGCGGCGCTGGGTGATGTTCACCGCCCCCTCGGCCCCCATCACCGCGATCTCGGCGTTCGGCCAGGCCAGGTTGATGTCCGAGCGCAGGTGCTTGCTGCTCATCACGACGTAGGCCCCGCCGTAGGCCTTGCGCAGCGTGACCGCGATCTTCGGCACGGTCGCCTCGGCGTAGGCGTAGATCAGCTTCGCCCCGTGCGCGATGATGCCGCCGTGCTCCTGCACCGTGCCCGGCAGGTAGCCCGGCACGTCGATCAGCGTCACCAGCGGGATGTTGAAGCAGTCGCAGAAGCGCACGAAGCGCGCCGCCTTGCGCGACGCGTCGATGTCGAGCACGCCCGCCAGCGTGTCGGGCGAGTTGCCCACCAGCCCCACCGTGAAGCCGCCCATCCGCGCGAACCCCACCACGATGTTGCGCGCCCAGTGCTCGTGCACCTCCAGCAGGTCGCCGTCGTCGACGATGCCGCGCATCACGTCGCGGATGTCGTACGGCGCGTCCGGCGCAGTCGGTACCAACTCCGCGAACTCCGGGTTGCGACGCTCGGGGTCGTCGCGCGGCAGCACCCAGGGCGGCGCCTCCATGTTGTTCGCCGGCAGGTAGGCCAGCAGGTCGCGCACCGTGAACAGCGTCGATTCCTCCCCCTCGATCGCGAAGTGCGCCACGCCGCTCTTCGTCGCGTGCGTCTGCGCCCCGCCCAGCTCCTCGTGCGTCACCTCTTCGTGCGTCACCGCCCGCACGACGTCGGGGCCGGTGATGTACATCTGCCCGCTGTTCGACTCCATGAACACGAAGTCCATGATCGCCGGCGAGTACACGCCGCCGCCCGCGGTCGGGCCGCAGCTGACCGAGATCTGCGGTACCACGCCCGAGGCCAGGGTGTTGCGCAGGAAGATGTCGCCGTAGCCCCGCAGCGACGACACGCCCTCTTGGATGCGCGCCCCGCCGCCGTCCTGCAGCGCCACGATCGGCGCGCCCATCTTCAGCGACATTTCCTGCACCTTGACGATCTTCTCCGCCACCGCCTCCGACAGCGATCCCCCGAAGACCGTGAAGTCCTGCGCGTAGGCGAACACCGTGCGCCCGTTGATCAGCCCGTAGCCCGTCACGCCGGCGTCGCCGGGCGGCCGCCGATTGGCCAGCCCGAAGCGCGTCGCCCGGTGCGTCACGAAGGGGTCCAACTCCTGGAAGGTGCCCTCGTCGAAGAGCACCGCCATGCGCTCGTGCGCGGTCAGCTTGCCGCGCTCGTGCTGCCGCGCGATCGCGTTCGCGCCGCCGCCCAGCATGCGCGCCTCACGACGCCGGGCCAGCTCGCGCAGGCCCGCGTCCCGTTCCACGCCGTACTCTTCGACCGTCATGCTGCTCCACATCCCGGACGCGGGCCCTCGCCGGGCGGCGTGCCGGACCATCGGGTCTCACCGCCCTCGGGGGGACCGGGCGCAACCTACTATAGCCGCTGCGCGCCGGCGCGCTCTCGCGACGGCATGGGCGCACTACACGGGTGCGGGCCTATGTGAGCTTCGAGACGGCGACGGCGATGGTGGCGACGGCGACGGCGACGGCCACGACGAACCCGGCGAGCCGCAAGTGGAGCGCGTAGATCTCCGTCCGGAGGGCCTGTAGGCCCTCCCGCAGTTCGCCGCGCAGCGCCGCCGCCTCTTCCCGGAGTTCGCCGCGCAGCGCCGCCGACTCTTCGCGCACTTCGCCGCGCAGCGCCGCCATGTCCGCGCGCAGTGCCGCCATGTCCGCGTGCAGTTCGCCGCTCAGCGCCGCCATGTCCGCGCGCAGCGCCGCCGACTCTGCGCGCAGTTCGCCGCGCAGCGCCGCCATGTCTGCGCGCAGCGCCCCAGACTCTTCGCGCACTTCCCCCCGCAACTCTCCCACGTCGTTGCGCAGGGCCGCCACGTCGTCACGGCCCGGCGCGAACGCTTCCCCGATCACGGCTGCGATCGTCTCGGCCGCGGCCGGCGGCTGGTCCGCCTCGTCGCGGAGCCGCTGGGCCGCCCGGAGGGTGTCGAACGTCACCATGTGCACAGCTTACACGACCCCGCCCGCCGCGGTCTCCGTGGCGGCGACCGCAGGCGGGGCCCAACCAGCCCGGCGACTCCGAGACCGTCGAGCCCTCTCGCGGCGGCCGGAGGGTGCGGGCCTAGGTGAGCTTCGCGACGGCGACGGCGACCGCGGCGACGGCGACGGCGAACCCGGCGAACCGCAATTGGAGCGCGTACATCTCCGCGCGCAGGGCCTGTAGGCCCTCCCGCAGTTCGCCGCGCAGCGCCGCCGAGTCTTCGCGCAATTCGCCGCGCAGCGCCGCGATGTCTGCGCGCAGCGCCCCAGTCTCTTCGCGCAGTTCGCCGCGCAACTCTCCCACGTCGTTGCGCAGCGCGTCCACGTCGTCACGGCCCGGCGCGAACGCGTCCCCGATCACGGCTGCGATCGTCTCGGCCGCGGCCGGCGGCTGGTCCGCCTCGTCGCGGAGCCGTTGGGCGGCCCGGAGGGTGTCGAACGTCACCATGTGCACAGCTTACACGACCCCGCCCGCCGCGATCGCGAGCGCCGAGTTCGAGACCGTCGAGCGCTTCGCGGAAGCCGTCCTCGGACCGCTCGCGGGAGTCGAGCGAAGGCGCGCTAGCCAGGCGGCTCCGTGCGCCCCTCCTCTTCCTCTTCCTCCTCCGGCGGCGGTGGGATGATCAGGATCTGCCCGACCTGCAGGTTGCCGGCCTCGAATTCGGTCAGGCCGTTGTACGACTGCAGGTCGAGGTAGTTCATCCCCCGCGCCGCCGCGATGTCGCTCAGCGTGTCGCCCGACTGCACGATGTACTCCTCGCCCGGCGGCCGGCTGGGCCCCGCCGCCTCGGCGTCCCCGCCGTCCGTGGTCACCTGGATGCGCTCGCCCCGCACGGGGATGCGCAGTTCGTCCCCCACCGAGAGCACGCTGGGATCCGCGATCCCGTTGAGCCGTTGCAGCTCCTCCGTCGTCACCCCCGCCGACTGCGCGATCAGCGCCAGCGTGTCGCCCGGCTGCACGATGTAGATCTCCTCTTGCAGTTCCTCCTGCTGCTCCTCGCCGAACAGCTCGTCGCCGCGGAAGATGTACGGCTCCGGCAGGACATCGGGCACCGCCTCGATCGGGATCGTCTCCGGGTCGGGGTTGGCCGTCACCGCCTCGGGCGGCGTTGTCGGCTCCTCGTCGCCCGAGCAGGCGGCGGCCAGCAGCGCGACGATCGCCAGCGACCAGATCAGCGCAACGCGCACAGCCCCGGCTCCCGTCTTCTGCTGCCGCCTGCCCGGCGCGATCGCCCCACCCCGTCCGGCCCCCGGCCCGGTATCCAGTCTACCCCCGTCGCCCCCGGCCCTCACTCCGTCTCCACGACACAGGCCTCGGCGAGGGCCGGCTCGATCGACGCGGCCAGGCAGCCCAGCAGCCCATGCGCCAGCCGTCCCACCGACGCCAGCCGCTCGGGCTCGACCGCCTCGAAGCGATCGGCCGGCACGTGGATGGGGCCGCCCAGCACCGTGGGGAAGATGACCGGCACGCCGGCCTGTGCGAAGTTGAGGTGGTCCGACCCGGTGCCCGGCGGCAGCGTCCCTGCGGCCAAGTCGATCTCCAGCGCCGCGCCGACCTCCTGCGCCAGCCCCACCAGCGGCTCGACGCCCACCAGCAGCAGCGCCGACCCGATGGCGGCCACGTCGAGATTGAGCATCGCCGTGACGTCCTCGATCGCGCCCGAGTCGACCAGCCGCTGCACGAAGATCTTCGACCCCAGGATGCCCGGGCTGCCGCCCACCGACTCCTCGGCCCCGAACGCCACGAAGCAGATCAGCCGGGCCCCGGCGCTGTCGGCGTAGGCCCGCGCCAGCTCCACGACCAGGGCCGTGCCGCTGGCGTTGTCGTTCGCCCCCATCACGCCCGGCACCGAGTCGTAGTGGCCGCCCACCCAGATCCGGCAGGCCCCGTCGGTGCGCCGGGCCACCACGTTCTGCGACTCCCCCGACAGCGGGTCGTAGCGGACCAGGATCTCCGCCGTCACCTGCGGGTCCGGCGGGTCCGTGGTATCCGTGGCATCCGTGGTATCCGGCGCATCCGGCGTTTCCGCTGCCTGCGCGGCCTTAGTCAGCTGCGTCTTCAGCGCCCGCCCCTGCGCCTGGCTGATCGACACCGCCGGAATCGCCGACGTCTCCCCCAACGTGCCCGAGAACGGACCCGGCGCGTTGTTGTAGATCATCACCCCAATCGCCCCGGCGGCGGCGGCGTTCGCGACCTTCTCCCGGAAGAACAGCTGCCCCCGCTCGACCAGCGCGACCGCCCCCTCGACGTCGACCGCCGCGAAGTCCTCCGCCGCGCCCATGCCCGGCACGACGACCAGCGGCGCGCTGAGGTCGCCCCCCGCCGAGCCGTGCAGCACCTCCGTGACGACCGGCCGCCCGTTCACCAGCACCCGGAACTCGTCGACGCGCAGGCTCTCCAGCGGCACCGGCTGCAGCTCCACCGCGTACCCGAGCGACTCGAACTCCGCCGCCAGGAACGCCGCCGCGGCGCGTTCCCCGTCGGTCGACTGCACCCGCTCGCCGATCGTCAGCGACAGCATTTCCAGCACCCGCAGCGCGTTGTCGTTGTCGTAGGGCAGCGGCGCGACGGGCGGCGCGACGGCCTCGTCCTGCGCCTCCTCCGCGGGCGTGTCCTCGGGGTCGCCGACGCCGGTCTCGTCGGTCTCCGCCTCGGCCGGCTCGGCGCCGGCCGGTTCCTCGTCCGCGGGGTCCTCGTCGCGCGCCTGCGCCGCGTCGTCGTCGGCGGCGGCGGTGTCGGCGGTGTCGGCGTCGTCTGCCGCCTCCGCGTCGTCGCCCGCCTCCACCTCCGACGCGGCCCCGCCGTCCGCGGCTGCGTCGGGCGCTGCCCTGTCAGATGGTGTGCCGGCGTCCCCCGGCGCGTCCGACCCGGAGCACGCCGCGACCAGCCCCGCCCCGACGATGAGCACGATCGCGGCCAGCAGCAGCCGCATCCGCGCCGCGCGCGACGCACGACGGCCAGAGCCAAGCAAGCGATAGCGGTGGGGGATTAGTGTCGCCAACGCCGGAACCAGCCGCGCACCCCGCCCGGCCGTGGTTCGTCGTACTCGATGTAGCGGTCGCGCCAGAAGCCCCCGCGACCTTCGTGCGGCGCGCGTGACCTCGGCCCGCGCATGCTCCAGCCCAGCCCCAGCAGGAACAGGACGAGGCCCGCCAGCACCAGCCACGCGCCCGGGCCGCGCGCGCGCAAGACCAGTCCGGCGGCCAGCAGCAGGAAGCCCACCAGCATCAGGTGCCCCGACGTGAATCGCACGAACATGGATCCCAGCCCGTCGCTCACCTGGCGCATCAGCGCGTCCCAGCTGCGCCGCGCCCGGCTCGGCCCCCGCCGCTGACGGCGGTGCCACTCGAAGTCCTCGATGTTTTCGAGGACGTCCTCAATGTCGCGTTCCAGTCGGTCTGGCATGGCAGCGCTCCTGCTACCAGTCTAACCCCAGCCGCCGCCTCCTGGCGTCTCCATGCTGACGATATCCCCCGCTTCGACGGCGAACGTCGTTTTGCCCGGCAGCGCGCGATCGGGCTGGCCCGCCCGCTCGAGCCGATTGCGGCCCGGCGTCCCGTCGGCCCCGCCCGCCGCGCCCCACGCCCCCCGGCGCCGCCGCTCGCCGATCAGCGTCACCGTCGCCGGCGCGAGGAACTGCGTTCGTCGCACCAGCCCGTCGCCGCCGCGATGCCGGCCCGCGCCGCCGCTGCCCCGTCGCACGCTGTTCTCCAGCACCCGCAGCGGGTACGCGATCTCCAGCGCCTCGGCCGGCGTGTTGAGGGTGTTCGTCATGTGGCTCTGCACGGCATCAAGCCCGTGCCCCAGCGGGCCGCCGCCCAGCCCGCCGCCGCTCGTCTCGTAGTACGCCCAGGACTGCCCCGTGCGCGGGTCGATGCCGCCCGCCGCGACGTTGTTCATCGTCCCCGCCGACGCCGCCGGCATCCGATCGGGCAGCGCCTGCGCGATCGCCCCCCAGACCACGTCGACGATGCGCTGGCTCGTCTCGACGTTGCCCGCCGCGACCGCCGCCGGCGGCGCCGCGTTGACCACCGACCGCGCCGGCAGCGTGAAGCGCAGCGGCCGGAACAGCCCGGCGTTGGTCGGGGCCTGCGGCGGCAGCAGACAGCGCAGCACGTAGTAGCTCGCCGACCGCGTCACCGCCGCCACCGCGTTGATCGACCCCGGCCGCTGCCCGGCCGAGCCCGTGAAGTCGAGGTCCCAGACCGCCGCCGATGTCGTCAGGCGCAGCCGGATGGGCACCGGCTCGTCGCTGCTGCCGTCGTCGTCCAGCGCGTCCTCGAAGGCGTACGTGCCGGGCGGGATGGCGGCCATCCCGGCCAGCGCCGCCCGCTCGCCCGCGTCGAGCAGCGCCGCCGACGCCCGCCGGAACCCCGCTGCTCCGAAGCGCTCGGCCAGCGCCGCCAGCCGTCGCTCGCCCACCCGCTGCGCCGCCACCTGTGCGTCGACGTCGCCCTGCCGCTCGACGGGCGTGCGCACGTTGCGCAGGAACAGCGCCAGCGTCTCGGGCACCAGCGCCCCGGCCCGGTAGAGCCGCACCGGAGGGATGATGAACCCCTCCTGGACCAACTCCTGCGCGACCGGCATCGAGCCCGGCGCCATGCCGCCGATGTCGGCCTGATGCGCCCGGCTGGCGACGTACCCCACCAGCGACCCGCGCCCTCCGCGCCCCGGCCGGAAGACCGGCGAGACCATCGTCACGTCGGGCAGGTGCGTGCCGCCGCGGAAGGGGTCGTTCAGGATCGCGATGTCGCCCGGCGACCACGGCGCGAGCTCCCGCACCGCCCCCACCGACTCCGGCATCGCGCCCAGGTGCACCGGGATGTGCGCCGCCTGCGCCAGCAGCCGCCCCCCGGCGTCGAACACGGCGCAACTGTAGTCGGCGCGCTCCTTGATATTGGGCGACAGCGCCGTGTGCCGCAGCGTCGCGCCCATCTCCTCCGCGATCGACGTCGCCAGCGACTCGAACACCGCCAGCCGCGCCGGATCGATCGCGACACTCGTGTTCGAGCGCTTAGCCATCGGACGGCCGCCGTTCCGACAGCGCCGCCCAGACCGCCGCCGCGACCGACTCCGGCGTCGCGCCCGCCGGCAGCGCGACATCCGCCGCCGCGTCCATCGCCTCGATCCCGACCGCCACCGACAGCGCGCTGACGCCCGGGATCATGCGCGCCAGCCGCAGCAGGTCGTCGCCGGCGCCGGCTGCGCGCAGCGCCTCCCCGTACACGACGACGTGGTAGCCCGCCTTCACGTACCCCGACGTCAGCAGCTTCAGCTGTCGCGACGCCACGACGTCGTCCGTCTCGCCGCCATGCGGCGTCGCGATCCATTCGCCCGACAACGCTCCGAACGGCACGACGACGCTCGGCCCCGGCAGCCGCTCCGCGATCGCCCGGCCGATGGTGCCGCCGATGGCCGCTCCCCCGTCCGCTGCGTGCAGTGTGATGACCGCTCTCATCGCTGTTCCTCCCGTCGCTGGCCCTCTCTCGCGATGCGCAGACTGCCCGAGGCCAGCGGACGCGCCCGCCAGCCCGGCGGCGCCAGGATCGTCGTGTCCAACTGCGTCAGGATCGCCGGCCCCGATATCGGCCGTCGCAGCGCGCCCCGCTCGACGATACGCGTGCGTCGCGGCCGCTCCCAGACGACCGTCGCTGTCTCATCCGGCCGATGCACCGCCTCCGCCCCGGACGGCGCGGGCGGTCCCGCGTCGGGCGGCGCGGCGCTACGGGCGATTGCCTTGACGCGCGCCACGACCACCTCCAGCGGTCGCCGCCGGTCGGCGTGGCCGAAGCGCGACAGGTGGGCCTCCGCCAGCGCCGCGCGGATCGCCGCCCGCGTCGTCGACCGCAGCGGCGTCGCGATCTCGTGCGACTGCCCCGCGTAGCGCAGGTCGGCCGACCGCTCGACCCGGCAGCGCGCGTAGCCGTCGGCGCGTAGCGCCGCCCGCGCCTGCGCCTCCAGACGCTCGAAGGTCGCCTCCAGCGTGGCGTCGCGCCCCGTCGCATCGGAATCGACGCGCAGCACCAGCCCCTGCTCGGCGTCCTTCACGACCGGCGCCTGTAGCATCCCCGCCGCCGAGAGCACGCCCGGCGCCGGCGGGATCAGCACCTGCGGGATGCCCAACTCCGCCGCCAGGTCGCAGGCGTGCAGCGGCCCCGCCCCGCCGAACGCGACCAGCGTGAAGTCGGCCGGGTCGAAGCCGCGCTCCACCGAGATCACGCGCAGGGCCCGCGCCATGTTCGCGTTCGCCACCTCGACGATCGCCTGCGCCGTGCGCCGCGCCGACCCTCCGAAGCCCGCCGACAGCGTCGCCACCGCCCGCTCCGCCGCCGCCGCGTCGAGCGCCATCGCGCCGCCCAGGAATCGGTCCGGCCGCAGCCGCCCCAGCACGACGTGCGCGTCGGTCAACGTCGGCGCGTCGCCGCGCCCGTAGGCCGCCGGGCCCGGCGCCGCGCCCGCGCTCTGCGGCCCCACGCGCAGCGCGCCGCCCGCGTCGAGCGACGCGATCGAGCCGCCGCCCGCGCCCACCGTGTGCACGTCGACCGCCGGCGTGCGAATCGGCAGCCCGCCCACGGCGAAGTCGGTGCGCTCCAGCACCCGGCCCGGCAGCAGGCTGACGTCGGTCGAGGTGCCCCCCATGTCGAAGCTGATCAGCCGCTCGATCCCGGCCGCCGCCGCCGCCGCGCGCGCCCCCACCACCCCGCCCGCCGGCCCCGAGAGCACCGTCCGCACGGCGTCCCGCGACGCCTCGGCGACGCTCATGGCGCCGCCGTTTGAGCGCATCACCCGCAGCCGCGTCGCGCCCCCGCCCGTCCGCAGCCCCGCCTCCAGCCGCGACAGATAGCGCTCCATCGCCGGCGCGACGTAGGCGTTCGCCACCGTCGTGCTCATGCGCTCGAACTCCCGGTGCTCGGGCAGCACCTCGCACGACGCCGACACCGCCATGCCCCGCGCCCGCGCCATCGCCGCGATGCGCTGCTCGTGCGCCGGGTTCACGAACGAGAACAGCAGGCAGACCGCCAGCGCCTCCGCCCCGCTCGCCTCGACCCGGTCCAGCACGGCCGACACCTCGTCCTCGTCGAGCGCCCGCAGCACGCCGCCGTCGGCCGCGACGCGCTCATCGACCTCGAAGCGGCGCTCGCCGGGGATCGGTGGCGCCGGTCGCGTGGGGTGCAGCGCGTACAACTCCGGCCGCGCCTGCCGCCCGATGACCAGCGTGTCGCCGAAGCCCCGCGTCGTGATCAGCGCGCAGCGCGCCCCGCTGCGCGTCAGCAGCGTGTTCGTCGATACCGTCGAGCCGTGCACCACCTCATCAGGCCGCCAGCCCTGCTCCGCCAGCCCCTCCAGGATCGCGCGGCCCGGGTCGTCCGGCGTCGAGGGGCGCTTGTGCAGCCGCAGCGCCGCCCCGTCCCAGTAGAGGAAGTCGGTGAACGTGCCGCCCACGTCGACGCCCAGCAGTCGGCGGCGGCCGCGCTGTCCGGCCACGGCTTACGGCGCGGCTTCCCGCGGTCGCGGCAGGTAGTCGCCGCCGTCGAGTGTGGATCTCGCTCCCGTCACGACGCCGCCCCGTCGCGCCCCAGCGGGTTCAGCGATCCCGTCCGGTAGCCCCCCAGGTCCAGCGTCACGAAGCGGAAGCCCAGCCCGCGCAGCCGCCGCTCGATCGTCTCCCGCTCCCGCGCCACGATCGCCATGCCCGCCGCGTCCGTCTCGATCCGCGCGATCTCGCCGTGGTGCCGCACCCGCACTTGTCGCAGCCCCAGTCCCCGCAGCACCGCCTCCGCCGCCTCGATCTCGCCCAGCACCGGCGCCGACACCGGCGTCCCGACGGGCACGCGACTGGCCAGGCAGGCCGCCGCCGGCTTGTCCCACGCGGCCAGCCCCAGGTGACGCGCCAGCGCCCGCACATCGGCCTTGCCGCAGCCCGCCTCGACCAGCGGGCTCCGGACGCCGCCCTCCGCCGCCGCTCGCAGCCCCGGCCGATAGTCGCCCAGGTCGTCGCGGTTCGTCCCGTTGCAGACCACAGCGCCGGTCTCCGCCGCGATCGGCGTCAGGTGGCTGTAGAGCTCGCTCTTGCAGTGGAAGCAGCGGTCGCCCGCGTTCGCGACGTACGCCGGCCGCGCCAGCTCGTCGGTCCGCACCACCCGATGCCGGATGCCGATCGCCGCCGCCATCTCGATGGCCGCCGCCAACTCCGCCCCCGGCAGCGACGGCGACTGCGCCGTCACCGCCAGCGCGTCGTCGCCCAGCTGCTCCGCCGCGATCGCCGCCACCAGCGCGCTGTCGACCCCGCCGCTGAACGCCACCACCGCCCGCTCGTACCCCCGCACGATCGCCCGCAGCGCCGTCAGTCGCTGCGCTTGCGCGCGCGGCAGATCGGCGGCTGGTCCGCGCTCGGCGACATCGTGGTCAGGCATCCGCCCCCGATCATACGCCAGCCCCGCCGGTCGCCCCCGCCGCGCTAGACTGTGGCGGGAGGAGAGTGCGCGATGGAGTTGCATCACGGCGTCCCCGAGGGCATTGAGTTCCCGGATGAGGATAAGTTCCGAAAGAACTGCATGGCGATCGATGCCCGCATGGCGGACCTCATCGACACGCATGTGGGCCAGTTCGTCGCCTGCTTTGGCGACGACCAGCAGTTCGCGTTCGGCGATGACCTCGAGGAGTTGATCGCGCGGATCCCCAGAGCGGAGCTCCCCACGGCGGCGCTCGAGGCCGTGCCCGCGCGAGACGAGATCCTGATTCTGTGATGCGCATCCCCGGATACATGCGGCCCGTGCCGGTGCCCGAAGTGCCGGCCCGGCCCTACGTAGAGGCCGCGCTCGCCTTGCAGGGCAGCATCGACATAGTCCGGATCCAGTTCCTCATAGATACGGGAGCGGACGACACGATCTTGCACCCGCGTGACGTGCGCCGGCTTGACACCCTGCTGCAGCCCGACCCGCCTCTGCTCGCGTCCACCTTCGACGATCATCCGGGACGACGCTCGATCGGCGGCGTCGGCGGCCGCGTGTACATCATCCCCGCCTCAGTGCGGCTGTTCTTCCGAATCGAAGGCAGCAGGGATCGTCTCCGGCATGACTGCCGAGTCTGGGTCGCCGAGCCGACCGCCACGAATCGGCGGCTGCCGTCCCTGCTCGGGCGCGATCTGCTCCAGCTCTTCCGCCTCACCGTCGACTACGAAGCCGCGCCGCCCGTCCTGCTGGAGCGGTCCTGACCGTCGCCCGGCCCGGCCCGATGGCCGCCCCAACAGCCCCGCGCCGTCTTCAACGACCTGAGGAACCTCGTTCCCGCGACGGCCGCGCTGGACGTGGCGAAGAGCGACGACCTCGCAGACGAGTGGCTGCCGTCGTGGAAGCGGCGCAACCCGGCGGGCCACGCCGCCCACGCCTGCAAGTACGCGACCCGCTACCGCGAGGTCGCCGACATCTACGGTCACCAGCTCAGCCGCTCGGAAGTCGACGCTCTGGATGCGGCCTGTCACTGACGGCACACCTGCGCCAGCGCCGTCGTCGCGTCCGCGGCGCGCTAGACTGAGCGGGAGGAGAGTGCGCGATGGAGTTGCACGATGGCGTCCCCGAGGGCATCGAGTTCCCGGATATGGACAAGTTCCGCAGGAACCACATGGCCGTCTGCGACCGCATGGGGGATCTCATCGACACGCATGTGGGCCAGTTCGTCGCCTGCTTCGGCGACGACCAGCAGTTCGTGTTCGGCGATGACCTCAAGGAACTGGTCGCACGGATTCCCAGTGCGGAGCGTCCCACGGCGTATGTTGACAGCGTGCCCGCGCGAGACGAGATCCTGATTCTGTGACCCGCATCCCCGGCTATCTGGCGCCGGTTCGGATCCCCGGGGTACCTGCACGCCCCTACGTGGACGCCGAGTTGCTCATCCAGGGGACCGCGACATCCCTCGCCATCCCGTTCTTGATCGATACCGGCGCCGACGACACCGTCTTGCACCCGCGCGATCTGGAGCAGTCCCAGGGGCAGCTCCTCGAAACCCGTTTCGAGGAGCTGCCAGAACGGCAGCGGGTCGGCGGAGTCGGCGGCGGCACGTACATCATCCCGCTCTCCGTGCGGCTGTTTTTCCGCACCGAAGGCGGCAGGGATCGTCTCCGGCATGACTGCCGAGTTTGGGTCGCACAGCCGACCGCCACGAATCGGCGGTTGCCCTCGCTGCTCGGGCGCGATCTGCTCCACCTCTTCCGCCTCACCATCGACTACGCCGCCGCCCCGCCCGTCCTCCTGGAGCGGTCCTGAGTCGTCACCCCTGCCCGTGTAGTCCCCGCCCCCCGACTCCTTGCTCCGACCCCACACCCCCGATACCGTCGCCACCGGAGATCTCCATGCCCGACGACATCACCCTCCAACTCGACCAACGCAGCGTGACCGGCAAGAAGGTGCGCTACCTGCGCCGCGACGGCATCATCCCCGGCAACGTCTACGGACGCGGCCTCGCCTCCGTCGCGGTCCAGGCCCCGCTGCGGGAGTTGCGGCGCGTCTTCCGCGGCCACGACCGCAACCAAGTGGTGAACGCGCAGATCGCCGGCGAGCCCGGCATCCGCCCCGTCGTCCTGCGCGACGTGCAGCGCCACCCCGTCACGCACGACGTCGAGCACGTGGACCTCTACCACATCGACATGACGCGCCCCATCCACTCCAGCGCCACGGTGCACATCGTCGGCGAAGAGATCTGCCCGGCGATCATCCTCGGCGGCGTGCTCGTGCTCGGCCTCGGCTCGGTGATGCTCGAAGCCCTGCCCATGGACATGCCCTCCGACTTCACCATCGACATCTCCCACCTCGAACACTTCGGCCAGAGCGTGCACGTCTCCGACCTCGACCTGCCCGCCGGAGTCCGCGCCCTCGCCGAGCCCACCGCGCAGCTCGCCACGATCATCGCTCCGCGCGTCGCGGAGGAGGACGAAGTCGACAGCGAAGACCTCGAGGAGGGCGTCGAGGGCGAGGACGCGCCTGCAGACGCCGACGCCGCCGACGCGCCCGACTAGCCGCCGCGGTGGGTCCGGCCTGATCCAGCCGGGCGGGGTAGACGAATCGCACTTACGTTTCCTTTCGTTCGGCGCGTGCGCTACCGGGTCACGGCGAGCCGCAGGTCCAACGTTTCCAGGACACGGAACAGGGTGTCGAGGCGTGGATTGCCGTCGCCGGAGAGCGCGCGATAGAGGTTGGGCCTGCCCAACCCGCTGGCCTCGGCGACGGCGGTCATCCCCTTGGCGCGGGCGACGTCGCCAACCGCCTTGGCGAAGAACGCCGGATCGCGCTCCTCCAGGGCGGCGTTGAGGTAGGCGACCAGGGCCTCGTCGCTGTCGAGGAAGTCGACCGCATCGAACTTCTTGAGTTTCATCAGCATCCCTCCTCAAGCTCGGCGGCCATCTGCTGAGCGCGCCGAATGTCTCGTTGCGGGCTCGACCATCGCGCGCCGACGCGCCCGACTAGCCGCCCCGGGCGGGTGCGACCGTCCGCGCCCGCACCTCCACGATGAGCTCCTGGCCGAGCGCTCCCAGCGCCTCGTTGAGACGACTGGCGGCGGTCCGGTGGCGCGGCGCCAGCATCCGGCGAACGACCTTCTCATCGACGCCCAGGCGGCCGGCGAGCGCCACACGGGACAGGCCACTGTCGCGGAAGGCCAGTGCGAAGGCCGCTTTGGCCGCCATGTCCGCAGGCACGGCCACGGGGCGCTCACCCGGCGCGAGCGCGCTCGGCACGGGGATCGGCTCCCCGTCATCGATACGTCCGGCGATCGCTTCCTCGAGGGCGTCGCGGGCTTCCGTCAGCGCGTCCGTTTCGTCGGCGCCGGACGTCAGGCACTCCGGCAGGTCGCGGAACGACACGACGACCTCGGTGGGTCCGGCCTGATCCAGCCTGGCGGGGTAGACGAATCGCATTTTCCGTTACCTCCGTTCGAAATCGTTGCGGTCGATCCCGAGTTGGCGGAGCATGCTCGCGAGCAGCCCCGGCCCCAGCTCCTTGCGGCGGTCCTTCACGATGGTCTTGCGGGCGCCGTAGTAGAGCGTCAGGTGGCTACCCTTGCCGCGCTTGGCGTCAGCGCGTACCGGGACGCCGCGTTCGCGGCCAAGCTCCCGTACCCGCTTGATGAAGTCCCGTCCGTTCACGACGCCAGTATAGGGCACAAGTGTCCGAGACCCCAGGACCACCAAGCCGCCGCGAAGGCTGCCGCGCCCCGTTCAGGGCTGACTGGTCGTGAGCTCGTCTACCGCCACATCAAGCAGCCTGGCAAGCGTGCCGAGCGTGTTCATCGACCCCGTCCGCTGCCCCCGCTCGATCTCGGAGAGGTACACCGGGTTGATGCCGGCCGCGGCCGCCAGCTCCCGCTGCGTCATCCCGCGATAGCGGCGATACCCCCGGATGGGAGATTCCCCGGCCAGGAGCCGGTCCGCGACCTCGATGGGGAAGGATTCGGCGCCCTCGCTCCTGGCGCGATCGTAGAGTGCCTCGTCGCTGATCGCGGCGTCCCCGAGCAAGCGTTCGTCGTCCTTCTCACCGCGACTTCGGATCAACCTTCATCCCCGATCCTCAAAGGCACGGCCGTCTCGTCGTCGCTCTCGCCAAAGAGGGCGACAACCTGCAGCCGCGCTCCCAATCCCGCGAGATACTTGCGCAGCGTGGAGAGGCGCAGGTCGCCTGCCTGCTCAAGCTGCGAAATCGCTGGTTGGCTGTCCCCAATGCGCAACGCCAGCTCCGCCTGTGAGCAGTCGAGCGCTCGTCGCAGCTCATGGAGGCCGATCTCGGACAGGGTCTCGGCGCGCAGGGCGGCAAGCCGCTCGGGCGCGCCGGGACGAGCGACGACCTGTTCGTGCAGCGTGCGGTAGCTCTTCGCCATGATGTATCCCCCTCTACGAACCGGCCGCGCTACGGGAGTAGTCCTTCGCGACGGAGTTCCTCCAGATAGGCGTCATACAGTGTGTCCGCCTCCGGTATCGCTTGCTCGTACCACAGGCTCCACGCCCCGGTCTTGTCGCCGCCCAGCAACAGGACGGCGTGGCGGCGCGGGTCGAACGCGAAGAGCACCCGGAGCGCGCCTCCCCGCGAAGCCCGTAACTCTTTCATGTGGGCGTGTCGAGAGCCTCGGATGGTGTCGACGACTGGACGTCCCAGCGCCGGACCGAACTCGCTGAGCAGCATCACCCGCGCATCCAGTGCTTCCTGCTGCTCGGCCGTCAGCCCACTCCACCAGCGCCCAAACTGGCTGGTGTACTCGACTTCCCACACGGCCCGAGTATAAGTAATTCCTAATGAGAGGGCAACGGCGACCGCCGCTCACGGGTGGGAATTGCTGGTCTTGCCGCCCCCAGCCCCGACCGCCTAGCCCGCCCGGTCGCCGCGCAGTTGACCGCAGGCGGCCGCGATGTCGCGGCCCTTCTCGGCCCGCACCGTCGCCGCGACGCCCGCCGACGTGAGCCGCGCCTCGAAGCGCAGCACCGCCGATTGGCTGGGCCGCTCCCCAATCACCCCCGGCGACGGGTTGATCGGGATCAGGTTGACGTGACAGTTGAGCCCGCGCAGCAGCCGCGCCAGCTGCGCCGCCTGCGCCGCCGAGTCGTTGACGCCCGCCAGCAGCACGTACTCGACCGACACACGCCGCCCCGTCGTCGCGACGTGCGCCCGCGCCGCCTCGACGATCGCCCCCAGCGACGCCGACGGCAGCGGCACGAGCTCCCGCCGCAGCGCCTCGTCGGGCGCGTGCAGGCTGACCGCCAGGTTGACCCGCGGATGGTCGGCGGCGAGCCGCTGGATGCCCGGCGTCAGCCCCACCGTCGAGACGGTGATCCGGCGCGGACTCATCGCAAAGCCGTCGGCGTCGGTCAGCCGCGACAGCGCCGCGTGGGTCGCGGCGTAGTTCGCCAGCGGCTCGCCCATGCCCATGAACACGACGTTGGTCAGGCCCGCCCCCGCCTCGCCCCCGGCGTCCTGCGCCGCGATGCGCCCGATGGTCAGCACCTGCGCCAGGATCTCTCCCGCCGACAGCTGGCGCCGGAAGCCCTGCGCGCCCGTCGCGCAGAAGGTGCAGGCCATCGCGCAGCCGGCCTGCGTCGAGACGCAGACCGTCCGTCGCGCCCGCCGCTTCCCGAACGGGTCGTAGCGCATCAGCACCGTCTCGATCAGCTCGCCGTCGCCCATGCGCAGCAGCAGCTTGGTCGTGCTGCCGTCGGCGCTCGTCTGCTCCCCCACCGACGTCGCCGCACCCACCCGCAGCCGCTCCGACAGCCCCGACCGCAGGTCCAGCGGCAGGTCGGTCATCTCCTCGAAGTCCAGCGCGAAGCGCTTGTACACCGCCTGCGCGACCTGCCGCGCCCGATACGCCGGCGCGCCCAACTCCCCGACGACCGCCGCCAGCTCCCCGGCCGGCAGGTCCAGCAGCGACGGCCGCGCGTCCGCCGTTCGCGGGCTCATGCGGGCCCGCCCAGCCGCTGCCCGAGCAAGTCTGGCTCCCCGTTGGCGAAGGCGCGGGCGTCGAGCGCCTGCTTGCCCGCCCGCTGCAACCGCTCGACCCGCAGCAGCCCCGCGCCCGTCGCGACGTCGATCGTCTCCCCCACCGCGACCACCGTCCCCGGCGCGGCGCCCGCCGCCCCCGCGTCCGGCCGCGCGCGCCAGATGCGCACGTCACGGGTCCGCAGCCGGGTCGTCGCGCCCGGCCAGGGCGAGAACGCCCGCACCTGCCGCTCGATCTCGACCGCCGGCCGCGTCCAGTCGATCCACCCCTGCGACTTGCGCAGCCGCGGCGCCCGCGTCGCCAGCGACGCATCCTGCGGCCGCGGCGCGATGTCGCCCGACAGCCAGGCCGGGATCGTCTCGAGCAGCAGCGACGCTCCCAGCGCCGCCAGCCGATCGCTCAGGCTGCCGGCGTCCTCGTCCGGCCCGATCGCCTGCGCCCGCGACGCCAGGATGTCGCCCGTGTCCTCGCCCGCGTCCACCCGCATGATCGTCGCGCCGGTCTCGGCGTCGCCGGCCAGGATCGCCGCCGCCACCGGCGACGCCCCCCGCCAGCGCGGCAGCAGCGAGGCGTGCACGTTCAGCGTCCCGAAGCGCGGCAGGGCCAGCACGCCGGGCCGCAGGATCTGCCCGTACGCCACGATCACCTGCAGGTCCGCCCCGTAGGCCGCCAGCGCCGACGTCGCCGCGGGGTCGCGCAGCCGCGCCGGCTGCAGCACGTCGATCCCGGCCGCCTGCGCCGCGACCTTCACCGGCGGCGGTCGGGTCGACCGGCCACGGCCCCCGGGCCGGTCCGGCTGCGTCACCACGACGCACGGCCGGTAGGGGGTGTCGATCAGCGCCGCCAGCGACGGCAGGGCGAAGTCGGGCGAGCCAAAGAACGCGACGCGCGGGATCGTCATGCGGCGAGCATACGGGGCGATCAGCCCCCGCTGTGCAGCCGCCGCAGCCGCACCGGTGTCCCCCGCCCGATGCCCAGCGCCGCCGCGGCGCTCCCGTTCGCCAGCGCGATCTCCACGTACCCGCTCGACGACGGCAGCGCCACGACCTCCGCCCCGCCGGCCGCGTAGCTCTCCGCCGGCCCCGCGATGGTCCGCCCGCCCGCCTCGACCGTGAACGCCTCCCCCGCCTCCGACGCCCGGAAGCTCGTAATCGCGTTGCCGAAGCGGTCGACGTGCAGGATGCGTCCCTCGCCCGCGCCGTCGATCAGGGGGCTGGCCAGCGACGCCGCCACCGTCACCTCCGCCACCGATGTTCCCACTTCCGCCATCCCCCGTCCCGACGCCAGCGCCGCCGCGACCGGCGCCATCAGGTCGCGGCCGTGGAACGTCCGCGACACCTCCGCCGCCGCGAACGGCGTCGCGCCGATGTCGACGGCGGCCAGCCCGGCCGGCAGCGGCGCTCGCGCCGTGCCCGCGGCCGGTCGCATCGACGCCGGCAGCCCGCTGCTCAGCACGCCGGTGTCGGGGCCCACCAGACAGGCCTCGGCCGTCTCGATCGCCACCAGCCGCCGCGCGCTGCCCACCCCCGGGTCGACGACCATCACGTGCACGCTGCCCGGCGGGAAGCCCGGCCAGGCGCTCTCGCTCAGGAACAGGCTGGCGGTCAGGTCGCCGGGCGGGATGGCGTGGCTCACATCGACGATGCGCACGTTCGGCTGCGACGTCAGCAGCGCCGCGTGCAACTGCGCGACGTAGCCGTCGTCCAGCCCGAAGTCGGTGCTCAGTGTGACGATCCCGCAGGCCTGCATGGAGTCAGTATGCGCCCGGCACGGCCGACGCGCCGCGCCCGCGCCGCGCCCGCTCAGACGCGGATCGCCGCGATCGACAGCGCCACGAAGACCACGATCAGCGCGATCGTGCCGCGGAACAACACCCGCTCGACGCCGCGCCGCGTGCGGAACGAATCCCCGCCGCCGCTGCTACCGCCGAAGATGTTGCCCAGGCCCGCCCCCTTGGCCTGCATCAGCACGGCCGCGATCAGCGCCAGCGCCACCAGGATCTGGAACACGTTGATGATGTGGCTGAGTTCCATTGCGATCCTTGCGCTGGCCGGATGCGCGACGGCCGGGCTGGCGGGTGCGGGGGCGAAGCCGGCCGCTCGGCGTCGCGCTAGCGCGCCGCCGCCGAGACCACCGGGGGACGAGGCGCCGCCTCGCCGCGCTCATGGTAAATCGTCAGGATCGCATCGGCTAGCTTCGCCGAGTCGTGCCGGTAGCGGTTGCGCTCATCGACCACGTCCGCCGTGATCACCACGCCGCCCACGCGCGCTTCCCCGCCGCGCACCGGCTCCGACTTCCAGCGCTCCGGCAGCCGCTCCGCCAGGTTGTTGTTCGCCACGATGAAGTCGAACGGCGACCCGCCCATGTGCGCCTCAATGCTGGCCACGTGGTCCTGCACCGAGTACTGATCGGTCTCGCCGGCCTGCGTCGCCACGTTGCTGACGAAGATGCGCATCGCGTCCGACTCCTGGAACGCGATGCCCAGGGCGGGCACCATCAGGTTGGGCAGCACGCTCGTGTAGAGGCTGCCCGGCCCGACCACGATCAGGTCCGCGTTGCGCACCGCGTTGAGCGCGTCCGGGTGCGCCGACGGCCGCGCCGGTTCCAGGCTGACCGTCGCGATCTCCGCCTGCGCCGCCGTGATCGCCGATTCGCCCCGAATCGTGCGCCCGTCCCGTGTCCGTGCCGCCAGCCGCACGTCCTCCAGCGTCGACGGAAGGATCTGCCCCCGCACCGCCAGCACGCGCCCCGTCTCGTGGATCGCCTGCTCCATCGAGCCGGTGACCTCGGACATCGCGACGATGAACAGGTTGCCGAACGAATGCCCCGACAGCCCCTCGCCCGATTCCGGCGGGAAGCGGTACTGGAACAGCCGCGTCATCAGCGGCTCCGCGTCGGCCACCGCCGCGATGCAGTTGCGCACGTCGCCGGGCGGGATCACGCCCATGTCCTGCCGCAGCCGCCCCGACGAGCCGCCGTCGTCGGCGACCGTCACGACCGCCGTCAGGTTGTCGGTGTACTCCTTGAGGCCGCGCAGCAGGATCGACAGCCCCGTGCCGCCGCCGATCGCCACGATGCGCGGCCCGCGGCCCGAGAAGCGGTGTCGGTAGACCAGGTTGACGAGGCTCTCGCGCTGGCCGTTGCCGGTGCCGCGCGCCAGCGGGCGCATCGCGGCCAGCAGGCCGGCGCTGAACTTCCACACCCCCACGACCACGAACAGCACCGCCACGCCGATAAACAGCACGCCGCGGAGGACCTGCGGGATGAACTGCAAGGTCAGGTAGAAGAACGCGTCGGGCAGGGTCAGAGTGAGGTAGGCCTCACGCGCCAGGAACGACACCCCCAGCCCCAGAAACGCCATGCCCAGGAAGAGGAGGAGGAACCAGCGCTTCACGCCCATGCCGGGCAGAAGCCACTTCCGCGTATCCGGGTCGCGGAGCCATATCATTGTTGTGCACTATACGACCGGTCGGCGGATACGACCACAGGACCGCCCTCCCGGCGCGGGCGCCGTCGAGCCGACGACGGCCGCCCACCCACCATGACGCCGCGCGCCGCGATCGGGTTCCCCGCCGTCCCAAAAAGCCAGCCGCCGCTCAGCCCGCCAGCAACTCGCGCAGGATGCCCGTCACCAGCTTGGGGTTCGCGCGACCGCGCGTCGCCCGCATCACTTGGCCCATCAGGAACTTGAGCGCCTCCTGCTTGCCCGCCCGATAATCGGCCACGGCCTGCGGCTGCGCCCCGATTACCTCCCCCACGACCTCCCGCAGCGCCGCGTCGTCGCTGATCTGCGTCTGTCCCGACGCCTCGACGATCGCGCGCGCATCGCGGCCGCTCGTGAACATCGACTCGAACACGTCCTTGGCTTGCGTGTTGCTGATCGTGCCCGCCTCGATCAGCGACACCAGTTGCGCCAGCTGCCCCGGCCGGATGCGCGCCGCGTCGATCTCCTGGCCCGCCTCGTGCATCAGCCGGGCCATCTCCCCCACCATCCAGTGCGCGACGCCCTGCCGCGCCCGCTCCGGCGCATCCGCGCCCAGCGCCGCGACCGCCGCCTCGTAGTAGTCCGCCGTCGCGCGGTCGTCCGTCAGCAGCCCCGACTCGAAGTCGGCCAGGCCGTACTGCGCCTGGAAGCGCGGCAGCCGCGCCGCCGGCAACTCCGGCAGCGCCGCCCGGATCGCCTCGACCCGATCCCGCCCCGTGCGCAGCGGCGGCAGGTCGGGGTCCGGGAAGTAGCGGTAGTCGTCCGACTCCTCCTTCGAGCGCTGCGACACCGTCACCTCGCGGTCGTCCACCCAGCCCCGCGTCTCCTGGCGGATGCGCTCCCCGTTGCGCAGCGCCGCCGCCTGCCGGCGCTGCTCGAATTGCAGCGCCTTGTAGACGGCCCGGAACGAGTTCATGTTCTTGACTTCCACCTTGGTCCCGAAGGCCTCCTGCCCCCACGGCCGCAGCGAGATGTTCGCGTCGCAGCGGAACGACCCCTTCTCCATGTCCGCCGTCGAGACGTCGAGGTAGCGGTAGATCTGCCGCAGGGCCACCAGGTAGGCCCGCGCCTCCTCGGGGTTGCGCATGTCCGGCTCCGACACGCACTCCATCAGCGGCACGCCGCTGCGATTCAGGTCCAGCAGCGAGTACGTCTCGCCCGTCGCGTCCTCGCGGTGCAGCAGCCGCGCCGTGTCCTCCTCCAGGTGGATGCGTGTCACGCCGATGCGCCGCGTCCGCCCGTCGACCTCCACGTCCAGGTAGCCGTTAAGGCTCAGCGGCTCGTCGAACTGGCTGATCTGGTAGCCCTTCATCAGGTCCGGGTAGTGGTAGTTCTTGCGGTCGAACTTCGAGAGCTCGGGGATCTCCATGTGCAGCGCCAGCGCCGCGCGGATCGTCCACTCGACGGCCGTCTCGTTGATCACCGGCAGCATCCCCGGCATCCCCTGGCAGATCGGGCAGACGTGCGTGTTGGGCGCCGCGTCGGCGTACTGCGCCGGGCAGCGACAGAACATCTTGCTCGCCGTCTTCAGCTGCGAGTGCACCTCCAGCCCGATGACCGTCTCGAACTCGCCCGCTCCGTCGGGGGCGGCCTCGGTCGCGATGGTCTGGGGCGTCGGAGGAGAGGTCATCGTCTGTGCATCGTATAGGGCGTGCCGGCGGTTCGCGTCCTTCCGCGGGCCGTTCCCGTGCGAGGCCTGCAGCTCACAGGGGCGAATCAATGGGCCGGCCACGGCGCGCGCTCTCTCCGTGGCCATCGAGACTCGGCGCCAGGCCATCGCGCGGCGGGCGCACTCGGTGTAGGATGAGCGCCCACCATGCCGCGCCATGCTCTATCCTGATCTCGCGCGTCCGGCGGCACGGAGCAGGATGCCCAGCCGAGGAACAGTCGAGGACGCGAGGGAGGATCCCATGACCACCGTTGAAGCCGTTGTGACTATGACGACGAGCCGCTCTGCGGATCACGCCGATCAGTTCGTCGCCACCGGGCACGAGCTCCCCATCTTCGTGTGCGGGTCCGGCGATGATGAGGTCGTGGAGGAGCGCGTGCAGGAATCGCTCACGGCGATCATGCGCCACATCACCACCGATAGTACGCGGCCGGCGATCGAGTACCTACGAGCGCGGGGCGTGGAGTTGCACATCGTCCCGGAGGAACCGTCGCCGCCTACGCACTCGTCGACCCGCCGGGTCGCGGTCTATGCCTGAGTTCATCAGCCGGGGCGATGCCTTCGCGCTGGTCGAGTCTCTTGGCTACGAGGCGGTGGCGGAACTGGGCAACACGACCGTGTTCGCGAGCACGCAGGCGCCACTGGAAGAAGCGCGTTTCACGCTCAATATAGAGGATCCTGTGCGGCTTGCGGCACTTGAGGAGTTCCTGATCGATCAAGTCGGCGTCCCTGCCGCTCGCGTGTACGCCGACGTCGAGCAACTGTGGCCCCGCGGGTGAGCCCCGATCTCCGCCGGATGGTCGACGCTGCACCATGATGCCGGGTCTGCATGGCGTCCCGCCCGCTACCGTGTCGTCGCGTGTGCGGCCCCGGCACTGCGCCAGACGACTGCGTCCGCTACGCTGGGCCCCGTTGTCCCGACGGACCCGCGTCCAGTGAAGTTGGCTGCAATGGCAGATTCCGTCCCCGCCGATGCCGGCGCGCAGGTGCTCGACGCCGGCGCGCTCCTTCCCCCCGCCGCCCACCCGCACAGCGTCCGCATCATCCACACCTCCGACGTCCACGTCGGCACGGGCCACACGCGCGACGAGTCCGGCCGCGAGGAGGCCCTGCACTTCCTCGAAACGATCATGGGCGCCGCCGTCGACCTCGAGGCCGACCTCGTCCTGATCGCCGGCGATTTCTTCGACCACAACCGCGTCAAGGAGCCGCTCTTCGCCGAGACGGCCGCCATCATCAGCGCGACGCACGTCCCCGTCGTCATCCTGCCCGGCAACCACGACCCCTTCATCCCCGGCTCGATGTACGAGCGCTTCCGCCACCACTTCGCCGACCACGTGCACATCTTCGACGACGCCGACGGCACGCTGCTCAGCCTCGACGACGTCGGCGTGCAGATCTGGGGTCAGGCCCACACCAGCTACGACGACTTCTCGCCCGCGGGCAGCAGCCCCGGCTGGCGCAGCGACAGCGAGCAACCGCTGTGGCGCATCGCCATGGCGCACGGCTCCGCCGTCGGCTTCGACGGCCGCCTCTCCTTCGGCTACCGCATCGAGGAGGAGCACCTGTCCGACCTCGAGGCGCACTACGTCGCCCTCGGCCACCTCGATCGCCACGGCCAGACCGGCCCGCCCGGCACGACCGCCTTCTACTCGGGCGCGCCCAGCCTGCTCAAGGGCTTCACCCTCGTCGACCTGCGGCCGCACGGCGTCCACGTCCAGCCCATCCTCTTCGACGCCCTGGAGCGCGGCCAACTGCCGGAACGCTGAGCCGGCCCGCTGACCGCCCTCAGGCCAGAACACACGACATAAGACACGCCCTCGAGAAACACAGCCCCCAGGACTACAGCGAAGGAGACCGCCATGAGCTTCCGCGCGTTCGTCGTTGACATGCAGGACGAGGACTTCAGCGCCGGCGTGCAGTCGCTCGACGAGGCGCAGCTGCCCGACGGCGACGTCACCATCGACGTGCAGTGGTCGAGCGTGAACTACAAGGACGGCCTCGCCACCCTGCCCAAGGGCCGCGTCGTCACCAGCTACCCGATGGTGCCCGGCATCGACCTGGCCGGCCGCGTGCGCGAATCGGCCGACGATCGCTTCCGCCCCGGCCAGGGCGTGCTCATCACCGGCTACGACCTGGGCGTCGCGCACTTCGGCGGCTTCGCCGAGGTGGCCCGCGTCCCGGCCGACTGGATCGTGCCCCTGCCCGACGGCATCAGCGCCGAGGAGGCGATGGCCCTCGGCACCGCCGGCTTCACCGCCGGCCTCTCCGTCGAGGCCCTGCAGCAAGGCGGCGTCACGCCCGACTCCGGCCCCGTCCTCGTCACCGGCGCGACCGGCGGCGTCGGCAGCACCGCCGTCGCCATCCTCGCGCGGCTCGGCTACACCGTCGCTGCCAGCACCGGCAAGGCCGGCGAGCACGACTACCTGCGCGCCCTCGGCGCCTCCGAGATCCTCAGCCGCGAGGAGGTCAGCGAGGAGAGCCGCCGCCCCATCGAGCGCGAGCGCTGGGCCGGCGCGGTCGACCCCGTCGGCGGCGCGACCACCGCCTACATCCTGCGCACGCTCAAGCGCGACGGCGTCAACGCCATCTCCGGCCTCACCGGCGGCTTCGCTGTCAGCACCACGGTCATGCCCTTCATCCTGCGCGGCGCCTCGCTCGTCGGCGTCGAATCCGTCAACTGCCCCATGTCGCGCCGCAGCGAGATCTGGCGCCGCCTCGCCGGCGACTGGAAGCCCGACGCCCTGCTCGACGCCATCGCCGTCCGCATCGACCTCGACGGCGTGGCCGCCGCGACCGCCTCCATCCTCCAAGGCGCCGTGCGAGGGCGTACGCTGGTCGCGCTCGGCTGATCGGGCGCGAGCGCGCCCCGAAGGTTGTCACCATGCCCACCTGGCAGGACCGACTCAAGCAAGCGCAGGCCGTCGCCCGCGAGGGCGCGCGCCAGGCCGCCGTCACCGCCGAGGAGGTCCGCAAGCGCGCCGAGCCCGCCCTGCGCGAGGCCGTCGAGAAGGCCAAGCCCGCCGTTGAGCGCGGCGCCCGCCGGGGCCGCGCCGCCGTCGACGCCACGCTCGAAGAGCGCAAGGTCCAGCGGGAGGCGCGCGTCAACTGGTTCCTCACCGAAGCCGGCCCCGTCTACACCGCCGGCTACCCCGACGATGAGAGCATGCGCCTCGGGATGCAGGCCGCCGCCGAGCACGGCTGGCGCGTCGATAACGTCGCCCACGTGCCCCCCAAGCCCCGCTTCCCGGGCGGGCTCACGGCCATCGTCGCCAAGCAGGCCGCCGAGCGCGTCCTCAAGCCCGACAAGTACCTCGTCACCTTCCGCAAGATCACCGCGGACGTCACCGCCGCCGACACGACCACCGAGGCTGATTAGCCCCGGCCGTCGCCATCGCCTGGCGCTTGCTACGCTGTTCCCCCCGGCGGGGGTAGCTCAGGGGTAGAGCTCCTGCCTTCCAAGCAGGCGGCCGCGGGTTCGAATCCCGTCCCCCGCTCCACGGGGTCCGTTCCGTCCTACCGACCCGCGACGATTGCCAACTTGGCCTGGAGCCGGCCGGCCGTGATGTCGTTCCTCATCCGATTCGTTGTTGCGTGCGTGCACCATCCAGATCCGCGAATCGAGCGGACAAGGCTGCTCTGCGTCCCGCGCCGCCGGGCGCCAAGTCGGGCGTGTGGGGGGTAGGGCTGGACGGTGACGCCGTGAGGATCACCGGGGCCGCGCTTCGTGGAACGGTCTACGGAATGACAGAAGACATCTAAATCGATCACAAAGACTTGACATTGTCAGATAGTGCAAGTAGTCTCAGCGCACACTGAGACGTGCGGATCAACCGAGTGCGGGGGCAGGATGCCGGAACTGGACCGTTTCGAGAGAAGTTTTGCCGCCGGCTGGCGCGCCGCCTACAAGTGGGCCCGCGAGGGTACAGCTTCGGACGCCGAGATCAGCGACAAGCTGATCGGATCTCTGGCCCGGACCCTTCGTGAGCGTGGCGGCATCCCAGGCCTCCGAGAGTTGAGTGAAGTGGTCGCGAACCGTCGCGAAGCTTCACTTGAGGACTCCTTCGACTCAATCGAGCGCATAGTACGAGGCCAAGAAGGCCACCGGCATACCAAGATATCGGCTGAGGTGACCAAATTCGTCCTTGTCTCAGGTGAGCTGGATGCTAAAGCCCTGGAGTCAAGCGCGGTCACTGAGCAACTCGCGAGGTTGAGTTGTACGGCCATCATGGAGCACGAATTCTTCGGCAAGGCCCGTCCAAATCTGATTTCCGAAGGCAAGCTGGGGAGCCAGGACTCAGCCTACGAATGGCAGCGCCGAATTGAACAGGTCACTCGGCTTGCGGTCGAGAAGCTGGCCGGTCAACTTGCGGATAATCCCAGCGCCGTGGGGCTCCGAGCCCCGAGGCGTTCTGTCCCGCGTGAGCCTACCAGCAGTCTTCTCGGGGAGAATCTGCGTCCGTCGAGGAGTCTGACCCGCGCTTCGTCCGGGCCGTCGCGATGAGCGCCACGCCTTACAGCTACGACTTCACCGTCCACAACCGGCAAGTAGGTCTTGAGAGCACCTGCTGGTTGAACAGCAAGCGCCTGTCGCGCCCGTTCGGTCAGATGCTTCCTGCGAGTGCGGCGGATCTCCTGGACCTAGCACTGGCCATCTATGCGGCCGACCGTTCTTCGCCGCGAGACTTCAAGCGGCGTAACACCGGACAGCGCCGCATCGATGTTCGGGTCGGGTTGAGGAATCCTGATCGTTGGACCACGCCGGAGATGGCTGCCAGTCTTCAAGAGTTCCTCTACTGGCTCAGCGAAGACGAGTGGTCATTTCGCCTTGACAAGCGACAGACGGGTCGGGAGTTTGAGGAGTCCGAGGCCTTTCTCTTCAGCACGCCTCCGGAGTTGCCGGTCTCCGTCTCGTTGTTCAGTGGCGGCCTCGACTCCCTTGCCGGACTCGCTTGCCAGACTACGCGAGATCCCAGCGGGTCACGCATCCTCGTCTCCGGATACACCCACGGCCGTCTGCGCAGCCGACAGCGATCCCAGGTGGAGCGCGTCAGATCGGTGCTCGATGAGCGCGCGCCGGGCGCGGGGCCAAGAGTTTGGCACGTAGCGGTCGGCTTCGGCATGCACCGCCCCGAAGGGCGCCGTGAGGAGAAAGGGCAGCGCACGCGTGCGCTGGTCTTCCTCGCCCTCGGAGTTACGGCCGCCCTACAGGCCGGCGCTGACACGCTGTGGGTGTACGAGAACGGTGTCGGGGCTCTGAACCTCCCCCTCAACGAGACGCAACTCGGCGTAGATAACTACAGAGGTGTCCATCCCCGTTCCCTGATCATGTTTGATGCACTCGTTGAGGCTGTGCTGGATCGTCCGATCCGCGTCAGGAACCCGTTCCTGTTCCACACGAAGGCGGAGATGTGCCGGGCGCTGCTCCCCGCCGGATTCGTCGGCGCCGTGGCGGAGACCATCTCTTGCGACAGCTTCCCGATGCGCATTCCCGGCCAGCCCGCGCACTGCGGCTTCTGCACGTCCTGTGTCCTCCGGCGACAGGCCCTCCACGCCGCCGGGCTGCGCCAATACGACCCTGCCGCCGCATACCGGCACGATGTGCGCGCGGGACGGGCGGCCCTCAGCAGCGACCAGCTCTACGGCCTTGAAGCAATGCGGGGCCAAGTCCACAGGCTTGAACGGGCCCTTGCTTCAAGTGATCCGTGGCAGTCCCTCGTAGCTTCGTTTCCAGAACTCGCTCGGACCAGCGCCGAACTCGGACAGCACGAGGGCTTGGGCATCGCGCAGACCCGCGCCGGCTTCGTTCGCCTGTTCCGGACCTACGTGTCCGAGTGGCGGGGGTCCACCTCGCGCGCCGCCTGACGACTCGGGAGGTTCCATGGCACAGCACGACGCCGACTCCATCGACCCCCGCAGACTGGGACGCCGCCTGCAGGAGGCGCGCAAGGCCCGAGGGCTGACGCAGCAAGACGCCGCGGACGCCATCGAGGTTGCCCGGACGACGATCACCGCGCTGGAGAAGGGCGACCGACGCACCCGGCCCGATGAGGTGATCCGGTTGGCGAGTCTCTACGGCAAGCGGGTGAGCGATCTCGTCGGTCCGAAGGAACCGGTCGCGGACTTCGCCGTCCAGTTCCGGACGGCCGCCGACCGCGTCGGCTCGGCCGGCATCCAGGAAGAAACGCGGGAGGCGATCCGGGAGTTCCAGGACCTGTGCGAGAACTACCTGTACCTGGAGCAGCTGAACGGGGTGTCGATCGGGCCGAACTACCCGCCCCAGTATCCGACGGCGGGAACGACTCCCGAGGCGGCGGCCCAGGATGTCGCCTCGTCCGAACGCAACCGGCTGGGCCTCGGCGACGGGCCGGCGCTGCGGCTGAGGGAGACGCTCGAGCAGGATGTGGGTCTCCGCGTGTTCTCCATCGCGCTGCCGTCGCGAGTGGCGGGCATCTTCGCCTACACCGACGAGTTGGGCGGCTGCATCGCCGTCAATGCCCGCCATCCGGCAGAACGGCGCCAATGGTCACTGGCCCACGAATACGCCCACTTCCTGACGAGCCGCTATCAGTCGGAGATCTCCGTGCTGGGCGCGTCCAGTCGTGTCCCCGCCAGCGAGCGGTTCGCCGACACGTTCGCCCGCTGCCTGCTCATGCCCGAGCCCGGGCTGCGGCGCAGGTTCAACGAGCTGTCGCGCGCCGGCGGCGGCAACGTGACGGCCGCCGATGTTTGCCGGGTCGCGCACTACTACTTCGTCTCCGTCGAGGCGATGATGCTCCGCCTGGAGGAAATTGGCGTTCTCCCAGGAGGAACCTGGGAGCGCCTGCGCGACCGGGGATTCAGGGCCCGCGAGGCGCAGGAGCACCTGGGATTGCCTCCCCAACCTCGCGACGATCGGCTGCTGCCGCTCCGCTACGAGTTCTTGGCAGCCCGCGCGTACGAAGAGGGAAGTCTCACGGAAGGTGAGTTGGCCCTCCTGCTGCGGGCCGATCGTGTCTCGGCCAGGCGGACCGTGCAGACGCTGAGCAATGCCCTGCACGTGCTGGATGAAGGCCAAGTGGCGTCTCTCCCCATCGAACTCGCCGGCAGCATCACCAGCCGCGAGTCCTAAGGTCCGCCGCCGTGGAGAGTCGGCCCGTTACCCTTCTTCTCGACGCCAGTTGCCTGCTCAATCTCTACGCGACGGAACGCTTCGGGGAGATCGCGTCGTCGCTGCGCGAACACGTCGCGGTGGCCGACTACGTCGTCGATCAGGAAGCGATCTATGTCCTCCGCCGGCCTGCGCCCGACGCCGCGGAGGAGCAAGTGCTGGTCGACCTCTCTCCGTTCGTGGCCGACGGCTTGGTGGAGGTGATGCGACTGGAACGTCCCGCGGAGGAGGCGACGTTCGTAGCGCTCGCTGCCCTGATTGACGACGGTGAGGCGATCACGGCCGCCCTCGCCCTGCATCGCGGGTGCTCGCTGGCTACCGACGATCGCAAAGCCAGGCGAGTCCTTGGAGAGCGAACTCCGACAATCCCGCTCGTTTCGACCCTCGACTTGCTCAGCCAGTGGGCGGAAGCGACATCGATCCCCCCACACGAGTTGCGGGCGGCGATGGAGTCCATGCGTTCCGGCGCAAGCTACGTACCGGGCCCCCGCGATCCCCGCTTTGAGTGGTGGCTGCAGGTCGTACAAGGCTGAACGCCGTCGGGCGGGCGCTGACGCCCCCTACCCCAACCGCCCCCCGACCCCCCTACCCCGACGACCACTGCCGCACCCGACGACCCAGCCCCACCAGCCGCCGCCCCCACTTCGACGCCAGCACCTCCTCGACGGCCGACAGCGCCGCCCAGCGCGAGACCTCGTTCAGCGTCGGATAGGCGTGGTGCGTCATCGCGAGGTCGAGCGCCGTCATCCGGCGCGAGATCGCCAGCACGTGCTCTTGGATCAGCTCGCCCGCCGACGGCCCGACGATCTGCGCCCCGACGACCCGCCGCCGCCGCCCCACCGTCACCATGCGCAGGAAGCCCGCCGTTCGATCGTCGATCAGCGCCCGGTCGACCTCCCGGAACGACTGCTCGTAGACGTGTACCGCGTCGCCGTGGTTCGCGCGCGCCGCCGCCTCGCTGAGCCCCACGCCGGCGACCTCGGGGTCGGTGAACACGACCCAGGGCATGCTGCGGTACCCGACCCGCTGCCGCCCGATCGGGAACAGGGCGTTGCGCAGCACGACCCCGGCCTCGTACGACGCCGCGTGCGTGAACTGATGGCCGCCCGTCACGTCGCCGCAGGCGTACACCCGCCGGTTCGACGTCCGCAGCCGCGCATCGACCCGCACCGCGCCGTCATCCGTCAGCGCCACGCCCGCCGCCTCCAACCCCAGGCCGTCGACGTTCGGGCGCTGCCCCGCCGCGACCAGGATCGCATCGGCGCGCACGTCCCGGCCGCCCTCCGGCCCCCGCACCCGCACGACCCGCTCCGCCGCATTCCCCCCGCCCTCGGTCACGACCTCCACCACCGACGTGTCCGTCAGGATCGACATCCCCTCCCCCGTCAGCGCCTCGCGCAGCGCCGCCGAGACCGGCGCCTCGGCCCGCGCCAGGATGCGCGGCGCCGCCTCGACCACCGTCACCGCCGAGCCCAGCCGCTGGAACGCCTGCCCCAGTTCGAGTCCCGTCGGCCCCCCGCCGATCACCGTCAGCCGCGCCGGCAGCCGCTCGATGTCGAAGACCGTGCGGTTGGTGAGGTAGCCCGACGTCGCCAGCCCCGGAATCGGCGGCGCGACCGGCGACGACCCCGTCGCGATGACGAACGTGCGCGCCCGCAGCCGTCGCCCGGCCACCTCCACCTCCGACGGCGACACGAAGCGCCCGCGGCCGGGGATGACGTCGACCCCCGGCAGCGTCTCGGGCCGGTCCGACTCCGCATATATCTGCTCCTGCAACGCGCGGATGCGCGCCAGCACCGGGCCGATCTCCACCGCGCCCGCCACAGCCCCGGTCGGCAGCCCCGCCGGCAGCCCCAGCGCCGCCCGATCCCGCCCCGCGACCGCCGCCCGCCCCGCCGCCAGCAGCGCCTTGCTCGGCACGCAGCCGTGCCACGTGCAGTCGCCGCCCAGCCGCTCCGCCTCCACGATCGCCACCCGCGCGCCCAACTGCGGCCCCAGCCGGCCGATCGTCAGCCCCGCCGACCCGCCGCCGATCACCACGATGTCGTAGTCGTCCCGCCGCCGCCGCAGCCCCACGCGTCGCCCCTTCCCGCGCACCGCCGTGCATCTGGCAGCGCAGCATACCCGCGCCCTATCGATATCACGCCCGTCCTGCGCTACCATGCAGCCAGCGTCCAAGCAGAGGAGGCTCCCGCATGCCCGGCTCCCCCAACGACATCAGACTCGCCTTTTCCGAAGCGGCGATCTCCGCCCTCAGCGCCGCCCTCGACGGCTACCCCGAGCCCGTCTCCGGCATCCGCATCAAGATCGCCGGGCGCAGCGGGAGCGGCTTCGACCACGTCATCACCATCGTCGAGAAGGGCCACGAGCCCGACGACCCCGCCCTCGACATCGACGGCCTGCGCGTCTACGTCGAGCGCGAGCACGCCGACAAGCTCAACGGCGTCGCCGTCCACTACGAGCACAAGGGCCCCAACATCAGCGGGCTCGAGTTCGACAACCCCAACCCCGTCTGGGACAACCCCCTCGAGCAGCGCGTCCAGATCCTCTTCGAGGAGTACGTCAACCCCGGCATCGCCGCCCACGGCGGCTTCGTCACCCTGCTCGGCGTCGAGGACGACCGCGCCTACATCGAAATGGGCGGCGGCTGCGCCGGCTGCGGCATGGCCAGCGTCACCCTCAAGCAGGGCATCGAGGTCGCCGTCAAGGAGCACGTCCCCGAGATCACCGAGGTCGTCGATACGACCGATCACGCCGCCGGCACGAACCCCTACTACGAGCCCCAGAAGGCGGGCGCCGCCAGCAAGTAGGCCGTCGGCCCCGTGCACTAGAACATCTATTCTGCTACGATTCCCGCCGGGAAGGGCAGGGGCGGATGCCGATGGATCGCCTGGTCCAAGTCGTGGAGCGCGGCTCCGATCAACTGCGCCGGGGCGCGAGCGACGACCGCCGCAAGGCGATGGGCCAGTACTACACCCCGCTCGGCATCGCGGAGTTCATGGCCTCCCTGCCCGACCTGCCAGTGGCGCGGCATGTCCGCGTGCTCGATCCGGGCGCCGGCGCCGGCATCCTCGGCATCTGCGCGGCCCGGTCGCTGCTCCAGCGGGGGGCGGAGTCCGTCCACCTGATCGCGGTCGAGCGCGACGCCGATTCTCTGCCCGCCCTCAACCACAGTCTCTCCGAGGCGAAGCGGTCCTTCGGCTCGCGGTTCAGCTCCGAGGTCCGCTCCCACGATTTCCTGAACTCGACGGGCCTCGGCCTCGGCGCCGAGCCCATCGCTCCGGTCGACATCGCGATCGCGAATCCGCCCTACTTCAAGGTCGCGCCGTCCGACCCGCGCGGCGGCGGCGCGCCGAACATCTACGCCCAGTTCATGAACGTGGCGAGCGATCTCCTCAAGCCCGGCGGCCAGATGTGCTTCATCGTCCCACGGAGCTACTCGTCGGGGCTCTACTTCCGCGACTTCCGCCGGCGGTTCCATCGCACGATGGCGCTCGAAGCCGTGCACCTCTTCCGATCGCGCGCGGAGGCGTTCAAGACCGACGGAGTGCTCCAGGAGAACATCATCATCCTGTGCCGCCGCGAGGGGACCGCGGACGGCCAAGTGCGAATCACGGTGTCGAACGGCGCCGACGATCTCCCGGCCGATGGCTGCCTGCTCGCGCCCCGGCGACGCATCGTCGACCCGGACACTCGGGACGCGTGGCTCTACCTGCCGGAATCGCGCGCCGACCTGCGAGCGCTGACGACCGTCGAGCGTCAGCCCAATCTCCTCGCCGATCTCGGCTGGGCGATTTCGACGGGGCCGGTCGTCGCGTTCCGCGCGACGGAGCACCTGCGCACGGCCGCACGCGACTCGGACCGGGCCGACGTTCCGATGCTCTGGCTGCAACACGTCAAGCCCGGCGCCGTTGACTGGCCGCTGGATGGCGGGTTCCGCAAGCCGCAGTGGCTATCCGCCGAGGCCCCGCCGAAGCTGCGCGTGCCGAACACGAACTGCGTCTTGCTGCGCCGCTTCTCCGCCAAGGGCGACCCGCGCCGCCTGATCGCCGCGCCGCTCCTGGCCGGTCAACTGCCCGGCGACTTCGTGGGCGTCGAGAACCACGTCAACGTGATCTACGGCGCCGAACGTGACATGTCCCCCGGAGACGCGATCGGACTGGCCACACTCTGGAACTCGCGCCTCTACGAGCGCTTCTTCCGCACGATCAGCGGCAACACGCAGGTCAGCGCGTCCGAGATCCGGGGGACCAGATTCCCGTCGCGCGATCGGATCCGAGCCGCCGCGCACAGACATCGAGCCCCTGTGGCGAGTGTGCTGCACGATGTACCGTTCCGTTGCCAGGACCGAATGGTGGCGTAAGAGGTCGAACGTGGCTGATCCCAACTTCGCCAACCGCACGCTCTGGACGGGCGACAACCTCGACATCCTCCGGGGCATGAACAGCGCGTCGGTCGACCTCATCTACCTGGACCCGCCGTTCAACTCGAACAAGGACTACGCCGCCCCGGTGGGCAGCAAGGCGGCCGGCGCCGCCTTCAAGGACACTTGGACGCTCTCCGACCTCGACGTGGCCTGGATGGGATTGATCGCCGACGAGCAGCCCGCGATCGCGCACTTGCTGGAGACGGCGGGCCGGACGCACTCCAAGGGGATGCAGTCGTACCTGTGCATGATGGCGGTGCGGCTGCTGGAGTTGCGCCGCGTGATGAAGGACACGGGCAGCATCTACCTCCATTGCGACCCGACCGCGGATTCGTACCTACGGGTGCTGATGGACGCGGTGTTCGGCCAGGGGAACTTCCGCAACGAGATCATCTGGTCGTATCGGCGCTGGCCGTCGAAGCAGGACAACTTCCAACGCATGCACGACGTAATTCTGCGCTACTCGCGCGGTGGCGCGGTGGTGTGGAATCAGCTCTATGAGCCCGTCTCGGATTCGTTTCAACGCCGTTTCAAGGGCAAGGCCAACGTGCTTGACCCCGGCGCGACGCGGAAACGCGCCGCTACGCACGAGACGCCCGGTCTGCCCATGCGCGACGTGTGGGAGATATCGATCATTGCCGGGGCGTCGAAGGAACGGGTGGGGTATCCCACGCAGAAGCCCCTCGCCCTGCTGGAGCGGATTATCGAGACTTCGACCAACGAGGGAGACTTGGTGCTGGACCCCTTCTGCGGCTGTGCGACCGCGTGCGTCGCCGCTGAGCGGCTCGGCCGCCAGTGGGTGGGCATCGACATCTCGCCGAAGGCCGTCGAACTGGTGCAGTACCGCCTCAGTCGGCAGGAGTCGCGCGGTAACAATCAGCCGTCAGAACCAGGGGAGCGGATCGCGCTCTGGGCGTCGCGCGTCATCGCTCGCACCGACATCCCCCGCCGCACGGATGTCGACGCCCCGAAGAACTACCGCCAGAACAAGCACGTGCTCTACGGCCAGCAAGAAGGGCGCTGTGGTGGCTGCGGGACGCACTTCGAGTTCCGACATTTGGAGGTGGACCACAGAGTCCCGAGCTCGAAGGGCGGGGGGGACCACATCGAGAACCTCCAACTCCTCTGCGGGAACTGCAACCGTATCAAGGGCGATCGGCCGCAGGAGTACCTGCTGGCGCGGCTCGCCGAGATGGCCGTCGGGTGATGGCGGGACGCCACCCCATGACCCGCATCCTCCTCGTCTCGACCTACGAGCAGGGGCACCAGCCCCTCGGGCTCGCCTCGCCCGCCGCCGCCCTGCGCGGCGCCGGCCACGATGTCCGCACGCTGGACATCGCAGTCCAGCCCGCGGCGGCCGCCGCCTTCGACGACGCCGACCTCGTCGCCATCTCCGCCCCCATGCACACCGCCGCCCGCCTCGCGCTGCGCCTCGCCGAGCGCTTGCGGTCGCGCCGCCCCGAGCTCCCGCTCGTCCTCTACGGCCTCTACGCCTCCGAACTCGACCTCCACCTGCGCGACGGCGGCCCCTTCAGCGCCACCATCGGCGGCGAGTACGAGGGCCCCCTCGTCGCCCTTGCTGGTGTCATCGCCGACGGCCGGGCCATGCCCAAGCCCGGCGACCCCACGCAGTTCGCGGACATCGCCGGCCTCGGCCGCGCCCCCCTCTTTCCCCGCGCCGCGATGCCCCTGCCCGATCGCACCGGCCTGCCCCCCCTCAGCGAGTACGCCCGCGCCACCGTCGTGCCCGCCAACGGCCACGGCCCTGCGGCGGAGGGAGAGGAGCGGCTCGCCGGCTACGTCGAGGCCAGCCGCGGCTGCGCCCATCGCTGCACGCACTGCCCCCTCACGCCCACCTACGGCGGCCGGCTGCGCCTCGTCCCGCCCGAGGTCGTCCTGGCCGACATCGACGCCCAGGTCGAGCTCGGCGCCCGCCACATCACCTTCGGCGACCCCGACTTCTTCAACGCCGTCCCCCACTCCCTCTCCCTGCTGCGCATCCTCGCCCGGCGCCACCCCGGCCTCAGCCTCGACGTCACCATCAAGGTCGAGCACCTGCTGGAGCACCCCGACGCCGCGCGCGCCCTCCCCGGCCTCGGCGTCGCCTGGGCGACGAGCGCCTTCGAGTCGGTCGACGACGCCCTGCTCGCCCGCCTCGACAAGGGCCACACCGTCGCCGATATGGAGCGCGCGCTCGCCCTCGCCCGCGACGCCGGGCTGCACCTGCGCCCCACCTGGCTGCCCTTCACGCCCTGGACCTCCCTCGACGACTTCGCCGCCATCCTCGACTTCATCGAGCGCCACGACCTGGTCCAGAACGTGCCCCCCGTCCAGTACGGCCTCCGCCTCCTGCTCCCCCCCGGCTCCCCCCTCATCGCCCGGGCCGAGGCCGACGGCCACCTGACCGGCTTCGACCCCGATGGCCTCACCTACACTTGGCGCAACCCCGACCCCGCCGTCGATGCGCTGCAGGGGGAGATCGCGGCCTTCGTCGGGCGTCTCGCCTGCAGCCACCACGGCCCCACCGACAACGCCGACGCCTTCGCCCGCATCCGCGCCCAGACGGCCCGTGCCGCCGGCCGCCCCGTTCCCCCTCCGTCGGCCGCGTCGGCCCGCTGGGTCCCCGGCCTCAGCGAGGCCTGGTTCTGTTGAGCGGAGCCCACGGAGGAGCAGTTGGCTCCCCTCGACCTCGCGCTCTCGGTCTGACGTGGCGGCGAATCGAAGCTATGCTAGTAGAACACATGTACGTGCGTGCAGTACCATCTGCACGTCGAGGGAGATCGACTTGGTGAGCCTTGCGCAAGGGCCGCGAAACGACATCTTGAGCCGGCTGCGATCGGCGGCCGAAACGGGCGACCCCGCCGTCCTCGACGACCTGCCGCTCGACCAGTCCCTCATCCCGCAGATGGCCCGCGACTCCGAGGCGTGCGCCCTCGTCGAGCAGGCTGCGCGCCGATCCGCCACCGGCCACCGATTGGTCTGCGCCGATGCCCGCACGCTCTCCGGCCTCCCCGACGGATCGGCGCATCTCGTCCTGACTTCCCCGCCCTATTGGACGCTCAAGCAGTACAACCGCGTCGAGGGGCAGCTGGGCGAGATCGACGAGTTCGAGTCCTTCGTCCGCGCCTTGGACGATGTCTGGAGGGAATGCTTCCGGGTTCTCGTCCCCGGCGGCCGCGTCGTCTGCGTGGTGGGCGACGTCCTGCTCTCGCGGCGCAAGAACGGCGGGCGTCACACGGTCGTGCCGCTGCACGCCAGCATCCAGGAGCACTGCCGGGCGCTCGGCTTCGACAACCTCGCGCCGATCATCTGGAACAAGATCGGCAACGCGCAGTACGAGGTCGGGCGCGGGGGCTTCCTCGGCAAGCCCTACGAGCCCAACGCCGTCATCAAGAACGACATCGAATACATCCTCTTCCAGCGCAAGCCGGGCGGCTATCGCAGCCCCAGTCCGGGCACGAGGCTGCTCAGCCTGATCCCAACCGAGCGCCACCAGGAGTGGTTCCAGCAGATCTGGACGGGACTCGGCGGCGCATCGACACGCGACCACCCCGCCCCCTTCCCGCTGGCCCTCGCCGAGCGCCTCGTGCGTATGTTCTCCTTTGTCGGAGACGTGGTGCTCGATCCATTCATGGGCACCGGCACGACCGCCGTCGCGGCCCTGCGTTGGGGCCGCAGCAGCGTCGGCGTCGAAGTCGATCCCCAGTACGCCGCCATGGCCCACGCCCGCCTCGACCACGAAGCCCGCGACCTCTTCGCAAACGCCCGTGTCGACCCCCTCGCCATCGGCTTCCAGTGAGCTACGAGACGTCCATCGCCGAGGCGGTCAGACAGTTCTGGGCCGTCCAGCGTGCGCAGGGGAGTCGCCGATCGAGGACGCGCAGTGGCGATCCCGGACGCCAGCGGGTGGTCGGCGGCAAGCACATGGCCGGCTTCCAGGCAGTCCTCGCGGACTCCCTGGTAGAGGCGGGCCTTCCCCGCGACTCCGTGATCACCGACGGCAGTGCGAGCAGGACTCTCCCGGGCTACTTCCGAGCGACCAAGCGCTGGGATCTGCTGGTCGTGTCGGGTTCCCGCGTGCTCGCCGCCATCGAGCTCAAATCCATCAGCAGCTCGTTCGCGAACAACCTCAACAATCGAGCCGAGGAGGCCGTCGGCAGCGCAACCGACTTCGCGACGGCGTTCCGCGATGGCGCCTTCGGCAAGGTGCACCGGCCGTGGATCGGCTACGTGCTCGTGATGGTTGCGAAGACCGGAACCGGGGGATCGCTTCATCCCGTCCGAGTGGATTCGCCGCACATTGAGCCACGAGCCGAGTTCGTCGATGCGTCCTACGTCGATCGCGGCGAGCAGCTATGCCGCGCGCTCGTGCAGGAGAGGCTCTGCGACGCTGCCTGGCTTCTCGTCACGTCGGCCGAGGGTGGCCCGGACGGCGACTTCAGCGAGCCGGCCCCCGATCTTGCCGGCGAGCCGTTCATCGCCCTCTTGTCCGGCCACGTTCGCGCCCTCCTCGGGTAGCCCCCCTACCCGATCTCCAACTCGAAGCGCAGACGCCGCCACGACTGCCGCAGCGCCTCCACGACCTCCCCCGGGGCCTCGCCCCGCGCGAAGATGAAGCCGGGGTACGCGCCCCCCTCCGGGAGCGGCACGAAGCGGTACCCCGGCCGCGTCACGATCGTCACCTCCGACACCAGGGGCGTCGCGCGCGCCGCGTCGAGGCCGTGCACGGCGTGCAGTCGGCCCGGCCCCGGCGTCGGGATCATCATCACGCCGCTCGCCGCCGGCTCCCGCTCCAGCCGATCGAGCGGCAGCCCCGTCGCCTGACGCAGCACGACCTCCTCCAGCGACGCCCCCGCCTCCCCCGACCCCACGTCGAAGCGCAGCGATCGCGCGCAGTGGCCGCCGATCGTCCGCGCCGCGATGTCGATCGGGAACGCCCCCTGCGCGTTGACCCGCAGCTCGACGTGCACCGGCCCCCGCGACAGCCCGATCGCCCGCGCCGCCCGCTCCGCCGTCCGCCGGATCTCCTCCTGCCGCGCGTCCGGCAGCGCCGACGGCGTCACGTAGATCGTCTCCTCAAAGAACGGCCCCTCCAGCGGGTCCGGCTTGTCGAACAGCGCCAGCACCTGCAGGGCTCCGCCGCCGCCGTCCGATTGCGGGACGAGCAGCCCCTCCAGCGCGACCTCCTCGCCCGGGAGGTAGCCCTCGACCAGATAGCGATCCGCCGTGCCGCCGCAGTCGGCCGCGACGGCCGGGTCCGACAGCAGCCGCCCCAGCCGCTCGACCGCCGCCACGAACGACGCCGCGTCGTCGGCCCGCATCACGCCGCGGCTCCCCGCCAGCGCCAGCGGCTTCACCACCACCGGGAACGCCAGCTCCCGCGCGACGGCCGCCGCCTCCTCCGAGAAGCGGCAGACCCGGAACGGCGGCGACGGCAGGCCCGCCGCCGACAGCAGGCGCCGCAGTTCCGCCTTGTTCCGCGTCGCGCCGACGGCCGCCGCCGGGTTCGACGGCAGCTGCAACAGCGATGCGGCCTCCGCCGCCAGCAGCGTCCCGCCGTCGTCGACCGGCACGATGGCGTCCACCGGGTGCCCGTCGGCGTAGCGGGCGATCGCCGCCGCGCCGGCCGCCGTGTCGCGGAAGTCGGCGCTCAGCGACCGCTCCGCGAACGCGTCGAGCGGCTGGCCCACGTCCGACGCCACGGCCACGTCGAGCCCCAGCCGCCCGGCCGCCGCCAGGAAGTCGTGGCTGCGATAGCTGGCGCTGGGGATCAGGAGCAGTACACGTGGCATGGGGCGGCCATGGTATCGCGGTGTGCGCTGCGGCGTGCACTGCGGCTCGCCGCCCAGCCGCCGCCGCCGCCCGTCGCGACTGGTTACGCTGGCATCGGAGGGTCCCCATGCCCGACACGACGCTCTTCCCCATGGCCGCCCCCGCGCCGCCCGCCCCGGCGCCCCGGAGCGACGACGGCGCCAGCCTCGATCTGGACATCGAAGGGATGCACTGCGCCGCCTGCGTCGGCCGGGTCGAGCGAGCGCTGACCGGCGTCGCCGGCGTCGAGGCCGCGGCCGTCAACCTCGCCACCGAGCGCGCCCGCGTCTACCTGGCCGCCCCCGATGTCGCCCCCGGCGCCCTGTCCGACGCAGTCGCCGCCGCCGGCTACCGCGTCGTTTCGACGAGCGCCGAGCCCCAATCGCCGGCCGCCGCCGTCGCCGCGGACGACCGCCGCGATCACGAGCGCCGTCGCCTCCTGGCAGACGCCCTGCTCGCCCTCGCGCTCGGCTGGGCCGTCTTCTTCGCCATGCAGGTGAACCGCGCCGCCGGCCTCGACTGGGACCCCGACGTCCTCTTCCTGGTGCTCTTCTGCGTCGCGACGCCCGTCTTCTTCTGGAGCGGGCGTCGCATCCTCCGCGCCGCGGCGAACGTCGTCCGGCACGGTGCCACCGACATGGACGTGCTCATCGCCGTCGGCACGACCGCCGCCATGGCCTACAGCGTCGCGGCGACGTTCGCCCCCGGCCCCTTCGACCGCGCCGGCCTCGACCGCGCCGTCTTCTACGAGACCGCCCTCGTCATCGTCGGATTCGTCTCGCTCGGCCGCTACCTCGAGTCCCGCGCCAAGGGCCGCGCCTCGGTCGCCATCCGCCGCCTGCTCGACCTCCAGCCCCAGACCGCCCATCTGCTGCGCGACGGCGAGGACGCCGAGCCGGTCGAGGTTCCCGTCGACCAGGTCCGCGCCGGCGACGTCATGCTCGTTCGCCCCGGCGACCAGATCCCGGTCGACGGCGTCGTGCTGGCCGGCGCCGGCGCGGTCGACGAGTCGATGCTCACGGGCGAGAGCATGCCCGTCGACAAGGCCGCTGGCGCGCAGGTCTTCGGCGCGACGATCAACGGCGCCGGCGCCCTCCGCGTGCGCGCCACGCAGGTCGGCGCCGACACCGTCCTCGCCCGCATCATCGCCCTCGTCGAGTCGGCCCAGGCCTCGAAGGCCCCCGTGCAGGCCCTGGCCGACCGCGTCGCCGCAGTCTTCGTGCCCGCCGTGCTGGTCATCGCCGCGCTCGCCTTCCTGCTCTGGCTGGCCGTCGGGCCGCCGCCCGCCCTCACCTTCGCGACGCTCAACGCCGTCGCGGTGCTCGTGGTCGCCTGCCCCTGCGCGCTCGGCCTCGCCACCCCCACCGCCGTCATGGCCGGCAGCGGGCGCGCCGCCGAGCTGGGGGTGCTGTTCCGCTCCGCCGAGGCGATCGAGCGCCTCGCCGCCGTCGATACGGTCATCTTCGACAAGACCGGCACGCTCACCCGCGGCACGCCCGCCCTGCGCGATGTCGCGCTCCTGCCCGGCCACGACCGCGACGACGTGCTCGCCGCCGCCGCCGCCGTCGAACGCGACTCCGAACACCCGCTCGCCCGCGCCGTCGTCGATGCGGCCCGCGACGCCGGGCTCCGCGTTCCCGCCGCCCGCGAGTTCCTGGCGATCCCCGGGCAGGGCGCGCGCGCCGTAGTGGACAGCGCGACCGTCACCGTCGGCGCGGCGCGCCTGATGGAGGCCGGCGCCGTCCCCATCGACGACGAGGCCCTCGCACACGCCCGGCGCGTCGCCGACGGGGGCGCGACGCCCGTCTACGTCGCGATCGGGTCGCGCGTGGCCGCCGTGCTCGCCGTTGCCGACACGATCAAGCCCAGCGCCCCGGCCGCCCTCCGAGACCTCCGCGCCGCGGGCCGACGCACCATCCTGCTCAGCGGCGACGATCGCCGCGCCGCCCAGGCCGTCGGCGCCGCCCTCGGCATCGACGAGGTGATCGCCGAGGTTCTGCCCCACGAGAAGGCCGAGGTCGTGCGCCGCCTGCAGGCCGAGGGCCACGTCGTCGCGATGGTCGGCGACGGCGTCAACGACGCCCCCGCGCTCGCCCAGGCCGACGTCGGCGTCGCCATGGGCGGCGGCGCCGGCGTCGCCATCGAAGCCGCCGCCGTCACCCTCATGCGCGACGACCTGCGCGGCGTCGCCCAGGCCTTCGCCGTCGGCCGCGCCACACTGCGCACCGTCCGTCAGAACCTGGCCTGGGCCTTCGCCTACAACCTGCTGCTCATCCCCGTCGCGGCGGGCCTCTTCTACCCCGTCTTCGAGATCCTGGGTCCGGTGCCGGGCGGCCTGCGCTGGCTGTTCGGCGAGCAGGGCTTCTTCGAGCCCATCGTCGCCGGCTTCGCGATGATGCTCTCCAGCCTCAGCGTCATGGCCAACTCGCTGCGCCTGCAGCGCCTCCGCATCGACGTCGGCTGAGGGGGTCGCGGGCGCCGGCCGGCGCTACGGCGTCGGCGGATCCGAGGGCCGGCCACCCTGGTCGATCTCGGCGACGAAGTCGATGTGCTCCTGCGACGGGGTGCGGAACGAGAACTGCGTGAAGCCGTCGGCGTTCGTCACCGCGAAGTCGCCCAGTGTGATGACATCCATGCCGATGAGGACATCCGCGTCGCCGATGTCCCCTGCGATGACACGGATCTCGGGAATCAGGACCCCGTTGGACAACTCAAGGGTGATCAGATGGATTGGCAGGTACGCTGTTCCATGCACACCTTGAACCGCCGCTTCCATGATCCGCCTGGGGCGACACTCCTGGACCACGCGCTCCGAGATCGCGGAGAGCGTCGCGCCCGTGTCCCAGATCGCGTGGTAGGCGAAGCGGGGCGGCCGGGGGTCACTGCGCTCCGGGTCCCATGCGCGGAAGACGGCACACGTGCTCACGAGCTCCAACTGGATGTCGGGTGCTGTGCATGTCAGGGCGGGGGCCACTAAGGGATCCTCAGTCGGGGCACTCTCTCGACGCGGACTTCACGGTCGGGAGACACCAACTGCAGTAGGAACGTCTCGGGTTCGTGCGTCTTCTCTGTCTCGATCAACGCGGTGAGGTAGCTGGGATAGGCGCCGAGGACCTCGTTGTCCTTGATGGCCACGACCTTCCCGTTATATTTCTCGACGATCTCATCCTGGTGAGCGCGGTAGTACTCGAGTCCGTCCCTGAACACTGCTGTCGTCATGATTTCGTGCCCTTCGTGCGCTCGGCCGTCCGCACCGATTCTAGCGGATCGGGCGCCCCCTCCGACGCTCAGGGCCCGCCCCCCGGGACGCGACCCGCGATCAGCCGCGCCGGCAGCAGGCGCGGCAGGCCCCCGACCGACGCCGCCTCCTCGACGATCACCCCCGCCCGCCGCGCCGTCGCGACCGTGTCGCGGTCGAGACGGCAGCCGTCGCCCAGCCGGCTCCAGAGCGGGCTCAGCGCCGACTGCGCCCGCCGCGTCCGGCCCGGCTCCGCCCCCACGTGCTCCAGCAGCCGCACCGACCCGCCCGGCTTCGTCACCCGCAGCAACTCCCGCAGGCCCCGCTCCGGGTCCGCGACGCTGCAGAAGACCAGCCCCGCCACCGCGTGGTCGAAGCGGTCGTCGGGGAAGGGCAGCGCCTGCACGTCGGCCACCTCGAGCGCGACCTCCGCCCGCGACGCCCGCGCACGGGCCGCCGCTTTCGCCAGCATGTGGCGGTTGTAGTCGATGCCCGTCACCCGCGCGCGCTCGTCGTAGTGCGCCAGGTTCAGCCCGTTGCCGACGCCCACCTCCAGGATGTCGCCCGTCAGGTCCGACACCAGCCGCGACCGCGTCGCCCGCATCGCCGCCGATTCCCCGCGGCTGATCAGCCCGTACCACTGCGCGAATAGCCAGGACATGCGGCTTCCCTCCCGGGCGTCGCCGGCGACGCTACGCGGGACGGTCCTCGACAGCGGCCGCATCGGCCGTCGCCGGCTCGTCCGCCGCGACGCCGCCGTCGGGCGCCCCGCGCGCCTGGAGCACCGTCAGCGTGCGGTGCAACTCCAGTTCGTAGTCGCGCACGGCCTGCGCCCGCTCGGCGTCCGACCACCCCATCCGCGATTGCAGGATCGCCGCCACCCGCGGCGCCGCGGCCCGGCCCAGCCCCCGCGTGCGACCGACCGGCGTCCGGCGCAGCAGCACGTCGCCCACGGTGCGGGCCTGCTCGTGCTCGACGGCGTACACGACCTGCGCACCGATGTCGGGGTGCAGCGGGCTGATCGGCTCGGCCAGCGACGCATCCTGCCCGGCGTACGCCGCGACGTCGGCCGACCGCTGCCCGTAGCGGCCGCGCAGATGCGTCAGCGTCTCGGGCGGCAGGAACGAGACGTTCCCCGGCGCGCGCATCGGCAGCGCCCGCGGCCCGCCGCGACGGGGCGCGCCGCCGATCACGCTGCGCACCACCTTTACCGTCCGGTCCGCCATCGATTCCGCCGTGCTCAGCGTCCCCCCCACGATCGAGAGCAGCCCCGGCATCCCGTCCTCCGCGTGATCGATCACCCGCCGCGCCGCGCCCCCGTGCTTCCCCGGCTCGCCCCACGGCTGCAACCCCGTGTAGGCGTACAGCGCCCGCGACCGATCCACCCCCACGCCCGGCAGCAGCCGGGCGGCCGCGTCGAGCAGCCCGTCGATCTCGTGCGGCTGCGGCCGCGCCGGTCCCGGCCCCGCGTCGCCCGGCTCCGGATCCGACTCCGCCACGCCCACGATGTGCAGCCCCAGCCACGGCACGACCACCGTCGGCGGCCGGCCCCGCCGCCCCCGCGCCAGCAGCGCGTGCGCCGGTCCCCGGCCCTCCAGGTCCAGCACGACGTGCGTCCCCCGCACCGGGCGCAGTCGCGGCCGCATCGCGCGGCCCGTCGCCTGCAGCACGTCGTCGACCCACGGGCCCGACGCGTTCAGCACCAGCCGCGCCGTCGCCGAGTGGCGCCGCCCGGTCAGCACGTCGTGATAGTCGACCCCGCTCGCGCGGCTGCCGCCCTCGCTGCCCAGGATGAAGTCGACCGCCGCGTAGTTGCGCAGGTCGGCCCCGCCCTCGCGCGCCTCCGACAGGTACTCGAGGCACAGCCGCTCCGGCAGCTCGACCAGCCCGTCGTAGAAGCGGAAGGCGGCGCGCAGCCCGTCCGTCGCCAGCGACGGCTCGATCCGCTGCACCGCCCGCAGCGAGAACTCCCGGCTCCAGGGCGCGACCTTGCGCGGCGTCAGCACGTCGTAGATGGCCAGCCCGGCCCGCACCAGCGCCGGCGATCGGCGCTCGGCGTGGTACACCGGCAGCAGGAAGGGCTGCGGGCGCACCAAGTGCGGCCGGCTGCGCAGCAGGCGCTCGCGCGCGTGCAACGACTCATGCAGCTGCCGCGCCCGGCCCGACTCCAGGTATTGCAGCCCGCCCTGCACCAGCCGCGTCGACGCCGCCGTCGCACCCGCCGCGAAATCGCCCCGGTCGAGCAGCAGGATGCGATAGCCGTGCCGCGTCAGCGCCCGCGCCGCCGCGGCGCCGCAGATGCCGCCGCCGATGACGATGACGTCGTAGGGCGCGCCGTCCGGCTGGGTGGCGTCCATGGCCCTCCCACCGCTCACGTCCGCGCGCGTGCGCGCCGATCAGCGACCCCGTCCGCGGCCCCCCGGGGGCGCGCTGCGCGGACTAGGCCTCTTCTTCGTCCTTGTTGCGCCGACCGATGAGCATCTTGCCGATTCCCGCCAGGAGCGCGAACAGCGCGCCAAGTCGCAGAGCCTTCTTCATGGTATCCCCTCCCGCATCCGGCCCCCGGGCCGGGATTCCGGCGTCCGACGCCACCGAAGCCAGTGGCTGCGACGCCCTCTGGGCGCGGCCCATCGCGACCGCGCCCATCGCTCCGAAGAGCCCGATCAGGATAGCATCGCGCCGCCCCGTCGCGCCGGGGCGCGCGCTCCGAGTGTGCCGACAGTGCCGCCCACGCACGAGATCCGGCTGCGGCGCCCCGCTTGACTCCCTGTTCGCTATCAGCGAAAGTGTGTGCATGTGGCCCGGGGCGTGACCATCGAGTGGGCGACGAGGGCGATCCGCGACATGCGCCGCCTCGCCACCCGCGACCGCGAGCGGATCGTCGCCAAGATCGAGCAATACGCCCGCGACCCGGCGTCGCTCGCCCGGCAGGTGACGCCACTGACGGGAAGCGACTACCACCGCCTGCGGGTCGGCAGCCACCGCGTGATATTCGCCGTCGAGCGCGGCGACGCCGTGGTGATGGTGATCCTCAGGGTCCGGCACCGGAGGGAAGCGTATGAGCGCCGATGAGACCGTCACCCTGACCCGCGGCGAGTACGACGCGCTGCTCGAGCGAACCAGCGAGCTCGAGGACCGGCTGGCTGCCGTCGAGGCCGAGGGCGATGCGCGGCTTCCCCACGAGGTGGCGATCGCCGTCATCGCCGGCGCGAGCCCCGTGCGCGCCTTCCGCGACCATCGGGGCCTCAGCTTGCGCGAGTTGTCGCGGCGGTCGGGTATCTCCCTCAGCTACCTCTCCGAGATCGAGCGGGGCCGCAAGCCCGGCTCCGTCGCGGCCATGACCCGGATCGCCGCGGCGCTCGGCGTCACCATCGACAGCCTCGTGATCGGCGAGCAGCAGGACTAGGCGCCCGCCCGCCCGCGCCGACCGACCCCTACTCCGCCAGCCCCACGACTCCCGCCGGGATCGCGAAGCGCGTCCCCAGCCCGGCCCCGTTGGCCGACCACCAGCCCGCCGGCATCTCGACCGCGTACAGATACGGCGCCTCCGGCATCCGCAGCGTGGGGTCGTTCGCCGTCAGCGACAGCAGCGCCACCACGACGCCGGCCGCGTCGAGGAACCCGATCTCGATGTCCATCGGCGTGTCCTGGTTCCAGAACGGCGCCCGCGTCTCCACCGGGAACGCGAACAGCATCCCCGTCGCCGGCGGCAGCCCCGTGCGATGCATCAGCCCCCGCGTCCGCCGCTCGATCGTGTTCGCCACCAGCATCCCCAGCTCGCCCTCCTCCCCCGACGGCGTCTCGTACGACACCAGCGTGTAGTCGAAGACCACCGCCACCACCTCCGCCGGCAGCGTCAGCGCCGCATCGAGGCCGGGCGGCACCGCCCGCGCCGGCGGGATCGCGACCGGCGCTGTCGGCGGCCCGTCCTCGGCCGGGCTCGGCGACGGCTCATTGGCGCACGCGCTCAGCAGCACCCCCATCAGGGTCAGCGCCCCCAGCACGCCCCCCAGGGCGTCTCCTCGCGCGCGCGCCATCGCTGTACCGGCCATCGTCCCAGCCTAGCCGCCCTGCCTCCGCCCCGCCCCGACCGCCCGTCCCCCTGCCCCATCCGCCGACACCAAGATCCCCGCCAGCCTCGACGAGAGGCCGGCTCTGCCCGGCCGCGACTCCGTCGGGAGAGTCAGGACGTGGGCGCAGGATCCCGGGACGGTCATGCGAGCGTGAGTGCGTCGGCCGGGTTGTTCACCGTGATGGCGCGGATCTCAGCTTCCGTGAACCCCTTGCGCCGCATTCTGGGAACGATGTTCTCGAGAATGTGGCCATAGCCGTGCCCGCCATAGGTGACCAGCCGGTGCTTTGTGAAGATGTCCTGCGCGATCACAATCCGGTCGCCATAGCCCGCGTCGGCGATGCGCCGCACGAAGTCCAGCCGCTGCGCATCGCTGGGCATGTCGATCTCGGCGAGAGGATAGTAGGATCCCTCATTCCCGAATAAGTCCCATTCGAGGTAACACCCGGACTCGGCGATGCGCCGAAGCGCGCCGAACTCGAACACGGTACGGTCCAGATGTCCCATGATCACCCGGGAGAGGTCCGCGCCGGCGTTCGCCAGAAGCGCCAGTATTTCGGCGGGCGCATCGGGATGGCGTCCCGGATGAATCAATACCGCCGCGCCGGTCTCCCGCTGCGCGATCGCCGCCGCGGACAGAGTTTTGCGCTCGTTTACCGTCAGTGGCCAGGTACAGCCCATCTCCCCGATGATCCCCGCTTTGATGCCGCTGCCGGCGACGCCCTCCGTAATGTCGGCGCTGATCTCCCGTGCCAGATCCGCCACGGTCCGCTGCGCCATATCCTCAGGATGCACCGCGTCCACATAGAAGCCCGCGCCCATAATGACATGTACGCCCGATTCGCGAGATATGCGAGCCAAGGCCTCGGGGTTGCGCCCGATGCCGATCGTCGTCGCATCCACGATCGCGCCGCCACCGGCGTCTCTGTACATCGCGACTTCTTTGATGGTGGTGTCGAGGTCCGTTAAATGCAGATTCGAGCGGTTGCTGTGGTAGTTGCGCCGCACCCATCCCACGTTCTCCAGTGTGATGGGTGCGTCCGCCAGTTCCGGCGCTGGCGAGTCCTGGGCGGGCCGAAACATGAAGGAAAAGTCGATGTAGAGGTGCTCGTGCGTCGTGGTGGGACCAAGCTCCGATGGCGGCACGGGACCCAGCACGGTCTGGATGATCCCCCGGTGCTGTGTGGCTGGCATGGCGGGCAGTCCTTAATGGTAGGGTGCGAGAGATGTATAGTATCACGCGTTCGGCGGCGCGGCGCCGCGCGTACCGGCGCCCGAAGACGGATTCGCACGCTCGGGAAGGCGTATCGCAGTGGCGGCCGGACGACGAAACGCGACGTCACGGCGATCCGGCCGGAGTCGGAGGACAGAAGAATGAAATTCGCCGCCTTTACGACGGTCGCGGCCTCTGCGGGAGACGCCACCGATGCCGTTGGCTTGCTGGATAATCTCAGACAGCAGGCCATTCTGGCCGAGGAACTCGGCTTCGAGGCCATCTGGCTCGGAGAACACCACTTTGGACCCTATGCCGTCGGCGATATACCGAATCCGATCCTGCTCGGCGCGGACCTCGCGGCCCGGACATCGAGGATCCGCATCGGCCAGATGGCGAACATCGCGCCGTGGTGGCACCCGATCCGGCTTGCCGAGGACCTTGCGATCCTGGACAACATGACCGGGGGGCGCGTGGAGGTGGGCTTCGGCCGAGGCATCTGGCCGTACGAAGGCCCGCAGTTCCATCCCAACGCGGACCCACGCAAGGATCGGGAGAATCGGGAACTGTTCCGGGAGACCGTCGAGCTCGTGCGGGAGATATGGACCAACGAGTACTTCTCCCACCAGGGCGCCAACTACCGCTTCCCCGCCGCCGATACCATCTTCTCCCACCCCATGTATCCGCCGAATCCCGCATGGCAAGACGGGGACCGGGTCACGAAGCTGCGCGTCACACCGAGGCCCTACCAACAACCCCACCCGCCGATGTGGATGACCGTTTCCAGCGACAATTCGGTCACGACGGCGGCCGAACTGGGACTGAAAGCATGCTACTGGCAGCCGCCCGCCCGCAGAATCAGACGGCGTATGGAACTCTACGCCCAGGTCAGGACCGAACGCGAAGGCAGGCCGTTCGCGCTGGGAGAAGATCAGGCGGTCATGCGCTCCACGTATGTCGCTTCGTCGATGGAGCAGGCCCGGCGCGAGGCGGAAGAAGCCATCATGTCGGCCTTCATCTTCAACGACCCATTCCGCGGCAGGCAGGTCTTCACCAACCCGGGCGAGATCTTGGATCCGGACGTGAAGCTGGACTGGGATTTCCTCGAGCCCCGCACGCTGCTGGTGGGCTCCCCGGAGAACGTGGTGGAGAAGATTCAGGAGTTGCGGGAGATCTGCAATCTTGACTATCTGCTTGTCGATTTTTCCCACATGGGACTGCCGTTGAGCAAGTCACTGCGGAACCTGGAGACCTTTGCCACCAAGGTGATGCCGCGATTCACCGCGGATGCCGAGAGCCGGGATGGAGGCGGCCGAAGCGCCTGAGAGCGCCGCGCCCGCCCGGCCCCTGCCGTACACTCCTCCCGTCGGGCCCGTAGCTCAGAGGTCAGAGCAGGCGGCTCATAACCGCTCGGTCCCAGGTTCGAATCCTGGCGGGCCCACCACTTCCGGCGATGACGGATGGCACTGCGGCCTGCGACGTCCGCTATCCTTCTCCCTGAGGAACCGGGATCAGGAGGACAACGTGACTCCCACTATGCGAACCCGCCCCAAAGACGAGATCGCACGCCTGGGCGACGAAATCTACGAGCGCGACATCCGCAAACAGGTCGTGGCGGACCACGACGGGGACTTCGTCGCCATCGACGTGGAGAGCGGCAAGTGGGCCGTCGCCGGCGAAGAGCGCCCCGCTGCGGAGCGGCTGCGGGCGCAGCAGCCGGATGCGATCAACGTCTGGCTGCTCCGCGTCGGCTACCGGGCGGTCGGCAGTCTCGGGGGCGGCGCCCCGCAGAGGACCGGGTGATCGAGGGCGCGGTGAACGCTGCCTACGAACCCGTCGTGATCGAGGCCGGCAGGTAGGCGCGACCGCCTGACCCGCCCCGGCCATCACCCCGCCTCGACCGGCCTGTTGCCACGGCGCCGCGACCTGCGACGTCCGCTATCCTGCTCCCTGAGGAACCGGGATCAGGAGGACGACATGATGCCCACTGGGCCAACCCGCCCCAAAGACGAGATCGCCCGCTTGGGCGACGAGATCTACGAGCGCGATGTCCGCAAGCAGGTCGTGGCGGACCACGACGGGGAGTATGTCGCCATCGACGTGGAGAGCGGCAAGTGGGCAGTCGCCGACGAGTTGCTCGCCGCCAGAGAGCGGCTGCGGGAGAAGCAGCCGGAGGCGATCGACGTCTGGCTGCTGCGCGTCGGCTACCGGGCGGTCGGCAGTCTCGGGGGCGGCGCCCCGCGGAGAACCGGGTGATCGAGGGCGCCGTCAACGCGGCCCAGGAGGCCGTCGTTGAGTTGCTTGTCCGGGGACCGTCGGGGCGGACCCGGGACGTGCGCGCGGTGGTGGACACCGGCTTTAGCCGCTTCCTCACGCTACCGCCGTCGATGGTGACGGAGTTGGGGCTGACCTTCACCGGCGTCGATCGGTTCTTCCTGGCCGACGGCAGCGAAGTGACTCTTCATGTCTACGACGTGACGGTGCTGTGGGACGGCCAGCCGAGGGATATCGATGCCCTGGCGGCCGACACCCAGCCGCTCCTAGGCATGTCACTGCTCGACGGCCACCGCCTGTGCGTGGACGTCGAGGACGGGGGCCGCGTCGTCATCGAGCCGCGGACCACCGAGCGAAGCACACCGCAGACGTAGTACGCCGGCCGTCAACTCGGCCCACGACTCCTTCGGCCTCCCGACGCCCCCACCTCGCCGGAGTTCCCGGGCAACTGCGCGTAGGCGGCCGGTTGGCGAGAATGCCCGCGGTGCCCGTCCGCCCGATGGGCCTCCGCGCGTGGAGGCTCCGAGCCCGACCGACAGCAAGAGACACGCGAGATGAACGCCAGACTGAAGTCGGTCGTCGCCGTTGCCTGCGTCACGCTGGCGTTGGTCGCGCTGCTGGGCTGCTCCTCCGAGCCCGCGCCGCCTCCCGAGCCCGAGCCCGCGGCGGAGGAGCCGGCCGCGGCGCCGGAGCCGCGGACCGTCCCGGCGGCTGCCGAGGAGGAGGAGGCGGAGGATCCGGCGCCCACGGCCGCCGAGGAAGAGGAGGCCGCGGAGGAGCCGGAGCCCGACGCCGAGGCCCCGCCCGAGGAGGAGTCCGCTCCGGACGCGGAGCCCGAGGCCGCACCCGATGAGGAGGACCCGCCAGCGGATGCCGAGCCCGAGGAGGAAACCGCCGCGGACGCGGAGCCCGCGACCACGCCCGACGCTCCCTTAGCCTTCGACCCTGCGGTGGTCCGCGGCGCCCTCAGCAACGGCCTCGTCTACTACATCCGGCAGAACGAGGAACCGCCCGGCCGGGGGCAGTTGTCGTTGGTCGTGAAGGCGGGTTCCGTCTTTGAGGAGGACGAGCAGCGCGGGCTGGCCCACTTCGTCGAGCACATGGCCTTCAACGGGACGGCGCGTTTCGCCAAGCAGCAGATCATCGACTACCTCGAGTCGATCGGCAGCAGCCTCGGCGCCGACATCAACGCCCAAACCGGCTACGACCACACGCTGTATTTCCTGGAGATCCCGACCGACGACCCCGAGATCCTCGAGACGGCCTTCCAGATCCTCAGCGACTGGGCGTACGCGATCAGCTTCGATCCCGACGAGGTGGAACTGGAGCGCGGCGTCGTGCTCGAGGAGTGGCGCCTGTATCAGGGCTTCTCGTCGCGCTTCCAGACCAACCTGCTCCCGCTGCTCTTCGGCGCCTCCCGCTACAGCGACCGCAGCCCGATCGGCCTGCCCGAGATCCTCGAAACCGCGCCCGTGGAGCAGCTGCGGGCGTACTACGAGCGCTGGTACCGGCCCGACCTGATGGCCGTGGTCGCCGTGGGCGACTTCGATCCGGCGCTGATCGAGGCCAAGATCAGCCAGCACTTCGCGCCGCCGCCCGAGGGCGAGGCCGCCGCCGAGCGCGCCGCCGTCGCGGACCCCACCGAGCGGCCGAGCTTCACGATCCCCGACAACGACGCGCCCCGCATCGACGTGTTCACCGACCCCGAGGCGCCCGGCGCCCAGCTCATCCTGGTTCGCAAGGTCGCCCCCGAGGCCGGCCGGGACGTGGCAGCCTTCCGCCGCGCGGCGGTCGAGCAGCTGGCCTTCATGATGCTGAACGCGCGGCTGTTCGAGCGCGGTCAGGCCGCCGACCCGCCCTGGCTGTGGTCCGGCGCCGGACGCTCGGGGATGGTCGAGCCGCTGGACATCCAGACCTTCACGATCGTGGTCGAGCAGGCCGGTGTCGAGCGCGGCTTCACCGCGTTGCTGGAGGAGCTGCAGCGCGTCCGCCAGCACGGCTTCACCGACAGCGAGCTGGCGCGGGAGAAGGTCAACCTGCTCAGCTCGGTGGAACGCGAATACACGCAACGGGATCAGCGGCGGTCGGGCCAGTTGGCGAATCGGTACGCCGACCACTTCCTCATCGGAACCCCGGTCCCGGGCATCGAAGCGGAGTGGGAGTTGTACCAGGCGCTGCTGCCACAGGTCTCGCTGGCCGAGATCGATGCGCTGGCGGACTCGTGGTCGCAGCCCGGGAACACGGTGCTGCTCGTGCTGGGGCCCGAGGGGATCGACCCCGACGGCGATGGCGCGCTGGCCGCGGCCCTGCAGACGCGACTCGACGAGGCGGACACGCTGGCGGTGACGGCCTACGAGGACACCTTCGACGACGTGCCGCTGCTGGCGACGCTCCCGACGCCGGGCAGCATCGTCGAGGAGGAGTCGCTCGAGTCGATCGACGCGGTGCGATGGACCCTCTCGAACGGCATCACGGTCATCGCCAAGCAGACCGACTTCCGCGACGACGAGGTGCGATTCAGCGGCTACAGCCCGGGCGGCCACTCGCTGGTCTCCGACGCCGATCACGTGTCGGCGCAGCACGCCGCCGAATTGGTCGCCGGCAGCGGCGTCGGCTTGCACGACAGCGTCACCCTCGAGAAGCTGCTGGCCGGCAAGCGGGTTTCGGTCGGCCCCTACATCGGCGAGCTGTTCGAGGGCCTCGACGGCAGCGCCTCGCCGCAAGACCTCGAGAGCCTCTTCCAGCTGATCACGCTGTACGCCACCGCGCCCCGGCTCGACCCGGACTACTTCTCGACCTACGAGGCGCGACTGCGCAGCGTCGCCGAGGTGCGACCCACGCAGCCCGACGCCGTGCTCTTCGACACGGTGAACACGCTGCTCAGCCAGCAGCACCTCCGCCGCCGGCCGCTGAGCCTCGCGCTGATCGAGGAGCTCAGCCTGGAGCGCGCGGAGGCCGTCTACGCCGACCGCTTCGCCGACCTCGGGGACGCCACCTTCGTGTTCGTGGGCGCCTTCGACTGGGACGAGCTGCGCTCGTTGACCGAGACCTACCTCGCCAGCTTGCCCAGCGCCGGCCGCGCCGAGCAGTGGCGGGATGTCGGCGTCGACCCGCCGGACGGGGTCGTGGAGCAGGTTGTTCGCAGCGGCATCGAACCCCGCAGCGCCACGGTGTGGGTGTTCGCCGGCGAGGCCGAGTGGAGCCGTGAGGAAGCGCTGGCGCTTGAGGTCGCGGGCGAGATGCTCGGCATCCGGCTGCGCGAGCGGGTGCGGGAAGAGCTGGGCGGCACGTACAGCATCCAGGTCAGCGCCAGCGCCCGCCTGCTGCCCGACCACGAGTACCAGGTCGCCATCATCTTCGGCAGCGACCCGTCCCGCGCCGAAGAGCTCGCCGGCGAGGTGGCGGTCGAACTGGACTGGCTGCGCGCGGGCGGCGACCAGGGCGATCTCGACACGGTCAAGGAGTTGCTGCGCACCACCCGCGAGGAGCAGGTGCGGGACAACGGCTTCTGGCTCGGTCAGATCCGGGCCGCGACGCAGCGCGGGGAGTCGCTCACCGAGATCGGCCGCTTCGACGAACGGCTCGAGGCGCTGACCCTGGAGCAGGTCGTCGCCGCGGCGCGGCGCTACCTGCCGACGGACCGCTACGTCCGCGTCGTGCTCCTCCCCGAGGACGAATAGCCGTCGGCCACGGCGGCCGCCTCGCCACTGCCCCGCCGGCGCCGGACGACGCGCCGGGCGCTATCCTGCTACTTGAGCATCCACAGTCAGGAGAAGATCGCGATGCGCACTGCGCCAACCCGCCCATCCGAGGAGACGGCCCGCCTGGGAGACGAGATCTACGATCGGGACATTCGCCAGCAAGTCGAGGCCGACCACCACGGAGAGGTCGTCGCCATCGACGTGGAGAGCGGCAACTGGGCCATCGGCGACGACGTGATCGCTGCGACGGACCGGCTCTGGGCCCAACACCCGGCCGCCCATGACATCTGGTCCCTGCGGGTCGGGTACCGGGCGCTGGTCAGCTTCGGGGGCCACTCCCTGCGGAGGGCCGAGTGATCGAGGGGGCGGTCAACGCGGACCGTGAGGCCGTGATCACGCTCGCCGTCCATGGCCCATCGGGGCGGACACGGGAAATCGAGGCCGTGGTCGACACCGGCTACAGCGGATCCCTCACCGTGAGTCCGGCGCTGGTGATGGAGTTGGGACTGGACTACCGAAGCAGAGGCCGGGCGATCCTCGCCGATGGCAGTGACGTGAGCTTCGATGTCTACGATGTCACCGTGCTCTGGGATGGCCAATCGAGACATATCAGAGGCGATATGGCCGACACTGCACCGCTCGTGGGCATGTCACTGCTCGACGGCCACCGCCTGTGCGTGGACGTCGAGGACGGCGGCCGCGTCGTCATTGAGGCCGTCGGGTAGGCTCGACCGGCTCCCCCGTGTAGAACGCCGTCGTCCGCGCCGCCGCCGCCCGCGCGACGCCGGGGTCCGTCCCCGCCGCGACGGCCGCCGCCGCCCACGCCTCGCTGCTGCCGGCGATGAACGCCTTGCCCTCGGGCGATGTCGCGAACGCGGCCTCGTCGGGCTTCGGCGCCGTCGGCTGCGCCAAGTGCATCGCGAGTCCCAGCAGCCCCATCTCCCAGCCGACGCCCACCGCGCCCGGCCCGTACGTGTCCCAGTGCTCCGAGAGCCGCGCCGTGTGCGTCAGCGTCAGCCGCGCCCGCCCGGCGCCGTCGTCGCGGAGGCGCACCTCGACCCAACTGACGTCCTCCGCGAACTCCCACGTCAGCACGATGTGGGAGCGTGGCTCGCAGGCCGTGATCACGCCGCCCGCGTTGCCCTCCAACTGATAGCGGCCGCCAAGCACGAGATCGCCGCTGATCGGCAGGAACCAGCGCGGGATGCGCGCCCCGTTCGTCACGGCGTCCCACAGGTCCCCACGCGTCGTCGCGTAGCTGCGCGACAGCGTGACCGCGCGCGCGGGCTGTCCGTCGCGCGCCAGCGCCGACACCGACCGCTCCACCGCGCCCAGGTGCCCCTCGACATCGAAGTCCATGGCTGCTCCCTGCTGCTCGCATCGGCCCGTTGCGCGTGCGGGTCGGTCGGTCGCGTCCCCCGGCGACTGCGTCGGCACGGTGGGGGGATGCATCGGCATCGCAGGGCATCATAGACAGACGCATGGGCTGCGGGCAGGCGGCGCCTCAGCGCCCGGGGGTCGAATCCCGGCGGGCCGCCCGGGTGGCCGGACCGTGGACTCCGGCGCACAATGGTAGGATGCGAAGACGACACCGACGGACGCTGGAGCGGATGCGGGCGACCCCCACCCCGGCGGACATCAGATGGGCGGCCATCGAGTCGCTGTTGATTGCCCTGAGAGTCAGTCTCATCGAACGAGCGGGGTCCAGAGTGCAGTTGATCAAGGGAGCCGACTCAATCGTGGTGCACCGCCCCCACCCCCGGCCTGAGGCAAGGCGCGACACCGTCCGCGACATCGCCAGCTTCATCGAGCGCATCGGAGAGGACTGATGCTGGAGTACAAGGGGTACATCGGCGAGGTCGTGTACGACGACGAGGCCGAGGTGCTGCACGCACGAGTGATCAACAGCGGCCCATATCCCATCGCGAATGCCGAAGCGTCCGACGTCGAGGGCATCAAGCGGGAGTTCCGGATATCGATCGACGTCTATCTCGAGGGATGCGCGGAACTCGGCATCGATCCCGTTGCGCCATCGGCTATCCCGCTGGAGACCCAGGCGGGTTGACGGCACGGTCGCCGTAAGGAGGAGTGGGAAGTGGGAGCGGCCCACGTCACGGTCACCATCCGCAACCCGGCGGAGCCCGAGCGCACATGGGAGGGGCTGTTCCTCGTCGACACCGGGGCGACCGACTGCCTCGTGCCGCGCCGGCATCTGGAGGCGATCGGCCTCAAGCCCGAGGGCGCCCGGACCTACGAACTCGCCGACGGCAGCGAACTGCGGCTCGACGTCACCGTCGCCCGCGTGGAGTTCATGGGTGAGATCGTCGGCGCGACGGTCATCTTCGGCGAGGACCGCGCCGAGCCGTTGCTCGGCGTCACGGCGCTGGAGTCGGTCGGCATCGAGGTGGACCCCGTGAACCAGCAGTTGAAGCGTCTGCCCGCGGTGCGGCTCAAGCGCCTCACCGCCGACGGCTGATCCCGCCGCGCGCCAGGTCCCGCGCCCGACGCCGCAAGCCGCCCTTGCGGCCCGACCGTCGCCACCCCTGACCCCGCGCACATCTTGCGCACAACAGAAATGTTGTCTATGATGTGAGACGATGAACGCGGGAGAGCTGCGGCGCTGGCTGAAGAAGCGGGGCTGCACCTTTCAGACGCACCAGGGCGGCAGCGGGCATCTCACCGTCCGGCGCGGGGATCGCACGAGCCAGCTGCCCATGCATGGGGGCCGCAAGGAGTTGGGGCGCGGACTCGTCGCGAAGATCAAGAAGGACCTGGGGGTGGACTGATGCTCGCATACCCGATCGTGCTCGCAGAGGATGACGGCGCCGTGCTCGCGACGTCGCCCGACTTCCCCGAGCTGACCACCTTCGGCGACGACCGGGAGGAGGCGCTCGCCCGCGCCGGCGACGCGCTGCAAGAGGCGATCGCGGCGCGCATCCACGACCGCAAGGACATCCCCCCGCCGTCGCCGGGCCCGACCTGCGCCGTGCTGCCCACGCTCACCGTCATGAAGGTCATGCTGTACCAATGCATGCGCGAGCAGGGCATCGGCAAGGCGGAACTGGCGCGCCGGCTGGGCTGGCACATGCCGCAGGTCGATCGCGTCCTCGACGTCCAGCATCGCTCGCGGCTCGACCAGATGGACGCCGCCCTGGCGGCGATGGGCCGCCAGCTGCACGTCAGCGCCGCGCCCGCATCGGACCCGGTGCTCCCGGCGGCCCGGCGCCGCTAGCCGCCCTTGCGGCCCGACCGCGACGCCCGGTACAGCTCGACGAACTCCGCCAGCGGCGTCCGTGCGACGACCTCGCCGACCAGGTCCAGCGGCAGGTCGTCGAGTCGGCGGAAGCGCACGCACGACTTGCCCATGTCGAGCCGCTTCCCGGTCGCGCGGTAGCGCTCCGTGAACCACGCCTCGACCGACGCATCGCTGTACACGTTGGTCAGGTATAGCGACATGTAGCGCTTCTGCGAGGCCAGCGCGACGTACATCAGCGGCTCACCGTTGTACGTCTCCGCCAGCACGCTCGCCGGTACGATGTACGAGATCATGCCGTACTGCATCGTCTCGTCGTAGCCGCCGGGCAGATGCTCCAGGATCACGTCGCGCACGGCGGCGATCGCCTGCCGCCGCTCGTCGCCGAGGCCGGCCAGGTAGTCGGAGACGGTCGTGGCGTCGCTGTGCATCGTCGGCTCCCTCGGCGTCCCGCGTCGGTCGGGATTCTTCCAGGCGGGCGGTCCGGGGTCAATGGTGGGGGTGTCGCGGCCGAGGCTCCGTCCACGACTGCGGCCCCCTGACGACGACATCCCTCGCCGCCCAGCGCTTGGGCGCAGGCTAGAGTGACCCCGTGACATCGCTCCATCGTGGCGAGCGTGCCGCTCCGAGGACCGAACCCCGGCGCGCGGAGGCCGACCACCACAGGGGCAGCGGGAACCCGACAATCGGCGGCAGCGTCTTTAACGGCACGGACTGCCGCTGGACCGAACACCCAGCGGCCCGCGACATCCGGCGCCGGCGGGTCGAGGACCGGGCGCTGCATCAGTTTTGGGGGACCTCCTCCCCGCTCCATCCCGGAGATCGTGCGGCCGATCATCAGGATCGGCCCGCGTAGCGGCAAGCAGAAGGGAAAAGGATAATGTGGCCGATGACTGCTAACCGTCCAGCAATGGGACTCACGGCCGTATCCGTACGCGTAGTGAGCCTCGCGCTCATGGTGGGCGTCCTCTGGCTCCTGGGGAACACGGGGCAGGCATACGCGTGTAGTTGTGCGGGATCCGGTTCTCCTTCCGAAGAGTTGGAGCAGTTCGATGCAGTCTTCACGGGCCGAGTCGTCTCGATCCAACACTCCTTTGACCCCGATGCAACCCCTTACTCCTCTCGGGACCGTACCACGGTCGGCTTCGAGGTCAGCTCCGTGTGGAAGGGTGATGTCCATGAGAACATGTACGTCACCACGCCGCCGGGCGACGCGAGTTGTGGGTTTTCCTTCGTCGAAGGCGAGGAGTACATCGTCTACGGCTACGACACCGGTCGTGCCGACGACGGCTATTCCGTTGGCCTATGCAGCCGGACCGCCCTCCTCGGGCAAGCGCAGGCGGACCTCGACGAGCTGGGCGAGGGGCAGGCGCCTGAGGCCGGGACCGGCGGGCCAGTCCCCGAACAGCCGCAGGTCGCGACAGCGCGTGGCATATGGGCGATCATGCTGGCGGTTGCCGAGTGGCTGGGCTGGTCGTGTCCGTTCGTGTGAGGAGTCGGCAGGCCAAGCGTCGTCGCGCCCGTGCTGTCCCTCACGACCCCCGGGCCGGACTCTGCCGGCGGCCGGCGCTGGGGGGCGGCGGTCAATGGTGGGGGTGGCGGCCCGCTCCATTGTCGAACCCGCGCGGCCCACTGATTGCATCAGCTATCATTGCTGGCGTTTGGTCGCATCATCCCTTGACTATCTGGATGTAGGTACCGACGAGTGACAGAATTCTCGCCTGGGCTGAAGGAGTTGAAGCCAGCTTCGATTCGAGGGCCGCGTAACACCTGCGCAGTGCTGGCGTCATCTCTCGTCCCCGGTGCAGATGAGCAAGCAGCATTGAGACTAGCAACGACTCTTGCTGTTCGGGCAGCCTCCGCGTCGCCAGCGAAGCGACCACGCCCACGACGACCGAGACCGCCGAGTCCTCTGTGCACTCAGGCCCTTCAAGGGCCCGTAGCAGGGCCCGGGTTCCCTCGTCCGTCATGTAGCCGTTTGCGCCCAGGAGCCGGAGGATGTCCGCCGCGTCGACTCGGACGAACCGGTAGTTCAACTGGGTGAGCCTCGCGATGAGCGAGGAGTACTCCTTGTCCGTCAGTACCTCCGCCTGGCGCAACTCTAGTAGTACCGCCTGCGTGTTTACTGCTTCGGCTCCCGCTTCGCGAGCGATTGCCGATAGGCCGAGGTCGTCAGAGACAAGCAGCGGTCGATCTGTCGGGTCTTCCCCACCCGCGAATATTGCTCCCACGCCAGACCGAGTCAGAGCGCCGGTGAGCGCATCGAGATCTGCCGAGGGGACATCGAGCGTCGGGTAAGATGCCATCGGATCAAACGACTCGGCGAGCGCCAAGAGAGAGCGCGCGAAGCCTTGGTGCGCGGCCCATTCCTCATCGGACATCTCCAAGTAGGCGTATGAGCCATCGATGCTCCTGCCGAGAGTCGCGTGGGGCCCCGGTCTCAAGGTGGTTTCGTACACCAATGCCCGTATCTCATCGAGCACCGGCTGAGGCACCGTGACGCGATCGAACCGTGTACGTAGGGGTTCGGCGAGGTCCAGCGCGTGCGCGGTCAGTAGAGCGAGCATGTCCAGCACAATGCTGTCGGTGCACCGCAGCGTCTCGTCAGCCCGATTGGCCTCGCTCTCGTTGCCCGCGCCGAAGCGGATCGGGACCTCACCCCGTTCGGTGCATTCCCGCCAGACCTTGGGTGCCGATATCTCGAGTCGGGCGCATACGAACGCGAACGGCACCTGATCGTCGCGATAGAGTTGCTGTACTTCACGGGCGAACCGATCGCGCCGATCGACGAGGCCGAGCAGATTGGAGAAATCATCCCGATCGACGGCGATGCTCGCTAGCTCGGTGTTCCCTGGGAACCGCGTGGGGAAGTCGGCGGCGGTTTCTTGGAACGCCCGTACGTACTTGCTTTGGATATCCGCGACCTCGCAGGCGAGTTCCCCAATACCTTCCTGTAGCGTGACCGTGTCCCCGCGTCGGCGACCCAGGACGGTCTTCGCGAGTTCGGCACCGGGGCGCAACTCGTGGTCCGAACGGCTCGGCTCACCGTCCTCAAGGATGCTCCACCACTGCTCTCCCACCTCGTCCTTCAGCAGAACCGCGCAACCAGGCTCGACTGTTTCCGGGCTGAGCGCATCCTTGTCCTGGCTCAGGAACAACGCGAAGTAGCCTAGGTGGACCGACGGGTCCTCGATCCCGTGGCGGCGGGCCATGTAGGCGTCGTTCAGATACTCCGCGTCACCGAGGAGGTGCTTGAGTTGGGCGAGACTCAGCAATTGCCTAGGCTCGCTCTGGAGTTTCGATGCGTCGATCTCTCGGGCGATGGTCAACGCGGTGGCGTGCTCGCCGCGCCACAGCAGCGCCTGCGCGAACCTCGTCCGGTCGAGCATCGTTGCATCGTCGCGTGAGCAGATAGCAGCCCAGCGCTCAGCTGCCGCTGAAACGTCGCCCACCTGATTCATGATTTGCGCCTCGGTCTCAAGCGCTGATTTCGGTGGCCAAGGATGCTGCTCTCGGATCTTCCGCGCCCAAGAAAGCGCCTCACGGCGCCGCCCGCTGTTCCTGAGACTGCCAAGGAGAGCCATCACGGCTGGGTGGAGGATGTCGTCCCCGACAACCTTGATGTATTGGTCAGCCGCCTCGGAGTAGCGCTCGCGCCCGGTGTAGAGGTTGGCGAGCCGCCAGAGGAGTTCGTGGTGGTCAGGCTTACTTGAGAGCGCGACCGCCTTCAGCAACGCTTCCTCGGCATCGTTGCGCTCGCCACGGAGCTCGTGGCGTAACGCGCCCAAGCCAAGGAGTCGTGGGTCTTCTGCGCTTTGCTCCAGGGCCTGGGCAAGCAGGGGCCCAACCGAGTCTCCGCTGTCGAGATCCTTCTCCACTTGGCTGAGCAACTCAGCCTTTCGGATGTCGTCCCACTCGCAACGCGTAAGCGAGAAGTTCCCTCGGAGCAACTCAACCGCCGCTTCGGCATCTCCTGACCAGAAGGCGGCTCCGGCATGCAGCAGCAATGCTCTGCCCCGTATTTCCGGGTTTTCGATCCGGGCGAATGCGTCGCGCGCTCCCGAGAGGTCGTCGGTATGGAGAAGTATCACGCCCTTGTTGCAGAGCGCGTTGGGGTCGTCCGGAACCTCCCGGAGTACGGCCTCGATGTCGTTGGTCGCTCCTGCGGAGTCGTTGCGAATCAGCCGGGCGCCAGCCCGGATACTTAGGGCTTGAATGCGCTTCGCCGGTAGTTCCATGTCATTGAGGAAGTCGAGCGCCTTGCTGGTATGGCACTCCGCCTCACGGCACGAAGCCATGGCATGACCGCTGTAACCGGCTTGTGACTCTTCCAACAGGCACCCCGCCAGCACGAGGCGCGCATCGTAGTCGTCCGAATTCTCGGCGACGAGACCACGGGCGATCTGGAGTGCATCGCCGAAACGATGCTGGGCGGTCCAGACCCTCGCGAGCGTCAGAGCGCATAGCGGGTCGTCTACCATCCAGCCTTCAGCGGAGATGAACTCATCGAGTTGCGGGGTTTTTCGGGCATCCCACAGCGCCTCGACTAGTACCGCTGCGGCATGAGAATCTCGTGGCTTCAGTTCGAGCGCCTGGCGCGCCAGCGCGATTGCACGGTGTTGGTCATTCTGTAGGCGCGCGGCGGCTGCGGCATTCGCGAGCGCTGCCGGGTCGTCCGGCCGAATGCGGTGCGCGTCCGCCAGGTAAGTACAGCCCTCCTTGATGTCCTCTGCGGCGATAGCGCAAGCCCCGAGGATCGTGAGCAGGCGGAACCGCAAATCCTCCGGGATCTTCTCGGCCGTCGCCTGCACCTGTTCGAGAGCCTTCCGTGCGGCAGTTGCGTTCCCCTCTTCGAACAAGCCGTTCGCCAAGTCGATCTGTGCCGAGAGCTTGGCCTGTTCCGGGTCCGCCGACGCTCCGTCGTCCGACGACTTCGCTAACGCTACGGCGGGGGGTGGTCTTAGTTCCGACAGCAGGTCCGCCTTCATCTCAGCGAGGCCTGCGTCGAAGTGTTCAGTAATCGCATCCCGCTGCTCGGCTTGCACTCGCTCAAGGCGATTCGCGAGCGCCGGTATGCTGTCATCGCTGCGGAGCAGGGCTCTGACCAACGCGCTGACTAGCGTGCCGACGACCCGCTCGGCTGTGTCCCTGAGATCATCGTCATCTGCCAGATAGAACCCGCCATCTTCGATGAACGAGTCGACGAGTCCGTCGTCGATGGCGTCGCGGTCCCCGGCCTGGATTCGATCAAGGAAAGTGCGGAAGCCCGCGGTCGACGTCCACTCTCGGAGAGCCGGCTCGAGTTCAATGCCTGGGAACTCGCTACAGGTGGTGGCGATCGCCGGATCGAAGATGCCGGGATCACGACCGCGCAGCGCCCGGAACACGCTAGGTGTGACCTGAGCGGCCAGCGCCGCGACCCCAACGAGCAGCGAAGGATCCACAGGACTCCACAACTACTTCGGCGGCGAACGTGTCGCTCGCCTGTGTAGATATCGTACCAGAACCCCAGTTCGCTTTCCTTAGTCGCCCGGTACAGATCCCCCCTACTCCGACCACCGCAGCACGGGACGACGCGCGGCCTTCGTCTCATCGAGGCGGCCGATGGGGGCGGTCCAGGGGGCGCCGTGCAGGGTGTCGGGGTCGCGGGCGGCCTCGTCGGCGATGGCGATGAGCGCCGCTGCCAGCGCCTCGATCGCCTCGGGGGGCTCCGTCTCCGTCGGCTCGATCATTAGCGCCTCCTCGACGATCAGCGGGAAGTAGACCGTGGGCGGGTGGAAGCCGTGGTCGATCAGCCGCTTGGCGATGTCGTAGGTGCGCACGCCGTGCTCGCGCCGCTGCCGCGACCCCGAGAAGACGACCTCGTGCAGCACCGGCCGGTCGTAGGGCAACTCGTATGCCCCCTCCAGCAGCACGCGCAGGTAATTGGCGTTGAGCACCGCCTGACCCGATACGGCGCGCAGCCCGTCGAGCCCCAGCGCCCGTATGTACGCGTAGGCGCGGATCAGCACGCCGGCGTTGCCGTGGAATTGCTGTAGCCGGCCGATGCTGCGCTCGGGCGCGGCCAGCCGCACCAGGCCGTCGTCGCCCTCCTCGACCACCGGCGTCGGCAGGTACGGCGCCAGCGCCTCGGTGCAGCAGACCGGCCCCGCGCCGGGGCCGCCGCCGCCGTGCGGCGTGCTGAAGCTCTTGTGCAGGTTGAGATGCACGACGTCGAAGCCGAGGTCGCCGTGCCGCACGCGCCCCATGATCGCGTTGAGGTTGGCCCCGTCGCCGTACAGGTAGGCCCCGGCGTCGTGCACCAGCTCCGCGACCTGCTCGATGCCGCGCTCCCACAGCCCCAGCGTGTTCGGCGCCGTCACCATGACCGCCGCGACCGTCTCGTCCAGCTCCTGCTCGATGCCCGCCCGGTCGAGCGAGCCGTCGGCGGCGGTCAGGATGGGCGTGACCGTGAAGCCGGCCATCGCCGCAGTCGCCGGGTTGGTGCCGTGCGCCGAGTCGGGCACCAGGATGCGCCGCCGCGACGCCAGCTCCCCCCGGTCCTCCAGCGCGCGCGTGATCATCAGCACGCCGGCCAGCTCGCCCTGCGCGCCCGCCGCCGGGGCCAGGCTGACCGCCGGCAGCCCGGTGATCGCGGCCAGCGCGCGGCGCAGCTCGAGCAGCGTGCGCAGCGTGCCCTGCGCCTCCTCGGGCGGGGCCTGCGGATGCGCGCCCGCGAAGCCCGGCAGCGACGCCACCAGGTCGTCGACCTTGGGGTTGTACTTCATCGTGCAGGAGCCCAGCGGGTAGGTGCCCGAGTCGATGCCGTAGTTCCGCGCCGACAGCGCCGTGTAGTAGCGCACCAGCTCGCCCTGGCTCAGCTCGGGCAGGCGCAGCGCGTCGCGCAGCAGGCAGGCGTCGGGCAGCGGCGTCTCGGGCCCGGTCCACGACGGCACGTCGACCGCCCGGCGGCCGGGCGCTCCGCGGTCGAAGCTGAGCCGCGCGCCGAAGTCCTCCGCCTGGGGTCGCGTCCCGCTCACGCCTCGCCCCCGATCTGCGACAGCGCCGCGACCAGCGCATCGACGTGCGCGTCGGGCGTCGCCTCGGTGACCGCGAACAGCAGCGCGTCGCGCGCCTCCGGCTCGGGCCGCGCCGACACGTCGACGCCCGCGCCGATGCCCCGCGCCGCCAGCGCCGCCGCCAAGTCCGCCGCCGGCACCGGCCCGCGCACGAGGAACTCCTGGAACCACGGCCCCCGCTCGGGCGTCGCGTAGCCGGGCAGCGCCGCGATGCGGGCCGCGGCGTCGTGCGCGCGCTGGTAGCACAGCGTGGCGGCCTCGCGCAGCCCGCGCGGGCCCAGCGCCTGCACCGCGATGGTGAACGCCAGCGCGATCAGCGCCTGCGCCGTCGAGACGTTCGAGGTCGCCCGCTCGCGGCGGATGAACTGCTCGCGCGCCTGCAGCGTCAGCACGTAGCCGGTGCGCGGTTCGCCGTCGCCGCCGGCGGGCGCGTGCAACTCCTTGGTGCGACCCACGATGCGCCCCGGCATCTGCCGCAGGAACGGCGTCCGCGCCGCGAACAGCCCCAGCGACGGTCCCCCGAACGCCGGCGCGCCGGCCAGGTCGCGCCCCTCCCCCGTGACGATGTCGGCCCCGGCGTCGCCGGGCGCGCGCAGCAGCCCCAGCGCGAACGGGTCGGCGACGGTCACGAACAGCGCCCCGGCGTCGTGCGCCGACGCCGCCAGCGGTTCGAGGTCGGCGATCGCGCCCAGGTAGTCGGGCTGCTGCGCGACGAGGCAGGCGTGCTCGTCGGTCGTCGCCTCCCCCGACGACACGATGTCAACCCGCAGCCCGGCGCCGCGCGCGTACGTCCGCACGACCTCCGCCGTGCCGGGGTGAATCGGCTCGAGCAGCGCGACGGCCCGCCGCCGCGTCACGCGCGCCGCCAGCAGGCAGGCCTCGGCGGTCGCGCTGGCGACGTCGTAGAGGCCCGTGTTCGACACGTCCATGCCGGTCAGCTCGCACACGACCGACTGGTACTCGAAGCCGGATTGCAGCGTGCCCTGGCTGATCTCGGGCTGGTACGGCGTGTACGCGGTCGCGAACTCCGACCGCCCGCTGAGGTACGCGGCGATGGCCGGGATCGAGCGCCGGTACGCGCCCGCGCCGCGGAAGTCGGGCCGCGACGGCGCGACGTTGATGGCCGCCCGCCGCTCGAGCAGCGCGATCAACTCCGGCTCGGTGAGCGCCGGCGGTAGCTCGATCGCGGGGTCGCGCAGCGCCGCCGGCAGGTCGTCGAACAGCGCCTCGACGTCGGCGACGCCGACTCGCGCCAGCATCCGCGCCCGGTCGGCCGCGGTGGCCGGGATGTAGGGGTGCGGCGATCCCCCGGCCGGCGTCGTCGCCAACGTCAGCTCTCCGGCAGCTGCGCGCGGTACGCGGCGGCGTCGAGCAGCCCCTCGACCGCGACCGCGTCGGCGATGCGCACGCGGATCAGCCAGCCTGCGTCGTAGGGTGCCTCGTTGACCAACTCCGGATGCTCCTCCAGATCCCCGTTGCCGGCGATCACCGTCCCGGCGACCGGCGCGTAGAACTCGGCCACGGTCTTCGCCGACTCGATCTCGCCGCAGGGCGCGCCGGGGCCGACCGCCTGCCCCGCGGCCGGGAGGTCGACGTAGACCACGTCGCCCAACTGGTCCTGCGCGTAATCGGTGATCCCGATCGTGGCCTCGTCGGGGCGCTCCGGGTCGCGGCGCAGCCACTCGTGGCTCGCCGTGTAGCGCAGGTCGCCGGGGGTTGCGTGGTCGGTCGTCATGTTTGCCTCCCCTGCCGGTAGAACGGCCGGCGCACCACCTCGACCGGGAGTGCGCGGCCGCGCACATCCACCGTAAGCATGACGCCGGGGCTGGCAAGCCGCACGGGAAGGTACGCCATGCCGATGCCGCGGCGCAATCGCGGGCTGAAGGCCCCGCTGGTCAGCCGCGCGACGGCGTCGGCGGCGCCGGGCTCGTGCACCGCGTAGCCCGCCCGCAGCACCCCGCGCTCGCGCGCCAGCAGATGCGCCAGCCGCCGCGTGCGCGGTCGCGCCTTCGCCGCCGCCAGCGCCGCCCGGCCCGTGAACGGCGCCCCGTCGTCGAGGCTGACCGCGAAGCCCAGCCCGGCCTCGTAGGGGTGCGTCGTCGCGTCGATGTCGTTGCCGTGCAGCGGCAGCGCCGCCTCGAGCCGCAGCGTGTCGCGCGCGCCCAGCCCGGCCGGCGTCGCGCCGCCCGCCACCAGCGCGTCCCACAGCGCCCCCGCCCGCTCGGCCGCGACGATGCACTCGCCGCCGTCCTCGCCGGTGTACCCGGTGCGCGCGACCAGCACCGGCGTGCCCCGCCAGTCGAGCTCCGCGCAGTCGCGCGGCGCCAGCCCCGCGAATCCCTCGCCCAGCACGCGGCTCAGCAGCGCGATCGCGTCGGGCCCTTGCACCGCCAGCATGGCCGTCTGCCGCGTCACTTCGGAGGCGTCGTCGCCGGCGACGGCCCGCAGCCGTTCGAAGTCGGCGTCGGCGTTGGCGGCGTTGTGGACCACCAGCCAGCGCTCGCCCGGCAGGTGGTAGATGAAGACGTCGTCATCGATGCCGCCGTCCTCGTTGCAGTACAGCGAGTAGTGCGCCTGGCCCTCGGGCAGCCGGGTCACGTCGAAGGTCGTCACCGACCGCAGCCGCGCCGCCGCCTCCGGCCCCCGCACCCAGGCCCGCGCCAAGTGCGAGACGTCGAACACGCCGACGCCGTCGCGCACGGCCTCGTGCTCGCCGACGATGCCCTGGTACTGGAGCGGCATCTCCCAGCCGGCGAACGGCGCGAAGCGCGCGCCCAGCGCCGCGTGGCGCTCACGCAGCGCCAGCGACCGCAGCCCCCCGCCGGACCCGACGCATTCCGTCATGCAGCGACCGTATCCCACGCGTCGGCCCGGCGGCTATCGCCCACGCCGCCTGCGCGTGCGTCGGGCGCGCGCCTACCCCCCGAAGACGGCCTTGACCGCGCAGGAGAAGCCCGGCAGCACGTCCATGCCGTCGAGGGCGTCGTCCTCGCCGAGCGTCGCGGCGTCGTGATCGGCCCGGTGGACGTCGACCGTGCGCGTCTCCGGGTGCACGACCCAGACGAGGCGCACGCCGTGGCTGAGCCACATCCGCGCCTTGTCGTTGACCCCGCGCCGGCTGTCACTGGGGGAGGCGACCTCCACCACCAGGTCGGGCACAACCTCGGCATAGCCCGGCACGTCCGCGTCCAGCGGCAGCCGCTCCACCGACGTGAAGGCGATGTCCGGCTCGCGCACCGTGGCGGGGTCGCGTCCCAGCAAGACGCCCGAGTCGGAGCCGACCAGCGTTCCCAGCCCCCGCGGGTCGATGAAGCTGGTCAGTGCGCCGCCCAGCTTCATCACAATCTTGCCGTGTCGGTGTCCTGCGGGCATGGTTTCGCAGAGTACCCCCCGGATCAACTCGCCGCGCACGCCGCGGCTGTAGAGTCGCAGCAGGTCGTCGGCGGTCAGCAGCTTCGTGTGTGTCGTCGTCTGTGTGGTCATGCCCCATCGCTCCCGCTCCGACCCCCGAAGACGGCCTTGACCGCGCAGGAGAACCCGGGTAGCACGTCCATGCCGTCGAGGGCGTCGTCCTCGCCGAGCGTTGCGGCATCGTGATCGGCCCGGTGGACGTCGACCGTGCGCGTCTCCGGGTACACGACCCAGACGAGGCGCACGCCGTGGCTGAGCCACATCCGCGCCTTGTCGTGGACCCCGCGGCGGCTGTCACTGGGGGAGGCGACCTCCACCACCAAATCGGGCACGACCTCGGCGTAGCCCGGCACGTCCGCGTCCAGCGGCAGCCGCTCCACCGACGTGAAGGCGATGTCCGGCTCGCGCACCGTGTCGGGGTCGCCCTCCAGCCAGACGCCCGAGTCGGATGCGACCAAGGTTCCCAGCCGGCGGGGTTTGACGAAGGCGCCCAGTTCGATGAGCAGGTCCGCCACAATCTTGCCGTGTCGTTGTCCTGCGGGCATGGTTTCGCAGAGTACCCCCCGGATGAGCTCGCCGCGCACGCCGCGGCTGTAGAGCCGCAGCAGTTCGTCGGCGGTCAGCAGCTTCGTGTGTGTCGTCGTCTGTGTGGTCATGCCTCATCGCTCCCGCGCCTGCAGTCTACAGCGTTCCGGCGCCGGCGACCCCGAGCCCGACGAGCCCTACGGCTCCAGCCGGAAGGGCGGGTAGCGGTCGGTGGTGAGCAGCCACATATAGGCCTCGACGCGCAGCGACCAGCGGCTCACGCCCAGCACGAAGTCGAACAGCGGGCGCGGGTAGCGGCCCGTGATCAGGATCGCGAACCAAGCCGCCACCGTGACCACCAGCGCGACGACCCACAGCACGATCAGCACGATGTAGTGCGGGATCGCCAGCAGCCACTTCACGATCGGCAGGAAGCGGTTGAGGTCCGCCGCCGCGTCGGGGTAGTCAAGGTCCAGGTGCACGGCCTGCGCCTCGTCGGTCGAGGGGTACTCGTCGCGTAGCAGCAGGACGTAGGCGCCCACGCGGGTCGTGAAGCGCGTCAACTCCAGATGCCAGTCGAACCACCAGCGCGGGTACTTCTGGCGGAAGACCAGCATCAGCAGCGTGGGCAGGAAGAGCGCGCCGCCGCCCGAGAGCCACATCCAGTCCCCGGTGTCCGAGTTCACGATGGCGCCGGTTACAAGCGCCGCCACGACCAGGATCGGGATCAGCAGGATGATGCGGAACAGCGTGCGGACGCGGTCCAGCCCCTCCTCCGGGTAGTCGATGTCGAGTCGCGCGGGGTAGGCGTCGGTCTGCTGTTGCATGGGGGTCTCCTTCTGGGGAGGAGGCTAGCGCATCGGCGCGCGGTTGTCCTACACCAACAGGCCGTTGTACCGTCGCTGCCCGCACGCCGACCGCGAGGAGTGAGAGATGGCGACGCACCGTTTCACCCTGATCGTCGAGGGGCCCGACCTGCAGGCCGAGCCGCTCATCGACGAACTCTACGAGGCCGGCTGCGACGATGCGCTGGCCGGCCGTAGCCACGGCGCGCAATGCCTCGACTTCGACCGCGAGGCCCCGAGCATCGATGAGGCCATCCTCTCCGCGATCGCCGATCTCGCGCGCCTCGACGACGTCGAAGTGGTGCGCATCGCCGATGCCGGACTCGTCTCGATGGCCAGCATCGCCGCCCGCACGGGACGCACCAGCGAGAGCGTCCGGCTCCTCGTCGAGGGGCGCCGTGGCCCCGGCGCGTTCCCGCCGCCCGTCACCGATCCGCGCAGCCGCCACCGGCTGTGGCGCTGGGCGGAGGTCGATCGGTGGTTCGAGACGGCCGTCCCCGGCCACCAGCTCGACGACCAGGAGCAGGTCGTCACGGCCATCAACGCCGCCCTCGAGTTCCGCCGCCTCCGTCGCTGCCTGCCGTCGGAGGGCCGTCGGGCGTTGCAGGAGCTGGTGGGGTCGTAGGGGGAGTGGGGGCGGGCAGCGACCACTGCCACATTCCTGACCCGCGCCTCTCCGCCTGCGATTCTCGGCCTCGGAGCGCCGTGCCTCGCCCCGGTCCACCTCATTGTGTACTAGGCTGTGATCTCCGCTTCGCCGCGAGAACGATGAAGGATCTGCAATGCGAACTGTCGCCGCCTATTCGCTAACACACGCCGCCTCCGACTCGACGCAAGCATCGGAGAGCCTCGTCTCCTCTTGCGGCATGGTGGAGAAGTGGCTTGGTGACAAAGGAGCCACGGCCCTCAATGTCGGCCAGCACAAATTCCCACTCCCTGACGGTCGGTCCGCAGCCCTGACCAGGGAGCGCATGGAGACCGACGACGGAATCCTCGATTCGTTCGTGCTGAACGAGCCTATCTCGGGCGGGCGATTCGAGACGCGTCTGAACCTTGCTTGCGCGAACGCGGAGATGGTCTTGTTCTGTCAGCTCGCTACGGGGAGTGCCGAGTCGGCGCTCGCACCAGTCCAGTTTGACGCGCGCTGCCCGCGCGTCCTGCGCGACATCATCCAGTCGGGCGGGTGGACATCCGGTTCGACTCCCGTGTCGCATCGTCACTGGACTCGCATCGGTCGCGAAGCCGGGCGTGCACTCGCTGACACAATCTGGGACGACGAGCGAGGCTTGCCGGTGGTGGTTGTCTCGGAACTCGACGGATTCATGCTTCATCCGGAGCTAGCGAACGATGTCGCACGTGACCTGACTGGCCTTGCCACAGTTGTGCACATCGATGAGGAGGCAGCATGGCTTCTGTCTGAAGATAAGGGACGGGAATGGTCATGCTACCAGGGCGCGCTCAGGCTCTATTGGCCATTCCAGACCACGCGTAACGATCCATACTCGCATCCCCTATGGACACGCGGCTGGCTGCTCCACGGCGGCATGGACACGACTACTGCAGCGAAGCGCCTCCAGAATCGGCTGCGGCGTACGATCCTTGAACAGTCTGCGTTCCGATCCACTCCGCCTCTCATCAGCCAGATTCGAGATCGGTATATCTCCGGCCAGCGAAAGAAGGCGCGAGATGCTGGCGAATACGCGACACTCGCAGATGACTTCGATAAGGAGAACCGGAGACTCAAGCAGGAACTCGACGAGCGTATAGGTGAGATATGGACTCTTAGGCAACAGATAGAAGATCTCAACGTCGAGAAGAAGGAGTTGACGCGGGGCCGCGACTGGGTGCGGGACTCACGCAGTACTTCGGACGAAGAACCTGTCGAGTCTCCATCTGCGGAACTGGAAACGGTGGAAGACGCTGTTCTGGGAGCCATGGATGATTGCGAGCACCTGATCTTTGGTGACGATGTGACGAGTGGTATCGACGGCCTAGCCCAGGACGCTGGACCGCCGATGAAGATCCTGCGCTACCTTCGCGCTCTTGAGACAATGACCGCGCAACTCAAGGAGGGACCACTTGGAGACGCGATTCATCAGTGGCTCAAGAGAAATGAAAACATCGAGGTGTCCGGCGAGAGCGAAACCGTACGCAACTCACCAGCGCGGATGGCGAATCGGACGTGGGACGACGGATCGGGGCACGCGCGTGAGTTCCAAAGACACCTAAAGCCAAGCGACAGCACGTCTCCTGATCGGTGTGTCCGCATCTACTTCGACTACGATAAGGAACTGGGGAAGACTATCGTCGGCTGGGTCGGGCGACATCCCGACTGACGGAGCCACCCCCCCGACCTCACCCCTCCCACGGATCCACCACTGCCACCCCCAGCCCCTCGAAGTCCCGCACGTTCCGCGTCACCACCGTCAGCCGGTGGACGACCGCGACGGCCGCGATCATCGCGTCCACGATCAGCGTCTCCGACCGCCCGTGCATCAGACGCGCCCACTCGCGGAACGCGGCGGCGTCGACCGGCAGCACGTCGAACCCGCCGAGCAGCCGCGCATCGAGCCACGCCTCCAACTCCGCCGCCTTCGCCGGGTCCTGCGTCCGCGTGACCTCGATGCCCGCCTGGATCTCCCCGATCGTCACCGCCGACAGGTGCAGCGACTCGGCCGGCACATCGCGGATCCACGCCACCACCGACGGGTGCGGCCGCGGTCGCCGCAACTCCGAGACCACGTTCGTGTCCAGCAGATACACGGCCCCGGCCGCCTAATCGAGGGCCGGCGGCGGGCGCCGCCGGAACGCCCGTCGCGGCGGCGCCAGCGACTCCGTCCGCGCCCCGGGCGCCAGCAGCCACTCCTTGATGGTCGGCCGCGCCAGGCGCTCCATCCGGCGCCACTGCTCGATCGGCACCAGCACCGCCGCCTCCACGCCCCGCCGCGTCACCACCTGCGGCCCCTCCGCCAAACTGGTCTCCAGCAGCTCGCTGAATCGCGCCTTCGCGTCCTGCACCTGCCATGTCCCGCCCATGCGATCCCTCCCCGCCATGCCCGTCCGGCGCGTCCCCGGCCGATCGATACTGACTAGGTATCAGACTAGTCAGTGTTGATGGCGGCGTCCAGCCACCTCCCACCCCCCGACCTCACCCCTCCCACGGATCCACGACCGCCACCAGCCCCTCGAAATCCCGCACGTTGCGCGTCGCGACGGCCAAGTCGTGCGCGCGCGCCGTCCCTGCGATGAGCGCATCCCCGAGATGCAACACCCGGCCCATGCGGCGTGCGTGCGCTCGCAGCGAAGCAGCCTGTACGGCTTCGGCCCGGCCCACTGGCAGGATGCGGTCGACGTATCCGGCCACGAAATCTGAAAGCCTTTGGCGGTAGAGTTCCCTGCGTCGTCCCGGCGCCAGTTGCTGAACGCCGAACTCCAGCTCATGCAGTACGACCGCCGACAACCACAGATCGACGCCATTGGCCAGAAACGCCACCACCGCCGCCTCCGGCCTCGGCCTGTTCAACTCCGAGACGACGTTCGTGTCCAGGAGCAAGCCGGTCACTCATCGCCCCAGTCGTCATCCGTCCAATCCACGAACGGGATCTCACGATGGGACGGCTCGTGACGGTCCGGCAGCTCCAGCTCGATCCCCCGCGGCATGTTCTCCACCAGCCACTGCCCCAGCGGCATTCGCGACGCTGCGGGCGCCGGCGCCGACCGCTCGCGCCACAGCCGCTCCGGCACGACCACGAACGGCTTGCGCCGGCCGATGCGCTGCGGCCCCTCCTCCTCCGCCAGACGCAGGATCTCCGACAGCCGCGCCTTCGCCTCCGCGACCCGCCACACCCGATCCGGCCCCGACTCCTCAGCGACCATGGCTCCCCCTCCCGCCGATCTGGTCCAGGTTAGACCACTGCACCCGCCGCCGGATCGACCGACCCCTACTCGCACCCCGTCGCGATGGCCAGCGCCCGGCACACCTGCCCCATCTTCTGCTCGCTCAGCTGGCCCACGTAGCCCCGCAGCCGGCGTTGGTCGACCGTCTGCACGTTGTCCAGGGTCACCACCGACGGCCGCTTCAGGCCCTCGTCGGGGCCCAGCCGGACCTCGCTGGGCGCGCCCCGGATCGTCGACGTCACCTCGGCGACCGTCGCCGTGCGCAGGAACCGCAGCGCCACATCGCGCGTCAGCACCACCACCGGGCGCCGCTTGTTCGGCGCATCGAAGTGGCAGCGCCAGATCTCACCTTGGCGCAGGTCCACGCGCTACTCCTCCCCCCAGGCCTGCACGCCCTCCCACTCCGCGACCTCCGCCGCGCTCTGCGGCGCCCGCGTGTAGGCCTCCTCGTACTGCCGCGCGATGTCCTCCGTCCGCCGCTTCGCGAGGTACGCCACCGTCGCCTCCCGCAGCACGGCCGACCGCCCGCGCTCGCGCACCTCGGGCCGCTCGTCGAGCTCCGCCAGGAGGTACTCATCGAATGTCACTTGTATAGGTTTCATCGACAGCACCGTACCACATGTCCACGCCACATCGCAATCCGGAGCCCCGGCGTCGGCGCCGTGCGCGTGGCGTCGTCCCATGCGGGGGTCCGACCCCTGCTACCGTCCCCCAGCGCCCCCGCGCGTTGCCATCGCTCCGATCTCGCCGGTATGATCGCATCGATCCGAATTGAGAAGGGGCGCCCATGCGCATCTCCGAGCGCGGCCAGATCACTATCCCCAAGCCCCTGCGCGACCGCTTCGGCATGCATCACAACGTCGAGGTCGAGCTGACCCCGAGCGATGGCGGCCTCCTGATCCGCAAGCGCCCCAGCGGCGAGCGCCCCGTGGACCGCATCTACGGCATCCTGAGCCGGCCCGGCGCCGATGCCTACCCCGTGGACGACACGGACGCCTACATCGAGGAGATCCGGGGGCGGTGATCACCGCCGTCGATACGAGCGTCCTGGTGGACGTGTTCTGGGCCGACGATCGCTTCGGCATACAGTCGCGGGAGCGATTGGACGCCGCCTACCGGGCCGGCGCGATTCTCGTCTGCGACATCGTCTACGCGGAGCTCGTCCCCCGCTTCGCCGAGCGGCCGGCGCTCGACGCGGCGCTGCGCGCGATCAACGCCACCGTCTCGCCGGTCGACACCGCGATCGCGTGGGAGGCCGGGCGCCGCTGGCGGCAGTACCGCCTCGCCGGCGGCCCGCGCCAGCGCATCCTCGCCGACTTCCTCATCGGCGCGCACGCCCTCGCCGTCGCCGACAGTTTCCTCACCCGCGACCGGGGCTTCTACCGCAGCTACTTCCCCGAGCTGCCCCAGCCGACCGCCCCGTAGCGCCGCCGTCCACGACCGCCGACCTCCCCCTGCTACCGTCCCACCATGCCCGACCGTTGGACCGCCCTCCGGCGCCGCCATCGACGCACATCGGCCCGACCGCCTCCACCGTCCGGGCCGAGTCGACCTCCGTCTCGACCACCACAGGGCCCTCGGCCAGACGCACGACGATGTCCGGCCGCTTGCCGGCGCGCAGCGTCTCAGCGACAGCTTGCAGGTTGCACCGGTCGCGGAGAACCCGCGCCAGCGCGTCGTTGATGATGCTCTCGTGGCTTCGGTCGGTGGTGGATGTCGTCATGCGATGGTGATCTGTCTCAACGGACTACTGTTCGAGGCTGCATGCTGTCGACCTCCACCATTCGTAGCTTCTGCTTCTCGAAGAACTTCATCAGGGCCTGCGCGTACTTTGGCACCGGTTCTAGATCCGCGACCCTTGAGAGCTCCCGACCAGCGCGGGTCAGGGCAACGCCTGACACCCTGAACTCTTCGCTCTTGCTTCGCTCGGTGCTTTGCTCAAGCACCCAGAACCGATCCTGGAAGCAGAACGGGATTCTGAGGAACTCCGTCCGGCCAGGCAGCGGCACACCCAGGGATAGGCGATAATCGTAATACGAGTTGTAGTCAGCGATTATCAGCCCATGTTCGTTGAGGATATTGAGCGAATCGAAGCCAAGTCCATAGTCTTTGAGAGCGTTGGCCCCCGGACTACCACCCAATGAAGCAACCCTGGCATCCAGGATGATATTGCCGTCTGGTTTGAGTGATACTGACGCAGAGCACAGCTTACGGAAGATCACGGCTGCTGGTCTATCAAGGTCTCGCAGCACTCCGAGAGTCCGAATGGATGTGCCGCCCGGTCGTTCAACCTGACCGGCAAGCACTTTCGCCCAGAGCGTTTGCATATCGTCTGAAGACACATCCTGCGCTTCGTTGAAGAAGCGCGCCGTCCAGTCGTGATCGGGCTCGTGGTTGGCGATCTCACCCTCGGGAAGACTGGCTGCGGCCTTGTGCACGATCGACTCGATGTTCTCCTGTCGCTTCGTCTCCTGAAACGAAAGACGCTGTTCGATCCGGGAATCAGTGGTCAGATGGCTCTCGGCTGCGACCCCAGTTGTTCCCAGCTGTCTTCGTGCGTCGGCTTGGGCGGTGGTGATAGCTGAGAGTGACCTTGCTTGCCCGGACGCAAGAATCGCTTGGCTGTCCGCTTCGCCTTGTGCGGCAATCCGCCCTGCCTCGGCCCTGCGACGGGCGCCCCAGGGGGCGAGCATGGAACCGGCGATGCTGCCCACTCCACTGGCCACATAGTCAGCCAGCTTGTCCAGGGCAGTGACCCTAACAGTGAGTTCCACCAAGCCGAGCTCCCTACACGAACATCAATGGTATCCGGTCGCGCCAACAGCCACCTGCGGACGCTCTCGGCAGCGTAGAACACCTGTGCGTATCGCTGCAAGCCCCACCCCCACCCCCGACCGACCCCTGCTACCGTCCCACCATGCCCGACCTGTGGACCGCCCTGCACGCCGCCATCGACGCCCATGAGCCCGACCGGCTCGACGCCGGCGACCACCCCGCCGCCGCCGTCCTCGTGCCGGTGCTGCCGTACGCCGAGCCGCACATCGTCTTCACCGTGCGCAGCCAGCTCGTCGAGCACCACAAGGGCGAGATCTCGTTCCCCGGCGGCATCTGGGAGCCCGAGGACGAGGATCTGCGCCGCACCGCCCTGCGCGAGGCCTGGGAGGAGACCGGCATCGACCCCGGCCACGTGCGCATCCTGGGCGAGGTCAGCCACTTCGTCACGATCTCCAACTTCCACGTCACCCCCTACGTGGGCCTGCTCGACCGCGCCCCCTACCCCTTCCGCGCCAGCGCGGTCGAGGTGGCCGAGATCCTCGAGGTGCCGCTCTCGCACCTGCTCGACCCCGCCAACCACGCCGTGCGCCGCATCGACCGCGACCGCGAGCGCTACGAGCTGCGCGACTACCTCTGGCGCGAGCACGTGATCTGGGGCGCGACCGGCGCGATCCTGCGGCGCCTGCTCGAGGAGGTCGGCGTGCAGCTGGGCGTGGCCCACTGAGGCGGTTCGGGTCAGGTGCGGGCGTCGCCGCTGACCATCATCACGTCGCCCCCCACCCCTACGAACAGCGTGCCCTCGGGCTCCGCCCCCTCCCCCGCTCGACCCTCGCCGAAGCGAAAGATGACCTCCAGCCCCGCGATGACCTCCGTCTCGACGACCGCCTTCGCGACCCAGACGTGCGGCCCGCAGCGCACGTCGACGCGCGCCAGCGACGGCCACAGCACCAGCCGCAGCGTGCCCGTTTCGCTGCGATGCCGGATCGCGTAGACGGCCTCGCCCGCCGCCGGCTCGTAGGGCTCGCGCGTGGCCTCGACGCCGAACAGCGTCGCGACGGCCGACGCCGCCTCGCGCGTCACGCCGGCGAACGCGCGCCGCGGTCGCAGCGGCGGCCCCTCAGCCACGACGCGGCTCCGGCGGGCGCGGCCGGGCCCGCCCCTCGGGCGCGCGCAGCTCGGGCCGCGGCGGCGCGACCGGCCCCCGCCGTCGCGCGGCCAGCTCCGCCTCGGCCCCCTCCGGCCCCGGCGTGTAGTAGCGACGCCCGGCCAGCGCGTCGGGCAGGTGGACCTGGTCGGCCGCGACGTGCCCCGGCCGGTCGTGCGCGTACTGGTAGCCCGCCCCGTAGCCCAGCGACTTCATCAGCCCCGTGACGGCGTTGCGCAGGTGCAGCGGCACCGGCAGCTGGCCGCGCGCCTGCACGTCGGCCATCGCCGCCTGGTACGCCGTCAGCGCCGTGTTGCTCTTCGGCGCCAGCGCCAGGTACAGCGCCGCCTCGGCCAGGATCAGGTAGCCCTCGGGCATGCCCACGAAGTGCACCGCCTGCTGCGCCGACACCGCCACGGCCAGCGCCTGCGGGTCGGCCAGGCCCACGTCCTCGGCCGCCAGGATCACCATCCGCCGCACGAGGAACAGCGGGTCCTCGCCCGCCTCGACCAGCCGCGCCAGCCAGTACAGCGCCGCGTCGGGGTCGGAGCCGCGCAGCGACTTGATGAAGGCCGAGACGGTGTCGTAGTGGGCGTCGCCCGACTTGTCGTGCCGCAGCCGCCGCTCGATGATCGCCTCGATGTCGGCCACCGTCACCATCGGCGACGCCGCGCGGCCCCCGCCCGCTCCGTCGTTGACGGCTCCATCCCCGACCGCGACATCCTTGACCGCCAGCTCCAGGCTGTTCAGCGCGACCCGCGCGTCGCCGCCGCTCAGCTCGACCAGCGCCCGCAGCGCCTCCGCCTCGACGCTGACGCCCCAGCCCGCGAGGCCGCGCTCGGCGTCGGCCAGCGCCCGCTCGAGCAGCGATTGCAGCGCCTCGGGCGCCAGCGGCGCCAGCGTGAACACCCGCGACCGCGACAGCAGCGGCGCGATCACCTCGAACGACGGGTTCTCCGTCGTCGCGCCGATCAGCGTCACCGTGCCGTCCTCGACGTAGGGCAGCACGGCGTCCTGCTGCGCCTTGTTGAAGCGGTGGATCTCGTCGATGAAGAGGATCGTGCGCGGGCCGCCGTCGCGCCCCCGCGCCTGCGCCTCCGTCATCGCCGCGCGCAGGTCGGCGACGCCGCTCGACACCGCCGACAGCTGCACGAAGACCGCCCGCGTCGCCCGCGCCACGATGCGCGCCAGGGTCGTCTTGCCCACGCCCGGCGGCCCCCAGAAGATCGCCGACGGCATGGCGTCGCGCTCGATCGCGCGGCGGAGCGGCCGCCCCTCGCCGATCAACTGCTCCTGCCCGGCGAACTCGTCCAGCGTGCGCGGGCGCATGCGGGCCGCCAGCGGCGCCCGCGCGTCGACGGCGTCCAACTCCTGCGCGTCGAACAGACCCGGCCCGGATGGCGTGCGTCGGCGTGGCATGGCCGCAGCATAGTGCGGCGGGGGGTTGCTAGATCAGGCGGCGCGGGCCCGACCCCCGCTGCTCCTGCCAGCGACGCAGCAGCGTCTCCGCCCGGCCCTGCGCGACCTTCCAGCGCGACTCGTCGTCCTTCGGGTCCTTGTGGCCCCGCCGATGGCCCGCCAGCCACGCCTCGCGCACCGACTCGGGCCGCAGCTCCCCCACCATCGCCCCGCGCAGCCCCGACGCCTTGAGCAACTCCACCGCCTCCTCCGCCGGCACCAGCGGCGTGCCCGTCGACGCCGGCGGCCGGAAGTGCATGATCGCGACGTCGACGAAGCCAATCAGCGAGTCCGGGTCGATGCCGGGCACGGCCTCGAGCACCTGCTTCGCCGCCCGCTTCTCCGCGACGTACGGGCGCAGCGCCTTGGTGTCGGCGTGCACCTGCCCGAGCAGCCGGATGCCGTAGCGCTCCCGCCGCTGCGAGAGCAGCAGCATCGCCCAGAACATCGCGTCGCACAGCCGCGACAGCTCCCAGCCGTCGTAGCCCCGCCCCCCCTTGCTGCCCTTCTTCGCCCGCAGCTGCGTGAGGAAGTCGCGCGCCGCGATCTCGAGGATCGCCCGCCGCCGCTTCGGCGTCTTGTCGCGCGGATCGATCCCTTCCGCGATGCGACGCAACATGCCCGCGCCTCCTCTCCTGGATCCATTCTATGCCCGTCGGCATCAACCGGCTCCCTTGGCACAGGGTCGACATTCTGTAGCCTGATGGCTACAGGCAAGAAGGAGAAACGAGATGCCGGTACGGGAGCATAGGGTGAGCGACTACCTGCGGACGCCGGAAGACATCGCCGCGTACCTGAACGCCGCCGTCGATGAGATGGAGGGCGACCCCCGCCTGCTCATGAAGGCCTTCCGCAACGTCGCCGAGGCGCAAGGCGGCGTCTCCGCGCTGGCGCGGGAGGCCGGGCTGGATCGGGTGGCGCTTTCGCGGTCGCTGTCCGGCCAGAGAACGCCACGGCTCGACACGCTCGCGAAGGTCGCCGCCGCGTGTGGGGTCAAACTGCAGTTCTCGGCCTAGCGCGGTCAAGGCGGCGGCCCGCCTCAGACGGCCATCCGCACGATCGTGACACCTTCGCCGCCTTCGCGCCGCTCCGCCCCCTCGAACGACGTGACCAGCGGATGGTCGCGCAGCAGCTCCCGCACGGCCACGCGCAGTCGGCCCGTGCCCTTGCCGTGCACCAACTCCAGCCGATGCAGCCCCGCCCGGTAGGCCGCGTCGAGGAACGACTCGACCGCCGGCAGCGCCTCGTCGAGCGTCTGGCCGCGCATGTCCAGGCGGCTCTCGGCGTCGGCCGGCGCGAGGTTGAGGTGCACGCCACCCGACGGCTCTCCGCCCGACGGTAGCGCCGACCCGTCGCGCGTGGTGCGCTCGACCTGATCGATCGGCACGCGGCTGCGCAGCGCCCCCAGCTGCACTTCGACGTAGCCCTCGCCATCGACCGGGCCCAGCGCATCGCCGGCCTGCTCGATGCCCGACAGGTGGAGCTTGTCGCCCGCCCGGATCGCCGACGGGTCGAGCGGCGTCTCCTGCGCCCGCCGCGCCCGCCGCCGCCGCGCATCAAGGCGCTTGTCCCGCACGACCGCCAGCCGCGCCGCCGCCGTCTCGACCTCGCGCCGCGCCGCCTCGACGTCGTGCCGGCGGCCCTTCAGCAGCCGCTTCTCGGCCGACCGCAGCGACCGCCGTAGCGTCGCCAGCTCCGTCTCCATCGACAGCTCCGTGCGCCCGATGATCGCCTCCCGCTGCGACTCCAGGTCGTCGCGGGTCTGCGCCAGCCCGGCCCGGATCTGCTCCGCCTCCCGCCGCGCGAACTGCTCCGCCGCCCGCGCGTCGCTGGCCGCCGCGTGCTCCTGTTGCAGGTCGGCCAGCAGCGCCTCGACGCTGGCGTCGTCGCGGTCCATGCCCGCCTCGGCGTCGCGCAGCGCCGCCTCGGGCATGCCCAGCCGCCGCACGATCGCGATCGCGTTGCTGCGACCGGGCAGCCCCAGCCGCAGCTGATAGGTGGGCGCCAGCGTCTCGGGGTCGAAGTCGACCGACGCGTTCTGCACGCCCGGCGCCTGATGCGCGAACAGCTTCAACTCGCCGTGGTGCGTGGTCGCCATCACGCTCACGTCGCGCGCCACCAGCTGCGACAGGATGGCCCGGCCCAGCGCCGCGCCCTCGCTGGGGTCGGTGCCCGCGCCCAGCTCGTCGAGCAGCACCAGGCTGTGCGCGTCGGCCTCGGCCAGGATGCGGATGATGTTGCCCATGTGCGACGAGAACGTCGATAGCGACTGCTCGATGCTCTGCTCGTCGCCGATGTCGGCGAACACGCCCTCGTAGACCGGGAAGCGCGACCCCGGCTCGGCCGGCACCGCCATCCCCGCCTGCGCCATCAGCGCCAGCAGCCCCACCGTCTTCAGCGCCACCGTCTTGCCGCCCGTGTTCGGCCCCGTCACCAGCACGCCGGGCTGATCGCCGCCCAGCATCAGCGAGATCGGCACGACCTCCCCCCGCAGCAACGGATGCCGCGCCGTCTGCAGGCGCAGCTCCGACGGCGCCTCCACCACCCAGCCGATCGCCGTGTCGCCCGGCGCCGGCAGCGACGCCCCCATCTCGGCCCCGAGCGCGCCGCGCGCCAGCACGACGTCGATCTCGGCGATCGCCGCCAGCGACGCCGCGATCGCGCCCGCCTCGGCCCCGATCGCCTCGCTCAGCCGTCGCAGGATGCGCTCGATCTCGCGCTCCTCGGCCAGCCGCGCCTCGCGCCAGGCGTTGCCCATCTCCACGACCGCCAGCGGCTCGACGAAGACCGTCGCCCCGCTCGACGAGACGTCGTGCACCAGCCCGCGCATGTGGCCGCGCGACTCGGCCTTGATCGGCATCACGTAGCGCCCGGCCCGCTCCGTGATGATCGCATCCTGCGCGATGCCCTGGTCGATCGCCCGCTGCAGGATGCCCTCCATGCGCGACACCAGGCGGTCGTGCGCGTCGCGCGTCGCCTGGCGCAGCCGCGGCAGCGCCGGGCTGGCGTCGTCGCGCATCTCGCCCGACGGCGCGATCGCCCGATCGATCGCCTCGATCACCCTCGCGAACTGCCCGATCCGCCCCGCCAGGTGCGCCAACCCCGGCAGCTCCCGCGCCATCGGCGCCAGTTGGTTGCGCACCGTCCCGGCCCGGCCCAGGAAGCCCGCCACCGTCCGCACGTCCTGCGCCGGTAGCAGCGCCCCCCGCGACGCCGCCTCGACCATCGGCTCCACGTCGCCGATCGATCCCAGCGAGAAGCGCGGCTTCAGCGATCGCAGCGCCAGCGCCTCCGCCGTCAGCCGCTGGCGGCGTCGCACCTCCTCGACGTCGGCGCTGGGCGCGAGCGCATCGGCCAGGGCCTGCCCGCCCCGCGACGCGCACAGCCCCCGCAGCCGCGCCACGATCTTCGGGTACTCCAGCGACTCGATCGTCTTCGCGTCCAGCGCCGTTACCAGCCTCTCCCGGGGTTCGCCCCCGACCGCTCAGCCCGCTTCGACTGCCGCACGCACGACCGCCAGCAGCGCCGCCTCCTCCGACTCCGCCACGGTGCGCGGATCGAGCAGCAGGGCGTCGTGCTCGACGCGGCCGACGACGGGCGTCGCCGAGGCCCGCAGCCGCGCCGCCAGCCGCCCCGGCTGCGGCGACGGGACCGCCAGCACCCACGTCGGCAGGCCCTCCCCCGGCAGCGACCCGCCGCCCACCATCGACTCCGACGCCACCACGTCGCCCGCCCCCAGCGCCGACCGCCAGGCCTCGGCCCGCTCCCGCATGCGCTCGGCCGGCGCGGCGATCATGCGCCAGACCGGGATCGCCGACTCGGCCTCGCCCAGCGCGTAGTGCCGCAGCGTCGCCGCCAGCGCCGCCGTCGTGGCCTTGTCGAGGCGCAGCGCCCGCGCCAGCGGATGCCGCCGCAGCTGCTCGATCAGCGACGCCCGCCCCACGATGATCCCGGCCTGTGGCCCCCCCAGCAGCTTGTCGCCCGAGAACATCACCAGGTCCGCGCCGGCCGCCAGGCTCTGCTGCGGCGTCGGCTCGGGCGCGAGTCCGTAGCGCGTCGTGTCGAGCAGGCAGCCGCTGCCGATGTCGTCGAGCAGCAGCACGCCGTGCTCGCCGGCGACGCCGCGCAGCTCGCGCAGGCTGGCCTGCGTCGTGAAGCCCACGATCTTGAAGTTGCTGGCGTGCACGCGCAGCAGCGCCGCCGTCGACTCGCTCACCGCGTTGGCGTAGTCGCTGGCCCGGGTGCGATTCGTCGTGCCCACCTCGACCAGCCGCGCGCCGCTCTCGCGGCAGACATCGGGGATGCGGAAGCCCCCGCCGATCTCGACCGCCTGCCCCCGGCTGACGATCACCTCCCGCTCCCGCGCGAACGCCGTCAGCACGAACAGCAGCGCCGACGCGTTGTTGTTGACGGCCAGCCCCGCCTCGGCCCCCGTCGTCGTGCGCAGCAGCGCGTCGAGGTGGCTCAGCCGCGACCCCCGCCCCCCCGCTTCGAGGTCGTACTCCAGGTTCGAGTAGCCCCGCCCGGCCTCCGCCATCGCCGCGATCGCCGACGCCGGCAGCGGCGCCCGCCCCAGGTTGGTGTGCAGGATGACCCCGGTCGCGTTGATGGCCGGCCGCAGCGACGATCGCGCCGCGGCCTCCACGGATCGCACCACCGCCGCCGCGATCGCCTCGACGCTGGTCACGTCGGCGCCCTGCTGACTGGCCGCCTGCTGACGGGCGCCCTGCTGACGGGCAATGGCCTCCCGCGCCGACTCGATCGCCGCCCGCGCGTGGGCGGTCACGAGGGCGTCGGGGAAGCGCGACCGCAGCCCGCTCACGGCCTGCTGCCGGAGCACGCGATCGACGCTGGGTAAACCACGGTACGGATTCGACATGCGGCGGCGCTCCGCCCGCGATCGTAACATCGCCGCTTGATTGCCCGGCCGCGAACGCCGCTCATATGATCGCCCTGCGTCCCCCGCCCCCCGCGCGGCTGTCATCGACGCGGGCCCGCAGCGAAGGAGACACCGGTGGCGAACCTGCGCATCCCCGGCCCCACCCCCATCCCCGACAACGTCCGCGAGGCGCTCTCGGCCCAGATGATCAACCACCGCGGCCCCGAGTACGCCGCCTTGCTCGGCCGCGTCACCGAGGGGCTGCGCCCCTTCTTCCGCACCGAGCACGACATTCTCATCTACACCTGCAGCGGCACCGGCGTCATGGAAGCTGCCATCGTCAACACGCTCTCCCCCGGCGACAAGGTGCTCGCCGTCAGCATCGGCTCCTTCGGCGACCGCTTCGGCACGATCGCCGAGGTCTACGGCGCCGACGTGACCCGCCTCAGCGTCGAGTGGGGCATGGCGGCCGAGCCGGACGCCATCGCCGACGCCCTCCGCGCCGAGCCCGCCTACAAGGCGGTGCTCGTCACCCACAACGAGACCTCCACCGGCGTCGAGAATCCCATCGAGGCGATCGCCCGGGTCGTGCACGCCGAGAGCGACGCCCTGCTCATCGTCGACGCCGTCTCGAGCATGGGCTGCGTCCCCGTCGAGACCGACGCCTGGGGGATCGACCTCGTCGTCACGGGCTCCCAGAAGGGCTGGGAGGTGCCGCCGGGGCTGGCCATGGCCGCCGTCGGGCCGCGCGGATGGGCGGCCTTCGAGACCGCCACGATGCCCCGCTTCTACCTCGACCTCGGCAAGCACCGCGACTACGCCGCCATCGGCCAGCCGCCCTGGACGCCCGCCGTCTCGATCATGTACGGCCTCGACGCCTCCCTGCAGCGCATGAACGCCGAGGGCCCCGACGCCATCTTCGCGCGGCACGCCGCCGCCGCCACCCGCATTCGCGGCCAGATGCGCGACCTGGGCCTGGAGCTGTTCGCCGACCCGCGCCACGCCTCCAACACCATCACCGCCGTCAAGGTCCCGGCCGGCGTCGACGGCAAGGCCTTGACCGCCACCATGCGCGACGACCACGACGTCGTCATCGCCGGCGGGCAGGGCAAGCTGGCCGGGCAGATCTTCCGCTTCGGGCATCTGGGCTACTTCCAGCAGCAGGATCTCGACGACGCCGTCGCCGCCCTGCGCGCGAGCCTGACTACACTCGGTTACAGGGTGCCCGCCGCCGCCTCCGCCTGAGGCATCCCCCGCCCCGACCGCGGGGGCGAGCAGAAGGGCCGCCATCGTGCCCGACCCGCTCCGCATCCTCGTCGCCGACGCCGTCGCCGCGGAGGGCGTCGATCGGCTGCGCCGCGGCTCCGGCCGTCCCGGCGCGCCGGCCCCCACCGTCGACGTCCGCAGCGGCCTCTCCGAGGATGAGCTGGCCGCCGCCATCCCCGCCTACGACGCCCTGCTCGTGCGCAGCGCCACGACCGTCACGCGCCGCGTGATCGAGGCCGCCGCGCGGCTGCGTGTCATTGGCCGCGCCGGCGTCGGCGTGGACAACATCGACGTCGCCGCCGCCACCGACCGCGGCATCGTGGTCGTCAACGCGCCCACCGGCAACACCGTCTCCGCCGCCGAGCTGACCATCGCCCACTTCCTCGCCCTCAGCCGCCACATCGCCGCCGCCGACGCCAGCCTGCGCGGCGGCGCCTGGAACCGCTCCGCCTACCTCGGCGTCGAACTGCGCGGCAAGACGGCCGGCGTCGTGGGGTTGGGGCAGGTCGGCGGCGCGGTCGCGCACCGGCTGCTGGGCCTCGAGATGACGGTGCTCGCCTACGACCCCTTCGTCGCCGACGAGCGCGCCCGCCTGCTGGGCGTCGAGCTCGTCTCCCTCGACGAGATCCTGGCCCGCTCCGACTTCATCACCCTGCACACCAGCCTCAGCCCCGGCGCGCCGCCGCTGCTCGGCCGCGACGAGTTCGCCGCCATGCGCCCCGGCGCGCGCCTGATCAACTGCGCCCGCGGGGCCCTGGTCGACGAGGACGCCCTGATCGACGCGCTGGACTCCGGCCACCTCGCGGGCGCCGGCCTCGACGTGTTCAGCGCCGAGCCCGCGACCGCCAACCCCCTCGCCCGGCACCCACGGGTCGTCGTTACGCCGCACCTCGGCGCCTCCACGCAGGAGGCGCAGGAGCGCGTCGCCGTCGATGTCGCCGCCGAGGTGCTGCAGGTCCTCGACGGCCGCCCCGCCTCCACCGCCGTCAACGCCCCCTTCGTCGACCCCGAGACGCTGGAGGTGCTCGGCCCCTACCTCACCGTCGCCGAGGCCGCCGGCCGGCTCGTCACGCAGATCGCCGACGGCCGCTGGCAGGGCCTGCGCATCGAGTACCAGGGCGAGATCGCCGACCACGACGTGAGCGCCCTCAAGGCCGCCGCCGTCGCCGGGCTGCTCGCCCCGATCAGCGAGGAGCACGTCAACCTCGTCTCGGTCAACAAGATCCTCCAGGCCCGCGGCCTGCGCCTCGTCGAGGAGAAGAGCGCCGACGCCGGGCTCTACGCCAACCTCATCACCGTCCGCCTCCAGACCGACGCCGGCACGTCATGCGTCTCCGGCGCGCTCGCCCACGGCGACCCACACATCGTCGAGATCGACGGCTTCCGCGTCGACGTCGCCGGCGACGCCTACCACGACGGTCACACCCACGTCCTCATCCTGCATAACGAGGACCGCCCCGGCCGCATCGGCGCCGTCGGCACCGCCCTCGGCGAGATCGGCGTCAACATCAGCGCCATGGAGGTCGGCCGTCAGGACACGGCCTCGGACGCCGGCACGGCCATCATGGTCCTCACCGTCGACCGTCAGCTGACCCCCGCCGAGATCGCCGCCATGGCCGCCATCCCCGGCATCGACGACGTCAAGCAGGCCGAGATCTAGCCCGCCCCGCTCCTCGACGGCGGCCTCGGTCCCATCTGCCACTGGTTGTCCGGGAAGTCCCGCACGCCCAGCGTCCGCGGCCACAACTCGAACAGCCGGTCGATGTCGATGAGGGGCTCCGGGTAGTGCAGGTAGCGCTCCCGCGTGTGCTCGCGGTAGAGGGAGATTCGGTGGCCCGTCGCGCCGAAGACGCGCCCGCTTGCCTGCCCCCCCTCCAGCGACGCCAGCCAGACGATGATCGGGACGACGTTCTTCGGGTCCATCGCGGTGCCCGCCGCCGTCTCGCTCTGCAGCGATTGATCCGCCGCCGCTGCGAGGCCGCGTTCCGTCATCCGCGTCGCCGCGCCCGGCGCGATGCAGTTGCAGGTCACGCCGTAGCGCCCCAGCGCCTGCGTGTTGCTGCGCATCAGCCCCAGCTTGCCGGCGTGCGCCGCCGAGTAGTTCGGCTGCCCGGCCGCCCCGCGGATGCCCGCGTCGGAGGTGAAGTAGATGATCCGCCGGTCGCCCTTGTCGCGGTTGGCGCGCCAGTGGATCGAGGCGAACTTGGTCGGCGCGAAACAGCCCTTCAGGTGCATCCGCACCGACTCGTCCCAGTCATCCTCGGACATGTTGAAGATCATCCGCTCGCGCAGGATGCCGTGCGCGCAGACCAGGATGTCGAGGTCGCCGTAGGTGTCGAGGGCCGTCTCGACGGCCCGCTCGGCAGTATCCATGTCGGCGATATCGCCGCGGAGTCCCACCGCCTCCCCGCCGGCTGCGCGGATCGCCTCGACCACGACGTCGATGCGCGAGGGCGGCCCGTCGGTGCGTCCCTCGACATCCCGCTCAATGTCGCACACCACGACCTTCGCCCCCTGCTCACCGAAGACTTTGCAGATCTGCGATCCGATCCCGCCGGCCCCGCCGGTCACGAGCGCGATGCGTCCGTCGAGATGTCGTGCCATGGAACTCCTCCTCCGCATCCTTGTGTGCGCGCCGAACGATCCCGGGCGGCCCTAGGGCCAGACGACCGGCGGTGGTCCCACGCCCTGCGCGACCAGCGTCTCGGGCATGATCGCGAAGAGCTGATCAAGGTCCCAGTACGGCTCCGTCGAGAAGATCGTGCTCTCCCAGTCCGGGTTGTCCCAGATGGTGATCTTGCCGCCCGTCGTTCCCACCACGCGGCCGCTGATCATCTCTCCCTCGTCCGACGCCAGCAGCACGATGATCGGCGTCACGTTGCGCGGGTCCCACGCCGTCCCCTCGGCCGATTCGCTGCGAGCGATGCCGTCGCCCAGCGTCCGGTCCGTCATCCGCGTCGACGCGGCCGGGGAGATGCAGTTGGAGGTCACCCCGTAGCGCTTCAGCGCCTCGGCGTTCGACAGCATGAGGCCGATCTTGCCCGCGTGCGCGGCCGAGTAGTTCGGCTGCCCCGCGATCCCCGTCACCCCGGCCGACGAGGTGAAGTAGATGATCCGCCGCCCGCCCTTGTCGCGGTTGGCCCGCCAGTGGATCGACGCAAACTTTGTCGGAGCGAAGCAGCCCTTCAGGTGCATGCGCACGAGGTCGTCCCAGTCGTCCTCGGTCATGTTGAAGATCATCCGCTCGCGCAGGATGCCGTGCGCGCAGACCAGGATGTCGAGGTCGCCGAAGGTGTCGAGCGCCGTCTGCACGGCGCGCTCGGCCGTGTCCATGTCGGCGATGTCGCCGTTCAGTCCCACCGCCTCGCCGCCGGCCGCGCGGATCGACTCGACCACCGCGCCGATGCGCGAGGCCGGGCCGCCGACGCGCCCCTCGACGTCGCGCTCGATGTCGCACACCACGACCTTCGCCCCCTGCTCGGCGAAGACCTTGCAGATCTCCGAGCCCATGCCCCCCGCGCCGCCCGTCACCAGGGCCACTTTTCCCTCAAGATGCTTCGCCACGCCGACCTCCGTTCCTTCCGCGACGGCGAGTCTACCCGAGTCGGAGCCCTGCGGCCCGCCACTCAGAGCGCCGCACGTCAGAACAGTTCGTCGTCGCCTGCGTCGAAGGCGTGCAGCACGAGCCCCGTGGGCAGCTTGGGCACGAAGTAGGTGCTCTTCTGCGGCATCCGATCGCCCGCGTCGGCCGCCTCGAAGATCTGCCCCAGCGACGGCGCCTGCAGCAGGAAGGCGGCCTGCGCCGCCCCCGCCGCGACGGCCCCACAGGCCACCTGCGCGTCGTGCTCGTACGACACCGCCCGCCCGGCGTGCAGCGCCGCCTCGTCGACGCCGAAGGCAGGCCCCAGCGCGCCGAACTGCAGCACCGCCGGCCCCAGCTCCGCCCACGACGCCGGCAACTCCGGCGGCAGCGCCGCCCGCGTGAGATCGTCGGCCAGCAGCAGCAGGTCGTCGTCCGTCAGGCCGTGCACGCCGATCGGGGCCCGATCGGCCGGCGCGGTCGCCACTCGCGCCATCAGCGCGCCGGCGTCGCCGCCCGCTCCCAGGGTCTCCACCTCGAACGTCGCCCGCAGCCGCTCCAGCGCGTCGGCCGGCGGCGGCGCGTGCAGCAGCCGGTGCGTCGCCCCCACGATCAGCCCCGGGTCGTCGGCCCGCACGATCCCCATCAGCACGAAGTTCTCCGGCTCGTCGCCCGTCCAGGTGATCCCGGCCCGCCGCCGCCGCACCTCGCGGTGTCCCAGCGCCGACTCGTAGCGGTGGTGGCCGTCGGCCATGTACAGCGTCTCGCGCGCCAGCGCCGCGCGGATCGCGCCCACCTCGCGCTCCCCGTCGACCACGAACAGCACGTGCTCCTCGCCCGCCGGGTCGATGCCCTCCGCCGCCGGCCGCCCCGCGACCGCTCCGTGGATCGCCGCGCCCAGCGACCCGGAGGCGTCCGGCGCGACCACCATCAGCGGCGAGACGTCGGCCCGCACGGTGGCGCGCAGCGCCGTGCGCTCCTCGCGGGGCCCGGCCATCGTCCACTCGTGCGGCTTCGTCGCGCCGCCGCCCGTGTGCGCCTCCGACCACGGCGCCAGCCGCACCGCCGCGAACAGGGCCGTCCGCTCGCGCGTCTCGCCCCCTTGGCGGAATCGGTGCCGCGCCACGTAGTACGAAGGTTCGGGGTCGCGTTTCAGCGCCCCGGCCTCGCGCCAGTCGCGCAGCGTCGCCGCCGCTGACTCGGCCCCGCCCGCGCCGGGCGTCTCGACGTGGGTGATCTGGTAGCGGCTCAAGGCGCGCAGCGCCGCCGCCCGCTCGGGCGTGACGACGTCGTAGGGCGGCCCCAGCAGCCCGCCCCAGGCGCCGCAGATCTCGGGGTCGAAGCGCAGCCCGCGGAAAGGAAGTGCGTCCACCATCGTCCCGCAGGCTATCAGCGACCCCCGTACGCGCCTGCTTGACGGAACGAGATCGCCCGTCCCAGGAATGCTGTGGACAAGTGCGGGCGTCGTGGTTGGTCGGCCCTATCATCCGTCGCAGGGAGAGTGTCGATGGCGCGCACACTGGCCGAGGCCGTAGGCCGTGAAGAACTTGAGGCCGTCGAGGAGCGGCTCTCCGGCCTGATCCGTGGAAACACGGACCGGTTGGATGACATCGACGTGAAGCTTGGCCGGGTCGACAGCCGGCTCAGAGCGCTTGAGGAGAACGGCATTCGGATGGAGGCGCGGCTTGGTCGGATGGAGGGCAACATCGAGACGATCGAGTCAGCCGTGCTGATGCTGGTGAACAGGGCCAGCGACATGAAGGATTGACCGGACGGTCCACCGACCCCGTTGATCGACGACCCGGCCCCTCCCTAACCTTTCCCCCCGATGGCCCAGTACTGCACGTTCTGCGAGATCGTCGCCGGGCGCGAGCCCGCCCGCGTCTTCTATGAGGACGACGACCTCATGGTCTTCGAGAACCTGCTCGGCTGGACGCGCGTGATGATGCTCGCCGTGCCGAAAGAGCACCGCACCCAATCCGAGCTCTGGGCCAGCCTGGGGCCGGTCGGCCGGGTCGCCGTCCGGCTCGGCCGCGAGCACGCCCCCCAGGGGTTCCGCATCCTCTCCAACTTCGGCTCCTACGGGATGCAGAGCCAGCCCCACGGTCACCTGCACATCCTCGACGGCACCGACCCCGCCTACGAGCGCCCCGCCAAGCCGCGCCGCTCCATCGTCGACGCCGTCCGCGACGGCGCCGAGCCCAGCCTCCGCACCGACCACGCCGTCTTCTTCGATGCCCGCAAGCGCGCCACCCACCCCCCGCTCACCGCCCTCGCCCTGCCCGGCGCCGACCCCGCCGCCGACCTCCCCGCCGAGCAACTCTGGCAGGACATGGGCCCCTTCGGTGACGACCTCGTCGAGGTCGGCTGGTCGTCGAGCCAGTACGGCTTCCGCCTGCTCGCCAACTTCCCCGGCGAGGCCCGGCTGCCCGGCGGCGAGAAGGGCCACGTCCACCTGCTGGCCGGCGCCTGGCTCGGCCACTACGCTTGAGCCTGCGCCGACTCGCCCGAAGGAAGCCGCCGATGAAGACGATGAGCGTGGATGACGGCCTGTACGGCGCCCTTGAAGCGGCGGCCGATCAGCACGGCCGGCCGGTCCAGACGCTGGTGCACGAGGCGATTGCGTCGTGGCTGGCGGATGCGGCCTCGGACGACGCCGACCACGCCGCGATCGAGCAGGCCCGCGCCGAAGCCGCCGAGCAAGGCGGCGTCGAGTTCGAGGCGTTCTTTCCCCCTCACCGACCGACGTCGTAGCGCAGCGTCTCCCCGTCCGACCGCAGGCGCACGAGGCCATCGATGTCGGTGCGCAGCACGACCCCGACGCCCAGCCGCTCCAGCACGCCCGGATGCGGATGCCCGAACGAGTTGCCCGCTCCCAGGCTGATCGCCGACACCTCCGGCGACACCCGTCGTAACAGGAGGTCGCTCGTCGATGTCTTGCTGCCGTGATGGGCGACCTTCAGCCCCTGCGACCGCAGATCCCACGGCCCCCGCGCCAGCCGCAGCTCCTCCTCCACGCCGATGTCGGCCGTCAGCAGCAGCGCCACCGACCCGTGCCGCAGCCGCAGCACGACGCCCGCCGCGTTCAGGTCGTCGCCGAAGTCCTCACCCGCCGCCGGGGCCAGCACGTCGGCCTCGACCTCGTCGCCCAGCGCCAGCAGCATCCCCGCCGTCACCGTCCGCACCGGGATGCCCTGCGCCGCCGCCGCCGCTCGCAGCTGCCGGCCCAACTCCGTCGTGTCGTGCAGCGGCGAGACGAGCAGCGTCCCGACGCGGTAGCGCTCCAGGACCGCGAACAGCCCCGACACGTGGTCGGCCTGCGGATGCGTCGCTACCACGATGTCGATCCGCCGCCGCCCCGCGGGCAGCGCCTCCGCCAGCTCCGCCAGCAGCAGCTGCCCGTCCGGCCCGCCATCGACGAGCAGCGTCGCGCCGCCCGGCGCGACGGCCAGGATCGCGTCACCCTGCCCCACGTCGAGCACGTACGTGTCGAGCGTGTCCCCCTCGTTCCAGGCCAGCGCCCCCCACACCACGACGTTCGCCGCCAGCAGGACGCCCAGCGCGGCCAGCGCCGTCGGGGACTCCAGCGCCCGCAGCGCGCGCGCCGCCCGCGTCGGATCGTCCTCCCGATCCCGGTTCCGATCCCGCTCGCGACGCCGCCGCGCCCCGCCCCGGCGCAGCCACACGGCGACGCCGGTGATCGCCGCGTACAGCACGACCGCGTGCGTCAGCCCGAAGCCGTCGATCTGCGCCGACGCGAACGGCAGCGACGCCGCCCCCTCGGCCACCGCCACGAACCAGGACAGCGGCAGCCATGCCAGCAGCCACCCCGTCGCCTGGCCGAGCCCGCCGCCGATCGCGCCCGCCAGCGATGTCGCCAGGCTCCCCAGGAAGATGAGCGTGAAGAGCGGCGCGACGAGCAGGTTGGCGGGCAGTGCCACCAGCGAGATGCGCCCGAAGTGCAGCGCGATCAGCGGGAGCGTCGCCGCGACGGCCGCCACCGTCATGATCGCCGTCTCGAGCAGCGCCAGCTGCAGGCGCACGCCGGGCGTCCGCTCGAGCAGGTCCAGCCCCAGCGCCGACATCGTCCGCAGCCGGGCCGGCTCCCCGATCGCCGCCAGCGCCGCCGTCGCCGCGAAGGACAGCTGGAACGACAGGTCGTCGATCGTGCCCGGCTCGATCGCGACCATCAGCGCCGCCGCCAGCGCGATCGCCGGCTCGGCCGCGCCGCGCCGCCCCGACGCCCCCGCCAGCAGCAGCAGCGTGCCCATGATCGCCGCCCGCACGACCGGCGCGTCGGCCCCCACGAACGCCGTGTACAGCCCCACCACGACGATCGCCAGCCAGATCGCGCGGCGCCGCCCCACGGCCCAGGCGCTGCCCGCCACGACCAGCACCGCCAGCAGCGTCACGTTGCTGCCCGAGATCACCACCAGGTGCGACAGCCCCGTCGCTTTGAGGTCGTCGCGCAGGCCGGACTGCAGCGCGCCGCGCCGCCCCGTCACGATGCCCTGCGACAGGCCCGCCAGCGGCTCCGCGAGCGACCGCGCCAGCCCCCCGTCGAGCGTCGCCCGCGCCGCCGACAGCCCGGCCCGCAGCGGGTTGCCGGCGCCGTGATCGAGGATCGACACCTCCCGCGCGAACCCGGTCGCGGCGATGCCCCGCTCCGCCAGGTAGTCCTCGAAGTCGTCGCCTCCCTGCGGGCGGACCGGCTGCAGTCCGGCCAGCGCCTGCACGCGGTCCCCGTAGGCCAGCGCGACGCCCGGGCCGGCGCGCAGCAGCACGTCGATGTCGGGCGTCGCGCGCTCCGCTCCCAGCGACACCGACTCGACTGCCAGCCGGACGTCCTGGCCCGCGCCTCGCACCACCGGGTCCGACTCCACCACCCCGACCACCATCACCTCGCGCCCGGTGAACGCCGCCACCGCCCCCGGCGACCGTGGTCCGTCGTCGGCGCGCGCCAGCCCCAGCGCGAACAGCCCCGCCGCCACGATCGCCAGCGCCGCCCCGCCCCGCCCCGACCGCAGCGCCGCGATCGTCGCGACGACGGTCGCCGCAAGCGCCGCCCCCGCCTCCACCCCCGGCGACGCGAACCCCGTCGCAACGGCCACCCCCGCGAAGAACGACAAGGAGAGGATCAGCAGCGGCGACCTCATCGCGCCGGCTCCTCCGCCCCAACCGCGGCCGGGGCCCGCGCCGTCGCCCAGCCCTCCAGCTCCGCCAGCACGCCCGCCGTCAGCACCCCGCGATCCCTCACGTCGGCCAGCGACGCGAACGGCGCCTCCCGTCGCGCCGCGATGATCGCCGCCGCCCGCACCTCGCCGATGCCCGGCAGCGCCTCGAGCTCCTGCGCCGAGGCCCGGTTCAGATCGACCAGCCGCTGCGCCGCCGGGTCGGCCGGGATCGGCGACGGCCGCTGCGACGCCTCATAGATGCGCACCGCCCCGGGGTCGGCGCCCGGCGTCGCCGCCAGCGCGACCAGCCCCACGACCAGCGCCAGACCCGCCAGCAGCGCCGGCCACCAGACCGGCGGAATCCCGCCCCGTCGCCCCGGCCCCGCCACGGCCCGCCTCCCCTCCCGTCGCCCCGCTCGATCGGCACCGCTCGATTGGGCCCGATCGATCACGCAGGCAGCGCACGTGACATGTGATCGCGGTCGGGCGGACTATAGTGGGCCGCCCGGGAAGGACCGCATATGCCGGCTTCGAGACCGCTCCGCCGCTCCCTCCTCTCCATCGCCGACCTCTCGGCCGCGGAACTCGCGATGGTCCTCGACACCGCTCGCGCGCTCAAGGCGGACCCGGCCGGTCCCCACACGCAGCTGCTGGCCGGCAAGGCCGTCGTGCTGCTCTTCGAGAAGCCGTCGCTGCGCACGCGCGTATCGTTCGAGCTGGCGGCCCGCCGCCTCGGCGCGACCACGCTCTACCTCTCCCCGGCCGAGGTCGGCTTGGGGACGCGTGAGCCCGTCAAGGACGTCGCCCGCGTGCTGGGCCGCTACGCCGACGCGATCGTCTGCCGCACCTTCGGGCAGGACATCCTCGACGAGCTCGACCGCTACGCCCGCGTCCCCGTCATCAACGCCCTGTCCGACTGGGAGCACCCCTGCCAGACCCTCGCCGACCTGCTCACCATCCGCGAGCACGGCGGCACGCTCGGCCGCACCCTGGCCTACGTCGGCGACGGCAACAACGTCGCCCGCTCGCTCGCCATCGGCGCGGCCTCCGAGGGCATGCACGTGCGGCTGGCGACCCCGGCCGCCTACGCTCTCGACGAGGCCAGCCTGGCCCGCGCGCGCGACCGCGCGGCCGCCAGCGGCGGCAGCGTCCGCACCACGACCGACCCCGTCGCGGCGCTGTCCGGCCACGGCCTCGGCCCGGCCGGCGCCGGCGCCGCCCTCCGCGTGGCCGACATCGTCTACACCGATGTCTGGACCAGCATGGGCCAGGAGGCCGAGGCGCAACGGCGCCGGGAAGCCTTCTTCGGCTTCCAGATCAATGCCGAGCTGCTGGGTGCGGCGCCGCGCGCGCTGGTGATGCACGACCTCCCCGCCCACCGCGGCGAGGAGATCAGCGACGCCGTCTTCGAGAGCCACAGCTCCATCATCTTCGACCAGGCCGAGAACCGCCTGCACGCCCAGCAGGCCATGCTCGCGCACCTCGTGCGCTAGGCTGCGCACACGGTCGCTGCGGCCGGGCCCGGCCGTCCGCTTCCGCCGCGACGGCTCCGCGGTGGCGCCCCGCAGCCGGATCAGTGCGAAGCAGGCACGGCATGGACAGCCTCTTCGGCGACATCGGCGACGCCTTCTCGGGCTTCGCCGCGCAGAACCTCCTCGAAGTCGCGATCATCACGGTCGTGCTCTTCTGGGTGCTGCGGCTGCTCGCCGGCACCACCGCCATGACCGTCGTCCGCGGCATCGCCCTGCTCGCCGTGACGATCGTCGTGCTCAGCCGGGTGCTGGATTCCGTCGTCCTCAGCTGGCTGGTCAGCAACGCGCTCGCCGTCCTCGCGCTGTTCGTGCTGATCGTCTTCCAGCCCGAGTTCCGCCGCGCCCTCGAGCGCCTCGGCCGCGCCGGCGGCCTCGCCTCCTTCCTCTTCGCCCCCGCCACCCAGAGCTACCGCGACCTCGTCTCGGTCCTCACCGACGCGACCGTCGCCATGGCCGCCCGCAAGGTCGGCGCGATCGTCGTCGTCGAGCGCGAGACCGGCCTGCAGGACGTCGTCGATACCGGCATCGCCGTCGATGCGGCCCCCACCGCCGAACTGCTCGAGGGCATCTTCCAGCCCGGCGGCCCCCTCCACGACGGCGCCGTCGTGATCTCCCGCGGGCGGGTCGTCGCCGCCTCCTGCATGCTGCCGACCGCCATCAACCAGCAGGCCGTCGACCCGCACCTGGGCACGCGCCATCGCGCCGCGCTCGGCATCAGCGAGCAGACCGACGCCGTCGTCGTCGTCGTCTCCGAGGAGAACGGCCAGATCTCCATCGCCGCCGACGGCAAGCTCCTGCGCCCCCTCGACCGGCGCCGGCTCGAAAACAACCTCGCCGCCCTGCTCCACGGCGGCAACGGCCGCGTCCGGCGCAACGAGGCCTCCCTCGCGAGGCCGTGACGTGCGGGCCCCACCGCCCCGGCCGCGCCCTCGCCTCGTCCGGCTGCGCCGCGACGCCGGGCTGTTCCTCGCCTCGACCGCCCTGGCCCTCGTCATCTGGTTCGTCATCACCGACTCCGAGAACGTCACCATCACCGAGCCGCTGGGCTTCGCCCTCACCGTGCAGGCCGTCAACATCCCCAGCGACCTCGCCACCGCCAGCCGCATCCCGCCCGCCCTGATCGAGATCGCCGGCCGCCAGGACGACGTGGCCCGCGCCACCCCCGACGACTTCATCGCCACCGTCGATCTCACCGGCCTGCCGTCCGGCGTCCATGAGATCCCGATCAGCATCCGCTCCCGCGATGACGACGTCACGGTGCGCTCCGTGCAGCCCCAGGCCGTCGTCGTCCGGCTCGAGTCCGTCGTCACGCGCCAGGTGCCGATCAGCGTCGAGGTCGAGAACTCCCCACCGCTCGGCTTCGACGTCGGCGAGCCCGTCGCCGCCCAGGCCGTCGTCACCGTCAGCGGCATCGCGCAGCTCGTGCATCTCGTCGACGCCGTCGTTGCCCGCGTCGACATCGGCGGCGCCACCGTCACCGTCACGGCCACGGCCTCCCTGCAAGCCCGCACCAGCACCGGCTCGGTCGTCGGCCAAGTGCAGATCTCGCCCCCCTCGATCGACGTCCAGGTGCCGGTGCAGCAGGAGCTCTTCCGGCGCACCGTGGCCGTCACGCCCCGCATCCACGGCGAGCCCGCCCCCGGCTTCCGCGTTGAGTCGATCGGCGTCGAGCCGCAAACCGTGGTCGTCGTCGGGACCTTGCAGGCCCTCGATGGCGCGGGCGCCGCGACGACGGACCCCGTCCTCATCGCCGACCGCCGCACCGACCTCCGCGCCGTGGCGATCGTGACGCCGCCGCAAGGCCTCGCGCTCGATCAGCCGGGCCTGACCGTCATCGTCAGCGTCGGCCTGGCCCCCTTCATCGAGGAGGCGATCTTCCAGGTGCCCGTCGAGATCACCGGGCTCGGCGGCGGCGTGCAGATCAGCGTGGTCCCCGCGCGCGTCGCGGTGCGCGTGCGCGGTCCCGCCCCGGACATCGCCGAGCTCGACCCGGCCTCCTTCCGGGTCACCGTCAATGCCATCGGACTGTTGCCCGGGATCCGCGCGCAGCCCATCCAGGTCGCCTTCAGCGGCGATCTCGATATTGTTTCCGTGACCCCGCGCGAAGTCACCCTCCTCATCGAACTGCCACCCGAAGGCGCGTCGGGCCAGCCCGGCGCCGCCGGGACCGGGAATGGAACCACCGATGCCGGCGCACGCTAGCCCCAGCACGAGTCCCAGCACGCCGCCCGCCCACGCCGGCGACGCCCACGCCGGCGACGCTCACGCCGGCGACGCCCTGGCCGGGCTGCCCCTGCTCGCCTTCGTCGGGCGGCCCAACGTCGGCAAGTCCACGCTCTTCAACCGCGTCCTCGGCCGGCGCAGCGCCATCGTCCAGGACTTGCCCGGCACGACCCGCGACCGGCTCTACGCCGCCACCGAGTGGCGCGGCATCCCCTTCCGCATCGTCGATACGGGCGGCCTGCTCGGCGAGCAATTGGTCGGCCCCTACGCCGGCGAGGTCGCCACGCAAGTCCACCAGGCCCTCGGCGAGGCCGACGCCATCTGCCTGGTCGTCGACGTGCAGGCCGGCCCCACCCCCGCCGACGCCGACATCGCCCGCCTCCTGCGCGACGCCAGCCAGCCCGTCTACGTCGCCGCCAACAAGGCCGACAACGAGAACCTGGCCGCCGCCGCCGCCGACTTCTACGGCCTCGGCCTCGGCGAGCCCCGGCCGATCAGCGCCCACCACGGCCTCTCCGTCGCCGAACTGCTCGACGATGTCGTCGACCGGCTGCCCCCCGGCGGCGTCGCCGGAGACGACCCGGTCTGCCGTCTGGCCATCGTGGGGCGGCCCAACGTCGGCAAGTCCTCCATCGTCAACGCTCTCCTGCACGACGAGCGCATGATCGTCAGCCCCGTGCCCGGCACCACCCGCGACGCGGTCGATACGCCCATCGAGTTCGACGGCCAGCGCCTCACCCTGATCGACACCGCCGGCATCCGCCGCCGCGGGCGCATCGAGACCGGCCCCGAGAAGGCCTCCGTGCGCCGCGCCCGCGCCGCCATCGCCCGGGCCGATGTCGTGGCCGTCGTGCTCGACGCCGGCGAGGACGTCGGGGCGCAGGACCAGCACATCCTCGGCATGGCCCTCGACGCGCACGCGGGCGTCATGCTCGTGCTCAACAAGGCCGACCTCATCGCCGACGACGCCGAGCTGCTCGATCGCCGCCGCCGCCAGATGCGCTGGCGCACGCGTTTCGTGCCCTGGGCGCCCGTCATCTGGACCTCCGCCCTCACGGGCGAGCACCTGCCCGAGATCCTGAATTCGGCCCTCAAGGCCCGCGCCGAGCGGGGCCGCCGCGTGCCCACGGGTCCGCTCAACGCGGCCATCAAGCGCGCCCTCATCGCCCACCCACCGGCCGCGCATCGGGGACACCCGATCAAGCTCTTCTACGCCACCCAGGCCGAGGTCGACCCGCCCACCTTCGTCTTCTTCGTCAACTATCCGGAGTCGCTGCACTTCTCCTACGAGCGCTACCTCGCCCATCGCATCCGCGACGAGTTCGGCTTCGGCGGCGCCAGCATCCGGCTGCACTTCCGCAAGCGGGGCCCCGGCGCCAGGGGCCGCGGCGCGAGCCATGGCTGAGGCGTGGGTCGCCGCGCCGATCATCGGCTACCTGATCGGCTCCGTGCCGATCGGGCTCTGGATCGGCCGCTTCGTCGCCAACGCCGACCTGCGCAGCGACGGCAGCGGCAAGATCGGCACGACCAACGCCTACCGCGCGCTCGGCCTGCGCTGGGCCCTGCTCATCTTCGGGCTCGACGTCGGCAAGGGCGTGCTGCCCGTCGCCATCATCATGCTCGCCTTCCACAGCCCCACCGGCGAGGTCCTGGCCGCCCTCGCCACCATGATCGGCCACATCCTGCCGCTCTTCGCCGGCTTCCGCGGCGGACGCGCCGCCGCCACCGGCTGGGGCGCGCTGCTCATCCTCACGCCCATCGCCGCGCTGGCCGCCCTGGCCGCCGGGCTCGTCCTGATCGGCGTCACGCGCATCATGTCGCTCTCGGTGCTGCTCGGCGTCGTTGTCTGCCTGACCGCCCAGGGCCTGCTCGTCTCCGTCGGCGCCGAGCCCGAGGCGTACTACGGCTTCGCCGTCGCCGCCTGGATCATCGTGCTGGCCGCCCACCGCGATAACATCGTCCGGCTGGCCGCGGGTACCGAGCGCATCATCGGCCGGCCGTCGCCCGCGGATCCACCCGCGGACCGCGACGCGGGCGAGCAGCGGGCCGCGAGCAGCGAGTAGAGAGACGGGAGCCCTCATGCGCGCACTCGTCGTCGGCGCGACCTCCTGGGGTTGCACGCTCGCCCTCCAGCTCGACCGGGCGGGCGCGACCGCCGTCGTCCTCTGCCGCAACCGGGCCGAGGCCGCCCGCCTCGACGCCGAGCGCGAGAACCACCGCCTGCTCCCCGGCATCCCGCTGGCCGACTCCCTGCTCTTCACCCACGACCCCGCCGCCGCCGGCCCCGTCGACGCCGTCATCCTCGCCGTCCCCATGCAGCGCCTGCGGGAGAACATGACCGCCGTCCTCGCGCTGCCGGGCGCGCTGCCGCCGCTCGTCAACGCGGCCAAGGGCCTCGAGCTCGGGAGCCACCTGCGCGGCTCCCAGATCATCGCCCAGGAACTCGCCCGCGACGGCCGCGAGGCCCCCATCTGCGCGCTCTCGGGCCCCAACATCGCGCGCGAGATCGCCCTCGGCCAGGCCTCGACGACGGTCCTCGCGGGCCCCAGCCCCGAGATCGTCGAGCCGATCCGCGCCATGCTCATGACCCCCGCCTTCCGCGTCTACACCAACGACGACGTCATCGGCGTGGAGCTGGGCGGCGCGCTCAAGAATATCGTCGCCATCGGCTCCGGCATCGGCGACGCGCTCAACGTCGGCGCCAACGGGCGCGCCGCCTTCCTCACCCGCGGCCTGGCCGAGATGGCCCGCCTCGGCGTCGCCGAGGGCGCCCAGCCCATGACCTTCGCCGGCCTCGCCGGCCTCGGTGACCTGATCGCCACGGCCATCAGCCCCCGCTCCCGCAACCACTTCGTCGGCGAGCAACTCGGCCTCGGCAAACCGCTGGCGGAGATCCTCGACGGCATGGTGCACGTCGCCGAAGGCGTCGAGGCGACCCGCGCCGCCCGTCAGCTCGCCCACCGCGCCGGCGTCGAGATGCCCATCGTCGAGGCCATGTATCGCGTCCTCTTCGAGGGCCAGCGCCCGCCCGACGCCATCCGCGACCTGATGACTCGCAGCGCCCAGGACGAGTCGGCCGCGCAGCCGGGCATGCTCGGCCCCTGATCGGGCGTGGCGCGCATACCGGAGAAGGGGCTGACGTTCGGGTAGTATTGCGGTGTAGCTGGAGATGCTCACGTGACCCCAGCAACGGACCACATCGAGGTAAGCGGCCACTTCATCCTCAAGGCGGACGAGTACTTGGCGCAGGGCGATCTGTTGCAGGCGTCCGAAAAGGCGTGGGGGGCGACTGCCCGCCAAGTCAAGGCGGTCGCCGAGCGTCGCGGATGGGACCATCAGCGGCACGGCCAGCTGTTCGGAGTGATCGATGCGATCGCTTCCGAAACGGGCGAGCCCGAAATCAACGGCCTGTTCCACGTGGCCAACGGTCTGCACGTCAATTGCTATGAAGGGTGGCTGACCACGGCGCAGGTCGCCGATGGCATAGCGGACGTCAAGAGACTGCTTGCGCTGCTGGAGCCGCATAGCGCGGGGCAGGACGTGATTCGATGATTCCGGCCGGCGTCCGCCCGACGCCATCCGCGACACCGCGTCCCTGAAGTGTCCCGCCACCCCGATCGTCAAGCACGCCGCTGAGATCGACGGCCTGTCGGTGCTATCCTGTTGCCCAACGGACTGAGAACTGAGGATCGCGACATGACGACCCAGGCTGAACCGAAGAAGCGCCCCGCGAAGGACCGCAAGCTGTCTCGTGAGGAAATGCGGAAGGCCATCGATCACGTCATCACGCGGCGTGAGAAGGTTCTCCGCGCGCTCGAGAAGCAGTAACCCTGCCCCTCCTCATCTACCTTGGCGATGACGACGCAAGATATCTCGTCACTGGGCTGACGCGGCGGCCCGCCGCGCATCCGCCGCATTCCCTATCATGGGGTCTGAGGCAGGAGGCTCCTCCATGATCCAAGACGCCACGACCCCGATCGTGAAGATCGCCGCGAACGTCAACTGGGAGATCGCCCAGGATCCGGACTCAGGTCTTTGGATCGGGGTCTGCGACGCGTTGCGCTTGAACGCCGACGGGGAAACCTTCCAGGAACTGCAGGAGTGCATGAGCGAGGCCATGGAATTGCTGTTCCTGGACCTGTACGAGGAGGGCGATCTCGAAGAGTTCCTGCACGACCACGGCTGGACGATGCAGGAACCCGCGACCGCCGCCCCGGCCGCGAGCCGGCCGCGCTTCGATGTCCCCTACACCCACCACGTCACGGAGCTACCGGATCTCATGGCCGCCCTTGCATGAGGATTCCGAAGGCGTGGCTGGTCAAGGAACTGCGGGCGAATGGCTACGCCTTCAAACGCAGGGGGCGTCGGCGGGAACTCTGGAAGCGCCAGGGCGGAACCGAGCGTGTTGACATCCCCAGGAGCAAGACCGTCCCACTCGCGCTGGCCAAGACCGTGCTGATCCAAGCCGGGCTGCCGCCCGCCGACGTGGCCCAGCTCCTCGACCAGTGGGAGCGGGACCAGGGCGCCGCGCAGCCCCGCTAGACCGGTCTCGCCGGTGTGGTCCGCGTCGCCGGTGCGCCATTCGGCGAGGGTCCTCCACCGCCCCTCCCGCCCGCGACGGAACGGCCTACACTGGACCCAATGACAGGGCCCCAGTGACATCCTCCTCCGCCGACGCCCCGGCCCACGAGCCCGACCCCCAATCCGCTCCCACGCTGGACTCCGTCGTCGCCGCCCTCGTGGAGGGCCGGTCCGAACTTTCCGACGAGCAGTTCAGCGTGCTCTCCGATCTCGGCCCGACCGACGCCGCCCGCTTCCGCGACGCCCTGGCCGGGCTCGACGCCCCCGCCCGCTTCGTCCTGCTCAACCGGCTCGTCGAGCGTGAGCGCGCCGGCCGGCTGCTCGACTTCTCCGCCCTCTACCTCGCCACCCTCCACGACGACGACCCCGGCGTCCGCGCCCTCGTCGTCGCCGGGCTCGCCACCTGCGAGCAGCCGGCGATGATCCCGGCCCTGCTCGACGCCGCCCAGGCCGACCCCGATGAGACGGTGCGCGCCGAATCCTGCATCGCTCTGGGGCCGTTCGCCCTGCGCGCCGAGCTCGCCACGCTCCGCCCCCGCGACGCCGAGGCCGTCATCGGCGGCCTGCGCGGCATCGCCGCGGACGCGGGCGAGGATCCCGCCGTGCAGGCCGCCGCCATCGCCGGCCTCGGCGCCCTCACGCAGCCCTGGGTGACGGACATGATCTACGACGCCTACGAATCGGCCGAGCCGGCCATCCGCGTCGGGGCGCTGCAGGCCATGGGTCGTACCGCCGACGACTACTGGCTGCCCACCCTGGTCAACGCCATGGAGAGCCCCGACAGCGACGAGCGCTACAGCGCCGCCCGCGCCGCCGGCGAGATCGCCAGCGAGGACGCCGTGATCCCGCTCGCCGCCCTGCTCGACGACGACGCCCTCGACGTCGTCGAGGCCGCCGCCGCCGCGCTCGGCGAGATCGGCGGCCCCGTCGCCGGCGAACAACTGGAGGGGTACGACAGCCACCCCGACCCGGCCGTGCGCGGCGCCGTCCAGGCCGGCCTGCGCGCCGCCGCCTTCGACGGCGACCCCCTCGGTCTCGGCGCCATGAGCGACCCCGACGCGCCGCCGCTGGTCAGTCCCGAGCGCGGCGCCGCGAGCCCTACCGATGGTTGACGACCACTTCCGCGTCAAAAGGACCGTCTCGGCCGGGGGCGTCGTCTACCGGCAGGGCAAGGAGGGTCTCGAAGTCCTGCTCCTGGAGACGCCCACGGGCGAGTGGGGGCTGCCCAAGGGCACCCCCAACGACGGCGAAACCCTCTCCGAAACCGCCTGCCGCGAGGTCTGCGAGGAGACCGGGCTGCGCATCGAGATCGAAGAGAAGATCGGCGTCGTCCGGTACTCGTTCGCCCGCCACGCCCTGCGACAGCGCCTGTACAAGCGCGTCCACTTCTGGCTCATGCGCCCCGTCGGCGGCTCCGTCCTCGACCACGACTACGAACACGTCAGCGTGCGCTGGTTCCCCGTCGATGCGGCGCTGCGCCGCGTCACCCACGACACCAGCATCGACATGATCGAAAAGGCCGCCGGCCTGCTCGCCGCGCGCGACTCCGCGCCCCCGTCGGATCCCGGCTCCTGATCGGGTGCGACGATCGGCATTCACCATCGTTCGCCGCCCGCGGCCCGGCGCAGCCGAGACACGCGGCCCGGCCCCGCCTAGACTGACCCGAAGCGACGGGGACCGGGCCCCCGCATCGTGAGTCGCGAGGACGCGCCATGACGACGCTGGACGCCAGCGTGATCGCCACCGGGCGCCGCGTCCACCTGCGCGCCAAGCGCCTCTCCGACGCCCCCAACGACTACGCTTGGCGCCGCGACCCCGTCCTCGCCCGCTACGACGCCGCCCGCCCCACCAGCCTCACCTACGAGGAGTTCCTCGCCACCTACACCGAGGAACTGCTGCACCCGCAGCCCTTCCGCCGCACCTTCGCCATCACCGACCACAGCGATGTCCACATCGGCAACGTCATGTACTACAACATCGACCTCGGGCGCCGCGAGGCCGAACTGGGCATCACGATCGGCAACCCCGCCTACTGGGGGCGCGGCTACGGCAGCGAGGCCGTCAGCCTGCTCGTCGACCACGTCTTCACGCGCTCCAGCCTCACCCGCCTCTACCTCCACACGCTCGACTGGAACGTCCGCGCCCAGCGCGCCTTCGAGAGCGCCGGCTTCAAGGACCAGGGCCGCGCCCGTCGCTCCGAGCACCGCTTCCACGTCATGGAGGTGCGTCGCGAGTGGCTCTGGGACCGCGACTACGCCCGCCGGGCGATCCCCCGTCCCTGAGTGGGCGTTGCGCGGACGCGAAGTCCTGATCGCTCTGCTAGAATGATGCTGCCGTAGCGGGCAGTTCGCGGACGCGATATTCGGATTCGCGGGCGTTGCCACAGGTGAACGAGGAACGAGGCGGTCATGCAATTCGTCTTCGACGAGGAGAAGACAACGCAGGCGGCGTCGCTGTTGCTTGATCGGCATGGCGGGACGATGCCATACATCAAGCTGATCAAGCTGTTGTACTTGGCCGACCGGCAATCCTTGATCGAAACAGGCTCGCCGATTACGGGCGATCGCTTCGTTGCGATGCAGAAAGGCCCCGTACTCAGCCGGGTTCTCGACCTGATCAGAGAGTCCGACTCGGCGACGGATTCGCTTTGGCATAGCTGCATCAATCGTAGTGGCTACGACGCGACGCTCATCGGCGCTCCCGGCCGGGATCGGCTGGCGGAGTACGACGAGAAGCTGCTCGATCGCATCTTCGAGGCCTATGGCGAAGAGAACGAGTGGGATCTGGTCGGCCTGACCCACGAGCTGCCCGAGTGGACCGACCCGGGCGAGAGTTCGTGCCCGATCGCTCCGGAAGACATCCTTCGCAATTCGGGTTTCACGGAGGAGCAAGTGCAGCACGTCGTCGAGCAGGCCGACGCGGTGTACTCGCTGCGGCAGCACTTCCCCGTCTCCCGGTGAACGTGGGGACACTCTACTCGGGCTTGATCAGGCCTACCACTTGTGGATCGTCTTGACGGAGCCGACCCCAGACGGCAAGGTCGTGGTCGCTAATCTGACAACGCATGATCCGGGTCGGCGCAGGTTCTGCGACGCGCAGTGCGCGGTCATTCGTCCCGGGGAGCATCCGTATCCGCAGCATGATTCGTGCGTGTTCTATCACGATGCTTATCTGACGAGCAATCAGCTTCTCAGTCGTGGAGTCCAGAATCGAACGTATCGGATGCACGCCCCGCTCACGTCTGGCCTGTTGCGACGAGTCCGTGATGGCACACTCGCTTCCCCGTTGACGGATCGGAGAGTGAAAGATGCGATCCGATCTGACGCTCCGTAGTCTGGGCCCTTCGTCGCTTGCAGGCTGCGGGACGCGGCGCAGGCGTCGAGCAGAAACCTCACGACCCGCGGATGAGCACGCGCTCGTGCACATCCTCACCGGCGATCGAGCGGTGGGCGTAGAGCAGGCACGCCTGGATGTCGTCGGCCTCCAGCACCGGGTACTCGCGCAGGATCGTCTCCGCCGAATCACCGACCGCCAGCATGCCCAGCACGTGCTCCACGGCGATGCGCATGTCGCGGATGATCGGCTTGCCGCCGAGCACGCCCTCGCGCACCGTGATGCGTTCCATCAGCTCAGGATGCGTGGTCACGGTCTCACCTCCGCGGCGTCGCGGTTCCGCACCCGCAGGATAGCGCCCGACCCGACCGACCCCCTACCGCGACGGTAGGCAGTGCCGATTTCGAGCTTGTAGCCGCGCTGCAGGCTTGTGCGTCAGGCCCGGTCGAAGGCGCTTCTGTCCACGCCGAGGTCTCGCACGATCGCCCCGATTGTCCCGGCTCGCAGATCCTTGCCACCCCAGTTCGGGATCGTGGTCCGTGCGCCGCTGACGGGGTTGCGCCAGATTTCGTGAGAACCCCGCGACTGGCGATCGAACTCGCAGCCGAGCGCCCTCAACTTGCGGGCAAGCTCCCGATACGTCACACCGCGATCACGAGCTCCCCGGCGCCCGCGATGGCGGCCGGGAGTTCATCGCCGTGGCGCTCGCAGGAGGCGATGAAGTCCGCCGCGACGCCCTCAAGGTTGAACAGCGCCTCTTCGGCGGTCGCGCCCCATGCCCGGCAGCCCGGGAGGACCGGCACCTCGGCCAGGTACATGTCCTCCGTGTCCTCGGACGGCGCCCGCAGGGTGTACGGAAACTTGTACTGCGTGGTCATCGTCTCACCTCCGCCGGCGTCGCGGGTCCGCACGAGCAGGATAGCCCCTACCGCGACGGCAACTCCACGACCCCCGTGCCCGGCGTCGTCTTCTGGCCCGACTCGTTCTCGCCCCAGATCGATAGCTCGACCGTGCGGTCGGCGGCCGACTTCTTCGTCACCGTGCCGCGCAGCCGGTAGGTCTGACCGGGCACGTCCATGCCCCGGTACGAGCAGGCCACCCGGCGCACCCGCCCCCCCGGCGACGCGAAGCGGTGCAGCAGCTCCCCCAGCCAGGCGTGTTTCAGCGCCCCGTGCACGATGATCCCGTCGAGCCCCGTGTTGTGCGCGAATGCCGTGTCGTAGTGGATCTGGTAGAAGTCGCCCGAGCCGGCCGCCCAGTGCACCAACTGCTGCGTGGTCGGCGACTTCTCCAGCACCGGGATCTCGTCGCCCTCGGCGATGTCCTCGAAGTAGATCTGCTCGGCCATGTCCTGCTCCTCTGCCCGCCGCGACCCGCGGCGCCCTAACCGTCGTCGCGGCGCGGGCCGTAGCCCAGCCCCGTGCCGCGCACCGTCGCCACGACCTCGCCGCGCTGGTTGGTGTACGTCGTCGCCGTCACCTGCACGAGCATCGGGCCGGCCAGCGCCGGACTGTAGCGCTCCGTCAGCGACTCCAGCCGCGCGACCCCGGTCAGCTCGTCGCCGGCGCAGATGTCGACGCCCGTGTACTCGACGTCGGTGCCGCCGTTGAGCACCAGCGTGTACGGCGACCGCACCCCCGCCTGGGTGCCCCGCGGCGCGCCGAAGGTCGGGTCGGCCGTCGCGGGGTGGAAGATCGGCGTGCCCAGGTAGCCCGGCGGGGCCGGCAGGTCGCGCAGGCCGCGACGCTGCGCCTCGGCGCGGTCGTAGTACACCGCGTCCGTGTAGCCCACCGCCCGCGCGAACATGCGCACGCCCGTGGTCGTGACTTCGCAGACGACGGGCTCGCGCGGCACGCCGATCTGCGCCCGCATCTCGTCCGTCACGACCGACTCGAACTCCGGCGTCTCGGCCATTCGTCCGCCTCCCGTTCCAATAATACGCGGGCCAGGATACGAACCGCCCCCGCCGCCGGTCAACGCCGCGGCCGGTGAACCTCGCGGCCTGGGCCTCAGTCCTGCCGCACCGGCACCGCGTACTCCTTGCCGGTCTCCATATCGACCGCGTAGAACCGCCCCGACTCGAGCTCGCGCACCAAATCCTGCCACGTCTCGATGCGGTCCGACTCGAAGTACGTCGCGACCTTGCCGATGTCGTGCGACGAGTGGGAGTCGGTGCCCGCCGTGCCCGGCAGCCCTAACCGCGCGCACATCTCCAGGCTGAAGCGGTTCTCGCGCGCGCTGCCGCGGCCGTTCAGCACCTCAAGCGCCAGGCAGTGCGGGATCGCCGGGTTCGTCAGCGACCGCTCCAGCGCCCGCTCCCAGGCATCGGGATCGTCCTTCCAGGGGATCGCGCGCCGGTACGGGTGCGCCACGACGAGGCCGCCGCCGCGCTGCTTCACGTGCTCCGCCAGCCGGCCCACGCGGTGCATCCCGAAGACGTACTTGTCGACCCCGTAGGCCAGGATGTGGCCGTCGTCGGTGCTGACCTCGACCCCCGGGATGACGAGGAAGTCGTGCTTCTCCGCGATCGCCGCCGCCTCCGCCGGGTTCCATACGTTGTCGTGCTCGGTCAGACAGATGCCGTCCAGCCCCAACGCCTTGGCCCGCACGACCAAGTCCTCCGGGTCGAGCACCGAGTCGTGCGACCGCGGCCAAGTGTGATTGTGCAGGTCGATCAGCATGCCGCGCTCTTCACTGGCTGGGCTCCGGCGCCCGCGGACGGCGGCCGCGCGCGAATTGGGGATCGGGAGCGGCGGCGCCCGCCGCTTCCGCCGAAGTCTACGGGCGCGGGCCGCCCCCCTCTACCCCTCTCGATACACGCCTGGGCCCCCGCGACGCGACATCGGCCGTGACCGCCCGCGGATTCGTTGAGGCTGCCCGGGCCGAGAGACTGCGAGCAAATCAGGGGGGGATCACCCCGCGATGCCCGCCGCTCTTTGGGTGATCCCAGATGGCTAGCTAGCCTGCTCCTCTGGAGCATTCTTCCGCCACTCCACATCGTCCGTGAAGTCCAACTCGATCCCGATCGGCTGCTCGGCGGGGTGCATAGCGTTCCAGTGGTCGGCGTCGAACGTGAGCTGTAGTGCGTCACCGACCATTTGCTCTCGACGAGTCTGGAGCGACTTCCGCATCGGCTCTCGCGGGGCCTCGTCGATGTCGATCCACGCCCATAGCGTCCCCTGCTGGTTTCCGCCTACCGGGTAGGCGTGATTCGCGCGGTAGGGCCTGCCGGTCACGCCGTCGTGGCGGATCTCTTCGCGGAGCGCGCGTGCGATCTTCTTGGCGAGCCGCTCCTCTGGGCTGGCCGGGGCGGGGAGCGGCCAGCCATTTCCGATCAGCCAGCGGCCGAACTCATGCACGTCGATCTCCGAGACGCCTGTCTCGTTCTTGTAACTACGCGCGAGCAATTGGATTTCCTTAGCCTGGCTCATTTGGGCCTCCTACGCTCCAACGGGAGCGACATCTCCCCAACCATCGACGACGGCACTCGGGGCTACAGTTGCGCGCATCTTGACAAGGTGCTTCCGAAAGAGGTTGTACTTGCCCGTGTGGTGCTGAATCTGTCCAGCGACGAGGCCGGGATGCACGCCTAGCGTCCGAGAGAAGCCGAGCATGTCGCGCTCGGCGTAGAACGGATCCTTGCGTGCGATGAAGCGGTCCAACGATTCCCTCGGTACGCAGAAATCAGCGGCGGCCTCATTCGCAAGGCGCTCTTCTTCCGCGACTGCGCAAGCGCTCTCCGATTCGCTGCCAGGGCCTACGTCAGTGTCGAGCACGATCGCGGCGAGCCCGTGGCCCCTGATGACATGCTCAAGTTCATGACGCAGGACGAACCAGAAGTTGTCGATGCGATCGAAGCGCAGCGTCATGGCGACAACAGGCGATGTCTCGCCCAGCCAGAAGCACGCGCCGTCAATCCGAGCGCCAGGGAGTGACTCGACCAGGACATAACGGATGCCGTGCTCAGCGAGGATCCGTGGCACCCTCCGAGCCTCGCTCGGAGCGGACAGGAGTGGCTGCATCAGGTTCACCGCGCGTCGGCCTGAGAGGGGGGAGTAAGGAGCAACTATCATCTCGCTGGCGATCTCCTTGGCCCGATAGAGCCATGCGAGTTGTGCTGGCGTAGCCTCCGTCGCAACGTTCGTCCTCTTCGCGGCATGCGGGAGGATCTCGATCTCGTCAAGGCTGCCCACGCGGAAGAACCGCACTAGCTCCGACTCGACCGCTTCAACATCCCGCACATCTTTGGCCTCGATCCAGCCTCGCTTGATCATCTCCGAGATCGGCAACTCGCCGAACAAATGCACCCTTTGTGCGCGGGCGGGGGCAGGGCGAGCAACGAGGCGAGCCCGTGCGAGGTCGTAGCTCTGCTGTAGTTCGAGGAAGCGGTCAGCGGGCACGCCAAACACATCTGACAGTGCCAGCGCCAGCTTCGCATCGAGAGGCCGCTTACCCGCTATCAGCTTGTTCAAGCTTGTTTCGCCTACCCCCAGGATGACGGCGAGCACGCGCTTGCTCCAGCCCCGCTCGGCAAGAAGCTCTTCGATCAGCTGCCCGGGTGTTCTTGGCCCCGTGTCCTCGGGCACGACTCCCCCGTTTCGTTTCGTCCGACCGATCCCCGGAAGGATACTTCACCTTGCGCAAATCGGCAAACTGCCGGAAATTCCCGGTTCGGTTGCACATGGAGGTTCACGCATCGCCTGCCCGCTGAGCGTCGGGTCCAGATCGTCGGACCCCTTGGTGAGGGGCTGGGTGCTAGGGCTGCGGCTTGGCGTGGGGACGGTAGTGCCCCCCGCGACGCGCCCTCGGCCGCGACCGCCGCCGGATTCGTTGAGGCTGCCCCATGCCGGTGCTAGACTCCGGGCGCGCGACGGATTTCACAAACTCTCCGCCACGTGCGGCGTGGCCTCGGGAGGCACCGTGCTTGAGCAATACGGCCACCTCGGGATCCTGCTGATCTTCGCGCTGCTGTTCCCTTCGATGCCCCTGATCGCCTCCTGGGGCATGAGCCAGATCAAGATCCGCCCCAACGTCCCCAACGTCGTCAAGGCCGACACCTACGAGTGCGGCGTCGAAACCGAGGGCCCCACCTGGGTCCAGTTCAACTTCCGCTACTACCTCGTCGCGCTGATCTTCGTCATCTTCGACGTCGAGGTCATCTTCCTCTTCCCGCTCGCGCTCGCGCTCGACTCCGTGGCCGTCTTCGGCCTCGTCGCCGGGCTCATCTTCATCGGCATCCTCGCCCTCGGCCTCGTCTACGAGTGGCGCAAGCAGGCCCTCGAATGGATCTGATCGCTCTGGCGCGAAGGGAACGCGCGTGACCACCACCCTCGACGCCGCCGCCCTCGCCGACCGCCTCGGCGCCGCCTGCCCCGGCGCGGTCGCCGCCGTCGCCGGCGGCGAGCTGCGCCTGCACCGCGACCACCTGATCGACGCCGTCCGCTTCCTGCGCGACGACCCCGAGACCGACCTCGTCTTCCTCGCGGCCCTCACCGCCGTCGACCTCGAAACCCACTTCGACATCGTGCTCCACCTGCAGTCGCTCGACCACAACCACTTGCTCACCGTCAAGGTCGAGGCCGACCACGACGACCCCGTCCTGCCGTCGCTGACGGCGCTCTACCACGGCGCGCACCTGCAGGAGCGCGAGGCCTTCGACCTGATGGGCATCCGCTTCGAGGGCCACCCCGACCTGCGCCGCATGTTCCTCTGGGACGGCTTCCCCGGTTACCCGCTGCGCAAGGATTTCCTGGGCATGCCCGGCAAGCTCAAGGCGGGGCTGCCCGGCTTCCCTCACGAGTCGGGCGACAACGCCTGGCCGGTGCCCGGCAGCGGACCCCGTCCCGGGGCCGCGCCCGACGTCCCCGTCCCCGGCGGCGCGCCGATCATCCCCGGGAGTCCGGCATGACCCCCGGCACGCCCACCGGCCTCACCCCCGCCGCCGCCCACTTCGACCCCAACGAGCCGGTCGTCGTCAACCTGGGGCCGCAGCACCCCTCGACGCACGGCGTCTTCCGCCTCAAGGCCACCCTCGACGGCGAGCGCGTCATCGACGTCGACATGATCATCGGCTACCTGCATCGCTCGATGGAGAAGCTCGCCGAGGAGCGCACCTTCACCCAGAACATCCCCTTCACCGACCGCATCGACTACCTGGCGGCGATGTCCAACAACCTGGCCTACTGCCTGGCCGTCGAGAAGCTGTGCGGCATCGAGGCGCCGCCGCGCGCTCAGGCCATCCGCATCCTCTTCGCCGAGCTGCAGCGGCTCGCCAGCCACGCCATGGCCAACGGCACCTTCGCCAACGACTGCGGCGCCTGGCAGACGCCGCTGTTCCACATGTTCCGCGAGCGCGAGCGCATCCTCGACATGTTCGAGATGACCTGCGGCGCCCGCCTGACGACCAACTACATGCGCATCGGCGGCGTCGCCTTCGACCTGCCCGATGAACTGCTGCCCGCCCTGCGCTCCTTCCTCGACGACATCCCCGCCAAGATCCAGGAGTACCGCGACCTGCTGATGGGCAACGAGATCCTCGTCGCCCGCTCCCGCGACGTGGGCGTGATCAGCGCCGCCGACGCCGTCAACGCCTCCCTGGCCGGCCCCGTCCTGCGCGCCACCGGCGTCCCCTGGGACCTGCGCAAGGCCGACCCCTACTGCGGCTACGAGGCGTTCGACTTCGACATCCCCGTGGGCCGCAACGGCGACTGCTACGACCGCTTCCTCGTGCGCATGGAGGAGGTCCGGCAGTCGGTCCACATCCTCGAACAGCTGATCGACAACATCCCCGGCGGGCCCTGGCTGGCCGAACTGCCGCTGCACCTGCGCCCGCCCGTCGGCGAGGCCTACGCCCGCGTCGAATCGCCCCGCGGCGAGCTGGGCTTCTACGTCGTCAGCGACGGCGGTCCCACGCCCTATCGCTTCCACTGCCGCGCCCCCAGCCTGATCAACCTGACCGCCTTGCGTGAGATGACCATCGGTGGCACGTTGGCCGACGCCATCGTCACGCTCGGCTCCATCGACATCGTCGTGGGGGAGATCGACCGATGACCCTCCCGCCCGCCGCCGCGTGGTACGACCTGCGCGACCTCAACGGCATCAGCCGCCTGATCACGGAGTGGGTCGCCGATTGGGGGCCCGACTGGCTGGCCTCCCTGCTGACCGGCGTGATCGGCGCGCTGGGCGTGCTGGCGATCATCGGCCCCACGCTGCTCCTGCTGATCTGGCTCGAGCGCAAGGTCATCGCGCGGATGCAGGCCCGCATCGGCCCCAACCGCGTCGGGCCGGTCGGGCTGCTGCAGCCCGTCGCCGACGCCGTCAAGCTGATCCTCAAGGAGGAGCTGGCCCCCCGCGCCGCCGACAAGTGGATCTTCTTCCTGCCGCCCGTGCTGATCTTCGTGCCCGCGATCCTCATCTGGGGCGTGCTGCCCTTCGGCCCCAACATGCAGGTCGCCGACCTCGAAGTGGGCGTGCTCTTCCTTATCGCCATCTCCGGCGTCAACGTGCTCGTGATCTTCATGGCCGGCTGGGCGCAGAACAACAAGTACGCCCTCTTCGGCGCGATGCGCGTCATCGCCATGTCGATCAGCTACGAGATCCCCGTCGTGCTCAGCCTGCTGGCGCTCGTCTTCTTCACCGGCACGCTCAGCGTCAACGGCATCGTCCTCTGGCAGCAGGCCAACGACGTCATGCTCCTCTTCCTCTTCCCCATGTCCGCGCTGATGTTCCTCTTCGGCTCGACGGCCGAGCTCAACCGCACCCCGGCCGACATCTCCGAGGCCGAGTCCGAGATCGTGGCCGGCTACCACACCGAGTACTCGGGCATGCGCTTCGGCCTGTTCTACGCCGTCGAGCTGGCCAACACGCTCGCCATCTCGGCCTTCTTCGCCACCTTCTTCCTCGGCGGCTGGTGGCTCTGGGGCCTCGACCAGTGGATTCCCAGCTGGCTCATCCTGCTCGCCAAGACCGGCGCCATGTACTTCGTCTTCATCTGGCTGCGCGGCACGCTGCCGCGCCTCCGCCTCGACCAGCTGATGTCGTTCTGCTGGAAGTTCCTCGTGCCCGTGGGGCTCGTCTTCGTGGCCGTCGCCGCGATCGAGCGCACCCTCCTCATCGACACGGACGGGGAGCCCCCGCCCGCCCTGCTCATCTACGCGATCATCAACTGGCTGATCGCCGGCGCCGCCGTCGTCATCTACGCGCGCACCGCCGCCTCCCCCGCCCAGCGACTGCCGTCGCGCCCCATCATGGCCCGCGGCCGGCTGGGCGGCCTGCGCGCCGCCCGTGAACTCGCCGATGCCGATAGTGGGGATTAGCGCCACCATGGATGTCGCAAATGGCTGACCGCAATGTCTGAACTAGGCTTCCACCTCGCCTTCTGGTCGCTCAGCGCCATCACCATCGGCGGTGCGCTGATGATCATCGTCAGCCGCAACCTGATCCACGCGGTGGTCTTCCTCATCCTCTCCTTCATCGGCGTGGCCGGGCTGTTCCTCACCCTCTCGGCCGACTTCCTCGCGCTCGTGCAGATCCTGGTCTACGTCGGCGCGATCGCCGTGCTCATGCTGTTCGCCATCCTGCTCACCCCCCGCGCCGGCCGCGACAACGAGGAGAACTCGCTGCGCTACCCGGCCATGGTCCTGATGGGCCTGGTCATCGCCGCCGGCACGTTCGTCGCCCTCGACACCGACTGGGGCCCCATGCGCGAGGCCGCCGTCGGCACGCAGGCCAAGATCATCGGCGAGTCGCTGATCAACAGCTACGTGCTGCCCTTCGAGATCGGCGCCGTCATGCTGACCGCCGCCCTCGTCGGCGCGATCGCCCTCGCCCGTGAGGACGACGAGGACCTGCCCATCCACACCGCCAGCCTGATCGAGGAGGGCATCCTGCCCCCGCCCGACGGCGACCCCGACGGCGACCCCGCCGCTACCGGGGAGGCCGGCTCATGACGATCTCGCTGGAGGAATACCTGATCGTCGGCGCGATCCTGTTCGCCATCGGGCTATACATCGCGCTGACCAAGCGCAACGCCGTCGCCGTGCTGATGGGCGTCGAGCTGATGCTCAACGCGGTCAACCTGACGCTCGTCGCCTTCAGCCGCTTCACCGACACCGGCGTCGCGCTCAGCACGCAGGTCTTCGTCGTCTTCATCATCGCCGTCGCCGCCGCCGAGGTGGCCGTCGGCCTGGCGCTCGCGCTGGTCGTCTACCGCAACCGCCAGACCGTCAGCCTCGACCAGATCAACCTGCTCAAATGGTGAGCCGTGCAATCGTGAACGCTGTAATCGTGAATCGGGAAGGGAGAGGCGCCCGTGTGGGCTGAGTTCATGCGACTGCCCAACCGCTACATCGCCGAGACGTGGCGCGAGTTGCTCCACGCCGAGGGCGTCGCCGTGCGCCTCGTCGTGCCCGACGACCGCGCCGCCGAGGGCGACCTCGCCCCGCGCACCCTGCTCGTGCCCGACTCGAAGACCCACGTCGCCCGCGAAATCCTGCGGAAGATATAGCCGGAGATATCGAGAGGGCCAGATGAACCAACCGGTCGCCGAAGGCCTCGTCTGGCTCATCTTCTTCCTGCCCGTGGCGTCGTTCTTCGTGATCGCCGTCGTCCTGCGCGGCCGGCCGATGGCCGCCGCCCTGACCACCATCGCATCGATCGGCGCCGGGCTGGTCGTCTCGATCTACGCGCTCGTCCGCGTCATCGGCGAGGACGGCCACGCCGTCGGCTTCGCGAGCCACGCGCTGTTCAGCGCCGGCGACCTGGTCGTCAACGTCGGCGCCCGCCTCGACGGCCTCTCCGCCGTCATGCTCGTCGTCGTCACCGGCGTCTCGCTGCTCGTCCAGGTCTACTCGCTCGGCTACATGAAGGGCGACGGCGGCGTCGCGCGCTACTACGCCTTCATGTCGTTCTTCACGGCCGCCATGCTGGGCCTGATCCTGGCCGACAACCTGCTGATGTTGTTCGTCTTCTGGGAGCTGGTCGGCGCGGCCTCCTACTTCCTGATCGGCTTCTGGTTCCACCGGCCCGCCGCCGCCGCCGCCGCCAAGAAGGCCTTCATCGTCACGCGCCTCGGCGACCTCGGGCTGCTCGCCGCGCTGATCCTGATCTGGGACCGCGCCGGCACGCTCGAGATCGCCGCCATCAACACCGAGGTCGTCGAACTCGTCGCCCTCGGCGTCCTCGGTCAGACGATGCTCACGCTGTTCGCCCTCGGCCTGGCCGCCGGGGCGATCGGCAAGAGCGCCCAGTTCCCGCTGCACATCTGGCTGCCCGACGCCATGGAGGGCCCGACGCCCGTCTCGGCGCTCGTCCACTCCGCCACCATGGTCGCGGCCGGCGTCTACCTGCTGGCCCGCTTCTTCCCCGTCATCGAGGCCTCGCAGTTCGCCTCCGACTTCATCGCCTGGATCGGCGTCGTGACCGCGGTCGGCGCGGCCCTGCTCGCCGTCACCCAGACCGACATCAAGCGCGTGCTCGCCTACTCGACGATCTCCCAGCTGGCCTACATGATGTTCGCCATCGGCATCGGCGCCTACGCCGCCGCCGTCTTCCACCTCATGACGCACGCCTTCTTCAAGTCGCTGCTGTTCCTCGGCGCGGGCTCCGTCAACCACTCGACCAACACCTTCGACATGACCCGCATGGGCGGCCTGCGCGGCAAGATGCCCATCACCTACGCGACGTTCGTGATCGGCGCGCTGTCGCTGGCGGGCGTCATCCCCTTGGCCGGCTTCTGGTCGAAGGACGAGATCCTGATCGACGCCTGGCAGCACAACCAGGCCGTCTTCGCCTTCGGCCTGCTCGCCGCCGGGCTGACCGCCTTCTACATGGTCCGCGCCATCGCCCTGACCTTCCACGGCGACTACCGCGGCGGCGAGCCGCCCGCCCCCGGCGAGCACGGCGCCGACCCCGCCCACCCCCACGAGTCGTCCCGCACGATGACCGTCCCCCTGGTCGTCCTCGCGGTGCTGGCCGTCGGGGCCGGCTGGCTGACCTTCGGCGGCGAGTTCCAGTCCTGGGTGCTGGGCGCGCTGCCCGACGCGCACGGGGCCGAGTTCCTCTGGCACACCGGCGTCTTCATCGCCTCCACCGTGCTCGTCGCCGGCGCGGCCGGCGCGGCCATCGCGATCTACGTCCGCGGCGACATCGACCCCGCGCGCCTGCGCGCCCACCCGGCGATCGCCCCGCTGCACCGCCTGCTCGAGCGTAAGTACTACGCCGACGTCCTGGCCGAGGACATCCTCGTCCGCCGCGTCTTCTACAACGGCATCGCCAAGGCCGCCCACGCCTTCGACGTCATCGTCGTCGACGGCGTCGTCAACGGCGTCGCCCGCGGGACGTTCACCGTCGGCTGGTTCGCCAAGTTCGCCCAGAACGGCCAGGCCCAGACCGCCGCCGCCGCGCTCTTGGCCGGGGGCGTGATCATCTTCGGAGCGGTGGTGCTCCTGCGATGAACGACTTCCCGATCCTCTCGGTCCTCATCTTCCTGCCCATCGCGGGCGCGCTGCTGCTCGCCCTGATCCCCGGCGAGCGCGTCCCCACGCACCGCCTCTTCGCCCGCGTCCCCGGCGACCAGCAGGACCGCGCCAAGTGGTTCGCCCTCGCCGTCTCCGCCGCGACGCTCGTCATCTCGCTCATCCTCTTCATCGACTTCGACCACGGCCGCCCCGGCTTCCAGTACACCGACACCTTCACCTGGATCGACGCCGACGATGTCGGCTTCACGGTGCGCTACGCCTTCGGCCTCGACGGGCTCTCGGCGCCGCTCGTCCTGCTGACCACATTCCTCACGACCGTCGCCGTGCTCATCTCCTGGCGCATTGACCTGCGCCCCAAGGAGTACTTCGCCTGGCTGCTGGTGCTTGAGGCCTCGGTGCTGGGCGTCTTCACCGCCCTCGACCTGCTGGTCTTCTTCCTCTTCTGGGAGCTCGAGCTGATCCCGATGTTCCTGCTCATCTCGACCTGGGGGCACGGCGAGCGGCGGCACTACTCGGCCCTCAAGTTCGTGCTCTACACCGTCTTCGGATCGGCCTTCATGCTGGTCGGCTTCCTGGTCCTCGGCGCCACGGCCGGCTCCTTCGACATGCGCGACATCCGCGCCGCCGACCTCTCGGCCGCCGTGCTGCCGTTGCAGGCGGTGTTCGCGTTCATTCTCATCGCCTTCGCCGTCAAGCTGCCCGTCGTTCCGCTGCATACCTGGCTGCCCGACGCCCACACCGACGCTCCCACCGCCGTCTCCGTGATCCTCGCCGGGGTGCTGCTGAAGATGGGCGGCTACGGCGTCCTGCGCCTGCTCTTCACCCTCATGCCCGACGTCGCCGCCGACGCCGACCTCCCGCTCGCGATCATCGCCGCCGTCTCCATCGTCTACGGCGCGATCATCACCATCCGCCAGACCGACCTCAAGCGCCTCGTCGCCTACTCCTCCGTGTCGCATATGGGCTTCGTGCTGCTGGGCGTCTCCGCGCTCGGCGTCACCGGGCTCTCCGGCGCGGCCATGCAGCTGGTCACGCACGGCCTGATCACCGGCCTGCTCTTCGTCGTCGTCGGCCTGATCTACGACCGCACCCACACCCGCGAGATCGCCGACATGCGCGGCATGGCCCACCACATGCCGCTGCTCGCCAGCGTCACCGTCCTCGCCGGCTTCGCCAGCCTCGGCCTACCCGCGCTGGCCGGCTTCGTGGCCGAGATCACGATCTTCCTCGGCGCGTTCGCCCAGCACGAGGCCCCGACCGTCGTCGCGCTGCTCGGCGTCCTGCTGGCCGCCGGCTACATGCTGTTCGCCATCCAGCGCACGATGTTCGGCCCCCGCGACGACCGCTGGTCGCACCTGCGCGACATCGGCGCCTGGTGGGAGATCGCCCCCGTCGCCGCGCTCGTCGCCGCGATCATCCTGCTGGGCGTCTACCCGTCGATCGTCATGGACTTCTTCGAGGCCGCCGTCCAGCCCATCGCCGACGGCCTCGCCTTCGCCCTCGACTCGGGCGCGCCGGCCGAGGCCGCCACCGCGACGGCAGGAGGCGGCTGATGCTCGGCGAGATCAACCTCCTCGGCCCGCAGCTCGTGCTGATGTGCGTCGGCGGCTTCCTGCTCATCGCCGACCTCTTCATCAAGCGCCGCGCCCTGCTGGCGGGCACCGCCGCCGCCGCCGTGCTCGGCAGCGTCGCCTACAGCGCCATCCTCCTCGCCGACGGCAAGGTCGGCCGCGAAGCCTTCGACGGCGTCCTCGTCTTCGACCACTTCGCGCTGTTCTTCCAGTTCCTCATCGCCGGGGCCGCCCTGGCCACCATCGCCGCCTCCTGGGAGACCCTCGAGCGCATCCCCTCGCGCCGCGGCGAGTACCTCGCGCTGATCCTGTTCAGCGTCACCGGCCTGATGCTGCTCGCCGGCACCCGAGACCTGATCGGCATCTTCGTCGCCCTCGAGCTGACCAGCCTCTCGCAGTACGTGCTGGTCGGCTTCCACAAGGACCGGCTCGGCTCCGAGGCCGGGCTCAAGTACCTGCTGCTGGGCGCGATCGCCTCCGCCGTGCTGCTCTACGGCATGGCCATCCTGCTCGGCATCACGGGCAGCACCAACCTGCCCGAGATCGCGGCCGCCATCGCCGACGGCGGCGACGGCCAGTTCGAGGCGCTGATCTTCGCCGCCGCCTTCCTCATCGTCGGCTTCGGCTTCAAGGCCGCCATCGCCCCCTTCCAGATGTGGGTTCCCGACGTCTACACCGGCGCGCCCACCCCCATCGCCGCCTTCCTCTCCGTCGCCTCGAAGGCTGCCGCCTTCGCCGTCCTGATCCGCATCTTCTTCGAGGCCCTCGGCGACGACCTCCTCGCCGAGCACTGGTCGACCGTCTTCGCCGTGCTCGCCGCGCTCTCGATGTTCGTCGGCAACGTGCTCGCGATTCAGCAATCCAACATCAAGCGCATGCTGGCCTACTCGTCCGTCGCGCAGGCCGGCACCATCCTCATCGGCCTGGCCGCGATCAGCGCCGACCGCGGCGAACTCCTGGGCGCGAGCGGCATCCTCTTCTACCTGGCCGGCTACACCGTCTCCAACCTGGCCGCCTTCCTCGTCGTCATCGTCGTGTACGAGAAGATCGGCTCCTTCGAGATCGACGACTACCGCGGCCTGGGCCGTCGCGCGCCGCTGCTGGCCGGCGTTCTCGCCCTGGCCCTCGTCTCGCTGACCGGCCTGCCGCCCACGGCGGGCTTCTTCGGCAAGCTCTACCTGTTCGACACCGCCATCCAGTCGGGCCTCGTCTGGCTGGCCGTCGTCGGCGTCGTCAACACCGCCATCAGCGCCGCCTACTACATCCGCCCCATCAAGGCCATGTTCATCGACGACCCCGCCCCCGACTTGGCGCGGCCCGCCCCGTCCTCCTGGCTGCCCAGCCCGCCCCTCGCCGCCACCCTGGCCCTGGCCGCCGCCGGCGTCGTCGTCATCGGCCTCGCCCCCGGCCTGCTGATCGACGTCGCGGAGGAGGCCGTCGGGGTGCTGTGGTGAGGTCGGGTGGGGGCTGGCTCCCGATCCGCTTTCCTGACTCAGAACCTGCGGACACCGGCTTGTCGGGGATGGCGCTGCGGAGGAACACATCTCTTCCCTGAGGGGCATGGGCCTGTCAAGGTGAGTACCATGCTGAGCAACAGGCAGCCCTCCGGATGGCAATAGATTGGAATGGCAGTAATGGCGAAGAGTGCCGTACAAGCCGCTGTTGAGGATCTCGCCGGACAGTTTGGTCAGAATGCGTACTTGATTTACGCAATGGGACTGGAGATCGGGACCAACGACTACGACACCCTATTCCGCGATCACGTCATCGATAGCCCCGCTGACCGAAAGGTCGACTTCTTCTACCTCAACACTGAGACTCGGCGAGCGATTGTCGCGCAGTCCTACTTCGTAGGCGACTGGACCAAGGCAGCTGCGAAGTCGAACAAGGCGGCAGATCTCAACACTGCGCGAAGCTGGCTGCTAGATCGTGATCACCATGAGATCGCGGAGCCGGCTGTCCGGAAGGCGGCCGAAGAGCTAAGAGATGCGTTGAGCGAGGGCACTGTTGACAGCGTCGACTTCTTCTACGTGCATAATCTCCCCGAGTCGGGGAACGTGGGCGAAGAGATCAAGACACTCGAGGCGGCACTCCAGACGCGTCTTAACTCAGACACCGATTGGGGACCACGAGAGATCGTTGGGCGCGCGACCGAATATGGCATCAATAGAGTGGTGAGTCTCCAAGAACAGACAACGTCCACGATTAGGGTTTCGGAGGAGATTGAGCTAACCTCATCCACTGAGCCACAAGAGTTGAGCGCTCCCAATTGGCGTGCGATGATTGCCACCGTAAGTGCGGATCAATTGTCGGCGCTGGTAGCGAAGTTCGGGATCGATCTGTACTCGTCGAACGTTCGCGAGTACCTGGGATCGCGCAATACGTGGCGCAACATCAACAATCAGATTGAAAGGACGGCACGTGAGGCGCCAGACAATTTCTGGGTGTTCAACAATGGTATTACTCTGCTGAGCCAGGAAGTACAGAAGAAAGGCAAGCGTCTCAAATGCCGCGGGCTATCGGTCGTCAATGGTGCACAGACAGTAGGCAGCTTGGGCACGCTCAAGGATGTGGACTTGACCTCGGTGCTTCTTCAGGCCCGAATCGTAGAAGTCCACGACCCGGGAATCGCAACGAACATCATTCGATTCAACAACACACAGAATCCGATCAAGGCATGGGAGCTTCGTGCGATCGATCCGGTGCAGAATCGTATCAGTGACGATTTCCAGAACGTTTACTCGCTCACGTATCAGATTCGGCGTGGTACGTCGCGGCGTACAGTCCAGGATGTTCACTTCGAGAAGCTGGCACCTTGGGCTAGCGCATTCTACGGTGATCCGTACACGCCGTATCGCAACCGTCGAGAGCTGTACGAGAGCGACGGCCGTTACGCGGACATCTTCAATCACGAATCCAGTGTGCGTAATCTGCTGTTCGTGTACCGGGTAGGGGAGGCTGTGAGCGATCTAAAAGATCGTTTGCGTGAGAAAGTGCTGGATGAGAGCGCCACTGACAACGACAGGAGTCTCTACGGTTACTTCTCATACGGCGCGTTCCAGTACGTTCTTGTGTATCTTGTCTCAAGGGTCATCGAAACTGCGGTACCTGGAGTTGGAGCTAATGTCCCCCGACGGGTGACAATGACGGATGCGGTGACCCTGGCGGACCGACAGGCTGCGATCGATGCCTTGGCGGGATTGGTCCGCTTCACCGCCGCCCCGATCCCGTTCTCCGTCGGCGAGGACGCGTACGGAGTGTTCAGATCGGCGGACGAAGTGAGAAAACTGGCACGGACGATCGAGGCATCGGTGCAGCAGCAGGAGGCGCTCGCGCCCGGCACGGTCGCGAAGCTCACTTCCGGAGTTCGAGTGTTCTGAGATCGGACACGTAGTGCTGGTTCGCGGAACCTGCCCCCTCCTCCCCTAACCCCCTCCCCCCATGACCACCCCCCACCGCATCGACGTCCACATCGACGCCCCATTCCGCCACCGCGCCGACCCCGCCCTGCTCGCCGACGCCGTCCGACACACGCTCGACTCCCGGCGCCTCCGGTCCCCGCGCGCCGTCTCCCTGCGCCTGGCCGACACCCGCACCGTGCGACGTCTCAACGCCCGCTACCTCGGCCTCGACGAGCCCACCGACGTGCTGGCCTTCAACACCGACATCCCCGGCCTGCGCGACCCCGACGGCGTCGCCGAGCTGGGCGCGCTGATCATCGCCGTGCCCGTCGCCGCGCGCGGCGCCCGCGCCCGCGCCGTCCCCCTCGCCGACGAGCTCTGCCTGCTCGCCGTCCACGGCGCCCTGCACCTCCTCGGCTTCGACCACGAGACGCCGCCAGAGGACGCCGCCATGCGTCGTATGGAGCGTCGGGCGCTCACGCGGCTGGGTCGTCCCGGGGCCGCCCGGCCGCCGCTGCCGTAGCGCGCGCCCCGCGACGTCGCGGCCCCCCTACACCGCCACCCGACGCTCCCGGCGCGACATCGCCGCGCTCAGGTCGTACTGCGCCTGCAGGTCGAGCCAGAACATCGCCGGCAGGCCCAGCGCGTCCTCGAGCGCCACCGCCGTCTCCGCCGTGATGCTGCGCCGCCCCCGCACGATCTCGTTGACCAGCCGCGGCGACCGGCCCATCGCCTTGGCCAACGCCACCTGCGTCATCTCGCGCGCCTCCAACTCCTCCCGGATCATCTCCCCGGGATGGAGCGTCGGCCCCTCGGCGTAGCCGCGATACGGTCGGGACGTCTTCGTCGTCATACCCCCACTCTACCTCCATCTAGCTCGAACACGCGTGCCCGTCCGGTACTCCGCCTCTACTCAACCGCCACGCCTTCCCGCCTCGACGCCGCCAGCCCCAGCTCATACGACGACTGCAAGTTCAGCCAGAAGATCGCCGGCAGATCCAGCGCGTCCTCCAGCGCCACCGCCGTGTCCGCGGTGATGCTGCGCCGCCCCCGCACGATCGCGCTCACCAGCCCCGCCGGCCGCGCCATCGCCCGCGCCAGCGACGCCTGCGTCATCTCGCGCGCCTCCAGCTCCTCGCGCAGCATCTCGCCCGGGTGGATCGTGATCCCCACCGTGTAGCCGCGATATGGTCCGTACGTCGTCGTGGTCATCGAACGAGTCTATCGCAGCCCTCCACAGCCGTTCGACCTCACCCCCGCCCACCCGATAGACTCCGCTTCCCGGACGCACACCGACGAGGGGTCCCCGCCCGTGGCCGCCAAAGCCCTCTACCTCAAGTGGCGCCCCAAGCGCTTCGCCGACGTCGTCGGGCAGGACGTCATCGTCCAGACGCTGCGCAACGCCGTCCGCCAGGACAAGACCGTCCACGCCTACCTGTTCTCCGGCCCCCGCGGCACCGGCAAGACGACCACCGCCCGCATCCTCGCCAAGGCGATCATCCTCGGCCACGACGAGGCCGGTGAGCCACCCGCCGATTCGCCCGACGGCGTCGCTTTCGACGAGGGCCGCCACCTCGACTTCATCGAGATGGACGCCGCATCGAACCGCCGCATCGACGACATCCGGGATCTGCGTGAGCACGCCCGCTACGGCCCCACCGACCCCCGGTCCAACTTCAAGGTCTACTTGATCGACGAGGCCCACGAAGTCCAGCGCGAGGCCGCCGACGCCCTCCTCAAGACGCTCGAGGAGCCGCCGCCGCACGTCTACTTCATCCTCGCGACCACCGACCCCGGCGCGGTCAAGGAGACCATCCGCAGCCGCTGCCAGCGCTACGACTTCCGCCGCGTCGAGGTGAAGGTGCTCGTCGGGCAGCTGCGCAAGATCGCCCAGGCCGAGGGCATCGCCATCGACGACGACGCCCTGCGCCTGCTGGCGCGCGAGGCGACCGGCTCCGTGCGCGACGCCGTCGGCCTGCTCGACCAGGTGTGGGCCACGCACGGCGACACGATCTCCCGCGACGCCGTGGTCGACGGCCTCGGCCTCAGCAGCGACGCGCGCGCCCTCGAACTCGCCAAGGCGGCGCTGTCGAAGGACCTCAAGGCCGGCCTCGCCGTGATCGCCGACGCGCAGGACGACGCCGTCGATTTCAGCCGCTTCAACAAGCAGGTCGTCGCCCACCTGCGCCACGCCCTGCTGCGCCAGAGCGGCGCCGACGAGTCGCTCGACCTGAGTGAGCCCGAGGCGGACGGCCTCGCCGGGCTGGCCGCGATCGGCGGCCCGGCCGATACCGCCGGCGCCCTGCGCGCCTTCGGCAGCGCCGACCTCCGCACCGACGCGTTCTCCGCGCTGCCGCTGGAGCTCGCGCTCGCCGGCCTCGTCTACGCGCCCGCGCCCGCTCCTGCCGCCGCCGCGGCGCCGCCCGCCCGCAACGGCCGCCGCGCCGCGCCCGCCCGCGACGGCGGCGGCCAGCGTGCGACGGGTGGCGGTCGCCCCCGCCCCGACGAGCCTGCGCCCACCTTCCGCACGCCGCCGCCTGCCCGTCCCGCGTCGCCGCCGCCCGGCGCCGCGCCCGCGCCGGCCCGCCCCGCCGCCGCTCGCAAGCCGGCCGCCGCGACCCCGGCGCGCGTCCGGACCCCCGAGGAGCAGCTGCTCGCGGCGATCATCGCCAAGCTCGACCAGGATCGCGCGACCAAGAAGCACGCCGCCTACCTGCGCAACTCCTGCGAGCTGCGCCGCGACGGCGACGCACTCAGCCTCGTCTTCCGCCCCGACTTCCAGAGCATCCACAAGAAGTTCATCGACGACGGGATCGCCGCCGTCAGGGCCGCCGCCGTGGCGGCCGCCGGCGGCGATGTCACGCTCGCCACCGCCGCCGCCGGCGCCGACGCCGCTCCGCCGCGCAGCAAGCTGGCCGCCGCCGCCGAAGCCGAGGGCCTCAAGCGGGTCCGCGCCCGCTCGAACTGATCGGCGCGGTACCCTGTTCGGGAGGTCGCCGGCCGGGCCCGGACGACCGCACCGGCCGACTACAGACGAGAGGAGCGCCGCGCGACCCCTGCCGCCCCGCGGCGGTCGCGCGCACCCGGAGAGCCATGGCCAAACGCGGTGGAATGTTCCGGCAGCCCAAGAAGGCCCGCGGCCACGGCGTCGCCGCCGGCGGCGGGGGCGTGAACCCGAACATGCTCAGGCAGGCCCAGGCCCTGCAGGCGCAGTTCCAGGAGGCCCAGGAGGAACTCAAGCAGGCCACCGTTAGCGCCAGCGCCGGCGGCGGCGTGATCAGCGTCGAGATGGGGGGCGACCGCAAGCTCCTGAAGGTCTCCATCGACCCGGACGCGCTCGACCCGGACGACCACGAACTCGTCGAGGATCTCTTCATGGCCGCCGTCAACGAGGCCACCGACAAGCTCGAGGCGCTGCAGCAGGAACGCCTCGGCGGCCTGACCGGCGGCCTCGGCCTGCCCGGGCTCGGCTGATTCGGCTCGGCTGATCGGGCTCGGCTGATTCGGAGGTGCGGCATGGACGAAGGCTCGCCCCGACCCCGCGGCGCCGTCACCGCCGCCCCGCTCGCGCGGCTGATCGACGCCTTCCACCGCCTGCCCGGCATCGGTCCCAAGTCGGCCCAGCGCCTCGCCTACCACGTCCTGCGCGCCCCCGAGGCCGAGGCCCACGACCTCGCCGAGGCCCTGCTCGACATCAAGCAGCGCATCCACCTCTGCGCCGTCTGCCAGAACCTGACCGAGAGCGACCCCTGCGGCCTCTGCGACGACCCCAGCCGCGACCCCACCCGCGTCTGCGTCGTCGAGGAGCCGCTCGACGTGCTCGCCGTCGAGCGGGCCGGCGCCTTCCGCGGCCGCTACCACGTCTTGCATGGCCACCTCAGCCCGATGGACGGCGTCGGCCCCGAGCAGCTCAAGGTGCAGCAACTGCTGGCCCGGCTCGGCGCCCCCGGCCCCGGCACCGGCCCCGGCGACGCTGCCAGCCAGATCGACGAGGTGATCCTCGCCACCAACTCCAACCTCGAGGGCGAAGCCACCGCGGCCTACCTCGCCCGGCTGATCGGGCCGCTCGGCGTCCGCGTGACGCGCATCGCCCACGGCCTGCCCATGGGCTCCGACGTCGAATACGCCGACGAGCGCACCCTGCACCAGGCCCTCGAACACCGCGTCTCGATGGCCGATCCCGGCTCCGCGGCCGCACCCGACGCCTGAGTCGCCGCGGCGCTTCGCTGATCTGGTCAGTCCGGTGGTGGGTTCAGCGCGAACGACCCGCGCGCCATCTGATGCCCATCCACGGTGACGTAGAAGGTGTAGTTCCCATGGGCGGGGAACGTCGCGTCCGGCATCTTGAACACGAACGTGGAGGTTGCGTCAATGCCAGCCTCTGGTGCGAGGAAGTCCATCGAGTTCTCTACAGGAGCAACGACGGGATCCCCGTCCTCGCCCATGCAGCCGACCACCAGGGACTTCCGTCCTGCCTCGAACCGGGAATACCTGATCGAGACGACAAAGGCGAGGGGAATCTGAACCGGGAGTTGTTCAGCGAGAGCCGCCTCGATGCCGATGCCTATGGCGTCGACCTGTCTACCGTTTCGTTCGGCTTCGAGGCAGAGGAAGGCGAATCGGCAGTCCACGTCGGCTTCTCCTTTAGCAGTGGCATCGCTATCTCCGCGACCACCACGGTGCACGATGGCTCCGAGTGAATCTCCAGCACTTTGAACGTTCCGCTAGGCATCGTGGGTCCCCTTCCAGTTGACTGCTGTGGAGTGAGTGTACTCCTCCGGGGCCACCCAGATGTCACCGCTCGGAAACAGTGCCCGGACAAGCCACGGCTCGATCGCGGCGGTCGACCCGCCGGACCCCGGGGAGGCGCCGACCGGCGGCCGCGGTGGCGGAGACGGGCCACGCCCAGCCGGACCCGGCCAGTTCGGTGCAGAACCCTCTAGACTCGACGCATGGCCCAGCCCCACGTCTATCGCACCGAGGCCGTCGTCCTGCGCCAGCGCCCTCTCGTCGACGCCGACAAGGTCTGCGTCCTCTTCACCCCCCAGCACGGCCGCATCGAGGCCGTCGCCAAGGGCGTCCGGCGCTCGCGCAGCCGCCTCGCCGGGCACGTCGAGCCGCTCACCCAGGGCCGCTTCCTGATCGCCAAGACCCGCTCGCTCGACATCATCACGCAGGCCGAGACCAGCGACGCCTTCCCCGCCCTGCACGCCGACCTCGACCGCCTGGGCCTCGCCCTCTGCGCCGCCGAACTCGTCGATCGCTTCACCGACGCCGCGGCCGGCGACGGCGCGCTCTACCGCCTGCTGCTCGACACCCTGGGCCGGATCGAGACCGCCGCCAACCCCGCCCTCGCCCTGCGCTGGTTCGAAATGCGCCTGCTCGACGACCAGGGCTACCGGCCCCAGCTGCGGCGGTGCGTCCGCTGCGACGCCGCCCTCCAGCCCGAGGGAAACGCCTTCGCCGCCGCCGCTGGTGGCGTCGTCTGCCCCGCCTGTCGCGCCGGCGCCGCCAACCCGGCCCTTTCCCGCCGCGCCTTCAAGTTGTTAAGATCGCTCCAGACGGCGCCGTATGAACAGTCGGCCCAAGTTCGGGTCGACGCGGCGCTGGGTCGCGAGATAGAGTGGCGCATCCGGGCTGCGCTCGAGTTCGCCCTCGACCAGGAGGTGCGGGCCGCGCGGTTCGTGGAATTGCTCCGATCGACCGCCCCGGGCGGACCGGCGGAACCAGAGCGAGTCAGCGTCGCCCCAGGCGGGCGGCCGGCACAGGGAGAAGACTGATATGCCCTTGTATGAATACCTCTGCGATGAGTGCGACGGGATTTTTGAGGCCGTCCGCCCCATGAAGCAGGCCGACGAGCCCGAGCCCTGCCCCGTCTGCGACACCGAGGGCCAGCGCCTCATGCCCTCCACCTTCCAGGCCTTCATCGTGCGCGGCGGCTACCCGCGCCGCATCCCCGACCGCGGCAACTTCTGGCACCTCGGCAAGGAGGTCAGCTACCTGCCCAAGAAGGCCAGGCCCGGCGAGCACCCCCAGTTGCCCTCCGAACGCCGCAAGGACCCGATGGGCACGCAGGACTTCACCGAACTCGTCGAGAAGAAGGTCGACGAGCGGCGCGTCAAGCGGGAGGAGCGCAAGGCCGCCCACGCCCGCAAGATGGAGGTCCGCAACAAGAAGAAGATCCGCAAGATTCCCAAGGGCCGCTTCGACGGCTGACCCGGCGCGCGCGTCGTTCGTCCCCCTCCGGCGCAGCGCCCCGCGCCCGCCGGCCATGTAAGCTAGCCAGCGCCAGCCAGCCATCGCGAGAGAGCCCCCATGCCGCCTGCGCACGCCAGCGCGATCCCCCCCGACGCCTACGCCAGCCTCCGCGATCGCCTGCAGGCCGCCGGCTGCTTCGACGCCCAGCCCGGCTACTACGTGCGCAAGACCGCCATGACGGCCGCCGGCCTCGCCGGCGTGCTCGCCGTCGCCCTCCTCGCCGACGGCGTCGTCCTCGTCCTCGCCGCCGCCCTCGCCCTCGGCGTGCTCTCCACCCAATTCGGCCTGCTCGCCCACGACGTCGCGCACAAGCAGGTCTTCCGATCGCGCCGCAACATCGCCGCCGCCTCGCTGGTCGTCGGCAACATCCTGATCGGCATGAGCTACACGTGGTGGCGCGAGAAGCACGACCGCCACCACGCCACCCCCAACCACGTCACCCGCGACCCCGACTGCGACATCAGCGTGCTCGTCCTCGCCCCCGGACAGCGCGGCAGCCGCTCCCGCTTCGTCCGCGCCATCGTCCCCTGGCAGCGCATCTACTTCTGGTTTCTCCTGCCGCTGCAGTCCACCGGCGCCCGCATCCACAGCGCCCACCGGGTCACCAAGATTCGCGGCCCGCTCGCCTGGTTCGAGGCCGCCGGCCTGCTGGGTCACCTCGTCATCTACGGCTGCCTGATCGCCTTCATCGGCCCCTGGTGGCTCGCCCTCGCCTTCGTCATCCTCCATCAGGGCGCCTTCGGCCTCTACAACTCCCTCGTCTTCGCCCCCAACCACAAGGGCATGGACACCATCACCGACGACACCCGCCTCGGCTTCCTGCTCGAGCAGATCCTCACCGCCCGCAACGTCAAGGGCTCGCCCCTCACCGACTTCGTCTACGGCGGCCTCAACTACCAGATCGAGCACCACCTCTTCACCAACATGCCCCGCAACCGCCTCAGCCGCGCCCAGCCCATCGTCCGCGCCTTCTGCGCCGAGCACCGCATCGCCTACACCGAAGACGGCTTCCTCGGCGCCAGCCGCTCCGTCTTCCGCTTCCTCGCCCGCGTCCCGGCGTCGGAGGGCCCGGCCCCGGCCGTCGTGGGGTAGCGTCGGGGGCGGGCCGGCCGCGCTGATCCCGTCGCGTGCCCGCCTGTTCCTGCGAGCACTTCACTTGCGCTTCGTCGCCCATGACCGCACAGCCGAGAGTGTTCAACCCGGATCGAGTGACGCCTCTAGGGCTCAGTGTTAGTGTGCCAACCAATCCGTCCGTTCGAGTTTGCACGAGCCTTGGAACCGCATCGGTCAGGTAGCGAAGAGAAGGCCCAGATGACTCATCGTCCCAAAATCTTCTTCGGATACCCATCAGATCCGCCCATTCGCCGGGAAACAGTGACAGGCGCGGTGAGAGAACTCAGGAGCACCGGCATCGTGGACGCGGTGACGTGGGAGGATCTCCGAACGCCTGGCAGGCTTCTGGTCGAGAAAGTCCTGGGTGAAATCAACGACAGTGACGTGTGCGCGTTCGACGTGACCAGCCTCAATCACAATGTGATGTTCGAGTTGGGCTACGCGATCGGGGCTGGCAAGAAGGTCTGGCTGCTCCTCGACGAGTCCAATGAGTCGGCGAAGCGCCTCTGGCGGGAGATCAGGATACTCACAACGATCGAGTTCTCTCCGTATGTGAACTCTCAAGACATCGTCTCAGAGTTTTGGAAGGCGAACCCGCATGAACAGCATGGGACCGTGCTTGATGGGCTCGGACATACACTGGCAGCGCCCGATGCTCCGTCCATTCTCTCGGTTCCGAGTGTCCATGCGACGGAAGCCGATCGCCGCCTGCGGAAGTGCCTCCGTGAAGAGCAGCGTAGGGGCGCAAGGCTTTTCGAAGCCGATCCAGCTGAGTCCGGGGTACAGCCGTTGAGTTGGTACGCCCAGCGCGTGCACGCGAGTCATGCCACGGTCGTCCACCTCTGCTCGGAAGAACGAATGGGATGGCAAATCCATAACGCGCGCGGTTCCCTCGTAGCGGGCCTCGCGACAGGAATGAACCGGAAGGTTCTGATGGTTGTGGAAGCTGGGCACGAATACCCCATCGATTACCAACATCTGCTACAGCGCTATAACACTGCCGCCGAACTCTACGAGAGCGCCACACTATGGCTCTCGGACGAGTTATCGGCTGCCTACGACGAAGCCAAGACGGCAAGTGAACAGCAGGCAGCAAAGAAGTTAGCGGATGAACTACAGTCTCTGCGGTTGGGAGAGCATGTCGCGGAGAACGAAAGCGAAACGCTACAGGACTACTTTATCCGTACATCCGCGTTCAACGCAGTGCTTGACAAGGAAGCAGTCGTCTTCTTGGGTCGCAAGGGAACAGGCAAGACAGCGAATCTTCTTGAAGCATCTCGGACACTACGCAGAGATCGTCGGAATTTGGTAACGGTCATACAACCCCCGTCTTACGAGTTCGAAAGCGTTGTCGAGCTACTGCGCGACTATTATGAGCATTCGGAACATGGCTATTTGGTTGAGAGCCTCTGGAAGTTCCTTATCTATTCTGAGATCGCGCAGTCTGTTGTAGAGAAGATTGAAGGGCGAGCAGTCTCGCCACAGATTGGGTCAACCGAGGATGGGTTCCTAACGTTCTTCCGGGAGAACGAGAGTCTCCTCAACGCCGACTTCGCGGTACGGTTGGAGTCTGCGATCGATGCTGTACGGGCACTACCGAAGCGAGAGGGAGTCACACAGAACCGGTTGCGGATATCGGAAGCGCTTCATGATGGCTTACTTAAGGAACTGAGAGCTCGGCTGGGCGAGGTGCTGTCCAAGCAGAAGCGAGTAGCGGTGCTCGTTGACAACCTTGACAAGGCATGGTCGAGACACACTGATGTCGAACACCTTGCACCGTTCCTCCTGGGATTGCTGCAAAGTGTTGGCCACATAGCGGACGACTTTCGCAAACAAGACTACTGGCGATCCCCAGTGAAGGTCACACTGGTCGTGTTTCTGAGGACAGACATCTACGAGCACATAACGCGCGCTGCGCGAGAGCCGGACAAACTCCCTATCCAATGGCTCACGTGGACGGATCCCGAGCTTCTACTCAGAGTCGTTGAGGAACGGTTCGTGGCGAACCAACAGGAGGCTACTCAGGGTGCCCGACTGTGGACCGAGTTCTTCTGTGAGCAGGTCGACGGAATTCCGACGCGTCAGTACATAGTTCAGCATACGCTACCCAGGCCAAGGGATGTCGTGCATTTCTGTAATGCGGCGATTGGTGCGGCCGTGAATCATCGGCATACTCGAGTCGAGGCCGGCGACGTGCTTGCTGGCAAGGAGGTGTACTCGCAATTCGCGTTCGAGTCCCTGAAAGTCGAGAACGGTGTATCGCTCGAGAAGATGGAAGATGTTCTATATGAGTTCATCGGCCAAAGGGATGTGCTGTCGGTTGCGGAAGCCCGCCAGGCAATCCGAAGTGCTGGAATCGACGAGGAGCAGGTGGATAGCGTGCTCCGCCATCTCGTGGCGAGAACATTCCTCGGACCCGAAGTAGCACAGGGACAGTTCAGGTTCGCGTATGAGCATGCCGACATGAGAAGAATAGAGACGCGCATTCGTGCACGAGAAGCGGAGGGCGGACTGAAGTACAAGATACACCCTGCGTTCCATCACTACTTGGAGATCGAGACCTGACGGCCTACTCCCGGATCGACGATCCACGCTGCGATCTCGCCCAGCGCCCGCTCCCGTCGGCTCCCCACGATGCCGCCAGGAAGCGAGCGGCCCGTTCCGACGACCGTCCTTGATCCCGATCCAGGTATCAGGGCCACGGCCTACGAAGGAAGCACCATGAAGGCCGACAAGAGCACGGGACCGATTCCGCAGATCCGCTTCGTCCCGGGCGGCCCTCGGGATGCCGTCCTGGAGGAACAACTGCGCCAGGACAAGAAGCTGCCCCACAACCTGGATGCGGCAATCGAATCCTGCCTCCGCGGTGATCCACCGGTGACAGTCGAGGATCTGAAGAAGAAGATTCGCGCCCGCTAAGCGCCGGCGCCATATCTGGCCCCTCGACCCCCCACCCCCTAAAACCCCCGATCGACGACGAACGCCGCGATTTCCTCCAGCGACGCCCGCTCGCCCCGCGCCCCGGGCCCCACCTCCGACAGCGACCCCAGCGCCCGCTCCCGCCACTCGACCGCCGTCGCCCGCGACCGCGCCAGGATGTCGCCCGAGCGGATCGCCGACAGCGCCTCGCCCAGCAGCGCCTCCCGCGCCGCCGCCTCCTCCGACGCGAACAGCCGCCGCACGACGGTCGCCCCCGCCGGCGACTCCATCAGCAGGATCGACGGCAGCGTCAGCGTGCCCGCCAGCAGGTCGCCGCCCACCGGCTTGCCCAGCGCCGACGCCGTCGCCGTGAAGTCGAGCACGTCGTCGACGATCTGGAAGGCCATGCCCAGGCAGCGCCCGTACTCGCCCAGCGCCGACACCGCCCCCGCGTCGGCGCCCGACATCAGCGCCCCGCCCCGCCCCGCCGTCTCGAACAGCGACGCCGTCTTGCCGTAGATGCGCGCGTAGTAGTCGCGCATGCTGGCCGACTCGGCGTCGTAGGCGCTGATGTCCTGCCGCAGCTCCCCCGTCGCCATCGTCTTGAGCGTCTGCGCGAACAGCCGGATCACCGCCACGTGCCCCGTCCGCGCCACCAGCTCGGCCGCGTGCGCGAACATGTAGTCGCCCAGCATCACCGTGGCCGCGTTGTCGAAGCTGGCGTTGGCCGTCGGCTGGCCGCGGCGGGTCTGGGCCGCGTCGATCACGTCGTCGTGGACGAGCGTGGCCGTGTGCAGCAGCTCGATCGACGTCGCCAGCAGCACCTGATTCTGCGCGTCGTACGACGCGAAGCCCCCCGCCAGCAGCGCGATCGCCGGGCGCAGCCGCTTGCCGCCCCGCGACAGCACCGCCTCGAGCATCTCCTGCAGCGGCGCGAAGTCCGTCCGCGCCGTCAGGTCGAGCGTGTCCTCGACCAACTGCAGATCGTCCGCGACGGGCCCGTAGAGCGATGCGACACTAGTCACGCCCCCGATTCTCGCCCTCCGCGGGGGGCCGGACAAGCGCCCCGCCGTTCCGGGGGTAACCGGAACGACCGTCGCGTCGCGGCCGACCCGCCGCCCGGCCGCGATCCGCTATATTGCCAGTCAGACGAGGAGAGTGCGCGATGGAGTGGCATCACGGCGTCCCCGAGGGCATCGAGTTTCCGGACCGGGGCAAGTTCCGAAGGAACTGCCTGGCCATTGATGCCCGCATGCCGGACCTGATCGACACGCACGTGGGCCAGTTCGTCGCCTGCTTCGGCGACGGCCAGCAGTTCGCGTTCGCCCACGACCTCGAGGGTCTGTTCGCGCAGATCCCCGCAGAGGAGCTTCCAACTGTGTCGGTCGAGGCCGTGCCCGCGCGTGATGAGATCTTGATTCTGTGAGCCGCATCCCCGGCTATCTGCGGTCGGTCACGATCCCGGGGGTAGCCGCGCGCCCCTACGTAGATGTGGAGTTGCTCATTGACGGAGCGTCGGGCGGCTTCGACGTGCGTTTCTTGATCGATACCGGCGCCGACGACACGATCTTGCACCCGCGTGACACGCAGCGGCCCGACGCGCCTCCGCTCCCCTTCTCATTCGACGATCATCCGGAACGGCGCCGGGTCGGTGGCATCGGCGGTAGTACGGACCTCATCCCCGTCTCGGCGCGGCTGTTCTTCCAGACCGACACCGGCGGGGGCCGCCTCTGGCAGGACTGCCGGGTGTGGGTGGCTCAGCCCAACGACACGAACCAGCGGCTGCCCTCGCTGCTCGGGCGCGATCTGCTCCAGTTCTTCCGCCTGACCGTCGACTACGACGCCACCCCGCCCGTCCTGCTGGAGCAGTCCTGAGTCGTACCGCGCCCCGGCGGGGGTAACCGGAACAACCGTCGCGTGATGGCGGCCGTCTCCGCCGGCGCGATCCGCTACATTGCCAGACAGACGAGGAGAGTGCGCGATGGTGTGGCATCACGGCGTCCCCGAGGGCATCGAGTTCTCGGAACCGGGCAAGGCGCGGAGGAACCACTTGGCCCTCTGTGAGCGCATGGCGGACCTCATCGACACGCACGTGGGCCAGTTCGTCGCCTGCTTCGGCGACGACCAGCAGTTCGCGTTCGGCGATGACGTCAAGGATCTGATCGCACGGATCCCGAGTGAGGAGCGTGCCACGGCGGTGATCGAGCCCGTGCCCGCGCGGGACGAGATCCTGATTCTGTGACCCGTATCCCCGGCTATCTGCGCCCGGTGGCGATCCCCGGCGTGCCCGCACGCCCGTACGTGAACGCCGAAATGCTTATCCGGGGGACTTCGACTGCCGCCACCATCCGCTTCTTGATCGATACCGGCGCCGACGACACCATCTTGCACCCGAACGATGTGGAGCAGTCCGCAGAGCATCTCCTGGAGACCCGATTCGAGGAGCATCCGGATCGTCAGTGGGTCGGCGGAATCGGCGGCGGCGGGTACATCATCCCCGTCTCGGCGCGACTGTTCTTCCGAACCGACACCGGGACGGATCGTCTCTCGCAGGACGCGCGGGTGTGGGTGGCCCAGCCGACCGACGCGAACCAGCGGATGCCCTCGCTGCTCGGGCGCGATCTGCTCCAGTTCTTCCGCTTGACGGTCGACTACCTAGCCACCCCGCCCGTCCCGCTGGAGCAGTCCTGACTTCCGATTGGACAGCCCCGAAGACGGCGTCGCGTTCGCGGCGCTGACTCCGAGCGCACACGATCGAGAACTGCGAGCAGCGCGCAGAGGGCTGGACCGACTGGAGCCCGCCGCGCACGTTCACGGCCCGGCTCAACTCACGCCTCGGGGGCAGGACTCACATGAATGGCAAGCTCAAGCAGGGGAAGTGGTACTGGAACACGAGTGAGCGACTGCTCTACAAGGTGGAGGAGGTAGTAGAAGTTGACGGCGACGACTGGTTGGCCGTCCACCTTGAGGACGGTTCGAGGCGCACCTGGAACGCGCGGGCGCTGGCAGCGGTGAGTTCTCTGACGGACCCGCCTTGGTGGCGACGCCCCCTCACGCCGCTCATCGCCGACGAGTTGCGGAGTCGGGGGGTCGAGTACCTATATCATTTCACGGCGCTTACGAATCTGCAGAACATTCGAGACGATGGCGCGATCTGCTCCAAGGCTAGTCTGGAGTCAATGGGTCGGTCGCTAGGTGATGTGCCGGGTGGCAACCGGGTCTCCCGGAGTATCGATCGGGAACTCGGAAACTGGCACTTCGTGTCACTGAGCTTCTCTCGCTACACGCCACAGTTCTTCGTGAAACGCGACCAGCGCCCACTCGTGCTCTTCTGCCTGTCACCTGAGATCGCCGGGGCGTCCGGCGCGATCATCACTGATACGAATGCGACCAGCAGCGACCATGGGCGCTTCGGAGATTTCGGTGAGGCGCGACCCCACCTCAACTTCGACAGCTTTACTCGGTCCGTCGAGTGGTCGGACCCCGGATACATCGGGTGGAAACGCAGTGTCCAAGCGGAGGTGCTTGTCCCGGATCGTGTTCCGCTGTGCTTCGTCTCTGGGATCATCGTTGAGTGGGAACCACGGAGGCGGGATGTCACGGCTGTCTTCGGCGATCGATTCCCGATCACGGTCAGGGCCTTGCGGCATTAGTCGCCGAGCAAGCTGCCATCGGTCAGCGATTGCCGATGACTCGCCCTCGTGTGCACAGCGCCCGCGCCTCCCACGACGCACCTGCCGGGCACGCAGATCCCCGCCGGCTAGGCACCCACCCCCGCCCCCGGCAACCCAAACACCCGACGAGCCGTCCCCGACGTCTCGGCCGCGAAGGCCGACGGCGACTCGTGGCGCAGACCCGCGATGAACGCCGCCGTCCCGACCACGAGCGCCGGCTCGTTGCGGCGGCCGCGACGCCCCTGCGGCGACAGGTAGGGGCTGTCGGTCTCGACCATGATCCAGCCGCGCGGCGCGGCGACCACCGCCTGCCGCAGAACCGTGCTTTGGGGGTACGTGACCGGCCCCGCGAAGGAGATCGCGAAGCCCAGCTCGACGTAGCGCCGCGCCAGCGCCTCGTCGCCCGAGAAGCAGTGGATGACCCCCAGCGGCCGGTCGCCCGGACGCGCCCGGCCCGACGCCCACTCCTCCAGGATCGCGACCGTCTCCGCGTGCGCATCGCGCGAGTGGATCACCACCGGCAGCGCCAGCTCGTCGGCCAGCGACAGCTGATCGCGGAACGCCCGCTCCTGGTCGGCGCGCGGCGAGAGGTTGCGGTAGAAGTCGAGGCCGATCTCGCCGATCGCGACGACCGCCTCCTCGCCCGCCAGCGCCGCGATGTGCGCCCGCTCGGCCGCGGTCCAGTCCTTCGCGTCGTGCGGGTGGAAGCCGACGGCGGCGAACACGTCGGGCTCGGCGCGCGCCAGCGCGACCGCCGCCTCGCTCTCGGGCCGGTCGGTGCCGACCGTCACGATCGCCGACAGCCCCGCCGCCCGCGCCCGCGCCAGCACCGCCGCCCGGTCGGTGCCGAAGGCGCGGTCGTGCAGGTGCGCGTGGCTGTCGATCAGGCCGGCCGCCCCGCCGGCGGTATCGCCGGCAGTTACGCCGGCTGTGTCGCCGGCTGCCTCCCCCTCCGCGTCGGGTTGCGCGCTCACGACCCCAACCGCGCCTCTTCCTGCTCGACGATCGAGGGGTCGAGCTTCGTGAACAGCGGCGACGGCGTGCCCAGCGGCGTCCCCGGCGCCAGCGCCTGCAGCGACCAGCCCTGCTCGACGACCGGCGTCGTCGCGCCCAGGAAGTCGTTGAGCCGCTCGCAGCTGAACGGCAGGTAGGGCCAGAGCGCCGTGCGCAGCCCCGCGATCACGCTCAGCACCGTGTACAGCGACCGCGCCGCCGCCTGCCGGTCGGTCTTGATCGCCTGCCAGGGCGCCGTCGCGTCGAGGTAGCGGTTGGCCTCCTGCGCCAGCGCGAAGGCCTGCTGCAAGCCCTGCCGCAGATGCACCCCCGCGATCGACTCCCCCACTTGGTCGAGCGTCGAGCGGGTGCGGTCGAGCAGGTGCATCGACGCCTGATCGAGCGGCCCGGGTTCGGGCACCGCGCCGTCGAAGTGGCGCACCGTGAAGGTCAGCGTGCGATGCACCAGGTTGCCCCAGGTCGCGACCAACTCGTCGTTGTTGCGGCGCAGGAACGACCCCCAGCTGAAGTCGCTGTCGGCCGTCTCCGGCATCTGCGCCGCCAGCGCGTAGCGCAGCGCGTCGGGGTCGTAGCGCGTCAGGTAGTCCTCGACCCACACGGCCCAGTTCTGACTCGTGCTCGCCTTGCTGCCCGACATCGTGATGTACTGGTTGGCCGGCACGTCGTAGGGCAGGTTGAGCCCGCCCGCGCCCAGCAGGATCGCCGGCCAGATGATCGTGTGGAAGGGCACGTTGTCCTTGCCGATGAAGTTGTAGATCTTCGCGTTGGGCTGCTCCCAGAACACCCGCCAGGCGTCGGCGTCGCCCGACCGCTGCGCCCACTCGATCGTCGCCGAGAGATAGCCGATCACCGCCTCGAACCAGACGTAGATGCGCTTCCCCTCGACCCCCGCCATCTGCGCCGGCACGTCCGCCGGCACCGGGATGCCCCACAGGATGTCGCGCGTGATCGCCCGGTCCTTCAGGCCCTCGCGCAGCATCCCCTGCGAGAAGTTGAGCACGTGCTTGCGCCAGTGCTCCTTGCCCGACGCGAACCACGCCTCGAGCGGCGCCGCCAGCGCCGACAGCTTCAGGAAGTAGTGCTCGCTCTCGCGCAGCTCCGGCGTCGCCCCCGACGTCTTCGAGCGCGGCTCGAGCAGGTCGGTCGCGTCGAGCTGGCGGCCGCACTCGTCGCACTGGTCGCCGCGCGCCTGCTCGTAGGCGCAGTGCGGGCACGTCCCCTCGACGTAGCGGTCGGGCAGGAAGCGCCGGTCGACGGGGTCGTAGAGCAGCGTCTGCGAGGCCGTGTACAGGTAGCCGTTGGCGAGCAGCCGCCGGAACAGGTCCTGCGCGACCTGCGCGTGGTTCGCCGTCCCCGTCGAGGTGAACACGTCCCAGGCGATGCCGATGCCCTCCCAGGTGCGCAGGAAGCCCGCGTGGTACTCGGCCACGACCTCCTCCGGCGAGCGCCCCTCGGCCTCGGCGCGCACCGTGATCGGCGTGCCGTGCACGTCCGACCCCGAGACCATCGCCACATGGTTGCCCTTCGCCCGGTGGTAGCGCGCGAAGATGTCGGCCGGCAGGTAGGCGCCGCCCAGCTGCCCGTGATGCAGCGGCCCGTTGGCGTACGGCCACGCGACGCAGACGAGGATGTTCTCGGTCATGGGGTGACTCTACCGGGGTCGGGCGGTAGCTGCCGCTGCCTGCGGCTACCTGTCGCTTGGGGACGGAATGAAAGAATGCTCGACGCGTCAGTCTCGCACTTGGCTGAATGCCCGAGCCTGCCGCCGACCGAGAGAACCGGGTAGGTGCAACGGCGGCGGCGTGTTGTTCGTGCCGAACTCTTCGAGCGCCATGGGGCAAAGCTTCTGCCAGTCGCATTCCGCGCACTTCACCGGGTGAGGTCGCATCGGGAAGTCCCCGGCGATGATGCGCTCCGCCGCCCACTCAACGTTCTGTACCGCGGCCTCGACCGCCTCCTCGTCAACGGGCACTTCGACGCGCTGGCCGTCCCGCAGGAGGTGGACGGCGCCTGTCCTCGCGTTGGCGTCGAGCACGTCTGCGGCAGCACGCGCGTACAACTGGACCTGGAGCGCGAGCTCCGTCCAGTCGAGCTTCACGTTTGTTTCCGCGTTGGGGCCGCCTGCCATCGTCTTGAAATCGATCACGCTGGCGTCAATGACCTGCCCGGCGTCGTCGAGGTGGAGGAGCAGGTCGATCGAGCCACTAAGCACGGAGTGACGCAGAGGTATCTCGAAGTGGGCCTCAAGCTGACGGCGATGCTCGAAGTCGGCCGCGTAGTCCTTCGCGTAGTCGCGAACGATTATCGCCGATGCGTCTTTCGCCCGCTCGTACGCGCCTGGCCGCTCGACTGGATCCCTGCTCTGCGGCACGTGCTTCACGTGGAAGACATCGCGGGCGACAGCTTCGGCCTCGTCACCTGTCGGTGCGCGGTGGGAGTAGCGCTCGTGGAGTTTCCCGACCGCGGCGTGCACGGTCTGCCCGAATCCGAACAACTCGGGGATTGGCGGGCTGAAACCCCAGACATGCCGGTACTTGTAGTCGCGGGGACAGCGGAGGTAGTACCGGATCTCCGAGAACGTCGTCGGCAAGACGGTTTCGTTGATGCGCCGTTGCGGCTGTGCCGGAAGCAAGTTGTTCAGCGGTAGCTCAGCTGGCGGTGGCGCGACACGGAGCACGTCGTTGTCTGTCAGTCTCGCCGAAAACGGGGACTGCTTGCGTGCCTGCTTGCCGCCCGGCAACTGCGCTGCGTGCGTCACATATAGAAACCGTTCGGCCCGCGTGAGCGCCGTGTAGAAGAGCCTTGCCTCCTGGCCGCGGTCGTTGCCGTAGGCTCGACGCGGGGGATTGATCGCTTCAGCCAACATACCCCTCGGTAGCCACCCTGAGTACGAGCTGGTGCGGCCGGGAAAGCGCTGCTGCTCCACATCGACGATGAACACGACCGGGTACTCCAGCCCCTTCGCCTTGTGCACAGTGGAGATGGTGACCGCATCCGGGCGGCGCACTGCCGCGTCCGTGGCCGACTGGTAACCTCCTTCGGCGATGTTCTGCATGAAGTTCAGAATGCCCTGGAATCGTCTTGCAGTGTCGATACTCACATGCACGGTCTCGACGTCCTGGAGCATTCGACTTAGCACACCGATGTCTGCCATTGCCCCCTCATCCGGTTCTGTCCCGGAGACGCCGAATGCGTCAAGGAGATCGTGAAGCAGGCCTTGCGGGTAGACGCGGCGGCGCTCGACTTCGACAGGTGTGTGGATTCCCCGTCCCCAGCGGGCATAGAGATCCGTGACGGCCCTCTCGCGGACGTCGGGGAACAGTGGACGGACTTGCTCGTCGACGAAGCCGAGCACGGTACGCCGATCGGGTGATTCATCACGCAGGAGTTCCATTGCGTCCCGCAGCATGGCCACGTGTGGTCGGCCGAACACGCTGCCCCCGGCTTCCAAGGTGTAGGGGATATCTCGCCGCTCCAGCGCCGCGGTGAACGCCGATGACCTGGATGATCCGTCTTGCTCGTTGCTACCAGTGGATCGCATGAGGATGGCGAAATCGGCTGGAGTGAGTCCGCGACGCCCGTCGTCGTCCTCGTACGTGCTGCCCATAAGTGCCGTGATCCGATCGGCTACCCAGTCAGCCTCCAATGGACGATCGGCGAAGCCGAGGGAACCGAACTCATCTGGGCCCTGACCCTGATCGGCCTGCGGGCTCTTCGGCAGGCGGTTGGCGCCGAGTTCCGCCCGCACGAACGCATCGGAGCTTCGGACGATCAGTGGCGTGCTGCGGAAGTTATGTGCCAGCGTATGCTCATGTGTGTCGGAGTACCGGTCCCGGAAGGTCAGGATGTTCGACACGTCCGCACCCCTCCAACCGTAGATGCTCTGGTCGTCGTCACCCACGACGGTCAGCGTGTCACACTTACGCCTCAGCAGTTGGATCAACCGCTCCTGGAGCGGGTTTGTATCCTGATACTCGTCCACGAGGAGGTGGCGGATGTGTGCGGTCGCCTCAAGGGTCTGTGGGTCATCGGCGCTTAGGCCATCAACGATCAGGCGGATCATCAGCGAGAAATCGATGTAGTTCGACTGATCGAGCAGATCCCACAGCTGCACGAGCGCTCCGCCGAGTTGCGGGTCGAGCGCCTCGAGTTCATCGAGCGCCAGCACCTCGTCGTGCAGGGTCGTCCAGGCGCTGGCGAGCCCTTTGATGCGGTCGAAGTATCTGCTTTCACGGTTGGCGAAATTCTGAATCCCCAACTGGGGGTACCGCGACATCAAGAAGAGGTGCAGGCCATTCTGATCGAGTACGTCGAACTGGCGGTAGCGAGCGTCGATTTGGACGAGCAGTTGTTCGCAGAATCCATGAATGGTTCCAATGTGGATCCTGCCAACCTCGGTCGGCGGGTGGCCCACGCGCGCTAACGCGGTTGCCACACGCTGCCGGATGGATTCCGCGGCACTGTTGGTGAACGTGAAGGCCACGATCGACTCCGGGTCGGCCCCTTGCGAAATCAGCCAGGCGATCCGGTAGGCCAACGTTCTCGACTTGCCCGAGCCTGCACACGCGATCACGAGCACGTCCGCACCGTCGTCCGTCGTTGCGGCGCGCTGTTCCGGCGTCAGTTCCGCTTCCAGAATCGCTTCAATGGTGTCCGCGGCGTCGTTCACGGGACCGCCTCAGCTGTAGGCAGGGGGATCTGGCGCAGCGCCAACGCCTGCGCCTTCACAAATGGAGGCGGAATCGCGTTCCCTGCGAGTTCGGCTGCGGCGTACTTGCCGTGCCGCAGCGAAAGCCGATAGCTCGGAGGGAAGCCCTGCAGTAGCAACGCTTCACGGAGCGTGATCGCGCGATCGTCGTCCGGATGCAGAAAGCGGCCCTTGCTGGGGTTCACACAGCCACCGGTGATGGTGGGTGCAGGGAGATCCCACGCCATCCGCGCGTAGGAGTCTCGGCCCCATCCGTCCCCGCGCGAGGTTGCCCGCCGATGGCACGCCAACTGCGCCTCCACCCCAAGGTCGGCTCGGCTGCCCCCGTTCTTCGGAATCGCTTCTATGATCGCGCGGATACGGTCCGCTCGCCGCTCGCCGTGGTCGTGCAGTGGATCGTCCGAGTGACCTGCGTTGGCCCCGATCCTGCCGATGGCGTCCCGTACGGTTCGGGGTTTCACCTCACCCGGCTCCAGTTGAGGGTGGGACCCATGGGCGGCCACGAGCACCAAACGATGCCGGCGTTGCGGCGTGCCGAAGTTGGCACTATCGAGCACACCGCTTGCCACTTCGTATTCGAGTTCCCTAAGGCCGTCGGTGAACTCGCGGAAGAGATCATCGTGCTCAAGGCCCGGGACGTTCTCCAGCAGCACGAACCGCGGCCGGCATTCGCGCACTAGTCGTAGGAATTCGAGCACCAGGTCGTTGCGGTGATCCGCCACGGCAGATCGCCGTCTCTTGGTCCGGAGCGCTGAGAACCCTTGGCACGGTGGGCAGCCTGCGAGGAGGTCCAACTCGCCCTCTGCCAATCCCGCGAGTTGCAGCAGGTCCGCTCCCCGCGCTTCCCGAACGTCGGCGCAGATCACCTGCACGTTCGGGAAGTTCATGCGGTAGCTCTCGATCGCGAGGGGGGAGACGTCCAGGGCGGCCACCACGCGGAACCTGGCCTGCCGCAGCCCGAGACTCAGGCCGCCCGCGCCACAGAACAGATCGATCGCGGTGGGCCAGCGACGCCCGCGCCCGCCGCTCGGCTCCATCTGCCCCGTCACGCTCCCCGCCCTGTCGTCATTGGAAGTTCCATGCAGCGATTGTCGCCTTGCTCGCGGACAGTCGCAACTCGCCGGTCGTGCGGACATGATCCGGGAGGGGATCCGTAGGGCATTCAGTGATCGCCCTCCACGAACGCCCTGAGACGCTCAGTCAACCCGTCGGGATCACGCAGTTCGCACTCCCAGACGACGAGCGTGTCCCACCCTAGGCTCCGCGCCGCCTCTTGGACCGCGAGGTCGCGGCGGCGGTTGCCTTCCAGCTTGGGGATCCAGAACTCGCGCCGCGACTGTGGCAGCGTGGCCCTCCGGCATCCAGGATGCCGATGCCAGAAGCACCCATGCACCCAGATCGCCTTGCGCCTACCCGGAAGCGCGATGTCCGCGCGGCCGGGGATCCGATCGTACTGTAGGCGGTACCGGTAGCCCAGGTCGGTGAGCAGTCGACGCAGCGCGCGCTCCGGGCCCGTATCCCGATTCCGAACGCGGGACATAAGGTGACTGCGCTCCGCTGGGCTAAGCTTGTCGGCGCCCATGCGCACTTGTCCTCACGGGGGAATCGCCGCTGTCTGGGCACGATAGCAGCCCTCCCCCCGACCCCAGACGCCCTACGACTCCCACAGCCGATACACCTCCGACCGCCCCCAGCCCGACCGACCCGCGACGACCACCGACGCCTCCCGGCGGCTCCGCCCCGCCGACTGCTCCGAGCGCAGCGCCGACCGCACGGCCGCCTCGGACCAGCGACCCCCCGCCCCGGCCGCCGGCACGATCAGCAGCGTGAACTCGCCGCGCGGCGCCTCGCCGCCGGGCGACGCGAAGTGCGCGACGGCGTCGGCCGGGCTGCCGCGCCAGATCTCCTCGTGCAGCTTGGTCAGCTCGCGGCCGACGACCAGCGACGCGTCCGGCAGCACCGCCGCGATGTCCGACAGCGACGCTCCGACCCGCCGCGGCGACTCGAACGCCAGGCCCGGCTCGCCGGCCTCCGCCAGCGACGCCAGCAGCGCGCGTCGCTCGCCCCGCTTGCGCGGCAGGAAGCCCAGCAGTCGCACCGTGCGCGTGCGCACCCCCGCCACCGAGAGCAGCGCCGTCGCCGCCGACGCCCCCGGCACCGGCACGACCCGCGCCCCCGCCGCGACGGCCGCTGCCACCAGGTCCTGACCCGGGTCCGACACCCCCGGCGTGCCCGCGTCGCTGATCAGCGCCACCGACTGGCCGGCCCGCAGCGCCGCCAGCAGCCGGCCCTGGCTGCGCGCCTTATTTCGGTCGTTGTAGGCCACCGGCCGCGTCGTGACGCCCAGCTGCGACAGCAGCGGCCGCGCGTTGCGCGGGCTCTCCGCCGCGATCACGCCGGCCTCGCGCAGCACCGCCGACGCTCGCGCGCTGAGGTCGCCCAGGTTCCCGATCGGCGTCGCCACAACATAAAGCGTGCCGGGGCCCGTTCCGTCGCGCGTCGTCACCGCCGTCCCCCTACTTCTCCACCGTGCTCGTTGTGCAGGGCGCCGTTCTGCAAAGTGGCCCGCTTGGCGGCCCGTCCGCCCCGACCATATACTCAGCCTCACGAACGACCGCTCGCGGCCGGGTCCGGGCGTACCCGGCGGCAAGGCGGTCTTCCGGAGGCACAGTGGGGCAGCCACTCGGCCACACCCGGACCCTCTCGCCATCCCCTGAGTCAGCGCGGCCTCGTGCCGCGCTGATTGCGTTCCGGGCGCGCGCCGCGTGGCGCACGCCCGCGAGCACGCCCGCCCACCGAGAGACCGGCCGCCCCGCGCGGCCGGTTTGCCCTTAAGCCGGGGCCAGTCGCCGATCCGGGAGGAAGCCGCCATGTCCGACATCCGACGCAAAGAGTTGCGACAGGCCTACGGCTTCGACGACGTCGCCATCGTCCCGGGTGAGATCACGGTCAACCCGGAACTCGTCGACATCTCGGCCAGCATCGCCGGCCTGCACCTCGACGTGCCCATCCTGGCCTCCGCGATGGACGCCGTCGTCGACCCCCACTTCGCGATCGAACTGGGCCGTCGCGGCGGCCTCGCGGTGCTCAACCTCGAGGGCCTGCAGTGCCGCTTCGAGGATCCCGACGAGATTCTCGCGCGCGTCGCCGGCAGCGACCAGGAGGGCGCGACGGCCATCCTCCAGGAGGCCTACACGAACCCCATCCGCCACGACCTCGTGGCCGCCCGCATCCAGCAGATCGTCGATGGCGGCGTCGCGGCCGCGGTCTCCGTCACGCCGCCCAACACCAAGAAGCTCGCGGCCACCATCCAGGAGGCCGGCGCCGACATCCTCGTCGTCCAGTCCACCGTCACCACCGCCCGCCACGAGTCCCGCTCGCTCAAGGGCCTCGTCCTGCACGACCTCGTCGCCGAGGTCGGCATCCCCGTGCTGGTCGGCAACACGGTCGGCTATCGCGCCGCGCTGGAGCTGATGGACGAGGGCATCGCCGGGCTGCTGGTCGGCGTCGGGCCGGGCGCGGCCTGCACCAGCCGCGAGGTGCTCGGCATCGGCGTCCCCCAGGTCACCGCGACGATCGACTGCGCCGCCGCCCGCGACGAGTTCGAGCGTCGCACCGGCCGCCGCGTGCCGATCATCACCGACGGCGGCATCCGCACCGGCGGCGACGTCTGCAAGTCCTTCGCCGCCGGCGCCGACGCCGTCATGATCGGCTCGCCCTTCGCCGGCGCGCTCGAAGCCCCCGGTCGCGGCTACCACTGGGGCATGGCCACCCCCCACGCCGAACTGCCGCGCGGCGTCCGCGTGCACGTCGGCCGGCACACCAGCCTCGACAAGCTGCTGAGCGGCCCCACCTCGCGCACCGACGGCACCGAGAACCTGGCCGGCGCGCTGCGCACGTCGATGGGCAGCGTCGGCGCGCGCACCCTGATCGAGATGCAGCAGACCGAGATGATCATCGCGCCCGCCATCAAGACCGAGGGCAAGATCTACCAGCAGCGGCGCGACTAGCCGTCGGGCCGCTCAGTCGATGACGGCCTGCAGCCGGCCGACGATCTCCTGCACGTCATCGAGTGCGTCGGCGACGTCCTCCTCGGTCATCCAACCTTCGTAGAAGTTCTGGTGCAAGGTGCCCGCCGAGCGGAAGAGATCCCGCAGCCGTTGGTTGGACAATTCCTCCGCCAGACGGTTGACGGTTCGGTGCAGGTCACCGTGGGTGCGATGCCGCCAGCCGCGTGTTTCCGCGGCGGCCTTGACTATTCGAGCGGTCGCGCCCCAACCCTTCTCCGAGGCCTGCAGCAGATCCCCCGCGGCAAGGTAGGTGTGGGATTTGGCGAGGAACTCGTTCGCGGTGTCGGTGTGGTAGCCGACGCGGGTGGTCATGACAGGCACGACTCCAACGCCGCCGCGAATCGCTCCACGTCATCGATTCCGCCGGCGACCATGGCTGCCGGCATATCGTCTTCGTAGGCGTTCTGGTCGAGGGCGTTGGCGGATCGGAAGAGACGCCGTAGCTCTTGCTCGGCCGATTCCTCCGCCACGAGGCCGACGGCGCGGTACAGGTCGCCGCGGTCGGCGTGGTCCCAGCCGCGGCTCTCGGCGACGGCCTCAACCATCTGCTCTGCGGCGCGCCACCCGTTCTCCGAGGCCTGCATCAGGTTGCCCTCGGCGAGGCAGGTGCGGGCCGCGGTGAGGAGATCGCTGACGGTGTCGGTGGGATGGTCGGCGTGGGTGGTCATGGCAGGTGGGATTCTAATGCAGCCGCGAACCGCTCCACGTCATCGATTCCGCCGGCGACCATGGCTGCCGGCATGTCGTCTTCGTAGGAGTTCTGGTCGAGGGCAGTGGCGGCGAGAAAGCGCCCCTGTAGTTCCTCGCCCCGAGACAACTCCGCCAGACGGTCGACGGCCCAGTACAGGTCGGCGCGGGTACTATGGTCCCAGCCCCGCTTCTCGGCGACGGCCTTCACCATCTGCTCCGCGGCGTGCCACGCCTTCGCAGATGCCTGCATCAGGTCGCCCTCGGCGAGGCAGGCGCGGGCCGCGGCGAGCAACTCGTTGACGGTGTCGGTAGGATGGTCGGCGTGGGTGGTCACGACAGATAGGGCGCCAACGCGGCGGTGAACTCCTCCACCTCATCGAGTCCGACGGCGACCGTTGCTGCCGGCATGTCGTCTTCGTAGGAGTTCTGGTCGAGGGCAGTGGCGGCAAGGAACAGGGGCCGTAGTTCCGCGCCCGCAGACAGGTCTGCCAGTCCGCCGACGGCCCGGTACAGGTCGGCGCGGGTGTCGTGGTCCCAGCCCCGGTTCTCGGCGACGGCTTTCACCATCTGCTCTGCGGCGCGCCACCCGTTCTCCGAGGCCTGCATCAGGTCGCCCTCGGCGAGGTCGGCACGGGCCGCGGCGAGGAGATCGCTGACGGTGTCGGTGGGATGGTCGGCGTGGGTGGTCATGGCAGATAGGGCGCCAACGCGGCGGTGAACTCCTCCACCTCATCGAGTCCGACGGCGACCGTTGCTGCCGGCATGTCGTCTTCGTAGGAGTTCTGATCGAGCGCATTGGCGGCAAGGAACAGGGGCCGTAGTTCCGCGCCCGCAGACAGGTCTGCCAGTCCGCCGACGGCCCGGTACAGGTCGGCGCGGGTGTCGTGGTCCCAGCCTCGCTTCTCGGCGACGGCCTCGACCATCTGCTCCGCGGCGCGCCACCCGTTCGCCGAGGCCTGCATCAGGTCGCCCTCGGCGAGGCAGGTGCGGGCCGCGGCGAGCAACTCGTTGACGGTGTCGGTGGGATGGTCGGCGTGCGTGGTCATGGCAAGTAGGACTCCAATGCAGCCGTGAACTGCTCCGCGTGATGGATTCCAACGGCGACCGTGGCTGCCCGCATGTCGCCTTCGTAGAAGTTCTGGTGGAGGGCGTTGGCGGAAAGAAAGAGGCGCTGTAGTTCATTGTCTGCCGACAGATCCGCCAGACGGCGGACGGCGCGGTGCAGATCGCGATGCGAGCTATGCCGCCAGCCGCGCGTCTCAGCGACGGCCTTGACCATGCGCGCGGCGGCGCCCCATCCCTTCTCCGAGGCTTGCAGCAGGTCACCCTCGGCGAGGTGGGCGCGAGCCTTGCTGAGGAACTCGCTGGCGGTGTCGCTGTGATAGTCGGAGCGGGTGGTCATGGGTCAATCATAGCCTGCGGCCGGCAACGCGACGTGAGCCGCCCCTACCCCGCCACGATCTTCACGGCCCGCGCCGCGCCCGACAGATCGTTCAGCACCTCCACCTGCGCCAGCCCGACCAGCCGCCGCGCCGCCTCCGACACCTCCCGCGCCAGCGCCGGGTCGATCTCCAGCACCGCGATGCCCCCCGGCGCGAGCCGCGCGCCCAGCTGCGTCACCAGCCGCAGGATCAGCTCCACCCCCGTCGTGCCCGGCGTGACCGCCGCCCGTGGCTCGTAGCGGCGGATCTCCGGCGCCAGCCCCGCGACCGCCGCCTCCGCCACATAGGGCAGATTCGCGACCACGCACTCCAGCGGTCCCCGCAGCGGCGTCAGCAGGTCGCCCTGCAGCCAGTCGTGGCGGCGGCGCGGCGTCAGCCGTTGCGCGTTCTCCCGTGCGACGCGCAGCGCCGCCGCCGACACGTCGATGCCCAGTAGCCGCGCGTCGCGACGGCCGCGCAGGATCGCCAGCCCAATCGCGCCCGACCCCGTCCCCACGTCGACCACGCGCGCCCGCCGCACCCGCTGCTCGCGCAGGTGCTCCAGCGCCGTCTCGACCAGCAGCTCGCTCTCGGGCCGCGGGATCAGCACGTCGGGCGTAACGTGGATGTCGAGCTTGTAGAACTCCCGATGCCCCGTGATGTAGGCCACCGGCTCCCGCTGCAGCCGCCGCGCGATGGCCGCCTCGAACGCCGCCGCCGCCTCCGGCGTCAGCACGTCCTCCAGGTGCGCGTAGAAGCGCGCCCGCGAGCGATCGCTGAAGTGGCGCAGCAGCACCTCCGCCTCGAAGCGCGCATCGTCGATGCCCGCGTCGTGCAACCGCGCCGTCGCCGCCATCCACACGTCGCGCATCGCCGCCGCGCTCACCGCGCCGACTCCGCCACGGCCGCCTCCCGCGACACCGACTCCAGCGCCTTCGCCTCCTCCGCCGTCGCCACCGCGTCGATCAGCGCGTCGATGTCGCCCTCGATGACCAGGTGCAGGTTGTGCTTCGTCAGCCCGATGCGATGGTCCGTCACCCGGTTCTCGGGGAAGTTGTAGGTGCGGATCTTCTCCGACCGATCGCCCGTGCCCACCTGCGACCGGCGCCGGTCCGACCGCTCCTGCACGGCCTCCCGCATCTGCATGTCGTACAGCCGCGCTCGCAGCACGCTCATCGCCTTGAGCCGGTTCTTCAACTGCGACCGTTCGTCCGTGCACGTGACGACGATGCCCGTCGGCTCGTGCGTCAGCCGCACCCCCGTCTCGACCTTGTTCACGTTCTGACCGCCCGCCCCGCCCGAGTGGAAGCGGTCCATGCGCACGTCCGACTCCGCGATCTCCACGTCGACCGCCTCCGCCTCCGGCAGCACCGCCACCGTCGCCGTCGAGGTGTGGATGCGGCCCTGCGCCTCCGTCTCGGGCACGCGCTGCACGCGGTGCACCCCGCTCTCGTACTTGAAGCGCGAGAACGCCCCGTCGCCCGTCACCTGCAGGATGACCTCCTTCACGCCGCCGCCGGGCTTCGCGTTCGCGCTCACGATGTCCGGTGCCCAATGCCGCCCCTCCGCGTAGCGCGTATAGGCGCGCAGCAGGTCGCCGGCCCACAGTCCCGCCTCGTCGCCGCCCGCCCCGGCCCGGATCTCGATCAGGACGTTGCGGTCATCGTTCGGATCCTTGGGCAGCAGCGCCCGCTTCGCCTCCTCCTCCAGCGCCGCCATCGCCACTCGCAGCTCCTCGAACTCCGCCCGCGCCATCTCCTCGATCTCCGCCTCGCCGCTCCCCCGCGACACCTCCTCCGCCTGCGCCATGTCGTCCTGCGTCTTGTGGTAGCGCGTCAGCAACTCGATCAGCGGCTCCAACTGCGACCGCTCCCGCGTCAGCAGCAGCAGCCGCACCCGGTCCGTCGCCACCCCCGGCGACGCCATCTCCTGCTCCACCGCATCGAAGCGGTCGCGCATCAGGGCGATCTGTCGCCACATCGGGGAGAGCGAAGCGTCACTCATGGTCCCCCGAGTATACGGTCCCCCGGCGTCGGGGCCCTGCCCACTGGTCTACCCTCGATGCGGAAGGGCCGCCCACGATGGACTCCCAGCTCCCCGACATCATGCCGCTGATCGCCGAGGCCCCCTGGCGCGAGGCGGTGACCTACCGCGAGACGTGGCCGCACGAGTACGTGGTGATCAAGAAGGACGGCCAGCAGGCGTTGCTCGACGCGTTCTGCGCGCGGATCGCGGCGGGCGAGGGCGTCGAGTGCCGCTTCTTCCACCAGACGCGGCCGTATCTCTTCCTGGCCGGCTACAAGTACTGGACGATGACCGACTGCGCCGACATCGACGTCGACGTGGAGGACGACGTGCTCAACCGCGCGCCGCTCTACCGCGACCGCCGCGACTTCGTCATCCGGCCCGGGGACTCCGGGATGCGAGAGGATGCCCCGCCATGACCGCGCCCGAAGACGGCGTCGAACAGTTGGATGTCCGTACGTGCTGGGAGCACGAGGCGCTCGACTTCACGCCCTGGCTGGCGAAGCAGGAGAACCTCGACCTCCTCGGGGCGGAGTTGGGCCTGTCGCTGGAGTGCGCCCAAACGGAGGTGCAGGTCGGTTCGATGTACCTCGACATCCTGGCGAAGGAACGCGATACCGGCGTGCTGGTCGCCATCGAGAACCAGCTTGAGGAGACCGACCTCGGCCATCTGGGTCAGTTGCTCACCTACGCCTCCGGCCTTGACGCGCGCGTCGCCATCTGGGTGGCGCCCGCGTTCTACCACGAGTACGCGCAGGCGCTGCACAAGCTCAACCAGTGGACCGGCGACGCGATCCGCTTCTACGGCGTCAAGGTCGAGGTCGTCCGCAGGCCCGGCGGCGAGCCCGAGCCACGCTTCCGCACGGTCGTGTACCCCGGCGAGTGGCACCTGGACCGCACGCTGGCGCCGTACGCGAAGTCCGCGCGCGCCCAACAACACGACGACTTCTTCCGGCCGCTGATCGCGGAGTTGAGGCGGGCGCGCTTCGCCGACCGTGCGACCCAGTACTTCGACTACACCGGCCGAATCCTCCCCTCCGGGCTCGACGATGGCATCGGCTACGCGGTGTCGTTCTGGAAGACGGGCGCTTGGGTAACCCTCTACATCGAGACGGAGGACAAGGCGCTGACCAAGCGCGTGTTCGACGCGCTGATGGAAAATCGGGCGGAGATCGAGTCTCGTATCGCCGTCGCCCCCGGTGACGAGTGGCACTGGCTCAGGCACGACCCACACCTATTCTGCTCCATCAGCGTCCGCAGGGACGGCACGATCGACGATCCGCCCGAGGAATTGAAGCGGACCCGGGCGTGGATGCTCGACCTGCTCCCCCGGTTCCGGGACGTTTTCGACCCCCGCGTCGAGCAGATCCTCAAAGAGTCGCGGCCCGCGAACGGCGGCTGATCCGGCGCTGGTCCCCCCGGAAGGGGCACTGCGATAATCGTGCCATGGATCTGCTCCGGCAGGACGCCGATCTCACTCACCCTCTAGGAACTCCAGCGGGCCTTCCAGATCCCAGAGGACGCCTTCGACCTCAAATATGTCGTACTGCCCCCGGAAGCTCTCCCAGACGCCGGCCTCCCGGAGCGCCTCAACGAGTTCCTTGGGGGACATTGCCGCGATCTTCCCGCGCTCGTAAAACGCGGCCGCCCCCACCGCGTTCTGCCGCGCGTTGATCAGCACAGCGCGGGCGTGGCTGACGAAGGCGGTTCGAGTGGTCATGTCGGTTCTCCCTGTGGTGGGTGGTCGGTCACGACTCGACTCGCCGCGTCATGACCGGACTCAGTGAAGGGGCGTTTGAGATCAACCGGGAGATTCTCATCGAGCTTGACCCGCATGGAGCGTGCCTAGGCGCCCAACGGCGCCGTCCGCTCTCTGGCCAACTCCGCCGCGTATTGGAGGGCCGCGTGCACCGCAGCGGCGGAGACGGACGGATAGCTCTCCGCAATCTCCGCACTCGTCAATCCCGCAGCCAGATTGTCGAGGATGACGGTGACCGGGACACGGGTACCGGCGATACAGGCTTGGCCGTGGCAGACCTTCGGGTCGACGGTGATGTGCTCACGCCAGTCCACGGTTCCGCCCGCCTCCAGTCGCTCGTTCATCATCCTGTCGCGTCGCTCTGGCTGTCAACAGTCGCTGCGGCGCCGCCCGCGCGCGACGCCGGATCGGCGGGGCTGTAGAGTATGAAGGAGGGGAAGTCATGCTCCGTCCAGTCGCGGTAGAGGCTCGGGAGGGACGCCGGATCTGGCTCCGGTATTCGGATGGAGCCGCCGGGGAGGTGGACCTGTCCGACATGACCGGCAAAGGGGTCTTCAAGGCCTGGGACGAGCCGGGGTGCTTCGAGCAGGTGCACATCGACGCCTATGGAGCGGTGATCTGGAACGACGAAATCGACTTGTGTCCCTACGCCCTCTATATGGAAATCACCGGCAAGGCGTGGGACGAATTGCCGGATGAAGACCACCTTGAGGGCATCACACGGGATGCCTGAGATCTGTCGCTTCTATGGAATCATTATCCGCATCCACGTCCGAGACCACCCGCCGCCACACTTTCACGCCTTGTACGGTGAGCATCACGCTCTCATAGAGGTCGGAAGCCTCTCGACGCTGCAAGGTCGCCTGCCTGCACGCGCCCGCCGTCTCGTGTTGGAGTGGGCAGTCCTGCATCGGGACGAAGTCATGGCGGCATGGAACCGGGCGCACGGAGGCGAGCCTCCGGGCACGATCGCCCCGCTGGACTGATGCTGCGGCGGAGACGGTGGAGCAGCCGATTGGACGGACGCCGCCTGGGTGAGCCTCCACACTCGGGCGGGAGACGGGGTTAGGGCGCCAGCCCCGACAGCTCCCCCACGACCTCCGCCAGGCCGACCGTGTGCTGCTCGCTGTCCGACAGATCGCGCAGTTGCACGACGCCCGCCGCCAGCTCCCGCTCGCCCAGGATCAGCGCGAACCGCGCGCCGGTCCGGTTGGCGTGGCGCAGTTGCGCCTTCAGCGACCGCCCCCCGAAGGCCATCGTCGCGCTCACCCCCGACGCCCGCAGCTCCGCCGCCAGCGCCGTCGCGCGCGGGCCCGTGGCCGCGCCCAGCGCCACGATCAGCGCCGCCGGCCCGGCCGCATCGGCCGGCGCCAGGCCCTGCGACCGCAGGTCGTTCGCCATCCGCTCGATGCCCATGCCGAAGCCGATGCCCGGCGTGGGCTTGCCGCCGATCGCCTCGATCAGCCCGTCGTAGCGGCCGCCCGCCAGCAGCGTCACCTGCGACCCGGCCCGCGCCGGCACGATCTCGAACACCGTGTGCGTGTAGTAGTCGAGCCCCCGCACCAGCCGCGGCTCGCGCCGCACGGGGATGCCCAGCGCCGCGAGATGCGCCAGCACCGCCTCGGCGAAGTCGCGCGACTCCGGCCGCAGGTGCTCCGCGATCGACGGCGCGCCCGCCTGGAACGGGCGGCAGCCCTCGTGCTTGCAGTCGAGCAGCCGCAGCGGCGCGCGCTCGAAGCGGCCGCGGCAGTCGCCGCACATCGCATCCAGATGCGGCGCGAAGTGGGCCCGCAGCAGCGGCACGTACGCGCGCCGGTCCTCGGCGTCGCCGATGCTGTTGAACAGCAGCGTCAGATCGCGTAGCCCCAGCTCCTGCGTGATCCGCCAGCCGACCGCGATCACCTCCGCGTCGAGCGCCGGGTCGCGGACGCCGATCGCCTCCAGCCCAAACTGCGTATGCTGCCGGTAGCGACCCGCCTGCGGCCGCTCGTAGCGGAAGATCGGCAGCACGTAGAACAGCTTCACCGGCTGCGGCGCGTTCGCCATCCCATGCTCGACGTACGCCCGGCAAACCGACGCCGTCCCCTCGGGCCGCAGCGCCAGCCGCTCGCCGCCCCGGTCCTCGAAGATGTACATCTCCTTCTCGACGATGTCGGTGCCGTCGCCCACGCCGCGCACGAACAGATCCGCCTGCTCGAACGTGGGCGGCTCGAAGGCGCGGTAGCCCGCGGCGGTCGCCGTCGCCCGCGCCAGCGACACGATCCGGTCCCGCGCCGGCGCATCGGCCGGCAGCACATCGTGCGTCCCACGTGGCGCCCGAAACTGCATCGCGCTCCTCCCGGGCCCGGCGGCCCCGTCCCATCCTACGAAGGCCCCCGCGCCCGCGAAAGCGCCGCCGCCTCCCCATCCGGTCCCCCCTCTCCATCGCTTCAGATGGAGAGGGGGTTAGGGGGTGAGGTTCCCCCTACGACATCCCATCCCCCACGAACGGGTTGAGCACCGCGACGCCCGTCGGCTCGAAGTGCCGCGTGTTCCCGGTCACCACCGTCAGGCCGTGCTCCAGCGCCGTCGCCGCGATGAGCAGGTCGGCGCCCTCGTGCCCCAGCGCGCCCGACAGTTGCCCCCAGCGGCGCGCTGTGGGCAGATCGACGGCCAGCACCCGATCGCCGTACCAGGCCAGTACCCGGTCCAGCCAGCCGGCCAGCGCCTCCGCGAACGCCGGGTCGCGCCGCCGTTGCCGCACGATGCCGCGCTCGACCTCGCCGACCGTCACCACGCTCAAGTACAGGTTGCTCGTTCGCTGCGCCTCCACCCAGCGGGCCACGGCCGGATCGCGCTGTCGCCTCCGCAGCGCCGACAGCACGTCGGTGTCCAGCAGGTACATCAGGGCGCCAGCGGCCGGGCCGGCAGGTGCAGCCGCTCGAACTCCAGGTCGTCCTGGGGGATGTCGAGCAGCAGGCGGGCGAGCGTCGGCGCGGCGGCGTGGTCGAGCCGGCGGAGGCGCTCGTACTCGTCCACCGCCAGCACCACGACGGCCGGCCGGCCGCGCCGAGTCACCTGCTGCGGCACGCCCGACAACGCGCCCTCCACCACGGCGCTGAAGCGGTTCTTCGCGTCTTGCAACTGCCACTCGGCCATGACGACCTCCGTCCCTCGAATCGGCTAGCCAGACTAGCTAGATTGTATCGGCCGAGCCACAGATCGCAAGTGGTCGCACCCCCGCGCCGACTCCGGACCCCTCCGGTCCCCACTCTCCATCGCTTCAGATGGAGAGCGGGTTAGGGGGTGAGGTCGGCCCCGGCGTGGTACCATTCCGGCACCCCCCCTATTCGCTTCGGCGGTAGGGTCGAGACCGCCCTCGTGGCGGTCTCTGTCTTTGTGACGAGGCCGACGCAGCGCGCGAAGTGGTAGGACTCAGTTTGAGCGCGCTTGACGGCATCTGCGCGACGAGGCCTTGACGACGCCAGGGGACATCCGGCTCTGCTCAGACGAACCGAACGATGAGCGCGGACACCGCCACTATGATCGTCAGAATCATGGCGATGAGGCCAGCCAGCGCCCAGTTCTTGAGGTTCGCGATATCGAGATGGGTCGCGACGTTCTTGTCGTGATCGGCATCGTGGTGCTTCCGGTACTCCTCGACGCGGGTGAGTCGCGTGTTGAAGTCGAGGCGCGTCTGTACCGCAAGCGCCGTGTCGTCGGCTTCGAGTGTATCCGGCGCTGGGTCGGTCACACGGTGATCTCCGTCGCCCGCGCGAGCCAGTCCCAGTTCCGGCGATAGGTCCTCCCGCTATAGGTTCCGTTGCAGCGGATCACGAGTCCCGCACCATCGCCGTCCGGCGTCATCCCCAGCACTTTCGTGATGTCCTCGATCAGGAGGTCCCCGCTGATCAGGTAGGTATCCGGCTGCACCTGAAGATGATCGGGGTGTGGGTATGCGGCCTTGAGCCGGTCGATCATCTCCGGCGCGGCATCGTGGAAAATCACCGCGAACATCGACATGAGACCACCAGTTCTTTCCCGAGCGCAGCCCACGTGCGCGGTCAGGCTGAGTATACCCCGCCGGAGCCGCAAGGCGGTGGGGATCAGCGCGATCCGCGGGTTGGGTTCCCAGCACCGCTCGCCGAGTCTCCCCGCCCTGTCAGGATGCCGTCGGTTCAGATGAGAGCCCCAGGCGCGCGACCGCACGCCGTCATATTTGAAGTGAGGGGGTGAGGTCGGCCCCGGCGCACGACACCGGATCGTGGACGGCCCACGGCCCGGCACGCTACAATGCTCGCACCCCCCCTATCTGTTCGGCGGTAGGGTCGAGACCGCCCTCGTGGCGGTCTCTGTCTGTCTTGGGGGTGAGGTCCGCCCCGCCGCCCCCTACACTCACCCCATGACCACCGACGTCAGCGACCGGCGCGCCGACTCCGTCCACCCCACCCTCGACGACCTGCGCGACGCCGCCGCCCGCTACCTGGGCCCCGCCGAGATCGCCGACCTCGAACGCGCCTACGACTTCGCCGATCGCGCCCATACGGGCCACCTGCGCGCCTCGGGCGCCCCCTACATCGAGCACCCCCTGGCCGCCGCCATCAGCTGCGCCGACCTCGAACTCGGCGTCCCCGTGCTCCAGGCCGCCCTGCTGCACGACGTCGTCGAGGACTGCGACGTCACCACCGAGCAGCTCGCCCGCGACTACGGCGACGAAGTCGCCGCCCTCGTCGACGGCGTCACCAAGCTCGGCTCGCTCGCCTTCCCCACGCCCGCCGCCGGCGTCCGCGACGATCAGGTGCAGGCCGAGAACCTGCGGCGCATGTTCATCGCCATGGCCAACGACACCCGCGTCGTGATCGTCAAACTCGCCGACCGCCTGCACAACATGCGCACCCTCGACGCCCTGCCGCCCGAGAAACAGCAGCGCATCGCCCGCGAGACGATGGAGATCTACGCCCCCCTCGCCGCCCGGCTCGGCATCTGGCAGTTCAAGTGGCAGCTCGAAGACCTCGCCTTCCGCTATCAGCAGCCCGACGACTACCACCGCATCGCCGCGCAGGTCGCCGCCCGCCGCGCCACCCGCGAGCGCTACCTGTCGCAGCTCCAGCGCAAACTCGAAGCCGCCCTGCAGGACAACGGCGTCCACGCCAACGTCGGCGGGCGCGTCAAGCACATCTACTCGATCCACCAGAAGATCCAGAAGTACGCCGCCTTCGGCAAGAGCTTCAGCGAAATCTACGACTTGCTCGCCGTGCGCGTCCTCGTCGACCGGCTCGACGAGTGCTACAAGGTGCTCGGCGTCGTGCATAGCCTCTGGCGGCCGATCCCGGGCGAGTTCGACGACTACATCGGCAACCCCAAGCCCAGCGGCTACCAGTCGCTGCACACCACCGTCTACTGGACCGCCACGCGCCCGCTGGAGATCCAGATCCGCACCCGCGACATGGACGCCGAAGCCGAGTTCGGCGTCGCCGCCCACTGGCGCTACAAGCAGGGCGGCCCCGGCCGCGCCGGCGCCCCCGGCCGCCTCGATCCCAGCGACCGCCGCGACGCCGAGCGCCTCGCCTGGCTGCGCCAACTGGTCGACTGGCAGGGCGACCTGCCCGGCGCGCAGGAGTACGTCGAGACGATCAAGAGCGACGTCTTCCAGGACCAGGTCTTCGCCTACACCCCCAAGGGCGAGCTGAAGGACATGACCGCCGGCAGCACCCCCCTCGACCTCGCCTTCCGCATCCACACCGAGCTTGGCTACGCCTGCGTGGGCGCGAAGGTCAACGGCCGCCTCGTCGCCCTCACCACGCCGCTCAGCAACGGCGACGTCGTCGAGATCGTCACCAGCCGCAACTCCCGCGGGCCCAGCCGCGACTGGCTCAACCCCGCCCTCGGCTACCTCAAGACCAACCACGCCCGCACCAAGGTCCGCCAGTGGTTCCGCAAGCGGCAGCGCACCGAGAACCTGGCCCGCGGCCGCGAGGAGCTCGAGAAGGAGCTGCGCCGCCTGCACCTCAAGCTCTCCGACGCCGAGGCCGCCCTGCTCGAACTCACCGGCCAGCGCAGCCTCGACGACATCCTCATCGCCATCGGCGGCGGCGAGATGACCGCCCACGGACTCGCCCTGCGCCTCGCGGTTCCCGCCAGCGCGCCCCCCGCCGTCGCGCTGCAGCGTCCCACCGCCCCCCAGGACGGCGCGACCGGCGTCCACGTCTTCGGCTCCTCGCGCGTCATGACCCGCGTCGCCGCCTGCTGCAGCCCCCTCCCCGGCGACCCCATCACCGGCTACGTTACGCGCAGCCGGGGCGTCACCGTGCACCGCTCCGACTGTCATAACGTCCTGCACACCGACGAGACCGAGCGCCTCGTCGACGTGCAGTGGGGCAGCGTCCCCGGCACGCGCTACTCCGCCCAGGTCCGCATCGAAGGCTGGGACCGCGTCGGCTTCGTGCGCGACGTCTCCAGCGTCATCGCCGACGAGGACATTAACATGGTCGGCCTCAGCACGCAGGAGGACGGCGGCCGCGTCGTCGCATCCGTCACCGTCGAGACCGACGGCTACGCCCAGCTGCAGCGCGTCATGCACAAGCTCGACGCCATCCGCGGCGTCCTCGGCGTCGAGCGGGAGCGGTAGTCGGGGGGCGGCGCGGCGCCTCCCGACCGCCGCCGCCCCTTCCGCCACCGCCACCCTCCCGGCTCCCCCAGCGCCGCACGGACCCGCTATGCTTCCGGCGTTCCTGCGAAGAACCGTCCGCCCGCGAGAGAGGCGACAGCGATGGGGCTCACCATGCTCCCTTCGTGGCTCTCCCGTGTGCGACTGGTCTTCGCAGGAACGGTCCTATCACTGGACGCGAGGGGAGCACCTCGTGCGGTGAAGTCGTCGCCGGGGCGCCGCAAGCGCCGACTCCCCGAAATGATGTGAGTGATGCTGCCCCAGAGTTCCCGAAGTCAGCTAGTGGGCCGGGGAGTCGTCCTCGCGCTGGCCGTAACGGGGTCGCTCGCTGCCCTCGCAGCTATCACACCAACGGCGGCCGCGCAAACTGATGTGCCCGATGCGCCCACGGCGGTGGCGGTCTACAGCATCGAGACTCAGAAGCTGGAGGTGCGCTGGTCCACGTCCGACGCGGCGAATACCACCTCGTTCAAGATCCAGTGGAAGTCGGGAAGCGAGGAGTTCGACTCGTCCCGGCACATGACCAGCGACCCGGCAACCAGCATCGAGAGCGACCAATCGACCTCAGCGGGCGATCGGTACGTGGACATCATCACCGGGCTGACCGACGGTACCGAGTACACGGTGCGCGTGGTCGCGTCGAACTCCAACGGGGACAGCGACGCGTCTACGGAAGCGACGGGCACGCCGCAGTCCTCCCCCGGGCAGGTGAAGGAGTTCGTCGAGAACGAGGTGGTGGAGATCTTCGAGAGTTCGTACCCGTGGCTCCGGGAGACCTGGGACTACGTCGCGGAGCAGAACGTCCGTGTCGCGTTCACCCCTCACGCCGGCGGTAGCGCAGGCGTCTTCTGCTCTCCGACTCGTCCCATGGAGTCGAACTTGCGGAAGTGCGACACGACGGCGCTCAGCTTCGGCCGCTACGCTCCCTTCCTGATTCGCGTCATCGTCCACGAGTTGGCGCACGCATTCACGCTGGCGAACCGAGTGGCTGCGACCCCTGCTCCCTTGGGAATCGCCTTTCTCTACTTCTATGACTTGCCCCCCGGTTCACAGCGATCAGCGCTCTGCGACCCCAAAGAGTTGTATGCCGACGCTCTGACCGTGCTCACGTTCGGAACCGACTGGCCCTCCGAAAACCGAGGCTATTGGGCAGTGTGCCCCCATACGCCCGATGAAGTGAGCGACGAGGCTCTGGGCGTGGTCAGGAGCGCGAGTACTGGACAGATGCCGTCTTGGTTCGCCGACACCTACAACGACTCCGGCGGAGACCCGGACCTGGAGCGCGTTTGGCGCGACCTCAAGCAAATGCCGGAATCCTGGCGCGCGGCCGCCGTCTTTCAGCTCCGTGACGCGTTTGGGGGATATTGCGACAACCAGAAGGCAACTGCCTCAGCCTTCTTGACCGGCCTCACACGCAACCCCTGGAACGACGGCGGCTGCGTACCCGAGGCGCCCGGCAGCCCGTCTGCCACGGCTGTCGGCGATGGCAAGCTGGCCGTCTCGTGGACGCCGCCCGGCGGCGACGGCGGCTCACCCATCGGGGGCTACAAGGTGCAGTGGAAGTCCGGCGCGGAGGAGTATGACGCCTCGCGGCAGGCGAATGTGCCCGATCCCATGACGACGTTGGCGACGATCACCGGGCTGACGAATGGAACAGAGTACACCCTGCGGGTGCTTGCCTACAACCACAACGGCGATGGCGCCTCGGCGGCGACGACCGCGACACCGGCGGCGGCGGACACGACCAGCCCGGCGCTTCGGGCGGCGAGGGTCGACGGCGCGACCCTCGTGCTGACCTGGAACGAGGCGCTCGATGAGGGGTCCCGGCCCGTCGCGTCCGCCTTCACCGTGAACGTGGCCGGCGCGACGCGCGGGGTCGATCAGGTCGCGGTGTCCGGCGGCGCCGTCACCCTGACGCTGTCCTCGTCGGTGCACGTGGGGGAGGTGGTGACGGTCGGCTACGCCGTGCCCACCGGATCGTCCGCGAACCCGCTCCGGGATACGGCGGAGAATAACGCTGCGGGCTTCTCGGGCCAGGCGGTCCGCAACGATGCGACCGCGGTGGCGATCAGCTCGGACCCTGGGTCGGACATGACCTACATCTTCGGCCACGGGTTCGGCCGCGAGGACGGGATCGAGGTGACGGTCACGTACGGTGAGAGCGTTCGGGTGAGCGGTGTGCCCCAACTGACGTTGCAAATCGGCGACGCCCTGCGGGACGCGAGGTACCAGAGCGGCTCGGGCACGACCGCGTTGACCTTCCGCTATACGGTCACCGAGGGCGAAACCGACACCGACGGCCTCAGCGTCCCGGCCGGAGACATCCAGACCGCCGACGGCGCCATCAGGTACGTCTCCACGAGCGCCAGGGCGCCGGCGCGCGTGGAGCTGGACGCGCAGTCCGGCCACAGGGTGGATGCCGTGCGTCCGGTGCTGGTCTCAGCGAAGGCAGTTGCCACCGGCAACACGCTGGCGCTCACCTGGGATAAGGCGATGGAGGAGAACTCCCAGGCGCCGCCGCATGTCCGCGGCTTCAATCTGCATGATCGGGCCAGCGGCACGGATCGCGACATCAGCAGTGTCTCGGTGAGCAGCAAGGTCGTGACCTTGACGCTCGTGGCGCCGGTGTCGTCGGGTGACCAACTCACGGTCTCCTATGGCGTCCCGTACAAGACATATACACCACTGAGGGACGCGCTCGGGAACTATGCGGGCGGGAACGAAGCGGACGTCACGATAGAGGAGGCCACGATAGAGGAGGCCACGAACAGCGCGCCACAGTTTCCGTCCAGCGAGGACGGCGCCCGCAGCGTCGACGAGAACATGCCGACTCGCGTGCACGTCGGCGCACCGATCGTCGCCACCGACCCCGAGAACGACACGCTGACCTATTCGCTGTCCGGTCCCATCGCCGGTTTCTTCGGCCTGAACACATCCACCGGGCAGTTGAGTACCCGGACCACATTCGACTACGAGACGAGGCAGAGCTACGCGGTCACACTCTCCGTCCACGACGGCAAGGACCCTCAGGGCAACCCGAGCACGGCGATCGACGACAGCATCACGGTGACCGTCAACGTCGCCAACGTGGATGAGCCGGGGATGCTCAGCCTCTCCTCGGAGCAGCCACAGGTGGACGCGGGGCTGACCGCCAGCCTGACCGATCCCGACGGTGCCATCAGCGACCGCACCTGGGTCTGGGAGCGGTCACTGGATCAGGGCGACTGGGCGGTCATCAACGGGGCCGCCACGGCCGGCTACACGCCGGTGGATGCCGACCTGAACCACTACCTGCGCGCGACGGTCTCGTACACCGACGGCGAGGGCAGCGGCAAGAGCGCCACGGAGTTCTCGGACTACCGGACACAGGCTGTGCCCGCCGTGAACAGCCCGCCGGAATTCCCGGCAATCCGACTGACCCGCTCTGTCGCGGAGAACTCAGCGGCTGATACACCCGTCGGCGCCCCGGTCGTGGCCAGCGACGCCGAGAACGACCCGCTGACCTACAGCCTGACTGGCGGCGACACGAACCGCTTCAGCGTCGACCGTGACGACGGCCAGATCCGGGTGCGCGAGGGCGCCGCGCTGGACCACGAGGCGGGGGTGACCTACTCGGTGACCGTCACCGCCGCGGATCCCTCCACCGCCCGCGACAGCGTGCTCGTCGACATCACCGTCACGGACGTGAACGACGCGCCGGAGTTCCCGGGGACTGCGGCCGAGCGCACCGTCGCGCCGGGCGTGGACGCCGGGACGAACGTCGGCCGGCCCGTCACCGCCTCGGATGCCGACGGCGACATGCTCGCCTACTTCCTGAGCGGTTCGTCCGCCTTCGTCATCGACGAGCGCACGGGCCAGATCACGGTGGCTGAGAACACCGTCCTCGACCCGGACGTTCAGGACACCTACACGGTGACGGTCACTGCCGAGGATCCGTCCTTCGCTAGCACGAGCGTCGACATCACCATCACCGTCAGGCAGCCACCGACCCGTGGCGGCGGTGGCGGCGGCGGCGGCTTCGGGCCCGGCCCGGGGGAGGTGCTGCTGGTGGTCACGGCGGCGATCGTCGGTGAGGAGGCGCCGCCCGGCCAGCGCTACGCCTTCGCCTTCGCGTGCACCACGCCCGACGGCGTGCCGGCGAACCCCTGGACGTTCACCGTCGGCGTGGGGCAGGGACAGGGGCGCTTCGTCCCGGGCGAGATCCCCTGCTCCCTGACGGTCACCGACGCCGGCGGCGCCGACCGGGTGGACGGCCTCTTCACCGCTCTCGTGCTCGGGGAGGACGACCGGCGCGTCGTCGTGACCTTCACCTACGGGATCGTGGCGACGCCCGTCGATCCCGAGGCGGAGACCGTCGTCGAGGAGGACGGCGTCTCACTGACCATCCCTGAGGGCTCCCGCGACGCCCCCTACGCGGTGCTGTTGGAGACCGGCGGAGAGCACTGCGAGGGTCGCCTCGAACTCGATGGTGAATCGATCGCCTGCCACACGGTGACCGTGTACGACGCGGACGGGGAGGAGGAAGAGGAGCGCATCGATCTTCTCGTGCCCGCCACCGTCACCATCACGCTGGACGCCGCGAAAGTCGAGGAGCTGGGAGGACTCGAAGGGGTGCGCGCCGCTCGAGAGCGCGGCGAGCTGCGCATGCTTCAGCGCGACGATGCGGAGTCGCCCTGGCAGGAAATCCCGTTCACCGTCGTGGAGACCGACGACGGCGCGGTCGAGATCGTCGTCTCCGTGTCCACATTCAGCGACTTCTCGCTCGTCACCGCCCCGCCGCGGCTGCGGGGCGTCCCACTGCACGACGGCTGGACCGTGGTCGTCTGGGACGGCGCGGATGGGGCGTCCATTCCCGAGGCACTCGGTGACGTCGCGGATCATGTAGACGTGATCTACCAATGGGTGGCCGAGGCCCAGACCTGGCGCAGCCACCGCCCCGGCGCGCCGATCCTCAGCGCGTTCGACAGCTTCACCCGCGGCGCGACGTACTGGGTCCGGTCGAGCGAAGCGGTGGAGTGGACGGTCGTTGGGGGGCCGCTTGAGCCCCCGGCGGCAGGCCCGATCCGCCTCCACGACGGCTGGACCGAGGTCGTTTGGGACGGGCCGGACGGGGCGCCGATCGCTGCGGCGCTGGGCGACATCCTCGACCAGGTCGAGGTCGTCTACCAGTGGCTCGGCGAGACGCAGACCTGGGGCAGCTTCCGACCCGGCGGCCCAGCGTTCCTGAACGCGTTCGACACGTTCCAGACGGGCGGGAGCTACTGGATCGCCGTCACGGAGGCGGTCGAGTGGGCGGTTGCGCAAGGCGGGGCGACGGCGACCCCCTGATCGGGCGCCATCCGCGGCGTCCTCGGCGTCGAGCGGGAGCGGTAGTCGGGCGGCGACTGCGCATCCCGACCGACGCCTCTACCATCCCCGCATGCTTGCCAGCGTCAACGGCTGCGCCGTCGTCGGGCTCAGCGGCGAGATCGTCACCGTCGAGGTCGACCTCACCCGTGGGCTGCCCGCCATCCACATCGTCGGCCTGCCCGACGCCGCCGTCTCCGAGGCGCGCGAGCGCGTCCGCGCCGCCCTGCGCAACGCCGGCGCGCGCCTGCCCACCGGCCGCATCATCGTCAACTTGGCCCCCGCCGACCTGCGCAAGGAGGGCACCGGCTACGACCTGCCCATCGCCGTCGGCATCCTCGTCGCCTCGGGCCAGATCCCCGATGAGTTCGCCCGCGGCGCGGTGTTCATCGGCGAGCTCGCGCTCAACGGCGACCTGCGCCACGTGCCCGGCGTGCTGCCCGTCGCCACCTCCCTGCGCGACCGCGACTCCCGCCGCCTCGTCCTGGCCGAGGCCGACGCGCCCGAGGCCGCGCTGATCGACGGCATTGAGGTTCTCGGCTTCCCCACCCTCGCGGCCCTGATGGAGACCGCCAGCGGCGACGCCCCGCTGCCGCCGCCGCCCCCCGCCGACGACCCGGCCCGCGACGCCGGGCGCCACGTCAGCCCGGCCCCCGTCGACTTCAGCGATGTGCGCGGCCAGGAGCACGTCAAGCGCGCCCTCGAGGTCGCCGCCGCGGGCGGACACAACCTGCTCATGTCGGGGCCGCCGGGCGCCGGCAAGACGCTGCTCGCCCGCGCCGTGCCCGGCGTGCTGCCCGCCCTCACCCGCGACGAAGCCCTCAGCGTCACGGCCGTCTACAGCGTGGGCGGCATGCTGCCCGAGGGCGTCAGCCTCGTCCGCGAGCGCCCCTTCCGCTCGCCGCACCACACCATCTCCAACGCCGGCCTCGTCGGCGGCGGCCGCAAGCCGCGCCCCGGCGAGATCAGTCTCGCCCACCACGGCGTCCTCTTCCTCGACGAGCTGCCCGAGTTCAACGTCGGCGCGCTCGAATCCCTCCGCCAGCCCCTCGAGGACCGCGTCATCACCATCGCGCGCGTCCACGGCGCCGTCACCTACCCCGCCAACTTCATGCTCGTCGCCGCCATGAACCCCTGCCCCTGCGGCAACTACGGCGACCCCGTCGCCGCCTGCACCTGCCCCGAGAGCGCCGTCCTGCGCTACCAGCGCCGCATCTCCGGCCCGCTGCTCGACCGCATCGACCTGTTCGCCGAAGTCCCCCGCGTCGACTACGACAAGCTCGCCGCCCTCACCGATCCCGAGCCCTCGAGCGCCGTCCGCGACCGCATCGCGCGCGCCCGGGACCTCCAGATCGCGCGCGACGACGGCCAAGCGCGCCCGCCCCACGCCCCGGCGCCCACCAACGCCGCCCTCAGCCCCCGCCAAGTCCGCGAGCGCTGCCAAGAGCAACTCACCGCCGAGGCCGGCGCCCTCATCAAGATGGCGATGGCCCAGCTCCACCTCTCCGCCCGCGCCTTCAACCGCGTCCTCAAAGTCGCCCGCACCGTCGCCGACCTCGTCGCCTCCGACCCCATCGAGGCGGCCCACGTCGCCGAAGCGATCCAGTACCGCCGTCGCGGGTCGGGGAGGTGAGGCCGGGCCGCCGCTTGCCTAACGCGGCGAACGCTCGGCGATCACCGCGAGGAGATGCTGCAGGACTTGCGCGACCACGTGGTCGATGTCGGGCCCTTGCGTGTGCAGCTCCGGGTAGGCGATGCGAGCGTCCAATTCCGAGAGGCGCGTGTCGCCGACGGAAACTGACCGGGAGAGAGAGTCACTCCCAAGCTTCCACCCGAGGGATGCCTTCACGCTGAAGTCACTGTCGCTGCTGCCCGTGTACACGGTGAACCGGTATTCGCGCACCAGTTCGACGGGCCGGTCATCTCTCAGCTTGAATCCTCGGCCGAGAAGGTGCTGCTTCTTGGTCTCTTCCCACTGGCGAGCCTCGAGTAGCTCGGTGCCCCAGGTGCCCCGGGGGCCGAATCTGGCATTGCTACTCCAGGCGAAGTCATGGAAGAGGCTCTCCCCCACGCGCCGGCAGGCAGGATCCAGCTCGTCGAGAGTCGGCCGGATGTGACCGAGGTAGGCGGCATCCAGCTTCTCGACATCCGAGTCGTCCGGCGCCGGCCCTCTCCTCTCATGCACGAAGGCCGCGACCTCCTGATCGACCTCGAATCGCTCCAGCACTGCGGCGAACTCCGTGAGCGGCACGACCTCGCAGTCGCTTCGTGACTGACGCGCCATCCCGCCGTAGACGACGGTCTTCGCGGACACGGCCGGAACGAGCTCGGCGACGCGATAGATCGAGGTGAAGTAATCGGACGCCACGGTGGACCCCGACTTGGCCTCGATCGCGCTGATGCCCTGGCCGGTCTCATAGAAGAGGTCGCACTCCAGCCCTCGTGAGTCCCGGAAGAACGAGAGGTTGGGCTGCCGGCCTCGGTTGAAGCCGTGCTTCAACGCCTCCGTCACGACCACGTTCTCGAAGAGCGCTCCACGGAGGGGGTGCGTCGCGACCTGCTGGGGGCTCTCGATGCCCAGCAGGTAGCTGGCCAGTCCGACATCATGGAAGTAGAGCTTGGGCGACCTGACCAGCCGCTTGCGGATGTTGGCGTGGAACGGCGGCAGTTGGAAGGCGATGTAGCTCCGGTCGAGGATCGCGAGCCACTCTCGCGCAGTCGTGTGCGAGACGCCGGCATCCGACCCCAGCGAAGTCAGGTTGACCAGTTGCCCCACCCGCCCCGCGCAGAGCCGCACGAAGAGCCGGAACGCCGAGAGGTTGCGGATGCCGCCCAGCCGGCGCACGTCCCGCTCGACGTAGGTCTCGAAGTAGTCGCCGAGCGCCTGCCGCGGGTCCAGCCCCTGATCGAGGATCCGGGGGTAGAACCCGGAGTAGATGATGTCGTCGATCGCCTCGCTTGCGTCCGCGCGCCGCCGCTCCCTGAGGGACAACGGCAGCAAGCGGAGCAGGGCCGTGCGTCCGGCGAGCGACTGGCTGATGGCGTCGGAGAGCCGGAATTGCTCGCTGCCGGTGAGCACGAACAGGCCGTTGCGACCCCGCTCATCGGCGAGGACCTGCAGGTAGGAGAGCAGCGCCGGCACGTATTGGACCTCATCGATGATGGCGCCGTCGCCCAACCGTGCGAGGAAGCCCCGCGGGTCGGACTCCGCGAAGTCCCGCTGGTCCGGTGCTTCCAGATTGACGTACTGGAGGCCGGGGAAGGCGGCGCGGCACAGCGTGGTCTTGCCCGACTGCCGTGGCCCGGTCACGGTCACGAATGGGTACTGGGCGAAGAGGGCCTTGAGCCGACCGGTGATCTCGCGCTCGATCATGGTGCCAACGATACCGCGCGAGTGCACAGACCGCAAGTACCACCTTCATGTTGTGCATCACTGTGATCGGGACGGCATCGAGGTCGCACCGTGGCGGGCCTTGCTGCGTCCGACCCCATCGCCTTGGATACTGCGATGCTGAGGGACCTCCACATCGACCGACGGGAGCTATAGCCATGCGTTACGCCTATCCCTGCGACATCCGCCGCGACGAGGAGGAGGCCGCCGCCAGCGGCCGCGAGGCCTACGTCGTGACCTTCCCCGACGTGTACGGGGCCAACACCGGCGGCTGGTCCTGGCAAGAGGCCCTCGATCTCGCCAAGGACTGCCTGGGCGTCGCGCTGGGCATGTACGTCAAGGCGCGCCAGGATATCCCCGCTCCCAGCCGTCCGGCCGACGGGCAAGTGCTGATCGCCGTGCGCCCCATCCTCGCGGCGAAGCTCGCCCTCTACACCGCGATGCGAGAGCAGGGCGTGACCAGCGTCGCCCTGGCCCGCCGCCTGGGCGTGCAGGAGAACGCCGTGCGCCGCCTGCTCGACCCCGGACATCGATCCCACGTCAGCTCGGTCGAGAAGGCGCTGCAGGCCCTCGGCCGATCCCTCGTCGTGGAGGACGGGGCCACCGCCGCGCGTCCCGGGTCCTCGCCCGCCCTGACGTCGGCCTGACGACACCGCCCTGCCCCCCGACGCCGCTCCCCTGCTACGATCGACCCGGCCCGCCCCCGTAGCTCAGCGGATAGAGCACTGGTCTCCGGAACCAGAGGCGGAGGTTCGACTCCTCTCGGGGGTACCACCGCTTGATAGGCACGTCGATTTTGGAGGCACCATGGCCCTCACGTTCGACACACTGAAAGCAGTGCAGCGACTCCGTGGCCCCCTTCAGAGCCAGGAGGCCGCGGAGGCCGTCGTCGGAGTACTCGCCGACGCGCAACAGGATCTGGTGACGAAGGGCGACCTGAAGATCGACATGGCTCACCTGGAGAGGCGCATGCTGACGCTGATGCTCCTCCAGACAGGCATCGTCATTGCCGCTATCGCGGCGATTGAGGTGCTCGTGCCGGGCTAGCCGCTCGGACGCGCTGGCGGACGTCAGCGCAGGCATTGGCGGGAATCGAGCTTGCGCGCGTCCTCCGGGAGAGCACGCGGCGATCACCACGACCCCCACGCGTAGGGGCTGGCCCCCGACCGCCGACGCCGAACCTCAGGCGGGCGACCCGCAGTTCCTGCCCGAGTCGAACCTGCGCTTCGCCCTCTCGGCCCCGTTGATCGCCCGCGTCTACCTCGGCGACGCGCTGAGCTTCGCGGTCTACGCCATGGCGTCGCAGCCGGCGCTCTACGAGCGCATCCGCGCCGAGGCCGACGCCCTGCTCGACAACGGCGATCCGGACGCGGACGCCTTCACCCCCGACGCGACCGACGTCACGCGCCGCTTCGTCATGGAGTGCATGCGCATGTACCCGATCGTGCCGATATCGGTGCGCAACGTGATGAAGGGCTGCATCGTCGAGGACCACGAAATCCCCGTGGGGACGCGCATCTTCATCGCCCAGGCCGCCGCGCATTACATGCCGGACGTCTTCCCCGAGCCCTTCACGTTCCGCATCGCCGAGCGGCGGCGCGCCCTGTCGGTCTGATGGGGACCGCCTGACGCGCTATCGCCCCTCACGTCCTGCCGCTACGACGAGCCCTGCTCCTGCTCGTGACGCCGATGCATGTCGTCGATCGCCACGTCGAGGTCGCTCCAGAGGCGCTCCACCATCGAGCGCAGGCGCATGTTCTGATACGCGCCCCAGACCGTCATCGCGGGCGGGACCAGCAGGATGGAGACGATCAGCGAGTACGCGATCGTGATCGCCGCCGTGATGCCGAACTGCTGCGACGCGAGCAGCGGCGAGGCCACCAGCACGCCGAGCCCCAGCGCCGTCGTCAGCGCCGAGCCCAGCAGCGCCGAGCCGGTCGTCGCGAGCGTGCGGATCGCCGCCTTCTCCGGGTTGCGCAGGCGGGCGAACTCCTCCCGGTAGCGATGGATCATGTGGATCGTGTAGTCGACCCCGATCCCGATCGAGAGCGCCGTGATGATCGAGGTGACAATCGTGTAGGGAATCCCCAGCAGCGCCATCGTGCCCAGCACGCAGATGAGGACCAGCACGATCGGCGCCACCGCGATGAACGCCAGCAGCGGCTGGCGCAGCGTCAGCCAGAAGAAGATGGCGAGAATCCCCAGGGCCAGCGCGATCGTCGTGCTGATCGCCTCCGTCTGCCGGCTCGTGAGTTCGTCCGTGACCGTGCCCGACGTGATGCTCAGCGACGTCGCCGTGATCGCATCGTCGTCGCCGCCCCAGAGCGCGTCGATGTCGTCCTGGATCCGCTTCGTGCCCGCCGGATCGTCGGTGTAGGCCGGGAACTGCAGCAGGATGGCGTCGATGCCGTCCGGGTCGTTGATCAGCCCCCGCGCGACGGCCGGATCCCGCGCCACGAGCTTGTCGACGAACTCCTGCATCAGCACCGGATCGAGCTGCACCCCCGCCGAGGCCTCCCGGAACAGCGCCGCCAACTCCGGGTCGTACTTGTCGCCGCGCTCGCCGCTGTCGGTCGTCCAGTCCTGCACGAACGACCCGTACGACGCCCGAATCGGCCCCGCCGCCGCCCGCGGCCGGCGCTCGTCGTCCGCGAAGGCGGCCTCGAGATCGCGCAGGTTCAGCAGCGTGCGGGTCTCCGTGGCCTCGGCCTTCACGAGGATGCTGGCCATCTCCGTCGAGCCGCCGACGGCCGCGTCGAGCGTCTCCATGTCCTCGAGCACGGTCCCGCCGCGGGGTAGGATGTCACGGATGCTGAATTCCGACTCGAGCCCCGTGGCCGCGAAGCCGAGCCCGATCGTCACCGCGATCACGCCGCCGATGTAGGGCGCCGGCCGCCGCGTGACGGATGTCCCCAGCACCTCCGCCAACCGTCCGACGCCGGGCAGCGCGTTCGCGATCGGGCGCGGCGGCTTCAGCGTGCCGCGGGCCTCGCGCCGCCGGTCGATGATCGTGCGGCCGGCCGGGAGCAGCGTCAGCATCACGATCAGGCTCATGCCCACGCCCAGCCCCGCCATGATGCCGAAGTCGCCGATCACGCCGATCGGCGAGAACAGGCCCGCCAGCAGGCTGACGATCGTCGTGACGGCGGCCAGCGTCAGCGGGATGGTGACGGTGCGCAGCCCCGCCCGTACCGCGTCCAGCACCGGCCCGCCGCCGGCGCGCTGCTCGCGGTAGTGCGAGACCGCCTGGATCGCGTAGTCGACCGTGAGGCTGATCACGATGATCGGCACCAGCGCCGTGAGCGAGCTCGGCGGGCCGATCAGGCCCAGCGCGTCGGGCCCCAGCCAGCCCTCCGCCCCGATGACCCAGATCAGCGAGAGCAGCAACCCCAGCAGCGTCAGCAGCAGATCCGAGAGCGTGCGCATGAAGAGCAGCAGCAGCGCCGCGATCAGCAGCAGCGCCAAGCCGACCAGCGGCGCCATCCCGCTCTCCGTCGCCTGCCGGTACTCGTCCTCGACCACGATGGGCGACACGCTGCTCACGCGCAGCGCCCCCGCGTCGGCGAGCGCCAGCGCGTTGATCCGCCGTTCGGCCTCCTGCACCCGCTCGTCGCCCGTGTCGCGCAGGCGGATGGTGGCGATCGCGACCGGCGTGCCGTCGCGGTCGATGCCGGTCATCGCCGCGAGCGCCGGCGCGATCTGCGGGGCGCGGCGGGCGGCGTCGATCTGCGCCTGCGTGACCGCATCGAAGTCGTCCACCTGGAGCAGGTGTTTGATCAGCGCCGCGGGCGCGACGATCGGGTCGTCGTGCGCCAGGGACTCCACGACGCCGGGGTCGCCGGCGAGGTCGCCGACCAGGGCGTCCATCTGGGACAGCCCGCCGGGCGTGAACGCCTCGCCGCGGAAGATGAGCGTGACGACATTGACCCCGCCGGACTCCCCGAAGTGCTCGTCGATCTCCTCGGTCGCCTCGGCGACCGCGTTGCCGGGCGGCAGGAACGCCAGGGCGGCGCCCTCCACCACCGGTGCGCGCCGCCCCGCCCCCGCGGCCAGCACCACCGTAAGAATAAGGAGGACGAGCAGCGTGACCCAGGGCCGGGCCGTCACCAGCCGGCTCAGCCGGGGCAGCGTTTGGTTCATGGCGGGCATACTATCTCAGCAGACCCCCTCGTACACTCCTGGCAGAGAGCCGGGATGGGTGACCGCGATGCACTCCCAGCCGATCATCACGACCATGGTGGACCGCATCGTGAGGCGGTTCGAACCGAGCCAAGTGGTGCTCTTCGGATCTCACGCCCGGGGCACGGCCGGCAAGGACAGCGATGTGGATCTGCTCGTCGTCATGCCCGACGGCACGGACCGGCGGCAGGCCGCGGTGGAGATGCACGTGCTGCTGGCGGACATGCCGGTGGCCAAGGACATCATCGTCACGACGCCCGACCACATCGCGCGGCGGGGCCACGTCATCGGCACGGTGCTGCGGCCGGCGCTGCGCGAGGGAACGGTGCTCTATGAGCGAGTCTGAGGCCGCGGCGCATACCCGCCGCTACAGGAGCTCCCGCTTGAAGACGAGCCGCTCGATGCCGTACTTGCGGCTGCCCAGGACGCCGATGATCCCCGCGATCGCGAAGTACAGGATCGCGACCTCGCCGCCGTGGGCGCCGAAGCCCCCGTCGGCCGGGTAGATGTGTGGCCACAGCGCGTTGCCGTAGTGCACGTCGAAGTAGGCGACCACCATCTGCACGACCAGCGCGCCGGCGCCGAGCCGCGTGAACACCCCGCTCGCGATCAGGATCGCGGCGAAGAACTCCACCCAGCCCGCGATGTCGACCCGAATGCCGAGCGGGTGGTCGGCCGGGAAGCCCCACAGCAGGAACGCCTTCTGCGCCCCGTGCAGGGCCAGCAGGAAGGCGAAGAGCAGCCGGAAGCCCAGGTACCACTCCTCCACATAACGGAGCAACACGTTGCCGAAGATTGGCTGGCTGCCCACCGGCCCGGGTTCGTTGTCGATCTGCATCGCGCACCCTCCTCGTCGCCGAATCTGTCCTGCGAGCAGCGTAAGCTGGTTGTCAATCGTCGGCGCCCGCGGCCGTCGCGAAGCGCGTCCCCTATCGGGCTCCCGGCGCCTAGCCGGCCGGTACGCGCTGCCAGGCGATCCCGTCGACGTGCGCGAAGTGCCTATCGGCGGAGACGAGATCGGCGCCGGTCTCCATCGCGTGCGCCGCGATCCACATGTCGTTCTGGGGGATGGGACGCCCCTTCGCCCGCAGCGCCGCCGCGATTCCGCCGTAGTGGTCGGCGGTCACCGGCCCCACATCGACGACCGATACGTAGGATCGGTTGAGAAATGAGCGCAGCGCCTGGACATTCCGATCGAAGTCCGATCCCCCGCGGAATCCGTACAGCAACTCTCCGACGACGATGGCGGAGACAAGCACCTCGTCAGCCTCCCACACGACCTCCGCCACGTCCGCCCGCCCCCGCGCGAATTGCGAGTACGCGTTCGTGTCCAGCAGCACCCTCACCGCCACATCTCTTCGTCGATCACCTCGAAGTCCTCGATCACCGCGTCGAATGCGTCGGCCTCCTCCGCCGTCCAACTCCCGAAGAGGTCATCCAGCGACGACCTCACCTTGCCCCGGCCGCCGCCGCCGTCGGTCAGGCCGGCGCCCTTGCGCAGCAGGCGCAGCGCCGCCTGATTGAGCGAGATCCCCTCGCGCCGCGCCAGGCCGCGGAGGCGGTCGCTCAGTTCGTCGTCGAATCCCCGGACCGTGAGTTGGTTCATCGCGCCACCGCCCTCCGAGTCATCTCGTGAGTCATCCTGACTCATCCTACCACCCGGCGCCGAGTGATCGCCCAGGCGCAGACGTCCTTACCGGCGCGGATCCCGACAACGCCCCACCCGCCCATCGCGAATCCTGTCTGCTATGATCGCCGTGATGTGGCACGAGTGATATTTGCGCCACGAACGCTTGGAGGTAGCACATGCAGCACACGGCGACCAAGCTCGACCGGCACGGCCGCGTCGTCATCCCGGCCGGCTATCGCCGCGCCCTCGGGATCCGCCCCGGCGACGCGCTCACCCTCGAGATCGACGACGGAGCGCTGCGCCTGATCCCGCTCGCGCAGGCCATACGGGAGGCGCAAGAACTCGTCGCCAAGTATGTGGACAAGGACCGTTCGCTCGCCGCGGAACTGATCGCCGAGCGTCGCGCCGAGGCCGCCCGTGAGTGAGTGGATCCTCGACGCCTCGGCGCTGCTCGCCCTGCTCCAGCAGGAACCGGGCCGGGAACGCGTCGCCGGGGCGATCGCCGACGGCGCGATCATCAGCGCCGTGAACCTCTCCGAGGTCGTCGCCAAGCTCGCCGACAGCGGGACGCCCGAAGCGGGGATTCGCGCGAAGATCGACGCCCTGCGCCTGGACGTGGCCCCCTTCAACGGCGTGGACGCCTTCGCCGCCGGGCTGCTCCGCCCCGCGACTCGCGCCGCCGGCCTCTCCCTGGGCGACCGCGCCTGCATCGCCCTGGGACGTCGCAGCGGCCTCCCCGTCCTCACCGCCGACATCGCCTGGACGGCCCTCGACCTCGGCCCCGGCGTCGAGATCACGGCCCTCCGCTAGCCGAGGCCGGCGGGACGCCACCCCCGCCGCGGACGACCCCTGGCGGGGACAGCGGGTGCACCCTATCCTTACTGATGGCAGAGAGTAAGGAGCCACCATGGAAGCCTCAGCCCGCGTCAGCTCCAAGGGCCAGATCACGATTCCCCGCGACGTCCGGGAGGCCCTCGGCGTGAAGCAGGGCGACACCGTCCTCTTCCGCGTCGATGGCGGCCGCGCGACCATCGCCCGCACTCCGGACCTGCTCGAGCTCGCCGGCTCCGTGAGCGTGCCGGTCGCGAAGCGGGGCACACCCTGGGACCAGGTGCTGCGAGAGACCCGCCGCAAGCGAGCCGCCGCCCGGCGATGACGGCCTTCCTCGATACGAACGTCCTCATCCGCCACCTCACCGGCGATCCGCCCGCCCAGGCCCGCAAGGCCACCCGCTACCTCGAAACGGCCGACGAACTCCTGCTGCCGGACCTCATCCTCGCCGAGGTCGCCTACGTGCTGGAGTCGTACTACGAGACCCCCCGGCCCCAGGTCGCGGAGGCGCTGCGGAACATCCTCGTGTTCCCGCCCATCCGGGTCGTCGATCGCCCGCTCCTCCAGCGCGCCGTCGAGGTGTACGAACTACACGCCCTCGACTTCGCCGACGCCTACCTGGTCGCCAGCGCCGAACGCACCGGCGTGGGCGTCGTCGCCTCCTTCGACCGGGGCATCGACCGCGTCGGCACCGTCCGCCGCGAGGAGCCGGGCTGACCCCCGCGACGCACCCCCACCGACGCTGTACCGTCTCGCCATGCCCGACTCCCTCCAGAGCCCCATCGACATCGCCGGCCCGCTCACCCGCGACGACCTGCCCCCGCTCGACTTCCGCTACCCGGCCGCCGTCGCCGCGACGGCCGAGTTCCGCGTCGCCAGCGGCGACCCCCTCGACGGGCGGCCCCGCGCCATCACTCAGGTCGTCGTCACGCCGCCGGCGGGCGCCGCCGAGTTGCGCCTCGACGGCGTCGCCTACGAACTCACGTCGCTGCACTGGCACACGCCCGCCGAGCACGCCATCGACAGCCGGTGCCCGCCGATGGAGCTGCACCTCGTCCACGCCGGCCCCGACGGCGGCATCCTCGTCGTCGGCGTGCTCTACAGCGACGGCCCTCCGAACCCCGCCCTCGCGCCCGTCTTCGACCGCCTTCCCGCCCTCGGCGACGCCCCCGCCGTCGCCGTTCCCGCCCTCGACCTCGACGCCCTCCTGCCGCCGCCCGGCCGTCGCGCCTCCTACCGCTACGAGGGCTCCGTCACCACCGCCGACGACGACGGCGTCTTCTGCGACGGCGTCCAGTGGGTCGTCCTGCGCGAGCCCGCCGCCGCCGCCGCCGCCCAGATCGACGCCCACCGCGCCCTCGTCGACGCCCCCCTCCCGGACCTCGACCGCCCCAACCCCCCCGGCAACGCGCGCGACCTCCAGCCCCGCGCCGGACGCGAGGTCCTCACCGACGGCTGACCCCTCACCACCCGACCGCGCAGCCGTCCGACCGCGGATCCGACCCGCCCCACAGCACGCCGTCGGCCGCGCGCACGATGACCTGGCCGCGGCCCAGCGCCGCCAGCCGCCGCGTCACCGTCAGCCGCTCGATGGGGTGGCCGCGCGCCTCCAGCCCCGACAGCGCCGCCTCCCCCAGCGACGGCTCGGTCAGCACTGGGCCGTCGGGCGGGTCCTCGTGGATCGAGAAGCGCGGCGCGTCGAGCGCCGCCTGCGGGTCGAGGCCGCCGTCGGCCAGCCGCGACAGCACCTGCAGCTGCCCCTGCGGCTGGTTCCAGCCCCCCATCACGCCGAAGCAGGCGTGCAGCGAGCCGTCGGGCCGCGTGCTCAGCGCCGGGATGATCGTGTGGTACGGCCGCTTGCCCGGCGCCACGACGTTCGGGTGCCCCGCCTCGAGCGTGAAGCCCGACCCCCGATTCTGCAGCGCGAAGCCGCAGCCCGCCGGCACGATGCCCGTGCCGAACGCCCCGTAGGTGCTGTTGATGAACGAGCAGGCGTTGCCGTCGCCGTCGACGACCGACAGATACACGGTGTCCGACGCCGCCAGCGGCTCGCCCGGCGCGACCGGCGACCGCCGCGCGGGGTCGATCAGCGCCCGCCGCGATGCAGCGTACTCGGCCGACAGCAGCGCCTCGACGGGCACGCCGCCCGGCGTCGCGGGGTCGGCGATGAAGCGGCGTCCATCGGCGAAGGCCAGCCGCAGCGCCTCGATCTGCAGGTGCAGCGCCGCCGCCGACCCGCCCGACACCCTGGCCGGGTCGAAGCCGTCGAGGATGTTGAGCGCCAGCAGCGCGACGAGGCCCTGCCCGTTCGGGCCGCACTCGTGGATGCGCAGGCCGCGGTACGTCGTCGAGATGGGCGCCTCGAAGGTCGAGCGGTGCGACGCCAGGTCCGCCATCGAGAGGAGCCCACCGCGCGCGCCGACCGCCTCGACGATCGCCGACCCGATCCGCCCCTCGTAGAACGCTGCCGGCCCGCCCGACGCGACCTCTCGCAGCACGCCCGCCATGTCCGGGTTGCGGAACACCGACCCCGCCCGTGGCGCGACGCCGCCCGGCAGCAGCCCGCCTCCCTCGCCGTCGAGCTGCGCCGCCCCGTCGGACCACTGCCACGCGATCACCGGCGTCACCGCGAAGCCGTCGTCGGCCAGCGCGACGGCCGGCGCCAGCGCCGACGCCAGGTCGCGCCGGCCCCAGCGCGACAGCGCGTCGGCCCAGCCCGCCGCCGTCCCCGGCACGGTCACCGCGTGCGGGCTGCCCGGCCCGATCGCCCGCCCCGTCTCCCCCGACGCCCGCACGACGTCGAGCGTCAGCCCGGCCGGGGCGCGCCCGCTGCCGTTCAGCGCCTCGACCGTGCCGCGCGCCGCGTCGTAGAACAGCGCGAAGCAGTCGCCCCCGATCCCGGTCGACATCGGCTCGACGACCGCCAGCGCCGCCGCCGTCGCGACCGCGGCGTCGGCCGCGTTGCCCCCGGCCTGCAAGGCACGCAGCCCCGCCTGCGCGGCCAGCGGCTGCGACGCCGCCACCATCCCCCGGCGCGCCAGCACCGGCGATCGCCGCGACCCGAAGTTGAACTCTTGGGCGAACCCCTGGGCGAATGTGTCCATGGCTGCCTGCTCCGCGCCCATCATGCCACGCCGGCGACCCAGCCCCCAGCGCAATAGCATTGCGCCCACTAGCACCGCGCCTGATAACCTGCCGCCAGCAAGGCGGCGGCATCGGAGGGTTCACGTGGCGAGGGAGGGTCGGAGCGCGCGTACGCGCCAGCAGCGCCTCGCGCGCCGTCGTCAGGAAACCCGCGGCTACGACGAGGGTGGCGGCCGCAAGCCGTTCTATCGCCAAACCTGGTTCAAGCCGGTCGTGGCCATCGGCGTGATCGGCATCATCGCCGGGCTCGTCGGCGGCAGCCTGCCGCTGATCACCGGCGGCGGCGGTGGGGCCGGCCCCGGCGCGGCCGACGCCGTCGACCCCATCGTGCGGCGCGACCCCACCGACCCCAACGCCGGCATCGACATCGGCGCGGTCGAGAAGCCCCAGTTCGACGCCGCCCCCGCCCTCGCCCTGACCCCCGGCGCCGACTACCGCGCCGTGCTCGAACTCGAGTCGGGCGAAGTCGCGATCGACCTCTTCGAGGAGCTCGCCCCCGTCCACGTCAACAACTTCGTCTTCCTCGCCGAGCAGGGCTTCTTCGACGGCCTCAGCTTCCACCGCGTGATCGAGAGCTTCGTCGTCCAAGGCGGCGACCCCACCGCCACCGGTACGGGCGGCGCGGGCTACGTCCTGCCCGACGAGAGCGCGGGCCCCGGCGGCGCGCTCAGCCTCGGCGGCGACGGCGTCATCGCCATGGCGCGCAGCGCCGCGGGCGCGTCGTCGTCGCAGTTCTTCATCACCCTCGCGCCGCAGGCCCAGCTCGACGCGCTCAACTTCACCGCCTTCGGTGTCGTCACGGCCGGCCTCGACCTCGTCCTGGCCATCCCCCTGCGCGACCCCCAGCAGGTGCCGCCGCCGCCGCCGGGCGCGCGCATCGTCGCGATCCGCATCGAGCAGGGCGCGGCTCCGTCGGGCGATACTGCGGACGACACTGCTGACGAGTAGCCGTCAGCCCCGCGACCGTGGGTCGGGGATCATTCGGTCGACCAGGTACATCATCCCCAGGAACGGCACGAACGCCGCCGCCGACACGCCCGCCCAGAGCCACTCGGCCGCGACCAGCAGCAGCACCAGCGCCGACGACGTCAGCCCCATGCCCAGGATCGACACGACCCGCAGCACGACGGCCATGGCCGGGATGCGGGGTTGTTGCAGCGACATGCCCGCCAGCCTACACGCCCGTCGCGGCGATAGACGCCCCGGCGTCGGGCGGCCTACCGTGACCTCGACCCGATCGGGGTGTAGCTCAGTCCGGCAGAGCGCGCGGTTTGGGGCCGTGAGGCCGGCGGTTCGAATCCGCCCACCCCGACCATTCTCCCCATCGCCGCGCGTTGACAGCCCGCCCGGTCGATCTCTATGATCGTCGTGGATGGCTCGTACGGGCCAGCGTGAAGAGGGCGGGGACACCCGCCCTTCTTCATGCCTCATTCCAGCCAGGCCCTCCCATCCTGATTGATCATGTGGTCGGCGGCGTCGATGAGGCGCTGCGCGAAGGCACTGGGCCTTCTGGCAGTGGGCTTCCCGTTCCGGACTACGATGTCGATCTTCTGATCGGCGACAAGCAGGTCGGCAATCTGCAGTCCGAGCACGTTGCGGTCCTTGCGGCGAATCGTGATTTCATCGTCCAGAAACGCCGCTCGATACGCCGCCGCCGAGCCGTAGTCCGTGCCGCGCGTACGTAGCTCCCGGTATGCCCGCATCAACGCAATGTCCTCACGCTTCCCTCTGGCCTCCGCGAACACGTCAGCTTGTCCCCCCCTGTCTCGCAGGTAGCCACGGATTCTCCAGAGGAGCACCTCCAACGAGTAGTGATACGGATGGAAGGCCCCAGAGCCGTACGTCTGCTTGTGCCTCCTCTTGTCGATCACCACGGTGAAGACCTGGGCGCGGAGAGCCCCGACAAATTCGACCAGGTCCTTGTCCCAAGCGGTCGCGCGCGCTGGATCGAGAAGCACTCTGAACCACTTCTTGCGTCTGAGGATGTCTTCGCGGTGGAGAATCACCGGGGTATCCGGGTCGTCCAAGAAGTGTTTGCGTTTCAGGGCGTTCAGAGCAGGGACGATCGACGCGTCGTAGTGCGCCTTGTCGACCACCACTCCCGTGAGGGCCAGATAGCGCGTGCTGAGGTGCTCGCCGGCCCGGTAGGTGTGGTCGCCGGACTCGTCGATGTAGACCCGGTGGCTCGGCATCCCCAGACTCTACACCGGGCATCGTGCTGCGCCGCTGCCAGTCCCCCGCCTTGACGCCCCCACCGGCGCATTGACCGCCCGCCTGCTCCACCCCTACGATCGCCGTGGATGGTCCGTAGCGACCAGCGCCTAGGGATGGCTCGTAGTGGCCAGCGTGAAGAGGGCGGGGACACCCGCCCTTCTTCATGCCCCACGACAGCCCCACCGCTTACTCCTCCGACTCCGCCTCCTCCAGCGTGAAGAGATCGTGCGTCTCGCGGCGCACACCGATCTCGTGCTCGACCAGTTGCGCGGCGAGTTGCTCCCCGTTCATCAGCGCCACCGGTGTCGCGTCGGCGCGAGTCGCCTCCTCCTGGGCGCCACGGCTGAAGTCGCTCGTGGTGATGATCAACCCCTGCTCGTGCGCACCAAGCGACCCACGCACCTGTTGCACGATCGGGGATCCGACATTGCTCCTCCACCGCTTCGCCTGCACCGCCATGCGGATTCGTACCGCGTCTCCAACCACCAGCGTGCCCCGCACATCAATGCCGCCGTCCCCGCCGAGCGGCGTTACGGCGGCATCCTCGAATCCCATCGCGACGAGCAATCGCTCCACCAGACTCTCGAACTCCGCGGGGGATGTCCCCCGCGCTCGGTCGAGCAGCGCCCCGCGGACTCCTGCGTTCTGCTCTGCGATGCTGGCCGTGAGCCCCATCGGCTCCCAGGTGGCGAGTCCGACCAAGCCCCGCCCATGGCGGACGAAGCGCGGCGCCTCCCCGCGGCTCTCCCGCCGCTTCGTCTCCGTGTAGATCATTGCGAGCATCGTGTCGGCCGGGGTTCGGCCTTGAGTCTGGATCAATCCATGGTCGAGCGCACGCTTCGTGATCAGGCCATAGTGAAGCGGCTCGCGGCCTCCCGACTCCCGCAGAATCCGCTCAGCCGCGTCGAGAAACGACAGTCTGTCTGGGCCGTCGCGGCCGCTCGGTTCGACACGGCGCGGCTTCACCGGGGCTGGCGACTCGACGACTGTCGTCCCGCTCGGCGCATCGGGGTTGAGCTCGAAGTACCCCGGGCTCGTCCGCATGAAACGGGACTGCGCTCCGCGCCTCTTGATGTCCACGTTGATGATCGAGCTGACGCTGTCCCACGGCGTCTTCCCCCGCGTCTGCCAGCCGTCCGCCAACATGCGCTCCGCGATCTCCCCGTAGTGCAGAGGCTCGCCAGCCTTTGCTAGAACCGCCTCCGCTCCCTCGATAATCGTCACCGATGCCCCTCCTTCCCCTGCGCCATGCGCCCCAGCCTAAGGCAACGACTCCTCCCCCTCCGGTCCCCCCTCTCCATCGCTTCAGATGGAGAGGGGGTTAGGGGGTGAGGTTGGCCCGACCTCCTCCTTCTTATCTACCGACGCGCGGCACCGACCAACTCCCCCACCGACGCGACGCCCTGCTCGACGCAGTACGACTCCAGCTCCTCGAGCACGCGCAGGGGCGCCCGCGGCTCCCGGAACGTGGCCGTGCCGACCTGCACCGCGCAGGCGCCCGCCAGCAGGAACTCCGCCGCGTCGCGGCCGCTCGTGATGCCGCCGCAGCCGATCACCGGCAGCGACACCGCCGCCGCCGTCTCCCAGACCAGGCGCAGCACGATGGGCCGGATCGCCGGGCCCGTCAGCCCCGCCGTCGGACGGTGCGTGCGCGGCCGCCGCGTGTGCACGTCGATCGCCATGCCCAGCACCGAGTTCGCCACGCACAGCGCCTGCGCCCCCGCCTCCTCGACCGCCCGCGCCAGCGGCACGATGTCCGTCACGTTCGGCGTCAGCTTCACGATCACCGGCAGCGTCGTCGCCTGCGCGACGGCCGCCGTCACCTCCGCCGCCATCGCCGGGTCCTGCCCGAACTCGATGCCCCCCACGTCGAGGTTCGGGCACGAGATGTTGATCTCCAGCGCGTCGACCCCCGGCGCCCCGTCGAGCTCGCGCGCCAGCGTCGCGAACTCCTCGACCGTGTCGCCCAGCACATTGACGATCACCGGCGTGTCCCAGGTCGCCCAGACCGGGCAGACGTCGCGCACCAGCCGACGCAGGCCCAGGTTCTGGAAGCCGATGCTGTTCAGCATCCCCGACGGCGTCTCGGCGATGCGCGGCATCGGGTTGCCACGCCGCGGCTTGAGCGTCACGCCCTTCGAGACGATCGCGCCCAGCCGGCTCAGGTCGAACACGCGCGAGAACTCGATCCCGTTCGAGAACGTGCCCGAGGCCGTCATCACCGGGTTGCGCAGCACGAGGCTGCGCTTGCAGCCCGGCGCGAGGTCGACCCGCATGTCCACCGAGTCCCCGCGCCCGTCCCCTCGATCAGCGGTCATCGTGCTCGCAGCCTATCGCCCCGGCGCCCCGCTGCGCCCGGCCCTCCATCCGTAACCAATCCGACGCACAAAAAAACGCCGCCCCCAGATGGGAGCGACGCGACTACTCGAGCCCGCACCGGCGCTAGACCACCGCGACGCTCTCCTGCGGTTCGACGCTGCCGCCGGCCCGCCGGCGACGCGAGATGCCCATGTCGTTCCAGCGCGACCGTCCCTCGGCGCCGTCCCAGATGGAATCCTCCGACGAATTCGGGAAGTTGCGCTCGCCGCCGCACAGTTTGCAGTGGCCGACGCTGAACGGCCCGTTCGGCGCATCGATCATCCAGTGGTGGTGGCACTCGCCACTGGCGACGACCGGCTCGGCCTGGCCGCGTGGCTTGCTCGCAGTATTCGCTGGCATCGCCATTCCCCTCTCTTCAGGCCCCGGTCCGCCGCCTTTGCGCTTCGACTACCGGGCTTCTCCATAGTCGGAGCACGCCCCGGTCAGGTCAAGGCGGCCCCGTTCGTTACGGTAGGTAGCATGTAAACCTTGACGCCCTTCCATATCCACAAATACGCTGGCAGTGGAGCAAGAGTTCCCTATCCCTCGCACCGCATCCCGATCCCACCACCCCCGACCGTCCGCCCGTGACGTCGCCCCTCCGTCGCGTCCGATGTCGGTGCTCGGTGTCCCGCTCCATTCCCCCTCCGGTCCCCCTTCCGGTTCCCCCTCTCCATCGCTTCAGCTGGAGAGGGGGTTAGGGGGTGAGGCCGGTCCGCCCGAACGTTCCCCCGCACTGGCGCGTGACGCCCGGCGCTGGCACGGTGAAGCCATCCGCCGACGACCGCGCGTGGCCTGAATAGGAGAATCCGTGGCCCCGACCCCCGCACCCGGCCCGCCCCACGCGCACGGCCCCCAGGACGGCCCGCCCCCGCCCGCCGGTCCCCAGCCCATCGACGGCGTCCGCCACATCATCGCCGTCGCCTCGAACAAAGGCGGCGTCGGCAAGTCCACCGTCGCCACCAACCTGGCCGTCGCCCTCGCCAAGCGCGGCGCCGCCGTCGGCCTGCTCGACGCCGACATCACCGGCCCCAACCTGCCCACCATGTTCGGCCTGCCCGCCGGCTTCCAGGCCAACAGCGAGCAGGGCCTGCACCCCATCGAGCGCTACGGCGTCAAGCTCATCTCCATCGGCTTCCTGCTCCCGGCCGGCTCGCCCGTCGTCTGGCGCGGGCCGATGATCGGCAGTGGCGTCAAGCAGCTCCTCCGCGACGTGCCCTGGGGCGAGCTCGACTACCTCATCGTCGACCTGCCGCCCGGCACCAGCGACGCCGCCATGTCCGCCGCCCAGGACGTGCCCATCGCCGGCGCCGTCATCGTCTCGACGCCCCAGCCCGTCGCGCTCGAGGACGCCGCCAAGGCCATCGCCATGTTCGAGAAGCTCACCGTGCCCGTGCTCGGCATCGTCGAGAACATGTCCTACTTCATCACCCCCGACACCGGACGGCGCGTCGAGATCTTCGGCCACGGCGGGGCCGAGGCCGCCGCCGAGGACCACGCCATCGACTTCCTCGGCGCGATCCCCCTCGCCACCGAGATCCGCGCCGGCGGCGACGAGGGACGCCCCGTCGTCGAGTTCCTGCCCGACGGCGCCGTCGCCGCCGCCTTCCGCGACATCGCGGGGCGCGTCGCCGCCAAGGCCGCCGTGCTCGACCGCATGGCGCCGCCCGCCGCGCCCGCCCACACGCCGGCCGCCCATATGCCGGTCTCGGGCGGCCCGGGGCCGGCCGCACCCGCACCATCCGAGCGAAGCATCATCTGATGACCGACTTCCGTGCCTCCACGATCGCCCCTCGCGGCCCGGCCCCCGCGGCCGGCCCTTGCGACGGCGATCGTCGCGCACACCACACCAAGAAAGACCCAACACGTAATGTCCCCACTCTTCCGTCGCCGCACGCGCGCAACGGACCCCGCTGAAGACGCCTCCCAGAACGGCGCCGCCTCGACCACCGAGCGCACCCCCGACACCGAGACGACCACCCCCGCCCGCAAGGCCCCGGCCCGCCGGCGGGCATCGCGGGCGCGCACGGCGGACCCCGACACCGCTGCTGACACCACGACCGCCGAGCCCGCCGCCCCCAGCCGCCGTCGCGGCGCCCGGGCCCCGCGCGCCCGCGCCGCCGACGCGGACGCCGCCGACGGCGCCGCCGCTGGCGCCGTCGAAACGACGACCGGCGACCGGCGTCGCGGATCCCGCGGCGGTCGCGGTCGCACCCGCGCCTCCACGGCCGACGCCGAGCCCGACGCCACCGCCGCCCCCGCGGCCACGAGCACCGAGCCCGCGGCCAAGCCCGCCCGCAAGCGCGCCCCGGCGCGCAAGCGCGCCACCAAGGCCGCACCCGCGCCCGTGCCCGTCCCCGCCGAGCCCGACCTCTCCACCGAGGCCGGCTTCGTCGCCCTCGTCCAGCGCCAGACCGAGCTGCTGGAGCAGCAGACCGCCCTCCTGCGGTCCCTCGTCAGCGGCCAGGGCGGGCCCGGCCCCGCCGGCGAGATCGGCATCAAGCCGCGCATGGCCCTCTTCGTCGACGTGCCCAACATCCTCTACGCCGCCGAGCGCTCCGGCGTCACCGTCGACTGGGAGAAAATCCAGGCCTTCCTCGGCCGCGGCCGCACCCTCGTCCGCTCCATCGCCTACGCCCCCATCTCCGACGACCCCGAGGCGCGCCGCGAGATGGAGCGCTTCGTGCTGCCCTTCCTCGACAAGGACTACCGCATCGTCACCAAGCCGCTGAAGCGCTTCTCCGGCGGCAGCGTCAAGGCCAACTTCGACGTCGAGCTCGCCATCGACATCCTCACCATGGCCGACCGCCTCGACGTCATCGGCCTCATCTCCGGCGACGGCGACTTCCGCCGCCTCGTCGAGATCGTCAGCGCGCGCGGCGTCCGCGTCGAGGTCGTGGCGTTCGGTCACAGCACCTCGAAGGACATCCGCGAGGTCGCCGATCGCTACATCGACATCGCGGCGTACGTCCCGGAGTTGTGCGAGTCGAAGTAGGGCGGGCCTGCTGCCCTCTCAAGGGCACCAGTAGGTCTTGCACGATCTACGCGCTCGCCGGATGGTTCCACAGCCGCACCGTGAATTGGTGCTCGCCTTCAATGAGGTCCGGCGCCGTGCCATTGTGTGCCCGCATGGCAGGAATCACCTTGGTTCTGATCCCCATGCCCCGGGACTCCACATAGCCATAGTCGCGCATCACGTTGACCAGCGTTTGATTCCGGGAGTAGCGCATGCCTGACTTCATCCCGTCCACCGTTACGGTGTTTGGTAATCTTCCCGGACTCTGAATTTCGAGCCGGTCGGAGAAGACTGCTAGCATGATGTCAGTGCCAGCGACGCTGTAGTCTCGGTGGACTAGAGCGTTTACGATGACTTCACGCACGACCTCTTCGGGGTACTCCCGTCGGTCGATGCGCTGCGCCCCCCGCAGGCTGGCAGATGGGGTTGTGTTCCGCCGGACGAAGTCCCACACCCGGTCTACTAATCCGGTCTCCACGAGTGAACCGTCAGGCGCGCATAGCGGGACCATCGCACCTTTCAGTTGCTCATCCGCCCGAGTCGCATATTCTACCTCATCTCCTGCGTAGCAGACGGCCCGGATACCAGACTGGGGAAGAAAGCGACCGGGGTTCTGGCCGAATATGAGCATTCCGTCGATCGTCGGTGCAGTGTTGCCCGCTGAGTGTGTCGCGAAATCCAGATTCCGCAGTACTGTCTGCCACCAGTCGATGTCCTCATCACCGGTGGCATCCCACCGCAGCACGCGTGTGAAATAATCCTGCAAACGACGCCGATCCAGGTCTCTCACGGTGGTGCCTGGTATGGGCTTCAGCCCATAACGGAGTTGTCCCGATTGTTGGTAAAGCCTGGCTTCCTCCTCGCGGGTGGCATCTCTAGTGGTCGTGCCCACCCGGATCTTGGTCACCCAGGCGGAGCCGCGCTTTGCCTTGTATGGCTTGTCGGGAGCATTCGCTGGAAGGGAGATGACGCCAACATTCTGACTAGGGAAGGGCTGTAGGACTTCCCAATAGGGGTTGATAGCGGGCTGGATGTGATCGCGCGCCACCTGCATCACCCACTCCTCAGCCAGTGTCGACTCGCGGTTGAGTCCCGAGACCGCACCGCTCTTCTCAACCCCAAGCAGGACGTGCCCGCCCTGGAGATTGAGCAGCGCCACGATCTCCTCAGCTAGCTTCCGAGGCTCGACGTCGTCGCGCTTGAACTCCGCGCCCGAACTCTCGCCGTTCCGGATCATCTCCAATAGCGCCGCACGGTTCATTGCCTGTTCCTAAAACCCATACTTCAGTCTGCGAGTCTCGAAGGCGTCCTTCCCTCCCTCGAGTATGTCCTCGACTAGCCTCCGCACTGTAGGAGAATCAATCGAACCCATGTGCTCTGTCTTGATCGTTGCCCTTCCAGCTTCGGCATCCCCCGAAGGTGTAAGACCAAGAATGAGTTCCGCGTCGCCAAGGACAGGGATGTTGGCGTTGTGCGTGGAGAACAGGAACTGTCGCCGCCGCTTCTCTTCACGCATCCGAGGCACGATCCCGTCCGTGATGAAGCGGTTGTCGAGGTCATCCTCCGGCTGATCAATTGCCAAGGGCGCATTGGACTCAAGTAGGAGGAGCAACAGGACAGCCGTTGCCTTTTGTCCGGTCGAGAGATCCTCAAGCGGCTTCCATGACGGTCGTTCGCCAGCTGGAGCCGTGTTGAGCCGGATCGACGTTGTCGGAGGCAGGTCGAGTTCCTCAATCCGCATGAGAGCCTCGGGCGATGCGTTCGCCAAGCGCTGTGCCTGCGCAGGCGAGACGCGGTACCTTGTCTCGATTGCGTCTGCCCCTTCCCTGCAGCGTTCGACGAACTCCGGCAAAGAGAGATCCGGAACCTCCTTGAGTCTCTCGATCGCCTCCGAGAGGCGCCCACCAATCCCCTCCCTAAGCGTGTCGAAGAGGGGCTCCCGATTGCCCACCGCTACTACGTCGACCTGTACGCGCCGGCGGAGCTTGCCGTTGACCTTGTCTGCCGCACCACGCAGCAACCTGAACTCCCGGGCCTTGACTTCTTCCCATTCCGCAAGCAGGTCGCGCCGCTTGTTGATGTGCTCGTCCCTGAGCTGCTCCAGCAGCGGACGGCGTTCCCGCAGCGGTTGCAGAAGTTCGATCTCGCGCCGCAGACGGATGAACTCTTCCCCGTCCACAGCTGATTGTTGAAGTTCCCTCAGGATGGCCTGGTACTGGGTGTCTACAGCGCGCTTGCGGTCATTCCAACGGCTACGAATCTCATCAACTCTTTCTTCGGCTCGCACGAGAGCTTCGTTGAGCATGGTCAGGGCGCGGCCTAGATCGCGATTCATATCCGTAAGTACCGTTCGGGCATTTCCAAGGATGTCCCTGCCCGGGAGCTCCGAAAGCGCTGATTCCGAAACGAAGGTAGAGTCGATCGGTAGTTCCTGTCTGAGCATCTCCAGGATCTCATCGAAAGCGCTTGTACGCCCATGTAGAGCTTCCAGGACGCGCTCTTCGCGAATGAGCAGCCTCTGCTGCACCAGCCGCCCTTCAAGGCCAGCCTCCTGGTAGCTCCGAAGCGTATCCTCAAGGCCGGGCAAGGCGGACATACGCTCATCCATATCCTCGAGTTCGGAACTCACGTCCAACAAGGATCGTCTCGCCTGCTCCAGTCCGCGGCGCAATTTCGCCTTGACCTGGATCAGTGACTCATCGTGGTCGACGAAGCGGGTCAGCAACGCTGTCTGCTTCTCGGGCCTTCTGGAGAGTTCTGATATCTCATGTTGCCCGTAGACTTCGATGCCTGGGAGAATGTCCGCCGGCCGGATGTCCAGAATCCGCCCTTGCTCGTCTCTGACTATCGGTGGGTTCGGGACCGTGCGCTCGATCTGGTACTCCCGCTGTGTCGGACGGTGGGAGCGCACGCGAAGGGAAACCTTGGTTCCATTCTGTAGCACCTGTCTGACCAGGCCCAGGTGCGCAGTGTGAGCATCGTTGCCGATCGGTTCCAGGGCAAGGACATATCGCAGACTCTCGATGATTGTGGACTTCCCGGCACCACGTCCTCCAATTAGGACATTGAGGTTCTGGTTGAAGCGGATCGCGGTACCGTCCAGGAATCCGCCCTCCCAGGACAAGGCGACGAGTTCGGCGTGTTCGTCCGGCTTGGGAGCGCTGTTCAAACGGATCCGGGATTCTGGGTCGAGAAAGGCCTGCCGTAGTCCCTCGACATTCACTTCGGACATCTTGATCCAGCAGGTTGCCGCGTCTTCCATCAGATCACCAGGACTCGCGATGTCCTTCGCGTTTACCACGGCGACAGCTTGCCGTTGGCCTGCCGCGTGGGCGCGGCGGTACTGGGCATTCTCGTTTCCTACGATTTGCCTGAGGTCTTGCGGCAGGTCGTCGATCGGCCCCGGAATCTGAATGGCGAGGAGGTTCTTGTTCTGCCATGCATTGATCCGAGCCTGGCCTTCGAGAACTCTGAGCAGCCCCTTGCTGCCTGTCGCATGGGCGGCGATAGCGATGCCGCCCTGCGCTGGGACCGTAGCGAGAACTTCATCAAATGACTGGTCCGACAGGGCCGCGGAAGGCTCCGTGCTGCGTATCCCGAACTCACCGAGAAACCTCCCGAGTTGTTCCTCAGTCGTCTCTGGGGAATAGACGCAGAGCACGTGGATCCCTTCGGTGGTGGCAAGCTCGAATCCGGGGAGTACCGTGATGTCGCGGCCGCTGGCGGCTTCACGGAACGCGGAAACCCCGCTCACATCGTTGTGATCGGTGACGGCTACTACGGAGACATCGAGCTCCAGTGCCTTACCGACGATGGCTCGTGCGTAAGCCGCAGGATCGGACCCGGCTCCTTGGCCCTGGAAGGTGCCTGAGTAGTGATGTGGATTCACCTGCAGCGCGCACTTGAAGAAGCGCGCACCCGACGGGAGGAGCCGAGAGGTGGCGATCATGTCCCGGTGGTTCATGTTTGCGCCCCGTGCGCTAGACGGCCTTGCAGTCTCGCTGTCCCGACCGGGTGAGAGCCACACGCCGGCCACTCGCCCTACGGTTCCCAGTGTAACCTGTCGCTTCCGAAGGTGATTCACCGCAGCGCGCCCGTTCTGGCTGCCCCATCCCGCGTTAGTGCGGTCAAGGTGCTCCCCGCACGCGGGTACGGTGGCGAGCGTGGTCTCAGGCCTCGCGCCGCCTCGCCCGCCGCCCCCTACTCCCCCGCCCTCGCCCAGCGACGCACGCCCCCCTCCTCGACGACGCGGCCCAGGCCGGGGAACGGGAAGTGGTTCGTCGCCAGCAGCAGCCCCTCCGCGACCGACCGATCCCACAGCCCCCGCCGCGTGCGGCGCGCCAGCGGCATGTCCACGTCGGCGCCGAGGCACCAGTCGGGCTCGCCGACCTGCACCGGCGAGTGCGCCGCGTCGCCGATCAGCAGCGCCGACTCGCCCCCGCTCGACACCATCAGCGCGACGTGGCCCGGCGTGTGCCCCGGCGTCGGGACCGTCACGACCTCGGCCGTCAGCGCCTGCTCGCCGTCGGCCACGTCCCACAGGCCCGCCGCCGTGATCGGGTCGAGCCCGCGCGCCCGGTCGGGCTCCGCCCCCGTCGCGCCGCCCGCCCAGTAGTCCCACTCCGTCTGCTGCACGACGTGGCGCGCGTTCGGGAACAGCGGCGTCGGCGCCCCGTCGCGGTCGACCGTGTTCCAGCCGGTGTGGTCGAAGTGCAGGTGCGTGAACGCGACCACGTCGATCTCCTCCGGCGGCACGCCGGCCTCGGCCAGCAGCGCCGGCAGCGCCGGCTCGACCCCCAGCGGCGCCTCGACCGGCCGGCCGCCCATGCCCGTGTCGACCAGGATCGTGCGGCCGGCGCTGCGGATCAGCCACGGCGTGATGCTCACCGTCAGCTCGTCGGCGTCGCTGAGCAGGTCGCGGTACGGCTCCAGCGACGCCCCCGCCGCCTCGGGGAAGAAGTCGGTCAGCTTCGGCCGCAGCCAAGTGTCCTGCAGCGCCACCAGCTCCACGTTGCCCACCGACGCTCGATGCACTCTGCTCATCGCGACCCTCCTTCGGCCGTCGTGCCGGCCGTCCCCGCGATCCTAGCCGATCCCCCCTCTCCCGCCGCTACCTCCCGCGCCTTATCATTACCGCGTAGTCGCCCATCGTCACCGGCGGAGGTCTGATGCCCCAGCACGCGATCACCCAGCCCGGCCTCGACGCCGATCAGCCGTGCCGACAGACCCCCGTCACGGCGGCCCTCGTCCAGATCGAGCGCCGCATGTACGCCGCCGTCGCCCTCTCTACCGCGATCACCATCGGCGCGCTCGGGCTCATCATCGCCCTGACCTGATCTACCCGTCGCCCGCCCGCGCCTCCCAGCGACGCACGCCCCCCTCCTCGACGACCCGGCCCAGGCCGGGGAACGGGAAGTGGTTCGACGCCACCAGCGCCCCCTCCCGCGCCGACCGATCCCACAGCATCCGCCGCGACGCCCGCGCCGTCTCCGGGTCGAGGTCGGCCCCGGCGCACCAGTGCGCCTCCGTCACCTGCATCGGCGAGTGCGCCGCGTCGCCCAGGAACAGCACCGACTGCCCCGGCGCCGTCAGCAGGAACGACACGTGGCCCGGCGTGTGGCCCGGCGTCGGCACCGTCACCACCTCGCGCGTCACCGCGTGCTCCCCCTCCACGAAGTCGACCAGCCCCCGCTCCAGCAGCGGGTCGAGCACTGCCGCCCGGTCGGGCGCCGCCATCGGGTTGGCCTCCGGGCTGGCCCAGTAGTCCCACTCGCGCTGCTGCACGATGTGGCGCGCGTTGGGGAACAGCGGCGTCGGCGCCCCGTCCCGTTCGACCGTGTTCCAGCCCACGTGGTCGTAGTGCAGATGCGTGAACACCACCGTGTCGACCTCGTCGGCCCGCACCCCCGCCGCGACCAGCACCGTCGGCAGCGACGCCTCCTCGCGCACCGGCAGCGGCCCCGGCCGGAAGCCGATGCCCGTGTCGACCAGGATCGTCCGGCCGCCGCTGGCGATCAGCCAGGCCGTGTGGCTCATCGCCATCCGGCCGCCCTCCATCAGGTGCTCCCCGTACTGCGCGAAGGCCGCTGGGTCGGCGTCGGGGAAGAAGTAGTCGGGCCGCAGCCGCGACCACGTGTCCTGCAGCGCGATCACCTCCGTGTTGCCGAACGTCCACCGCTGGAACTGGCCCATCGTCGTCCTCCGTCTCCTGGCTGCGCCGGTCGCGAAGCCTAGCACCCGGCGTCGTGGTCGGCCCGCGCACGCGCAGCCGCGCGACAGCCGTCGGTGGGAGGGGGGGCGGTTGGGTTAAAGAAATAGGGCCCCGTGCGTTCCGGGGCCCCGAGTAGCCAGCGGACCGGCCGCATTCGGCTTGCGCCTACTAGCCGGACCGGTCTGGCTGGTCCAATCCTAGCAGCATTGAGTGGGGAGCGGGGCCCGTGAGGGGTGAGGGGCGAGGGTCGGTTGGGTTAAAGAAATAGGGCCCCGTGCGTTCCGGGGCCCCGAGTGACCAGCGGTGTACAGCCTCATTCGGCCCATGCCTACTGACCGGACCGGCCTGGCTGATCCGATCCTAGCAGCATTGAAGCCGTTCGGCGGGGCTCCCGCCCGCGCCTGCCAACATCGGGATGCCAGCAGTCGATTCCTAGGCGATCTCGTTCTCCCGCAACTGCCGGATCCAATTGAGGATCGTGCGGGTTCGCCGATCGGCCGTTGATCCTGGTTCATCGCCCAGATCGAACCAATCCGCCAGTTTCCCCCGATATGCACCCTCGTCCGGGATGCCGCTGCGGAGCGAGATGCCCAGGTCGTCCGCAACAAACCCGAAGTGCATGCCTTCAATGTCTTCCCATACGAGGCGACGAAGCCCCGGACCGGTGGCCTTCACGACTTCGCGTCCTCTGTCGGTGACGACGAACCGTGAATCGCGCTGCGCCTCTGGGCGGATCCACCCAAGCGCGTACGCCGCGTCGGCGTAGTACGCGCCCTGCCGGCGGTCGTAATCATCTCGATCATTCGATGCGAGGAAGTCCGCGACAGCTGTCCGCGAGTTGTGGCCGTCGCCCACGATCTTGATCACTTCAATGACTAGGTCGAGGCGGTCCGCCTGTGGAACGGGAACCCCGTCGAGCACCAGAATCTCCTCCTCACTCAGCGGACTCCCCCGGAGTTCCGCCCAGCGGTGGATCACTCCCACCTTCGACCGCTTCTCGCTGAGGATATTGCGTTCCGCCATGGCATGATATTCCTCAGACCGCTCGACGGCCACGTAATCGCGCGCTCGCCGGATGCATGCCTGCGCAAGCGCGCCACTCCCCGCGAACGGGTCCAGGATCAGTTCCCCCGGCTTCGTGTATAGGGACACGAGCCTCTCCATCAGCGCGACCGGCTTCTGCGATGGGTGCTTCCCGTGAGCACGCTCCTTCTTCGAGACCACGGGGACTTGAAGCTCAGAGAGGGTTACCACGCGATGCCGCTTGTCCCGGCCCAGGACATTCCGGTGCTGGCGGTCGCCGCCGAGCTCTCTGGCCTTCCGATAGTTGAACGTCCAGTTCGTGGCCTTGTCGCGGCCCGCCTCCGTCCCGTTCACCGCCCACACGATGTACTCCGTGCTCTCGGCCAGCATCCGCGCCGTGATGTTGGGCTGCGCGTTCGGCTTGTACCACACGATCGAATTCAGCACGCGCCGGTTCAAGCCCGACTGCAAAATGAACCCCAGTTGGTAAATGTTGTGGTACGTCCCGAAGACGAGGATGTTGCCGTTCGGCTTCACGACCCGGCAGACCTCGCGCAACCAGTCGACGTTGAATTGGAAGAACTCGTCCTCGCCGAAGCGGTCCCACGACTCCGCCATCGTCACGTGCGACGAGAACGCCCAGCCCAGCCCCCGCCGCTTGCTCATGTTGAACGGCGGGTCGGCGATGCAGTGGTCGATGCACGCGTCGGGCCAGCCGCGCATCGTCGCCAGCGCGTCCCCCTGGATCAGCGAGTTCCGTCTCGGAGCCTGCAACGCGTCCCCCTGCCCCCATTTGATCACACTCGTGATCCTATGGGAAGGGCCCGCCCTCCCCTACGCTGCCCCAGGACGCCCCGACCAGCCCCGAAAGGCCCCAGCCATGACTATCCGCGCTATCGTCGAAATCGTCCTCCGCGTCGCCGACATCGACCGCAGCCTCGGCTTCTACCGCGACACCCTGGGGCTCGAGCTCTTCTCCCCGCCCGGGCTGCCCGGCAAGTTCCTGCGCGTCGGCGAGAAGGACGGCCTGCCGATGCAGATCGTCCTCGTGCCCGGCGGCCGGGCGGCCCCGGCCGGCGGCGATGCGCCCACCGGCCTGCACCACATCGGCCTTGAAGTCGACCCGGACGATTGGCAGCCCCTCCGCGACCGCCTTGAGGCCGCCGGCCACCCGACCCGCGACGGCGCGCACCCCTTCATGTCCGTCGACGCCTTCTACCTCGACGATCCCGACGGCAACGAAGTCGAGATCGCCACCCGCCGCGCAGGCTGACCCCCTCCCGCTTGCCCGCCCGGCCCGCTACCCTCCCCAACGGAAGCCCCGGTCGCCCCGCGGCCGGGCCATGCAAAGGAGGCCCCATGGCCGACGCAGTTACCTTCCCCGTCGAGGCCGGGCACATCATGCTCTTCGCCCGCGCCGTCGGCGACGAGAACCCCATCTACTCCGACGCCGACTACGCCGCGGCCTCGGAAGTCGGCGGCATCCCCGCGCCGCCCACCTTCGAGCGCGTCTGGGCCCACTGGGACCCCGACTACTCGCTGCGGCCCAAGTCTGGCGAGCCCTGGTTCGGCTCGGCCGCCGAGCCCACCGGCCGCCCCCAGACCGGCGACGACGACGGCGGCGGCAGCGGTCGCGGCCTCCACGCCGAGCAGCGCTACGTCTACCATCGCCCCGTCCTGGCCGGCGAGACGCTCACCGCTCGCATGCGCCCCGGCAAGACCTGGAGGAAGGAGGGCCGCCGGGCCGGCACGATGACCTTCAGCGAAACGATCATCGAACTCTTCGACGAGGCGGGCGAGATCGTCGTCACTGCCACCAGCGTCGGCGTCGCTACCTCGCGCGCCGTCGACCAGTAGGGTTACCGGGACGCCAACCGCCCGGCCAGCCGAACAGGAGCCCCCGATGTCCCTCAGCGCCAGCAGCCTCGCCGTCGGCGACACGCACAGCGAAGTCGTCGTCGAGAACCTCAGCCGCACCCAGATCGTGCAGTACGCCGGCGCCTCCGGCGACTACAACCCCATCCACACCGACACCCCCTTCACCAAGGAGATCGCCGGCTACCCCAGCGTCTTCGCCCACGGCATGCTGAGCATGGGCATGACCGGCAAGATGCTCACCAACTACGTCGGCGACGGCCGCCTCACCGCCTTCGGCGTGCGCTTCACCCGCCAGGTCTTCCCCGGCGCGACCCTCACCGCGACCGCGACGGTGCAGGCCCTGCGCGAGGACGACGGCCGGCACTTCGTCGACCTCGCCATCTCGACCACCAACCAGGACGGCCAGGAGGTCTGCAAGGGCGACGCCTCGGCCCGCGTCGACCCGTAGCCCGAGGAGCCCGCCGATGCCCGACGACCTCACCTTCCCCGTCGAAGCCGGCCACATCATGCGCTTCGCCGCCGCCATCGGCGACGAGAACCCCATCTACCGCGACGCCGCCCACGCCCGCGCGGCCGAGCCCGGCGCCGTCATCGCGCCGCCCACCTACGCGGTCGTCTCGTCCCACTGGGATCCGGCCGTCCCGCGGCCCCTCCCCGGCCGCCCCTGGCGGGGCTCCGCCGCCGGCCCCACAGGCCTGCCCGGCGGCGCCGGGACCGGCGCCAGCGCCCGCGGCCTCCACGCCGAGCAGCGCTACGTCTACCACCGTCCCGTCCTGGCCGGCGAGACGCTCAGCGTCCGCACGCGCCCCGGCAAGACCTGGACGAAGGAGGGACGTCGCGGCGGCAAGATGACGTTCAAGGAGACGATCAGCGAGTTCTTCGACGAGGCGGGCGAGATCGTCGTCACCGGCACCAGCGTCGCCGTCACCACCTCGCGCGTCGTCGATCAGTAGGGGGCGGCGCCGTCAAGCCAGCTTGACGATGGCCACGGCGATGCCGGCGACGCCGACCGCGAAGCCGCCGAGCTGGAGCGCGAGGGTGCGGAGTTCCTTCTGGAAGTCCGCCCTCATCTCCGCCCCGAGAACCCGTATGTCCGCCCGGAGGGCCTCCATGCCCGCCTGCATCTCGGCCCGGAAGGCCTGCATGTCCGCGCGCATCTCGGCTCGGAAGGCCTGCATCTCCGCCCGCATCTCGGCCCGGAAGACCTCCAGGTCCGCGCGTGTGGCGAGTCCAGAAACGGCGCCATTGACTTCGTCTGCCGCAGCCTCCGCCAACTCTTCGCTGGCCCCCGCTGCCTGTAGCCGTCTCGCCATGCGCACCGGATCGAATTCTGCCATGCGACGATCCTAGCAGAATGCGGAGCCGCCCCCGCGCGGACGGCGCTCCGCGGCAAGCCCGTCTGCGCGGCCGGCCGAGACGCTGGAGAAGCGGGGCGATGGACGGGATCGAGCAGGGAATCAGGCCAGCTTGACGATGGCCACGGCGATGCCGGCAACGCCGACCGCGAAGCCGCCGAGCTGGAGCGCGAGGATGCGGAGTTCCTTCTGGAATTCCGCCCGCAGGGCCTGCAAGTCCACGCGGAAGGCTGCTAGCTCCGCCCGGATCTCGGCCTGGAAGGCCTGCATGTCGGCCCGGAAGGCCTGCATGTCCGCCCGCATCTCGGCTCGGAAGGCCTGCATGTCCGCCCGCATCTCGGCCCGGAAGACCTCCAGGTCCGACCGTGTGGCGAGCCCAGAAACGGCGCCATTGACCTCGTCCGCCGCAGCCTCCGCCAGATCCTCGCTGGCCCCCGCTGCCTGCAGCCGCCTCGACATGCGTCCCGGATCGAATTCCGCCATGCGACGATCCTAGCAGAATGCGGACGCGCCTCCTCGCAGGGTCGCCCAGCCGAGCAGCGCCACCCGATTGGCGTGCGCGCCACGACGTCCTATGGTAGACACATGCATCGACGTTCTACCCGGAAGGCGAACCAATGAGCCTCAACATCAAGAACGAGGAGACCTGCCGCCTCGCCGCCGAGCTTGCCCGGCTCACCGGCGAGACGATGACCGGTGCGATGACGGTCGCCCTGCGGGAGCGCCTGGAGCGCGAGCAGCGCGCCCGCGGCGTCGACGCCTGCGTGGCGGAGCTACGCGCCATCGGCCGTCGCTGCGCCGGCCTCCTCCGCGGCGGCCCCGCCGCGGCCGACCACGGCGACCTCCTCTACGACGAGCGCGGGCTGCCCCGGTGATCGTCGACACCTCCGCCGTCCTGGCGATCCTCTTCGACGAGCCCGACGCCGATCGCTACGCCCGCGCCATCGCCGCGGCGCCGCGCTGCCGCATGTCGGTTGCCGGCTTCCTCGAGGTCGCCATCGTGCTCGAAAGCCGCGCCGGCTCCGAGGCCGCGCACGAACTTGACCGCTTCCTCGAACGCGCCGCCATCGAGCTCGCCCCAGTCACCGCGGACCACGCCCAGGCCGCCCGCCGCGCCTGGCGACGCTTCGGCAAGGGCAACCACCCTGCCGGCCTCAACTTCGGCGACTGCCTCGCCTACGCCCTCGCCGAGGCCACGGGCGAGCCCCTCCTCTTCAAGGGCGGCGACTTCGCCCGCACGGATGTCGAAGCCGCCTCCTGACCCCCAAGTGCGCGCAACGGCCGGAACGCTAGCCTTGACCACGCGAAGGAAGGCGGCGGGAGCAGTGTTGCGCCGATTGATCCGGATTTTCGAGGCCAAGACGCCCGCGCTCGCACAGACCGATCGGGGCGCGGGCGCTCCGATGCCGCCGCGCCGGCCCAGCCGCTTGGACGACGGCCAACGCGACGCCTCCGCCTTGGCGCAGGAGGTGCTAGCGACGTCGCCCGTCATCTTCGACACCGAGACCACGGGACTCGGTGGCAACGACCAGATCATCGAGATCTCCTGCGTCTCCGCCACCGGCGAAGTGCTGCTCGACTCGCTGGTCCGGCCGTCGTGTCCGGTGTCGGCGGGCGCGCGGTGGGTCCACGGCATCAGCGACGCGGACTTGGCGGACGCGCCCTCGATCACGGAGTTGATGCCCCGGCTGCACGAGGTCTTCGACGATCGAAACGCGCTGGCGTACAACTTCGACTTCGACCGCCGGTTCCTGGCGCAGTCGCTGGCGGCCGCGGGCATCGAGTGGCCCGCGGCGTGGCAGCATTGGCAGGAGCCGGCGGCCCGCTACTGCATCATGCGGCTCTACGCGCGATTCTTCGGCGCGCAGGACGCGCATCGCGGTGGCGGCCAATGGCAGAAGTTGGGCAACGCCCTGTCGCAGTGCGGCCTTGAGACCGACGCCTCGCTGCATCACGCGCTGGCCGATGCGCGAGCGGCGCTCATGGTGCTGGAGCACATGGCAAGCCAGCGAAGGTAGGCGCAGACACCTCCCGCGACATCGCGACCGGGCCGTCCGACCCCCGACCCCGCACCGACTCCAACTCCACGACCACCGCCACGCCCGTGCGCTCCGGGTCGCGCGCCCGCTCCGCCGCCGGCGAGTTCTCGAACACCTGCCGGCGCACCGCTGCGTCAGGCTCGACCCGCGCCCGGCCCAGCATCGTGTAGTGGCGACGCGCCGGCATGTTCGCGTACACCGCCGCCACCACCGGATTGACCGCGATCGCCCGCACCGTCTCCGACGCCTCCTGGTTGCGCACCCAAAACGCCAGCCCGTCGTCGCCGAACGTCTGCGCCGTACCCCGGAAGCTGACCGCCGGCGTCCCCTCCGGCGTCACCGCGCACACCACGATGGGGCGCCGGTCGTCCAGCGCCCCGTCGATGTCTGCCCGCATCCGCGCGTCGAACCGGATCATCGCCCCTCCTCCGTGCTGCCCGCGCAGCCTACCCGCACCGGCCCATCCGACCCCACCATGTCAACCACGCTTGACATCAGGTCAATGATCCTTGACACTACTTCCTACCGACAACCTCCGGAGCCACCCATGCCCGACGACGCCCCCACCCCCCATCGCGGCCGCCTGCGACGCCTCGCCGACCGACGGCCCTCCCGCCGCTGCCTCGTCCGCGCGCTGCTGATCTGGGGCGCCTATGCCGGCCTCGTCGGCATCAGCGGCTGGCTCGTCGACGCCAACCCCGGCGCCGACTGGCGCTACGCCGTCGCCGTCCTGCCGATGATCCCCGTCGTCTTCGCCCTCCGCGACTGGCTGCGCATGTTCCGCCGCAGCGACGAACTCGAGCAGCGCATCGCCCTCGAATCGATCGCCTTCGGCTTTGGGGCGGCCGCGCTGCTCACCTTTACTTATGGCCTGCTGCAACTGGCCGGCCTGCCCGACATCAACTGGCTCTTCGTCTGGGCCGTCATGGGCAGCTGCTGGATCGCGGGCGGCCACCTCGCGCGCCGGCGCTGGCTCTGACGCCCCATGCGCAACACCCTCAAGCTGCTGCGCGCCGAGCGCGACTGGTCCCAGAAGGACCTCGCCGGCGCCCTCGGCGTCTCGCGTCAGACCGTCAACGCCATCGAGACCGGCAAGTACGACCCCTCGCTCCCCCTCGCCTTCCGCATCGCCGCCCTCTTCGAGCGCCCCATCGAGCGCATCTTCCACCCCGCCCTGGCGCCGAGTGGACGCGATGCTCGGGGCTCCGCCAAGATGATCACGTGGGCCAACACGCAGCCGACGGCAAGCCGAGCGGGCGACCAATGAATGAGCACCCGGCGTCCGTGACCCGAACGAGGATCGAGTCCGTGCGCATTGAGGGCTTCAGATCCCTCAGATCCGTGGAGCTTTCGGACCTGCCCGACGCGACGGTCCTCATCGGCGCGAACGGTTCCGGCAAGTCCAACTTCATTCGCTTCTTCGAGATGCTGAGCTGGATGCTCCGCTCCCGCCGGCTCGGCGACTTCATCCTGAGGCAAGGTGGGGCCGACGATCAGCTGTATCGGGGCAACAGGGTCACGCCTCGGATGGAGGCCGAGATCCGCCTGCGCACGACGAGGGGAACCAACGACTACCGCTTCGCATTGTCTTACGCGTCGCCCGATCGCTTCTTCTTCAGCGAAGAACAGTTCCGCTTCAATAGCGATGAACAGCCCGGCGAAGCCCCCTGGCAACGGCTAGAGGGCGGACATCGCGAAGCCATGATCGTGGAAGCGGCCCAGTCTGCGATCGCCGACGTGAACCAGACCACTGCATGGGTGATCGTCAACCTGCTGCGCAGTTGTGCGGTCTACCAGTTCCACGACACAGCCGCTGGCTCCAACTTCGAGAAGGAGTGGGACGCAAGCGACAACGGTCAGCTGCGCTCCGATGGCGGCAACCTGGCGGCCGTGTTGCACCGCCTGGAGCGGGAAGATGTGAGGCGCTACGACCTAATCTGCCGCCACATCGGGCGCATCCTGCCGGGCTTCGATCGCTTCACCATCGACGAGACGCACGGGACGGTGCTCTTGAGATGGAACGCCAAGGGTGCGGACAAGACGTTCGGTGCGCATCTCACGTCCGACGGATCGCTGCGCTTCTTCGCCCTCGTGACCCTGCTCAACCTGCCGGCGGAGATGCTCCCCGACGTGATCCTCCTCGACGAGCCGGAACTCGGCCTGCATCCCGCCGCCATCGCCTTGATCGGGGACATGATCCAGGCACTCGCGAAGGAGCGGCAGATCATCGTTGCGACGCAGTCCCCGCTCTTGGTGGACTCGTTCGGACTGGATGAGATCATCGTGCTGGACCTGCAGGATGGCGAAACGCACTTCCGCCCCCTGGACCCGGATGCCTATCGGCAGTGGCTTGACGACAGCTTCTCGACGGGGGAGCTGTGGCAGAAGAACCTGCTCGGCGGGCGCCCATGATTCGTGTCGCCATCGTGGTTGAGGGCGAAACCGAGGAGGCGTTCGTCAACGGGGCACTCGTGGCTCATCTTTCGGACCACGGGGTCAGTCCCACCCCCATCAAGCCTGCACGCCGGGGCGGGAACGTAAGTGTGGAGCGGATAACTGCTCAGATGGCCAAACTCCAGGCGAGTTTCGATTCCGTGACGTCTCTCGTCGACTTCTACGGTTTCAGGGGCAAGCGGCCCGGCGAGACTGTCGAGCACCTGGAATCCCGGATCGACGAAGAACTCGACAAGCGGTTGCGCAACGACCGGGATCCATCGCGCGTCTTCGCGTACGTCCAACGCCACGAGTTCGAGGGTCTGCTGTTCTCCGAGGTCGATGCGTTCCGTGTCCTGCCCGATGCCACCCCGGAGTCTCTGCAGGTACTCCGGGACATCCGCGCGCAGTTCCCGACGCCGGAGGACATCAACGACAGCAGCGAGACGGCACCGAGCAAGTGCATCCAGCGAATTATCCCGCGTTACCGCAAGAAGACCTTCGGGCCGCTGGTCGCCGAGGACACCGGACTCGAGAAGATCCGTGCGGAATGCCCCCGCTTCGACGGCTGGGTAACCCGCCTTGAATCCCTGGGGAGAACCGGGAGACCCGCCCCCGCCGACGGCTGAGCCGGCCCTAGACCTCGGTCATCAGCTCCAGCAGATGCCCGTCGGAGTCGCGGAAGTAGACGCCGCGGCCCCCCTTGCGGCTGTTCGTGCGCATGTCCGTCGCCGACCGCGGCCCGCTGCCGTAGGGGATCGACTCCGCCCGCACGCGCCCGAAGATCTGCTCGAACGTCGCCTCGTCGACGTGGAACGCGTAGTGGTGCGACTCGAAGGACTCCTCGTCGGCGAAGTCCAGCGTCAGCGTCGCGTTCACCTGCACCGGCGCGAAGTGCCCCGACCGGCGCCGGAACGTCAGCCCGAAGATGCGCGCGAAGAACTCCGCCGCCGCCGCCTTGTCCCGCGCCGGCACGATCGTGTGGTTCAGTTCAATCGGCATCGCGACCCCCTCCCGCCCGAGCCTACACCGGTCCGCTCCGACTCCCCAACCGACCTAGAACACGTCCAGGAGCTCGAAGCGGGGGCCCTCCCGACAGCAGAGGCGGACGCCGCGCTTCGTGAAGACGGCGCAGCCGTAGCAAATGCCGGTGCCGCAGGCCATCTCGGTCTCCATCAGCACCTGCACCGACCGACCCATGCCGTCGGCCCGGACGACTGACGCCATGCTGCGGAACATCGGCGTCGGCCCGCAGGCCAGCGACTGATCGGCCCAGGGCAGGTACTCGGCGAAGAGGTCCGTCACCAGCCCGCGGCGGCCCAGCCCCCCGTCCTCCGTCGCGACGGCGTACTCGACCTCGGGCGGCAGCAGCTCGGCCGGGTAGACGCCCGACGCCGTCCGCGCCCCGACGCAGAGCACCAGCGTCCGATCGCGGCCCAGCTGCTCGTCGGCCAGCGCGACCAGCGGCGCGACCCCCACCCCACCGCCCACCAGCAGCAGGTTGCGCGCGCTGCTGCGCACCTCGAAGCCGCGCCCCAGCGGCCCCGTCATGCGCGACACCGCGCCCACCGGCTGCGACGCCATCAGCGCCGTCGCCTCGCCCACGACCGCGTAGAGCAGCGCGAACTGCCGCTCGCCGCCCCGCTCCCGGAAGCGGTAGAACGAGAACGCGCGCGGCAGGAACGGGTCCATCCCCTCGGCCGGCTGCACCATCACGAACTGCCCGGGATGCGCCCCCCGGCAGACCGCCTCGCCCGAGTACCAGGTCACGAACGTGCCCGGGTAGATCTCCTCGGTCTCCAGCACCTCCGCCTCGACCTGCTGGAAGCTCACGACGTCACGTCTGCCCCGGCCGTGTCCTCCGACCCCGTGTATTCGGACCGGGTGTACTCAGACAGGGGCGCGACCTCGTACGCCCCGTGCGACAGCATCGCCGACACCGCGTGCCGCGCCGTGTCGATGCTCGTGAAGCAGGGCAGCCGCTTCTCCGTCGCCGCCCGCCGGATGTGGAAGCCGTCGCGCAGCGTCGTCCGCCCCCCCTCCGACGTGTTCAGCACGAAGTCCACCTCGCCCGCCTCGATCACGTCCACGACGTTCGGGTGCGACTCGGCCAGCCGCTTGGGCACGCGCCGCGCCTCCAGCCCCAGCCCGCGGATCATCTCCGCCGTGCCGTCGGTCGCGTACAGCGTGTAGCCCGCCTCGCCCAGCTGAAGGATCAGATCGATCGCCTCCGCCTTGTCCTGATCGGCGATGCTCAGCAGCGCCGTGCCGCGCGCCGGCAGCGCCAGGTCGCTGGCCAGCAGCGCCTTCGTCAGCGCGCCGTCGAAGTCCCGGTCGACGCCCATCACCTCCCCGGTCGACTTCATCTCGGGCCCCAGGTACGTGTCGACCCCCGCCAGCTTCGACATGCTGAACACCGGCGCCTTGATCGCCACCAGATCCCGCGACGGCCACAGCCCGTCGGCGTAGCCCTGCGCCCGCAGGCTGCGGCCCAGCATCACGTTCACCGCCAACTCGACCATCGGCACCGTCGTCACCTTGCTCAGGAAGGGCACCGTGCGGCTGGCGCGCGGGTTGACCTCCAGCACGAACACGCCGCCCGGGTCGTCGCCGCGGCCGCGCATCACGACGTACTGGATATTCATCAGCCCGCGCACGCCGAGCCCCAGCCCGATCTGGCGCGTGTAGTCGACCAGCAGGCCGGTCTCCGCCGCGGTCAGGTTGGGCGCCGGATAGACGGCCATCGAATCGCCCGAGTGCACGCCCGCCCGCTCGATGTGCTCCATGATGCCCGGGATCAGCACCGACTCGCCGTCGCAGATCGCATCGACCTCAACCTCGATGCCGGCGAAGTACTTGTCGATCAGCACCGGCCGGCCCGGCCCCGCCTCCATCGCCTGCCCGACGTAGCGCGCCAACTCGCCCGCCCCCTGCACGATCTCCATCGCGCGGCCGCCCAGCACGTATGACGGCCGCACCAGCAGCGGATAGCCGATCGTCGCCGCCGCCTGGATGGCGTCGGCCATGTTCGACACCGTCGTGCCGGGCGGCTGCGGGATGCCCAGCCCGGTCAGGAAGCGCTCGAAGCGCTTGCGGTCCTCGGCCAGGTCGATGGCCTCAGCCGACGACCCCAGGATCGGCTGCGCCGACGCCGTCAGCGGCCCCGCCAGGTTGATCGCCGTCTGCCCGCCGAACTGCAGGATCGAGGGCACGGCCTCGCGCTCGCCGTCGGCGCCGCCGCCCGCGCCCGCCTCGTTCTCGAGGATGTCCAGCGCCGACTCCTCGTCCAGCGGCTCGAAGTACAGCCGGTCCGACGTGTCGAAGTCGGTCGAGACCGTCTCCGGGTTGCTGTTCGCCATGATCGCCGCGTAGCCCGCCGCCCGCAGCGCCTGCGCCGCCTTGACCGACGCGTAGTCGAACTCGATGCCCTGCCCGATGCGGATCGGCCCGCTGCCGACCACCAGCGCGCGATCGCCCGGCTGCGGCAGCGCCTCGTTCTCCTCTTCATACGTCGAGTAGAAGTACGGCGTCGCCGCCGCGAACTCGGCCGCGCAGGTATCGACCATCTTGTAGACCGGCCGGATGCCCCACTCCAGCCGCTGCTGCCGCACCTTCTCCGTCACCGACCCCGCCAGATTCGCGATCTGCTCATCGCCGAAGCCCAGCCGCTTGGCGGCCCGCAGCAGGTCCGGCGTCAGCGGCTCCGACAGCAGCCGCTCCTCCATCCGCACCAGCCCCAGCAGCTTGTCGAGGAACCACGGATCGACGCCCGTCGCCCGTGCCAGCGCCGCCACGTCGCCGCCCCGCCGCAGCGCCGACATCAGGTGCCAGATGCGGTTGTCCGTCGCGACGGCCGCCGCCGCCGCCGGGTCGGCCGCCGTCTTGTCCTCCCACAGCAGCGACCGCCCCCCCACCTCCAGCGAGCGCACCGCCTTCTGCAGCGCCGCCTCGAACGAGCGGTCGATCGCCATCACCTCGCCCGTCGCCTTCATCTGCGTCCCCAGCGACCGATCGCCCGCGCCGAACTTGTCGAACGGCCAGCGCGGGATCTTCACGACCACGTAGTCCAGCGCCGGCTCGAAGGCCGCCGTCGTCTTGCCCGTCACCCGGTTGCGGATCTCCTCGAGCCGCCGCCCGACCGCGATCTTCGCCGCCACCCGCGCGATCGGGTAGCCCGTCGCCTTCGACGCCAGCGCCGACGATCGGCTCACGCGCGGGTTCACCTCGATCACGTAGTAGGGCAGCGCGCCGCTCGCGTCGGGGCCGTCCCAGGCCGTGACGTCGGGCCGCGGCGCCAGCGCCAGCTGCACGTTGCAGCCCCCCTCGATGCCCAGCGCGCGGATGATCTTCAGCGACGCGGAGCGCAGCTGCTGGTAGTCCTTGTCCGACAGCGTCTGGCTGGGCGCGACCACGATCGAGTCGCCCGTGTGCACCCCCATGGGGTCGAAGTTCTCCATGTTGCAGACCGTGATGCAGGTGTCGGCCCCGTCGCGCATGACCTCGTACTCCACCTCCTTCCAGCCCAGCAGCGACCGCTCGACCAGCACCTGCCGCACCGGGCTGGCGGCCAGCCCGGTGTCCAGCGTGCGCCAGTACTCCTCCTCCGTCGTCACGAAGCCGCCGCCCGTGCCGCCCAGCGTGTAGGCCGGACGGATCACCGCCGGCAGCCCGATCTCCGCCAGCGCCGCTGCCCCGTGCGACGCCTGCTCGACGATCACGCTGGGCGGGATCGGCTCCCCGATCGAGCGCATCATGTCGCGGAACAGCTGCCGGTCCTCGGCCTTCTGGATCGCGCTCAGCGGCGTGCCCAGCAGCCGCACGCCGTAGCGATCGAGCACCCCCGCGTCGTGCAGCGCGACCGCCAGGTTCAGCCCCACCTGCCCGCCCAGCGTCGGCAGCAGGCCGTCGGGCCGCTCCCGCGCGATCACCCGCTCCAGCACCTCGACGGTCAGCGGCTCGATGTAGGTCACGTCGGCGACGTCCTCGTCGGTCATGATCGTGGCCGGGTTCGAGTTGACCAGCACCGAGCGCACGCCCTCCTCGCGCATCGCCTTGCAGGCCTGCGTGCCGGCGTAGTCGAACTCCGCCGCCTGCCCGATCACGATCGGGCCGCTGCCGATGATCAGCACCGTGCGCGGCTTCTGCGACGCCCGTTCAGCCATGCGACACCCCGGCCCCCGCCTCCTCCGCCGGCCCCTCCTCCGCCGGTCCCTCAACTGGCGACGCCCAGCGCCTCAGCCAGCCCTGCGCCGCCGCGCCCCAGATCGCGAGCCCCGCCCCCAGCGGCGCGCCCACGAGCAGTGGCCCCAGCACCAGCAGCGCGGCGCCCGCTCCCGTGTCGCCAGCGACCAGCCGCGCGACGCCCAGGCCCAGCCCCACGCCCGAGCCCCCCAGCACGACGGCGGCCGCCAGCACGGCCCACGCGCCCCTCACAGCGGCAGCTCGAAGCGCAGCTCGGGCTCGTCCGCGCCCGCCGGGCTCATGCTGTTGATGATCGGGACCAGCCCCCCGATCGAGCTCAGGAAGCTCAGTGCCGCCTCATTGTTATTAGGCAGTCTCCCGACGACGCGGCGGAAGCCCCCCGCCCGCGCGTGCGCCAGCAGCCCCTCGGCCAGCCGCGTGCCGATGCCCCGCCGTCGCGCCTCGCTCAGCAGCCACACCCCCAGCGACGCCGTCTCGGGCGCCTGCGTGTCGAAGTCGAGCGCGCCGAAGCCCAGCGTCCGGACCCCGTCCTCGGCCAGCAGGATCAGCCCCGACTCCCCCAGCCGCCCGATCCACACGCGCACGTCGTCGACCGAGAACGCCCGATCGAGCCCCACCGGCTGCGGCCCCGACACGACCTCGGCGATCACCGCCGCGATCGCCGCCGCGTCGTCCGCCGACGCCCGCCGGTAGGTCACGTCCCCGCTCACGACATCCCCTCGCGCACCAGGTCCAGGAAGCGGTCGAACAAGTGCGCGTTGTCCAGCGGCCCCGGCGACGCCTCCGAGTGGTACTGGATCGAGACCAGCGGATACTCCGAGTGCGTCAGCCCCTCGACCGTGTCGTCGTGCAGGTTGACGTGGCTCACGCGGGCGCCGCCGCGCAGCCCGTCGGGGTCGAGCGCGTAGCCGTGGTTCTGCGCCGTGATCGCCACCGACCCCGTGACCAGGTCCTTGACCGGGTGGTTGCCGCCGCGGTGGCCGAACTTCAGCTTGAACGTCTCCGCCCCCAGCGCGCGGCCGATCACCTGATGCCCCAGGCAGATGCCCATCAGCGGCGTCCGGCCCAGCAGCCCCGACGCCGTCCGCACCTGCAGGTCGCGCAGCTGCGGGTCGCCCGGCCCCGGCGACAGCAGCACGCCGTCGGGCCGCATCGCCAGCACGGCGGCCGCGTCCGTCGCCGGCGGCGCCGCCGTCACCCGGCAGCCGCGGGCGCGCAGCATCCGCAGGATGTTGTACTTCAGCCCCTCGTCCAGCACGACGATGTGCGGGCCGTCGCCCGCCTCCGGCCTGCCGGGCGCCCACAAGGGACGCCCCGACAAGGGACGCCCCGACAAGGGACGCCCCGACGGCGCGCCGTCCCAGCCGTACGGCGCCCGCGTCCCCACCTCGATGAAGTCCTGGCTGTCGTACTGCGGCAGGTCCGCCAGCCGCGCCTTCGCCTGGTCCACCTCCCCCGGCTCGACGATCAGCCCCTGCATCACCCCCCGCTCGCGGATGCGGCGCGTGATCGCCCGCGTATCGACCCCGGCCAGCCCCGGCGCCCCCTGGGAGCGCAGGTACGCGTCGACCGTAACGCCGCCCAGCGGGTGGCTGGGGCGGTCGCAGTCGCTGCGCACGACCAGCCCCCGCACCTGGATGCGCGCGCTCTCGTCCGTCGCCGGGATCACCCCGTAGTTGCCGATCAGCGGGTAGGTCAGCACCAGGATCTGCCCCGCGTACGAGGGGTCGGTCAGCATCTCCTGGTAGCCGGTCATCGAGGTGTTGAACACCACCTCGCCCCAGCCGGCGCCGAGGTCGCCCATGCGTTGCCCCCGGAAGACGCTCCCGTCCTCGAGGACCAGGCAGCCGTCGGGGCGGTCGGCGCTCACGACGCCCCCTCCCCCCACACGACGCGCCCGCCCGACACCGTCGCCACGACCGACCCCGCCAGCTCCATGCCCGACAGCGGCGTGTTCTTGCCCTTCGACGCGAAGCGCTCCGGCGCCACCGTCCACCGCGACGACGGGTCCAGCAGCGCGACGTCGCCCGGCGAGCCGACGGCCAGACGGCCCAGCCCCGGCAGGGCCCGATCCAACTCCCAGGCCCTCACCGGACCCGAGGTCAGCCGCTCGATGGCGGTGCCCAGCGACAGATCCCCACGCGCGACCAGCGTGCCCAGGATCCCCCAGGCCGTCTCGAGCCCGCTGATCCCGAACGCCGCCCGGTCAAACTCGCACTGCTTGTCCGTCACGGTGTGCGGTGCGTGGTCGGTCGCCACGGCGTCGATCACGCCTGAGCGCAGCGCCTCGATGCAGGCCGCGACGTGCTCCTCGGAGCGCAGCGGCGGGTTCACCTTCGCGTTGGTGTCGTACAGCAGTCCGCCCGGCGGGCCGCCGACGCCCGTCCCGTTGTGGCCCGCGACGCAGGCGTCGGTCAGCAGCAGGTGGTGCGGCGTCACCTCGGCCGTCACGCGCACCCCGCGCGACTTCGCCTCGGCCACCGCCTCGCACGACTCCCGCGTGCTGATGTGGCAGATGTGCAGCCGTGCCCCGGCCGCCGCCGCCAGCCGCAGGTCGCGCTCGACGATCGAGACCTCCGCCAGCGCCGCCTGACCGCGCAGCCCCAGCCGCGTGGATACGACCCCCTCGTGCATCACCCCGCCCTCGGCCAGGCCCGGATCCTCGCAGTGCTCCGCGATCGGCAGCCCCAGGTCCGACGCATACTCAAACGCCCGCCGCGCCAGCGTCCCCCCCGCGACCGAGTCGCCATCGTCGCTGAACGCGACGACCCCGGCGTCGCGCAGCTCCGCCAGTTCGGCCAGCCGTTGCCCCGCGCGGCCGCGCGTCACCGCGCCGATGCACAGCACCCGTGCCGGACCGCCGCGCGCCGCCTCCTGCACCTGCGCGACCACCGCCGGCCCGTCCATCGCGGGCTCCGTGTTGGGCATCGCGCAGATCGTGGTGAAGCCGCCGCGCGCAGCCGCCGCCATGCCCGACGCCACCGTCTCCTTGTGCTCCTGGCCCGGCTCGCGCAGATGCGTGTGCAGGTCGACGAACCCCGGCGCGACGATCCGCCCCGCCGCCTCCAGCACCGGAGCGCCCGCCCCGTCGATGTCCGCTCCCAGCGCCGCGACCCGGCCGTCGCGGATCAGCACGTCGAGCGTCGCATCGACGCCGCTGCCCGGGTCGACCATGCGCCCGCCGCGGATCAGCAGGTCGCCGCTCACGTCGCGACCCCCACGCCCTGCGTCAGCAGGTAGAGCACCGCCATCCGCACCGCGACCCCGTGCGACACCTGCCGCTCGACCTCGCTCTGCATCCCGTGCGCGACGTCGGCGGCGATCTCGACGCCCTCGTTCATCGGGCCCGGGTGCAGAACCGCCGCCCCCGGCCGCGCCCGCGACAGCCGCTCGGGCGTGATCTGGTAGCGCCGCGAGAACTCCCGCAGCGAGGGCAGGAACGCGCCCTGCATCCGCTCCCGCTGCAGGCGCAGCGCCATCACCGCGTCGGCCCCGGCGATCGCCCGGTCCAGGTTCTCCTCGATCGTCACACGCGGCAGCGACAGGTCGCGCCCCGACGCCGGCGGCGCCGCGTTCAGCCCGGTCGGCAGCAGCGTGCGCGGCCCGACCAGCGTCACGTCCATGCCCAGCGTCGTCAGCGCCCAGACGTTCGACCGCGCCACCCGCGAGTGCTTGATGTCCCCGATCAGCACGATGCGCTTGCCCGCCAGGTCGCCCAGCCGGCGCCGCAGCGTGAAGGCGTCGAGCAGCGCCTGCGTCGGGTGGGCGTGCAGCCCGTCGCCGGCGTTGACGACGTGCGCCTCCGAGTGCTGCGCCGCGACGTACGGCGCCCCCCCGCTGGGATGCCGCATCACGATCACGTCGGCGCCGATCGCCCGGATCGTCGCCACCGTGTCGATCAGCGACTCCCCCTTCTCGACGCTGGAGCCGCTGCCGGTCATGTTGATCACGTCGGCGCCCAGCACCTTGCCCGCCAGCTCGAACGACGCCCGCGTGCGCGTGCTGGGCTCGTAGAACAGGTTGAAGACCGTCACCCCGCGCAGCGCCGGCGTCCGCGCGACCCGGCGCTGCAGCACCTCCTCCATCGCCTCGGCCGTGTCCAGCACGGCGACGATGTCCTCCCGCGACCACATGTCCACGTCGAGCAGATCCCGGTGTCGCCACGGCATCGGCGCGCCCTCCGCGTCCGCGGCCTCCGCCGCGCGATCACCCGGCCGCGCAATCCTCGCCACCATCATTGGCCCCCATCCCAGGCGCGGCCGGTCGCCAGCACCTCGTCGCGGCCGTCGACCTCCTCCAGCCGCACCTGCACGTCGTCGCCGCGCTGCGTCGGCAGGTTCTTGCCGACATAATCGGGACGAATCGGCAGCTCCCGATGCCCCCGGTCGACCAGCACCGCCAGTTCGATCGCCGACGGCCGCCCGTAGTCCAGCAGCGCGTCGAGCGCCGCCCGGATCGAGCGGCCGGTGAACAGCACATCGTCGACCAGCACTACCACCCGGTCGTCCAGCGACGCCGGCAGCGCGCTGGGTTGCAGCGTCGGCCGCACCCCCCGCAGCGACAGGTCGTCGCGGTGCAGGCCGATGTCGATCGCGCCGCGCTCCACCGCCACGCCCTCGAACTCGCGGATGGCCGCCGCCAGCCGGGCCGCCATCGGCGCGCCGCGCGTGCGGATGCCCACCAGGATCAGCCGGCCCGTATCGGGGTTGCGCTCCACCACCTCATGCGCGATGCGCGCCAGCGCCCGCCGGATCGCGCCCGCGTTCATCACCACCGCGGCGTCGGGCGGCGCCGTCATCGGCCGGCCTCCCCCTGGTCGCGCGGGGCGGCGGCGAAACGTGCGAAAGGCAGAGTGGAGGTGTGCAGAGGCGCGGACTGGCCCATGCTGTCGTCCTTCCCGGCCTCGCGGGACCGAATTAAAGTCCGTGCAGCGGTCGTCGTTTCGCAGCCTATCACCGGCCGCCGTCGCCCCGCGCCCCTATTCTGTCGCCGCGTGTTCCCCTCGACACGCCGCACGTCCACAACTGAGAGGCACCCAATGGATGAACCACGATCGGACGACTTGGCCGGAACGATGGCCGACTCTGGACTCACGGATGGCCGCAAGGCTCAGCGCCGATTCTGGACGCAGTTTCTGCGCGACGGGTCGTCAACCCTCTCGGAACTGAGACGTCGCACACCGGCGGCGGACAATTGGATGACGTTCGGCATTGGCCGGACCGATATCGAGTTGTTCGCCGTCCACGCGCGAGGAGCGACGAACGGGTTAAAGCTCTTCGACCACCTCCGCATCGAACTGATCATGCGCGGGGCCAACGGGGAATCCCACTACCGCCAGTTGCACGACAGGAAGGCCGACATCGAATCGTGCCTCGGACCGGGCCCAATCACCTGGTACGGCCCGGGCGGCGGCTTCGACTGCCGCATCTACGTCAGCAAGGACGCGCCCATTCGGGACCCCGATCACTGGCGCTCGCAACACGAGTGGCTCCTCACCTGGCTTCAGAAGTTCGACGACGTCTTCCGCCCCATCGTCCAGGACCTCGACGCGTAGCGTCGCCGCCGGCCCGCGCCCGGCGCCCCGCTACACTCCCCCCAAACCGACCACGATCGCCTAGGCGCATCCATGACCCACCTCCCCGGCTCCCGGCTGCGCCTCGCCGCCGTCCTCCTCCCCCTCCTCGTCGCCGCCTGCTTCGCCGACGACCCCGCCCCCGCGTCCGACGCCGTCGCGCCGCCCCCCGACGACGCCCCCGCCGTTGACACCACTACCGATGCCACTGCTGATAACGCTGCTGATACGGATGGCGACCCCGCGCCGGCCCCCGCGGCCCTTCCGGTCCTCCCCGCCACCCCCTTCCAGAACGACCCCGCCCTCGAGGCCCGCCTCGATCCCGACGCGCTCGGCATCCCTGGGCGCTTCGTCCGCATCTACCTCGACGACCGCGAGCCCATCCTCTCGCTCGGGCTCGTCGGCGCCGCCGCCCGCCTCACCTACGCCGTCAGCGCCAGCTACGAGGTGCTCTCCCTCGACCTCCTCCGCCTCGAGCCCGGCGTCGACCCCGAGGCGTTCTTCCTCGCCTTCGCCGCGACGGTCGCCGACACCCCCGGCTATCGCGGGCTCGACACCGTCGGCGTGCCGCGCAGCGTCGGCGACAGCGCCCGCCACTTCGCCTTCACCATCGACGAGGACGAGGCCGACGCCGCCGTCCTGCTCCGCGACGACCTGCTCGCCTTCGTCACCTACCGCCGCCCCCCCAACCTCCGCAGCCCCATCGACGTCGCCGCCCTGCTGCGCGCCCTCGACGCCGCCCTGCAGGCGCCCCCGCGCGGCTGATCACGGCCCCTACGTCCCGGCGCCCGCCCCCTGCGGCGCGTCGGCCTGCTGCATCTCCGGCGGCAGCAGGTTGGGGATGCCGTCCTCAATGGGGTAGCGGAAGTCGATCGCCTTCGAGTACAGGTGGCCGCGCAGCACCTCGTCGCCCGCTTCCTCCTCCACCACCAGCTCGAGCGGCTCCTTCGTCACCGGGCAGACCAGAATCTCCATCAGATCGCGGTGCATCGAGCGTCTCCCCTCGGTCCCACCCTACCAGCGCGATGGAATGTGGAGCGCACTGCCGCGGCTCCGCTCGCGCACCGGCAAGTGCTACATTGGCGGCGACGGGATGGGAACTGAGCATGGTCGCACTCTTCGACACACAGAAGGCCGTCGAGAAGCTCCGCCGCAGCGGCGTGCCCGAGGGGGAGGCCGCCGCGACGGTGGAAGTGATGACGGAAGCCGCCTCGGAGTTGGTGACGACCGATCGCTTGGACGCCGCGGTCGAGAGACTGCGTGCCGAAATCCTCCGCGTGGAGGAGCGCCAGCGCACGGAACTCTACCGAGCCCTGTTAATCGCCGCGTTCGTCATCATCGGCACGATGACCGCCATCATGACCGCGCTCACTCAACTCTGATCGGAGCGGAGGCGCATTTGGACGCCGCCGTGTGCTGTCTTCAGCGTTTCCCCCAAGCTAGCCATGCCGGGCGCACGTACGCTTGCGGAGACCCACCCTCGTGGAGGGAGGAGCGATGATCGCAGAGAAGTATCAGAAGATCCGCTTCGAGGCCGGCGTGGCGGAGGAACGCGCACGCTGGACCGAGTGGAATCGGCGCCGCTTGGACGCGGAACAGCGCGACGAGGAATTCACCGAGCCCCCGCCCGCCAGCGGCGACACCAATGGTGCGCACAATGGGTGACAGGTAGGACGTCATCACCGACGCGACCGATCCCCTCGTCACGGAGGATTACTTGCGCGAGGCATTCTGTGACCTCCGCGCCGACATCCGCCGCGCGTTCTTCATCCAGACGATCGTCATCGTTGGCTCGCTGACCGCGATCTTCGCGGCCCTCACCAAGCTCTGATCCGGCCCCCCGGTTGACACAACCCCCAACCCCCGCGATCCTCGCGTCCTAGCACGACTCCCAGATGCGGGGCCCCAATCGGCCCCGGCAACCGATGGACGAGGTAGCCCGGATGGCCGATGTACGATCCCCCATGGCTGGAACGATTCTCGAGTTGCTCGTCGCCCCCGGCGACAGCGTCAGCGAGGGCGACGAACTCCTGATCCTCGAGTCGATGAAGATGGAGATCCCCGTCGAGGCCGAGGAGGGCGGCACCGTCGCCTCGATCGCCTGCGAACAGGGCCAGCCCGTCCAGGAGGACGACGTCCTCCTCACCCTCGAATAGCCGTCACCGCCCCGTGACCGCCCCCTTCCACCGACTCCTGGTCGCCAACCGCGGCGAGATCGCCGTCCGCGTCATGCGCACCTGCCGCCGGCTCGGCGTCGCGACGCACGCCGTCTACGCCGACGCCGACGCCAACGCCCTGCACGTGCGCAGCGCCGACGGCGCCACCCGCCTCGGGCCGGCCCCCGTCGCCCAGTCCTACCTCAACATCGACGCCGTCCTCGACGCCGCCGAAGCCGCCGGCTGCGACGCCGTCCACCCCGGCTACGGCCTGCTCTCCGAGAACCCCGACTTCTCCCGCGCCTGCGCCGCGCGCGGCATCACCTTCGTCGGCCCCAGCGGCGACCACATCGACCTGATGGGCCACAAGAATCAGGCCCGCGCCGCGATGGGCGAGCGGGGCTTCCCGCTCATCCCCGGCACCAAGGGCAACCTCTCCGACGACGACCTCGAAGGCACCGCCGCCCAGGTCGGCTACCCGCTGATCGTCAAGGCCAGCCGCGGCGGCGGCGGCATCGGCATGGCCATCGTCTCGGGCCCCGGCGAGCTCGCCCGCGCCGTCAAGCGCGCCCGCTCCCTCGCCGGCCGCGCCTTCGGCAGCGACGACCTCTACTTCGAGCGCCAGGTGCTCGGCGCCCGCCACATCGAGATCCAGATCCTGGCCGACCACCACGGCGCCGTCCGCCACCTCGGCGAGCGCGACTGCTCGGTCCAGCGCCGCCACCAGAAGGTCATCGAGGAGTCGCCCGGCCCCGCCGTCACGCCCGACCTCCGCGCCCGCCTCACCGGCCGCGCCGTCGAGGCGATCCAGGCGCTCGGCTACCACAACGCCGGCACCGTCGAATGTCTGGCCGAGCCGCACGGCGACTTCTACTTCCTCGAGATGAACACCCGCCTGCAGGTCGAGCACCCCGTCACCGAGATGGTCACCGGCCTGGACCTCGTCGAGTGGCAGCTGCGCATCGCCGCCGGCGAGCCGCTCGACCTCCCCGCCGACGCCGCCGACCCCAACGGCCACGCCATCGAAGCCCGCATCTACGCCGAGAACCCCGAGACGCTGCTGCCCTCCCCCGGCACGATCACCCACCTTCGCTTCCCGGAGGGCGACGGCGTCCGCGTCGACACCGGCATCGAGTCGGGCGACGAGGTCACCCCCTATTACGACCCCATGATCGCCAAGCTCATCGTCCACGCCGCCGACCGGCCCGCCGCCCTCGCCCGCCTCGACGACGCCCTCGCCGCCGTCGAGATCGAGGGCATCAAGCACAACACGCCCTACCTGCAGCGCCTCGTCGCCGACCCCGACTTCCGCGCCGGCAACTACGACGTCCGCTTCACGGAAAAGCTGCGCAAGTAGGCCGTCGGCCGCCCGCTCCCCCGTTCCCGAGGGCTTGACGAACTCGGGCGGCTCTGTGAGTCTCGGATCGGAGGCTCTCGCGGCATCGCCGCATTGCCTTCTTTTCTTTTCCCGCACACAAGCGGGCGAAGCAACCGAGCCCTCCCCCTCCGGTCCCCCCTCTCCATCGCTTCAGATGGAGAGGGGGTTAGGGGGTCAGGTTCCCCTAGACCGCTACGCCAGTGAAGCGGCCGACCACCACAACGCGCAGCCCCACGACACCATCGGCCAGATGCGGCATGTGGCGGCCGGGTTGGTCGGGCGGCGGCTCACGTAGCGGGAGTTGATCCGGCAGAACACCCGATCCACGGGCAGATGTAGTGGTAGGATTGTGAAGGCCACACCGTAGGTAGTGGTGCGGCCTTCACACCTGCGCCCGCCGAGGCGGGCCTGCTCGAAGCACTTCACTCCGAGCATGCCCCCTCAATGTGGCGCTTTCACGCCGATCCCGTGGATCGGTGTGGGGGGATGGGGGAACTCAATGGCGGATCCGGCGCGCTGGGAGGTTCTTAGAATTGTCGAGGTTCGCCTTGCGGAGACGGGAGAGCCCGGGACCGTTGGTCTACGCCTGGACTGTTTCCTGGAGCGCTATGGCGACGGGCCGGAGGACGAGCAGCGGCCCGAAGCACCCTTCGACGTGAACCGGGTATTTCCACTGACCCCAGAAGCAATCGAGACCCTCGCACGAACTCTGCTTGCAGAGATCAATTCAGATGGTCCATCGCCATAGATCCTCCCTGCCGGCAGAGATGGGCTCAGCGCCAGCAGGAGGGGAGCGGCGAGCCGATGCGGGCCGTCTCCCAGCAGCGCTGCGCCTCGACCATGCGGTCGCTCACGATGCTGGCGCGGATGGGATCGCAGCGCTGGTGCGTCCCGGCCGGCGTGCTGTAGGTGAGGCAGGACTCGAACCAGCTCCCGACGCGGACCCAGCGGGTGCGGGAGAGCACGGTCCACTCGGCTGATGCCGCCGGGGCGGTGGCGGCCGGTTCCACGGTGGGCACCGGGGCCAACTCGTCGTCGATGAGCTTCCAGAGCAGCGGGGCGAACGCGACGAGACCCGCGACGAACAGCAACAACCCAACGATCGGGAGCGCCCGGCCGACGAACACGCCAAGCCGAGATGCCAGGACCAGCCCGCGATGGAGCACCAGGACCCCTTTGCTGCGCCGGAGCGAATCCGCTGCTGACCGATCGGACCAGACGACCACACGGGAACATACTGCTCCAGTGTGGTCCGAGCCGTGGTCGTAGCCGGGGCAGTATCAGGAAGCGCGACGGGGACGTCAACCGGAGGGATGGAGCGGGGGTAAGGGGGTGAGGCCCCCTACCCCACCTGCGCGATCCCCACCTGCGCGATCGCGTACGTGCCCCGGCCCTTCGCGACCAGCACATCGTGGTTGTTGCGCACCTCGACGTCGCCCACCGCCAGCGCGCGGCCCTTCTTCAGCACCTCGCACGTCGCGATCAGCTCCTCGCCGACGGCCGGGCGCAGGAACGACACGTTCAGCTCCGCCGTGCCTCGCGCCGCCTCGCCCCGCCGCATCATCGTCATCGTCGCCGTCACCACCGCCATGTCGACCAGCGTCGCGATCACGCCGCCGTGCACCCCGCCCTGCGCGCCCCCCGCCGTCGCCGGCGTCACCCGCAGCCGCAGCACCGCCCGCCCCCGCTCGACCTCCGACACCCGCGCCCCGAACATCAGCAGGTCGGTGCCCTCGCCCGCGCCCGAGCCCAGCAGCGCCCGCAGCGGCAGCAGCCAATCCGGTTCCCGCGTCTTCGCCATTGCACCCTCCGCGCATCACCGTGCCCCGCCTCGCTGCGCGAAGGATACCCGACCTCACCCCCGACGCCCGCTATCCGCGGCGGCGACGCCTCCGCTAATCTGACGCACCATGACGATTGACCGCGCCATCGACCCGCTCCCACCCGACGACGAGCCCATCCGCCAGGCGCTGGAGGACGCGCATGTGCGCTCGCTGCTGCCGGCGCTGGCGCAGATCACGGGCGACCTGTCGCTGCTGCGCGACGACCTGAGGCCCGCGCCGGCCTCCACGCTGGACCTGCAAGGCGAGCTGCCGGAGGCGGAGCGGGCGGCGGCGCGCGATCTGGCGCTGCGCACGCTGGTCGCGTGGCGCGACGCCGGGTCGGTGGTGGCGCCGCCGCCGTCGCCGGCCGGCCTGCGACGCATGATCGACTTCCTCATCGGCGAGCGCGTGAGCGACGACTACCTGCCGCTGCTGATCGAGGAGCTGGCCTTCGCGACCGAGGACGCGCGGGCGCCGCGTTGGCGCATGGAGGAGATCGACGCCCGGCGGTCGCTGCGCGTGGTCATCATCGGCGCGGGCATGTCGGGCATCATGGCGGCGCGACGGCTGAAGCAGGCGGGCATCCCCTGCACGGTCGTCGAGAAGAACGCCGACGTCGGCGGCACCTGGTTCGAGAACACCTACCCCGGGGCGCGGGTCGACACGCCGAACCACCTCTACAGCTACGCATGCGCCCAGAAGTCCGACTGGCCCTACCACTTCTCGACGCAGGACGTGCTGCTGAAGTACTTCCGCGACTGCGCCACCGAATTCGGCGTCCGCGACGACATCCGCTTCCACACCGAGGTGATCAGCGCCGCCTACGACGACGCGCAGGGCCTGTGGCGGGTGCACGTCCGGGGCCCGGATGGAGTCGAGGAGACGATCGAGGCGGAGGCCGTGATCAGCGCGGTGGGGCAGCTCAACCGCCCGAAGCTGCCAGACATCCCGGGCCGGGGGGCGTTCGAGGGCCCGACGTTCCATTCGGCGCAGTGGGACCACGCGGTCGACTTCACGGGCAAGACGGTGGGCGTCATCGGCACGGGGGCGAGCGCGTCGCAGTTCATCCCGCACCTGGCGGACGAGGCCGGCGAGGTCCGCATCTTCCAGCGCACGCCCAACTGGTACGTGCCCGTGCCGCACTACCACGATCGCCTGCCCGACGGCCTGCGCTGGCTCCTGCGGCACGTGCCGGCCTACGCGCAGTGGCACCGCTTCTGGCTGTTCTGGGCGACCTCCGACGGGTTCTTGCCGTTGACCGAGGTCGACGACGGCTGGCGGCCGGGGGACGTCGTGACGGGCGCGGGGAACCGGCGGCTGCGCGCCATACTGGCGGGGTCGATGCGGGAGCATCTCGCCGGCCGGCCCGACCTCATCGAGAAGACGCTGCCGCACTTCCCTCCGGCATCGAAGCGGATCGTGCTCGACAACGGCGCCTGGCCGAGCACGCTGCGGCGGGAGCACGTGCGCCTGATCACGGAGCCCATCGCGCGGATCACGCCGCGGGGCGTCCTGACGGAGTCGGGCGAGGAACACGCGCTCGACGTGCTGGTCTACGGGACGGGGTTCCAGGCGTCGCATTTCCTGACGCCGATGCAGGTCGCCGGGCGCGACGGGGCCGACATGCACGCGCAGTGGGGCGGCGACGCGCGGGCCTACATGGGCGTCACGATGCCGAACTTCCCCAACTTCTTCTTCCTCTACGGGCCGAACACGAACCTCGTGGTAAACGGCAGCACCATCTACTACGCGGAGTGCGAGGTGCAGTACGTCCTGGAGTGCCTGCGATTCCTGCTGGAGAGCGGGCGGCGGGCGATCGACTGCCGCCGCGACGTGCACGACGCCTACAACGCGCGCATCGACGCGGGCAACCTCAAGCGGGCCTGGGGCGTCTCGAACGTGCCCAGCTGGTACAAGAGCGCGTCGGGGCGGGTCGCGCAGAACTGGCCCTTCTCGCTGCTCGAGTTCTGGCAGCAGACGCAGCGCATGGACCCCGCCGACTACGTCGTGACGTAGGGCGGCGCTCGCCCGCCGCCGGTCAGTCGATGACGGATGCCAGCAGGTCGGTGATCTCCTCCGCGTCGTCGAGGCCGGTGGAGACGCCCGTCTCGGGCATGTCGCCCTCGTAGAAGTTTTGGTGCAATGCGCTGGCCGAGCGGAAGAGATTCTGCACGCGTGGATTCGACAACTCCTCCGCCACGAGGCCCACGACGTGGTACAGGTCGCGGTGCGTGCTGTGCCGCCAGCCGCGCGTCTCGGCGACGGCTTTCACCATCTGCGCCGCGGCGCCCCATCCCTTCTCCGAGGCCTGCAGCAGGTCCCCCTCGGCGAGGTGGGCGCGGCCCTTGATCAGGAACTCGGCCGCAGTGTCCGTGTGGTAGTTCGCGCGGGTGGTCATGGGCTGATCATACACGACACCGGTCGCCCTCTCCATTGCTGCAGATGGAGAGGGTACCAGGGGGTGAGGTCGGCCGGTGGCTTGACGCGCCGCACCTGCGCAGGCCAGAATCGTCACAGTATCTGCGCCAGCGTTCGCTTCAGGACGTTGGTCGAGCAATGTGGCCGGCGCTTCACCGAGGCGTCGGCCTTTTTCGTGGCAGCAGACGCAGCGCAGCGACCCCGCTGACTACGTCGTGACGTAGGGCGGCGCTCTCCCGCCGCCGGTCAGTCGATGACGGATGCCAGCAGGTCGGTGATCTCCTGCGCGTCGTCGAGGCCGGTGGAGACGCCCGTCTTGGGCATGTCGCCCTCGTAGAAGTTCTGGTGCAGGGCGCTGGCCGAGCGGAAGAGAATCTGCACGCGTGAGTCGGACAGTTCCTCCGCCACGAGCGCGACGGCGCGGTACAGGTCGCCGTGCGTGCTGTGCCGCCAGCCGCGCGTCTCGGCGACGGCCTTCACCATCTGCGCCGCGGCGCCCCATCCCTTCTCCGAGGCCTGCAGCAGGTCCCCCTCGGCGAGATGGGCGCGGCCCTTGATGAGGAAGTCGGCCGCAGTGTCGGTGTGATAGTTCGTGCGCGTGGTCATGGGCCGATCATACACCACGCACCTCCCCCTCCATCGCTGCAGATGGGGAGGGGCCAGGGGGTGAGGTCGGCCGGGCGTGCAGCGCGCTGCCGCCCCACCCGCTACCCTCCCACCCCATGCCCCGACGCCGCCGCACCGACCCCGACCGCGCCCCACCCCCCGACCCCACCCCCGACCCCCGCCTCATCACCGACCCCGCCAAGGCCCGCGCCCTCTACGACGAGATCCGCGAGGCCCGCATCTTCGCCCTCGACACCGAGTTCATCAGCGAGCACACCTACCGCCCCGAACTCGCCCTCGCCCAGGTCGCCACGCCCGGCCGCGTCGCCATCCTCGACCCCCTCGCCCTGCCCGGCCTCGACCCCCTCTGGGAGCTCGTCGCCGACCCCGATGTCGAGGTCGTCATGCACGCCGGCGAGCAGGAGTCGCGCTTCTGCTGGCTGGAGACCGGCGCGCTGCCCGCCCGCGTCTTCGACGTGCAGATCGCCGCCGGCCTGCTCGGCCATCGCTACCCCCTCGCCTACCACAGCCTCGTCGGCGCCGTCCTGCGCCGCCGCGCCGAGCAGGGCCAGACCCGCAGCGACTGGATCCGCCGCCCCCTCAGCGACCGCCAGCTGGCCTACGCCGCCGCCGACGTCGACCACCTGCTGCCCCTGCGCGATGTCCTGCACCCGCAGCTCGACGCCCGCGAGCGCCTCCCCTGGCTCGACGACGAGCTCGCCTACCGCGACGACCAACTCATCGACGAGCTCACCCAGGACCGCTGGTGGCGCGTCGGCGGCGCGCAGAAGCTCGGCCCGCGCGACCTCGCCGCCGTCCGCGAGCTCTTCCACTGGCGCGAGGGCCTGGCCCAGAACCGCGACCTCCCCCGTCGCCGCATCCTGCGCGACGACCTCCTCATCGCCGCCGCCCAGGCCTCCCCCAGCGACCTCGACGACCTGCGCCGCGTCCGCGGCATGGAGCGCCTGCCCCATCGCGACCGCCCCGGCCTGCTCGACGCCCTGCACGTCGCCCGCAACCTGCCCCCCGAGGAACTGCCGCGCCGGCGCCGCACCGCCGCGAACGGCCCCACCCAGGCCCGCATGCTCGCCCTCACCCTGGAGGCCCTGCTGGAATCGATCTGCATCGAGCGCGAGGTCGCCCCCACCCTCGTCGGCGGCGCCGCCGACCTGCGCCGTCTGATCCACTGGCATCTCGCCGGGCGCAACGCCAAGCGGCCGCCCCGCCTGCTCACCGGCTGGCGCGCCGAGGTCTGCGGCGACCTCCTCGAGGACGCCCTGGCCGGCCGCGTCCGCATCCGCGTCGGCGACCCCGCCTCCGCCCACCCCCTCGTCGTCGAGCCGGCGTGAGATGGCAACGCCGGACCGGCGAAGCGAACTCGGCGTTCGTGGGGGAGCCGAATGGATAGTGCCATGTCACTGAGATTGGTGAACTGGAACGTCGAATGGGCGACGGCCAGGCGGCCACGCGGACCCGAGATCCTGCGCCGGATCAATGCACAGACGCCCGACATCGTATGTCTCACGGAAGCCGGAACCGGGTTGCTCGCGCAACAAGGGCACTCGATTCGCTCCCAGTCCGACTCCGGATACCGCATCAGGGAAGACCGGCGGAAGGTCATCCTCTGGTCTCGCGAACCGTGGCAGTCTGTCGATGACGTGGGAGCCGATTCGCTGCCGCCTGGGCGGTTCGTGTCTGGCATCACGCAGACATCCGTGGGCGCGGTGAGGGTCGTCGGAGTCTGTATTCCCTGGTTCGGATCGCGGACGGAAGCGAGACGCAAGTCCGAGCGCAAGCTGCGGTGGGAAGACCACGCGCAGTATTTGGCCGGTCTGCGTGAGCTGCTGGCGCGGGATTCCGCGACGCGCCTGATCGTGGTGGGCGACTTCAATCAGATGATGGGGCCGGACAGCCGCGCACCCGAAACACTGCAACGGGCGCTGCGGGAGGTGTTCCCGCCGGGCATGAGCATCGCCACGGCTGCATTGACCTTCCAGGGACGCGGCAGCATCGACCACATCGCGGTCAGTGAGGATCTGGCGGCCGGGTCCATCGGCGCGATCAGCAACGTCCACGACGGGCGAAGACTGTCCGACCACTTCGGAGTCGCGGCGGAGATATTCGCGTCGCGGCCCCGCGAGGGTGGGAGTCTTCCCGGCAGGTCGTGTCAGGACGTCGTGTAGCAGCGAGTTGGCGGGAGGGTGTCTCCGCTGCGTTCACTGTGGACGTCGTCGAGCCGGCGTGAGATGGCAACGGCGGGCACCGGTATCGGGTGCGAGAGTTCGTGCTCGATCTGCCCCTCCGGAAGCCCCTGCCTACGAGCCACATTCGGGGCGTGGCCAGGGAGGAGATGGGGCGCTATTTGAGCGAGAGTGCACCGGACCAGAGCATGTGCTGAGGGAGAATGCTGTGTCGAGCCGACACGCCGGTCTCATCTTGATCTATGTGGCCGTTCTCGTGATCCTGGTCTCAGCCGTCGCATGCACCGACGAGACCCCGCCCGCTCCGAATCTGGAACCCCGCCCGCCGGCGGCCGACCCGGCGCCGGATGAACGCACCGGGACGCAGGGGGGCGCCAACGCTCTGCCCAAACCCACACAGGCACCCACTCAGCCACTTCGAGCCGGCGACGGGCAGCGCGAGTGGTGCGGCGGCGGCGGGATCGTGGCAATCGCGGAGCCTGTGATCGCACCTGGATTTGGCGCGGGCGATCCGGCGCCCAGCGAACTCATCGATGCAATTGAGGATACCTGGGTGACTGTCACGGACATCGGTGAGTTCGAGTTGGACGGCGACACGGTGCGGTTCCCCTATATCCGAGTGCTGTCCGTATCTGGCGAGGCGGGTGAGGCGCACTATGAACTCATGCGGGTGCAGCCGAGCGATGCCGCACCCGCTTGGCTGGTCGTCTACTGGGAGATCTTCATCTACTGCGGTGACTGACCGCTCGTGGGTTGAATGACCCCATCTGCGGCGTCGGGGATCGGCTCGCGCGCGCCCTCGGAGCTGTTGGGAGGGATGGCGAGGTGTTGATTTCACCGTGGACGGCGTGCTGTTCCTCCGACCTCCGACCTTTCGTCCTCGCTCCTGGCCCCGACCGCCGCCCGGCTCCTCCTCCCCTTCCGGTCCCCACCCTCCAGCGTCCAGATGGAGAGGGGGCCAGGGGGTGAGGCCCCTACTCCGCCGGGTGGCCGACCGCGCCCGACCCGAACATCGCCCCGATCTCCTCCCCCGAGTAGCCCAGCTCCGACAGCACCTCCGTCGTGTGCTCGTCCAAGTGCGGCGGACGGCTGCGCACCGACGCCGGCGTCTCGCTCAGCCCGATCGGGAAGCCCACCATCGGCAGCGCGCCGTACTCCGCGCTCTCGAACGACGTCACGTAGTCGTTGGCCAGCGCCTGCGGGTGCGACGCCAAATCGGCGTACGTATTCACCTTCGAGAACACCTGGTCCGTCGCTTCGAAGCGCGCCCGCAAGTCCGCCCACGACCACTCGCGGAAGCCATCGCGCATCGCCGCGTACAGCGCGTCGTGATGCTCGACCCGTCCCGGCGCCGACGTGAAGCGCGCGTCCTTCCCCAGGTCGTCCCAGCCCATCACCTCGCACAGCGCCGCGAAACGCGCATCCGTCACCCAGGCCAGCACGAACGACTCATCGACCGCATCGAACACATGCCAGATGGCGCGCGCCAGCGCGTGCCCCTTGCCGCCCATCGGCAGCTCCCCCCGGTCGAGCAGGTAGTGGCTGAACTCCCACGCCTGCATGCCCAGCTGGCTGCCGAACAGCGACGTATCGACCCGCTGCCCGCGCCCCGTCCGCTCCCGGCCGTAGAGCGCGAACATGATGCCCAGCGCCAGGAACACCGCCCCCGCGTGGTCGGCCAGCGCCACCCCCGTCGGCAGCGGCCCCGTCTCCGGCGTGCCCGTGTGCGCCACCGACCCGCCCGCGCCCTGCGCGATGATGTCCACCGACGCCATCGTCGCGCGCGGACCCTTCGGCCCCCAGCCGCTCGCCGACGCGTAGATCAGCCGCGGATGCTCGGCCGCCAGCGCCTCGTAGCCCAGCCCCAGCCGCTCCAGCGCCCCGCCGCGCAGGTTCTCCACCACGACGTCGGCCGTCGCGACGAGCCGCTTCGCCGCCGCCATCCCCTCCGCCGTGCGCAGGTTGAAGCAGGCCACCCGCTTGTTGCGGTTGCAGGCGTAGAACTGCGACCCCACCTCGTACGGCCCACCCACCACCACCGCCGCCCGCCGGTTGATATCCCCGTCGGGCGGCTCGACCTTGATGACCTCGGCCCCCATGTCGGCCAGCAGCATCGCCGCGTACGGCCCATGGATGCCCACCGTGAACTCCACCACGCGGACGCCGTCCAGCGGTCCCATCGTCGCCTCCTTCGCGGGCGCCCTCGCGCCGCGCCGAGCATACGGGACGCGGCGGCGTCGATCGCCACCGCCGGCCGGCGACGCCCGACGCGCTCCCCACCGTCATGGCTGATAGTCGAGGGCGATGACGACGCCGGCCACGATCTCCTCGACCTGTTCGGCCTTGAGCGTGCCGAGCCGCGTGATGAACCGCTCGGTCGAAACGCTGCGCACCTGGAGGAAGTCGGCCGCAGAGTCGGCGTACAGACCATTGCGCTCGCCCACCGCGATCCGCAGCTTGTTGATCCGGCCCTCGAACTCCGCCTGCCAACTGGTCAGCGGGACGATGATGCGAACCGGCGCCGCGTCGAACGCGGGAGAACCGATCACGACGACCGGCCGGTCGCGCTGCAGCTCGGCGCCGACCGCGCGCGGCAGCCGCACGAGCCACACCTCACCACGGGTGGGCGCCCCATCCGTCACGGCGCGCGCCGGCATCTAGTCGAGATCGTCGGCGGCAACCGCGTCCCACCGGTCCGTCTCGTCGGCGTCGACCTCGATGGCGGCCTCGCGTACCACGGCGTGCCGCTCGCCCCCTGGCCGCCGCGCCAGGTCGCGGAGGGACGTCTCGCCTACGCGGGGGTGTTCGCCCGTCTCGGAGGCGCCCGGGGAGAGGCGTTCCGCTTCGGCGGACGTGATCGCGCCCTCGGCGTGGGCCCGCAGCACGAGCCGGCGGAACAACGACGGCGACTCGCTCGCCGTGTACGGAACCGGCTCCTCGCGGTGCCAACCCCGACGACGGAACTGCACGTTCAACGCCCGGTAGAGGTCGTCGCTGATGATCTCCAGGTCGCGGGCGCGCCGGATCCAGCCCTGCATGCTGAGCCCCCAGCGCTGCTTGAGGAGGCCGAGTTCATCGATGCTGAGGTTTCGCCGGCGTACGCCGAGCTCGCGCCGGGCGGCCTCCGCCGGCACCAGGAACGACGCGGCGAAGCGATGCGCGAAGCGCTCATCCTGCTTCGCGTCGCCACTGCTCTTCATGACAAGGTGCCCCAGCTCGTGCGCGGCGTTGAAGCGCAGGCGGTCGGGCGGCGCCTGCGCGTCGAGGACGAGAACCGGCGTCGATCCGGCCCAGCCGGAGAGGCCGTCGAATCCCCACGCCTCCGGCCAAGTGAGCACCGCCCCGCCACGTTCCTCGATCAGGCCAATGAGGTTGTCGACGGGGCGGTCGCCGAGGTTCCAGCGCATGCGCAGCGTCGCGGCCGCGTAGTCGCAATCCGCGAGGTTGCGCACGGCGATCGGGCCGGGGAGGTCGTGCCGCTCGTCGAAGTGGAACATCGCCCGCAGGCGGAACTCGCTCTCCAAGCGCTGGGCCGCGACGGCGGTGACTCGCTCCTGGCGAGCCTTACTGAGCTTCGCGAGCTTGCGAAACGCCTCCCAGCGGATGTCGACCGCGGGCTCAGTCAGCAGCGCCGACGTCCGCACGTTGAGCGCCGCGGCGATCTCCGAGAGCCGCCGCGGCGGCGGCTGCGACGCCCCGCGCTCGTACTTCGACAGCGCCTGCTTCGAGATCGGGCGCTCAAGCCTCCCGGCCAAGTCGTCGAGCGACAACCCCGCCGCGACCCGCGCTTCCCGCAGTCGCTGTCCCAGCATCGGCGCACCGTCCCCGCCTGTGCGACGCCCGCCACACCGCCTCGTCAACGATGAGTTGACGATCTTTGAACTCTCTCTAGCGACTAGTCTACCACGCCGGACGCGCGCCTACGCGGGGCGAAGAAGGCAGGGCTGACCACGCCCCGTGGGAGTCGCTGTCGACTACCCCGAGAACGAGCCCGCAATACAGGGACTCGCGTCGGTTAGCAGACTGGCGGCAGGCTGCCGAGGGGCGTGTCTCCGGTGTCGATGGCCTCAAGCCTGTCGGCCAACCTGTCTAGATCGCGGGCGTGCATGCGGACCTCTTCTTCGCTGATGACGCGGCACTCGATGTCCGCGATGGTCTCGACGCCGTCCCGAGGCTGTGAACCGGTTGCGTCGTAGAAGAGAAGGGTGCTCCCTCCGTACATCCAGTCGGCCTGCAGGCCAGTCGGATGACGAGATTTGAAGCCAGCGAAGGTTGGGAGGTCACTGTGGTTGGAGTCTTTGGACTCCTGTTGTGACACGATGATCACCGCGAGACCCAACGACGACGGTCCCAGCCCCCAATCCCCGTGACCGGGGCTTGTTGACCCGGGGCCGCGTTCACGTATCTCAGCGCCCCGTCTGCGAAGCCGCTCCAGCCCGGGGAAGTGGTAGTAGCAGTCGACGAGCGCCTCGACCAGATAGGGCATGAAGGTCGGATACGGGGTGTTCCCTTTGCTCAGGTTGGCACCCCGCAGACCGCTGACCTCTGGCAGCATGGTCGTGGGCTCGGCGTAGAACTTGGCCTCCTGGTAGGCGCCGCGCTTGCCGCCGTAAATGTCGGCGTAGGTGCCCAAGATGTGCCGGATGTGAGGGGCAGCGGCGCCAATGGATGTGAGGCTCGCAACAAGCTGACATCCGCCGAATCGAGATTCGATCTCGGTTTGGTGCTGGGAGTCCAGAGCGTCATAGAGCTCGACTAGGTCGTGTGTTCGCGGCTGTTCGCCCTTCGAGCGCAGAATAAAGGCCTTCAACACCAGCTCGGCTGCGGTAACCAGCAATAGCAGGGACGGCATGACTTCGATGAGCGTGTTCGGCAGCCGCCCCGGCTGCAGGAGCACCCGGTGCTGCTTCAGATATTCCTTGGCAAAGTCCGCCATCAGGTCAGGGTCGCCGTGCCGGTCGATGACTCCGCCAGCTTGGATCCTGGCCTCGTGCAAGGGCCACAAGACGCCCTGCTCCTCGCTGTGCACGAAGCCATAGCCGACGAACGGGCCCCTGGTGCTCATGTCAGGCCACAACGATATGTGTCCCCTTCGGAGCCCATCGGAAGCGGGCTTGCCTTCGTTCCCTAGATGCATGAAGTGCGAGAAGCTCGGGCGATTCAGTCCCTGGATCCGGAATTGGAAGTCGCTGCGGCACGGCCGACAGGACAGCACGACGACAGCCTGCTGCAGCTCCCTGAGATGCGGTACGCCCAGACGGAACCGACTGATGGGGTCAACCTTCAGGTCTTCGCTCCCGCACTTCGGGCATGCGACGCTCATGACGTGCCCTTCCAGGCTGGGCCAAGCGACGATCTAGAGCCGACTACCCCAAAGCGTAGTATGCCCCGACCCCCCACCTCCCAACACCGAGTCGTAGACCGCCCGCGCGTCCGACTCCGCGCGGCGTGCCTCCTCGACGGGATCAGGATGGTCATGGGCAAACAGATCGCATCCGACGTGATCGAGGAGCCCGACGAGGCGCCTGCGGAGTACGAACTGGTGCAGGAAGACAGTCTGGTGTCGGAGGACGTCACGCTCTGACCACTCGCGTCGGTCCCGCCCGTGGCGCGTTACCGGCCTCGACGCCCACCCCCACCCCCACCACCGACCACGAAAGCTGGCTCCCCGGGCAGGACTCGAACCTGCGACCTAGCGGTTAACAGCCGCTCGCTCTACCAATTGAGCTACCGGGGAATGTGCCTGCTGGCTGCCGAGCCAGGGTTCGAACCTGAACTGAGGGATTCAAAGTCCCTCGTGCTACCATTACACCACTCGGCAGCGACTCCCTCAACGCCCTCGCTGACACTCGGAGCACGGTCCGCACGCGCCGCGCGCGCCCGATCGTGGTGCCGAAGGCCGGATTCGAACCGGCACGAGGGTTACCCCTCAACGGTTTTTGAGACCGTCGCGTCTACCAATTCCGCCACTCCGGCCCGCTCCGGCAGCCGGCCCCGGCGCAGAACCCGGCGCGGGGCCCGGCCCCCGCGCGACGGGGCGCCGAGTGCCGCAAGTATCGCAGCGCCCCCCGCCCCCGGGCAATGATACGTACGATCCATTCGGCCGGGTGGACATCGGCGGCCGGGCTTGGCCCTGCGGGGGGGGATGCGCTACTCTGCACGCAAGGACCGCACGAGCGAGTGGCGAGGGATTTTTGCACGTGTCGCTCACTGCGCGCGAAGTCACCATTCTCAAAGAGGCGGGGATCACGTCCAGCGCGGCGGCGCGGCACGAGGCGGCCGCGATCGTGCTGGCGCAACCCGGGCATGATCGCCAGAAGGCCGGCACGCTGCTGGCGCACGGCTACCGGCACCAGATGCAACCGGCGTTCCACCTCATCCCTCGCGGGGAAGCGCGGGACAGCGAAGCCGAGTTCATTCTGCTGTACGAACGACTCGTCAGCGCCACCGAGGGCTTCACACGCACCGAGCCCAAGGCGTTTGTCGCGCTGCTGCGGGAGGAACCGGGGGCGCTCGTCCCGTTGCGCATGATCCTCGGCTTGACACGGCAGGAGCTGGCGGCGGTCCTCCGGATCGTCAGCAAGGAGGGGCGCGCGAGCGCGCAGACCCTGCGGAACTTCGAGCGGGAAGCGCACTCGATCCGCCTCACGGGCGCTCGCGAGCGACTGATCCGGGACATCGCCGCGGCCGTGACCGCGATCATGGAGCGGCGCATCTTGCGTGTCCCCGACGCCATCGCCGGCCACTTCCATTCCAACCTCGACAAGCGCGACACGATCAACGGCTGGCGCAGCGTCGCCGCGAGCGCGGGCGGGGTGCCGTACTCCGCCTTGCTCTACCAGCGATACGTCGGCGGTGTGTGGCGGCAGGTGCAGGACGCGCACTCGGAGAGCAAGGGCGACGCCCTGCTCGAGCGCCCCTTCACCGAACTGCTGCAGGCGCACGGCATTCCCCATCACCACACGGGCCCGGGGGCGGGCGGCGCGCTGGAGACGAAGGCGCGCTATGGCTTTGCCCCGGTGCCGGACTTCCTGATCCCGGATTCGAAACCCACCCTCGCGGTCGAGGCCAAGATGGCCGAGGATCCCGAGACCGTCGTGGACAAAGCGGACCACTTCGAGGCGATCGCGGGCGCGGCGGTCGCTGCCGGCCTGCGCCCGTGCGCGCTGATCGACGGCAAGGGCTGGGCCGGGCGAACGACCGCACTCGCCAGGATCATCGTGGCGACCGAGGGGCGCACCTACACGCTCGACACGATGGAGCAGTTGCTGGAGTTGCCGGAGGTCGCGGGCCTGCGCCGCAGCTTGCGACGCCCCATCCCCGCGTCTCGGTAGTCGCGATCGTCGCGGCCGCGGCTATCCCGTCTCGATCCCCAGCCCCACCGTCACGATGACGCCTACCAGATACCCCAGCAGGATCGCGACGCCCGCCGCTCGCAACGCCCAGCTGCGGCGCAGCAGCCCCTCGCCCCCCGCCGACGACCACGGCATCCGATCGACCAGCGCCAGCAGCGCCAGCAGCATCAGCCCCAGCCCGAACGCCGCCGTCACCGCCTGCTCGCTCATCGCCGCCGCCAGCAGCGGCCCCTCGTCCAGCGCGAGATCGCCCGGGAACAGCACCGCGACGTTGAACACGTTGCTGCCGAAGACGTTCCCCACCACCAGCCCCGGCGATCCACGCCACAGCGCCACGGCCGAGGTCACGACCTCCGGCAACGACGTCGCCAGCGCCACGCCCACGACGCCCACGACGCCCCCGCTGACCCCCAGCGTGTCCGCGATGCCCTCGGCCGCGCTGGGCAGGAACAGCGAGGCCACGAACACCACCGCCGTCGCCGCGGCCAGCCGTACGACATCCGCGCGCCGCGGCCTGCGCCGCGCCGCCGTCTGCTCCGGCGCCGGGGCCGGGTCCGTCGATGCCGCGGGCGCGGGCGCGGCGGACCCCCGTCGCGCCTCCCGGAACAGCAGCAGCGACCCCGTGACGTACAGCCCCAGCAGCACGATCGCGCCGAGGCCGACATGGCCCAGCGCGACCTCGCCCGTGACAATGAAGACCAGCGTCGCCGCGCCCAGGACGATCGCGACGCCGCCCGTCAGCGCGCTCGCCCGGTCCGTCCGCACGGCCAGCGGGAAGAGCACCAGCACGACCCCGAAGATCGTCATGTTGAACATGTTCGACCCCAGCACCGTGCCCACGGCGATGTCGGGCTGATCGATCCCGGCCGCCGAGACCACGCTCACCAGCTCCGGCAGCGACGTCGCCCCGGCCAGCAGCACGGTCCCCAGCCAGAGATGCCCCAGCCCCGTCGCGTCGCCCACGCCCTCGACCGCGCGCACCAGCGTCGGGCCCGCCAGCGCGATGGCCAGCGCGCAGAGCGCGAAGATCAGGAAGTCCATCAGTCGTCCCGCCCGGCGCCGGCGCCGCTGTCCGACTCGGCCGTGTCCTCGGCGTCCGCCGGGTCGTCCTCCAACTCCAACTCCGATTCCGGTTCCACCGCCACCAGTCGCACCCGGCGCGCGTCGGCCGCCATCACCGTGAAGCGATAGCCCCCGTGCGATACCCACTCGCCCCGCGCCGGCATGTGCCGCAGGTGCGCCAGCACCAGACCGCCCACGCTCTCGGCCTCGGCGTGCGAGAGGTCCGCGTCGAGCTCCTGGCCCAGGGCCCCCAGCGCCCGCTGGCCCTCGACGTACAGCCGGCCGCCCACCCGCACCGGCACGTCGCTGCGCGGCGGGCCGCTCTCGCTGCGGATCTCGCCCACGACCTCCTCCAGGATGTCCTCGAGCGTCACGATCCCCGACGTCACCCCGAACTCGTCCACCAGCACCGAAAGGTGCGACCCGCTGTGCTGCATCGTCTCGAGCACGCGCGCCACCGGCGCCCGCTCCGACTCGAACGAGACCTCGCGCATCAGGTCGCGCGCGCGCTGCGGCTCGCCCCGGCCGCTGGCCTGCGCCGCGCTGACGTCGCTGACGTGCACGAAACCCACGATCTCATCCAGCGACCCCTCCTGCACCAGCAGGCGCAGGAAGCCCGACTCGGCCAGCGCCGTCGCGACGTCGGCCAGCGGCGCATCCTCCTCCACCGCCACGATGCTGACGCGCGGCGTCATCACCCGGCGCACCTGCTGCGTCGGCAGCGCCAGCGCCCCCAGCAGCCGCGCCGACTCGTCGCGCTCGAGCGTCCCCGTCTCCTCCCCCAGCCGGATCGCCGACCGCAGCTCGCCCAGGCTCAGCGCCGCCCGCGACTCACCGCGCTCGCCCACGGCCGACAGCAGCGCCCGGCTGATCCCGTCGAGCACCGACACCACCGGCGTCGTGGCGCGCGTCCAGCCGCGCAGCGGCCAGGCGTACGCCCGTGCGACCGCGAAGTTGTGATGCAGCGCCACCGTCTTCGGCCCGACCTCGCCGAAGATCACCAGCAGCACCGTCACCAGCAGCGTCGCCGCGAGGACGCCCGCGCCTCCGTCGACGATCTGCGTCGCGATCGCCGTGCCGACCGCCGCCGCCCCCGTGTTCGTCAGGTTGTTGCCCAGCAGGATCGACGACAGCAGCCGTCGCGGCGATTCCAGCAGCCGCTCGACGCGGCGCGCGCCCGGCACGCCGGCGCTCAGACGCTCCGCCACCTGCACCCGCTCCAACGACAGAAACGCCGTCTCCGCGCTCGAAAAGAACGCGGATAGGAACAGCAGCGCCACCAAGATCAGGAAATAGACTTCCACCGCAGTTCTCCCTGCCCGAGCCGCGTCGGCCGCGACCGCCGACCGTCGCGATCACCGTACCCAGCCCGCCCCCCAGCGACCAATCCACCGCCGCCGTGCGCGCCCCACCCGATCCATGGGTAGTGCTGCAGCCCGAATCGTCGCCCGGGCGCCGGGAGACCAGCTACACTGTGACGACCGGTGCTACGATCGCCACGCGGGAGGCGGACTGAGATGGTTGCCACGCACGAAGACCAGCACGAGGCGATCGACGCGACGCTCGCCGATCACGACAGCCAGCTCGGGCTCCTTCGGCGGAATCTCGATCGGCAGTTCCAGGAGATCATGAAGATCTCGCTGATCATCGGTGCGCATACCAACACCCTCGCCGAGCACTCCGCAATCCTCGCCGAGCACTCCACCATCCTCGCCGAGCACTCCGCAATCCTCGCCGAGCACTCCGCAATCCTCGCCGAGCACTCCGAGCGCCTCGAACGGATCGAGCAGCAGCTCAGGGAGATACAGAAGGTGTCGGCGACTGTTGATGAGCACTCCGAGCGTCTCCAGCGGATCGAGGACAAGCTCGACCGGGCGCTCGGCCTGGACGCGGGCTGACCGCGACGGCGGCTCACAGCTGACGAATCACTGCCACGCGCTGGCGCTCGACATCGTCTGGTCCAGTTGGCGACGCTCCACAGGACGCTCGCGTGGCCCGCCCCCCACAGACCAATCGGACCCTGCCGTGCGCGCCCGTCCGGCCTCTGGACATCCTCGTTGCAGGGGAATAGCGTGATTTACACTTCAACGCCGCAGCCTGCTCAGCGCGGGTTCCCGCAGGTGGGCAGGCGGAATCATACCTCCATTCATCGTGGCGTTGAGCAGCGGGAGAGGACCATCTCATGCGTGTGTTCACCGGCAAATGGCCTGTCTTCACCGGCAAATGGATCATCGTGCTCGCCCTGCTGGCGGCGTTCGCGCTGCTGGCCGTGGCCTGCGGCGGCGGCGATGACGAAGAGGGCCCATTCCGCGTCGGCGTGATGGAATCGGTCACCGGCCCGGGGGAGACCTACGGCACGGTGGCGGTGCGGGCCAAGGAACTGGCCGTGGCGGAGATCAACGCCGCCGGCGGCATCAACGGGCGCATGCTGAAACTCGTCGTCGAGGACTCCAAGTGCAACGCCCAGGACGCCATCACGGCCTACAACAAGCTGACCGACGTCGACGGCGTCAAGATCATCCTCGGCACGTCCTGCAGCGGCGCGATGCTGGGCGCCGCGCCGCTCGCCGAGGCCGACGGCGTGGTCATGTTCTCCGGCCTGGCGACCAACCCCGACATCGCCGACGCCGGCGACTACATCTTCCGCACCGCCATGAACGACGCCCAGCTCGGCATCGACACCGGCAACGTCCTTTGGGCCGACGGCATCCGCACGGTCGCGACGATGACCGAGGCCACCGACTACGCCGAGGGCGTGCGCCGAACCAGCGTCGCCCAGTTCGAGAGTCTGGGCGGCGAGGTCGTGGCCGAGGAGCGCTATGCCTCCGACGTCACCGACTTCCGCACCCAGCTCACCAAGCTGATCGGCGAGAACCCCGACGCCATCCACATCGCCGCGCAGGCCGAATTCTCTGGCGGCACGATCGTCAAGCAGCTGCGCGAACTCGGCTACGACGGTCCCATCTACACCGAAGTGGTGGTCATCGGTGCGACGGCCCTCGAGATCGCCGGCGACGCCGCCAGCGGCGTGAAGGCCATCACCGCCGACCTCGACCCCGCCAACGACAAGGCCCAGGAAGTGCTCGCGAACTTCCGTGAGCGCTACGACTACGTCACGCTGCCCTGGTACATCGGCTCCGCCTACGACGACATCTACATCACGGCCGAGTGCCTGGGGCGCACCGACGACGACCAGGACGCGGACGGCTTCCGCGACTGCCTCTACGACATCACCTGGAGCGGCGCGATCGGCGTCAACTACACCTTCGACGACGACGGCGAGATCGTCGGCTTGGCCAACGTCGTCGTCGAAGTGCTGCCGCTCGCCGATCGGACGGAGGACAATCAGGGCTACCGGGTCTTGGGCCCGGCGCCGTCGCAGTAGGCGCGGTCACATGCGCCGCCGGGCGACGCGCGGGACGCCGCCGCCCGGCGAGCCACGCGCGTCGCGGCTGACTTCGGGGGACACGTGGCGACGTTGACGGCTCACCAGGGCAGGCTGCTGGCGACGCTGGTGGCGACGGCCGCCGCGGCGTACCTCGTCTGGAAGATCACCCAGTCGCCCGAGTTGGCGCTGCAGTTCACCTTCAACGGCCTCTCCGTGGGCGCCGTCTACGCCCTGCTCGCCATCGGCTTCACCCTCGTCTACAGCACCGTCTGGTTCTTCGACCTCTACTACGGCGCGGCCGCCGCCCTGGGCGCGTACGGCGTCTTCTATCTGCGATCGCAGCAGGCCGTCGGCGGCCAGTACGCGGTCAACAGCCTGGCCGTCAACGTCATCTTCGGGGCGCTCGTCGCCGGCGTCGTCGCCTGGGTCTTCGCCGAGGCCCTCTACCCGCGGCTGCGCGACCGCTACCCGCCACGCGCCCTGCGAGCCCTGGGCGGACTGCTGGCCGCGGGCGCCGGCGTCTACACGGGCGTCATCCTCGCCTACCCCGACTCCCTCCACCTGATGCTGGCGCCCGCCGCCGGGATCGGCGTCGCCGCCATCGCGACCTGGATCGGCTATCGCGGCTACCGCCGCATCGCCGTCAGAGTCGACCGCGGCGCGACCCTCGTCTCGATCCTGGCCGTCGTCGCGCCGCCGGCCGCGATCCTGGGCGCGTTCTGCGGCCTGCTGCTGGCGGGCGCGCCCGGCGCCAATCTCTATCTCAGCTGGGCCGTCTCCTGCCTGCTCGCCGCGACGCTCGGCCTCGCCCTCTACCGCGGCCTCTACGTCTACATGCGCGAGCGCGCCCGCACCCCGCTTGTCATGCTCGTCGCGACCTTGGGCGTCCTGCTGGCGCTGACCGCCTTCACGACCATCGTCTTCCACAGCGCCCCACGCCCCCTGCCCGACGTCTTCGGCAGCGACCCCTGGACGATCGCCGGCGCGAACATCAAGGGCTTCAACGTCTTCACCATCGGCGTCGCGATCGCCGGCTTCGTCGCCCTGCTGCTGGTCCTCAAGCACACCGCCTTCGGCAAGGCCGTGCGCGCCATCGGCGACGACGAGGAGGTCGCCAAGGTCGTCGGCATCAACACGACCGCCGTCATCGCCGTCGTGTTCTTCATCGCCGCGCTCTACGCCGCATTCGCCGGCGTGCTCAGCGGCCACGACACCGCCATCCAGCCGCGGATGGGCCTCCTGCTCCTGCTCAAGGGCTGGATCGCCTCCGTCGTCGGCGGCATCGGCAACCTCTACGGCGCGCTCGTCGGGGGGTTCGTCCTGGGCCTGATCGAGCAATTCGGCATCTGGGACCTGGCCGGCGAATGGCGCGACGCCATCTCCTTCATCCTGCTCGTGCTCTTCCTGTCGTTCTGGCCGCGCGGCCTGTTGCCCAGGAGGTAACCGGTGGAGAGGCGCGAGTGATGCCCGCCCAGGTCTGGCTGCGACTGACGCGACTGGCGCGCCGTCCCCGCGAGCGGTCGCGCGCCGTCCCAGGCAACATGCAGCTCTGGGCGAACCTGCTCATCCTCTCCTGGGCGGCCGCGTTCATGCTCTGGCAGGGCGTCGGCTTCGCCATCACCCTGGGCACGGTCTTCGGCATCTGGGCGATCCTGGCGATCAGCCTCAACCTGGTCGTGGGCTTCACCGGCCTGCTCTCGGTGGGGCACATCGCCTTCTTCGGCATCGGCGCCTACACGACGGCCATCCTCACCTCCAACGCCGCCTACGAGCAGCTCCGCACCGAGGCCATCCCCACCTTCGCCTGGCCCTTCTTCGCCGCCCTGCCGGTCAGCGTCGCCGTCGCCGCCGTCGTCGCGCTGCTCGTGGGCGTCGCCTTCAACCGCTTCCGCGACGACATCTACGTGCTCGTCTCGTTCGGCTTCGCCATCATCGCCTACAGCGTCTTCCTCAACTCGCGCGGCCTCACCCGGGGCGCGTTCGGCATCCACGAGATCCCCCGCCCCGCGATCGGCGGCTGGGTCTTCGACGGCGACGTCGAGTTCCTGCTGCTGGTCCTCGTCTTCCTCGCCATCGTGGTGCTGCTCGGCTGGTTGCTCGTCACCTCGTCCTTCGGCCGCGTGCTCACCGCCATCCGCGAGGACGAGGCCGCGATCGAAGTCTTCGGCTACCGGAGCACCCACTACAAGCTCGCCGTGTGGGTGATCTCGGCGATGCTGGCGGGCCTCGCCGGCGGCCTCTTCGCCACCTGGGCCAGATTCATCGACCCCAACTCCTTCGTCCTGCTCGAGTCGATCCTGCTCGTCTCGATCGTCATCCTGGGCGGGCTGGCGACCATCTGGGGCTCCCTCCTGGGCGCGATGGCCTTCGTGCTCCTGGAGGAGGGGATGCGCTTCCTGCCCTTCCTGCCCAATCAGTTCGTCGGCCAGGCCCAGCAGGCCGTCCTCGGCATCCTGCTCGTGCTGCTGATGTTGTTCCGGCCGCAGGGCCTGGTGGGGAAGTTCAAGCTATGAGCGCGCCGCCCGACCGCGACCCCCCGCCCTTCGCCCTCGAGACGCGCGGCCTGTTGAAGAGCTTCGGCGTCGTCCGCGCCGTCGACGACCTCTCCATCTCCATCCCCCGCACCGGCATGACCAGCATCGTCGGGCCCAACGGCTCCGGGAAATCGACGCTCGTCAACCTGCTCAGCGGCACCCTCCCCCTCGACGGCGGCATCGTCATCGTCGACGGCGCCGGCCTGCGCGTCGTCCGCGCCCACGAGAGCCCCGGCCACGGCATCACCCGCACCTTCCAGGAGGTGCGCCTGTTCGACCAGATCAGCGTCTGGGACAACATCATGGTCGTGCTCACCGAGCGCCGCGTCTTCGCCGCGCTGCTCGAGCGCAGCCGCCCCGCCCACCGCGCCAAGGCCCGCGACATCCTGGAGCAGGTCGGTATGTGGGATAAGCGCGACGCCCTGGCCATGAACCTCTCCTACGGCCAGCGCAAGCTGCTGGAGATCGGCCGCGCCCTGGCCATGGACGTGCACATCTACCTCTTCGACGAGCCCTTCGCCGGCCTCTTCCCCCAGATGATCGAGCGCGTCAAGGGCATCATGCGGACCATCCGCGAGCAGGAGCACACCATCATCCTCATCTCCCACAACATGGACATCGTCCGCGAGCTGCCCGACCACCTGATCGTCCTCGACAGCGGCAAGCTGCTCGCCGAGGGCGACGTCGACGAAGTCCTGGGCCGGCCCGAAGTGATCGAGGCCTACCTGGGCTTCTAGCCGGCCGCCGCCCCGCGCGCGACCGCAGCACGGTGATACCGATGACCACTCCCACCCCGGCCACTCCGACCACTGCCGCTACAAAGGGCGACCCGCCCCCCGCGCGCGCCCTGCCGCTGCTCCAGCTCGACCGCATCTCCGTCCACTACGGCCAGGTCGTCGCCCTCGACGGCGTCTCCCTCAACGTCCGCAAGGGCGAGGTCGTCGGCGTGATGGGCCCCAACGGGGCCGGCAAGTCCACCGTCCTCAAGGCCATCATGGGCCTCGCCCCCGTCGTCCGCGGCGACGTCTACTGGCGCCGCGAGCGGCTCGCCGCCGCCACCCACGAGATCGTCAAGCAGGGCATCGCCTTCGTCCCGCAGGGGCGGCGCGTCTTCACCCACCTCACCGTCACCGAGAACCTCGAGATCGGCTGCCTCTACCTGAAGGACCCCGCCGAGAAGGCCCGCCGCCTCGGCGCCGTGCTCGACCTCTTCCCCATCCTCGGCGACAAGCGCGGCGACCTCGCCAGCCAGATGTCGGGCGGCCAGCAGCAGATGCTGGCCCTGGGCCGCGGCCTCATGGCCGGTCCCGAGGTGCTCCTGCTCGACGAGCCCACGCTCGGCCTCGCCCCCATCGTCGTCAAGGAAGTCTTCGCCAAAGTCGCCCAGATCAGCGCCGACCTGGGCACGACCATCCTCATTGTCGAGCACAACATCAAGGGCGTGCTCGACATCGTCGACCGCGCCTACGTCCTCGACAAGGGGCGCGTCGTCCACGGCGGCCCCCCCGCCTCCATCCGCGACACCGACATCCTGACGCGCGTCTTCCTGGGCGAGGTCGCCCCGGCGGACTGACCCCTCGCCCCGCGTCCTACAGCCCCGCCCGATACTCCGCGAACGCCGCGTAGAAGTCGTCGATCGTGATCCCGAAGGCGCCCTCGAAGGCCTCCTGCCAGCTGTCCGACGTCGGGAGAAGTCGGTAGTACTCGAACAGCGCCGGCTCGCCGGCCCGCTGCGCCAGCCAGTCGGCGGCGAGGAAGGCCAGCGCCGTGACGACGTTGAAGGGAGCGCCGGCACCCGACGTCACACCCTCGAAGCTGTCGAGCGCCGCCGTGGTTTCCCCCGCGACGCGCGCCTGCTCGCGCCGGAACGCACCGAGCGTCGCGGCCGGCACAGCCGAGCGATGCGCCCGGAACACGGCCTCCGCATAGGTCCTGCCGGCCAGCAGCAGCCACGCCGGCGGAAGCACCCGCGGCGCGGACGAGAACTGGCGGGCGGCGACTCCGAAGTGCCAGCCGGCGAGATCGTCCAGCAGGCGCGCCGCCACCTGAGTGCGGTAGGGGCAGTTGAGGACCCATAGCTGGCCGACGTTCGACACCCATCCGTCGCATGCGGTCGTGCCAAGCGACTCGAACTCGGGCAACTCCGCGGCCGACGCGAGGTCCGCGGCGACGTACACGGTGTAGTCCGCCGCCGCATCGCCGAACCGCTCCCGGAAGAGCGTCAGCAGGCCCTGGAAGTCTTCCCGCAGCGCGGCGGCCGCCTCGGCCGCAACCGCACCGGAGAACACCAGCACCGGCTCGTCGCGGTCATCCGCGAAGTGGGGCAGCGGGGCCACTTCGCGGTGGCGGTACTCCTCAAAGTCCTCGTAGAAGTCCTCCACCCCGATCCCGAAGGCCCCCACGAACGCCTGCTGCCAACTCCCCGACGTCGGCAGCCGCCGGTAGTAGTCGAACAGCGACCGCTCCCCCGCCCGTTGCACCAACCAGTCCGCCGCCAAGAAGCTCAACGCCTCAGCCAACGGCGACTCGATCGTGTCCACGCTGGCGGCAGTCTCCAGACTGCTCAGCGGTCGCGTTGTGCTTCCCGCGAGGGCTGCTCGCCCGCTCCGAATCCGCTCGATCGTGTGAGTGCCAGCCGCCGGCTGACCCGCGTACGTCATGTAGCCGATTGCCGCGAGTTGCAGCCACTGGGGCCCCCAGGGCGTAGGTGCGTCGGAGCTAACCGGTACTGAGTGCCAGGGCGCCAGCCGGGTCAGGACGCGGTAGAAATGATGCGTCGCGAGATTGCCCGCGAACAGATGGTAGCAACCGAGGGCCACGTACACCCCGATGCCGGGGGTCTGCGCGGCGCAGGGCTGGACCCCTTCTTCTGGCTCCTCGGCCAAGAGGTTCAGGTATGCGGATCTCGCTGAGTCGCCGTCAGCGGCCACGAACACCGTGTAGTCCGCCGGCCCACTGCCAAGGCGATCGCGGAAGAAGGTCTGGATGGCTTCGAAGTCCATCCGGATCTGCGCCGCTCTGGAGGGCGGAATCTCCCCCACGAGTTCCAGGATCGGCTCAACGCGGTCATCGGACACATGCGGAGGGAGGGGAAGCAATCCCCCCCGTCGATATTTCTCGAACGCTTCATAGAAATCGTCGACGGCAATCCCAAACGCGGCCTCGAATGCCTCCTGCCACGTCGCCGACGACCCCAGCAGCCGGAAGTACTGGATGTACGAATCGTGCTTCGTCTGCGCATCCAGGCCCGCCAACTCCTCGCGCGTGAATCGAACGTTCTCCGTGGATAGCCCCGCCGCCCGCCGGACCAGCCAGTCCGTCGCCAACGTGCCCAGGTTGTACCCCACTCCCTGCGTGGCACGGAATGGTCCCCGATGTTCGAGAGGGCGGAGCTCGGCGATCTCCCGGGATATGCTCCACATCTGCCACCTGAATCCCTCGTCCTCGTCACCCCACCGGGCATGGCTGTATAGGTTCGCCGCGTATGTGGCGCTCCCTTCGCTGAGCCAAGTCGGGGAACCAGATGCACCACCGTGCCCTTGCCTCACCGCGGACTGCAAGAGATGGAAGTACTCGTGCGACCATGGGACCGCCTCTGGTGGGTCGTCGGCGGGCCAGTACACGCTGATCCTGCCTCCACCCGCAGTGGCTAAGTGCGATGGCCCATGGAAGAAGTGCACCGAGAACTCAGGCGGCTCGATCCCGTAGCGCTCCAGGAAGAACGCCTGCACGTGCGCCAACTCCTGGCGATACCCCGCCTCCTGTTCTTGAGTCAGGCGGAGATCACCATGAAGCATGAACGCAATCCGCTTCGGCCTCGACTGCCACCAGCGGCGCTCCTCCGACAACTCCACCCACAGCGCATCGCCGTGGTTCAGCACCGCCACTCCCTCCGCCGGCTCGTCCACCCCGGGCTCGTAGCGCTCGTACGACTGCGTCTCCGCGTTCCACGTTGACACGCCGACCAGCGCCTCCCCGAAGCGCCCCACCGCCTCCGCGATCGGCGTCCCGTCGAGCCCTGCCCAGCCAACCAGGTTGTAGCCCTCCGCCAGCGTGAGCAGCATCCCCTCCGCCGACGCGGGGCGCGTCCAGTCCACCGGCTCCGACCCGCTCACCCACAGGAATAGCCCCTGCCCCCGCGTCAACTGCGCCAGCTCGGGCGGGACGGTACCGCCGCGCCGCGCCCACGCGTACCGGGCCGCGTCGCGGTCCCACGCCGCCACCACCAGCAGCGCCGGGATCTTGTCGAACAGATCGCTCGCCGTCGTGTCGGGCCCCATCCACCCGATGAGGTTCCAGCCGGGCTGCAGTTCCGTGGTGATCGTGTCCGACGCGGGTTCCTGCGCCGACGCGCTGCCATGCGTCGAGGCCACGCCCAACCCCAGCGCTGCCAACAGCAGCGCCGCGACCACCACGCCCCGGACCCCCGACGGCCGCATCGCACCCCTCCTCCGATGCTTAACGAACATCCCCGACGCCAAGTTGCGCCGCGACCCGAGTCTAACCATCCGGCTGCGGGGCGCTGTAGAATCGAGCGGACGACCGGGAGAGCGCCGCCGAGCGTCGATCACCTCCCGCGGATCGATCGCCGGGTGTGCGCGGCGAGCAGCGGCGACGCGCGGCGGCGGCCACGGCGAGAGCGGGGAGGAGGCGATGGTGAGCATCACGGAGATCCAGGAGGCGATCCGCGTCCTGCCCGAGAGGGAGTACGTCCGGCTGCGCAAGTGGATCAGCGAGTTGGACTGGGAACGCTGGGACCGTCAGATCGAAGCCGACGCGGAGGCGGGCCGGCTGGACTTCCTGATCGCGGAGGCGCGGGAGGCCAAGGCGCGCGGCGCGCTCGCCGACATCTGAGGCGCTGCGCGTCGGGGCGTCCCTCGTGGGCGCCCACAGGGGACGCCTCGACCGCCCCCACCCCCTACCCCCAGCGCGGCGACGACCCCCACGCGATCCCCAGCCGGCTCTTCGCGATCTCCTCCAGCGCCACCATGTCCGACGGCGGATGCGCCTTCGCGCCCCGCACGTCCCGGTAGCGCCGCTCGAGCCCCGCCGACCGGAACAAGCCCGGTCCCCCGGCCACGTCCATCGCCAGCTCCAGCACCCGCGTGTGGTTCTTCGACGTCACGTACGTGCAGACGCTGCCGTGCCGCCGCGCCTCCTCGGCCGTCCAGGGCGACGCCATCCACGACTCCGCCGACGTGCGGATCAGCGACCGCGACGCCGCCTGCAGCGCCAGCATCTCGCCCAGTTGATACTGCAACCCCGGCATGCGGCTCAGCGGCCGCCCGTCGACCGCCGCCCGGCGCTCGCGCAGGAACGCCACCGTCCAGTCGATCGCCGCCTGCGCCACGCCCAGGTACACCGACGCCACGGTCAGGTTGAGCCAGGCCCCGAAGGCGCTCATCGACGTGAAGTACTCGGGCCCCGCCTTCGTCTCGGGCATCAGCATGTCCGCCACGAAGACGCCGTCCCAGACCACGTCGTAGCTGCCCGACGCCCGCAGCCCCATCACGTCCCAGCTCGACGCCCCCGGACTCGACAGCCCCGGCGTGCCCTTCGGCAGCGTGACCATCGCCACCCGGTCGTCGCCGGCCGGGTGCCCCTCGAGGTGCACCAGCCCGCCCACCAGGTCGGCCGACGGCCAGTTCGACGTGTACGCCTTGCGGCCGTGGATCTCCCAGCCGCCCGGCGCCGCCCGCCCCCGCGTCGCCGGCATCATGTAGGCCCCCGCCTGCCCGTGCTCGCTGAACGACCCCGCCACGATCTGCCGCCGCCGGCCGATGAGCCGCAGCCCGGCCTCCATCTGCGCCCGCCCCCGGCCCGACTCCGACCGCGCGTCGAGCAGCAGCGCCCCCAGCGTGAACAGGTGCATGTTGACGGCGATGGCCGTGCCCGCGCAGCCCTGCCCCAGCTGCTCCTGGCAGGCGCACAACTCCAGCAGCGACACGTCCTCGCCGCCCCAGGCCTCGGGCAGGATCATGTGCGCGTAGCCCGACGCCTTCATCGCCTCCATGTTCTCCAGCGGATAGCTGCCCGCGCGGTCGTGCGCGTCGGCCCGCGTCTCGAAGTCGGCCGCGTGCGCCCGCGCCCGCGCCAGCAGTCGCGCCTGCCGCGGCGACAGCGGTCGCGGCAGCAGCGTCTCGAAGTCGGGGGCGTCCGTCGCGGTCATCGGCGTCTCCCTCGTGGGGATGTTAGAGTCCCGCGCGGTACGCCTCGAATGCCCGGACGCGCATATGTTCTAAAACTATGCTATACAAGTGGACAGGGCGGACCGGAGCAGGGACGACGCGTGCCGAAACAGAATACCGGGTCGACCAGCACGGAGGTCTCGCTGGCGGCGCTGGCCGTCGCGCTCGGCGCGACCGGGCACGGCGGCCCGCTGTCGCCCGGCGAGGAACGCCTCGCCCGCGAGGCCGCGGCGGGGCCGGCCCCGCCAAATCGTGACGTGCAGGGCGCCGCCGACGCGATCCGCGCGGGCGGGGATCCGCTCGGCGATCGGCTGATCGCTGCGCGCCCGCAGGCCGAGCGACGACAACTCGGCCAAGTGTTCACGCCGGCCGCGATCACGGGGCCGATGGTGGGCTGGACGCTCGAGCAGGCGCCGGCGCGCGTCATCGACCCGGGCTGCGGCAGCGGCCGCTTCGCGCTGGAGATCGCGCGGCGCAGCGAGGCGCAGGTCGTCGCAGTCGACGCCGACCCCCTCGCGACGCTGCTCACGCGCGCGGGCTTCGCGGCGCTGGGCCGTATGGCGGGCGTGAGCGTCGTCAACGCCGACTACACGCAGACGGCGATCCCCCAGCATGAAGGCCGCACGGCCTTCATCGGCAATCCGCCCTACGTGCGGCACCACAACCTCACCGCCGACGCGAAGGCCTGGGCGCGCCTCGCGGCCGGGCGCTTCGGGGCGCGCCTCTCGGGCCTGGCGGGGCTGCACACCTACTTCTTCCTCGCGACCGCCCTGCACGGCCGGCCCGGCGACATCGGCTGCTTCGTCACCAGCTCCGAGTGGCTCGACGTGAACTACGGCCAGGCGGTGCGGCATCTGCTGCTCGACGGCCTCGGCGGGCGCTCGATCGACATCATCGATCCCGCGGCGCTGCCCTTCGGTGACACGGCGACCACGGCGGCCGTGACCTGCTTCGAGATCGGGGCGCGGCCAGACGCCCTGCGAATGCGCATGGTCGACGACCCGGCCGACCTGCAGCCGCTCGACGCCGGGCGTCCGGTGGCCCGCGCGCGACTCGAAGGGGCCGCGCGCTGGACGCCGCTGGTCCGCTCGACTCCCGCGATGCCCGAGGGCTACGTCGAGCTGGGCGAGATCTGCCGCGTGCACCGCGGTCAGGTGACCGGCGCCAACGGTACGTGGGTGCTCCCGGCGGGCAGCCGTCCCCCGATACCGGACCGCTACCTGTTCCCAGCCATCACGGGGGCGCGCGAGCTGATCGGCGCCGGGGAGCGGCTCGAATCGACCGAGGCGCTGCGCCGGGTGATCGACCTCCCCGCGGATCTCGACGAGCTGGACGCGGGCGAGCGCGACGCGGTCGACGCCTTCCTCAAGTCAGCGCGGGCAGCCGGGGTCGCCGACGGCTACGTCGCGCGGAACCGGCGGGCCTGGTGGGCGGTCGGGCTGCGCGAGCCGGCGCCGCTGCTCGCGACCTACATGGCGCGACGCCCGCCCGCGTTCGTCCGCAACATCGCGGGCGCGCGTCACATCAACATCGCGCACGGCATCTACCCGCGCGCACCGCTGCCCGACCGCGCGCTCGACCGGCTCGCCGAGGCGCTGCGCCGCACCGTCAGCCCGGCCTTGGGCCGCACGTACGCCGGCGGCTTGGTCAAGTTCGAGCCCCGGGAGATGGAGCGCATCCCCGTCCCGTCGCTAGAACTGTTGCTGGGGGACTGAGTGCCGGCGACGCCGCCCCGATGGGATCAGCGGAGGCTCGAAGCCGATCGGCAAGTCGCGATCGGCCAGTTTCGCGATGAGCGCATGGGCGAGTCGCTCGGCGCCTACCTGGAGCACTTCGCGCACTACCGCGACGCCATCGAGCGCCTCCTCGACGCCACCGACGATCTCGCCGCCCTCGCCGCGCAGGCGTCCACCGTCCTTGCCGACGACGACCTGCTCTACGCCTCGCGCTATCTGACGGGACCGCCGGCGTCCGCGGATGACCTGCGCGTGCTGGCAGATGCCCGGCTGACGCCGTCGAGCATCAGGGCGGACCCCGACGCCGCTGGCAGGGTCGTGGAGACGATCTTGCGCGGGCTCGACCCCGAGCGCTTCGCCTGGGTCCGGGACAAGCGCGAGCCGAGCGCGGAGGAACGGCGCATCGCCGTCGTTGCGACGGCGGCGCTCATCGCCTCACAGCGAGTGCGCACCGGCCGGGCGACCGACGCGCCACGTCGGCAAGAAACGCTCGTCAAGTCCCGCCTGTCCGTCGCGGGCTTCATTGAGGAAGGCCCGCGGCCGATACCAAACGTGTTCGCGGCGCCCGATTTGGGCCGGTTCACCGGCGAGTGCATCGTCGGCACGACACGCAAGGCCGACATCGTCGTGCGCCTCTGGGATGGCCGCGTCATGCCCATCGAGTGCAAGGTCAGCAACTCGGAGCTCAACTCGATCAAGCGCTTGACGAACGACGCGTTGGTGAAGGCGCGCGCCTGGATCGACGATCTCGGGCGCAACAACGTCGTCCCGGTCGCCGTCCTGAGCGGCGTCTTCGGCTTGCGGCACCTCAGCGAGGCGCAGGACCGCGGCCTCACGCTCTTCTGGGCGCACTCACTCGACGAGTTGCTGTCGTTCGTCGCTGAGACGCGGGAGTAGTCCCCCGCTACCTCATCTCGCCTACATGAACGGCCTCTCGGCCGGGGATGTGGATACCGTCGTCGCATTGCGGAGATACACCCCATGTCTGAGCACCAGAGACCCGCATCAGCAGAGAACCAACGCATCAGTCGACTGATCAATGCTGGCGTCGAGGTTTTCGGGGGCACTAGTGCGAGCACCGCTGCTGCTGCGCTCGGCTTGCTCGTAGCTGGGCCTGCCGGAGTCGCGATTGGTGGCGCGACCGGTGCTGCACTCTCAATGGCTTGGCGGAAGCTTGGCAGCGAGATCGCAGGACGTCTCTTGAGCCCGCGAGAAGAAGCGCGTGTGGGCCGCGTGTTCGGACTTGCTGCTGCTGAAATTCGAGAACGGATCGAACAGGGAGAGAGTCTCCGTGGGGATGGATTCTTCGAGTCAAAACCAGCAGGCAGATCGGACGCAGAGGAAGTCGCGGAGAGTGTGTTGCTGAAGAGTCAACGAGAGCCTGAAGAGAAGAAGCTGCCCTATGTCGCGCATCTGCTTGCGAACCTAGCGTTCAATCGCAGCATCGGCGTGCATATGGCACATCAGATCACGAAGGCTGCTGAACAACTCACGTATCGACAACTCTGCATTATGAAGCTCTCCGTAGAGAAGGGACATTTCGGACTTCGAACTACAGACTACAGGGGGCGCGAGTCATTCCCAAGAGAGCTATATCAGATACTCTACGAGTGTCTCGATCTCTACCACAGAGGGTACATCAACTTTGGCGGTGAAGTAGCCTTTGGCCCGACGGATGTCAAACCAGCAAGTATGACTGTCCAAGGGATCGGCGCAGACATGTTCAACCTTATGAATTTGTCCTCTATCCCGGACGAAGACATCGCCTCAATCGCCACACGGCTGGAGTAGCCATTCGCAAGCGCAGATGAGGATGGGCCGGCAAGCTGCGTGAATCAAGCGTGAACTTCGGATTGAACCACCAACTTCCCACCTTCCCAATCGCTCAGTTGGAGGCCCCCCACCCCCTCCCCTACACTCCCGACGGAGGATCCCATGACCTACACCACCGACCAATACGAGGGCCTGCTCGCCGAGACGATCACCGTCACGGGCGCCAACGGCGACGCCATCCACGCCTACTTCGCCCGGCCGCTGGGGCCCGGGCCGTTCCCCGCCGTGCTGCTCATCCACCACCTGCCCGGCTGGGACGAGTTCTTCCGCGAGACGGCCCGCCGCTACGCCCACCACGGCTACCTGTGCCTCTCGCCCGACCTCTACTGCCGCGCCGGCCACGGCGCCCCCGACGACGTGGCGGCCAAGGTCCGCGCCGAGGGCGGCGTGCCCGACGACCAGGTCGTCGCCGACGCCCAGGGCTGCATCGACCTGCTGCGCGCCCACCCGGCGCACAACGGCAAGGTCGGCGTCACCGGCACCTGCTCGGGCGGCCGCCACACCGTGCTCATCGCCTCGCGCGCGACCGGCGTCGACGCCGCCGTCGACTGCTGGGGCGGTCGCGTCGTGCAGGCGCCCGGCGACCGCCCGCCGGCCCAGCCCGTCGCCCCCATCGACTACACCGCCGACCTGCAGTGCCCCCTGCTGGGCCTCTTCGGCGCCGACGACTCGGCCCCCAGCCCGGCCCAGGTCGCTGAGCACGAGGCCGCCCTCCAGGCGCACGGCAAGACCTACGAGTTCCACATGTACCCCGGCGCCGGGCACGGCTTCTTCTACTACGACCGCCCGGCCGCCTATCGCGCCGAGGCCGCGGTCGACGCCTGGGGCAAGATCTGGGACTTCTTCGGCCGCCACCTGCGCGGCTGAACCGCGGCGCATCGGGGCGTTCCCCCGTCGGGGCGTCCCTCGTGGGCGCCCACAAGGGACGCCCCGGCGCGACCCGACCGGAGACGACGCCATGTGCACGATGATCGCCGCCAAGCTCCCCCTGACCGCCGCCGCCAAGGGGCCGCGCGGCTGGTTCCCCGCCGACCACGCCTACGTCGCCTACGACCACCCGTTCACGCTCGCCGCCGAGCACGCCCTGCTGCTCGACTTTGTCCGCGAGGCCGACGGCCCGGGCCAGCGCCTCGCCGTCGAGCTGCCCCTGCCCGACGCCGTCGCCCTGCGCGACGCTCTCTCGCGCGCCATCGATCAGGCCACGGCCGTCGATACCGCCCGCCACGCCGTCGGGGAGTTGTAGGCGGTGATAGACTCGGCAAGCGACCAATAGATAAGGAGCAGCCATGACCACCCCCATCCGCGTGCACGTCATCGTCGGCGGCTTCCCGCCGGGCTCGCACGCCGGCCACGACATGGACTACGCCCGCGTGCGCATCCTGCAGGCGCTGCAGGCCGACGAGCGCGTCCACGCCACCGTCGGCAGCGACTTCACCGACTGCCCGAAGTGGATTCGCGACTGCCAGCTGCTCGTGACCTACGTCGCCGGCCCCTTCGCCGACGAGCCCACCACCGGCGTCATCCGCGACTGGCTGGCCGACGGCGGCCGCTGGCTGGGCCTGCACGGCAGCGCTGGCGGCAAGGCCGTCCGGGTCGAGGGGCAGGGCGCCCGGCGCATGGTCAAGGCGCCCTACCACGAGGCGCTCGGCGCGTTCTTCCTCACCCACCCGCCCGTGCAGGAATTCGAGGTGAGCGTCGCCGATCGCAACCACGTCCTGACGGACAAGCTGCCGCCCAGCTTCGCCATCCGCGACGAGCCCTACTGGATCGAGGTGCAGCACCCGGAGACGCGCGTGCTGCTGACGATGGACATGCAGGAGGCGCCCGTCGGCCACTACGCGATGATCTACGACGAGGACACCACGCTGCTGCCCGACGGCCGCTCGCGCGCGCTGGGGATCGTGCGGGACGTCGGCGAGGGCGGCGTGGCCTACTTCGCGCCCGGGCACTGTCAGACGCCGGTCACCGGGGCCGCCGCCGGCGTCGCCGACGACCAGCCGGCCTTCCGCGGCCCCTGGGAGACCGCCGCCTACCGGCAGCTGCTCTCGAATGCCCTGGCCTGGGGCGCCGGCATCGAGGGCTGAGCGGGGCGCTCGGGCGGTCTCTCGCCTACGCCCAGGCGGTCGTGGCCGGGATCAGCGCGCGATTGGCCGGGTCCACCGCCAGGCGCAGGCCTTCCAGCGTGTAGGCCCCCAGCAGGGCGCGAGCGCCGTCCTCGCCGAAGGCGACCAGGGTGACCTCACTGGCGCCATTGATCGTGGCCCAACATCTCCCGAGGTGCGTCTCGACCCGACGGCCGTCGGCCAGCACTAGGCCGACCTTGCCGATCGGCGACACCCCCAGATCCTTCAACAGGCTGGCGGGCACCATGCTGTAGCTGGCGCCGGTGTCCACCATCGCCTCGATCTCCAACGAGCGCTCGCCGTCCATGCTCTCCAGCCGGACCGGCCAGTTGAACACACCCAAGTCGCGGCCCTCCTCTGCGTGGCGTCCCGAAGGCACGCCTGTCCGCCGTCATTCTACAACCCAGCGACGATTCTCGGCGACGGAAAGGCCCGCGTCGATAGAGGGGCCGGACGCGCTACCCGTACCGGTGCGCCAGCGCATCGGCCAGACGATCGGCCAGCGGTTGTTCGTCGATGCCCCGCAGTTGCTCCGCTAACTCTGGACGCGACCGCGGGAAGACCCCGGCGTCGCTGAGCGCCGCGCGAGCGAGGTGCGTCAACATCGAGACCTTGAGTTCGGCCGCGGCGTCGAGATCGCCAAGCTCGCGCATCTCGTCGTAGCGGCGCTCCGCCTCGTCTGCCCGCGCGCGCGCGCCGGCCGCCGACGGCAGCGACAGCCGCTCGTTCCAGTCGGCCCGCAGTCGCGACCACCATCCGTCACGCTCATAGAGCGCCTGCCCGTAACGCACGGTGGCGGAGAGATAGTCGTGTGCCGCCTCCAGCTTGCGGGCGACGTCGGTCTGCGCGTACTGCCGCAGGTCGACGTCGATCGGCGGCCGCGGGAGACTGGCGCGACGCCCCTGGTGCACCAGCACGAGGTCGAGGTCGTCGCTCTGCTCCACGTCGCGTACGGCCGACCCCGAGGCGACGATCGCCGTGATCGCTGCATCGCGTTCGGCCTGCCGCACGGCGGTGATCGTCCACGCGCGCGCGCCCTCGCTCGGCCACACGCGGACAGCGGCCAGCGCCTCCGTCGGGAGTAGTGCTCGGGTGGTCGTCAGCCGCGGTGTCATCGCGCGAGCAACCTCCTCACAGCGTCAACGTACTCCTCGACCGCCGCCGCGGTCTCCTCTGGAGCCATATCCTCGGGGGCATCGATATCCCCATACGCCTCGCGCTTACGCACCTCATTCAGGTCGACGAGCAAGCCCCCGATGTCGGGCAGGCCATGATCGGCATGGAGGAGTTCGGCCATGTCCACCTTCGTGCGGTGGCTCCTCGGACGGGCTCGATCGAGGTCCAGGGCTGCCGCGACGATGCAGGCCTCAAGGCAGTACAGCCCATAGGACGACAGATCCGCCCAGTCCGGCTCGGCCCACGACGTTTGCACGCGCTTGAGGTGCGAGAGAGCCAGCTGGAACGAATCGTCTGGGGTCTGCGCCACCCTGCCGGCTCCCGGTATTCCTCCGCCGTCTACCGGGACTCTAGCAGGCAGGCCACACAGGATGGGGTCCGCCCGGCCGAGCGTGTCGTGCCCCCGCCGGTGCGATTAAACGCTCCCTCCCCCTATCCTCCCTCCAACACCACCGACCGACGGGAGCGACCCCATGACCGACCCCACCCCCATCGACACCGGCGCCGACCACCTGCTCGCCCACCGCGACGGCCGCGTCGCCGTGCTCACGCTCAACCGGCCCGAGGCCCGCAACGCCCAGTCGGGCCCCATGATGGCCGCCTTCGCCGCCCTGCTCCCCCGGCTCGCCGACGATGACGACGTCGGCTGCGTCGTCCTCACGGGCGCCGGGCGCGCCTTCTGCGCCGGCGGCGATGTCAAGGGCTTCGCCGAGGGCGCCAAGTCGGCCGGCGCCCCGCTCGAGGAGCGCGTGCGCGGCCTGCGCCGCGGCCAGCGCGCCACCACCGGCGCCCTCTACGAGTTCCCCAAGCCCACCATCGCCGCCATCCCCGGTCCCGCCGCCGGCGCCGGCCTCTCCCTGGCCCTCGCCTGCGACCTCCGCACCATGGCCGACGACGCCTTCCTCACCACCGCCTTCCGCAACATCGGCTTCTCCGGCGACCACGGCGGCTCCTGGCTGCTGACCAACATCGTCGGCACCGCCCGCGCCCGCGAGCTCTACTACACCGCCGACCGCGTCCGCGCCGAGCGCGCCCTCGACCTGGGCCTCGTCAACCACGTCTTCCCCGCCGACGCCCTCCAGGAGGAGACCCTGCGACTGGCCCAGCACATCGCCGCCGGCCCGCCCATCGCCCTGGGCTACATGAAGGAGAACCTCAACCGCGCCCTCCACACCGACGTCTGGACCGCCTTCGACATGGAGGCCGACCGCATGTGGCGCACCGGCATGACCGCCGACCACAAGGAGGCCGTCCAGGCCTTCGTCGAGAAGCGCCCGCCGACGTTCCGCGGTCGGTAGGCGTCGGGCCGGACCGCCGAGCGCGCTACGACGTGAAGCCGTCGGTCCGGTAGGCGGCGGGCGGCGGGGCGAGGGGTAGCGGGTACACTTGCGGTCATGCCCACACACACGCAGGAAGAGCTTCTCAACAACGAGCTCGCGAAGCTGCTAACTGACCGAGACATCCCCTCGAAAGCAGAGCGGCGGGAGCGCCGCAAGAGGATGGACGTCGTTGCCGACGTCGACGGCCTCCGCGTGGTGATCGAGGCGGAAACGGGCTTCCATCGCAAGAAGCAGGCCATCAAAGATGCCGACGCCCGGCTCAACCAGGGCCTGACAACGATCGTCTTCGCACTCTGCTACCCGGACAGCCTCGCGCAAGAGGATGTCGCCGACGCGGTGCTCACTTGGACTGTGCGTGTCAAGTCAGGCGCGCCCGCGGAGTCGTGGTCCACGGGCGGCGTGGGCCAACTCGTGCAGGCGCTACGCCAGGCCCCGAGCTCCCTGAGCGGAGCCGACAAGGCGGCGCAACGACTGTCGGACGGGCTCGACGCGGCGGTGCAACGGCTCGGCGGCCCCACGCGCCGCAGACTCGCGCGAGCGCTCGACCTGCCCCGCAGCGAGGCCAGCTCGAAGGAAATGGGGGATGGCTACTTCACGGCAGCGAAGCGAGGCATGTTGGTTGTGGCGACGGCGATGCTCTTCCATCATCGTGTGCATCCCCACTTGCCGAGCGATCGGCCGAAGGACTTCGACGGAGAGTGGCCGCCGGAGAGCGCGTCGGGATGCCACACGGTCCAGGCGTACCGTGAGGCTTGGCGCGCCATTCTCGCCGTGGACTACCGCCCCGTGTTCGAGACGGGGCGCGTGGCGCTGGGGGCGCTGGAGGCACAACCTGACATTGAACAGGCCGTTCGCAATCTGGCGGCTGTCGTGGTGGACGTGGCCGGGGAAGTTTCGGGCCTGCGTCACGATCTCCTCGGGCGCATCTTCCACCGCGTACTCGATACGGCTCGGTACGACGGCTCCTACTACACATCCACCGCTGCCGCCGTACTTCTGGCGTCCCTCGCCATCCGTGAGCAGGATGTGGACTGGTCGGACCCCAACACGATCGCCGAGCTTCGGATCTGCGATCCCTCCTGTGGTACGGGCACCCTGCTCATGGCCGCTGCCGAGCGCGTGCGCGACCTTCGCCGCGCCGCTGGCCCCACTGACGAGGCCGACGAAGAGACATTGGCGCTGTGCCTGGTAGAGGACGTGCTGTGGGGCTACGACATCAACCTCACCGGAACCCACATGGCGGCTAGCACGCTGGGGATGCTCTCCCCCAAGACGCAGTTCAGCCGCATGAACATCTACCGCGTCATTCTCGGGATGCACGAGAGCCAGGCGCGGCTCGGTTCACTGGACTTCCTGGAAGGCCGGGCTCAGTTGGCGAATTGGCCCACTGCGGCGCGACAGGTGGCCGACGAAGACGAGGAGCAGCCGGGACAGCCCCCGGCTATGGACCTGGTCATCATGAACCCGCCCTTCACGCGCGACAGCTTGCGCCATGACCAGTTCAGCCGCCATGAGGAACAGGCCATCAAGAAGCGAGAGAAGGCGGTCTTCGAGGGACAGCCGCACAAGGCCGCCGCGCGCCTGCACTCATCAGGCGGGGCCTTCACGGTCTTGGGACAATCCCTTCTCAAGACCGAGACCGGAGCGCTGGCGCTGATCTTGCCGACCGTCGTGCCAACCGCGCCCGGGAACTTGGCGCTGCGCCGCTACCTGGCCGAGCAGTTTCACATCGAAACAATCGTCGCTTCTCACGACCCGGAGCGGATATTCTTTTCGGAGAACACGAGCATTGGCGAGGTGCTGCTGGTCTGTCGGCGCTGGACCGGCGGGCCGAAGCCGCCCACTCGTGTCGTGAACCTTGCCCGGAATCCATCGACCCCCGTGGAAGCACTGGACATCGCCGCGCGGATCGCCCGTGCGAGGAAATCAGACCCCGGCTTCACCGTGCAATCGGTCGAGGCGGAGCGGATCGAACGGGGAGACTGGTACGCGGTCAACTTCCTATCGCCCTACTTGGTGGGCATGTACCGGACCCTGCGTGAAGAGCCGCTTTTTGGGGGTAGGCACTCCGTGCCGATGTCCGAATTGGCGGAGGTTGGCCCAGAGGGGAGACGTATTCGAGACGTCTACACCCGCTCGAAACTGCCCACGGCGTCCGGGCGACGGGCGTTGTGGTATCACAAGACCGATGTAACCACGACAATGGGGGCGGAGACGGACGTCTACATCGAGCCCAAACCGTCGGGTCGGCATCTCGCCGATCGCTACTGGGAAAGCCGCAGCCAACTCCTGTTGCCGCACCGGCTCTGGCTCCCTCTTGCGAGGGTCGCCGCAGTCACCACGCCAGAGCCCGCCGTCGGTTCAATATGGACCCCGTGTCGGCCACATGACCCGGAAACCCTTGAGGCTTTGTGCCTGTACCTCAACTCCTCGGTCGGAATCCTCGCCCTGCTCGGCGAACGCGACAACCGAAAGCCTTCCTACCCGTCGTTCTCGCTCGACGCGCTGCGTTCAATCCCCGTACCGAACTTCGCTGAAATCGACTCCGAGGCTCGGAAATACCTGCGCGCCAACTTCAAGTGGCTACAGGACTTGACGTTGCGTCCCTTCCCGGAAGCGAACGAAGACTCCGTACGCAAGCAGATCGACGACGCGGTGACCGAGGCGCTGGGCTTGGATGCGGAATGGGTCGCCAGGGTTCGCCGGGGGCTGTCGGAGGAACCGTCGGTCACGAACCGTCGCCACGGCGCCTGAGCCGGAGCCGCGCGCCGACCGGTCAGACGCCGGGAAGCTGGCTCACGTCGAATTCCACGCTGACGCCGAATACCTGAAGCAGGGTGGCGATCTCGGCGGCAAGTCTCAGCGCCTCGGTTGCCTTGCTCTTGTGGAACCTGTTCGCGGCACGGCGGAGGAACTCCAGCACCTTCGCGACGGACGGAGGGTGGTCCGTTTGAGACGGTGGAACACCGAGGCGGCCATCGATGTAGTCTGAGAGTTCATCGAGTTCGACGACAAGGCCGTCCAGCAAGCCCGCTTCCAGCGGCCTCACGTCCGTCGTGAGTATCCGATCTACCTCGGCCCTCAGGGCATCCAGGTGGAGTCGGGCCGTCTTCATTGCGCCCGCATCTTGCGGCAGCGGGGCGCGCGCCTCGCGCCCCGGTTCCGATGTGCCGGATTGGAGCAGGAACTCCGCGGGAGCACCCGAGGGGAATGGCGCAGGCCCATCGCCAATGATCCGAGGCTGATCCCCATCTTGTGGCTGATATTTCTCCTTCACCCAGGGCCCATCATCGCAACGAAGGCGGACTCTCTCGTCAGCGGTCAACTTGACCATCGGCGGGCCATCGGTCTTGAAGAACACCGCCCACCTCGACGTGCCATCATCGATCGAGTGTCGGCCGTGCGCTTTGATTTTGGAAACTTGAAGGAATCCGATGTCAAGTGTCATCTGACCTGACCAGTTGAATATCGCCTCAGCCATTCACGGTCCTTTCCAGGGGCGCCAGCGACGACCGCAGCTTCTTGATCCCCACCCCGTCGGAGGCGGCGGTGAGATCCATGCCGGCGCGGCCGCACCCCACCCGTCCGGCGCACGGCGGCACAGCCCGGATCGTCCCGCGGTCGTCTCAGGGGAGTCTGGTGCCGAGGGGCAGAATCGAACTGCCGACACCACGATTTTCAGTCGTGTGCTCTACCGACTGAGCTACCTCGGCCCATTCCGACCGCGATCATACCCCCATCCCCGCCCGGCGGCATCGTCGCACCGACGCGTCCCTAGTGCGGGCCGTTGCTATCATGCGGCCATGTCCCGCATCCTCGTCACCTCCGCCCTGCCCCGCGACGGCAAGACCGCCGTCGCGACCGGCCTCGCGCACGTGCTACGCCACGGCGGCGACCCCGCCGCCCGCCCGACCGTCCGCCTCGTCCGCCTGGCCGGCGCACCCGGCGATGCCTCCGCCGACGCCGACGCCACCACCTTCGCCCACGTCCAGGGCGTCCGCGCCGCCGGCGCGCCCGAGAGCGCGCCGCCGTCCGACACCGGCCACACGGTCGTCGAGGTCCCCGACCCCGCCGCCTGCGCCGCCCTCCGCCGGTCGGACCCAGACAGCGCCACGACCGTGCTCCTCGTCACCCGCTACCGCGAGGCCGACGACGACACCCTGCGCCGCGCCGCGACCGCCGCCGCCGCCGACGGCCTGCTCGTCAACGCGCTGCCCACGGGCCCCGCCCACGGCGCCGGCCGCGCCGAGGCCCAGCGCCTCGCCGATGTCGCCGGCCTGCCCCTGCTCGCGACCATCGACCAGGACCGGCTGCTCAGCGCCCCCCTCGTCGACGCCATGGCCCAGGCCATCGACGGCGAGCTCGGCGGCGACGCGACCCTCTGGGGCGAGGCCGCCGAGTGGCTCCAGGTCGGCCCGATCAGCGCCCACAGCGGCATCGACCACTTCAGCCGCTACCCCGACAAGTCCGTCATCACCCGCAACGACAAGCTCGACGTCGCCCTCGCCGCCCTCGACGCCGAGCCGCTCTGCCTCATCCTCAGCGGCGGCGCGCCCAACCTGCCCTACATCGCCCAGCGCGCCGAGCAGGAGCAGTTCGCCCTCATCGTCACGCCGCTCGACACGCCGCAGGCCGTCAACCGCATCGGCGATCTCTACGGCCGCGCGCCCTTCAGCGGCGCGCGCAAGCGGGGCCGCGCCGTCGAGCTCATCGCCGCCTGCCCGGGCCTGCTCGCCGCCCTCACCGCCGCGCCCGCGCCGTCCGGCTAGGCGCGACCGCCGCCCCATGCCCAAACTCCCCTACGACCCCTTCGCCGCGGGCCTCCTGCGGATGGCCGAGGGCCCCAGCGCCGACGGCGTCAACCGCAGCCACATCGACGTCCGCCCCGAGCTGCTCAACGCCAACGGCGCCGTCCACGGGGGCGTCACTTTCTCGCTCATCGACCAGAGCCTCGGCGACGCCGTCGACTCCGTCCTCGCGCCCGGCGAGACCAACGTCACCGTCGAGCTCAAGGTCAACTACCTCGAGCCGGTCCTCGATGGCCGCATCGACTGCGACTCCCGCGTGCTCCGCCGCGGCCGCCGCCTCGTCATCGCCGAGGCCGATGTCCACAACGCGGGCCGGCTCGTCGCCAAGGGCCTCGGCACCTTCGCCGTCGTCCCCCGCCCCTGACCGCCGCCGCGCCCGACTACGCTGCCGCCATGCCCAGCGCCAAGATCGGTACCTTCGACGACCTCCTCGACGCCACCGACGAGGCCCTGCGGCCGATCCTCCACGCCCTGCGCCAGACCATCCGCGACATCCACCCCGAGACCTGCGAGGTCGTGCGCCTCGGCGACGGCGCCGCCAACTACGGCGTCGGCCCGCGCAAGATGCTCGACGGCTACGCCTACCTCATGCCCCAGCGCGCCTGGGTCAACCTCGGCTTCTACCAGGGCGTCGCCCTGCCCGACCCCGAGCGCCTGCTCGACGGCACGGGCGCGAAAATGCGCCACGTCAAGATCCGCAGCCTCGACGACGCGCGCCGTCCGGCGCTGTGCGCCCTCGTCGCCGCCGCCCTCGCCGAGCGCCGGGCTGTCGTCGGTGGGTGAGTTGCTCCGGTCCCGCATCCACCCGGCGCGGTTCCCGTCAGGGGCCTCCTACTTCCTCGGGCGATAGTCCCTCGGATCACGACAGGCGTCGTAGGTCGCCTTGTCTATCCGAACCCACGTCGTTCCCGGAACCCCTCTCCGTGAAACCCCAGGACCAAACGGGAAGCAGGATTCGAAGATGAGTTCCCGATCCTGCGCCTGAGCGATCTCCTTTGCCAAGCGCACGGCGGGTCCGAAGTCCGAATCCTGACTGACGATCATCGCGGCTTCGTACTGCCGTTCGTAGGTGGCACGCACCAAATCCACGGCCAGGCTGACATCGACGCCCTTCTCCTGCCGTGCAGCGCTCACTCTGCCCCGGTAGACGTGAATCCCCCGGCTCTTCAAGTACCCGATCTTGTTCGACCAGAAATCATGCCAGAACAACTGCCGCGGCCCGACGCTCGGATCGGGGACACCGGTGTAGAAACGCACCTCAGCAAGGGTGCGCCCGGGTGCCCGGGAGACCAGTGCGTGCGCCAGCTTCTCGACGTCGTAGCTTGGCCAGTCATACGGTGACGACGGGCCGGACGACCAGGCTGTCCGCGCCAAGTGGAAGAGGTTCTGTCCGTCGATGAGAACAATGGTGCGCATAAAAAAACACCCGCCCAGGAACATGGCCGAGGCCAGAGTCCAGCGGGCGGGGAGCAAATCGAGTTCACCCTACCGTTTCCGGCGACGCCGCGTCAACCTGCTTGACTCCTGGATCCGTCACTCCGACCACGTCAGGGCGAGGAGAACACCAGCAGAAGTACGGCCATGATCGCGGTCAGAGCGACGATGATGACCGTGATGATGACCGCTGCCTGGATGGCGAGCGCCCGGTGGAGCGTCGCCTCGAACTGCTCCGTGGTCACAGGACGGCGCCTCGCGTCTTCGGCGTCTTCGCCTGTCGCGTCGGCCTGCGCTTCCGGCGTCCTGGTCCCGCGCAGTGTCCACACGGCGACGCCCCCTACTCCGGCCCCGCGTCGGCGCGGCGCGCCCCCGTCAGAGTTTGGTGAACGCCGCGATGATCGCGGTCATGATCATGATGATGAACGCTGCCTGTCTGAGCAGGGCCCGGTTGAGTGTCGCTTCCAGCTGGTCTTGGGTCACGAAACCACGGGTCGAGTCTTCGGCCACTTCCACCGCCGCATCGGCTTGCGCTTCCGGCATGCCGCTCCGGACGAGCTTATGGACCGCCTGCCGTGTGTTGAACCGGATCGTCATTGCGCCATCTCTCGTCGAATCGTCGTCCCGATTCTAGCACCGCGACCGGCGAGTTGCCCCCGACGCCCTCCTACTCCGGGCCCGCATCGACGCGGCGCGGGCCTCGCACCGGACCCGGCGGCCGCCACGTCGCCGACCCCCCGCCCGACGGTCGCCGCTCCTCGGCCGACCCCGGACGCTCCCGCTGCGAGAACGGCGTCCCGGCATCCGACCCCGGCGCCGACCCCAGCGGCCGTCGCGGCAGGTCGCCCCGTCCCACCTCCAGCCCCGCCAGCGGCGCGACCGGCTCGTCGAGCCCGCCCAGCCCCAGCAACTCCTCCCCCTCCTCCTCCTCAACCGCCGGTTGCCGCTCCCGCGTCACGCCGCACCACGGGCACGACCGCCACACGAACGACATCGCCTTGCCGCACTCGCCGCAGGCGTCCTTGAGCCCCGTCGTGCAGTGCGGGCACACGACATAATCTTCCTCGACCGGCTGGCTGCAGGTCGGGCAGGCCAGCGCCTCGCCCAGGTCGCGCAGCAGCGTCTCCTCCTCCAACTGGCGGTCGTACAACTCGGCCAGCGTCAGCGGCGGTCGCAGCACGCGGTACAGCACCCAGCCGGGCAGGTTGAGCGCCATCACCATCAGCACCGCCACCAGCTGCGACACCGGGTCGTGCGACCGCGACCGCATGTCGCGCGCCGTCCAGATGACCGCCGTCAGCCACAGCGCGATCACATACGCCGCCAGCACCACGCCGATGATGATCCCCGTGTTCTCGGGGCTGCCCCCCGGCCACGTGATCAGCGGCACGGCCACCGCCGGCGCGGAGAAGCGGCGCGCGCCCATCCCCGCGACAGTCATGCATACCCCCGCACTGCGCCCACCCTCATCGGAACCGCCACGATCATCGTACCGCCCCACGGCGGCTCAATCACCGTCCCCGCCCAAGAAACGCGCGGGAGCGTCGGGGGGTTCCCCTTGGTCCCGCTCATCGGCATGCTCGACGCCGCCGATCCGGCCGCGGGAGCACGAGCGACGCCGAGGCTCGCGGCCTGATCTGGCTTGCGCCCGCGGTGGGCACTTATCCCCACCTCCTGGACCGAGTATCCTTTCGGTACCCGGTTCATTGACCCCCGGGCGCTCGGTTGTTGGAGAGAGGACCGTGCCATGTCGGCGATTGACGCATCCATCCCCCGGCAATTCCTAGAGGCCCCCGACCTTGGCGACGAGTTCATGGAGACGCTGCGCAAGCTCGCCGCCCAACCCATGACGCCAGCGCAGCGCCGGGCGCAGCGCGTCTCGTTCATCATGGGCACGCTTCCGCACGACAGCCCGACCACCAGGGCGGAGGTCGAGGACTACCTGGAGCGGGAAGGCCTCTAGCCTCGTGGACCTGTTCAAGCGGGTCGGCGAACGGGAAGACGATCCCGTCTACAGGGCAGTCGAATACGCGAACCTCGCTCGGCTACAGACCTTCGTCGACACGATGATCGACGCAGCCCTGCTACGCCCACCGGCGCCATTGTCGCACCCCTTCATCAAAGCCCTCAACTTCCAGGCGATCGCTGGCCTGCTCGACGAGGCAGGGCAATATCGCCAGCACAACGTCACAGCAGGGAACTACACGCCCCCTAGCTTTCGCGAAGTGCAACTGCGGATGGACAACTTCCTTGATGTTGTGAGCAGGCAGTGGAGCGACATTCCCCCTGTCAGTTTGGCCGCTTTCGTGCTTTGGCACTTGAATCACATTCACCCGTTCCCAAACGGGAACGGCCGGACGGCGCGTGCCCTGTGCTACTACGTCCTGTGTGTCAAGTTGGGCGTGCGTCTCCCCGGTACCCGTACCGTTCCTGAGGTGCTCAGAATGCGCCGACCTGAGTACATCGAGGCGTTGAAGAAGGCGGACGGCGGCGATCCCAACCCGATCATCGGCCTCGTCAGCGCGGCAGTTGAGGAACAAGTCGGACTGGCGGACCAGGGTGCGTCGCGGTAGCCACCCCTCACCGGCGACGTCCGCCCCCGCAATTGCCCCCGCAACCCCCACCCCCTACGAGAACATCCGCGGCGCCGTGTGGATCTCCCCACCCGTCCACGGGTCCGCCAGCGACGGCAGGACCGGCGGCCGACCCTCGAAGTAGTCGCTGATCGACCACAGCTGCACCCGCGGGTAGCGCTCCGCCCCCACGGTCACCTCGCCCATCGCCGCCGCCTCGGCCCGCGCGTCGCGCGAGGTAACCGGGTTCTGCGTGACGTAGATGCCGAGCGCCGCCGCCTCCCGTCCGACGACGTGGAGAAAGTCGCGGAAGGCGCTGCGTGAGAATCTGGGACTGCCCTTGACCTGCGCGAGAACCAAGCTCGAGGCATGATCGTCCGGGACCGCCAGCAGCGTCCCGCGCCCGTCGATCCCACCGTCGCCGCGCTGGTGCTCGTTGAGCGCAAGTCCGGGGATGCGGGTGACCGCCCAGCCCTCGAAGTCGAACGGCCGCTCCGCGGCGAGCTTGCGGGCGCTCGCGAGGTCCTGCGGGATGCCGAACGTCGGCGCTTGGATCCGCAGCGGCCCCAGCCGGCGGTCCTGGATGATGTCGATCGCGTTCGCCGAGATATCGATGCCGATCCAGCGCCGGCCGAGGTTGTGCGCCGCCACGACCGACGTCCCGCAGCCGCAGAACGGGTCGAGGACCAGATCACCGGGGTTGCTGGACGCCGTGATGATCCGCTCGAGCAGCGCGACCGGCTTCTGCGTCGGATATCCCAGACGCTCCGCCTTGCGTCGCCCAACCGGCGACATCCCGTCGCGGTCCTCCAGCCAGTAGTCCTCGGGGACCTTCCCGCGCCGGCGGTAGTCCTCCACGGTGTCCGGCGTCAGCTTGCCGCCGATCCCGCCCCCGGAACCTCCCTCGGCGTGCTGGACGTTGAGTTGCTTGTATGGAATGCGGACTGCATCCAGGTTGAGGACCGCTCCATCGCCGCGGGCGTAGAAGAGCAGGATGTCGTGCTTGCGGGGGAACCAGCGCGTCGTGCTGCCGGGGCCCGTGTAGCACCAGGCGATCTCGTTGCGGAACTGCCGCGCGCCGAAGATCGCGTCCATGAGCACCTTCAGATAGTGGCTCGCGGTCGGGTCGCAGTGCAGGTAGACGCCGCCGGTCGGCTTCAGCAGCCGCCGGATCTCCACCAACCGCTCGCCCATGTAGCTGAGGTAGGCCAGCATCCCCGACTCGCCGAGGATCTGCCGCAGGCCGATCGTCACGGCGTGGAGCGGATGACTCACGGCCCGCTCGATGTCCCGCTCGCGCTCGGCGGCGCGAGCGTCCCACTTCCACGTGTCGATGAAGCCCCGGACCTGGGCGGGAGTGCCGTCCTCCCTGCCGAAGATGATGTTGTAGTCGGCGTTGCTGTTGAACGGCGGGTCGAGGTAGACGAGGTCGACCGACTCATCGGGCCACTCGCGCATCCAGCCCAGGCAATCGCCGTAGTAGAGGGCGTTGTCTTGCATGCGCGCACTCCGTCGAACCCGGCGTCCGCGCGGGCGACGCAGCGCGTCCCGGCAGGTGATCCGCTTCGGGGGTCAGCCTAGCTTCCCATGGCGGCCCGTCGCGAGCACGGCCCGTGCCATAAGCGCCGCCGGCGCCGGGATCACCGTCCCCGCCCAAGAAACGCGCGGGAACGTCGCGGGGTTCCCGTCGGGGGCGCCCTGATACCCTGCCCGGCGAACCGTCGCGCGCGGCGCCGCGACACGACGAACGCGACGCCGAGCGGATCACGGGCCTGCACATGGCAGGAGATGGAGCATGAAATCTCTCGACAGAATTACTCTCGACCCCGCCGTCATGGGCGGCAAGGCGTGCATTCGGGGGATGCGGGTCACCGTGGGCACGGTCGTGGGTCTCCTGGCGGCCGGTCGCTCCCCTGCCGAAATCCTCGAGGCCTATCCGTATCTTGAGCGGGAGGACATCGACCAGTCCCTGGCCTATGCCGCTTGGCGCCTGCAGGAACACGAAGTCTCCCTCTCGATGTCATGAGGCCGCGCTGCTCATTCTCGACGCCATCCGTGGAGGCTGATAGAATCACTGCCTGAACAAATGCTCTCGCCGATTAAGGAACCTCCCACTCAAATGACTCTTGACGATAAGCAGGTTGCGACGCTCACACGCGAGTATGCAGATAGCCTGAAGAAGCTGAAGACACTCAAGAAACAGTGCACAGAACAGGGAACAGTACTAGCCCAGGTTGGCAAGCAACTCCACGAACATCCTGAAGGTGTGCTCGCATCAGGTGGTACCGATACTTTGGTTCTCAACGCGCGGGGTGGTAGCGGCATTGACCTGAATCGGCTGCATGACATGGTTCAACAGTACAAACAAGAACTCACGAAGCACGAGAGCCTAGTCACCCAATTGCAGCGCGCTGGAGTCGGTGAGATCGTTCACAGAGACTGGCTCCGAAACCCGTAGGTGGCGCCACCGGCGTGCCGCGAGCCGCGGGGACTCACGCCACACCCTCTGAGACTTCTTGAGACGAGCGTGATTGAGGGCCACCAGGGAACTGTGACTTCCCGCTCGGATGGCTCACAGGGTTGACAGAAGGTCTTGATCTTCGAGATCGCCGTCACTGGTACTCGTTACCGCCAATGCGAGCGCCCGCGCCTCCTGCCGCAGGTCCGCGCGCGTTTCGACCACGCTCCGGACTCTGGCCTCGATCCCTTGCCGCACCTCAACATCCTTGGGCAAGGGGAGCACAAGTTCACGGAATCTCTGGCCCAATGTGTCAATGATATCCTGCGTGAACTGCTTTGCTCGAATCTGCTTCTTCACAACCGGCGAATTGAGCACCGCAAGCAAGAGGAATGGTGAAAGCCGGTCCGGCTTCATCACGCGCACGCGAATGATGTGGCTTTGGTACAATATCTTCGTGTCATACTTAGTCAGCATGCAACTCGTACCGACAAGGTATGTGCCATCACGAACGACCAAGACATCATGCTCGCGAACATCCTGGCGGTTGGCGAACTCCTGATATATCTGCTCACTGATGCCGTGCTTCGGATCGATCTTCAACTCCCAGTTCGCTATGTCTGATGTGCGTATGAACGGGATCGGTCCGGTGCCGTAGGCGAGCTTTCCGGGTTCATGGCCGGTCTGCAGAGCGATCACTCCGTCGTCCACCAGGTGCTGCACCGTCACGAGCTCATGCGTTCCGCTCAGTTGCGCCAGCTCGGCATCGAGTTCAGGGTTGTAATACTTTGGGATGAGGATCCCGCCCTCAATCGTCGAGAGATCGCGCACGAACCCGAAGCGTCCCTGGTTCTCCGAGGGCCTCTCCGCCAGTGCACGACACGCCTCAGCAATCTTCGGCACATCGTCATAGGGGATCGGGTTGCCCCGGGAGTCGTGGCCGCACCACTTCGCGACGCCCATGAAGAGCGCACTCGCGGGCTTCGGTGGCGACTTCTCCAGGAACACTACGCAGGTCTTCGCGTGTGTATGGGGCTGGAATAGTTCCTCAGGCATCGAGACGATGCCGGTGATGCGGGTCCTGTCCCTGAGGAACTTCACTATGTACCCATGGCTTGGATTCCCAAAAATGCTCTCCGGAAGCACAATCGCAAGCCGTCCCCCCGGCTTGAGAAGCTGCAGAGCACGCTCGATGAAGAGAACCTGCGGCGCCTGCTTGTCTCGTAGCTTGTTCGTGGGCTTCCAATCCTTCGTCTTCGCGTCGCGCTTCCACACCTTGCCAAGTTCGTATTGGCGCAGCAGGTTGGCTCCCGCAACCTTGATCTTCGACCCGAAAGGCGGATTCGTCACGACAACGTCGAATGTCTCGGGCGTCACGCGATCCGAAAGCAGTCCGTCCCACTCATGAGGCTGCTTCAACGAGTTCTCGCAGAACACGCCTCCTCTACCATCACCCACAATCGCCATGTATGCCTTTGTGACTCTCGCAAGGAAGGCATCCTTGTCAATCCCCCTGAAGTAGCGGGTCGCCGCATCCGCCTTCCGTCGCGCGAGGAGGTCTGGTGTCCATCCACGCTCGCGCCCTTGCTCTTCAAGCGCCCGCCACACTCGCTCTAGCGCGACGATCAGGAACCCTCCGCTGCCGCAGGCTGGGTCAATGATCATCTCTCCTGGCCTGGGTTGCACGATGTCAATCACCATCTCGACAACGTTCCGTGGAGTGAAGAACTGGCCTTCCGAACCCCGTAGGGCAGGCCCGATGAATACCTCGAACGCCTCGCCGATCGCGTCTCGGTCAGCGTCAATGAGGCAATAGTTGTGGAGCTCCCCAACGACGTAGTACACCGACTCTGGATCGAGAGTGATCGTATCTGCACGATCGAATACGTCCGGATACTCGGGCCGAACATGCTGCTCGAAGAGCGTCGACATTCGCCTCCGTACATCAATGGGGCTGTCCGCGACGCCTGCACGGAAAGTGACTTGCTCCTCAAGCGGTGTCGTGATCTCGTCGTAGATCTTGCAAAACAGGAGGTTGATCAACTCTCGCGCCAGAGCTTCGTCACGCGTGATCCCCGTCGTCATCCCCACAAGATGGTTCCGGATGTCCCGGAATGTCGCCTTCAGATTGCGCGGTCGCGTTAGATCAGCCCGGCGGAAACGCCCGATGTCCTCAATGCGCTGCCCGAATCTGGGGATGTTCGGAAGAACACGGAACGTCACATTGCCTTCGCTGTCGAGAACCTTCTGAAGGTATAGGTGTTCCTCACCATTGAACCAGACGCCGATCTGAGCGGCTGATAGGCTGAGGTACATCTTGAGCTGTCGCTCGCCATCTGACCGATTCTTGCGTTTACACTCCACGACTATGAAGAGGTCTGAGTAAATTCGCTCTGACGACCGGAATACGGCAATATCGACGGGGTAGCGATCGTCCCCTCCGGGCGACGATCGAACCCGGTACTGCGGGCGGGTCTGAATCACTTCCTTCGGGTAGCCCAACTCCTCCACGAGACGGCGAGAGAAGACCTGAACGGCCTCCAGCTCTTCCGGAGTGGCCCGCACCTTCTCGCCAGAGATGAAGTCGGGGATCCAGTCAGGGGTGACTGCTGCAGCGGCCATGCGACCCCAATCGCCTGAGTGCGCCCAGGTGGGCACCGTCGTATCTTAGACGCCCGAACAAGTGTTCGCAACACCCCCACCCCCCAGCCCCGCTGCTACCCTCCCTCCATGCCCCCGCCGACGCCCCCGAGCCCCGCCCTCGACCTCGCGACGCTCAACCCCGCCCAGCGACAGGCCGTCACCGGACCCGCCGGGCCGCTCCTCATCCTCGCCGGGCCGGGGTCGGGCAAGACGCGCGTTATCGCCCACCGCATCGCCTACCTCGTCCGCGAGACCGGCGTGCCGCCCTGGCGCATCCTCGCCGTCACGTTCACCAACAAGGCCGCCCGCGAGATGCGCGCCCGCGTCGAGTCGCTGCTGCCCGGCGGCCCCGACGACCTCGGCACGCGCGGCATGGCGCTGGGCACCTTCCACGCCGTCTGCGCCCAGATCCTGCGCCGCGACGGCGAGGCCGTCGGCGTGCCCCGCGGCTTCGTCATCTATGACGACGCCGACCAGCTGGCCATCGTCAAGCGCACGCTCGTCGAGCTCGGCGTCGACACCCGCACCCACCCCGCCCGCCGCGTCCTGGGCGCCATCTCGCGCGCCAAGAACGAGGGCCTCAGCGCCGCGACCGTCCGCGCCCACGCCGGCGACTACTTCCAGGAGATCGTCGCCCGCAGCTTCGAGCACTACCAGACGGCCCTGCACGACAACGCCGCCGTCGACTTCGACGACCTGCTCGGCCGCACGCTCGAACTCTTCACGACGCAGCCGGCCATCGCCGCCCGCTACCAGGAGCGCTTCGAGCACGTCCTGGTCGACGAGTTCCAGGACACCAACATCGTGCAGTACCGCCTCGCCCGCGCCTGGGCCGCCGGCCACGGCAGCCTGACCGTCGTCGGCGACCCCGACCAGTCGATCTACTCCTGGCGCGCCGCCGACATCCGCAACATCCTGCACTTCAGCCGCGACTTCCCCGACGCCACGACCGTCCGCCTCGAGCAGAACTACCGCTCGACCAAGGCCATCTGCCGCGTCGCCGACGCCGTCATCGACAAGGCCGCCGAGCGCATCCATAAGCAGCTCTGGACCGACAACGCCGAGGGCGACCGCCCCGTCGTCTTCGAGGCCTATACCGAGGTCGAGGAGGCCGACGAGGTCGGCCGCGAGATCGAGTCCCGCGTCGCCGCCGGCGACTGGCGCCCCGGCGACGTCGCCGTTTGCTATCGCACCAATGCGCAGTCGCGCGCCGTCGAGGAGGCCTTCCTGCGCCGCGGCATCCCCTACCGCCTGATCGGCGGCACGCGCTTCTACGCCCGCCGCGAGATCAAGGATCTGCTCGCCCTCTGCCGCCTGGTGCTCAACCCGCACGACGACGTCGCCTTCGAGCGCATGGTCAACGTGCCCGGCCGCGGCATCGGCCAGCGCACCCGCGCGCTGCTGCTCGACTGGGCCGACCGCCACGACGCCTCGCTCTCGCAGGCCGCCCTGGCCGCCGTCCGCGCCGCCACTGCGCCATCCGACGGGCCCCCCGACGACGCCGACGCCGCCCCCACCGTCACCCCCCGCGCCCGCGCCGCCCTGCAGTCGTTCCTGGCCATCATTGGGGGCGGCCGCGAGCGCGCCGCCGACGGCACCGTCGGCCAGATCATCGACCAGCTGCTGCGCGACACCGGCTACCAGGACTACCTCTATCGCACCTACGACGACGGCGAGGACCGCTGGAACAACGTCCAGGAGCTGCGCACCGTCGCCGCCAACTACGACGCCCTGGCCCCGCCCCCGCGCGACGCCCTGCCCGCCGCGCCCACCGACGAGGCCGCCGTGCCCGCCGCCGCCCTCGCCACCTTCCTCGCCGATGTCGCCCTCGTCGCCGACGTCGACGGCCTGGAGGAGGGCCCGAACGCCGTCACGCTGATCACCCTGCACGCCGCCAAGGGCCTCGAGTTCCCCGCCGTCTTCCTGATCGGCATGGAGGAGCACATCCTGCCCCACTTCCGCTCGCTCGACGACCCGGCCGCGCTCGAGGAGGAGCGCCGCCTCTGCTACGTGGGCATGACCCGCGCCCAGCGCTGGCTCTACTGCGGCTACGCCTTCCGCCGCGCGCTGGCCGGCCGCGCCGGCCACAACCCGCCCTCGCGCTACCTGGCCGACCTGCCGGCCGACGCCATCGACCGCCGCGGCCGCGCCGGCTCCTCGGCCCCCGGCCCGATCAGCCCCGACGTGCGCCCGGCCCGCAATCGCTGGCTCACCTGGGACGACGCCGACTCGGCGCCGCCCAGCCCGAGCGGTCGCGCCCGGCCGCCCGCCCCGCGCGCCATCCCCCAGTCCGACCGCTGGGACGGCGTCGACCCCGACCCCGACGCCCCGCCCGCCCCCCGCCTCCTGCGCGAGGCCCCCGCCGACTACGACGTCGTACCGCCGCCCTCCCCCGCCGAGTCTCCCCTGCGCCCCGGCGACCGCGTCACGCATCGCGCCTTCGGCCCCGGCACCGTCGCCGCCGTCACCCCCTCGGGCCGCGGCGACAGCGAGATCACGGTGGCGTTTGACACGTCGGGGATCAAGAAGCTGCTGTCGTCGCTGGCGCCCCTGGAGCGGTCGTAGGGGGTCGGAGCGGCCAGCCCTCACGGCGCCGGGTAGAGTAGTCTCAGATCCCTACCGAAGACGGGAGGCCGGTCATGGAACGACTATTTCTTGAGGACTTCCGCTGCTTCGACGGGAAGCGCGACGTCCGGCTTGCGCCCATCACGGTCCTCATCGGTGAAAACAGCACCGGCAAGACAGCCTTCCTCGCGTCCATCCGAGCCGCGTGGGATATCGCATTCGGCCAACGCCCCCCGGACTTCAACGAGGAGCCGTTCGACCTTGGTTCCTTCGAACACATTGCGACGTTCCCCTCGCGTCAGGCTGGTCGCTCGGACAGTTTCGGAATCGGCAGCATGCATCACATTAATGGCCGGGACATTACTGTCTCGGGAACGTTCGCGAATGATGACTCGCAGCCGGCGCTGTGCTCATGGACCGCTCGCTGGGAGGGTCATCAGGTAAGTCTCGATATACCGGACACAGACTCACCACGGCTATCGCTAAGTCTGAACGGACATGAAGTGTTGGCGGGGGAACCGACGCATCTCCCGCTGCTCTCTGGCCCGGAGTCGCTAGCCTCGGCGGTACCCTACGACTTGGAGATGTTGTATTTGGACCAGCAGACTCGCGAAGGCACCGACGAACTGGACATTCGAGAGGTCCGTGAGGTTCTCCAGATCATCGGTTACTCCGGCAGCCGCCGCCCTCTTGCATTCGCGCCGATCCGCTCTCACCCCGCGCGGACGTACGATCCCAGCGTGTTACCACAGGATGCGTTGAGTGGGCACGTTCCGCTCGCTCTGCGCCAGGTGTTGAATAGCGATTCTGCTTCCGCTGGCCGAGTGAAGGATGCGCTTGTCCACTTCGGCAATGCCTCTGGCCTGTTCAATGCTTTGAAGGTCCGCAATCTCGGTACCACTGCAGACCCATTCCAGATACAGATTCACAACGTTGGGCCCGACAGGAACTTGATTGACGTCGGCTATGGCGTCAGCCAGATCCTCCCGGTGATGTTCGATGCCGTTCAGGGCAAGCCTGGCCAGATGTTCCTGTTCCAGCAGCCTGAAGTTCACCTTCATCCCAAGGCGCAGGCGGAGTTCGCAACATCCATCGCAGGTCTAGTTCGCGACTACCGCCTACAGGCCGTGATCGAGACGCACAGCGACTTCATCCTGGACCGCCTGCGCATCGAGGCTCGGTCCGGCGAGAAGATCAGTCCTGACGACGTCGCGATCCTTTACTTCGAGCGGAAGGGAACGTCGGTCAAGATCCATGAGATCGGGCTCGACGACCAGGCCAATCTCACGAACGTGCCGCGAGGATTCCGGGATTTCTTTCTGAGGGAGCAGCGTCAGTTGCTGGGCCTCTGATGTGTGTGATCATCGACATGAACGTCTGGCCCGACTTGTGCTCAGATGCCACGCGGACCCGCTTCGGCAAAGTGCGTGCATGGCTGGACACCGACGAAGGTCGCGTCGTCTTCGGCGGCACGAAGTACCGCGAAGAGGTGGGGCGGATTCACGCCGCAGTACAGTTGCTAGCCGCATACGCACAAGCCGGCCGCGCGATCCAATACAAGGATGCTCCCATCGACGACGAAGCCGCGCGCATCGAGCGTGAGGAGCAGACCCGGTCGAATGACCAGCACATCCTCGCGCTTGCCTGCATCTCGGGCGCGCGGATTCTATGCACGGATGACAAGAAGCTGATGTCCGACTTCAAGAACCGCGAACTGGTCCCCGAACCCAGAGGGCGCGTGTTCCCACGCAACAATCGGAAATTCGATCTGCACCATCACTCACGCTGCCCCATGCCGAATCCCAGCTAAGCGCCCCCTCCCCACCCCGACGACTGACGCCCCACGCCCGACCGCGGCCCAGGCGTGCTACAGTGCGCGAGTCGGAGCCGGGAGTTGTCACCTCCCGCCGTCGCGCCCTGGGTCGCCACGTGGCCCCGGGGACGCGTTTCCGACACGCCCCCGACGTCGCAGCGTGAGCACGTCGGGGGCGCTTCGCGTCCGGCCCCGCGGCCGTGCTATACTGTGCTGGCGGAGCTGGGGGTGCTAATCCCCGGCGGCCGTCGCGGGAGGGGAAACTCGAAACACTCCCGCTCAGGCTCTTTCCGCCAGCGCCCCCGACGTTACAGCGTGAGTACGTCGGGGGCGCATTGCGTCCGGCCCTACCCCCCACCCCGACCGACGTTCAGCGCCAGCAGACGCTCTAGCACCTCCTCCTCCGAGCCCCCGTCCCAGCCGTACGACGCCCACACGGCCGCATCGAGCGACGCGTGCCGCTGCGCCAGCCACGACGGCCGGCGGTTGTAGAGGTTGGTCAGCGTGCGCTGCGACAGCTCGCGCGCGGCGGCGGCGTCGACCGGGACGAGGCGGGGCGGCAGCGACGCCACGACGTCGGGCGCCTCGCGCACGAGCTCGGGCGGGTTGAGCCAGCGACGCCGCGCCGCGTCGAGCTCCCGCGCCGCCGCGGCGATGGCGTCCCGGCGCCCCCGCTGCTCCGCCGCCAGCGCCGACGCCGGGGTGTCCAGCGGCCAGGGGAAGGGGAACGTCTCGAACGTGGTCGTCGAGGTATAGCGCGGGTCGTTGCCGACGCCGTGGCTTGAACCCGTGCGCAGCGACCACAGCTCGTGCGCGCGCGAGTGCAGGACGCCGAAGGTGTAGTCGTCCTCCCGCGCGATAACGATCAACTGCTGATCGGGCAGCGACGGCGCCGACAGCCAGACGAACAGCCGGTGCCGACCCACCATCGGGGTCACTATGAAACGGGATAGCGGTTGGAGTGCCACCCGCATCTCGGCCGCCGCGCTTCCGTGCAACCACCACCGCTCCCGCCGGTGTTTCATCGAGTTCCCTGCGCGCATGGGCCGGACGTGCTCCTCGACGTGCGCGAACGGCGCCTCGTAGTCCGCCGCCTCCGCCTCCGTCATGTCCGTCCCGAAGTCGATGCTGAACATCCCCCGCGGCCGCCGCGCGACATCCAGTCCGTTCGCCCAGGGCACGACGACATCGCTGTTCGGTCGCCCGTTGACGTTCGACGGCTGCCGCAGGATCCGGCGGGCCGCGTCGCCGGGGATGTCAAACGGTCCTACCTTGCCCGATCCCCGAAACGAAACGCCGCCGTTCTCAAGGAGTCGATCCGCAGCGGTCAAGTCCACTCCGGAGGTCAAATCGCTGTTGATCTTACTGACCGGCTCCCCGTCCAGGCGCCGCTCCGTCTCCGACCCGTCGTCCTGCGCCACGATCGAGACGCGCACGGCCGCCCCCTCGACCACCCACGGCTCGTCCGACCAGGCCATGAAGATGTCACCGCTCTGCTTCACCCGCTCCAGAGTCGCCCGGTTTGCCCCGTCCCGGATCGAGTTGGTCGCCAGCAGGCCTGCCCGCTTCGCCGTGCCTGCCTCAATGTGTCGCCGCGCGATCTCATGCCAGTAACACATGAGGTCGGCGCCCTTCGGCAGCGTTCCTTCCCACGCCTCCCACAACGGCTCCACGTAGTCGTCGCCCAGCGATTCCCTCATGTAGCGCAGCCCCAGGAACGGCGGATTCCCGACGATGAACTCGGCCTCGGGCCACTCGGCCGGGATCGGCGCGCCCGACGCGTCGCGCGCCAGGATCGCGTCGCGCAGGGCGATGCTGTCGAGCGGCTCGAGCACCGGCTCGCTGGGGAAGCCGTAGCCGTGCTCGATCATCCACTGGAACACCCCCACCCAGATCGACACGCCCGCCAGCTCCTTGGCGTAGGGGTTGATCTCGATGCCCATGACGTTGGCCGGCCCCACGCGCGGGAACTCGCCCGTGACGCCCAGCCGCTCGCCGCCCCAGCGGATCGCCTCGAATTCCAGGTCCTTGAGCAGCCGCAGCGTGACGTAGAGGAAGTTGCCCGAGCCGCAGGCCGGGTCGAGCACGCGCACGGCCCGCAGCCGGTCGAGGAACGCCTGCCAGGCCGCCTCGGCCTCGCGCTCCCAGGCCGGCAGCCGCTCGCGGCGCCGCCCTTCGCGCGTCACCGGCGACGGCGCGCGCCCCGCCATCAGCGCCTCGACGCGCGCCTGCATGGCCGCGAACTCGCGCCGCAGCGGCGTCAGCACGACCGGCTCGACCACCTGCAGGATCTTCGCCCGGTCGGTGTAGTGCGCGCCCAGCTGCCCCCGCTTGGCGGGGTCGAGCCCGCGCTCGAACAGCGTGCCCAGGATCGACGGCTCGACCTGCGACCAGTCGAGCAGCGCCACGGCGTGCAGCGCCGCCAGCTCGTCGCGCGTCACGGCCAGCGTCTCGGGGCCGTCGAACAGGCCGCCGTTGAACCACGACACGCGCTCGTTGCCGAAGTAGCGCCCCGCCTCGCGCGCCGACATGCGCCAGAACAGCTCGGTCAGCCCGCGCCCGAACTCCTCCGGGTCGGCGCGGCGCGACTCGATGAGCCCCGTCACGAGCCGCCGCGGCAGCAGCCCCACGTCCTCGGCGAAGAGGCAGAACAGCACGCGGTTGAGGAAGTGCGCGACCCGCCCCGGCGCCTCGCCCCGCTCGCCCATCGAGCGCGCGATCCCGGCGAAGCGCCGGGCCGCCTCGCGCGTCACCTCCTCGGGCGACTGCGCCGGCCGCAGCGCCTCGGGCTCCAGCAGCACGGCGCGCAGGATGCGCAGCGCCTCGGCCGGGGCCGTCGCCAGGTCGTCGAGCGTCAGGGTGCGCACGCTGGGCCGGGTGTTGGTGAAGTTGGTGTGAACCTCGATGCGGTCCATATCGCTGACGACCAGCAGCGGCGGGTTTTCGAGCGCCTCGCGGTAGTCGAGCAGCTGCCGGTAGGCCGCCGCCAGGTCGCGCCCGGCGCCCTTGTACTCCCAGCCGAAGTGCCCGCGCCGCCAGACATCGGCGCGACCGCCGCCGCCGCTCGTGCGCGGTGCGTTCTTCTCGAACTCGTACTCCCCGGCCGGCAGCCCCGGGTCGTTCGGCGTCGGCGCCCCCACCAGCCGGCAGAGGTCGATGAAGTGCTCGCGGGCGTCGCTCTCGCGCCGGGCGTTGTCGCGCCACTTATCGACAAAGGCGGGAACGTCGGTGGTGTTACCCGCCATCACGACTTCCTCTTCGAACGCTGATAGCGCTCCCACCGAGCGCCGTTGCTAGGCGGAACTAACTGCTCGCCGGTCTCCGGATCCATCATTCCATCCAGCCACGGGGGGTTGTCCGGATCGGCGATTGCGCGATCGAGTTGCTCCTGCGTCAGTCCACCCACCGCCCTTGCTGTGGTGTCCGGGCCACGGCGGTGGCCGAATCGCGTGCCGGTCAGGTTCGCACCACGCAGGTTCACACCTCCCATCTGCAAGTCGATCAGCCGCGCGTCCGTCAGATCCACCAAGGCTAAGGATGTCGGGGCACCGCGCGAAGAAGCTAGATCAACGCCCCACAGGCGCACGGAACGAAAGATCGCCCGCGCCAAGCGCGCCCGGCTTAGATCCACATCGGTCAGTTGGGCATCGGTCAGATCAGCGGCACGTAGATCTGCACGGAAGAGACTCGTGTGGCGGAGTTGTAGCCCCTGCAGATGGGCGCCGGACAGATCCAGCTGGGCACCGCCCTTACCCTCACGACGCAGCCGCCGCGCATGGCAAGTGCAGATCGCGTCCATCGCGGCTTGTACATCCTCCCGAAGCTCATAGACTCTCTGTCTTTCAGACGAGTCCGAGTCGTCTCCAACCCAGGAGTAGTCGAACGACTCAGCAGCCTTACCCGGGCGACGCACGAACCTGCAGAGCAAAGCCATGACCTGGATGTGGTATTCCCGAGGATGGTCCTCCGCGAGACGGCGCAGTGCATCAATGCCTGCCAGACATTCCGGGAGTTCGTCGCTGTGCAGCCGCTCGACACCGCGCTGGTAGTGCTCATTCAGCAGGGTCAACTGCGCCGTCTCAGCCTGCCTGTTCGCGGCCGTGGCCTGTTGATCCGCCACCTGCGCGCGCCAGACCGCCAGCGGCAGCGCGATTAGACCGGCGATCACGAAGCCTAGGTTGCGAATCGTTGTGCTGCCCGACTCATTGCTGAGCCCGCTGCCGGTGAGCCAACCCGAGTCGAATATCGCCACGGCCACCACGGCGATGGCCACGGCCGCGCTCGCGCCCAGGCTCAGCCCCAATAGGTGCTCGGTGAACTGCCTCCGCACCCACGCGTACTTCCGCGTCACTGGCCCCCATCCGCGGCCACACCACCCACGCGCCCACCGCCAGGCACGCCTTGCAGCGCCCCGGCCCGTCTCAGCCCAGCCCAGCACCCGCTTCTTCACCCCCCGACCGTACCCCCGCCCGCCCCGCCGGGGAACGCCCCGCCGAGGGTCCAGCGGCGGCACACGCCGATCGGGGGTTAGGTGAGTCGCAAGATGGCGACGGTGATCGCGGCGATCGCCCCGGCGGCCCCGACCAGCCGGCAGAGGTCGATGAAGTGCTCGCGGGCGTCGCTCTCGCGCCGGGCGTTGGCGCGCCACTTATCGACGAAGGCGGGGACGTCGGTGGGGTGGTCACGGGGGAGGCCTGGAAGGCGGACGCAGTGGCTCCGGGGGGTCGGTACGCGGATCGACTAGGTCGTACAGCCAGGGCGGGTTGTCGGGATCGGCCCGCGCGGAGTCGAGCTGCTCCTGCGTCAGGCCAGTCGCCTTCGTGATCTCTGGATCCCCAACGATCAAGTGGGGACTGCGAGCAAACTTCGTGCCGGTCAGGTTCGCACCAATGAACTCCGCCCCACCAACATTCGCATTGCACAGATCCGCACCCGTTAGATTCGCCCGGACCAGGAGCGCGTCGGTCAGCTTCGATGCGGTCATGTCCGCGGAGACCAGTGCCGTGGAGATCAGCATCGCTTCGGTTAGGTCAGCGTTGATGAGCATCGCACGAGTCAGGTCCGCGTCACTCAGATCGGCACGGTGCAGAGTCGAACGGCGCAGGTTGGCATGGGACAACTTCACTCCCGCAAGTAGGCCATGGGACAGGTCCGCGTCTGGCAAGCTAACTACCCGGAGAACCGCACCATGCAAATCCAGGCGGTACTTGGCTTGCTTCTCAAGGCGCAACTGGTGCGCATGGCAGGCGCTGATCGCGTCCATCGCGGCTTGAACATCCTCACGCACCGCGTCGGCTTCGCCCTCGTCATCGGCAGTTGGATTGCGCACGAAGGCGCACAGCAGTTTCATGATCTGGACGTGGTACTCCCATGGATGGTCCTTCGCGAGGCGCTCCAGCGCGTAGATACCCGCCAAGCGGACGGCCAGTACGTCGTTCCCCAGCATCGCCGCGCCGTCTTGGTACCGCTTGTTGAGCAAGTCTTGTTGGGCCAGCCGGCTGCGCCAGTACGCGATCAGGATCGCGATCGCGCCGCCTCCCACCAATCCCACGTTGCGAATCGTCGTGCTGCGCGACTCATTCCCGGGTTGGCCCCCGGACTCAGTGCCGGTGAGCCAGCTCGGGTCGTAGATGAGTACGGTCGCCAGACCGGCAGCCATGGCTACGCCGATGGCCACCAGGACCACCCCCACCCCGCGGTCCCCGGCCCGATGCGCCAGCCACCGCACGCGCCACGGCCAGCCGCGCACGTCTGGCCTCCACCCACGCAGCCGCCGCCAGCGGCGCCGCGCAGCGCGCCAGCCCTTCGCAACCCACCCGGGTATCCACTTCTTCACCCCCCGACCGTACCCCCGCCCGCCCCGCCGGGGAACGCCCAGCCGAGGTTCCAACGGCGGCAGACGCCGATCGCGGGCTAGGTGAGGCGCAAGATGGCGACGGTGATCGCGCCGGCGGCCCCGATGATCCATCGGGTCTGCGCGTGCATCGCGCGCTCGACGTCGCCGCGCGTCGCCGCGAAGTCGCCGCGCAGTTCCAGCCGCAGGCGATCGAGGTCGCCGCGCGTCGCCGGACCCGCGTCGGGGGAGATCGCTGTCATGGGGGCGACGGTATCACGACCCCGCCGGCGGTCACTGCCTGCATAACGTCACTGCGCCACTTCCCTGCGCCGCGGTTCCGGGGCTAAGGTGGAGTTGGTGTCGGCGAACGGGCCGGAGCCCTGGTGCCGGAATCTGGCTGCGTTGTCGCTCATGGCGCAGCTTGATTCCGCCCCGCCGACCCAAGACGGTGTGGGGCAGACAGCATCCTGAGCAGCTGTCTGCCCCACTTCCGTCGATCCGTCCGCTCGCGGCCCCGCCGAGCCGACTGCCCGCCCCCCTCGCCGGTCCTGTAAGCTGTCCCAAGGCAGACCGCCTGCATTGCGTCCGTAGAAAGGGCCCCGACGTGCCCAATGAACCGCAGTCCGCTCCGCCTCCTGTGCCACCTCCGCCGCCTCCGCCGCATCCTTCAACGGACCCTGGCGAGTTGGTTAGGGAGGGTGGGTTCCGAGGCCCCTGGCCCAAGCTCCTCCGCTGGCCTCGCCGGAACGCCGGCTGAAGAGGCGGACGCCCCAGCGTCCGGCGGCGCACCGTCCCCACCCGACCGGGACTACCCGAGTCTGGATCTCGCGTTCGATGTCGTCGCGCAGCGTCGCGAGTTCGCCGCGCAGTTCCAGCCGCAGGCGATCGAGGTCGCCGCGCGTCGCCGGTTCCGCGTCGGGGGAGATGGCCGTCATGGCGCCATCCTAGCGCCCTCCCGGCGTGCTACGGTTCCCTGGTCGGAGCCGGGAGCCGTCAACTCCCGCCGCCGCGCGTCCTGGGTCGCCACGTGGCCCCGGGGACGCGTTTCCGACACGCGCCCCCGACGTTACAGCGTGAGCACGTCGGGGGCGCTTCGCGTCCGACGACGTGGTACACTGTGCTGGCGGAGCCGGGGGCGCTAATCCCCGGCGGCCGTCGCGGGAGGGGGAAACCCGAGAGGGACTCCCGCTCAGGCTGTTTCCGCCAGCGCCCCCGACGTTACTACACGAGCACGTCGGGGGCGCCTCGCGTCCGACGACGTGGTACACTGTGCTGGCGGAGCCGGGGGCGCTAATCCCCGGCGGCCGTCGCGGGAGCTTCGGGGAACCGACGCGCGCTCCCGCTCAGGCTGTTTCCGCCAGCGCCCCCGACGTTACAGCGTGAGTACGTCGGGGGCGCTTCGCGTCCGGCCCCCGCCCGGCCCCTGCTACCCTCCGACCCAAGGAGCCGCCATGCCCACCTTCTCCGTCAACGACGACGCCCCCGACTGGCAGCGCGATCACACCCGCCGCTACCTCGACTCGAACGGGGCCGACGGCCACGAGTGGGTCCCGCCCGGCGGCGGGGACGCGTACCCCACGCTGCTGCTGCTCACGGTCGGCCGTCGCAGCGGACAGGAGCGCACCCTGCCCCTGATCTACGGCGACTACGACGGCGCCTACGTCGTCATCGGCTCGAAGGGCGGCGCCCCCGCCCACCCCATGTGGTACCGCAACCTGACCGCCAATCCCGAGGTCTGGGTGCAGGTCGGCGACCGTCGCACCGCGGCCACGGCCCGCACCGCATCGGGCGAGGAGCGCGCCGCGCTGTGGCAGCAGCTCGCCGCCATCTACCCGCCCTACGACGAGTACCAGGAGCGCGCCGGCCCCCGCGAGATCCCCGTCGTCGTCCTCGACCCCCACGACTAGCCAGGCCGCCGGCAGCCCCGTGCCCTCCTCCGTCATCCCCTCCTTCCGCTACGACGACGCCCCCGGCATGATCGACTTCCTCTGCGACGCCTTTGGGTTCGAGCGCAACCTCGTCGTGCCCGACGGCGACGGCGGAGTCGCCCACGCGCAACTCACGCTCGGCGGCGGCATGATCATGCTCGGCTCGGCCCGTGAGGACGAGTTCGGCGCCCTGATGGTGACGGCCAAGGCGGCCGGCGTGATCACCAGCTCCCCCTACGTCGTCGTGCCCGACGTCGATGCGCACTGCGCGCGGGCCCGCGCCGCCGGCGCGGAGATCGTCATGGCGCCCGCCGACCAGGACTACGGCGGCCGCCTCTACGCCGCCCGCGACCCCGAGGGCCAGCTCTGGAACTTCGGCTCCTACGACCCCTGGGCCGGCCACGACTAGCCAGCGCCGAGTACACCCCACCGCCTACCCGATCCGCACGCCCTCCGACGGGTAGCGGTAGCGCGCCTGTCCGCGGTCGGGCACCGTCAGCGCGACCATCAGCGGGGCCAGCCGCCCGACGAACATCAGCACGATCACGATCGACGTCCCGGCCCCCGACAGCACCGGCGTCACCCCCTGCGACCAGCCCACGTTGGCCAGCCCCGACATCACCTCGAAGACCAGCGGCAGCGGCGGGCCGTCCTCGGCCAGCAGCATCGCCACGACCCCCACCGTCAGCGCCACGACGCCCAGCAGCACCACCGCGATCGCCCGCAGCACGACGGCGTGCGGGATCTCCCGCCCGAACAGCTCCGCTTGGTGCCGCCCCCGCAGCGACGACACGACCACGGCCAGCCCCACCACGAACGTCCCCACCTTGATGCCGCTCGCCGTCGATGTTGAGGCGCCGCCGATGAACATCAGCGGCAGCAGCGCCACCGTCGTCACGTCCTGCAGCGCGACCATGTCGACCGCCGACATCCCCGTCGTGCGGTTGACCGAGAGGAAGAGCGCGTTGACGACCGCCTCCAGCGGGCTACGGCCGTCGAGCACGCGGCCCGACTGCACCTCGGCCGCCAGGAAGAGCGCCATCCCGGCGACCAGCAGCCCGGCCATCATCAGCACAACCATGCGCGTGTCGAGCGACCAGCGGCGCCAGCCGCGTCGCAGGTCGAACACCGTCACGAACGACAGGCTGCCCAGGAACGCCGACACCCCCATTACGACCAGCGGATACGGCGCGCCGATCTGCGCCTGGAAGCTCTGCCGCCCGCCCATCAGGTCGAAGCCGGCGCTGTTAAAGGCCGAGACGGCGTGGAACAGCGCCCCCCACACGCCCCCCATCCCGCCCGACTCGCCCAGGAACCAGGGCAGCAGCAGCAGGAACGTCACGACCTCCGCCGCCACCACATAGATCAGCACGCGCCGCAGCAGCCGCCCGATGTCCCACTCGCCCGACCCCACCAGCTCCATCCCGAACAGGCTGCTGCCCCGCAGCCCGAAGCGACGTCCCAGCAGCACCAGCAGCGAGCCCGCGTAGATCGTCACGCCCAGGCCCCCCACCTGGATCAGCGCGATGATCACCGCCTCGCCGAAGCCGCTCCAGTGCTCCGCCGTGTCGACGCGCACCAGCCCCGTCACGCAGACCGCCGATGTCGCCGTGAACAGCGCGTCGAGCCCGTTCGTCCACGCCCGCGACTCCGACGCCCAGGGCAGCGACAGCAGCGCCGTCCCCACCAGGATCGCCGCCCCGAAGGCCCCCACCAGGTACCACGGCGTCGGTCGCAGCCGGATCATGCGGCGCGGGCGCTGCAGCGCGAAGACCTCCGTCTGCACCCGGCGACGCCGCAGCACCACGTCGCCCGGCCGTCGCGCCGGCCGCTCCCGCGGCGTTCGCGCCGCCCCGCCTCCGCGTCCCCCACCCCGGCCCAGCCGCGCCGCCGCCCGCTGCCACGCCGCCCGAAGCCACGCCCGCGGTCGCACAGCCATCGCGCCTTCCTCCCCGCCACGATACGTCCTCCGTCGCTACGCGCAGTCGCCGGGGGCCCGGGTGTACGATGACCCCAGGTCGCAGACCGACGTCCCCGAAGGGATCCGACGTGCCCGACGAACCGAAGTCCGCTGCACCGCCTCCGCCTCCGCCGCCTCCAACCACTTCGGACCCTGGCAGGGTGGTCAAGGAAGGCGGGTTTACGGGCCCCTGGCCCCGGCTCCTCCCCTGGCCGCGCCGCAAGTCCGACTGACGGCGGCGCCCCCGCGCCGGCCGCAGGTCCGCCGTCCGCAATCGAGCAGGACTACCCGAGTATCGACCTCGCCTACGAACAGGGTGTGCGTTCGTACGCCGAAGTCGCCGCTCGACTGAACATCGTCCACGGCAGGCTCGATTCGATTCAGTCGGTCGTCGTCACGCTGACGCTCGCCGTGCCCACCGTCGGGCTCGCGGCCAGGGAGGATCCCGACTTTGCATCCGGCTGGCTGATCGGCGCGATCGCGCTCGCTGGCGTGACAGTCGCCCTCGGGCTTGCTGCGCGTGCGTGGTCCGGCATGAAGCTCATCGACCCAACCGATCTCTACGATCACTGGCTTCACTTTCCGCGCGCCAAGTTCAAGAAAGAAAGCCTGTATTGGGCGGGCCGGCACTTCGACGCGAACTCAACGACCGTAAACCGGAAGTCGCTGGTCGCATCACTCATGGTTGTACTCCTGCTCGTCGAAGCGGGGCTCTTCATCGCCTGGTTCGCGAGCACGTAGCGCCACGGACTCACCCCAGCCCCCCTTGACGGACGCTCTCGCAATCCGCTAACCTGTCTCCACGACCCGCACATCGCGGGCCAAACCGACCACCGCACGCCCGTGCACACTCATGCACACTCGTGCACACTCCTGCACACTGGTGACCCGCTATGCACGCCCGTGACCCCACATGACCACCCCTGAACGACGAAAACCCCAATAAACACGGGCTTTTCCCATACCCAGCACGTCCCGACGCACGGGAAACACCGCCAGGCGTGCACATGCCCACTTCCAGCCACGACCAGACCCCTGATCCCGAGCCCAAACCCAATCGCGTCGCCGCCCGCATCGCCGCCAACAACTGGCGCCGCTCCACCAAGGTCCGGGAGCGCCTGCTCCGCGTCGCCGGCCTCCACGAACGCGGCCTCGACCAAGAGAGCATCGGCCGTCGCCTCGCCGTCTCCCGATCGACCATCTCCCGCGACCTCCGCCGCCTCGAAGTCCTCTGGCGGCAGGAGTACGCCAAAATAGCCAGCGCCGAACGGCTCCGTTCCCTCGCCACGCATCGCGCGACCGACGACCTCTGCTTGGCCTTCATCGAGCGCCACCACAAGGACGACGACCGCATCGCCGATGTCAACGCCACCATGCGCACCCTCACCGCCAGCATGCGTGAGAAGCGCTACCTCCTCAAGGACGCACCACGCCCGCACCCCCACGACTACTGGGGCTACGCGGACTCCGACACCCCCCTCCGCGCGCGCGTCGCCCTGGAAGAACAGTACGAGCCCCCAGCCAACGCCATCCTCGGCCTGATCTCCAACGAGGACGACCCACCCGACGACGACCCGAAGCTGGCCGCGCTCCACGAACTGCACGGTGAGCTTGAGGATCTCGCCCTCGCGATCGACGATGACCCCGGCTCCGCCGCCGTGGGACCCATCTTCGACCGCGTGCGCCGCCGCCTCAAGAGCATCCGCAGCGACCGTGATCTCAACGGTTCCAGCGGCGGCACGAGCGATCCGCCCGACCCCTCCATTGCCGCTGGGCCCCACTACAAACTCCCCGAGGACAGCGACGTGGGCGGCGGCTGGCCCGCCGAGGGCCCGCCCCTCCCCGATCCCACCGGGCCTTGGGATCACGCTGCTGAGCCCGGCGCACCCCCGCCGGGAGCAGACTGGTGAGGGCCGGCGCACCCCCGACCTATCCCCCCTCGCCCGCCTTGACCGCCTCCCAGCGACGCAGCAGCGCCGCTTGCCCCGCCGATTCCATCGCCAGCCCCTCGGCGCGCAGCGCCGCTTCCAGCGCCCGGAAGCGGCGCTCGAACTTGCCGCACGCCTCCCGCAGCGCGTCCTCGGCCTCCACCCCCTGCCGGCGCAGGAAGTCGCAGACCACGAACAGCACGTCCCCGACCTCCCCCGCCCGCTCCGGCGCCGGCGCCGCCGCGACCTCCGCCAGCTCCTCCGCGAGCTTGGCCAGCACGTCGCCGTCGGACTCCCAGGCGAACCCCCGTCGCCCGGCCCGCCCGGCCAGCTTCTGCGCGCGCGCCAGCGCCGGCATCGCCGGCGGCACCCCGTCGAGCGCCGACTCCCGGCGCGCCCCCCCGGGCTTCGTTTCCGCGGCCTTGAGCTGGTCCCAGTTCCGTTCGACCTCGGCCGGCGTCGACGCCGCCCCGTCGCCGAAGACGTGCGGGTGCCGCCGCACGAGCTTCGAGCGGATGCCCTCCGCCACCTCGCCCAACGTGAAGCGGCCCCCCTGCTCCGCGAGCCGGGCGTGCAGCACGATCTGCATCAGCAGGTCGCCGAGCTCCTCGCGCAGCGCCGCCCACGCCTCCGCTCCTCCGTCGCCCCGCGGCAGCCCGTCGCCCTGTGGCAGCCCATCGATGGCCTCCAGCACCTCGTACGTCTCCTCGAGCAGATGCGGCCGCAACGACTGATGGTCTTGCGCCAGGTCCCATGGGCAGCCCCCCTCCGGGTCGCGCACGCGATGGATCACCCCCACCAGCCCCCGCAGGTCGCCGCGCACCTCCTCGGCCGCCAGCGCCGGCAGCGCCAGCGCCACGACCTCGGGGCGCTCCCAGGACCGCGCCGCCGCGACGGCCCCCACCGTCGCGACCGGCCCCGCGGCGACGCCCCCCTCGCCGTCGTCGAGCAGCGGCGTCAGCGGCGTCTCAGGCGGGTACTTCGCCAGCAGCGCCGACGGGTCGCCCGGCCCCGCCGCCAGCACGATCGTCGCCAGCGACGCGTCGGCCTGCGACGCCCGAGCCGCCGGCACGACCTGCACTCCCTGCCCGGGGTCGAGCCCCGCCGCCGCGACCATCTCGTCGATCGATCTGGGGACGGCGGGCTCGATCGGCATGGGCGACCTCCAGGGCGGCTAAACTGCCGCCGGCGGGTTCCGGCCGGGACGCGCGCCGGCGATGGGCAGAGAGGCGTGCGCCATGGATCGTATCGCAGCTGCGGCGACGCTCGCCGATGCCCTCCGGCGGCGCCTCGCCGAGCCGCCGCGGCTGCCGCCGCGCCTCGGGCCCTGGGCCTGGCATCTGGCGGTGCTGCTGTTCGCGGTCGCGCTGCTCACCCTGCCGATCGCCTGGAGCGTCCGCTTCACCGCGCAGTCCGCCTGGTGGTGGGAGCGCGGCTTCGACAGCTACGACGCCGAACGCCGCACCGGCCTCGACCGGGCCGAGGTCGACCGCGCCGCGGCCGCCCTGCGCGCCTACTTCCTCTCGCCGGCGGAGCGCGCCGAGATCAGCGTCACGACGCCCGGCGGCACGACGGAGCCGCTGTTCAGCGAACGCGAGATCCTGCACATGATCGACGTCAAGCGCCTGATCGTCCGCACCTACGATGCCGGCTGGGCCGCGATCGGCGTCATCATCGCCTTCCTGCTGGGCGCCTGGTACTGGCGCCGCCCCCGCGTCCGCGCCGCCCTGGCCGGGGCGGCGCTGCATGCCGGCGGCGGCATCGTGGTGGGCATCGGTCTGCTGGGGGTCGTCGCCGTGACGGGCTTCGACGGCGCCTTCCGGCAGTTCCACCTGCTGTTCTTCACGAACGACCTCTGGCAACTCTCGAGTCGCGACCGCCTGATCCAGCTGTTCCCGCAGAGCTTCTTCTTCGAGACCACGATGCTCATCGGTGCGACCACGATCGCCGTCGCGGCCACCGTCGCCCTGGCCGGTTGGTGGTGGCGTCGCCGCGGCCCCGCGGCGACGTGACGGCGGCGCTAGTTCAGCGACCCGCAGCCGCACGACCCACGACCGCAGGCGCAGCCGCCCCCGGCCGGCGCCGACATCTCCATCTCCCCGGGGCCGGGCGCCGCGCCGCTCAGCACCGCCGCCGTCGTGATCACCTTCATCGCGCGATGCCCGTCCCGGCACTCGGCCGACGGCTCCGCCGCCGCCGCGATGGGGCGCAACTGCGTGAACTTCTCGTTGCAGCGGCGGCAGTAGTACTCGTACATCGGCATCGGGAGACTCCCTGCGCCCGCCGGGCGGGCCCGTCACGCCTGCTCGTCAGAGCAGGGCCCATCAGACCCGGGGCGAGCATATGAACGCCCGCCCCGGACGGTCAACGCGCCCGCTAGTCGAGGTAGTCGCGCAAGCGCTTGGAGCGCGACGGGTGCCGCAGCTTGCGCAGCGCCTTGGCCTCGATCTGGCGGATGCGCTCGCGCGTCACCCCGAACTCGCGCCCCACCTCTTCCAGCGTGCGGCTGCGGCCGTCGTCGAGCCCGAAGCGCAGTTGCAGCACCCGGCGCTCCCGCAGCGTCAGCGACGACAGCACGTCCTCGACGGTCTCCTTGAGCAGTTGCTGGCTGGCGGCCTCGGCCGGGGTCATCATCGTGAGGTCGGGCACGAAGTCCCCCAGGTTCGAATCCTCTTCCTCGCCGATCGGCGTCTCCAGCGAGACCGGCTCCTGCGCCACCTTGAGGATCTCCCGGACCCGCTCCGCCGGCAGGTCCATGCCCAGGCCGATCTCCTCCGACGTCGGCTCGCGCCCGTACTCCTGGACCAGCCGCCGCGAGACGCGGACCAGCTTGTTGATCGTCTCCACCATGTGCACGGGGATGCGGATCGTGCGCGCCTGGTCCGCGATGGCGCGCGTGATCGCCTGCCGGATCCACCAGGTGGCGTAGGTCGAGAACTTGTAGCCCTTGCGATAGTCGAACTTCTCGACCGCCCGGATCAGGCCGATGTTGCCCTCCTGGATCAGGTCCAGCATCGACATGCCCCGCCCGATGTACTTCTTCGCCACCGAGACCACGAGCCGCAGGTTGGCCTCGGTCAGCTGCTTCTCCGCCCGGTACGACTCCTCCTTGAGATAGTCGAAGCGGCGCTCGTAGCGCCCCTCGAGCGGCTTCAGCTTCTGCATCGCGTCGGCGGCGTCGGGGTCCAACTGGTCCAGGCCGCCCATCGCCTTGGCCGACCGATTCAGCAGGTCCGGCGTTAAGATGTGCGTCACGACCGAGAGCCGCACCAGGAACTCCTCCGCGTCCCCCTCGCTGACGCGCAGCCGCTTGTGCAGCAGGACGCGCAACTCCTCGTCCATCTCCCGATCCAACCGCTGGCGGAAGGTCTCGTCCTCGATCAGCTCGACGATCGAGAGCCGCTGCAGCTTCAAGGCCCGCTGGATCACGGTCCTCGTGCGCCGGAGATCCTTGAGCTGGTCCAGCAGCAGGAGGAAGATTTCCAGCGCCGTCGGCCCCCGATGGTGGATCTCCGCGAACTCCTCCTCGATGTCGTGGATCCAGTTGCCTTCCTCCATCTGCCGCGAGAGATGCTTCTCGTCCGCGGCCGAGAGCAGGAACACCCGCCCGATCTCGCGCAGGTACATGCGCACCGGGTCATCGATGCCCTCGCCCTCTTCGGCCAGCTTGGCCAGCGCCATGCGCGCCCGCGACGGCGTCGCGCGCTCTTCGCGCGCCCGGCGCAGCTTGACGCGCTCCGGGTCCAGCAGGTCCAGGATCGAGAGGCCGCCCGGGATCTGGGCCTCGTCGATGCGCTTCGCGACGGTGCGCCGGGCCGCCGCCTTCTGCGGCGTCGGCGCCGCCTTGGTCGACTTCTTGGTCGTCGTCTTGGGCCGCTGCGCGAGGTTGATCGTGCGCTTCCCGGCCGGCATCGAGAACTCATCGACGGGGGCCGTCAGGGCGCGCACCTTGCGTTCGGCGTCGGTCTTGGCAGCGGGCTTCGGCTTGCGCTGCATCGGCGCTTCGGCCGTCATGCGACGCGTCACGGGCGCGCGCTTGCGCGTGCTGCCCGTCCCCCTCGCGCCGCCGTTGCGGCCGCGGCGCCCGCCGGAGCCGTCGCCGCCGGCGCCGATCTTCGCGCGCGGCGCCGGCGTGCTCCCGTTCGCGGCCGGCGCCGGGCTGCCCGGCGCGGGTGTCGGCTTCTTGTGGTGGCTGCGCTTCGGCTTCGTGGCCGCTGCCGGCTCGCCCGGCCCTGCCTTGGTAGTCGCTGTCTTCGCGCGCGACCGCTTGGCGACCGGCGTCTTGGCAGCCGACGGCTTGGCGCGCGACGGCTTAGCAACCGGCGTCTTGGCGACCGATGTCTTGGCAGCCGCCGCCTTGGCGGGCGCCGCCTTGGCGGCCGGCGTCTTGGCAGCCGGCGCGTTGGCAGCCGGCGTCTTGGCCCCCGCGGGTGTCGGCTTCTTGTGGTGGCTGCGCTTCGGCTTCGTGGCCGCTGCCGGCTCGCCCGGCCCCGTCTTGGGAGTCGGTGTCTTGGTAGTCGATGTCTTGGCGCGCGACCGCTTGGCCGGCGCTGTCTTGGCGGCCGACCGCTTGGCGACCGATGTCTTGGCGCGCGACCGCTTGGCCGGCGCTGTCTCAGCAACCGGCGTCTTGGCGGGCGCCGGCTTCGTCTCCGGGAGCGCTGCCGCCGGCGCGGCGGTCGCGACGCTGTTCTCGGCAGCCGGTGTCTTGGCAGCCGGCGTCTTGGCCGCCGCGGGTGTCGGCTTCTTGTGGTGGCTGCGCTTCGGCTTCTCGGCCGCTGCCGGCTCGCCCGGCCCTGCCTTGGCGGCCGACGGCTTGGCGGGCGTCGCCTTGGCAGTCGGCGTCTTGGCGCGAGACCGCTTGGTGGGCGCCGTCTTCGTCGCCGGGCGCGCTTCCGCTGGCGCGGCGGTCGCGACGCTGTTCTCGGCGGCCGACGTCTTGGCGGCCGGCGTCTTGGCCGCCGCGGGTGTCGGCTTCTTGTGGTGGCTGCGCTTCGGCTTCTCGGCCGCTGCCGGCTCGCCCGGCCCTGCCTTGGTAGTCGCTGTCTTGGCGCGCGACCGCTTGGCGGGCGCCGTCTTCGCGGCCGTCGTCTTGGCGGGCGCTGTCTTGGCAGTCGGCGTCTTGGCGCGAGACCGCTTGGTGGGCGCCGTCTTCGTCGCCGGGCGCGCTTCCGCTGGCGCGGCGGTCGCGACGCTGTTCTCGGCGGTCGCGACGCTGTTCTCGGCGGTCGCGACGCTGTTCTCGGCGGTCGCGACGCTGTTCTCGGCGGTCGCGACACTGTTCTCGGCGGTCGCGACGCTGTTCTCGCCGACCGCGCCCGTGCCCGGCTGCTTCGCCCTCGCCGTGCGGGGCCGCTTCGTCACCGGCATCGTGGTAGTCATGGCTGGGCCTCTCCATTCGGACCGGTCGACGGCTGCCTGGTCGGATCGGGCGGCCCGGTTTCCCTCGGCAAATGCAGGGCGCGTCGGCGCGCGTGGCTCTCCAGAACCTGCGCCGCCGGCGACGACTCCGCGTCCGGCGTCCCGTTCGATCGCTCGCCGGCCAGGGCGTAGGCGGCATCGTGCAGCGGCACCGCCCCGACCTCGCGTTGATTGTCGGCCACCATTCGCGCGTGCGCCTGCGATTCCTCGTGAAAGTACAGATCGCGAATCTTGTCGCTGATCTGCTGCGCCACGACGCGCGGCTGCGCCAGCAGCGGCGGCGCGACGGGCCGCGCCCGCAACTCCGCCGCCAGCGCTTCCACCTCCGGGTCCCGCAACTCCGGTTCCTCCCCCTTGAGCAGCGAGCGCAGCAACTCCCGTCGCAGCGCGTCGGGCACGAAGCCGGGCGCCAAGGCATCGACCTCGGCGGCGGCGGCCGGGCTACGCGACAGCACGCCGATCAGCGTCTCCGCGTGCCGGTCGATGCGCGTCAGCCGCGGGCGGGGCGGCGGGGCGCTCGTCCCCTCCGGGCTGGGCGGCGGCGCGGCACGCAGATGCGGCGGCGCCTCCGCGATGCGCGCCCGTCGCCGCAGCGACTCCACGTCCAGCCGGCAGAGCTGCGCCAGCCGTTGCATGTACTCCGCCTGCACCACCGGGTCGCTGGTCGCGGTGACCAGGGGCAGCAGATCCTCCAGCAGTCGGCTGCGCTCGCGGGCGTCCTCCAGGTCGTGGGCGTCGCGCCCCTGCCGGAAGCGATAGTCGAGGTAGCCGGGCGCTTCCCGCACCAGCGCCGACCAGCGCTCCGGGTCCAGCCGGATCAGGTCGTCGGGGTCGCGGCCCTCCGGCAGCTCGATGATGCGGATGTCGGCCGCCAGCGTGTTCTGCATCCGCACCAGCCCCCGCGCCGTGACGACCGGCCGCCGCTCCGTGCCCACCGCCTCGCGCGTCGTGTCGATGCCCCGCACCGTCGCCGCCGCGCCCGCGGCGTCCGCGTCGAGCGCGAGCAGGATCTTGCGCGTCAGGGGCTTGATCAGCCCGACCTGCTTCTCCGTCAGCGCCGTCCCCATCGACGCGACCACGTGCGTCTGCTCGTGCTGGTGGGCGGCGATCACGTCCATGTAGCCCTCCACCACGATCACATGATCGGCGCGGCGGATGGCGTCCCGCGAACGGTCCAGGCCGTAGAGCAGCGAACTCTTGTCGAACAGCGGCGTTTGCGGTGTGTTGAGATACTTGACATCGCCGTCGTCGAGCGCCCGCGCGCCGAAGCCCACGCAGCGGCCCCGCGGGTCGCGGATGGGGAAGATCAGGCGACCGCGGAAGCGGTCGCGCGGGTTCCCCTCGCCCTCGACGCTAAGCCCGGCGGTGGCGATCTCGTCGGCGCTGAACCCGCGCGCCGACAGGTAGCCGCGCAGCGCGTCCGAGGCCCGCGGCGCATAGCCCAGCCCGAACTGATCCGCCGCCTCGTCCGACACCCCACGCCCCGTCAGGTAGGCGCGCGCCTCGTCCGCCTCCGAGTCCTCCTGCAAGCTGTGGCGGTAGAAGCGCGTGGCGGCCTCGTTGGCGCTGCGCAGGCGCTGCAAGCGCTTCTCGCGCTCCTCGGCCTGCGCATCCCTCGGCGCCAGCTGCAGGCCCGTGCGGTCGGCGAGGATGCGCAGCGCCTCGCGGAACTCCACGCCCTGGCGGCGCATGACCCAGGAGAACACGTCGCCGCCGTCGCTGCAGGCGCCGAAACAGTGCCACGTCTGGCGGCTGGGATCGACCGTGAACGAGGGCGTCTTCTCGGTGTGGAACGGGCACAGCGCCTTGAACGTGCGGCCCGTCTTGCGCAGTTGAACCGACTCGCCCACCAGATCGGCGATGTCCACTCGCGCCTTGACCTCGTCGACGATGGTCAAGCGGCACTCCCCTCGCCGCGCCCCCGGCCGCTGGCGTGTCTCCATCACACGGCGGCGGCGCGACTTCTGGGGCCCGAGTGTAGCTGTCAAATCGACGATTTGACAGGAACGCCGCCCCGGAGTGCGGCGTTAGGGCGCGATGCTGACCGTAATCGCGTTATTGCCGTCGTTGCTCTCCGCGATGCCGTTCCCCGGATCCACGATCGCCGACAGCGACTGCCCCTCGCCGATGAGCACGCTGCCGGGCATGTCGAGCGTCCCCTGCGGCGTCAGCGGGCCCGGCCCGCCGTACGACAGCTCCTCCACGATCAGGCCGTCCAGCACGATCAGCACCACGATCGGTGGCGCGGCGGCGCTCCCGCCGATGTTCGTGACGCGCACGAAGACCGTCCGGTCGGGCTGCAACTGCAGGGCCTGCAACACCAGGTCCGGACGCAACGGCGGATCGAACGTCGCGCTGATCGTGTTGTTCGACTCATCGCTCTCCGGGATCGTGTTGTCGCGGTCCACGACGACCGTGATCTCCAGGGAGTCGGTCAGCGAGATCGGCAGCTCCACGACTTGGCTGCGGTCCGCCGGCAGCGTCAGCACGACGGTCGCCTCGTCCAGCACCAGCCCATCCGACGAGCGCGTCAGGCTGACCAGGATCGGCGCGTTGGCCAGGTTGCCCTCGCCCGCGTTCGTGATCGTCACGACGACCGACTGCCCCGTCCCCACGTCGATCGCTGTCGGCGTCAGGTCCACCGTCGGCTGCTCGTCCACATCCTCCGCGTCCTCCTCCTCCTCGGCGCCGGCATCGTCCGCCTGCGGGTCCTCCTCGACGTCCTCCTCCGGGTCGTCCTCCTCGTCCTCCTCGTCCTCCTCGCCGGGGTCCACCGTCACGGTCACGCGATCGTCGTAGCGGCGGTTCGTGTTGGAGATCGCGACGACCTCGAGGATGAACGTCCCATCCCCGCTGGGCTCCCAGGGGATGGCCAGGCTGTAGGCGCCGTCGCCGAGCGCCTGCAAGCCATCGACATTGGAGACCGGCACGGTATCGACGAACAGCGTCATCCCCACCAGCGTGCCCACGCCGTCGGCGAACACCACGATCTCCACTTCCAGATCGTCGGTCCAGCCGAAGCCGGCCCCGTCGGCCGGCGTCTGGATGCTCAGGAAGCCCTCGTCGGCGGGCGCGGCCTGCGCCGTCTCCGTCCGCCCGGGCGCCGCAGATTGCGCCTGCGCCGTGGCCGCGACGGCGACGTCGGCGCCCAGCACGTCGAGCAGGAGTTCGGTGCGGACCTGGGTCCCGTCGGTCGTCTCCGCGAAGACCTCCGCCGCCACGGTGCCGGCCTGCGTGGGCGTCCACTCGAGGATGCCGTCGTAGACGCCCGGCTCCGACTCGACCGCGCCCGACTCCGCGACGGGCGTCCCCTCGACCTCCAGCCGGAAGCGCACCACGATCGCCTCCTGCGAGCGGGCGCGCGCCTGCAGGCGCAGCGGTTCACCCACGATCGGCGCGCCGGCGCTCGTCCGGGTGGCGCTGACCGTCAGGGCGCCGCCCAGGCGGCTGGCGTCGTCGGTCACCTCCACGCGCAGTTCGATCAGGCTCTCGTCGCCGCTCAGCCCCTGCGCGGTCACGCTGATCGTCACAAAGCCCAGGCGCGCCGGCAGCCAGGGGATCGACGCGCTGTAGGTGCCCTGGGCGGGGTCGTGTACGGGCTGCGCGTCGGCGGAGATCGGCTCGCCGTCGACGAACAGGGCGATGCGGGTGATCGGCTCGTCGTCGGTGACCGTGACGCGGATCTCGGTCGGATCGCCGAGCAGCACGACTTGGTCGTTGCGCAACGAGGCGACGATGACGGCGGAGTCCGGCGCTTCGCCGGGGTCGGTGAGGATGATGATCACGACGACCGCGACCAGTGCGATCGCGCCCAGGAAGCCGGCGACGAGCAGCGAACCGACGCGACTGGTCATCCTTGCCCGGGGGCTCCCCCTACCCGGCCAACGGCGGCCGGGGAATCCGACGACGTGCAACGGCAGCACCCGGCCACGGCGCTTAGCCGGCCCCGGACGCACCGTCCGGGCTGCGCTCTCATCTTCGGCCCATCATATCGCCCCGTGGCGCAGGGGCGCCCGTCCTCGCCGCGCAAGACGACCCGCCTACCGGCCGGGTTCCGCTCGACGGCGCGGGCGTCATTCGGCGAGCGCCGCCTGCGCGGCCGCCAGGCGCGCGATCAGGACCCGATACGGCGAGCAGGAGACGTAGTCGAAGCCCGCCGAATGGCAGAACGCCACCGACGCCGGATTGCCGCCGTGCTCGCCGCAGATGCCGATCTTCAGGTCGGGCCGCGTCGCACGCCCGCGCGTGACGCCGATCTCCACCAGGGCCCCCACGCCCTCGCGGTCCAACTCGACGAAGGGGTCGCGCTCCAGCACGCGCCCCTCCAGGTAGGCCGGCAGGAAGTGGCCGGCGTCGTCGCGCGAGAGGCCGAACGTCGTCTGCGTCAGGTCGTTGGTGCCGAACGAGAAGAAGTCGGCGTGCTCGGCGATCTCGTCCGCGGTGACGCAGGCGCGCGGCAGCTCGATCATCGTGCCGATCGTGTAGGCCAGCCGCATGCCCTGCTCGTCGAAGACCTGCTGCGCGACCCGGACCAGCCGCTCCCGCGTCGTCGCCAGTTCGGAGGCCATCGCCACCAGCGGCGCCATGATCTCCGGGATCACCACCACCCCGTCGCGCGCGACCGCGCAGGCCGCTTCGAGAATCGCGCGCGTCTGCACTTCGTAGATCTCGGGATAGGTGATCGCCAGCCGCACGCCGCGATGGCCGAGCATGGGGTTGAACTCGGCCAGCGCCTCCACCCGGCGATACACCGCCTCCCGCGAGATGCCCAAGTCGGCCGCGACCGCTGCCTGCTCCGCCGTCGTCTGGGGCAGGAACTCGTGCAGCGGCGGGTCCAGCAGCCGGACGGTGACCGGGTAGCCGTCCATCGCGCGGAAGATGCCCACGAAGTCCTCCCGCTGGATGGGCAGTATCTTGGCGAGCGCCGCGCGCCGCGCCTCGGCGCTGTCCGCCAGGATCATCTCGCGCACGGCCAGCAGCCGATCGGGGCCGAAGAACATGTGCTCCGTCCGGCAGAGGCCAATGCCCTCCGCGCCGAAGGCGCGCGCCTTGGCGGCGTCGGCGGGGGTGTCGGCGTTGGTGCGCACGCGCAAGCGGCGCACGTCGTCGGCCCAGCCCAGCAGCGACTGCAACGACGCGGGCAGCTGCGCCTCCTCGAGCGGCACGGCGCCCAGCATCACCTGGCCCGTGCTCCCGTCGATGGAGATCGTGTCCCCGCGCGACACCGTCACGACGCCCTGCCCGGGGACGTCCACCTGGAAATTCCCGGCCCGGTAGTCGAGCCTCAGAGACCCGCAGCCGCTGACGCAGGGCGTGCCCCAGCCCCGCGCGACCACGGCCGCGTGCGACGTCATGCCGCCACGCGCCGTCAGGATGCCCTGCGCGGCCAGCATGCCCTGGATGTCCTCCGGGCTCGTCTCCAGCCGCACGAGGATCACCTGCGCGCCCTGTTCCGCCCGGTCGGTCGCCTCTTGCGCCGAGAACACGACCTCGCCCACGGCGGCCCCCGGCGACGCCGCCAGCCCCGTCGCGATGACCGTGCGCGGCGCCCCCTCGGCGAAGACCGGATGCAGCAACTCGGCCACCTGCTCCGGATCCATCCGGCGCAGCGCTTCCGCGCGATCGATCAGCCCCTCCGACACCAGGTCCGTGGCGACGCGCACCATCGCCGGGCCGGTGCGCTTGCCCGACCGCGTCTGCAGGATCCACAAACGCCCCTGCTGCACCGTGAACTCGATGTCCTGCATATCGCGGAAGTGCTGCTCGAGCCGGTTGCAGGCCGCCGCCAGCGCGGCGTAGGTCCGCGGCTGCGTCGCCTCCATCGAGGGCGGTGCGCCGGCTGCGCGGCCGGCCTCCACGATCGGCAGCGGCGTGCGCACCCCCGCGACGACGTCCTCGCCCTGCGCGTTGACCAGGTACTCGCCGAAGATGCCCGGCTCGCCGCTCTTCGGGTTGCGCGTGAAGCAGACGCCCGTCGCGCAGTCGTCGCCCAGATTGCCGAAGACCATCGACTGCACGGTGCAGGCGGTCCCCCAATCGTGCGGGTAGCCGTAGAGGTCGCGATAGACGATCGCGCGCTCCGTGTTCCACGAATCGAAAACCGCGCCGATCGCGTTCCAGAGCTGCTCCCAGGGATCGTCGGGGAAGTCCCGCCCCAGCTTCGCCCGCACGACGCCCTTGTACGCCCCCACCAGTTCTCGCAGCGACGCGGCGCTCAGGTCCGTCTCGGCGCGCACGCCCTCCCGGACCATGGCCGCCTCCAGCAGCGCCTCGAAGGGATCCTCGGCCAGGTCCCCCGCGCGCTTCACGCCCAGCACGACGTCGCTGTACATCGCGACGAAGCGCCGGTAGGAGTCGTAGGCGAAGCGGGGGTCGCCAGACTTGCGCGCCAGCCCCTCGGCAGTGCGATCATTGAGGCCGAGGTTCAGCACCGTGTCCATCATCCCCGGCATCGACACCCGCGCCCCGGAACGCACCGAGAGCAGCAGCGGCTTCTCGGCGTCGCCGAAGCGCGTCCCGACCCGCTCCTCGACCCAGGCCAGGCCGGCGCGCAGCTGATCCTGCAGGCCGGCGGGATAGCCCCCACCCTCGCGATGGAAGTCGTTGCAGACCGATGTCGGGATCGTGAAGCCCGGCGGGACGGGCACGCCCAGGCGGCTCATCTCGTGCAGGCCGGCGCCCTTGCCGCCCAGCAGCTCCCGCATCGAGGCGTCCCCGTCGGCGACGCCATCCCCGAAGCGATACGCGAGCCGGGTCTCCGGGCTCGCGCCGAGGGCGGACTGCGAAGCGCTGCTGCTCATGTGTCGAGCCTTTCGGCTGCGGGGAGAGTCTGGAGTATATCGGCGGCGGGCCGCGCAACCACGCCTCGCTATGACAGGTGCTGCACGGGACGGCCCGTCGCCCTCCGCAACGACCCCGCGCCGCTACTCGACGGTGACGGTCTTGGCCAAGTGGCGCGGCTGATCGACGTCGGCTCCCCGAGCGGTCGCCAGGTAGTAGGCGATCAGCTGCGCTGGGATCGCCGTCGCGAAGGGCGCGATCAGCGGGTCGCAGACGGGGATCGGGATGAACACGTCGGCCGCCGCCTCCAACTCGGCGTCGCCCTCGGTCCCCACCGCGATCACGGTGGCGTCACGCGCCTGCACCTGCTGGATGTTGCTCCACATCTTGTCGTACAGCGGGTCGCGCGGCGCGAGCGCCACCACCGGCATGCGGCGATCGATCAGCGCGATCGGGCCGTGCTTCATCTCGCCGGCCGGGTAGCCCTCGGCGTGGATGTAGGAGATCTCCTTGCACTTGAGCGCCCCCTCCATCGCGAGCGGGTATTGCAGGCCCCGGCCCAGGTAGAGCATGTGCTCGACATCGCGGCAGACGCGCCCCACGGCCTCGCAGCGCTCGGCCTGGGCCAGCGTCCGATCGACCACTCCCGGCGCCGTCAGCAGCGCGTCGATGGCGCGCTCCAGCTTGGCGCCGCCCAGATGCCCCCGCGCCACGCCGATACGGCAGGCCAGCAGGTACAGCGCCGCCATCGACGCCATGAACGTCTTGGTCGATGCGACGCCGATCTCCGGGCCGCAGCGCAGGTAGATCACCGACCCGTCCGCCAGCCGCGTCGCCTCCGACTCCTCGACGTTCGTGATCGCGACGCGCGGCGCGCCCCAGTGGTCGCGCACCTGCGCCATCGCGCCCAGCGTGTCCACCGTCTCGCCCGACTGCGTCACGGCCACGACCAGCGTCTCCGGCCCCAGCAGCGGCTCGCGGTAGCGGAATTCGGAGGCGTTGTCGCAGTCGGTCGGCAGCCCGGCCAGCGACTCCATGTAGTAGCGACCCACCATGCCCGCGTGCATCGACGTGCCCATGCCGATGATCAGCACGCGGCGCAGGGAGCGGATCTGCTGATCGGTCAGCCGCACATCCTCCAGCGCGACGCCGGCCGGGTTGACCCGCGCCCGCCCGCGGATGCAGTCGGACAGCGCCCTGGGCTGCTCCATGATCTCCTTCTGCATGAAGTGCGTGTACGGGCCCTTGGCCACGGCCACCGGGTCCATCGCGACGTGATGCGGCGCCAGCGCGACCTGATTGCCGTCCAGGTCTTGGATCGTGGCCGCGCCGGCGCTGATCTGCGCCCAGTGCCCGTTGGCCAGCGGCTGCATCAGGGCGGTGTGCGGCAGCAGCGCCGGGACGTCGCTGGCCAGGAACATCTCGTCCTCGCCGACGCCCAGCACGATGCCGCCCGCGTTCCCCAGCCGCGCCGCATAGAGCCGATCGGGCCGGCTGCGCTCCATCGCGACGACGGCGTTGCCCCCCTCGACCTCGCCCAGCACCCGGCGGAAGGCCTCGGCGAAGCCCGAGCCCCCGCGCACGTAGAGCGCGATCAGCTGCGGGATCACCTCGCTATCGGTCTCCGAGCGGCACTCGATCCCCGCCTCCGCCAGCCGCTCACCCAGCGCGCGGTAGTTCTCCACGATGCCGTTGTGCACGACGATGGCCGCGCCGTCGCTGGAGACGTGCGGGTGCGCGTTGCCGTCGGAGACGGCCCCGTGCGTCGCCCAGCGGGTGTGACCAATGCCGGTGTGGCCGGCGGGCGGCGTACCGAGGATCGCCTCCAGCTCGGACAGCTTGCCGGCGCGCTTGAGGACCGCCAGCGCCCCGTCGTGGTCGAGGACGGCCATGCCGCTGCTGTCGTAGCCGCGATAGTTCAAGCGCTGCAGGCCCTCCAGCAGGATCGGGCCGGCCGCTTGCTTGCCCACGTAGGCGATGATTCCGCACATGATCGTACGTCCTCCGGTCACCCCGCCGGTCGTGCTGCCCGGTCCATGCCACCGGCGCCCCGGCGACTAGCCGGGCTCCTGCGCCACCACGCGATCGGCCGTCGCCGGCTCCATCGCCACCGCCCCTGTCGAGGCCGGCTCCGGGGACCAACTGCGCCCGTTGCTGCGGGCGCCGCTGCCCGGCCCGGAGCCGGACCAGTCCGCGGCGGTGAGCCACTCTAGAACCTCCGCGAGCGTATAGACAAAGGCCAGCGGCCTGCCCAGCGCGATTCCCAGCTCATCGGCGGTCATATCGTCGAGAAAGTGGTGTCCGTAGTAGTCCAGGCTCGACCGGGGCAGGAAGACGGGCACGTCGCCGCCCGCGTCGCCCGCCCTGAGAGCCGCGGCGAAGTCGGCCCCCGGGATCAGCCCGGAGACGTTCACCCGGCCGCCGAACAGCCGGTTCGGCACCGCCACGACCTGCAGGTCGACGCCCAGCAGCGCACCCGCCTCGCCCGCGAGCCGTCGCAGCGTGGGCGCGATCAGCGTGCCGCAGGCCAGCAGCGCCCGCTCGTGCCGCAGCGGCCCCACCCGCCCCTCCCGGATGCGACGCCGCACCCGCGCCCAGTCGTCGAGCAGCGATCGGGTCATGCCGACGCCGTTCTCCCACTGCGGGAAGCCCTCGTACCGCGCCGCGGACGGGATCCGCGCCCCGGCGGTGAGGTAGAACTCGTCCGACGCGAAGGCCCGCGAGGGCCCGCCCGACGCCCGCGCGCGGCGCTGCCAGCGCCCGATCTGCCGCACCACCCCCCGCGCCTCCGCGGCCGTGTGCCCCCGCATGCCCGGGTGGTCGATGCGCGCCTCGCCGTCGACGCTGTTGCCGACCGGCACCACGCCGATGGTCCGCACGTTGTCGTGGCGCAGCAGCTCCCCGATGGTCTCGTCCAGCGCCGCGCCGTCGTTGACGCCGGGGCAGAGCACGACCTGCGTCTGCACGTCGATCCCGATCGAGGCCAGCCGCCGCAGCTGCGCCCGCACGTCGGGCGCCCGCGGGTTGCCCAGCAATTCGCGCCGCAGCGTGGGGTCGGTCGCGTGCACCGAGACGTTGAGCGGGCTCAGCCGCTGCTCCGCCAGCCGCAGCCAGTCGTCCTCATCCAGGTTCGTCAGCGTCACGAAGTTGCCGTGCAGGAACGACAGCCGGTAGTCGTCGTCCTTCACGTAGAGCGGCTTGCGCAACCCCTTCGGCAGCCCCTTGAGGAAGCAGAAGAAGCACTTGTTGTTGCACAGCGACGTCCCGCCGAAGGCCTCGCCGGCGAACTCGATGCCCAGGGTCTCGTCGGGCGGCTTCTCGAACTCCACGACGCCGGGCGCGCCGTCGTGGATCACGTCCAGCTCCACGAAGTCCTCTGTGGTGCGAAAGCGGAAGTCGATCGGGTCGCGCGGCGCGACGCCGTTCACCGCGACGACGCGGTCGCCGGGACGCAGTCCGGCCTCGGCGGCCAGGCTGCCCGCATCGACGGACGCGATCGGCTCACCCGCCATCCGCGTCCGCCGGCCGGCCGAAGCCCGTGCCGCTGGGTCGTCGTGGGTAGTCATTGCGAGGGCTCCACGCGGCCCGCCGCCGGGACGTGGAGCAAGGCCTCCTCGGGCAGATCGGGAAACCGCTCCCGGTACACGCCACGATACGCGGCCGGCAGTCGGCCCGCGACTTCGCGCATGATCCGCAGGTGCGCCGCTTCCACCGCCTCCCGCTTGGCCGCGCCGTCGTGTTCGATCACGAACGGCTCGCCGATCACCACCCGCACCCGCGGGCGCTGGAAGAAGACGCGCCAGCCGCGGCGCAATTCCTGGCTGCCCGTGATCGCGGCCGGCGCCACCGGCGCGCCGCTGCGCAGCGCGATCAGCGCCGCGCCCGGGTAGGCCTCGTTCATCTCGGCCGTCTCGGAGCGGTGCCCCTCGGGCAGGATCGCCACGATCTCGCCCTGCGCCAACAGCCGCTCCGCCTCCCGCAGCGCGCCCAGGTCCGCCTCGAAGCGCCGCACCGGGAAGGTGCCGCACATCGCGAACAGGTAGCCGATGAAGCCCTTCTGGAAGAGCTCGAGCTTGCCCATGAACTTGGGCCAGCGCGGATACACCGCCGCGGCCAGCATCGGCGGGTCGGCCGACGCCAGATGGTTCGCGACCAGGATCACGCCGCCCGACTTGGGCAGGTGCTCCATCCCGACGCGCTCCCACTTCGTCCATGTCCGGAAGAACAGGTGCGCGATGCCGCACGAAAACAGGTACCAGACGCGGGAGCCGGTGGGCATCCCGGGGAGCCCGACTCGGCGCAGCGCCACCGACTCGTCGAAGAACAGCCACGTGGTGAGACGTCGCACCCGCAGCGACAGCGCCACCCGCGCGCGCGTGACGGGCCCCCGGCTCATGCGGGACGCCCCGCCGCGGCGGCGGACTCGCCCAGCCTGCCCCGTACGATCGCCAGCACCCGCTGGATCGCGGTCTCCAGATCGTCGCCGCTGGTGTCCACGTCCTCCGCGCCCGACGCGCGGCGCAACGGCGCGGTCGCCCGGCTCTGGTCGATCGCGTCGCGGCGTTGCAGGTCGGCCAGCACCTCGGCGTCGGTGACGGACCGCCCCGAGGCCCGCATCTGCTCGGCCCGGCGGGCCGCACGCACCTCGTCCGACGCGTGCAGGTAGATCTTCACCAGCGCCTCCTGCGCAACGACGGTGCCGATGTCGCGGCCGACCATGACCACCTTGCCGTGGCGCGCCACCTCGCGCTGCTGCTCCACCATCCGCTCGCGGACGCCGGGCACGCTCGCCACGACCGAGACGGCGTCCTCCACGTCCTTGCGGCGCAGATACGGCGTCGCGTCGATGCCGTCCACCGCGATCGACGCCGTCTCCAGGCTGTCCGCGGCGGGCGCTCCCACGGTCAACTCCACCTCGTCCGCGAGCCGTACGAGCGCCGCCGGGTCCGCCGCGGCGGGTTCCGGCAAGAGGCCGCGCTCGATCGCCGTCCAGGTCAGCGCGCGGTACATGATGCCGGTGTCCAGCATGGGCCAATCCAGGCGCTCGGCGACGGCCTTGCCGATCACGGTCTTGCCGGACGCCACCGGCCCGTCGATCGCGACTACGCGCATCCGGGAACCGGGACCGGTGTCGTTCGCCATCGCTCCCAGTATGCCATCGGGCTCGCCAGTGGGCCGCCCCCGGCTGGACCATCCGGCGTGGGGCCGCGCGCGGCGCGTCACTCGTCGTCATCCGACAGGTGCGTGTCCCGGCGCAGCCGCCGGACTTCGTGGGTGGTGAGCGGGCGGATCACCCCCGGCTCCAGCTCCCGCAGGCGGATCGGGCCGAAGCGCACCCGGATCAGCCGCCGCACCCGATGCCCCACCGCCTCACACATGCGCCGGACCTCCCGCTTGCGACCCTCGACCAGGATCAGCACGATCCAGCTCGTCGCCGGATCGCCCGCAACGGCCGGCCGCCCCGGCCGCTTCGACCGCCGCGGCCGCCCGCGTGCGACACCGTCCTCCAGCTCGACGCCGTCGTACAGCCGCTGCAGCGCCTCGTCGCTGGCCCGCCCCTCGAGTTCCACCAGGTACTCCCGCTGCAGGCCCGCGCGCGGATGGATCAGGCCATCGATCAGGGGGCCGTCGTTGGTCAGCAGCAGCAGGCCTTCGCTGTCCAGGTCCAGCCGCCCCACGGGGACGCAGCGCCCCGCGCCGGCGGGCAGGAAGTCGGTCACCGTGCGGCGCCCCCGGTCATCCGACGCGGCCGACAGCACGCCCGGGGGCTTGTGCAACGCGAAGTAGCGCAGCTGCTCGGCGCCGGGCAGCGGCTCGCCGTCCACGCTGACCTGGTCCCGGGCGGGGTCCAGCCGCGCCCCGGCATCGGTTACGACGGCCCCGTTCACCGACACCCGCCCGGCCTCAATGATCGCCACCGACCCACGCCGCGACGCCACCCCCGCCCGGGCGAGCGCGACCTGCAGCCGCAGCCCCGGCGACGCGTCAGCCCCCTCGGGCGCGCTGTCAGCTTCAGGGCTCATCGACCGATCCTCCGTCATCGCACCGCCCGGCGCGGACGCTCAGTCCGACCAGCGGTCGAAGCGCAGCACCTCGTCGAGCGGCCTGCGCGTGACCGGCCCGAAGCGGCCCAGCGGATAGCCGACCGGAATCAGGCAGTACGGGGCCATCGTCTCGGGCAAGCGCAGCGCCGCGGCTGCGGCCCCCGGTTCGGCCAGCGCCAGCGTGGTCGGGGTCGCCCCCAGCCCCAGCGCTCGCGCCGCCAGTAGCAGGTTCTGCACGGCGGGCCAGATCGAGGCGCCGCCGCCCGCGACCCGCGCCGGCGTCGCCGGCTCGCCGAAGTCGAAGCAGGCGACGATCAAGGCCGGCAGCTCGTGCATGTGCTCCATCTGCCACAGCACCGAGTCGAGCATGCGGCGTCGCTTCTCCGGCGACTGATGTGGCACCTCCTCCAGCTGCTCCAGCCGCGGCCCGATGTACGCCTCGACGGCGCGCCGGTTGAGGTCGGCCAGCTCCCGCTTCACCGCCGCGTCGCGCGCGATGATCCAGCGCGCGCCCTGCATGTTGGAGCCGGTGGGGGCCTGGTTGCCCGCGTCGACCAGCTTGCGCAGCAGATCCTCAGGCACCTCCTGGGTGTCCAGCCGGCGCATCGCGCGGCAGTGATAGATCACGTCGAAGATGCCCATCTGGTCGCTTGGCTCAGTCATCGTTCTCCTCCTGCGCCCCGGGGCGCTCGTCGCTTCGCTCCGCCGCCTGCCGCCGGCGTCGCAGTGCTTGCCGTATGGCGATCGCCGCCAGCGGCACACCGATCGCCACCACGACGAGCAGCGTGGCGGGTATGCCACCCCCATCCTCCGCTGCGACGTCGTTGGCGGCCACCTCCTGGGGCGCATCCGCGCCCTCCTCCGGCGATGTCGGCGGCGATGTCACCGGCGATCCCAGCAGTGACGCCAGCAGCGGGGTCACTCCGTCGCTGCCCGGCGAAGGCTCCGTGTTTAGCACCCAGCCCGCCTCGGTCAGCGCGATCGATCGGCCCGCCTCGGGCGCCGGGATCGGTGGCACGCGGTAGTCGACCTCGTCGACGATCCGCCCCCGCGGGTCTCGCAGCAGCACGACGTCGCCGCTGTTCGCCAGCCCGTTCCCGATCCGCCCGTCCTCCACCACGATATCGACGCCGCCGTCGGCCGCCTCCGCGGAGCCGCCGATCGTCAGGCGCGCCCCCGGCGCGACGACGACCCCCGGCAACTCGTCCATCGCGCCGTTGTCGCCGATCGTCCAGCCCGCCAGATCGATCGGCGCCGTGCCCGCGTTGTGGATCTCCACCCACTCGAAGGCGGCATCGCGCGAGCCCTCGCCGGCGTTCGCGAAGATCTCCGTGATCTCCAGTGCCGACGGGGGCTCCGCCGGGCTGCGCTCCTCGTCCTGCGCTGCGACCCCGTCGTCCTCGTCCGGGGCGTCATCGTCCGCCGCCGCGACCTCCTCCGCCGCGCCGCTATCGGCCGCCGCGCCATCATCTTCCTCGACTGCGACCTCAGCCTCCGGCGCGACGTCATCCTCGGCCACGACCGCATCGTCCGCCGGCTCCTCGGGCGGGTCCGGGGGTTCCTCCTCGGGCCGTGGTGGCGGCGGCCGTGGTGGCGGCGGCGGCGTGACCCCGTCGCTGCCCGGCGACGGCTCCGTGTTCAGCACCCAGACGTCGCCGCTCAGCGCGATCGACCGGCCCGCCTCGGGCAGCGGGATCGGCGGCGCACGGTAGTCGACCTCGTCGACGACCCGCCCCACAGGATCCCGCAGCGTCACGATGTCGCCGCGGTTCGCCAGCCCGTTCCCGATGCGCCCGTCCTCCAGCACGACATCGGCGCCGCCATCGGCCGCCTCCGCGGAGCCGCCGATCGTCACGTACGCCCCCGGCCCGACGACGCCCCCCGGCAGTTCGTCCACGCCCGCGTTGTCGGCGATCGTCCAGCCCGTCAGATCGACCGGCTCCGCGCCCGCGTTGAACACCTCGACCCACTCGAACGCGGCTTCCCGCGATCCCATCCCGGTGCTCGCGAAGATCTCCGTGATGCGCAGCGCCGCCAGCGGGGCCGCCAGCAGGGCCGCCGCGGCAGCGTCCTCTTCGTCCTCCTCCGCCGCGACCTCGTCGACCGCTGGCGCCTGGGCCGGCGCCGGGGCCTCCGCTTCCGCTGGCGGCGTCGGCGGCGTGGCCCCGTCGCTGCCCGGCGACGGCACGGCGTTCAGCACCCAGACGTCTCCGCTCAGCGCGATCGACCGGCCCACCTCGGGCAGCGGGATCGGCGGCGCGCGGTAGTCGACCTCGTCGACGACCCGCCCCACAGGATCCCGCAGCGTCACGACATCGCCTCGGTTCGCCAGCCCGTTCCCGATGCGCCCGTCCTCCAGCACCACGTCCACCGCGCCATCGGCCGCCTCCGCGGAGCCGCCGATCGTCACGTACGCCCCCGGCGCGACGATGCCCCCCGGCAGTACATCCACGGCCGCGTTGTCGGCGATCGTCCAGCCCGTCAGATCGACCGGCTCCGCGCCCGCGTTGAACACCTCGACCCACTCGAAGGCGGCGTCGCGCGATCCCATGCCGGCGCTCGCGAAGATCTCCGTGATGCGCAGCGGCGGCAGCGGGAGCGTCGCCTCGGCGGGGGAAGCCGTGGGCTCCGGCTCGGGCGTCGTCTCTGGCGCGGAATCCGTGGGCTCCGGCTCAGGCGTCGCCTCGGCGGGGGCATCGATCCGTTCCACTTGGTGCCCCGCGCCGGGCGACGCCGTCGCCGCCGACCAGTTCCCGCCGCTCCGCGACAGCGTCTGCCCGCTGGGCGGCGGCGCGAGGATCATGATCGTGCGGTCGCTGCCCCACGACACCCCGTCCACCGCCTCCCCGGACGGGTCGATCAGCAGCACGCGATCACCGGAGTTCGCCAGCCCGTTGCCGATCCGCCCATCCGCCACGACGACGAGATGCACGTCCCCCGGCAGCTCATCCGCCAGCGCCTCGCTGCCCCCGACGATCAGGTACGCGCCCGCGGCCAGCGTCGTGGCCGGGATCGGGTCGTCGGCGCGATTGTCGGCCAGACTCCAGCCCGTGAGGTCGATCGACGCCGGCCCCGGGTTGTGGATCTCCACCCACTCGTAGGCGGCGTCCTGCGAGCCGCGTCCGGCGGCGGCGCGGACCTCGGTGATCTGGGGACCGGCCGCCGCTTGGGGAAACATCCCGGCCGCCGCGGCTGGCGTCGGAGCGACCTGCGCCGCCAGGACGCAACCGGCGCCCAGCAGCGCGAGGGCGCGCGCCATACGCGACCCACACGACCAGCCAGCGCACCGACTCCGGCGGGGCCAGACACGCACGACGACTCCTTCGTCCGGCGGCGGGCCGGGTGGCGGAGTCTAGGGCTTGACGTAAAAACAGGGCACCCGCGGCGGCGGCACGCGCTACAGCGTGCGATGCACGATCACCCGCTCGACGACGACGGTCTCGCTGCGCGGCGTCGGCGGCGCGCCCCCGCGCCGGCGACGGGCGCGGCGTCCCTCGCCCAGGATCGCGCGCGCGCCGTGGTCCAGCACCGCGCTCGTCCCGCGACGGACGGCCCAGTCGGCGACGGCTGCGGCGACGATCACCGTCACTGCCCGGCGCATCGCCGGGACCAGCGGGGCGAGGTCGGATCGGAGCGCCGGCAGCACGGCCGGCACGCTGGACGTGTGGCGCCGATCGAGGATGACGTTCTCGATGGGGACGGGCAGCCGTGAGTTGCCGGATGTGGTCATGCCCGGAGTATACGAACGCCGCGCCCTACAGCGGGCCCTCGTTCCGTCCACTTCGGGACTACCAGCGCCTGCCGAATTCAGCGAGCCCGACGGCGTCAGCCCGTCGCGCGCAGCGCGGCCTCGACGGCGTCCGTCACGTCGAGCGCGGGGCCGGCGTCGCCCGCGGCCGGCAGCTCCGCCCCGCTGCGCGCTCGCCAGGCCGCGATGGCCTGCAACGACGCGATGATGAACGCGGACTCCCGGCGCACGCCCCGCGCCCGGATGTCGCGGAACAACTGCGGCTCGCGGTCGGCCGGATCCGGCGCGCCGGCCCACAGCGCGTCGGACGCCCCGCCGCGCAGCGCGTAGCGGCACCACGTCACGATCGGGCCGCGGTCCAACTCCGTCGTCACCCGCTGCAGCATCAGCCCGCTCGTCGAGGCGCGCGCCGCGATCAGCGCCTCGATCACCTCCTGCCAGGTCCCCACGGGACCGCCGGGCTCGGCCGGATGCAGGTTGAGCAGCGGCAGGCGCTCGCACAGCGCGGCCGTCGTGATCAGCATGTAGCCGGCCAACATCCCGACCTCGGGCCGGTAGGGCGTGATCGCCTCGACGACCGCCCGGTCGTAGTCCTCCCGCCAGGGCGCGAGCGCGCGGCCCGGCCGCGACGTGGCGCCGTCCACGCGGCGGCGCCAGGCCCCAGAGGCGATCGTCACGAGCGGCGTGCCGGCGGCGGTCACGCTGTCGAGGAAGGCGTCCGTGTTCGGCGAGTGCCCGCGCTCGCGGTTGCAGAACACGACCACGATCTCCGCGTCCAGGCGTCCCGCCCGGATCGCCGCCTGCGTCGATTCGAACAACAGCCGGGAACTCGTGCCCTTGGCGGTCGCGAACCAGGCGATGCGCAGCGTCACGCCGACGCCCCTCTCGCCTCGCCCGTCGGCCGGTCGACCCGCGCCATCACTCCGCGTCGAGTTCCCGCAACTCCTGGATGCGCTGCTCCGCCCGATCGAGCAGCGCCTGCGCCCGAGTCGCCAGGGCCGCCCCCTGCTCGTACGCCGCCAGCGCCTCCTCGAGCGGCAGGTCCCCGCTCTCCAGACGCTCCAGCGTCTCCTCCAAGCGCACCACCAACTCCTCGTACGGGGCCTCGCCGGGCTCGCGGTTGCTGGGACTCTTGCCTGTGCTCACGGCGCCCGCCCATCTCCCGCCGCGACGTCCCCCGCGGCGATATCGAGGATCCGCGCGCCGGCCGACCCATCGTGCAGGCGCAGGCGCACCCGATCGTCGGGCGCCAACTGCCGCACGCTGCTGCGCACGCGACCCTGCACATCCTCGACGATCGCGTAGCCGCGCGCCAACGTCGCCCGCGGGTCGAGCGTGGCCAGCCGCGCCTGCTGGCCGGTCAGCCCCAGCCGCGCCATCACGAGCCGCGCCCCCACGATCTCCCAGCCGCGCCCGATGGCCGCGTCGAGCCGCAGCCGCTCGGAATCGCAGTCCGGCAGCGCCGCCTCCAGACGATCCCGCCGCGCATCCAACTCGATCAGCGCCGTCTCCGTCAGCCGATCGATCGCACGGCCGAGCGCCGCCCGGCGCTCGCGCAGTCGCGCCGCCTCCTCCGCGCGGTCCGGCGCGACGATCTCCGCCGCCGCCGACGGCGTCGGCGCCCGCACGTCGGCCACGAAATCGATCAGCGTCACGTCGGTCTCATGCCCCACGGCGCTCACGACCGGCAGCGCGCTGGCGTACGTCGCCCGCGCGACGACCTCGCTGCTGAACGCCGCCAGGTCTTCCGACGAGCCACCGCCCCGCGCCACGATCAGCACGTCGATCGGCGCCCGATCGGCCCGCGCCGCGGCGTTGAGCGCCTCGATGCCCCGCACGATCGACTCCGCCGCGCCGTCGCCCTGCACTTGGCAAGGGGCGAGCACGAGCCCCGCCAGCGGCCAGCGCCGCGCGAGCACCGTCTGGATGTCGTGCCAGACGGCGCCGGCCGGCGAGGTCACGACGCCGACCGTGCGCGGGTAGGCGGGCAGCGCGCGCTTGCGGCCGGCGTCGAACAGGCCCTCGGACGCGAGCAGGGCGCGCAGCCGCTCGAACTCGGCCTGCTGTGCGCCCATGCCCTCCGGCTGCAGCGCGTCGACGTAGAGCTGCAGTTCGCCCCGCTCGGCCCACAGCGACACGCGGCCGTGCACCAGCACGTGCTCGCCGTCCTGCACCTGCACGCCGCGGTTCTCGCGCCGGAAGAAGACGCAGGGCAGCGCGCCATCGACGTCGCTGAGCGTGAAGTACATGTGTCCGGCCTGGGAGCGGGAGAGGTTGCGCACCTCGCCCGAGACCCAGACATCGCTGACGACCGGGTCGGTGTCGAGCAACGCGCGCAGGTACGACGCGACCTGCCCGACCGCGTAGGCGGTGACGCGCGGCGGCTTCGGCGGCGCCGGCGTGTAGCTCGCGGCGAACTCCGCGATCGCGGAGGACTCGGGGCGCTGGGCGAACCCGGGGTCGTCGGTCGGCGGCCGGTCGAGCGTCATGGCTGGCAGCGTACCGCCTCGGATGCCCTCCGCGACGCCCCGCCCGTGCGTTGCCGGCGCGATCTAGGGAGCGGCCTCCAGCCGCTCCAAGTATTGGCCGCTGCGGGTATCGACCTTGAGCACGTCGCCGGGTCCGACGAACAGCGGCACCTGCACCGTCAGGCCGGTCTCCAGGGTGGCGAGCTTCGTCGCCCCCGAGGCCGTGTCGCCCTTCAGGCCCGGGTCGCTCTGCGTCACGCGGAGCGGCACGGAGGCCGGCAACTCGATGCCGATCACCTCATCCCCGGCGAACAGCACATCGGCGTTGCCGTTCTCGGGCAGGTAGTTCAGCGCCTCGCCCACCTTGGCGCGCTCCAGCGGCTGCTGCTCGTAGGTCTCCGTGTTCATGAAGTAGTGCAGGTCGCCATCCGCGTAGAGGTACTGCATGACCTGTCGCTCGACGCGCACATCGTCGAACTTGCTGCCCGCCTGGAACGTCTTCTCGACGCTGTGGCCGGCGCGCAGGTCGCGCAGCTTGAGCCGCACCTGGGCCGATCCCCGGCCCACCTTGATGTGCTCCCAGTCCGTCACCTGGTAGAGCGTCGAGTCCATCTCCACGACGACTCCCTTGCGCAGATCGCCCGTTGTGATCACCATCCTGCGATCCCTCCCATCGCGCCCCCGTGGCCGGAGGCCGGCCCAACCCGATCGTCTACGCGCCGACCATGCGCAGCTTGGGCGCGGTCGTGAAATTGCGAAAGTGGCCGTTCTCCAGCACGCCCATGTCCTCGATGCGGATGCCGCCCCAGCCGGGCAGATAGATGCCCGGCTCGACGGTGATCACCATCCCGTCCGCCAGCACATCCTCCGACGTCCGGCCCAGCCGCGGGTGCTCGTGAATCTCCAGCCCCACGCCGTGCCCGAGCCCGTGCCCGAAGCGATCCCCGTAGCCCGCCTCGGCGATGATGTCCTGCGCGATCATGTGCGCCTGCCCACCGGTCATGCCGCTCTCCACCGTCGCCTCGGCGGTCTCCTGCGCCGTCAGCACGATGTCGTAGACCTCCTGGAACGTCGCGTCGGGCTCCCCCAGCACGATCGTGCGGGTCATGTCCGAGCAGTAGCCGTCCACGATCACGCCCATGTCGATCACGATCGGCTTGCCCGCCTCCAGCGGCATCTCGCGCGGGTAGGCGTGCGGCATCGCGCCCCAGGCGCCGCCGCCGACGATCGTCGCGAACGACATCGCCTCGGCGCCGTGCTCGCGCGCGTACTTCTCGATCTCCCAGGCCACTTGCAACTCGGTCCAGCCCGGCTGCACCCGGTCCGCGACGTCGTTGAAGGCCCCGTCGCCCAGCAGCACCGCCCGTTCCAGCGCCGCCAGCTCCTCGGGGTCCTTCACGGCCCGCACCCCCTCCACCAGGCCCTCGGTCTGCACCAGCGACGGGCGCTTCGGCGCGGGCACGCCGGCCAGGGTGTCGCGCAGCAGCTTGTGCGCCGCGACGCTCACGTCGGCCGCCTCGAAGCCCAGCTTGCGCCCGCCCAGCGCCGCCACGAAGCCCGGCAGCCAGTCGGCCTGCGCGCCCTCCTGCTTGTACAGCGCGAAGTCGGGCGCTTGGGCGCCCACCTGCTCCCAGTAGCGAAAGTCGGTCGCCAGCGAGGCCGTCTCCGCGCTCACCAGCACCCAGCCCGCGGTGCCGGTGAAGCCCGACAGATAGCGGCGGTTGTACGGATTCGTGACCAGCAGCGCGTCCAGCCCCGCTTCGGCGATGGCGGCGCGCGCGCGGTGCAGGCGATCGGGCATGGCGGCCCCCTTCGACCAGTGAACGACTCGCAACGGATCGCAGTCTAGGGAGCCGACGGGGCTCTGCCCACGCCGGCCGCGCTAGGAGGCGGCGCGCGTCTCGTGCAGCAGGCCCACGAGGGCGTCCAGCGCCGCCAGATAGCCGCGCCAGCCCAGCCCGCTCACCACCCCGGCCACGATCGGCGCCGTCACCGACTCGTGCCGGAAGGCCTCCCGCGCATAGATGTTCGTCAGGTGGACCTCCACCACGAGCCCGGGGAAGTTCTCCAGCGCGTCGCGCAGCGAGAGGCCGTAGTGGGCCAGCGCGCCGGGATTGATGATCACGCCCTCGGCGTTCTTCTCCTGCTGCAGGAAGTCGATGATCGCACCCTCGTGGTTCGACTGGTAGGGGCGAACCTCGACGGCCCACTCCTCCGCCCGCTTCTGCACCAGGCCCTCGATCTCGCTCAGCGTCTGCGACCCGTACACCGCCGGGTTGCGCTCGCCGAGGACGTTGAGATTCGGGCCCGCGATCAAGAGCACTTTCATGGCGCGACCTCCGCGATTCGGTCGGTGAAGAATGGGGCGTCCACATCGGGTTCGAGCGCCATCGGGTCGAGCCCTGCCGGGTCGAGCGCCGCCGACCGACGGCGCCGACGCTCCTGTCGCGTGAACATCTGCTCGCTGATGCCGTCGAGCGAGTGATCGATCGCGGCCCGCTTCGCGGACTCCGTGACGTGCGTGTAGATCTGCGTCGTCGCGACGTTGGAGTGCCCCAGGAGCTCCTGCACCACCCGGATATCGGCGCCGCGCTCGAGCATGTGCGTCGCGAACGAGTGTCGCAGCAGGTGCGGATGCACCAGCTTCGGCAGCCCAGCGGCGATGGCGTAGCGCTGCACGGCGAGCTGCACGGCCCGGGCCGACAGCGCCCCACCGAAGCGATTCAGCCACAGCGCGTCCGGGGAGCCGTCACTGACCAACTGCGGACGGCCCGATCGCACGTAGTCCTCGATCGCCAGGTAGGCGTGATCGCCCACCAGCGCCACGCGCTCCCGATCGCCCTTGCCGCGCACGCGCAGGATCGCGTTCTCCCAATCGACGGAGCGCAGCGTCAGGCCGATCAGCTCACTGATCCGCAGGCCGGAGCCGTACAGCACTTCCAGGATCGCGCGGTCGCGCAGCCCGCCGGGCGTGTGCAGGTCGGGCGCCTCGATCAGCCGCTCCACCTCGCGCACGCTCAGGAAGCGCGGCAGCGTGCGGGGCGTCTTGGGCGTGCTGGCCAGCCGTAGCGGGTCGGTCGGCAGGATGCGCTGCTGGAGGAGATGCCGGAAGAACGACTTGATGGTGCTGGCGCGGCGGCGCAGGCTGCCCTGCGCGACGCCGTCCTGCTTCAGCCCAGCCAGGTAGGAGCGATAGGTCAGCCGGCTGACCTCGGCCAGCGATAGTTCGCGCTCATCCAGGTAGCGGATGAAGTGCGACAGATCCGTGCGGTAATTCCGCAGGGTGTGGATCGACAGGTTGCGTAGCAGGCGGAGTTCGTCGAGGTAGGCGTCCAGCAGGGCGGCGCCGTCCTCCGCTGCGCGCGGGAGGGGTTCTGCGGTCAAGTTAGACCTCGTCCAAACCTCGCCACCACGCGAGCGGGCTCACTGTAGGGGTGGCGGGCCCGCCCGCAATCACCGCTGTGTAACGCGGCGTAAAGCGCGCGTTAAGCCACGGCACGGCCTATCTGGAGGCGGAGCGAGGACATTTTCGGTCGCCCGGCCCCGGCGCACGCGTTGCGCGCCGCCAGACCGTCGCAGGGCCCTACTTCGGTTTGCGCGCCCGCGACTTGGTAGCCCGCTTCTTGCCGCGTGCCTGCGTGGTGCGCGGCGCCGTCCGGCGGCTGGCGGCACGCTTGCCGGCGACCTTGCGGCCGCCCTTGGGAGCGAGCGCCCGCTCCGCGATCAGCGTCAGCGCCTGTTCCAGGGTCACGCGGGAGTGGTCCAACTCACGGGGGATGCTGGCGTTCGTCGCCCCGTCCGTCACGTAGGGCCCGAAACGCCCGTCGAGCAGTCGCACCGGACGCCCGGAGTCGGGGTGCGCGCCCAGCTCCCGCAGCGCACGGCTGGTCGAGCTGCGCTGGAAGCCGGCGCTCTTGGGCTGGGCGAACAACTCCAGCGCCCGCTCGAGCGTGATCGTGTAGATGTCGTCCGTGTCCTCCAGGGAACGCGTGTCCTTGGAGTCGCCGCCGCGTTGCAGGTACGGCCCGAAGCGCCCATTCGCCGCGACGATCGACCCCGCCCCGGCCGGGTCCGCCCCCAGGTCGCGCGGCAGCGACAGCCACAGCAACGCGTCCTCAAGGGTGACTTCGTCCATCGCCATCCCGGACGGCACCGACGCCCGCCGCGGCATGTCCGCCCGCTTCGTCTTGGGCGGCGGGTTGGGCCCGCGCTGCACGTACGGGCCGTAGCGCCCCGACTGCAGCAGGATCTCCACCCCGGAGTCCGGGTCGCGGCCCAGGTTGCGCGGACCATCGACCTGCTGGGTGAGGAGTTCCATCGCCCGATCCACCGTCAGGTCGGCCGGCGCCTCGTCGGGCGGCAGCGAGGCCGTGTTGCCGGTGCCCCCCTCGCCGCGTTGCAAGTACGGCCCGAAGCGGCCGATGCGCACCACGATCGGCTGCCCGCTGCCGGGCTCCTCTCCGACGGGGATCAGCGGGAACGCGATCTCCGGCAGCGCCGCCTCGATCCGCCGCGACAGCCCCAGGTGCTCGCCCGTCTCGCCGTTCGCATCGCCGGCTTGCTCGCCGCCCGGCTCCGCGCCCGGGTCTGCGCCCGGTTCGCCGAAGTAGAACGCGCGCAGGTGCGACACCGAGTCCGCCTCGCCGCGCGCGATCGCGTCCAAGGCCGCTTCCATCCCGGCGCTGAATTCGGGCTCGACGAGGTCGCCGAAGTGACGCTCCAGCAGGTCGGTGACGGCGTAGGCCAGGAAGGTGGGGACCAACGCGGCGCCCTGCGAGAAGACGTAGCCGCGGTCCTGAATCGTGCTCAAGATCGAGGCGTACGTGGAGGGCCGCCCCAGCCCGTCCTCCTCCAGCTTGCGCACCAGCGACGCCTCGGTGTAGCGCGGCGGGGGCTGGGTCTCGTGCCGCTTCGCCTCCAGCGTGACGGGGCGCAGCGTCTCCCCCACCTCGACCGTGGGCAGCAGCCGCTCGTCGTCCGAGCCGCCCTCCCGGCCGTCGGCGCCAGGCGCGCGGCCGGCGTAGACCCGCATGAAGCCGGGGAAGAGCACCCGCTGCCCGCGCGACTCGAAGCCGGCCTGGTCGTCGGGCTCCCAGGCCGGGCCCAGCGGCACGGTGATCTCGACGACGGTGCGCTCGAGCCGGGCGTCCGGCATCTGGCTGGCCACGGTGCGCTGCCAGATCAGCTCGTACAAGCGGAGTTGGTCGCGGTTGAGCCGGGAGCGCAACGAGCCCGGCGTGCGACGGATATGCGTCGGCCGAATCGCCTCGTGGGCCTCCTGCGCGTTGCGCGAGCGCGTCTTGTAGGCGCGCGGGCCCTTCGCGAAGCCGGGGCCGTACTCGCGCTCGATCACCTCCTGCGCCTCGGCCAGCGCCTGCTTCGCCAGCGTCACCGAGTCGGTGCGCATGTAGGTGATCAGACCCTCGCGCTCGGCGCCCAGGTCGACGCCCTCGTACAGGCTCTGCGCGATCTGCATCGTGCGGCGCGCGCTGTAGCCCAGGCGCCGGTTCGCCTCCTGCTGCAGCGTCGACGTCGTGAAGGGCGGCGCCGGACGACGGCTGGCCGGGGTCGCGGTCACCTTCGTGACGGTCCACGGCGTCGCCGGCTCCAGCACCGCGACCAGCGCCCGGATGTCCGCCTCGTCCAGCAGGCGCACTCCGTCGCTGGTCTGCTTGCCGGTCGTGGGGTCGAAGTCGCGGCTGGCCGGCAGGCGGTCGGCGCCCAGGCGCTTCAGCGTGGCGGGCAGCGTCCCCTGCGCGGCGGCGAGCGTCGCCTCCGCGTCCCAGTAGACGGCGCGCTGGAAGGCGGCGCGCTCGCGCTCGCGCTGCACCGTGATCCGCACCGCGACGCTCTGCACGCGCCCGGCCGACGTCCCCGCCCGGATCCGGCGCCACAGCACCGGCGACAGGCTGTAGCCGAACAGCCGGTCGAGGATGCGCCGCGCCTCCTGCGCCTGCACCAGGTCCTGATCCACCTGCCGCGGCGAGCGCAGCGCCTCCTGGATCGCCTCCTGCGTGACCTCGTGAAAGACGATCCGCTCCACCGGCACCGTCGGCTCCAGCAGCTCGCACAGATGCCAGCCGATGCTCTCGCCCTCGCGGTCCTCATCCGTCGCCAGCAGCAGCTTGTCGGCCCGCTTCAGCTCCCGCTTCAGCCGCTGGACGTGCGCCGCCTTGTCCTTCGGCACGATGTAGACCGGCTCGAAGTCCCGCTCGACGTTGACGCCCAACTCCGCCCAGGACTCGCCGCGGATCTCCGCCGGCCGCTCCTCGGCCCGGCTCGGCAGGTCACGCACGTGGCCGTAGGACGCATCGACGACGTAGCCGGGCCCCAGGAAGCGCCCGATCGTCTCCGCCTTGGCCGGCGATTCCACGATCACGAGCTGTGTGCCACCGCCCGGTGTGGCCTGGGCGCGCGTGCGGGATGCCGCCTTCGTCCGGCGCGCGGTCTTGCGCGGCGGGCTCTTCGCGGACGAGCGCTTAGCGCCCGAGGGCTTAGCGCCGGACATAGGTCATTGGTCCCACCTGGCGCACGACGCCCTTCATCTCGAGCATGGCCAGGGTGCTGCTGACCGTCGCGACCGGCAGCCCCGCCAGGCGCACGCAGTCATCGACGTGCACCGGGTCGCTCCCGACCCGCTGCAGCACGGCTGATTCCGTGGGATCGGCCGGCAGCAACGCCGACATCTCCAGCTGCTGCTCAACCATTTGCAAGTTCAACTCCTCCAGGATGTCGGACACATCGGTGACCAGCTTGGCCATGCCCTGCTGGATAAGGGCGTTGCTCGCCCGGCTCGTCGGCGAGGTGATTCGCCCCGGCACCGCGAACACCTCGCGGTTCTGCTCGTTCGCCCAGTTCGCCGTGTGCAGGGCCCCGCTGCCCTCCCCCGCCTCCACGATCAGCGTGCCCAGGGTCAGCCCGGAGATGATCCGGTTCCGCCGCGGGAAGTAGTCGGCGCGGGGTTGCGTGCCCAGCGGCTGCTCCGACACCACCGCCCCGTCGTCGGCGATGCGCTGGGCCAGCCCAGCGTGCTCCGGCGGATAGACCATGTCCAGCCCGCAGGCCTGCACCGCGATCGTGCGGCCGCCCGTCTCCAGCGCCGACTCATGCGCGATCGCGTCGACGCCGCGCGCCAGCCCGCTGACCACCGTCACGCGATTGCTGGCCAGACCCCGGCTCAAGTCGGCCGTCACCTGCCGCCCGTACGGCGACACCCGGCGCGTCCCCACCACCGCCACCGACCACTCGTCGGCGGGCAGAATCTCCCCGCGCACGAACAGCACAGACGGCGCGCCGTAGATTTCGCGCAGCCGCGACGGGTAGGCGTCGTCCGCGGGCGCGTAGGCCTGCACCCCCGAGGCGACCAGCGCCGCCATCTCGGTGTCCGGGTCCGTGCGTCCCCGCGTCTGGTGCAGCGAGCGCAGCGTCGCGCCGTCAAGCCCCGCCTGGCGCAGTTCGGCGTCGGACGCCGTCCAGGCGTCCGCCAGAGAGTCGAAGTGCGACTCCAGCAGCGCCATGCGCCGCGCGCCGATGCGTGACACCCGCGACAGCGCAAGCCGGTAGGGCAGGTCGGACTGCGGCATCGTGCCTCCGTCAACTTCCGCTTGGCAACTTCCGCTTGGCGACTTCCGAACGGCGACTTCGGAACGGCGATTCCGACAGTGACGGTAGCAAGCCCACCGCGCGCGCTGTCCAGTCGCCCCGACCGACCCGGCCGCCGGACCGGCTAGCCGGCCGGCGATCCATCCGCCGGCGGCGCCCCGTTCCCGGCCGTCTCGCTCATCGCGCGGGCGCGGATGCGCGCGATCCGGCGCCCGTCCATGCGCACGACCGTGAGCACCAGCCCCGGCACGTGCACCTCGTCGCCGGCCGCGGGAATCTTGCCCAGCCGGTCGAAGACGAACCCGCCCACGGTATCCGGGTCGTCGTCTTGGAAGCGATAGCCGAACTGTTCCGTCAGCGCATCCCGGTCGGCGCGCCCGTCCAGGATGGCCTCCGTGTCCGACACGCGATACACCGGCGCCGCCGTGTAGCGGTCGTACTCGTCCTCGATCTCCCCCACGATCTCCTCCAGCAGATCCTCGATCGTGACGATGCCCGCCGTCCCGCCGTACTCGTCGAGCACGATGGCCATGTGCACGCGCAGCGCCTTGAACTCGGCCAGCAGCTCGGCCAGCAGCTTGGTCTCGGGCACCAGCAGCGGCGGTCGCATGAGCTCGCGCACCGGCGTCTCGCGACCCGCCAGCAGCGTGGCCAGCGCGTCCTTCGCGTAGAGCACGCCCACGATGTTGTCGATCCCGCCCTCCCAGACGGGCACCCGCGAGTAGCCGCGGTCGACCGCGACCTGCACGGCGTCCCGCGCCGTCAGCTCGACGTCCACCGCCACGATGTCCGGCCGCGGCACCATCACCTCGCGCGCCGGCGTGTCCCGGATCTCCACCACCCGACGGATCATCTCGCGCTCATCCTCCTCGATCTCCCCCTCACCCTGCTCCAGCAGCACCTCCAGCTCGGTGGGCTCCGGGGCGTGCTCGTCGCGGCCCTGACGGAAGCGACTGAACAGCATCGCCGGCGCCTCCAGCACGAAGGCCGGCCCCAGGAAGAGCGTGTCCAGCGCGTCCATCGTGCGCGCGAACGCCAGGCCGTAGCCCTCGGGGCTCGACTGCGCCAGCCGGCGCGGCACGGCCTGCGTCAGCCCCGCGACGACCACGCCCACCACGGCCGTCGCCACGACCACCTCCCAACTGAAGCCGCGCTCGCGGATCATCAGGTACTCCGCCGCCGCGAGCCCCGTCACGACCGCCAGGGTCCGGCCCACCGCGTACGAGCCCAGCGCGCGCTCGCGGTTCTGCGTGATGCGCTGCAGGCGCTGGCGCCGGGGGTCGTCCGGCGCGCGGCTGTGCAGCAGCCGCGCCCGCGATCGGCTCAGGCTGACGACCCCCGCCTCGGCGATCGCCTCCAGCGCCAGCAGCAGGTACGCCGCGAGCAGGATTAGGAGCGCGGCGATGGATTCGCCGCTCATGTCTCGTCCCGCTTCCGGCGGCGCATCCGCCCCGCGCTGCCGGCCGCCAGGCGCCCCGCGGGCACGTCCTTGCGCACGACCGCCCCAGCCGCCGTGGCGGCGCCGTCGCCCATCGTCACGGGAGCGATCAGCAGCGTGTCGCTGCCCACGAAGCAGTCCGCCCCGATCGTCGTACGATGCTTCCGCGCCCCGTCGAAGTTGCAGGTGATCGCGCCGGCGCCGATGTTGCTCCCCGCCCCCACCTCGGCGTCGCCCAGGTACGAGAAGTGCCCCATCTGCACGCCGCGATGCAGGTGCGCGTTCTTCGTCTCGGCGTGGGTGCCGATGTGTACCTGCGCATCCAGCACGGTCCCCTCGCGCAGCGTGCTGAACGCCCCCACATCGACATCGTCCCCCAGCACGGCGCCCTCGCTGCGGCACTGCACCAGCGCGCAGCCGTCGCCGGTGCGCGTGTCGATCAGCACGCTGTTGGGCCCCACCACGTTGCGACGCCCCAGCACGGTCGCGCCCCGCAGGTGCGTGCCGGGCTCCAGCCGGCTGCCCTCGCCGACCAGCACGCCGGCGTCGATGTAGGTCGCCGCCGGGTCGACGATCGTCACGCCCGCATCCATCCAGCCGTCGTTGATCCGGGTGCGCAGCGCGCGCCCCGCGCGCGCCAAGTCGCGCTGCGACTCCACGTTCAGCGGCCCGTCCGGCGCGTCGATCACGACCGCCCCGGCGTCTCCCGTCGCTGCGGCCCGGGCGACGGCGTCGGTCAGGTAGACCTCGCCGCTCGCGCTGGCCGGCAGCGACGCCAGCGTGCGCCACAGCCAGGCCGCGTCGGCCCGGTAGAGCCCCACGTTGACCTCGTCGATGGCGCGGGTCGCGGCGTCGGCATCCGCCTCCTCCACGACATCCTGCAGCCGCCCGCCGTCGCGACGCACGCGGCCCAGTCCGCTCGGGTCGGGCACGCGGGCCACCGCCAGCGTCAGGCACGAGGGCGGCGCCGCGAGCACGGCGCACACGTCCTGCGGGCGCAGCAGCGGCAGATCGCCGTTGACGACGAGCACATCGCCGCTCGGGGCCAGCGGCTGGGCCTGCAGGGCCGCGTGCCCGGTGCCCAGCGGCGCCGGCTGCCGCACGAACGACACATCGAGGCCCGCCGGCGCGTCGGCCCCGATCGCCGCCTCCACCTGCTCGGCGCCGTGCCCCGTCACGACGATGGCGCGCCGCAGGCCGCCGTCACGCAGGGCGTGCAGCACGTGCAGCAGCACCGGCCGTCCCGCGACCTCGTGCAGTCCCTTGGGGATGTCGGAGCGCATGCGCGTGCCGCGCCCGGCCGCCAGCACCACGGCGGTCACGCGCCGCCGATGGTCGCCCGGATCGATGCCGGGACCCTCGGGGCCCGGACTCGGAGGTTTGTCGGATTCCGCGGGGTCGGTCGTGCCCACGTGCTTCCCTCGGCGGCGGGGCGATCGACGCCCCACGCCCGCGGCCTGCCTCGGACCGCCCCGTTCGCCCCCGGAACGTACGAAGCCCCCCGGCGCGCTGTCAACCGCCGCCCGTTCCACGGTCATGCCGCGCGGGCGCGAATGGGCATGCCGCGCGCGCCTGCCAGACGCGCCCGCCACACGCGCCAGCGCGGGGCGACAGAGCCGGCGCGCCGTCGTTCGTATACTTTTTTCGGAGCGCCAGTCCGCTGCGCCAGCCCGCAGCCCCGCCGACCGGAGAACCCCCGCATGGAAGCCGACCGCATCCGACGCACCTTCAGCGACTTCTTCCAGGAGCGCGGCCATCAGCCGATCGCCAGCGCCCCGCTCGTCGCGCCGGGCGATCCCACCCTGCTCTTCACCAGCGCCGGCATGGTCCCCTTCAAGCCGTACTTCCTGGGCCAGGCGGCGCCGCCGCGCGCCCGGCTCACGTCCACCCAGAAGTGCTTCCGCACCACCGACATCGACGAGGTCGGCGACGAGTCGCATCTCACCTTCTTCGAGATGATGGGCAACTTCTCCCTGGGCGACTACTTCAAGGCCGAGGCCCAGGCCTGGGCCTGGGAGCTCGTCACCAAGGTCATGGGCGTACCCGAGGAGCGGCTCGTCACGACGGTCTTCCTCGACGACGACGATGCGCACGCGAACTGGCGCAAGATCGGCGTGCCCCAGGAGCGCATCTACCGCTACGGCGAGGATCAGGGCAACTACTGGTTCTCCGGGCTCAACGGGCCCTGCGGTCCCTGCTCCGAGATCCACTACGACCTGCGCCCCGACGGATCCCACCCCGGCCCCGCCGCCGACGAGGACCGCTACCTGGAGATCTGGAACCTCGTCTTCATGCAGTTCCTGCAGGGCGCCGACGGCTCGCGCACGCCCCTGCCCCGCCAAAACATCGACACCGGCGCCGGCCTGGAACGCTGGGCGATGATGCTGCAGGACACGCCCACGCTCTACGAGACCGATGTCTTCGCCCCCCTCCTGGCCTACGTCGCGGAGCGCTGCGCGCGCGACTACACGACCGCCCCCGCCGCGGAGCAGTCGGCGCTGCGCGTCGTCGTGGAGCACGGGCGCTCGATGACCTTCCTCGTCTCCGACGGCGTCCTGCCCAGCAACGAGGGGCGCGGCTACGTCCTGCGCCGCCTGATCCGGCGCGCCCTCTACATGGCCCACACGCTGGGCATCCAGGAGCCGCTGCTCGTCGATGTCGCCGCGCAGGTCCGCGGCCACATGGGCGACGCCTACCCCGAGGTCCGCGATCAGGCCGCGCTCGTCGACAACGTGCTCTCGCAGGAAGAGCAGCGCTTCCGCCGCACGCTGGAGACGGGCCACACCCTGCTGGAGGAGCAGACGATCCCGCTCAAGCGCATCTTCGCGGCGGCCTCGGCGCCGTTCCGCGAGCGCGCGCTGGCCGCCGGCGCACGGACCGGCGCGCTCTCCGGCGTCGCGACGGAGTGGCGCGACGCCCTGGCCGGCGAACTGCGCCGCTTCCCCGACCTGCGCAACCGTCCCCTGGCCGAAGTCTCGGGGCAGGTGGTGCTCGATCCCGTCGAGCAACTCGGGAGTCAGGCCGCGGCCCTCACCGGCGACGACGTCGCGGCGCTGCTCGACCGGCAGCAGGCGGCCACGAGCGCCGTGGCTGGCGAGGAGGCGTTCGTCCTCTACGACACCTACGGCTTCCCCATGGAGCTCACCCGCGAGGTCGCGAAGGCGGCCGGGCTGGGGCTCGACGAAGCGGGCTTCGAGGGCGCCATGGCGCAGCAGCGGGCGCGCGGCCAGGCGGCCTCCGACTTCCAGAGCGACGCCGCCGAACACCTCTTCGCCGGCATCGACGGCCGCACCGACTTCCTCGGCTACGACTCCGTCACCGCCGAGGGGCGCGTCATCGCGCTGATCGTGGACGGCGAGCGGCGGCAGCGCGCCGACGCCGGCCCGGCGACCGGCCCGGCATCGGCGCCGGCCGACGTCGAAGTCGTGCTGGACCGCACGCCGTTCTATGCCGAGGGCGGCGGCCAGCAGGGCGACGCCGGCCGCCTCGTGGGGCCCGGCGGCGAGATCATCGTGCGGGACACGCAGGCCCGCGGGGACTTGCAAAGCCACATCGGCGTCGTCGCCACCGGATCGATCGCCGTCGGCGACCCCACCCAGGCCAGCGTCGACCTCGACCGCCGCCACGGCCTGATGCGCAACCACACGGCCACCCACTTGCTCCACGCCGCGCTGCGCGGCGTCCTGGGCGACCACGTGCGCCAGGCGGGATCGCTCGTCGCGGCGGAGCGGCTGCGCTTCGACTACACCCAGCCGGGCCCGCCCACCCCCGGCGACCTCGCCGCCGTGCAGGAGATCGTCAACGCCCGCATCCGCGACGACATCGCCGTCGGCACGAACGAGATGCCCTACGCGCAGGCCCTGGAGTCCGGCGCGACGGCCATCTTCGGCGAGAAGTACGCCAGCGATGTCCGCGTCGTCGAGATCTGCGACCCCGCCCCGCACGTCCATGACTGCTTCAGCAAGGAACTCTGCGGCGGCGTGCATGTGCCCGCCACCGGCTTCATCGGCGGCTTCCAGATCGTCAGCGACGCCAGCATCGGCGCCGGCCTGCGCCGCATCGAGGCGCTCACCGGCGCGGCCGCCGGCGCCTGGCAGCGCGAGCGGCTGGAGGCGCTGCAGCGCGCCGCCCAGCTGCTCAAGACGCCGCCGGAAGAGGTCCCGGCGCGCGTCCAGGCGCTGCAAGACGAACTCGCCGACGCCCGCCGCCGCCTGGCCGAGGTCGAGCGCCGGGCCGGCGCCGCCTCGGCCGGCGACCTCGCCGCCGGCACGGTCGAGGTCGCCGGCGTGCCGCTGGCCACGGGCCACATCGCCGTCGAGTCGGCCGACGCGCTGCGCCGCGCCGGCGACGCGCTGCGCACGCGCATGGGCAGCGGCGTCATCGTGCTCGCCACCGTGGCCCGCGGCCGGCCCCAGTTCCTCGCCATGGTCACCCCGGACCTCGTCGCGCAGGGGCTGCACGCGGGCGCGTTGATCAAGCAGGTCGCGCGCGTCGCCGGCGGCGGCGGCGGCGGCCGGCCCGAGATGGCGCAGGCGGGCGGCAAGGACGCGGGCAAGGTCGATGATGCGCTGGCGGCCGTGCCGGGCATCCTGGAGGACCTCGTCGCGCAGGCGTCGTCCTAGCCGGGCGCTGCGGGCCCCGCCCCGGGCGCGGCCCGCTTCGATATGCTGAGCGCAGGCGTGGCGGCGCCCGCGATCGGGGAACCCGAAGGGCATGAGCGCCGTCCAAATGGAGATGCACCACCGCCGCCCAGCCCGCCTCCGCCACGCGACGGACCGCCCGTCGCATGTCTGAGCCCGCGACGCCGCCCGGCCGCGTGCTCGCGCTCGACCCCGGCGTACGCTGGATCGGCGTCGCGCTGTCCGACGACGCCCGCCGCCTGGCGCTGCCGAGCACGACCATCGACCGCCGAGCGCTGCCCAGCGACACGCCCTCCGGGATCGCCGCGCACATCCGCGACGTGATCGCGCCCGACGCGCCGGTGTTGCTCGTCGTCGGCGTTCCCTACGACCCCTCCGGCGCGGAGGACGCCCAGGCGTCCGCCTTCCGGAAGTTGGGCGCGGGCGTCGCGGGCGCGCTCGGCCTGCCCCTGGCCGTGCAGGGAGAGCGCCACTCGAACGAAGCCGGGCCGCCGCTTCCCGTGGCCCCGGCGGCCCGGCGCCGCGGCGGGCGCAAGCCGGGCGCGGTGAGCCCCCAGCGCCGGACGCGCGAGCGCCGGACGCGTCACGCCTCCGCCGCCGCGACGATCCTGCAGCGCTGGCTCGACGCGCAACACGCGCCCAGCCCCCCGCAGATACGGGCCGACGATGCCTGAGCCCCGCCCGCGCCCGCACGCCCGCCGGGGCCCCGAACCGCGCACGCCCGCCGGAGGCGCAGCATGAAGTCGAGCGTCGCCTGGCTGGTCAGCGGAGCCCTCGTGGTGGGCCTGGGCGCGGTCGCGGTCCTGGTCTCGCTCGGCAGCCCCGGCGCCGTCCTCGACGACCTGTCCGCGCCGCCCAGCGCACCCCCGGCGCGAACCGGCGAGACCATCGTCGTCGAGATTCCCGGCGGCGTCACCGCCGAGCAGATCGCCGATGAACTCTTGCGTCGCGGCGTGATCGCGTCCTCGCGCCAGTTCCAAACCCTGGTCGGCCTGCTCGGCTACGAGGACCGCCTGGTCGTCGGCACGTACGACTTCGAGCCCGGCATGCTGACGATCGACGTCATCGAGCGCATCCGCCACGGCATCACTTCGGAGATCGTCGTGACGATCCCGGAGGGCTGGCAGGCGGCGGAGATCTTCGCCCGCATCGCCGAGCAGAGCCCGCTCAGCGCCGCCGACCTCGCCGCCGCCGCCGCCGAACCCGGCGTCGCCGTGGGGACACTCGCCGCCGCGCGCCCCGCCTCGACCTCCCTGGAGGGCTATCTCTTCCCCAGCACCTACGTCATCTCCCGCGTCGCGACCAGCGCCGACGTCGTGCGGCAGATGCTGCATCGCTTCGACGAGCAACTCAGCACCGAACTGCGCGCTGAGATCGCCGCCAGCGGGCGCTCCCTGCATCTGCTGCTGACCATCGCCTCCATCGTCGAGCGGGAGGCCGTGCTGCCCGCCGAGCGCCCGGTGATCGCGTCGGTCTTCTGGAACCGCATCGACATCGGGCTGCCGCTGCAGGCCGACCCCACGGTCCAGTACGCGCTGGCCCAGGATCCGGCCAGCGTCGCGGTGTACGGGCACTGGAAATCCCCCCTGACGACGGACGATCTGACCGTATCCTCCGCGTGGAACACGTATGATTCGGATCGTGTGCCGCCAACGCCGATCGCCTCGCCGGGCCTCGATTCGATCCTCGCCGCCCTGCGCCCGGCGGAGACCGCGTTCTTCTACTTCGTCGCCAGCGGTGACGGCGGCCACCTGTTCGCCGAGACTTTTGAGGAGCACAGCGATAACGTAGACCGGGTACGGAGCCAATAGTGCGATCACCACGATCCTCAACGACGGGCCGGGACCGAACCAGCCAGCGACGACCGAAGCGAAAGACGTATGAACCCGGGGAACAGCCGGCGATGAGCACACGCGTGGGCCTGATTGGACACCCGCTGGGGCATAGCATCTCGCCCCGCTTTCAGCAGGCGGCGTTCGACGCCATTGGCCTCGATGCCCGGTACGAAGCCTGGGATCTGCCGCCCGAGGAGCTCGAGACGTTCATCGCCGGCCTGAAGGCTCCCGACACCCTCGGCGCGAACATCACGATCCCCTACAAGGAAGCCGCCTTGCGCTACGTGGACCGCCTGCACGAGACCGCCCGCTTCGTCGGCGCGATCAACACCATCGTCAACGAGGGCGGCCATCTCGCGGGCTTCAACACCGACGTCGCCGGCTTCCAGGCCGCCCTCAAGGATGCCGGCTTCGACGCCAAGGGCGCGAACGTCGTCGTCTGGGGCGCCGGGGGCGCCGCCCGCGCCGTGGCCTGGGCGCTGGTCTGGCGCAAGGCCACCTCGATCACGATCGCCAATCGCACCGCCGTGCGGGCGGGCCGCCTGCGTCACGACATCGCCTCCGCGCTCACCGGCGCGCACGCGGACGGCGTGCGCCTGCGCGCCGCCGACAGCGACGGCCCCGCGGCCACGGCCGCGCTCCGCGTCTGCGACCTCGTCGTGCAGTGCACCCCCGTGGGCATGCAGGGCGGGGCGCACGCCGGCGAGACCCCCTTCCCCGTCGACGCGCTCAACCCCAACGCGATGGTCGTCGACCTGGTCGCCAATCCGATCGAGACCCCGCTCATGCGCGAGGCCGCCGCCGCCGGGCACCGCGTCCTTGGCGGGCTGCCCATGCTCGTGCACCAGGGCGCCGCCTCGTTCGAACTCTGGACCCGCCGCGCCCCGCCCATGGCGGCGATGTTCGCCGCCGCCCGCCGCGCCATGGCGGAGGTCTCGTGAGCCTCACGCCCGCAGGCCGCCTCAATGAATGAAGGCGTCGCGATCACGTTCGCGGTGATCTTCGTGATCGTCGGCCTGATCGGCCTCGTCCTCTTCAAGGAGATCCGCACGCACAGCTACTGGCGGGACCTGGTCGCGGCCAACGACGTCCACGCGATCCGCGGCCTGCTGGAGGCCGAGATCGAGCACTGGCGTCAGATGCGCCCGCCCAAGGGCATCAGCGCGGCCGTCTGGGCGGGCGTACAGGGCATGGAGCTGCTCGCCGCCGACGCGCTGCACGTCCAGATCACCACCAGCGCCGAGCCCGAGATGCGCGTCATCGGCGGCCGCAGCCAGCAGGTCGCCACCGCCCTCGACATCGCCCTGGCGACCGCCGTCCGCATCACCGAGATGGTCTTCTACGACGTCGCCGACTACCTGCCCCAGATCGTCCGCGTGGACGTGTACACGACCTTCCGCGACGCTGACAGCGCGACCCCGCAGGCCATCCTCAGCATGAGCGCCGACCGCGCCAACGCGATCGGCCTCGACTGGGACGCCGAGACGCGCGAGATCGCGCTGGCCTTCAACGCTCACTACGACCTCGGTCCCAGCGGCGAACCGCGCCCCATCGCACTGCCCCCCATCGCCCCCGCGCTGGCCGAATCGCTGGCCGCCTCGCCGTCCCAAAAGGACGCGGTCGGCGCGGCGCCCGGCCCCGATCCATAACGCGCTTGGCGCTGGTCGGCGGATCGCAGATTCCGGCTGCGCTACCGTCATTCCATGGGATCGCTGCGCTGGTTCACCGCCGGGGAATCGCACGGGCCGGGCCTCACGGTCATCGTGGAGGGCCTGCCCGCCGGCGTGCCCCTGACCGAGGCCTACATCCGCACGCAACTCGCGCGGCGACAGCTGGGCTACGGCCGCGGCGGCCGCATGAAGATCGAGACCGACTACGCCCACATCCGCGGCGGCGTGCGCCGCGGCCGCACGCTGGGCAGCCCCGTCGCGCTGTGGATCGAGAACCGCGACCACAGCACCGGCAGCGGCCCCGACAAGCGCCCCTGGACCGAGACGATGGCCGTCGATGCGCCGCCCGCGGGCAGCCCCGAGCCCACCCCCGTCACCCGCGTCCGGCCCGGCCACGCCGACCTCGCGGCCGCGCTCAAGTACGGCTACGACGACGTGCGCAACTCGCTGGAGCGCGCCAGCGCCCGCGAGAGCGCCGCCCGCGTCGCGGCCGGCACCGTCGCGCGCAGCCTCGCGGAGCAGGTCGGCGCGCGCTTCTACAGCCAGGTCGTGCGCATCGCCGACGTCGCCGCCGCCGACACTGCTGACGGCGCCGACTTCGCCGACATCGACTGGGAGGCACTGGAGGCGTCGCCGGTGCGCTGCGCCGACCCCGCCGCCGCCGCACGCATGGTCGCCGCCATCGACGCCGCCAAGCGCGACGGCGACACCGTGGGCGGCGTCGTGGAGGCGCGCGTCACGGGCGTGCCCTTCGGCCTGGGCTCGCACGTGCACTGGGAGCGCAAGCTCAGCAGCCGCATCGCCCAGGCGCTGCTGAGCATGAACGCCTTCAAGGGCGTCGAGATCGGCGACGGCTTCCGCGGCGCCGCCCGGCGCGGCTCGCAGATGCAGGACATCGTCCTGCCGCAGGACGCCTGGCCGAGCGGCGAGACCGGCACGCGCCCCTGGCGGCGCGCCAGCAACCACGCCGGCGGCATCGAGGGGGGCACCAGCAACGGCGAGGACATCGTCGTGCGCGTCGCCGTCAAGCCGATCGCGACGCTTGCCCACCCGCTGCCCTCCGCCGACCTCGCCAGCGGCGAGCGCGTGCAGGCCCACTACGAGCGCTCCGATGTCTGCGTCGTGCCGGCCGCCGGCGTCATCGTCGAGGCGCTGCTGGCGCTCGTCCTGGCCGACGCCCTGCTGGAGAAGCACGGCGGCGACAGCTTGCCCGAGCTGCGGCGCAACCTGGCGGCCTTCGAGGCGCGCATCGGCCCGATCGACCAGCGTCCGGCGGACGGATAGCGGTCATGCCCCCCGCCCGCCCCTCGCGGATCGTCCTGATCGGCTTCAGCGCCACCGGCAAGTCGGCCGTCGCGCGCGCGCTTGCCGCCCGGCTGGGCTGGACGGCGCTCGACACCGACGACCTCATCGAGCAGCGCGCCGGTCGCAGCGTGCCCGCCATCTTCGCCCAGGACGGCGAGCCGGCCTTCCGCGCCCTCGAGCGCGACGCCGCCCGTCAGGCCGCGACGCAGCCCGAGGCGGTCGTCGCGACCGGGGGCGGGCTCTGGCTCGACGCCGCCAACCGCGACGTGCTCTGCGACGGCGGCTTCGTCGTCGCGCTGGAGGCCCGCTGGGACACGATCCTGGCCCGCCACGCCGCCGCCGAATCGGCCAGCCCCGGCGGGCGGCCGTTGCTCGCCGGCGGCGACCACGCAGGGACCGTGCGCCGTCTCAAGGCCGCCCGGCAGTCCCACTACGCGCTCGCCGATGCCACGCTGCACACCGACACGGCCTCGATCGACGCGGTCGTGGAGCAGATCGTGGCCGCCTTCGATCGGGAGGGGCCGGCCGCCGTCGGATCACGGGCCCGCCATCGCGATTTCGTGCAGGGCCCGCCCGGCCCGGAACCGGCCCCCAGCCCCGCCATGGCCTGGGCAGGCGCCGACGCGCCGGCCGCCGTCGTCCGCACGCGCCCCGGCGCCGCGGACTATCCGATCTACTGCGACTGGGGCCTGCTGGGACGGCTGCCGCAGATCCTCGATCGGGTCGCGCCCGCGGCCGGCCGCGTCTTCCTCGTGAGCGACGCCGCCGTGCAGCCGCTCTACGGCGAGGCCCTCGCGTTGGCGCTGACGGCGGCCGGCCGCCGCTGTGAATCGACGACCGTCCCCGGCGGCGAGACGAGCAAGAACCTGCGGCAGTTGGAGGTCCTATTCGATTGGCTGGCGGGCGCCCGCGCCGAACGCGGCGACGTCGTGCTGGCGCTGGGTGGCGGCGTCGTCACGGACCTCGCGGGCGCCGCCGCCGCGACCTACCTGCGCGGCATGCCCCTCGTCCACGCACCCACGACGCTTCTCGGCATGGTCGACGCCGCGATCGGCGGCAAGGTCGCCGTCGACCTCCCGGCCGGCAAGAACCTCGTGGGCGCGTTCTACCAGCCGCGCGCCGTCGTGGCCGACATCGCCACGCTCGCCAGCCTGCCCCCGCGCGAGCTGCGGGCCGGCTTCGCGGAGGTGATCAAGCACGCCTTCATCCGCGACCCCGCCATGCTCGACGAGCTCGAGCGCGACGCCGCCGCCCTGCTCTCGCTCAGCGACCCGACCCCGGACGCCCGCGACCGCGCCGTCTCGCTGATCGCCCGCAACATGGCGATCAAGGCCGCCGTCGTCTCCGCCGACGAGCGCGAGTCGGACCTGCGCATGACGCTCAACTACGGCCACACCATCGGCCACGCGATCGAGGCGGTCACGTCCTACGGGGCGTACCTGCACGGCGAGGCGGTCGCGATCGGACTGGTGGGAGCGGCGCGGATCGGCCACGGCATCGGCCTGATCGACGCCGCCACGGTCGAGCGGCACGAGCGCGTCCTTCGCCGCTTCGGATTGCCCACCCAGGCCGCGCCCAGCCCCGACTTGACGACGGACGCGGTGCTGGAGGCCATGCGAAGCGACAAAAAGGTCGCCGGCGGGCGGCAGCGCTGGGTGCTGCTGGAATCCATCGGCGCGCCCGTCGTCCGCGACGACGTGCCGCCGGACCTCGCCGAGGACGTGGTGCATGGCCTGGTCGAAGCGGCTGCGACGTAGGCGGGCCGGCGCTCCCGCCGCCGGCGATCTTGGCCCGGCCGCCGATCAGCGGCTGACCGCGCTCGTGCACGGCTTCGTGCAGGGCGTCGGCTATCGCGACTTCTGCAGCCGCACGGCCTACCGCCTGGACCCGGTGCGGCTGAGCGGCGTCGCGCGCAACCTGCCCAACGGCACGACGGTCGAGGTCGTCGCGGAGGGGCCGCGCCCGCTGCTCGAGGCCCTGCTCGACAAGCTCTACGAAGGGCCGGGCATGGCGCGCGTGTTCGACATCGAGGTCACGTGGGGCGCCGCCACGCACGAATTCGACCGTTTTACGACCCGCTACTAGCCGCGCCTCCGCCACGAACTGCTAGGATGAATCCACACATACACCGAATCCCCACGGAAGGAAGCGCGGTCGTCCCATGGAATACTCGATTGAACACGGTCCCTCCTACGCCCTCGGCGTCATCCAACTCGCCCCCGGCGAGCGCATCCAGGCCGAGGCCGGCGCGATGGTCAGCATGTCCGACACCATCGAGATGAAGTCCGAGGTCCGCGGCGGCCTCATGAAGGGCCTCAAGCGCTCCGTGCTGGGCGGCGAGAGCTTCTTCATCAACAACTTCCAGGCCGCCGGCGACGGCGGCGAGGTCACCGTCGCGCCCGCCCTGCCGGGCGACATCGTGGCCCTGGAGGTCGGCGGGCAGGCCCTGCTGATCCAGTCCGGCTCCTTCCTGGCCGCCACCGACGGCGTCGACATCGACACGAAGTGGGGCGGCAGCAAGAGCTTCTTCTCCCGCGAGGGGCTGTTCATGCTCAAGGCCACCGGCGCCGGCACGATCTTCCTCTCCAGCTACGGCGCGATCCGCCTGATCGAACTCGGCGCGGGACAGCGCTACACCGTCGACACCGGGCACATGGTCGCCTTCGACGAGAGCGTCAGCTACAACGTCGGCAAGTCCGGCAGCTGGCGCACGACGCTGACGAGCGGCGAGGGCCTGGTCGCCAAGCTCGAGGGCCCGGGGCGCTTCTACATGCAGACCCGCGCGCCCGACGCCTTCATCGACTGGCTGGCCCCCAAACTGCCCGGCAAGCGCGAGTAGCCGGCCGGTCCGTCCGACCGTCGATCCCCGGCTCGCCCGCCGCGATACGCTGACCGTCCGGCGAGCGACGACCCGCCCGCCGACGGAACGGTGCACGACGCCCATGGCCATCCCCCGCGACCGGGCCGAAGCCGCCGCCCTGCTGGGCGTCCCCGCCGACGCCGAGGCCGACCTGATCGCCGACCGCTACCGCAGCCTGGCGCGCATCTTCCACCCCGACCGCAACCCGGACGCCCCCGACGCCGACGCCCGCATGCAGGAGCTCAACATCGCCCGCGACCTGCTCCTGCAGCTGCGCGCCGAGTCCGCCGTCGTGACGCTGCCGCCGGAGCCCGCGCCCGCCCACTCCCGCCGCCAGCACGCGCGGCTCGCCGCCGTCATGCACGAGATGCCCTACGGCGTCTACTTCATCGGCACCCAGCGCGACGGCGACCCCTCCGGCATGATCGCCGACTGGGTGCTGCAGATCTCCTTCCAGCCCCGCCTCATCCTGATCGCCTTCGAGCGCGACTCCTACAGCCTCGCCAGCGTGCAGGCGAACCGCGCCCTCAGCGTCGCCCTGCTGGCCGAGGACTGCTTCGACGTCGCCGGGCGCTTCCTGCAGCCCCGCGACCCCGCCAAGATCCGCGGGCGCTCGCGCGGCCAGCAGCTGCGCGACAAGCTCGCCGGCGTCGATTACTGGACCACGGAGCGCGGCTGCCCCGTCCTCGGCGACGCCCTCACCTGGCTGGACTGTGAGGCGCAGCAGTTCATCCCCGCCGGCGACCACATCCTCGTCGTCGCCGCGGTCCTCGACGGCGACCGTCAGCGCGACGGCGAGCCCCTGACCTCGCTCAACACCGGCTGGAACTACAGCGGCTGACCGCCCGGTGCCGATCAATCGGGCGAGTGCTCCCAGTCCACCATCAGCACCTCGACCTCCTCCCCCACCGACACGCGATCACGCTCCGCCGGACAGACCGCGTAGCCGTTCGCGTAGGCCATCGACGTCAGCACACCCGACCCCTGCGGGCCCGTCAGGCGGGCGTGCCAGCGCCCGTCGGCCGCGCGCTCGACGATCGCGCGCGCGTAGACCCGGCGCGCGTCCGTGTTCACGATCTCCTCATCGGCGAGCGCGGTGATCACGGGCCGCGATTGCACCTGCCGCCCCTGCATCTTGAGCAGCGCCGGACGCCCGAACAGCTCGAACGCCAGCAGCGACGAGACCGGGTTGCCCGGCAGGCCGATGTGCGGCACGAGCCGACCGTCGGCGGCCGTGAAGCGGCCGAAGGCCAGCGGCTTGCCCGGCTTCATCCGTACCGTCCAGAAACGCACCTCGCCCTCCCGCGCCAGCACCTCCTTGACGACATCGAAGTCCCCCCGCGACACCCCGGCCGACGTCACCACCATGTCGGCCGCCGCCACCGCCTCGGCGATCTTCGCCGTCAGCGCCGGCACCGTGTCCCGCGCGATGCCCGACAGCACCGGCGTCCCGCCGTACTCCTCGACCAGCGCCGCCAGGCCGTAGGCGTTGCTGTCGTAGATCTTGCCCGGCGCCGGCGGCGCCCCCTCCCTCGACGCGCCCGGCGTCAGCAGCTCGTCGCCGGTGGAGAGGATCGCGACGCGCGGCCGCCGCACGACCGACACCGCCCCGATCCCCATCGAGGCCAGCACCGCGATCTCGGCGCCCCGCAGCACCAGCCCCCGCGTCAGGATCAGCGCCCCCCGGCGCACGTCCTCCCCCCGGCGGCGGATGTTCGCGCCCGGCCGGGCCGCCTTCAACACGCGCACGCTGCGCGGCGCGGCGCCGTCGGACTGGCCCGCCTGCCCCGGCGCGCGCAGCCCCGTCTCGTCGGTCTCCTCGAAGGGGACGATCGTGTCCGCGCCGTCGGGCATGGGAGCGCCCGTCATGATGCGCACGGCCTCGCCCGGCCCCACGACGCCCTCGTACAGGTAGCCCGCCGCCAGCTCCCCGATCACGCGCAGCTCGGCGGCGCCGTCCCCGGCGATATCCGCGCCCGCCGGCGCCGTATCCGCCGCCTGCACCGCGTAGCCGTCCATGGCCGTGTTGTCGCGCGGCGGGATGTCGAACGGCGCGACGACATCCTCCGCCAGCACCTGGCCGCTGGCCTCGCGGATCGGACGCAGTTCGGCCGGCATCTCCTGCACGAGGTCGAGGATGCGCGCCAGCGCCTCCTCGACGGGCAGCATGTCCGCGGGCGGCTCGGTCTGCCGGGGCATCGGCCCGCCTTTCTCCGCGCGCGCGGGGCGCGTGCAGGCGGAGCGTCTAGTCGAGCAGCAGCGTCAGGCAGGTCGTGGTGCGCTTCACGCCCGTGATCGTCTGGATCGCTTCGGTGATGCAGCTGCCGAGCTTGTTCAGGTCCTCGGCCTCGATCTGCGCGACGACGTCGAACGGGCCGGTCACGGTGTCCACCTGCGTCACCTTCGCGGCCCGGTGGTGGATCACCTTGAGGCGGTCCGCGACGGCTTTCGCGGTTCCCACTTCGGTCTCGATCAGGACGTAACTCTTGACGGCCATTAAAGCGCCCGCTCCTTCCGCTCTCCGGTTGATCGGCGCGAGTGTAGCAGCGTCGCCGCCCCGCCTCCGCTGATCGCGATTGCCCTCCGCTGGGGCCGTGGGTACGGTGACCGCGATGCCGCCTCCCGACCTCGCCGCCCTGGAAGCCGACGCCCGTCGCGACCTGACCGCCGCGACCGACGTGGCCGCGCTGGACGACTGGCGCACGCGCTACCTGGGCCGCAAGGGGCTGCTGACGGGCGTCCTGCGCGGCGTCCGCGATCTGCCCGCGGCGGACCGGCCCGCGATCGGCCAGGGCGCGAACCGGCTCAAGAACGCGCTCGAAGCAGCACTCGACGAGCGCCGCCAGGGCCTGCGGCGCAGCGCCGCCGCCGCGCAGGCCGCCTCCATCGACGTCACACTGCCCGCGCGCTCCCTGCCGCAGGGCCAGCTGCACCCCGTCACGCTGACCCGTCGCGCCATGGAACGCGTCTTCCGCGAGATGGGCTTCGACGTCGTCGAGGGCCCCGAGGTCGAATGGGACACGTACAACTTCGACCGCCTGCGCATCCCGCGCGACCACCCCGCGCGCGACATGTGGGACACGATCTGGATCGACCCGGAAGGGCCCGACCTGGACGCGGCCGGCGGGGCGCCGTCGGACGGGACGCAACCGCCCCCCCGGCGGCTGCTGCGCACGCACACCTCGCCGATGCAGATCCGCTACCTGGAGACGCACGCGCCGCCCATCCGCGTCATCGTGCCCGGGGCCTGCTACCGCTACGAGGCGACCGACGCCACGCACGAATGGATGCTCACCCAGATCGAGGGGCTCGTCATCGACGAAGGCGTCTCGTTCCCCCACCTCAAGGGCACGCTGGAGTCGTTCGTGCACCGCTTCCTCGGTCCCGAGTTGGAGACCCGCTTCCGCTGCGACTACTTCCCCTTCGTGGAACCCGGCGCGGAGCTCGGCATCCGCTGGGCGGACCGCTGGCTGGAGGTGCTCGGGGCGGGCATGGTGCACCCGGAGATCATCGAGGCCGCCGGCCTCGACCCGGAGCGCTACACCGGCTTCGCCTTCGGCATGGGCGTCGAGCGCTTCGCGATGCTGCGCTACGGCATCGACGACATCCGCTACTTCTACGCCAACGATCTGCGCTTCCTCGAACACTTCCGGGGAGAGGCCAGCCGGGGAGTGTCCGGTCGCGGCGCGACCGCCGGGAGCGCGACGTGAAGGTCCCGCTGCACTGGCTGGCCGACTACGTCCCGATCACGCTGCCCGTCGAGGAACTCGCGCACCGGCTCTCGATGGCCGGCGCCGAGGTGGAGTCGATCGAGCGCAGCGGGGGCGACTGGGGCGACCTGGTCCGCGTCGGCCTGGTCACGGCGGTGGAGCCGCACCCCGCCGCCGACCGCCTGCACCTCGCCAGCGTCGACTACGGCGGCGACGCCCCCCAGACGGTCGTCTGCGGCGCGCCCAACGTCGCGCAGGGGCAGAAGATCGCCTTCGCGCTGGAGGGCGCATCGCTGCTCGACGCGCACTCCGGCAAGCTGCGCAAGCTCAAGAAGTCGACGATTCGCGGCGTCGCCTCCGCCGGCATGGTCTGCTCCGAGCGGGAACTCGGCCTCTCCGATGAGCACGAGGGCATCCTCGTCCTCGACGACGCGGCCGTCGTCGGCACGCCCCTGCGCGAGGTGCTCGGCGAGACCGTGCTCGACATCGCGCCCACGCCGAATCGCCCCGACCACTTCTCGGTGCTCGGCATCGCCCGCGAGGTGGCCGCGCTGACCGGGCAGTCGGTGCGCGAACCCGCCATCGACTACGCCCAGGACGGGCCGCCGATCACGCAGGCGACGTCGGTGCAGATCGCCGACCCCGACCTCTGCGGCCGCTACGTCGCGACGATCATCCGCGGCATCGAGGTCCGGCCCTCACCGGAGTGGCTCCAACAACGTCTCATCGCGGCCGGACAGCGGCCGATCAACAACGTCGTCGACGTGACCAACTTCGTCATGCTGGAGATGGGCCAGCCGCTGCACGCGTTCGACTACGACCGCCTGCGCGAGGGCCGCATCGTGGTGCGCCGGCCCCGGCCCGGCGAGCGCATCACGCTGCTGGACGGCAGCGATCAGCAGCTGGGCCCCGATCACCTGCTGATCGCCGACGCCGAGCTGGGGCTCGCGCTGGCGGGCGTGATGGGCGGCGCCGACTCCGAGGTCGCGCCGCACACGACGAACGTCCTGCTGGAGGCGGCCAACTTCTCGGGTGCGAACACGCGCCGCACGGCGTCGGCGCTGAAGCAGCGCACGGAGGCTTCCCTGCGCTTCGAGAAGGGGCTCAATCCGGAGCTGGCGGCGCAGGCCTCGGCGCGGGCGATGCGCCTGCTGCTGGAGACGGCCGGCGGCGTCGCCGGCGCCGGCATCGTCGATGCCTACCCCGGCCGGCGGCCAGCGGCCCGCGTGCAGCTGACGTCGCAGCGGCTGCAGCGGATCGCCGGCACGGCGCTGCCCACCGAAACCGTGCGCTCGATCCTCAGCGGGCTCGGCTTCCCCACGCAGTGGAAACCACCGTCCACCTACGTCGTGGACGTGCCGCCCTGGCGCACCGACATCGCCCTGCCCGACGACGTCGTGGAGGAGGTCTGCCGCATCCACGGCTACGACAACCTGCCCAGCCTGGGGCTCTCGGGGCCGCTGCCGGAGCCCAGCGTCGACCGCCGCCTGCTGCTGCGGGAGTCAATCCGCGACGCCCTGGCGGCGAGCGGCTGTAGCGAGGTCGTCACCTACGCCGCCACCAGCGTCGCGGCGCTCGACGGCGTCCCGGCCGGGCCCGCGGGCGCCCCCACGGGAGACGACGCCCTGGCCCTGCTCAACCCCATGAGTTCGCAGCACGAACGCATGCGCACGTCGCTGCGGCCGGGCGTGCTCGCCTGCTACGCGGCCAACGCCCGCGGGCGGGCGCGGGCCGCCGGACCGCTGCGGCTCTTCGAAGCGGGCAAGGTCTTCCTGCCCCGGCCCGGCGACCTGCCCCGCGAGCGCCACGACGTCGTGCTGGCGCTCGGCGGCGCGCATCCCGCCTCCGCCCACGACCCCGAACCCCGCGCGGCGGACCTCTACGACGCCAAGGCCGTGCTCGACGCGGTCGCGACGGCGCTGCGCCTGCCCTTCGACTACGCGCCCGCCGGCACGCCCGACGGCGCGCTGCTGCCCGGCGTCAGCGCCGCGGTCGGCGTCGCGCAGGGGGCCGGGAGGCGGCGTCGGGTGACGCCGGTGGGCGTCGTGGGCCAGCTCGACCCCGCCGTCGCCGAGCGGCTCGGCATCGCGGGCGCCGTCTTCCTCGCCGAGCTCGACATCGACGCCCTGGCCGCCATCGAGCCGGCGCCGCTGCGTATCGGCACGCTCAGCCGCTACCCCGCGGTAGTCGAGGACCTGGCCATCGTCGTCGACGCCGATCTGCCAGCGGCCCGCGTCGCCGCCATCCTGGCGCGCAACGCCCTCGTCGAGCGCGCCGACCTGTTCGACATCTACCAGGGCCCGCAGGTCCCCGACGGCAAGAAGTCGCTCGCCTACGCGGTCACCTATCGCGCGCCGGAGCGCACCCTGACCGACGCCGAGATCGCCCGCGTGCGGAGGGGCATCGCCGGGCAACTCCAGCGCGAGCTGTCGGCCAGCATCCGCGAAGGCTGATAGCCTGCGCGGCGGCCCATCGACGTCCGGCGGCGCCCGCCCCGGAGCGATCACGCAAGGAGGCCCCGGCATGAAGGTTGGCGTTCACCTCAACTTCCAGAACTACCGCGACTGGGACCGCTTCGAGCGCAAGGCCGGCGACGAGCCCCAGGAGATCACGGACGCGCAGATCTACGAGGAGGATCTGCACCTGGGCAGCCTCGTCGAGCCGCTGGGCTACGACTCGCTGTGGGCGATCGACCACCACTTCTCGCCCTACATCATGACCGGCGGCGCCGTGCAGAACCTGACCTACTTCGCCGGCATGACCAAGCGCATCGACTTCGGCACGATGGTCGTCGTGCTGCCCTGGTACGACCCGATCGCGATCTGCGAGCAGATCTCGGTGCTCGACAACATGCTGCAAGGGCGCAAGCTGACGATCGGCCTCGGGCGCGGCGCCGGCCAGCGCGAGTTCGATGGCTTCCGCATCCCCATGGGCGAGTCGCGGGGACGCTTCCTGGAGTCGCTCGAGATCCTGCGCAAGGCCTGGACGAGCGAGTTCTTCGCCCACGAGGGCGAGTTCTTCACCATCCCCGAGACGACGATCCGGCCGCGCCCCCGCACGCCCGACCTGCTCGACCACATGCGGGTCGCCTGGATCAGCCCCGGCACCCTGCGCATCGCCGCCGACGCCGGCCTCGGCATGCTGTTCACCAACCAGAAGAAGTGGGAGGAGTACCGGGCCGACATGCGCGAGTTCAACGCCGTCCGCGCCGAGCACGGCTGGGGGCCCAAGCAGCCCACCGTGGTCGTCAACGTGGTCTGCACCAGGGACCGCGACGAGGGCTGGGAGCGCATGGTGCGCCACGTGACCGAGGCCCAGGAGAGCGTCGAGCGGCACTACCACTTCTCCGACAGCGCCCACTTCAAGCAGGCCGGGGGCTACGAGTTCTACGAGCAGTTCGAGAAGACGCTCAAGAAGAAAAGCCTTGAGGAGATCGGCGAGTTCAACGCCCGCCCCCAGATCTTCGGCAGCCCCGAGGAGTGCCTCGATAAGGTGCGCTACATCCAGCGCATGACCAGCGCCGAGGAACTGGTGCTTAACTTCCGCTTCGGCGGCATGCCCATCGGCCAGGCCGAGGAGAGCCTGCGCCGCTTCGCGGAGACCGTGCTGGGCGACGTCCAGGCGATCGAGCCTGAGCTCCACGAGTACAGCGAAGAGGACGAGGAAGCGGTCGGGGCGGGCGGCAAGGAATCCTACCGGCTGCCCGGCGCGTAGCCGTCGCCCGGCCGGCCGCCTACGGGCGGCGACTGCCGAGCGGCTGCATCATGCAGACGTCCGTATCGATCGCGAGGCCCCTGCGCTCGGCGATGGCGGGGCCCGCGGCCTCCCAGAGCGGCACGAGCTCCGGGGCCTCAGGCTTCGGCCCCACGCTGCGGGTCGCCTCCCAGTGCGCGAGGTCGTCGTAGCGCGTGATCATGTAGACGCGCGTGTGCGGCCCAACGATCGAGGTCCACTGTCCCAGCGGACGATGGCCCTGGCCGGCTTCCACCCAGGGCCAAAAGATATCCTCCGAGAGCTCCACGAAGCGGGCCAAGTCCTCCGGCGCGACGTTGAAGGTGCGCATCGTGTAGATGCCGGGATCGGCCTCCGGGGCCGGCCCGGCCGGGCTGCGCCGCGTGATCGGACGTAGTGCGATCACCTCGCTCGCCTGCAGCGCGTCTGGCATGACGCGAACGCGCTCGGTCGCCGCCTGCCAGTGCGCCAAGCTGTCGTAGCGGGTCAGCGCCAGCACGCAGGCCGGCCGCCCCATGATCACCGCCCAGACGCCGATCGGCGGAGTGTCGCCCTGACTCGCCCACCCCTCCGCCTCCCGAGCCCGCACGAACGCCTCGGCCTCCCCCAGACCAACGTCGAACCGGCTCAGCGTGTGGATCGGCATGTCGTCCCCGCCCTCCTGCGTCAGAACTCGGGCGCCAGCGACTTCGCCCACTCGTAGGTGCGCTCGCGGGTCTCACGGTCGTGCCCCTCGCAGGTGACGATCAACTCCGTGACCCCGATCTCCTTCAGCCGCCGCACCTCCCGCTCCAGCGTCGGCTCATCGCCGATCAGCGAGACGCCGGCCGGGCCCTCGGCCCCGGAGCCGCGAATCACCCGCTGGTACGACGGCAGGTCGCCGTAGAACCGGTACGCGCGGGCGATCCGCTCCGTCGTCGCATCCACGTCCGCCGTCAGCGCGATCGGCAGCCCCACCACGACCCGCGGGTCGGGCCGCCCCGCCTCTGACGCCGCCTGCCCGATGGTGGGAACGACGACCTCCTCCAGGTAGCGCGCCCCGGCCAGCCAGGTCACGGCGCCGTCGGCCAGGCGGCCCGTCAGGCGCAGCATCTGCGGCCCCAGCGCCGCGACCAGGACCGGCGGCGGCGGCGCATCGCCCACCCGCAGCTGGGCGCCACGGACCCGGAAGACCTCCCCCTCGAAGTCGACGCGCTCCCCGGTCAGCAGGCGGCCCAGCAGCGTCAGGTACTCGCGCATGTGACGCACGGGCTTCGAGAAGTCCGCGCCGAATTGGTTCTCGACCACCACCTGATGGCTCAGGCCGACGCCCAGGACGAAGCGCCCGCCCGTCGCGGCTTGGGCGCTCAGCGCCTGCTGGGCCATCGTGATCGGGTGGCGGGAGTACGTCGGCACGACGTCGACGCCCAGCGTCACCCGCTGCGTGACCGCGCCCGCGGCGACGATCACCGACATCGTGTCGTGCTCGAAGATGTTGGGCAGCCAGGCCGAGGCGAAGCCGTCGGCGTCGAGCCGGCGGAAGCCCTCGACCTTGTCGACGAACGTCCGGCCCAGCCGCGAACTGCCGATCCGCATGCGGCCCCTCTTAGATGCCCGTCCAGATGCGGGGGCGATTCAGGCCGGCAGGGCCGCCTTGGCCCGATCGACGACCGCCTCGAAGCCCGGCGGGTCCTGCACCGCGAGGTCGGCCAGGACCTTGCGGTCGATCTGCACCTCGGCCAGGCGCAGGCCGTAGACGAGCTGGCTGTAGCTGAGCCCGTGCAGCCGCGCGCCGGCGTTGATGCGCTGAATCCACAGGCGGCGGAAGTCGGCCTTGCGGTCGCGACGGTCGCGGTAGCTGTACGACAGCGCATGCAGCCGCGACTCCGACGCCCGCCGGAAGATGCGGTTGCGTGTTCCGTGGTGCCCCTTGGTCTGGGCGAGCACATTCTTGTGCCGCCGCCGCGCGGCGGGGCGATTCGTGGCACGGGGCATGGGGAACCTGCCTTCTTGGACGGGGCCGGGCCGGCCCGCGCCTCGCGATCAGGCTCCGTAGGGGAGGAGCCGCTTGATCTGCTTCCGCATGCCCCGCGTCTGCACGGGGTGCATCTCCGCCATCGCGTAGAGCTGCCTGCGGTTCTTCTTGGTCTTGTTGTGGCCGCGGCTGCCCTTCATGCGCATCAGCCGGCCGCTGCCGGTGATCTTAAAGCGCTTCTTGGCCCCGCTGTGGGACTTCATCTTCGGCATCAGCTGGCTGCCTCCTCGGGCGGCGACTCGGGATCGGGATCCGATGTCCCGTCTTCGGCTTCGGCCGCCGCTTGCTCCGCCTGCTCGCGCAGGAGCGCCGCGGCGCGCACTTTGTCCTCGGCCACGATCACGCTCATGAAGCGCCCTTCCATGCCGAGGTTCTTTTCGACCGTGAGCGGCAGGCCCTCTTCCGCCTCCAGCCGCTCCATCATCGTGTGAATCCGCCCCCGGCCGATCTGCGGATGCGTGATCTCGCGACCGCGGAACATCACCGTGAGCTTCACCTTGTCGCCCGCGCGCAACAGCTTCGCGGCCGTGCGCAGCTTGAAGTCCATGTCGTGCTGCCCGATGTTGGGCTTCATCTTGACTTCGCGCAGAACCACCCGGCTCTGCTTCTTGCGGCCTTCGCTCTCCCTCTTGGACTGCTCGTATTTGAACTTGCCGTAGTCCAGGATGCGGGTCACCGGCGGGCGGGCCGTGGGCGCCACCTCGACCAAGTCGAGCCCGCGATCCCGCGCGATCTGCAACGCCTGCTCCGTGGGCAAAACGCCCAACTGCTCGCCCACGTCGTCAATGACGCGCACTTCCGGAACCCGGATTCGTCCGTTCAGTCGATGCTCAGCCTTGGCCAGAAGCCGCCTCTACTTCCTGACTGTACTGTCCGACTCTACTGTCTGACTCTACTGCCTGACTGTACAGGCTGGCTGCCGGACCGGCGCGCCGCGCACGGGCCCGGACGACGGTCACAGGGGATCGATCCGGATCGGCGAAAACCCGATGGGACAGACCCCCATGCTAGCAACCCGAAAAAATCGGGGTCAACGACGCGGCGGACACTCGGCCCCGGCGTGACCCCGTGCCGCCGTCCTGGGATGTCGCAGCCCCAGCCGTCACGACTCCTCGGCCGCCTCCAGCACGACCAACAGCGCCCCGTACTCGGCCAGCTCCCCGACCTGCACGTGGACCGTCCGCACGACACCATCCATCGGTGATCGAATCTCGTTGTTCATCTTCATCGCCACGATGACCAGCAGGGGCTCGCCCTGCCGGACGACGGCGCCCTCGGTGACCAGCACCTCCGTCACCACGCCGCTCATCGGGGCCGGGACGGCCAGCTCGCCGTCCGCGAAGGCGGAGCCGTTCAGCGCCGCCCCGCGATGCACGACGACCTCGTGCGAGTGCGCCCCGACCGTGACGCGCAATCCGCGGCCCGCCCGCATGATGTGGACATCCGTCAGCCGCCCGTCGACGCGCAGCCGGTGCATCCCGCCCGTCCCGTCGGCGACGAGCTCGACGCGGCGTGTCTGCCCATCGATCTGCACCTGGAACGCGCCGCCGGGACCGCGCGTCAGATCGAGATCCTGCACCGTGCCGTCGACCTGCAGGGCCAGCCGTCGCACCATCAGCGCCTCCAGCCCGTGTCGGTGGGGCTGCGCAGGGTGCGGGCCTGCCCGGCCCAGCCGCCCAGCGCGCCGTTCTCGTGCTGCGGGGCGCGCTCGCCCGCGGTCTGGAAGTAGGCCGCCGCCGCCAGCGCCGCCAGGCGCTCGCTGGGCTCGGGGTCCAGCGGGGGCATGCGGAACGATTCCTCGACGTAGTCCGTGTTGATCGCCCCGCGCAGGAAGTTCTCGTCCTCCAGCATCGCCTGATGGAAGGGGATCGTCGTGTGCACGCCCGCGATCGCGAACTCCCCCAGCGCGCGCCGCATGCGGCGGATGCACTGATCGCGGTCCTCGCCCCAGGTGATCAACTTCGCCAGCAGCGAGTCGTAGTGCATGCTGACCTCCAGGCCCGGGTGCAGCATCCCGTCGACCCGGACGCCGGGGCCCGACGGCTCGCGATAGGCGTGGATGGGGCCGATGTCCGGCAGGAAGCCGCCGTGCGGATCCTCGGCCGTGATGCGGCACTCCATCGCCCAGCCGTTGTTCGGCCGATCCGCGCTGGTGTAGCCCAGCGGCAGCCCCGCCGCGACGCGCAACTGGTCGCGCACCAGATCGACGCCGCGCACCAGCTCGGTCACCGGGTGCTCCACCTGCAAGCGGGCGTTGACCTCGAGGAACGCGACTTCGTCCTCGTTCTCGCCGTAGACGAGGAACTCCACCGTGCCGGCGTTGCGATAGCCGCAGGCCCGCACGGCGGTGACCGCCGCCTCTTCCAGGCGCGCGCGCAGGGCGGGGTTCACGGCCAGCGACGGCGATTCCTCGATCAGCTTCTGGCGCCGCCGTTGCAGCGAGCACTCGCGCTCGCCCAGCGTGACGACGTTGCCCTCGGCGTCGGCGATCACCTGCACCTCGATGTGCCGGGCCGGCCGCAGCAGCTTCTCGACGAACACCGCGCCGTCACCGAAGGCGGCCCTGGCCTCCTCCTGGGCGCCCCGCATCGCCCGCGCCAGCTCGCCGGGGCCCTCGATCACGCGGATGCCCTTGCCCCCGCCGCCCGCCGCAGCCTTGATGATCACGGGATAGCCCGCGGCGTCCGCGGCGGCCTGCGCCTGCGCCAGGCTGGTCACGGGATCGATCGTGCCCGGCACGATCGGCACGCCCGCGGCCTGCATACTGCGCCGCGAGGCGATCTTGTCGCCCATCTGGTCCATCGCCTCGGCCGGCGGCCCCACGAAGGTCAGCCCGGCCGCCGTGCAGGCGCGCACGAAGCCGGCGTTCTCCGAGAGGAAGCCGTAGCCCGGGTGCACGGCGTCGGCGCCCGCGCGCTCGGCCACGGCCAGCAGGCGCTCGATGTTGAGATAGCTCTCGGCCGCGGGGGCGGGGCCCAGGCAGTAGGCCTCGTCGGCGAGGCGGACGTGCGGCAGGTCGGCATCGACGTCGGAGTGCACCGCGACGGTGGGGATGCCCAGGTCGCGCGCGCCGCGCACGATGCGCAGCGCGATCTCGCCGCGGTTCGCGACGAGCAGCTTGCGGAACAGGGGGCCTGGCTCGGTCATCGGTGTGCGCTCCCCCAGCGCGCGTCGTCGCGCGCCGCTCCCGCGATGAGCGCACATCATAACGGGCGCCGCCGCCGCGAGGAATGCGCCCCACCTCGCCGCCCAGCGGAAGTCCGATCAGGCCGGCCCTAGAGACGGCGCGCGCGGACCTCGTCGAGCAGCGCGTCCGTGAACGCGCCGACGCTCATCAGGCCGCGGTCGCCGCCCCCCCGGGCCCGCACCGCCACGGAATCCGCCTCGACCTCGGCGTCGCCCACGACGAGCAGGTAGGGCAGCTTCTCGATCTGGCCGCGGCGGATCTTGGCGTTCATGCGCTCGCCGCCCGTATCGACCTCGACGCGCAGCGGGTCATGGGCGGGGCTCGCGGCCCGCATGCGCGCGGCCACCGCCTCGGCGAAAGGCGCGTGCCGGTCCGCGATCGGGATCAGCCGCGCCTGCACCGGGGCCAGCCAGGCCGGGAAGTTCCCCGCGTAGTGCTCGATGAGGATGCCCAGGAGGCGCTCCGTGCTCCCCGTCACGGCCCGATGCAGGAGCACCGGGGTGTGCCGCTCGCCGTCCTCGCCGACGTACTCGCAGCCCAGCCGGGCGGGCTGGATGAAGTCCACCTGGATCGTGGAGAGCTGCCACTCGCGGTCCAGCACGTCGCGGGCGAAGAAGTCGGCCTTGGGGCCGTAGAACGCCGCCTCGCCCTCCTCCTCGGTGTATTCCAGCCCCGACGCGGCCAGCGCCTCTCGCAGCGCCGCGATCGCCGAGCGCCACTGCTCCGGCTCCCCGATCAGCTTGTCGCCGGCGCCGGGCAGCGACAGCGCCACGCGGTAGTTCGTCAGCCCGTAGGTCTCGAGCGCCTCCCGCACCAGCGCCAGGCCGAGCGCGAACTCGGCCTGCACCTGGCCCGGCGTGCAGAAGATGTGGCAGTCGTCCTGGGTCAGGGCGCGCACCCGCGTCAGCCCCGACAGCTCGCCCGACTTCTCGTCGCGGTACAGCGTCGCGAACTCCGCGTAGCGCTGCGGCAGGTCGCGGTAGCTGTGCAGCTGGCTGTTGTACAGCGTCATGTGCGAGGGGCAGTTCATCGGCTTGAGGAACATCTGCACCCCGCTGCCGGGATGCGTCATGCCGGGGAACATGCTCTCGCGGTAGTGCACCAGATGGCCCGAGCGTTCGAACAGCTGCGCCTTCGCCAGGTGGGCGGTCCAGACGTGCTGGTAGCCGCGCCGGGTCTGGATCTCGCGGATGTACGACTCCATCTGGTGGCGCACGGTCTCGCCGTAGGGCAGGAAGAGGGGGATGCCGGGGCCCACGTCGTCCGAAAAGGTGAACAGCCGCAGCTCCCGCCCCAGCCGCCGATGGTCGCGCGCCCGCGCCTCCTCGATGCGCTGGAAGTGCGCGTCGAGCTCCGCCTGCGTCGCGAACAGCGCCCCGTAGACGCGCTGCAGCTGCGGCCGCGTCTCGTCGCCGCGCCAATACGCCCCCGCCACCGACGTCAGCCGGAAGGGCCCGATCTGCCGCGTGGCCGTCACGTGCCCGCCGCGGCAGAGGTCGGTGAACTCGGCGTGCCTGCACAGCCCCAGCGAGTCGCCGTCCGCCCCGAACTCATCGATCAACTCCAGCTTGAACGGCTGCGCCGCGAAGCGCGCCCGCGCCTCCGCGACCGGCACCTCCTCCCAGACGAAGCGGTGATTGCGCTTGATCTGCTTGCGCATCTGGCGCTCGATCTCGGTCAGGTCGTCGGGCGTGAGCGCCCGCGGCAGCAGGAAGTCGTAGTAGAAGCCCGTGTCGATCGGCGGGCCGATCGCGATCTGTCCGTCGGGGAAGCGCTGCAGCACGACCTGGGCCAGCACGTGCGCCGCCGAATGGCGCATGCGGCGCAGCCACTCCGCCGCGTCCACGTCGCCCTTGCCGGCCACCGCGGCCGGCGTCTCAGGCAGCGCCTCCGGCGACGGGGCGCCGTCCGCGATCGGGACGGGCGGGTCGGCCTGGTCGGACATCCTGCCGCCTCTCGGCCGGTGGCGTCGCGCGCGCCCGCCGTCCGGCCGCCGGAGCAACCAGTCGACGCGGAAGCACGGGCGCCGGGGAGGGCTATCTGGTGGGCGATACTGGACTTGAACCAGTGACCTCTGCGATGTCAACGCAGCGCTCTAGCCAACTGAGCTAACCGCCCGGGGTCGCGGCCAATGTAGACGGCGCCGCCAGGGCGGGCAATTTCCCCCGCCCGGCCCCGCGCGCGTCGCTCCGGCGCCCGCGAAAGTCTCCGCGCCGACCGTTGACGAGTGCGGGGCGGATCGCTACGGTTCCGGCACGGCGTCACAGCCTGTATGTTTGTGGCGTCGGGTTGATCGAGATTGGCCGTAGGCCGATCGTTCGGGATCGAGGCGTTGACGGCCGGGATGCCGGTAGGGGCCGCTAGCTCAATTGGCAGAGCAGCTGACTCTTAATCAGCAGGTTCGGGGTTCGAGTCCCTGGCGGCTCACCACTCCGGTCCTGATGGGGCGCACCCGACCGTCAGCCCGCAGCAAGACGCGCACGTGCCAGGGGACCCGCTGGGGGCACACGCGCGGGGAAGTGTCGGAATTGGTAGACGAGCATGATTTAGGATCATGTGCCGCAAGGCGTAGGAGTTCGAGTCTCCTCTTCCCCACCACGCGCCAGCGGTAGCCTGATTCCTGAGCCACGATTCGCGAGGACGAAGCCATGGCCGAGCCCCTTCTCCAGATCAAGGAACTTGAGACGCACTTCTTCACGTCGGAAGGGGTGGTGCGCGCCGTCAACGGCGTCAGCTACGACGTGCAGCCCGGCGAGACGCTGGGGCTGGTGGGCGAGAGCGGCAGCGGGAAATCCGTCAGCGCGCTCTCGCTGATGCGTCTGATCCCCAACCCGCCCGGCAAGATCGTCGGCGGCGAGGTCATCTTCGACGGCGAGTCCTTGCTCGACGTGGACGACGCGCGCATGCGCGAGATCCGCGGCAACGACATCGCCATGGTCTTCCAGGAGCCCATGACCTCGCTCAACCCGGTGCTCACCATCGGCCGCCAGCTGACCGAGGCGCTGGAGTTGCACATGTCGCTCAAGCGGCGCGACGCCGAGACGCGCGCCATCGAGTTGCTGCACCTGGTCGGCATCCCCGCCGCCGAGGAGCGCCTGCACGACTACCCGCACCAGTTCTCGGGCGGCATGCGCCAGCGCGTCATGATCGCCATGGCGCTGTCCTGCGACCCCAAGCTGCTGCTCGCCGACGAGCCCACCACGGCGCTCGACGTGACCATTCAGGCGCAGGTCCTGGAGGTCATGGCGCGCCTCAGCCGCGAGCTGGGCACGGCGGTCATCGTCATCACGCACAACTTGGGCGTGGTCGCCCGCTACGCGGACCGCGTCAACGTGATGTACGCCGGCCGCATCGTGGAGTCCGGCTCGGCGAACGAGATTTACCACAACCCGCGGCACGCCTACACGCTGGGCCTGCTCGAGTCGGTGCCCCGGCTGGACGCCCGCACCGGCCGCCTGATCCCCATCGAGGGGGTGCCGCCCGACCTGACCAATCTCCCGGTGGGGTGCGCTTTCGAGCCACGCTGCCGCTTTGCGACGGACATCTGCCGCGAGGAGCGGCCGGAGCTGACCGAGGTGTTCGAAGGCCACAAGATGGCCTGCTGGCACCCGGACGAAGTCGGCGAGGAAGCCCGCAGGCAGGTGCTTGCCGCGGCGGAGGGTTAAGCCATGACCAACGACAACGACCAGTCCAAGAACGACGGCGGGCGGGCGACGATCCCGGACGCTTCCGCCACGGCGGGGATCGAGGCCGCCGTCGGCTCGATGACGCCCGAGCAGATGCGCGCGGCCACCCGGGCCGCCTCGGCCACGGCGCGCTCGTCGCTGGCCCTGGCGGAGGCCGACGCGGAACGCAACAAGCCCCGCGAGAACACGCTGCTGCAGGTCAACGACCTCAAGATGTACTTCCCCGTCACCTCGGGCATCATCTTCCAGCGCAAGGTCGCGGACATCAAAGCCGTCGACGGCATCACCTTTGAGGTCCGCGAGGGCGAGACCCTGGGCCTCGTGGGGGAGTCCGGCTGCGGCAAGTCCACCACCGGACGCGCCATCCTGCAGCTCTACCGCCCCACCGCGGGCGAAGTGGTCATGTTCGACCCCAAGTACGCGAGCGCCAGCGATACGCCCGAAATCGGCGCCGAGGCGCTGGTCACGGCCGACGTCGGCGGTGGCACGACGGGCGTCGACCTCACCAAGCTCAAGGGCGGCAAGCTGCGCGCCTACCGCCGCCGCATGCAGATGATCTTCCAGGATCCCTATGCCTCGCTGAACCCGCGCATGAGCGTGGGCAGCATTGTCGGCGAGCCGATGGCCATCCATGGGCTGCACCAGGGCCGCCGCAAGGAGCGCGTGCGCGAACTGCTGGAGATCGTGGGGCTCAACCCCTACTTCGCCAGCCGCTACCCGCACGAGTTCTCCGGCGGCCAGCGACAGCGCATCGGCATCGCCCGCGCGCTGGCCGTGGAGCCCGCCTTCATCGTCGCCGACGAGCCCGTCTCGGCCCTCGATGTGTCCATTCAGGCGCAGATCATCAACCTCATGGAGGACCTGCAGCGCGACTTCGGGCTGACCTACCTCTTCATCGCGCACGACCTCTCGGTCGTCCGGCACATCAGCCATCGCGTGGCCGTCATGTACCTGGGCAAGATCGTCGAAATCACCGAGAGCGACCGGCTCTACGAGAACCCGCTGCATCCCTACACCCAGGCGCTGCTCTCCGCCGTCCCCATCCCCGACCCGCAGGTCGAGCTCCAGCGGGAGCGCATCATCCTCACCGGTGACGTGCCCAGCCCGCTCAACCCGCCCTCCGGCTGCAACTTCCACACCCGCTGCCCGATCGCCATCGACGTCTGCCGCGAGGAAGACCCCGAGATGCGCGAGATCGAGCCCGGCCACTTCGCACGCTGCCATCGCGTCTAGCGCCGGGCCGGCAGGGGCGTCAATCGCCGGCGGACCCAACAGGGCGGGGCTTCGGCCCCGTCCTTTGCCTGCGCCGCCCGCCGCCGCCACCGCGCCTCCCGGATGACGGCCGCGCGCGTGATACGATCTGGCCACATGGAGCCCGTTCCGCCCCATCCCCCGCCCGGCCACGCCGCGATGATCCGCAACTTCTGCATCATCGCGCACATCGACCACGGTAAGTCCACGCTCTCCGACCGCCTGCTCGAGGCGACCGCGACCGTCGACCCGCGCAAGATGTCCGAGCAGCTGCTCGACTCGATGGACCTGGAGCGCGAGAAGGGCATCACCATCAAGGCCCGCGCCGTGCGCATGCGCTACGAGCGCCCCGCCGCATCTGGCGTGCCCGGCGACTCCGGCCTCTATCAGCTGAACCTGATCGATACGCCCGGCCACGTCGACTTCGCCTACGAGGTCTCCCGCAGCCTGGCCGCCTGCGAGGGCGCGCTGCTCGTCGTCGACGCCGGCGCCGGCATCCAGGCGCAAACCCTGGCCAACGTCTACCTCGCCCTGGAGCAGGACCTGACGATCATCCCCGTGATCAACAAGATCGACCTGCCCGCCGCGGTCCCCGACCAGGTGGCGCGCGAACTCGTGGACGTGATCGGCTTCGGCGAGGAGGAGATCCTGCGCGTCTCCGCCAAGACCGGCGAAGGCGTCGAGGCGCTGCTGGAGGCGATCGTCGCCCGCGTGCCGGCCCCGCGCGGCGACCCCGCCGGCCCGGCGCGCGCCCTGATCTTCGACGAGGCATACGACTCCTACAAGGGCGTCATCGCCTACGTGCGCGTCGTCGACGGCATCCTGCGGGGCGCCGCGCCGCTGCGCCTGATGGCCAGCGCGCGCCGCTTCGAGCCGATGGAGTTCGGCATGTTCTCGCCCCAACTCGCGCCCCTGCCCAGCCTGCACGCGGGCGAGGTGGGCTACGTCGCGACGGGCCTCAAGGACGTCGGCGACGCGCGCGTCGGCGATACGATCAGCGACTGGCGCCAGCCCGCCGGCGCCGCGCTGCCCGGCTACGCGGAGGCCAAACCCATGGTCTTCGCCGGCCTCTACCCCGCCCAGTCGGCCGACTACCCCCTGCTCAGCGACGCGCTGGACAAGCTGCGGCTCAGCGATTCCTCGGTGCAGTATCAGAAAGAGAGCTCGGCCGCGCTGGGCTTCGGCTACCGCATGGGCTTCCTGGGCCTGCTGCACATGGAGATCGTGCAGGAGCGCCTGGAACGCGAGTACGACCTCTCGCTCATCTTCACAGCCCCCTCCGTGGAGTACGAGGTGCAGACGACGGACGGCGCCGTGACGCGGATCGAAAACCCCGCCGATCTGCCCGACCCCACCCGCATCGCCGAGGTGCGCGAGCCCTGGCTGCGCATCGCCGTGATCGCGCCGCACCGCTACGTGGGCGCGATCATGGAGCTCGTCAACGCCCGCCGCGGCCGCTTCGAGAAGATGGAGTACCTGGAGCGCGGCGAAGTCGCGGCCGACAGCGACCGCCTGCGCGTGCTGCTGGAGTACGAGATCCCCCTGGCCGAGATCCTCAGCGACTTCTACGACGAACTGAAGTCGCGCACGCAGGGCTACGCCAGCCTCGACTACCACCTCGTCGGCTACCGGGCCGCGAAGCTGGTCAAGCTCGACATCCTGGTCAACGCGGAGCCCATCGACGCGCTCTCGGCGATCGTGCATGCCGAGAACGCCCCGCGCCGCGGCCGCGAGCTCGTCGTCAAGCTGCGCTCCCGCATCCCCCGGCAGCTCTTCGACGTCCCCGTCCAGGCCAGCATCGGCGGCAAGATCGTGGCTCGCGAGACCGTCAAGGCGCAGCGCAAGAACGTGCTCGCCAAGTGCTACGGCGGCGACGTCAGCCGCAAGCGCAAGCTGCTCGCGAAGCAGGCCGAGGGCAAGAAGCGCATGAAGCGGGTGGGCAACGTCGATATCCCGCAGGAGGCCTTCATGTCCGTCCTCGAGATCGGTGGCAGCCCCCGCGGTTAGCCGCCGCTCTCGCTGTCCGCGGTCACCCCCTGCGGCGACTCCGCCGCCGGCGCGTCGGACGCAGCGTCCGGGGCCGCGAGCTCGGCCCCATCCTCGTCCTCCGCGTCGTCCTCCGCCTCGTCCAGATCGCCGTCCCCGTCCTCGTCCACGTCGTCCTCAGCCTCGTCCAGATCTTCGTCCGCGTCCTCGTCCGTCTCTTCGACCAGGACGAGTCCATCGCTACTGAGGATCGTGTCGCGGATCGCGGCCAGGATGCCGGCGTCGGGGTCGTCGAGCGCGCTCTCTTCCAAGGCGTACGTGACCAGCGTGAACAGCGTCTCGCCGCTGAGCAGGGCGTAGCCGAAGTTCGTGCAGGCGTTGACCAGCAGATCCGAGTACGGCTTTTCGCGGGCCTGCGGAGCGGTGAGCCGCTCGCCGTTGACGACGATCACGCCCTTGCGCCGCTCCCCCTTGCGCAGGAACTCCTCTTCGATGCGTCGCTGCAGGCGCAGGTAGCTGCCCTCGTTGACGGTGCCGTCGGCCGCGTCGACCTCGAGCAGGGCCGTCTGCGCGGGGTCGTCGCCCTCCGGCTTGTGCCGCAGCGTCCTCCCGCGGGAGCCTTTGTCGTCGACCTCGAAGCCCAGCGTCCGCATCGCCGCATCGACGAGCGGCGCGAAGCCGTATGGACCCGTCTGCCAGAGCAGCCCGCGGAACTTCTCCGCTTCGCCGTGGAAGGCGCGCGCCTCCACCAGGCGGCTCTCCGCCTCGGCGAAGGCCTGCTCGGCCTCCTGCAGCCGGGTGTCGGCCTGCGCCACGCCGGGCAGATCGAAGTTCCGCGTCCAGCGCGGCGCCAGCTGCGCCCGCGGCGTCTCGAAGCAGCGCCCGATCCCGTCGACCAGCACCTCGGTCAGCGGGCGGCGCTGCACGCCGCGCAGATCCCGCGTCGGCGGCGGCAGAAAGATGATCCGGCCCGGCCCCACCCGGAACTCGACCGCAATGTCGGCGCCGCCCTCGCTGCGGGCGAGCACCCGCCCCACGGTCTCGAAGTTCTCGATGCGCACGCTGTCCCAGCGCGCGCGATAGGTGATGCGCGTGCGGAAGTCCTCCAGGTAGCCCGCGAAGGCGTGCTCGCGGTCGAGCAGCGTCAGGCTCGATCCGTCCGCCGGCAGCAAGTGCGGCGGCGTGTACAACACGCCGTCCGGGGCGGGCAGGATCGAGTAGCGGTTCGCGCCCGGCAACGTGCCGACCACCGGATGCGGCACGTTGGGGTAGCCCATCACGACGACCACGCCGCCCTTCCCTAGCAGGCGCGACATCTCGTCCCGGCGCAGCGTCAGCAACTCGCCCAGCCCGAAGTGGAACGCGCCCGTCGCGCCGGCCTGCACCGGCGTGCCGTCCGGCTTGCGCAGATCCGACGATCCCGCCGCGATGCCTTCGATCTGCTGCGAGATGGCTCGCGGATCGAGCAGACAGGCGTCGTACTCGTACAGCGCCGCGGCGTTCGCGATCGAGTGGTTATCGACCTGCCCGCTCGCCATGGGGAACCCCAGGGTGATGATTCGCATGCGCCTCGTCCTCCCTGCCCGCCGCGGATCTCTCGCGCCGCTGCGCCGTGATCGACCCTCGCTCGACGGCGATGCCGTCCCCCGATGGTACGAGGCTGCCGGAACGGCGGCCAATCGCCGGCCTTCGGGCTACTGCGCGCGCTTGCCGCGACCGGGATCGAGGCCGCCCCAGGCGCCCGGTTTCGGGCTTCGGAGGGCCGGGCGCAGGCGCGCCGGCCAGATTGACCGTCCGCGTCCGGGCTGAGTAGGGTGAGAGCGCCGTGCTAAATGGGGAGCTAGCGGTGCCCTGTACCCGCAATCCGCTATAGCGGGGTTGAATTCCCGTCCGAGGGCGTTCGCCATGCAAACTAGCGGCGCTAAGCGGCGTTGAAGCCTGGGTCCCGTGCGGCGGAGCGCTACCGAACCCCGTCAGGTCCGAGAGGAAGCAGCGGTAGGTAGAGAGCTTCGGGCGCCACGGGGTGGCCTGGGTGGAGTTGGCTGACGACGGCAAGCGCATGGCGGCGTTCGACGACGGGTGCACGGCATCATCCATCGCCCCGCCGGGGCCGTCGCCCAAGCGGGGCGGCGGCCCGTCCGGCCCGCGCGACGGTCTCGCAGCGTCCGCCCGGCCCCACCCGCCGGGCACGGGTCGCCGCCAGCCTACCGGACATAACGCTCACAGCGATCACAGCGAAGGAGTCCCGGTGGCGCGCCGACCCCCCGCCGCGGGCCGCCGGCGCCCGTCCCTGGGCCAGCACTTCCTGCGCGACGCCGCCGTACGCGACGCCATCCTCGACGCCGTCCCCGACGACGGCCTGCCGATCCTGGAAGTCGGGCCCGGTCGCGGCGTGCTCACCGGCGGGCTCGCCGCGAGCGGCCGCCCCCTGGTCGGGGTCGAGTTCGACGAGGCGCTGGCGGACTGGCTGCGCCCCCGGCTGCCCGCCCGCGACGACCTCCGCATCCTGCACGGCGACATCCTGGACGTGAGCGTGCGCGAGGCGCTGGCGGCGATCGGCCTAACGCCGCCGGCGGGCCTGGTGGGCAATCTGCCCTACGCGATCACGGCGCCGCTGCTGCGGCGCATGCTCAGCGCCGACCCGGACCCCCCGCCCTGGCTGGTCGTCATGCTCCAGCGCGAGGTCGCGCAGCAGGTCGTCGCGGCGCCGGGCAAACGCAGCCTGCTCAGCGTCTCGGTGCAGTTCTACGCCCAGCCCGAGTACCTCTTCGACGTCGAGCCGCGGGCCTTCGACCCGCCCCCGGCCGTGCGATCGGCGGTGCTGCGCATGCGGCGCCGGCCGTCGCCGCCGGTGGATGTGCCCAGCGAAGCGCGCTTCTTCGAGGTCGTGCGCGGCGGCTTCGCCTTCCCGCGCAAACAACTGCACAACGCGCTTGCGCGCGCGCTCTGGCTCGAGCCCGGCGCGGCGACGCCCTGGCTGCACGGCTGCGAGATCGACCCCGTGCGTCGCGCCGCCACGCTCACGCTGGCCGAGTGGGCCCGGCTCGCCTGGGCGCGCGAGCGCTCCGGCGCCCCGCCCCCGGCCGATCCCAAGGCGTCGGTCGCATGACGCCCGCCGCCGCCCGCCCCGCGACCGCCGTGCAGACCCGCGCTCCGGCCAAGATCAATCTCACGCTCGAGATCCTGGGCCGCCGCGACGACGGCTTCCACGATCTGATCTCCGTCGCGCAGACGCTCGACCTGTGCGACGACGTTCGCCTCGACCCCGGCGCCGATGCGGCGCGGCCGGTGCGCTTCATCGACGAGGCCGGCCGCGCGCTGCCCGCACCCGCCGACGAGATCGTCGCGCGCACCTGGCGCGCGCTGTGCGACGCCACCGGCCGCGACCTGCCCGGCCGCGTCACGATTCGCAAGCGGCTGCCCGTGGCCGGCGGACTCGGCGGCGGATCGTCGAACGCGGCCGCCTTCCTGCGGCTGGCCGGCGTGTTCTGGGAGCTGGGCCTGCGCTCGGAGGAGCTGGCCGAGATCGGCGCCGCCGCCGGATCCGACGTGCCGCTCTTCCTCGCCGGCGGGACCACGCTCATCGAGGGCCGCGGCGAGCGCGTCACGCCGCTGCCCGACTCCGCCCCCTGGGCCGGCCTCGTGCTCAGCCCCGAACTACCCCTGCCCGCCGCCAAGACCGGGACGATGTACTCGGCCCTGCGCCCGCGCCACTTCGCGGAGGGCGCGCGCAGTCGCGGGCTCGCCGCGAAGCTCGCGGCGGGCGCGGCGCCCGATCGCGACGACCTCGTCAACACGTTCGACAGCGTCGTGGGGGAGGTGCTGCTGGGCGTCGCCGCCGAGCGGCGGCGCTTCGCGCGGCTGACGCGCGCCGTGCCGCTGCTGGCCGGGGCCGGGCCGTCGCTGTTCCTGCTCGGCGCGGACGGGGACGCGCCCCGCTACGAGGAGCTCGCCGGCCAACTGACGCAGGGCGGCGGCCAGGCCCGCGTCGTGCGGCCCCTGCCCCGGGCCGATGCGACCGCCGTCCTGCCCGCCCCGGCGGAAGGCTAGGAGCCGCGCCGTGGAGTCGCTGCTGGCCGGGCTGATCGCGGGCGCCGCGATGGGGATGGCCTCGACGGCGCTCGTCGCATCCATCGTGGCCGGGTCGGCGCGCTTCGCGCGCAGCCTGCACGAGCAGCACCCCGACCAACCGCTGCCGCTGCTGGCCATCGCCGTGACCCTGGGCACGCAGGCCGCCTGGGGTGCGATCGGTCTGGGCCTGGGCGCGATCTACTGGGCGATCCGCGACGATGCGCAGGCGGGCGCCGGCAGCCCGGCCTGGGGCTTCTCGCTGACCATCGCGCTGCTGGCCGGGCTGGCGCTGCTGTTCGCGCTCGCCGCCCGCCTGCCGGCCGCGCGGCGGCTGGCGCTGCTGGCGATCCTCTTCGCCGGCCTCTTCGGCTGGCTGCTGCCCAACCTCGCCGAGGCCTGATCGCTGGCGGACCGCCGATTGCTCCTGCGCGGCAGAGCGAGCCGCGACCCCTTCCTATACTGCGCCGATGCCCCCTCGTCCCCCCGGCACGATCCTGGACGCGCACGTGCACACGGTGCGCGGCGCCGCCGACAGCGAACTGCAGCCCGCCGACCTGCTCACGCAGGCCCGCCGGCGCGGCCTGGGCGGCATCAACGTCAGCGAGCACGACCGCGTCTGGGAGCGCCCGGAATGGGCCGCCTTCGTCGACGGCGCGCCCGACCTGTTCATCTCCCAGGGCATGGAGGTCTCGACCGACCTGGGCCACGTGATCGTCTTCGGCATCGACCGCTACTACCCCGGCATCCGCTCCTGCGAGCGGCTGCGCGCGGTCGCCGACGAGATCGGCGCCTTCATCAGCGTCGCGCACCCCTTCCGCCACTTCTTCGACCCGGTGACCTTCCTGCGCAAGGGTGAACCGCCCTTCTCGATGAGCCCCGCCGAGGCGGCCGAGCGCATGCGCGTCTTCCAGGTCGTGCACGGCATCGAGGTCGGCAACGGCGCCAACACCCTGCGCGAGAACGCCTTCGCCTACCGCGTCGCCGAGATCCTGGGCAAGCCCATGACCGGCGGCTCCGACGCCCACTCGACCAGCGGCATCGGCGCCTACGCCACCGGCTTCCCCGAGCGCCTGCGCTCGCGCGAGCAGATGCTCGCACACCTCCATGCCGGCGCTACGACGCCCTACGTGCACGAGGGGGGCGCGCTGGCCCCCTTCAAACCGCCCTTCGAGCCGCCCTCCCAGCCGCCCGCCTGAGTCGGCCCGGCCGCAAGGCGGCGGAGCGCGTAGGCTGTTCGGAGTCGTAATCGGCCGCAGTTTTAGTCGCCCCCAGCCGGCGGCTCTGGATTCGACCCACGCATGGCGCTCCGCAGCTTCGTCTCCCTCGACATCGAGACCACCGGCCTCGACACCACCCGCGATCGCATCACCGAGGTCGGCATGGTGCGCTTCAGCCGCGACGGTGCCGAGGCCACCTACTCGCAGCTCGTCAACCCGGAGCGGGCGATCCCGCTGCGCGTGCAGCAGCTCACGGGCATCGCCCCGGCCGACGTCGCCGGGGCGCCGCACTTCAACAGCCTGCGCCTCGACATTGAGGAGTTCATCGGTCAGGCGACGGTCGTCGGCCAGAACGTCAGCTTCGACCTCGCCGTGCTGGCGCGCCAGGGCCTGACGCCGCCCGGCGACGTGATCGACACCCTCGAGCTGGCCCGGCTCGTGGACCCCGGCCACCGCGACCACAGCCTGGCGGCGCTGGCCCAGCGCTACGGCGTCGAGGCGCCCAGCGCCCATCGCGCCCTGGCCGACGCCGAGACCACCCGCGCCGTCTTCCTCGCGCTCTACGCCCGCGCGGAGGCGCTGCCCGGCGATCTGATCGCCGAGTTAACCGCGCTGTCCGGCGGCATGGCCTGGTCGCCGGGCAGCTTGCTGCGCGACATCGCCGCGGCCCGCGGCGCGACCGCCGACCCGCTGCCGTCCCCGGCGGCACGCGTCCGCCCCCCCGCCCCCGTGGCGGCGACGCCTGCCGCCGCCGAGTCCGGCTCCGGCAAGCCGCCCCAGCTCGACATCCTGGCCGGGGGCGGCCGGCTCGACGAGCTGGCGCTATCGGTCCTGGCCGCGGGCGAGCGCAACCCGGAGCCCTTCGGGGCCTGGGAGGATCGGCCCGAGCAGGCCGGGATGACCCGCGCCGTCGCCCGCACGCTCGCCGACGGCGGCCAGCTCGTGGTCGAGGCCGGCACGGGCACCGGCAAGTCGCTGGCCTACCTGATCCCGGCCGCGCTGCACGCCCTGGCCGGCGGCGGCCGCGCGATCGTCAGCACCAACACGATCAACTTGCAGGAGCAGCTGATCGACCAGGACGTCCCCGCCACCCGGTTGCTGCTGCGCGACGCCCTCGGCGACGAGGCCGCCGCCGCGCTGCGCGTCACGACCCTCAAGGGGCGGCGCAACTACCTCTGCCGGCGCAGGCTCGCGCAGGAGCGCGCCGCCGGCGCGGCCGGCGCGGGGACCGCCGCCGGCGGCGCAATCACGTCCGAGGCGGGCGCCGCCGCCAACCGCCTCCTGGCCCGGCTGCTCGTCTGGCTGCGCACGACGCAGACCGGCGACCGATCGGAGTTGCGCGTCGGCCCGGATGAGGAGTCGGCCTGGTCGTACTTCAGCGCCGAGGGCGAAGACTGCCTCTCGTCGCGCTCCTGCCCCTACGTGCGCGACGGCAGCTGCTTCCTGCTGCGCGCCCGCCGCCGCGCCGAGGCGGCGCACATCGTGATCGCCAACCACGCGCTGCTGCTCAGCGACATGGCCGTCGGCGGGACGGTGCTGCCCGCCGCCGGCACGCTGATCGTCGACGAGGGCCACCACCTGGAAGACGCCGCCACGCAGCACCTCGGCGCGACGATCCGGGTGTCCTCGTTCACGGACCTGTTGGAGCGCGTGCATCGGCTGGGGCCCCGCGGCGCCGACCAGGGCATCGCCGGGGCCACCCGCGCGGCCCTGGCCGCCGCGCCGGGCGCGCTCCTGCGCGACGATCCCGCCGGCGCGGCGCTGCGCGCCGGCCTGGCCGGCGAGCTCCACGACGTCGCCCCGGCGGTCTCCCAGGCGGCCGCCGCGATCGAGCAGTTCTTCGCCGGGCTGGGCGACTTCGCCCACAACCACGCCAGCGCCGCCGGGCGCAGCGACGAACGCCTGCGACTCACGGCCGGCGTCCGCGCCCAGCCCGCCTGGAGCGGCATCGAGGCCCGCTGGGACACGGTCTTCTCCGCCCTGCGCGACGTCGATGCCGTGCTGGCGGCGCTGGAGGAGACGATCGGCGAGGTGGCCGCGCTCGCCGCCGCTGCGGACGCCGTCGATCCCGGCGGCGGTGACGGATGGGCCGAAGACGAATCGCTGCAGGACGCGTGGGACGGTCTCGCGGCCGAGATCGCGACCGTCCGCGCCGCCCTGGGGGCGCACTGCGAGCAGGCCGGCGACCTCCTCACCCGCCACGACGCCGCCACGGTGACCTGGCTCGACTCCGGCCGCCGCTCGGAGTTCGCGGCGCTGCACGCGGCGCCGCTCGCCGTCGGCGCGCTGCTCGAGGAGGGCCTCTTCCGCCCGCGCCGGGCCAGCGTCGTCACGGGCGCGACGCTGGCCGTCGACAACACGTTCGACTTCGTGCAGGAGCGCCTGGGCTTGCCCGAGGCGGCCAGCGCGCGCTTCGGCTCCCCGTTCAATTTCCGCCGCGCCGTCCGGCTGCTGCTGCCCCACGACATGCCCTCGCCCTCCGACCGCGCCTACCAGAGCGCGGTCGAGGAGTCGTTGATCGACTTGGCGATGGCCGCCCAGGGCCGCACCCTGGCGCTGTTCACCTCGCACGGGGCGCTGCGCACGTCGGCGCGCGGCGTGCGCCCGGCGCTGGAGGAGGCGGGCATCGTGGTCCTCGCGCAGGGCGTCGACGGCTCGCCGGCGCGCGTGCTGCAGGCGCTGCGCGAGAACCCCCGCTCGCTCGTGCTGGGCACGGCGTCGCTCTGGGAGGGCGTCGACATCCCCGGCGACACGGTCTCCGTCGTCGTCATCGCGCGACTGCCCTTCGCCGTGCCCACCGACCCCGTGCAGGCCGCCCGCTCGGAGCAGTACGAGGACCCCTTCGGGCGCTACGCGGTGCCGCAGGCGATCACGCGCTTCCGCCAGGGCTTCGGGCGCCTGATCCGTCGCAAGGACGACCGCGGGCTCGTCGTCGTGCTCGACGGCCGCATCAGCGGCAAGCGCTACGGCGAGTCGTTCCTGCGCTCGCTGCCGCCGCTGACGATCGAGCGGCTGCCCCGGCACGCGCTGGGCGGCAGCGTCGAGGAGTGGCTGTCGCGGTGAGCGCCGCGCCCGCCGACTGGCCCGCCCACCTGCGATCGAGCCGGCTGCGCCTGCGGGCCCGCGCGACCGGCGCGGCCGCGCCCGATTGGCTGCCCGAGGCCGAAGCGGCGTCGGGAGGAGCGGGCGCACCCTGTCCCCTCGGCGAGCGCATCGAGGCCGGCGACGCGGTCTACTGGCTGCGCCCCGCGGGGGCGGACTCGGCGGGGCCGGAGCCGCCCGCGCCGATCGGCGCCTGCGCGGCCCGCATCGAGGACGCGACGCTCGTCTGGACCTGGCTGGCGGTCGCGGCGGACTGGCGCGGCTTCGGCTACGGCGGCGCGGCCGTGCCGATCGTCGAGCGGGCCGCAGTGCGGCTCGGCGCGACGTCGGGACGCGCGCTGGTCCCCGCCTCGAACGGCATCGGGCTCTACTTCTGGCTGCGGCTGGGCTACCGGCCGGTATCCGATTCGGACTGGCCCAAGCCCCGCGAGGGCACCTGGATGCAGCGCGCGCTCAGCGGTCGCGACCGTCCGGCGCGGAGGCATCGCTGATCTCCCCGGCCCGACGCGACTCGCGGCGGCGCAGGCGCTGCCGCCGCAAGCGGTTCGACAGCAGCCGCGACCCACCCAGGCCCAGGCCGACCGCGCCGACCAGCAGCCCGGCGAAGGCCGTGGTCTCGCCGAAGGACAGCGTCACGCCCAGCCACAGCCCGGCCGAGAACGCCACTACGACCGCGACCGTCGGCCGCCACCAGGGCCGCCCCTCGATCTCGCTGCGCGGCGGACCGCCGACCCCCGCACCCGACGCCGGGCGCGGTGCGTCCGATGTCGTGCGGGCGCGCCGCCGCCGCCGTCGTCGCTGGCGCGGCATCAGCGCCGCCTGCGGCGCACGATGTCACGCGCGCTGAGGCCCTGCCGCCGGACCGGGCCACTGCTGGTGACGCCGCGGGAGGCGCCGCGGGTGGCACGGTACGTCGCGTCGTGCGTGGCGTCGTGCCCCGGGGGCGGAGCGGCGGGCGGCGGCGGGGCCGCTCCCCGCGCGACCGCCAGGCAGCGCGCGCAGCCGAACTCCAGCGCCAGGAACTCCTCGTTCAGCCAGACCTCGCCGCAGTTCTTGCCCGCGACGTCGTTGGCCGACCCGTCGCCGGTCGGCGCCTCGTCGGTCAGCACCAAGTGGAAGGGCTCGGCGCATCCGCTGCAGATCGCCGAGGCGCCGCTCTCGACGGGCGCGGCGCAGACCGTGCAGTCGGGCCGCTCGTCCGGGCCGACGCTGAACAGCGCCCCGCCGCCCGTCGCTGCGGGAGTGGTTTGCGGGTCGCGGGGCTCTTGGTCGCCCGGAGTGGTCACGCGCGACGGCGTCCTTCCCGGCCCGCGCCTCGCGGCGACCTCCGTCCGGTGCCGCCGGCGGGCCGTCGCGAGTGTAGCCGCCCCTCCCGCACGACGCGGCGGGCGGGCGCGACGCCGGCGCGCCCCGGCGCGAGCGCCCCATCGATGACGGCGTCGCGCAGGATCGACAGCCAGCGGCCGATCCCGGGCCCGGCCGGCACGCCGAGCGCGGCCAGCGCCTCCGCGTCCAGCGGCGATTCGACGTCCGACCACTCCGTCGCCGCGCGCCCGGCCCGCGCCCCGGCGCGCCCGCGCCAGAGCGATGCCGCCGCGCGCAGCGCGATCGGGTCCCGCCCGCGCAGTCGCGCCGCGGCCGCGCTGTCGCGCAGGCCGGCCCGGCCCAGCGCGTCGCGCTGCGCGCGCAGCGCCGCCCCGCCCTGCAGCGCGCGGCGCTCCTCCCGGGTCAGCGCGCAGGCGCCCGGCAGCGCCCGCGCGACCGCGTGCGGCGCGGTTAGCCCCGTCAGCGCCCAGAAGACGGTCGCGGCGTCCCCCGGCGGCGTCGCGCGCGTGAGCGCGGCGAACGCGACGACCAGCCGCGGCGTCGGCGACCAGCCCGCCACTCTCGCCTGCGGGAGTCTCAGCGCGGCGGCGCGGGCGAGCGCCTGCGACGCGGCCGCATCCAGCAGCAGCCGCCGCCAGGCCTCGCCGAAGCGGGCGGCCCCGATCGTGCGCAGCGACGGCGCCGACGCCCGGAGCTGCGCGCCCGTGCCCGGCGCGAAGCGCGCGTCCAGCCGGGCCGCGTAGCGGCAGGCGCGGATCAGACGCGTCGGATCGTCGCGGAAGCAGCGCTCGTGCAGCGCCCGGATCAGCCCGCGGTCGAGATCGCGCCGCCCGCCGAACGGATCCAGCAGCGCCCCGCGTCGCGCGCCGCCGACGCCCAGCGCCATCGCGTTGACGCTGAAGTCGCGCCGCGCCAAGTCCTCCGCGATCGTCGCCGGCGCCACGACGGGCAGCGCGCCCGGCCGCGGATAGCGCTCGCGGCGCGTGCGCGCCAGGTCGATGCGTACAAGGTCGGCAGGCGATGGCCCAATCCGCAACGTGGCCGTGCCGAAGCGGTCGTGCCGGGTGAGACGCATCGCCGTGCCGCGCGCCAGATCGTCCAACAGCGGCGCCGGGTCGCCTTCGACGGCCAGGTCCAGATCGCCGAGCGTCGCGCCGCCCTCGGGCGTCCGCAGCAGATCGCGCACCACCCCGCCGACGGCGAACAGCGCCAGGTCGTGCGACGCCGCCGCCTCGCTGAGCGCCGTCAGCCCGACCCGGGCCGGGCCGTCCAGCCGATCCCAGAGCCGATCCAGCAGCTCCGGCTGCGGCCGATCGTGGCGGTCCGGCGGATCCCGTGTCGTCATATGTTGCGCCTCATCGTGCGCCGCACCCCTTCGTCTGTCGCGCGCGTTGCGGCGCGCCCCGTTGCGGTCCCGCGCCGGCGACCGTGCCCGCGCCCCGGGTGTCATAAGCTGTCCCAGCCGGCATCCGCCGGGCAGCGCGAACGCGTGGGAGGCGTAAACTGCGAACGTGCGTCATCCAGTGACTCGATCGATCGTGCACACGCGCCCGGCCGGGGTGGCGCGATGAGCGCCCCCGCCGGCGCGACCGGCCCCGCCCCGGTGCGGAACCGCAGCACCCGCCTCGACGTGCTCCAGCGTCGCCTGGGGCACGAGTTCGCCGACCGCGCGCTGCTGCGCCAAGCCATGGTGCACCGCTCGTACCTGAATGAGAACCCCGGCGAAGCCCTGGAGTCGAATGAGCGGCTGGAGTTCCTGGGCGACGCGATCCTCGACGCCGTCGTCTCCCGCCGCCTCTACGACGATTACCCCTCCGCCTCCGAGGGCTGGCTGACCGAGGTGCGCTCGCTGTTGGTCCGCAACGAGACGCTGGCCGAGCGCGCGCGGGCCTGCGACCTGGGCCGCTACCTGGTCATGGGCCGGGGCGTCGAGAGCCAGGACGGCCGCAACCGCCCGGCCATCCTGGGCCGCACCTTCGAGGCGCTGCTGGGGGCGGTCTACCTCGACGGCGGCTGGCGCGCGGCGCAGCACGTGATCCTGGGCGCGCTGGCGGACCAACTCGACGCGATCGCGATCGCGGGCGTCGAGCGCGACCCCAAGAGCCAGTTGCAGCAGGCCTGCCAGGCCGAGTGGCACGAGACGCCGCGCTACCACACGGTCGAGGAGCGCGGGCCGGCCCACGAGCGCGAGTTCCGCGTGGAGGTCCGCGTCAACGGGGAGACGCTGGGCGGCGGCGAGGGACCCAGCAAGCAGGCGGCCGAGAAGGCGGCGGCGGAGATGGCGCTGCGGGCGCTGCCGGCCGAGGCGATCCCCTGACCGGGAGTCGCGCGACGGCGCAGCGCCGCCCCGCCGCCGGCGGCTGAAGGACGAGGCCCCCGCATGCACCTCAAGCGCTTCGAGATCCAGGGCTACAAGTCCTTCGCGACGCGCACCCAATTCCAGATCGACCCCGGCATCACCGCGGTCGTCGGACCCAACGGCTCCGGCAAGTCGAACATCATGGACGCGCTGCGCTGGGTCCTGGGCGGGACGGCGAGCGGCCTGATGCGCGCCCGGCGCATGGAGGACGTGATCTTCGCCGGCTCCGAGAGCCGCGCCCCCGCCGGCCTGGCCGAGGCGCGCATCGTGCTGGACAACAGCGCCAAGTGGCTGCCGCTGGACGCGCCCGAGGTCGAAGTCGTGCGGCGCGTGCACCGCAGCGGCGAGTCGGAGTACCGCATCAACGACACCAGCGTGCGGCTGCGCGACATCCAGGAGCTGTTCGCGCGTGGCGGGCTCGGGCCCGGCTCGCAGGCGCTGATGGGGCAGGGCCTCGTCGAGGAGGTGCTGCGCCTCCGCCCCGAGGACCGCCGCGGCCTGATCGAGGAGGTGGCCGGCGTCCGCGGTCAGCGCCTGCGCATGATCGAGAGCCGCCGCAAGCGCGCCGCGGCGGAGGAGAACCTCGCCCGCGCCCGCCTGCTCGTCGCGGAGATCGCGCCGCGCCTGCGCACCGTCGAGCGGCAGGCCGGGCGCGCCATCCAGCACGCCGAACTGAGCGCCGAACTACAGGCCGCGCTGCGCGACTTCTACGGCCGCGAGTGGCGCCGGCTCGGCGAATCCCGCGCCCGCCGGGGCGCCGATGCGCAGGACCGCGCCGGCGATCGGGAAGCCGCCGAGAGCGCCGCGGCGCAGGCCGAGGCGGCCATGGAAGCCTGCCGCGGCGAGATCGAGGCGGCCCGCGAGCGACTGCAGGCCGCCGCCGCCGAGCGACGCCGCCTGGCCGCGGCGCTGCGCGACCTGGAATCGAAGCAGGCCATCACGGCTGAGCGCCGCGACCTGCTGCGTACCCGCCTGGCCGAACTCGACGGCGACATCGCGTCGTTGCGCGAGCGTCTCGATGCGCCGGGGGCGGGGCTCGTCGCGGAGGAGCCCGGCGGAGAGGGACGCTCGGCGATCGAGACGGCGGCGGCGGCGGCGGCCACCGCGGCAGCCGAGGCCGAGGCGGCGCAGGACGCGCTCGACGCCGCCGCGGCGCGACTGGGGTCGCTGCGCCGCGCCCACGACGAGGCCGGCGCGGCGCTGGCCGCGCTCGACCGCGAAGCGCAGGCCGACGACCGCCGCCTGGCGGAATCGGCGCAGCGGGTGGCGCGCATCCGCGCCCAGCTGCCGGAGCGCGAGCGCGCGCTGGGCACGGTCGGCGCGCGCCTCGCCGGCGCCGAGGCGGCGGCCGACGAGGCCCAGGGGACGCAGGCCGCGGCGGGCGTCGCCGCGGCGGACGCGCACGACCGGCGCGCGGAGCTGGCCCGCGACTACAACCTGGCCGCCGCCCGCCTGCGCGACCTGGAGGCCGACCGCAGCCGGCGGGAGCGCGACCTTACCCGCGCCCGCGACCGCCTGCAGATGCTGCGCGAGCTGCAGGGCGAGAGCGAGGGCATGCACCAGGGGCTGCGCGCCCTGTTCGGGACGCGCGGCGTCCCGCGCGACGGGGAGCCCACGGGCATCCCCGGCGTCGCCGGCGTGCTGCGGCGCATCGTGCACGCGCCGCGCGGGCTGGAACGGGCCATCGAGGCCGCGCTCGCCGACTACCTCAACGCCGTGATCTTCACCAGCGCCGACGAGGCCCTCTCGACGATGACCCTGCTGGTCCAGGAGCGGGCCGGGCGGATCGTGGCCCTGCCGCTCGACGCGACGCGGGCGCGCCCACCGCTGGCGATGTCGTCCGAGCGCGGCGTGATCGGGGTCGCGTCGCAGATGGTGCGCTGCCGGGCCGAGTTCCGGGGCGTGGTCGACACGCTGCTGGGACGCACGGTGATCGTCGAGGACCTGGCCACGGGCCGTGACCTCGTCAAGCGCGGGCTCGGCGCGGCGGTCACGCGCGACGGCTACCTGCTGCGCCCCAACGGCGCGCTGAGCGGCGGCCGGCTGGCCGAGACGGGCGCCTTCGAGCGCGAGGCCGAGCTGCGAGCGCTGCCGGAGCAGATCGAGCATCTGCAGCGCTCGCTGGCCGCGGACGCCGATGTCGACGAGCGCCGCCGCGCCCTGGAATCGCTGGGGCTCGAGCTGCAGCGCTCCGAGGGGGCCGCGGAGGAGGCCGCCGCAGCGCGCGCCCGCGCCCAGGAGGCCGCCGGCAGTCGCCGCGCCGACGTGAGCGCGCTGCGCGGCGAGGCGCAGGCCGCCGAGGCGGCGCTGGCCCGGGCGCGCGAGGATCTGCGGGCGGCCGCCGCCGTCGAGGCGGAGGTCGCCGCGGCCGACGCCCGCCGCGCGGCGCGACGCGAGACCGTGTCGGCCGCCCGCCCCGGCGACGCCGCCATGGCGGAGGCGTCGGGGGCGCAGTCGGCCGGCCTGCGGGCGCTGGCCGCGGCGCAGGCGCGCGTAGCGGCCACGCAGGCCGAGCGCCGCCGTCTGGACGAGGCCGACGCGGCCCAGGCGCTGGCCCTGCGACGGGCGCGGGAGGCGCTGGCCGATCGCGAAGCGCGGCGCGCCGCCGCGGCGACCGAGCTGGCCGCCTGCTCGGCGACGCTGGCCACGCTGGACGCGGAGCTGGCGGGGGCCAGGCGAGATCGTGACGCCGGCCCCGTGCTCGACGACGACGCCTCGCCGGAGGCGCTGGCGCTGGCGCGCTTGCTGACCGGGGAGCCCGCCCGGCGCGAGGCGGTGGCCCGCTGCCAGTCCGCGCGCATCGAGGCCGAGAAGGCGCTGGTCGAGGCGCAGGCGGCGCTGCGCGAGTCGCAGACGGCGCTGGAGCGGCTGCACGAGGCGATGGGGGGCGATGACCTGACGCTCGACGCGGAGGGACGCGTCGGGCCGCTGGCGGGCGCCGATACGCCGGACGGGGCGCCGGCCGGTCAGGGCGACCCGGATGCGGGGGCGCCGGGCGCACCCGTGCCGCCTGCCGGCCCGCCGGCCGATGCCTCCCGGGAATCGGACGCCGATCTGCGGCTGCGCGTGGAGACGCTGCGCGGGCGCCTGCGCTGGCTGGGCAAGGTCAACCCGGAGGCCGCCGCCGAGTTCGCGCAGATCCGCGCCCGGCACGACGAGTTGACGGTCCAGATCGAGGATCTGGAGGGCGCCGAGCGGCGCATGCTATCGGCCGAGGCGGAGCTGTCGGCGCTGATCCAGGAGCGCTTCGCCGACGCCTGCCGGCGCGTCGACGCCGAATTCCAGCGCTACTTCCGGCTCATGTTCCGCGGCGGCGCCGCGCGCCTGCTGCTGACCGACGAGGACGACCTGGAGACGTCGGGCGTCGACCTCGTCGCGCAGCCGCCGGGCAAGCGCGTCGAGAACCTCAGCATGCTCTCCGGCGGCGAGCGCTCGCTGACCGCGATCGCGCTGCTGTTCGCGCTGCTGGAGGTGCGCCCAGCCCCCTTCTGCGTCCTGGACGAGGTCGACGCGGCGCTCGACGAGGCCAACGTCGGCCGCTTCGTGGGCGCGCTCAAGGATCTCGCGCAGCGCACGCAGTTCGTCGTCATCACGCACAACCGGCGCACTATCGAGCAGGCCGACAGCATCTACGGCGTCACCATGGGCGAGGACTCGGTCAGCCGCGTGCTGTCCGTGCGGCTGGTCGATCTGGGCCTCGACGGCTGAGCCGGCCCGCTTGGCCGCGCGCGGCGCTACGATCGCGCCCGCGTCGCGTCCAGCGCCCTGCCCGGCGCCTTGGCAGACGCAGAGGAGCAGCCATGGTCCGCCTCTTCCGCCGTCGCGCGTCGACCCCGCAGGAGGCCCCCGCCGATCCGGCAGCGGAGGCGGCCGAGCTGGCGGCGCTGATGCAGGCCGGCACGCGCCGCACGCGCGGCGGCGTCCTGGGCCGGCTGAGCGGCGTCCTGCGTCGCGGCGGCGCCGGCGAGGAGTTCTGGGAGGAGCTGGAGGAGATCCTGATCGGCGCCGACGTGGGCGTGCGCACGGCCACGGCGTTGATCGAGCGGGTGCGGCGGCGGGCACGCGACGAGCGCGCGCGCGAGCCCGACGCGCTGCGCGCGCTGCTGCGGGACGAGATGGTGACGCTGCTAAAGGCGCCCCGCGAGCGCGGCCGGCTGTGGTCGCCGGCCGGGGACGAGGAGCCGCCGGCGCCGCACGTGATCCTCGTGGTGGGCGTCAACGGGGCGGGCAAGACGACCAGCATCGCCAAGCTGGCCCACGCCTACCGGGCCGAGGGGCGCTCCGTGATCCTGGGCGCCGGCGACACCTTCCGCGCCGCCGCCATCGAGCAGCTGCAGCGCTGGGGGGAGCGCGTGGGGGCGCCCGTGATCGCGCACCAGCCCGGGGCCGACCCCGGCGCCGTGGCCTACGACACGCTCGGCGCGGCGGCGGCGCGCGGCGCCGACGTGGCCATCATCGATACGGCCGGCCGGCTGCAGACGAAGAAGAACCTGATGGCCGAACTGGGCAAGGTGCGGCGCGTGATCGCCGGCCGCGTGGCCGGCGCGCCGCACGAGGTGCTGCTGGTGCTCGACGCGACGACGGGCGGCAACGGGCTCAGCCAGGCGCGCGTCTTCGGCGAGGCGACGGACGTGACCGGCATCTGCCTGGCCAAGCTCGACGGCACCAGCAAGGGCGGCGTCGTCTTCGCCGTGGCCGGCGAGCTGGGCCTGCCGGTGCGCTTCGTCGGCACCGGCGAGGGGCTCGGCGACCTCGCCCCCTTCGACGCCCGCGCCTTCGTCGACGCGCTGCTGGCCGAGGACTGAGCGCCCCGGCAGGCGGCGTTGTCCCGACGCGGGCGCGCCGATAGAATGCGCTGCGTGACGAATGGCGCAAACGGCAGCGAGACGACCCCGGCGGCGGGCGCCCTGACGCCCGCGCAGCGCGATCGGCTGAGCGCGGCGCTGGCCGATCTGGCGCCGGGCAAAGGCGCCCTGCTGCCCGCCCTGCACCGCGCCCAGCACGAGCTGGGCTGGGTGCCGCGCGCGGCGATGTCGCTGATCGCGGCGCGGCTGCGCATCAGCGAGGCCCAGGTCTACGGCCCCGCCACGTTCTACTCGGAGTTCCGTCTGACGCCGCCGCCGGCCACGCTGCTGACCTGGTGCAGCGGCCCCACCTGCCGCGTGCTGGGCGGCGAGCGCATCAAGCTGATCCTGGAGAACACGCTCGGCTGCCGGCTGGGCGAGAACGGCCCCGGCGACGCCTACGGCCTCTGGCTGGGGCAGTGCAACGGCACCTGCGAGCAGGCGCCGCAGCTCTGGGTCAACGGCCGCGTGCTGGGCAAGCTCAGCCTGGCCGGGGCGGCCCGGCTGGCGCAGCGCCTGCGCGAGGGCGAGACGGCGGCCACGATCGCGCCGGCCCCGCCCGCCGCGGTCGAGATCCAGCCGGCCCTGATCCGGCGGCCGGACGCGTCCGGAGAGCCGTCGTGAGCGCCGCCTACGAGGCGCTGCGCGACGCCGCCGGCGCGCCCCGCGAGGCGCGCGAGCGGCCCCTGCTGCGGGTCGACGTCACGACCTCCTCCGTGGCCGCCGGGGCCGACGCCATGCTGGCCCGGCTGCGGGCCTCGATCGCGGCGCGCCGCCTCGACATCGAGATCGTCTGCGTGGGCTCGCTGGGGCTCTCCTTCGCCGAGCCGACCGTCGAGCTGCAGCGGCCGGGGCGCGATCCGGTCGTCTACGGACCGCTGCCGCCGGACGAGGCGGAGGCCTTCCTGGACGCGGTGCTGGGCACGCCGGACGCGGCGCCGAGCGGCGACGACGGCCGCTGGGCGATCGGCGTGCGCGGCCCCGGCGCCGGCGGGAAGGGCGGCGAGGGACAAGACGGCGTGCCGCCGCTGGGCGCGCACCCCTTCTGGGGGCGGCAGCAACGGCGCGTGATGGAGCAGATGGGCGTGATCGACCCGGAGTCGCTCGACGAGGCGCTGGCGGCCGGGCGCTACGCCGGCCTGGACCGGGCCCTGGGCATGGATCCGATGGCGATCTGCGACCTGGTCGAGGCGGCCGGCGTGGGCGGACGCGGCGGCGGCGGCTTCCCGGCCGGGCGCAAGTGGAAGTTCCTGCTGGGCGCGCCGGGGCCCGACAAGTACCTGGTCTGCAACGCCGACGAGGGCGACCCCGGGGCCTTCGTCAACCGCATCCTGATGGAGTCCGACCCGCATCTGGTGATCGAGGGGATGGCGATCGCGGGGCTGGCCACGGGCGCCTCGCACGGCTTCATCTACATCCGCGACGAGTACCCGCTGGGCATCGAGCGCATGCGCCTGGCGCTGCGCGACGCGGCCGCGGCGGGGCTGCTGGGCGGCGACCTGCTGGGATCGGGCACGACCTTCACGCTGGAGCTCGTGCGCGGCGCCGGCTCCTACGTCTGCGGCGAGGAGACCGGCCTCATCGCCTCGCTCGAGGGGCTGCGCGGGATGCCCAAGATCCGCCCCCCCTTCCCGGCCCAGCGGGGCGTCTTCGGGCTGCCCAGCAACGTCAACAACACCGAGACCTACGCCCACGTGCCGTCGGTCCTGCTGCACGGCGCCGACTGGTACCGCGAGTTCGGCAGCGAGGCCGACGCGGGCACGAAGATGTTCAGCATCGGCGGGGCGCTGCGGCGCACCGGCATCGTCGAGGTGCCCTTCGGCTCCTCGATGCGGGAGCTGCTGGAGGAGATCGGCGGCGGCGTGCCGGACGGCGGCGTGGCCAAGGGCATCCAGCCCGGCGGGCCGCTGGGCGGACTGCTCAACGCCGCCGACCTGGGGCTGGCCCTGGAGCGGCCGCCGTTCACGGAGCGCGGCGTGCTGCTCGGATCGGGCGGCCTGATCCTGTTCGACGAGCGCGCCTGCGCCGTCGACCTGTCGCTCTACTTCAGCGAGTTCTGCGAGGACGAGTCCTGCGGGCGCTGCACGACCTGCCACGGCGGCAGCCAGCGGCTGGTCGAGATGCTGGGGCGGATCACGCGCGGCGGCGGGCGCGAGGCCGACCTGGAGCGGCTGGGCGTGATCGACCGCACGCTGCAGAACGCCAACTGCCTGCACGGACAGTTCACGCCCTACGCGATCCGCGCCGCCCTGCGCCACTTCCGGGCCGAGGTCGAGCAGCACGTGCGCGATCGGCGCTGCGCGGCCCGCGCCTGCCGGGGGCTGATCCGGCATCGCCTGACCGATCCCGCCGACCCCGCCCTGGCCGAGGCGGCGGCGCTCTGCCCCACCCGGGCGATCGCCGGCGACGACGCGGCCGGGCGCACGATCGACGACGCGGCCTGCGTGCAATGCGGCCTCTGCGCCGAGCTGGCGCCGGACGCGGTCGCCGTAGAGGACCGCTTCCCCACCGCTGATGTCGCGGCTGCCGGCGCAACTGCTGGCGCCGCTGGCGCGTAGCCCCCGTCCCCACCGGCGCGGCTTAGGCATAACTGGCTTATGTGTGAAGCACGCGCGCCGTGCCTGCCCGCGCTGATAGCCTGCCCACGGGCGGCGCGCCCGCCTGAAAGGGATGCGGGGCGCGGCCCGGTCGGCTATCCTACACGCTACCGTGTCAACGGGCGGCGGACGCCGTCCCGCGGCGCGGCCCTGCAAAGGAGCCGGCGACTTGGCCAGCGCGATCCGCCGACAATACCTCGACCTCAAGGCGCGCCACCCGGACGCGATCCTCTTCTTCCGCCTGGGCGACTTCTACGAGACCTTCGACGCCGACGCGGAGCTGGTCAGCCAGACGCTGGGCGTCACCCTGACCAGCAAGCCGATGGGACAGGGGCTGCGCGTGCCCCTGGCGGGCGTGCCCGTGCAGAGCGTCGAGGGGCACCTGGCGCGGCTGATCGCGGCCGGCCACCGGGTCGCCATCGCCGAGCAGCTGGAGGAGCCCGGCGCGCGCGGCGGCGCCGGCAAGCGGCTGGTGCGGCGCGGCATCGTGCGCGTCGTCTCGCCGGGCACGGCGCTGGAGCCGTCGCTGCTGGAGGCCGGCCGCAACGCCTACTGCGCGGCGATCTCGATCGTCGGCCCATCCGGAACTGGCCCATCCGGCGGCCCGGCCCGGGCCGGCGTGGCCCTGGCCGACCTCAGCACCGGCGAGCTGCGCGGCTGCGAGTTGGAGGCGGCCGACGCCGAGGCGGCGCGGGCGGCGGCCCTGGCCGAGCTGGAGCGGCTGGGCGCGCGCGAGCTGCTGCTGCCGGCGCAGCCGGAGTCCGGCCCGGCGGCGCACGGGGGCGAGCCGGCGCCGCGTGACGGCGACGAGCCTGCGCCGGGGGCCGGGGGCGCCGCGGACGAGGCGCCGCCCTGGACGCTGACGCCGCGCCCGCGCGAGCGCTTCGCGGCCGGGCGCGGGGCGGCGCTGCTGCGCGCCCGCTTCGGCGTCGCCGACGTGCAGGGGCTGGGGCTGGCGGGACGGCCGGCGCTGCTCGGGGCGCTGGGCGCGCTGCTCGACTACCTCGGCGAGGGGCAGGGCGATCCGGCCTCGGCGGCGGGCGGCGGCGACCCCGGCGGTGTCCTCGGCGGTGTCGTCAACGGTGTTGTCAGCGGCGCCGCCGGCGGCGCCGTCGGCGGTGTCGTCGGCAGTGTCGTCGGCAGTGTCCCCAGCAGTGGCGACCGCCTGGCGCACCTGGGCCGACCGCAGATCTACGACCCCTCGGCCACGATGCGGCTCGACGCCGCCACGCGGCGGGCGCTCGACATCTTCCCCGCGCCCGGCGGCGGATCGGGCTCGCTGCTGGCCCTGATCGACCGCTGCCGCACGGCCGCCGGGCGGCGCCTGCTGCGGGCCCGGCTGGAGCGGCCGCTGATCGCGCTGGCGCCGATCGAGGCGCGCCAGGCGCGGGTGGCGCTGCTGCACGAGGCGGCGCTGCTGCGGGCGCGGCTGCGCCAGCGTCTGGGCGAGGTGCCGGACCTGGAGCGGCTGCTGGGCCGCGTCGCCACGGGCCTGGCGACGCCTCCGGAGCTGGCCGCGCTGGGACGCGGGCTGGACGCGGCGGCGGCGCTGGCCGAGCCCATCGAGGAGGAGGAAGAGGAGCAGGAGGCGGCGGCGGACGAGGAACCGGGGGACGCCGAGCGCGCGGCGCTGCTGCGCGGCATCCGCGAGTCGCTGCCGGAGGCGGCGGCGGCGGCGGCGGCGATCACGGCGGCGCTGGCGCCCGAGCCGGAGCTCTTCGCCGACGCCCGCGGCGACGGCGCCGCGGAGGTGCTGCGGCCGGGCTACGACGCCGAGGTCGACGCGCTGCGGCTGCGCCGGCGCGAGGGGCGGCGGGCGCTGGCGGCGCTGGAGGCCGAGGAGCGCCGGCGCACCGGCGTGGCGGCGCTGAAGGTCGGCTTTCACCGCAGCTTCGGCTACTACATCGAGCTGGGCCGCTCGCACGCGGCGGCGGCCCCGCCCGACTGGGAGCGGCGGCAGACGCTGGCCGGGGGCGAGCGCTACGTCTCGCCGCGGCTGCGCACCCTGGAGCGCGAGCTGCTGGAGGCGCGCGACGCCCTGGCCCTGCGCGAGCGCGAGCTCTACACGGCGCTCTGCCGGCGCGTGGCCGCCGAGGCGGCGGCCGTGCGGCGCCTGGCCGCCGGCGTGGCGCGGCTGGACGCCGAGGCGGCGCTGGCCGAGGTGGCGGCGGCGAACGGCTGGACGCGCCCGCAGCTGGACCACTCGGCGCTGCTGGAGATCCGCGAGGGGCGGCACCCGCTGGTCGAGGCGGGGCTGGCCGAGGCCGGGCTGGGGGCGGGCCGCTTCGTGCCCAACGACGTGGCGCTGGACGGCGCCGGCACGCAAATGCTGGTCGTGACGGGCCCCAACATGGCCGGCAAGAGCACCTACCTGCGGCAGACGGCGCTGATCGTGCTGCTGGCCCAGATCGGCGGCTTCGTGCCGGCCGCGCGGGCGCGGCTGGGGCTGGTCGACCGCATCTTCGCGCGGGTCGGGGCGCAGGACGAGATCGCGGCCGGGCGCAGCACCTTCATGGTCGAGATGCTGGAGACGGCCGCCATCTGCAGCAGCGCCACGCCGCGATCGCTGCTGGTGCTGGACGAGATCGGGCGCGGCACCAGCACCTACGACGGGCTGGCCATCGCGCGGGCGCTGCTGGAGCACCTGGTCTCGGGCCGCGAGGGGCCGCGCACCCTGTTCGCGACCCACTTCCACGAGCTGGCGGCGCTGGCCGGCGAGGTCGAGCGCGTGGCCAACGCCAGCGTGCTGGTCGGCGAGACGCCCGGCGGCGAGGGGCTGCGCTACCTCTATCGCATCGTGCCGGGCGGGGCCGACCGCTCCTACGGCGTGCACGTGGCGGCGATGGCGGGGCTGCCGGCGCCGCTGCTGGCGCGGGCGCGGGAGCTGCTGGCGGCGCTCGAGTCGGGATCGGACCGCGGCGGCAACGGCGGCGGCGGCGGCAGCGGCAGCGGCAGCGGCGGGGCGGGGCGCAACGGGACGCAGCCGCGCGCCCTGCCGGCGGCGATCGAAGGCTCGGCGGGGGAGCCGCTGCTGCGCGAACTGGCGGCGCTGGACGTGGACGGGCTGACGCCGCTGGAGGCGATCGGGGCGCTCTACGCGCTGCGCGAGCGCGCCCGCGCGCTGGCGTCCCGCGAAGTGGCGTCCCGCGAAGTGGCGTCCCACGAAGTGGCGTCCCACGAGCGGGCGCCCGGCGAGGGGGCGCCCGGCCTGCCGCCGCCGCAGCTGCTGCGCGAGGTGGCGCGATGAGCGCCGCGCCGCGGGCGGCCGCCGTCGCGGCCCTGGGCGGCGGCCGCATCGCCGAGCTGCCGCCGGCCGTGGCCGACGCGATCGCCGCCGGAGAGGTGATCGAGCGGCCCGCCTCGGCGATCAAGGAGCTGCTGGAGAACGCCTGCGACGCCGGCGCGCGGCGCATCGAGGTCGAGGTCGAGGGGGCCGGTCTGTCGCGCATCCGGGTGCGCGACGACGGACTCGGCATGACGCCGGCCGAGCTGCCGATCGCCTTCCGCCGCCACGCCACCTCGAAGCTGCGCGGGCTGGAGGATCTGTCGGCGCTGCACAGCTACGGCTTCCGCGGCGAGGCGCTGCCCAGCCTGGCCGCGGTGGCGGCACTGGAATGCACCAGCCGGCCGGCCGCCGAGCGGCTGGGCGCGCGGCTGCGCATCGGCGCTCGTATCGAGCCGGGCGCGCCGCCGGGCGCCGAACCGGCGGGCGCGCCGCCGGGCATTGAGCCGGTGGGCGCGCCCCCGGGCACGACGATCGAGCTGCGCGACCTCTTCGCGCGGCAGCCGGCGCGGCTGCGCTTCCTGCCCGGGCCGCGCAGCGAGCGCGCCGCGATCGCGCGCGTCTGCGGCGACGCGGCGCTGGCCCGGCCCGAGATCGCGCTGCGCCTGCGGCTCGACGGGCGCGAGCTGCTGGCCACGCCGGGGCTGCCGCCGGAGCGCGACGACGAGGCGGCGCGGACGGGGTCGCGGCGCGCCGCCCTGGCGCAGATCTGGGGCCCCGAGACGGCCGCCGCGGCGCTGTCCTTCGCCGCCGAGCGCGAGCTCGAAGCGGGCGTCGTGCTGCGCGTGTCGGGGCTGGCGGCGCCGCCGCCGCACGGCCGCGCGCGGCGCGACGGGCTGCGGCTGTTCGTCAACGGGCGGCCGATCACGCCGGGGGCGCTGGCGCACGCCGTCGAGGGCGCCTACGCGGAGTTGCTGCCGCGCGGGCGGCGCCCGCTGGCGGCGGTCTTCCTGGAGGCGCCGCCGTGGCGCGTCGACGCCAACGTGCATCCGGCCAAAGCGACCGTCAAGCTGGCCGACGAACGGGCGCTGTTCTCGCTGCTGCAGCGCGCCCTGCGCGAGGCGCTGCTGGGCCGGCCGGCGCTCGGCGGCCGGGCGCCGGGCGGCGCCGGGGAGGCAATGCCGGGGGAGGTCGCGCAGGGGCCGGCGCGGGACGACGACGGCGGCGCGATGGCCGCGGGGATGACGCGTCCGCCCGACTTCCTGCGCCGCGACCTGGTCGCGCCGGACGGGGACGCGCCGGACGGGGGCGTGCCGGGCGTAGACGAGCCGGACGGGCGCTGGCGCCGACTGCAGCGGCTGCGCGCGCTGGGGGGCGAGACGCCGCCGGGGGAGCCCGGCGCCGCGCCGGATGCGAGCCAGTCGGACCGGCCCACACCGGATTGGGCTGCGCTTGACCCGGCTGGGCCCGACCCGACGGCGGGCCGCGAGCGGGCGCTGCCGGGACTGCCGCTGCTGCGGCTGGTGGGGCAGTTGCGCGCGACCTTCCTCGTCGCCGAGGGGCCGGAGGGGATGCTGCTGGTCGACCAGCACGCCGCGCACGAGCGGGTCGTCTACGAGCGCCTGCTGGCGCGGCGCGGCGCGGCGACTCCGGAGCAGCAGGCGCTGCTGGAGCCGGTGCTGGTCGAGCTGGGGGCGGCGCAGGCGGCGGCGCTGGCGGGGCACGACGCGGCGCTGGCGGCGCTGGGCTTCACGCTGGAGCCGTTCGGCGAGCGCGCCCTGCGCGTGCGGGCGCTGCCGCTGGCGCTGCTGGGCGGCGGACCGCTGGCGGGCGCGGCGGGGACGGGATCGGGCGCACGCGTGCGCGCGGCGCTGGAGTCGATCCTCGACGACCTCAGCGACCCGGACGCGGTTCGCGGGAGGCAGCACGACCCCGTGGCGGCCAGCGCCGCCTGCCACGGCTCGGTGCGGGCCGGGATGACGCTGGCGCCGAGCGAGATGGCGGCGCTGCTGCGCGACCTGGAGGCCTGCCACAACCCGCACACCTGCCCGCACGGCCGGCCGACCTTCGTCGGCTTCCCGGCGGCCGACCTGGAGCGGCAGTTCGGGCGCCGCTGAGGCGCTCCCCCTCAGCCCGGACCCAGTTGGAGGTCGGCGGCGTGGGCGCTGCGCACGATGTCGCGCAGCCTCTCGCCGGGCGCGACCGCCGCGCCGTCGGCGACGATGCAGCCGCGCAGGCGGGCGCCGGCGCCGACCGTCACGTCCTCCCACAACACGCAGTCGCGTAGCGCCGACCCGGCGCCGACGTGGCAGCCGCGGCCCAGCGCCAGCGGCCCCCGCAGGCGCGCGCCGGCCTGCACCACGACCCCGGCCGCGATGCGCACGTCACCCTCGATCCGGGCCGACGGATCGACCCGCGCCGCGGGATCGATCGACACGCCGCCGCCGCGCAGCGCCGCGCGGCCGGCGCGCCGGTAGTCGGCCGGCGTACCGACGTCGATCCAGTGGCCGTCGCGCGCGACCTCGGCCAGGGGGAAGCCGTAGATCGGCCCCCCCGCCGCCGCCATATCCGGGAAGAGGCCCTGCTCGAGTCGCGAAAAGCGGCCCGGATCGACGCCCCGCAGGCAGTCCGCCTGCAGCAGCCAGACGCCGGCGTTGACCCAGCGCGAGGGCGCCGCCCCGGGCGGCGGCTTCTCCACGAAGCGGCCGATGCGGCCGTCGGGCCCGCGCACTACGACCCCGTAGCGGGAGGGGTCGGCGACCTCGGCCAGGGCGAGGCTGACCTGCGCCCCGGCGGCGCGGTGCAGGCGCAGCAGCGCCTGGGGGTCGATCGTGCTGACGACGTCGGCGTTGCAGACCAGCAGCGGCTCCCCGTCCGCGGGCGGATCGGCGGCCAGCGCCGCGGCCAGCGCCCCCGCCGAGCCCAGCGGGACGGGCTCGGCGGGGTAGTCGAGGCGCAGGCCGGGGATCGCGCCCAGCGCGGCCGGGATCGATTCCCCGCCGGCGCCGATCGCGACCGTGGCTCGCGTGACGCCGCCGGCCGCAAGGCCGCGCAACGTGCGCCGCAGCAGGGGCTCGTCCCCGATCGGCGCGAGCGGCTTGGGCCGCACGTCGCTGAGCGGCCGCAGGCGCTGGCCGCGGCCGCCGGCGAGCAGGATGGCGCGCACGAGTCGGCTCCGCTCTCGCTCTCCCGGCAGGCGTCCAGTATGCCCCGGCGCTGCGCTGCGGTCGCGCCCTGCAGACGCGCCCGTGCAAACTCATCCAGCGGCCGCGGGAGTCGCCAGCAGACATGACATAATATGTGGCAGTGTCTTCGCACCGGCGACCCCCGGCCGGGCATCATGGGGGCGCGACGCTGTGCGCCGCCGATCGGCGCCGCGGGAGGGACGAGGCATGCTGCGAGGTTTCGCGCGCTGGCTGCGCACGCCTCCGCGCCCCCGCTGGTCCTGGCGGGGCGGCGCGCCGCGTTCCCGAGGACGGCCCACCGGCCCGGCGCGGGTCGTCGCGCTGCGCTTCATCGACGCCTGGGGCGACGACCTGCAGTTGCACAACGAGGGGCCCGGCGGCGCCGCCGACATCGTCGTCACGGCCCTGCTGCGCGACGCGGCCGGCGCCGAGCGGCGTCTGAGCGCCGCGCTGCCCTCGCTGGGGGCGGGCGCCCGCTACATCGTCACGCTGCGTCCCGGCGGCGACGCGCTGCCGGTCGAGGGCCTGCCAGCCGAAAGCATGGGACGCTGGCTGCGCATCCGCTGGCGCGGCCTGGACGACGAGGCCGGCACGTCGTGGGCCATGACGGGCCCCCGCGGGGAGCGGCTCACGACCCTGCCGGGCCCGCCCGGCTGATCGGCGCGGCGCGTGGCTGTGGAGCTCAGCGCTTGTAGGTGTCGGTGCCGCGATAGGGACCGTCGCGCCAGGCCAGCGCGTCCTTGAGGCCGCCCTCGCGCATGTGGTCCTGGAACTGCATCGAGAACTCGGTGTGCTGGCCCAGGGCGTCCAGGTCGGTGCTGCTGCGCACCGACGAGTAGATGCCCATGTTCTCGTAGAAGCGGTTCATGTTGAGCTTGAGGATCGCCAGCTGGTCCGACGACATCGTGGCGACGCGGTCGGCCAGCGCGATCGTGCGCTCCTCCAGCTCCTCGCCGGGCCAGGCGTAGTTCACCATGCCGCACTCCCGCGCCTCGACGCCGCTGATGTTCTCGCCCGTGTAGTACAGCTCCTTGGCCTTGCGCATGCCGATCACCAGCGGCCAGATCACGCCCGTGCGCGACGTGCCCAGCCCGCGGCAGCCGGGGTGCCCGAACTGCGAGTCCTCGGCCGCCGTCACGAGGTCGGCCATCATCGCGACCTCGCAGCCGCCGGCGATGGCGTAGCCGTGCACCTGCGCGATCGTGATCTTGGCCATGTTCCAGAAGTACATGTGGATGTCGGTGATCTGCTGCATCCCGGTGCGGTTGTTCATCGGCAGCGAGCGGCCGCGGTCGTCGGTGCGCTGGAACTGGCGCACGACGCCGTCAGCGCCGCCCAGCCGCGGCGTGAGGTCGTAGCCGGCGCTGAAGGTGCGGCCCGCGCCCTTGACGATGATCGCCCGGATCGAGTGGTCGGCCTCCATCTCGTGCAGGATGTCGTTGAACTCGAACAGCAGCTCCTGCGAGAGCGCGTTCATCTTCTCGGGGCGATTGAGCGTGATCCGGGCGACGCGGCCGTCGGTGCCCACCCGGTCGGTGGTCAGGTATTGGAAGTCGGACATTGGCTGGAACTCTCCTGCGTTGCGTGTCTAGACCCGGCCCCCCGGCGCAGGCCCGTTCACGGTACCGAGGCCCGGCCCTAGGGGCATGCCTCGCCCGGCTCGTGCGCGGCGACGATCGCACGCGCCTCGCGGCTCAGCCGCGGCGCCGCCGCCGCGACGGCCGCCTCGTCCACGGCCGCCGCCAGCGCCGGGTAGCCGGCGCGCTCGATCATCGCGCCCAAGCGCCCCCGCTGGAAGCGCTCCAGCGTCCAGTCCAACGGGTCGCCGCCGGCCGTGGCGTCGAACATGATCTGCTCGTTGCGGCCCATCGGCCCGTAGTGGTAGTGCGGCGTCCGCCGGAAGCAGTCGAAGCGCAGCAGCTCGGTCTGCCGCCCCTCGACCTCGGCGTAGACCTCGATGCACAGCCCCGAATCGCCCCCGACGTCGTCGCGGTAGCGCATCGTGACGCTGACGCCGCCCGCCTCGACCTCCGCCTCGTGCTGGCGCATCTCCCGGCCCCTCTCCCTGCGGCGCGCCGGGCGGCCCGTGCGTCCCGCGCGCGCCGACAGTCTAGCCGCCCCCACCCGCCGCCGGGCCCGCGCAGGCCGCGGCCAGCGTGCCGATGCGGCGCGTGCGCCGCGCGATCTCCGCGTCGCTCGCGAAGCCGTTCGTGACGAACGCCACGGACAGCCCGCTGGCGGGGTCGCCCCAGGTGACCTGACCGCCGGCGCCGCCGTGCCCGAAGGCGCGCGCCGAGACGCCGTCGCCGAAGCCGCGCAAGACCGCGTTGCCGTCGTCGCCCGCCACCACGCCCAGCAGCCCCCGGTTGACGGGGATGCCGCTCAGCGGGTCGCGATGCCGGACGGGGTCGCTGCGCACCCGCGTGCCGTAGTCGATCGTCTCGGGCCGCAGCGCCCGCCCGCCGCCGGCGCCGCCGTCGAGCAAGCGCTGATAGAACAGCGCCATCTCCGCCGCCCCCGCGAAGCCGCCCCCGCCGGGGCAGCCCGAGCGCCGCTGCGAGGCCCGGTTGAAGTGCAGGATGGTCTGCGGATTGACCTCCCCCGATCCCCCATCGGGCGCGGCCGGCTGCTGCAGGTAGACGACGTCGGCCGCGCGCCCCTGCTGGCCGTCCGGCAGGCCCACCCACAGATCGGACAGGCCCAGCGGGTCGAGCAGCCGGGCGCGGATGTAGTCGCGGAAGTCGCGCCCCGTCCTGGCGCCCATCATCTCGACCAACAGCCAGTGCGCCGCCGTGGCGTGGTACTCGAAGCGGCTGCCGGGCGCCCAGTTCAGCCGCCAGCCCGCGATCCGCTCCAGCCGCAGCGAGCGATCCTCCCACAGCCGCGGGTGCATCGGCGCCCCCGCGAAGCCGCCCACGTGCAGCATCACCTGCTCGACCGTGATCGCGTCCTTGCCCTGCCCGGCGAACGCCGGCACGACCTCGGCCGCGCGCTCCTCGATCGACAGCAGGCCGTCCTCGATCAGGCACAGCACGGCCGCCGCGACCACGGCCTTGGTCGAGGAGTAGATGCAGAACAGCGTCCCGCCGTCGACCGGCCGATCGGCACCGCCCTGGACGGCGCGACCGAAGCTCTCGCAGCCGGCGATCTTGCCCTCCCGCGCGACCGCCACCTGCGCGCCGGGCAGTGCCCCCTCGCCCACCTGCGACTGCACGAAGGCGAACAGATCCCGCAGGCGGCCGGGGTCGACCCCCACCGCGGCGGGGGAGGATGCGAAGTCGCTGGGCTGGGCCATCGCTGTGCCGCCTTTCGCGCTACGCCGGCCGCTCCGTCGTGCGCTCCTCGATCGCGTAGAACTCGTCCAGGCCGGCCGCGTCGGGCAGATCGCGGTAGAGGCGGAACAGCTCAGCCGGGTCGATCCCGGCCACGCCGTCCGACTGGAAGCGCGCGTAGGCCTGCCGCATCGCCGCGTAGGCCAGCGCCTGGCCGCTGAACGGATCGATCACCAGCGGCCAGCCCAGCTGCCGCCACTCCGCCTTGGAGCGCGTGGCGAACGCGCCCATCGCGGCCAGCGGGGCGTCGATCCGCGACGGCGCCCGGCGCCACTCGTCCTCGCTCGACGGGAACAGCATCACCAGGTCGGCGCCCGCCGCCCGGTAGGCGCGCCCGCGCTCGACCGCCGCCGCGAACGACTCGTTCCGCACCGCGCCCGTGCGGGCGATGATCAGCAGGTCGGGGTCCGACCGCGCCGCCAGCGCCGCCTCGAGCTTGCCCACCATCTCCGCCGCCGGGATCAGATGCTCGACCCCCTTGTGGTGGTGCGCCCGCTTGGGCGCGACCTGATCCTCCAGCTCGACCGCGGCCGCGCCCGCCGCCTCGAACTCGCGGATCGCGCGGCTGGCGTGCAGCGCGTCGCCGAAGCCCACGCCGCCGTCGACGATCAGCGGCACGCTGGAGCGCTGCGTGATCTGACGCGCCGCCGTCGCCACTTCGGTGGTCGTCAGCAGCGCCTCCGACACCGCCAGCTGGAAGCCCAGCCCGCCGCCGCTGAGATAGGCCGCCCCGTAGCCCAGCGCCTCGATCGTGCGCGCCGTCAACGGATCGAGGCAGACCGGCGCGAAGACCGGCCCGCCGCCCTCGATCGCGGCCCGCAGATCGCCGCGCGCGCTCATCGCCCGGCCCCGCCCGTCGCCGCGCTTAAGGCGAGGCCACCATGCTGAACTGCTTCGACGGCAGGCTGCCCAGCGGCGGCGACCAGCCCGACGCCTCCTGCGGCGGGTGCGCGGCCAGCCAGTCCTCGTCGATCGCGACGCCCAGCCCGGGCGCGGTGGGGAGGGGCAGATAGCCATCGACCTGCTGCGGGAACTCGCCGATGCAGGCGTCGGGGAACCACGACTTGAAGCCGCCCTCGTGGATCATGAAGTTGGGGATCGAGGCGTCCACGTGCAGCGCCGCCAGCACGTCCATCGGGCCGTGGATGGCGTGCGGCTGCACGCCGACGTACTGCGCCTCGGCCAGCGCCGCGATGCGCTTCAGCTGCCCGATGCCGCCGCACTGGATCACGTCGGGCTGGATCATGGCCACGATCTGCCGCTGTAGCAGGTCGGCGTAGGTAAACGGGCTGTAGATCCGCTCGCCGGTCGCGATCGGCACGTTGATCGACTCGGCCACCTTCTGCATGGCGTCCAGGTTCTCGAACGGCACCGGCTCCTCGAAGACGAACGGCCGGTACTCCTCCACCGCGTCGCCGAAGCGGATCGCCTCGGCCGGCGTCAGGCGGCCGTGCACCTCGAGCAGCATCTCGACCTCAAAGCCGACCGCCTCGCGCACGGCGATGAACGTGTCCAGCGCCTTCTTCTCGGCCTCGTAGCTGATGTACAGGCCGCGGTGGTCGAAGGGGTCGCCCTTCAGCGCCGTCAGCCCCAGCGCCACCTGACTCTGCGCCCACTCCGCCGCCTTCTCCGGCGTGGGGCCGTCCCAGCGGCCGTAAATCCAGATGCGGTCGCGCATCTTGCCGCCCAGCAGCTCGTAGACGGGCACGCCCAGCGCCTTGCCCTTGATGTCCCACAGCGCGAGCTCGATCCCCGCCGCGGCGGAGTTCTGGATCGGCCCGCCGCGGGTGAAGAAGTGGTGGTGGATCTTCTGCCAGCAGCGCCCGACGGCGAACGGGTCCTCGCCGATCAGCAACTCCCCGTACTCCTCGACCAGCGCCGCCACGGCCATCGGGCCGCAGGTCGCGTCGCCCCAGCCGGTGATGCCCTCGTCGGTCTCGACCTTCACAAACATGTAATTCCAGGGCGGGAAGTTGAACGGATTGGGGATCGGATCGGGCGCCGCCGGGATGGCGCGGATGGATGTGATCTTCATGTCGGACTGGTCCTCTCGCTTGCGCGCACCCGGCCGCCGGGGCGCCCGCGCATTCTAGGCCCCGACAGCGCGCCGGGCGGCGCCGGGCCTGCCCGCAGACGGTGATTGTGCGCACAAGCACGATGTTGACGATGCCCGGCGCAAGTGTCATCCTGATTGCAGAGGGGTCGTCATCCCACCGAACGACGGTCGAGGATGCAGCCCGGCGCGGCGAACGGGACGCGGCGCGGCAACCGAGAGGAGGGTGTCATCCGCTTGGACGACAGTCCGCCGCGCGACGGCGGGACGGTCCTCCCACGAGCCGCGGATCGCTAACGAATCGGACGCGCACTCCACTCCCTCGCCCGGCGGCCCGCCCAACGGCACGGCCCGACGGCACGGCCCGACGGGGGCAGGCAGCGGAGGCGTCCGGAGCGGACAACCGCTCACCACCGCGAACGTGGCGGGGATCGTCGCAAACACAGGCCTGAGTAGCGAGGCCCGGGCAGTGCCCGGGCTTCGCTGATCCTGGGGCGGGGGATGGGCCCCGTGCGGTCGCGGCGCGGCGCTCAGTCGATGCGCACGACGGAGCGGTGGAAGCGCGTCACGACGTCCGGGTCGGGAATCAGGCTGGTCAGCGCCTCGGTCTTGCCGGCGTACTCGAACTGCGACAGCACGTAGCGCATGCTCTCGAGCCGCGCCGCCTCCTTCACGTTCGCCTGCACGATGATCCAGGGGCTGAAGCTGGAGTGCGTGCGCGCGTACATCATCTCCTTGTAGCGCGTGTACTCCTCCCACAGTTCCTGCGCGCGGGCGTCCAGCGGGCTGAGCTTCCACTGCTTGAGCGGGTTCGTGCGACGCGAGCTGAACCGCGCCATCTGTACGTCCTTGGAGATCGAGAACCAGAACTTCACCAGGTCCACGCCGTCCTGGATCAGCATGTCCTCGAACTCCGGCACCTGGCGCATGAAGCGCTCGTACTGCCCCGGCGTGCAGAAGCCGTTGACCGGCTCGACGACGGCGCGGTTGTACCAGGATCGATCGAAGAGGATGATCTCCCCGCGGTTGGGCAGGTGCTGCATGTAGCGCTGGAAGTACCACTGCCCGGTCTCGTCGGACGTGGGCTTGGGCAGCGCGACGACCCGCATGGCGCGCGGGTTGAGATGCTCCACGAAGCGACGGATCGTGCCGCCCTTGCCCGCCGCGTCGCGCCCCTCGAACAGGATCGCCAGCCGCCGGTCCTCCGTCTGCACCCAGCGCTGGAGCTTGACCAGTTCGATCTGCAGATGCTTCAGGTCGCGCGCGTAGTCACGCGCGCGGCGCTTCTTGCGCGCCGCCCGGCGCTTGGCGCGCAACTGCGCGACCACCGCCTCCGAGAGGCGCAGGTCGCGCAGGGCGTCGCGCAGCGCCGCCTGCTCCGGCAGGCCGGCCTCCCCCTCGCCGCTGAGCAACTCGATCATCGCCTCGACCGCGCCGTCGGGGTCGCTCCTGTTCCCCGCCAGCGACCGCCCGATCGCCGCCGCGACCTCCCCGCCGCCGGCCGCCGCGTCCACGCCGCTCGCCGGCGAGTCGGGCGACTCTCCGTTCTCTCCGCGCCGGTCGGTCTGCGCCATGTCGCTGCCTTACCCCCGTGTCGCGCGCCGGATGCCCGTGATCATAGCCAAAACGCGGCGCGAGTGCGCGGTCGCGCCGGCCCCGCCGCGTGGGCGAAGTGCTAGTGTTGGCCGCGAATCGCGGCGCCGCCCGCGATGAGCGCCGTCGGCAGATGCGGCGCGGGAAGGGATCGCACATGAACATCGTGAGCCTGGGGACCTCCCCCAACGTCGACCCGCTTGTCCAAACCATCGTTGAGCACGATCTCGAGCGGAACATCGTCGAACTCGACGCCTATGGCTTCACCGTCATCCCGCCGGAGAAGCTGGGCACGCCGCCCGGCTTCACCGACCGCCTGCGGGAGGCCATCCTGGGCGTCTACACGCGCCGCCACGACGTGGAGATCGACGACCACCGCACGGCGGACCTGCCCACGCCGAACCGGCGCTACAAGCAACTCATCGACGAGGACGACGCGATCACCGAGGCCGCGCTCAACCCGGTGACGCTGGCCATGGCGCGCTGGCACTGCGGCCAGAGCGCGATCCTGGGCGTGACGTCCTCCATCATCAAACCCCCGGGCGCGGAACACCGCCTGCCCCTGCACAACGACACCCACGGCGTGCCGCCACCGCAGGCCGCGTACCCCCACTTCGTCAACACCAGTTGGGTGCTCACGGACTACGACGGCATCGACGACGGCCCCACGGTGTTCGTGCCGGGCAGCCACCGCTGGGGGCGCGTGCCGACGCCGCAGGAGTCGGAGTTCTGGCGCGAAGGCGCACCCATCGAGCCGGTGCCGCTGCAGGCCAAGGCGGGCTCCCTGGCCGTCTGGGGCGGCAACATGTGGCACGGCGCCGTGCCGCGCACGACGCCCGGCCTGCGCGTCACGCTGGTGCTCGGCTGGGCGCGCCCCTACATGAAGACAGTGCACATGTGGCAGTTCGGCGGCATCTCCCCGGAGCGGGTCGAGCGCTACCCCGAATTGACGGCGATCCTTGGCCTGAACCACCACTACCCCCAGGGCGATGAGCGCCCCGAGGGCCGCCCGGTCGAGCCGTTCATCGCGGCCGGCCAGGACCAGTTCGCCTGAGCGCAGCCCGTCGATCGGGCGCAGGCGCGCGCATCTCCGCCCGCGCGCACGAGATCGGCGACCACGCCGTCCGGAGGCGAGACGATGTCCACGGCGCCGACGGCCGACACGCTGCAGCAGTTGCGGTTCAAGAACAGCGGCCGCGTGCGGCGCGAGATGCGCTTCGAGTACCGCAACCGGACGACCTTCTACATCGAGAGCGTCGACACCTGGCGGACGTTGAACACCACCTTCCCCTACGGCAAGGAACTGTTCTTCGACGGCCAGTACAGCTACCTGCACGAGATCCGCGACGGCGAAGCGGTCGCGCCGCCCAGCGGGATGCGCTCGGCCGTACCGCTCGGCGGACTGGGCGCCGGTACTGTGGAGCTCCGCGCCGACGGCTCGCTGCGCGACTGGAACATCTTCAACAACTCTCCCGCCGGGGGCGGAGAGAAGGTGCAACTCGATGATGCGCTCTTCAGCCTGCGCGTCGCGGTCGGGGACGGCCCCGCCCGGACCTGGACGCTGCGCACGCACCCGCCCCGCTTCCTGCCCGGCGTCGCGCAGATCGAGTACGCCGGGGCCTACCCGGTCTCGCGGCTCCGGTTCAGCGATCCCGACCTGCCGATCGGCGTCACGCTCTACGCCTACAGCGAATTCCGGCTCCGCGACGCCGACCGATCGGCCACGCCCGCCGTCCTCTTCAGCTTCGCGCTCCAAAACCCGACGGATCGGCCCGCCGACGTGTCCCTCATGTTCACGCTGCCGAATCACATCGGCGGCGCCTTCTCGGAGGCAGACGGGCTGGCCCTGGAGCGGCCGGGCCGCGAGCCGCTGAGCGGCACGATGGCGGTGCGCGCCGCCGGCGACGCGGCCGCGCCCTCCACGCAGATCGGCCACAGCCTCTTTCAGTTGCACGAGGACTTCGCCAAGGCGGGCGAGTTCGCGCCCACCAGACGGGTACCCGAGCACGCGCGCGAGACGGTCAACAACTACGGCCAGCGGCCCGTCCCCTCCCCCGGCAGCGCGTACGGCGCCGTCGCCCTGCGCTCGACCCTCGCTCCGGGGGCCACGGCCCTGAACACGTTCGCGCTGGCCTGGCACTTCCCCCACAAACCCTTCGGCGACGAGATCGTCGGCAACCACTACACGACCCTCTACCGCGACGCGACCGATGCCGCCGAGGCCGCGCTCGGCCGCTTGGCGGAGACCTGGCGCGGCCTGCACGAGTGGCAGCAACTCTGCTTCGGCAACACGCTGCCGGAATGGCTGCAGGACGCGATGGTCAACAGCGTCGGCGCGATCGCGAAGACCGGCATCTGGGCCGGGGACGGCCGCTGGCGGCAGTGGGAGTCCTTCTCCTGCTCCCAGGTGGACCCGATCGACGTCTACTTCTATCGCAGCCTGCCCTACCAGTGGTTCTTCCCCGCGCTCGGCCGCAGCACGGTCGCGGCCTACGCCGCGGATCTGAACGCCGACGGCAGCACCAAGGCCAACCTGGGCCGGCCCAACAGCCGGCTCGATGTCTTCAGCCCCCCCATCGCGGAGCCCAAGGGCGACAGCGCCACGCTGCTCATCCTGAGCATCTACCGCGACTACCTGTGGACCGCGGATCGGACCTTCCTGGACGCGCTCTGGCCGGCCGCCAAGCGCACCGCGCAGTGGCAGATCGACCGCTGTGCGCGATACGGGCTGCCCGACCGCCTGGTCAACACCTACGACCTGTGGGACCTCGAACTCGGCGTCGAGAGCATCCCCGACCTGAGCTCCTACAACGCCTTCCTGCATCTCGCCGCCATGCGCGCCGCCGAGCGGCTGGCGGACATCCAGGGCGACCCCGACTTCGCCGCCCGCTGTCGCGAGAACGCAGGCCGCGCCAGGGAGGCGCTGGTCCGGCGACTCTGGACCGGCGAGCACTTCCGCCACTTCTGGAGCGCGAACGGCAACACCCGCGACGCCCCACACTCCGACGCGCTGTACGGGCAGCTGTGGGCCGGGATCCTCGGTCTGGGCCTCCTCGCCGAGCCGGAGATGATGCGTTCCCATCTGGCGGCGGAACGCCGCATCAACGGCAGTCCGTACGGCCTGGTGCTGGTCGACGACCCCGCCCTCGGCCGGATGGCCGACGTCATGTTCGAGGTCGGCTCGCTCGACTGGTGCGCCCTCAATCTGGGCCTCGGCGGCGACCTCGATGCGAGCCTGGCGGAAGCCGAGAAGATCTACCGCAAGTGGCGCGACCAACTCCGCGACCAGTGGGACATCCGCGACGCCACCACCAGCAGCGACGGCGCGCCCTGGTGCAACTCCCACTACTCGCGGCAACTGATCCTCTGGGCGATCCCGCTGGCCCTGTCCGGCCAGCAGTACTCGGCGGCCCAGGGCGCGCTCTCGTTCGACCCGCGCGTGCCCGCACCCGCCGTCCTGCCTTTCATGACCCCGGCCGCGCATGGCACACTGGAGCTGTCCGGCGACGGCCGCTGCACGCTCACGGTGCTCTCGGGTGAGCTTGCGCTGCATGAGCCGGTGCGTATCCGCCCGGACGGCCGCGAGGTGGAGGTCCGGCGCGGACCCGGCGCCGGCCGCACGACGGGCGGAGTTCTGTGAGGTGAGCATGAGCGACGACTCCGATCTGCTCGGCGAGTACCGCAAGCTCACCACGGCCTCGGTCAGCGACGCGATGGGCAACCAGAACGCCACGCTCTCGTATATGCGACCGCTCATCGACGGCGTCACGATCGCCGGACGCGCCGTCACGGTGCGGACCGGCCCCGGCGATCCCCGCAAGCCCACGGAGGCCATCGAACAGGCGCGGCCCGGTGACGTCATCGTGATCGAGGCGAGAAGCTCCGAAGAGTCGGCCTGCTGGGGCGGTGGCGACTCCACGGGCTCGTTCCACAGAGGCCTGTCCGGCGCCGTCGTCGACGGCGCGATCCGGGACGTGGCCGCGATCCGCGCCCTCGGCTTCCCGGTTTGGGCCCGCTCCATCACCCCAAAGACCGGCGAGCCCACCGGCGTCGGCGAGATCAACGTGCAGATCCAGTGTGGAGGTGTCATCGTCAACCCCGGCGACATCGTGATCGCGGACGACGACGGCGTCGCCGTCGTCCCCGCGCAGGAGGCCGAGAGCGTGCTGCAACGGTCGATCGAGCGAGAGGCGGCGGAGCAAGCGGTGATGCAGGAGATCCGCAACGGACTCGGCATCCTGGAGGCGCTGGACGTCGTGCGGGCCGGACGGGAGGAACACCACTGAGCACCAGAAGCGACCTCTTCTACGACGAGAAACTCCCCCTGGGCACGCTCGGCACGAGCGTCCTCAGCGCCTGCGGATCTCTGGGCCGCACCTTCATCCTCCGCCTGGAGCCCGGCACCGACCTCCTCACCGGCATCCGAGCCGTCTGCGAGCAGCACGACGTCCGCGCCGGCGTCATCCTCTGCGCCATCGGCAGCCTGCAGAACTGCGACCTCGGCTACCTCAAGCCGTCCCCGGAATCCACCTTCAAGGGCGTCTACGAGCACGTCCGCTCACCCGGCCCGCTCGAGTTCTGCGGCGGGCAGGGCACGATCTCCGAGATGCAAGACGGCGCCATCGAGATCCACATGCACGCCGTCCTGGCCGACCGCAACGGCCGCTGTTTCTCCGGGCACGTCTTCGAGGGAGAGAACATCGTGCTCGCGAACATGGAGATCGCGATCGCGCAGGTGGAGGACGTCGAGATGAAGCGGGCCCTCGACCCGAAGATCGGCGGCGCCCTGATCAACCCCGCACCGAAGCCGGCCCGGACGCCCGGGGAGCCGTGATCCCGTCCCCCGTCTCCCGGCGCCGCACGATGTCCGACCCGCCGCCGGCCGCCCGCGCGCCGGGCGCACGATCATGAAGGCGATGGTCAAGGCCCGTCCGGCGCCCGGCCTGGAACTGCGGACGCTGCCCGACCCGGCCGCGGGCCCGGACGACCTCGTGGTCCGCGTCAAGGCCGTGTCCATCTGCGGCGGCGACAACCACATCTACGACTGGAACGCGGTGGCGCAGGGCCTGGGCCTGCGGCTCCCCTTCATCCCCGGCCACGAGGTCGCGGGCGAGATCGTCCAGCTCGGCCGGAACGTGCGCGGCTTCGCGATCGGCGACCGCATCGCCGTCGAAACGCACATCCCCTGCGGCGCCTGCCCCACCTGCCGGGCCGGACGCATGAACCTGTGCGACAACCTGCGCGTCTTCGGCGTCGGATCGGATGGCGCGTTCGCCGAATACGCCGTCGTGCCGGCCGTCGTGGCCTACCGCTTGCCCGACGAGATCCCGGACGACCACGGCGCGGTGCTGGAGCCCTTGGGGGTGGCGGTGCACGCCGTCGAGCGATCCGGGCTCCGGGGCGGCGACACGGTCGCCGTGCTCGGCTGTGGCCCCATCGGCCTCTTCAGCGTCGCGCTGGCCCAGCTCGACGGGGCCGCGGAGATCATCGCGACCGACGTGTCGGACTACCGGCTCGACCTGGCCCGGCGCATGGGAGCCACCCGCACCCTCAACCCGGGACGAGACGACGTCGTCCGGGCGGCGCAAGAGACCACGCACGGGACCGGCGCCGACGTGGTCGTCGAGACGTCGGCCAGCCCGCAGGCCCTGACGCAGGCCTTCGACCTCCTCGCGAAGCGGGGCACGCTGGCCCTGATCGCGGCCCACCCGCGCACGCCGCCGCTCAACTTCCTGCAGGCCCTGACCCTCAAGGAGGCCTGCGTCGTTGGCGTCTACGGCCGCAGCATCTGGGAATCCTGGCAGCGATCGGTTGAGCTGCTGACCACCGGCGCGATCGATCTCCGGCCGCTGCTGACGCATCGCTTCCCACTCGGCGAGATCGGCAAGGCGTTCGCCGTCAGCAAGAGCGGAGAGGCGGGAAAGGTCATCCTGGTCCCCTGGGAGTGACCCCGGGGGCAATGATCCGTGCGCGGCGAGCCGCCGCGGGCGCCGCCGCGATTCGACCCCAGCATGTCCTGTTTGACACCGATCCCGCAAGCTGTCACGCTTTGATGCCCCGACCCACCCCAAAGGGTTGGCTCCACGCGGGGGACCAACGAAAGGAGCTCGTCCCATGAGCGACCACAACTACTGGAGCAACCTGCGGCGACGGAGGATCTCCCGCCGCACCATGCTGGGCGCGAGCGCCAAGGCGGGCGTCGGCGCGGCCGGGCTGGCCCTGGTCGGCTGCGGCGGCGACGACGATGACGACGGCGCGGGCGACGCCGCCGCGGCCGAGGCCGCCGCCGCCGCCGGCGACTCGAGCGCCGCCGCGGCCGCCGCGGAACGGGCCGCCGCGGCCGCCGAAGAGGCCGCCGCCGCCGCCGCCGCCGCCGGGGATGCCGGCGCCGCCGCGGTCGCCGAGGCCGCCGCCGCCGCCGCCGAGGCCGCCGCCGCAGCCGCGCGCGAGGCCGGCGCCGACCAAGCGCAGGCTGCCGCCGAGGCTGCGGCCGCCGCCGCCGCCGCCGCCGAGGACGCCGCCGCGGCCGCCCGCGAGGCCGCCGCGGCCGCCACCATGGCCGACGAAGAGGACATGCCGGCGGAGGCCGCCGGCCCCTTCGCGGGCGTCGATCTGGACGCCTCGATCGTCAGCACGGTGACGCGCGACGGCGGGGGCACCGATCAGGCCCGTTCCGGCAGCCACGCCAACTACATCTCGCACGCCAACGTCTACGACTCGGGCATCGAGCTGGATCCCGTCGACAACTCGGTCCTCGCACACCTGATGGTGCCCGAGCAGGTGGACGCGGTCACGATCAGCAGTCGGATCACCCCGGCGCCATTCCACGACGGCTCGATCTTCAGCGCCCACGACGCCGCCTTCACCTATCGGCGCGCGGGCAACGTGGCCGAATACCACGACGGCGGCCAGACGACCGATCACCCGAGCGGCTGGACCAGCGCACGGGCCACCTACGGGTCCCAGAACTGGGCCAAGAGCGAGGTCGTGGACGATCGCACCTGGCTGATCGTGCTCAACGAACCCGACGCGGGCTTCCTCACCGTCAACTTCCCCAACGCGGCGACCGTGGCAATGGTTTCCCAGGCCTACACGGAGCGCGTGGGCGACGCGGAGATGGACCAGACGCCCATGGGCACGGGCCCCTACCGCTTCGTCAGCCACACCGACGACACGGACTTCATCTTCGAGCGCTTCGACGACCACTTCAACCCCATCGATCACCCCACCCGCGTGCACCGCGTGCCCCACCACAAACACCTGACGGCCCTGGTGCGGCCCGAGGTGCTGTCGCGCCTGGCCGGCATCGAGGCGGGCGAGATCGACACCGTGCCGGGCCTGGGCATCAACGACGTCAAGCCGTTCCTGGATGACGACGGCTTCAAGGTCGTCTTCCAGGCGGCCGGCGCCGCGTCCGTGCACAACATCTACCCCAACCTGAACAATCCCGTGATGGAGGACGGCTCCCCGAACCCCTTCCTCGACCCGCGCGTGCGCCTCGCCGCGAACCTGGCGATCAACCGCCAGGCCGTGATCGACGGCCTCCTGGCCGGCCAGGGCAACCAGCCCCTCTTCACGTTCAGCGGCGCCGTGGGCTACCCCAACGCGGAGCAACTCAAGGAAGTCACCTTCGCCTACGACCCCGAGCGGGCGCGGGCACTCATGGCGGAGGCCGGCTACCCCGACGGCTTCGACACCACCCTGCACCTCCCCGAGGGCTTCGGCCAGAACGTGGATGAGTACACGCTGATCGCGCAGCAGGACCTGGCCGCGATCGGCATCCGGCTGACGCTCCGGCAGGTCACCTCCGGCGAGTACTTCACCGACGCCGAGGTCCGCGCCCGGCCCGGCAAGCCGGGCCTCTGGTGGTTCTTCGCCAACACCAACCCCGACATCGGATCGATGACCGCCTGTTGTGTCGACCCCGCGGGCCCCTACGCCGTCGCGCCCGGCAGCCCGAAGATTCAGGATCTGTTCGCCCGGCAGAAGGTCGAGCAAGATCCGGAGCGGCGCAAAGAGCTGATCGCGGAGATGTTCCTGGAGCACGCGCGCGAGGTGACGTTCATCTTCTTCGTCGAGCCCAAGGAGGCCGTGATAACCCGCGCCGACATCAACTGGCCGAAGGGCGGGGCGAACGGCACGCTGTGGGAGGGCTCCCACTACGCCACGCAGAAGCTCATCTAACCCACTCGAACGGAGACGCGCCGAGCGGCCGCCTTGAGGCGGCCGCTCTCGTTGTGCGCCCCCGCCCGCCCCGCCCGCCCCTCTCGGTCCCCCCAGGGACCACCCCGCCGCACTGCGCGAAGGATGCCCGACCTCACCCCCTGACTTCAGATGAGACGGCGTGCGGTTCCGGCCGCCGGCGCCGACGAAGACGTACTGCCCCCTGCGCAGCCCGAGGCGGTCCAGTCCCTCTTCCGGGCCGCCGACACCGTCGCCCATACACGCCGCTTGGCGGAGGCGCTCGAGCAACGCCGATACCCGAGCCTCGACTTGACCTGGCGCATCTTCCCCGAGGTGACGCACTTCACCATGTCGGGCATCTTGATCGCGCAGGGCTTGCGCGCGGCCTACGCCGACTGGCGGCGGCGCTGAGGATCCGCTGAGCGGGCGGGGCATCGAGTCGGAACGGCCGATCCTCAGCTACGTCGCGTTCGGAGCGATGCATGCCCCGCATCAGGCGCCCGGCGAATATCTCCGGCGCTGGCGCGGCAAATTCTACGCGCACTGGCCCGACTGAGCGGCGGTCGCGCGAGCGCGGCGCACCGGCGCCCGGTCGGGGCTGCCGCCCTCGATCCGCGCCTCGCGAATATCCCCCAGCGACGCGAATCGCATACGCTGGTAGCGGCGGCCCGGCGGTGACCAGCCTCATGATGCAGCCATCGGCATGGGAACCCGCGCGGCGCCACGGGCGTCAGGGCCGTATGCACCCCGCCGCACCGACCGCCCGCGCGGCCGCGCAACGCCTTGCGTCCCGATCGCGGCTGCGGCGACCCCTGGCGGCCGTCGTCTTCACCGCCGCCGTCCTCGCGGCCGGCAGCGCGGCCGACTCGGTGCTGCTCGCGCAGGTGGGCGTCTGGCTCGCCGCCGGCCTGATCGTCGCGGCGCTGTGGGCCCGCCTCGGAACCCGCGGCCTCGACCTCGCCATCCGGCCCGCCCGCGATCGCCTCACCGCCGGCGAGACGCTGACGGTCGACATCGAACTGCGCAATCGCCTTCACCTCCCCCGCCCCCGCATCGACCTGCGCGCCCGCACCGACCTCGGCGCCGCCATCGGCTGGACGACGTCGCTGGGCCCCAATGGCCGGTCGCGCCTGCGCCTGGCGATCCGCTGCCCGCGCCGCGGCGTCTACTCGCTGGGCCCCACCGACATCGGCAGCCCCGACCCGCTGGAACTGTTCGAGGGCCACCGCGTCGTCGGCGAGCGCAGCGCCGTGGTCGTCTATCCGCCGTGCCCGCCCTTGCCGCACTTCGTCCTGCCCGGCGGGCGGCGCGGCGAGAGCGGCGCGCGCGGCCGCCCGGCCCCCGGGCCGATCGTCGGCGGCGTGCGCGAGTACGTGCCCGGCGACCCGCCGCAGCGCATCCACTGGCCGCTGTCGCTGCGGCAGAGCCGGCTGATGGTCAGGCAGCTGGAGGATGATCCCGACGCCGAGGTCTGCTGGATCGCGCTCGATCTCTACACCGACGATCAACACCCAGACCCGGACGCCCTGGAGGCCGGCGTGGTCGCCGCCGCCGCGCTCGCCCGGCTCGCGCTCGACCGCGGCCGTTCGGTCGGCTTTCTCGCCTCCGGGGCGCGGCTGCACTGGCTGCCGCCCAGGCCGGGCCGGCTGCAACTCCCGCCGATCCTCGAAGAACTCGCCCACGCGCAACCGCAGGGGACCACGCCGCTGCCCCGGCTGCTCGTCTCGCGCCTCGGCGGCCGGGCCCGCAGCGGCAGCCTGATCGCGATCACTGCGGCGCCGACGGGCGTCGGGCTCGCGGGCCGCATGCTCGGCCTGCACCCGTCGCAGCTGGTGGTGGTGCGCCTCGGCAGCGACGACGGGCCGGGCGCCGCGCCGGGGCCGCGCGCGGCGACGGACGCCCCCGTCAGCCAGGAATACGTCGTCACGCCCACCACCCCCGTCGCCGAGGCGCTCGCGACGGCGAGGCCGGGGCGATGAGGGGCCCCCCGGCCGGGCCGCTCTCTCCGGCGACGCCGCCGCCCGAGTGGTCGCTGCGCTCCCTCGCCTGGACGGCCGGCCTGCTGGCGCTGGTCATCTTCTTCGTCCCGGGCGCCGTCTGGGCGGCGCGCTGGAGCGGCTCCCTGCCCGACCTGCACCTCGTCGTCGGGCTGGCCTTCGCGGCGGGGCTGGCGCTCTCGGCGGCGCCGCTGCGGCCGCGCTACTCGGCCCTCTGCGTCGTCGCGATCGGCGTCCCGGTCGTGCTCTGGCAGGTCTGGGCGATCGACCGCTTTCGCGCCCCCGCGGGGTTCTGGCCGCACCTCAACGAACTCGGCCTGCGCCTGGGCGACTGGGGCGGGCGCCTGCTGAGCGGCGATCGCATCACCGACCCCACGACCTTCGTCCTGCTCGTGCTCGCCGGCGCCTGGCTGGCCGTGGCGGGGGGCGTGATCCTGACCGTGCGCGGACGTCGCCCCTGGCCGCTCGTACTGGCGCTCGGCACGACGCTGATCCTCGCCCTGCACGAGGCGAGCGTCATCGAGACCCTGCGCTTCCCCATCTTCGCCGCCGCGTCGGTCGCGCTGGTCGCGCGCACCCGCCTGCTCGACCGCGCCGACATCTGGCGCTTCGAGGGGGTGCGCTTCTCCTCCAGCGTGGCCCCGGGCAGCGTCCTCATCGCGGCGCTGGCCGTGCTCGGCCTGTGGATGGGCGTCCGCGCCCTGCCGCACGCCTGGCTGCCCTACGAACTGCAGCCCCCCTGGATCGACGAGCCAACGCCGCGGGGGGCGCTCGCCGCGCCCGCCCCGGCGGCGCCCATCCCGGCGCCCCCGCCACCGCCGCCGGAGCCGGAGCCTCCCCCACCGCCGCCGCCGCCACCGCCACCGCCGGAGGTCGAGCCGCCGCCGCCCGAGCCGGCGCCCCCGGACCCAGTCGAGCCCCTCACCGACGCCGAGCCGCCGCCGCCCGAACCCGTCGATCCTCCCTTCCTCTGGCTGGCCGTGCTCTACGCCGGCGGCGGGCTGATCATGCTGGGCGCGATGGCGCGCATCGTCTGGCGCTGGACGCTGCCCGGGATCAGCACGCCCGAGCACACCTGGGGGTCGCTGCTGCGGCTGGCCGGGCCGCTGCGGCTGGCGCCGGCCGGCACGCACACGCCCGGCGAATTCGCGCTGGTGCTCGCGAGCGCCGCGCCCGCGGCGGCCCCGCACGTCGGCCGGCTGGCCGCCGACTACACCGGCGCGCGCTACGGCGGCCTCTGGCCCTCGGCCGACGAGAGCGTCGCCAACCTGCGCGCCTGGGAGGGCGCGAAGCGGGCCCTGCTGCGACACGCCCTGCAGCGTCTGGCCTACGGCCTGCGCCACCCCTTCGCCGTCGCGAGGGCCGTGCCCCGAGGCCGCGGCCGCGCCGTCCGTCGCACGGCGCGGCGATGGGGCCTAAGCCCGCAACGGCTGGCCGTCGCCGCGGCGCTCGTGGGCGTGATCGTGGTCGCCGCGCTGGCCTGGGGCTGGGCGGTCGAGGAGTTCCGGGGCGCGGGATCCGGATCGGATGCGGACGCCGCCGACGCACTCGCCCCAGCCGACGCGCCGGACGAGCCCGGCGACGCCCCGGCGACCCTCGGGGACGCGCCGCCTGCGGCCCCGCCCCTCATCGACGCCGAGCCGGCGGTCGTCCCGGCCGACGCCGCCCCGGACGACGCCGCCCCGCCGGACGCCGCCGCCGACTCCACCGCTCCGCCGGCGACCTGGGAGGTGCGCCCCGGCGACACGCTCAGCGCCATCTCGGCAGAGACCGGGGCGTCGATCGAGGAGATCGTCCGGCTCAACGACCTGCCGGACCCGGACACCATCCACGTCGGCCAGATCCTGATCCTGCCCGCCCCCTGAGAAGTGCGATCATCGGTCGCGCGATTCGTCCGCCCTAGAACGGCGGCGCGAACCCGTCGCGCCCCTCGCCGAGCCCAGCCCCTACCGTCCCCAGCCGGCCGCGCAATTCGTCGCGGGCCTCCCGGTAGCGCTTCATGTACTCCCGTTCGACGACTTTGGGGTGAGGTGCGCAGTCCAGCTTCGCGGCCATCAGCTCGAGCGCCCCCTCGCGCGTCTGCGCGACGAACTTGCCCCCGCCGAACCGGAAGGGCTGCACGATGAACCGCGTGATGCCCGTCGCCAGCAGCGAGTCGACGAACGCGTCCACATCCTCGCACCAGAGCAACGGCGTCAGCGTGATGCACGACTGCACGCCCGCATCGTGGACCTCACGGATCGCCTCAATCCGGCGCGCATTCGAGGGGCATGACGGCTCGAACGTCTTGCGCACCGCCTCATCATCGGTCGTCACCGTCATGTTGACCTGCACCCGCCCGCCGTTCTCCGCAATCCGCCGGAACAGATCGACATCGCGGGTCACCAGCGGCGACCGGGTTTGCACGACGAGCTTGGGAGTATGTCCGTCCGCCATGATCTCCAGCAGGCCGCGGGTGAGCTCCAGCTCCCGCTCGACGGGCTGGTACGGGTCCGTCACGGTGGACATGTAGATGCGGGCGCCGTCCAGCTTCGCCCGCTGCCGCGGCCGCCGCAGGACCTCGATCGCGTTCTCCTTGACGCCCACCCACTCGCCCCACGTGTCACGCTTCGCCGTGTCCCGCGCGAAGAACGCCGCGTAGCAATACGTGCACCCGAACGCGCAGCCCGAGTACGGGTTCAGCGTGAAGTCGTACTCCTCCACGAAGCCCGTGGCCTTGGTGAGGATCTGCGGGACCGGCCCGTACTCCACGCCGGCGCTGCCGGATCGCGTCGTCCCGGCGACGACTGCGGGCGCATCCGCGCTCTCGAAGCCGGGGAGCATCGTGGTCGCTTCGTCAGGCATTCCATTCGGCTCCTGATCGGCAGGCTGTCGTTGCGTAGTGTGCCTTACTACTACCGTCGTCGCCCTCCCAACCCACCCACTCGTCCAGGAACGGGTGCCTGGCTCCGGTACGATCATTGAGATCCTTCCGCAGCAGCGTGATCTTCGGTGCAACGTCATCGTCAAAGCGCCACCTGATAAGGCGCCGCCCTTTCAGCTGGCGCTTCTTTGCCCACGGCGCCGTACGTATCGACACGTGTGGGCGTAAGCTGCTGCACAACGACTGCACCTCGACGTTGATCTTCGGCATATCGTCCTCGTAGGCCACGTGGATCGCCGTCAGCCAGCGTTCCGCATCCTCACAAGTTGGGGGGGCGGCGTATTTCAGATCGTCGTCGAGAGGCAGATACTTGAGTTCCGTTCGACTCATCACCTCCAACAACTCCTGGAGGGTCGAAGTACGGCTCGCCTCTTCGAGGACCGCATGCCACATCGCCTGCCCGAATTCCAGCATTGCCGGATGGTCGATCTGGTACGCGCTGATGCGTCCCGGCCAGCGTTCGCGCCGCACGTGAGTGGCGATCGCGAGCGTCAGCCCAATCAGCATTGCTCCGGTGCCTGCGCCGAAGTCCACCAGTTCCAGCGTGTCCGTGCGGCGCGATCGCGACCGGCCCAGAACACGGACGCACTCGGAGTACGTGACATTGATCTGCTCCGGCAGGTACCACTGCGAGTAGAACAGGGCCACCTCCAGATCCCGGTAATCCGGTTGTTCCTCCCCTTTGCTGAGCTTCTCCAACTCCGCCATGGCCCAATGGATCCGCTTGACGGCTTCCGCCCTGCCGGCCGCTTCAATCCTGGCGAGAGGCTCTCGGGACACGGCGCACAGAGCACGATCGACGGCCTGCTTGAATGCCTCTTCGACTGGCTCCATGGATGACATCCGATTCGCCGCCCCCACCCCCTACACGTACGGGTGCATCGCCGCCTGGAGCGACACTTCGATGTCGCGCAGCGCCCCCGACACCGCCTGCCCGATCAGGTCCAGCTGCCGCACCTGCGCGATGCGGGCCGATGCCTGGCCCACTTCCCGCTTCGACAGCAGCTCCCGGAAGATGCCGCAGGTGTCGGCGAGGCAGATGATCACGACGTCGCGCGGGTCCGGGATCTCGTCGCTGAACAGCACCCCCATGATGCGCAGCTTGACCTCGTTCTTGGCCGACCGATCGACGACCGGGTAGCGCTGCGTGCGGAACAGCCACAGGAACCGGGCCTCGCGGGACTCCAGGATGCCGCGCTCGATCAGGCGCGACAGCGCATGCGCGCGGATCGCCGGGCCCCGGCCCACGGTGCGCTCCACCCAGATGCGGGGGGCGCTCTCGTCCGTCGCCGCGATGTCGGCCAGCGTCTCGTCGAGCAGGCTGTCGCCGACCGGCGTCGCGTCGACCAGCACCAGCTTCTCCAGGTCGGTGTCGATGCGGTTCTCCAGCGCCAGATCCATCAGCACGCCGCCGGCGAGCGCATAGTCCAGCGCGAGGTCGGGCACGGCCGCGAACTTCCCCTCGTCGCTGAGCAGGAGCAGCAGCAGTTCCTCGGCGAATCGCAGCATGGCGTGTGTCCTCCGCTGCCCGTGGGCGCGTTCCCCGGCCGCCGCGCGGCCGCCGGTCACCGCGGATCATATCGCGAGCACGGGCGGGTCACTATCCGCGAGGCCGGGCCGTCGCTCCGGCCCAGCCAGCCGCGCACACGAAAAAGGGGCCGCGGATCACTCCGCGGCCCCTGGCGCGCCGTCCGGAACACCGGACGGCGCGGCATGGCCCTTGGTGGAGACGGGGGAGAATTGAACTCCCCGTCCAGTCGATCCGCGCCCAGCCCCACTACGTGCGTAGTCGTTCGATAGGTCTCGCCCGCGCCCCTGTCGAACGACAGGCCGGAGCGCGCGCCAGCGGGAATTGTCTTAGCGGGCCGGTCCCAGCATCCCGGTCCGAGCGCTCGGACGAGTCGGCGCCGATCCCCACCCGTCCGAGGGAGGCAGGGGACCGACGTCACCGCTTAAGCGGCGAGGGCGAATTCCTTTTCGCCAGTTGCAAAGGTTGCCGCAGTTTAACGAGGGCACGGCACCTCGGCACGCGTGACCGAACGACGAAAACCGCTGTCGAGCCCTTTCGTCCCCGGGTGCCATCAGTCTACCGCACCGGCGCGCGCCGTTCCGTCGTCAGCGACGCACGGCGGCCCGCATCTGCCGGTCCGCGTCGCGGGTGGCGAGTGCGTCGCGCTTGTCATAGTGCCGCCGCCCCCGCCCCACGCCGATCTCCAGCTTGGCCAGCCCCCGCGCGATGTAGAGGTGGATTGGCACGATCGTCAGCGACTTCTGGTCGAACGCCTCCGCCAGCCGCTCGATCTCGCGCCGGTGCAGCAGCAGCTTGCGATCGCGCTTGGGATCATGGTTGTACTGATTGGCGGCCTCGTACGGCGCGATGTGCGCCCCCACCAGCCACATCTCGCCGTCGCGCGGGCGCACGTAGGCCTCCTGAATGCTGGCCTTGCCCTCGCGCAGCGACTTGATCTCGGTGCCGCTGAGCACGAGTCCCGCCTCGGCCCGCTCCTGGATGTCGTAGTCGTGCGTGGCGCGGCGGTTGCGCGCCACGCTGCGGCGCACGGACGGCGTCGCGGCGCCGTTCGCCGCGTTCGTCTTCGCCCGTTTGCCGCGCTTCCTGGCCATGCCTGGGCTCCTTGATGGCCAGCTTATACCGGCGCCCGCGCCGGGCCGCCCGCGCCCGGCGGGGCCGCTGGGCCGCCGTCCGTCCCGCCACGCGCGCCCCAATCGACGCTGCCGTCGCCGTAGCGATCCTGCAACGCCGACACGGCCTCGCGCAGCGCCGGCGCGCGCGCGGGCGCCGGCAGGGGGTCGAACAGCGAGAGCTGCGCCGCCGCCTCCGACTCCACGAGGTTCGACACCCCCGTGCCGATCAGCCGGAAGCGGCGCCCATCGACCGCCTCGGCGGCGAGGATCCCCAGCGCCGCGCTCTCGATGAGGCCCGCGTCGTCCGTCGCGACGGACAGCGTGCGCCGCCGTGTGAAGGTCGTGAAGTCGGCCAGACGCAGCTTCAACTGCACCGTGCGCGACCGCAGGCGCGCCTTGCGCAGCCGCCGCGCGACGCGCGCCGCCTGCTCCCGCACGACGTCCGCCAGCGCCGCCGGGTCGGCGATGTCCTCCGCGAACGTCTGCTCGGCGGAGATCGACTTCGCCTCGCGGTTGGTGTTGACCGGGCGGTCGTCCTCGCCGCGCGCGAGGCGATAGAACCACTCGCCGCGCACGCCGAAGCGCTCGATCAGCCAGGGCAGGGGCCGCTCTGCGAGCTCCCCGATCGTCTTCACGCCCGCCTTCGCAAGCCGATCGGCGGTGGCCGGGCCCACGCCCCAGAGGTCGCGAATCGGCAGCGGCGCGAGGAAGGCGCGCTCGGCGCCCGGCGCGACCACCGTCAGCCCATCGGGCTTGTCGCGCTCCGACGCCACCTTCGCGACCGACTTCGCCGCCGCGACGCCGCAGGACACGGTCAGCCCCGTCTCGCGCCGGACGGTCTCGCGCAGCCAGCGAGCGATCGCGGCCGCATCCGCGCCCGCCTCGACCCGGTGCGTGACATCGAGGAACGCCTCGTCGAGCGAAAGCGGCTCGACCAGCGGCGTGGCCTGGCGGAAGATCGCCATCACCTGCTCGCTGACCTGCCGGTAGCGCGGGAAGCGCGGCGCCACGATGGCCGCCTGCGGGCAGAGCCGCACCGCCGTGCGCATCGGCATCGCCGAGCGGCAGCCGAACGCGCGGGCTTCGTAGGAGGCCGCCGCGACCACCCCGCGCGCCTTCGGCGATCCGCCCACCAACACCGGCGCGCCGCGCAGGGCCGGGTCGTCATGCTGCTCGACGGAGGCGTAGAACGCATCCATGTCGGCGTGGATGATGTGCCGGACGGACGCCCCGGTCGCGGAGGGGTCACCCAAGGCGGACATGCCCCTACGCTAGCAGAGGCAAGAACATTCGTTCCCTGGCGGAGCGACGCACCCGAGAGGCCATCGATGCCGCGACTGCTCGACCGCTGGCGCCGCGGCCGCGACAGCCGTCGCAGCATCGCAGCGCTCGAGCGGGCGCTGGCCTCCGCCGAGTCCGGCCCGCCGCACGAGCCCCCGCCCGCCCAGGCCGATCTCCTGGCCCGCCTGGGCGCCGTCCGCGCCGACGCGCCGCCCGATAACCCCCACCTCGACCTGCTGGAGGCGCGGGCGCTGTTCCTCGCGGGCCGGGCCGCGGAGGCGCGGGCGCCGGCCCGCCGCGCCGCGACCGCCCGCCCCTACGAAGTCGACGGCCGCGTCACGCACGGGCTGATCTGCCTGGCGCTCGACCGCCTCGACGAGGCCGCGCACGAATTCGCCAGCGTGCTGGAGGAGTTCGGCGGCGACCCCGACGCCGAGACCGGGCGTCGCGCAGTGGCGCTGGCGCGCGGGCAGGCTCCGCTCGACGAGCACGCCCTGCCGGACGACCTCGACGCCGCGGCCCGGCTGCTACTGACCTGCTGGCGCCGCGCCGGCGCGACGCAGGGGCGTCTGCTCGCGCTGCGCTCGGGCGGCGCCGACCCCCGCGTCGTGGCGGCGCTGGAAACAGCGGAGGGCTGAGATGCGCTTTCTCCGCCGCCTGCGCGCCGCCCTGCGTCCCTACCCCATCCCGCAGCGTGACCCGCACGCCGATCTGGCCGTCGTCCGGGCCGCCCTCGAGGCCGAAGCGCGCCGTCTGGGCCGACGGTCGCGACTCTCGCTCTCCCTGCTGATGGAGTTCTCGGAGGCCGACGTCGTCGGGATCGACCTGCACGCGGCGCTCGGCCATCTGCAGGCGCGGGGCGAGATCATCGACGTGCAGGAGGACTCGTTCGGAAATCTGCGCTTCGGTTTGCCCCCGCCGCCCCTCGATCGCGGATAGTGCGAAGTTGCGACGATCTCAGCCAGCGGCGGCGTCGAAGGCGCGGATCTCCGCGGCGACGATCGCCGGGACCTCCATCGGTGCGAGGTGCCCCGCCCCGGGGATGGTGAGCCGGCCCGCGTCGCCGAGCAGCTGGGCCGCGCCCGAGAGCATGGCGTCGAACCAGGGGGCGGTGCGCTCCCCCTGCGCGAGCCGGACCGGGCAGCGGACGTCGCGCAGGTAGGGCGCCGCGTCGAAGTCGGCGGCCGAGTCGAACACCCGCGCCTCAATCGACGGCGGGCAGCGCAGCGCGACGCTGCCGTCCTCCCGCTCCTCGAAGCCGTACTGGACATAATCCGCGAACACCTGGGAATCCCAACTCGCGAACGGCGCCCGCGCCCGCCAGCGCTCCTCGACAGCCGCGCGACTCGGGAAGCCGGGGCGGCGCTTGCGTGCGGCGTCGCCCAAGCCGTCGCCCCCCATCCGGGTGGGATCCGACGCGCGCCAGGTCCGCGTCGGCACGATCGGCTCCACGGCGAAGGCCCGGCGGACGAGCTCCGGCCGCCACGCCGCGACGATCAGCGCCAGCGCGCCGCCCATCGAGTGGCCGGCCGCGTAGACGTCGCGCCAGCCCAGCGCATCGAGCACGCCCGCGATGTCGCCCGCCATCTCGGGGAAGTCGTAGCTGCCGTCGGGCCGGCCCGATCGCCCATGCCCGCGCACATCCACCGCCGCGACGTCGTAGTCCGCGCACAGGCCCGCGGCCACCTGACGCCAGAGGTCGGCGAGGAATCCGGTGGCGTGCACCAGCAGCAGCGGCGGCGCAGCGGGCCGCGGCCAGCGCAGCACGTGCATCGAGACGCCGTCGACGTCGACGCGTTGGGAGGTGGGCTCCATCCGCCGACGCTATGCCCCCGCCGGCGCGCGGACAATCGCCCCGCGCCCGGCAGGCGCCGGCGACAGGGCGGGCCCTCGCTCGTCTCCGCCAACGCGCGTAGCTTGGACCCCTCGCCGAAGCAACACGGAGACGCCCGATGTACCCCAACCCGCTCAAGCAGAAGATCCGCGACGGCAAGCTCGTCCTGGGCACCATGCTTCCCACGCACGACATCCGCATCGCCGCCGCGCTCGCCTACGGCTGCCACGCCGACTTCATCTGGCTCGACCAGGAACACTCGCCGTTCGGGCCGGCCGACATGGAGATGATCCCCATCCTGCTGCGGCAGCAGGGCGTCGCCCCGCTCGTCCGGGTGGCCTGGAACGACCCGGCGCTGATCAAGAAGGCCTACGACGGCGGCGCCGTCTCGGTGATGGTGCCCCAGGTCGCGAGCGTCGCCGAGGCCAAGCAGGCCATCCAGTACGGCAACTATCCGCCGATCGGCAATCGCGGCATCTCACCCAGCTGGCCCGCGCTGGCGGGCGAGGACTTCGTCGAGGTCGTGAAGACCGCGAACGACGAAGCCGTGCTGATCCTGCAGATGGAGTCCGTCGAGGCCTACAAGCAGATCGACGACATCCTGGCGCTCGACGGCTTCGACGTGCTCTTCGTCGGACCCATGGACTTATCCGCCTCGCTGGGCGTCACGGCCGAGATGCAGAATCCCCGGCTGCAGGAGATCATGCGCGACCTCCCCAAGCGGGCCGAAGGCTCGGGCAAGATCATCGCCACGACGCTCGGCGACCCCGAGGAGATCCGCCAGAAGATCGACTGGGGCTACAAGATGCTCAACCTGGGCAGCCCGCTCGGCTTCGGCATCCAGTACGTCAACGACCGCTTCGCGGAGTACCGGGCGCAAGCCGGGGAGTCGTGATCGGTGGCGCGTGCGGGGGTCGATCGCGGACCCCACCGGCCCCATCGGCAGTGTGTCCCATGATCGCCCTATATCGGTTATGTAAATCTAACGCTGGAGCGGCCCCCGGCCTCCTCCGTCCCCCGGGCTCCCTCACGTCTGCTAGGCTTGCCGCATGACACAGTTCGACGCGGGAAGCCTGAAGCGGCGCCTGCGCACGGCAGGCGCGAGCGAGCCGCTGGCCGACGCCATCGGCGACGGCGTCCGGGAGGCCGTCTCGCCGCTGGCGACGCGGGAGGATCTATACGCGGCCCTCCATGCGCAGACATGGCGGATCGTAACGTTCGTCGTCGCATTCGGCGGCATCGCGGTCGGCATCATTCTGGCGTTCAACTAGACTGTCCGATCACAACGTGGAGCGAGGTTGGAACCGCTCTCGGTCCGGTATGATCGCACTATGTCCGTCCTGCCGGAGTCCGCTAGGATGGGGGCATGGCTACCTTCGACGCCGTCCGGGCCACCGATCGTCTGCGCGCGGCTGGAGCGGCAGAGCCCATGGCGCAGGCCATCGCGGAGACGATCCGCGAGGCGGTCGCGCCCCTGCCGATGCCGGACGAGATCGTGACCCGCAGCGTGCTGGAGGCGGTGCTGGAAGCGCGGTTGCAGGCGGGCCTGCACGCGCAGACGCGCTGGATCGCGATGTTCGGCCTCGCCCTCGCGGCCATAATCATTGCGGCCGTCGGTGGCCTCGTGGCGGCGCTGGTCTAGCCAGGCTCCTGCGCCTCGGATGCGGCGCATCACCGTCCGGCCGACGGCACCGGGACCCGCCCGGCCCGCCGATACCCCTCCTCCCCCGATGATCGCACTACCCGCCCGGCGCGTCAGTCCCCCCACCCGGGCGCGTTCAGCCGGACCGTGCGCAGCGGCTCGCCGACCGTGCGCCCGAAGCGGCGCACCAGCCCCGCCATCGCGTTGCCGGGCCCCGTCACGACGAAAGTCCGCACCCCCTCCCGGTAGGCCGTCGCCAGCGCCGCCGTCCAGACCACGGGGCGCGTGTACTGCATCGACAGCTCCGCCCGCAGGGCGGCCGCGTCGTCGATGCGCTGCCCGGCCCGGTTTCCGATCAGCGGCGTGAAGCGATCCGCGAGGGGAAGCGCGTCGATCAGCGGCTGGCTGCGCTCGTCGGCCCGGCGGAAGTGGTCGCTGTGAAACGCGCCCGCCAGTCGCAGCCGCACCCCGCGGCCGCCCCCCCGCGCCTCCACGTCCGACGCCGCCTGCGCCAGCTGGGCGTCGCGGCCCGCGAGCACGAACTGGTCGGAGGCGTTGCGATTGGCGACCACCAGGCCCCGCGCCGCCGCCAGCGCGTCCAGCGCCGCCTCGTCGAGCCCGGAGACCGCCAGCAAGCCGTGTGCGTCCACGTCGCAGGCGGCGTCCTGGAGCAGACCCCGCTGGTGGGCGAAGCGCACCGCCGTCTCGAAGGGCAGCGCGCCGCTGAGCACGAGGGCCGAGTTCTGCCCCGAGGAATGTCCCAGCACGAAGTCGGGCGCCGGCAGACGCTCCCCCAGCCCCCGCACGCGTGCGTAGTCCGCGACGGCCCAGGCGACCAGCAGCGGCTGCAGCAGCGACGGGCGGGCGATCGCGTCGGCGCTCGCGGTCAGGCCGGCCTCCCACAGATCGACCCCGATCTCGGCCGACGCGCGATCGAACGTGGCGCGGGCGCTCTCGGGCAGGTCGACGACGCCGCCGGGCCGCTGGGCGCCCTGGCCGGGGCAGACGAGCGCGGTACGCGGTGGGCCGGGGGTATCGCTGCCGTGGATGTCGCTGGCGTCGATGTCGGGGCTCCACTCGCCGAGCCGGGCGATCGTGCTTGCGATGGTATGCGCCGGGGGCCCTGCGTGGAACGACCGGCGGCGTCTACGCACGGACCGTCTATGCATGGGCCGGGCTAGGCTCGCAGCACAGTGACCCAGCATCCCCCCCGTCTCCGCGACCGGCTCCGCGCGCCCCTGCGTCGCTGCTGGCGCGCCTACCGGCGCATCCCCTGGCCCCTGCGCTGGCCGCTGACGGGCGTCGCCCTGCTCTTCGCCGCCGTGATCGTCGTGAACCTGCTGACCGGCGACCGGCCGGGCGTCGAGCGGAGCTTCCTGATCCCGCCGGGCGAGTCGCGCAGCGTCGAGTTGCTGGTCGGGGCCGGACGCAACAGCGACGTGCGCTGGGAGATCGGCGATCGGGACGGGGATGCGAGCGAATTCCCCCTGCGCGTCACGCTGAGCGGCCCCGGCGGGGAGCTGGCCGCGGCCGAGGGATCCGGCGCGTTTCGATTCAAGGGCGGCTTCGCGACGGCGCTGTATTCGTTGGAGCTGCGCAACGACGCGGCGGAGATGCACGCGGCGGTCGTGGTGCGCTGGACGGTGCGGTGACCAGCGCAGTGACCGCAGGTGTATCGGGCCGGGGTCGGCGGCTCCATCCGCCAGCCGTCGTCTGGCGTACCCTTGGGGAGGCCGAGACCGGCTCGGCTCTGCGACCGCCGCCGATCCCGCGCGGCGGCCAGCAGCGATAGGAGCCAGCAATGTCCCAGCAGCCGCCAGCGTCCGCGGTCTCCCGCCGCCGGCCCCGCGCGCTGATCTTCAGCCTGATCCTGGTCATCATCGCGGCGTCCTTCGCCGTGGGCGTCGGCGTCACTGGGTTGCTCGCCGATGACGATCCGGTCACGGTCCGCGCCCTTCGCACCAGCACCGACACGGGCGACGTTGTCACCGTCGCCCCCGCCCCGGTCGTCAGCGTGGACCGCGACACCCGCTTCGGCCTGCTGGACGAGGTCTACGAGATCCTCAATCGGGAGTTCGTGGAGCCCGATGCCGTCGACCTCGTGCGGCTGCGCGTCGCCGCGATCGACGGCGTTCTCGACGCGCTCAACGACCCGCACTCGGTCTATATCGACGAAGAGACCTTCCGCATGTCCAGCGAGGACATCAGCGGAGCCTTCGAAGGCATCGGCGCCACCGTGCAGTTGGAGGGCGAAGAGATCATCATCACCGGCACCTTCCGCGGCTCCCCCGCGGAGGCGGCCGGCATCCGCGCCGGTGACGCCATCCTGTTCGTCGATGGCGAGTCCACGGCGGGCTGGAGCCTGCAGTTCGCCGTCTCGGTGATCCGCGGCGAACGCGGCACCCCGGTCGAGTTGGTCGTGCGCCACCGCAACGACGAGGAAGAGGCGATCACCGTGATCCGCGACCGGATCATCGTGCCCAGCGTGCAGTCCTTCCAGATCGAGGACCGCGCCGGCAACCCGGTCACGGATATCGGCTTCGCGCTCATCTCGCAGTACACCGCCAACACGCGGAACGAGCTGATCCCCCTGCTGGAGGCGACCCACGCCGCCGGCCTGACCCAGATCATCATCGACCTGCGCGGAAACCCCGGCGGCCTGGTCACCGCCACCGTGGACACCACCGGGGAGTTCATCGACGGCGGCCTGGTCCTGACGGAGGTCGACCGCGACGGGGAGACCCGCGAATTCTTCGCCGAGCGCGGCGGCGAGGGTCTCGACCTGGAGGTCGTGCTGCTGGTCGACGGGTTCTCCGCCTCCGGCTCCGAGGTGATGGCCGCCGCCCTGCGTGACCACGGGCGCGCGGTCGTCATCGGCGAGCAGACGCTGGGCAAGGGCACCGTCAACATCCCGCGCCGGCTCTCCGACGGCAGCGTCCTCTACGTGAGCATCGCGCGCTGGCTGACGCCAAACGGCGACCTGCTCGAGGGCATCGGCGTCATCCCCGACATCATCGTGGCGCCCACCGACGAGGACTTCGAGCAGCGCCGCGATGTCGCCCTCTACGCCGCCATCGACTACCTGCGCGGCGAAGCGACCCCGGCCTCCGCGGGCGACGACGGCCCAGCCAGCGGCGAGGCGCCCACGGCCGAGGACGACGGCGCCGCCGAGGACGAGCAGTCGGACGACGAAGCGGAGCCGGACGCCGAGGACGACGAGTAGCCCCCGCTCCAGCGCCGCGCAACGACCGCCGGCCGCGATCCGCCGGCCGCGACCGGAAGCCGGTAGGCTTCGGACGACCGCGGAAAGGGGCCGTGCCATGCCGATCGCCCGTCAGGCGAAAGTGGGCCGCAGCATCGCCGATCGGGTGCTCCGGCGGCAGCCCCGCCGGAACGCCATCGCCGAGATCCGTGATCTCCTCATCGAATCCGATCGCGTCCAGGACGTCGAGCCGGACGCGGTCCAGGCGATCGCGGACCGCTACGGCGTCCGGCTCCACAAGGACCTCGCGTCGGAACGCGAAGCCATCTACCGGGAGTACCTGAGCGACTGCCTCGCGGACCGGCGCCTCGACGAGGGCGAGCTGCAGGCCCTGCGGCATCTGCAGCAGCTTCTCGACATCACCGATCCGGCGTCGGACCGCCTGCGGGCGGAGGCCGTCGAGGCGATCTACCACGAGTCCGTCGCGGAGGCGGTGGAGGACGGGCGCGTGAGCGAGGAGGAGACCGCCGCCTTGCTGCGCCTGCGCGACGATCTCACGCTCGACACCCCCCGGGCCGAGCAGATCTACGCGGACATCGCGAACAAACGGATGCAGCTGGCCTACGACCGGGCCCTCGCCGACGAGCGCCTCAGTCCGCAGGAGGACGCAGAGCTCAAGGAGATCGCACGTTCGCTCAATGTCACCGTGAAGACCGACGGGAATAGCCGGCGCACGCTCGACCGCTACCGCCTCTTCTGGCTGATCGAGAACGGCGACGTGCCCCCGGTCGACCCCGGCATCAAGCTGTACCGCAACGAAGTGTGCTACGCGACCCGGGAGGTCGAATGGCGCGAACTGCGCCGCGTGACCACCGGCATCTCCTACGCCGGCCCCACGACTCGCATCCGCATGGCCAAGGGCGTCTACTGGCGCATGGGGCACCTGCGGGGCATGCGCCACTCGTCGGAGATGCTGATGCCGGTCGACGCCGGCACGCTCTACGTCACGACCAAGCGGCTGATCTTCATGGGACGGCTGGGCAACAAGACCATCCGCCTCAACCGCATCCTGACGTTCGAGCCCTACAGCGACGGCATCGAGATCAAGAAGGACGCGGGCCGGAGCCCGGTCCTGCTCTTCAGCGACGATGTCGAGATGTTCGCGGCGCTGCTCCAGCGGGCCTGGAGCGACGCCGAGTAGCTCATCCGCCGGGCGCCCCATCCAGCGAGCGCCGCAACTCCACGACCTCGTCACGCAGGGCGCGGACCTCGTCGAGCAGGACGGCCCGGTCCTGGCTGGCCGCCTTCTCGTAGTCGTCCTCGACGAAGAAGGCCGCCACGTTGGCCGTGAAAATGCCGAACATGCCGATGCCCACGATCATCAGCAGCACGCCGAAGCCACGACCGGCCGGAGTGATCGGCACGACTTCGCCGTAGCCCACCGTCGTGACGGTCGCCGCGGCCCACCACAGGGCCGTGGGGAAGCTCGTGATGGCGGCCGACGCGTCCTGCTGCTCGAAGACCAGAACCAGTCCTGCGATGCCGAACATGACGAGCACGCCGAGGCCCAGCACGTAACCCAAGCCGCGCTGGCCAAGGATACTCTTCGACGTGAATCCGAGTCGCGACAGGACCCCGATCAGGCGCAGGAGGCGCAGTGGGCGCAGGAAGGGCAGCACGACGATCAGGACGTCGAACCAGTGGCTGATCAGGTACTGCCGCCAGCTGGGCGCCAGATAGCTCTTCACTGCCAGCTCCGCCGCGAAGGCCGCCCAGATCACCCAGTTGCCGATGAAAAGGACCCACTCGACCGTCGTCGACAGATCGAACAGCAGCGGCCCGAGGATGAGCGGCACCATCGCGGCGGACAGCACGAGCATCGGCAGCTCGGTGGCGCGCTCGACGCGCGCGTAGAGATGGGTTCGGCGTTCCAGATCCATGCGTCACCTCCGGTCGGCGCAGGATAGGCGCGCGCGCACCCGCGCCGGGTATGCTTGCCTCTGCCCGCGCGCACCGGCGCAACCGAGGGAGCCATGACTGCGGTCCCACTCGTCACCCACGACGCCCCGGACGACGTGCTCGCCGCGATCGACTACTGCTACGCGCAGGGCTGGACCGACGGGCTGCCGGTCGTGCCGCCGGAGTTGTCGCGCGTGCAGGCGATGCTCGAGTGGGCCACGCAGCCCCCGGAGGCGGTGATCGCGGAGCACCCCGCGACGGGCCTGCAACTCACCGTGCAGGCCGCGGCGGTGAACGCCGTCATGGCCGGCTGCCTGCCCGAGTACTTCCCGATCCTCGTCGCGGCCTTTGAGGCGATGAACGAGCGCCCGTACAACTTCCACGGCAGCACGGCCAGCACCGGCGGCTCGGCGCCGCTGCTGATCGTCAGCGGCCCGATCGTCGATGAGATCGGCATGAACGCCGGCGTCAACCTGTTCGGCCCCGGCAATCGCGCCAACGCGACCATCGGCCGCGCCGTGCGCCTGATCATCCTCAACGTCTTCCGCATGGCCCCCGGCATCGCCGACAAGTCCACCCAGGGCCATCCGGGCAAGTACTGCTCCTGCATCGCCGAGCGAGCCGACGTCAACCCCTGGCCCAGCCTGCGCGATGAGCTCGGCTACCCCGACGGCGTCAGCTCGGTGACGGTGTACGCGGCGGCGGGATTCGTCAACGTCGAGAACCACGGCGGCAACCGCCCCGAGCAGATCCTCGATTCCGTCGCCGACGCGATGGCGAACTACGGGTCGATCAGCATCGGCCAGTCGGTCGTGGTGCTGTCACCCGAGCACGCTCGCATCGTGGCGGGCGCCGGCTGGAGCAAGGCCGAGGTGCAGGACTACCTGTTCGCGCAGGCCGTGCGACCGCTGGCCGGAATGCAGCGCGTCGGCAAGTACGTCGAGCGGGAGCGGGCGCTGCAGGGGCTGGAGGCGATGCACCGCGGCTTGACGCCGCAGGACATCCTGGTCACGGTGGGCGGCGGCGACGCCGGCGGCCATTCCGCGTTCATCCCCTCGTGGAGCCGATCGCGGGGGTCCATCATGCAGTCGAAGCCAATTGGCGTGTGCCTTGATTGCTAGCGCGCTGCGACGGAGGAGGCGGTCGTGAAGCTGGTCGATCCGACGGTGAAGAGCGCCGCCCTCGCGAACGTGCGGGCGCCCAAGCTGGCCCAATTGGACGGCCTGACGATCGGACTACTCTCGAACCGCAAGCTGAACGCGGACCTGATGCTGCGCGAGACGGCGGCGCTGTTCAGCGAGCGGCACGGCTGCCGCGTGGCCGAACTCGTCGAGAAGGGCAACCCCAGCGCGCCGGCCGGGGCGAAGCGGATCGAGGCGCTCGTCGAGCGCTGCGACTTCCTCATCACGGGCTTGGGCGATTGAGGCAGCTGCTCGACGTGCAGTCTGCACGACGGCATCACCTTCGAGCAGTCGGGCAAGCGCGCGGTCGTGCTCTGCACCCGGCCGTTCGAGGTCACGGCCCGCAACATCGCAGGCGTCATGGGCCTGCGCGACTACCCCTTCGTGATCCTCGACCACCCCCTCGGCAGCCTGACGCCGGCGCAGGTCAAGGGTCGCGCCGCCGACGCCTACGCCCAGGCCCTCTCGGTCCTCCTGGGAGACTGAGCGCCGAATAAGACGGCCGGGTCCGGCGAACGACCCGCCGCCCTCAGAACACGCGACGGGCGATGTTGCGGCCGATGACCTCCCGCTGGATCTGCGACGTGCCCTCGTAGATCTGGAAGATCTTGGCGTCGCGCATCCACTTCTCCAGCGGCATCTCGCGCATGAAGCCCAGGCCGCCGCCGATCTGGACGGCGTCGGTGGTGACCTTCATCGCCGTGTCGGCCGCGAAGCACTTGGCCTTGCTGGCCTCCTCGAGGGTGTTGGGCTGCTGCCTGGCGACCAACTCGCCCGCCCGCCAGCAGAGCAACCGCGACGCGTCGATGGCGATGTCCATGTCGGCCAGCATGAACGAGACGCCCTGGTTGGCGATGATCGGCTTGCCGAACGCGCGACGCTCGCGCGCGTAGTCGGCGGCGAACTCGAACGCCGCGCGCGAGAGCCCCACCGCCATCGAGGCGATCCAGGGGCGCGTGGCCATGAGCGTGCCCAGCGTGCCGCGGCCGCCGCTGCGGAACTCCGGGTCGGGGTCCCCCAGGCGATGGTCGGCCGGCACACGGACGTCGTCCAGGACGATGTCGGCGGTGTGGCTGGCGCGGATGCCCATCTTGCGCCACTTCTGGCCCTGGGAGAGCCCGTCCGTGTCGCCCGGCACGACGAACGCCGAGACGCCCTGGAAGCCGGTGCCCGGGTCTTCGGTCGCGAAGATGACGTTGAGGTCGGCGATGCCGCCACAGGTGATGAAGCGCTTGCTGCCGTTCAGCACGTAGTCGTCGCCGTCGCGGACGGCGCGGGTCTGCATGGCGCCGGCGTCGGAGCCCGACTCGGACTCGGTCAGGGCCAAGGCGCCCAGGCGCAGCTGGCCGTCGTGGGGCGTGCACATGGGCAGGAAGCGCTCGCGCTGGGGCGGCGTGCCGATGATGTTGATCGCGGTGGCGGCGAGGCCGTTGGCCAGCATGCCGGTGGCGAAGCCGGCGCAGCCCCAGGCCAGTTCCTCGGCCATCAGGAGCGGGGAGATGCCGGGGTCCGCGCCGTCGGCGCCATTCAGGCCGGGGCCGCCCCAGGCCGCGCCGCTCAGACCGATGGCCGCGCCCTTGCGGGCGATCTCCCAGGGGAACTCCTCCCGCTCGTCGAACTCCGGGGCCGCCGGACGGATCTCCTTGGCGGCGAACTCGTGCGCGACCTGCTGAATCATGCGGCTGGCTTCGGAGAGTTCAAACATGGCGGCTCCTTGCGCGACAGCCCCGGCGGGCGGTCAGACGAAGCGATCGAGCATGCGGCGGTAGCTGGAGGCGTGCAGGAACTCGTCGATCCCCGCGTCGTGGAACTGCGCGTCCAGGTTCTCGATGATGGTGTCCTTGAAGTCCTCGATGTCCAGACCGATGTCGATCGAGTCCTGGCGGATGCGTCGCAGACCAATCGCGACGGTTCCCACGAGCAGCACCTGGCTCTGCCAGATGTAGCGGCGCCCGATCGGCGACAGATTTCCGATCAACTCCGGCAGGATCGTGTGCAGGAAGTTCACGTGGCGCACCTCATCGCGCAGAATGTTGCGGAAGATCTGCTTGGCGAGGGGGTCGCAGTCGGGCAGTTCCGAGGCCCGCTGCAGGAACAGGGCGGCGAAGTTCTCGCTGAAGAGGGTCGACGTGAGCCAGTTCTCGGCCCGGTAGAGGCCGAAGGAGGCCATGTTGCCAAAGCGCTTGATGAGGCCCTGCTCCAAGCGCGAGAGCCGGCCGTGCCCGTCCGCCAGCGTGAGGTACTTGTCGAGCACGTACACATGGCGGGCCTCATCGTGGCACTGGGCGGCGAGGTAGAGGTTGAGGTTTGGGTCGCGCAGCTTGTGGGTCGCCTTGCTCATCATCACCTGGATCGTGTCCAGGCCCATGAACTCGAGGCCGTAGAAGACGTTGATCATGCGCAGCCACGCCTCCCGCTTGCCGTCGGGGATGCATGGCGGCTGCGACCAGTCGATGTCGCGCTCGGCGCTCCAGACGCGGTCGCCCTGCTGCTCGTAGAGCTCGCGGAAGGCGCTGCGCTGCTCGTCGGACATCTTGCGGGCCAGGGCGGCGGGCGCACGATGCATGGTCCCCTGCTCCCCGCATGACGGGCGGCGAGCCGCCGGCGCCCTGGGCGCCGCAGGAAGTATATCGACGCGGGCTGCTTGCACGCTGTCGCGCAGAATGTCGCGCCGGGTGCGCGCAAGACGGCGCGCCGGATCGGCGCGCTGTAGGAGGCGGGGCGCGGCCCCGTATACTGAATCCCATGAGTGACAACCCATCCGACGGCCTCAACATGGACGATCCGCAGCACGTGATCGCGGAGGCGGAAGTGCTGGTCGTGCAGTTCGGCTGGCTGGCGGAGCGCCTGCTCGTCGACCAGCGGCGGGCGCAGGACGTGGGGCCATACATCCGCGTCGTGCAGCCCGTCCGCACCCCGCAGGAGCGCATCCGGCAGCTCCGCGAGTGGCGGCCCGGGTTCAACGACCCCGAGACGTACGTGTTCTTCCCCTGGGCCGGCCGGGTGGAGGCGTTCGTGGAGGCGGGGCTGTTCGCGCGGATCGTCGAGCGCTGCGCCGACGACGACCAGGCCCGCAGCGACTGCGAGTCGGCGCTGGAGAAACTGCTGCAGCTCGACCGCGAGGACCTGCTGCAGGCCATCCGCGGCGGCGAGAAGTACCACACGCTCTACGAGCGTGCTGGGGCCGACAGCTAACTACAGCGGCTGATCGATTGTCGCGCGGCTTGCACGGACAGCGTCCCGTTGACTACACTCAGCGGCGCGTGGCGGTCGCGGGGTGAATGCGATCACGGATCGGGTTCCCTGGGCTGCCCTCGCTCTGAGCCATCTCGGGAAGGGAGTTTCGCAGCCTTGGCAGCACGGTCGGCAGCGGGGGACACCCGCACGCAGCGAAGGGACTGCACACATCACTGGCAGGTCGAACGCCCCAGCGCGCAAGCGTCGCAGGGGACCTGCGCGAAGTGTGGCAGCACCCGAAAGTTCTTGAACTACGGAGAGGAACTCCGGCTACCGTTCGGACGGCGTCGCAGCTTCTAGCCCGTCCCACGGGACGGAACCAGGAAACGAAACCAGAACGACCGGGCGCGGGCCCGGTCGTTCTGGTTGTCCGAGTGGTCTTGTCGCGTGAGTCGCCCAGCCTGTTTGGCCCCGAAGCGGCCACGCCGGCGCCGCGAACGCGCTCCGCGTGGGGCGCAATCAGTCTGCGCCCGGCGCGCTCGGTGGAACCAGGCGGTCGATCGTGAACAGGTGCAGATCGTGGCGCGTCCGGCCCTCCAACGACAGGTCGGCGAGCGCCTCCCCGATGGCCGGCGCGAACTTGAAGCCGTGCCCGGAGCAGGGGCTGGCGATCGCGATGTTCGGCCGCTTGGGGTGCAGGTCGAGCAGGAAGTGCGCGTCGGGCGTCCGGGTGTACAGGCATGCCTCGGCGCGCAGCAATTCGCCGTTCGCATCGGGGAACGTGTCGGCGAGCCAGGCGCGGATGTCCGCCTCGTCCTGCGCGGTGATGCTGCGGTCGTATCCGGTCGGCGCGACTTCGGCCGCGGGATGGTGATTCCCCAGCTTGAAACCGTGCCCCAGGTTGGGGAAGCCGTAGTGAAAGTCCTGCCATGCCCGCTCCCACAGCCAGACCGGCAGCGCGCCCGGCTCGAACGCCGCCGGCCGCGCCCGCGGGCGAAACCACATCATCACCTGCCGCGTCACCCGCAGCGGCAAGTTCAGCCGGCGCACGAGACCCGCGTTCCAGGCGCCCGCCGTCAGAATCAAGCGGTTCGCGACGACGACGCCTCGGCTGGTGACGATCTCGATGGGCGACTCGGCGTCGTCGAGGTCGAGCGGCCGCCAGCGCTCGATCGGCTCATTGAAGTGCAACTCGGCCCCATGGCGCGCCGCCTGCTCGAGCTGCGCCTGCACACACGCCTCGACATCGAGCAGTCCCGCCCGCTGCTCGAGCACGCCGATAGTCGGGTCGCGAACCTCCATCACCGGAAAGCGGCGCCGAATCTCGGCCGCGTCGAGCACCTCGTGGGCGATGCCGTGCTGCTCCGCCGACGCCCGCGCGCCCGGCACCAACACGCCGTCCTCGTTACCGATCATGATCGCGCCCGTGCGCCGCAGCAGCGGCTGTCCGACGGCCGCCGAGAGTTCATCCCACAGCTCGTACGCGCGGCGCACGAACGGCACGTACGACGGATCCTCGTAGTACGCCTCGCGGATGGCCCGCGACTCCCCGTGGCTGGAGCCGAGCGCGTGCGGCGGGTGGTAACGGTCGAAGCCGATCACGCGCACGCCGCGCCGCGCCAGCTGCCAGGCGGCGGCGCCGCCCATCGCGCCCAGACCGATCACCGCGACGTCGTACGTGCTCACGGGCGGTCTCCCTCGGTGTCCGCTCCCTGCGATCGCCGACGCCGTCTGCATGGCGTCGGCCCCGGCGGCCGGCCAGCGCGGGGGCGCCTACTGAGGAGCGCTCGCGACGGTGATCTGGAGAGCGATGATCGGCTCGAAGTCGCGGGCGATGCGCTGATAGGCGGCGGGGCTGAGCTGCAGCTCGGTGGGGAAGTCGCCCGTCCCCACGACGACCACTTGGATCGTCCGGCCGATCAGTTCGGCCGCATCCTCCTCGGTGAGCAGCGGCCCGCCGGGCAGGCGCGTGACGTCGAGGACGGTCCCCGCCGGCCAGACACTCGATAGCGCCGCCGACTCGTCGGCCGGGTCATAGACGCTCCCATCGGGCAGCGTCAGGCCGCTGACGCCCGACGGGATCGGGGTCGCGCCGGCTCGCTCGATGCTGGCGGGCGCGCCGCCCAACTGCGCCGCGGTCACGACGGTCTCCCCGGTCGCGACGGGGTTGGCGGCCGTTCCGGCCTCTGGGGCGGCCTCGGCGCTGGCGTCGCCGGTCGCTCCCGCCGCGACCTGGGCGGCGTCGATGGGGGCCGCTTCGTCGCCGGTCGTCTCGACGGCTGCGGCGCCGGCCGTGGCCGCCTCCGTGCCGGCCGCGTCCGTGCTCGCGGCATCGCCGCTCGCCGTCTCCGCGCCGGCGGTCTGCGCGACGGCGGCATCGGCCGCCGGGGCCGCGGGGTCGTCCTTCAGCAGGTAGCTGACGCCAAAGAACACGCCCACGCCCAGGCCGCCGATGAACAGCATCGGCAGCACGATGCGGGCGACCCGGTCGCCGCGGAACTGCGGGCGCTGGCGGGGATTGCGGTCACCGGGCAGGGTCAGCGGTCGCCGCGGGTTGTAGGGGAGTTCGCCCGCGCCGCGCACGCGCGTGCTCGGGCTCGGCAGATCACGCCATCCCCGGTTCGCGAATCGCATGACGGGCCGTTGCGCCATAATGGGAGCCTACGCGCACCGACCGCGTTGTCAACGCATTTGGGCCCGAATCCTCGCCCCGGCCGGGGGTCGCGGGGCCCCGAAAGGTCAGGACGAGTGGAGACGCGACCGATTCGCTGCCCCCACTGTTCGGGATCGACCGAGGTGGGCGTGCCGCCGCCCGAGGGGCGGCCGCGGCGCGTCGTGACGCTGTGCCCGCACTGCGACTACGACTTGGTCGTCTCTCGCGCCGACAAAGCGGACGCGGGGTTCCGCATCCGCGCCTGCCTGCGCTGGCACACGACGTGCCCCTACTGCAAGCAGCCCACACTGGCGCGGGTCCCGCCCAAGGGCACGCTGCGCCGCAAAGAGACGACGCCGTGCGAGTCGTGCCACCGCCCGCTCATCGTCGAGCGGCGCGAGGAGGGCACGCTGGTGTTGCGCGCCCATCGGGGGATAATCGAGGGTATGGGCCTGTAGGGCTCGACCGGCTGGACTGGGCCGGCTGGATCGGGCCCGGCCTCGCGCGAGACGCCATCAATCTCGACCCCGCGGGAGACCGCCGCTTGATTTGCCGCAGCCGGAGACGGATGTAAAGTTTCACACGCGCCGCGCCTCCCGGCCGCGGACAGCGGGGCCCTGGGCCCCAGCATTCCGAGGAGACGGCCGATGGACTACGACGCGCAGGCGCTGGTCGCGCACCGTGAGTGGCGCGGCAAGATCGATTACGCCTCCAAGGTCTCGGTCAAGGACCACGCCGAACTGAGCGTGGTCTACACGCCGGGCGTCGCCGCGCCCTGCCTCGCGATCCAGCGGGAGCCCCTGCTGGTGCGCGAGATGACCGGCGTGGGGAACCTCGTGGCGGTCATCACCGACGGCAGCGCGGTGCTGGGGCTCGGCAACATTGGCCCCCAAGCGGCGCTGCCGGTCATGGAGGGCAAGTGCGTGCTCTTCAAGCTGTTCGCGGGCGTGGACGCGATCCCAATCGCGCTGGACGTGCACGACACGGACAGCATCGTCGCCACGGTCAAGGCGATCGCGCCGTCGCTGGGCGGGATCAACCTGGAGGACATCGCCGCGCCCGTCTGCTTCGAAGTCGAAGCGCAGCTCCAGGAGGCGCTCGACATCCCGGTCATGCACGACGACCAGCACGGTACGGCCGTCGTCGCGCTGGCGGGCGTGATCAACAGCCTGAAGCTCACCAACCGCGAGCCGCGCAACACCCGCACGGTGGTGCTGGGCGCGGGCGCGGGCGGCATCGCCTGCGCCAAGATGCTGCGCAAGTACGGCGTGGGAGAGATCGCGCTGCTCGACAGCAAGGGGCTGATCACCGCCGATCGCGAGGACCTCAATCCCTACAAGCGCGAAGTCGCCGCCTGGAACGATTTCCGCCGCAACCCCGACGGCAGCATCCCCCAACTCGCCGACGTGATTCGCGGGGCCGACCTGTTCCTGGGCCTCTCCGGCCCCAATCTGGTCTCCACCGCCGATGTGGCGTCGATGCACCCGGACGCCATCGTCTTCCCCATGGCGAACCCGGACCCGGAGATCCTGCCGGCCGCGGCCGCCGAAGCCGGTGCGGCCATCATCGCCACGGGCCGCTCCGACTTCCCCAACCAGATCAACAACGCGCTGGGCTTCCCGGGCATCTTCCGGGGGCTGCTCGACGCCCACATCCCGAAGGTCCAGGACGCCCACAAGCTGGCCGCGGCCCAGGCGATCGCCGACTTCGTGTCGGATCCCACGCCGGGCCGCGTCGTCCCCAGCATCTTCGAGGAGGGGCTGGCGCAGTCCGTCGCGCAGGCCGTGATGAACGCCGAGTAGCGTCCGTCGCGGGGCTGCTCCGCTCCGGCGCCCGCGCCCGCCTCAGGTGACGCGCCAGGCGCGTTCGAAGTGGTGGCCGTCCCAGCCGAAGCCGAAGCGCGGCAGCCAGACATCGGGCCCGTAGACGCTGCGCTCGATCCCGTGACCCACGCCGGCGACCCAGGACGGCGCCTCCAGCAGGCGCGGCTCGAGCGTCTCGCGGTAGAGGCGCTGGCGCTCCGCCCGGTCGACGGTGATCGCCATCTCGTCGAGCGCGGCGTCGACGGCGGCGTCCGAGAAGCCGCCCCAGTTGCCCGGCCCGTCGCTGTGGACGGTGTCCCGCAGGTCCAGCGTGGGGTCGGCGTCGCGGGCGGCCGCTCCCCAGCCGAGGAACAGCGGCACGGATCCGTCGCCCAATCCCTCGACGATGCGGCTGTAGCGCTCGACGACGGCCCGGACGTCGATCCCCAGGCGCACGCTGAGCGTCTGCGCCGCCTGCGCGGCCAGCCCGGGATAGCTGCGCTCGAAGATGTCGGGCACGGTCAGCGGCAGGCCCGCGCGTCCGTCAGATGTTGACGCGGACGCCGTCGCCCAGGCCGACGCGGCGAGCGTGTGCAGGTCGGCCGTTTCCGCCGCCGTGAGCGAGGGACGGTAGCCGGGCCGTTCGCGCAGCGTGAACACATCGCTCGACCAGCCCGCCGCGAACCAGGGCGCCGGACCGCTGAGCCCGGCGTGCGGCCCGTACGCCCGCTCCAGGATCGCGTCGCGGTCGAGCGCGTGGTGCACGGCCAGCGCCAGCCGCCGGTCGCTGAACGGATTGTCGGCGCCGCCCTGATAGCTGAACGCGAGCTGGATCGGGAAGCCCAGCGGTCGCTCGGCGACCTGGTCGTCGGGCTGATCGGCCAGGACGGCGTCGATGGCGGCCGGGTCACCGGGGCTCCAGATGTCGATGTCGCCCTCGCGGTAGGCCGCTTCCTGGCTCGCGGCCGTGGGCAGGTGGGCGAACTCGATCGACTCCAGGAACGGCCGGCCGCCGCGGAAGTAGCCCGCGTTCGCGCCGAACGCGGCGAGGCCCTCGGGAATCAGGCGCTGCATCTGGAAGGGGCCGGTGCCCGTGTAGTAGCCAGGATTGAGGGGATCGTCGCGGGGGCGGTCGCCGAACTGCTCCCACGACTCTGGCGCCTGCAGAAAGCTCCACGGCCCGGCGATGACCGAACCCAGATAGCTCCCCACGGGGCCATCGGTGCGCAGCACCACCGTCGCGTCGTCGACGAGATCGACGGACCGCGTGCGCTCGAATTGGGTCCGCCGCAGGAACAGCGGGTCGGGATTGCCGTCGGCATCAAGGCCGGCGATCTGACGATCGATGTTGCGGCGCACGTCCTCCGCGGTGAAGGCGCGCCCGGCGGTGGGATCTCGCAGCCACCAGCGCACGCCGGGGCGCAGCAGCAGGACGTACGACTCCTCGTCGGGCGTCTCCCACGCCGCCGCCAAGTCCCCCTCGATGCTGCCCGTGTTGACGTCGGCGTAGCGCAACAGGCGGCTCTGCTGGAGGGCGGAGAAGCGCTGCGTCAGGGGGAAACGGGAGCGATGGATGTCGAACAGATCGATGTCGTTCAGGGAGGCGTGCAGGCGCACCATGCCGCCCGCTTGGGGTGCGCCGCTCGCGCGCTCGACGCGGGGCTGCGGGGCGCTGGGGACCGCGGCCTCGTCCGTCTCCGCCGGGCCGTCGTCGCGCGTCGCGGAGGCTTCTGCGCGTGCTTGTGGCGCGGCCTGCGCCGCCTCCTCCGGCGGGTCAGCCTGCGCGGCGCTGGTCTCGGGCGGGCCGGCGTCCGGACTGGCCGTACCCGGATCAGCAACGTCCGCATCGACGCCGCCCGGGTCATCGTCGGCGCTGCAGCCGACAATCGCGAGGCCCACGGCCCCCACGCCGGCCCGTGAGGCGGCCAGCAGGAAGGCGCGGCGGCCGAGGCGCTCAGGCATCGTGCGCCGGCGGTCGGGCCGGGATCGGGGGGGTTCGGATGGCATGGAGTGGGGCAGAACCTCTCGCGTCACCCGATCCAGGGTCGCCGATCGCGGCGGTTCTCGCCAGGGGGTCCGCCCAGCCGACGACTGATCGCGCTCAGGATGACTCGCGCGACTCCAGGGCCATCGTGTGGCGCAGGGCCGCGCGCAGGCCGAACAGGGGCGCGAAGCCGGTGAGCCCGCGCAACAGCGTGTCATCGATGAGGTGCGGGCGGCCGGTGATGTCGGCGTACTGGGGCACGCCGGGCGGGCTGTCGAGCAGGCGGCGGCCGGGTTCACCGGCCTGCGCCAGGCAGCGCACGAGCCAGACGGGCAGCGGCCAGACGCGGCCCGGGCGATCACGCAGGGCGCGCGCCTGCCCGACGAGCGTGCGCCAGTCGGTGTCGATGCTCTTGCAGTGCAGCGTGCGGCCCTGGGTGTCGCTGAAGGCCTCCAGGACGGCCCAGACGGCGCGTGCGAAGTCGGGGCCGTAGGCGAGCGACAGCCCGGCCCGGCCACCTCCCGCGAGCAGCGGACGGCCGGCCGCGCCGAAGTGCTGCAGCAGCCGCTGCATCACCCCTTCGTCGCGGGGACCGAAGCTGGGGGCCGCGCGCAGCACGACCAGGCGCAAGCGGCGGTAGGTTTGGGCGGCGCGCTCGGCCGCGGCGAGGTTCTGCATCTCCAGGCCCTCCGGCCGCGCGACCCAGCTCTCGTCCAGCGGCCAGTTGGGCAAGCGGTGGCCGTAGGTCCGCGTCGAGGACAGCTGCACGACCCCTCGCAGCGTCGGCGGCGCGCGCAGGGCGGCATCGAGCAGGGCGGTGGTCGTCGCGACGTGGTCCTGCCCGGCCAACGGGGCGTTGATCAGGAAGTCGGCCTCGTGCAGCGCCTCGGCCAAACGCTCCGGCGTGGTGGCTGGATCGGCGGGGCTGCACACCTGGGGCGTGGCGCCGAGGCCGGCGACCCAGGCGGCCGCATCAGGGGTCGGGATCAGCGCGACGACCTCGGTATCGTGGCGGACGGCCTCCTCCACGACATGGCTGCCGAGGAATCCGGCGGCGCCGGCCACAACGATGCGCATGTCGCGATGGTATCGACGGCGGTCGCGGGCGCGACCCGGCCTGGCGGCCCAGTGGAGTAACCCGCCAGTGGAGCAACCCGGTCGAGTAGCCGGTGCAGTAGACTGAGGGCGTGCACGCCCCCACCGCCCCCACCGCCCCCGCCTGGACGCTGCGGCGCACGATTCCGCCGGCGCGCGTCGACACGGCAGTCGGCGCGGTGGACGTGCATGTGCGGGGCGGCATCGTGGCGGGAGGCGGCCCTCCGGGGCCGCGATTCGCGCTCTATCGGATGCGACCGACCGAGGTGGTCGTGCAACGGCCGGACGGGCGGCGCGAGCGGGCGCGGGTGCCCGACGCCGGCAGTCAGGCGCTGCGCCGGATGGCGCTCGCGGCCGCGGTCGTGGCGCTGCTGTCGCTGATCGTGGAGAGGACGCTGCGACGATGAACACCGATCCGAGTGAGACGGTTCGAGACGCGCTGGCGGACACCGTTGGCCGCATCCCCTCGATCGCGAATGCGGACGCGGTCGTGGGACCGGTGCAGACGGAGAACGGGCGCATCGCGATCCCGCTGGCGTCCATCTCGGCGGGGTTTGGGGTGGGCCTCGGGGCTGGCCATCGCGAGGGCGGTGCGGGCGACGAGGACGGCCCCCCACCTCCGCGTGGCGGCGGCGGGGGCGGCGGCGGCGCCACGGCCCGGCCCGTCGCCGTGGTGGAAATGACCGAGGACGAGTTGCACGTGCACCAGGTCGTCGACAGCACACGGATCGCCGTGGCGTCGCTCGCGCTGGCGGGCTGGTGCGTGTTCTGGGTCGCGCGGACGATCCGCGCCTTCCGCCGCCGCTAGCACGCCGCCGTACGGACGTTGGCGCCGGGATGCCGGCGCCGCCCTGCGGCGCGCCTAGTCAAGGTCGGCGGTCACCGCCAAGTCCGCCGCGCGGGCGACGTTCCGCGTGATCGGGTCGGACCGCGGCTGCGCTGCGCCGATCGAGTCTGAGCCCACCGACCGCTGCGCCCCACCGACCCCGCCACGCCCCGCCACGCCCCGCCGCCCTAAGCGGACGCAAATCCCCCCGTCAACGGGCGCAAAAATAATTTTACACCAAGATTACCATAAAACGCTAGACCCCACCCCCCCCCCCCCCCACCCGATCTATTATTAGGACGGCTCCGGCACCGGGCCGTCCCACATGAGGCCAGCCCGGAATCCAGGAAGGATCTTGCCATGAGCGACCGCAACCATTGGACGAGTCTGCGACAGCGAAAGATCTCGCGTCGCACCATGTTGGGAGCCAGCGCCAAAGCCGGCGTTGGCGTAGCCGGCCTCGCGCTGGTCGGCTGCGGCGACGACGACGAGCCTGACGCCGGGGCCGCGGCCGCGGAACGGGCCGCCGCGGCCGCGGAAGAGGCCGCCGCCGCGGCGGTCGCCGCCGGGGATGCGCGCGCCGCCGAATCCGCCGCCGCCGCCGCCGTCGCGGCCGAGGCGGCAGACGCCGCAGGCGAGGCCTCCGCCGCTGCGGCCGACGCGGCAGACGCCGCGGGCGAGGCCTCCGCCGCCGCCTCACAGGCGGCCAGCGCCGCCGATGCCGCCGCTGCCCTGGCCGCCGAAGCGGCCGAGTCGGAGGACGCCGGCAACGCGGCCGCCGCCGCGGAAGCCGCCGCCGCCGCGGCCGCCCAGGCCGCCGACGCCGCTGGCGCTGCCGGCGACGCCGCTGCCGCGGCCGTCGCGGACGCCGCCGCCGAGGCGGCCGAGGCCGCCGCCCAGGCCGCCCGCGATGTCGCCGCGGCCGTCGAAGCCGGCACCGCCACCGCGGCGGCCGCCCAGGCCGCCATCGACAACGCCGCCGAGGCCGCTGCCGCCGCCGGGGAGGCCGCCGCCACCGCCGCGGAGACCGCCGCCACCGCCGAGGCCGTCGCCGAGGCCGCGGCCGAGACCGCCGCCGCCGCCGTCGCCGCGGCCGAAGAGGCCGCGGACGCGGCCGGGGAGGCCGCCGAAGCGGCCGGGGAGGCCGCGGCTGCCGCCGCCGCCGCTGCGGAGCCGGCCGCCGGCGAGGTCGACTTTGACGCCACGCTGCGCATCGCCGAGCCCGCCGACAACGGCGGTCTGGACCACATGCGTTCGGGCAGCCAGGGCAACGCGTTCTACGCTGCGGCGGTCTTCGACGAGGCCACCGCCTCCGACCCGGAGACCGGGAACCCCGTGGGAATCCTGCTCCAGTGGGAGAACCCGGATGAGGTGACGTGGAACTTCACCGTCAAGGACGGGGTCTTCTTCCACAACGGCCAGCAGCTGACGGCGGAAGACCTGATCTTCACGTACGAACGCGCGGGGGGCCTCGCCGCATACCACCAGGGGGGCGACACCTCGGACCACCCGGCCGACTGGTCCAGCGCGCGCCTGGCATACGGCGCCAACAACTGGGCCGGCTATGGGCAGACCGACGATCTGCACTGGACGCTCACGAGCAACGGGCCGGACGCCACGATCCCGGGAGCGGCCCTGCAGGTCCCCTTCATCATGTCGAAGGCGGACACGGAGGCCCGCGGAGATGCGGCCGTGGACGCCGAGGCGATGGGCTCGGGGGCGATGCGCTTCGTCAGCCACGCCGAAGACACCGACTTCGTCATGGAGCGCAACGACGACTACCACCTGGAGTGGTCGCGCTCCCCGACCCCGACCTCGGGGGTGTCCACCAAGAAGCGGATCGTCCTCGTCCGCCCGGAACCCCTCTCCCGCATCGCCGGCATCGAGGCGGGCGAGATCGATGTCGCGTACAACCTGGCGCCGGACATCGCGGAGCCGATCAAGGACGACCCGGACTTCAACGTCGCGTCCGGCCTGAACTTCTTCCCAAGCGTCTACATCATCCCGAATCTGCAGATCCCGGAACTCAACGGTGGACCGAATCCCTTCCGGGACGAGCGGGTGCGGAAGGCCCTGAACCACGCGATCAACAAGCAGGCGATCATCGACAACCTGCTGACGGGTGAGGAGGGCACCTCCTACGGCCCCTCGCCGTTGAGCGCCTTCTACCCGAAGGCAGCGCTCGAAGCGATCGGCCCCTACGAGTACGACCCGGCGCTCGCGAAGTCCCTGCTCGCCGAGGCCGGCTACCCGGACGGGTTCTCGGCGCCATTCCACTACCCGGCGACCTTCCTGCCGCAGTACCCGCAGTTCGCGCTGGTCGTGCAGCAGGATCTCGGGGCCGTGGGTATCGAAATCGAGCTCAACGAGTATCCCACTGGCGAATTCTTCAGCACGATGCGCAGCAAAGAGCTCCCGGGGCTCTGGCTCTTCCAGGCCGTTGCCCTCCCGGAGCCGGAGGTCTACATCGGGCCGCAGCTCGACGGCACCGGGGAGAGCAGCTACGCGCTGGCGCCCTATCCGGAGCTGCAGGAGGTGCGCGATCGCACGCGGACGTCCGTCGACCCCGTCGAGCGCGCCGCGGCGATCGAGGAACTCTACGTGCGGCACTACCAGATGGCAGGGTTCATCTACCTGACGGAGATGAGCGCGTTCCACGTGATGGCGGCCAACATCGAGTGGCCGCTCGGCGCCGCGCAGCTCGCCCATCAGCCCGCCCTTCATCAGATCAACGTGCTGACGACGTAGCAAGGGCCAAGCCGGACGCGCCAATCGGACGCAACCGCCGCCGCCGCCGTACGGCGGCGGCGGCGGCGGCCGGGGATCGCGCTGATGGTCGTCTCGTTCACCGGCAACCTGGTGGGCGACTGGCTGCGTGACGCCGGGGCGCTGACCCGCGGCGCGCCTAGTCGAGGCCGGCGGTCGCGATCTGAGCCAACGCGGGGAGTTGGTACGCGAGGCTGGGGTCCCAGAGCATGAAGCCGGAGCCCCCCGCCTCCGCGGTGGCGTCGATCTGGACGGCGACTTCGGTCGGGCCGTAGTGGAGCTTGCGAGCGCCGTAGTCGTGGAAGTCCTGCAGCCACGGGCGCACGACGATGTTGTAGCCCTCAAGCCGCGCGACGGCGGCGGCGACGCTGCCCAGCACGACGGCGTAGGGATCGGAGGCCGGGTAGACGGCGCCGAACCAGCCGGTGGACCAGGTGCTGGGGTAGACCATGGGGGAGTAGTAATCGAGGTAGGGAGCCAACTCCTCGAGCACCTGCCCGATGCCGTCGTCGTGGGCGATCACCGTCGTCTGGCCGAAGGTGTCGAACGACACCGCCGCGCCCACGGCGTGCAAGGCCGTGGCGGCCTGGGAGGCGAACTGCGCGATGATCGCGGAGCGCGCGGCCGTGGTGACCTGCGCACGCACCAAGTTGCGCTCGATCGGCAGGCGCACGTAGTCGTACTGGACCTCATCGAAGTACGCGGCGGCGTTCACGCCGATCTCGATGTTGTGACGGCGGGACAGGTCGTGGAAGGGGTCGATCCAGGCCCAGTTGCTGGCGTCGCGGAAGATGGCGCCGCTGTAGTCGCGGATCGCCGTCTGGGGATAGTTGCTCGCGAGCCAGCTGTCCATGAATGTGACGACCCGGGCGATGCGGTAGACGCCCGCGGCTTCCAGATCTTCGAGGAAGCCTTCGACATCGGTGCCCGTGCCGCGCACCGCGCCCATGTTGATCGCGATCTGATTGGCGACCAGGGGCAACGACGATCCGCCTTCGTCTTTGACATCGACGACGAGCGCGTTGATGTAGCCGTTCCGGGCCAAATCCAGGATCCACTCGAAGTTGTCGGGGTCTTCGAGCTCGTGATAGGGCAGGTAGATCGCGCGCGCTTCGAGCGGCTGCGCGAAGGCGACCACGTAGTCGGAGGTCGTCACCTCGCGGATCACGTGATAGCCCGGGGCGACGATGTTCACGTGGTTGGTGCGGATGGCGGCGGGGATCGTGAAGCGCCCCTGTGCGTCGGCCTGGAGCGTGTCCTCGCCGGTGCCGATGTGCGCGAAGGGGATGCGCTCCAGGCGCCCATCGCGCCACGTCACGACCAGGCCGCGCAGCGTGCGCGGGATGCGCTCAAGGGGGACGTCAGCGCGAGGCTCGGCCGACGCGGGCTCCACGGAGGGCTCTGCGGCGCTGGATGAGGCAAGAGCACCGGGCGCACTCACCGACATCAGCGCCACGGCGACGACGAGCGCTGCCACAAACATCGAGACAATGCGTACCATGCGGCGGTTCCCTGCCGCTCACCCCGGTGCGTTCATTGTTCGCACTGGCGGCGTTGTGGTCAATCTGGATCGCGCTCCTGGGATGCGGTTCCTCGCCATATCGCGCCGTTACGTCAAGCGTCGTCCGGTTTCTGGGTGGGTTCGCCTTCGGCCGCCGCCTTCAGGTTTGCGAGCCCCTGCGTCGCGGCGAGCATGTGCGGCGTCATCGCACGACCCAGCATAACGACGTTGGCCAGGGCGTGCCGCACACCGTAGGGCGCAACACGGACGGCGACGGCGGTCTGGGGCCGATCCGTCTCGCCGGCGCGGCGCGGCAAGGGAGTCAGCAGGTAGTGGTAGTGGACGGCGAGGCCGCGCCCCAGGCGAACGTCCAGCACGAGGGCGCGCGACGCTTCCTGCCGCACGATCGCGGCGCGGCCCGCTCTCGACGCCCTGGCGCGCTTCGTCGAGCAGGAGGCGCCAGATGCGGTGCGGCGGGGCGGCGATCGCGAAGACGCGCTCGTGCTTCCGCTGCGGGGGCAGGTCGTCTGCGTACGGGCCGGCGGAGTCGTGCATGCATCGAGCCTAGCGGGCGGCGCTGGCGCGCCGGCGTCAGCCGGAGCCGTGCAGCGCGGCAGCGAGGTCGGCGAGGTCCCGGCGCCGGGTCACGCCGGCCGGCAACGCCAGCCCGCGGGAGCGTGGCCAGTCGACCAGGTCGACTGCCACGCCGTTGCGGGCGAGCAGGGCCGCAGTGGCGGGATCGTCCTCGATGTGGCGCTCGATTCCCAGTTGCGCGCAGACGGCCTCCTTGAAGCGCGGCGACGAGAGCCGGGCGCCCCAGCGTCCGCTGTCGTTCATGCGGATCTCCTGGAAGCAGGACAGCAGGCCGTTGCGCCGCAGCCAGCGCTCGGTGGCGTCGCGCCCGCGCCAGTCGCGCCCGGTCAGCGCGATCAGCCCATAACCCGACGCCGTGGCCGCTTCCAGCATGTCTCGCGCGCCCGGCAGGGGCGGACGCCCGGCGTAGCGCAGCCGGTAGTAGCCGGCGCGCAGTAAGCGGTCGTGCGGGCGGGGCTGCGGTGGCGGGGTCGTCGCCAGCGCCGACGGCCGGGCGGGCAGGGACACGTCGCGATTCATGGCCACGCTCAGCCCGAAGGGTGGCCGGGCGAGTACGCCGTCGATGTCGACGCTGAGCAGCGGTGGGGCGGCCATCAGACCCAGCCGTTGTCGCGATACCAGCGCAGCGTGGCGGCCAGACCCGCGTCCAGCGAGGTCCCCGGGGCCCACCCGGTGCGGGCGGTGAGACGCTCGCAGTCCGCCAACCAGGCGGACTGCCGCATCTCAGCGACGCGCGACTCGTCGACCAGCGGCCGCACACCACGCAGGCGGGCCAAGCCGGTACCGGCGCGCGCCAGTGCGGCGAACCCGGCCCCCGGAATGGGAACCGTCAGCAGGCGATGGCCGAATACCCCGGCCAGGGCGTCGATCAGGGTGCGCCAGTCGTACGGGCCCCCCGCGTCGCTGATGTGGAAGATCGCCGGGCCGCCCGGCGGCTGCGCCAGCAGCGCGACGATGGCGTCCGCCAAGTCCGGCCCGTAGATCACCGACACCCGATTGCGCCCGTCCCCGACACGCACGATGTAGCGCCACCGCGCCATCCGGAAGAACGGCAGCAGTCCCAGGTCGCGCGGGCCGTAGACCACCGGCGGCCGGATGATCTGCACGTGCATCGCGCCGGCCAGGGCCAGCGCCGCGACTTCGCCCTCGGCCTTGGAGTGGCCGTAGGGGCTGATGGGTCGGCGGGGAGCGTCGGGGTCGGGCGGGAGCCCGTCGTGGCTTGGGCCCTGCGCGGACAGCGATGAGACGTAGCAGAATCGACGCACGCCGGCGGCGACGGCCGCGCGCGCGAGCGCATCCGTCGCCTGCGCGTTGACCCGCCGAAATGCGTCGCGATCGGTGGCGATGGTCAGCCCGGCGACGTGAACGACGGCGTCGCACCCGGCCATGGCATCGGTGAACGGGGCGGGGTCGGCGCCGCTCAGGGGCACGTCGACTCGATCGAGGGCCAGATCGTCGAGCGGTGTCAGGTCGCTGCTCGCCCGGGCGAGCAGCCGCAGGTCATGGCCCGCGACGGCGAGCGCCCGCGCCGTGTGATGCCCGACGAAGCCGCTCGCGCCCGTCAGCAGAACCCGCACAGAGGCCTCCCGCGACGCCGCCTTGGGCCGGCGGCGTCAGCTGATGACGCCGTGCTGGCGTCCCAGCTCCCCGAAGAGCTCCAGGGCGTGGTCGATCTGTTCGTCGCTCTGCGTGGCCACGACGGAGGTGCGCAGGCTGGCCTGACCGCGGGGCACGGCCGGCGTGAGCACCGCGTTGGTGTAGACACCGCGGCTGAGCAGCGCCTTCCAGAACACGGCCGTCTTGATCTCGTTGCCGATCTTGACCGGCACGATCGGCGTCTCGCTCTCGCCGATGTCGAAGCCCATCGCGCGGAAGCCCGTGCGCAGGCGCAGGCCCAGCTCCTTGGCCCGCTCCACGCGCCAGGGCTCCTCGATCAGGCAGCGCAGCGCGGCGAGGGCCGCCGCCGCGGAGGCCGGCGGCAGGGAGGCGGTGAAGATCATGGGCCGCCCGAAGTGCTTGATGTACTCCAGCACGTCCGCGGGACCGGCCACGAAGCCGCCCACCGAGGCGAGCGTCTTGCTGAACGTCCCGATCACCAGGTCGCCCCCGTCCTCCAGGCCGAAGTGACTGGCGGTGCCGCGCCCCCCGTCGCCGATCACGCCGATCGCGTGGGCGTCGTCGACGAGCAGGCGGGTGTTGTGCCGGCGGCAGACCGCGACGATCTCCGGCAGCGGCGCGATGTCGCCGCCCATGGAGTAGACGCCGTCGACGATCACGATGCGGCCCGTGTCGCCGGGCAGCCGGCTCAGCACCTCGTCCAGGTGCTCCGGGTCGTTGTGACGGAAGCGCACGGTCTCGCCGAGCGCCATGGCGGCGCCGTCGTAGATCGACGCGTGGTCGGACTTATCGACGACGGCCGTGCAGCCGCGGTCGACCAGCGCCGAGATCGTGCCCAGGTTGGCCAGGTAACCCGTGGAGAAGACGAGCGCCTTCTCATACCCCAGGAACGCGGGGATGAGTTCCTCCAGCTCCTCGTGCAGGGGGATGGAGCCGTTGAGCAACCGGGAACCGGTCATCGACGGCCCGTAGTGCTCCAGCGCCTCGCGCGCGGCGGCCATGACTTTCGGGTGCCGGGTGAGCCCCAGGTAGTTGTTGGAGCCCAGCATGAGCACGCGCTGGCCGTTGATCACGACCTCGTTGCCCTCGTTCACGTCGATCGGTTGGAAGAACGGGTAGAGGCCCATCGCCCGGGCCTGCTTGGCCAAGTTGAAGTTCGACACGCGGTCAAAGATGTCGCTGTTCTTGGCGTCGGCGTGGCGGCCCGCGATCTCGTCGAGGGGAAGATCGCCGGCGTCGAGATCCGGGGCCTGGGTCATGCCGATCCCTGCGTCCACTCGCGATCTTCCCGGGCAGGCGAATCGCAGGGCGTCATGCGGAGTGCGAGCCCGGGCGCGTCTCCGCCAGCCTAGCGGCTCCCCTGGGACGGGGGAACCGGCGCGCCCCCGCCGGGGCCCCGGAGATCGGCGGGCCGATCGGCGGAAAGCAGGCCCCGGGCGACCCGCGGCAGCGGCAGCCCGCGTTGCTCGACGTGCGACGCGACGCCCATCCCGACCACGGCCACGGCCGCGCCGACGACGGCGTCCAGGAACCAGTGGTTGCCGGTCGCGACGATGCTGATGAACATCAGCACCGGCAACGCCAGCTTGATCGCCAGCCCGCGCCGTCCTCCGACGAGGCGGCAGAGCCCCGCGCCGATGATCAGCGCGAAGCCTTGATGCATGCTCGGCACGGCCGCGAACTGATTGACCAGGCTGACGTCCTTGTACTGCAGGGCGAAGACGCCCTGCAGCGTGTCCACGAAGCCGGCGCCGGGGAACAGCCGCGGCGGCGCGACGGGGAACGCGGCGGCTTCTCCGCCGCGCCGCCCGGGATTCCCCGGCCTACGCCTCCCCGCTGTGCTCCGCGCCCGTGTCGGACGGCCGGCGGGCGGGCCGGTCGCGACGGATGACGGTCTCCTCCTCGGCCCGCGCCTCCTCGTCGAGGAACATGCGGGCGAAATCACGCGTCGGCATGCCCGTCAGGGTTTCGTAGCGGATGTTGCCGCCGGCCGCCTCGCGGTTCAGGATCGTCATCGCGATCTCCATGGTGGGGCAGTCCAGCACGACGACGAAGTCGTACGCGCCCATCGTCGCGTACGACGAGATCACGCTGCCGCCCATCCGGTGGGCGCGTTTGACCGCCTCCTCGTGGCGCGCCATGAGGTGGTCGAGATTCTGTAGCCCCGCGTCGGTCACTTTGCCGAGCGCGATGAAGATGGGCATCGGACACTCCTCGCTGGTGCGGGCCCTTCGTCGCGGATGGGGCGCGGGCCGCGCCCCCAGTCTAGGCCGACGCCGCCGATCCGCCGCCCACGGCCGATCAAGGCTTGCGTTCAGCGCGGGAATCCCTACAGTGCGATCACTGGTGGCGGCCCCTGAACTCGTGGGGGGCCATTGTGCGCATCGAACCGAAGACTGCCGCGGCATACGCCGCAGGCGCATTCCTCTTTCTGCTCATCTTTGGAGTCGGCTGGCCGGGACCGGGCACGTGGCTGCTCGTCCTGTCGCTGTCCGTGATCGCGGGCGGCGCCGTGGCGTGGTGGCTGGACGGCGCGATCGTCCAGCAGCCGGCCGGGGCGATCGTGGGCGGGGGCGGCGCGGCGAGTCCCTTCGCCGCGCGGCACCCCGCGCGCGGGGCGGGCCGGCCCGGCGACTCGCTCCTGCTCTCGCTGGGCTTCCCCGGTCCCGACCGCCAGGGTCGCTGGGTGCTGCCCGACCGCGTACACGTCACGGCCATCGCCGCCGTGGTGGGGCTGCTGGCGTTGATCATCTTCGTGGCCGGCACGCTGGGCGGCGACAGCGCCGCGCCCGCCACCGTCGCGACCGACGAGGCCACGGCGCCGGCGATCGACTTCGCCGCCACGGCCCAGACGACCGACGGCACGGTCGCCGCCGCCACGCCGAACACAACCGCAGCCCCCGCGGCCGCCGCGACGACCGCGACCGCCGCGCAGACCACTGTCGCGGCCGCCCAGCCGCCGGCGGCGGCCCCGGTGCAAGCCGCGCAGCCGGCGCCGCCCGCGCAGACGGCGCCGATCGTGCTGGAGACGCCCAGCGCGCCGCTGCCGGCGCCCGCGCGTCCGCTGGAGGCGCCGAGCACGCTGCCGACGGCGGAGAACTCCGTCGTGCACGACGTCGTCGCGGGCGACACGCTCTACGACCTCGCGATCACCTATGGATCGTCGATCGACGCGATCATGAGCGCGAACGGGCTGAGTGAGGACGAGTTCATCCTCGTGGGGGACCGGCTGATCATCCCGGCCGTGGAGAACAGCGACGCCAGCAACTAGCGTTCGGCGCCGCCCGCGACGGCGGGCACGATGCTCACTTCGTCGCCTGCGCCGAGCGCCGTGCTCAGGCCGTCGAGGAAGCGCACGTCCTCGCCGTTGACGAAGACGTTCACGAAGCGCCGGATCTCGCCCGCCTCGTCGATCAGGCGGTCCTGCAGGCCCGGGTAGCTCGCCTCCAGGTCCGTCACGACGGCGCTGAGCGTCTCACCCGCCGCGTCGACGACGTCCTGTCCCTGCGTGAGCTTGCGCAGCGGCGTGGGGATTCGAACGGTCACGGGCATCGCGGCGCCTCATCTTTACTCATCGATCTGGCTTGCTGCTCGATCTGGCGGTCTCTGGTCTCCGCATTATGGCCGTCGCCGGCGTTTGCGCCCACCACGACCGGCGGATTCTGGTGGGGTCCGTGTGAACAGGCCTGCGCGACCCCTCAGCCCAGCGGCGCCAGCCGGCGTCCGACGGCCGGCGCCAGCGCCGCCAGCCGCGCGCTGAGCGCGACGAACGCCTCCGGCGTCAGCGACTGCGGTCCATCCGCGAGCGCGCGGTCGGGGTTCGGATGCACCTCCACGAGCAGGCCGTCGGCGCCGGCCGCGACGGCCGCCACGGCGAGGTCGGGCACGAGGTCGGCCTGGCCGCAGGCGCCGCACGGGTCGGCGATGACGGGCAGGTGCGTGAGGCGCTTGAGCGCGGGGATCGCGCTGATGTCGAGCGTGTGACTGGTGGCGGTCTCGTAGGTGCGGATGCCGCCCTCGCACAGCACGACGTTGGGGTTGCCGGCCAGCAGGATGCGCTCCGCGCTCAGCAGCCACTCGTCGAGCGTGGCCGAGAACCCGCGCCGCAGGATGACCGGCTTGCCGGTCGCCGCGACGGCCTCCAGCAGTCCGTAGTTCGTCATGCTGTACGACCCGACCTCCAGCGCGTCGGCGTAGCGGGCCACCATCGCCAGCGAGGCGACGTCGGGCACCTCCTCCACGATCGGCAGCCCCGTCGCGGCGCGGGCGGCGGCCAGGTGCCGCAGGCCCGCCTCGCCCAGGCCGGTGAACGCGTAGGGCGACTGGCCCGGGCGCAGGCTGCCGCCCATCAGCGCGGCCGCGCCGCCCCGGCGCAGGGCGGGGCCGAGGTCGGCGAGCTGCTGCGGCGACTCGACGGTGCCGGGGCCCGCGATGATCACCAGCGGCTCGCCGCCGATGTGGGCCGCCTGCGGGCCGGCCCCGACGGCGACGATGGTGCCCGCGGGCTGCGAGTCACGGCTGGCCAGGTCGTAGGACTTGCCCAGCAGGACGACGTCGACGACGTGCGGCAGCACGCGCGCGTCCTCCTGCAGGGCCGGCGTGGCGGGCCCCACGACGGTGATGATCGTGCGCTCGACGCCAACGGTCAGCTCGCCACGGCAGCCCTGCTCGGCCAAGCGCGCGAGCACGAAGGCGATATCGGCCGGACTCGCGTTCGTGCCCATGACGATGACCACCGGCCACTCCTCTGCGGCGCCGCGAGCGCCGCGGCTTCAGTCGCCCGCCGCGTCGTCGTCATCGGCGGCCAGCTGCCACGTCAGGCGGCAGGCGTCGCAGATCAGGGCCGCCAGCGACGAGCCCTCGCCCTCAGCGTCTTCATACGCGAGTTGCAAGTCGCTCCCACAGTCGGGGCAGACGGGGCGCAGCAGGTAGTCGAAATCCCCGCTGCTCAGTGCCGCGCGATGGACCAGCGTGTCGATGTCGGCCCACTCGTCGAAGGGGACATCGCGGACGCCGAAGCCTTGCTCCTGCCAGTCGGAACCCACCATCGGCCGGGCCTCGCTTTCCGCTGCCGATTCGTTCGGCAATCGATCACCGATCGCCGCCGCCGGGGCGGCCCACCGCATCGTAGCCAGCCGTCCCGGCGTGGGGCTACCGGGCCGGCGCGGGGGACCGGCGCTGGGAGGACGGGGGAGGGCCGCCCGCCGGCTGGCGGACGGCCCTCGGGGAGGCCGCGACCCTCACTCGCTGTAGGGCGGGCACTGGCGGACCGGCACTGGCGGCCCGGAGAGATGGCCATGGGCGCGTTGCTGGGACGGACGCGCATCTGTCGGCGCACGGCTGCGCGCCGGGTCCGCGACGCCATCCGCAGCGCGCTAGATCGCGTCGCTGGGCACGCGGACGCCGTACGCCGAGCGATGGTCGGGCTTCCAGTGGATGGAGCCGTTCGCGAAGATGTCGGAGTTATTGGCGCGGTCGCGCCCATCGAAGCGATTGCTGAAGCGCTTGCGCCGACCGCACTTGCGGCACTCGCCCCAGCTGTTCTCGCCATTCGGCGGCCGCACCATCCAGTGGTGGACGCACCGGGCGTCGGTGCTAGACGCGGCCTCCCGCGCCGGGCTCTGCGGAACTGTCTGCGTCACCATGGATCCATCTCCCATACCCGCCCGCGCATGGCGGACGCACCCTGCCCGGGGGGCAGGGGACTCAAGCCGGTCGGTTTGGGAGATAGCTGGTTGGATAACCAGCACGACCTACAAATACAGCGTGATCTGGAAATGGCCCACCGTCAACGCACTACCGCGGTCTTTTACCGCCGCTTTACGGGGCATCCGCACCCCCGGCGTCGCGCCGTCCGACCTCACCCCCTGGCCCCCTCTCCACCTCCTGGTGGAGAGGGGGCGCCGGAAGGGGAACCTCACCCCCTAGCCCCCTCTCCAGCTGAAGCGCTGGAGAGGGGGGACCGGAAGGGCGAGGTTCCCCCGCGCGATCGCACGCCGGAACCCCACGAGTGACACAGGGGGGGTTCCAACAGCGCCTAAATCCGAAAAATTCGGTGGATAACCCCATAATTTCCTTCCTATTTGACATAACGGGGAGGGGGGGTGCACTCTTATAATGTGCCATACTGTGCGTGCTCACGCACCGAGCGATCCCACAAAGGGACAGCCGGGGACCGGAAGGGAACATGTGATGAGCCGCCGGAACTATTGGACGACCCTGCGACAGCGGAAGATCTCACGCCGCACCATGTTGGGAGCCAGCGCGAAGGCTGGGGTTGGAGCAGCCGGCCTCGCCCTGGTCGGCTGCGGCGACGACGACGGGCCTGACGCCGGGGCCGTGGCCGCCGAACGGGCGGCCGCGGCCGCGGAAGAGGCCGCCGCCGCCGCCGTCGCCGCCGGGGAGGCGCGCGCCGCCGCCGCGGCCGCCGCCGCGGAAGCCGCCGCTGCGGCTGCCGCCGACGCAGCCGCCGCGGCATCCGCGGCCGGTGATCAGGCTGCCGCGGCCGTCGCCGCTGCAGCGTCCGAGGCCGCCGACGCCGCCGCCCAGGCCGCCCGCGACGCGGCTGCCGCGGTCGAGGCCGGGACGGCCACCGCCGAGGCTGCCCAGGCCGCCATCGCAGCGGCCGCCGACGCCGCCGCTGCGGCTGCCGCCGCGGCCGGGGAAGCGTCCGCCGCCGCCGGGCAGGCCGCCGCCACGGCCCAAGAGACCGCCGCCAGCGCCGAGGCCGTCGCCGAAGCCGCGGCCGAAACCGCTGCGGCCGCTGTCATGGCGGCCGAAGAGGCCGCCGACGCGGCCAGTGAGGCCGCCGGCGCGGCCGGGGAGGCCGCCGACGCGGCCAGCGCGGCGGCGGCGGCCGTCGCCGCCGGCCTGGCCGACGACACCGAGTATTCCGTCCCCTGGCCGCTCGACCAGGTCGATCTGGACGCCACGATCGTCGGGGTGGCCACCACCGACGGCGGGGGCCTGGATCCACACAAGTCCGGCAGCTTCGGCAACTTCTCCAACACCGGCGGCGTCTTCAGCCCGCCCGTCGTACTGGATCCCCGCAATAACTCCGTGGCCGCCCATCTCGTCGCGCCGGAGTGGATCGACCCCGTCACGCTCCGGGCGGCGGTTGCCCCGGCGCCGTTCCACGACGGCTCGATCCTCACCGCCCACGACCTGGTGTTCAGCTACGACCGCATGTTCGGTCGCGCCGCATACCACGACGGCGGCGCGACGAGCGATCACCCCGGCGGCTGGACCCCCGCGAACCCGTGGCTTTCCTCGGGCTGGGCCCGGCACGAGGCCGTGGACGATCGCACCTGGGCGATCGAGATCGACGCGCCCAATGCGGAGTTCATCACCGCCAAGATGCCCTTTGTCGGCAGTGCGCCGGTCGTGTCGCGGGCGGACGTGGAGCGGCGCGGCGACACCGCGGTGGACCAATCCTCGATGGGCACGGGCCCCTACCGCTTCGTCAGCCACACGGACGACGAGGACTTCGTCTACGAGCGCTTCGACGACCACCTCTTCCCGATCGACTACCCCGTCCGGGTGCCGCACGCGCCCCACCACAAACAGCTGACGGTCCTGGTGCGCCCCGAACTCCAGTCGCGCTTGGCCGGCCTCGAGGCCGGCGAGATCGACCTGGCGGACAGCCTGGGCCCCGATGTCGTCAAGCCGTTCCTGGACGACCCCGACTTCACCGTCCAGTTCGGCCCCAACATCAACTACTGCATGCAGAACCTCTTCCCCAACCTGTACGCGCAAACGATGGACGACGGCAGCCCCAACCCGTTCCTGGATGTCCGCGTCCGCCGGGCCGCGAACCACGCGATCAACCGCCAGTCCCTGATCGACAACCTCCTGCTCGGCGTGGGCGAGCAGTCGCTCCTGACATGCAACACCGCCCAGGGCTACCCGACCCCGGAGCAGAAGCAGGAAGTCACCTACGCCTACGACCCCGAGCGGGCGCGGGCGCTGCTGGCCGAGGCCGGCTACCCGGACGGCTTCGATACCCACCTGTACTGGACGCCCGAGTGGGGCGGCTCGTTCGAGTCGGACATGGCGCTGGCGGTCGTGCAGGATCTGACGACGGTCGGCATCCGGGTGGAGTCCGTGCCGCTCACCTTCAGCGAGTACCTCACCGACAAGTACATGCGCGGCCTGGAGAACGCCCCGCCGGGCCTCCACTGGTTCTGGGCCAGCCCCACCCCCGATATCGGCGGGCTCTGGGAGTGTTGCGCCGGGCCTCGTGGCAGTTGGGGCGTCGCGCGGCCCCCGGAACCCGACATGGACGAGATGGTCCTCGCGCTGTTGGAGGAGCAGGATCCCGAGCGGCGCCTCCCGCTGGTCACGGAGGTCATCCTCGAGCACGCGCGGCGGGCGTACTACATCTACCTCGTCGAGACGGCGGACGGCGTCATGACCCGCAGCGAGGTCAACTGGCCCAAGGGCGGGCCCTTCGGCCTCCTGGACTACAGCAGCACCTCCGCCGCGCAGAAGCACATCTGACGCCGGGAACCTCACCCCCTGCGTGGGAACCTCACCCCCTGTCCCCCTCTCCAGCTAAAGCGCTGGAGAGGGGGGACCGGAGGGGGAATGGGCGGTTCGCGAACCGCCCCTACGGGATCCCGCTCCATCGCCATTGCCCGGCGATGGAGCGGAGGCTCCGGTTCCCTCTCCCTCTGGGAGAGGGCTAGGGTGAGGGCCCGTCGCGCCTCTGGTCGACTCCCCTCCGGTATACTTCCCGCTGGTACACTCCCCTCCGCACATGCGGAGAGCGGCCTGCAGGGAGCCCGATGCAGTTCTGGAACTACTTCGCGATCCGGCTGATCCAGGCGTTCTTCGTCGTCTTCATCGTCGTGACGACCGTCTTCTTCGTCTCGCGCACCGTGGGCAACCCCGAGGCGACGCTGCTGCCGCTCGAGGCGCGGGACGTCGATATCGAGAACCTGAAGGAGACCCTGGGGCTGAACGACCCGCTGATCGTCCAGTACGGCGTTTTCCTGTGGAACCTGGCGCAAGGCGACTTCGGGACCTCGTGGCGGGGCGGGGGCACGCCGGCGCTCGGCGCGATCGGCGACCGGGCCGAGAACACGCTCAAGCTGGGGGTGGCGGGCGTGGTGTTCGCGCTCGCGCTGGCGGTGCCGCTGGGCATCCTCGCGGCACTCAAGCGGGGCACGGTCATCGACTGGCTGGCCCGCTTCGTGGCGGTGATCGGGCAGGCCACCCCGAGCTTCTGGCTGGGCCTGATGATGATCTTCTTCTTCGCCGTGCAACTGGGCTGGTTCCCGACCGGCGGCGCGAAGGAGGGCTTCCGCTCGTTGATCCTGCCGGCGCTGGCGCTGGGGCTGTTCGAGATGGTTGCGATCATGCGGCTGACGCGGTCGGGGATGATCGACGTCATGGAGACGGACTTCATTCGCACGGCGCGGGCCAAGGGGCTGAGCGAGCGGGTGGTCATCGGGCGCCACGCCGTGCGGCACGCGCTGCTGCCGGTCGTGACGATGCTGGGCCTGTCGCTCGGCCGCCTGATCGGCGGCTCGGTGATCATCGAGATGGTGTTCGCCTGGCCGGGGATCGGCCGGCTGATCATCGACTCGATCCTCAAAAATGACTTCCCGATGGTGCAGGCGTCGATCATCGTGCTGGCGGCGTCGATCGCGGTGGTGAACCTGCTGGTCGACGTGTCGTACCGGCTGATCGACCCGCGCATCCGGGCGGGGGCCGCCTGATGGCGGGCCCAGTGACGGGCCAGACGGCGGCCGCGCCCCTGGCGCAGCGGCGACGCGGCATCCGCTGGCGGCGCTGGCTGGGGCTCTCCGTGCCCGGCGCGATCGGGCTGGCGGTGCTCGTGGCGGGCGTGGGGGCGAACGTGCTCGCGACGCACGACCCGGAGTTCATCAACCTGGGGGTGCGCCTGCAGCCGCCCATCTTCGACGGGGGCAGCTGGGACTATATCCTGGGCACCGACCAAGTGGGCCGGGACATCTTCAGCCGGCTGTTGTACGGGGCGCGCATCTCGCTGATCGTGGTCTTCATCGTGGTGCCGGGCGCGGCGCTGGTCGGGACGGTGCTGGGGCTGGTTTCGGGCTGGGTGGGCGGCCTCACGGGCCAGTTGCTTATGCGCGTGGTCGACGTGCAACTGGCGATGCCGGGCATCCTCTTCGCGGTGCTGCTCGCGGCCCTGGTGGGGCCCAGCCTGCGCAACGTGATCATCATCCTGCTGATCTGGACTTGGCCCTCGTACGCGCGGCTGGTGCGGGCCGACGTGCTCACGCTGAAGGAGCGCGACTTCGTCACGGCGTCGCGGGCGACCGGGGCGGGGCCCGCCTGGATCATGCGCCGGCACCTGTTCCCGAACGTGGTCAACACCGTCGTGATCATCATGACGCTGGAGGTCGCGCTGGTGATCCTGGCCGAGGCCGCGCTGAGCTTCCTGACCGTCGGCGCGCCGCCGGGCACGCCGTCGTGGGGGGTGATGATCTCGGAGGGCCGCGACTTCATGAACGTCGCCTGGTGGCCCATCTGGCTGCCGGGGCTCGCCCTGCTCACGATCTCCCTGACCGGCAACCTGATGGGTGACTGGCTGCGCGACGCCCTCGATCCGCGCCTGCGCAACGTGCGCTAGGACTGCGGACCCATCAGCCGGCCGATCATCGGGTAGCGGTAGTCGTCGCCCCGCCCAACCGCGCCGGCCGCGCGCCAGGCGAGGACGGCCTGCACGCCGTAGTACGCCAGGTAGACCGGCAGGGCAGTCAGGACCACGGCCAGCGCCAGCGCCCCGTCGCGGTACGACGACTCCCACGCGAAGGCGGCCGCGACCGCGACGCAGGTGACCACGATGAGGGCCACGTTGAAGCTGAGGAACTGGAAGAGGGCGGCCTGCAGCGCCTGCCGCGCGGCCCAATCCGACTGCGACCCCTGGCTCCGGAACAGCCCCACCGCGGCGAACACGCCCAGCAGCGGCACGACGTTGAGCAGCGCGGTCCGGTGGGCGCGGGCGGCCACTCTGCGGGCGGCGGCTGTGCGGGCGGCCGGGTCGGGTGGCGGAGTTGTCACGCGCGGGCCTTCCGGGGTGGGGCGCCGGGTAACCGTCGTGTAAATCCTGGCGGCGAGGCGGTGCGGAACGATTGCCGCCCGCCGACGCCAGGCCTTAGCTTGCGGCCACGCAGGCTACACAGCCGAGGCGGGTGGGGCGGCCCAGGAGAAACGGAAAACCTGGGTCGACCCCACCCTGGGTGGCACGCGGACGCGCTTGGGCAAGCGGTCCGCCCCGCATATTCTCGCACATTCGTTCCCGCCTCTCCATCACACATCAGCAGCACACGTCAGCAGCACCCACCAGCAGCACCCGGCGATCGCGGGCCGATCGTCGGGGCGGCTGCCGCGCCCCCATGCCCTTCTGCCCGTACACTTCGGGGAGATCAGCGAGGGACGGGCAGCGATCGGACGCGGGCGGATGCGTGAGCGACGACATGGCTAGCGGGGCCGAGCACGATCTGGGGCTCGTGGACTCGTTCGAGGCGGAGTCGATCGGGGAGCCCGGCGACCGGCGCTTCCGGCTGCGCCTGATGGCGCAGGGGGAGAGCGCGTCGCTGTGGATCGAGAAGGAGCAGGTGCAGGCGCTCGCCAACGCCATCGAGCAGGTGCTGGTGCTGCATCGCAAGGAGCGCGAAGGCTCGCGACCGTCGGCCGCGGCGCTGAGCGACTTCCCGCGCCATCCCACGCACGACTTCCGCGTCAGCCGCCTCGCGCTCGCCTACGACGACGGCGGCGAGGCGCTCGCGATCTACGCCACCGACGCCGCGGCCGAGGACCAGGAGCGCTCCACGCTGCGGGCGTCGTTCTCGCGCGATCTGGCGCGGCGGTTCTCCCGCCAGGCGCAGGAGACGGTCTCGGCGGGCCGGCCGCTGTGCCCGCTGTGCAAGGAGCCGCTGGAGCCGGGCGAGCATCTCTGCCCGCCGGCCAACGGACACTCGGAGGATGCGATCACGTGGCTGGGGCCGCCGGAGCTCTAGCCGCCCGCGCAATCGTTGTGGGAGGAGACCACGATGTCGACGAATACCGCGCCGGGCTGGGCGCGACCGGAGTTGCTGGCGGAGACCGACTGGCTGGCGACCCATCTCGACGAACCCGATCTGATCGTCGTCGATTGTGACCTGCTGCCGGCCTACCAGCGCCTGCACATCCCCGGCGCCGTGTGGTCGCGGTCGCGCTACTGGAAGGCGCCCGACGCGCCCGGCGGCATGGAGGGCGGCGTCCACGCGATCGCCGACGCGGACGCCTTCGCACGGATCATGGGATCGCTGGGCATCCGCAACGATTCGCGGGTCGTCGCCTACGACGGCTCGGGCGGGCTCTACGCGGCGCGCTTCTGGTGGACCTGCGGCCGCTTCGGCTTCGACGCCGTGCAGGTGCTGCACGGCGGCCTGGACAAGTGGCACGCCGAGGGGCGGCCGCTCTCGAACGTGAACGAGCGACCCGCGCCGGCCCCGTTCGTCGCGACCGGCCCCAACGATGCGTCGGTCTGCCGTCTGGCCGACGTGCAACGCGACTGCGCGTCGGAGGAGCACGTGTTCTGGGATGTGCGGTCGGACGGGGAGTGGACCGGCGCCAACGCCCGCGGCACGCAGCACGGCGGGCGCGTGCCGAACGCGTCGCACCTGGAGTGGCTGGAGACGCTGGAGCATCCGCTGCGCACGCTGAAGTCGCCGGCGGCGCTGCGGGCGCTGCTGTCGGAGCGGGGCATCACGCCGGAGAAGACGGTCACGACCTATTGACAGGCGGGCATCCGTGCGGCGCACGGATTCTTCCTCCTTGAACTCCTGGGCTACCCGCGCCCGCGGCTCTACGACGCCTCATGGGCGGAGTACGGCAACGCCGACGGGGTCGTCGTCGAGCGCTGACCCCCACCCCGCAGGGAACGCTAGTCGAGGCGGAAGCGCGTCGCGGCGGGGGACTTGGGCAGCCCCGGCATCGTCATGATGTCGCCCGCGATCACGACCAGGAAGCCCGCGCCCGCCGAGGGGCGCACCTCCCGCACGGGGAACTCGTGGCCCGTCGGACGGCCGCGCAGGGCGGGGTCGGCCGAGAGCGAGTACTGCGTCTTGGCGATGCAGACCGGCAGTCGGTCCATGCCCAGCCGGGTCATGCGCCGCAGCGTGAGATGGGCGCGGCGCTCGTAGGCGACGGAGCCGGCCCCGTAGACGTTGTGCGCGATGGCCTCGATCTTCGCCCGCAGCGGCTGGTCGAGGTCGTAGAGGTAGCGCAGGTCGCCGCCGACCGTCAGCGCGTCCTCGACGGCCTCCGCGAGGCCCAGGCAGGCCTCGCCGCCGCCGCCGAAGGGGTCGGCCTCCGCGGCGCGCACCTGACGCGACCGGCAGTGCGCGACGACGGCCGCGATCTCGGCGTCGCTGTCGGCGGGGAAGCGATTCACCGCCACGACCGGCGTCAGCCCGTGGCGCTGCACGTTGTCGATGTGGGCGTCCAGGTTGACGAGGCCGACGCGCAGCGCTCCAACGTCCTCCGCTTCGAGCTCCTTGGCCCCGACGCCGCCGTGCTGCTTGAGGGCCCGCGCCGTGGCGACGATCACGCCGACCTCCGGTCGCAGGCCGCCGATGCGCGAGTAGATGTTGAAGAACTTCTCGGCCCCCAGGTCGGATCCGAAGCCGGCCTCGGTGATGGTGACGTCGGAGGTGGCGAGCGCCGCCCGCGTGGCCATGAGGCTGTTGCAGCCCAGGGCGATGTTGGCGAAGGGCCCCCCGTGCACGAAGGCCGGACCGCCGTCGCTGGTCTGCACGAGGTTGGGCTGCAAGGCCTGTCGCATCAGCGCCGCCATCGCGACATCGACGCCCAGGTCGCGGCAGCGCACGGGCTCGATCTCGCGCGTGTAGCCCACGATGACGTCGCTTAGGCGCTGCTGCAGGTCGTCCAGCCCCGAGGCCACCGACAGGATCGCCATCACCTCCGAGGCGGGCGTGATGTCGAAGGCCTCCTCACGCGGGACGCCGTCGGTCGTCCCCCCCAACCCCACGACGATGTTGCGCAGCGCGCGGTCGTTCATGTCCAGGCAGCGGCGCCAGGTGATGCGGCGCGGGTCGAGCCCGTGCGGGTTGCCGTGGAACATCGAGTTGTCGATCGCGGCGGCGAGCAGGTTGTTGGCGGTCGTGACGGCGTGCAGGTCGCCGGTGAAGTGCAGGTTGATCTCGTCCGCCGGGTGGATCTGGGAGCCGCCGCCGCCGGTGCCGCCGCCCTTGATGCCCATCACGGGCCCGATCGACGGCTCGCGCAGCGCGGCGGTCGCCTTCACGCCCCGGCGCCGCATCGCCTGCGTCAGGCCGATCGAGGTCGTCGTCTTGCCCTCGCCCCCCGTGGTCGGATTGATCCCGGTGACGAGCACCAGCCGGCCGGGCGGCGCGTCCCGCAGCCGCTCGACGGCGGCCGGGGTCAGCTTCGCCTTGTCGGAGCCGTACAGATCGAGGTCGGCCGGACTCAGGCCGAGGTCCGCGGCGACATCGGTGATGGGGCGCATGGCGACTCCTCTCGCCGCGAGGATACCCGCGCACGGGCTATGAGCGTTTGGCGTGGAACCGCACGTCGGTGATCTTGCGGGAGTTGGCGATCAGGGCGATGTTCCACTCCCCCGAGTCGGGCACGCTGATCGGGATCACGACGACGGTCCAGGGCGCGGTCACCGGGTGCAGGAACTCCCGGCGCTGGTGGTGCGCCCCGCCCACGCGCTTCTCCAGGCGGACGCGCACGTATTCGGCGTCGAGCGGCCGGGGCACCTCGAGCCGGATGAAGTACACCCGGTCCGGCTGCACGACGTCCGGAGCGGGCGTCAGGATCGGCTTGTCGGGGCTGGTCTCATCGATGGCGACGGCGAGCACCGCCTGCCCACCGTCGCCGCCCAGGCTGCAGGCCGTCAGCAGCGCCAGGATCGCCGTCAGTAGCCCAAGGCACGCCAGGCGGGCCATCGCGCCCCCCCTCACCGGGGCCGCCACCACAGCCACCAGGAGCCCGCCACGGTCGAGAGCAGCCCCAGCCCGGCGAGGGCGGGCCAGTAGGGGTCGAAATCCGCGGCCAGCGCGGGCTGCACCATCACCGCCGAGGCCAGTCCCAACATGACGACGAGTCCGGAGAAGATGAGCGCGGTCGTGACCAACTCCCGGCGCGCCGTCGATGGCGCGGCCCCGGGCGCGTCGTCGGGGCGTGGCGGCGGGGGTGGCATACGAAGGGGCATCACGCGCAGCATACGGCTGCACTGTACGAGGGCGCTCACTCCGGGTAGCGCCAGGGGACGGGCTGGCCGGCGTCCTCATCGAGCGCCCACATGGGCAGCGCGATGCCCTCGCCGGCGTCCACGTAGACCATCCGCATGCGACTGCCGATGCCCACCTGCGCGACGAGCTCCGGCGGCGCCAGGTCGCCGTCCGCAGTGACGAGGTTGCCCCCCACGCGGACGCCGTCGTCGGGGCCGGGGCGACCGCGCTGGGCGTCGAGTTCGACCATCAGGATGAGGTAGGGCGCGACGGCGCGCATGGCCGGCTGGATCGCGTGGTGGACCTCGGTGTAGGAGTAGACGGCGCCGCGACCCTCCACGGCGGTCCACTCCAGGCTCGATCCGCCGCACCACATGCAGGCCGTGCGAGGCGGGTACTCCACCAGATCGCAGTCGACGCAGCGCTGCAGGTGGAAGTCGTGCCGGGCGCAGTGGCCGAAGTACTCCCGATTGGGCGTGTCGAGTTCGTCGATCGCCAGCGGCATGCCCAGGTGCACGCCCTCGATCAACTGCGGCTTCGCGCCCGGATCGCTCGGCGGGGGGTTCGGCATGTCTCAGCCCTTCCGCATGACGAGCGCCGAGCCCGTGGCCGGAGTCGCCCAGCCGAGGTTGGCGGTGATGTTGACGTCGCGGACCTGGCGGCAGGCCCCCGGCGTCTCGTAGTCGTAGCTGTGCCGACGGGCGCCGTCGCTGCGCGATTCGTCGAGCGGGCAGTAGTCGTCGATGCGGCCGCGCAGCTGGCGCACGTTCTCGATGACCATGTTCATGCCGTGCGTGTAGCCCTCGCAGAGATGGCCGCCGCTGGTGTTGTTGGGCCGCTTGCCGCCCAGCTGGATGTCGCCGCTGCTGACGTAGGCGCCGCCCTCACCCTTGGCGCAGAAGCCGTAGGCCTCCAGCTGCAGCAGGGCGGTGAAGGTGAACGCGTCGTACGAGGCGCTGACGTCGACGTCCTCCGGGCCCACCCCCGCGCTCGACCACAGGCGGGGGGCCGCGTAGTCGGCGCCGATCGTCGTGAGCCGCCCACGCTGGTAGCTCATATGCCCGTCGTTGCCGGGCTTCGAGCAGCGCCCGACGACGCCCAGGATGCGCGCCGGCGTGTGCCGCATGTCGTAGGCGCGCTCCACGCTGGTCACGATGATCGCCGTGGCGTTGTCGGTCTCGACGCAGCAGTCCAGCAGGTGCAGCGGCTTGCAGATCCAGCGGCTATCCAGCACGTCGTCCACGGACACCCGGTGCTTGTAGTAGGCCTTGGGGTTCTGCGAGGCGTGCCGGCTGTGCGCCATCTTGACGTGCGCGACCTGCCGCGGCGTCGTGCCGTACTCGTACATGTGGCGCATGAAGACGGGCGCGAAGCTCTGACCGGCGCTGAACCAGCCGTAGGGACCGGCGTGCAGCCGATCACCGCTCAGCGCGCCGCGGGACCGCCGGCCGGTCCCCCCGATCCGCACCTGGGAGAAGCCGTTCATGGAGCGGAAGATCACGACCGTGTGGCACAGCCCCACCTCGATCGCCCCCATGGCCAGACCCACCAGCGCCTCGGTGCTCGATCCGCCGCCCATGCAGTCCATGTAGAAGTTGAGCCGGATGCCCAGGTCGGCGGCCAGCAACGGGCCGGCCGTGGAGTCGCCGCCGGAATACGAGAGCATCCCATCGACGTCGTTGGTGGTCAGGCCGGCGTCCTCGATGGCGTTGCGGACCGCCCAGGTGCCGAGCGCGCGCGTGGTCATGCCCGAGCCGCGCGTGTAGGTCGTCTCGCCCACACCGACGATGGCGTACTTGTCGCGAAGGTTGTGGGTGGTGTCGGCGTCGATGTCCCAGCTCATGCGACGCCCCGCGGCGTATGGACCCGTGGCATGCGCGCTCCGTTCCAGCTTCCGGGGAAGGATAGCGCCGGCCGCCGTCGGGGCAACGCGGCCGGGCTAGAAGATCTGGCCGATGTCGCGGCCGATGTCGCGCAGCCGCGCCACGCGCTCCTCGACCGGCGGATGGCTGGCGAACCAGCGCCCCGGGCCGCCGGCCAGCGGATTGACGATGAACAGGTGATTGGCCGACTCGGCCCCCACCATGGCCTTGGCGGCCGCCTGCACCTGGGGCGTCTGCGAGCCCAGGGCGAGCTTCTGCAGCGCCGACGCCAGGGCCTCCGGGTCGCGGCAGTTGCGCGCGCCGGTCTCGTCGGCGCTGTACTCGCGGGCGCGAGAGACGGCCATCTGAATCATGGAGGCGACGATGGGCGCGACGATCGCCAGCACGAGCGTGCCGGCCACGTTGGCGAGCTGCCCGGAGCCGCCGCCCCCACGCTGGCCGCCCGCGAACATCAGCCCGAAGAAGAGGCTCCACTTGGCGAACATGGCGATGATCATGACCGTCGAGGCCAGCATCGCCACCACGGTGTTGATCAGCGTGTCGCGATTCTTGACGTGCCCCAACTCGTGGGCGAAGACGCCGGAGATCTCGCGCTCGGTCAGCAGCCCCATGATCCCGGTGGTCGCGGCGACGGCCGCGTTCTGGGGGTTGCGCCCGGTGGCGAAGGCGTTCGGCATCGGCGTGTCGACCACGTAGACCTTCGGCTTCGGCAGCCCCGCCTCCCGCGCCGCGCGCTCCACGATGCGATGCAGCCCCGGCGCCTGCTGGGGCGTCACCTGATGGGCGTTCATCGTCTTGAGGATGAGCTTGTCGGAGTACCAGTAGGAGCCGATATTCATCGCGAAGACCAGCACGCCGGCGATGGCCAGTCCCAGCACGCCCCCCAGCATCTGCCCGATGACGAGCACCAGGCCGGAGAGCAGCACGATCAGGAACAGCGTCTTGATGCCGTTGAATCCGATCACCGTGGTCCCGCTCCCTCCCGCTCCGATCCGTCCCGACGGCTGCGGCTAGATTATCAGCCGCCGCCCACCCTGTAGCCTGCGATCGGAGCCGCGGATGCCGATCTACACCTACGTCTGCAAGCGCTGCGACGCCCCGTTCGAGGCGCTGCTGCGCCGCATCGACGCGCCCAAGCCGAAATGCCCGCTGTGCGGCCGCAAGGGCGGCGTGCGACGGTCGCTGAGCGGCTACGCGTTCATCAAGGACGATCAGACCAAGCTCAACGAGTCCGACCCCAAGTACGCCAAGATGGTCGACGCGGCCTGGGAACAGGCGTCGGCGGCGGACCCGATCAGTCGCACGCCGTTCGGGCGGATCGTGGATTCGGGCCGCCGCGTGCAGGATCAGTAGGCCCGGCGGCGCTACTCGAGCTGCGACCCGACGGCGACACCGGCGCTCTCCGCCCATTGGCCCACGGGGCCGCGGCGCGCGCCCTCGGCCATGGCCGTGTCGACGCGCACGGCGCCGCCGTCGCCGCAGCGCACGCTGAGCCCGCCGTCGTCGAGCGCGGCGACGCTGCCCGGGGCGCCCGGGCTCGCGTCGCTCCGCGTGGAGCCGTAGAGGCGCACGGTCGCGCCGTTGAACGTCGTCCATGCGCCCGGCTGCCGATCGCTGCCGCGGATGAAGTTGTGCACCTCCATGGCCGGCAGGCTCCAGTCGATGCGGGCGATGTCGCCCTCCCAGGGCGGCTCGTACGTCGCGAGCGTCTCGTCCTGCACGATGCGCGGCGGGTCCCCGGCGGCGACCAGGCCCACGGCCTCGCTCATCGCCTCGACGCCCAGGGGAAACAGGTGGTCGCGGTAGAGGCTGTTCAGCGTGTCGTCCTCGCCGATGGCGAAGCGCTTCCGCAGCAACACGGGGCCGGTGTCGATGCCCTCATCGACCCAGAAGATGGTCAGGCCGGTCTCGGCGTCGCCCTGCAGGATGGCGTGGTTGATGGCGCTGCGACCGCGGTGCCGGGGGAGCAAGCTGGGGTGGTACTGAATCGTCGCCTGCGCCGGGTGCGTCAGCACGCGGCTCGGGATGATCTGCGTCACGAAGGCCATCACGTTGAGTTCGGGCGCGGTGGCCGCGTACTGCCGGAAGACGTCCTCATCGACGACGCCCTTACGCTGCCAGCGCCGGGCCTGGACCAGCGGCACGCCGTGTCCGCGCGCGGCCTCCGCCAGAGGATCGGGGCGGCCCGTCTCGGGCGGGGTGAAGACGCCCGCGATCTCGTGCCCATCTGCCAGCAGGCGTTCGTACACGGCGGCGCCGAATGCCGCCTGTCCAATGATGGCGATGCGCATGGGAACCCCCTGAGGCGCTGTGTCGGGTCAAACGGCACGGGTGGGATGGCCGGTGGGAGGCTAGCGCCGGGCGGCGCGGTGGATCAACGCAGGATCGCCCTACGCGCTAGCGGGACCGCCAGACCTGCGGCGGCTTGCCGATGGCGAGGCTCTGCAGGCTCCACAGTTCGATCCGGAACGGGTCCAGCGAGATAACGCCGAAGCGGGCCTTGCCGGGCGTGCCCTCGTCGCCGCGGCTGAAGTAGTCGCTGAGATCGTACGGGAAGGCGTGCCAGAGTTCGTCCAGCATCTCCGCGTCGGTCACGAGCGAGGCGCGGGCGCGCAGGCTGACGTGGTGGAAGTCCAGCCCCCAGTGGATCAGGTTGACGCGGGGATTGCGTTGGATCTGCCGCACTTTGGCGGTATTTGGGTCCGTGGCGATGAAGGCGCGGATGCCCTGCCAGGCGGGCGTGACGGCGCGGACGATCGGCTGATCCCCGTCGGCCGTCGCCAGGAAGCCGATCGGGCGGGCCTCGATCAGCGCCCGCGCCTCGTCCCAGAAGTCCGGCTCCCGCGCGTCGGTCATGCATCGCCCCCGCGACCCGCATAATAACCTGCGGCCCGGTGATCGCGTGCAACGCGCGGATCGCTTAAGCGTCCTGGGAATCGTCGGGGGTTTCGCTGAGGCGACCGTCGCGCATGTGCAGCAGCCGGCCCGCGCGCCGGGCGATGTCGAGATTGTGCGTCACCATGACGACCGTCTGGCCCGCGCGATTGAGGTCGGCCAGCAGGTCCACGATGCCGGCGCCCGTCTGCGAGTCCAGGTTGCCCGTGGGTTCGTCGGCCAGCAGCACCGCCGGGTCGTTGGCCAGCGCCCGCGCGATGGCCACCCGCTGGCGCTCGCCGCCCGAGAGCTGCACCGGGCGGTGCGCCATCCGCGCGCCCAGGCCCACGGCCCGGAGCAGATGCTCGGCGCGGCGACGTCGCTCCTTGCGGGGCGCGCCGGCCAGACGCAGCGCGATCTCCACGTTCTGCCGCGCGCTGAGCAACTGCAGCAGGTTGAACGACTGGAATACGAAGCCCAGCCAGCGCAGGCGCAGCCCGGCGCGCTGCTCGCTGCCCAGGTGATGCGACGCCCGGCCGCCGATGGCGACGCTGCCCGCCGTGGGGGAGTCGATCAGGCCCAGCACGTGCAGCAGCGTCGACTTGCCGCTCCCGCTCGGCCCCACGATGGCGACGAAATCCCCGCGGCGGATGTCCAGCGAGACATCGCGCAGCGCCTCCACACGGCTGTCGCCCAGCCGGAAGACGCGCCGCAGGTTGCGGGCGGAAAGGATGACCGGGCGGCCAGTCTCGGGCATGCCAGTCTCGGGTGTGCCAGTCTCGGGTGTGCCAGTCTCGGGCATGCCAATCTCCGAATATGGATGGCTACTCGTAGTGCAGCGCGACGATGGGGTCGACGCGCACGGCTCGCAGCGCGGGCAGCACGGAGGCGGTGACGCCGAAGCCCGTCAGCAGCGCGATGGCGAACAGTTCGATGCGGCGCGAGCGGATGCTGGTCGCGTCGGGGCCGAGCGCGCGGCGGATGACGACCCGCGAGATGGGCACGCCCATCGCCGCGCCCGCGCTGGAGATGACGACCGACTCGCCCAGGACCATTGCGAAGATGGCGCGGGCCGGCGCTCCAATGGCGCGCAACGTCCCCAGTTCGCGCGTGCGCTCCAGGACCGCGACGAACATCACGATCGTGATCAGCAGCGCGGCGACGCTCACCGACGTCCAGCGCACGACGTTGAAGAGTTGCGTGACGCGGTCCAGCAGCTTGCCCGCGTTCTCGGCCAACTGCTCCTCGGTCACGACCATCAGCTCCGGGTGGGCCGCCTCGACGGCCCGCTTCACGGGGACGATGTCGCGGGTGGACTCGGGCGTGAGCAGGACCGCGCTCACGGTCCCGGATTGACGCATGAGGCGCTGCGCGGCCGGCAGGGGCATGATCACGCACGAGCGCAGCAGTTGATTGGTCTCCGGCTCCAGGACACCCAGCACCTGGAACTCCTCGCCCCGGATGGCGATGCGGCTGCCGACGGCGGCCAGCGCGATCGGCCCCACGGGCGACGGGACCTCCGCCGTGGCGGAGGCGTGCGGGGCGAAGTGGCGCGCGGCGAGCACGCCCAGCAGCACCTGATCCTGGCGCTCGCCGGGCAGCAAGCGGTTGGCCCCCAGTAGGGCGGCGGCGTCGCCCAGGAAGGCCGACTCGTGGCCGCGATCGAGGCCGACGATCAGCGCCTCCGGCGGGGCCGTGGGGAAGGGCGGCGGGGCCAGCCCCGCGAAGACGACCGGCGTCGATTCGGCCACGTGGACGCCGGGCGTCGCCAGCACACCGCGCGCCTCCTGCTCGTCGATGGCGGAGGAGATCGGCGGCCACTCCATGCCGGTCGCGCCCTCGGGCCCGCGCGACTGCACGAGCAGCATGCCGCGGAAGCGCTCGACCTGGAGGTCCAGATCCTCCGTGATGAAGCGCATCACCGTCGTCACGACGATGTAGAGGTTCACGCAGAAACCGAAGCCCAGCACCGTCAGCAGGCTGCGGAGCTTCTTGTGCAGCAGTTGCGCCAGGGCGACGTCAAGCATCCACCGAGGCTAGGGAGCCTCCCCGCGCCCGTCGACCGCCCCCGCCGACCACGCCGGCGGCGGCCCGCTAGGCGGAATGGCAGTAGAACGCGCGCGCGGGCGGGGGGCCCGTGATGTGGTCGATGCGCACCCGCGCCTCCGCCGCCCCCTCGTATCGGAGCACGATCGTCGGCTGGTCCGAGTAGACCATCGCCTCCAGCACGCCACGCGGCTCGATCTGCGTGAGCTGGATGGCGTAGGCCTCGGGGAGGTGCTCATCGGCGCGCGGGGCCAAGCGCCCCTTCGCGACGACAGTGCCGCTCGGCGTGAGCACGGTGCATTCGACCTCATGGCCGGGCAGCACCCGCGAAGCGCCGCCGGAGGCAGCGTCCGAGGATTCGACCGGCCGGAGGCCCGGGGACATTGGCCTGGCTACCGCAACCCCCGAGGAGCTGACGGCGCCAGGCTGGGCGCTGGACAGGGACATACCATCTCCCGCGCCCGCCACCAACAGTTAACTTGATAACGCGATAGGGCGAAAGTGTCAACTGCCGCCACCGCGCGCTCCGGCTCTCGCGGCGCCGATAACTGTCGTCAAGTGCCCCGCGGCGGGCTAGGCTCCCGTTATGGGCATCGCAGTGACGACACGGCACAGCACGGCGCGACCATCGTCGTGGACCTACCGCGCCGCACGGGCGCTGTCGGCCGTGTCGCTGCGGCTCTTCTATCGCCGCATCGCGACGCTGCACGGCGAACACCTCCCGGCCACCGGCCCGGTCGTGATCGCGGCCAACCATCCCAACTACATCATCGATGCGCTGGCGCTCGGGACACGCACGCACCGGCAACTCCACTTCGTCGCCAAGGGCCCGCTGCTCGACCGCTACCCGCTGGTTAGCCGCTTCCTGCGCGGGGCGGGCGTCCTGCCCGTCTTCCGGCACGGCGAGACCCCGGCGGCGGGCGGCGCGGCGCGGCGCTCGTCGGCGAACCTGGAGTCGTTCGGGCGCTGCGCCGATCTGCTCGAGGAGAACGGCGTCATCTGCATGTTCGCCGAGGGACAGAGTCACCCCGAGCGGAAGGTGCGGGAGGTGCGCACCGGCACGGCCCGCATCGTGCTCGAGGCCGAGGCCCGCAACGACTACCAACTCGGCGTGCAGGTGATCCCCGCCGGCCTCTACTTCGCCGATGTCGACCGCTTCTTCAGCGATGGCGCGGTCGCGCTGGGCCCGCCAATCGATACCGCGCCCTATTGCGCGCTGCACGCGACGGATCCCCAGGCCGCGGTGCGCGCCTTCACGGCGGAGATCCAGGTGCGGCTGCGCGACCTGGCGCTGCACGTGCCCGACCCGGCCTGGGTCGCCTGCGTCGAGCAGGTGGCCGACTTCGCCGGCGGCTGGCCGGAATCGACGCCGGACGTGGCCACACGCCTGCGGCTCACGCGAGACATCAGCCTGGCGCTGCAGGCCTTCCAGGCGACCGACCCCGCGGGGGCCCAGCGCTTCCAGCGCTCCACCGACCTGCTCTGGATCGCCGCCGATGCCTGGCAACGGCACGGCGGCGATCGTCGCCAGGCGCCCACACGGCTCCAGGACGCGGCGACGCTGCCGGTGGCGTCGTTCGGGTTCCTCTTCAACATGCCCCCCTACGTGCTCCTGCGCCTCTGGATCGCGCTCTTCGTCCACAGCCGCGAGAAGCGGGCCTTCCTGAAGTTCGTGCTGGGGGCGCCGCTGTTCATCGGCTGGTACGGCCTGATGGCGCGCTACCTGGCGCGGCAACGCTTGCTGGGCCCGTCGGGCCGCGTCGCGGCGGCGGTGACCGTGACGGGGCCGGTCATGGGACTCCTGGCCCTGCGCATGCGCGTGCACCGCCGGCGCTGGCTCGACGCCTGGCGCCCCCGGACGCCGCAGACCGACGCCGACCGCGGAGCCGAGATCCGGCTGGAGCGGACGGCGCTGCTGGCCACGCTCGCGCCCTGGCTGCCGCCCTCGGCGAACGGGCTGGCAACGGACATGCGGCAGTAGCCGCGGCGCTCGATTCCGCGGGGGAGGTGCGGCATACTGGGGGCGGTCGCACGCAGCGGCGCGAACGACCGAGGGAGGACACCGAATGGGCAACCGACTCGAGGGCCGAGTGGCGGTCGTGACGGGCGCGGGGCGCGGGATCGGGCGGGCGCACGCGCTCAGCCTGGCCGCCGAGGGCGCACGGGTGGTCGTCAACGACCTGGGCGGCGGGCCCGGCGGCCAGACCGACGACGCCTCCGCGGAACCCGCCGACGAAGTCGTCGCGGCCATCCGGGACGCCGGCGGCGAGGCCGTCGCGAACTACAACAACGTCGTCTCCATGGACGGCGGCGAGGCCATCATCCAGGGCGCGCTCGACGCCTTCGGCCGGCTCGACATCCTGGTCAACAACGCGGGCATCCTGCGCGACCGCATGATCTACAACATGAGCGAGGCAGAGTGGGACGTCGTCGTTGCGGTGCACCTCAAGGGCCACTTCACGACGCTGCGCCCGGCGGCGGCGATCTTCCGCCAGCAGCGCAGCGGCCGCATCGTGAACACGTCGTCCGAGAGCGCGCTGGGCAACATGGGCCAGGCCAACTACGCCGCCGCGAAGGAGGGCATCGTGGGCCTGACGCGGGTAGCGGCGCGCGACCTCGGTCGCTACGGGGTGACCGTCAACGCCATCCGGCCCCGCGCCGGCACGCGGCTCACCCTCAACCCGGAGTTGCTCAAGCAGATCGCCCGCAAGCGCGAGAGCGAGCGGCCCGGCGACGCCCAGGGGGCGGCCCGCGACGCGGGGGATCCCAGCTTCGTGATGCAGGAGGACGCGTACGGCCCGGAGAACGTCGCCCCCTTCGTGACCTGGCTGTGCAGCGACGAAGCCGCCAACATCAACGGGCGCACCTTCCTGGTCGGCGGCGGCGAAATCACGCTGTACACCGAGCCCGTGCCCGAGGGCAGCGTCTTCGCGTCGGGGCTGAATTGGACCGTCGACGAGGTCTCGCGGGCCGCGGCGCGGACCTTCCTGGGCAAGATCAAGAACGTCGCGCCGCCCAAGGGCTAGCATCCGCTGGCGTCGATGGGCGGCGCCGGAGAACGCAATCGGACCGCCGTTGTCCCCAGAGGCCAGCGGCGGCGCAGAGGAGGAATCCATGGTCGCCACGACATCCGAATCGCTCGAGTTCCCCGCCAACGGCGGCGCCACGACGGGCCATCTCGCCCACCCGGCCGAGCCCGGCACGTACCCCGCCGTGATCGTGATCCAGGAGTGGTGGGGCCTGAACGACAACATCTGCGACATCGCCAACCGCATTGCCGCCGAGGGCTACGTCGCGCTCGCGCCCGACCTCTACCACGGCAACCTGACGGCCGAGCCCGACGAGGCCCAGAAGCTGATGATGGCGCTCCAGCAGGACAAAGCCGTGGTCGATATGAACGGCGCGGTCGCGGCGCTGCAGGCCCGCGACGACGTGGACGGATCGAAGATCGGCGTCACGGGCTTCTGCATGGGCGGTGGCCTCGCCCTGCTGCTGGCGATGAAGAACCCCGCCGTGACGGCCGCCGCGCCCTTCTACGGCGTGCCCATGGGCGACCTGGCGGAGGCGTCGAACATCCAGGGCGGCGTGCTGGGGCTCTACGCCGGGCAGGACGGATTCGTCACATCGGATTATGTCGACGAGGTGCACGCCGCGCTGCGCAGCGCCGGCGTATCGCACGAGATCCACACCTACCCCGACGCCGGGCACGCGTTCTTCAACGACACCTCGGAGGCCTTCAAGGCCGATGACGCCGCCGACGCCTGGGAGCGCCTCAAGGCCTTCTTCGCGGCCCAACTCAAGAACTGAGCAAGCACTGAGCCGGCGCCGGCCCCGGACGCACGAACGGCCCCGCGCCGCGGGGCCGTTTGCCTGCTGCCGGCGCGCCGCGCGGCGGCTAGACCTCCAACAGGCCGCTCTCGCCGTCGTGGTCGTCGTCGTCGAAGTCGTCCGCGCCGATGCCCACGCCGAAGTAGATGAAGCCACCCGCGGCGATGCCCAGGAAGAGCCCCGCCGCCACGATGATCCAGATCAGCCAGGCGTCGAAGCCACCATCGGCGCTGCTCAGATGCTGATTGCCGGCGCCCAGATTGATCAGGATGGCGTGGGCCACGATGCCCATCACGCCCCCCACCAACATCCCAGGGCCCAGCAGCGCCAGCTTGATCGGCAGCGGCGCGTCGCGCAGCCATTGCGGAATCATGAAGGGCGGCACAAGCGGCGGCATGCGGTTCCTCCCGGCGACGCGCGGAAGCGGAGTGGTCGCGTCGCGCACGAGCAGTATCCCGTCCCCGCGCGGAAACGTCTAGAGACCCCCGACGCGCTGGCCCCTCCTGGAGCCGCCGATTAGGCTGAGCGCAACGGCGCGACTCCCGAGGCAGCATGCACGCTACGCCAGTGCCTGAACCCCCCATCTGGACCGCATTACGCCGTCGGCGGATGGGGCGTCGTGCGTTGCTGCGCGCCAGCGCGCGCGCCGGCGTGGCCGCCGCCGGGCTGGCCCTGGTCGGCTGCGGCGGCGAGGACGACGACCCCCCCGACGACCAGGCCGAGGCCGAAGAGCAGGCCGCCGCTCAGGCCCAGGCCGATGCGCCGGCGAGCGACGAGCAGGCGGCCGCGCAGGCAGGGAGCGCGCCGGACGACGCGGTCTCCGCCGAGGGCGGCGAGGGTGTCGCGGCGCCGGCCGGGATGGATCCGAAGCCGGGCGGGATCGCCCGCCTCTTCGCGACTACCGACAACCTCGACCGCTTCGACCCGCAGCGCTCCCGGTTCCGGGCCGGCCAGCAGGTCTTCAGCCTGATCTACAGCCGCCTGCTGCGACCCGATTCCGTCTCGGCCGGGAGCCTGGAGGCGGACCTGGCCGGCCTGCCCGAGCAGCCCGACGAAACGACCTACGTCTTCGCGCTCAACCCCGCGGCCGCCTTCTGGAACGTCCCCCGCACCGGCGGACGCGCGGTCACGAGCGAGGACGTGCGCCTCAGCTTCCAGCGCCAGATCGACGGCCTCAACGCCAGCGGCGACCCGGACCTGCGCTTCTACCGGCGCGCCCTCATGGCGCGCGCCTCGGCGATCACCGCCAGCGACCCCGCGACGATCTCCTTCACGACGGACGCCCCGGACGCCAGCTTCGTGGCCTCGGTGATCGGCGGGCCCTGGAGCTTCGTGATCAGCGCGGAAGCGATCGACGAACTCGCGCCGCTGTGGGACGAGCCGGCGAACGAGCGCGACATCACGCTCTCCAGCGGCTCGGGACCATACGTCCCCAACCAGCTCGACGGCCTCGAGCTCTCGCTCGTGCGCTCCGGGAACTGGTGGGGAGCGACGCCCGCCTACCTCGACGGCATCGTGCTCACCCGCTCGACCAACGACCGCCTGGGGTCGGACTACGTCACGGCGGCGCTCGACGCGCTGGACTTCCCGCTGAACAGCGAGCAGGTGGACATCCTCGAGAACGCCGCCCCAGAGAGCGTGCGCTACGAGTACCCCATCGATACGCCGGTGCAGCTCAGCTTCGGGCGCGGCGACGACCCCGAGAACCCCTTCAGCGACCCCCGCCTGGGGGCCGCGATCGCGCAGTCGATCGACCGCTTCGCGCTGATCGAGCGGCTCTACGCCGGCGACGCCCGGCCCTCCGGCCCGGCGCCCTGGTTCCTGGGCGACTGGGCCCTGCCCGAGGAGCGCCTGCTGGAGTTCCCCGGCTACCGGCCCAACAAGGACGACGACCTGGCCGAGATCGCCCTGCTCGTCGAGGCCGCCGGCGGCGCCGACGCGATCGGCGAGCTGCGCTTGATCGTGCCCGACCTGTTCGAGGGCTTCTACCCCGGCATCGGCCAGAGCGTGGCCGGCATGGTGGAGCGCAACGCCGGGCTCACCCTGTCGACGGTGTTCCGCTCGTACGCCGAGATCACCGAGCAACTGGAGTCCGGCGTCCTGCCGTCGTTCCTCGGCTGGGGACCGGCCCCGCTGCAGGCCGACCCCACCGACCTGTGGCGCGACTCGGTCGCCAGCGGGGGCGCCGGGAACTACGGCGGCTACGCCAACGCCGAGGCCGATGCGCTGATCGAGCAGATGGCCGCGACCTTCGACACCGGCGCGCGGCAACGCCTCGCGCACGACGTGCAGGAACTCCTGCTGACCACGGGCTACTGGCGGCAGAACCTGACCAACGGCATCCAGTTGGGATTGCGCCAGCCGCACTTCCAGCCCGACCCGCGCCTGCACGACTTCGCCTGGTCGATGCACCATCTGGCCAGCAGCTGGATCGACATCGAGGCCGACGGCTATCCCGAGCGCGAACTGCCCGCAATCACCCTCGATATTGACCCGGCAGCCGAAGACGCCGGGGACGAGTCGGAGTAGCCGCGCCCCGCCAGTCGCCGGCGGAGGGAACCGGGGGAACCGCCGGGCGGGGCAGCCGTTAAGCGATCAGGGTGATCGATGCGCATGCGCTCCATCTCGTCCCTGTTCGCGTTGCTCCTGGTCGCCGGGCTGACTTCGGCGCTGGGCGGGCCGCCCAATGACGATCCGATCGCGAAGTCGCACAGCGCGTCGGCGACCATCTGCGTCGAGTACCTCACGGGCACCGTGATCTGCGGGCCGTCGGCGCCGACGCCCAACCCGCCACCCTGCGAGAACGGTACGGCGGTCCTCAACCCCAAGGACAACCCCGAACTCGTCTCCGACTGCGCCATCCTGCTCGACGTCAAGGCCACGCTGGCCGGCGACGCCACGCTCAACTGGGATGCCGACACACCAATCACTGAGTGGGACGGCGTCACCATCAACGAGACGCTGGGGCGCGTCCGGGAGCTATGGCTGGAGTCACGCGGTCTCACGGGCAGCATCCCGCCGGAGCTGGCCGGTCTGTCGCTCCTCCGCGGGCTGCGACTCACCGACAACCATCTCACGGGTCCGATCCCGTGGCGGCTGTGGTCCATGACCTCGCTGTCGGAACTGCGGCTCGCCGGCAACACCGGGCTGACGGGCTGCATCCCGCCGCTGTCGCCGTGGTCGCCCAGCCACGACCTCGCCGCACTCGGCCTGCCGGACTGTTCGCGCACGCAACTCTGCGAGAACGGCATCGCCGTGGCCAACCCCCAGGACAACCCCGGGCTCGTCGCCGATTGTGTGAATCTGCTTGAGGTCAAGGCGGAGGTTTACCTCAAGTACAGGCTGAACTGGGATACCCACGTCTCGCTTGCGGAGTGGGAGGGCATCACGATCGACGGGACGCCCGCGCGCGTGCGAGGAATGGAAGTGCGGGGTCGGGGGGTCACTGGCCGCCTCTCGCCGCAACTGGGTGAGTTGTCGGAGTTGCGGACCCTGCGGCTGAGCATAAATCGGCTGCACGGTCCGATCCCCGCCGAACTTGGGAACCTGCGCCACCTGCAAACGCTGGACTTGGGAAGCAACGATCTGACGGGCGCGATCCCGGCCGAGCTGGGCTCCCTGCGTAACCTGTCGTCCCTGCATCTGAGCGAGAACCAGTTGACGGGATCCATCCCCGTGGAGTTTGGAGCCCTGCGCGGGCTGCAATCCCTGCACCTGGACAGCAACCAAGTGAGCGGCACGATCCCGGCGGCGCTAGGGTCCCTGAGCAACCTGGAAACCCTGTGGCTGAGCGATAACCAATTCAGCGGCGCGATCCCGCGAGAGATCGGAGCCTTGGGCGCCCTGGAGACCCTCGCCCTGGACTACAACCGACTGACGGGCACGATCCCGACGGAGCTAGGATCGCTGCATCGCCTGCGGATCCTGCACCTAAGCGGCAATGATCTGGCCGGCGCGATCCCCGCTGAACTCGGTGCTCTGCTCTCCCTGCGAACCCTGGCGCTACAGGAGAACCGCCTCAGGGGTGCGATCCCGGCGACGCTGGGATCCCTGCGCAACCTTCGGCATCTCTGGCTGCACGACAACCAACTGACGGGCGCGATCCCGGTGGCGCTGGGCAAGCTTTACAACCTGGAATCCCTCTGGTTGCACGAGAACCAGTTGACGGGCGGAGTCCCAGCGGAATTGGGGTCGTTGCATGCGCTGGAGACCCTGCGTCTGGACGGCAACCAACTGAGCGGCGCGATCCCGCCGGCCCTGGGGGCCCTCGGCAGGCTGGCGTTCCTGTACCTGCACGACAACCATCTCAGCGGCGCGATCCCATCGGAGTTGGGAGCCCTGCGGAACCTGGGATTCCTGCGGCTGCACTACAACGAACTCAGCGGCGCGATCCCCAGGGAGCTGGGAATCTTGCCCCATCTGCGGCATGTGTATCTGGGCGGCAATGCCGGGCTGACGGGCTGTCTCGCTCCAGCGTTGCGGGACTTGCCCGACAACGACCTTGCCGCACTCGGCTTGGCGGACTGCGCCCCCGAGATGGTGCATCCGCCGATCGAGCCGCCGGCGCGTCAGGCGACTGTTCTCCCCTACAACCGCCTCGACACAACGGGCTCCGCGACGACCCCGGGCAGCTACGCGTTCCTCGACGGCGCGGCGAACATGATCTCTACCTACGAGGGCTTGCGCGAGGACGCGGTCGAACTTCGCATCCACCAGGCCGACGCGGACGGGATGTCGCGTGCCGACGCCTACGGCACGGTCGCGCCAGGCGACGTCGTCGAGTGGCGGCAGGGGGACGACTGCTGGGTCCGCTACGAGGTGACGGCGCTGCTACCCGACCCACCGGGCACGGAGCCGCGCAGACACTTCGCGGTCAAGTGGATGGCGCACGCGGGAACTGGATGCGCAGGGCCGATCAACACCGCCTCCCCGGCAAGTGTCACGCTGCATCCACCCGATCTCCTCACCGCCACGATCACCTCGCCGGTGCGCTTCGGCCCCTACATCATCGAGCCCCTCGGCTGGATCGGGGATTTCGACGACTATGCGCGAGTCATCCCGCGGCCCGGAGGGAGCCTGAGACCCGTAACCCCTCCGGAGGGAGTGGTTTGGGGCTCGGACGACGACGGCATCGACGTGGCTCGCCAGCACCCGCTATGGCCTGAGCCGGCCCTGCCGCTCGCGTGGGTAGCCAGAGGGGCTCGGACATACGAGAGCGCCATTGATATCGGCTATGGCGGCCGCGAAGGCGGTGGCAGCGCTCGACTCTGGATCACATGGCGGGACTTGCAGCCCCGGCGCGTGGAAGCGTGGGGATCCTCTCCGAATCACAGTGAGGAGATCCGCACGATCGACGGACACGTGGCGTTCCTACGGACCGGTCCCGTGGTTTTGGCAGTGCACATCGTCGACGAAGCGACCGGGATCGGGTACTTCGTTCACGTGTACCACACTGATAGTCCTGACAGCCCCGGGATGGACGACGCGATCGCGTTCGCCCGCAGCCTCTACCACTGACGCCCCTACTCCCCTCCCCGTCCTTCGACGAAGCGGCCCGGCTCGACCCCCGCCAGCGCCGCGCGGAAGGCCGCGACCCGCTCCTCGTACGACGCGCCGACGGCCTCGCGCCAGACCGGCTGACCGATGATCCGGTCGCGCAGCTCCTCGAAGGGAGGTCGCCAGGCCCAGTCGCGGTCGATCGGGCCCGAGAGCCCGAGCGCCGGCGCAGGCCCGCCGTCGTCCGGCCGGGCGGGGGCGAAGCGCGCGAAGAACGCGTGCCGCCGGAAGACGCCGGCCCCCATCAGCAGCACCAGCGGGGCGCCGGCGGCGTCGGAGCCCTCGCTCGCGGCCCGCAGCCGGAAGTTGAAGATCGACAGTTGCCCAGCGCGACGTCCCGTCCGCAGCGCGCCCACCGCGGCCAGCCCATCGGCGAGCGCGAGCAACTCCGCGGCCTGCTCGCGCGTGAGATTCGCCTGCTCCCAGGTGAGACCGGATGGGGTGTCGGACACGGCGTCGATGGTAGGGCGTCGCCCCACGCCTGCGGTCCCCCGCCCCAAGATCGCCCTATCACGATCGCCCTATCTGCGTCAGCGGCGCGACGCCTTGATCCCAGAGAAACACCCGTTCTATCGTGCATCCGTTCGGAACGGGTGTTCCACGCTAGATATGGGGGTTATGATGGAGTTGAGCACACTGCTTGTGGTCTGCAGCGGGACGGTGGTGGTGGGGATCCTGGCGCTGCAGGCTGGATGGGGCACCCTGGCACGACCGTCGTCGATCGGTGACCCGACCTCATCCGTCGCGACGCGCCCGGATCTGCGACCGCTCCCGCGTCCGTTGGTGGCGAGGCGGGGGCGGTCGCGCCGGGCGGCCTGACCGCTCCGGCCCGCTTCCAGCGGCGGGATTTCACCGAATTCGGGGGCCCGGCCCGCGTGCGGCAGTAGCCAGCCAGCGGGCCACTAGCTATTGTGCCGGTGCGCGACCGCCCCTGGCGTACGCGCCGACGTTAGCGGGTTGCCATGACAACGCGAGCACCCAGCCCCGACACGAACCCCTTGCAACTGGTGCCGCTCTTCAGCGGCATGTCGCCCCCATTGCTGGGCGAGCTGTCGCGCAAGCTGCGGGTCGTGGTGTTCCGGGCCGGCACGGCCGTCTTCCACGCCGACGATGCCGGCTCGATGATGTACATCATCATCAAGGGCGCCGTGAAGATCTTCGTGCCCGCCACCGACGGACGCGAGGTCGTGCTGGCCGTGCATCGCACCGGCGACCTCTTCGGCGAGATGTCGCTCCTGGACGACGAGCGCCGGTCGGCCTCCGCCACCACGCTCGAAGACACGGAGATGGTGAGCCTCAGCCGCCAGGACTTCCAAGATGTGCTGACGCGTCATCCCGACGCCTGCCGGGCGATCCTGGACGTGCTGGTCAAGCGCCTGCGGCAGACCAACCAGTCGATCCAGGACGCGTACCTCCTGGACGTGCCCGGCCGCTTGGCGCGGCGGCTGCTGATCCTGGCCCGCGAGCACGGCATCCCCGCCGAAGAGGGCGTGGAGATCGGCCTGCGCATCAGCCAGCAGGATCTGGCGAGCATGATCGGCGCGAGCCGCGTGGCGGTGAACAAGCAATTGCAGAACTGGCGGCAACTGGGCATCGTCGATGTGCGCCGCCAGCGCGTCACGATCCTCAAGCCGGACATGCTCGAGAAGCAGTTCGCGCTCAGCCCGTAGCGCGTCCGGCCCGTCAGTCGGGCCCGCTCCGCGCGCCGGGCGCGGGGGCCGCCCGCCCGGAACCGCCCAAGTCGACCAGCGCCCGCTCGTCCATCCGCGTGAGTTCGCGCGCCCGTTCCTCGCTGATCTTGCCCTCGGCCACCAGTTGGGCGGCGCGCGCCGGCGACATTTGCGCCTTCGCGCCCGTGCCGACGCGCAGATTGCGCAGCGAAGGGCTGAGCAGGAACATGCCGGCCAGCAGCACGATCATGATGATCGCGGAGCCGGCCAGGGCCGTCTGCGCGCCGAAGGCGTCGGCCGCGAGCGCGAGCGGGATCACGCCCAGCGGCATCAGTCCGAACGACATCATCACGACGGCCATCACGCGCCCCCGCACCTCCTCCGACACCGTGGCCTGGATGACGGTGTTGTTCGTCGTCTGCATCACGACGCCGCCCACGCTGCCCAGCGCGAGCATCACGACGGCCGGCGCGAGCGCATCGAGCTGGGAGAAGGCGATGTACAGCACGCCCAGCCAGATCCCGCTGAGCAGCATCAGCCGGCCCTTGTGCTCGTAGCGGCCCATCGCCGCGACGATGAGCGCCCCCACCAGACCCCCCACCCCGGTGCTGGCGGCCAGCAGCCCCAGACCCGCCGCGCCGGCGTCGAAGACCTCCTCGGCGAAGACGGGCAGGAGTTGGTAGACCGGGATCGCGAAGAGCGGGAAGACGAGCCCCAGCACGATCAGCCGGGTGATCAGGCCGTCGTTGCGGATGTAGCGCAGCGCCTCGGCGAAGTCCTCATGCACGCGGGCCGACTTCTTGCGCACCGTCGTCATGCCGTGGTCGGGGATGCGCCACTCGCTGATCACCGGCGCGCTGAAGAAGATCGCGACGAGGATGTAGACCCAGCCCACCCCCAGCGGCGCGACCAGCCCGCCCGCCATCGCCGGCGCGACGACGCGGGTCAGGTTCTGGCCGCCCATCTGCAGCGAGATCGCGTTCATCATCTTGTGGCGCGGCACCAGCTGCGGCACGATCGCCTGCCGCGCGGGCATGTTGAACGCGAACATCACGCCCGACAGCATCCCGGCGATCAGCAGGTGCCAGTACTGGATCAGGTCCGTCAGCACGAGCAGGCCGACCGTGCCCGCGGTGGCCGTCGCGACGGTCTGCGTGATCCGCAGCAGAACCTTCTTGTTCACCCGGTCGGCCACGACGCCCCCGAACGGCGAGCCCAGCAACATCGGCAGCGCCCCGGCGGCGGTGACGTAGCCGATCGCCGCCGCCGACCCCGTCAGCTCGAACGTCAGGTAGCCGCGGATGACGAACTGCATCTGCGTGGCCATGAAGAACGCCAGATTGCCGCAGAAGAACCAGGCGAAGTCGCGCTCCGAGAGGGCGGCGAACGTCGTGCTCAGGCGGTCGCGCCCGCCGCGGTCGCCCGGCCGGCCACCCGGCGGGCCACCCAGTGGGCCAGCCGCCGCCGCCCCGTCTGTCGTCCCCCGCTGCGTCATCCGCGTCCTCTCCGCGACCGCTCCGCCCGGAAGCGCCCCACGCCCATCCTTGCGGGTGGCACGCGATCTGGCTATCGCGTGCGGGGTCGCGCCGCCATCAGGAGGCCGCCAGCGAGGCCCGATACGCGTACATGGCGACGCTCGCCGCGACGGCCACGTTGAGGCTGTCGATCTGGCCGTACACCGGCACGGCGACCTGGAGATCGCAGGCGTCCAGAAACGCGGCCGGCAGGCCGTCGCCCTCGTTGCCCGCGACGATCAGCGGCCGCTCGGGCCAGCGCGCCTCGAATAGCGGCTGCGCGTCCGGCCCCTGCTGCAGCGCGACGACCTGGAAGCCCTCGGCGCGGGCCCGCTCCAGGCAGGCCTGCGGGGAGTCGATCAGCTCGACCGGGAGCCACCAGTCGCTGCCCTTGGTCGAGGGCCGGTAGTAGAAGTCCCGCCCGACGATCCAGACGGCCTCCGCGCCGGCGGCCTCGGCGCTGCGGATCAGCACGCCCAGGTTGACGCCATAGGAGAAGTTGAAGGCGGCGACGGCGAAGGATCGGGGCCGCGCCGGCGCCCCCTGCGGCGGCGGACGCAGGCCGAAGGGCCGCAGGTCCGAGCGGCCCTCCGCGTCCCCGCCGGGCGCCTCAGCGGACGCCTCGACGGGCGCCTCGACGCTGCGACGGCGCTCCGCGAGCAGCGCCAGCGCCCGCCCCGCCCGACGGGCGACGGCCGGGTCGGCGTCGCGGCTGAGCGTGGCGAGCAGGTCGGCCCCGGGATGGCCGAGCGCAGCCAGCACCACGCAGGCCGCCCGCTTCCCCGATCGCGACGCCCCGGGCAGCCAGGCGCGCATCTGTCGCACGACCTCCACCGCGTCGAGCCGTGGCAGCAGCGTCATGGCGCGACGCCGCAGCCGCCGATGCTCCGACGTCAGCGGCCCCAGCAGCGCCGCCACGACCTCCGGCGCCGGCGCGCACTGCAGCGCGATGCGCGCCTCGCCGCGGGGGAACGGATGGTCCGCGTGCAGGGCGGCCTCGACCGCCGCCTCGACCCAGCCGTCGTCGCGGAGCTCGGCGCGGGCGCGCAACGCGAGCCCGGCCTCCTGCGCCGCGGCGTCGCCCGGTGCGAGCGGCGGAATACTGCCCAGGCCGTGCGCCCCGGAGTCCGGCATGGGGGGATCATCGTGCCGGAGGCGCGTCCCGTCGAGACAGCGGCGCAGGCGCGTCCGGTCGAGACAGTGCCGCAGGAACGTCCCCGTCCGCTGGCCGGGCAGGGACTCGCTCGCCTACGCTCGCGCAATGCCGTTTCACCGATCGCTCCTGTTCGACGTCGACGCCCCCAGCCTCTACGACGCACTGCGCGAAATGCTCGCGCCCAACCTGCAGGACGGGACCTTCGAGGTCATCGCCGATCGTGAGGACGAGGAGTTCGAGATCGCCTATCGAAACATCGTGTCGTCGTCGCGGTACCACTTCGGGATTCAGGAGTTGGAGGAGGGGACGCAACTGGAGGCGCAGCTGTGGCTGGGCGGGCTGATCGGGCTGCCGCAGTCGCTGCTGCGCTTCTGGTCGCACAAGCGGCACCTCGACACGCTGCTGCGCAACGTTGGCGACATGGCGGCGGAGATCGCCGCGGCCGATCAAGCGGCGGAGTCCGCTGCCGACGCCGAGCCTGAGGGCTTCGACTAGATGGCCCGGGCGATGCGCTTGGGCGGCGGAGAGCGCGCGGTCGGCGAGCGCTCCGTCGTGCTGTCGCTGTCCGGCACGCACGCGCTGATCCACTCGACGGAGTTGGCCTACGCCGCGCTGCTGCTGCGGATCGAGGCGGAGTTCGGCACGGACCTGCTGCTCCTGGGCGTGCTGGCCAACGTGAGCGCGTTCGCCTTCGGGCTGGGGGCGCTGCCCGCCGGGATGCTGGCCGACCGGCTGGGCTCGGTGCACGTCCTGCGCATCACGCTCGCGGGCTCGGCGGTCGCGGCGATGCTCGTGGCCCTGTCGCCGTCCGAGCTCGCGCTGGGCGTGACCCTGGCCCTGCTGGGCATCACGACGGGGCTGTACCACCCGGCGGGCTTCGCGCTGCTGGCGCGTACCAGGCGCCGCACGCACAACGTGGCGCTGCACGGCGTGGTCGGCACCCTGGGCATCGCCGCCGCGCCGGTGCTGTTGTCCGGCATCGCGCTGGCGACCGACTGGCGGCTGTCGTACGTGGCGCTGGGCGTGCTGGCGGCCGTGGCGTTCCTCTACACGCTGCGACTGCCGCGCGGCGGCCAGCTGTCGATGGGGCCGGGACCGGACGCCCCCGCGTCGCCCGGGAGCCTGGCGCCGGACGCGGAGGCCGAGACGCCCGCCTCCCCGCTGCCGGGCGCAGACCCCGGGACCGCCCGGCCGCCCGCCACGACGGCCCGATCGCTCAGCCGCTTCTGGTGGCTGCCGCTGGCCGTGATCTACGTGGCGAACGTGATCCAGGGCTTCGTCTACCGCGGCAGCATCACCTTCATCCCTACCCACATCGAGGAACAGATCAGCGGCGCGATCCTCGGCGTCGACGGCGCGGAGCTTGCCGGCGCCCTGGCCACCGTGGCGCTGCTGGGCGGCGCCGTCGGCTGGTACGTCGGCGGGGTTCTGGCGGAGCGCCTGCCGCACTACCCGCTGGTCATCGGCGCGTGGGTCGCGACGATACCGCTGCTGCTGCTCATCTCCGCCATCGGCGGCGCGCCGCTCATCGTGGTGATATTCATCTTCGTGGTCACCAACTTCGCGATGGCGCCCGCGCTGGTGTCGCTGATCGCCGACTTCTCCCCGCCGGGCCGAATGGGCGCCTCCTTCGGCATGATGTTCTTCCTCTCCTTCGGCATGGGCTCCTTCGCGGCGACGCTGGCGGGCTTCACGGCCGATCGCTGGGGGGTCGACGCCGTCTTTCTCGTGCTCGCGGTGGTGAGCGGGGGCGGGGCGCTGTTGTCGGTGGGCCTCTTCTACCTCACGCGCGGAGCGCGCCGGCGCCCGGGCGCGGTCTCTTCCTAGCGTGCCCCGCGGCCGTCGCCCCCGTGGAGCGTCGGGCTATACTGTGCCGCGCGCCGCTGGGCCGGCGCGCGACGATGACACCCCGAACGGAGAGCGCCCCTCGTGGCCGACGACAGGCACGTCCCGCAGAACACCATGGACGCCGATACCCGCGCGGCGATCGGCGCGAAGCTGCGCGCCACGGGGGCCGAGGCCTGGACGACGCTGCTGGCGCGCGCGCTGACGGTGCGCGAGGAATGGGACCACGCGGCGGCGGAGCTGGACGAATCCGAGGCGACGCCCGGGCCCAACGACGGCCCCTGGAACGCGTGGCATCTGCTCAACCATGTCGGCGGCTTCACGACGCGCGCCGCGGAGCACTTGCGCGCGATGGCCGCCGGCGAGGCGCCACAGCTCGATCCGGGAGCGCACTGGCTCGGCGACGGGCAGACCTTCCTTGAGTTGCGCTCGGCCGCGATCAGCGGCTGGGACGCCTTCATCGCCGCGGTCACGGAGTCGACGATCGCGCCTCCCCAGGGCGGCCCCGCGACGCACCCGGCCTTCGGCCCGCTGAACGCGCGGGAGTTCGTCGCCTTCACCGTCTACCACGCCCGCGACCACGCCCGTCAGCTGCGCGACGTGCGCGGCCTGGCGCCCGGCCAGAACCCCGGCGACTCCTCGGGCGACTTGGGGCGTCGCCGCCAGACGGCGCATTGAGGTGATGGCGAGATGACAGCGCTCACCCGAACGACGCCGACGGAACGGCCCACCTGGGCGGACCTGCACTCGCGCATCGACGAGACGCAGGCGGCCTGGGACGCTGCCAGCGCCGGCCTCGACGGTCGCGAGGCCGCGGGCGGCTGGAGCGCGCTGCAGCTGCACTCGCACGTCGCGGCGGCGCTGCTGCGCTACGCCGACACCCTGGCGCGCGTCGCGGTGTCGCGCGCGGCCGACGCCGCGCCTGCCTCGGAGTTCTTGCCCGGCCGCCATCCCTACGCCCGCGTCCGCCAGTTGGGCGAGAAGGGCTGGCGCGACTTTCGCGGCTCGGCCCGCACCGTCGCGAAGCAGCCCGACCGGGGCGCCGCGATCAGTACGGCGGACGGCCGGGTCGATGCGCGGACATTCGTCACGGATGCGCTCGCGCACCTCAACGAGCACGTGAATCAGATGCGACTCGCGGCGGCCGGCGCGAGCGCGTGTACAGCGCCACCGGCCTAGTTGCGAGAGGGGCCCCACGATGGCGATGGAACTGACCGGCTTGGAGGGGAAGGTCGCCGTTGTGACGGGGGCCGGACGCATGCGCGGCATTGGCCGTGCGATCGCCGTCGCGCTGGCGGGCGCCGGCTGCGACGTCGTGGTCACGGGCACCGGCCGCGACCCGGGCTCGTTCCCGGCGGCGGAACAGGCGGCCGGCTGGCGCGACATCCTCTCGGTGGCGGACGAGATCGAGGCGCTGGGCCGCCGGGCGCTGCCGCTGGTGAGCACCGTCACCGACGCGTTCCAGGTCGACCTCGTGGCCTCGAACACGATGAAGGCGATGGGGCGCGTGGACTTCGTCGTCAACAACGCCGGGTCGTCCCGCGGCCTCGACCAGAACCCGGTCGTGGACGTGCCGCCGGACGCCTGGCGGCGCGTCGTCGACGTGAACCTGAACGGCGTCTTCTACGTGTCGCGGGCGTTCGGGCGGCGGCTCGTCGAACAGGGCGAGGGCGGCGCGATCGTCAACATTTCGTCGATCGCGGGCAAGGTGTTCGCCGCCAACGAGGCGGCCTACTCCGCCTCCAAGGCGGGGCAGAACGCCCTCACGGCCTGCATGGCCCGCGAGATGGGCCAGCACCAGATCCGGGTCAACTCGATCTGCCCGGGGCTGATCGATGCCTCCCGCATGGACAACGCCCCGCGCGGCAAGGACACCGCCCGGCAGGAGGGCGTCCGCACAACACCCGGTCCCGCCGCCTTCGATTGGGACGAGCACGTGAACACTCATATCCCCTTGGGCCGGGCCGGGCAGGGCACCGACATCGCCAACGCCGTGGTCTATCTCTGCAGCGACCAGGGCGCCTGGATCACCGGCCAGTCGATCAACGTCGACGGCGGCAACTGCGTCTGGCACTAGCGCCCCCCGCGCACGACACTGGCCGCACACGCACCGCACCGACACGCCCCACCCCGGGGCCAGGAAAGGACCCGCCATGGCCTACGAGTTCATCAAGTACGAGCAGGACGGCCCCATCGTCACGATCACGATCAACCGCCCCGAGCGGATGAACGCGATCCACCACTACGCGTCGGCGGAGCTGTCCGACGCCTGGCACACCTTCCGCGACGACGACTCGGCCTGGATCGGCGTGCTCACGGGCGCCGGCGACCGCGCCTTCTCGGCCGGCAACGACCTCAAGTTCCAGGCCGAGACCGTCGCCAAGAAGGGCGTGATGCGCTTCCCGCCGGTCGCGGGCGGCTTCGGCGGCACGACCGCCGAGTTCGAGTGCTGGAAGCCGCTGATCGCGGCCGTCAACGGCTTCGCCCTGGGCGGCGGGCTGGAGCTGGCCCTGGCCTGCGACATCATCATCGCGAGCGAGAACGCCAAGCTGGGCCTGCCCGAGCCGACGGTGGGGCTGATCGCCGGGGCCGGCGGCGTGCACCGGCTGCCGCGCCAGATCCCCTACCACATCGCGATGGGCTTCATGTTCACCGCCAAGCACGTCAGCGCCGCCGAGGCGCACCGCTGGGGCTTGGTCAACGAGGTCGTCCCGCAGGCGGAGTTGATGGACGCCGTCAAGCGCTGGACCGACCAGATCCTCAAGTGCTCGCCGCTGGCCATCCGCGCGACGAAGGAAGCCGTCATCCGCGGCCGCGATCTGCGCGAGGAGGTGGCGACCGGCCACACCTTCCCGGCGATGGCGGCGATGACCTACTCGGAGGACATCGTCGAGGGGCCGCTGGCCTTCTCGCAGAAGCGCCCCCCGCAGTGGAAGGGCCGCTGACCCGAGCGCCGGCCGCCGGCGCTAACCGCCGGCCGCCGGCGCTAACCACCGGGCTCGGCGTCCCCACCCGGCCCGGCCGGGCCGGGCCGTCGCTTGCGCACCACGACGTACAGCAGCGGCAGAATCAGGAACGCCGCCAGCGCCGCGACGCCGATCGCCGCAACCTCCCGGTCCTCGCGCACGCTCTCGCCGATGACGGAGATCAGGATGATCGACGGCAGGCTGAACACGACCGTGATGCCCAGGTACAGCCGGAAGCGGATCGCGGTCAGGCCCGCCGCGTAGGAGACGTAGTCGGCCCCCAGCAGGGGGAAGAGCCGCAGCAGGACCAGCGCGCGCAGCGCCAGGCGGTCGGCGATGCGGTCGATCTCGTCCACCGTCTTGGCGGGCAGGAAGTGCTCGTAGACCCGCCGGCCCCAGTACCGCGCGATGAAGAAGCAGAGCGCGGCCCCAATCGCGACCGCGATCACCGTGTAGATCACCCCTAGCACGGCGCCCCAGGCCGCCGCCGCCGCGAGCGGGGCGGGCGTGGTGGGCAGCGGCGCGAACACCATCGAGAGGGCCAGGAACGCGATATAGGCGACCGGCCCCCACGCCCCGAGGTCGCGCATCCAGCCCTCGAAGTCGTCGTAGTCCCAGGGCGAGAACCGCTCGATGATCTGGTCGAGGCCCACGAGCGCCCCCAGCGCCAGGATGACGACCAGGATCAGAGCGATGGCTTGGCGTCGGGTGATGTCCACGCGGCCATCTTAGGGGGACGGCCGCGACGCGCAGCCCCGGGATCCCCTCGACGAGGAGCGGGCCGATTCGCTATGCTGTTCACATTCCCGTGAAGTCCATCACGAACACATCCCCTCCGGACGCCTCCCGACAGCAGATCGCCATTCGGGCGCTCGCCAACGACGCCCGCTACCGGATCGTCGCGCGGCTGGCCGTCGACGGGGCCCCGCACGGCTGCCGGGAGTTGATCCGGCTGCTGGGCGTGACGCCGCCCGCGGTGTCCAACCACCTGCGGGTGCTGGAGCGCGCCGGGCTCGTCCAGACGGAGCGACGTGGCGCACGCGTGTACGCGTCCCTCGCGCGGACGGACTTGGCCTATCAAATGGCGGCCATCGTGCGCGGCCCCGGCGCCCACTCCTGACCACCCCGCCCTGAGCGCCGGGAACCGCAGCGTCCCCCGCGACGTTCGGTATCAGACGGGGCCGGTCGCCCCGCCGCCCCAGACGCGCCCTGTTGCTCGACGGACCGTGTGCCTCTCAACAAACGGAGTGTCGTCGGGCGCACGGTCGCTCGGCGGACCGGGGAACCGGGGCATCAGCCCCGGCGTATGTTAAGCGATGCATGAAGTCCGCCCGACGGCGTCGTACGCGACGCGGGCGGAAACGGCTACCGATCGGAGGACCCCATGATCCGGCACGTGCGGGAAATCAGCTGCCTGGCCTGTGGCCGGGATCTGGGCCGCATCGAGGCGGCCCGCGGCGAGCTGCGTCGCGTCCCTGCCGGGCCGTCGCCGAGCACGGCCGACGCGGTGCTCAAGCGCGGGTACGGACTCGTCTGCGGGCGCTGCGGCGGCCGCGCGCTGGTCGGTCCCCTGGATCGCATCTTCAGCTACACGAGCACGGCCCTCGCCGAAGGGGTCCCGGACGAGGCGCACACGGAAACGCCAGAGGCAGCCTGATCCGTGCGCGGCCGGGCATGGGGAAGACGGCGCCGCCGCCAGGCGATACCGTGACGCTGCCGGTCGGCGCCGGGAGCACGCAGCCATGACCACGACGCCCCCCGCCGATGCCCCCGCCTTCGCCCACGGGCCAGCGATGACCATCGACGCGCGATTCCTGGACAGCCACCAGCGTTCCGCCGCCCTGCATGCGGGCGCGTCGGCGCTGCTGCCCGGCGGGATCACGCACGACATCCGGCACTTCGAGCCGTTCCCCATCTACGTCGAGCGCGCCGCCGGATGCCGCAAGTGGGACGTCGACGGCAACGAGGTCATCGATTTCGTGATGGGGCACGGCGCGCTGCTGTACGGGCACGCGCACCCGCTGCTGGTCGACGCCGTATCGGAGCAGATCCGGCGCGGCACCCACTACGGGTCCTCGCACGAGCGCGAGGTCGAGTGGGCGTCGCTGGTCGTGGAGTTGCTCCCCTCGGCGGAGAAGGTGCGCTTCGTGGCCTCCGGCACCGAAGCGACGATGCTGGCGGCCCGGCTGGCGCGCACCGCCACCGGACGCTCGAGGCTGCTCAAGCTGCGCGAGCACTTCCACGGCTGGAACGACAGCTGGGGCGTCGAACTCGTGACGCAGCCCGGCGGCGACGTCGTGGGGCTGCCCCCGGCCATGACCGACGCCTCGCTGGTTTTCGATCAGCACGACGCCGCGGGCATCGCAGCGGCGCTGGCGGGCCGGGAGGTCGCCGCGCTGATCTGCGAACCGGGCGGCGCCCACTGGGGCGCGCTGCCGCTGCACCCGGAGATGCTGGCCCGCCTCCGCGAGTTGACGTCCGCGACCGGGACGCTGCTCATCTTCGACGAGGTGGTCACCGGCTTCCGCGCGTCGCCGCACGGCTATCAGGGGCTGACCGGCGTCACGCCCGACCTCACGACGCTCGCCAAGATCGTCGCCGGCGGGCTGCCGGGCGGCGCCGTCGCCGGCCGGGCGGACCTGCTGGACCAGATCGCGGTGCCCCCGTCGCAGGCACCCGCGGGGGAGCCCAGGGCGACGCGCGTGCTGCACCCGGGGACCTTCAACGCCAACCCACTGACGGCCGCCGCCGGCGTCGCCGCGCTACGCGGCCTGCGCGACGGCGGCCCGGTTCGCGCGGCCAACGCCGCCGGCGAGCGGCTCTGCCGGGGCTGGAACGCGTCGATCCGCAGCGCCGAGGTCCCCGGCGCCGCCTACTGCCAGGGCTCGATGGTGCACGTCGTGTTGGGCCGCGAGCTGCCGCCACCCGAGGACGGGCTGGGCTGGAACTTCGCCGCGGCGGGGCGTCCGGCGACCACCCCGAGCACCCCGGCGGCGGTCCAGTGGCCGTTCCGTCGCAGCCTCCTGCAGCACGGCGTCGATCTGATCGGGATGGGCGCGTTGGCCTCGGCCGTCCACAGTGAGGCCGACATCGACACGGCGATCGACGCGTTCGCCGCCGCCCTGGCCGACCTCCGCCGGGAGTCGATCCTGTAGCCACACCCCGGCCCGCGGCGCCGTCTGTCGCCCGCTCCGGCGCCTCTGTCCCTCGCCGATTGACAACAGGCCCCTCGACAACAGGGGGCAAAGAATGAGAAAATAATCACAGAGTCCGCCGCCGGGGGCCCGACTCGGCGTACGTTACAGAACGTCTGCTAGTCTGGCCGCACTGCCGACCCTGGACCTTGGCTTCGACCGAACGAAGTTCGATGGCCCGCGCGGCGAGCAGCCCGGCTCCCATCCGGCCAGGGGCGCGACCGCCGCTGGGTGACCCGCTCACCCGGCGAGGCGTTCCCCGTTTCCCCGGATCGCGCCCCACGGCGCGCGATCCCGCCTCGGAGACGACGACCCGTGAGCGCCCGCGACCACCGCCCAGCCCAGGAACCGCATGCGGTCTGGTCGTCGCGCGCCCGGGCCGCCGCGACCGCGCACGGCCTCTACGACGCCAGCCTCGAGCACGACGCCTGCGGCGTCGGGCTGGTCGCGAATCTGAACGGCGCCGCCACCCACACGATCATCGAGCAGGCGATCGAGGTGCTGGAGAACCTCGAGCACCGCGGCGCGCTGGGCGCCGACCCGCTCACCGGCGACGGCGCCGGCCTGCTCATGGAGATGCCCGACGCCCTGCTCCGGGCCGAGGCGGCGGCCCTCGGCATCGCGCTGCCCCCCCTGGGCGAGTACGGCGTCGGCATGGTCTTCCTGCCCCAGAACGACGACGAACGCGCCTGGTGCGAGGCGCGACTGGCCGAGGCCGCGGCGGCCAAGGGGCTGTCGCTGCTGGGCTGGCGCGACGTCCCCACCGACCCCGGCGCCATCGGCGTGGGCGCACGCCAGGTGCTGCCGGTCATCCGCCAGTGCTTCCTCAGCGGGACCGGCCGCGGCGGGGCGGCGCTCGCCGGGGACGCCCTGGAGCGGCGCCTGTACGTCGTGCGGCGCGTGGTCGAGAACGCCGTCGTGGCGGCGACTCTCGAGCAGGCGGAGCAGTTCTACGTCTCCACGCTGTCCTGCAACCGCATCGTCTACAAGGGGCTGCTGATCGCCTCGCAGCTCTCCCGCTTCTACGCCGACCTGCTCGACGCGCGCGCGATCAGTCGCTTCGCGCTGGTGCACTCGCGCTTCAGCACCAACACCATGGGGGCCTGGCCGCTGGCGCACCCCTACCGGCACATCTGCCACAACGGCGAGATCAACACCCTGCGCGGCAACATCAACGCGATGACCGCCCGCCAGAGCGTGATGGCGTCGGACGCGTTCGGCGAGGATCTGGACGAACTCTTCCCCATCTGCGTGCCCGGCCAGAGCGACACCGCGACCTTCGACAACGCCCTGGAGTTGCTCCTGCACACCGGCCGCTCGCTGGCCCAGTGCCTGATGATGATGATCCCCGAGGCCTTCGAGCGGCACGAGTCGATGTCGCAGGAGCGGCGCGACTTCTACGACTTCCACGCCTCGCTGATGGAGCCCTGGGACGGCCCCGCGATGGTCGCCGCCACCGACGGCAAGCAGCTGGGCGTCGTGCTGGACCGCAACGGCCTGCGGCCGCTGCGCTACACCGTGACCAAGGACGGCGTCGTCGTCATGGGCTCGGAGACGGGCGTGCTCGACATCCCGCCGGAGCGCATCGCCCAGCGCGGGCGCGTGCAGCCAGGGCGCATCTTCCTGATCGACATGGACGAGGGCCGCATCGTCGCCGACGACGAGGTCAAGCAGGCGCTCGCGGCGGCGCGGCCCTACGGCCACTGGCTGGCCGACCAGCGGCTGGGACTCGACGACCTGCCCGAGCCGGAACTCGTGCCGGGCCCTAACTTCGCCACCCTGCGCGACCGCCAGCAGAGCCACGGCTTCACGACCGAGGAGTTGGTCATGCTGGTCGCGCCCATGGCGGACGCGGCCAAGGAGCCGGTCGGCTCGATGGGCGACGACACGCCGCTGGCCGTGCTGTCGGCCCAGGGGCAACCGCTGTTCAACTACTTCCGGCAGCTCTTCGCGCAGGTCACCAACCCCCCGCTCGACGCCCAGTGGGAGGCGCTGGTGACGTCGACCGAGACGCTGCTGGGGCCCCGCGGCAACATCTTCGACACCACCCCGGCCCAGGCGCGGCAGCTGAAGCTCTCGCGGCCCGTCATCACGAATCGGCAGCTCGCGCAGATCAAGGAGCTCGACGAGGACCGGCTGCGCGCGCGGACGCTCTCCACGCTGTTCCACCCCGGCGACGGCGAGGGTGCGGGCGCGGGCGCGCTGGAGCGCGCGCTGACGGCGCTGCAGCACGCGGCGGCGGACGCGGTCGGTGCCGGGCACAGCGTCCTCGTGCTGTCGGACCGCGGCATCGACGCCACGCACGCGCCGATTCCGAGCCTGCTGGCCGTCGCGGCCGTCCACCACCACCTGATCGCGGTGGGGCGCCGCACGCAATGCGAGTTGGTGCTGGAGACCGGCGAGCCGCGCGAGACCCATCACTTCGCCGTGCTGGTCGGCTACGGCGCCGGCGCGATCAACCCCTACCTGGCGCTCGAGTCGCTGCACGAGCTGCGCGAGCAGGGCGTGCTCGACCGCACCGGCAGCGCCGAGGCGACGGAGGAGCGCTACCTGAAGGCGATCGACAAGGGCATCATCAAGGTGATGTCGAAGATGGGCATCTCGACGGTCTCCGCCTACCGCGGCGCGCAGATCTTCGAGGCCGTGGGCCTGGGCCGGGATCTGATCGACACCTACTTCACCGGCACGGCGTCCCGCATCGGCGGCATCGGGCTGCCCGAGATCGAGGCCGACGTGCGCCGACGCCATGCCCGCGCCTACCCCGACCGCGAGATCGCCGCGCTGCTCGAACTGCCCGTTGGCGGCGTCTACCACTGGCGCCGCGACGGCGAGCACCACATGTTCAACCCCCAGACGATCGCACTTCTGCAGGAGGCCTCGTCGCGGGGGCGCTACGACATCTACAAGCAGTTCGCCGCGCTGATCGACGGCGAGGCCGCCGAACTCTCCACCATCCGCGGACTGCTCCAGTTCAAGCCGGGGAACCCCATCCCGCTGGACGAGGTGGAGCCGGTCGACGACATCGTCAAGCGGTTCGCGACCGGGGCGATCTCCTTCGGATCGATCTCCACCGAGGCGCACGAGTCGCTGGCCATCGCGATGAACCGCATCGGCGCGAAGAGCAACACCGGCGAGGGCGGCGAGGATCCCGCCCGCTACGTCCCCGACGCCAACGGCGACCGGCGCGCCAGCGCCATCAAGCAGGTCGCGTCGGGCCGCTTCGGCGTCACCAGCAACTACCTCACCAACGCCACCGACATCCAGATCAAGATGGCGCAGGGCGCGAAGCCCGGCGAGGGCGGCCAGCTGCCCGGCCACAAGGTCGACGAGAACATCGCCCGCGTGCGCCACTCGACGCCGGGCGTGGAGTTGATCTCGCCGCCGCCGCACCACGACATCTACTCGATCGAGGACCTGGCCGAGCTGATCCACGACCTCAAGAACGCCAACCCGGAGGCCCGCATCCACGTCAAGCTCGTCTCCGAGGTCGGCGTGGGCACCATCGCGGCCGGTGTCTCAAAGGGCCACGGCGACGTCGTCCTGATCAGCGGCGACAGCGGCGGCACCGGCGCATCGCCGGAGTCCTCGATCAAGCACGCCGGGCTGCCCTGGGAGCTGGGCGTCGCCGAGACCCAGCAGGTGCTGGTCCTGAACGACCTGCGCAGCCGCATCGTCGTGCAGACCGACGGGCAGTTGAAGACCGGCCGCGACGTCGCGATCGCCTGCCTGCTCGGCGCCGAGGAGTTCGGCTTCGCGACGGGGCCGCTGGTCACGCTGGGCTGCATCATGCTGCGCAAGTGCCACCTCAACGCCTGCTCCGTGGGCATCGCCACGCAGGACCCCGAGTTGCGCGCGCACTTCCGCGGCGACCCGGAACATGTCATCCGCTACTTCCACTTCATCGCCCAGCACCTGCGCGAGATCATGGCCGAGCTCGGCCTCCGCACGATCAACGAGATGGTCGGCCGGGCCGACATGCTGGAGCCGGCGGAGATGCTGGACCACTGGCGGACATCGGGCCTCGATCTGTCGCCCATCCTCTTCCGCCCCGAGGTCCCGGCCAGCGTCGGCACCTACTGCTCGCAGGCCCAGGACCACGGCCTCGACCAGGCGCTCGACAACGAGCTCGTGCGCCTCGCGGCGCCCGCCCTGGAGTCGGGCACGGCGGTGCACGCGGCGCTGCCGATTCGCAACCGCAACCGGGCCGTCGGCGCGACGCTGAGCTGGGAGATCTCCAAGCGTCACGGCGAGTTGGGGCTCCCGGCCGACACCCTGCGCTTCGACTTCGCCGGCTCGGCCGGCCAGTCGTTCGGGGCCTTCCTCGCCAAGGGCGTGCAGTTCACGCTGGAGGGCGACGCCAACGACTACTTCGGCAAGGGCCTCTCCGGTGGCCGCCTCGTGGCACGGCCGCCGAGCGCGGCCAGCTTCGTGCCGGAAGACAACATCATCATCGGCAACGTCGCGCTCTACGGCGGCACCGCGGGCGAGGCCTTCGTGCAGGGCCGCGCCGGCGAGCGCTTCTGCGTGCGCAACAGCGGCGTGCGGGCCGTCGTGGAAGGCGTGGGCGACCACGGCTGCGAGTACATGACCGGCGGCCGGGTCGTGGTGCTGGGGCCCACCGGGCGCAACTTCGCGGCCGGCATGAGCGGCGGCCTGGCCTACGTCCTGGACGAGGCCGGCGACTTCGAGTCGCGCTGCAACCCCGACATGGTCGACGTGTTCCCGGTCGAGGACCCCGCCGACGTCGCCGAACTGCGGCGCGCCATCGAAGACCACGTCGAGTTCACCGGCTCCGACCACGGGCGGCGCGTGCTGGCCAACTTCGCGGAGTTGGCGCCGCGCTTCGTCAAGGTCTTCCCGCACGCCTTCCAGCGCGTCGTCGCCCGGCAACGTAAGCAGCGCGAGGGGCGCGCGGCGGCCGGCGCCGTCGCGGGCGGGGGCGCCTGAGCATCATGGGCAAGACGACCGGCTTCAAGGAATACCCCCGCGCCCTGCCGCCCCGCCGCCCCGCGACGGCCCGCATCGCCGACCACCTGGAGCTGTACGAGGAATGGCCGCGCGAGAACGTCCAGCAGCAGGCCGCGCGCTGCATGGACTGCGGCATCCCCTTCTGTCACACCGGCTGCCCGCTGGGCAATCTCATCCCCGAGTGGAACGACCTGACCTACCGCGGCCGCTGGGACGACGCGACGCGGCGCCTGCTGGCGACGAACAACTTCCCCGAGTTCACCGGCCGCATCTGCCCCGCCCCGTGCGAGGTGTCCTGCACGCTGGCGATCAACAAGGATCCCATCACCATCGAGCTGATCGAGAAGTCGATCAGCGACGTGGGCTTCGCGAACGGCTGGATCCGGCCCGAGCCCCCGCAGACCCGTACCGGCAAGTCGGTGGCCGTCGTGGGGTCGGGGCCGGCCGGGCTGGCGGCGGCGCAACAGCTCAACCGGGCCGGCCACCGCGTGACGGTCTTCGAGCGCGACGAGGCGATCGGCGGGCTGCTGCGCCTGGGCATCCCCGACTTCAAGCTGCCGGCCGAGATCGTCCAGCGCCGCGTCGACCTGATGGCCGAGGAAGGCATCGACTTCCGCACCAACGCCCACGTCGGCGTCAGCGTGCAGACCTCCGAGTTGCGCAACCGCTTCGACGCCATCGTGCTGGCGACCGGCTCCACCGTCCCGCGCGACCTGCCCGTGCCGGGCCGGGAGCTGGACGGCGTGCACTTCGCGATGGAGTACCTGCCGCAGCAGAATCGGATCAACGCGGGCGCCGCGGTGCGCGACCAGATCCTGGCGACGGACAAGCACGTCATCATCCTCGGCGGCGGCGACACCGGCGCCGACTGCCTGGGCACCGCCCATCGCCAGGGCGCGGCCTCGGTGACGCAGTTCGAGTTGCTGCCGGAGCCGCCGGGCGCCCGTGCCGAGGACAACCCCTGGCCGCAGTGGTCGCGGGTGCTGCATCTCTCCGCCGCCCACGAAGAGGGCGGCGCGCGCGACTACAACATCTCCACGACGGCGCTCACCGGCGGCGCGGGCAAGGTCGAGAAGCTGCACGCCGTCCGCGTGGGCTGGAAACCGCAGGCCGGCGGCCGCCCGGCGATGGAGCCCCAGCCCGGCAGCGACTTCGAGGTCGAGGCCGGCCTGGTGCTGCTCGCGATGGGCTTCCTGCACCCGGAGCAAAACACCGTGGTGCAAGACCTGGGCGTCGCCCTCGACGGCCGCGGCAACGTGGCCACCGACGCCAACAAGATGACCAACCAGGACGGCGTCTTCGTGGCCGGCGACGCCCGCCGCGGCCAATCGCTGGTCGTGTGGGCGATCGCCGAGGGTCGCGCCGCCGCACACGGCGTCGACGCCTACCTCATGGGCGAGACCAGCCTGCCCTGGGTGCAGGTCTAGCGACCCCCTCAGCCCCCCGCGGCCCGCACCGTCTTGAGCCCGCGACGGGCCCCCTGCCCGATGTACTGCCCGTCCGTGCCGATGTTGATGAACTTCCAGCCCTCGGTCACGCGGCGGGCGGCTTCGTCCTCGCCGGAGCAGTAGATGCCCGGCGCGACGCCGTTGCGCAGCGACCCCGCGAGCACTTCGGCGCACGCGGCCACGTGATCGGGATGCGGGTTGTCGCCGATCACCGGGATGCCCAGCGACATCGCCAGGTCGGCCGGGCCGATCAGGGTGGCATCCACCCCCGGCACGGAGAGGATCTCGTCGATCCGCTCCACCGCGCCGATCGTTTCGATCTGGATGATGCAGGCGATCTCCTCGTCGGCATGGGCGCCGTAGTCGGGGCCGCCGTACATGGCGCCCCGGTAGGGGCCGAACCCCCGGATGCCGCGCGGCGGGTAGCGGCAGGCCGCGACGGCCTGCTCGGCCTCGGCCGCCGTGTTGACCCACGGGATCACGACGCCGTACGCGCCCCCGTCCAGCACGCGCTTGACCTGCACGGGATCGTTCCACTGCACCCGCGCGATGGGAATCGTGTCCGTCGATGAGATGACCTGCATCATCTGCACCATCGTCAGGATGTCCACGGGGCTGTGCTCGCCGTCCACGCAGAGCCAGTCGAAGCCCGCGTGCGCCATCTGCTCGGCGACGATGGTGCTGGCGCTGCCGAGCCACGCCCCGAGGGCGGGTTGGTCGTCGGCCCAAAGCTGCTTGATCGTGTTCGGTCGCATTCTCTCCTCCAGGGATGGCGGTTTCACCGGCGTGCCGCTGCGCTGACGCTCCGGCGAGTCTAGACACCGATCGGCCCCGCATCCACCGGCGCCGCGGCTACACGCGCGTCTGGATGCCCGAGCGCGGGTCCGCGGGAATCACGCGGCGCAGCCGCTTGCCGTCGCGCGTGATGCGGTAACGACGCCCGCCGCTGCCCCCACTGTCCGGCCGCTCAGCCTCGCCGAGGCCGTCCGGCACGCGCTCGATCAGGCGCAGCGACTCCAGTCGCACCAGGCTCAGGCGGACCTGCATTGGGTTGGCGGTTCTGCGCCCGGCCAGCACCGCGTCGCGCAGATCCTGCATCATGGCGATATCGACGCGCAGCAGATGCACCAGGATCAGCTGCTCGATGACATCCAGCTCGACCTCGATGCGGTCGGGCCGCAGCCGCTTCCACAGTCGCCCTAGCAGTCGTCGCAGCAGCGCCGGCCGTTGCATCAGCTCTCCAGGTAGGCGGCGATGTCGGGGCCGCCCTCCGTCGCGACGATAGCCGCCGCGGCGAGGTCGTCGATGGCGCCGTCGTCCAGCCCCAGCCACTCCCGCAGCACCGCGCCCGTGTCCTGCCCGTACGCCGGACCAGGGCCGCCGACGCGGCCCGGCGTCCGCGACAGCCGCAGCGGCGAGTTCGCCAGCCGCAGCCGCCCCGCCACCGGATGATCCACCTCCGCCACCATCTCGCGATGCTGGATCTGCTCCTGCGAGACCGCCTGCGAGATCGTGTTCAGCGGCCCGACAACCATCCCGTAGGGCGAGAGCATTTCGATCCATTCGTCGGTGGTGCGTTGCCGCATCGCCTCGAACAGCAGCGGCTCCAACTCGGCGTGGTGCTCGGTGCGCTTGAAGGACGTATCGAAGCGCTCGTCGTTGATCAGGTCCACCCGGCCGATGGCGGCGCAGTACAACTCCCACTGATTGGCGACCCCCCAGGTCAGCGCCAGCACGAGCCAGCCGTCCGCCGTGGGGAAGGCCTGGAACGGCGTCGCCGACGGATGCCGCGTCCCGATCCGCCCCGGCTCGACCCCCGTCGCGAAGTACCGCGCCACCGCGTTCTCCAGGATCGCGATCTGGCTGTCCAGCATCGAGAGGTCCAGCATCTGCCCCTCGCCGCTGCGCTCCCGCTCCTGCAGGGCCGCGAGCACCCCGATCACCGCATAGAGCCCCGCCGCGATGTCCCCGAGCGACAGACCGGGCCGGGCCGGGGGACCGTCGGGGTAGCCGGTGATGCTCATCACGCCGCCCATCCCCTGAATCACGATGTCGAGCGCGGGACGGTCCTTCAGCGGCCCGGTCTGCCCGAACCCCGACGTGGCCGAGTAGATGAGGCGGGGGTTGCGCGCGCGCAGCACGTCGTAGCCCAGCCCCAGCCGATCCATCGTGCCGGCCGTGAAGTTCTCCATCACGACGTCGGCCTGCTCGACGAGTTGCAGGAACAGGTCTTTGCCCGCCGGGCTGCGCAGGTCGACGGCGATCGATCGCTTGCCCCGGTTGATGCTCTGGAAGTAGATGCTCTCGTTGGCCACGAAGGGGCCCGTCGTGCGGGCGAGGTCGCCGTGCGGCGGTCGCTCCACCTTGACGACGTCGGCGCCGAGGTCGCCCAGGATCATGGAGGCATAGGGCCCGGCCAGAACCCACGTCAGATCGAGCACGCGCAGCCCGTCGAGAGCCCCGGCCATGCCTATCCCCGTCCCGTCGCGGCGCCCGTTCCGCGTGTGGGCGCGTCTCCCGGCTCGCCCCGCGGTGGGGCGTCGTGCTCGCACACTCTACCGACCCCGCACCTCCGGGCGAGCCGCCGAGGGGACAGAGCCCGCCCGACTCGCTAGCGTCCGCAGGTGCACCCTGCTTCGCGTCCGCCGACCGCTCCGCTGCCCCGTTTCGTCTCCGCGCGCGGGGCGTACGCGGGCTGGTGGGTGGCGGGAGCGGTCGCGCTGGTGGGATTCTCCCGTGTGGCGTTCTTCAACCCCGTGCTGGGCGTGTTCATCGATCCGCTGCAGCAGGAGTTCGGCTGGAGCCGGGCGGAAATCGCGGGGGCGCTCAGCCTGGGCACGGTGATCGCCGCGCTGGGCGCCCCCTTCATCGGGCACTGGATCGACCGCTGGGGCGGGCGCTGGTTCATGGTCGGCGCCGTCGCCGCCGTCGGAGTCTTGCTGCTGCTGCTGGCCAGCATGCAGACGCTCTGGCAGTTCTATGCGCTGTTCGGGGCGGGCCGCGCGGTAGTCACGGCGATTCTCGACATCGCCATCGTGGTCACGATCTCGAACTGGTTCATCCGCCACCGCGGCCGTGCGACGGGCCTGACGATGATCGGCACGCGCGGCGGGATGGCGCTCATGCCCCTCGTCGTGCTGCTCTTCTTATCGGTCGCGGACTGGCGCGCGGCCTTCGCGGCGCTGGGCGTCCTGGTGCTGCTCCTGGCGCTGCTGCCGCCCTACCTGCTCGTCCGCCGCCGGCCCGAAGACCTGGGCCTCACGCCCGACGGCGACCGCCGGACGGCGCCCCTCCACGGCGGCCACGGCACGGTATCGGACCCTCACTGGACGGTGCGGCAGGTGATCCGCACACGCGCCTTCTGGTTCCTCCTCGCGGGGATCAGCGCGCTCTACTTCGTGGGCGGCGCGACGAACCTGGCCATGGCGTCGCACATGCAGGACAACGGGCTCTCACGCGCGACCGCGATCACGGTCGTCACGGTCTGGGCGCTGGTTGGGATCGCGGGCGGGATGGTCGGCGGAGAGCTGCGCGAGCGGCTGGGCATCCGCTACGCCTTGCCCCTCGTGATGGTGCTCACGACCGCCAGCCTGACCATCCTGCTGACCGTCGAGAACGTCTGGATGGCGTATCTCTTCGCGCTCACGCACGGCCTGTTCTTCGGCGCCCAGTTGCCGCTCACCCAGATCATCGTCGCGGACTACTTCGGGCGCTGGTCGATCGGGGCCGTACGGGGCATCTCGGCGCCGGTGCAATGGGGGTTCAACGCCGCCGGGCCGGTGACGGCCGGCATCGTCTTCGACGCGCGCGGCTCCTACGACCTGCTGTTCGTCGCGTTCATCGGCGTGATGCTGCTCGGCGCGGCGGTGCTCCTGCTGGCCGGCGGGCCGCCCTCCCCACCCCAGCCGCCGCAGGATCCCGCGGCGGAGCCCGCACAGCCCCTGCAACCCGCATAGCCCCTACAGCACCGAGACGACCGGCGGGTCGATGGGCGCGTCAGCGATCACACCCGCCTCCGCGAGGGCCGGCAGCTCCGCCGGGGCGACGCCCAGCAGGCCGGTCAGGATCTCCCGCGTGTGCTGCCCGAAGCTCGGCGCCGGCGCGAGGATGCAGGGCCCAGAATCGGTCCAGCGCCAGACCCAGCCGTGCACCATCCAGCTCGCGTGGTCGGGATCGCTGATCGGCTCGTAGAAGCCGCGCGCGTTGAGTTGCTCGTCGGCGAGCAGTTCCGTCAAGTTCCAGACGGGGCCGCAGGGGACGGCCGCCGCCCGGCAGGCCGCGAAGACCTCCTGCTTGCTGCGCTCGCGGGTCCACGCGCCGAGGCGCTCGTCCAGCGCGTCGCGGTGCTCCCAGCGCGACGCCTGGTCCGCATACGCCTCATCCGACGCCCAGTCCGGGCGCCCCATCGCGGCGACGAGCCCCCGCCACTCGGCGTCGCTCCCGACGGCGATCGCGACCCACTGGTCGTCACCCAGGCAGGGGTAGGCGTTGTGCGGCGCCATCCACTCGTGGCGGCTGCCGAGATGCGGCTGCTGGCGCTGGTTCATCGACCAGAGGGCGAAGAACTCGCCGATCAGCGAAGTGACGACCTCCCGCTGGGCCAGGTCGATGGTCATGCCCTGCCCGGTGCGATGACGGCGGATCAGGCCCGTCACGGCCGCGCTCGCCGCGGCGATCCCGGCGATCGGGTCGCCATAGGAGATGCCCGTCTTGCGCGGCATCCCATCGCCGTAGCCGCTGAGCGAAGCGAGCCCCGACATCTGCTCGATGATCGGGCCGTAGCCCAGCGCGCGGGCTTCCGGACCGCTCTTGCCGAACCCCGCCATCCCGACGATGACCAGGTCGGGGCGCTGTTCACGCAGCCAGGCCTCGGTCAGGCCCAGCTTGTCCATCACGTCGGCGCGGTAGTTCTGGATCACGACGTCGCACTCGGCCACCAGCCGCCCGAAGAGCTCCTTGCCCCGCACCTGACTCAGGTCGAGCGAGAGGCCGCGCTTGTTGCGGCTGTACTCGTGGAAGTACGCCCCGCTGTTGAACCACTGGTCGCTGAGATCCTCCGTCGGGAAGAGCGTGCGGATGTTGTCCCAGGCGCGCGGCGCCTCGATCTTGATGACGTCCGCTCCGTAGTCGGCCAGCAGCTTCGCCGCGTAGGGGCCTGCCCACATCATCGTCAGATCGGCGACGCGGATCCCGGCCAGCGGCTTCGTCGCGGGAGCGCTCATCAGATCGCGTCCAGTTCACGCAGGCGCGCCAGGTCGTCCGGCTCGTAGCCCAACTCGTCGACCAGGATCTCCCGGTTGTGCTGCCCCAGGGTGGGGGCGCGCCCCCGCTCCCAGCCGTGGTCCGCCGCGACCCAGAGGTGGGCCGGGAAGTCGAGCGGCCCGGCGAGCGGGTGGTCGTCGTGCTGGAGGAAGCCGCGGTGCGCCAGTTGCTCCGACTCCACCAGGTCCGGCACGGTCGCGATGTAGCCGCCCGGGAAGCCGAACTCCATCGCGGCGGCATGGACCTCCTTGCGCGTCTTGCCGGCGAACCAGCCGTAGAGCATCGCCTGCAGGGTGTCGTCGTGCGCGAGGCGTTGGTTGGGGTCGTTGAAGGGCGGTTGCTGCAGCTCGGGGATGCCGGTGGCGGCGGCCATGCGATCGTAGTTGCGCGGCAGGACGCACATCCCGGCGTAGCCGTCGATGCAGGGGTAGATCCCCCAGATCGCGCTGATCATGTTGCCCAGCCGCCCGCGATAGTCCTCCCCGTTTTGCGCCGAGTAGCTGGCGTAGTACTCCAGCATCGAGGCGAAGGTCTCCTGCGCGGAGATGTCGAGGTGCGTCCCGCGACCGTGCAGCAGCGCCCCCAAGTAGGCGGTCTGCGTCGCGGCGAAGGCGTGCAGCCCCGCCTGGTACGACGGCTGCGAGCCGCCCGTCTTGAGCGGCGGGAGATTCGGATCGCCGGTCACGCCCATCTGGCCGCTCAGCGCGAAGAGGGTGATCTCGGTCGCGGGCAGGTCGGCGTAGGGGCCGCTCTGCCCGAAGGGCGTCACCGACACCATCACGACGGCGGGGTTGTCCTCGCGCAGCCGCTCGTAGCCCAGCCCGCGCTCGTCGAGGTAGCCGCCCGGAGACGACTCCACGACGATGTCGGCGCGGGCGCAGAGCGCGGCCGCGATGGCGCGGCCGTCGCTGGTGTCCAGGTTGCAGGTCAGGCCGCGCTTGTTGGTGTTGAGGTACAGGTAGAGCCCGCTGGTCTCCGGGTCCGGCGCATCGTTCGGCCAGGGACCGGCCGCGCGGGAGACGTCGCCGCGGGGCGGCTCGACCTTGACCACGTCGGCGCCCAGCCCGGCCAGCCACTTCGTGGCGTAGGGCCCGGAGATGCCCTGCGAGAGATCGACGACGCGCACACCGGCCATCGGCCGATCCAGGGCGGGGTCGCTCGCAGGGGTGGTCTCAGCGGACACGGATGGAGTCTAGGAATCGGCCCGCCGCCGCGTCCAGCGGCGGGGGACCCGCGGCGCCCCGGACGACCGCCTCAGCCGTTCAGCCCCTGGAGCTGCGCGACCAACTCGGTCACCCGGCCAAGGCTTGACTCGACCATCTTGGGGGGCATCCAGCCATCATAGAAGTTGGCGTGGAGGGCGCTGGCGGTGGCGAAAAGATCCCGCAACTGCGGATCGCCGGTCTCATCGGCCAACCGATCGATCGTCAAGTAGAGTTGACGGTGGCCGTTGTGGGGCCAGCCGCGATCCTCGGCGACGGACTTGACCAATTGCGCGGCCGCCCCCCAGCCCTTCTCCGAGGCCTGCAGGAGGTCACCCGCCGCGAGGTACGCGCGCGCGCCGATGAGGAACTCGCGCCCCGTGTCGTTGTGGTACTGCGTCCGAGTGGTCATGCGCCCATCCTATCGCACGCGGCGCCGCGTCGGCTACGCCGCGGCCAGCCGACGCGCCTGCTCGATGTAGTCCGCGGTCTCACGGATCAGAAGTTCCGTGTCCTCCAGGGGATCGCAGTGGCCGGTGTAGAAGCAGTCGCCGTGCAGCACTGCCTGCCGCGTGAAGTAACGGTTTCGCAAGTCCCGTATCGCCGGCTCGGCCGCAGCCATCGTCCGCAGGGCGCGGGACGTATCCGGCGATTTCGGCGGCAGTTTGCCCGTGCGAGCGAGGACCAGGGCGTCGGTGGCACGCTTGGCCGCGCACCACGCCTTCTCCGCAGCGTCGCGGATGTCGTCCGCCGCCAACCGCTGCAGGGCGGAGTCGTGCATCCGCTCCGCGTCGGCGAAGATGCCGGTCACGCTGAGGCCGGTAGTGGTCATGGCCCGTCGCCCCCTCGCGCGGCAACTTGCCGCGTCCGGGCAACATTAGCAGGTCGCAGTGAGGAGGCGGCGGCTACGCCGCGGCGAGCCGACGCGCCTGCTCGATGTAGTCCGCGGTCTCGCGGATCAGCCGCTCCGTGTCCTCGACGGGCTCGCACAACCCGGTGTAGAAGCAATCGCCATGCAACACCGCCTGCCGCGTGAAGTACTCCACCTGCAAGCGCTGCACCGCAGAGTCCGTCACCGCCATCGTCCGCAGGGCGCGGGACGTATCCGGCGATTTCGGCGGCAGTTTGCCCGTGCGAGCGAGGACGAGGGCATCGGTGGCACGCTTGGCCGCGCACCACGCCTTCTCCGCAGCGTCGCGGATGTCGTCCGCCGCCAACCGCTGCAGGGCGGCGTCGTGCATCCGCTCCGCGTCCACGAAGACGCCGGTCACGCTGAGGCCGGTAGTGGTCATCGTCCGACTCCCGTGCGACGCCGTGCCGCACGAGGGGATCGTAGCACCCGCGACCACGGCGCCGCGTGCGACGACCGCCAGGGCGTCGGACTTGCTCGCCCGCACCTGCCCGCCCTGCTAGAACCGCTGGGTGACGGACTCACGCACGGCGCCCGACCACCCCACGCAGCCCCACCCGCCCGCGTTGATCGACGGCGTCCGCGTCGTGGAGTTGTGCGACGCGCGCGCCGGGCGCGTCGCGGCCGCCTTCACGGGCAAGCTGCTGGCCGGCTTCGGCGCCGACGTCGTCAAGATCGAGCCGCCGGGCGGCGACGCGTCGCGACGCGAGGGGCCGTTCGCCGGCAACGTCCCCTCGGCCGAGACCTCCGCCACCTTCCTGCACTACAACACCGGCAAGCGCGGCGTGACGCTCGACATCACGTCTGCGTTGGGATTCCGCCTGCTCGAGTCGCTGCTCGACTCCGCCGACGTCTTCCTGACCGACCTGGAGCGTGCCGCCTGGCCGCCCGCGCTGATCGAGAGCGTGCAGCGCCGCGGCGAGACGCAGGCGCTGCTCGTGGTGGCGGTGACGCCCTTCGGCATCGACGGGCCCGATGCGGATGTCCCGTCGGCGCCGCTGACCGTGGCCCATGCCAGCGCCGGCGCATGGAACCTCGTCAGCGGCTTCGGGGCGCGAGGGAGCGATCCCATGCCGCTGCCCGCGCATACATTCCCGGCCGACGCGGGCCTCTCGGCGGCCGTCGCCACGCTGGCCGCGCTGCATGAGCGCGCGTCGAGCGGGATCGGGCAGCTGATCGACGCCTCGGAGGTGGACGCGATCGCGACGCTGGACCGCGTCGACACCTCGATCCACGTCAACGGCCCCGCCATGAACACCGACCGCGACCCGCGCGACGGCATGATGGAGTGTCACGACGGCTTCGCGTTCCTGGTCACGGGCCAGGGGCACCAGTGGCGATCGATGCTCAAGCTCATGGGCGATCCGGGCTGGGCGTTCGGCGACGACGGCGAACTGCGCCCGCGCACGGCGACCGCAGCGGAGGCCCGCGACGCGATGCAGGAATGGGTGGGCGACCACAGCAAGGCCGAGGTCTACCACGCCACGCAGGCGGCGGGCGTCCCCACGGGACCGGTGCTGACCCCCACCGAGGTGCTCGCCTCCGACCAGGAGGCCGCGCGGGGCTTCTTCGAGCCCATCACCCACCCGGTCGCCGGCACGCTGCGCTACCCGGGCTACTCGGCGCGCTTCGGCGATCTCGAGCTGCGCAGTGGCCCGGCCCCCACGATCGGGCAGCACAACGCCGAGATCCTCGCGCCGCTGCTGGCGGCCCTGCCGGGCGGCTGGAGTCTGGCCCAGGCGCGACGGGCGGGGGCGCTCTAGTGCCGGGACCGCTGGCCGGCGTTCGCATCGTCGATTTCACCTGGGCCTGGGCCGGACCCTACGGCGCGATGCTCCTCTCCCTGCTCGGCGCCGACGTCGTCAAGATCGAGAGCCGCACGCGGATGGACCAGGCCCGCATCGGATCGATCGTGCTGGGCCAGGCCAAGGGCAACTACAACCAGCAGCCCATGTTCAACGAGCTCAACCTGGGCAAGCGCTCGATCGCGATGAACCTCAAGGCGCCCGGCGCCGCGCAGGTCGTCAAGGACCTCTACGCGGTCTCGGACGCAGTGATGGACAACTTCCGCCCCGGCACGCTCGACAAACTGGGCCTCGGCTACGACGTCATGACCGCCATCCGCCCCGACCACATCCTGCTCTCCGCCAGCGCCTTGGGGGCGAGCGGGCCCGAGCGCAACTACGGTGGCTACGCCCCCACCTTCGCCGCGCTGGCCGGGCTCGTGGCCCTGGCGGGGCAGCCGGGCGCGGAGCCCATGCTGATCGGCGGCACGGTCGACCTGCGCGTCGGGACGGCGGCGGCGGCGGCGCTGCTGGCGGCGCTTCACCACCGCGACCGCACGGGCCGGGGCATGTTCGTCGATCACTCCGCCCGCGAGTCCGTCTCGATGCTGATCGGCGACGCCCTGCTGGCCGCCCAGATGCGCCCACCGGCCAATCCGACCGACGAGCCCGAGCGGCTGGGCAACGGGCATCGTGCGCTCGCCCCGCACGGCCTCTATCGCTGTGCGGCCGAGGGCTCCGCCGTGGCGATCGTCTGTCGCGACGACGCGCAGTGGGAGGCGCTGCTGGCGCTCGCCGGTGCATCCGACTCCGAACTGCCACTCGGCGCCGACCCCCGCTTCGCGACCGGGCTGTCGCGCTGGAAGCATCGAACGGCGCTGGACGCCGCGATCGGAGCATGGACGTCCACGCAGGAGGCCGGGCCGCTCGCGGCCCGGCTGCAGGCGGCGGGCGTCGCGGCGAGCGTGAGCCGCAGCGGTCGAGATCTGTACGACTGGCCGCAGTTCCGGGCCCGCGGCGGCCCGGTCGCGGTGGAGCCGGAGGGCTCGGACCGGCGGCTGGTCGTGCCGCCGCCGTGGCGCATGTCGCGCACGCCGGCGTCGATCCCGGGGCCCGCCCCCTCGCTCGGCGCCGACAACCACCGCGCGCTGCAGGAGTTGCTGGGCTACGACGCCGCCCGCATCGCCGCGCTGGAGGAGAGCGGCGCCCTGGAGTGACTCTGGGGGCGCACTCTGGGAGAATCTTTGCCAGAATGAGAGCCGACGGCGCCACGCGGACCGCGCCGCGCCGTCGCAAGGAGGATCGCATGCGCACCGCCCAAATCTATTCCCCCCGCCGATTCCTGCTGGCGCTGACGGTCACGGCGCTGCTCGTTGGGCTGCTCCTCGTCGCGCTCCCGGCGCCGATCGAGGCCGCCGGCCTGACGGCGCCGCCGGCCCAGGAGATCATCATCCCCATGGCCCCCGCCGACGAGGGCGGCGACGGACTCTCCGGCTCGGGCGCGTCCGAATGGCTGCCTTTCGCGGTGCTGCTGGGGCCGTTCCTGGTCGTCGTCAGCGGCCTGCTCTGGCTGACCTTCCGCATCGACGCGAGCGAGGCGGAAGAGGACTAGGCGGCCCCCTTGGCCGACATGCAGCCGGCCGGCGCGCCCTTGGCCGACCTCGCGGCGCGGGCCGTGGCGTCCCTGGCCGAGGCCGGGCTGACCCTGAGCAGCGCCGAATCCGACACCGGCGGCGGCATCGGCGCGGCGCTGATCGACGTGCCCGGCGTGAGCCGGGTCTTCCAGGGCGGCATCACCGCCTACGCCAACGGGCCCAAGCGGGCCATCCTGGGCGTCCCGGACTCGACCCTGCGAGCCCACGGCTCCGTCAGCGAGGAGACGACCCTGGCGATGGCCGAGGGCGCCCGGCGCGTCTTCGCCACCGACATCGCGATCGCCGAGTCCGGCGTCACGGGCCCCGGCGGCGGCAGCCCCGAGCGGCCCGTCGGCACGGTCTGGATCGCCTGCGCCGGGCCGGGCGAGCGCCGCGTGCTGGAGCGTCACGTCTGGCCCAGCGACCGCGTGGGCAACAAGCAGGCGACGATCGCGCGGGCGCTGGAGCTCGTCATCGAGGCGGCGCAGACGGCGGCGGGCTGATCGCACGCTCGCTCCTGTAGCGTGAGGCCGCATGCCCTACCTGCGCGTCCACGAGATCGATTTGTACTACGAAGTGCACGGCGACGGCCCGCCCCTGGTCTTCGCGCACGGCGCCGGCGGCAACCACCTCGTCTGGTGGCAGCAGGCGCCGGAGTTCGCCCGCGACTACCGCGTGATCACCTTCGACCACCGCGCCTTCGGCCTCAGCCGCGACGTGCCGCACGGGCCCGGCCGCCGGGCCTTCCCGCTCGACCTGCACGCCCTGCTCGACCACCTGGGCGTCCGCGAGTTCGCCATCGTCGCGCACTCGATGGGCGGCCGCACGGCGACGCCGTTCCTGTGGCTGTTCCCGGATCGCATGCGCGCCCTGGTGCTGTCCGGCACGATCGGGGGCGCGCTCACCGACGAGGTGCGCGCGATTCAGGCCGCGCACGCGGAGGGCGTCGCCGGGCAGAGCTTGCGCTCGCGCGCGCTGCGGCCCGGCATCGACCGCGAGGATCCACAACGGGCGCACCTGTTCCGCGCGATCAACCGGCTCAACCCGCCGCGCGGGCGCGACTTCCTCGCGCCGTCGCCGGGCCTGGGACGCTGGACCGGCTCCACGACGCCCCTGCTGGCGCGGGCCGGCCTGCCCACGCTCTTCGTGGTGGGGGCGCACGATATGATCGTCCCGGCCGAGGCGATGCGGGCCGCGCATCGGGGGCTGCCGGGCAGCCGCTTCGCGGAGATCGCGAACGCCGGGCACTCGGCCTATTTCGAGCAGCCGGAGGACTACAACCGTGTGCTGCGGGACTTCCTCAACGACGTCTACCCGCCGGGACGGCGCCCGGTGGCAACGGCCGGCGCGCCGGGCCAATTGGCGCGGGCCGACTAGCAAAGGTGAGTAGCGCCCCATGAGCACACGACCGCCCGTCGCACGCGACCTCGAGGCCGTCCTCGGCGAGGACGCCGTGCTGTGGGCGCCCGAGGACCTGCTCGTCTACGAATACGACGCCACCATCGACCGCGGCGCGCCGCAGGCGATCGCCTTCCCCTCCTCAGCCGACGACGTGGTCGCGATCCTGGGCGTGGCGCGCGCGCACGGGCTGCCGGTCACGCCGCGGGGCGCCGGCACGGGCCTCAGCGGCGGCGCGCTGGCCGTGCGGGGCGGCATCATCATCGCGATGAACCGCATGCGCCGCATCCTCTCGCTCGACGCCGAGGCGCGCACGGCGCTCGTCGAGCCGGGCGTCGTGAACCTCGAACTGGGCCAGGAGGCCGCGCGGCACGGGCTGGCCTACGCGCCCGACCCCAGCAGCCAGCGCGCCTGCACCATCGGCGGCAACATCGCCGAGAACGCCGGCGGTCCCCACACGCTCGCCCTCGGCACGACGACCAATCACGTGCTGGGCGTGGAATTCGTCGATCCCACGGGCGCGGTGCACTGGCTGGGCGGCCCCACCCGCGACACCCCCGGCTACGACCTCGTGGGCTGCGTCGTCGGCAGCGAGGGCACGCTGGGCATCGTCACCAAGGCGCTCGTGCGCTTGGTGCCGGCGCCCGAGTCGGTCAAGACCTTCCTCGGCATCTACGACTCCGTGCGCCAGGCCTCGAACGCCGTCAGCGCGATCGTCCAAGCGGGCATCGTGCCGGCCGCGCTGGAGATGATCGACCGCGTCACGATCGCCGCCGTGGAGCCCGTGCTCAAGGCTGGCTTCCCGCTCGACGCCGACGCGATCCTGCTGGTCGAGGTCGACGGGCCGGCGCTGCAGGTCGCCGCGGAGGGGGAGATCGTCGAGGACGTCCTGCGCCAGTACGACCCCCGCGAGATCCGCACCGCCACCGAGCCGAAGGACCGCGAACTGCTCTGGGCCGGCCGCAAGGGCGCGATCAGCGCGCTCGGCCACATCAAGCCCAACTACTACCTGCTCGACGGCGTCGTACCGCGCACGCAGCTGCCCGACGTGCTCGCCACGGTCTACCGCGTGGCCGCCGCCTACGACTTCCCCGTCGCGAACGTCTTCCACGCCGGCGACGGCAACCTGCACCCCTGCCTGCTCTTCGACGAGCGCGAGCCGGGCATCACCGATCGTGTGCTGGAGGCCGGCGGCGAGATCATGCGAGCCTGCGTGGATGCCGGCGGCGCGATCAGCGGCGAGCACGGCATCGGCCTGGAGAAGCGCTCGTACCTGCCCTGGATCTTCAGCGACGACGACCTGGACGCGATGAAACAACTGCGATCGGCCTTCGGCGCCGACGACGACTTCAACCCCTGCAAGATCTTCCCCGGCGGGCACGGCTGCGGCGAGGGCCACGGCGGCCACCAGCAGAAGCAGATCGCGAAGTTCGGCGCGGACGCGGCCATCTGATGCCCGAACCGGCGGCCGTCGCGCCCCAGTCCTACGGTGTGCGAGGCCGGGAGCCGGGCCGTGTCGTACGGCCGCGCAGCGTCGCGGAGGTGCAGGACGCCCTGCGCGCGGCGTCGGCGGCGGGCGAGGCGGTGATCGTCCAGGGGGGCCGCACCGCCGTCGCGACGGGCTGCCCGCCGGAGCGCTACGACGTCGCACTCGAGACGACCGCCCTCGACGCGATCATCGCCCACGAGCCGCAGGACTTCACCGCCACGGTGCAGGCCGGGATGCGCTTCGCCGACCTGCAAGCGCTGCTGGCGCGGCACGGCCAGTCGCTGCCGCTGGACCCGCCCGGCGGCGCCGACACGACGGTCGGCGGCGTGATCGCGCGCGGGCGCGGCGGACTGCGGCGAGGCGCGTTTGGCGGCGTGCGCGACTGGCTGATCGGCTGCACGGTCGTGCTCTCCGACGGCCGCGCCGTGCACGGCGGCGGACGCGTCGTCAAGAACGTCAGCGGCTACGACCTGCCCAAGCTGTTCGCCGGCTCCTGGGGCACGCTGGGCTGCATCGTCGAAGCGTCGTTCAAGCTGCGCCCGCTGGCGGCCCGTGACGCCACCCTGCGCATCGCCGCGGACGACTTCGCCGGCGCGGTGAATGCGGGACGCGCGCTGGCCCAGCGCCTGCACGGCCTGCACGCCGTGGCGGCCGTCGACGCCGCCTCAGCGGCCGCAGCGGGGCTCGATGCGGAAGCCTGCCTGCTGATCCGGGCGGGCGGCATGCCCGCGATGGTCGACGAGTTGCTGGCGCTGACCCGCGCGCTCGCGCCGCACGCGGCGGCGCGCGTGCTGCCGACCGACGCGGACGTCTGGCAGCGCCTGACCGAGACGACGGCCCCCGCCGACGGCGTGCTGTTGCGCATCGGCTGCCCCCCGCCCGCGCTCGAAGCCGTCGTCACGGCGGCGCACGACCGCCTCCCAGCCGCGACCCGCCTGGCGTCGCTCGACGGCGGGCTGCTGTGGCTGCGCGTGCCGGAGGCGAGCGCCGAGGCCGTGACGACGCTGCGCGCCGCCGTCGAAGCGCGGGGCGGCGCGCTGAGCGTGGAGTCGGGCGAGGTCCCCGGCGTCGACCCCTGGGGCGCGGCCCCGGGCCTGCCGATCATGCGGCGCATCAAGGAGCAGCTCGATCCCACCCGCACGCTCAGCCCGGGCCGCTTCGTGGGGGGGTTGTAGCGATGAGCGCGCAGACGCCTGCCGCCAGCCGGGGCGCGTTCCGCACGGCGGACGGACCGTCCGACGCGGAACTCAGCCTGTGCGTCCACTGCGGCTTCTGCCTGAGCTACTGCCCCACCTATCTGGAGTTGGGCCAAGAGCCCGACTCTCCCCGCGGGCGCTTGCAGCTCATGAAGGCGCTGGCCGAGGAGCGCGTGCAGCCGACGCCCCGCGTCCTGCAGCACTTCGACCGCTGCCTGCAGTGCCGCGCCTGCGAGACAGCCTGCCCGTCGCTGGTGCCCTACGGGCGCTTGATGGAAGCGACCCGCGCCGACCTCTTCCAGCAGGGCAGGCTGCTCACGGGCCGGCGGCGCTGGCTCTGGCGTCTGGTCATGCGCGGCGTCTTCCCCTACCCCCGGCGCCTGCGCGCCCTCGGGACCATGCTGTGGCTCGTACAGCGATCGGGCCTGCAGCGACTCGCCCGGCGGACGGGGCTGCTGTCGCGGCTCGCGCCACCGCTGGCGCGCCTGGACGCGCTCTCGCCCGACCTGCGACGCCCGTTCTTCCGTCCCACCGATGTCGAGCGCTACGCAACGCGCGGGGCGCCGCGCGCCGGCGTCGCGATGCTGACCGGCTGCATAATGCCCATGAGCCACCCCGAAACGCATCACGCCACGGCGCGGACGTTGTCGCGCAACGGTGTGCGCGTGACCGCGCCCGGGGGCCAAGTCTGCTGCGGGGCGCTGCACGCGCACGGCGGCGATGTCGAGACCGCGCGCGCGCTGGCGCGCCGCAACATCGACGCCTTCTCGCCCGATGACGCCGCGCCCGACGCGATCATCGTCAACGCGGCCGGCTGCGGGTCGCACATGAAGGAGTACGGCCACCTCCTGCGCGACGACCCGCGCTACGCCGGCCGCGCGCGCGACTTCGCGGCACGGGTGCGCGACGTGTCGGAGTACCTGCTCGAGGCCGGCTTCGACGCGCCGGCGGGGGCGCTGGAGCGCTCGGTCACCTATCAGGACTCCTGCCATCTGGTGCACGCGCAGCGCGTCAAGGACGCGCCCCGCGCGCTCCTGAGGTCGATTCCGGGGCTCGACCTGCGCGAGATGCGCACGCCCGATCGCTGCTGCGGCAGCGCGGGCCTCTACTCGATCCTGCAAGGCGCGCTCTCGGGCGCGATCCTGCGCGACAAGATGGCGGACATCGCGCAAACCGACGTCGACCAGGTCTGCTCGGCCAACCCCGGTTGCCTGCTCCAACTTGACGCCGGACTCCGACTTTATGTCGAGTCGGACGGTGCGCCGATGCGCAGCGCCCACGTCATCGACCTGCTCGACGAGAGCTACCGCATCGCCGAGGGCGACGACTACGCGCGGCCGGGCCGGTGACCGGCGCGACCATAGGCTAGACCAGCGGGCGGAACCTCACCCCCTAACCCCCTCTCCATCTGAAGCGATGGAGAGGGGGTTAGGGGGTGAGGTTCCCGCGGCCCGCCCCGCCGCCCTAAGCGCACACAAAACCTCTCGTCAACGGGCGTAAAAATAATTTTACATTTCCGTTACCTGAACTCAGTTGCCCCCCTCCCCCCCCCCCCCCCCCCCCCCCCCCCCCGATCTATACTTAGGGCGGCTCCGGCACCGGGCCGTCCCACATGAGGCCAGCCCGGAATCCAGGAAGGAACTTGCCATGAGCGACCGCAACCATTGGACGAGTCTGCGACAGCGAAAGATCTCGCGTCGCACCATGTTGGGAGCCAGCGCGAAGGCTGGCGTTGGAGCGGCCGGCCTTGCGCTCGTCGGCTGCGGCGACGACGACGGGCCTGACGCCGGGGCCGTGGCCGCCGAACGGGCGGCCGCGGCCGCGGAAGAGGCCGCCGCCGCCGCCGTCGCCGCCGGGGAGGCGCGCGCCGCCGACTCGGAGGCCGCGGCCGCCGTCGCGGCCGCGGCGGCAGACGCCGCGGCCGACGCGGCCGACGCCGCGGGCGAGGCCTCCGCCGCCGCGGCGCAGGCGGCCAGCGCCGCCGATGCGGCCGCCGCCCTGGCCGCCGAGGCGGCCGAATCGGAGGACGCCGCCAACGCGGCCGCCGCCGCGGAAGCCGCCGCCGCGGCTGCCGCCGACGCGGCCGCCGCCGCATCCGCGGCCGGTGATCAGGCTGCCGCGGCCGTCGCCGCTGCAGCGTCCGAGGCGGCCGAGGCCGCCGCCCAGGCCGCCCGCGACGCGGCCGCCGCGGTCGAGGCCGGCACGGCCACCGCGGAGGCCGCCCAGGCCGCCATCGACGCCGCCGCCGAGGCCGCGGCCGCGGCCGCGGCTGCCGCCGGGGAGGCGTCCGCCGCCGCCGGGCAGGCCGCCGCCACCGCCCAAGAGACCGCCGCCAGCGCCGAGGCCGTCGCCGAAGCCGCGGCCGAAACCGCGGCCGCCGCCGTCGCCGCGGCCGAGGAGGCCGCCGACGCGGCCCAGGAGGCCGCCGAGAGCGCGGCCATGGCGGCGGCGGAGCCGGAGGGTCCGGCCGTGGGCTCCACCGACCTGAACGCCACGGTGCGCGTCGCCGTCGGGCCGGGCCTGGAGGGCGGCATGGACCCCATTCGGGCCGGTAGCCTCCCCGTGCAGATCTATGACGTTCTGGGGCAGTTCGACCAGTTCTCGAAGGAATTCGTGGCGTCCTCGGCGACCTTCGAGTGGGTCGACGACTTCACGGCGGGGATCGTCGAGATCAGGCGGGGCATGAAGTGGCATGACGGCGCGTCCGTGACCGCGGAGGACGTCAAGTTCTCGCTCGATCGCCACGCCGGCATTGCGCCCTACAACGCCGACGGCACCGTCGATTCCCTCTACACCTGGAAGGTCTCCGCGATCACCGATGAGGTCACCGTGGAGGGCCCCCTCACCGTGCGGATCCCGTTGCGCACGGACGCGTCGGCGTTCGGCGTGATGGGCACGGAAGTCCGATTGATGCCGAAGCAGCTCATCGAGGAGATCGGCGACGAGGCGTTCGCCATCCTCGGGGTGGGCAGCGGCCCCTTCGCGGTCGAGTCGTACGAGCCGGACGATCTGGTGGTGACGAGGCGCTTCGAGGACTACCACGTGGAGGCCGGATCGACGCACCGCGTCCACAAGCCCTGGATGGCGCGGTTGGAGCAGTACGTCCGGCCGGAGCCGCTGAGCCGCGTGGCCGCGCTGGAGGCCGACGAGGCCGATATGACGTTGTCCCTCGGGTGGGACCTGTCGCAGCCCTTCGAGGACAGCGATGATTTCAACGTGCTGATCGCCGCGGGCACCGACAACTGGAACATCGTCTTCAACACCGAGCGGCCGGCGGAAGATGGCACGTTCCCGTTCCGGGACATCCGCGTGCGCCGGGCGGTCAACCACGCCGTCAACTGGGAGGAGATCATCGAGTCCCGCGGCGGCTTTGAGCGACGCAACATGGGCATCGCGGCGACCAACATCGGCGCCCTGACGGAGCAACAGCGGGCGGATCTGGTCATGGAGTACGACCCGGACAAGGCGCGCGCCCTGCTGGCCGAGGCCGGCTACCCGAACGGCTTCCACGTGCCCTTCTGGGGCTACGCGTCCCGCTTCGCCGGCATCGCGGAGGGCGGACAGGCCATCGCGCAGGACCTGGGGAAGGTCGGCGTCACGACGGACTTCCAGGCCGACGTCCATTCCGTCTTCCGGCCGCGCCTGGGGGCGCGGGGCGAGGACGGCATCCACGAGGCGGCGGGATTCCACCACTACTTCTTCAGCACGTACCCGGACCCGGGCGGCAATATCGGCGCCTGGATCGACGAGAACGGCTCGATCGCGCATTCGAAAGCGGACCCGGACTCCAACATCCAGTCGCTCGTCGAGGCGACGCGCACGGCGTTCGACCCGGCCGAGCGCGCGCAGGCGATCAACGATCTCCAGGTGGCGATCTACTCGGAAGCGATGTTCCTCTTCGGCATCGAGCAGATCAACGTGGGCGTCATGCGGAAGAACCTCGAGTGGATCAACTACGGCGTCCGGCAGGACGAATTCAACTACTGGGGGATCCGGCCGACGTTCACCTAGGCGCGACCTCACCCCCTAACCCCCTCTCCATCTGAAGCGATGGAGAGGGGGGCTCCGGTTCCCTCTCCCTCTGGGAGAGGGCTAGGGTGAGGGCCCGCGCCCGCCGAGGCCCCCTCACCCCCACCCTCTCCCTCAGGGAGAGGGGGTTAGGGAAGGGCGGTTCGCGAACCGCCCCTACGGGATCTCGCCTCCCTCTCCATTGCCGAGCAATGGAGAGGGAGGCGAGAGGGTGAGGTTCTGGCGCGCGACCGCACGCCGCCGCATCTGAAATGAGGGGGTGAGGTCGCTCGACCCGCAGGCGCCACCGGTTCCCCCCAGGCCGCGCCGCCCCACGTGACCGGCAATCTGGTCTACAATCCGACCATGATCCGGGTCAACATCGCCGACGCCAAAGCACACCTCTCCCGCTACCTCGGCCGCGTCGAGCAGGGCGAGACGATCCTGCTCTGCCGGCGCAACGTGCCCGTCGCCGAGATCCGCCCGCTGCCCAAGCGCCCCGGCGGCCTCCGCCCCGTCGGCATCGACCGCGGGATGGACGTCCCGCCCAGCTTCTTCGAGCCGCTCCCCGATGAGATGCTTGCGCCCTTCCAGAACGACTCCGGGCCCGCATGAACCTCCTGCTCGACACCTGCACCTTCCTCTGGCTGGCCGCCGACCACCCGCGTCTGACCGCCGCCGCGCGCGCCAGTTGCCGCAGTCCTGAGAACACCTGCTACCTCAGCGCCCTGTCGGTCTGGGAGATCGCCGTCAAGCACCGCCTCGGCCGGCTGCCCCTGCCGGAGCCGCCCGCCCGCTACATCGAGAGCCGGCGCCGCTGGCTGGAGATCGAGTCCCTCCCATTCGACGAAGCCAGCGCCGTGCATGACGCGCTCCTGCCCCCCGTCCACGCGGACCCCTTCGACCGCGGCCTCGTCGCCCAGGCGATCCTCCATCACATGACCATCGTCACGCCCGACCAAGCCATCGCCCAGTACCCCGCCCCCGTCCTCTGGTAGCGCCACCCTCGCCGCCGCCGGGATAGCGGGGGCCGGCTGTATGCTGCGCGCCAGGAGGACCGGCATGCAGATCGACAGCCGGGCGCTGCGCGACGCGCTGGGCCGGTTCCCCACCGGCGTGACCGTGATGACCTCGGGCGCGCCGGGCATGGAGTACGGCATGACCTGCCAGTCGTTCTCCTCGCTCTCGCTCGACCCGCCGCTGGTCCTGGTCTGCGTCGCCAACGGGGCCGGCATCCTGCCGATGCTCGAGGAGACGGGCGCATTCACGGTCAACGTCCTCAGCGCGGCGCAGGAGTCGCTCTCGGGCTTCTTCGCGAGCAGCAGCCGCCCCCCGCCGCCGCATCAGTTCGACGGCGTGGCGCATCACCCCGGCGTCACCGGCACGGCCCGCATCGACGGCGCGACCACGGTCTTCGACTGCCGCCTGCACGCGCTGCTCGACGGCGGCGACCACAGCATCGTCGTGGGCGAGGTCGCGGCCTTCGAGAACACCGGCGACGACCCGCCGATCCTCTTCTTCCAGGGCGCGTACCGGACCCTCGCGGACGCCCCCCAAGGCGACGCCTAGTGCCCGAGCCGTCGCCGGACTCCGGGCACGGGGGCTCCGTGCACCTGCTCTGGCTCGACCCGCCCGTCGCGGCCGGCGACTACGCGCCCGCGATCTGGGTGCCGCTGACCCGGCTGCTGGCCGCGCACCGCCGCCTGCTCTCGATGGCGCAGCGGCTGCCCGAGCAGGCCTGGGGCGCGCCGAGCGAGATCCCCGGCTGGCGGCGTCGCGACGTGCTGGCGCATCTGGCCTCGCACGGGGCGCAGCACCATCGGCCGCTCGTCGCCGTGCTGGCGGGAGCGCCGCTGACCGACTGGCAGCCGGACCCCGACGACGCCTCGATCGACACCGACGCCTGGAACCGGCGCGCCGTCGCCGCGCGGCGCGAGTGGCCCATCGCCCGGCTGGCCGGGGAACTGGAGGCGAACCTGGCCGAGTCGCTGCGCCTCTGGGCCGCGATCGAGGCCGGGCAACTGCTGCAGCCGTACGGCCTCGCCCCCCACCTGCTGGCGGGCATCAAGACGCACGCGACGCACCTCGACCAGCACGCCGACCAGATCGTCAACGGCCCGCAGATGCTGCGCTGAGCGCCGCTACAGCCGCGGGGCGCCGATGGCGGCGCGGTGCAGCCGCTCGGCCGTCGCGACGGCGACCCGGTCCGCGACCGCCACCGCCGCGCTGTCGACCATGGCCGCGGCGGCCCGGTTGAAGATCATCTGGGCCAGGCTGCGCTTGGGGCGCAGGACCACCGGCCGGGGCTCGATCTCGGCGCGCGCCGCGACCCAGTCCACCGCGTCGTCCAGGCTGCCGATCTCGTCGATCAGCCCCACCTCGCGCGCCTTGCCGCCCAGGAAGACCTCGCCGGTGGCGATCGCGCTGATCTGATCGGCGCTCAGCTTCGGGCGGCCCTCCCGCACGATCTCCACGAAACGCGCGTAGATCTCGTTCAGGAACTCCTGCTCGCGGGCCTGCTCCTCCTCGGTCGCGGCGCGGAAGATCGAGCCCATGTCCTTGTAGTCGCCCGTCTTCGCGACGTGCATCTCGACGCCCACCTTGGCCAGCAGATCCTCGACCATCGGCCGCAGCGAGATCACCCCGATCGACCCGACCACGGAGCTGGGCAGCGCGAAGATCCGCTCCCCCGCGCAGGCCACCATGTAGCTGCCCGACGCCCCCACGCCGCGCACGGCCGCGACCAGCGGCTTGCGCTTGGCCAGCGCCCGCGCCGCCAGGTAGATGTCCTCCGACGCGTAGGGGCTGCCGCCGGGCGAATCGATGTCCAGCACGACGGCCTTGTAGCGCGGGTTCTCGCGCACCGCGCGCAGCAGCTGCGTGAACTCGCGGGCCTGCAGCTTGACGCCGATCACGCCGCTCAGCTCGATCACGGCCACGCGCGGCGGCAAGAAAGTGGTCACATCCATCACGGCTCTCCTTGGCTTCCCCGGACGCGCGTTCATCTTCGCGGGCGCCTTGAAGGGAGGCAATCAACCACGTCTTCTTGGGCGACCACAAGGGGCGCCCCGACGGTGTCCTCTGCGGCGGTCGGGGCGCCCCTCGTGGTCGCCCTCTCTTGTTGGGCACCCCCACGGATTGATCCTGATCCCGGCGCGCGGCATCCTGGAGCCGGACGGTCGAAGGGGGTGCTCGTGGCTGAAGTCGATGTCTGTCCGCTGACGGCGCTGCCGCCCGGCTCGGTGACGGCCGCCGACATCGACGGCGCGCGCGTCTGCGTCGCGAACGTGCACGGCGATGTGTTCGCCGTCCAGGATTCCTGTCCGCACCTGTTCGCGAACCTCTCCGCCGGGGAGCTGAACGGCGCGAACATCGTCTGCCCGTGGCACGGCTCCGAGTTCGACATGCGCACCGGCGCCACCAAGCGCTGGCTGCCGTCGGGCATCTGGAACATCCTCAACCGCACGACGCCGCCGCTGCCGACGTCCCTGGAAGCCAAGCTGAAGCCGTCCCGGATCCGGAGCTTCCGCGCCCGCGTCGTCGACGGCGTGGTGCGGGTCTCGGACGAGTAGCCGGCGCGCGGAACCTCACCCCCTGGCCCCCTCTCCATTGCCGAGCAATGGAGAGGGGGAATCGGCATCGGAAGGGGACGGGGGCGGCAGGCCCCGCCGCGCGGCGCAGCCCCGAAACCTTCCCCTCCGGTCCCCCCTCTCCATCGCTTCAGATGGAGAGGGGGTTAGGGGGTGAGGTCGGCGCGGCGATCGGTGTGAGCAGCCGGGCTAGTTGCGCGGCAGTCCCAGGCCCCGCGTCGCGATGATGTTGCGCTGAATCTCCGATGTCCCGGCGGCGACGCTGTAGGAGCTGATGCCCATGTAGGCCTCGGGCATCGCGCCCCAGAACGGCGGGTCGCCGGCCGAGCCGGGCAGCAGCTGCCCCGTGAGCCCGATCATGTTGACGCCCATCCGGGTGATCCCGGCCTGCACTTCGGAGCCGAACACCTTCGACATCGACGCCTCGTAGTTCGGCACCTGGCCCTGCGATTGCAGCCACGTCACCCGATAGGCGAGCAGCCGCGAGGCCTCCGAGGCGATCCACAGGTCGGCCAGTTGGCCGCGGATGCGCGGCGTGCGCAGGGCGTCGTGCGCGCGGATGTAGGCCGCCATCTCCTCGAGCACGCGGCCGCCCCAGGCGATGCGGGAGATGCCGCTGCGCTCGTAGTCCAGCGTCGTCGTCGCGACGTACCAGCCGCGGTTCTCCTCGCCCACCACGTTCGAGCGCGGCACGCGCACGTCCTCCAGGAAGATCTCGTTGAAGGCGTGCGAGCCCAGCATGTTGACGAGCGGGCGCACGCTCACGCCGGGGCTCTTCATGTCCATCAGCAGGTAGGTGATGCCGCGGTGCTTGGGCGCGTCCGGGTCGGTGCGCACGAGCAGCATGCACCAGTCGGCGAGGTGGGCGCCGCTGGTCCAGATCTTCTGCCCGTTGACGACGTAGTCGTCGCCGTCGAGCACGGCCCGCGTCTGCAGCGACGCCAGGTCGGAGCCCGAGCCGGGCTCGGAGAAGCCCTGGCACCAGACCTCCTCGCCGTCGGCGATGGCCGAGAGGTGCCGCTCCTTCTGCGCGTCGGTGCCGTGATGCATGATCGAGGGGCCCGCCATCTGCACGCCCATGCCGCCGCCGGGCGCTTTGAAGTAGCCCGACTCCTCGTTGAAGATGAGTTGCTGCATCGGGCTCGCGCCCAGGCCGCCGAACTCGGTCGGCCAGTGCAGCGTCAGCCAGCCGCGCTCGGCCAGCCGCTGCACGAAGCGCCGCCCGAACGCCGCCTCCTCCGCGCTGACCTGATCGCGGTCGTTTTGCATCCGCCAGTGGCCGGGGGGCAGTTCCGCCTGGAAGAAATTGCGCACCTCCGCGCGGAACGCCTCGTCTTCCTCGCTGAAGCGATACTCGACGGTCATCGGTCACTCCCCTGGCTGGGCGCCGCGGCCGGCGGCGCCGCGTCGATGCTACCGCTCGCGCCCGCTAGCGACCCTGGAAGTTGGGCTCGCGCTTCTCCATGAAGGCGCGCGGGCCTTCCTTGGCGTCGTCGGTGCTGCGCGCGATGACCATGGCGTGCTCCGCCATCTCGAGCGCCTCGTGCGCGCCCGTCACCTGCGACCGATAGGCCAGCCGCTTGATGAGCTGCACCGACACGGCCGGCATCTTCGCGATCTGGCCCGCGTACTCCATCGTCTCCGCGATCAGGTCGTCGTGCGGCACGACCCTCGACACGTAGCCCATCGCCAGCGCCTCATCGGCCAGAAAGATGCGCCCGGTCCACATCAGCTCCAGCGCCTTGGCCATCCCCACGATGCGCGGCAGCCAGTACGCCCCCCCGTCGCCGGGCACGAGGCCCATGCGCACGTAGGCCATGCCGAACTTCGCCCTATCCGAGGCGATGCGGATGTCGGCCATGGAGGCCATGTCCATGCCCGCGCCCACGGCCGCCCCGTTGACCGCCGCGATGTACGGCTTCTCGATGTTCTGCAGGATGCGCGGCACCGGCTGCACCGAGTTGCGCAGGCTGTTGCGGCTGCTGGCCGGCGCGCTGGGGTCGCCCAGCACGCCCTCGCCGCGCCCCTCCCGGGCGACGTTCGCGCCCGAGCAGAAGCCGCGTCCCCCGCCCGTCACGACGATGACCCGCACGCCGTCGTCGAGGTGCGCCTCCTGCAGCCGCTCGACCCACTGCGCGAGCAGGTCGTCGTCGAAAGCGTTGAGCTTCTCGGGCCGATTGAGCGTCAGCGTCGCGATGTGGTCTTGCACGTCGTAGAGGACGGCGGTGTCGCTCATGTTGTCTCGCCCTTCTGATGGAGCTTGCCGAGGGGCCACGTGGCGGGCCCACCGCGGGGAGAATACCGGCTGCCCCCGGCTGTCGATAGCGCGGCCCGCCCGCCCGCGCCGCTCAGCCGCCCGTGAGGCGGACGTGGTCCCCGACCGCGACGTCGTTCCGCGCGAACCAACCCTGGTTGACCTCCAGCGCCCAGCGGTAGGCGTGCGCCGGCCGCACGATGGTCTCGTCGAGCGGCTGCATGTCGCGGATCTCCTGAATGCGACCGCCGGCCCCGATGAAGGCGATGGAGAGCGGCGCCCGCGTGTTGCGCATCCAGAAGCCGCCCGTCCGGTCCGCGGGGAAGAGGAAGAGCATGCCCGCGTCGGCGGGCAGGCGCTCCCGGAACATCAGCCCTCGCGTACGGCGCGCGGGCGTGTCGGCCAGTTCGATGTCGATGACCAGGCTGGAGGCGGGCCTGTCGATCGCCAGCAGGGCCGTCTCGAACAGGACCGCGGCGCGCCATTCCCAGGCGACGGCCCGGCGGGTCAGAATCCAGTAGGCGGCGCCCGTCTCCAGGCTGCGCAGCGAGGCCCGGGCGTCGCGGCCGATGTGCGCGCCGACCCACGCCTGCTCGTCGGCGCGCCACCGCCAGACCGACGCCACGCTGTCCCGCGCGCCGGTCAGGGCGTCGTCGACGGGCAACGTCTCGCCGCCGTAGGCGACGTTGTTCCAGCCGGCCACCAGCGTCACCGACGTCGCCGACTGCGCGCCCAGGCCGCCGGGCCGCACGGACAGCAGCACGATGCCGATCGCGATCGCCAGCAGGAGCAGGCGCCGGAGGATGCTGCGCCGAGTCACGGGCGGTGCCGTCGTGCGGATTCGCGGCGTGGTGTCATGCCCCCAGTGTTCATACCGCCAGTGTACGGAGGCGATCGGTCAGAGGCAGAGCCTGGAGGCGCGGCGTGACGTACGATCCGGGTGCGCCGCGGCGTCGGCGGAGGGGGTGTCCCGTGTCGCACGGCGTCCGAGTCGAACGCAACCGCCTCCGCTTCGCGGCGGGCCATTTCGCCACCTTCGCCGACGAGTTGGAGCCGATCCACGGCCACAACTACGACGTCACGGTGGAGGTCGAGGGTCCGCTCACGGCGGAGTCGTGGGTGATCGACTTCTCGCAACTCAAGCGCCTCACCCGCGACGTCTGCGCGACCCTGGACCACAAGTTCCTCCTCCAGATGGCGTCACGCGTGCTGACCATCCGCGACGACGACACGCACTACGAAGTGCAGTACAAGGCGCAGCCGTCCTACCGCCTGCCGAAGGGCGACGTGGCCCCCCTCCCGATCGACAACTCCACGGCCGAGCGGCTGGCGGAGTACATCGCGGGGCGGCTGCTGGGGGCGCTGCCGCGTCCGCCGGCGGAGGGCGGCGCGCCCGCCGGGCTTACGCGGCTGCGCGTCATGGTCGAGGAGATGCCGGGGCAGTCGGCCTGGTTCGAGCAAACGCTGGGCTAGCCCCCGATCGATAGGCGACCGATACAGGCGATAGGCGACCGATGCAGGATCACCCCCCCGATCGTCCCGTGCGCGTACTGGTGATCTACGACTCTCGCGGCGCGACGCGGGAGTTGGCGCAGGCCGTGCTGGCGGGCGTCGCCGATGTGCCCGGCGCGGAGCCCTGGGAACGCCCCCTCGACGAGGCGCAGCAGGCCGATCTGCTCGCCTGCGACGCCCTGATCCTGGGATCGCCGAACTGGAGCGGCATGACGGGCAAGCTCAAGGACTGGCTCGACTACACGGGCGACCTCTGGGAGACGGGGGAGTTGGCGGGCAAGGTCGGCGGCTGCTTCACCGCCGGCTGGTCGCGGTCCGGTGGCACCGAGGCGACGCTGCTGCAGTTGCTGCACCTGCTGCTGGCGCACGGGATGGTGTTCGTGGGGCTGCCCTGGAGCGACGCGATGCGCGAGTCGGGGTCGTACTACGGCGCGACGGCCCACGGGGAGGTCCGCGAGGTGGATCTCACACAGGCGCGCGCGCTGGGACGCCGGGTCGCGGCCGTCGCGCTGCGCCTGCGCGGCGGCCCGCCGGTGGCGGGCTAGCGTGCTCTCCTGGCCGGCCCGGCTGATCGACCAACTCTTGCTCCGGCTCACGGTGCGCCGGGCGGAGCTGCGACGCCGCACGCTGTGGCCCGACGCCGAGGACTTGCGCCGCTTGCGCGCGGGCGAGCCGCCGGACCTATCGCTCGACGACCCGGGCCCGCCGGCGACGGTCCGCTTCCTCGACGACGACGGCGACGGCGACGGCAGCCCCGGGGGCCGCTTCGAGTTCCCGTCGTCGCCGCCCTACGGGCTGCCGCACGACCGCATGGTGCACGGGGAGATCTTCCCGGCGTCGCAGCCCTCCGGGGCCGCCGTCGTGTTGTTTCCGGGCGCGTTCACCGGCCTCAACCCCGGCCTCGAGGAGCGCTTCTACGCGCGCGTCGCACACGACTTCGCCCAGACCGGCATCACCGCCGTCCTGCTGACGCCCCCCCTGCACAAGGACCGCGCCGCGCTGCGGCCCGGCGGAGAGCGCGAGCGCAGCGGCCACGACCTCCTGCACGGCGACATCTTCACCCACATCCGCGCGATGGCCCAGGCCGCCCGCGACGTCCGCGCGACGATGAGTTGGCTGGAGGCGGAGCACGGCCGCGTGGGGCTCTGGGGGATCAGTCTGGGCGCGCTGGTGCACAGCCTGGTCCTGCTGCACGACCCCCGGCCGGCCTTCGTCGTGCTCGTCCAGCCCCCCGTGGGACGCAGCGGCGCGTTCGCGTCCCCGCTGCTGGAAGTCTGGACGCAGCAGCTTCAGGACAGCGGCGTCACGCCGCAGGATCTGGAGGCCGCCTTCGCCGTCATGGATCGCGGCCGGCCGCCCCAGGTGCCGGCCGATCGCATCCTGATCCAGGCCGGCCGCCATGATCTCGTCGCCAGCGCGGAGGGCATCGCGGAGATCCGGGAGCGCTGGGGCGATCCGCGCGTGAGCTGGTACGAGCACAGCCACACGTCGATCTTCATGGCGCGCCGGCAACTCATCGCGGAGGCGCTGCTCTTTGCTGACGAGACACTTGCCGGGGACAAGCTGGCGGACGAGCGGCCAGAGGGGCCGCCAGCGACGGGGCCGAAGGACGCCGCCGGCTAGCTCACGCACCGCGCCGGCGTACTGGTTGGCCCGGCGCTGGCCGGCCCGGCGACGGCCGCGGCCGCATCCCCCGCCAACTCCACGCCCGCGCCCAGCCCCTCGCGGACGGCCGCGCGCAGCGCCCCGAACCCCCATCGCTCCGCCGCCGACACCAGCACCACGGCCTCCTCGGCGTCGGCGTCCAGCGCGCGCCGCAGTTCCGGCTCGAGGCTGGCCAGGGCATCGGCCTCGGTGACCGCGGCGGCCGAGCCGGTCGCGGGCAGCAGTCGATCGATCTTGTTGAGCACCGTGATCCGGACGGGGGCGTCGTCGCCGCTCAGCAGGCCGAGCTCGGCCAGGGTCTCCTCGACGGCCTGGGCCTGGTCGGCGGCGTCGGGATGCGTGATGTCGATCACGTGCAGCAGGATGTCCGCCTCCTGCAGCTCCTCCAGCGTCGCCCGGAACGCGGCGATGAGCTGCGTCGGCAGCTTCTGGATGAAGCCCACCGTGTCGGTCAGCAGGACCGTGTCCGTCCGGCGCCGGGCGCCGTCGGCGCCCCGGGCGCCCGGCCGGCCGGCGGCGCCGATATCGATCACCCAGCGCCGCGTGGTCGGGTCGAGCGTCTCGAAGAGGCGGTTGTGGACCCGCACCCCCGCGTGGGTGAGGCCGTTCAGAAGCGTGCTCTTGCCCGCGTTCGTGTAGCCCACCAGCGCCACGACGGGCATCCCCGCGCGGCGCCGTCGCTGCTCGCGCCGGTGCCGTCGCACCTGCTCGATGCGCCGCTTCAGCGTCTTGATCTGGATGCGGACCAGGCGGCGGTCGGTTTCGAGCTGCGTCTCACCGGGGCCGCGCAGGCCGATCGCGCCCTCCATCCGCTCGAGGTGCGACCACTGCCCCGCCAGACGCGGCAGCAGGTACTCGTGCTGCGCCAGCGCGACCTGCAAGCCACCCTCGTTGGTGCGGGCGCGCTGCGCGAAGATGTCCAGGATTAGGGCCGTGCGATCGATCACCTTCACGTCCAGCGCCGACTCCAGCGCCCGCTGCTGGGCGGGCGTGAGTTCATCGTCGAAGATGACCACGCTCGCGCCCTCCCGGCCGACCAACTCCACGATCTCGGCGAGCTTGCCCTTGCCGACGTAGCTGTGCGGGTCGGGGCGCCGCAGCCGCTGCACGACGCGCTGCACCGGCATCGCGCCGGCCGTCTCGGCCAGCATGGCGAGCTCGGCGAGGGACGAATCGACGTCCCAGTGCTCGGCCTGCGTCCAGTCGACGGCGACCAGGATCGCGCGCTCTTCGCGGGGGACGGTGGGGTTGGCGTGCGTACGGGCGCGGGTACCGGGCTTGTTGCGGGCGGACTTGGGAATCGTGGGCTCCTGGGCCGTCGCGGGCGCGGGCGTCGCTCGACGTGAAGGCGAGTGTAGCCGTGCGCCGGGCCGGGCGGATATCCCGGCGCCGCGGCCCGCCTAGCCGCCGGTCAGCGCCGCGATCCGGCGCGCGCCCTCGTCGATCTGGTTATCGGGGATGGTCAGCGAGAGCCGCACGTAGCCCTCGCCGCAGGCGCCGTAGCCCCGCCCCGGCGTGACGACCACCGCCTGCTCCTCAAGCAGCCGCGTCGCGAAGTCGGCGCTGGTGATGCCGTCGGGCACGCGCGCCCACACGTACAGGCTGGCCTTCGGCGCTCGCACCCGCAGCCCGATGCCCTGCAGCGCCTCGACGACGCGGTCGCGGCGACGCTCCAGGGAGGCGTTGTTGCGCCCGATCAGGCCCTGGTCGCCCTCCAGCGCCGCGATCGCCATGCGCTGGATCGCCTGCGGGATGCCGCTGTCGATGTTCGACTTGACCCGCATCAGCGCGTTCACGATGTCCGGGTTGCCCGCCACCCAGGCGATCCGCCAGCCGGTCATGTTGAAGGTCTTGCTGAACGAGAAGAACTCCACGCCCACGTCGCGCGCGCCCTCGGCCTGCAGGAAGGCGGGCGGCACGTAGCCGTCGTAGGCTACGTCGCTGTAGGCGTTGTCGTGGCAGACGACGAGGTCGTGCCGCTTGGCGAAGGCCACCGTCTCGGCGAAGAACTCGGGGCTGGCCGTCGCGCCGGTCGGGTTGTTGGGGTAATTGATCCAGAGGATGCGGGAGCGCTCCAGCACCTCGGCCGGGATCAGGGAGTAGTCGGGCAGCCAGTCGTTCTCCTCGCTGAGCGGCAGGCGGTACGACTCGCCCCCGGCGAACATCGTCCCGATCTCGTACACCGGATAGCCGGGGTCGGGGACCAGCGCCACGCTGCCCGGCTCGATGAAGCACAGCGCGATGTGGGCGATGCCCTCCTTCGCGCCGATCAGCGGCAGGATCTCCGTCTCGGGGTCGAACGTCAGGCCGAAGCGGCCCTGCATCCAGACGCCGATCGCGCGTCGCAACTCCGGCAGCCCCTCGGACTCGGGGTAGCGGTGGTTGGCGGGATCGTCGGCGGCCGCGTGCAGCGCGGCCAGGATGGGCGCCGGCGTCGGCAGGTCCGGGTCGCCGATGCCGAACGTGATGACGTCGATACCCTGCGCCCGCTTCTCCGCGATCTTGCGGCTGATCTCGACGAAGAGGTAGGCGGGCAGCTCTGCGACGCGTTTGGCGACACGCATGGCGCCCCTCCCAATGCACTTGCACTCGTCAAACGGGCGCTCGGCCCCCGACGGCCCCGGCGCGGCGGTCGCCCGCCAGCATGGCCGGCGGGTTCCGCCCGCGGACGACGCCTAGAACCGCCCGAAGATCTTCCCCACCTTGATGTAGAGCGGGCGCTTCTTCACGGCCGCGTAGGCGGCCTCCGGGCTCGCGACACGGAGGTACTGGAGGCCGTCGCCGCTGTGCTTGAAGCCGAACGTCTTGAAGACCGGATCGCCCACGGCGTCCGCCGCCACACGGATCGTCAGGCCGCGACGGTCGGCCGCTTTGCCCTCCTCCATGGTGGCTCGCAGCAGCGCGACGGCCGCCGCCTCGCCCCCATCCTCTTGGACGAGGAACTCCTCCGCCATCAGGCCCCGCCGCTCAGCGTCCACCAGGCGAATGTAGCCCGCGATCGCGCCCCCTTGCTCGGCGACGAGCACGGAACGCGCGCCCTCGATGAACCCGTCGGGCAGGGGCGGCGACAGCGCGTCGTCGCCCGACGCCTCCGCTTCCAGCGCGCTGATCGCCTCGGCGTCGGCGTCGCTGGCGGAGCGGACGCTGACGCCGTCGGGGGCGTCGGGCAGCTCCTGCTCGCGCATGTCGCGCACGCGCATCCGCATGAACGGCAGCGGGTCGCGGAAGTACGCGCCGATGAACGTGTGGTCGACGTGGTGCCGGTTGGGGAAGTCGTCGAACTCCAGCGCCAGCACGCGGCACTCGGTGTGTTTCTCGGCCAGTTCGGCCATGTCCGTCACCAGGTCGCGCAGGTTGCTCTGCAACGGGCCCAGACGCTCGAACTCATAGAAGAGCTTGAGATGACGCCCGTACGGGATACCCAGCAGATATCCGTCCGGGCACTGCGTGCTGAGGAAGCGCGGCAGCCTCAGCATCGCGGCGTAGTCGGCCGTGGGCTGATTGCGGAGCGCGCGCGGCTCCTGGGCGAGCGACTCGTGCAGGCTGCGGAGCAGCCCCTCGGCGCGATCCTGATCGAAAGCGGCGTAATCCGGTGTAACCATTTAGCGATCCCGTTCCTTCAACTGCCATCTGCCTGCAAAGACGTACTCGGCCGGTCCCTCCAGGAAGACCGAACCGTGATGCGTATCGTCGCCATCCCATGCGATGCTCAAGTCACCGCCGGGAAGGCTCACCATAGCGGCGGCCTGCGCCAGGCCGTGCAGCCGCGCCGCGACCAGCACCGCGCAGGCCCCGGTCCCGCAGCCCAGCGTCTCCCCCGCCCCCCGCTCCCAGACGCGCATGCGCAGATGATCGGGGGCGAGCACGTTGACGATCTCGAAGTTCACGCGCTTGGGGAAGTGCGCGTGGTGCTCGACGAGCGGGCCCACCCGCGCCAGCGGGTAGTCATCGACGGGGATGTCGGTGAAGTGCACGGCGTGCGGATTGCCCATCGACACGCAGGTCACCGCGATGTCCTGCCCGCCGACGCGCAGTGCGAGATCGCGGACGGGACGCAGGATCGGCGCGCCCATGTCGATGCGCACCCGCTCGATGGCGCCGTTGCCGCCAGCGAACGTGGTGCGCAGCACGCCCGCGCCCGTCTCGACATCAAGGCAGCCGTCAGGGGCGGGCACGCCGCCGCGCTCGACGGCGTACTTCACGAAGGTGCGCAGACCGTTGCCGCACATCTCGGCCTCGGAGCCGTCGGGGTTGTACATCGTCATGCGCACGGGCGCGCGGTCCGATTCCTGCATCACGAGCAGCCCGTCGGAGCCGACGCCGAAGTGCCGGTCGCAGAGGCCGGGGGCGAGCGCGGCCCAGTCGGCCTGCGTTCCCCGTCCGTCGACGAGCACGAAATCGTTCCCGGTGCCCTGCACCTTGAGGAAGTCGATCTGGCCCGGGGGCGTGAGGGCGTGCGCGGTCATGTGCCGATTGTAGGCAGCCCGGCCGTATGGGGCCTGCCCGCGTCCGAGGCTGACGCGACACCCGCGACGCCCTCCAGGGCCGCGGCGAGCGTCGGGGCCCAGCGAATGCGATCATCCGCGGCGCGAAACCAGCCCCGCTGACGTCGCGCCAAGCGGCGCGTGGCCTGCTGCGTGGCGGCGACGGCGGCGGCGCGATCGCTCTCGCCGGCCAGATGCGCCACGGCCTGCCGGTAGCCGATGCTCTCCAGGGCGGGCGCGTCGGGCGGCAGGCCGTCGCGCAGCAGCGCCGCGGTCTCCTCGACCAGTCCCGCGGCGAACATCGCCTCGACGCGGAGGTCGATGCGCGCATCCAGCTCGCCGGCGTCGACTTCGGGGGCCAGGATCACGGCGGGGATCGGGCGGCGCGCCGCCCACCAGTCGGAGATCGGCCGCCCGGTGCGCCGCAAGACCTCGAGCGCGCGGATCGTGCGCCGAACGTTGCCCGGCAGGATCGCCTTCGCCGCTTTGGCATCGACGCGGCGCAACTCATCGTGCAGCGCCGCCGCTCCGTCGCGCCGGGCGCGGGCCTCCAATTCCGTACGGAAGCCCGGGTCGGGCGCGACCTCCGGGATGTCCCAGCCCTCAAGCAGCGCCCAGACGTATTGCCCCGTCCCCCCCGCGACGATGGGCACGCGGCCGCGAGCCCGCACGTCGTCCAGGGCGGCGCGGGCCTCGCGCAGGAACCGCGCCAGGTGGTAACGCTCGCGCGGGTCCACGTGGTCGAGGCAGTGGTGCCGGACGGCCGCCCGCTGCGCGAGGCTCGGCTTGGCCGTCCCGATGTCGAGGCCGCGGTAGACCTGACGGCTGTCCGCCCCGATCACCTCGCCGTCGAGGCGCGCGGCCAGCTCCAACGCCCACTCCGTCTTCCCGCAGGCGGTCGGCCCCACGACGGCCAGCAGCGGCGGCGACGGATCCGGCGGGGAGCCCATGGCCATCGCGTCGCGCCCCCTCACGCTGCCGCGATGGCCCGCGTGATCGCGAGGAAGGCCTCCGCGTCCAGCGACGCCCCGCCCACCAGCGCCCCGTCGATGTCGGGTTGGGCGGCGAAGTCGCCCGCGTTCCCCGGCTTGACGGAGCCCCCGTACAGGATTCGGCAGCCATCCGCCGCGGCATCGCCGGCCTGCCCGCGCACGAGTTCCCGAATCCGCGCGGCCGCCTCCTGCGCCTGCTCCGTCGTCGCCGCGCGCCCGCTGCCGATCGCCCACACCGGCTCGTAGGCGATGACGAAGTCGCCGGGCAGGTCGATGCCGTCCAGGGCGAGGCCGACCTGCCGCGTGAGCACCGCGGCGGTGCGTCCGGCGTCGCGTTCCTCGACGGTCTCCCCGACGCAGAGGATGGGCCGCAGTCCGTGCGCCAGCGCCGCCGCGACCTTGGCCCGCAGCGCGCCGTCGTCCTCGCAGAAGTACTGACGGCGCTCGGAGTGGCCCAGGATCACCCAGCCGGCGACTTCGGCCAGCTGCACGGGGCTCACCTCCCCCGTGAAGGCGCCCTCGTCGCGGGCGTGCATCGTCTGCCCCGCCACCCCCACGCCGGCCCCCTCCGCACCAGCCCCCTCCGTACCAACGAAGTGTCCGCGCACCCGCCCGAGCTGCAGGAACCCCGGCGCCAGCACAACCTGCACGCCGGCGATGCGGTCGATCCCGCCCGCCAGGAGGGCCAGGCAGAGGTCGCCGGCCGCCTGGTCGCTCAGGTGCATCTTCCAGTTGCCGGCGCTGATGGGTGTGCGCTGCGCCATGGGGTCTCCTGTCCGTCTGCCTCCGAATGATCGTGCGTCGCCGCCCGCCCAGGGGCGGTCAGGCCCCGTACTTCGCGAGGCGGCCGGCGTGCGCCATCGCCAGGGGCAGCGCCTCCTTGGCCGGGAACGTGCCCAGCATGCCCCGCGCGCAGTCCGCTTCGCTGAAGGCCGCCCCGGCGCGACGCCGCGTCGTGCGCGAGTGCAGCAGGAAGGGCGCCGGGTGCCAGGAATGCGCCGCCATCACGGCCGGCGTGGAGTGGTCGCCGCTGACGACGAGCACGTCCGGCCCCAGGTCGCGCAGGGCCGGCAGCGCGGCGTCGAACTCCTGCAGCTGCTCGACCTTGGCGTCGAAGTCGCCGTCCTCGCCGGCGGAGTCGGTGTACTTGTAGTGGCAGAAGAAGTAGTCGTAGTCCGGCCAGTGCTCGCCCAGCGCGGCGATCTGGTCGCCGATGTCGTTGCCCGCCGGGATCGCCGTCATGCCCGCCAGCCGCGCGAGGCCCCGATACATCGGGTAGATCGCGCAACTCGCGGGCGTGAGGCCCCACACCTCGCTCATCTGCGGCAGCGCCGGGATCGTCGCGAAGCCGCGCAGCACCAGCCCATTGGCCAGGGGCTCGTCCGCGATCAGCGGCGCGGCCCGCGCGACGAACTCGTTGACCGCGGCCGCCGTCGCCTGCGCCTCCGGGGCCCGCGCCTGCGGGGTCAGGGCCCGGCTCGGCAGCGGCGCGACCCCTTCCGCCTGCGGGTCCGTCTCCGAGACCGCGGCGCTCAGCCCCGCGCCCCGCAGCACCAGCACGAAGCGATGCTCCCGCACCGGCTCGACGAACACCTCCAGCCCCGCGATGCGGATGCTGCGCAGCCGCTCCACGATGGCGGCGGATTGCTCGCTGGGGAGCCGGCCGGCGCGACGGTCGCGGATCGTGCCGTCGCCGGCCAGGGTGCAGAAGTTGCCCCGCGCGGCGACGTCGCTGGGCTCCAGCGGGAAGCCGATCCCGGTCGCCTCCAGCACGCCGCGGCCGATGTCGAACTGCAAGGGGTCGTAGCCGAAGAGCGCCAGGTGACCGGGGCCCGAGCCCGGCGTGATCCCGTAGCCCACGGGCATCGAGAGGCCCAGCGCGCTCTCGCCGGCCAGCGCGTCGAGGTGCGGCGTGTGGGCGGTCTCCAACTCCGACAGTCCGCTATCCGGGTGCGGCAGGCCGCCGAGGCCGTCCAGCACCAGCCAGAGGATCTTGCTATCGGCGGGGCGATGCAGGCGCCGGGCGAGGTCGAGGTCCATCTCGTGCCACCTCCTGGGGCTGCGCCGCCCCGACGGCCCTAGGCGTCCGGCAGCGCTGCGATTCCGGGCAACGTCCGCCCCTCGATCAGTGCCAACGCCGCCGCGCCGCCGGTGCTGCGATGCGCCATCTGATCGGCGACGCCCGCCTGCGCGGTGGCGGCCAGGGTCTCGCCGCCCGCCACGATGACGTCGGCCGGCAGCCCCGCCAGCAACTGTGCCAGCGCCCGCGTCCCGCCGGCGAAGGCCTCGCGCTCGAAGAGGCCCATGGGGCCGTTCCAGATCACGGTGCCCACGCCGGCCAGCGCCGCGCCGAACTGCTCGATGCTGCGCGGCCCGATGTCGAGGATGCACCAGCCGGGGGGCAGCGTCTCCTCGGCGAGCAGGAGCGGCCGCGCCCGCGGCGCCTGCTCCGGTCCCTGCGCGATGACGGCGTCGACGGGCAGCAGCAGGCGGCAGTCGTGCTGGACGGCCTCGGCCTGGATGGCGCGCGCCTCATCGGCCATCCGCGGCTCCGCCAGCGACGCACCGATCTCGGCGCCGTTGGCGAGCAGGAACGTGTTGGCCATCGCGCCGCCGATGCAGAGCACGTCGGCGCGCGCGACGACGCTGTGCAGCAGGCCCAGCTTGTCGCTCACCTTCGCGCCGCCGCTCACCACCGCGACGGAGCCGTCGCCGGCGAAGACGTTGGCCAGCCGCGCGATCTCCCGCTCCAGCAGCAGCCCGGCCGCGCTCGGCGCCAACCGCGCGACGGCGTCCACGGAGGCGTGCGCCCTGTGCGCCGCCCCAAACGCGTCGTTGACGTACAGATCGGCCAGAGCGGCCAGGCGCGACGCGAACCCGGCGTCGTTGGCTTCCTCTTCGGGGTGGAAGCGCAGGTTCTCCAGCAGTAGCACGTCGCCGGGGCGCAGCGCGGCGGCGGCGGCTTCCACGTCGGGGCCCACGCAGTCGCGGACGGTTCGCACCGGCGCGCCGATCAGGCGGCCGAGCACGCCCGCCAGCGGCGCCAGCCGGTACTCGTCGCGGACCACGCCGCCGGGACGGCCCAGGTGCGAACAGACGATCACCGCCGCGCCGTGCTCGCGCAGGTACTCGATGCTGGGCACGGCCGCGCGGATGCGCGCATCGTCCGCCACCCGCCAGCCGTCGTGGGTCGCGGCGAGCGGCACGTTGAAGTCGGCGCGCAGCAGGACGGTCTTGCCCGCCACGTCGAGATCGCGCAGGGAGCGCTTGCGGATCACACGCACGGGGCCCGTCGATCGGGAGCCCATCGATCGGGGGCAATGCGTCGGGGTGGTCTGGGCGTTCGGCACGGGCGTCTCTCGGGCTGGTTGGCGACGGGCTGGTCTGCGGCGGGCTGGCGATCAGTCGCGAGCGTACTCGCTGTCCAGCGCCTCGATCTTGGCGACCCGCCGCGCGTGGCGGCCGCCCTCGAACTCGTGGCTGAGGAAGGCGCGCACGATGTCCAGCGCCACCTGCTCGCCCACGACCAGCCCGCCGAGGGCGAGGATGTTGGCGTTCGTGTGCGCCCGCGCGCGCCCGGCCGACCAGGCGTCGTGGCAGAGGGCGGCGCGACCACCGGGAACCTTGTTCGCCGCGATGCTGACGCCCACGCCGTTGCTGCAGATGACGATTCCGAGATCGGCCTCTCCGGCCACGACGCTCCGCGCCAGTGGGATGGCGATGTCCGGGTAGTCGACCGACTCCGGGCTGTGCGCGCCGAAGTCGTGCAGATCATGCCGCAGCGCGGCCAACTCGGCGCGCAGGAACTCCTTCAGGCGATAGCCGGCGTGGTCGCTGCCGATGGCAATGCGCACCGCGGACTCCCCCGGAACTGCTCGCCGGTCTCGCGACCGGCGGCCCGTCAGCCGCCTGCGGCGCCGTGCCGCCGCAACAGCGCCTGGATGTCCTCGTCGCTCAGGGCGCCGGGTCGCAGGATGCGCGGCTCGTCGTCGCTCCAGGCGAGAATAGTCGAGGCCGTGCCCTGGGGCAGCACACCGCCCTCCGGCAGCACCGTGACGGCCTCGCCGAGCGACGCCCGCACGTCGTCCGCGCGCAGCGCCGGCGGCTCGCCGTGGCGATTGGCGCTGCTGCCCGTCAGCGGCGCGTCGACGGCGGCCAGCAGCCCCAACGCCAGCGGATGATCGGGGATGCGCACCGCGACGGTCTTGCCCGGCACGGCCAGCGACCGCCAGTCCGGGTTGCGCGGCAGCACCAGCGTCACCGCGCCCGGCCAGACCTCGGCCGCCAGCGTCCGCGCCCCGGCGGGAATGTCGGTCGCGACGCGGTCCAGCCACTCCAGCGACGGCAGGAAGATGGGCATCGCGTCATCGTCGGGGCGCTGCTTGCAGGCGTAGCAGTGCATCACCGCGGCCCCGTCGGAGGCGAGCGCCGAGAGCGCGTACTGGGTATCGGTCGGCAGCCCCAGCAGACCGCCGTCGCGCAGCACGCCGGCGCCGCGCTCGATCAGGCCCTCGATCGAGTCCGCCATCGAGTCCGCCGCCGCGCCCTCCGATGGCTCCGTCGCGCCCATGCTGCCCACCTTTCCCCGGTCGGCGCCCCGCGCGCGTCCGTTAGGACAACTGTTCTTGACCCGAGTATACACGTGCGCTACACCTGCCCTGGGCGCACGAGCGCCCTCCCCGCCAGAGGCCGTCGGGGCCATCAGGCAATCTTCGGCGTCGATTCGCACGACGGCGCCGGCCCGGGAGGGGAAGGTCTTGATCGACTCCGAGCCGACGGCCGTCCCCGCGCCCGACCGGGTCGATCCTGCCGGTCCCGACCACCCCGTCCGCGAGCGCATCCGCGGCACCGACGATCTGGAAGTCTCCGCCTATCTGGAGGTGGCGCGCGAGCGCCAGGGCGACCGCCCGTCCCGCGGCGAGGCGAAGCCGCCGCGTGAGGCGATCGTGATCATGGACTTCGGCTCTCAGACGAGCATGTTGATCGCGCGGCGCGTGCGGGAACTCAACGTCTACTGCGAGCTGCTGCCGCACACGGCGTCCTGGGAGCGGGTGCAGGCGCTCAACCCCAAGGGCTTCATCCTCTCGGGCGGGCCGGCCTCGGTGCACGACGACGGCGCGCCCTCGGCCCCGGCCTACGTCTACGAGAGCGGCCTGCCCGTGCTGGGCATCTGCTACGGCATGCAGACGATGACGACCGCGCTGGGCGGTCGCGTGACCGGCGGTCGCGAACGAGAGTTCGGCCACGCCGTGATTCACCACGAGCGCGAGCCGGACCTCCTGGCCGAGTTGCCCCCGGCGATGCCCGTTTGGATGAGCCACGGCGACCGCATCGCCCAGGTGCCCCCCGGCTTCCGCGTGCTCGCGTCGAGCGAGACGATCCCCGTGGCCGCGATGGGCAACGACCGCGGCCTGTACGGCATCCAGTTCCACCCCGAAGTCGTCCACACGCCCGACGGCGACCGCCTGATCCGCAACTTCGTGCGGGAGATCTGCGGCTGCCGCGGCGACTGGACGCCGGCCAACTTCGTGCAGCAGGCCGTGGCCGACATCCGCGCCCAGGTGGGCGACGGCCGCGTCATCTGCGCCCTCAGCGGCGGCGTCGATTCGGCGGTGGCGGCGGCGCTTGTGCATCGCGCAGTGGGCGACCAGCTGACCTGCATCTTCGTCGACAACGGCCTGCTGCGCCGCGAGGAGCCGGAGCGCGTGGTGCGCACGTTCCGCAAGCACCTCGCCATCGACCTGCGCCACATCGACGCGGTCGATCTGTTCCTGGAGGAGTTGGCCGGCGTCACGGACCCGGAGACGAAGCGAAAACGCATCGGCGAGACCTTCATCGCCGTCTTCGAGGAGGCCGCCCAGGACCTGGGCGAGGTCGCCTCCATGGTGCAGGGCACGACCTACCCCGACGTCGTGGAGAGCGCCGGCACCGGCGTCGGCGGCGTCACCGCGACGATCAAATCGCACCACAACGTCGGCGGTCTGCCCGAGCGCATGCGGCTCACCCTGGTCGAGCCGCTGCGTTACCTGTTCAAGGACGAGGTGCGCAAGGTCGGCGTCGAGTTGGGCCTGCCACCCGAGATGGTCTACCGGCAGCCCTTCCCGGGCCCCGGGCTGGCGATCCGCATCATCGGCGCGGTCACGCGCGCCAAGCTGGAGACGCTGCGCGCCGCCGACTGGGTCGTGATGGACGAGATCAAGGACGCCGACCTCTACGGGGATCTCTGGCAGTCGTTCGCGATCCTCACCGACACCCGATCCGTCGGCGTGCAGGGCGACGCCCGCACCTACGGCCACGTCGTCGCCATCCGGGCGGTGACCGCCGAAGACGCCATGACGGCCGACTGGGCGCGCCTGCCCTACGACGTCCTGGCCCGCATCGCGAACCGCATCGTCAACGAGGCGCCGGCGGTCAACCGGGTGGTGCTCGACATCACGTCGAAGCCGCCCGGCACGATCGAGTGGGAATAGGGCGAGTGGGAATAGGGCGAGTGGGAGCGAGGCGGCGCCGATGATCATCACGATCTGCTCCAGCATGACCCTGGCCGACCGCATCCGCGAGGTCCAGGCGGAGCTCGAAGCGCTCGGGCACACGGTCTACATCCCGGTCGAGAACGAGCAGTTCGACTACCAGGAGGCCAGCGACGTCGAGCGGGCCCAGCTCAAGCGCGACCACGATCTGATCCGCGAGCACTGGCGCAAGATCCAGCGCTCGCAGGCCATCCTCGTCCTCAACGAGGACGTCAAGGGCATCGCCAGTTACGTGGGTGGCAACTCGTTCCTCGAGATGGGCTTCGCCCACATCCTCGACCTGCCGATCTACATGATGCAGCCCGTCCCCGAGATGCCCTACCAGAGTGAGATGGCCGCCATGGACGCCACCATCATCGACGGCGACCTCTCCCGCATCCCGATGCACCCGCCGGCGCACGGCGCCGCATGAGAGTCCTCGTCGTCGGCGGGGGCGGTCGCGAGCACGCGCTGGCATGGGGCGTCAGCCGCAGCCCCGGCTGCGACGCCCTGTTCTGCGCGCCCGGCAACGCCGGCACCGCCCTCCTCCTGCGCGAGGCCGGCCTGGGCGACAATCTGCCCGTCGACGCCGAGGACGTCCCCGGCGTCCTGGCCGCGGCCCGCGAGCGGGCCATCGACTTCGTCGTCGTGGGCCCCGAGGCGCCGCTGGCCGCCGGCATGGTCGATGCGCTGTCGGCCGCGGGCATCCTGGCCTTCGGCCCCACGCAGGCCGCGGCCCGGATCGAGTCGTCCAAGTGGTTCGCCAAGCAGACCATGCGCGACGCCGGGGTGCCCCACGCGGCCGGCGCAGCCTTCGACGACCCGGCCGCCGCCCACGCCTTCATCGACGCGACGTTCCCGCCCGACGGCCCCGCCCCCGTGATCAAGGCCGACGGGCTCGCCGCCGGCAAGGGCGTGATCGTGCCCGCCTCGATCGCCGAGGCGCACGTGGCCGTCGATGCACTGCTGGGCGGCCGCTTCGGCGCGGCCTCCGCGACGGTCGTCGTGGAGGAGCGCCTGTCCGGGCGGGAGGCCAGCGCCATGGCGCTCGTCGACGGCGACACCGTGCTGCCGCTGCCCCTCTCCTGCGACTACAAGCGCGCCCTCGACGGCGACAGCGGCCCCAACACCGGTGGCATGGGCGTCTACAGCCCGCCCGGCTTCCTGGGGCCCGACGCCTGGACCTCGCTGGTCGAGTCGGTCCATCGGCCGGTGGCGCGCGCACTGCAGGCCGCGGCATGTCCCTACCGGGGGCTGCTCTACGGCGGCCTGATGGTCGACGAGTCGGGCGCGCCCCGCGTGATCGAGTTCAACTGCCGTTTCGGCGATCCCGAGACGCAGGTGCTGGCGCCCCAACTGCGCTCCGACCTGCTGGCCCTGCTGGTCGCCTGCGCCGAGGGGCGGCTCGCGACCGCGCGCGCCGAATGGTCGGGCGAGGCGGCGGTGGGGGTCGTGCTGGCCAGCGGCGGCTACCCGGGCGCGTACGAGACCGGGCATCGGATCAGCGGTCTCGACAGCGTCGATCCCGGCATCCTCGTCTTCCACGCCGGCACGGCCCTGGACGCCACCGGCGACGTCGTGACCAGCGGTGGGCGCGTGCTGGTTGTCGTGGGGCTCGGGCCCGATCTGGCGACGGCGCGGGCGCGGGCATACGCTAACGCCTCGCGCATCGAGTTCGAGGGGCGGCACTACCGCACCGACATCGCGGCGCGGGAGTTGTGACCCGGCGCCGCCCCGCCGTGGGCCTGTCGGAGAGGGATAGCCAATGACCGAGCCCAATCTGCAGCGCAACGCCGACACCCGCCAGGTGGAGATGCTGCCCGGCATCACCCGCCGGACGCTGAATCACGGCGACCGCACCTCCATCCATGAGATCCGCATCGCCAAGGACGCGGTCGTGCCCAACCACAGCCACCCGCACGAGCAGACCGGCTACCTCGTCTCCGGGCGCGTCCTCTTCGAGATGCCCGGCACGACCCGGGAGCTCGGCCCCGGCGACTCCTGGCTCGTCCCCGGCGACGTCGACCACCAGGTGACGGCGCTGGAGGAATCGATCGCGATCGACATCTTCTCCCCCGTGCGCGAGGACTACCTCGACTGACCCGCCCGGCACGACGCCGGCGCAGCGGAAGGCTCTGCGACCCCGATGATCCCGCGCTACTCCCGCCCCGCCATGGCCGCGCTCTGGACAGACCAGGCCAAGTACGAGCGCTGGCTGCAGGTCGAGATCGCCGCCGTGCAAGCCTGGGCCGCCGAGGGCGTCGTGCCGCAGGCCGCCGCCGACGCCGTCGCGGCCGACGCATCATTCGTGCTGGAGGACCTCGACCGCTACCAGGCGGAGACCCACCACGACGTGACCGCCTTCCTGCGCTCCGTCTCCGACTCCCTGGGCGACGAGGGACGCTGGGTGCACCTCGGCCTGACCTCATCCGATGTCTGGGACACGGCGACGTCGCTGCAACTGCGCGATGCGGCGGCGCTGTTGCAGACGGAACTGGCGCGGCTCGAGGCGGTCCTGGTCGCCAAGGCGCAGGAGCACAAGCGCACGCTGATGGTGGGCCGCACGCACGGCATCCACGCCGAGCCGATGACCTTCGGGCTAGTGCTCGCCCTCTGGGCCGATGAGGTGCGGCGGGGCCGCGCCCGCCTGACGGCCGCCACCGCCTCAATCGCGGTGGGCAAGATCAGCGGCGCCGTCGGGACGCACGCCACGGTCCCGCCCTCGGCCGAGGAGCGCATCTGCGCGGGACTCGGCCTGGGCGTCGCGCCGGTGTCCAATCAGATCCTCCAGCGCGACCGGCACGCGGAGTTCGTCTCGACCCTGGCGCTGATCGCGGCCTCGCTGGAGAAGTTCGCGGTGCAGATCCGCCACATGCAGCGCACCGAACTGCGCGAGGCCGAGGAGCCCTTCCTGCCCGGCCAGACCGGTTCCTCGGCGATGCCGCACAAGCGCAACCCCGAGAAGTGCGAGCGCATCAGCGGCCTGGCCCGCGTGATCCGCGGCTACGCCACGACCGCGCTGGAGAACGTCGCGCTCTGGCACGAGCGCGACATCTCGCACTCGTCGACGGAGCGCATCATCTTCCCCGACGCCTGCATCCTGCTCGACTACATGCTCGACATGTTCAGCTGGATCATGGAGAACCTGGTCGTCTACCCGGAGCACATGCGCGAGAACATGGAGCGCTCCTACGGGCTCGTCTTCTCGCAGCGCGTGCTGCTGGCGCTCGTCGAGCGCGGCATGCCCCGCGAGGCCGCCTACAAGCTCGTGCAGGCCCACGCGATGACCGCCTGGAACGAGCGACGCCCCTTCTTCGACCTGCTCGCCGGCGACGCCGCCGTGCTGGCCGCGCTGCGCCCGGCCGATGGATCGGCGGCGGATCCGGTCGAGTCGCTGCGGGAGCTATTCGACCCCACGTACTACCTGCGCCATCTGGACGCCAGTTTCGGGCGTCTGGGCATCTGAACGGCCCCGCCCCGGGGCGAATCGACGGGAGAGCACCATGACCACGGGAACGAGCGACGTGCTGCTGCACACGGACCTGGACCTGCCCAAGTTCCAGGGCAAAGTCCGCGATGTCTACGACCTGGGCGACCGCCTCCTCATCGTGGCGACGGACCGCGTCTCGGCGTTCGACGTCGTGCTGCCCAACGGCATCCCCGACAAGGGGCGCGTGCTCACGCAGATGTCGGCCTACTGGTTCGAGAACACCCGAAGCGTCGTGCCGAACCACATGATCCGCGTCATCGATTCCACCCACAACCCGGACCTGCCCGTCGCGCTCGGCCCGGACTTCATCGGCCGCACGATGCTGGTGCGCAAGACGGTCCCCGTGAAGTTGGAGTCCATCATCCGGGGCTACCTGTCGGGCAGCGGCTGGAAGGACTACCAGGCGAGCGGCAAGGTCTGCGGCATCCGTCTGCCGGCCGGCCTGCGCGAGTCCGACGCCCTCCCCGCCGCGATCTTCACGCCCTCCACCAAGGCCGACGAGGGCCACGACGAGAACATCTCCTACGAGCAAGCGGTCGAGATCGTCGGCGAGGAGGTCGCCAACACGGTCAAGGTGCGCTCCATGTCGCTCTACATGTACGGCCTCGAGCGGGCCCGGCAGCAGGGCTTCATCATCGCCGACACCAAGTTCGAGTTCGGCCTGCTGCGCAACGACCAGGGCGAGGAGGAAGCGATCCTGATCGACGAAGCGCTGACCCCCGACTCCTCGCGCTTCTGGGATGTGGCGGTCTACCAGCCCGGCCGCCCCCAGCCGTCGTTCGACAAGCAGCCCCTGCGCGACTGGCTGGAGTCGACCGGCTGGGACAAGACTCCGCCCGCCCCCGCCATGCCTCCGGCGGTCGTCGCGCTGCTCCAGGAGCGCTATGCACGGGGCTTCAAGCGCCTCACGGGGCTCCAGCTCCTCCGTCCGGGGGCCGGCTGACGTGCCCCGCTACAAGGCCGAGATCCACGTCACGCTCAAGCGCACCGTCAACGACCCCCAGGGCCTGACGATCAAGGGCGGCCTCCACTCGCTGGGTTACGCCGGCGTCGACGCCGTCCGCGCCGGCAAGTACATCGAGGTCTGGCTGGACGCCCCCGACGCGGCCGCCGCCGCGTCCCAGGTCGATGCGATGTGCGACCAACTCCTCGCCAACCCCGTCATCGAGGACTACCGCTTCGACGTGTCGGACGCCGCGATCTAGCCACCGAGTCCATACTCCGCTATACTGACATCGAGACCCGCGAGTCGCGGTCTGACGGCCCCGGCAGCACGTGCACACTCGTGCACACTCGTGCACACAGGTGCACACTCATGCACACTCCTGACCCGCTATGCACCCCAATGACCCGCTCTGACCACCCATGAAACACCAAGAACGCCAATGATCACGGGCGATCGCATCTTCCAGACCGTCCCGGCGCGGGCAAAACACGCGCAGGCGTGCACGTGGCCCCAGATCGGTCCAATCCCAGCGCCGGAAAGGGCCGCCTCTAGGCCGACAACGTCCCCTTCGTGCTCGGCACGACCCCCCCTGCCTCGACCACCACCACCGCGTCGCGCAGGGCCCGGGCCGTCGCCTTGAAGGCCGCCTCCATGATGTGGTGGTCGTTCTCCCCGGCCAGCTGGCGCAGGTGCAAGGCGAAGCGCCCCTCCTGCGCGAACGACTCGAAGAAGTGCGACACCAGGGCCGTCGGCAACTCGCCCGCCATGTCGGCGCTGAAGCGCAGCCCGATGTCGGTGTATGGCCGGCCACTCAGGTCCAGCGCGGCGTGCACCAGCGCCTCGTCGAGCGGGACGCTGCGGTCCGCCATCCGCGCGATGCCCGCCCGGTCGCCCAGCGCCTCGTTGAGCGCCTTGCCCAGCGCCAGCCCGATGTCCTCGACGGTGTGGTGGGCGTCGACGTGCAGGTCGCCGTCGGCGTGCACCGTCAGGTCAAAGCCGCCGTGCCGGGCCAGCTGCTCGATCATGTGGTCGAGCATGCCGATGCCGGTGGCGACATCGACACTGCCGCCCCCCTCCAGCCGCAGGACGACCTCGATCTTGGTTTCTTTGGTCTCGCGCCGGACCGAGGCTTCTCGCGTCATGGCTGGCTCCCGTTCCCCGACCAACTCCATCGTGGCAAGCGCGGGCGCGTGGCGCTAGGCGAGGCCCAGGGCCGCGCCCGCCTCGCGCAGATGCGTCATCAGGGCGTCGTGCTGGTCGGGCCGGGGGCACGAGATGCGAACGCAGTCGCGCAGCCGCGGCGTGCCGAAGTAGCGCACGAAGACCCCCCGCGCCGCCAGCGCCGCCTGCAGGCCGGCCCCCGCATCGGGCGCCCCCCCGCCGACCGCGCAGAGCAGGAAGTTCGCCGACGACGGATACGGCGTCAGCCAGCCCAGGGCGTCGATGTCGCGGGCCAGCGACTCCCGCTCCTCCACCACTTGGGCAGCCTGCGCCAGCAACTCCTCCTGTGCGTCGATCGCCGCGCGCATGGCGACGTCGGCGGCGAGGTTGACGTTGTAGGGCTGCTTGATGCGCAGCAGCGCGGCGGCCAAGTCGGCGTGGAACACCCCATAGCCCGCCCGCAGCCCGGCCAGGCCGGCCCACTTGCTGAACGTCCGGAAGACGATCAGGCGCGGGTGGTCGCCGAAGCGGTCCAGCGCCGACGCCCCCGCGTACTCGCCGTAGGCCTCGTCGACGGCGATGGTCGGGCCGCTGTCCAGCAGGGCCGCCAACTCGTCGTCGCCGAGCGGCGTGCCGCTGGGATTGTTGGGCGAGGCCAGGATGACCAGCGCCGTCTCGGGCCTGATCGCGGCCAGCACCGCCTCCAGGTCGATGCGGAAATCGGGCCGCCGCTCGACCTCGTCCAGCGGGACCGCGGCGACATCGCACAGGAAGCGATACATGCCGAAGGTCGGCGGACAGCTCAGGACGCGTTGCCCCGGGCCGGCCAGCGCCCGCACCGTGAGCTCGATCAGCTCGTCCGACCCGGCCCCCCCGACCACCCGCTCCGGCGTCACGCCGGCGTAGCCGGCCAGCGCCGCCCGCAGGTCGAGTTGCAGCGGGTCGGGGTAAACGGACCAGCCGTCGAAGGCGGCGATGGCGCGTTGCACGGCCGCGCTCGTGCCGAACGGGTTCTCGTTGGCGTCGAGCTTGAGCACGTCGGCCGGGTCGACCCCGGCCCGCGCCGCCATCTGATCGACGGGCGTGACGGGCTCGTAGCCGGGCAGGGCGGCCAAGTGCGGCTGCACGCGCGGTGGGTCGGATCGGCCGAACATGGGCTCATGGTGGCACGCGTCCGGGCGGCGTGGAAATCGCCCCGCTGGCGCTCGCGACGGTCTGGCCGCGCCTCAGCGGTCGCTGCGACGCACTTCCAGGGAGCGCGCATGGGCCTGGAGCCCCTCCGCGTGGGCGATCGTGATCGCGTCCTCGGCGACGCGCTGCAGCAGGTCGTCGCCGGCGCGGAGCACGCTCGTGACCTTGCGGAAGGCATCGACGTGCAGCGGCGACGCGTAGCGGGCGCTCCCCCCCGTCGGCATGACGTGGGACGGCCCGGCGATGTAGTCGGCCAGCGCCTCCGGGGAGCCCTCCCCGACGAACAGCCCCCCCGCGTTGCGCACCTGGTCCACCGCCGCCCGCTCGTCGGCCACGATGAGCGCCATGTGCTCCGGCGCGTACTCATTGGCCAGCGCGATCGCGACCGCCAGATCCTCGGCCAGGATGATGCCCCCCCGATTCTCGAACGCCCGCAGCGCAATCGCGCCGCGGGGCAAGGTGGCGGCCTGCCGCGGCACGATGGCCGCCACCGCGCGGGCGACGCGCTCGCTCGACGTGATCAGGATCGGCGCGGCGATGGTGTCGTGCTCGGCCTGGGCGAGCAGGTCGGCGGCGCAGAGTTCCGGGTTGGCGGAGTCGTCCGTCACGACGACGGTCTCCGTCGGACCGTAGAGCGCGTCGATCCCGACGTCGCCGTAGACCATGCGCTTGGCCAGCGTCACGAAGCGATTGCCAGGCCCGAAGATCTTGTCGACGGCGGACACCGACTCGGTGCCGTAGGCGAGCGCCGCGATCGCCTGCGCCCCCCCGACCTTGTAGACGGTGGTCACGCCCGCGATCTCGGCGGCGACCAGCTTGATCGGGGCGACGGCGCCGCCTGCCTCGTCATCGCCCGGCCCCCCTGCCCCCGGCGACACCGGACTGACGATGCAGACATCCTCCACGCCGGCCACGAGGGCGGGGATCGCCGTGTGCAGCACGGAACTGGGGTACACCACCGCCGTGCCGGGCACGTACAGCCCCACCCGTGCGATCGGCCGCACGATCTGGCCCAGGCCGTCGTGCTCGAAGGACTGCATCGCGTGTGCGAGCTGGCGCTGGTGGTAGTCGCGCACCCGCTCCGCGGCGGCCTGCAGCGCGCCGATCAGCCCGTCGTCGACCGCGGCGCGGGCGGCGGCGAACTCCGCCTCGCTCACGCGGATCGGGTCCGGCGCGAAACCGTCCAGCGCGGCGGAGATGCGTCGCAGCGCGCGGTCGCCGTCGCGGCGGACCTCGTCGATGATCCGGCGCACGGCGGCGTCCGCGGTCGTCACATCCGCGCCCGGGTAGAGCGTCGCGATCAGGTCGCGTTCGGCGTCGCTGAGCGCCCCCGCATCGACCACGCGCTTGCGGAAGATCGTGGCCCGCGCCGCAGCCGCGCCACGCACGACGGGCAGCGGCGGCGGCGGCATCCCGGCGTTGGCGGCGCTCGCGGCGCTCACCCGAGGTACTCCCGCAGAGCCGCGACGGTCCGCTGCTGCGACAGCTCGAAGAAGGCCTCCACCTTGGCCGCGCCGACACTGCGCAGCGTCTCCTCCAGCAATTCGGGGATCTGCTCCACGAACGCACGGTACTCGGCGTCGGAGCCGACGCCCGCGTCCCGCAAGTGCCGGGAAGCGACCACGCTGAAGCGCTCCCAGTCCGGCGCGTGCTCCGTGAGACCGGCGGAGACATCGCGCCACCGCTCCAGCGTCGCACGGTCAAGGAAGCCGCAATCGACGTCGAGGGCGCAGCCGTACAGCGACTGCCGCAGCCCATCCATCGTCTCGGGGCTCTCGCGCTCGCGGCGGTCCATCTCGTACTGCAGGATGCGGTCCAGCAGGTTGGCGCGCCGCCCCCCACCCAGCGCGGATCGGCGGCCGAAATGAGGCCGGTAGATCTCCTCGATGTACGTCTCGTCCATCACCAGGTGGGCAATGAATCCGCCCGCCCAGGCGCGCGTCTGTGGCGCCAGGGCGCCGGCGTCGCGCAGCCGCGGGTGGGCCGCCAGGAAGCCCCCCACGCTGTCCTGGTGCTGCTCCTCGCTCAGGTCGAAGAAGTGCGTGCGCTCGCGCTCCCAGCGCGTGATCACGCGGATGTCGGGCGTCGTCGCGCCCAGCGTGAACGCGCCGACTTCCTCGGAGTTGGCGGACTCCCGCCCGGCCGGCCCCGCGGCCTCGCTGGCGGGGCCGAACAGGCCCGCCTCCTGGGCGGCGCGGCGGGCGGCGAGCATATGCGAGACCAGCGGCGGCACGGCGACTCCGATGACCCACTCCCGGGATGTCGGGATGGATGCAGTCTACGAGCAGGCAGTCTATGCGTGGGGGTCTGCCGGGAGCCGCGCCCGTCTCGGCCGGCCGGGGCCGGCGCGCTCATGCCCGTATACTTGATAAATGCGCAGCCACCGCGACCCCGCACCCCCCGTCGCCGCGCACAGGCGCCTGCGGACGGCGCTGTGGGGCCTGCTCGCCCTCAGCGGACTGCTGCTGCTGGCCTGCGGCGGCGACAGCGTCGCGCGCGGGGCGGTGCATGTCTCGGAACTGGACAACGACATCGGCCCGGTGACGGCGGACTTCGTCGACCGCGCGCTGGATCGGGCCGAGGACAACGGCGCGGCCGTCTGGATCCTGGAACTCAGCACCCCCGGCGGCCAGGTCACCGCCACCGACGACATCACGGAGCGCATCATCGCGGCGCGCGTGCCGGTGGTGGTGTATGTCAGCCCGGCCGGGGCGCGAGCCGCGTCGGCGGGGACCTTCATCACGATGTCGGGACACGTGGCCGTGATGGCGCCCAGCACCCAGATCGGCGCGGCGACGCCGATCGGCGCGGGCGGAGAGGAGATCGAGGGGCCGTTGGGCGAGAAGATCATCAACGACGCCGTGGCCGGCATCCAGGGCATCGCCCGCCTGCGCCAGCGCAACGCGGAGTGGGCCGAGGCCGCCGTGCGCGAGGCCGCCTCCGTGACTGCCGAGGAGGCGGTGGCGCTTGGGGTGGTGGACTTCATCGCCCGCGATCTGAGCGAGTTGATCACGCAGCTCGACGGCCGAGCCGTTGTGCTGGACGGCTACGTCGACGACGCCGCAGCCGGACCGGAAACGACGATTCGCACGGCCGGCGCCGATGTCGTGCGCTCCGATATGAACCTGTTCGAGGACATCCTCGACGTGATCGCGGACCCCAACATCGCCTTTCTGCTGCTGACCCTGGGCGGGCTGGCGCTGCTGATCGAGGTCATTTCACCGGGACTGGTAGGGCCGGGCGTGGTCGGCGTGATCATGCTGATCTTCGCCTTCTTCAGCCTGGACGTGCTCGACGCGAACGTGGCCGGGATCGTGCTGGTGCTGCTGGCCTTCGTCCTGATCGGGGTCGAGATCCTGGTGGCGGGGTTCGGGATCTTCGGGATCGGGGGAATCGTGTCTCTGTTCCTGGGCGGCCTGCTGCTCGTCAGCGACAGCCCTGGGGGCCCAGGCGACGTGTCGATCTGGGTGCTGGTCATCGTGGCGGCGGTGGTCGCGGCGGTCGTCCCGGTGCTCTGGTTGGTCATCGTGCGCGACCGCAGCAAGGCGCGGAACCTGCCCACCCGGCTGGAAGGGATGGTCGGACGGACCGCCTTCGTGCATCACGCGATCGACCCCGAAGGTACGGTGAAGGTGGCGGCCGAGCTGTGGAGCGCGCGGGCGCCGGGCGGCCCCATCGCCCAGGGCGTGCAGGTCCGCGTCATAGCGATGGACGGCCTCACCATGATCGTCGAGCCCCTCGCGGAGGACGTTCCCGGCGAGGCGCCGCCCGGCGGCACACCCCCCTCCTCGCCGCCGCCGCCGGGACCGGCCGATTCCTAGGCGCCCGGTATCGCCCTCCCGGCATCGCTGCCGGGCGCGGCCCTGCCGCCGAGTGGCGGCGCTGGACTCCCGCGCAGGCTGACCTCGCCGGCGTGGAAGCGACGCAGGTCGCCGCCCGGCAGCCGCACGAGCAACGCGCCGTCTTCGTCGACATCCTCCGCCGTGCCCTGGATGACGCCGCCGGGCTCTCGAACGGCGGGGCTGCCGCTCACCGTGACCGGGCGCCCGAGGAGCGCCTGCCGGGACCGCCAGCCACGGAAGATGGCTGGGTGCGCCGCGCCGTCGAAGGCCCGCTCGAACGAGGCGAAGATCGCGGCCAGCAGGGGCTCGCGCGGCAGCGGCCGCCCCTTCTCGATCGCCAGGCTCGTGGCCGGCCGGTCGAGCTGGGCGTACGCCGCAGGGTCGAAGTTCACGTTGACCCCCACTCCCACCAAGGCGAAGACGGGGCGGTCGCCGTTCCACTCGCCCTCAATCAGGATGCCGGCGAACTTCTTGCCCTTGAGCTGGAGGTCGTTGGGCCACTTGATGCGCGGGTACAGCCCAAGCGTCTGCTCGACCGCGTTGGCGATCGCCACCGGCGTGATCAACGAGAGCCGCTGCAGCTGCGCGGCAGTGGGCCGCAGCACGATCGTGAAGTACAGGTTCTGTCCGGATGGGGAGACCCAGCTGCGGCCCCGGGTGCCGCGCCCGGCGGTCTGCTCTTCCGCGAGGACCACGGCGCCATGAGCGACGCCCTCCCGCGCCAGGGCGCGAGCGTCGTCCATGGTGGAGCCGGTGCGGAGCTTGTAGACGAACTCGCGACCGAGCCAGCGCGCAGTCGAGCGCTGTTCAAGCAGCGTGCGTCGCAGTCGGCTGGACATGCAAGGAGGCTAGCGCCGGCAGGCGAGTCGTGGGCGGGGGACCGTGACCGGGCAGGCGCCGCCTGCGCGTCGCCACGGCCCCGAAAAGAAGAAGGCCCCCGGTGACACGGGGGCCTTCCCATGGTTCTCAGCCCAGAGGCGATACGGCTACGTTTCGCTCACCTCCGAAAAGTGCGAGCGGACCGAATCACTGCTGGACTTGCTTTTATGTCCCAACGCGCATCACCTCCTTCCTTGCCCGCAGCGTAGCAGGCTCCGCGCCGTCGTTCACGCCCGGCCGTCGCTACAGCCCGGCGACGACCGCGCGCACGCTGTCGTCGAGGATCGTGAGGATGTCGTCGACCTGCTGCGCTGTTGTGATCAGGGGCGGAGCGAGCAGGTAGCTGTCGAGCCGGATGCGAGAGATCAGCCCGCGCCGCGTCGCCTCCTGCAGGAGCTTCATGCCGGCGGCGGATTCCATGGGGAATGGCGTGTCGCTGTCGGGATCCTGCAGCAGGTCGAAGCCCTGCATGAATCCCAGGCCACGCACATTGCCGACGTTCGAGTGGCCGGCGGCCAGCGTCTCGAGGCCGGCGCGCAACTGCGCACCGCGCGCGGCCGCGTTCTCCACCAACTGCTCGTCCTCCATGATCTGGAGGTTGCGCAGCGCGACGGCCGCCGCGGCCGTATGCCCCGAGTTGGTGTAGGCGTGCATGAAGCGCGTGCTGGGGTCGGTGCCGGTGATGGTCTCGTGCACCTCCTTCGACCAGATTGCCGCCGCCATGGGGATGTAGGCGCTCGTGATCGCCTTGGCCGTGGAGACCATGTCGGGTTGGACCCCGTAGTGCTCCAGCGCGAACCAGGCGCCCGTGCGGCCGAAGCCGGTGATGACCTCGTCGTCGATGAGCAGGATGTCGTTCTCGTCGCAGATCTCGCGCAGCCGCGGGAAGTAGCTGTCGGCGGCGACGTGTATCCCGCCGGCGCCCTGCACGGGCTCGGCGATGATCGCCGCGATGGTGTCGGCGCCCTCATCCTCAATCGCCTCGGCGATCCGGTCGATATCGACGTTGGCGGGGTCGATCCGCCCCCCGCCCGTGAGCTTGGGCTCCACGCTGGCGGCGGGAATGGCTTCGCCGACGCGCGGGCCGAAGTTGGGGTAGTAGACCTTCATCCCGGTCATCGACATCGCGGCCAGGGTGTTGCCGTGGTAGGCCTCCGCCCGGCTGATGATCTTGGTCTTCTCGGGGCGGCCCTTCACCGACCAGTAGTAGCGGGCGGCCTTGAAGTTGGTCTCGTTCGACTCGGAACCCGAGTTGCCGAAGAAGACGGCCTGCATGTTCGGGTAGCAGAGGCCGACGACCTTGGCGGCCAGCTCGATGGCGGGTGGGTTGCTGAAGCCCACGTAGTTGCTGGTGAAGGCCGCCTGCGACATCTGGTCCGCGGCGGCCTGCGCCAGCTCGGTGCGGCCGTGACCCACGGCAACGTTCCAGAGGGCGGAGAGCCCGTCGATGTAGCGCTTGCCGTCGTGCCCGACGAGGTAGATGCCTTCCCCGCGCTCGATCAGGATCGGGGCCTGATGGGCCGCAGGGTGGTAGAGCGGGTGCACCCAGTGCGCGAGGTCGATCTCGACCAGTTCCTGATAGCGCGAGTCGTCCATCCGGCATCTCTTTCTGGCTCAAGTTCCCGAGGGGACTTCCTCCCTGGGAGTGGTAGGGGAGCAGCCAGGAAAGCGTAGCGCCGACCGTCAGGTGTGTCCGGTCGCGAGTATCGGAGGGATGTCGTGCTGCTACCGACCGATCAGCGAGCTAGTCGGCCCCGCGATCCGGCTCGGCTTGGCCGGGCGCAGCCGCCTTGACTCTCGGCGGCTTCCACTCATCGAGCCCCGCTGCGATCGTCGCATGGAACTCTGCGATGAGGGCGGTGAGATCGTTGATGAAGCTGTTCCGTCCAGCGCCCCGGCTGCCGCCCACGGGCCGGGCGAGCGTGAGGACGAAGGCGCGAGGAGGATTCGGGACCGGGTCGACAAGGAGATGGGGATCCCCGCGCAGGGATCCCACAAGCTCCGACGTCGTGAGACGAGAGCGGACGAAGCGCGCGTCGACACGGCAGTCGGCGGGCGCATCACGCAATTGTCGCAGCAACCAGTTGACGCGGGAGGTCGACCGGGCGAGTTCCGGGGCCCGCACTTCGATCGACACCTCTCCGCGCATCGTGCGCAGATCGGCCTTGATGTGCAGTGGCGCGATGACGGACGGAATCCGCAGGTCGCCGCTGAGACGCCCACTCTTCGACAACTCTTCGACGAGGCTCCGAATACGAAGCTCCGGCTCCTCCCGGTGCGCGCGCGTCACGTGCGGCGTCACATCCTCACCCAACGAAGCGCCCAGAGTGAGCGCGGCGTACTGGATGAGTTGATCCCATCGCTGGCACACCTCAACGGCGCCGGGGTCGCCCGGCCGCAGGGTCCCCGCGCGCGCGGCCTCGCGAATGGTCGTCCACCCCGGCCCCATGTCCGCGAAGGCCGTCGCACCGGAGTTCTCGTGCTGGAGGTAGCGAATCAACTCCCGCAATATCCATGCCTGGTCGGAATCACGAACCCCGCGGTGCTCCTTCACCCGGATCGCCGTCGACAGAATCCGGAACCATGACATGTGGTGCAGGGGCACGTTCCGGTACTTGCGGCGATCCACCGTGACGGGGTGCTCGCCCAGCGGGGCGATGTCGTTGCTGATGGTGAGCAAACCACCCGCGAAACCCTGTTGCTTGGCAACGTCGAGATACCGCTCGACCTGTTCTCTGTCGTGTTGGGCCGTGCCCGTCTTGACCTCTAGCAGCAGGTACCAATCGGCTTTGGCCCGGGTGACGCGCACCAAGCCGTCGACTCGCACGGATTGGTCGTTCAGCGTGAATGGGACCTCCGTGTACGTCGTGACGGTGCCGGCAGGAGCCCCGAGCGGCCGCAGGATCTCCCGGCCGAACTCCCGAACCGCGCCCAGCACCGCCAGCAGCGCCGATGTCGCCCGCCCTTCTTTCTCGGCGGCCTTCTTGATCCCGGTCACCGGAATCAGCCGGGCCGCTTCCCATTGCTCCTCGTTCTCTGGCATCGGCCATCCCATCTTCAGCACGCACGGCCGCCCGTACGTGCTGAAGATAGCGCCTTCCGAGGCGCGTCCACCCACCGTCCGCCATTCGGCGCGGATGCCGCGGGCGAATCAAGGGGCGGCGAGCAGCTCCCGCGCGACGCGACGGTCATCCCACGGCTCTTCGTGGTCGGCGAAAATCAACGACTGCTCAGCGCCCTTCCCGGCGATGAGCACGTAGTCTCCCCCCGACGCCAGGGCGAAGGCGCGGGCGATCGCGGCACGACGGTCCGGCCGCTCCTCGAAGTCGGCGGGGGCGCGCTTGCCGGAGCGCTCCATGGCGGCGGCGATATCGCGGACGATGGCGGCCGGATCCTCCGAGCGGGGGTTCTCGCTGGTCAGCACGGCAAAGTCGGCGAACTCGGCCGCAGCGGCGCCCATGCCGTCGCGACGACGCGGGTCGCGCTCCCCGGCGACTCCGAAGACCACGATCAGCCGGCCGTCCACGAGCGGTCGCACCGCGCCCAGGACACGGCGGAAGGCGTCGCTGGTGGCGGCCGCATCGACGACGACGCTGAAGGGCTGCCCGGCATCGATCCGCTCCATGCGCCCGGGCACCCCGGCCAGGTCGCGCACGCCTCGCTGTATGGCGACGGGCCCCGCTCCGAGCGCGTAGGCGGCGCCCGCCGCGAGAACGGCGTTGTCGAGGTTGAAGCGGGCCGGCAACGCCAGGTCGAGGGCGAGCGCCCCGGCCGGCGTGGCGAGGCGGAAGCGGGATCCGTCGGCGCGGAGGTCGAGGTCGGAGATGGAGATATCCGCGGCCTGCGTGGCCTGACCACTTGGGTCGACGGTCACGAGCTCCGCCCTGGTGGCAGCGGCGACGGCGGCGCGATGGGCGTCGTCCACCCGCACAACGGCGCGCTTGGCGACGCCCTTGTCGCGGGCGGTGTCCAGGAAGCGGAAGAGGTTGAGCTTGGCGTCCAGGTACTCGGCGCGCGTGCCGTGGAAGTCCAGGTGGTCATCGCTGAGCCCGGTGAATACGCCGATGTCGAACTCGCAGTGATCGAGCCGGTGCAGAGCGAGGCCATGGGACGTCGACTCGACCACGGCGTGGGTGCAGCCAGCGGCGACCATCTCCGCGAGCAGGCCCTGGGTCAGGTCGGCCTCCGGGCTGGTCTCGGTGAGCGTGTTCATGCGCCATTCGTCGCCGATCTTGAACTGCACGCCGCCGATCAGACCGGTGCGATATCGGGCGGCTTCGAGCATGGCGACGGTGAGATAGCAGGTGGTGCTCTTGCCGTCGGTGCCGGTGATGCCGACGACGGTGAGCTTGCGGGCCGGGAAGTCGTGAAAGGCGGCGGCGAGCGCGGGCAGCGCCGCGCGGGTGTCGCTCAGGGCGACGAGGGTGCGATCCGGTATGCCCAGCAGGGGCGCCCAGCGGGGGCGCCGGTCGGCCTGGACGATGAGCGTGGTCGCGCCGGCGGCGACCGCCTGGGGGAGGAAGTCGTGGCCGTCGACGGTGAAGCCCGGCACCGCGACGAAGCATGCGCCTGGGGTGACGCGCCGGGAGTCCTGCGTGACCGCGCGCACGGTGCGGTCCGCATCGCCGTGGACCGCGAGGGGGCGCGTGGCCTGGAGGACGTGCGCGAGCGGCTTCATGAGTGGGAAGGGTATCGCGGCCTTCCCGTGCAGCGCGTTGTCAGGCGGCGCCGGCCTTGGACCGTGCCTGTTTCGGACCGTGCCGCGGTGGGACAGTGCTGCGCTCGGACAGCACAGAGGGGCGACTTCCGTCGCCCCTCTTGTCTGCGGTCAGGCGGCCTGTAAGCCGGGTTCTGTTCCCCGCCTGCCGGTGAGCCGGGCGGCGGGGTGGTGGCCATCTGTCTCGGACGACGGTTACCCGCCGCCCCTAGCGACCTACCCGAGGGCGGAATGCGGCGCTCCTTGGCCCTCCTATTTGGTCTTGCTCCGGGCGGGGCTTGCCCAGCCGGACCAGTCACCTGATCCGCTGGTGCGCTCTTACCGCACCGTTTCACCCTTACCGCCCGTCCCGCCGGTGAGGGCGGAGGAGCGGCGGTCTGTCTCTGTGGCGCTTTCCGTGGGGTCACCCCCCCTGGATGTGGATCCAGCGCCCTGCCGCAACGGAGCCCGGACTTTCCTCGGCGCGACTGATGGCAGCCACCAGCGCGACGCGACCACCCGGCCACCTGACTGCCCCCGGAGTGTATCGGCCGGGCTACCCGACGTCCGACAGGCGTCCGTCGAGTGCCGCGTTGGCGAGTTCGTCGGCGCGCGAGTTCTGCGCGCGGGGGACATGACGGACGCGCACGACATCGAGTCGCGACAGGAGCCGCTGCAGGCGCGCGTACAGCGGCTTGAGAGCGGCGTTCTTGACGCGGTAGCGCCCCTCGATCTGGCGCACGATGAGTTCGGAATCGAGGCGTAGCTCGAGCTCGGTCGCGCCCAACTCCAGGGCAGCCTCCACCGCGGCGATCGCGCCACGATACTCGGCGACGTTGTTCGTGTGGTGGCCGATCCGGCCCCCCAGGGCGCGCAGTTCGGCGTCCGTGGCGTCGTAGACCACGGCGCCGAAGGCGGCGGGGCCGGGGTTGCCGCGAGAGGCGCCATCGGCGTTGGCATACATCTTCACGCCGGCGTCGATCGCACCGGTGGCTCAGACGCGGAGGACGGTGCGGACGCCGCCCTCATCCACGATGACGCGCTCCACGACATCCCGCAGGAGCGCCTGGCGGTGCTCGAAGCTCAGTCCGTCCCAGTCGTCGCGGATGCGCGCCAACTGGCGTGCGCGGTGGCGGCCGCGTTCGCTCTCGGTGGCCTGCGCCGCGGCCCGACGGTCCAGCGCGGCGAGCTCGCCGGTGGAGTGCTGGTAGTCCGCGGTGATCTCGGCGGCGACCTCCCGCAGCCGCTCGGGTGTGTCGCGGCCAGTGGACGCGGCCGTGATGGCGTCGGAGAGGCGCCGGTCCAGGCTGCGCATGTGGCTGCGCACGCGCGCCTCGGCGACTGCCGTCTCGGCCGCGACGGCGCCGGCGTTGCCTGCGCGCAGCAGCGCGGGGCGCACCACGCCGGTCTCGACGTCTCCCTCGGTCCCATTCGCGGCGCCCGTGAGGTGCGCCAGCACTTCCGCCTCCAAGTCCGCGGCTCGGCGCGTGTGGTACTCGCCCACCGACTGGTTGGTCCGCGCCACGTTCTGGTAGTAGCGGTAGGTGTTGTTGCCCACTGCACCGTCGCGGCGGGTCCATTGCTGCCGGCGAGTGACGCCGATCATGCGCGAGCCGCCGTCGCCGCAGTACACAAGGCCGGAGAGCAGGAAGCGGCCGGGCTGGGCTTTGGCGGCGGGGCGGCGGCGCTGCGCCGTGCGCGTCTGCACGGCGCGGAAGTCGGCCTCGCTGACGATGGCCGGGTGGTTGCCGGGTACCTTCACGCCGAAGCGCGTGTACGTGCCCACGTAGACACGGTTGCGGAGCAGATCGCGGATCGTGACCATGCTCCAGTTTCCCCCCCGGCGCGTGCGATAGCCCTGCTCGTTCAGATGCTTCGCGATCAGCCGGATACCGCGTCCCTCCGAGAGGTAGAGGTCGAAGATCATGCGCACCAACGTCGCCTCCGCCTCGACGATCTGCAAGCGCCGGTCTTCGCCCACCTGGTAGCCGTAGGGCGGCCGGCCGAGCACTTTCCCCTGGATGGCGCGCCGCCGCATGGCGTCGCGCACCCGGCGGCCGCTCGCTCCCGTCCCGTGCTCGTCCCAGATGCGGAGCAGGCGGACATCGTCCAGTGGGCCTTCGGCGATCGAGATGATTTGCGCACCGCTGGCGCTGATCTGGAAGTACGTACGGGCGGCCGCGGCCCGCTCCGGCCCCAGCCGCGAGAAGGCGGTCACGACGACAGCGATGAACCCCTTGTCCGGCGCGTCCAGATAGTCCAGCAGTTGCCGGAGGCCCGGGCGATCCGACGCGCCGGCGCCGGCGCCGGGCACGGGATCGAGGAAGGCAGCCGCGGGCTGGTAGCCGTTCGCCTCGCAGTAGCGCAGGAAGGCATCGTTCTGGGCGGCCAGCGTGCCGGCGTCGCCAGCCGGGCCGTACTCCGTCAGATAGCCGATCGCGCGCATGGCCTCTCTCCGGCGGTCACGGGCTCAGCGGATGTAGACGATGCAGTGGCAGGCGGGGCACTTGACGGCATCCGCGCCACGCCTGGCTCGGTTGAGGATGGTCGTGGGCAAGCTCAGACGGCAGGAGCCGCAGACTCCGCCGATGGAGGCCGCCACTGCGACGTGCTGGAGCGCGCGCTGAGAGTCGTAGACGGCGAGGTCGGCGGCGCCGAGACGGGCACGCAGGGCGTCCACGTCGGCGCGCACGCGGGCGGCCTCGGCATCGATCTCGTCGTGCTGGGCCTGAAGCCCGGCGCGACGTTCCTCCCAGACCAGGCGACTCTTCTCGCTCAATGCGATGAGGTAGTCCAGCGCCGCTTGCTCGTGCTCCTCCTCGTCGATGCGGGCCAGCAAGCGTTCCTCGTGGGCCTTGAGGCCGCGCCGCAGCGCGAAGACTTCCTCTTGCAGGTGGCGCAGCTCCTTGGCGTCGGTGGTCTCGCCGCTGTAGAGCTTGCCGTCCTCGGTGACGATCTTGGCACGGAGCGCGTCCGCCTCCGCCTCGACAGCCTTGCGCGCCAGCGTGCCCTCGTCGAGGCGCGCTCGTTGAGCCGCGATCTCGTCACTCAGCGTGCGGTGCGAGTCCGGCTCCTGGAGCTGGTCCGCCACCGCGACCAGTCGCCGCTTGATGGTGTCGAGGCGCAGATCGACCTCTTGCAGCGCGACCATGTCCCCAATATCGACCACGAGGCCTCTCTCCGCTTCGATTAGGTAGGGAAAGTATACGAACGAGCCTTCGTCCGCGGCAATAGTCGCGAGGCCCGATAAGGCGGCCCTGGTACGATTATGCGGCGCAGGTCCCGCACCCACGCCGCAGGCTGTCGGGTAGGAACGGAACGGCCTATCCCCTCCAACGCCGCCCTCGTGATCAACGTGTCGACGCTGCTCAGCGAAGCACTGGGCAGCACACGATCCTACGTGCTGGAGGGTGCGGAGTTTCGCTTCGACGAGGGTCGCACGCCCGCCGACGGCGAACTGCAGCTGACTCGCACGGATGGATCGATCCTGGTCGCGGGACAGATCCGGGTGGCAGTGGAGGAGGCCTGCGGTCGCTGCCTGGACCTGTTCCAGCAGCCGCTGCAGCTGCAGTTTCGGGAAGAGTTCTGGCCCGACTATGACCCGCTGTTGCAGAGGCATGTGGAGGTCCCGGAGGGTCGGGAGGGCTTCCCGATTCAGCAGGGATTACTCGACTTGCAGGAGGCGCTGCGGCAATATGTGGAGATGGCGCGCCCCATGCAGCCGATCTGCCGCCCGGATTGCGCGGGCGCCGGGGCCGGACCAGGGCCGAGCGAGGCGGCCGGATCCCCGGTCGACCATCGCTGGGCGGCGCTCAATGCGTTGCGACGCGACTCCCACTAGGATCAGCCGGCGCTAGAGTCGGCCCGCGTGGGGGCTGCCCCACGCTACGCTCAGCCCCCCGTGCGGCTTCGCACGGCAGACGGCACGGCGGGAAGGACAAGCACGATGGCTCCGTTGCCAAAGCGAAAGTACGCCAAGACCCGCCAGCGACTCCGCCGGCAGCACCTCAAGCAGCGGCGGGCCACGGTGACCACCTGCCCCACGTGCACGTCGCCGGTGGTGGCGCATCAGGTGTGCTACACCTGCGGCCGCTACCGCGGGCGGCAGGTGCTGGAGTTCGAGGACTAGCCGCGTGGCCCCGGCAGCGGCGCCCTCCGGCGCGACGGCCTGGCTGTTCCCAGGACAGGGCGCCCAGCACGTCGGCATGGGCCGAGACCTGTACGACGCGTTCCCCGAGGCGCGCGCAGTCTACGAGCGCGCGGATGCGGCGCTGGATCGGCCGCTCTCCTCGATCATCTTCGACGGGCCGGAGGAGGATCTGCTGCAAACCATCAACGCGCAGCCGGCCATCCTGATCACCAGCTTGGCTTGCTTGGCGGCGGCGCAGGCGGCGGGCATCGTCGGACGTCCGTCAGCGGTCGCTGGAGTGGCGTCGGACCGGGCGCCCGCGTACGTGGCGGGGCACAGCCTGGGGGAGTACACCGCCCTGGTGGCGTCTGGCGCACTCGACGCCGACGCCGGCGTCCGGCTGGTGCAAAAGCGGGGCCGCCTGATGCAGCAGGCCGGCGAGGCCAATCCCGGCACGCTCGCGGCGATCTTGGGGCTCCCGGAGCAGGATGTGGCAGCGGTCTGCCGCGAGGCGGGCACGGAGATCTGCAACGTCAACGCGGCGACGCAGATCGTCGTGGGCGGCACGCGCGCGGCCGTCGCGCGGGCGATGGACCTCGCGACGGCGCGGGGCGCCCGCAAGGCGATTCCCCTGAGGGTCAGCGGCGCGTTTCATTCGTCCCTGATGCTGCCGGCGGCCGAGCGGATGCTGGCGGAGGTCGACCGCGTATCGTTCCGGATGCCGGCGACGCCCATCGTGGCCAATGTGACGGGCAAGGTCATCGAATGCACGCTGCCCGGGGCGGCCGCGGAGGCAGTCGGCGCAATCAACGCCGCGCTGCGGACCGAGCTTGCGCAGCAACTCCGATCGACGGTGCGCTGGGAGCAGTCGGTGCTGTTCATGGTCGAAGCCGGCGTGCGCACCTTCGTGGAGATCGGGCCTGGGCGCGTCCTGACGGGGCTCGTGAAGACGATCGCGCGGCAGCAGCGCCCGACCCTGCTGACGCTCAACGGCGCCGACGCGATCCAGAAGCTGCGCTAGTCGTGGCGCCGGGGCGTCGCCCCGCACCCACCACACAGAAGGACGGTCCGTGGCCAAATTGCACGTGCTGGGACGCCGGCTGGCGTTCCAGGCGCTGTTCGAAGCAGAGTTCGGCCGGGCGACCGCCGCGGAGGCGCTAGCCCGCGAGTCCGAGTCGCGGCGCATGGCGGCGTCGGACCGGCGCTTCGCCGACGCGCTGATCGCGGGCGTGCTGCGGGAACAGCAGGTCCTGGATGCCACGATCGGGGAGTTCGCCCCCGCGCACCCGGTCTCGGCGCTGGGGATCGTGGAGCGCGTGGTACTGCGGATTGCGCTCTATGAACTCCTGTTCAATAATGCCGCAACCCCATCGGGAGGGGTTCCGGTCGGGGCGGTGATCAATGAAGCGGTCGAGTTGGCCAAGACCTTTGGCAGCGACGCCAGCCGGAGATTTGTCAACGGCGTGCTGGGCACGGTGAGCCGCGAGCGACTCCCGCAGCCAGCCGCAGAGATGCCGAGCACAGAAATGGGGGCCCCTCATGGCGCTGTTTGAACGCGTGCAGGGAATCATCGAGAACCAATTGGGCGTCGAACTGGATGAGATCACCCCGACAGCCTCGTTCGTCGACGACTTGGGGGCGGACTCCCTGGACCTCGTCGAGTTGATCATGTCCTTCGAAGATGAGTTCAAGGACGAGGTGCCGGACCTGGAGATCTCCGACGAAGAGGCGGAGGGGATCAGCACCGTGCAGAGCGCGGTCGACTTCCTCCAGAGCAAAGGCGTCCCTGCGGACTAACGCCTGCGGGCGGTCGTCGCGCGTGCCGGGCCGGCCGTTCCGGCTCTCGTCCTCGGGCCGAACCACACGGCCGCCAGCCCCTCCGACCCTGGGCGCGCCGCCAGTCCGGGACATGCGGTAGTCTTAGGCCACGTCTGTGCCCCTGCCGACCCGGTCGGCGGGCGTGGCGATCCTCCCGGCGCCTTCCAGCCGGGACGGACGCAGACTGAGGCGACGATGGACTTTTTCGGCATCGGGGTTCTTGAGGTGGTGGCCGTACTGCTGCTGATCGCGATCGTGTTCGGGCCTCACCGCCTGCCGGAGATCGCCGGGCAGTTTGGCCGTGCGATCCGAGATCTTCGCGAATACGCCCGCGACTTCCGCGACGAATACCTGACCGATTTCGAGGAGGTCAAGGAGGAGTACCTGGAGGTCCGGCACGACCTGGAACAGACGGACAAGGAGCTGCGCGAGGAACTGAAGCAGATCGACGCGGAGGTGCGTCTCGCCGCGGCGGAGGTCAAGGGCGCGGTCGAAGACACGGCCTCGGAGGTCACCGGAACTCCCGCGGAGGTCACCGGAACTCCCGCGGAGGTCGCCGCGGCCGCCGCGGAAGCCGCGGGAGTCGCGGCCGCAGCCGCCGCGGATGCCGCCGCCGCGGCTGCGGCGGCCGAGGCCAGCCTGCCGGCGGCAGCGCCGATCGCGGAGCGGCCCCGTGGCGCGCGGCGGCGGCTGGGGCGAACGTCCTCGGGCGCATCCAAGGCCGCCCGCCCCGGCAACGTCATCTCCATCAACCGCCGGCGCCGGCCGGGCCGGTAGCCGGCCCATCGGGCGCGCGCGCCCGGCCGGCGCATATTCGGGCAGAGCAAATCCACGATGGCGAGTCAGCCAGAGCCAGCACCCGAGATCGTTGACGACGAGGCGCAAAACGCCCCGGCGGGGATGCTCACCATTGGTGAGCACTTGGTGGAGGCGCGGCAGCGCCTGACGATCGCCGCACTCACAATCGTCCTCACGACGGTCGTCTCGCTGATCTTCACGAATCAGATCCTGGACTACCTGATCGAACCGGCCCGCGTCGCGGATCCGGACTTCCGGCCGATCTTCACCGAGTTGCTGGGCTTCATTTCGGCCTATTTCAAGATCGGGCTGCTGGTCGGCATCGCCGTGGCGATGCCGATGGTGATCTACCAGGGGTTCATGTTCATCAACCCGGGGCTGGAACCGCAGGAGCGGCGCTGGCTGCTGCCGATCGTGTTGCTCGCCTCGCTCTCCTTCGCCGGCGGGGGCGCGTTCGCGTTCTACGTGGCCTGGCCCCCGGCGCTCGACTTCCTCTTGGACTTCGGCGACAACATCGCCGATCCGCAGATCCGCATCAGCAACTACATCGACATGCTCACCCGCTTCGTGTTCTGGACCGGCATCGTCTTCGAGACGCCGCTGGTACTCATGGGCTTCGGCTGGCTGGGCCTCGTCACCGCGCGCCGCCTCGTTAAGGCATGGCGCTGGGCGATCATTGGCTCGTTCGTCATCGCGGCGTTTATCACGCCCTCGATCGACCCCGTCACTCAGGCGGCGGTCGCGATCCCGCTGATCTTCCTCTACGGCCTGGGCATCCTGCTGGTCAAGCTCGTCGAGAAGCGAGGGCTGGGCCGCCATCGGAACGTTGAGCCCGAGTAGGACACCAGGTCCGACGCCCAGCCTGCCATAACCGACCCCGATCACGCGATCCCGGGCGTCGGAGGCTTCCAGGGGAACGGCGCCCGTTGCTAGCCTCGTGAGGACCATAGCGGCGCGCGCGGCCGCTTCTTCGGTGGCGCGGCGCTGATCGCGGGGCTGCGGGTCCTCTCACGCGGGGGTCGCGCTGAAACCGGCCGGGCCCCAAAACGAAGGAAAGCCTCCATGGAGATCAGGCAGTTGGAGTCAATCAACGCGCGCATCGCGGGTTGCCACGCCTGCGCGCTGGCGGCGGGGCGCACGCGCACGGTCCCCGGCGACGGCGATCCGAACGCGGAGCTGATGTTCATCGGCGAGGGACCGGGGTTCTACGAGGATCAGCAGGGGAGCCCCTTCGTGGGGCGGGCGGGGGCGCTGCTGGACGAACTGCTGGCCCGCATCGGGCTGACGCGCGCGGACGTGTTCGTGACGAACGTCGTCAAGTGCCGGCCGCCGAACAACCGCGATCCGGAGCCAGCCGAGATCGCCGCCTGCGAGCCGTACCTGACGGAGCAGATCGGCGGCATCCGGCCCAAGCTGGTCGTGACCCTGGGCCGTTTCGCGATGCAGTACTTCGTGCCGGGTGCGGCCATGGGGCGGTCACACGGGCAGGTCATCCAGCGTGGTGCGTATCGGGTCTATCCCGTCTACCACCCGGCCGCGGCATTGCGACAGGGCCAGTTGGCGCGGGTGCTGCGGGAAGACTTCGATCGCATCCCGGCGCTGCTCGCGGCAGCGGAACGGCCAGCCGCGCCGACGACGCCTGCCGCCCCGGCCGAGCGCGCGGATGCGGCGACGCAGCTGTCGCTGTTGTAGCGCTGCCTCCGTTCGAGGGCTCCAGGGCGCTAATCGAAGGCGGCGAAGACCTCCGCGTCCAACTCCTCGTGGACCTCCGGCGTCTGTTCGATTGACGACAAGCAGAATTCGTCGACGCCCGCGTCGATGTACGCCCCGCACTTGTCGATCAGGTACTGCGGCGGCCCGATGAGCGTCCAGTCTGGCCCGAGCCTGAGGGTGTAGTCGCGGGCGCGGACCTCCCGCGCCTGCTTCTCGTCGCGGATGATGCGAATCGGCATGTGCACGGTGGTCGTGATCTGCGCCGGATCGCGGCCCACCGCGTCGCAGTGCCGTTCCAGGATGGCGCGCTGCCGCTTGAGATCCTCCGGCGTCGCGCAGACGCTCATGATGTCGCCGTACATCGCGAGCGTCTTCAACGTGCGTTTGGGTCCCTCCCCACCGACCATGATCGGGATCGGCCGCCCGACACCCTTGGGCTCGAAGGGCGCCTGCCTCAGCGTGTAGTAGCGGCCGCGATAATCCACGAGCCCATCCGAGTCGAAGAGCAGGCGGATCAGCTCGCAGGCCTCCTCGAGCCGGTCGGAGCGCTCCTTCATCGACGGGAAGTCCCAGCCGTACGCCCGGTGCTCCCGCAGGTGCCAGCCCGTGCCGATACCCAGGATGACGCGGCCGCCCGACACCTCGTCGATGGTCGCGGCCATCTTCGCCGTCAGCACCGGGTTGCGGTACGTGTTGCCGGCGACGTGGACGCCCAGCTCAAGCCGGCTGGTCACGGCGGCCATGCTCGCCAGCAGCGACCAGCCTTCGAGCGTGGGGATCGAGTCGTACTCGGACACCTCGTCGGTAGGGTTGTGATAGTCCCGGGGCGGGATGAAATGGTCGTAGGTGTAGGCGCTCGTCCAGCGGCCCGCCTCCATGACCGCGAGCACCGCTTTGATGTCTTCCCAGGACGTGTCGTGGTTGCGGAGTGTTGATCCGAACACTGATCTCCCAATTCAGCTGACTGGTCCCGTTCGGGCATGCTGAGAGCGCAGACGCTAGTCCCCCGTTGGCACCCTGTCGAGGGCGAGGCTCGCATGGCCGGGCAGAAGACCCGGCGGCCGGGCCAGCCCCAGCGGTGCGGCTACGGTACGGTGGGGGTGTCGGGCGAGGAGGATCTGTGAGTTCGATTCCCGCGGACGGCCTGCGCGTCGTTCCCTTGGGCGGCCTGGGCGAGATCGGCCGCAACATGATGGTGTTCGAGACCGCGGATGACATCGTCGTGGTGGACGCCGGCATCCTCTTCCCGTCGGAAGAGATGCACGGCATCGACTACATCATCCAGGACGTGACGTACCTGCTGGAGCGTCGCGAGAAGCTGCGCGCCTATCTCATCACACACGGCCACGAGGACCACATCGGCGCGCTGCCGCACCTGCTCCACGATCTGCCGGCGCCGATCTACGCGTCGCGGCTGGCGCAGGGGCTGATCGGCGTCAAGCTGCGCAACGCGAAGATCCGCAACATCGAGCAGATCCAGGTGACGGAGGACACCGTCGTGGACTGCGGCTCGATCACGGCGGAGTACTTCCCGGTGGCGCACTCGATCCCGGACGCGATGGGGATTGCGCTGCGCACCCCGGCCGGCATCGTGGTGCACACGGGCGACTTCAAGATCGATCACACCCCGGTGATGAGCGTGCCCACTGACCTGAACCGCCTCGCGCTGTACGGCGAGGAAGGCGTCCAATTGCTGTGCAGCGACTCGACCTACGCCGACACGCCGGGCCACACCGAGTCCGAGTTGTCGGTGGGCGAGGCGCTGGAGCACGTGATGCTGACAGCGCCGGGGCGCGTGATTATCGCGACCTTCGCCTCGCAAATCGCGCGCGTCCAACAGATCGTGGATGGGGCGGAGAACGCCGGCCGGACCGTCTTCCCGACCGGCCGCTCGATGGTGCAAAACGTGAAGATGGCGCGCGAGCTGAACTACATCCAGGCGACCGGCGGCGTGATCCGTGACATCAGCCAGCACGAGAACTTCGCCGATGAGGATGTCGTCATCGTCTGCACCGGCGGCCAGGGCGAGCCGATGTCGGCCTTGGCGCGGATGTCGATGGGGGACCACCGCGACGTGCGGATCAAGCCGGGCGACACCGTCGTGATGTCGTCCAACCCCATCCCCGGCAACGAGTCGGCCGTCTTCCGGACGATCGACAACCTGTTCCGGGTGGGAGCGGACGTGCGCTACGCGCAGGGGGGCGCGGTGAACGTGCACGTGCGCGGGCATGCCGCCCAGGAGGAGTTAAAGACGGTCCTGGGGCTCGTGAAGCCCAAGCACTTCATCCCCGTCCATGGGGAACATCGGCATCTGGCGGCGCATGTCAAACTGGCGCGGGCGATGGGCGTCGCGCCGGAGAACACGCACCTGCTGCGGGACGGCGCCGTCTTCGAGTTGACGCCCCGAGGCGGGGCGGTGGTGGGTGAGGCCTCGGCGGCGTACGTGTTCGTCGATGGCATGAGCGTCGGCGATGTGGACCACACGGTGCTGCGCGATCGCCAGCATCTGGCGACGGATGGCGTCGTGGTGGTGGTGGTCACGGTGGACCACGAGACGGGCGCGGTGGTGGCGGATCCGGATGTCGTTTCACGCGGCTTCACGGGGCTGGATGAGTCCCCAGCGCTGCGGGAGCGGACGTCGCAGGCGCTGCATGAGATGCTGGCGCGCGATAGCCACCCGGTGGAAGCGTCCGCGCTGCACGAGATCGTGAAGGATGAGATTTCCCGTTTCCTGTACCGCGAAACGCGTCAGCGGCCTATGGTGTTGCCGGTGGTTGTGGAGGTGTAGCGGGCGGCCCCGGCCGTTCGCTCTCGCGTTCCTTGGGGTGGCCTCGCACGAACGAGGCGTCCTGCTATGGCTCGATCCGCGAAGCCGGCGGCCCCACGGGCGGCCCAACGCTCCGGCGCGCGTCCGCTCGTCCCCCGATTCCTGAGGACCATGCTCGGCCGGGCCGTGCCGCTTTTGGGCTTGGCGCTGATCGTGTTCGCCGGCCTGGCGACGGCGTGGTTAGTGCAGGTCGACGTGCTTGGCGACGCCCGCGCGCGCGTCGCGGGGGCACTGGGCGTCGGCGTGTTCCCGCCCCTGGCGCTGTGCAGCCTGGCGGGGCTATGGCTGCTCGCCGGGGCGGCGCCCCTGCCCGCGCGGCGAGTCGCGCGCACGATGACGATCGGGGCGCTGGTCTATGCGATCAGCCTGGGGATCGCGGGCTTCGTCACGCCCGACTGGACCCTGGGATCGGTCGATCTGGCGGTCGCAACCGCCACCGGAGACGCCGGTGCATGGCTGGCCTCGGTGCCCGGCGTGGCGATCATGCTGCTGATGGCGCTGACAATCTCCGCGATGATCACGCCTCACCACACGGCACAGGCGTTGCTCCTGAGCGGAGCAGTGACTTGGCTCAGCAGTCGCTGGCTGGGCCGGCAGTTGCGGGCGCTCTGGGTCACCCGTCCCCGGCGCCACCCAACGGACATGTGGGAGGCCGGCGTGGGACCGTCGCAGGCCGCCGACACCTACGCCTTCGACACGACCCTGCCCGCCGTCGAGCCCCACCTGCCGGCCGCGCCGATCCATGCAGCGGCCGGTGCGGCGGCGGCCGGTGCGGCGGTGGAGATCAAGCCCGCGGCAGCCACCCCCGGGAAGGCCGCCCTGGCGGACGCCGCGCCCACGCTGCCCCCGGACGACCCCCTGACTCCCGCGCCCTCCGGGGCGGGCACGCGCCGCAGCCCGGACGGCTGGATCCTGCCGCCCCTGAGCCTGCTGAAGCCCGATACCAAGCGCACCGGCAGCAGCGACAGCCCGCAGCAGGCAAAGGCGATCATCGACACGCTGGCGTCGTTCGGCGTGGACGCGGAGGTGACGCAAATCAACGAGGGCCCGTCCGTCACGCAGTTCGGCGTGAAGCCCGGCTGGGACGTAAAGACCCGAATGGTCCCCGTCAAGGACGCCGACGGTCAGCCACAGTTGGACAAAGACGGCCGGCCCGTGCTGCGCGCGGAGGAGATTGGCCGGACGCGCGTGCGGGTGAACAAGATCACGCGGCTGACCAACGACATCGCGCTGGCGCTGGCGGCGCCGTCGATCCGGATGGAGGCGCCCGTCCCAGGGCAGCCGATCATCGGCATTGAGGTGCCCAACCGAGAGACGCGCATCGTCTCGTTGCGCGGTGTGATCGAGTCGCCGGAGTTCCGGCGGGTCGTCAAGAGCGGCGGCCTGCCCATCGCGCTGGGATGCGGCGTCGCCGGCCAGCCGGTCGCCGTGGACCTAACAAGGATGCCGCACCTGCTCATCGCGGGCGCGACGGGGTCCGGCAAGAGCGTATCGATCAACGGCATCATCACCAGCCTCATCACGCACCACTCGCCGGAGTCGCTGCGCATGGTGCTCGTCGACCCCAAGCGGGTCGAATTGACGGCGTACAAAGACATCCCCCATCTGGCGTTTTCCCGCGTCGTCACGGACGCCGAGGAGGTCACCGGCGTGCTGGCCGTCGTGGTCGCGGAGATGGAGCGTCGCTACTACCGCTTCCAGCAGGCGGGAGCGCGCAACGTCGCGGCCTACAACGCGGTGGAGCGACCCGAGGGACCACTGCCGTTCTGGGTGGTGATCCTGGACGAACTGGCGGACCTCATGATGGTGGCGCCGGTGGAGGTGGAAGCGCAGTTGGTGCGGTTGGCGCAGCTCGCCCGCGCGACGGGCATCCACTTGGTGATCGCAACGCAGCGACCCTCGGTGGACGTCGTGACGGGGCTGATCAAGGCCAACTTCCCCACCCGGATCGCCTTCGCGACGAGCTCGCAGACGGACTCGCGGGTGATCATGGATCGGGCGGGAGCGGAGAAGCTGTTGGGTCGCGGCGACATGCTCTTCCAGAGCCAGGACCGGATCACGGCGCAGCGCGTGCAGGGCGCATTCGTCTCGGACGAGGAGATCGCAGCCGTGATCGGGTTCTGGTCGCAGGACCGGTTCCGCAACTTGCCGCGGCCGACGCTGGACCAGCAGCTGGAGGAGGCGATCGAGCGCACCACCTCCCCGCGCGAGGACGGGCCGGTCACTGTGACGCGGCCGGCCGACGCGGACGGCGTGGCCGCCGTACCGCCCGCACCGGCCGCTGCCCCGTCGCCCCCGACGGAGTCGCGCGACCCCGCGGACACGCTGTATCCCCGTGCCGTGGCGCTGGCGGCGGAGCACACTCGCATCTCCGCGTCGATGATTCAGCGACGGCTGCGGATCGGGTATCCGCGCGCGGAGCGGCTGCTCAACGAGTTGGCGCGCAACGGCATTGTGGGGCCCAACGAAGGTGGCCCGTCGCGCGTCGTACTGGTCCAGGAAGCGCCGGTCGGTGTCCCCGGCGGGGGCGGCGCCTGAAGCTTCGATCCACCGTCGTTGCGCGACGCAGTGCGGCCACGCTAGGCGACTCCCCCACAGTTGGCGCATACTGAGGGCAGGAGGCGACCGATGCGCGCACTTGCTGATCTCGTGGCCCGCTGGCGAACGCCGGAGCCCCGCATCCCCGCGGAGCGGACGGAGGAGCAGGCCTGCGTGCTGTGCGGCACGGCGACGCGCGACACGCCTGGCTTCCAATCGCATGGGGTCTGCGGCCAGTGCGGCTACCACCACGCGATCAGCGCCTGGGCGCGCATCCGGCTGCTGGCCGATCCCGACACCTTCCGCGAGTCGCATGCGTCGACGACATCGGTCGACCCGCTCTCCTTCCCGGATGGGGGCATGTACCGGCGGCAGCTGCGAGAGGCGTTCCGTCGCACGGCGCTGCGGGAGGCGGCGATCACGGGAACCTGCGAGGTGCGCGGACGCTCGGTGATGCTGATCGTGCTGGACTTCGGCTTCCTCGGGGGCAGCATGGGCGTGGTGGTCGGGGAGCGCGTGGCGCAGGCATTCGAAGATGCGACGCGGCGCAAGTTGCCGGTCGTGTCGATGATCTCCTCCAGCGGGATGCGGGTGTGGGAAGGTGTGCTGGCGCTGACGCAGATGGCGAAGACAGCCGCGGCGGCCGAGCGACACCAGATCGCCGGGCTGCCGCACATCGGCGTGTTGTCGAACCCGAGCACGGGGGCGGCGTTCGGCTCCTTCGCGAATCTGGCCGACGTGCTGATCGCCGAGCCGGGCGCGCTGATGGGCTTCACGTCGCTGCGGGACCTGCAACGCGACGAGGGAAAGCCGCTCGACGCGGAGGCCCACTCGGCCGAGTCGCACCTGGCGCACGGGCTGATCGACCAGGTGGTGGAGCGGGGGCGGCAGCGTGACCTGCTGACCTCTCTCATCGACTTGATGAGCCCGTCGACGCGGCTGGAGATCACGCGGCGCTTGGAGCCCTTCGTGCGGCCGGGCGGCCGCGAGATCAGCCCCTGGCACGCGGTCGAGCTCGCCCGGCACAGCGATCGCCCCCAGGCGATCGACTACATCGGACGGATGACGACATCGTTCGTGGAGTTGCGCGGCGACCGCAGCGGCGAGGACGACCCCGCGATCGTGGCCGGGCTGGCCGACCTGGGCGGCGAGGCGATCATGCTGATCGCTCAGCAGGGCGGGGCCGACGGCGCAGCCGCCGTCGTGCGACCGGCCGGTCTGCGCAAGGCGATGCGGGCCGTGCGGCTGGCCGAGAAGTTCACCTTGCCCATCGTGGCGCTGGTCGACACGCGCGGCGTCGAACAGACACGGACGGCCGAGGAGGGGGGGCTGGGAGCGGCGCTCGCCGCGACGCTGGCGCTGATGTCGCGCGTGAAGACCCCGGTCCTGTCCGTGATCATCGGGGAGGGGGGCAGCAGCGCAGCTCTGGCGCTCAGCGTCGCGGATCGGGTGCTGATTCTGGAGCACGGCATCTTCACGATCGCCTCGCCGGAGGAGGCGGCGCTGGCGTTGCACGGCGACGCGTCGCGGGTGGACGAGGTAGCCGAGGGACTGCGCCTGACAGCGCGCGACGCCCTCGAGCTGGGCGTCGTGGACCTGATCGTGCGGGAACCGCAGGATGGGGCGCACGCCGACCCGGACGCGGCGGCGAGCCTGCTGCGCACGGCGATCGTGCAGGAGCTGGGGGTGCTGGCGACGCAGCGGCCGGGGAGGCTCGTCAAACGTCGCTACAACCGCTACCGGCACACGGGGGTCTACCAAAACTTCTTCCGCGTCAGCCTGGGGCGCAATCTTGTCGATCTGCGGCGGGGGGCGCTGGCGCGCGCGCGCCAACGGATCCCGCAGCGACTGCGTGGCCTCCCGCCGGAACCCGACGAGCCGAGCATCCCGATCGATTAGCCCGGGCGGGATCCACCCGAGCGGGCCATCGACGCACGCGCCGGGGGGTCTAGGGCAACAGGCCCGCACGCGACGCCATGGGCGGCAGATCCTCCCGCGCCGTCCAGACGAGTTCATACAGTTGCTGGCGCCCTTCCATGCCGCGCAGGCGCCGGGGTCCGCGATCGATGAGGTCTTGCGTGGGGAAGTCGTGGCGGATCTCCTCGTGGACGCTGCCCGAGAGCCAGATCTCACCGCCCTCACTCTTGTCCATGACGCGCTGCGCCATATTGACGGTGCGGCCCAGAATGTCGCCGCCGGGACGCAGGAGCACATCGCCGCGGTGGAGGCCAATGCGAACCCGCACCGGCCAGTCGGGCCGCATGGCGGCGCGCGCCGCGATGCGACGCTGGATCTCGATCGCGGCGCGGGCCGCGTTGGTCGCGTCGGCGAACACGATGAGGAAGCCGTCCCCAGTGCCCTTGACCTCGAAGCCCGCGAAGCGCTCGATGGCATCGCGGACGATGGTGTCGTGATCGTCGGAGACCTCGGCCCAGGCGAGGTCGCCCAGGCGCTCGGTGAGATAGACCGAGTCCTCGATGTCGGTGAAGAGGACGGTCAATGTGGTGCCGCTGGTGGGGTGCAGGGAAGCGGTGAGCGCGCGCCCGTCGTTGGGGCAGAAGGCGGAGTCGGGGGGAGCCAATTCCCCGCAGAAGGCGCAGACGCGCGCACGTGCGTCGCCCTCCGCCGGGCGGATCCAAGGGGGGACGCTGACACGCAGGTGGCGTGGAGGCGCATCCTCCGGCGTTGTCACGGCAGTCCGTCCCATCCGGCCGGAACCAAGTACAGAGTCGTACCATCCGGCGCTGGTCCGTGCTGATCATACGTGTCATCGCCCGCTTCAACGTTATCGGGGGGTCAAATGGCCGGGCGCGGCATCATCCCGAGCCCGGCGCGCCGCTGGGTTCCCGGCGGGTGACCGGCGTGCGACCGCGACGTCCGTAGGATTGGTCGCTCCACTGCGGCAGGTCCTCCACGTGGTCACCGGCGAGTTCGTGCCGGATCGCGACGATCTCGTCCCGCAGCATGGCCGCGCGCTCGAACTCCAACTCCCGGGCCGCCTGCTTCATCTGCTTCTCCAGGTCCTTCACGAGGCGCATCAGTTGCTCGCGCCCGCCGCCCCGGCGCGCGGGCAGGGCGCCGCGACCAGGATCCGCGCCGTAGGCCGCGGGTTCCTCGGCGACTTGGCGGATCTGATCGGTGAGGTCGCGGATGGCCTTCCGGATCGACGCCGGTTCGATGCCGTGCGCCACGTTGTACTGCTGCTGGATCGCCCGCCGGCGGGTGGTTTCCGCCATGGCGCGGCGCATGGAGTCGGTGACGACATCGGCGTACAGGATGGCGCGGCCATCGACGTGCCGGGCGGCGCGGCCCATGGTCTGGATCAGGGAACTCTCGCTGCGCAGATAGCCCTCTTTGTCGGCGTCCAGAATGGCCACGAGCGAGACCTCCGGGAGGTCGAGGCCTTCGCGGAGCAGGTTGATGCCCACCACGGCGTCGAAGACCCCGAGCCGCAGGTCGCGCAGCACTTCGACCCGCTCGAAGGTGTCTTGCTCGCTATGCAGGTAGTGGGTCTTGACCCCCACTTCGCGCAGGTAGTCGGCCAGGTCCTCGGCCATCTTCTTGGTCAGCGTGGTGACCAGCGTCCGTTCGCCGCGGGCGGCCCGGGCCTTGACCTCCTCGACGAGGTCGTCGATCTGCCCGTCGGTGGGGCGCACTTCTACCGGCGGGTCGAGCAGGCCGGTGGGCCGGATGATCTGCTCCACGATCCCACTCGAGTGCTGCCGCTCGTAGGGACCCGGGGTCGCGGAGACGAAGACCACCTGATTGATGTGCCGCTCGAACTCGTGCAGGTTCAGGGGCCGGTTGTCGAGCGCCGAGGGCAGCCGGAAGCCGTAGTCGACCAACGTCTGCTTGCGGCTGGTGTCGCCGCCGTACATGCCGCGCACCTGGGGCATGGACATGTGACTCTCATCCACGAAGAGCAGCCAGTCATCGGGGAAGTAGTCGAGCAGGGTCCACGGGGTGGAGCCGGGGGCCCGGCGGGCGAGGTGCCGGGAATAGTTCTCGATGCCGGGGCAGTAGCCCACCTCCCGCAGCGTCTCCAGGTCGTAGCGGGTGCGCTCTTCGAGCCGGGCGGCCTCGAGGATGCGCCCTTCCGCGCGCAGCTCCTGCAGCCGCGCGGACAGCTCGATCTCGATGTCGCCAACCGCCGCCCCCATGCGCTCCTCCGAGGTCACAAAGTGCTTGGCGGGGTAGATGTCGACGCGATCACGCTCGGCGAGCAGCTCGCCGGTGAGCGGGTCGAGTTCGACGATGCGCTCCACCCGGTCGTCCCAGAACTCGATGCGGACGGCGAATTCGTCGTAGGCGGGCTGGATCGTGAGCGTGTCGCCGCGGATGCGGAAACGGCCGCGGATCAGGTTCATCTCGTCGCGGTCGTACTGCAGGTCCACCAGGCGGCGGAGGATCTGGTTGCGGGGCAGCCGCTGCCCCTTGACCATCGTGAGCACCATCGACTGGTACTCCTCGGGCTCGCCGAGGCCGTAGATGCAGGAGACCGAGGCGACGATGAGCACATCGCGACGCTCAAACAGGGCGCGGGTCGCGGAGTGGCGCAGCTTGTCGATCTCGTCGTTGATGTCGGACTCCTTGGCGATGTAGGTGTCCGAGCGGGCCACGTACGCCTCGGGTTGGTAGTAGTCGTAGTAGGAGACGAAGAACTCGACGGCGTTGTTGGGGAAGAACTGCTTGAACTCGCTGCAGAGCTGCGCCGCGAGCGTCTTGTTGTGCGCGAGAACCAGGGTGGGGCGGTTCACCTGCGCCACGATGCTGGCCATAGTGAAGGTCTTGCCCGAGCCGGTGACGCCGAGCAGCGTCTGGGCGCGCCGGCCGTCCTGGAGGCCCACCACGAGTTCCTCGATGGCCTGCGGCTGATCGCCACTGGGGCGATAGTCGGCGACGAGTTCGAAGCGGCCGGGCGCGGTCGTCACGAGTCGGCCAGTTTCTGGAAGACGGCGCGGAGCACCGCTTCGGCGCCGGGCTCGAGTTCTTGGCCGGCGACGTCGTCCACCCAGGCCTGCGCCTCCCGGCGGGGGTAGCCCAGGTTGACGAGCGCCTCGACGGCGTCGAGCAGGGCCCGGTCCGCGGCGGGTGGGGGGGCGGTCGCGACCTCGCGGTACTGCTCGTCGCGCAGTAGAGCCTCCTCGACGACCTTGCCCTTGAGCTCGGCGACAACGTAGTCGGCCTGCCGGGCGCCGACGCCGGGGAGCTGTCGCAGGGCGGCCTTGTCCTCGGTCTCGATCCAGTGGGCGATGGTGGAGACGGAGCTGGCCAGCGCCTTCTGCGCCTTGGTCGCGCCCATGTTCCGGACGCGCATGAGCTTCTTGAAGAAGTCCCGCTCGACGGGACGCAGGAAGCCGTACAGCACCGGCGTGGGGTTGCGATCCGGCACGTGGTAGTACGTGTAGAAGCTGACCTCCGTCGGCTGCGCCTCCATGGCGCGCCAACAGTAGGTCGGCAGCAGGACTTCGTACCACAGCCCACCGACCTCCACCTCCACGCTCTGGGCGTCCGCATTCCAGCTCTTGGCGACGCCCTCGATGCGCGTGATCACGACGGCGCCATCCGCGTCGCCACGCCCCCACCGCCCGCCAGCAGCCCGACACCCTCCAGCAGAATGTGGCAGGCGGCGATGGCGAGCGCGTCCGAGGCGTCGCCGGGGGCCGGCACGGTGTCGAGGTCCAGCTGAACGGCGAGGGCTCGGGCGAGCGCGGCCTTCTCGGCGTTGCCGTCGCCGCTGACGGCCTGCTTGACCTCGCGGGGGGCGTACTCAAAGAGGGGGAGGCCGGCAGCGGCGGCGGCGAGCATGGCGGCCGCCTGCGCCTGGCCCAGCGCCATGGCCGAGCGCACGTTGTCGCGCAGGAAGGGACGCTCCAGCACGACGACGGCGGGACGGTGCTCGTCGATCAGGGCCGCGACTTCGCGCTGGATGACGAGCAGGCGCTGCTCGATCGGCGCCGCCGTGGGGGGACGGATGACGCCGTAGCGGGCGGCGCTGCCGGGGAGATGCCCGGTCGTCTCGAGGACGCCCCAGCCGGTCGCGCGCAGACCGGGGTCGACACCGAGGACGCGGACGGAAGGGGGGGGCACGACGCTCAGGCTTCGACGAATACGGACTCGGGCAGGTCGGCGTTGGTGGAGACCCGCTGGACATCGTCGAGGTCCTCCAGCGACTCAATCAAACGCACGATCTGTCGGCCCTTCGACTCGTCCACACCGACGGTGTTGGTGGGGCGCATGATGACTTCGGCCGAGGCGATGGTGACGCCGTTGCCCTCCAGCCCGTGGCGCACCGCCTCCACGTCGGCGGGGGCGGTGACGACTTCCAGGACGCCGCTGTCCACTTCGATGTCCTCCGCGCCGGCGTCGATCGCCTGCAGCTCCAGGTCCTCTTCGTCGACACCCGCGTCGAGGTCGACCAGGACGACGCCCTTCTGCTCGAACGTCCAGGAGACGCTGCCCGTCTCCCCCAGGCTGCCGCCCGCTTTGGTGAGGGTGGAGCGGAGGTCGGAGACGGTGCGGTTGCGGTTATCGGTCAGGGTGTCGATGAGGAGGGCGACGCCGCCGGGCCCGTAGGCCTCGTAGCGGATCTCCTCCCAGTGCTCGCCGCCGCCGGTCGCGGTCGCGCGATCGATCGCGCGCTGGACGTTGTCCTTGGGCATGTTGGCCTGGCGCGCCTTGCCGATGGCGATGCGCAGCGCGGCGTTCTCTTCGGGGCTGGGGCCGCCCGCTTTCGCGGCGACCATGATCTCGCGGGCGATCTTCGTGAAGATCTTGCCGCGCTTGGCGTCGGCGGCGCCCTTCGCGCGCTTGATGGTGGACCATTTCGAATGACCGGACATGTCGCTTCCCTCACGCCGGCTGCGACCGGCAACCCATGGGGATTTTACACGCGATCGGGGCGCAATGATCGTCCCGAAGGGGGGTTAGTACGGCGATGTGCACGCCCTGGGCGTATTTCCCGCCCGCTGGACCTGGCGAAAGCCAGAAACGCCTGTGTTCACTGGGTTTTCGGGGAATCATGGTGTGTCACGGGGGAGCACTGGGGTGCATAGCGGGTCAGGAGTGTGCACGAGTGTGCAGCAGTGTGCATGTGTGTGCACGAGTTGTGCACGGGTCCGGAAGCTGTCGGCAGTGCCCGCGATCTGCGGACGACCACTCCGAGTATAGCGGATAATCCACAGGACGGGAAGCCCCGCGCCGTCGCGCCGTCCTCCTCCGCGACGGAGGGGCGCGGCTTAGGGATCGGAGCGGAGGGCCGGAGGGAGGACGTCGAGGTCGGCATGGGCGGCGCCGAGGCCGGGCGGCAGGCCCAGCCAGTGGTTGTCGATCAGGTGGGCGCCACCAACCATCGCGGCGATCGAGACGAGGGCGGTCTCGACGACGCGGTCGAGCTCTTGCAGGGTGTCGAGCGAGGCGCACGACACGTACTGGACGTCGATCAGGGGCTGGGCGGCGAGCTCCGTCCGGGCGGCCTCGCGGATGACGTCGCCGCGGCGCTCCCCGGCGGCGAAGCGCGCAGCGGCTGCATCCAGGGCGCGGGAGATGGCGGTCGCGGCGCGCCGCCCTTCGGCGTCGAGGTGGACGTTGCGGCTGCTCAGGGCGAGACCGTCGGCAGCGCGGACGGTGGGGACGGGAACGATCGTCGTGGGGATGGCGAGGTCGCGCACGAGCTTGGTGAGCACCAGGATCTGCTGCGCGTCTTTCATGCCGAAGTAGCTGCGATGGGCCTGGGCGACCTGCAGGAGCTTCGCCACGACGGTCGTCACGCCCCGGAAGTGGGTGGGGCGCTGGGCGGCTTCGAGGCGCTGCGTCAGCGGACCCTCGACCACGACGGCGGTGTCGAAGCCGGGCGGATACATGACGGCCTGCGTCGGCAGGAACACGGCGTCGGCGCCCACCTCCCGCAGCAGCCGGAGGTCGGCGTCGAGGTCGCGGGGGTAGCGCTCCAGGTCCTCCTCAGGGCCGAACTGCAACGGATTGAGGAAGATCGAGGCCAACGAGCGATCGGTTTCGGCGCGGGAACGGCGCAGCAACGCCAGGTGGCCGTCGTGCAGCGCGCCCATGGTGGCGACGAATCCCACGCTGCCGGTCTGGGCGCGACGCCAGCGGCGCGCCGCCGCGATCGATTCGAGGCGCTCCACGGGGTGGCTTAGCGCTTCGCTGCGCCCAGCTCTTCGCCGAGCTCCTCGAAGAGGGCAGAGAGCACCTTCGCCATGTTGGGCTTGGCATCGAAGGAGTTGCCGGGGCCGGGGAACTCGCCGCGCTTGACGGCGTGCACGTAGTTCTCGAGGCCGTGGCGGATCTGCGGGGCGAGCTTGGCGAAGTGGCTGGCGTGCTTGGGCAGGAAATCCTCGAACAGGCCCAGCACGTCGTGCCAGACCTGGATCTCGCCGTCGCAGCCGACGCCCGCGCCGATGCCGACGGTGGGGATGCGCAACTCGCGCGAGATCTCGACGCCCAGCGGGGCGGGGATACATTCCAGCACCACCGCGAACGCGCCGGCGCGCTCCAGCGCGCGCGCATCGTCGAGCATGCGGGCGGCGGCGGAATCGGTCTTGCCCTGGATCTTGTGCCCGCCGAGCTGCCGCACCGACTGGGGCGTGAGGCCCAGATGTCCCATGACGGGGATGCCGGACGCGACGAGGCGCTCCACGATCCCGGCCACGCGCACGCCGCCCTCGAGCTTGACCGCGGTCGCGCCGCCTTCCTGCAGGAGGCGGACCGCGTTGCGCATCGCCTCGTCCTCGTTGGCCTGGTAGGAGCCGAAGGGCATGTCGGCGACGACGAAGGCGCGCTCGGTACCTCGCACGACGGGCTTGGTGTGGTGGATGATCTCATCCATGGTCACGGGGACGGTGGAGTCGTAGCCGAGGACGACCGTGCCCAGCGAATCGCCGACGAGGACGCCGGGGATGCCCACCTGGTCGACGAGGCGGGCGCTGGGGTAGTCGTAGCAGGTGATCATGGCGAAGCGCTCGCCACGATCCTTGAGCGCGCGGAGGCTGTGGACTGAGCGTCGTGCCATGCGGCGGGCCCTCCTGGGCGACGCCCAGCACAGGCGACGCCGATGGTCTCGGGAACGCGCGGCGAATGTATCGACGCGCTTCGCAGCGTGTCAATCGCGCCGGGTGCGCATCAGGCGACACCTGGCCCGGGGATCTCGACGCCGACGGCCGGCAGTCCGGCCAGCGGGGTCGCCTGGCGCACGCCCCGCACGATCGCCCTACCCAGGACGTCGGCGGCCATGCTGCCCAGCATCGTCAGCAGGGCGGGGGCGCGGCACAGGTCGGCATCGTGGCGGCCGGTCGCGAGGACGAACACGGAGTCGCCATCGACGGGCGTATGCGCGGGGCGCACGGCCTGCGCGAGGCCGTCGTCCGCCATGATGGCGAGCCGGGTGGCCTGCGCCTTGTCGAGGCGGGCGTTCGTCGCGACGACGGCGACCGTCGTGTTGAGCAGCCCCTGCGCCCCGTGCAGCGCCTCGACGGCGGCGGCGTGGTCGGCGTAGTAGGCGTCGAGGGGCTTGCCGAGCAGGGCGTCGTGGGCGGGCCGCATGGCGCCCTCGCTCCCGCGCCCGCGGGGGCCGGCGACGAGCACGCCCGTCGCCGGGTCGACGATCGCGCCGGCGGCGTTCACGGCCGCAATCGCCGCGACGACGAGTCCGGACTCGTGGCGGACGGAGGCGGTACCGATGCCGCCCTTCCAGGCGAGGTCGCGCCCGTCGAGCTTGGCGACGCTGCAGCCCGTGCCGGCGCCCACGCAGCCCTCGGCGACGGCGCCGCCGGTGGCGCGGCGGACGGCCATCGCGCCCTGGTCGGGGCCGGGGAACGCCGTGGGCGACCCCAGCGCTTGGTCGAAGACGACGGCGCCGGTGACGATCGGCACCGGGGCGGCCTCGGCGGTGACGGGCAGGCCAACGCCGCGATCGACCAGGGCGGCGCGCACGCCGGCGGCGGCGGCGAGGCCGTGGGCGCTGCCGCCGGTGATCAGCACGGCATGGACGACGCCCACGGTGTTCTCGGGGCGCAGGAGTTGCGTGTCGATGGTGCCGGGCGCGCCGCCGGCGCCGTGGAAGCCGGGCGTCGCGCCCGCTTCGGTCAGGACGACGGTGCAGCCCGTGGCACGGCGGCGGCTGGTCCAGTGGCCCAGGCGCACGCCCTCGACATCGGTGATCGCCCCGTCCATGTTGGCTGCCGCGGTGTTGGTTGTCGCCATCGCGCCTCCTGCGCTCAGTCCAGCGCGGACTCGACGTCGCGCATGTGCAGGTACAGCCACACCATGTCGCGGCCGGCGTCGGTGATGCCGCCGATGGCGTCGATGAAACGCTCCAACTGCCCCTCGTCGATGGCGAGGACGTGGCTGGTCATCGCACGACGCCGCTGGTCCAGCACCAGCAGCGCGACTTGGTCGGGGTTCATGCGGCGTTCGGGCAGCCAGTCGACGCGCTCGGCGAGGGTCTGCGACTGGCGCAAGCCCTCGGAGAGACGCAGCAACGCGCCGTGCTCCACCTTGGCCACACGCGTGAGGCCCCCGGCGACGGCGGTCACGGCGGCGCGGAACTGCTTGTACTGGCGCCGGGGGATGTCCCCGCGCGCGCGCTCCACGTCCGCGACGGTGGGGAGTCCCAGGTCGCGCATGATCCAGTCGGCGTCCCGGCCCTGGGTGAGATTGAGGAAGGCCGTCAGCGAGCCAGGGTTGAGGCGGAACTGCATGAACGTCCGCACGACCGGGCTCGCGTCGCGACCGCGCAGCGCCAAGTAGAGGCCGATCAACTCCTCGGCCGCGGCCAGGTACTCCTGGACGATGCGCATGCCCATGACCTTGCGGTCGGAGGGGTCGGCGGTGACGAGCCCGCGCAAGAGTGCCTCGGCGATGGTGCGGTGCGCTTTGCCGCCGAAGCTGGCGTAGTTCTCCAGGAACGGCGTCTCGACGGCGTGCACGTACGCGGTGAAGCAGGCGGCGCAGAGCGCGGCGCGGCGATCAAGCCCGGCGAGATCGAAGTCGTCGCCGCACTCCTCGCAGGTCGCGATGGAGGCCGGCAGGCGCTCGGCCGAGGATTCCAGGCCGACGCCGGGGCGGGTCGCACGTGGGCGCGTGGTCAGGGGGCGCTCCGATCGACCGTGTCCGCTGTTCTGCGGCCGAGGCTAGCAGCGGCGCCGGGCCCGCGTGCGTGGGAGGCGACGCGCGCCGAGCGGGCGCCCGGCGGCCGGCGGGTGGACCTGACGCGCCGGCGCATCTGCGCCGGCGGCTGGCAGCGCGGACACCAGTGCGACGCGCGCCCGCCGACGACGCTGCGGCGGATGGCCGCGCCGCAGTCGTCGCAGGGCTGGTCGGTGCGGCGGAAGACGCGCACGAAGTATTGCTGGCTGCCCTCCGCGCCGTCGGCGTCGGTGTAGTCGCGAAAGGATGCGCCACGGTTGGCGATGCCGTCCTGAAGGACACGGCCGATCGCGGCGTGCAGGGCGCGGCGCTCGGCGGGACGGAGCGCCCCGGCGGGCGCCTGCGGGTGCAGACGGGCCAGGAAGAGGGCTTCGTCGGCGTAGATGTTGCCGATCCCGGCGACGAAGCGCTGGTCGAGCAGCATGGACTTGACGGGGGCGCGACGACCACGCAGCCCGCGCCAGAGGGCGTCGCTGTCGAAGGCGGGATCGATGGCGTCGGGGCCGAGCTTGGCGAGCGCCTCGGCGGGGTCATCCACCAGGTCGAGTGTGCCGAACTTGCGGACGTCGATGAAGCGCAACTCGCTGCCGTCGTCGAGGGGCAGGCGGGCGCGGAGGAAGTTGTCGGGGGGCGCGCCGGCGGGGCGGTGGCGCAGGGAGCCGGTCATCCGCAGGTGGATGACCAGGAGCGGGCCCTCGCCGAGGCCGATGAGCAGGTACTTGCCGTGCCGGCCGATGTCCGTGATCGGCGCGCCGCATAGGCGGTCGCGCAGGGCCCGCGGCGGAACGCCGCGCAGCAGTCGCTCGGCGCCGGGCAGCAACTCGAAATCGGTGATCGTGCGACCGACGATGCGCGCCGCCAAGTCACGCCGGAGGGTCTCGACCTCTGGGAGTTCAGGCATGAGCGCAGGCTAGCAGCGGGGGCTCGCCGGACGCGGCGGAGGCCGCCCGGCGGCGGCCCCTGCGATAGGCGTCCCTGCGGTGTACGTCCAGGAGGCCTTAGCGGTACGCCCCCACGCCCTTGGCGTGGTAGGCGTTCTGCAGGACATCGGGCTCGAAGAATTGCGGCTGGACCTTCTCCACGACCTGCTCGTAGAGCGCCATCTTGAAGATGCCCTCGAGCGCGTTGACGACGGCCAGGCCGATCCCGACGAGTGGAATCGCGACGATGATCCCGGCCACGGGGGAGATCGCGCCGACGGCCGCGCCGATGGCGATGCCGGGAATCACGGCCAGGAAGCGGAAGATGCCGAAACCGAAGCCGGACACCAACTGCTCGCCCCAGGTGCGGCCGAAGTAGTTCTTGGAGCGCTTGATCGCCTCGATGGGGCCGACGTGCTCGACGATCAGGATGGGCACGACGAAGAAGGTCATGTAGGCCCAGATCGCGCCCATGATGTCGATGATGATGCGCGCGAGGAAGTTGTCGTTCGCGACGCTGCGGGCGTACGTCAGGAGAATGAAGATGATCGTGGAGATGAACGACCAGCCGATCACGCCGGTGACGTTCTTGTTGACGGCGGCGAAGCCCGTGAAGACGTTGGGGTCGCCGCCCTTGAGGCGGTGGCGGGCGGCGCCCATCAGGGCCGCGTTGAAGTACGTGATGACCGTGATGGAGGCGAACAGCGCGATGACGGCGACGATGGCGTCGCCGAGCTGGAGCTGGGCCTCGCCGCCGCTGCTGTCGAGGCGGTCGAAGGATCCCATCGCGAGGAACGCGATCGCGGCGACGGCGACGACGATCCCCACGCCGATGAACGACATGACCGGGAAGAGCAGCAGCTCCTTGTCTTTTCGGAGCACGACCATGGAGGTCTTAATGATGCTCCACGTGTTGGAGAAGGTGCGGAAGATTCCTGACAACATGCAGCGATCCTAGCAAACATTCCCGTACGCGGGGGCGGGCGGGAGACTTGGGGGGCTCAGGCCGAAGCCAGCGGCGCCATGTCGCGCCAGTTGGGGCCAGCCTTGATCTCGATCTTCAGCGGCACGACCATCTCGATCGCCCGCGGCATGTGCGCCTGTAGCAACGCCGCCATCTCATCGACCTCGGACGGGGGGATCTCCAGGATCAGTTCGTCGTGGACCTGGAGGATCATGCGGCCGGCGAGTTCCCGCTCCCCGATGGCGCTCGCGACATTGAGCATGGCCCGCTTCATGACGTCGGCGGCGGTGCCCTGCACCGGCATGTTGACGGCGACGCGCTCGGCGGCGGAACGCGCCTGGAAGTTGTTGGAGCGAATCTCGGGGATGTAGCGGCGGCGGCCCAGTTGCGTCTCGGCGTAGCCCCGCTCGCGCGTGGATTGCTTGACCTCCTCGATGTACTCGGCCACGCGGGCGAAGCGCTCGAAGTAGGCGTCGATGAAGGCCTGCGCGTCGCGACGCTCCATGTCCGCGCGCTGGGAGAGCCCGTGGGCGCTGAGGCCATAGATGACCCCGAAGTTCATCATCTTGGCGATCCGCCGCATCTCCGGCTCGACGTCATCCTGGGCGACCCCGTAGACGCCGGAGGCGGTGGCGGCGTGGATGTCCTCGTCGTTGCGGAAGGCCTCGATCAGGTGGGGGTCCTGGGAGAGGTGGGCCAGAACGCGCAGCTCGATCTGCGAGTAGTCGGCGCCGAGGAAGGTGACGTCGGCGCCAGGGTCGCCGGTGGCGGGCCGGGCGACGAAGGCGGCCCGGATGGCGCGCCCCTGCTCGGTGCGCACGGGGATGTTCTGCAGGTTGGGGTTCTCCGAGGAGAGCCGGCCGGTGGCGGCGACGGCCTGGTTGTAGTCGGTGTGGATGCGCCCGCTGGCCGGGTTGATGAGCAGCGGCAGCGTGTCGACGTAGGTGGACTTGAGCTTGCTGAGCTCGCGGTAGTGCAGGACCAGGGGGATGACGGGGTGGGCGTCGGCGATGCGCTCCAGGGCTTGGGCGTCGGTGGTGAAGCCCTGGGTGGTCTTGCGGGTCTTGGGCAAACCCAGTTCCTGGAACAGGATCTCGCTGAGTTGCTTGGGCGAGCCGAGGTTGAACTCGCGCCCGACGGCGGCGTAGATCGCCTTCTCCATCGCGACGACCTCCGACTCGAGCTCGCCCGCGAGCTGTGCGAAGACGTCCGGGTCGAGCGTCACGCCGCGCCGCTCCATGCCGACGAGCACGCCGACCAGGGGCAGTTCCAGATCGCGGTAGAGCTTCGCGATCTGCTCCTCCGCCGCCAACTCCGATTCGAGGACGTGGGCGAGGCGCAGGGCGGCGTCGGCGCGGGCGGCGCCGTAGGGCGCCGCGGCATCGACGGGCAGGTCGGTGAACCCGATTCGCTTCCTGCCGGTGCCAACGAGCTCGCTGCGCGCGGTGAGCTTCATCCCGAGGCGTTCGAAGGCGAGCGTCTGAAGAGCCGTAGTCGACTCGCCGAGCAGATAGGCCTCGATCACGGTGTCGCGGGTGAGGCCGCGCAGCGTCACGCCATCGTTGGCGAGCACCTTGATGGCGAACTTCGCGCCGTGCAGCGTCTTGGCGACGGCGGCATCCTGCAGCAGGGGGCGGAGGAGGTCGCGGGCCTCGTCCGGCGTCAGGCTGGGATCGGCGGCCAGCATCGACACCTGACCGTCGGCATCCCGGGGCGGCGCATGGCGCACGGGGATGTAGCAGGCCTCGCCGCTCGCGACGGCCAGCGCGTAGCCGGCGATGTCGCAGGCCATCGCGTCGGGGCCCGATGTCTCCAGGCCCAGCGCGATGAGACCGGCAGCGCGGGCGCGGTCCAGCCAGGGGCCGATCTGCGCCGCCGTCGTGACGGTCTCGTAGCGGACGGGCGGGGCGTCGTCGGGAGCGGGGGTGCGGTCGCCGGCCGGCCAGTCGCCGAGCCGGCCGATCAGGCTGCGGAACTCCAACTCGGTGAAGAGTGCGACCACCGGGCCCTCGTCGAAGTCGGTGAGCGCAGCCGCATCGACGTCGATCGTGACGGGGGCGTTGTGGCGGATCGTGGCCATCTCCTTGGAGTGGCGGGCCAGCGCCTCGTGCGCGCGCAGCGCCTTCTGGGCGCGGGGCGGGGTCACGGCGTCGAGATCGTCGTAGATCTCCTCAATGCTGCGGTATTGGTTGAGCAGCTTGACGGCCGTCTTGTCGCCGATGCCGGGCACGCCGGGGATGTTGTCGGAGGTGTCGCCCTTGAGGCCCTTGTAGTCGATGACCTGAATGGGATCGATGCCGTAGCGGTCGCGCACCTTGGCGGGGCTGTCGTAGATGACGGTGTCGCGCTGATAGGGGCGGTACATGTAGACATGGATGCCGTCGCGGACGAGTTGCAGGAGATCGCTGTCGAGGGTGCCGATCCAGGTCTCCATGCCGTTCTCGGCGGCCTGGTCGGCGATGGTCGCGAGGACGTCGTCGGCCTCCCAGCCGTCGGCTTCGTAGAGCGGGATGCCGAAGGCTTCGACGACCTGCCGGCAGCGCTCGATCTGGGGGGGCAACGCTTCCGGGATCGGATCGCGCTGGGCCTTGTACGCGGCGTCGGCGTCGTGACGGAAGGTCGGGGCGTCGGTGTCCATCGCGACGGCCAGATGCGTGGGCTTCAACTCCCGGACGATGCGCAGCAGCGTGTTGACGAAGCCGTAGACGGCGGTGGTCTCCTCGCCGGTCTTCTTGACGCTGAAGGGCTGCACGTCCTTGAGCGCGAAGTAGGCGCGGAAGATGATCGCGTGCCCGTCGAGGATGACGAGACGCGGGGCGGCCGGTTGCTTGGCTGCGGGACTCACGGAGCCAGCATATGGGGCCAGTCGGTGGGGCGGCCATCCGGGCCGGCTGCCGCCGGTGACGGCGTGCTCCCGCCGGCGCCCGCGGGGCGACCTCCCGGCGGCTACCGAATGGCGACCTCAAGGTCGACGGCGTCGGTCATGCGGATGCGCTGGAAGCCACAGCCGAAGCAGGTCAGGTTGAGGTCGATGACGGCGCCGGCCGTGCGCAGGCCGATGTGGATGCTCTCACCGGCGCGCAGGTCGAACGGGAGCAGGGTGCGCCCGGCGCTGCGTATGGCGCCGGTGCGCAGGACGCCCCGCCGCCGGCTCTCGCCCTCGTTCACGATACGGAGGTCGCTGCGGTCGATGGCCGGCTTGTCCAGGGGCCACAGCACGACGACGAGACGCTGCCCACCCGCGATGGCGAAGTGCACGCTGTGGCAGCCGCGACAGCTCGCCAGCATGTCGACGGGCTCCGCGCCAGCATCGACGTCGATGGTCAGGGTCTCTTGGCTGGCAACCGTGTGCCGGCCGCGGATGCCCGTCAGCAGTGTTTGGACCTCGACCGTGCGCGAGCCGGGCGTGAGGTTGAGCAGGGTGACGAAGGCGGGCTCGGCGGGGGTCGACTGTGCCGCGATCGGGCGCGGCGCGCCGAGCGCGATCACGGCCAGCCCGCCCACGATGATCGCCACGACCCAAACCGCGAGGACGGAACGCTGTCTCGTGCAATCGGCCATACCGGATTCAACCTCTGCTCCACCCGACTGTCCCCGATGGGAGCGGGGGAGCCCTGATACGATCGGCGCGCCCGGATCGGCGCCCCGGTGAGCGGGCTTTGCAGCGGAGGGAATGCGCGTGCCCCTAGACCGCATCGTCGTGCGCGGCGCCCGCGAGCACAACCTTAAGAATGTCGACGTAACGATCCCGCGCGACAAGCTCGTGGTGATCACGGGCATCTCGGGCTCGGGCAAGTCGTCGCTGGCGTTCGACACGATCTACGCCGAGGGCCAGCGCCGGTACGTGGAATCGTTGTCGGCGTACGCGCGGCAGTTCCTGGGCCAGATGGAGAAGCCGGACGTCGACCATATCGAGGGGCTGTCGCCGGCGATCTCGATCGACCAGAAGACGGGCAGCCGCAACCCACGCTCCACGGTGGGCACGGTGACGGAGATTTATGACTACCTGCGGCTGCTGTTCGCGCGGGTGGGCCGGCCCCACTGCCCCAAATGCGGCAAGCCGATCTCGCGGCAGACGGTGCAGCAGATGGCGGACCGCATCCTGACGCTGCCGGCGGGCACCCGGGCCATGGTGCTCGCCCCGGTGGTCAAGGACCGCAAGGGGGAGCACGTCCAGGCGCTGGAGGAAGCGCGCGGCGCCGGTTTCGTGCGGGCGCGGGTGGACGGCCGGGTGCTCTCCCTGGACGACGAGATCCCGCTGGCGAAGACCAGGCGCCACACGATCGACATCGTGGTCGACCGGGTGATCCTGCCCGCCGCGGACGACGCCGAGGCGCGGCGGTCGCTGGCGGGCCGGCTGGCGGAGTCGGTGGAGCAATCGCTGGCGTTGGGCGGCGGCATGCTGCGGGTCGCGGAGATGCCGTCGGACGGGGACGCCGATCCCGCCGACGACCTGGTGTTCTCGGAGGCGCTGGCCTGCCCGGACGATATGACCGCCTTCGGGGAGATCGAGCCGCGCAACTTCTCGTTCAACAGCCCGCACGGGGCCTGCCCGGCCTGCACCGGCCTGGGGAGACGGATGGAGGTCGACCCAGCACTGGTGATCCCGGACCGGTCGAAGTCGATCGCGGAGGGCGCGATCGCGCCCTGGCAGCGGGCGACGACGAACGGCAGCTGGTACTTCAAGATCCTCGGCGGCGTGCTGGAGGCGATGGGCGACAGCGTTGATACGCCGGTGGCGGAGCTGCCCGACGCGATCATGGACGCCGTGCTCTACGGCACGAGCGAACCGATCGCGATCACCTATCGCAACCACCGCGGCAAGCGACGCACGTACCAAACCGAGTACGAGGGCGTGATCAACAACCTCGCGCGCCGGCACAAGGAGACCGACTCGGACTGGATGCGCCAAGAGATCGAGCGCTACATGGGGGCCGTGCCCTGCCCGCAGTGCGGGGGACGGCGGTTGAAGCCGCAGTCGCTGTCGGTGCTGGTCGATGGGTGCAGCATCGTGGCGGTGACGGCGCTGTCGGTCTCGGCGGCGCAGGCCTGGGCGACGCGGCTCGCGACCGACGACTCGCCGCTGAACGAGCGCGAGCGGATCATCGGGGCGCAGATCGTGAAGGAGATCCGGGACCGGCTGACGTTCCTGGTCGACGTGGGGCTGGACTACCTCACGCTGGACCGGGCGGCGGCGACGCTGGCGGGCGGGGAGGCGCAGCGCATCCGCCTGGCGACGCAGATCGGGTCGTCGCTGATGGGCGTGCTGTACGTCTGCGATGAGCCCTCGATCGGGCTGCACCCGCTCGACGACGCCCGCCTCATCGGCACGCTCCAGCGCCTGCGGGACCTGGGCAACACGGTGCTGATCGTGGAGCACGACGAGGCGACGATGCGCGCCGCCGACCACATCATCGACTTGGGACCGGGGGCGGGCGAGCGGGGGGGCGAGATCGTGGCGGCGGGCACGCCGAAGCAGCTGGAGAAGGTGCGGGCGTCGCTGACGGGGGCGTACCTGTCGGGGCGCAAGCAGATCCCCATGCCGGCGGGCCGCCGGCCGGGCAACGGCCGGTCGATCTGGGTGCGCGGCGCGGCGGAGCACAACCTGCGCGAGATCGACGTGGAGTTCCCGCTGGGCAAGTTCATCTGCGTCACCGGCGTGAGCGGGTCGGGCAAGAGCACGCTGGTCAACGGCATCCTCTACGCCAAGGTCGCGCAGCAGCTGCACAACGCGCGGCTGCGCCCGGGCAAGCTGCGGTCGATCGAGGGGATCGAGGAGATCGACAAGGTGATCAACATCGACCAGTCGCCGATCGGGCGGACGCCGCGCTCGAATCCGGCGACCTACACGGGGACGTTCACGCCGATCCGGGAGCTCTTCGCGTCGGTGCCCGAGTCGCGCTCGCGGGGGTACAAGCCGGGGCGCTTCTCGTTCAACGTCAAGGGCGGCCGCTGCGAGGCCTGCAAGGGCGCCGGCTACAACGAGATCGAGATGCAGTTCCTGCCCGACGTGACGGTGCCCTGCGAGCTGTGCCGGGGGGCACGCTACAACCGCGAGGCGCTGGAGATCCAGTACAAGGGCAAGACCATCGCGGAGGTGCTGGATCTGACCGTGGACGACGCGGCGGAGTTGTTCCGCGCCAACCCGGGGCTGCGCCGCAAGCTGGAGACGATCCAGGCCGTGGGGTTGGGCTACATCAAACTGGGGCAGCCGGCGACGACGCTCTCGGGCGGCGAGGCGCAGCGCGTGAAGCTGAGCACCGAGCTCTCCAGGCGCAGCACGGGACGCACGCTGTACCTGCTGGACGAACCGACCACGGGGCTGTCCTTCTTCGACGTGGCGGCGCTGCTGCGCGTGCTCCAGCGCCTGGTCGACGGGGGCAACACGGTGCTGGTCATCGAGCACCACCTGGACGTGATCAAGAACGCCGACTACGTGATCGATCTGGGGCCGTTCGGCGGCGACCGGGGGGGCGCGCTCGTCGCGACGGGGACGCCGGAGGAGATCGCGGCGAACCCCGCGAGTCACACGGGCCGCTTCCTGCGCGAGACGCTGAGCCGCCACGGTCGCGCGGTCGAGCCGGCGCCGGACGCGCCGCAGGGGCCCACGCCCGAGGACGAAGACGGCGCGTCGCGGAACGGCGATGTCCGGGGGGCCGGCGCGGCGGGGCGGGGGGCCCGGTCAAAGGCGGCTCCGGCGGCCGGCTGACGCGGGTCCGGGGAGCCCGGGCCTCGCGGATCCAGCGTTCCCGTTATGACACGCCGCATGCAGATGTCACATCCTGGTCGTCGGAGGTGTTGCCCGGATCGGGACACAGGGCTATAAGAGAATCAGGCTGGGCGGCGGCAACAATCGGAGTTGCCGGGCAGCGCCGGGGCGGCGCCAAGGAGATACACCGATGACGTACACAATCACCGAACCGTGCATCGACGTGAAGGACCAGTCCTGCGTCGAGGTCTGCCCGGTTGACTGCATCCACGCCGACGAGGAGGACCGCATCCTCTTCATCAGCCCGGACGAATGCATCGACTGCGGCGCCTGTGAGCCCGCCTGCCCGGTGACGGCGATCTTCTCCGAGGACGACGTCCCGGAGGAATGGGTGGCCTACACGGAGATCAACGCCCTCTGGTACGAGGACAAGGCCGCCGCGCGGGAGAAGGTCTTGGCCCTGATCCCGTAGCCGCGGGCCATCCGGCACGGACGCACGAGCCCGGCGCGATGCGCCGGGCTCTCTTCGTGCCCGCTCAGAAGCCGAGTTGCCCGCGCACCGACTCCACCAGGGCGGCGATGGGGACGCGCACCTGCTGCTGCGAGTCCCGCTCCCGGATCGTGACGGCCTGGTCGTCGAGGCTGTCGAAGTCCACCGTGACGCAGAGCGGCGTGCCGACTTCGTCCTGACGGCGATAGCGGCGCCCGATGCTCTGCGTCTCGTCGTATTGCGTGATCCAGTGCGGGCGCAGGAGGCCCCAGACCTGCTGGGCGAGCGGGGACAGTTTCGGGTTGCGGCTGAGCGGCAGGACGGCCACCTGGGTGGGGGCGATGCGCGGGTGGAACTTGAGCAACGCGCGGTCGTCGCCCTTCTCGTCGGGCTCCACGGCGTAGGCATCGATGAGGAAGGCCAGCGCCGCGCGGTCGACGCCGGCGGCCGGCTCGATGACGTAGGGCACGATGTGCTCGTTGCGGTCGTGGTCGAAGTAGGTCAGGCGCTTGCCGCTGTGCTGCGCGTGCGTCTTCAGGTCGAAGTCGGTGCGGTTGGCGATGCCCTCGAGCTCGTCCCAGCCCCAGGGGAAGCGGTACTGCAGGTCGGTGGTGCCGGCGGAGTAGTGGGAGAGCTTCTCGGGCGGGTGGACATCGCGCCGGAGGTTGGCCGGGTCGATGCCCAGGTCGAGGTACCACTGCTCGCGCAGGTCGATCCAGCGCTCGTGCCACTCGGGGGCGTCGCCGGGCTGGACGAAGAACTCCATCTCCATCTGCTCGAACTCGCGGGTGCGGAAGGTGAAGTTGCCCGGCGTGATCTCGTTGCGGAAGGACTTGCCGATCTGCGCGATGCCGAAGGGCAGGCGACGGCGCGTGGCGGTGAGCACGTTGTCGAAGTTGACGAAGATGCCCTGCGCCGTCTCGGGCCGCAGGAATGCGGCCGAGCCGGCGTCCTCCACGGGGCCGACGTGGGTCTGGAACATGAGGTTGAACTGGCGCGCCGCGGTCATCGAGCCGGTCGCGCCACAACCGGGGCAGAGGCCGTCGCCGGGGAGTTGATCCTCGCGGAAGCGCTGCTTGCACTCCCGGCAATCGACGAGAGGGTCGGTGAAGTTCTCGAGGTGGCCGCTGGCCTCCCACACCTTCGGCGACATCAGGATGGCGGCGTCGAGGCCGACGATGTCGGGGCGCTCGCGCACCATGGCGCGCCACCACTGCTCCTTGACGTTGCGCTTCAACTCGACGCCCATGGGGCCGTAGTCCCAGGTGGAGGAGAAGCCGCCGTAGATCTCGCTGCTGGGGAACACGAAGCCGCGCCGCTTGGCCAGCGACACGATGACGTCGAGGGAGGGGCGGGCGGGGTCGGGCGAGGCAGGGTCGGGCATGGGTACTCGCAGGCGCATCGTGGGGCTGGCGGGGATTACGACGAGCCGTGCGCGGGGGCTCCCGATCACGGTATCGCCGGCCCGGAGTGGGCTCAACGAACGAGCTAACACGCCCGCGCCCCGATCAGCGCTCGTTGACGGCGGTGCGCGACGCTGGATAGGGTGCCGCTGACGCGGCAGCGCCTGCGAAGGAGTAGCTCCGGGATGCGATTTTTGATGGGCTTGGCGGTGGGGGTCGTGGTGGGCTTCGCGGTCGTCGCGATCGTCACGGGGGAGTCGGGCGGGGCCCTGATCGCACAGGCGCGCGCGCGGCTGCGCAACTAGCGTCGCTCACGCCGCGCCGGCGCCGTCGCGCCGCGTTCGCGTTAGTCGGGGCGACCCTTGTGGTCGCCCTGCCGGGCGCCCTGCCGGGCGGAGTCCGGGCGCCCTACCCGCCCGCCTTCCCTTTCCGGTCCCCCCTCTCCAGCGCTTTAGCTGGAGAGGGGGGCAGGGGGTGAGGTTCCCACGCAGGGGGTGAGGTTCCGCTCTACACCCCGGGCTTGCCCTCAAACCACGACCGGTACAGCCGTTGGGTGGCGGCGGTGCTGCTGTTGGTCGGGCCGTAGCCCTTGAGCCAGGGACGGTGTGCGACGGTCGGCACGCCCCAATTGAAGAAGATCCGGGGCACGTGCTCTTCGAGCAGCTTGGTCTGGATCTCGTCGTAGATCGACACCCGGTTCTCGGTGCCGATGGTGGTGCGTCCCTGCTCCAGCAGCGCGTCGATCTCGGGGTCGGAGAACTTGCCGTAGTTCCGTGCGCCGTCGGTCTGGTGGCTGCTGGAGAGGATGTCGGGGTCGTGCGCGCCGCCGAAGCCATTCCAGTGGATGGAGAAATTCCCCGACGACCGCTGGTCCTGGCCCTCCATGCTGGTCGTCTCCTCAAGATCGACCTCGAAGCCGATTTCGGCCCAGTTCTGCTGGCCCACCTGCGCGTAATGGATGGATCCGTCCCAGGAGCTCATCGGCGGCACGCTCGCCGGGTCGTAGCCGCTGGCGTCGAGCAGCCGCCGGCCCTCGGCCAGGTCCTCCTCGCGCAGGGCGCCGGAGCGGTAGCCGGGCAGCTCGCGGAGCTCGTCGGCGCTCCACGCGTACACGCCGGCCGCGTGGCAGATCACCCCGCCGATCTCGATGAGACCTTGGCCCACCGCGAAGAGCTGTTCCCGGTTGGTGGCGAGATGCAGGGCCATGCGCACGCGCGGGTCGGTGTAGGGCTCGACCTGGAGGTTGAAGTGCGTCGAGAAGCTCCAGGTCGCTTGCATGGGCACTTCGACGAGGTTCTCCTCGCCGACCTGGGCCCGCACGGCCTCGTTCTCTGCCGGGAAGCCCAGCCACGGGATTAAGAGGAAGTCGGCCTCGCCGGCGACGTACTGTGCGGCCCGATACGCCGCGTCCGCATTCCAGTTCGCCCGGAACCCGTCGAAGTAGGGGAGCCCTGCGCGGAAGTAGTTGGGGTTGCGTTCCAGCACGGTGAGGACGTCGGCCTCACGGGAGACATGCTGCATGCCGCCGGTGCCGATGGCGGCCTCGGGGTTGCTGGCGATGCCGTCGTCGCCGAAGGCCTCGACCGCGTCGCGTGAGACCATGAGCACCCGCTGCTCGCCGACGGCGTAGAGCAGCGGCGCGAACACCTCTCTCGCCTTGATGTGCAGGGTGAGTTCGTCGGTGGCCTCGTACTGGTCGACGGCGGAGAGGAGGTCTTTCAAGATGAACTCGGGGTTGTCCTGGCCGAAGCGTGCGAGTCCGAAAGCGGCGTCTTCGGCGACGAACTGACGCCCGTTCAGCGGGGCCTTGTCCTGCCAGTGCACGTTCGGCTTGATGGCGTAGATGAAGTTGAGCTCATCGACGACCTCGGGCAGCTCCGCCATCGCCGAGGTGAGCACACCGCCGTTATCGAGGTAGTTGATGTGGTCGTAGATCGGCAACCAGTTGCTGTCGTTGCCGCCGTGGTCGGCGATGGCCGGGTCGAGGATGCCGCCGCTGTCCGCGAAGTAGGTGACGACGCCTCCGTACTGCGGGCCGGTGGCCGGGGCCGGCTCGTCCTCCGCCGCCGCCATGGCCGCGCTCTCGGCGGCCTCCTGGGCCGCGTCGGCGGCCTCTTGGGCGGCGGCGACGGCCGCGGCGGCGGTCTCGGCCGCGGCTTCGGCGGTCTCCTGGGCCGTGGCGGCGGCCTGCCCGGCGGCGGCGGCGGCCTGCCCGGCGGCGGCGGACGCCTCCCCGGCGGCCGCCGCGGCGGCGGCAGCGGCCTCGGCGGCGTTGTCGATGGCGGCCTGGGCGGCCGCCGCGGTGGCCGTGCCGGCTTCGACGGCCGCGGCGACATCGCGGGCGGCCTGGGCGGCGGCCTCGGCCGCCTCGGCGGCGGCGTCCGCGACGGCCGCGGCAGCGGCGTCGCCGGCAGCGCCAGCGGCGTCGGCGGCCTGGGCGGCCGCTGCGGCGGCGGCTTCCGCGGCGGCGGCCGCGTTGCCGGCGTCTTCCGACTCGGCCGCCTCGGCGGCCAAGGCGGCGGCGGCATCGGCGGCGCTGGCCGCCTGCGAGGCGGCGGCGGAGGCCTCGCCGGCGGCGTCTGCCGCGTCGGCCGCAGCGGCGGAGGCCTCGCCTGCGGCGTCTGCCGCCTCGGCCGCGACGGCGGCGGCGGCGGCGGATTCGGCGGCGCGCGCATCCCCGGCGGCGACCGCCGCGGCGGCGGCCTCTTCCGCGGCCGCGGCGGCCCGTTCGGCCGCCACGGCGCCGGCGTCGGGCCCGTCGTCGTCGCCGCAGCCGACCAGGGCGAGGCCGGCTGCTCCAACCCCAGCCTTCGCGCTGGCTCCCAACATGGTGCGGCGTGAGATCTTCCGCTGTCGCAGGGTCGTCCAATAGTTCCGGCGGCTCATCACATGTTCCCTTCCGGTCCCCGGCTGTCCCGTTGTGGGATCGCTCGGTGCGTGAGCACGCACAGTATCGCACATTATAAGCGTGCACCCCCCCCCCCCCGTTATGTCATATAGGAAGGAAATTATGGGGTTATCCACCGAATTTTTCGGCTTCTCACGCTGTTGGAACCCCCCCCTGTGTCACTCGTGGGGTTCCGGCGTGCGATCGCGCGGGGGAACCTCGCCCGTCCGGTCCCCCCTCTCCATCGCTTCAGCTGGAGAGGGGGTTAGGGGGTGAGGTTCCCGACGTCGCACGCCCCGCAGCCCGGTTGTCAGCAGGGTCGTGTAGCGAAGACGTGGGGCCGAAGCTGTGGGCGAGTATCATGAAGCAAGCGGGCCGCAGGAGAGAACGCCGATGAAGCTGACCTACGCCGTCGTCTTCGAGCAGACGCCCAACAACTACTGCGCCTACGTGCCGGACGTGCCGGGCTGCATCAGCACGGGCAAGACCTGGGACGAGATGCAGGCGCTGATCCGGGAGGCGCTCAGCTTCCATATCGAGGATCTGCTGGAGCAGGGCGAGCCCCTCCCCGAGCCGAAGATGTCCATCAAGCAGGCGATCGCCTGCCACAACGAGCCCATCCCCGAGGATGTCCTCCGGTCGTACGCCGAGTACGGCGACGACACTCCCACGCTGTCGACGAGGGTCGAGCTCGTGGAGGTGGAGGTTCCGGCCCCGCAGGCGGCGCGGGCGAACTGAAGCCCCGGGTCGATTCGGCCCCGGAGGTCAGGCGCGGCGGGGTCGGGGCGCGGGCCCCAGATCGACGCCTACAGGAAGATCGGCCCGAAGACGACGGCGACGATCGACATCAGCTTGAGCAGGATGTTGAGCGACGGGCCCGAGGTGTCCTTGAAGGGGTCGCCGACGGTGTCGCCCACGACGGCGGCCTTGTGCGCCTCGGAGCCCTTGCCGCCGGAGTGGCCCTCCTCGATGTACTTCTTGGCGTTGTCCCAGGCGCCGCCGGCGTTGGCCATCATGATCGCCATCATCGAGCCGGCCGCGATCGCGCCGATCAGCAGCCCGCCCAGCGCCTCGGGGCCGATGACGGCGCCGATGAAGATCGGCACGGTGACGGCCAGCAGGCCCGGCACGACCATCTCGCGCAGCGCGCCGTCGGTGGAGATGGCGATCGCGCGGGTGTGGTCGGGCTCTTCGCTGCCGTCCATGATGCCGGGGTGCTCGCGGAACTGGCGCCGCACCTCTTCGACCATCGACTGCGCGGCGCGCCCCACGGCGCCCATGCTGAGGGCGCTAAAAACGAAGGGCATGAGCCCGCCGATGAGGATGCCGATCATCACCTCCCAGTCGAGCAGATTGAAGACGGTGACGCCGGTCGTGATGCTGTAGGTCGCGAGCAGGGCCAGGGCGGTCAGGGTGGCGGAGCCGATCGCGAAGCCCTTGCCGGTGGCGGCGGTCGTGTTGCCGAGTTGGTCGAGGGCGTCGGTGCGCGCGCGGACCTCGGGCGGCAGCCCGGCCTGCTCGGCGATGCCGCCGGCGTTGTCGGCGACGGGACCGTAGGCGTCGGTCGCCAGGGTGACGCCAAGCGGGGCCAGCATGCCGACGGCCGCCAGCGCGATGCCGTAGAAGCCGGCGAACTCCTGCGCCAGGAAGATCGCGATCACGATCGTGATCATGGGCACGGCCGTCGAGAGCATGCCCAGGCTGAGACCACCGATGATCACCGGGCCGGCGCCGGACTCGGCCTGCTCCGCGAGCCGGACCGTGGGGCTGTACTTGATCGGCCCCAGCGCGAAGCCCTCGGAGGAGGTGAAGCCCTCGGTGACGGTGCCGATGATCTGGCCGGCCAGGAGGCCGACGAGGATGGCCCAGAAGAGGTTGTCGTCGAGGCCCATGACGGCGATGGCGATACCCGAGCCCAGCAGCACGAGCCCGCTGGCGCCAAAGACCCCGGCGCGCAGCGCCCAGAGCAGCCGGCCTTGCTCGGCCTGCTCGCCGGTGCGCACCAGGAAGGAGCCCAGCACGGCGGCGATGATGCCGATCGTGGCGACCAGGATCGGCAGCACGAAGGGGTTGGCGTCGAACCCGGTCAGGGCGTTGGCGTCGAAGACGGCGGCGGCGCCGATGGCGGTCCCGCCGACCGCGAGCGCGGCCAGCGCGATGGTCGCCACGATGGAGCCGACGTAGGACTCGAAGAGGTCCGCGCCCATGCCGGCCACGTCGCCCACGTTGTCGCCCACGTTATCGGCGATGGTGGCCGGGTTGCGGGGGTCGTCCTCGGGGATGCCGGCCTCGACTTTGCCGACGAGGTCGGCGCCGACATCGGCGGCCTTGGTGAAGATACCGCCCCCGACGCGGGCGAAGAGGGCGATCGACGAGGCGCCGAAGGCGAAGCCGGTCAGGGGCCGCACGTCCTGCCAGATGAGGTACATCAGCACGACGCCGAGCAGGCCCAGCCCGACGACGGTCATGCCCATCACGGTGCCGGAGTTGAAGGCGGTGCGCAGGGCGGGGTTGAGCCCGCGCTGGGCGCTGGCGGCGGTGCGCACGTTGGCGCGCACGGCGATGGTCATGCCGGCGTACCCGGCGCCGGCGGAGAGGATCGCGCCGATCAGGTAGCTGATCGCGGTTTCGGGCAGCGTGGGGTCGGACGGGAACTTGCCGAGCACGTCGTAGTCGACGAAGACGATGAGCACGACGAAGACCACCGCCACGAAGGCGGCGATGAACGTGTACTCGCGCTTGAGGAAGGCCGCGGCGCCATCCTGGATCGCGACCGCGATCTTGCGCATCGCGTCGGTGCCGTCGTCCTCCACCATCACGTCACGCGCGCGCAGGGCGGCGAACGCGAGTGCGGCCAGAGCGACGAGAATCGCCAAGATCAGGACTACCATGGGGCCTCCGGGGGGGCAGGGATGGGGGCTGCGGATCGCAGCCCGGCTTGCGTCGCGCGACGGGCCGCAATGTATCGCGCGGCGATCAGCCGATCAACCGCGCGGGGACAGTGGAGCAGACGGCTCGCCGGGCGGTCCGGCGCCCGCGGAGAGACGGTCCTGCAGCGCCTGAATGCGGGTCTCGAGTTCTTGTTGCACGGCGACGAGCGTGAGGTCGCCGCGGGTGCGCTCGGTGACGCCGCGGACCATATCGGTGTTGCGGCGCAGCCCCCGGGTGATGGCGTCCGGGTAGTCGAACGTGACGAGCAGCCCGTAGATCTCGTCCATTGCGCGCAGCAGCGACTCGGCCCGGTCGCGCTCGCCGTGGCGTAGCGAGTCGAGCGCGAAGCGGCGCAACTCGCCCACGGTTTCCGCCAGCCCGTTGAGGTATGCGGGGTACTCGACGCCGAGATCCTCGGGCGTGGGCAGGGGCCGGCCGGCGATCACGGCCAGGGTCAGCGAGGCCTCGGCCAGTTCCTTGAGGGCGTCGTGGAGGAAGCCGGCGTGGTAGATCTCGCCGTGCTCCGCCAGGGCGGTCTGAGCGCGGCGCGCGTCCGCCCGCGCCTGGGCCAGCAGCGCGCCGGCGGCGTCGAACTCGCGCCGGTGCACGGCGCGAATGCAGCCGGCGCTGTGCTGGATGATCCGGCGGGTGGCGGCGAGCGCCTCCTCGCGGGCGGCGTGGCGGGCGTCGAAGCTGGCGCGAATCCTCGCAAGGATGTCCTCCAGCGGGGGGCCGATGCCCGCCCCGTCGCGCTGCGGCGGCGATGACACTAGAGATCCTTGACCGGGTCTGGCAGCTCGCCCGCGCGGGCGGCGTCGATCATCTGCTTGGCCTCCGCGGGCATCTCGACGCCCAGCTCGTCGAAGCGCTTTTCGGCCCAGCGGCCGATCTGCCGCGGGTCCTTGTACGCATCTGGGCCGGCGCCGGGGTCCGGCGCTCCGTACTGCTCCATCACCTGCGCCTCGGTCTTGGGCGTCGCGAAGCGCGAGAGGGCGCGCGCGGTACGACCGCTGCCGCAGTGCTCGCAGTCGGGCCGCCGGGCGTTCTGCAACGACCGGTGGAAGGCCTCGGTGCGCTTGCCGCAGGCGGCGCAGTGGTACTCGTAGATCGGCATGGCACGCTCCCCGGGGCGGGATCGTAGCACCGTCGCCCGAGGCAGGGGGGTGGGGGTCGCGCTCGCCGGGCCCTCAGCAGTCGCCCTCAGCAGTCGACCGCGTTGCGCACGTGCCGCGCGACGCTGAGCCGGCCACCCCGGGCGGGCGCGACGGCGATGACATCGATGCGGGCGTCGGGATCGTCGCCGCCGTCCTCGGCGAGATCGGCGAGGTACGCCGCCGCGCCCAGACGCAAGCGCTCCTGCTTGGCCGGATCGACGGACTCCAACGCGGCCAGCGCGCCGCCGGGCCCGCGCCGGGTGCGCACCTCGACGAAGACGACCACGCCGCCGGGGTCGCGCGCGACGATGTCGATCTCGCCACCCTCGCTGCGGCGGTTGCGATCGAGCAGCGTGTAGCCGGCGCGAGTCAGGTACTTCGCCGCAACCTCCTCCCCGGCCTGGCCGAGCTGCCGCCGTGCGTCGGTCATCGCTTCGCCGTTCGGGTGCGGGGCCGGGGCGTCAACGGCGGTATCAACGGCGACCTCAACTGCAACATCGGTGGCGTGCGGATCTCAGAAGCCGAGCGGCCGGGGCGCCGGTCGCAGCGCCGCGCGGTCGCTGGCGCGGACCGGCGTAAAGCTGTAGCGATGCTCCGCGCACGGACCGTGGCGGCGCAGGGCGTCCAGATGCGCGGGCGTCCCGTAGCCCTTGTTGGCGGCGAAGCCGTAGCCCGGATAGGCGGCGGCGCGGGTCTCCATCCAGGCATCACGCGCGACCTTCGCCACCACCGACGCGGCGGCGATGCTGGTAGAGGACGCATCACCCCCGATGATCGTCTCGAACGCACAATCAAAGTGGTGCGCGTCGCGGCCGTCGACCAGGACGTAGCTGACGGGCACGCCGACCCGCTCGGCGAGGTCGCTCAGGGCGCGGCGCATCGCCAATCGGGTGGCCTGCAGGATGCCCACGCTGTCGATCTCCTGAACGGCGGCCCAACCCACGCCCCAGCCCGGCACGACGTCCTTGATGGCGGCGGCGAGCTCGCGCCGGGCGCGGGCCGAGAGCTGCTTGCTGTCGCGGACCCGGCCCAGCCAGCCCGGCCGCGACCGAGGGTCGAGGCAGACGGCGCCCGCGACGACGGGCCCGGCGAGCGGCCCGCGACCGACCTCGTCCACTCCGGCGACGACCCCGTACCCGGACGCCCAGAGCTGGAGTTCCCGGCGCCGGGTCGGACGCTGGGCGCCGCGTCGCCGGGGGGCAGCCCCCGCCCGGGGTGGAGTGATCCGCCCGGGACGCTGCCCGGGAGCAGGGTTGGGCGGCAGCGGCGGTTGGAAGGAGGAGGTCAGCATGGGGTTGCTCGGCAGCCCAGGGGAATTGCGCCCGCAGGTGACCGGATCGTAGGCGCGGGCGGCGGCGGGGAGAAGGGGCGGGCTGCGTCCACCCATCGGGGGCGACGAGGCGGGCGGCCATCACCCCGCGATGACCGGGAATTGCGAACGTTACCGGCGAAACGTCGCCGGCCGGCGGGGGCGGGATCGGAGGCGTCCCCTGCTATATTGCCAGTGCAGATATTTCCAGTGGACCCGGGGCCGCTGCGGGGCGGGGGAGGGTCTGGAAAGAGGTCGCCGTGGGCGGGTCTCGCTGGGCGCGCAATTCCTTCGTCTACTTGCTGATCCTGGTGATCCTGGTGATCACCCTGTTCACCGTCATCCCGCGCGGGGGATCATCCACGGAAGTCCCCATCGTGGGCGGCCCGGAGAGCTTGATCGGCCGCATCCAGGAGAACCAGGGCGACGGAATCGGGCGCATCGAGGTCGACGGCGAAAAGATCACCCTGTGGATGCAGACCGGTGAGAACTTCACCTCGCGCCTGCCCGAGGCCACCGACTTCTTCGAGTTCCTCGACCGCGAGGGCGTCGATGTCAGCGACGCCGGCTTCCCCAACACGAGCGTCAGCGGGGGCGGCGGCTTCAGCGGCGTGCTCAACATCTTCCTGGGGCTGCTGCCGCTGATCATCATCGTCGGCGTCGTGATCTTCATCATGCGCCAAGCCCAGGGGTCGAACAGTCAGGCGATGTCGTTCGGCAAGAGCAAGGCGCGGGTCGTGACGGCGAATCGGCCCAGCGTGACGTTCAACGACGTGGCCGGGGCGGTGGAGGCGAAGCAGGAGCTGCAGGAGGTCGTGGAGTTCCTCAAGTTCCCGGAGCGCTTCGCCGCCCTGGGGGCGCGGATCCCCACAGGCGTGCTGCTGGTGGGCCCGCCGGGCACCGGCAAGACCTTGATCTCGCGCGCCGTGGCCGGCGAGGCGGGCGTGCCGTTCTTCAGCATCAGCGGCTCGGAATTCGTGGAGATGTTCGTGGGGGTGGGCGCGAGCCGGGTGCGCGATCTGTTCGAGCAAGCGAAGAAGAACGCGCCCTGCATCGTGTTCATCGATGAGGTCGACGCGGTCGGCCGCCAGCGCGGGGCCGGGCTGGGCGGCAGTCACGACGAGCGCGAGCAGACGCTGAACCAGATCCTGGTGGAGATGGACGGCTTCGACACGAATACGAACGTCATCGTGATCGCGGCGACCAACCGGCCCGACATTCTCGACCCCGCGCTGCTGCGCCCCGGCCGCTTCGACCGGCAGGTGGTGCTGGATGCGCCGGACGTCAAGGGCCGCGAGGCCATCCTGGCGGTGCACGCGACCGGCAAGCCGCTGGCCCCGGGTGTCAAGCTGGACACCGTCGCGAAGGAGACGCCCGGGTTCTCGGGCGCCGACCTCGCCAACTTGCTCAACGAGGCGGCCATCCTGGCGGCGCGCCGGCAGAAGAAGAGCATCAGCACCGCGGAGCTCGAAGAGGCCGTGGATCGGGTGATGGCGGGTCCGGAGCGCCGGAGCCGGCTCCTGACCGGCAAGGAGAAGGAAATCGTCGCCTATCACGAGGGCGGGCACGCCCTGGTCGCGACCCGGATCGTGGGGCACGACCCGGTGCACAAGGTGACGATCGTGCCGCGCGGCATGGCGGGCGGATACACCCGCTACCTCCCGGAGAACGAGCACCGGCTGGCGGGCCGGGCCTACTACGAGGGCTTCCTGGCATCGGCGCTAGGTGGTCACACGGCCGAGACGCTGGTCTTCGGGGAGATGACGACGGGCGCGCACGACGACCTGTCGAAGGCGACATCGATCGCGCGCAACATGGTCACGCAATGGGGGATGAGCGAGAAACTGGGGCCGCGGACCTTCGGCAAGAAGGAATCGCTGGTCTTCCTGGGCCGCGATCTGAGCGAGCAGCGCGACTACTCGGAGCGCATCGCCGAGGAGATCGACGAAGAGGTGCGGGAGTTGATCGATCGGGCGCGGGACCGCGCCCGGGCGATCCTGGCGGAGAACCGCGAGACGCTGGACCTGCTAGCCGAGCGACTCATGGAGCAGGAGACGCTGGAGGGCGACGAACTCCAGGCCATCTTGGACCACCACACCGGGCAACCGCTCCCGGGGCCATCGGTCCCGGCGCCGGCGCCGCAGCCGGCGCCCGCCGGCGCGTCGCCCGGCGGCGACGTGGAAGAACCGCCCGGCCCGGTGATGCCGCCGAAGCCGGGCCTCGTGTGGGGCGGCAACGCGGCATCGAGCCCGGGGGAGTAATCCCCGCGTCACGGCGCCGGGCGGAGACTTGGGACGATTGGGGGCCCGGCGGCGCGGTCACTTGCCCCCCCATCGGGGGGCTCGTAGGCTGTTCCGGTACCCCTTCAACAGATGAGGTTCACGAAGACGATGTACGCCGTCATCCGCACCGGCGGGAAGCAATATCGCGTGGAGGCGGGCCAGCAGCTCCGAGTGGAGAAGCTGTCCGGCGCCGCCGGCGACCGCGTGGAGTTCCCCGAGGTCCTCATGATCGGCGGCGACGGCGATGTCGCGGTCGGTACGCCGACCGTTGAGCACGCGAGGGTCGTTGGGGAGATCGTGGAGCAGGGCCGCGGCCGCAAGATCACGGTCTTCAAGTACAAGAGCAAGACGCGCTATCGCCGGCTGCGCGGGCACCGGCAGCAGCAGACGTTGCTGGCGATCACCGAGATCCAATCTCCCGACGGACGGTCGGCCTCATGGGAGTTGCGCCGGCCGGGGGCGCTGACAGCGGAGTTGGACGACGCGCCGGCGGACCTGCGGGAGGACCTGCGGGAGGACGACCCGGAGGAGAGCGGCGTGGAGGCGACGCTCGTCGCCGAGGAGCCGGCAGCCCCGGAGGTCGTCGAGTCGGAGGTCGTCGAGGCAGCGCCGTCGGACGAGGCAGCGCCGTCGGACGAGGCAGCAGCAGTTGAAGAGGCCGGGGAGGCCGGGGCCGCGGAGACGGCGCCGGAGCCCGCGACCGCCGAGATCGCCGACGATGCGCCGGAGGCGGTCGCCAAGCCCGCAGCCCGGGCCCGCAAGACCGGCGCTAAGAAGGCCGCCGCCAAGAAGGCTGAGGAAGAGTAATGGCGCACAAGAAGGGGGTCGGGTCGTCCCGCAACGGCCGCGACAGCAATGCCAAGCGCCTGGGCGTCAAACTGTACGATGGCCAACTCGTGCGCACGGGCGGGATCATCGTGCGGCAGCGCGGGACGCGGATTCACGCCGGCAGCAACGTGGGCGTGGGTCGCGACCACACGCTGTTCGCGCTGGCGGATGGCAAGATCAAGTTCGCCCCCTTCGCCAAGGGACGCCGCAAGCAGGTGAGCGTCCAGCCGATGGCGGTGGGGGTGCGAGAACTCTCATGAAGGCCGACATCCATCCCAAGTACGGACCGGCGACGGTTCACTGCGGCTGCGGCAACTCCTGGGAGACCCGCGGGACCAAGGCCGACATGCGGATCGAGGTCTGCAGCCAGTGCCATCCGTTCTTCACGGGCGAGCAGCGCATCGTGGACACAGCGGGCCGCGTGGAGCGGTACCGGCGTCGCTTCGGGCTGCCCGGGGACTAGCCGGGGCCGGCCAGCGGTACAGACGGACGACCGGCGCGCGCCGGTCGTTGTCGATCAACGGAGAGCCCGTATCTTGGCGACATGAGTCTGCGCGAACAACATCGGGCGGTCCGCCAAGGCTACGGCGGCCAGGCCGTGATCGAGGGCGTGATGATCCGCGGCCCCCGGCACGCGACCGTGGTCTGCCGGCGGCCGGACGGGACCGTGGCCAGCCGGGCCCGGGCGCTGCGCTCGTCGTACACCGGCCGGGCGCGCAAGACGCCGCTGCTGCGCGGCGTGATCATCCTCTGGGAGACGCTGCACCTGGGGATGTGGGCGCTGCTGTTCTCGCAGAACGTGGCGCTGGCCGAGGAGCCCGCCGACGAGGACAAGGGCATGGGCGTGCTGAACGTGATCACGATGCTGATCGCGTTCAGTATCGCGATCGGGATCTTCTTCCTCGCGCCCATCGTCGGGACGCGCTGGCTGGTCGCCCGCATCGATCCCGACATCATCGCGATCGTGCTGGAGGGGGTGCTGCGGCTGGCCCTGCTGTTGGGCTACCTGGCCTTGATCGGACGGATGAGCGAGATCAAGCGGGTCTTTGAGTACCACGGGGCCGAGCACATGACGATCGCCGCCTGGGAGTCGGAGCAGGCGCTCACGGTCGAGAACGTGCGGCGCTACAGCCGGGCGCACCCGCGCTGCGGGACGTCGTTCCTGCTGGTCGTCGCGGTGGTGGCGATTCTGGTCTTCACGGCGCTGGGCACGCCGCCGCTGTGGTGGCACCTCACCAGCCGCATCGTGTTCATTCCGGTCATCGCGGCGATCGCCTACGAGGCCATCCGCTTCGGCGGCAGCCACCGGCACATCCGGCTCGTCAACTGGCTGTTCGCGCCCAACCTCTGGCTGCAGGCGCTGACGACGCGCGCGCCGCAGGACGACCAGATCGAGGTCGCGATCACGGCGATGGAAACGGCCCTGGCACACGAACTCGCGGACGCGCCGGCCGTCGCGGAGCCCGCGCCGGGCAGCTAGTCGAAGGCCGCGATTACCTCTTCATCGAGCCGCTGGAAGTCGTCCGGGGTGTTGTAGAGCACTCCGAACATGATCTCCTGGGCGCCCGTGTCGATCAGCTCACCGACGCGCTGGACCACGTAGTCGGCCGGGCCGGCGACCGTGTTGGGTCCGATGGCCGCGATGAAGCGCTCGGCGCTGGCCGGATCGTCCGTGAGGCGGACGGGCACGAGCACGGTGGGCGTGATCTCGGCCGGGTCGCGGCCGACGTCGGCGCAGTGCTTTTCCACCACGTCCAGCTTGTGCCTGAGCAGCTCGGCGGAGACGCCCTTGCCGGCCCAGCCGTCGAGGTTGAGGACGTCGCCGTACATCGCGAGGGTGCGCAGGGTGCGCTTCTCGCCGGTGCCGCCGACGAGAAGCGGGATCGGGGCGTCGTAGCTTCCGGGCGACAGGGGCGCATCGTCCAGCGAGTAGTAGCGGCCCTGGAAGTCGACGGGCTCCTCGGCGTGGATGAGGGCGCGGAGCAGTTGCATCGCCTCCTGGAAGCGGTCCTGGCGCTCCTTCATGGAGGGGAAGTTCCAGCCGTAGGCCTCATGCTCACGCTGGAACCAGGAGGCGCCGATGCCCAGCACGAAGCGGCCATGCGAAATGTGGTCGATGCTGCCGGCGATCTTGGCCACGTGCGCGGGGTTGCGGTAGGTGTTGCCCAGCACGAGGTGGCCGATGCGCAGGGTCTCGGTGATCGAGGCCGCGGCGCCAGCGAGCGCCATCGCCTCGTAGGCGGGGAGGGGCTCCTGGTCGCGAGGCCGGTTGGGCGGCACGAAGTGATCGGCGAACCAGACGCTGCTCCAGCGGCCGGCGTCCATCGTCTCGACGACGGAGCGGATGTCGTCCCAGGACGTGCGGTAGGCGCTGACCTGTGCGCCGAATTTCATGGCGGGGCTCCTTGGCGGATGCGGACGCGCGGGTTGCGACCGGCGCGAGGATAGCGCGGGGGGCGCGTCCGCGCCGCTCAGTCGTCGTGCAGGGCGCGGTAGAAGCAGCTGCGCTCCCCGGTGTGACAGCTGGGCCCGGCCGGCTCGGCCCGGACCAGGAGCGCGTCGACGTCGCAGTCCTTGCGGATCGACTTGAGGCGCAAGACGTTGCCGCTGGTCTCGCCCTTGGTCCAGTACTCCTCGCGGCTGCGGCTCCAGAAGGTCACCAGCCCCTTCTGGAGGGTGCGGCGCACGGCCTCCTCGTTCATGTAGGCGAGCATGAGGACCGCGCCGTCGGCGTCGTCCTGGACGATGGCCGGGATCAGGCCGCGGTCGTCGTACTTGAGCGGGGGGATGTCAGGCATCGGGGGTCACCGTTTCCGTCGGACTGTCGGTCGCTGCGTCGTCGAAGTGGGGATGCTCCAGCCGCATGGGCAAGCCGGCCGCGGCCATCTCGCGCTTGACGTCCATGATGCGGCAGGTCCCGAAGTGGAAGATGCTCGCGGCGAGGACGGCGTCGGCGCCGCCCTCGCGCACGGCGTCGATCATATGACCGGCGTGCCCCGCGCCGCCGGAGGCGATCACGGGCACCGGGACGGCGGCGGTGATCGCGCGCAGCATCGGCACGTCGAAGCCGTCCTGGTGGCCGTCGGTGTCCATCGATGTGAGCAGGATCTCGCCCGCGCCCCGCTCGACGGCCTCGCGCGCCCAAGCGACGGCGTCGCGCCCGGTGGGGCGGCGGCCGCCGTGGCTGTAGACCTCGAAGTCGCCGCAGCGGTCGCCCGACAGCCCCTTGGCGTCGATGGCGACGACGATGCACTGACTGCCGAAGCGCTGCGCGCCCTCGCTGATCAGCGCCGGGTTGGCGAGGGCGGCGGAGTTGATCGCGACCTTGTCCGCGCCCGACTCGAGCATCAGGCGCATGTCGAGGGTGGAGCGGATGCCGCCGCCGACGGTGAAGGGGATGAAGACCTGGTCGGCGGTGCGGCGCACCATGTCGACCACGGTCTCGCGCCCCTCGTGCGAGGCCGTGATGTCGAGGAAGACGAGCTCGTCGACGCCCTCCTGGTCGTAGGTGGCGGCGAGCTCGACGGGGTCGCCGGCGTCGCGCAACTCGACGAAGGAGATGCCCTTGACCACGCGCCCGCGGTCGACGTCGAAGCAGGCGATCACGCGCTTGGTCAGCGTCATGGGGCACCCGCCTTGCGAGCCCCGGTCGTCGCGGCGGGCGCGGCCGCGGCGGCCGCCATGGCGGCGGCGAGCGTGAGTCCTCCGCTGACTGCGCCCTCATACAAGGCGCGACCGATGATCGCCGCCTCCGCCCCGGCGGCGGCGAGGGGGGCGATGTGCTTGGAGTCGGCGACGCCGCCAGACGCGATCACGGGCACGCCGACGGCATCGACGAGGGCGCGCAGGGCGGCGAAGTTGGGCTCGGTCATGGCGCCGTCGCGGCTGATGTCGGTGTAGACGAAGCGCGGCACGCCCAGGGCCTCCAGCGTGGCGGCGAGGTCGGCGGCGCGCACGCGGCTGGTGCGCGTCCAGCCGTCGGTGGCGACGAAGCCGTCACGGGCGTCGAGCGAGACGACGATCGCGCCGGGGTGATCGCGGCACAACGCCTCGACGAGCGCGGTGTCGTGGACGGCGGCGGTGCCCAGGATGACGCGGTCGACTCCGGTGTCGAGGAGGCGGCGAGCCCGGGCGGCGTCGCGGATGCCGCCGCCGCACTGCACGGGGGTCCCCAGGCGAGCGATGCGCGCGACGTGCGGCAGGTTGACCGGGTCGCCGCTGCGGGCGCCGTCCAGGTCGACGACGTGCAGACGGGTCGCGCCGGCGTCGATCCAGCGCTGGGCGGCATCGACGGGGTCGCGGTCGAAGACGGTCTCGCGGTCGTAGCGCCCCTGGTGCAGCCGCACACAGCGACCGCCGAGGATGTCGATGGCGGGGATGATCTCCACCGCGTCAGCCCCCTTCGCCGTCGCCGCACAGGGCGCGGCGGAGGAAGTTGCGGTAGAAACGGAGTCCGTTGGCGCCGCTCTTCTCGGGGTGGAACTGCGTCGCGACGACGTTGCCGCGCTCCACGACCGCGACGACCGGTTCCGCGTAGTCGGTCGTGGCGAGGATGGTGGCGGGGTCGTCGGGGACGCAGTGATAGGAGTGCACGAAGTAGAAGTGGCTGCCCTCCGGGATCTCGTCGAAGAGGAGGCTGGGACGCCGCAGCCGGACCGCGTTCCAGCCCATGTGCGGGATCGTGGGGCCCTCCGTCAACCGCACGACGCGGCCGGGCACGACGTCGAGACAGGGGTGCTCGCCACCCTCCTCGGAGACCGTCATGAGGGCCTGCAGGCCCATGCAGACGCCCAGGAAGGGCCGCCCCGCCGCGATGTACTCCTTGACGGGCTCGGTCAGGCCACGCTGGCGCAGGTTGGCCATCGTGTCGGCGGCGGCGCCGACGCCGGGGAGGATGAGCGCGGCGGCCGAGTCGAGCGCGGCGGGGACGTCGGCCACGCTCGGCGTCCAGCCCACCCGCTCGACGGCGCGCACGACCGAGCGCAGATTTCCGGCCCCGTAATCGAGGATGACGACCGGGCGGGCAGGGGGGTTGGCGGCGTCGGACATCAGGGGCTCAGGCTACCAGCGGAGCCAGCCGCCGCCTGTCGTGCGGACCGCAAATATACTGGCAAATATAGTGGGGGGCATGGAGTCGAACACGGCGAGCGACGGGACGCAACGCTTCGACGCGCGCAACCGCGTTGAAGAGCTGCGCGACCAGATTCGGTATCACAGCTACCGCTACTACGTGCTGGACGATCCCGAGATCAGCGACGCGGCCTGGGACACGCTGCTGCAGGAGTTGCGGGCGCTGGAGGACGCGCACCCCGCGCTGGTCACGGCCGACTCGCCCACGCAGCAGGTGGGCGCCCGCCCGCTGGCGGCGTTCTCGGTGGTCGAGCACCGGGAGCGGCTGCTGAGCCTGGGCAACGTCTTCGACGAGGCGGGGCTGCGCGACTGGCACCGCCGGGCGGCGGAGCTGGCCGAGCGTGATGACTTCGCGCTGGTGACGGAACCCAAGATCGACGGCTTGGCGATGGCGCTGGTCTACGAGGACGGGCGGCTGTCGCAAGCGGCGACCCGCGGCGACGGGCGCCGGGGCGAGAACGTGACCGAGAACGTCCGCCAGATCCCGGACATCCCGCAGCGCCTCGTTGCAGCGAGCGGTGTCGGCGCCCTGCCGGCCCGCTTCGAGGTGCGCGGCGAGGTTTACATGCCCAAAGCCGGCTTCGAGGCGATGAACGCCGCGATCGAGGAGGAGAACCTGAGGCTGGTCGCCGCGGGCAAGAAACCGCTGCGGACCTTCGCCAACCCGCGCAACGCCGCCGCCGGGGCCGTCCGGCAGAAGGATCCGAAGATCACGGCGAGCCGGCCGCTGCGCATCGCTGTGTACCAGTTGGGCTGGGCCGAGGGGCCGACGCCCGAGACGCACTGGGAGACGCTGGAGTGGCTGCGCTCGCTGGGCTTCCCCACGACGCCGGAGACGGCGCGACAGCCCGGGCTCGATGCGGCCGTCGCGGCCTGCGCGGCGTGGCTGCCGCGCCGCGACGCGCTGCCGATGGACATGGACGGCGTGGTCGTGAAGATCGACGACTTCGCGATCCAGCGGCAACTCGGTGTGGTGGGGCGGGAGCCGCGCTGGGCGACGGCGTACAAGTTCCCCGCGGCGGAGGCAACCACGACGCTGCTGCGGATCGAGGTCAACGTGGGCCGGACGGGGAGCCTGAACCCGTTCGCGATCCTGGCGCCGGTGGTCGTCGGCGGCGCGACGGTGCGCATGGCGACGCTGCACAACGAGGACGACATCCACCGCAAGGACGTGCGCGAGGGCGACACGGTCATCGTGCGGCGCGCGGGGGAGGTGATCCCGCAGGTCGTGGGGCCGGTGCTGAGCCGCCGCAAGGAGGGAGCGCCCCGATTCGAGATGCCCGATCGCTGCCCCGTCTCCGGCGATCCGGTGCTGCGCCTGGAGAGCGAGGCGAGGTCGTACTGCTCGAACCCGGTCTGTCCGGCCGTCGTGCGGCGCACGGTGGAGCACTTCGTGAGCCGCGGCGCGATGGACATCGACGGGCTGGGCGAACGGCGCGTGAACGAGTTCTTCGATGCGGAGCTGATCACGGACGCGGGCGACATCTACGCCCTGGCGGAGCAGCGCGCGGCGCTGCTGGCCCTGCCGAAGATGGCGGAGAAGAGCGTCGACAACCTGCTGGCCGCGATCGAGCGGAGCCGGGCGCGACCGCTGAGCGCGCTGCTCTTCGGCCTGGGCATCCGTCACGTGGGCGCCGAGGTGGCGGCGCTGCTGGCGCAGCACTTCGGCGGCGTGACAGCGCTGCAGGGGGCGTCGGAGGAGGAGATCGCCGCGGTCGACGGGGTGGGGCCGGTGATCGCGGAGAGCGTCGCGCGCTGGATGGCGACGGAGCGCAACCAGGAGGTCATCGCCAAGCTGGCGGCGGCCGGGGTGCGGCTGTCGGAGGAGGGCGGCGGGGCGCGGGAGGGGCCGCTGGCGGGGCAGCAGTTCGTGGTCACGGGCCGGCTGTCGTCGATGACGCGGGACGGGGCCGGAGCGGCGCTGAAGCGGCTGGGGGCGTCGGTGGGCAGCGGTGTGACGAAGAAGACACAGGCGCTGATCGCGGGGGAGGGGGGCGGCGGCAAGCGGGCCAAGGCCGAGCAACTGGGCACGCCGGTCTGGGACGAGACGCAGTTGCTGACGCTGCTGCGGGAGCACGAATCGGGGAGCATCCCCGATGCGGGTGTCGATCCGGCGCGCGACCCCGATCCGGCCGGGCGCTAGTCTTGCCCCGTCCGGCCCCAGGCCGGGGCAGCGGAAGGACCATGCGATGAGCTACGCGGACATCACGTACGAGGTGCAGGACGGGGTGGGGCTGATCACGCTGAACAAGCCGGCCAAGCTCAACGCGCTGTCCTGGAGCACCTGGGCGGAGCTGGAGACCGTCTGGGCCGAGGCCCAGCACGACGACGCCACGCGGGCGCTGGTGATCACCGGCGCCGGGCGCGGCTTCTCGGCGGGAACGGACCTGACGGCGGCGCCGGACGCGGAGTTGCACGCCCGGCCGGAGCGCGGTCGCAACGAGGTTCTGCGCAGCCGATTTCTGGGCACGGAGCAGCTGTACAACCTGCAGAAGCCCACGATCGCGGCCGTCAACGGCGTTTGCGTGGGCGCCGGGCTGAGCTTGGCGCTGGCCTGCGACATCCGCATCGCGGCGGAGGCGGCGCGATTCAGCGCGATCTTCGTCAAGCGGGGGATCAACGCCGACACGGGGGCGTCGTGGTTCTTGCCGCGGCTGGTGGGCCCCGAGCAGGCGATGCGGATGCTGTTCACCGGGGCGATGGTGCCGGCCCCGGAGGCCCTCGCGATGGGGCTGGTGAGCGAGGTAGTCCCGACCGAGGAGGTGACAGACCGCGCGCTGGCGTTGGCCGCCGAGATCGCGCACGGGCCATCGGTCGCGGTGGAGATCATGAAGCGCATGGTGCGGGAGAGCGCGACGCTGTCCCTGCGGCAGCACGTGGAGTTGGAGGAGCACCTGCAGCGCATCACGTTCGAGACGGAGGACTTCGCGGAGGGCCGGAACTCGTTCCTGGAGAAGCGCGAGCCGGTGTTCCGGGGTCGCTAGGGGGGACAGTCCGGCGGCGGAGCGGCGAGGGGGGCGTCGCGGGAGGGCGTCGCGAGGGGAACATTCGGGGCGCAGCCGGCGTTAGGCCGATCGTGCGCCGCGACCGGGAGGCCGTGCGTGGTTACCGCCCCGAGTGGACGCCTTATATAGTGGCGCGAAGCGCCGCACCGTCGGCCGCTCGGCGCCCACCTGCCCACAGAAGGTTCACATGGTGTTCAATCCGCTCACCTGGATGCTTGGTCGTCTTTCGCAAGACATCGGCATCGATCTGGGTACCGCGAACACGCTGGTCACCGTGCGGGGGCGGGGCATCGTCATCGACGAGCCGTCCGTCGTCGCGATCAACCGCAACACGAAGACCGTGCTCGCCATCGGGGCCGAGGCCAAGCGGATGGTGGGGCGCACGCCGGCCAACATCGTGGCGGTGCGACCGCTCAAGGACGGCGTCATCTCCGACTTCGATGTCACCGAGAAGATGCTGCAGTACTTCATTCGCGCCGTGCACGACCGCTTCGGCTGGGGGCTGCCGCGGCCGCGGGTCGTGGTGGGGATGCCGTCCGGCGCGACGGAGGTCGAGAAGCGCGCGATCTACGACGCCACGATCAGCGCCGGCGCGCGGGAGGCGTTCCTGATCGAGGAGCCGCTGGCCGCGGCGATCGGGGCGGGGCTGCCGATCATGGAAGCGAGCGGCTCGATGGTCGTCGATATCGGCGGCGGCACCACGGAGGTGGCGGTCTGCGCGCTGGGCGGGATCGTGGTCAGTTCGTCGATCCGGGTCGCCGGGGACGAAGTCGATCTGGACATCGTGAACTACGCCCGCCAAGTGCATAACATGCTGATTGGGGAGCGGTCCTCGGAGGAGATCAAGATCGAGGCCGGATCCGCCTTCCCCCTGCAGCGGGAACATCCGGTGGTCCTGCGCGGTCGCGACCTCTCGACGGGGCTGCCGAAGCGGGTGGAGATCAGCAGCGTGGAGCTGCGCGACGCGATCAGCGGGTCCATCAGCGCGATCTCGGACGCGGTGCGCCAAACGATCGAGATTACGCCGCCGGAGTTGGTGGCCGACCTGATGAACCAGGGCATCGCGATCGCGGGCGGGGGGGCGCTGGTGGCGGGGATCGACCGTCGCATCTCGCAGGACACGAAGTTCCCCGTCTACGTGGCGGAGGATCCGCTGACCTGTGTCGTCCGGGGCTGCGCGGAAGTCCTGGAGGAGGCCGAGATGCTCGATCGGGTGCATGCCTCCATGGCGACCGTGCGCGGGCGGCGATAGGCGGCGGTCGTGGAGCTGCTCCGCTCCCGGCTGGCCCAATGGCTGCTGGGGATGGTGCTGCTCATCGCCGGTCTGGCGACGCTGGCGGCGGTCGGCGTGGCGCAGCCGATCGAAGAAGCCGCGTCGAACGTGTTCGGACCCATGCAGCGGGGCCTGCGGCAGGCGGCCGAGCCGGTGGCGAACCTGGTCCAGAACGTGGACGACTTCGACCGCGTGGACGACGAGAACCGTTCGCTGCGCAATCGCATCGAGCAGCTCGAATCGGAGCTCGCGCGCCTGCGCGAAGAGCAGATCCGCTTCCGCGGCCGGGAGGCCCTGCTGGGCGTGCAAGAGGCTCAGGACGAGATCTTCGTGCTGGCCGAGGTCGTCACACGGGATCTGACGGGGCTCCAGGACGTGCTGGGGTTGAACCGCGGCAGCAACGATGGCATCGAAGTGGGGATGCCGGTGCTGGCGGCGGGCGGGAGCATGGTGGGCGTGATCGCGGAAGTGCGCCCGGGCTCATCGTTCGTGCGGCTGGTGACCGACCCCGACGCCAGCGTGCGGGCATTGCACCAGTTGACGCGCAGTGAGGGCGTGGTGCGGGGGAACGCGGGCGGCAATCTGCGAGTCGACTTCGTGCCGCACACGACGGACGTGCAGCCGGGGCACCTGTTCGTGACGTCGGGGCTGGGCGGACTGATGCCAAAGGGCATCCCGATCGGCCGTGTGGCATCGGCGGAGGGGTCCGCGCAAGACGTGTTCCGTCGCATTCGGCTGGACCCACTGGCGCCGCTGGACGAAGTCGAACTCGTGCTGATCCAGGTCACGTTCCAGCCGGCGCCGCCGCTGGAGCCCGCCGGCGAAGACGCGGAGGAGACCCCCTCCGAGGGGGAGGAGGCCACGCCGTGAAGTGGCCGCCGCTCCTCCTGGGCACGCTGGGGTTGACGCTGCTGCAGACCTCGGCGATCCCGGCCTTCGAGTTACTGGGGGTCGCGCCGAACCTGCTGCTGGTCACGTTGTGCTGCTGGGCCGTCGTGCGGGATCCGCGGGAAGCGCTGGTGATGGCGCCGCTGGCGGGCATCTGGCTGGGCCTGCTGTCGCACCAGGGGATGGCCGAATCCGTGGCCGCCTACGTGCCGGTGATCGTCGTCGCGGGGCTGCGTGACCAGATGCGCCCGCCCAGCGAATACGCGTGGGCGCTGGCGGTCATCATCGTGGCGACGCTGCTGCACTTCTTCGCCGTGGCGGCGGCGTTGCAGGTGGAGGGGGCGAGCCTGGACTGGGTAGTCGCGACCACGGATGTCGCCGTGCCCAGCGTGCTCGCGAACCTGTTCGTGGGGGCGATCGTCTACTGGCTGGTGCGGCTGCCCACCGCGCCCACGGAGACCGCGTAATGAACATATTTCGCGATCTGGGCGTGTTTCGCGACCGGCGTCACCCCGTGTTGATCGCGGCGGGCGCGGACGATGACGAGGGCCTGCGCCTTCGCGTGTGGCTGCTGGGGCTGTTCGTCCTGGCGCTGTTCGCCGTGTTGACGGTGCAACTGGTGCGCCTGCAGGTCTTCCGCCACGACGAGTTCGAGGCGCAGGCGACGATCAACCGCATCCGCAACACGACGCTGCCGGCCGAGCGGGGGCTGATCTTCGATCGCAACGGCAAGCCGCTGGTGGAGAACGTGCCGGCCTTCGCGATCTCCGTCGTCCCGGCCGACGTGCCGGACGGCGAGGAGCGGCGGATCGCGTCGATTCTGGCGCAGGCGCTGGGCGTGCAAGCGTTTTCGATCGAGGCCAAGATCCTGGCGGGCAAGCGCAGCATCGACCCCTTCTTCCCCCGGCTGCTGGAGGCCAACGCGGAGCAGGCGCTGGCCTTCGAACTCTCGGCGCGGGGGTCCGAACTTCCCGGTGTGGAGGTTGCGGCGGTCGCGAACCGGCGCTACGCGGAGGGGGCGCTGCTGGGGCACATTCTGGGCTACGTGGGCCCGATCACGCTGGAGGAGTTCGAAATCCTCGAGGCCGACCGCTACCGCATCTCCGACCGGCTGGGGCAGACCGGCGTCGAGGCGTACTACGAGCGGGTGCTGCGGGGGGTGCCGGGCCAGCGCCAGTCGGAGGTCAACGCGGCGGGACGCGAACTGCGCACGCTGCGCCTGGAAGACCCGACGCCCGGCAACGGCATCCAACTGACGATCGACCTCGAACTGCAGGCGGCCGTACACGAGATCCTGGTCGACTCGATGGGGGGGTCGTTGTTCGCATCGGCCGTCGTGGTCGACGTGCACACGGGCGAGATTCTGGCCATGGTGTCCGTGCCGACGTACGACCCCAACATCTTCACGGGCGAGATCGACGAGGAGGGCCTGGCGGCGCTGCTGGAGAACGAGGGGCGGCCGCTCGTCAATCACGCGATCGCCGACCAGTTCGCGTCGGGGTCGATCTTCAAGGTGGTGACGGGCACGGCCGCGCTGAGCGAGGGGGTAATCCACCCCGACGAAGTGATCTTCTCGCCCGGCGTGATCGAGGTGCAGAACGAGGTGGACCCGCGCATCGTCTACACCTTCCGCGACACCACGAGCGGCTACTTCGACTTCGTGCGGGGGATGGCGGAGTCGTCCAACGTGTACTTCTGGTACCTGTCGGGCGGGTCGCCGTTCCAGGTGGCGGTGGCGGCGGAGTTGCTGACGCCGGAGGGCTTGGCGGAGCAGCGGCGGCTGGAGGCGGCGGGTGTGATTGGCGGGACGCAGGACTTCCGGGGCCTGGGCGCCGAGGCGCTCGCTCGCTGGGCGCGGGCCTTCGGGTTGGACGAGCCGACGGGGATCGATCTGGTGGGGGAGGCGGCGGGCGCGGTTGGTGATCCGGCCTGGAAGCTGCGCACCTTCGGGGAGCCGTGGGGGCAGGGCGACTCGTACAACTTCGGGATTGGGCAGGGGTTCGTGTCGGTGACGCCGCTGCAGATGGCGATGGTGACGGCGGCGATCGCGAACGGCGGCAAGGTCCTGCAGCCCCGCGTGGTCGGCGACATCGTGGACGCGGAGGGCCGCGTCGTGGAGCCGTTTACGCCGCGCATCGTGCGACAGCTCGACGCGACACCGCAGACACTGGAGGCGGTACGCCGTGGCATGGCGATGGCGGTGCTGGGCGGCACCGCCGGGAACGCCTGGTTCCCGGAGATGCAGGTGGGGGGCAAGACGGGGACGGCGGAGTTCGGCGAAGCCCCCCTGTTCCGGGACCTGTTCCCGACGCACGGCTGGTTCCTTGGCTTTGCCCCGTACGAGGACCCGCGGATCGCGATCGTGGTCTTCCACCAGTTGGGGGCGGGATTCCTGACGGCCGAGGCGGGCGGGGACATCCTGCATGCCTGGGGCGAGATCAACGGGGTCTTCGGCACGGTGATGCCGGCGCTGGGACAGCTCCCGGTCCGCACCGTGGAAGCGTTCAACGAGATCGCGAGCCGGCTGCCATGAGGCGCACGACGGCGGGGACGCACTGATGGCGGCCCGGGCAGGCGCCGGCGCGTCTCGCCGCGGACGAGCTCGCTCGGGCCCGAGGGCGGCGGGCTCCAACGTGGGCGCGCCGTCGTGGCGCTACTTCGACCCCATTCTGCTGGTCGCCGCGCTGGCGCTGACGGGGTACGGCGCGCTGATGATCTACAGCGCCGCGCTGCCGCGCGATGCGACGGGCGTCGTGATCAGCGAGCCGGTGGTGCGGCATATCGCATCGGCGGCGGCGGGGGCGGTGGCGATGTTCATCGCGGCGCGGGTGAACTATCGGCTGCTGGATGTGCTGGGCTGGTTCGCGTACGGGTTTGGCATCGTGCTGCTGCTGGCGGTGCTGGTGGTGGGGGTGGAGCAGTTCGGGTCGCGGCGCTGGTTCGACCTGGGATTCACGCTGGTGCAGGCGTCGGAGGTGGCGAAGCTGCTGACCATCATCGGGCTCGCGAAGTTCCTGACCGACTATCGGGACCGCCTGCACGAGCCGCGCATCTTTCTGGTCTCACTGGCGGTCGCCGTGGTTCCGGCCGCGTTGGTATTCGTCGAGCCGGACGCGGGCAGCTCGTCGGTCTTCCTGGTGCTGTGGGCCGTCATGGCCGCCTTCGCGGGGGCCTCCGCCAAGCATTTCCTAGTGCTGGGCGCCGCGCTGCTGGCGCTGGTGCCGGCCGTGCTGGTGGTGGGGGTGCAGGACTACCAACGCGCGCGGATTGAGTCGTTCTTCGACCCGGAGTCGGACGCGCAGGGCTCGGGCTTCAATGTGCTGCAGGCGGAGTTGGCGGTGGGGTCGGGGGGGCTGACCGGCAAGGGATTCACCGAGGGCACGCAAACACAACTCGACTTCCTGCGCACGCAGACGACGGACTTCATCTTCAGCGTGCTGGCCGAGGAGTTGGGCCTGGCCGGCGCAATGGTGCTGTTCGCGCTGTTCCTGATCCTGATCCTCCGCCTGCTGCGGGCGATCACGAAGGCGCCGGACTCGTTTGGGCAGCTACTGATCGCGGGGATCGTGACGCTGATCGCGGTGCAGACGTTTATCGCGGTGGCGGTCAATATCCGGCTGCTGCCGGTGACCGGCATCCCGCTGCCGTTCATCAGCGTGGGCAACGCGTCGATCTTGGTGCTGTTCGCGGCGCTCGGCATCACGCAGTCGGTGCTGGTGCATCGGGACACGTAGCGCGATGGGCGCACATGGAACGGGGGCGGCCGATGGCCGCCCCCGTAGCGATCGGGTGCAGGACGCCGGACGCTAGGGCGCGGCGGTGACGGGCTCTTCTTCTTCGCTGGGGGTGGATCCCTCGGGGTCGTCGGGGGCCTTGTCGAGGCCGCCGTCGTCGCCGCCGGGACCGCCGCGATCACTCGACCCGCCGCCACCGTCCGAGTCGCCGCCCCCGGAGCCGCCCTCGTCCGTCGATCCGCCGGATGGGGAATCCCCGGGGCTCGAGTCGTCGGCGGCGACGGCAGCGACGCTCTCGGCAATTTGGCCGGGGATGCGGATGTAGTCGAGCTTGGTCTCCTCGGCGCCCGCGTCGTTGGTCTCGGTGACGATGTCCACCTTGATGGTGTCGCCGGGGTCGAACTCGCCCCGCAGGAGGGCCTCGGAGAGGGAGTCCTCCATGCGCTCCTGGATGACGCGCCGCAGCGGCCGTGCGCCGAAGACGGGGTCGTAGCCCTTCTCGCCCAGCCAGTCGCGGGCGGCGGGGGTAACGTCGAGGTTGATGCCCTTGAGCGCGACCTGCTTGTCGATCTCCTTGAGCATCAAGTCGACGATCTCGCGGATGTGCGCCTTGCCGAGCGTGTGGAAGACGAGCGTGGAGTCGACCCGGTTGAGGAACTCGGGCCGGAAGATGCGCTTCATCTCCGTGAGAACCTTGTCCTTCATGCGCTCATACTGCTGGGCGTCGGTCTTGGCTGCGTCGGACTTGACGGTGAAGCCGAGCGCGGATTCCTTGCGGATCAGGTCCGACCCGACGTTGGACGTCATGATGATGATGGTGTTGCGGAAGCTGACCTTGCGGCCCTTGGCGTCGGTCAGGTGCCCGTCGTCGAAGACCTGGAGCAGCATGTTGAAGACTTCGGTGTGCGCCTTCTCGACCTCGTCCAAGAGGATGAGGCAGTAGTTCTTGCGGCGCACGGTGTCGGTCAACTGGCCGCCGTCGTCGTAGCCGACGTAGCCGGGAGGGGCGCCGACGAGCCGGGCAACGGTGTGGCGCTCCATGAACTCCGACATGTCGAGGCGCACCATGTTCTCGTCGGAGCCGAACATGAACTCGGACAGGGCGCGCGCGAGTTCGGTCTTGCCGACGCCGGTGGGCCCGAGGAACATGAAGACGCCGATCGGGCGGCGGGGATCCTTGAGGCCGGCCCGGGCGCGACGCACGGCCTTGGCGAGCGCCTTGATCGGCTCGTCCTGGCCGACGACGCGGTCGTGGATGGCCTCTTCCATGTGCAGGAGGCGCTGTGACTCCTCGGTCGCGATCTGGACGAGCGGGATGCCGGTCCACATCGAGACGACTTCGGCGATGTCCTCGCCGCTGACGACGGCCTCGTCGTCTCCGCGCTCCTGATTGAGATCCTTCTCCAGGGTTTCGATGCGCTCCTGGAGCTTCAGTTCGCGGTCGCGCAGTTCGGCGGCGTACTCGTACTGCTGCGAGTTGATCGCCGCTTCCTTCTCCTTGCGGATGCTCTCCAGGCCCACCATGGCCTCCTTGAGGCTCGGGGGGGTGTAAGAGCGGCGGATGCGCACGCGGGAGGCGGACTCATCGATCAGGTCGATGGCCTTGTCGGGGAGCGCACGGTCGGAGATGTAGCGAGCGGACATCTCGGCGGCGGCGGCGACGGCCTCGGCGGAGATGGCGAGCTTGTGGTGCGCCTCGTACTGGCCCTTGATGCCCATGAGGATCTCGACGGTCTCCTCGACGCTGGGCTCCTCGACGACGATGGGCTGGAAGCGCCGCTCCAGGGCGGCGTCGCGCTCGATGTGCTTGCGGTAGTCGTCCAGGGTGGTGGCGCCGATGGTCTGCAGCTCGCCGCGGGCGAGGGAGGGCTTGAGGATGTTGGCCGCGTCGACGGCGCCCTCGGCGGCGCCCGCGCCGACCAGCATGTGCATCTCGTCGATGAAGAGCACGCAGTTGCCGGCGTTCTTGATCTCCTCGATGACCTTCTTGAGGCGCTCCTCGAACTCGCCGCGGTACTTGGTGCCCGCGACGAGCGAGCCGACATCGAGGGTGAGCAGCCGCTTGCCCTGCAGGGTCTCCGGCACGTCGCCGGCGACGATGCGCTGCGCCAGACCCTCCACGACGGCGGTCTTGCCGACGCCGGGCTCGCCGATGAGCACGGGGTTGTTCTTGGTCCGCCGGGAGAGGATCTGGATGACGCGCTGGATCTCCTGCTCCCGGCCGATGACGGGGTCGAGCTGATCGGCGCGCGCGGCGGCCGTGAGGTCGATGCCAAGCTGGTCGATGGTGGGCGTGCGGGTGGATGTCCGGCCGCCGCTGGGGCTGCCGGCCTTGCCGCCCGTGCCCGCGCCGCTGGTGGCGGGGGAGCTCTGCGAGAGGATGCGGGTGGTCTCGGCGCGGACCCGCTCCAGGTTGACACCCAGGCTCTCCAGGACGCCGGCCGCGATGCCCTCACCCTCCCGCACCAGGCCGAGCAGCAGGTGCTCGGTGCCGATGTAGTGGTGGTTGAGGCGGCGCGCCTCATCGACGGCGAGCTCGATGACCTTCTTGGCGCGCGGCGTGAGGCCGATCTCGCCGAGCACGGCGCGGTCGCCGCGCCCAATGATGAACTCCACGGCGGAGCGCACCTTGCTCAACTCCACGCCGAGATTGGCCAGCACCTTGGCGGCGACGCCGTCGCCCTCGCGCACGAGGCCGAGCAGCAGGTGCTCGGTGCCGATGTAGTTGTGGTTGAAGCGCTGGGCCTCTTCCTGGGCGAGGGTCAGGACGCGCCTGGCTCGCTCGGTGAACTTGTCAAAGCGGTCTGCCATGGCGTCCCTCCCCTGGTTTCGAGCCTATCAACGGCCCCCAGGTGCGTCTACGGAACGACCGGGCCAGCGTGACGGATGGCACGCCCCGTCCCGGCGACAGCCGGCACGGGGCCGCGGGCCTGCCCGGCTATGCCTCGGTCGTACGGCTGCGGAGATCTTCCTCGGAGATGCCGGCCCGCTGCAGCGCCGCTTCCATGGGGCTGACGGGGGCGGGCGGGGGGCCGGCGGGGGCCGCCGCGGGGTCGCCCGCGGGGGCGGCGGGGTCGGCGGCGGGAGGGGGAGGCGGGGCTTCCCCGCGCTCGACGCCGAAGCGATCGGCGACCTCCTCCGGCAGCATCTGGATGCCGCCCTCGCCGTTGAAGACCCAGCCCACACGCTCGGCCTCGGCGCGGGCCTGGCGCAGGCTCAACCCCAAGCGGTGGCGGTCGCGCTCGATGCGGACGATCTTGACCGGCACGACATCGCCCTCGGCGAGGACTTCGCGGGGGTGCGAGATGCGCCGGTCGACGAGTTCGGAGACGTGGATGAGCCCTTCGACGGGGCCCTCGATGCGGGCGAAGGCGCCGAACGTGACCAGCTTGGTGACCATGCCGGGCACGACCTGGTTGACCTCGTAGCTGGCGACGACGATGTCCCATTCCTCGGGCCGGGCGCGGCGGATGGAGAGGCCGATCTTCTTGGCCTCGTGGTCGACCTTCATCACGTAGACATCGACGGGCTCGCCGATCTTGAAGAGGTCCTCGGGGTTCACCTCGCGGTCCCAGGAGAGCTCGGAGAGGTGGACGAGGCCGTCGGCGCCGCCGAGGTCGACGAAGACGCCGAAGCTGCGGATGCTGGTGACCTTGCCCGCGCGGATCTCGCCCTCGCGCAACTCGGCGAGGAGGCGGTCCTTCTGCTCGGCGCGCCATTCCTGCATGGCGGCGCGCTCGGACAGGATGACCCGGTTACGGCGGCGGTTGATCTCGATGACCTTGAGGCGCAGGTTGCGGCCGACGAAGTCGGCGAGGCCGCCGCCGCTCTCGCGGTCGGGGGCGGCGCCCACGACCTGGCTCAGCGGGACGAAGGCGTTGACGCCCTCGACGTTGACCAGTAGCCCGCCCTTATTGAAGCCGGTGACGCCGGCCTCGAAGATCGCGCCGCTCTCGTGGCGGTTCTGGAGTTCCCGCCAGCCTTGCTCACCGCGCGCCCGGTCGATGGAGAGCAGCAACTGGTCCTCTTCGACCTCGGGCTGCAGCACATAGACGAGCAGGGTGTCGCCGACGGACAGCGCGCCGCGCTGCTCGGGCGACATGGAGTGCATCTCGCTGGGAGCGACGATGCCCTCCGCTTTGGCGCGGACGTCGACGATGAAGCTGTCGCCGGCGCGGCCGACGAGGGTGCCTTCGACGACGTCGCCACGCTGGAGGTGCGCAAAGGCTGGACCGGCCTCATCAAGCAACTCGGCCATGGTGAGCTTGGCGCCGGGGGCGGCGGGGGGATCGGATAGGGCGGGTGAAGCGGACGGGTTCTGTGCCAAGGGCGTTGGTTTCGCCGACGCGCTGGTGGTGTCTGGGGAGACGCGCGCCGACCCTTTCGCGGAGGCCATGGTAGCCACGGGCTCCGGTCGGGGCAAACCGGGAGGTCGGGGGAGTGCGAACTACCGTCGGATGGAGGGGGGCCGGCCTACTCGGTCGGTGGGGGTGGATAGCCGGTCGAAGCTCTGGTTCGAGCGCCGCTTGCGGTGTCTAGTCCTTCGGCGCAGGCTTGGGCTTGCCTCCTGGGGGCTTGCGCGATCCCTGCGGTTTGGGAGGCGCTTCGCGCGGGTCGGTCCCTTCAATCACGTACCCTGACGACGTGTCACTGGATGACATGGCTTCCCTCGGTCGAAGCTCTCGGGTGTTCTGGGAAGGCTTCGGGTTTCCGCCAGGCGGCTTGCGCGATCCCTGCGGCTTGGCGGGTGCTCTCCGCGGACTGGTCGTCTTCGTCCCGCTCTCGCGGGGTGCATCACCGGATGGCATGAGACTCCTCGGGCGAGATGCTCAGCTGTTCTGCGCGGGCTTGGGACTCCCGCTGGCGGGCTTGCGCCTGCCCACGGGCGGAGGCGGCGCGATCCGAGGACTGGTCCCCTTGATTACGCCCTTCCGGGGTGTCTGACTCGATGGCATGCTGACTCCTCACGAAACGGCTGATACCTCACTGCCGTTGACTATATCATACACCATGGTTGCAGCCCATCCCTCGGGAGCTGGGGAATGTGGGGACCACTTCGAATTCCAGACATAGGTATAGGTGAGAACACACTTCACTTTCGAGTCCACGATGAACTCGCACGTCTCTTGATGCGACTCGCCGGGCTCAATGCTCGCTGCATTCTTGGGCCACTCTCGGGTGAACTCGTCGAGTGTAGGCCACTGGAAATCTCTGGCCTGCTGCGACACGAATACCTGAGCATCTAGACTTTCGATCTCCGCGTCGGTAATGGGCTGCACCTGCTGTAGCCGGAACAATCCCTTACGCAGGTCGACAAGCACTCTGGAACTGTTGTGCAAGTTGGATGTCACTACAATATGAACGTAGCTGTCCCCAACCGGTCTGTGCGACACTTCTTGCGAGACGGTGAGGTGGGGTTCAAGATCCCTGAAGAGCCGCAACTTGAGAACGGCGAAGACGCCACCTACCAGGATTGCAATGCTGGTTACGCCCGCCTGTATGTCGCGTAAGGCGAATCCCAGCGCTACGTAGCCGACGGCTATGAATGCGATGAGGATGCCCAGTACCAGCGCCCCCCACTGCAGCTCGCTGCGCGGCCGAAGTCTGCGCTTCCACTCGCTCACCCGGTCCTCCAGTTCTGCCCGAGCCTACGCACTCCCGAGCAACCCTGCCACGGCCTGTTCAGCGGGCCAGCCTTCGGGGGACTGCCAGGGCCCCTACAGCGGCCGGCCCGACACGACGGGCTCCGAGGCCAGGAGATCGCGGAGGGACAACTCCTCCGGATCGGCGCGGGAGGATTGGACTCCAGGCCATTGCCCGTGGGCAAGTCGTGATTCCGGGATCGACACCACGTCGCCGACGTGCCAGCCGTCCACTCCCAGCAACCCCGTGCCCGTCTTCTCATGTTCCGGCGGCGGCGGCGCGATGCTGGCCTGGGCGAGGCCGGCCCCGATCAGGAAGCCCCGCACGGCCCGTGCCATGCCGGCGCCGGGTCGGGGCACGCGGCCAGCGACGACCGCGGGAAATGCAAACGCCCGCCGGATGACGGGCGTTTTGCGGAGGTTGGGCTGGCGATGGCCTATTTTCCGCAGGGGGTTGCCCCCCGAGTATCGTCAGCGCTGCGGCGTTTCACTTCCGTGTTCGGGATGGGAACGGGTGGGGCCACCGCGCTCTAATCACCAGCGCCGCGAGCATTGTAGGACCACTGCGGCGTTCCGCGCTAGCGGTGGTGGTGGGGTGGGGGTGGTGGAGCCGAGGGGGATCGAACCCCTGACCTCCGCCTTGCAAAGGCGGCGCTCTCCCAGCTGAGCTACGGCCCCGGGTGGGGAGTCCGGCCGGGGAGGGCCCCGGCGGACTCGATGCCGCACCAGTCTACTCCCCTCGGTCGCCTCGGCGGCGGGGGACGGAGCAGTGCCGCCGCTAGACGGCGCCGGCCTCTTCGCGGACGTGCACCAGGGGCAGCCGGACGACCATCTCGGTGAACTCGCCCGGCGCGGACTCGACCTGGATGGCGCCGCCGTGCTTCTGCACGATGTCGCGGGAGATGGCGAGGCCCAGGCCGGTGCCGCGGTCGGTCGGCTTGGTGGTGAAGAAGGGGTTGAAGATCTTCTCGGCGACTTCGGGCGGCATGCCGGCGCCGTTGTCGCGGATGCGCACCTCGACATGGTCCTCGCCCCGCCGGGTGGAGAGGAGCAGCGTGGGCATGTAGTCGGCGGCGGCGCCGGCCTCCTGGGCGGCGCGCCGTTTCTCGTCGGTGGCGTCGCAGGCGTTGCCCACCATGTTCAGGAAGACGCGCCCGAGTTCCTGCGGCACCGCCTCGATCTCGCCGGCGTCGGGGTCGAGCTCCTGCTTCAGGTCGAGTTGGAAGTTGGGGTCGGTGGCGCGGGCGCTGTGGTAGGCGAGCCGGGCGTGCTCGTCGACCAGCTTGTTGATGTCGGTGGCCTGCACCTCGGTCGACTCCCGCCCCATCTGCAGCATGTCCTGCACGATGCGGTTGGCGCGGTCGCCGTGCGAGAGGATGCGTCGCAGGTTGTCGCCCAGGTCCGTTGTGATCTCATTGACCAGATCCCGCTGGTCCTCGCTCAACGTGCCGCCGGCCTCCTCGAGAACCTCCCGCATTTCCTCGATCATCTCTTCCGACGACTCCGAGAAGTTCTTGACGAAGTTGAGGGGGTTGCGGATTTCGTGCGCGACGCCGGCGGTCAGCTCCCCGAGCGCCGCCAGCTTCTCGCGCGCGACGATCTGGTCCTGGGCCCGCTGCAGATCGGCCAGCACGACTTCCAGCTGATCGTTCTTGCCCTGCAGCTCTTGCGCGAGCTGTTCCACCAGGTTGAGGCGCTGCACCTCGTGGGCGTGGCGACGGAAGACCTCCAGGGCCGCGGCCATGTCGGCCACCTCGTCCTGGCCGACGATCTCGACCGGGGCCTCGATATCGCCTTCCGCCATGCGCCGCATGCGGTCGGACAGCTGTGCGAGGCGACTCAACAGCACGCGGCCGACGTAGAGCCAGGCGATGAGCAGCGCGCCGCCGACGCTGACGCCGCTGATGGCGAGCAGCAGCGTGCGCCCCGTCCCGATCGCCTGGCTGGCCGCCTGCGTGGCCTCTTCGGCGCTCGCGTTCGCCGCGCTCACCAGGTCATCGACTTCGTTGACGAGGTCGATGGCGATGACCCGGTTGAGCCCCAGCAGCGCTTGCTGGCGCTCCCGCAGCCGCAATTCCTGCTCGAACAGGTCGAAGCCGCGATCGTCGTCGAGGCCGGCGGCGAACATCTGCGTGAAGATGGGCTCGAGCTCGCCGCGCAGGGGCTCCCCGAGCGAGCGCAGGTTGCGCTGCATGCGTCCGGCCGCCGCCTCGAAGCGCTCCCGCAGCGGCTCGACGGCCGCGGCGATGGAGAGGCTCGATGCGGTCGCCATCAGTTGGGTGGCGATGTTGAGATCGCCCTGCAACTCGGCGAGATGGCGATAGCGGGCGATCTCCTCCTCCGAGAGGTGCTCGGCCCGCGACGCGGCGGGATCGCCGAGGACGCGGTAGCCGGTCAGCGCGAAGAACAACTGGTCGTCGATGGCGGGGATCACCAAGCTGTCGAGCAGGCTGCGCAGTTGCGCGAACTCCTCCAGCCCGGCCACGCTGCGCTCGGTCAGCGTGAAGAGCGCCGATCGGTCGGCCTTGATCGCCTCGATGTTGAAGACCAGCTCGTCGGCCTGGGCGCGGATCGCCGCGAAGCGTTCGTCGCCGGCCTCTCTGCCCTCCAGCACCGCCAGTTGCGCTTCGAAGGCCCGCTGGCCCTCGGCGATCGTCGCGGAGACGGCGGCGAGTTCCTCGGGCGTGGCAGCCGCCGCAAGGTTCGGCGCCGCCGCCACCAGCGTGCTGCTGTACTCCGCGACGCCGAAGGCGAGTTCCAACTCGGGAATGCTGCCCTCGTTGACGCGGGCCTGCGCGCTGCCGACGCTGTTGAACGAGAACCAGCCCACCAGACTCGCGGCCACGGTGAGGAGGACCGCGCTACCAATCCCCAGGTAGAGCTGGGTCGAGATCCGAAAGCGCAGGGCAAGCAGACGCTTGAGGTAGTCGCTCACTGCTCGATGCTCTCCATGCTGTCCACGGGGTGGTATCGGCCGTCACTGCCGATCACCGTCAGGAAGACCGCGTCCGACCCCTGGTTGTCGCTGGCGCTGTCGCCGTAGCGCAGCCTGAACCCATCGATGTCGATCGCCTCGCCGCGGAGCAGCCCGTCGAGGAAGCAGCCCCGGTCCAGCTCGCGGCCGCAGCGCTCCAGGCCGGCGATGGCGAGGCGCCCGGCAAGGTAGCCCTCGAGGGAGACGAAGCCCGGGACCGCGTCGGGCGCGTAGGCCGACAGCGCGTCGTGATAGGCCGCGACGACCGGCAGCGTGTCGTCGGTCGGGAAGGGCACCACCTGCGTGACGAAGACGCCCTCGCCGGACGGCCCGAGCTCGTCCGCCAGGGCGTTGCTGCCCACGAATGAGACGGTCATGAAGACCGGGTCGAGTCCCGTGTACCGCGCCCAGGACACCAGTGCCGCCACGGGCCGGTAGGCGCCGATGATGATCACCGCCTCGGGATCTCCCGCGCGCAAGTCGAGCAGGGCCGTCTTCACGGCCGTCGTATTGCGCGTGTACGCCCCCACGGCCACGGGCTCGGCGCCGCGGCGCTCCAGGGCCAACTGCACGCCCCGGAGCCCGGCGCGGCCGTACGAGTCGTCCTGGTACATCACGGCGATGCGCTCGATGTCGAGGTCCTCCGTGAGGCGGGCGACCATCTCCTCGGTCTCCTGGTAGTAGGAGGCGCGGAGGTTGAGGACGTACGCCAGTTGCGCATCGCGCAGCAACTCAGCCCCGGTGAAGGGCGCGATGTAGGGAACGCCGGCGGCCTCGGCCACCGGGACGGCGGACCGCGACGTGGGCGTCCCGACCGCGCCGATGAGCGCGAAGACGTCGTCCTCGATCAGCTGCAGCGTGTTGGCGATCGCCGCCTCGGGTTCGTAGGCGTCGTCGAGGGACGAGAGCTCCACCTGTCGGCCATGGACGCCGCCGCGCTGGTTGATCTCGTAGAAGGCGGCTTCGATGCCGAGCCGCATGTTGCGGCCCAGCTCCTGCGCGGGCCCGCTGAAGGCGGCGGACTGCCCGAAGAGGACGCGCTCGCCGGAGACGCCGGGCACTTGCGAGCCGTCGGCCGACGCCGCGGCCGGGGTCAGTGCGGAGTCGGGGTCTGGGGGGGCCGGGTCGCCGTCATCCGATCCGCCGGTGCAGGCGAGGGTGGCGAGCAGCACCGCGACGATGGAGAGCGTCGCGATTCCTCGGACCCTCAGCCGGTACAGGGCCGTGGGGCGCGACACGACGCCCACGTCATCCCACCCTCCGGGAGACGAGCGTGATGTGGTTCTTGCCCGAGATGCGCTCGTACTGGACCTGGTCCATCAACGTGCGCACGAGGTGCACGCCCTGGCCGCCGATCCGACGGTCCTCCAGCGACGATGACAGGTCGGGCGGCGGCGCGTCGTTGAGCGGATCGAACGGCCGTCCGTCATCGGTCATCTCGATCGTCACCTGCTCCGCCTGCGAGGTCACCGTGAACTGGATCTCGTGCAGACCGTCGTCGTGGCCGTAGTTGATGACGTTGAGACCCAGCTCCTCGAGCGCCAAGTGCACCCGGAAGATCAGCTCGGGGGACCAGTGCTCCTTCTCGCCGATCTCCTCGACCGTCGCGGCGATGCGATCCAATTCGCCGGGGTCGGTCACGATGGTGAAGCTGTATGGCGGGCTCAACGCTCGGGCTCCCGGCGCCGCAGCGTGACGCAGGTGACGTCGTCGGACTGCGGTGTCTCCCCCGCGAAGGCCGCGACGGCGTCGAAGACGGCATGGTTCGCGCCCTGGGCATCGGCGGGCGGGGCGGCCGCGAAGACCTGCCGCATCCCCGCGATACCGAACTCTTCCCGGTTGCCGTTCATTGCCTCGGTGACGCCGTCGGTATACAGGATCACGGTGTCGCCCGGTGCGATCGTGACCGTGTGCTGTTCGAACAGGAAGCCGGACAGGATCCCGAGTGCGATGCCTCCCGTCAGGGGCAGCAGCACCGAACTCCCATCGGCGTGGACGACGAGGGGCCCGTCGTGTCCGCCACTCGCGTAGGTGAACTCTCCGCTCGCGGGGTCGTACACGGCATAGAGCAGCGTGACGAACATCGAGGCCTTGTTGTCATCCGTCAGGAGGTTGTTGACCTCCCGGAGCACTTCCGACGGCTGCTCGGCGCCAATCGCCGCGCCCTTCAGCAGCGTGCGGCTCGACATCATGAAGAGGGCCGCGGGCACCCCCTTGTCCGAGACATCGGCGATGGCGAGCCCAATGCGACCATTGTCCAGCTTCATGATGTCGAAGAAATCGCCGCCAACGTTGCGCGCGGGAATCATGCTCGCGAACGACTGGAAGGACGGTCCGTCGGGGAAGCGCGTCGGCAAGATCGACTGCTGCATCGTGCTCGCGACATCAAGCTCGTTCTGGAGCACGACCAGTTGGTCGCGAGAGGAGAGCGCCTCGCGCCACTCCAGGAGGTGCTGCAGCGTGCGCTCGATGGTGACCCGCAGGTCGGCGAAGTCGAGTGGCTTGGTGACGAAGTCGAAGGCGCCGCGGTTCATGGCGGTGCGGATGTTCTTCATGTCGCCATAGGCCGAGATGATCACGGAGCGGATGTTGGGATTCACGTCCGGGATCTGCGAGAGCAGGGTGAGGCCGTCCATCAGCGGCATGTTGATGTCGGACAGCACCATGTCGATGCCGTCGTCGGCGTTCAGCAGCTCGAGTGCCTCGACGCCGTTGTGCGCGAAGACGAACTCGTAGTGGCCGGCCCGGATCTCCCGGCGCATGCGCTGCAGGATCAACGGCTCCAGGTCGGGCTCGTCGTCGACGACGAGGATCTTGTACGACTGTGCCATCAACTCACCAACAACCACGGCCGGTTCGCCGTCGTGCGTGCTGCCACCCCAGCCTGAGTCCCGGTGCCCGATCGCCCCGTGGCTCGATCAGCCCCCGACCGCGGCGACGGCTTTCGCTTGGGTATCATGGGTCTGGATGATCTTGTCGAAGCCGCTGATCTCGAAGACCTCGCGCACCGGACCAACCAACGAGCAGACGGCGAACTTCCGGTTCTCCCCCTGGAGTGACCGCGCGATAATCAGGATGACCCGCAGACCCGCGCTGCTGATGTAGACGAGTCGCTCCATGTCGAGGACGACCGGGGAGTCTGTCCCGGCGATCGCGGCCTGCACAGCGTCCTGGAACTCCCGGGCGTTGGCCCCGTCGACTCGATCCTCAGTCAGCGCGACCAGCACCTCCCCTTCCTGCTCGGTCCTGATCTCCATGCTGTCCTCTCCGTCCTCAATGTTGCGCCGAAGTCGCGGTTCGGCCCAGCGGCCCCAGTCCTTCGTCTCCAGGGCACACAATAGTGGATGCTGCCCGTCTACAGTCTACCCCAGCGCTCACACGACCTCACGGACGAGGGCCAGCGCGCTGTTTCGCCGCGCCGGGCGCCACGTCATGGGCCATCCCCGAGGCGCGGCCAACGCGCGAACGCCTCATCAGTCCCGCGCTGCCGCCCGGGGCGCATCCGTGCGGACTCTCGCTCACACCCGGACGGGCTCTCAGCGTGGACATCCGCTCAGGACGAGCGACGCTGGGGAGGCCGCCGCCGAGGCACCCTCTCCCCTCCCGGGCGGCGCAAGCGACGACCGGCAAAACTCCGGCGGGCCGCCGACATCACCAGGTTATGGACTCTTCCGTGTAGACGTGGTCGGGCAACGTGTAGCGGACACCGTCGTCGTCAAACAACGAAGTCCCCAGCAGCGTCGTGAACTGCGCGAAGTTCGTGTTATCGCGCCGTCGCCGGAGCAGATTGCCCAGCAGGTGGCCATACCGCTGTTGGAACTTGAACCACGTGACCGCTCCGAACGAGGAGGTCGACGGATACATCAGCGAGTCGGCAGTCTCGCTCCCGATCAGTCCGCGTGAGAGCCGGTACACGTACTGCGCGAGATCACGGCGGGCGTCCGGCTCAATCATCCCGGCGATCAAGGGGGCCGAGTTGACCAGCGCGTGCGCCATCACGATCGATTCGATTTCGCAATCCGGTTCGCACATATGGCCGACGTCGTACAGCTGCAGGGCCTCCTCCGTATCGCGGAACAGGATCGTCTCCGGAATACTCATGAGATGGCCCGTATAGCGCCACACGGCCATGAAGCTGGCGTGCTCTTCGTCATTGTACCTGGCGCCGAGGGTCTTCATGTGCAGCAGCAGTCGCGCGGAGAAGGCAGAAATGGCGTAACCGAGATGCGCGGCGCTGATCGGGGCGCCCCACGCCTCGGTGTCCCAGTCTTCCGAATGGTTCAAGAGGTACCTGAGCCGTGCGTGCACGATCCGGATACGGACCGACAGCTTCCAGCCGTCTCCATCCCGGTACAGGCCGCCGGGGAGGAAGATCTCGATCATGTGACGGTTGTTCTGACCCAGACGCCTGACTCCCTGGTCGCGCACCCGCCCGGTGATGAAGAAGGACTTGGCGATGTTGGTCGTGAAGCCTTCGATCAGCACACCCGCGACGAACGCCGCCAGGATCAGCTGCGAGTTCCGATGGAACATACGGACACCCGGGGCCAACGACGCGTAGTCGAGCCACTCGGGCGGGGTCTCCGCCTCCCGGAAGAACGCCCGCAGCGAGTCGGGCGCGCCCCGCAGCGCCTCGTCGCCCTCTTGGTTCATGGCCGCTTCCATAAGCCGCCGCGACTCTTCCGGGCTGAACTCCGCGAGATCATCCGTCATCGCTTCAGCCAGGGGATCGCCGATCAGCGTGTGCGCGATGTAGTTGTCCGCGATCTCGGGCGCGACCGCGCGGGCCTTCTCGTAGCCGGGCTTGTAGTCGATCGGTATGGTGATCGGCGGCTTCAGGCCAAGTGTCATCGCGGTTCTCCGCAATCCCAACGCAACCGATTGGCTGGGGGGATTCCGGCGAGACTCTCAGAAGGAATCAGGTGGGCGTCGAAGCGCCGCTGAACCCACTCCCCAGCGACTGATCGTCGTCATCCTGAACCAGAGTCATGATAGCACTAGGCGGTCGGAACGCTATCCGAGATGCCCTCACGTCGTCCACTCGCCATGAGGGGTCGCGGCGCGTCGGGAATGCCCATGCCTCGGCTCAGCGGCGGCGCCGGAACGCCGGGGGACGCGCACCGGCCTTGCATCACTCTTCTTCGGCTTCGACTCGCAGATCCGGCAGCCAACTCAGCCACGACGGGAGGTACCAGTTCCCTCGGCCCAGCACCTCCATGCTGGCCGGAACCAGCACCGATCGCACCAGCGTCGCGTCCAGGAGCACCGCGACGGCCAAGCCGAAGCCGACCTGCTGGTTGACGATCGTCTCGCCCGCGGCGAAGCCACCGAACACGGCGACCATGATCAGCGCGGCGCCGGTGATCATCCCGCCCGTCGAGCGCAGCCCGTAGGCCACGGCGCCGGCGTTGTCGCCGGTCTGGTCGTAGCGCTCCCGGATACGGCTCAGCAGGAACACGTGATAGTCCATGGAGAGCCCGAAGAGGACGGTGAACAGGAACAGCGGGATCCATGCGTCGATCACCTCTGCGTGCTGGAAGCCCAGCAGGTCCGCGCCCACGCCCTCCTGGAAGACGAGCACCAGCAGCCCATAGGTCGCGCCGACGGAGAGCAGGTTCATGATGATCGCCTTGATCGGGATGACGATCGAGCGGAAGACCAGCATCAGGATGATGAAGCTCAGGCCCAGCACGAAGGCGAAGACGATGGGGGTAAACACGTCGACGATGCCGTAGAAGTCGGTCGCCGCCGCGGTCACGCCGCCCACATGGACCTCCGCGGGGACGCCGTCGAAGGCGGCGGGGATCAGCTGCTCGCGGAGCGTGGCCAGATCCTCCGTGGCGTCGCGGCTGTTGGGCTCGCCCGGGAACGGCAGCCTGATCACGGCGATGTCGCCGGCGCTGTTGCGCGCTGCAGGCAGCGGGTCGACCGGGAAGTCGGCGGAGTCGCCGATCGATGCCACGAGCTGGCCGATGGCGCCAGCGACGCGGGGGTCGTCGAGGTCGCCATCCACGACGATCTCGGCGGGGCTGAGGAAGCCGGAGAGGTTGAACTCGCCCTGCGAGAACTCCTCCTTGGCGAGGACGAACGCGTCCTTGGTCTTGGCGCTGTCGGGGAACGTGTTGACGTCGTTCAGCCCGGTCTGGATGCCCGGAATGCCGAGGAAGCCGATGTTGAAGTAGAAGAGCGACAGGACCACCATGGGCACGCCGACCAGCAGGATGCTGACGATGGGGTATCGCGTGACGGCGCTGGTCACGGCTTCCCAGAAGCCATGCTCTCCCGGCTGCGGCGGCTTCAGGCAGAACCGCGCGAGGAAGGGGACGGTCAGCATGCCGACCCGGGGGCCGAGCAGCGCGAGCACGGCGGGCAGGAGCGTGAGCGTCGCCGCGAGCGCGGCCAGCACGACGAGAATCGCGCCGATGGCGAGCGATTGGTAGAACGACACCGGCACGATGAGCAGGCCCAGCAGGGCGAGCACGACGGTCGTGCCGCTGAACAGGACCGTGCGGCCGGCGGTGTGGCCCGTCCTCGCGGCAGCGTCTTTCGGCGCCAGGCCGCGACTCATCTCCTCGCGGAAGCGTGAGACGATGAGCAGCGAATAGTCGATGCCCACGGCGAGCCCGATCATCGTGATCATCATGGTCACGAAGAAGATCAGCTGGGAGACTTGGCCGACGATCCCGACGGCCGCCAACGCCAGGGCGATGGCGACGATTGCCAGCCCAATCGGCAGGAGGGCGGCCACCACCGCGCCGAAGAGGGCGAGGAGGATGATCAGCGCGACGGGGATGCCGAAGCGCTCCCCCTGCTCCAAATCTCGCGCGCTCAGCTCGTTGTTCTCGAAGGCGACGCTGGCGTCCCCACCGATGAGCACGCGGAAGTCGTCCGTGGCATCCGCTTCCTCGACGACGTGGATGACGTCCTCGACGTTCTCCGTCGCCTCCTCCAAGTCGCCGGCCAGGAAGAACAGCATCGCCGTGGCTCTGCCGTCGGCGGAGACCAAGAAGCCGGGCGGCACCAGAAACGGGCCGTCGGTCGAGTAGTAGTGCTGTCCGAGCTGTACCGTGCCGGGCCCAAGCGCCGCGATCCGCGCGAACACCGACTCGACCTTCTCGCGGAAGGCGGGGTCATCGACGGTGAGAGACGGGGACTGGACGATGACCATTTCGCCGGGCGGGCTGGGACGAGAGGGATCCCCAATCTGGGAGCGCTCCTCCATCAGATTGGTCGCGCGTTGCGATTCGTATCGGCCGGCCAGCCGGAACTCGGTCGTGGTCGCGCTGGGGAGCAGGGCCCGGGTGACCGCCAGCGCGATCAGCACCAGCAGGATCCAGGCGGCGATCGTGAGCCACGGCCTCCGCGCGCTGATGCGGGCCAGTGCCTCGGTCACGCCGTCACCCCCGCCATGCCGCGATGAGTGTCCACATGCCACCCGTTCACTTGGGGGGCTCCGACCGGTGGGCGCATCTTACTCTGCCGCTCAGACAAGCGCTGACGCGGGGCTGGGGCCGGCGCAACCGTGGCGTCTCCCGTCCCCGGCCAACGCTGTAGTCTTGTCAGCGGACGGAAAGGGGCGATCGTGAAGGTCTATCTTGCCGCGCCGCGTGGCTTCTGCGCCGGGGTCGATCGGGCGATCGACGTGGTCGAGATCGCCCTCGACCGGTTCGGCCCGCCCGTGTACCTGAAGCACGAGATCGTGCACAACTCATTCGTCGTGAAATCGCTGGAGGCGCGCGGCGCCGTGACCGTCGAGCACGTCCGGGACATCCCCGAGGGCGCGAACGTGGTGTTCTCGGCGCACGGCTCGGGCCCGGAGGATTTCGAGGCGGCGCGGGAGCGGAATCTCCACGTGATCGACGCGACCTGCCCGCTGGTGACCAAGGTGCACAACGAGGCCCGCAAGTACAGCCGGGAGGGGCGCAAGATCATCCTGGTGGGCCACCGCGGTCATCAGGAGGTCAAGGGCACGATGGGACAGGCGCCGATGACTCTCGTGGACGACCGGGAGGAGTTGAACCTGCCGGCGTGGGACGCATCGACCGAGGTCGCCGTGCTCACCCAGACCACGCTGTCGGTGGACGACACGCGCCGCTCGATCGAGTCGATCCAGGAGCGCTTCCCGAGCGTCATCGTCCGCAACGACCTCTGCTACGCGACGACGAACCGCCAGGCCGCCGTGAAGGATCTGTGCGAGCGGGTCGACGTCGTGCTGGTGATCGGCGCCGCCAACAGCTCGAACTGCAAGCGGCTGCGCGAGGTGGCCGAGGCCCACGGCCGGCCGGCCCACCTCATCGACGGCCCCGAAGAACTGGACGACGACTGGCTGATCGGCGTGGACTCGGTGGGGGTGACGTCGGGCGCGTCAACGCCCGAGTCGCTGGTGCACCAGGTCGTCGAGGCGCTGCGGCCGGATGACGTGCTGCACATCCAGACGGTCGAAGAGGACGTGAGCTTCATCCTGCCGCGCGAGTTCCACGAGCCTACGGACTGATCGTCGCGTTCGCGCGATCGCGGACTGCGTCGGGGATGCGAACGCGGCCACGCCCGACTCGCCGCCGCCCGACGCATTCCGGCGGCCCCGCGTCTTGACGAACTTCGCGCGCTGGAGACGGGGCGGCAACTGGGCATGGCAACGGCGTCGTGAGCAGGCAAACCCAGGCATACATGTACGCGGGGGCCGTCGTCCTCCTGTGGGCGACCGTCGCGTCGGCGTTCAAGCTGTCGCTGCGCTACGTCGAGGCGCCGCACATGCTGCTCTACGCCACGCTCGTGTCGACGGCCGTGCTGCTCGGCGTCGCGGTCTGGCAGGGCAAGCTGGGGCAGGCGCTCGCGTGCACGCGGAGGCAGTACGCCCGATCGGCGGCGGTGGGGTTCCTGAGCCCCTTCCTGTACTACCTCGTGCTGTTCGAGGCCTACGACCGCCTGCCCGCGCAAGAGGCGCAACCACTCAACTACACCTGGCCGGTCGTCGTGGTCATCCTCTCGGCGCCGCTGCTCAAACAGCCGATCGGGCGCGTCTCGCTGGCCGCGATCGGCGTGAGTTTCGTCGGCGTGCTCGTGATCGCGACGCGTGGCGATCTGCTGTCGTTTCGCTTCAGCGACCCGATCGGGACGGCGCTGGCAGTCGGCAGCGCGTTCATCTGGGCGGCGTTCTGGCTGACCAACGTCCGCGACGACCGCGACGCCGTGGTGAAGCTGCTGCTGAATTTCGTCTTCGGGCTGATCTTCGTCAGCATCGCGGTCCTCGCGCTGGCGGGCCCGCCTCCGCTCGATGTGCGCGGTATCGCGGGGTCGGCGTACGCGGGCGTCTTCGAGATGGGGGTCACGTTCGTGCTCTGGATGCGCGCGCTGTCGCTCTCACGCACGACCGCGCAGGTCAGCAACCTCATCTATCTGTCGCCGTTCCTGTCGCTGGTCCTGATTAACGTGTTCGTCGGGGAGACGATCCTGCCGTCGACGGTGATTGGGCTGCTGTTCATCGTGGGGGGGATCGTGATCCGTCGCTTCGATCGGACCGCGCCCCGTCCGGCCTGAGGGCGCGAGGGACGGATGTCACTCCGTGGCCTCGATAACGACGCGTCCGCCGTCCTCCACGTCCATGTGCAGGCTGTGGCCGTCGAGCAGTCGCATCCCGACGAGCGGAGTCGTGTCGGACATATGGGCATCGACATCCTGGGGGTGGCCGTCCCACAGCACCGTGGCGCTGTGGACATCGAAGGTCACCTCACTGCCATCGGCCAGGAGCGCCGGGTTGCTGGTCACGAAGGGCAATTCCAGTGCCAAGGCCAACGCCGGCGGTAGCGTGAGGTACCCGTTGTAGCCGGTATCGACAATGGCCTCGATCTCCCGGCTCTGCCCCGACGGGCCTCGCACCGCGAGCCGTACGATGGGTTCGTAGGCGGCGTTCACCGCGCCACGGATCACGGGGCACGCCGCAGCGACCCGCCGCCGAACTTGTAGATCGCCCGATGGCCCACCCGCAAGGACCACACGTTGATCGCCTCCGGACGCTGCGCCCGCAGTCGGTCTGCCGCGGCCAGGAGGCCGTCGGCGATGGCCCAGCTTCCGCTGTCCACGTCGATGGAGACGATCTCCCCGTCGTGGTCCGCCACGACCTGCTTGCGGACATCGCGCTCGTAGATCTCGTCGCCCAAGCGGGCGATCTCATCCTTGGGGCGGGTTGGTCCAGTGCGGCTCACGTTGTCCTCCTAATCCCGGTTCCTCAGCGAGCAGGATAGCGCACGCCGCAGGCCGCAGTGCCGTACGTCATGTCCAATCTGGTGGGCCCGCCAGGATTCGAACCCCCGAGCGGTTAGGAGCCGCCTGCTCCGATCTCTGAGCTACGGGCCCACGCGTGGAGGCACGGCCGCGGTCGCACGGGTGGGGGGAGGGCGAGTCCGACAGCGGGTGCGGGCAGGCGCGACTGCGGACTTCTCGCTGGGCAGTCCCAATATGAACGCTGGATTGTAGAACGCTACCTGGTTTCGAGGCGGGTTGCGACTACTCGTACCAGCCCGATCCAAATAGGAGCCCGTCATGCCGCACAATCCAAGTGTGTTTCTGACGATGCTCGCCCGATTCCGGGTTGAGCAACACATAGTCGAGCCAATGACCCGCCTCAGTGGCGCTCAGTAAGTCGTCGCCATAGAAATACCCCGTGGCGTCCACACGGAGGCTGGGATCACGCCCTCGAAACTGCGGGTTATGGTGGGCTATCGTGTAGCCATCTTCGTCGATGATGAAGACGTACCACTGGCCGTCGATGCTCTCCTTCGTGTTGTAGTAGGCGACGGTCTCCTCCAGGCCCAGGGCCACGTACAGGTTCATCGCCTGCTGCACGAAGGCCTTGGTGTAGGCGGGGGCGTCGGACTTGCCCGGGCCGCGTTCGTACCAGCCGGAGCCGAAGGTGATGCCGTCGTGGCTGACCACCCAGGAATGCTTGGTCTCCACCACGCCAGAGGCTGGATTGGGATAGGTGTAGTCGAACCAGGCGCCGTCCTGGTCGGCCGAGGCGGCGACGGCGGACCCGGTGGGGTAGGCGTTGGGTCCGCGGGCTTGCGAGCTGTGCTCGCCCACCAGGTCGGGGTTGGCGGCATGCGCGACGATGGTCTGGTTCTCGTCGATGATGAAGACGTACCACTGGCCGTCGATGCTCTCCTTCGCGTTGTAGTAGGCGACGGTCTCCTCCAGGCCCAGGGCCACGTACAGGTTCATCGCCTGCTGCACGAAGGCCTTGGTGTAGGCGGGGCCATCGGACTTGCCCGGGCCGCGTTCGTACCAGCCGGAGCCGAAGGTAATGCCGTCGTGGCTGACCACCCAGGAATGCTTGGTCTCCACCACGCCAGAGGCTGGATTGGGATAGGTGTAGTCGAACCAGGCGCCGTCCTGGTCGGCCGAGGCGGCGACGGCGGACCCGGTGGGGTAGGCGTTGGGTCCGCGGGCCTGCGAGATGTGCTCGCCCACCAGGTCGGGGTTGGCGGCATGCGCGACGATGGTCTGGTTCTCGTCGATGATGAAGACGTACCACTGGCCGTCGATGCTCTCCTTCGTGTTGTAGTAGCCGACGGTCTCCTCCAGGCCCAGGGCCACGTACAGGTTCATCGCCTGCTGCACGAAGGCCTTGGTGTAGGCGGGGCCATCGGACTTGCCCGGGCCGCGTTCGTACCAGCCGGAGCCGAAGGTAATGCCGTCGTGGCTGACCACCCAGGAATGCTTGGTCTCCACCACGCCAGAGGCTGGATTGGGATAGGTGTAGTCGAACCAGGCGCCGTCCTGGTCGGCCGAGGCGGCGACGGCGGACCCGGTGGGGTAGGCGTTGGGTCCGCGGGCTTGCGAGATGTGCTCGCCCACCAGGTCGGGGTTGGCGGCATGCGCGACGATGGTCTGGTTCTCGTCGATGATGAAGACGTACCACTGGCCGTCGATGCTCTCCTTCGTGTTATAGTAAGCGACGGTGGCATCGAGTCCTTCCGATTCGTATCTGCTGATGGCGTCTCTGACGAGGAACTTGGTGTAGTCGGCGGACATCGACCTGGGAGGAACGGACGCCGTGGTATAACCCGTGTCCAACTGCTCCTGTATCTGCTCAATGAGAGATGCGACGGCGGCCTCATCCACGAGGGCAGGTGCGCCCGCGGATCCTTGCGGCCCGGGAGGCCCCTGCTCCCCGGCGGGCCCGGCATCTCCTGTGCAGGCGGCAATTGACAGGATAAGAGCGATGATCGGGATTACTGTGATGAACGTGCGCATTGTCAGACCTTCTGATTGTGGCAAGCGCCGTGTCGCCCGCTGTGCCTGGCGACTCGCTTCGATGTCCGTTGGACGGAAGAACGGCTTCGATTTTCTCCGGCCGGCGCCGCCTGCCGAGGGCCCGCGCGACCGCAGCCGACGCTGGGCAAGACGCGCCCGTGATCTCAGAGTTGAACAGTGCGGGAGATCCCCCGGCGGGCGTCGTCGACCGTCACGAGTGGTGGGCCATCCTGGACTCGAACCAGGGACCTCAGTCTTATCAGGACTGCGCTCTAACCAGCTGAGCTAATGGCCCACAGGCGCCGGGCGCCATCCTACAGGGACTCGAGGATCGGCGGGCCGCCGACCGGGGGGCGACGGCCGCTTCACCGCTGGAGAGCGAAAGAGAGCATGCTCCGGATGGGGGACGGGCTTGGGCCGACGGCGGTCCGGCCGCCGATGTCGGCTTGCGATCGACCTGCGAGTTGTCCGCCAGCCGCCGTGAGGCGGTGACGGAACGGACTCCCTAGAAAGGAGGTGATCCAGCCGCAGCTTCCGCTACGGCTACCTTGTTACGACTTCATCCCAGTCGCGGGTCCCACCTTCGGCGTCTGCCTCCGAAGTTGGCGCAACGACTTCAGGTGTTACCCACTCCCATGATGTGACGGGCGGTGTGTACAAGGCCCGAGAACGTATTCACCGCAGTAAGGCTGACCTGCGGTTACTAGCAACTCCGACTTCATGCAGGCGGGTTTCAGCCTGCAATCCGAACTGAGACCGGTTTTAAGGGATTAGCGTCGCCTCGCGGCGTTGCAACCCGTTGTACCGGCCATTGTAGCGTGTGTGTAGCCCTGGACGTAAGAGCCACGCTGACTTGACGTCATCCCCGCCTTCCTCTGTGTTGTTCACAGCAGTCTCGCTAGAAAAATACAACTAGCGACAGGGGTTGCGCTCGTTGCGGGACTTAACCCAACACCTCACGGCACGAGCTGACGACAGCCGTGCAGCATCTGTGCAGCGGCCCGAAGGAAGCGACGTTTCCGCCGCGGTCCCCTACATGTCAAGTCCAGGTAAGGTTCTTCGCGTTGCATCGAATTAAACCACACGCTCCGCTGCTTGTGCGGGCCCCCGTCAATTCCTTTGAGTTTTAGCCTTGCGGCCGTAGTCCCCAGGCGGGATGCTTAATGCGTTAGCTTCGACACAGAGGGGGTCGATACCCCCCACGTCTAGCATCCATCGTTTACGGCGTGGACTACCCGGGTATCTAATCCGGTTCGCTCCCCACGCTTTCGTACCTCAGCGTCAGGTGACGCCTAGTGAGCCGCTTTCGCCACTGGTGTTCCTCCCGATATCTACGCATTTCACCACTACACCGGGAATTCCGCTCACCTCTACGTCCCTCAAGTCCGGCAGTTTCCATCGACCGCTCCCGGTTAAGCCGGGAGATTTCACGACAGACTTGCCGAACCGCCTACGTACGCTTTACGCCCAGTAAATCCGGATAACGCTCGCTACCTACGTATTACCGCGGCTGCTGGCACGTAGTTAGCCGTAGCTTATTCGCCGGGTACCGTCAGGGTTCTTCCCCGGCAAAAGGGCTTTACGACCCGAGGGCCTTCTTCACCCACGCGGCGTTGCTGCGTCAGGCTTTCGCCCATTGCGCAAGATTCCTCGCTGCTGCCTCCCGTAGGAGTCTGGGCCGTTTCTCAGTCCCAGTCTGGCTGATCATCCTCTCAGACCAGCTACCGATGGTCGTCTTGGTAGGCCATTACCCCACCAACAAACTAATCGGACGCAGGCCCCACCCAAGGCGCCGGAGCTTTCCCCGCGGGTCCGATCCCGCGGGCACATGGGGTATTAGCTCGCCTTTCGACGGGTTGTTCCCCACCTTGGGGCAGGTCACCTACGCGTTACTCAGCCGTTCGCCACTCAGTCATCCGCCCCGAAGGGAGGAGCTTCGTTCGACTTGCATGCGTAAGGCACGCCGCCAGCGTTTATCCTGAGCCAGGATCAAACTCTCCGTTTGGTCCAAGCGTGTCGCCTCAAAGAAGCGACGACGGTTCAAACATGCGTCCGCTGCCGCGGCCGAAGCCGCGGCGCCGGACGGGTTCGTCCGCCCAAGCACACTGCTCTTTCGCTCTCCAGTTGTGAAGGTGCCGCCGGTGCCCCGGCCCCCCGCTCCCACGGTCGATGCGGCGATCACGGGAGGAGGCGAACCTCCCCCGCTGCCAAACACGACCTGGGCACCACGGGGGTGCGCCCACGCGCATCAGTGAAGGTACCGCCGGGCGTTGGGCGTGTCAAACGATCGGGCGCGCGCATCCGCTGTCGCGGGGGGCGCGGCGTCGCGCCGGAGGCAGAGCCGGTCCCCGGCCGCCTCCGCCACGACGCCGCCCGCGCACTGCACCTGGTGCCCGCCCTGGGCCGCGAGCCGCAGCAGCGCCCGCGTGCGATCCCAGTCCGGCGCCTCCCCACCGAGGGCGATGACCTGACGCCGCAGCAGGCGCGCCCGGATGGCGCGGGGCTGCCGGGCCAGGGCGCGACGGCTGAACGCGACCGTGGCGGGCGGCGCCGGCGGGGCGCCGGCGTCGGCGCGCAGCGCCTGCAGGGCGTCGCTGGTGAGATCATCGAGCAGGGCGCGATCGATGGACACGGCGCCGGCCAGCGCGGCCAGGCGCGGGACGATGGCCGGGTTGATCGATTGCAGCGCGGGGAGGATGTCGCGGCGGAGGCGCACGCGCGTGAAGGCGGGGTCGTCGTTGGCGGGGTCGTGGGCGGGGACGACGCCGGCCGCGGCGCAGAGCGCCAGGGTCTGCTCGCGGCGGATGTCGAGCATGGGCCGCAGCAGGGGCGTCCGAGCGCCCGGCCGCGGAACCGTGCCGGCGGCGGCCATGCCGGCCAGCCCGTCGCTGCCGCTGCCGCGGATCAGATGCAGCAGCACCGACTCGGCCTGGTCGTCCATCGTGTGCCCCACGACGATGGCGTGGGCGGAGCGGCCGTCGAAGGCATCGGCGGCGAGCCCCAGCAGGGCGTCGTAGCGCAGCGCGCGGGCGGCGGCCTCGAGGCCGTCACCGCAGCGCGCCGCCGCGGCGGGGGCGTCGACGTGGCGCGTGCGCAGGGGGACTCCGGCGTGGTCGGCGACGGCGCGCGCACTGTCCGCGAACTCCCGGCGCGCGGCCGCCGGCGCGATGCCGTGGTCGATGTGCGCCGCCACGATCGACCAGCCCTCGCGCTCGGCGCCGGCGGCCAGCGCCAGGAGCAGGGCGCTGGAGTCGGGGCCGCCGGAGAGGCCGACGAGCAAGCGGCGGGGCCGGTCGATGGCCAGGCCGTCGAGGGCGACGCGGCAGGCGCGCTGAATGCGGCCGGCGATATCACGGCTCGCGCGGTCGGCGAAGAGGGGGCGCGAGACGCTCATCGGCGCACCGCGCAGGACGGGTCAGGGGATGAGCCCGGCGCTGGTCGTCGCGATGGGCGGCGCCGGGGTCCCGTCGCCGCCAGTGGCATACGCCAGGTCGCCGGTCTCGATCTGCGTGGCGGGATGCGGCAGCAGGTTGGCCCACCAGGGCGAGCGGAAGACGTTGATGCCGGGGCGCAGCGGGGCCTGGATGGCGAACGCTTCCTCGCCGACGCGGACGAGGCCGAGCTCCTCCCGCGCGACCCGCTCGATGTATTCGTCGGAGTCGAGGAAGGCGACGAGCGCCTCCAGCTGGTCGGCCTGCCACTCGAGGTCATCGATCTCCTCCCTGAGGACGACGACGCGGGCGTCGAGCGTGTTGGTGTTCAGGACGCCGTCCATCGCCGTGAAGACAAAGTAGCCAACCAGGGCCAGCGCGCCGAAGAAGAGCAGCAGCGGGGTCAGGCGGCGGCGGCGCGGGAAGGCCTCGATGGGGGACGGGCGGGCGTCGGCCGCGCCGGGCGAGGGCGGCTTGGAGAACGCCGTCTCGGCGGCGAAAGGGTCGACGCTCGGAGAGCGAACGCCGAACGAATGCCAGGAGCGCCGGTTGGGCATCGCGTCACCGGCCCACCACCGCGCGCACCGTAACACAGCGGATCCGGCCGGGCGAGACTCAGGCGCGCAGGTCGGGGGGCAGGTGCGACGTGTCGTTGAGCGTGCGCAGCACGACCTGCCCGCGACGTCGCTCCAGGATGGTGCGCCCGGCGAGGTCGGTCTCGAAGCGCCGCCAGCAGCGCAAGTCCAACTCGAGCGCCGCGCAGAGCAGCACCTTGATCACGAAGTTGTGGCAGACGAGGACCGTTGTCGCGGGTGCGCCCATGTCTGACGGAGCAGCGCCGGGCGGGACGCCGAGATGCGGGGCGAGGACCGGCCAGGCGCGACGCTGCACGTCGGCCAGCGACTCGCCGCCGGGCATGGCCAGGGCGCCGCTGTCGTCCTGCATCCAGCGCTCCAGGAAGTCCGCGTAGCGGGCGCGGGCGTCGGCCCAGGCGAGGCCCTCCATGCGCCCGACGTCCAGCTCGATCAGGCCGTCGTGGGTCTCGACCGGGAGGCCGTGGGGCGCCGCGACGGCGTCGGCGGCGTCGGCGGCGCGCCGCAGCGGGCTGCTCAGGACGCGCCGGATCGGTTCGCCCGCCAGCGCCCGGCCCAGCGCCGCGACTTGCCGCCGGCCGCGATCGGTGAGCGGGGAGTCCGCCCGGCCGAGGCTGCGGCCGTCGCGATTGGCTTCCGACTCACCGTGGCGGATCAGGATCACGCGGGCCATGGCGGAGTGCCTGCTCCCATCGATCGCAGCGAGGCGGACGACGGGTGCCGCCTCGTTGGGCCGAGCGTAGCGTCGGCCGTCGGCGGGGCAGGGGGTCGGGTGGGGAACCTCACCCCCTAACCCCCTCTCCATCTGAAGCGATGGAGAGGGGGGACCGGAAGGGGAATCGGGGCGAGATCGTCGCGAACCCACGAAACGATAGGGTCAATAAACTGGTTGACGAGCCCCGGCTGCATCCGGCATACTTCCCTCGCTCGTGTACCGAGCGGTCTCACAACGCGACAGCCCGGAACCCAGAAAGGGGATTGTCATGAGCGACCGCAACTATTGGACCACCTTGCGACAGCGGAAGATCTCACGCCGCACCATGTTGGGAGCCAGCGCCAAAGCCGGCGTTGGTGTAGCCGGCCTCGCCCTGGTCGGCTGCGGGGACGATGACGACGATGACGGGGGCGCGGGCGACGCGGCTGCCGCCGAGGCCGCTGCCGCCGCCGGCGACTCCAGCGCCGCCGCGGCCGCGGCCGAACGCGCGGCCGCGGCCGCGGAGGAGGCTGCCGCTGCGGCGGCCGCCGCTGGGGATGCGACCGCCGCCGCGGTCGCCGAGGCTGCGGCTGCGGCGGCCACCGCCGCCGCCGAAGCGGCCCGCGAGGCCGGCGCCGACCAGGCGCAAGCCGCCGCCGACGCCGCCGCTGCGGCTGCGGCCGCCGCCGAGGACGCGGCCCAGGCGGCCCGCGAGGCCGCCGACGCCGCCACCATGGCCGACGAGGAGGATGCGCCGGCGGTAGCGGCCGCCGGCGAGATCGACACCGAGGCCACGCTGCGCATCGCGGTGGCGGGCGATCAGGGCGGCCTGGATCCGCAGCGCGCCGGCAGCCAGACCAACTACTGGAACTCGTACCAAATCTTCGACAGCGGCGTTCGTCCCCATGCCGAGACCGGGTCCGCCACGGGCAACCTCTACACGTGGGAGATCCCAGACGCGGTGACCTACGTCTTCACCATCTTGCCGGGCATTTCCTGGCACAACGGCGCCCCGCTGCTGGCGGAGGACATCATCTTCACCCACGAGCGCGTCGGCAGCATTGCCGAGTACCACACGGGTGGCGCGACCTCGGACCACCCGGCCGGCTGGGCCAGCGCCCGCGAGCCATACGGTGCGCAGCATTGGGCCAGCTATGAGGTGCTGGACGACCAGACGTTCGTCACCGTGACCACCGCGCCGGACGCCACCCACCTCGGATCGGCCATGCGGACCCCCCTCGTCATGTCGAAGTCGGATACGGAGACCCGCGGAGATGCGGCGGTGGACCAGTCGCCCATGGGCACGGGGAACATGCGCTTCGTCAGTCACGCGGAGGACACCGACTTCGTGTTCACGCGCAACGAGCAGTACCACCGGGAGTGGAGCCGGGAGCCCAGCCCGGCGGCGAAGACGTCCTACAAGGACGTGCTCCATCTGGTCCGCCCGGAGCCGCTGTCCCGCATCGCCGGCATTGAGGCCGGCGAGCTGGACGCGGCGTACAGCATGGCGGCGGACATCGCCAGGCCGCTGGAAGACGACCCGAGCTTCCAGGTCATCTGGGGCTATGCGGGCCAGGGCAACATGCACCTGATTCCCAACCTGCACATCACGGAGACCGATGGGGCGCCCAACCCCTTCCTCGACATCCGCGTCCGGCAAGCCGCCAACCACGCGGTCAACAAGGACGCGATCATCCAGACCCTGCTGGTGGGGACCGAGGGCTACTCGTACGGGCACTGGGCCGGTACGTCCCACTTCCCGAAGGCCGCGCTGGACGCGATTGGGCCCTACGCCTACGACCCGGATCTGGCCAAGGCCCTGCTCGCCGAGGCCGGTTACCCGGACGGCTTCTCCTACACGCTGCACCTGCCGACCGACTACGCCCCCCAGTACCCGACGATCGCGTTGGTCATTCAGCAGGACTTCGCGGCCGTGGGGATCGACCTTGAGCTGCGCGAGTACCCCAGCGGCGAGTTCTTCGCCACGACCCGCACCAAAGAGGTGCCGGGCCTCTATTTCTTCCAGTCCAACCTCAACACGGAGCCGGAGAGCGTGCTCGGATCGACGACCCGCCCGGACGGAAACGGGACCTACGCCCTCGCGCCCTTCCCGGAGATGCAGCCGCTGTATGAGGCGCAGAAGACCGCCACCGACCCCGACGACCGCGATGTCGCGATGGAGGAACTCCTGGTCACGCACTATCTGAACGCGTCGTACGTCTACCTGACGGAGCTCTTCGGGGCCGCGGTGCTGGCCCCCAACGTCGAGTGGAACGTGGGCGCAGCCCAAGCGCGTAACCATCACTCGCTGTACCAGATCAACGTGTTCAGGACCTAGCAGGGCTCGCCGGACACACGCTGGAGCAGCCGCCGCAAGGCGGCTGCTCTGGCTGCGATACCGTCTGTCCGGCGCCTTGCCGGCGCGCGTGGAGCGGGCTCCCGATGCAGTTCTGGAACTTCCTCGCGGTCCGTCTGCTGCAGGCGTTCGTCGTCGTCTTCATCGTTGCCAGCCTCGTCTTCCTCGTCTCCCGCATCGTCGGGCATCCCGAGGAGTTCCTCGCCTCACCTGACGCCTCAACCGAGGACATCGAAAACATCAAGGAACGCTTCGGCCTGAACGACTCGATCCTTGTCCAGTACGGGCGCTTCCTCGGTGAGCTTGCGCAGGGCGACTTCGGGCATTCCTTCGTGGGCGGCGGGGCCTCGACGATTTCCTCGATCGGCGACCGCGCGTTGAACACGTTCAAGCTGGGCGTCGCGGCCCTCGCATTCGCGATCGCGACGGCGGTCCCGCTGGGCGTGGCGGCCGGGCTCAAGCGTGGACGCTCGCTCGACTGGCTGGCGCGCTCGCTCGCCGTCGTCGGCCAGGCGGTGCCGGGCTTCTGGCTGGGCCTGATGATGATCTTCTTCTTCGCCGTGCGGTTGGGCTGGTTCCCGACCGGCGGCGCCGACGGATGGAAGGCCTTGATTCTGCCGGCGGTCTCGCTGGGCATGCTGGAGATGGCCGCGATCATGCGGCTGACCCGCTCGGGGATGATCGAGGTGATGGACACGGACTTCATTCGCACGGCCCGCGCCAAGGGCCTGCCGGAGCGCACCGTGATCCTGCGGCACGCGATGCGGCACGCGATGCTGCCCGTCGTCACCATCCTGGGGATCGGGATGGGCCGCCTGATCGCCGGCTCGGTCATCATCGAGGTGGTCTTCGCCTGGCCCGGCGTGGGGCGGCTGATCATCGATTCGATCGTGCGCTCCGACTTCCCGATGGTGCAAACGGCGATCATCGTGCTCGCCGCCTCGATCTCCCTGGCCAACGTGCTCGTCGACGTCTCCTACCGGATCATCGATCCGCGCATTCGGGCGGGATCGCTCTGATGGCGCGAGAATCGGCCGCCACCCTGGCACTGCCCGTCCTTGAGCGCCGCCGGCCGCGCAACTGGCGCCGCTACGCGGGCCTCTCGGTCCCCGCCACCATCGCCGCGGCGTTCGTCTTCTGCGGCGCCTTCGCGGGGCTGCTGTCCCCACACGAGCCCAACTTCATCAGTCTCTTTGACCGGCTGCAGCCGCCCGTCTTCGACGGCGGTGCCTGGGACTACCCCCTGGGGACCGACGACCTGGGCCGCGATATGCTCAGCCGTCTCCTGCACGGCGCCCAGGTGTCGCTCATCGTCGTGGCGATCGTGGTGCCCGGCGCGGCCGTGATCGGGACCCTGATCGGCATGGTGTCGGGCTGGGTGGGCGGCCTCATCGGCAGGCTGTTGATGCGGATCACCGACATCCAGTTGGCGCTGCCATCGATCCTCTTCGCCGTGCTGCTGGGCAGCATCTTTGGGCCCAGCCTGCGCAATGTGATCATCATTCTCCTGCTTTGGACGTGGTCCGCGTACTCCCGATTGGTGCGTGCGGAGGTCATCTCGCTGCGCGAGCGCGACTTCGTGACGGCCTCGCGGGCGGTTGGGGCGAGCGGGTTCTGGATCATGCGCAAGCACCTGTTGCCCAACATCCTGAATACGATCGTGATCGTCATGACGTTGGAGATCGCGATCGTGATCCTGGCGGAGGCGGCGCTGAGCTTCCTGGGCGTTGGCGTCCCCTCGGGAACGGCGTCGTGGGGCCGCATGATCACGGACGCCCGCAGCTTCATGAATCAGTCCTGGTGGATGATCTGGCTGCCGGGCATCGCGCTGATGGTCGTGTCGTTCACGGGCAACCTCATGGGCGACTGGCTCCGCGACGCGCTGGACCCGCGGCTGCGGCACGTGCGCTAGCGCCGGCGTCGGGCATCGGCGCGCAGCGTGAGCGGCGCTAGTCCGACCGCGGCGCGGCGCGCGCGACCGGCGGCTCCTGCAGTTCGATGCGGGTGCGGTGCACGCGCGTGGGCGGCTGCTCCGCGCCGAGCGCGCGCGTGACCTGCTCGGGCCGGCCCGAGCCGCTGGCGTCGCTGCGCAGGTCGAGCGCGAGGCGCGCGCGGGGGCCGGCGTCCGAGGGGGCGGCCGCGCTGAGCAGCGCCACGTCGCGGACGAGCGGCCGCAGGTCGTACTCGCGGAGTTCGTCGCCGCGCATGTGGCGCCAGGGGATCGAGTCGCGGGCCAGGAATTCCGCGATGGCGGCCGACCAGGCGGCGGCGTCGCGGGCGTCGGGCACGTCGACCTCGTAGCAGGCGGCCCGCACCATCGACTGCAACGAGGGCAGACCCAGGGGCACTTCCACCGCGTCGAGCAGCCGGAAGCCGTCGGGCATGTGCGGGGGGATGCGCTCCCGGATGCTGGCCGGCGCGACGCGCTCGCTGGTGGTGATTTCGATGAGTTCGCACTCCGAGGTCATGCCGACGGCGAGCGGGGCGGCCAGCGCGATGCGCGGCCGGGGGGTGAAGCCCTCGGAGTAGGCGAGCGGCAGCGCGGCCCGCTTGAGCAGCCGCTCCCACATGCGCATGCCGTCCAGGTGGGTGATGTAGCGGGCCGCGTGGTCGCGGGCGAAGGTCAGTCGCAGGCGCTGGATGCGGGCGGACATGGCGGGGCCGCCTCTCAGCCGGGCCGCGCCGGCGCGATCCAGGCCGCGGCGGCGCTGTGCGGATCGAGGCGGCGGGCGACGACGTCCTCGAGGATCGCGGGCAGGCGGGAGTCGGCGCCCTCGTCGCGCAGGAGGCCGGCCATGAGTTCGGCCCGGGCGATCGCGATGACTTGGCGCCGCAGCCGGTCGCGCTCCCGGTCGGCGAGGGCGCCGCTGGCGGCGAGGTGGTCGTGATGGGCCGCGATGGCGTCGACGAGCTCGCCGGCGCCCTCGCGCTGCGTGGCGACGGTGCGCACGATGGGCGGCTGCCAGTCGCGCGCGGCGCCGAGGCTCAGCAGCGCGCGCAGCTGGCCGATCAGGGTGTCGGCGCCGGGGTGGTCGGCCTTGTTGACGCAGAGCACGTCGGCGATCTCCATGATGCCGGCCTTCATGGCCTGGATGTCGTCGCCGGCGCCGGGGGTGTTGATCAGCACCGTGGTGCGCGCGGCGCCGGCGATCTCGACCTCGTCCTGGCCGGCGCCGACGGTCTCGATGAGGATGATGTCGCGGCCGGCCGCGTCGAGCACGGCCACGACGTCGAGCGTGGCGTGCGAGAGCCCGCCCAGCGCCCCGCGCGAGGCGAGGCTGCGGATGAAGATGCCGGGGTCGCCGCTGAGGTCCTGCATGCGCACGCGGTCGCCCAGGATCGCGCCCTGGGTGAACGGGCTGGAGGGGTCGATGGCGACGATCGCGACGGTCTTGCCCTGCGCGCGATAGGCCTGGGCGAGCATGTTGGTGACGGTGCTCTTGCCCGAGCCGGGCGCGCCGGTGATGCCGATGGTGTGCGCGCGGCCGGTGTCGGCGAAGAGCCGCCGCAACCCCTCGCGGCCCGCCGGGGTCCCGTTCTCGACCTCGGTGAGGAGCTGAGCCAGCGCGCGGCGGTTGCCCGCCCGCAGCCCGGCCACGAGCGCGGCGGCGTGCTGGGAGGCGGTGTCGGGCATGGGCACCTCGGTGCGGGGCCGCGGTTCAGGCGGGCGCGGCTCAGGCGGGCGTGGTGACGCGCTCTCGCACGAAGTCGATGATGTCGTTGGTGTTCGCGCCCGGACCGAAGACGCCCTGGAAGCCGATCGCCTGCAGCCCGGCGACGTCCTCCTCGGGGATGATACCGCCGCAGAAGAAGAGCGTATTGGCGGGCAGGATGTCGCGCTCGGCGCAGGCGCGCAGGACGTGCGGGAAGAGTTCCAGGTGCGCGCCGGAGAGGATGCTCAGCCCCACGACGTCGGCGTCCTCCTGCAGCGCGGCCTCGGCGATCATCTCCGGCGTCTGGCGGATGCCGGTGTAGATGACCTCCATGCCGGCGTCGCGCAGGGCCCGCGCGACGATCTTCGCGCCGCGGTCGTGCCCGTCCAGCCCGGGCTTGGCGATGATGACGCGGATCTTGCGTTCCGGCTCGATCATTGCGCGGATCCCCCGTCCCGGCGCCGGAGCCCCGTGTTCCGAAGCGCCGAATCCATTATGGCCTGTGATCGGCGTTATGGTGCAGCACGACCCGGCGAAGCGCAGCGGGGCCGCGTCGATAACACGGCCGGTCCGCGGGAAGGGCGATCGTGTGGTCGCGGGCGGCACCTCGTCGAAGCGCTAAACGGCGACCAGCTGCAGGCGGACGCCGTGCGCCGGCCTCGGGCTGAGGAAGCTGCGCGTCCGGCCGTCGATGACGGCCGCGTCGGTGCACTTGACGTCCGCCGCGCGCAGATGCGCGACGGCCGCGGCGACATCGCGCACGCCGAGCGCGACCAGGAACAGGCCCTCGCCCTGGCTGAGGCGGCGCGTCAGTCGGTCGGACGAGGCGGGGTCGATGGGGCAGGCCAGCTCGAGCACGGAGCCGCCGAGCTCGACGAGGCGGCTCTCGACGTTGAGGGCGGGCTGTCGCAACGCGCCCGCCGGCGCAAACCCACGGTGCTCCCTAAAGCCAAAGTGCTGCTGGAAGTCCGCACTGACGGCGGCCGGGTCGTGTACGGCGGCGACCAGGTGGTCGAGGCCGATCGGCGCCACGGGGCCGCCGGCCGGCATGGGGCGATGCGACGCGCCGTCGGGCGGCTGCGCGTACTCCACGAGGATGCCGTGGTTCGACTTGGGATGCAGGAAGCCGATGCGGCCCGCGATGCCGTCGCGGGGGGTCTCGTCGATGACGCGACGGCCGCCGTCCCGGGCCGCCCGCAGGTCGGCCGCGACGTCGGTGGACTGCAAGCAGACGTGATGCAGCCCCTCGCCCTGGGCGCCGAGGTACGCGGCCACGCCCGTGTCGTCGCGCACGGGCTGGATGATCTCGATCTCGCAGGCGGCGGCGCCGGCGCCGCCGGGCATCGGCAGCAGGACGCCCCGCACACCCTGCTCGTCGATCACCCGATCGACCGCGACGGGCAGGCCGAGGAGGTCGCGGTAGAAGCGCAGGGCGCGGTCGGCGTCGGCGACGACGAGCGCGACGTGGTGGATCCGGGTGAGGGTCATCGTGGTCCGGGCGGGGGCGGTCCGGGCGGGGGCGGCCCGGCCGGCGCCGCCCCGGATTCGCGCCAGGCGCGGATCTGCGCGGCGTGCTCGCGGTCGTGGGTGAGCGCGACCCCCAGGAGCGTGCGCGCGTCGCCGCCGGGCGGGTTGAGGTCGTCGTCGGGCAGGCGGCGAACGAGGTCGAGCAGGGCGGCGCGGGTGCGGGCGAGGTCGCGCAGGACCTCGGCGGCGGTCATGCCCTGCATGGTGCGGACGGCCGCCGCGTTGGCGGCGTCCAGGCGTTTGCTGGGGAAGTCGAGCAGCTCGACGCGCCGCGCGAGCAGGTGCTGGCCCAGGCCCTCGACCTCCTGGCGCTCCCAGAACAGCCGGTGCGCGAGCACGTCGTGCACGCTCCAGCCGCCGGGTTCGAGCGGCAGCCGGGCCCCCGCCTCGGAGAGGCCGGCCACGGCGTCGAGGAGGACGCGCCGCTCCTCCTGCAGCCAGTAGCGGATGCGCTCGGCGTCGCTGTGCTGGGGGCCGCCGGCGGCGGGTCCGGGTGGAGGCGCGGCGGTCAGATGATCACCGCCTCCCGATGCTCGCCCCAAACGGCACGCAGGCCGTCGGAGATCTCGCCGACGGTGGCCTCGGCCTGGACGGCGCGGAGGATGAGCGGCATGAGGTTGTCATCGCCGGCGGCGGCCTGCTGGATCGCATCGACGGCGGCGCGGGCGGCGGGTCCGTCGCGGTGCGCCCGCAGCTGCTCCAGCTTGGCGCTCTGCCGCCGGCCGACGGCCGGGTCGACACGGACGATCTCGGGTTGCGCGGTCTCGTTGGTGACGAAGCGGTTGACGCCCACCTTGACCGCTCCGGCGACGCCGGGGGCCGCGCCGTCGCTCCGTGCGGCGGCCGTCTCCCGCTCCAGGTCGAGCTGGCGACGATAGGCGGCCTCCATGATCTCCCGCTGCTGATAGCCCTGCTCGACGCCGGCGACGGCGCCGCCGAGCTGGTCGATGCGCTCGATGTAGCCGGCGGCCTCGGCCTCGATCTCGTCGGTGATCTGCTCCACGTAGTGGGAGCCGCCCAGCGGGTCGATGACGTCGGCGACACCGCTCTCGTGGGCGATGATCTGCTGGGTCCGCAGCGCGACCTCGACGGCGTGCTCGCTGGGCAGGCCGAGCGCCTCGTCGAGCGAGTTGGTGTGCAACGACTGCGTGCCCCCCAGGACGGCGGCGAGCGCCTGCAGGGCGGTGCGCACGATGTTGTTGTCGGGCTGCTGGGCAGTCAGCGTCACGCCCCCGGTCTGGGTGTGGAAGCGCAGCGTCATGGCGCGCTCGTTCGTCGCGTGGAAGCGGTCGCGGGCGATGCGGGCCCAGAGACGGCGCGCGGCGCGGAACTTGGCGACCTCCTCCAGGAAGTTGGAGTGGCAGGCGAAGAAGAACGAGAGGCGCCCACCGAAGGCGTCGAAGTCGAGGCCGGCGGCGAGCGCGGCCTCGACGTAGGCGATCGCGTGCGCGAGCGTGAAGCCCACCTCCTGCGCAGCCGTGCAGCCGGCCTCGCGCATGTGGTAGCCGCTGACGCTGATCGTGTTCCAGCGCGGCGCCTCGCGGGTGCAGTAGTCGAAGATGTCCGTGATCAGCCGCATCGAGGGGGCGGGCGGGTAGATGAACGTGCCCCGCGCGACGTACTCCTTGAGGATGTCGTTCTGGATCGTGCCGCCGATGGCGCGCTTGTCGACGCCCTGCTCGCCAGCCACCGCGGCGTAGAGCGCCAGCAGCGTGGCGGCGGTGGAGTTGATCGTCATGGACGTGGTGACGCGATCCAGGGGGATGCGATCGAACAGCGTGCGCATGTCGGCGATGGAGTCGATGGCGACGCCCACCTTGCCCACCTCGCCCTGCGCCTGGGGGGCGTCGGAGTCGTAGCCGATCTGGGTGGGGAGGTCGAAGGCGACGGAGAGGCCGGTCTGGCCCTGGTCGAGCAGGAAGCGGTAGCGCGCGTTGCTGGCCTCGGCGTCCTCCTGGCCGGCGTACTGACGCATCGTCCAGGGGCGACCGCGATACATCGTGGGCTGGATGCCGCGCGTGAACGGGTACTCCCCGGGGAAACCCAGCGGGTCGGGGCCGACGCCATTCGCATAGAGGGGCTGCAGCGGGTCGCCGGACGAGCGCAGGAAGTCGGCCCGGCGCTCCGGTCGCTTGGCGACGGCGGGGTCGTAGATCCGCTGCCGCCACTCGTCGAGGGTCTCGCTCATGCTGTGCCGCCTGCCAGTGCCGCCGGGGCCGGTCGAGGCTAGTCTATGGTCGCCAGCATCGAGCGTCACGGAGCGTCGCGCGATCGGTGGCCGGACAACGTCCGCTCGGGCACCCGGCCGGTCGCCACGGTTGCGTTGTGCGTCCTGGATCGCTAGAATGTGGACAAAACAACTGGTTGGAGGGACAGCATGCTGGAAGTGCGTTCGACCGAAGCCAAGACGAACCTCGCACAACTGCTGCGCGATGTCGAACACGGCGAGACCATCGCCATCACGCGCCACGGCAAGACTATCGCCCACCTCATTCCCGCACAGGCCCAGGAGCAGGCCGACCGCGAGGCGGCCGTGGACCGCTTCCTTGAGCGCCGGGCCGGCTGGGCACCCACTGGGATGTCCCGCGCCGAGATCCTGGCCGCACGCCACGAGGGTCACCGCGTGTGAGCCGTCTCGTTCTGGACGCCTCGATCGCCGCCGATTGGCTCATGGACGACGAGTCCGACCCCCGGGCGACCGCCGCGCTGGGTCGGCTGCGGCGGGATGGGGCGATCGTGCCCCAACTCTGGCACTACGAAGTGCGCAACGCGTTGCTGGTGGCGGAGCGGCGGGGTCGCATGACGGGGACACCCGCCAGCGCACGCATCGAGTCCCTGCGGAACCTGCCCATCATCACCGACCAGAAGGCCGGCCTTCCCGAGGCGTTCGAACTGGCCCGCAGACACCGCCTATCCTTCTACGACGCGCTGTACCTGGAGTTGGCCACGCGGCAGGCGGCGCCGCTGGCCACGCTGGATGTGGCGCTCGCGCGGGCTGCCCTCGCGGAGGGTCTGCACGTCCCGACCGTGTAGCCCGAACGGGCGGCGCGTGCGGGGCGGCACGAACGATGTGCGCCTTCCGGCACCGGCGTGGCGGGCGGGCGCTGTCCGGCGTGACACGGGCCGGGGCCGCGCCTCACCACAGGCGGCGGACGCCGTACCGGTCGAAGAGGGATTCGTTGGAGATGAGCACGAGGTCGCGTGACAGCGCCTGCGCGATGAGCATCCGGTCGAAGGGGTCGCGGAGCGGACCCGGCAGCGCGCCCGCGCGCGCGGCGTCGGCGATGGTGATGGGCAACTCTTCAAAGCCCTGGCCGGCGATGGCGCCGGGAATGTCCGGGGCGATCACCGCCGCTTCATCCAGTCTGCCCCGGTGGTATTTCGTGGCGATCTCCCAGGCGACGGCCGCGCTGACGAATCCGACGTTCGCATCGTCGTCGATGGCGCGGCGTGCCCGCCGCGTCAATCGTTCGCTCCCGTTCACCCACCAGATGAAGGCATGGGCGTCAAGCAGCAGCCGCAACTACGGGCCGCCTTCCCATAAGGCCAACTCCTCCGGCGACAACGGCTGCAAGATGAGATCGCTTAACTCCTCCCATCCCGGCTTCCCCTTCATGGCGCCGAACTGCCGCTTGCCCCGGGGCTTGCAGCGCACGAGCCGGGCGACCGGCGTGCCGTTGCGGGCGATGGTCACCTCTTCGCCCGCCTCGACCTGCGCCAGCAGGCGCGACAGGTGGGTCTTCGCCTCGTGCACGTTCACCGTTACCATGGCCGGCTCCTCTACCGTCAGATTAGCTAAGCATATGACTAACACACAGGTTGGCCAAGCGGCGGCCGGGCCGTGACGGAGCTCGAGATCAGCGAAGCCGGGAGCGTCCAGTTCCCGGTGGTCCGCCACGCGGCGCGGGGCGCCGCTCGCTACGCTCGACGCGGCGCTCGATCGGGCCGCCGTCGCGGAGGGCGTCGACGTCCCGACCGTGTAGCCCGAACGGGAGAACGCGGCGCCTGCGGGCGCGCAGTTCCAGCACGAAATCGAGGAGGTCACACCCAGTGAAGATCACTGACATCACGGCCACCGAACTGCGAGCGGCGACGACGGAGGGCGGCCAACCCACTGGGGCCGGCCGATTCATCGTCCAGGTCCACAGCGACGAAGGGCTGACCGGGATCGCCGATGGCACAGGCAACGCCGGCGTGTTCCGGGCCTACCTCGACGAGCTGATCAAACCGTTGATCGTCGGGATGGACCCGCTGCGGCCACGTCGGATCTGGGAGACGCTTCGCCTGGGCCTCGGAGAGCTGGGGACCCGGTTCCCCTCACGGATCGTGGGCCCCATCGACGTCGCCTGCTGGGACATCCTGGGCAAGGCCGCCGGACTTCCCCTCTACACGCTCCTGGGGGGCGCCCGGCGTACCGAGATCCCCCTCTACTGGAGCCGGGGCAACGGCTGGCGCAAGACCCCCGAGCAGATGCTGGAGGAGGTCCAGGAGGGCTACGAGAAGGGCTTTCGCGCCTTCAAGGTGCGGATGGACTGGCGCGACTACCGGCAGGACAGCGACCCGGCCAAGGATCTCGCCATCTTCCAGCGCTGCCGGGAGTGGCTGCCCGACGATGTGCCGCTGAGCTTCGACGCCAACTGCGGCTACTCGGTACCGACCGCCATCGAGCAGGGGCGACGGTTCGAGGAGCTGGGCATCGCCCACTTCGAGGAGCCGCTGCCGCACTACGACCTACCGGGGCTGCGCCAGGTCGTGGACGCGCTCGACTGCGCCGTCTCCTCGGGGGAGGGGGAGACCTCGTCCTGGCGCTTCCGCGACCTGATCCAGGTCGGCAACCCCGACATCCTCCAGCCCGACGTGATCATCGTGGGCGGCCTGTCGGAGATGCTGCGCGTCTTCGAGTTGGCCGTACTGCACAACAAGATCATCATGCCGCACAGCCCGAACGTCGGCGCGAACTCGGCGGCAAGTCTGCACGCCTACAGCACGATCAGCAACGCCGTCCGGCCGCACGAGTTCTCGGAGGAATTCACCGGCCCCACCGCGTGGGTCGCCGAGATCTACCAGGAGCCCATCATCCCGGAGGGCGGGGTGATCCGGATTCCGGACCGCCCCGGGCTGGGCCTGGAGCTGGACCAGAAGGCCCTGCGCAAGGCCGCGGTCGACTAGGACTTGTGCACGCCCTCTTCGGCGCGGCCGCGGCCAGGGCGGCGACGGGCGTCACCCGGTGGCTTGGATGACGATGCGGCCGCCGTCCTGGACTTCCATGTACAGGCTGTGGCCGTCGAGCAGCCGCATGCCGACGAGCGGGGTGGTGTCGGCGGCGTCTGCGTCGATGGATATCCGCTGGCCGTCCCACAGCACGTCAACGCCGTAGGAAGGGAAATCGACCTCGCTGCCATCGGCCAGGGTCGCCCGGCCGGTGCCCTTGAAGAGCAGACCCAACTCCGCGACGAGCGCTGGCGGCAGTGTGAGCAACCCACCGAAACCGGTGTCGATCACGGCGTCGATGTCCCGCGTCCGACCAGCCGGGCCTTGCACGGCGAGGGTGATGACGGGCTCGTAGGCGGCGTTCACCACCCCCGCGATCACTCGGGGCTCCGCAGGGGACGCCCCCCAAAGTGATACAACGCCCGGTGGCCGACCCGGAGCAGCCGGACGTCAATGGCGTCCGGGCGTTGCTCCTGCAGGCGGTCCGTCGCGGCGATCACGTTCTCTCCGATGGCCCACTTGCCGCTCTCCACGTCGATGGCGACGACCTCCCCGTCGTGGTCGGCCTCGACCTGCTTGCGGATGTCCCGCTCGTAGATCTCGTCTCCCAGACGGGCGATCTCGTCTAGGGGGCGGGTTGGTCCAGTGCGAATCACGTGATCCTCCTGACTCGGGTTCCTCAAGTCGCAGGATAGCGCCCGTCGCCAGTCTATCCGACCTCGGCGCAGCCCCGCGCATCGCCTGCGACCACCGCCTCGTAGGCGGCGTTCACCGCCCCAGCGAGCGCATGGACCACCGCAGGGAACGCCCCCCGAAGTGATGCAGCGCCCGGTGACCGACCCGGAGCAGCCAGACATCGACGGCCTCCGGCTGTTGCGCCCGCAGCCGGTCTCTGGCGGCGCGCATGTCGGCGGCGATGGCCCAGCGTCCGCTCTCCACGTCGATGGCGACGAACTCCCCGTCGTGGTCCGCCTCGACCTGCTTGCGGATGTCCCGCTCGTAGATCTCGTCGCCCAGGCGGGTGATCTCGTCGATGGGGCGGGTTGGACCAGTGCGGATCACGTCATCCTCCTGACTCGGGTTCCTCAGTTCGAAGGGTAGCGCAGGTCACACGTCGTGGGTCGCAGTGCCGCACGTCATGGCCGGGCGTGGTGGGCGATGCAGGATTCGAACCTGCGACCTTCCGGGTGTAAACCGGACGCTCTCGCCATCTGAGCTAACCGCCCCTGCCTGCCGGAGCGACCGTATGGAGCCGCCGCCGCGCCGGTCAAGCGGCGGGATGCGCGGCGTGTGCGGGAGAGCGCATCACTCGGCGCCGGCTCGGCGCTCCAAGTCGCCGCGGAGGTTGTCGGCCGCCGCCGCGAACTGGTCCGCCGCGTCGCGGAAGAGGTCGATGCCGCGTTCGATGCGCTCGACATCCCCCTGCTTGACGCCGGTGACCAGCAGACCGCCGGCGATCTGCAAGAGGTCGAACGCGTCCCCGACCTCGGCGCTGAGGGCGGCGGCGCCATCGGGCGGGTTCAGGTCGCGCCAGGTCCCGAAGTTCGTGACCCAGATCTGCGCCTGCGCGGTCACGTTGCGCTGCCAGGCGACGTCCTCAACAAGGGACGGATCGGCGGCGAGGCGGTCGAACAACTCCGCCGCGACGGCGTGGTTGGCGGTCTGCGAGTCGAGCAGGTCGCGGGCGCGGACGCCGAACGACTCGTCGATGGGCGCGAGATCGAGCGCGAGTTCCTCGTCGAGCAGGCGATTGGTGAGCGCGGTCATCTCCTCGAACGTGTGGAAGCCGATTTTGACCGTGTCGACGATGCCGTCGGCGCGGACGTAGAGCGTGGTGGGCATGCCGATGATCTGGTAGGGGCGGCCGAGCGTGTCGTCGAGGTCGAGGAGCAGGGTGTACGTCGCGCCGGTGTGCTTGGCGAACAGTTGCGCCGTATGCAGCGGCTCCGCGCGATTGACGCCGATCACGGTCACCCGGTCGCCGGCGGCCTGATGGAGGCGCTCGAAGTCGGGCATCTCCTCAATGCAGAAGCCGCACCACGAGGCCCAGAAGTTGACGATCGCGGGCCGGCCCAGGGCGCTGAGCTGGACCGGGCGCCCCTCCAGGTCGAGCAGGCGGAAGTCGGGCACGAGGGCGCCCGCGCGGGGGGCGTCGCCGTCGCGGGCGATGTAGCCCAAGAAGGTGGCGTCCTGGAGTTCATCGACGCGGGTTTCGAGGACCTCGATCTCGACCGGCGGGACCTCCTCCTCGTCGCGCAGCACAGCCAGTTCGGTGCGGGCGTCGGCGAGTTCCCGCCGCTGCGCGAGGAAGGACTCGCCGGCGACGTCGGCGACATCGGCCCGATCGGGGCCGACGAGGAACGCCCCCACGCCGGCCAGCACCATCAGCCCCACCACGGCGAGCCGCTGCAGCGCCTCGCGGCGAGAGCGGGGCCGCCGCAGCAGGTTGAGCTGCAGCCCACGGAAGACACCGCCGAAAGACCGGACGATCGCCATCAGCATGCGCATGGGAACGCTCCGCCCCGCGCCCATCTTACGGGCATCTTACGGTCCCGCGTGCTGCCCGAGCGGGAGCCGCCCTCCCCCGCGATACGCGCCGGGTGGGCCGGGCGGATCGGTCGTCGCGCCCGGTGCGGGGGAGATTGCTCGCCGATCGGGGGGTCGGTAGGATGCAGTTCCGGGGTCCGGCGGCCGCCTGGGCCGACTCGGACCCCGCGTGGCTGAATGGCAGCGTAGCTCAGTTGGTAGAGCAGGGGACTCATAAGCCCTTGGTCGCAGGTTCAAGTCCTGCCGCTGCTACCATCAGTTTGGGACCTCTGACCACCGGTCGTTGGGCGATTAGCTCAGCTGGCTAGAGCGTCCGGTTCACATCCGGGAGGTCGCAGGTTCAAGTCCTGCATCGCCCACCAGCGACGGGGTCGGGCCTCCCAGCGGTTTTGGGCCGAAGTGGCGGAATTGGCAGACGCGCTACGTTCAGGGCGTAGTGTCCGCAAGGGCGTGGGAGTTCGAGTCTCCCCTTCGGCACCAGCACGGTAGTCTCAGCACGGGAGTCGCAGTCAGACGGATGGCTTCCGCGCGCTCGTAGCTCAGTTGGATAGAGCGCTGCCCTGCGGAGGCAGAGGTCGTGGGTTCGAGTCCCGCCGAGCGCGCCATTCCCGCCGTCGCCGCCCCGAGTACGCTGACAAGCGTCATGTCCAGCGACTACACGCCGAGCGATGCCAGCGTCAGTGCTCCCACGCCGGGCACTGCTGATCGCCGCGATCTCGCGGCGCGGCTCGCGGCGCAGGTCCGGGCGATCCCCGAGCGACCCGGCGTCTATCTGTTCCACAACGCCCGCGGCGACGTGATCTACGTGGGCAAGGCGGCCAATCTGCGCTCGCGGGTGCGCTCCTACTTCGGCGCGCCGCACTCGCTGCTGGGCAAGACGCGGCGGCTGTCGGCGGCGATCGCCGAGATCGAGTACGTCACGACGAGCACCGCGCAGGAGGCGCTGCACCTCGAGGCGACGCTGTGCAAGCGGCACCAGCCGCTCTACAACGTGCGCCTCAAGGACGACAAGCACTACCCCTACCTGAAGATCGACGTCGATGAGCCCTGGCCGCGCGTCTACATCACGCGCAGCGTGCAGCGCGACGGCGGACGCTACTTCGGCCCCTACGCGAACGCGAAGTCCGTCCGCACGACGCTCGACATCGTCAAGAAGCTGTTCCCCTGGCGGTCGTGCACCAAGACGATCACGGGCACCGACCCGCGCCCCTGCCTCGACTACTACATCCGGCGCTGCATCGCGCCCTGCACGTCGTACTGCACGCCCGCCGAGTACCGGGCGGTGATCGACCAGGTGATCCACTTCCTGGAGGGCCGCGCCGATCTGGTCCTGCGCGACCTGCGCGCCCGCATGGCCGCGGCCAGCGAGTCGCTGAACTTCGAGGAGGCGGCGCGCATCCGCGACCAGATCCGCGCCGTGGAGCGGGTGGGCGAGTCGCAGGTGATCGCGTCGACGCGGGAGGCGGAGATCGACGTCTTCGGGCTGGCGCAGGACGGCAACGAGGCCATCGCGCAGGTGCTGTTCGTGCGCGGCACGAAGATGACCGGCGGCGACAGCTTCCCCCTGACCGGGACCAGCGACGAGACGCCGGCCGCGGTGCTGTCGTCGTTCCTGAAGCAGTTCTACAGCGACGCGCCGCTGGCGCCGCGGCTGGTACTGACGCCGGAGCTGCCCGACGATGCGCCGCTGCTGCAGGACTGGCTGCGGGCGAAGCGGGGGTCGGCGGTGGAGTTGCGGGCGCCGTCGCGCGGGGAGAAGCGCCGCCTGGTGGCGATGGCCACGGACAACGCCCGCGAGGCGCTGCAGATGCAGCGCATTAAGTGGATGGCGGACCGGGGCAAGACGCGCGTGGCGCTGGCCGAGCTCGAGGAGGCGCTGAGCCTGCCGGGACCGCCGCAGCGCATTGAGTGCTACGACATCTCCAACATCCAGGGGACGAACTCCGTCGCCAGCATGGTGGTCTTCCGCGGCGGCCAGCCGGCGAGCCGGGAGTACCGCCGCTTCCGGATCAAATCGGTCGCGGGCGCGAACGACTTCGCGTCGATGGCGGAGGTGCTGGAGCGTCGCTTCAAGCGCTTGGCGCGCCGGCGACGGGAATTGCGCGAGGCCGCAGCGGGGGCGGATGGCGAGGCGCCCGGCGCCGATGCGTCGCAGGACGGCGCCGGTGACGCGGCGCCGCCCCAGGAGGGCTGGGAGGCGATCCCGGACCTGCTGATCGTGGACGGGGGCAAGGGCCAGCTCTCGGCCGCCCACGACGTGATGCGCAACCTGGGCCTGGACGACGTGCCGCTGGCCGGGCTGGCCAAGCGCCACGAGGAATTGTTCGTCGTCGACAGCAAGGAGCCGATCCGGCTCGACCGGCGGTCGCAGGGGCTGTACCTGGTGCAGCGCGTGCGCGACGAGGCGCACCGCTTCGCGATCACGTACCACCGCAACCTGCGCGCGAAACGCGGCATGCAGAGCGCGCTCGACGTCGTGCCGGGCATCGGGCCCAAGCGGCGCCAGGAGCTGCTGAAGCGGTTCGGCAGCGTGCAGGCGATTCGCGACGCCAGCCTGGAGGAGCTCGCGGCCGCGCCGGGGATGACGCAGCGGGTGGCGGCCTCGATCAAGGAGCGGCTCTAAGCGGCCGGCCCACGCAGGAGCGGCATCGACACGCTCGGTCTCCTGTGCGACGGTGGGATTATGTCGCGGATGTTATGTCGCGATCAGAGGCGGGCCGGGGCGTCGTGCGGCCGGCCGGTGGGACGGCGGGGGCGCGCCCGCATCGACGCCGCGGGCGGACAAACGCGCGCCGGCGACGGCCACGCAACCATTCGTCCCCCGCCCGAACGAGATTGGCGGGGGAAGCGTGGATACCGGGTGGACGGCCGGCCGGGCGCGCGTGATCGCCGCCTATGCTTCGGACTCAGCCCGACCACCCAACCTCGTTTTCCGCCGCCAGGAGCGAGCACATGCAGCAGCAGATCGATGGCTTCCTGACCTTCCTCTCGGCCGAGAGGAACGCGGCCGTGAACACCATCTCGGCCTACAAGAACGACCTCGACCAGTTCCGCCAGTTCCTGGAATCGCTCAGCGTCAACGGGAGCGGCCCCACCCTGACCAGCGTCGATCAGCCGATGCTCCAGAACTACATCGCGGCGATGCGGGAGAGGGAGTACGCGGACGCGACGGTCGCGCGCAAAATCGCGGCCGTGAAGAGCTTCTACAGCTATCTGATGGCGGATGGCGTGGTGGAGAAGGACCCCACCGAGGCGCTGTCCTCGCCGCGCGTGGGCAAGAGGCTGCCGAAGGCGCTGTCGGTGCGGGAGATCGATGAGCTGCTGGAGCAACCGCGCAAGCGCTCCACGCCGGAGGCCAAGCGCGACCGGGCGATGCTGGAGCTGCTCTACGCCACCGGGATGCGCGTCAGCGAGCTGGTCGCGCTGGACCTGGACTCGATCGAGTTGCGCAACAACCTCGCGACGGTGCGCTGCGTCGGCAAGGGCGGCAAGGAGCGGCTGATCCCGATCCACGAGCAGGCCGTGCACGCGCTGCGCATCTACCTGCAGGACGCCCGCCCGGAGATGGCGCGTTCCAAGCGCGAGCGGGCGCTGTTCATCAACCGCCGCGGGGAGCGGCTGACGCGGCAGGGCTTCTGGCTGATCCTGAAGAATTACGCGCGGATGGCGAACATCCCCAGCGACGTGACGCCGCACACCCTGCGTCACTCCTTCGCGACGCACATGCTGCGCGGCGGCGCGCCGCTGCGCAGCGTCCAGGAGCTGCTGGGCCACGCCAACATCTCGACGACGCAGATCTACACGCAACTCACCGACGAGCACGTGCGCCGCGTCTACGAGCACGCCCACCCGCGCGCGCAGTAGGGGCGCCGCGGGCCCGTTCCGCCCGCTGAGGGCCGCGATTGTTCCGCCTCAGGGCCGCTCCTACGATGGGGCGGCCTGTTTCGTTGTCCCGGCCGGCGTCGCGATGCCGCCGACGGGGCCCGATGCGGAGGGCCCCAGCTGGAGGGCACAATGGAGATCGTCGAGGTCAGCGCGCGGGAGATCTTGGACTCCCGGGGCGCCCCCACGGTGGAGGCGACGGTCACGCTGTTCGACGGCGTGCAGGGGCGCGCGATGGTTCCCTCGGGCGCGAGCACCGGCACGCACGAGGCGGCCGAACGCCGCGACGGCGACGCGGCGCGCTACGGCGGCCGGGGCGTCCTGGGGGCCGTGGGGGCGGTGAACGGCGAGATTCGCGAGGCGCTGATCGGCTTCGACGCCGGCGCACAGAGCGACATCGACGAGACCCTGATCGCGCTGGACGGCGACCCGGGGAAAGCGCGCCTGGGCGCGAACGCGCTGCTGGGCGTGTCGCTGGCCTGCGCGCACGCCGCGGCGGCCGAGCTCGACGAGCCACTCTATCGCTACCTGGGCGGCCCGATGGCGCGCACGCTGCCGGTTCCCATGGCGAACATCCTCAACGGCGGCAAGCACGCGGAAGACAGCACCGACTTCCAAGAGTTCATGGTCATGCCGCTGGGGGCGTCGAGCTTCGGGGCGGGGCTGCGCGTCGTCGCCGAGGTGTACGGCGCGCTGAAGGCGGTGCTGCGCGAGCGCGGCCTGGGCACCACCGTCGGGGACGAGGGCGGCTTCGCGCCGGCGCTGGGCGGCAACGAGCCGGCCCTGGAGGTCATCCTGCAGGCGATCGAGCGGGCCGGCTACGAGCCCGGCGCCGACGTCGCCATCGCGCTCGACCCGGCCGCCAGCGAACTCTACGCCGACGGCCGCTACCACTTGGCGACCGAGCAGCGGCGGCTGACATCGGCGGAGATGGTGGCGCTGTGGACCGACTGGGCCGCGCGCTACCCCATCGTCTCGCTGGAGGATGGGATGGCGGAGGACGACTGGAGCGGCTGGGCGGCGCTCACGGCGGCGATCGGCGACCGCGCGCAGACCGTGGGGGACGACCTGCTGGTGACCAACCCGTCCCGATTGCAGCGCGGAATCGCGGAGCGCTCCGCGAACAGCATCCTGATCAAGCCCAATCAGATCGGCACCCTCACGGAGACGCTGGAGGTCGTGTCGATGGCGCAGCGGGCCGGCTGGACCACGGTGATCAGCCATCGCTCCGGGGAGACGGAAGACACGACGATCGCGGACCTCGCCGTCGCGACCAACTCGGGCCTGATCAAGACGGGCGCGCCGGCGCGATCGGAGCGGGTCGCGAAGTACAACCGCCTGCTGGAGATCGAGGCGGAGCTGGGCGACGCGGCGATCTACCCCGGACACACGGCGATCAGGCAGTCGCTGCGGCTGGCGCCTGCCTGACGCCGCCGGACGGAGCCCCTGGGCCGAAGGAGTGGGGATGGCGGACACGGGCATCGCACGATTGCGGGAAGAACTCGAGGCCAACCGCTCGATGTTCACGGCGCTGTGCCTGGCGGTGGAGGGCCGCTTCGGCGCCTGCGCGCCGGGCGAGGTCTGGAGCGTCGGCGACCACGTGGCGCACATCGCCAGCTACGACCAACTGGCGCTGCATCAGATCGCGCCGGCCGTCGCGCCCGCGCCCGCGGCGCACGATGTCAGCGCGGACGCCTGGAACGCCCAGCAAGTGCGCCTGCGCAGCGGGCGGTCGCGGCAGTCGCTGGTGACGGAGATGGCGCAGCGGCGCGGCGACTGCCTGGCCCTGCTGGGGCAGCTGCCCGCCGGGGATCTGCGGCGCACGGTCTGGTTTCCCGGCGAGGCGCGCCGCACGGCGGGCAGGGTGCCGCTACGACTCTGGCTGGAGCGCTGGAGCAAGCACGACATGGTCCACGCCCACGCGATCCTGCGGGCGGCGCCCACGCTGGCGGCGCGCGACGACTTCGACAACTGGCTGCGCGACGACCCGGTGCTGGAGGCGCTCGATCGCACGGCGCCGGCGGCGCGGCGGGATCGGGAGTCGTAATGCCTGACGACGGACCCCCGCAGCGCGTCTCGCCGATCACGGTGCCGGAGGAGGATCCCACGCTGCCGGCGCCCGATGCGTCGCAACCGGCGCTCGTGCGCGACGCCTTCCGGGAGTTCGGGTTCGCCTGCAGCCTGGAGTCGCGCTGGATCGCGCGCAGCCTGACGCTGCAGCGCCAGATCGTCCGCGACAGCACACCCAGCCGCTATCGCAACCATCGCTACGCCGCGGCGCTGCTGCTCTGGTCGCGGATCGACGCGGCGGCGCTGGAGGTCTGGCGACTGATCGCGTGGGCGAACTACGCCGCGGCGCCGCCCCTGATCCGGGCGTCGCTGGAGTGGCTGGGCGCCGAGCAGGCGGTCGTGGGGAGCGAGTTCGTGGAGTTCGAGGACTACCTGCGCGACTTCGCGGCGCACGACGCCGAGCACGCCGCCAGCGAGTGGGGCATGGGACAGTACATGGCCGGGCAGCAGCTCGCGATGGCGTCGGATCTGGGCGCCGTGTACCGCGCGGCGGCCGAGCTGGGGCGGCCGCACTTCGGCGCCTCGATGCTGGTGACGGCCGCGGGGTCGAACCAGCAGCGGGTGCTGGTCAACTGGGGCGACCGCAGTTTCCACCTGGGCTGGGCGCAACTGCTGTCGGGCTGGCTGATGGTGCTGCTGGGGCGGCAGACGCGGTTCGCCATCGGGCGCGGGCTGTTCGCGGTCGATGCGGCGCGGCGGGAGTCGTTCCAGGCGCTCACGCGGGAGGCGGAGACGTTGCTGGCCCGCTCCGACCGCTGCCGCGCGGAGTGGGTGACGCGCGACCGTCGCCAGCGTCTGCTGATCAGCGGTTTCCGGCGGCAGCCCTCGGGCGCGCCGCGCCGAATCCTGCTCTAACCCGGCGCGGGCGGCGGAATCCGTCGGTTCTGTCCCCTGCCGGGCTTGCCCGGCGCGGGGCCATGGGCGACGCTCAGCACTGCCCGGCCACGCCGCTCCCAGATGGGGGGCCGGCTGGCCAGCGCGCAGTCGAAGGGATCGGCGTCGTGACTACCAAGATCGGGATCAATGGGTTCGGCCGGATTGGCCGTCAGGTGCTGAAGGGCATCATGGACTACCACCGCGACGACCTGGAAGTCGTGGCCGTGAACGACCTCACGGACACCGCGACGAACGCGCACCTGTTCAAGTACGACAGCAACTACGGCCGCTACCCCGGCGAGGTGGCCGTCGCCGACGGCGCCCTCGTGATCGACGGCCAGCGCATCGCCGTGCTGGCCGAGCGCGACCCTGGCAAGATCCCCTGGGGCGACTACGGCGTGGAGATCGTGATCGAGTCGACGGGCATCTTCACGGATGCGACGAAGGCGGCCGCGCACATGAACAGCGGACCGAAGAAGGTCGTGATCTCGGCGCCGGCGAAGAACGAGGACCTGACCATCGTGCTGGGCGTGAACGACGACCAGTACGACCCCGCCGTGCACCACGTCGTCTCGAACGCGTCCTGCACGACGAACTGCCTCGCGCCGATCGCGAAGGTGCTCGACGACACGGTGGGGATCAAGTCCGGGATTATGTCGACGATCCACGCCTACACCAACGACCAGGCGATCCTCGACACGGTGCACTCGGACCTGCGCCGGGCGCGCGCGGCCGGCTTGAACATCATCCCCACGACTACCGGGGCGGCGAAGGCCGTGGGCCGCGTGATGCCGCATCTCGACGGCAAGCTGAACGGGATGGCCTACCGCGTGCCGACCGGCACGGTGTCGGTGGTCGACCTCACGATCGACGCGGCGCGGGCGACCAGCGCCGAGGAGATCAACGCCGCCTTCACGCGGGTCGCGGAGGACCGCGAGTCGCCGCTGTACGGCATCCTGGCCGTCGAGACCGAGCCGCTGGTCAGCAGCGACTTCCGCGGCCATCCGGCGAGCTCGATCGTGGACGCGCTCAGCACGATGGTGCTGGAGGGGACGCTGGTGAAGGTCGTCTCGTGGTACGACAACGAGTGGGCCTACAGCGTCCGCGTGGGCGACCTGTGCACGCGGATGGCGGCGCGCGGGCTCTGAGTCGGGCGCCGGCGCGGGACGGCACGACATAGTCGCCCCGCGGCGGCCCGCGTAGACTGGCGCCATGTTCGAGAGTCTGACCGACAAGCTGCAGGGCGCCTTCGGGCGGCTGGGACGCCGGGGCACGCTGACGGAGCAGGATCTCGACGAGGCCCTGCGGGAAATCCGCTTGGCCCTGCTCGAGGCCGACGTCAACTACAAGGTCGCGAAGGACTTCATCAAGGCCGTGCGCGCGCGCGCGCTGACCGATGCCGTCCTGCAGAGCCCGACCCCCACGCAACTGGTGATCAACATCGTCAACGCGGAGCTGACGGCGCTGCTGGGCGGCGAATCGCCCAAGCTGCATCGCTCGTCGCAGCCGCCGACGGTGATCATGCTGGTGGGGTTGCAGGGCGCGGGCAAAACGACGACGGCGGCCAAACTGGCGGTGCAGCTGCGCCGCGGCGGCGACCGGCCGCTGCTGGTCGCCGCCGACATCTACCGCCCGGCGGCGATCGAGCAGCTCAAGCAGCTGGGCAAGCAGTTGGACGTCGCGGTCTACGAGCAGGGCGCGGAGAGCCCGCCGCGGGAGATCGTGGCCAACGGGCTCAAAGAGGCGAAGCGGATCGGCGCCGCGATCGTGATCGTCGACACGGCCGGGCGGCTGCACATCGACGACGCGATGATGGCCGAGATCACGGACCTGCGGCTGCGCTTCTCGCCCAGCGAGGTGCTGCTGGTCGCGGATGCGATGTCGGGGCAGGACGCGGTCAGCGCCGCGCGCGCCTTCCACGAGGCCGTCTCGATCAGCGGCGTCATCCTGACCAAGATGGACGGCGACGCGCGCGGCGGGGCGGCGCTGTCGATCCGGGCGGTGACGGGCGCGCCGATCAAGTTCCTGGGCACGGGCGAACGGGCCGACGCGCTGGAGGCGTTCCACCCCGACCGGCTGGCGTCGCGCATCCTGGGCCGGGGCGACATGGCGTCGCTGGTGGAGAAGGCCAAGGAAGAGTTCGGCGAGCAGGACTCGAAGCAGTTGAAGCGGCGCATGGTCGACGGCAGCTTCGGGCTGGACGACTTCATCGAGCAGTTCCGCAAGGTCCAGAACATGGGCTCGATCAGCCAGTTGCTGGGGATGATCCCCGGCATGGGCAACCTCAAGCAGCAGCTCAACGTGGACGAATTGGACGACGACTTCTTCTCGCGGGTGGAGGCGATCATCTCCTCGATGACCCCCGACGAGCGGCGCAAACCGGATATCCTTAACGCCAGCCGTCGCCGCCGCATCGCCCGCGGCAGCGGCACGACCATCCAAGACGTGAACCAACTGTTGAACCAGTTCAAAGAAGCCCGCAAGATGATGAAGGCCATGGCCAGCGGCCGCATGGATAAGCTGCTGGTCGGGGCGCGCCGCTAGCGCCCGTCCGGCGGAGAGCCGGAGCTGGCCCGCACGCTAAGGAGACCCTGATGCTGAAGATGCGATTCGCCCGCCATGGACGCCGGAAGCGCCCGTTCTACCGTCTGGTCGTGGCGGAGTCGTCGAAGCCCCGCGACGGGCGCTTCCACGAGATCCTGGGCCACTACGACCCGCTGGTCGAGAACTCCACGCTGCAGGTGGAGGAGGAGCGCGTCGCCTACTGGCTCTCCAAGGGGGCGCAGCCATCGGACACCGTGCACCGCTTGCTGGCCAAGCAGGGCCTCATGGCGCCGCTGGTCCCGAAGCCGCGCAGCAAGAAGGCCGACGCCAAGCGCGCCGCGGCCGCCGCCAAGGGGAGCGAGTAGCGCCATGCAAGAGTTGGTCGAGTACATCGCGAAGTGGGTTGCGGATGATCCCGAAGCCGTCTCGGTCACCCAGCGGGGGCAGGGGGAGCGCGTCACGATTCGGCTGGAGGTGGACCAGGAAGATATGGGCCGCGTGATCGGCAAGGAAGGGCGAATCGCGAACGCGATGCGCACGCTGCTGACGATCAGCGGCGACATGCGCGACACGGACGTCCAACTCGAGATCCGCTGATGGAGACGCGCTGACGGAAACGCGCTGATGGAGACCCGCTGATGCGGCCTTGCTTGATGGGGGCTCGCTGATGCCGCTGCGCGGCGCGCGGCGCCCGGCCCTGCCGCAGCCGCGCGATGGCTTCCGCGCGGTCGGGCGCGTCGAGCGACCCTGGGGTCTGCGCGGCGAGATCAAAGTCCTGCCCCTGACCGACTTCCCGGAGCGCTTCGACGCCGGCGCGCGGGTCTTCGTGCGCGGCGCAGGCCACCACGTGCAACACAGCCGCTGGCAGAAGGGTCGTGTCTTCGTCGCGCTATCCGGCGTCGAGGGGGTGGCCGCGGCGGAGGCGCTACGAGGCGCGTTGCTGGAGATCCCCGACGGCGAGACGCCGCAGTTCGCCGAGGGCGAGTACTACATCGATCAGATCGAGGGCTGCGAGGTCGTGTCGGTCAGCGGGGCGCCGCTGGGGCGCGTGCGGGAAGTGCTACAGCCGGGCGCGAACGACGTCTACGTGGTCCGGCGGCCGTCGCAGCCCGACCTGCTGATTCCGGCGCTGCGGGAGATCGTCGTCGCGGTGGACGTGGAGGCGCGGCGGATCACGGTTGATCTGTCGGCGCTTGATCTGCCAGCGGGCGATCTGGACGGGGCGGACGAGACGGGCGAGAGCGAGGCCCCCGCGACGGCGCAGCCGGCCCCAGCCGATTGACCCATCTGGAGGGGGCTGAGTAGCCTGAAATCCGTGTGACTGCGCGCGGCCACCGATCGGCGGTGGTCGCCGGACGATGACCCCGGGGATATAGCTCAGTTGGGAGAGCGCGGCGTTCGCAACGCCGAGGCCGGGGGTTCGAGTCCCCCTATCTCCACCACGACCTCTCTCGGCCCCGCCCGGACTCCGGCGCGGGGCCGTCGTGTCTGGGGCTCGCGATGTCCCGCCCGACCTCACCCGCCGGCGCGGCGACCCGGAACCCCGGCATCGGGGGATGCCCCGTACACTGCGAGCGTCCCCCCGTAGCTCAGGGGATAGAGCAGTGGTTTCCTAAACCATGCGCGCAGGTTCGAGTCCTGCCGGGGGGACCAACGCCGCGCGAGAACCGCCGGGGGGACCGGCCGAAGCGCTGGGACGGACAGGAGGCCTCGTGGCGATCGTTGAGGTGGAACGCGACGGCGAGGTGATGCTGATTCGCATGAACCGGCCCGAGCGGCTGAACGCGCTGGGGGCCGAGCTGCGGGCCGCGCTGGCCGAGACCTGGCGGGAGTTCCGCGACAGCCCCGCGCTCGAGGTCGCGATCCTCACGGGCACGGGGCGCGCCTTCTGCGCGGGCGAGGACATGAAGGAGTCGCTGGCGCGCGGGGCGCCCGGCATCCCGCCCGGGATTGACGACCCGTTCACGCGCGGCGAGATCAACAAGCCGATCATTGGGGCGATCAACGGCTACGCGATGGGCGGCGGCTTCCTGCTGGTCGAGCGCACCGATCTACGAGTGGCGGTGCGCGGAGCGATCTTTGAGATGTCCGAGGCGAAGCGCTGGCTGTTGGGGGGCTATCAGCACGGTTTCCTCGCCAACCTGGCGCACCCCCTCGCGACGGAGATGGCGTTCGCCTTCCGCTTCCCCGCGGAGCGACTGCACGAACTGGGCTTCGTCAACCGCCTCGTCGACGAGCCGGAGGCGCTGCTGCCGGAGGCGCGGGCGATGGCGGCGCACCTGCTGTCGCTGCCGCCCGCCTCTCGCGTCAACACGCTGACGATGATGCGCGCGATGCGTCCCGTGCCGACCGCCGACCGGCGGGCGCTCGCGTCGCGGCTGCTGGAGCACGGCGCGAAGTCGGACCTGATGGAGTCCCGCCAGGCGTTCGCGGAGAAGCGGACGCCGCACTTCCGGGGTTGGGACGACCCGGCCGACCGAGGCCGTACGCCGACTCTGGAGTCGATCCGGGCGGACGCGGCGCAGGGGGACCCGCCGGGGGGCGGTCAGTCGGCGGGGGCGTCGGCGACGACGCTGTAGGCGTAGGCGCGGCCGGCGGCGGGACCGGCCTCGGTGGCGGCGAGCCACGCGCCGACCGCGAGCACGCCGTCCTGCACGTCGACGGCCCAGCCGAACTCGGCGCTGGGGCCTGCGGCGACGGCGTCGCCGGCGACCAGCTCCGCGACCTGCACCCAGCCGTCGTCGGACCGGCGGAAGACGGCGACGAGGCCGGCGCGGAAGATCTCCGGCTCGGCCAGGTTCACGTGCGGCGCGCCCACGACGACCGTGGTCCCATCGGTGCCGACCTCGTAGCCAAACCAGTCCCTCGTGGCGGTGGACTGGCCGATCAGCTTGGTCTCCTGGCGCCAGCCGCCGGGGGCAGCCGCGTCGCGCGCGAAGACGTAGACCGAACCGCCGTCGGCGCCGGCGCTGTCCTCCTTGTAGGCGCCCACCACGATCGTGTCACCGGCGATCGCGACGGCGCGGCCGAAGTGATCCTGGACGAACGCGTCGCTCGCCTCCAGGATCGCCGACTCCGCCCAGCCGCTCCCCCTGCGCTGGAAGACGAACACGACGCCCGCGTTGGTCCCGACGAAGGCGGCGCGCCCCTTGGCGCCGGCGACGATGGTGTCGCCGGAGACGTCGATGTCCTGGCCGAAGAAGTAGTCGTCGCCCTCCTCGCTGGGCGCCAGCTTGGCCTCCAGCGCCCACTCGTCGCCGGCGCGGCGGAACACGTACACCCCCTGACCGCCTCCGTTCGTTTCGTTCGAGGCGGAGACGACGATCACGTCGCCGTCGATGGCCACGTTCCAGCCGAACTGCTCCCCGCCGACGGGGATGTCGGCGACGAGCCGCTGGGTCTGCTCCCAGGCGCCGTCGCGGCGCTGGAAGATGTAGGCGGCCCCGGAGTCGTCGTCGCGGCCGAAGGCGTCGGCCAGCGGCGCGCCGACCACGGCGACATCGCCGTCGATCGCGGCCCAGCGGCCGAACCAGACGCCGCCCTCGCCGTCATCGGCGCGCAGCTCGGCCTCCTGCACCCAGGCGCCGGCGGCGTCGCGCACGAAGATGTAGGCGACGCCCGAGTCCGCGCCTTGGTCGTCGTGCAGCGGCGCGCCGGAGATGATGCGCACGCCGTCGGTATCGGCGGACCAGCCGAACTCGTCCCCGGCGGCCGCGTCGTGGGGGACGAGGATGACCTCGCTGTCGCTCATGCTGGTGGGGCCGGGCGGGGCCAGCGGCGTTCGCTCCACGGCCGTGTCGCCCGGATCGATGACGGTCCCCGTGGGCCGGGCGGGCGGGGGCGCGTCCGCGTCGTCCGCGCCGTCGCCGTCATCGTCGTCGTCTGCAGCGGCGCCTTCAGCAGTGGGGGGATCGGCGACGGCGTAGCCCGAGTCCGCCTTGGCAGGCTCGTCCGCGGGCTCGTCCGCGGGCGCATCGGCGGCGCCGGCGGGCGCGACGGCCGCCTCCACGTCGGCCGCGTCCACTCGGACCGGCTCCGGCGCCGCGTCGGCTGAGTCTTCCGGCTCGGGGCCTTCCGCATCCGGGTCGTCCGAGTCGTCGGCGACCGCAGCGTCCGGGTCGGTCGCGTCCTGCCCGGGATCTTCGGCGGCGGGAGCATCGGCATCGGGATCGTCGGCATCGGGATCGTCCCGAGATGCCCCACCGGGCAATCCGGGCGTGGCGGCGGCCTGCGCCTCCGGGCCGACCTCGGCCTGCTCGGGCACCGTATCCCGCGGCGGGGCGTCGGGGGACGGGGGGGCCTCGCCGCCGCAGGCCGCCGCGGTCAGCAGGGCGAGCACCAACAGGGCGGCGGGGATTGCCGCGCGCACGGCGGATCGGACCATCGGCAGGGGGCGGGCACGGCGCGGGCAGCGGTGGAGCAGCATCGTCACCTGATCACCCGCCCAGGCGGGAGCATTCGTTGCGTTAGCCGGGCGTCTCCGCCGGCGAGGCGCTAGACGCGTGGCAGCCCCAGCCCCCGCCCGGCGATGATGCCGCGCTGGATCTCGGACGTGCCGCCGCCGATCGTCGCCGAGACGGAGGCAGTGTACATGCGCGAGATACGGCCCCCCAGGGGGGCGTCGTCGCCCCACAGCGTCGCGTAGGGGCCCAGCGCGCGCATACCGGTCGAGGCGATGCGCTGCTCGAGCTCGCCGCTGAACAGCTTCACGATGGAGGCTTCCTTGTTGGGCACCTGTCCGGCGCTCTGCATCCAGGCGACCTGGTACGACATCAGCTTGGTGATGCCCGCCTCCACGGCGCGGTCGGCGACCTCGTAGCGCAGGCCGGGGTCGCGCTGCAGCGGGTCGAAGTCGAGGCCGGGATGCTCGCGCAGGGCGGTGATCAGGTCATCGACCATCAGGTTGAGGTGCGTGGAGCCGGCGATGTTGGAGCGCTCGAAGTCGAGCGTGGTCGCGCCCACGTACCAGCCGCGATTCTCGTCGCCAACGCGGTTGGCGGCGGGCACGCGCACGTCCTCGAAAAAGACCTCGTTGAAGCTGATGTTGTCGACCATGTCCGGGAAGGGACGGGGGGTGATGCCGGGGGACTTCATGTCGACGAGGAAGTAGGAGATGCCCTTGTGCTTGGGCGCGTTGGGATCGGTGCGGGCGAGCAGGATCATCCAATCGCTCTTGTGGGCGCCGGAGGTCCAGATCTTCGAGCCGTTGACCACGTAGTCGTCGCCGTCGCGGACGGCGCGCGTCTGCAGGCCGGCGAGGTCGGAGCCGGCGCCGGGCTCGCTGAAGCCCTGGCACCAGCGCTCCCTGCCGCCCAGGATGCGGGGCAGGTGGCGCTGCTTCTGCTCGTCGGTGCCGTAGAGCAGGATGGTGGGGCCGGCCCAGCCCAGGCCAATGCCGCCGAAGCGCGGCGCGCGCGCCTGGGCCAGCTCCTCGTTGAGGACGAACTGCTGCATCACGGAGAGGCCGCCGCCGCCGTACTGCGTGGGCCAGTGCGGCGCGATCCAGGAGCGGGCGCTCATGGCGTCGCGCCAGCGCTCCCAGGCGGGGCCCGAGGGAGTGGGCGTGCCGGCATCGAGGGAGGCGCGGAAGGCGGGGCCGCCGCGCAGCGTGTCGGGCAGCTCGCGGTCGATGAAGCCGCAGACGTCGTCGCGGAAGGCAGCGTCCTCGGGTGAGTCGTGGAAGTCCATATCCTGTTCCTTGCCAGCCTTCGGACCGCGGCTCTAGGGGCGCTCGAAGAGGGCCGCGATGCCCTGGCCGCCGCCGATGCACATCGTCTCGATGCCGTACTTCGACTGCCGGCGCTGCATCTCGTTGAGCAGGTTGGCGAGGATGCGCCCGCCCGTCGCCGCGATGGGGTGGCCCAGCGAGATGCCGGAGCCGTTGACGTTGAGCTTCTCCTCGGCCTCGTCCGGGTCCAGGCCCCACTCGCCGACGACGCCGAGCACCTGGGCCGCGAAGGCCTCGTTGAGCTCGATCAGGTCGGCGTCGTGCAGCGTGACGCCGGTCTTGGCGCTCAGCTTCGCGACGGCCGGGACCGGGCCCATGCCCATGTAGGCGGGGTGCACCCCGGCCGTGGCCCAGCCGCGCAGGTATCCCATGGGCTCCAGGCCCAGCTCGGCGAGCTTCTCGACGGCGACGACGAGGCAGGCGGCGCCGGCGTCGTTCTGGGCGCTGGCGTTGCCGGCCGTGACGCAGCCCTCGCCCATGATCGGCCTGAGCCGGGCCATCGCCGCCAGGGAGGCGTCGGGACGGGGGCCCTCGTCCTTGGCGAAGGTCAGCGGGTCGCCCTTGCGCTGCGGGACCTGGACGGGCACCAGTTCGTTGTCGAACTTGCCGGCCTCCTGCGCCGCGACGGCGCGCCGGTGGCTGCGCAAGGCGTACTCGTCCTGGGCGTCGCGCCCGATGTCGTACTTCGCGGCGACGTTCTCGGCCGTCTCGATCATGCCGCTGATGTGGCCGAAGCGCTCCTCCGGCGCGACGGTCGTGCGGCCGCGGGTGAGGCGGTCGTGCAGCGTGACCGAGCCCAGCCGGCCGCCCCAGCGGGCGTCGGTGGTGTAGTACTCGACGCTGCTCATCGACTCCGCCCCGCCGGCGATGACGACGTCGGCGTTGTCGGTCTGGACGAGCATGCAGGCGTTGAGGACGGCCTGCAGGCCGGAGCCGCAGCGCCGGTCGACCTGGTAGCCCGGCACCTCGATCGGCAGGCCGGCCTTGAGGCCCACGAGGCGGCCCAGCGCGGGCTCCTCGCCGCTGGGGTAGGCGTGGCCGAAGACCACGTCGTCGACGCGCTCCGGGTCCAGGCCCGTGCGGTCGAGCAGGGCCTTGACGACCGTGGTCCCGAGCTCCGCCGCGGGCACGTCGCGCAGGCTTCCGCCGAAGCGGCCCACGGCCGTGCGCAGCGGACTGACGATGGCAACTTCTCGCATTTCCGACTCCCGTCGATCGACGCCGGCGACGCGCCGGACACCGGGCCACGGTACCAGCCGGGGCGGCCTGCGTGGCGCCCGTGCCTCGCGGCGCCCGCGCTCAGCCCGTCCCGCAGAGCAGCAGCAGGCGCATGCGACCCGAGACCGCGCCGTCGGCGTCGACGACGCCGGGGTCGGCGCGCAACTGATCACGGATCGGCAGGGGGGGCTCGGGCTGCGTCTCGACGTGGAGCAGCGGCTCGGGCGGCGGCCGGGCCGCGTCGGCGTCGACGCTGGCGAGCAGCGCGAAGGCGCGCAGCATCTCCCACCAGGCGTCGAAGCTGGGCAACCCGAAGTCGATCTCGTGCTCCTCGACAACGACGCCTCCCAGGCCGGCGCGGAAGGCGAGCCGCGCCAGCGACTCGGGCGTGTGCGTCAACTCGGGCAGCGGCGGGGGGATGTCGTTGCGGATCAGCGCCCACAGCAGTCGCTCGCCGGCCGGGCCCAGAAACGGCGTGCGCCAGGCGCTCCAGACCACGGGCGCGCCGGGCTTGGCGACGCGCACGGCCGCGCGCAAGGCGCGCAGGGGCTCGCGGAAGTAGGGCAGGCCCAGCCCGCAGGCGACGGCGTCGGCCGATCGATCCGCCAGGGGGGGCGCGCAGGCGTCGCCGCGCTGGAAGCGCACCGTGGGACCCGGGGGGGCGGCGCGCCGGGCGATCTCGAGCTGGCGCTCGGACAGGTCGATGCCCATCACCGAGCCGCTCGCGCCCACCTGCCGGGCGGCGGCCAGCGCGATGGCGCCCGTCCCGCAGGCGAGATCGACGACGGCCTGGCCGGGCGCCAGCTGCAACCGCTCCAGGATCAGGTCCGTATGGGGGGTCAGGAGCGGCACGGCTGCCGCGGCGTAGTGGGCGGCGCCGTCGTTGAAGGCGGTGATGATGCGGTCGTCCACGGGCATGACCTTCAGGGGCAAGATGCGCGGACGCGTGACAACGCGGCAGCGGTCGCGGGGGAGGGGGGATCGGCCGCCGGCTGGCCCGCGTCGGGGCCCTTGGTATACTGTCGCGGCGTGCTGAGGAGTGTAGCTCAGTTGGGAGAGCAGCGGTCTCCAAAACCGCAGGTCGTGGGTTCGAGTCCCTCCACTCCTGCCAGTACACTCGTCTCATGCCGATGCCGAGGTGGTGGAACTGGTAGACACGCAGCGTTGAGGGCGCTGTGCTCGTAATGGGCGTAGGAGTTCGAGTCTCCTCCTCGGCACCACCGCATCGTTACACCAGCCGGGAGGGGCCCCGCCCCCGACGGCGCAGCCGCCGCCGAGCCCCACACGGACCCGGCGGCCAGCAGAGCCAGCAGAGAGAGAGTGGAGTTCCCCAAGCGGAAGTGGCGCAGTGGTAGCGCGTCTCCTTGCCAAGGAGAAGGTCGCGGGTTCAAATCCCGTCTTCCGCTCCAACTCTCCCATCCTCAGGGGCCCATCCTCAAGGGCCCATGCCCCGAGATCCCCGGGCGACGTAGCCAAGTGGTAAGGCAAGGGTCTGCAAAACCCCGATCACCGGTTCGAATCCGGTCGTCGCCTCCATCCTCCCCTCCAGTCCGACCGCGCGCGGGCGCGCCTCACGTGACGCGATGTCGCTGAACTCCGACCTCGACGCCCTGCTCAGCGCCGCGATCGCCGCCGGCGACGTCGCGGGCGTGAGCGTGCAGGTCACCGACCGCGACGGGCCGCTGTACGAGGCCGGCTTCGGCGTGCGGGCGATCGGCCGGGATGCGCCGATGCAGCCCGACACGGTGGGCCGCATCGCGTCGATGTCGAAGCCGATCACGGCCACGGCGGTGATGCAGCTCGTCGAGCAGGGCCGGCTCGACCTCGACGCGCCGGCCGCCGCCGTGCTGCCGGAGTTGGCCGACGCCGTCGTGCTGACGGGCTTCGGGCCGGATGGGCGCCCACTGACGCGGCCCGCGGCCGGGCCGATCACGACGCGGCAGCTGCTGACCCACACCTCGGGCTTCGCCTACGAGTTCTGGAACGCCGCGATCGCTCGCTACCACGCGGTCACGGCGACGCCCAGCGTCGCCACGCGGGCGCTGTCGGCGATACAGGTACCGCTGGTCTTCGACCCCGGCACGGACTGGGAGTACGGGATTGGCCTGAGCTGGGCGGGCCGGATCGTGGAGGCGATCAGCGGGCAGTCGCTGGAGGCGTACCTGGCGGAGGCGGTCACGGGGCCGCTGGGGATGCCCGACACCGCGTTCCTGCCCAGCGCGTCGATGCGCGCGCGCGAGGCCCGCATCCACACCCGGCGCGACGATGGCGGCCTGGACCTGCTGAGCCTCGAATCGCCGGAGCCCGAGTTCCTGGACGGGGGTGGGGGGCTGGCCTCGACGGTGGTGGACTACGGCCACTTCGTGCGCATGATCTTGAACCAGGGCCGGGCGCCCGGCGGGCCGCTGCTGGCGCCGGCGACGGTCGCGCGGATGTCGGTCAATCAGATCGGGGATCTGCGGGTGCGGCGCCTGCCGACGACGAACGCGCGCATCTCGGCCGACGCAGAGTTCATGCCGGGGTCGAGAAGAGCTGGGGGCTGAGCTTCCAGATCAACGAAGCCCCGGCCGCGACGGGCCGCTCGGCCGGCAGCCTGAGCTGGGCCGGGCTGATGAACTCGTTCTTCTGGATCGACCCGAGCCGGGGGATCGGCGGGGTCTTTCTGAGCCAGCTGCTGCCCTTCTGCGACGCGCGCGCGCTGGCGCTCTTCGAGCGCTTCGAGGCGGCCACGTACGCGAATCTCGACTGAGCCGCTGGGGCGTCGCGGGCTCGCCGCGCGGCGTCGGTGCAGCCGCGAGGGGCGCCGCGACCTCCTGCTGATACGCTGATCCTCCAACGGTCCGCGGTACGGCGATCATGGACAGCGTCTTCATCTACTGGGACAACTCCAACATTTCCTACGAAGCGCAGCGCCTCGCGGGGGAGCGGGAAGAGAGCCCCGGCGCCCGCTACTTGGTACGGATCAATTTCGACGCAATGCTCCACCTCGCGCGAGCGGGACGAGAGGTCCGGCACGCCGTCGCCGTCGGCTCGATACCTCCGGAGATGCGCCACCTGTGGAACCGCCTCGAACACTCCGGGGTGGAGGTCAAGCTGTTCGACCGCGGGGGTCCGGAACGGGGTGAGCAGGACATGCCGGATCGCCTGCTGCAACTGCGGATGCTGGAAGACGCTCTCGATCACAACGGGGATCCGGGCATCGCAGTGCTGCTGACGGGAGACGGCGCGGGCTACTTCGAGGGCGCCGGCTTCCACAGCACCTTGGAGCGGATGCACAAGCGCGGGTGGCGGGTGGAGATCCTGTCGTGGGCGCACGCCTGCAACCAGCGGATGCGGCACTGGGCGGAGGAGAACGGCGTCTTCGTGGCGCTGGACGACTTCTACGCCGCCGTCACGTTCGTTGAGCCGTCGAGGCCCGGTTTCGAGTTGGCGCCCGGACGCGAGTCCGCGTTGCTCGACTTGTCGCAGCGAACGATCGCATAGACGCCGAGGCGGTCGCGACGGCGGCCCACGCGTAAGGGTTGAGATGCCGGAACCGATCCGCAGCGCGGTAGTCGTCGGCGCGCGTCGCGAGCCGGGCACGTGCACGATCTTGCACGCATTTGCACGAATCTCTGCTGGTTCAGCGGGGGTTGGCCGGGGGTTGAGCGGGGTCGAGACCCGGTTTGGCACGGATGAAGCACGGGCGCTCGTGCCCGGCCTAACCGCGTCTCGCGGGTCTCCATCGCAGTATAGCGGATGCTTGGCGACGTGGCGAGGCGGCCTGCCCGCCGTGGGGAGCGTCGAAGAGACCGACGCGATGACGGCGGCGTTCCGGATGGATCGGCCGATCACGGCGCGTCGGCGCTGACCTCCAGCCGATCGAGCCAGCGCTGGACCTGCATCGCATCCGCGTAGCTCGCACCCCTGGGCACCGACTCCATCCCACGCACGACCCGGCAGAAGCACCGCAGCTCCTCGGCCATCATGCCCGTCGGCCCACTCGGGTCGACCCGGATCTCATGCGGCATTGGCCAGTGCGCCGCTTCGTCCCAGACGGTGATCGGCCTTGGGTTGGGCAGCAGCCGCGCCATCCAGCCGTCGCCGTACACGTCCATCCGGTCGACCCCGCCGGGCATCCCCGATGGGACGATGAAACCCGCGGCGAACGACCCGAGCGTCCCCGTCAGCCCATGTCAGTTGCGCCTGCGCCACGTCGACGGCTCCGTGGGCTGTGCGATGCACCTGGGCGCTGAAGCCGATCGGCTCGGCGCGGTCCATCAGCGCCTGGGCCGCGTACAGGTCGTGGACCATCGTCAGCTCGAACGGGCCTCTCGCCGGGGAA